>CAWIPS010000006.1:0-417243 GCA_963837995.1 uncultured Actinomycetota bacterium
GTAGACGTCGGCCTGGTCGTCGTATCCCGCGTTTCCGCCATGCTGGCGGTTGTCGCCGACGGTCATGAGGAGCCAGGCCGAGCACCTCTCCTTGACCGGACATCGCTCGCGGCACCTCTCCGTGCTGGACACCGGTCCGAGCTTGGCACAGGCGGCCGGGCTATGACAGGAGGATCGACCGATAGGCGGCTTCTACTGCGTCGGCGGCCTCGACTGGGTCTTGGTGCTCCCAGACGCGGAGGACCGTGGCGCCAGACGCCTCCAGACTGCCGGCGCGTGTCCTCGTCCCGCTCCGGTTTCCCTGGATCTTGGCGAGCCAGAAGTCCGTGCGCGTCTTCGGCTCGACGAAGTGCTCCGGGCATCCGTGCCAGAAGCACCCGTCGACGAAGACGTAGAGACCGGCCCGGGTGAAGGTCAGGTCTGCGCGGCGGCGCCGGTCGAAGGGGAGGGGTGGTTCACGCGGAATCGAAGGCCGCGGGCGTGGAGGATCGACCGGAGGGCGAGTTCGGGGCCGGTGTCGCGGCCGCGGTTGGCCTGCATCGTCCGGCGTGTCGCCG
The DNA here is from genome assembly GCA_963837995.1 of uncultured Actinomycetota bacterium. Lineage (GTDB taxonomy): Bacteria > Actinomycetota > Actinomycetes > Propionibacteriales > Nocardioidaceae > Nocardioides_B. The sequence goes on from CAWIPS010000006.1 coordinate 558, forward strand.
GCGCTACGTCGGGACAGCGTCTGATCGTGCATCTTGTCGGTGGTCCTCGCTAGCCTTCGGTCCTCGGAGTGTTGGCCGCCACCGCGGCCCGCCCGATGCGATTATCGTCCACAGGAGGTAGTGGTCTTGGCCGTGCGCAAGAGCTGGTTCGACGCGCCGCCCTCAGCCGCGAGGCTCACGGGTTCGCTGAGGGACATCGGCTACGACTTCCCGACAGCCGTTGCCGACCTTGGTGGACAACTCGATCTCCGCGGGCGCGACGCGGGTCGGCGTCGAGCTGGTATTCGAGCCTGATGCCTCGTACGTCCTCATCTGGGACGACGGCAAGGGCATGACGCCGAACGGACTGCTTGAGGCTCTTCGCTTCGGCAGCCGCCGGGACTACCGCCGGAACGAACTCGGACGATTCGGGCTGGGACTCAAGACTGGTTCGTTCTCCCAGTGCCGACGGTTGACGGTTGTCAGCCGAACAGCCCCGAAGCAGAACACCTGCCACGTGCGCACACTGGATCTCGACTTCATCGAGCGGGTCGACGAGTGGAGCGTGCTCGCGGACGAGACGAGCGATGCGATCGAGCACGCCCGAAGCATCCTGCGGGACGGACCTGGGACGGTGGTCGTGTGGGAGAACCTCGATCGAGTCCTGCCTGATCGCTACGCCGAGTCAGGTTGGGGGCGTCGACGCCTCAACAGCCTTGCCAAGAAGACTGCCGAGCACCTGAGCATGGTGTTTCACCGCTTCATCGCCGGGACTCACGGCCTCGACAAGGTCGCGATCTCGGTCGGCGACGAGAAGCTCCAAGCGTGGGACCCGTTCGCGGGCTCCGAGAAGCACACTCAGGCGCTGGCGCCGGAGATCTTCGAGGTTGAAGTCGGAGGACGGTGCGGCAGACGTCACCTTCACCGGATACGTGCTCCCGCCGCGGGACCAGTTCTCATCGCCGGAGCAGTTCGATCGGATGTCCGGGCCGCTGAAGTGGAACCGTCAGCAGGGCCTGTACATCTACCGGGCCAACCGGCTGGTCCAGTTCGGTGGATGGAACGGCATCCGTGGCATTGACGAGCACACCAAGCTGGCACGGGCATCGATCGACTTTGACACAGACCTCGATGAGACGTTCCAGATCAACGTCGCCAAGATGAGCGTAGTGCTCCCGGCGACGCTGAAGAACATGCTCGAGCGCCCGATCCACGACCTATGCGTGCGGGCGGATGCGGCATACCGACAGGCGGCTTCCCTGGGCGAGACCCGTAAGTCGGCATCAAGAGCGGAACGGCCGACGGTGTGGCGCTGCGTGAGGTCGGGGTGGCGATGAAGGCTGCACTGCTTGACGCTAGTGACTTGGACACGTTCAGGGCCACGATCGCGAAGCTGAAGAAGCGCCACCCCGAGTTGGCGCAGTCACTCGGTCTCTAGGTCTCTAGCTCTTGTAGTCAGCGGCCGACAGGCACCACGAGCCAGCGGGCACTCAGTGCACTTCGGGCGGGTCGGTTGGCAGACATCGGTTCCGAGTTCCAGCAGTGCGAGTTGGGCCGATCGCGCGTCGGGGCCGTAGCCGATCAGCTTGGCGATGGCGATCCGTCCAGTCGCTGTTCTGGTTCTTCCGGCCCAGAGAGTTGCGCTGGAAGCGGGTCGAAACGCGGAGCGCGCCCGAGGTGACGACGACCGGCTCCTCGCCCTCGCTTCCCGCGAGCTGCGCCAAGTCGGCAATGCTCCGCGGCAGAGCCTCTTCGCTACCAGGACTTCGATCTCGTCTTCAGTCAGGTGGGTCCGAGTCCCCAACACCTCGAGCCAACCGGATCGCTGCCTCAGTTCGGTCCTCCCGTGCCGATCCACCCGAGCACCTCGCGTAGCTCATCACGAGCGGCGACCAGGTCCCTCGGGGTCGTGTGCTTCTCCAGAAGGGGCCAGATCGAGTTCGCGATGAGAGGAGAGACTCGGTCGAGCAGAAGCTCGCCGAGCATCACATGCCAAGTGGAGGCCGAGTGGAACCAGGGTGACGAGCTCTCGTGGTCACTGCGGAACCAAGCTGCCAGGGCGCTGCCGACTTCCTCGGTGGAGGGTCGGTCGGAGTGCTTCGCAGCCGAGAGCCTTCAACGACCGCGGTACCGATGGCGTGTCCCAGGCGTGGCGGGACGGCGTTGCCGATTTGCTTGAACGCGGCTGACGGCGGGCCGGCGAAACGGAACCAATCGGGGAAGGTCTGAATCCGGGCGGCCTCGCGCACCGTTAGCGTGCGGTTCTGCTCGGGATGGATGTACCAGTAGCCGTCCTTCGCGATGTGCGCGGTGATGGTTCGAGAAACGTCGTCGCCCGACAGCCGCTTGTACTTGTCGTCGAAGATGTCGTCCCGGTAACGCTTCAGATGGTCGGGAAGGTCCGAGTAACGGCTCTCAGAGTCGAGCAGCTCGAACGCCTGCGACGTCGTCCTCACGCACAGGCCGCGTGATGTGGTCGAACACCTTGCCTTCGTCGGCGGCGGGCACGCCAGTCCGCATCGCCCGCTGGAATGCAGTTCGCGGCCCGTCGTAGTCAGCCCACCCCTCGGCGCCGCCCTTTGGGCGCCAGCCACCCTCGACAGGCGGAAGATCGGAGATCGCGTTCGACAGAGTCACCTTGCGAGGCGCTTCAGCCGGCCACTCGAACGCGCCACCGTCACGGATCGCGACGAGGATCAGCCGCTGACGGAACTGCGGGACTCCGTACCGCCACGCGTCGACCACCCGTTCCTGAACGGTGTATCCGAGGGACTCGAGCTCGAACACCATGCTGCGGAGGATGAACATCTCGCGGTCGAGCGCCATGTCGGGGACGTTCTCCATGATCACGGCACGAGGCTGCGCGAGGCGGACGATCTCCAAGTAGGACCGCCACAGATCGCGGCGTCGGTCGTGGGGCTCGCGAAGTCCCTTGGCGCACGAGGAACCGCATGCCGGACCGCCCAGCCTTGGAGAACGGCTGGCACGGGGGTCCTCCGGCCAGGACGTCGATCTTGTTGTCGCGGAGCAGGGTCGCTACATGCTCCACCACATCAACGTCGCCGAGGTCCCAGTCGATCGCCATCCCGCCCATGTGGTGGCGATGCGTCTCGAGCGCCTCGGCGTCGTGATCAGCGCCGACGACGACCTTCATCCCCGCTTGCTCCAAGCCCAGGCTCAGACCTCCCGCCCCGCAGAAGAGGTCGGCTGCGAGGAGAACGCCGGGGTCCTGCCTGCGAAGGCGGCGCAGAGAGCCTTCAGTTCGGCTTCGGTCTCGCAGTGGTCGCGGTGTGGCTCCAGCCGAAGGAAGGGCCCGCGAACGAGCTTCACGCCGGGCTTGCTGCGTTGAGAAGGTGCGGGCCATGGCCGCGAGTCTAGGAATGACCTCCGACGTCTGATGCGCCGATCGACGCGCGCACGTGTCCCGTCGGCGGCGCTGCGGCGAAGGCGCCGAGTGGTGATCATGTCAGCCTAGGACAGGTAGTTTCGGGCCGAGGGAACCGAATGTGGCTGCACGAAGCGCAGTGGACGAGGGAGGGATCGGAGTGGACGAGGAGTACATCCGCCGGCTTCTGATCGGTCAGATGAGGCGTCACGGGCAGTCCCCCGAGCAGGCGGCGAGCGAGATGGCCCGCGGCTTGGGTATCGACGCCCGGTCACTTGACCCTGTCCTCGCCCGCCTTCGGGAGGAGGCCCGCCGGAACCGGATCCTCGACACCCCGCCAGGGGTCTTCGACACCGAGGACGAGGTCCGCGGCTTGGACTGGTACCAAGGCCCGCAGGACGGCGACATCTTCTGGCCTCGCCTGCGCCGCAAGCTGGAGTCCGGTGCGCATGCGAGACGTGGTCGACGAGATCGACCAAGCTTCGACGAAGGTGGTGGCCCACCTCGCCGCGCCCTACGTCCACAACCTCAAGAAGCGCGGCTTAGTCGTTGGCTACGTGCAGTCAGGGAAGACCGCGAACTACACCGCGGTGATGGCGAAGGCGGCAGACGCGGTACAGGTTCTTCATCGTGCTGTCCGGTCTGCACAACAACCTGCGACGTCAGACCCAGGTCCGGTTTCCAAGGACCTCGGGAGCGGACGCCTGGCACAACTGGACGACGCCCGACGCTGACTTCGGGGGAGCGACCGGCGGCGCGGCGATCCTGACCGGAGACGTGCCGTCGCTGGCGGTGGTGAAGAAGAACCAGACGCGACTGGAGTCGCTCAGGGACTGGCTGAGGGCCATCCCGCCCGAGATCCGTGAGCGGACCCCGATCCTGCTCCTCGACGATGAGGCGGACCAAGCGACTCCAAGCACGGCGGCCCAGCGCGCGCAGAAGCGCGGAATCAACAAACTGGTCCGCGAGATCTGGGATGAGATCAAGACAGGCACCTACGTCGGCTACACCGCGACACCCTTCGCGAACGTGTTCATGGATCCCACCGACGAGAGGGAACTCTACCCAGCGGACTTCATCATCGACCTGCCCCGGCCCGACGCCTACTACGGTGCCGAGCGGGTCTTCGGACGCGAGCCGCTCGACGATGCCGACGAGCCGGACCCCGGCCTCCCGATGGTCCGCAAGATCAAGGACGCGGACGGCCTCCGGCCGCCGTCCAAGCGCGCGACCGGCAGACTTCGACCCCGACCTCCCGGAGTCACTGGAGGCGGCCATCACGTGGTTCATCGTCGCCACGGCCATACGCGGACGCTCGCGGCCAGGCCGAGGAACACAGCTCGATGCTCGTCCACACCACCCACTACGTCCAGCCGCACTTCATGATGAAGGAGCAGGATCGACGACCTGCTTAGACGAGATGCGCGCCGAGGTTGGCCAGGGAACACGCTCGCGGTTCGTGGCCTCGTACGCCGATGAGGCGCAGCGGGTCGAGGGGAGGCGATCGCTCCCCCTCCCAGGCTGGTGCCGACGTCGAGCCGCACGTCGAAGAGGTGCTCGCGCGAGTGCGCGTGGTCGTCGACAACGGCTACTCCGAGCGATCGCCTGGACTACGGCCGAGAGGACGAGGATGGCATCCTGTCATCGAGACGGTGATCGCGGTCGGTGGCGGAACGCTGTCCCGAGGTCTCACGCTTGAAGGCCTGGTCGTCTCCTACTTCACCCGAACCTCCAACACTTACGACACGCTCCTGCAGATGGGACGGTGGTTCGGATACCGACCTGGATACGAGGACCTTCCACGAATCTGGATGCAGGACGGCCTGGAGGACGACTACAAGTTCCTCGCCTTGGTAGAGGAGGAGATCCGGCAGGACATGCGTCACTTGGAGCGCATGAAAGTCACTCCGCGGCAGTTGGGGATCCGCGTCCGAGCCCACCCCGGGCGACTGGCGATCGTCGCGCGCAACAAGATGGGGGCGGCCAACCAGGTCCGGGTCACCTACTCGGGTCAGCGCCTCCAGACTTTCATCTTCGACGAGGCCAACAGCCCCGTCCCAGGCAGGACGTACGGGACACTCGACGCACAACCTATCCGTCGCACGAACCTTCCTTGAGGACTGCCGGGAGGCCGTGACGTCAGCGCAGGATCGAGGGGAAAGCACGGTGGGTCGTTCGCGGAGTCCCGACCGACCTGGTGCTGTCGCTGATTCGCGGCTACCGGTTCCACCCGGAGCAGACGACGATGCGCCCTGATGACATGGCCGGATGGCTCGAACAGTCAGCCGGCGAGCGGCAATGGAACGTCGTCGTGATGGGCAGCGACAAGCAGCACAAGACAAGGACGGGGGCGTGGTCTACCACGAGCCGGTCGACCTCGGGCTGGAGGTCTCTGTCACTCCGGTCAACCGCGCCCCACTCACAAACCGCGGCCCAGACACTGGCAAGGCCAACATCAAGGCCTGATGTCGCACAACGACTGGTTCGCCGATTTGGACCCAGCAGCAGTCAGAGCTCTTGACAGGCGGCGAGGTCCGATCCCCGGGAGGTCCGCCGTAGGCTCGCGGGCGGGTACGGGGCGGTCGTCCTATATCCAGTGAGCCGAACGTCCGTACCGATGGGGTGGCGGAAGGAATGGACCGCCCACACGAAGGGCGATGGAGGCGCCGCAGGACATCATCGGCCTCGGCCTCATCTTCCCGGACGTCGATCGCGAGGGGTTCGCAGCCGAGGGCGACTACTACTCCGTCCACCCCGACTGGGAGATCAACGCCGAGGAGGACGAGGACGACGTCCCGAGGACAAGGAAGGCGACGCCGGTGTCCCGAGTGCCGACGGGACGGCTGGATCATGAGCGAGGTCGCCGAGCACTTCGTCTACCTCGGGATCGAGGCCAAAGCCGTTGCCGGGACCAGGTTGCTCAGCCGGGAGGTTGGACAGCGTGTCCCCGGTGGTGAGATCTTGGCCGCGCTGGACTCTGACAACCAGAAGCACCTCCTCATACCCGTGCTGGACCCCGATATCCCCGAGGACCATTCAAGCCAGGGCGTCCTCCTAGGGCAGACGTGAACTCCTCGTCGACGGCCGGACCGTTGTCCTTCGCCGACCTGCATTGCAGGATCCCGGCCCTCGACCTGGTGTTCGAACGTCTGCTGGACGACATCCTCGCCAGGTTGCAGCACGATTCGCAGGCTCCCGGTGGAGGTGTGCCGGCAGGCTCTGGACGACTGGCGCACCCTGCTCCGCATCCGCGAGTGAGGGGATCTCGCGCGACACGGTTGTCGGTCTCATCGGTGAACTCGAAGTACTGCGTCTGCTCGCCGAACGTTCACCCGCGTCCGCGCTGGACGTCTGGAGGGGACCCACCCGATCTGTGCACGACTTCGTGCTGGGGGCAGCAGAACTTGAGGTGAAGGCGACGGCCTCGGTGGACGGCGAGCACGGTGTCCATCTCCAATATCGACCAACTCGACCCGACCCTGGTCGGTCAGCTCCACCTCGTCGTCGTCCACGTCGAAGCCGATGAACAGCGCCTACGTTGGATGAGCGGATCGACAGCTGATCGCGATGGGGATGCCCCGCGGTGAGCTTCTCGCGCGCGTGCAGAAGGTCGGTTACGTCGTACGAGGCTCCACAGGGATCGAGGACCGCTACGCAGTACGCTCGGTCCGCGCCTGGCACGTGAGGAGCCGACTTCCCCGGGCTTCGTTCCGGAGAGATCGCGGAACCGCGCCGCAAGGGCATCAGCGACATCAAGTACCGGCTGAGCCTCGATGCCTGCACCGGATCGACTGTCGGATGAGGAGTTCTCGAAGTCTGCTTGGCTCGACTGGACGAGGCCTGGGACGTGAACGAGCGCGACTTGGAGCGAGCGGTCCAACCCGTCCTTGAGTACTTCTCGGGGAGAGAGCTCACCGACAACACCGTCCTGGCCGCCTACTTGAGGTCTGAAGGAATACCAGCATCCGGTCAGCCGTGGCAGCGCGCGAAGCTGACGTTGGCGGCCGGCGGTACCTTCGCCGATGCTGTTGCTGCCGCCGCGCCCGTCCCTGCCGAAGGAGCGCTCGCCGGAGCCGGTCGCACACAGCGACGAACCCACTCCTTTCTCGGGCACCGTCACTCGGTTGGTACCCCAAGCAGTTCGGACCTGGCGACCTCGACGGGGTCGGGGCCAAGCGGCTGCTCGGGACCCCCGACCTGGAGCCGGCCTGGGTGCTGGTCCGGGAGACCGCCCAAAACAGCTGGGACGCGCGGGGAGCCTCGCCGGTCGATCGACTTCACCCTGAACCTCCGTGAGCTCGACCAACGGACCATTACCCTGCTGCGCGACCGCATCTTCACCGGCGACGCCCCGAAGACGGGCCTAAGGAGCTTCTGAGCCGGGACACCGTCTGGGCCTTGGAGGTAAGCGACCGTGGCACGGTCGGCCTGGGTGGCCCCATCCGCAACGACCTCGCGGTCGATCCAGGCGAGGACACCAACTTCATCGACTTGGTGTTCAACATCGGCGCCCCCCGCGACGTCCACCTGGAGGCGGAACGTACGGTTTCGGCAAGACCATCTCCTATGTCGTCAGTGACGTGGGGACCGTGCTGATCTGGTCCCGTTGTGAGGGGCCACGGGGCCTGGAGTCCAGGCTGATCGGTTCGGCGATCGGGGATGGGTTCGACATGGGTGGCTACCGCTACACCGGACGACACTGGTGGGGGAACGCCATACCCGGCGAGGACCGGGTCGAACCCGTGATCGGCGACCTCGCCCAAGAGCTCGGCCAGCAGGTCTTCTCCCAAGGCTTCGCCGCGGACGCTACCGGCACCAGCATGCTCATCCTGGCACCGCAGTTCGGCGGGAGTCACCCGAGGACGACATCGACATGCTCGTCGACGCGATCGTCTGGAACCTCTGGCCCAAGTTGATGGTCGACCAGGACGGTCGATCACGCATGAGGATCCGACTCCAGCTCAACGGGCAGGACGTAGAGATCCCGCCCGTCGAGTCCCACGAGTCGCTGAGCGGCCACGTGGACTGCCTTCGAGCGGTCCGAGCCCTGCAGTCAGGACGGAGACCTGTCCACCCTCGGCCTCACACTGCCCGTGACCTGGCACGAAGTCAGGAGCGAACAGCCACGCAAGCTCTCGGACATCTCGCCCTCACCAGATACCCGGTCCCCCGCGCCGCGAGGAGCCCTCCCAATGGGTGACCCTGATGCGCAACCAAGCCGAGCTCGTCGTCACCTACTTCAGCCGCGCCGCCCTCGACGTCGGACGGCTTCCAATGGGCAGGGGTTTCAAGCCGGTGGCCGACGTCGACGACTCTTTCGCACTCGCCGAGCCCCCCGCGCACGACGATTGGATCACCAAGGCCGTCCAGGACAAGGCGAAGAGACGCGACGTCAACATCGCCTTGGACCGGGTGAAGTCCCTGACCGACGCCTTCATCCGGCCCACGGACGGACACCCCGGTGAGCGACGAACCGTTGCGGTCCGCGGCCGTTGCCGGAGACGCGTTGGCCGGCCTGCTCGGGGGAATCATGGGTTCTGCGCCCGAGCGGCCGCAAGCAGTTCCGGCGGGGCGGGCGGAAAGCGCGCGGCCCGTCCCCGGCGTCGACGTGGTGGCCAGCGGAGCGGCTGACTCCACCACTCCGGGCTGGACGCGGACATGGCTCGACGTACAACTGACCAACGCAGGCTCCCCGCCCAGCCCGGTGGACGTCAAGGTGCTTGTCGGCGTGGACGGCGGGAGCGAGAACGACGCCCAAGTGATCCGCGTACTGGGTTGGCAGGATCCGGCGACCGGCAAGCACACGACTGAACGCGGCCGACCTGGAACCTGAAGATCTGCGGCGCTTCGAGTTCGAGTCGCGAGCGGACCTCGCGATCGACGTCGATCCGAAGATCGTGGAGCGCTGATGGCGAAGCTGCGTCTGTATCCGCACCGGACGGCCGACCCGTCGAGCGTGACCTTCGGCGACTGGTGGATCGAACGATCAGGAACGAGAGCGGCTCCCCGACCTGCTCACGGGGTGGGACTACGCGAGCGAGGAGCTCATCGGGACGTCTTTGACACTGGACATCGATTCCCTGCTCGCTTCCGACGGGCCACTCCTCACTCGACGACCTCGAAGTGCTGCTTCTTGCCGATTGCGCCCCGGCCCGCAACGCAGGATCGTCGCCCGCCATCCCCTGGCCGGGTACGCGTCGGTCCGCGACAGCGCGTTCTCGATGACGCTGCCTGCCGGACAGTTGGCCGGTGCGATCAGACTGTCGGCACAGCTGGTCGTCGCGCGTGACCTCGAAGGCGCCCCGCCCCGAGTGGCCAACGTTCGTGGAGCGCGGCTCATGCTCATCGAAGACTCGAGACGTCGCCTTGGAGGGGGACGCCTCACGGTTCCCGACTGAACCCGTGCCCTTCTCCGAACCGGCGCCTTCCCAATGCGCCATGGACGCTTCACACCAGCTTTCACCGACCTTCGCACGAGCTTCATGGGTGGCGTCCGACTCTGGTCAACACCGAGCACCCAGTCGGTCAGATGCTGCTGGACAGCTCCACGGCCGAGCGCGTTTCGGGTCTCGCCATGGCAGACGTCATCCGCCTCATGGTCGCCACTCTCTGGCGGACACGGAGTATGTCGATGAGATCGGGACGGTGACTTCGAGGAGGGGACAGTTGGACACGTCGTCGATTCCATGTGCAGATTCTTCCTGAGACCAAGGCTTGGTGCCGGCGATCCAGCTCTACGAGACAGGAACCGGTCCACTTCGATCGCAATTCTGCAAGAGCGAGTGAGGCCACTTGGCGAGGGTGTTCGAGTGACCCAGTTCGTCTATCCCCGCCTTCCCTTCTACGCTGCTCAGCAGCTCGTAGACGAGATCGCTGCCGCCTACCGGTCCGACGGGCTGGCGGCACTCGAGCCTTGGTCGCCGTTCTCCATCCGAGGGCCGAGCCGGTCGCGACGGGTGGACGAGTGGCCGATGCAGCCCGGATCGAGCAGGTGCGGACCGCGGTGCTGCGCCGTCGCCGCACCCTGGCATCAGCGCGGCGCGGTAAGTCGGGTGGATGCGGCCGCCTTCGACCTCGCCATCGGCGGGCCCTGCACGATTCGCTGGCCATCATCCCCGGCGACGCTGCGCACGACGAGACATGGAACTTTCTCTCTCTGGTCGTGATGCCTGACCTCGTGGTGCTGCGCTTCCCGGACATGCATCCCGATCGGATGTTCGGCACCATGCGGAATCCCCTCCGCAGCGCTTGGGTACGACGGGAAACGCTCGGCGATCTGACCGACCGCTACGACCGGCCCTTGGGCGTCGACGAGATGGTTGGCCTCTTCGAGCGATCTGAGATGGCCCGGAATCGCCCGCTCATCCGAGCGCTTGGCCAAGGCCGTCATGGAGTACGAAGGGACGGGATCCCGTTCCGACTGGGCGCGAGAGGTGCTTCAAGGAGATTCGCTACGCGACTGGGCCGCGCGCGCTCGACGGCATGACGGAGGAGGAGATCACGGACCTCATTCGCGATCAAGGTCGGGGGCAGGTTGTTCCTGTCGCCGGCGAACGGTCGGACTGATCTCTCTTGGCCCCAGGAGGGAATCGACCTTCACCCAGAGCTTGGCGAGTGTCAGACGAACACCGAAACGAACTGATCAACGCCGTCCCGAGAATGCGACGAGTGCCGAAGTCGAATTGCGCCTCGAGCGGAACCTGTTGTTCGGATCCGCCTAGCGTTCGCCAGCCGCCGTGTGGCTGTCGATCAGCGCGACACCGCGCCTGGCTGCTCGGAGAAGAGCTCGAGCACCTCGTCAGGGATCCGGTTGACGGCCTCGCCGATGCGGATAAGACCCATCTCGACGGCCCATTGAGTGCGCAGGTCGGCCGTGAAGGAGTCGACGCGGCGGGATCAGGCTCGCGAGGACGTCGCAGACGGCGACGACGCGTTCGGCCGCGTCGCGCGCCTTCTGGACCGACTCGGTCACACCTCCACCGCTTCTCGGAGTACTCGCTCGCGTACTTGGCCCTTGAGAGTGTCCGCCGCGACCACGTCGACGTCGACGCGGAGGAGGTCGGCAAGTGCGAGCCGAAGGCCGATCTCGTCGAGCAGTGAGGCTTCGTCGGTGAAGTCGACGAGGAGGTCGACGTCAGAGCCGGCCTCGTCGTCCCCTCGGGCGACGGACCCGAAGATCCGAGGCGAGACGGCGTGGTGCTCGGCCACCAGTGCCCGGATCGACTCCCGGTGCTGCTCGACCCTCGCGGACGGTCGCACCGCGAGCGCGCGCCTGATCCGGTCGAGCACCTCCGGAGAGGGCACTCGGCGGCCGTTCTCGTACGCCGAGAGGTTCGGCTGCGGGATTCCCGCAGCCCTTGCCAGCTGGGACTGGCTGAGACCAGCCGCCCGCCGCTCCACTCGGATGTCCACGCACACATCGTATCGAGGGGTTATCGCGAGCGATATGGATTCGACGTCACCGCGCCCGCTCAGCGCTTTCCCCCACCAGTCCCCCACAGGGCCGATTCAGTCAGCAGGCGGACATGCCAGCAACTGAGTAGCAAGAGTGGCCTTGACCTGCGGTTTTACCGAGTGGAGCCAACGGGACTCGAACCCGTAACCCCCTGCTTGCAAAGCAGGTGCGCTACCAATTGCGCCATGGCCCCGGTGCAGCGGACGTCAGGAACGGGTGACGTCGTCGGTCGCCTCTGCCCACAGCGCCTGCTCACGCTGACCCGCCTTGGCCTTGCGGCTGGCAAGCACCGCGAGTGCCGCGGCAGCGGCCACGAGGACGAGCTTCTTCATCGGGTTCCTTTCGATGGCGTGCGACGGACGACTCTACCAATCGGGACGAGTCCCCCGGACGGTGGCCGCGAGGGTGCGTTGCCTCCCAGCAAGGGTGTCCTGCAGGCCAGGCTGGAGGATGATGGTGGTGTGACCCGCGGCATGGCGTTGCCCTACCTCGTGACGATGGGCGCGCTGATCTTCTGGGCCTACTGCGTCGTGGACTTCGCCCGGACGGACGAGCGTCAACTCCGGACCTTTCCGAGGCCGGTCTGGATCGTCATCCTGCTGCTCGGGAGCGTCGCCGGCGCGATGCTCTGGCTGGTCGCTGGCAGGCCGCGCGGCCGTCTGCGACGCTGAGCCACGTCCTCTCAGCTGCTGTCGCTGGTGTCCCGGGTCAGCGGTGCCCCCGGGGACGGACCACCAGCGCGGACCCACCGCCGCGGCGTACCGGCTCGGCGACCGCCCGGAACCGGTTGCGGCCGAGGATCTCCACACCGGTGGCGTCGCCGATCTTGGTGTCAACCTGGTACTGCCCGGTGTAGAGCGTGAACTGCTGGCCGTAGTGGTCCTTCAGCCGCTTCGCCACCGGCAGGTCGAGGAACGCCTGCTCCGCGAAGCTGGTCGGCGTGTTGAAGTTGCCCACCCGTGGCGCCGCGATCGCCCGCTCGAGCGACATGCCGAAGTCGAGGTGGTTCACCAGGATCTGCAGCACCGTGGAGATGATCGTCGCGCCACCGGGGGTGCCCACCGCGAAGACCGGCTTGCCGTGCCGCAGCACCACGGTCGGGTTCATGCTGGAGCGCGGGATCTTCCCGCCCTCCGGCAGGTTCACCTCGGGTGCGCCCGCGGAGGCGGGTGCGAACGTGAAGTCGGTCATCTCGTTGTTGAGCAGGAAGCCGTAGCCGGGCACGGTCATCCCGGTGCCGGCGAACTGCTCGATGGTGTTGGTGTAGGCGACCACGTTCCCCACCGGTCCGCGGTGACGATGTTGTTGGTCGACTGCTCGTTCTCCGGTGAGGCTGTGCCCGGGTGCACGCCGCAGCCGTCGTACGGCGGGTAGGGGTCGCCCGGGGCCACCGGGCTGGTCTCGGCCTGGTCGTCGATGAGGCAGCGCCGGGTCGCGGCGAAGGCCGGGTCCAGGAGCCCGTGCAGCGGGACGTCCACGTAGTCCGGGTCGGCGACGTAGCGGTTCCGGTCGGCGAAGGAGTAGCGCAGCGCCTCGATGTAGTGGTGCAGCGCGGCGGCCCGGGGCTCACCGGACATGTCGTAGCCGGACAGGATGTTCAGCGCCTCGCCGGTCGTGGACCCGCCCGAGGACGGCGGCGGCATGCCGTAGATGTCGCGACCGCGGTAGCGCACGTGCGTGGGGCTGGGCTGCTCGGCGTGGTACGACGCCAGGTCCCGTCGGGTCATGATCCCGGGTCGCACGGTGAGGGGGCTGTGCCGCCATACAGGTGGGCGCCGGACGGTGCGGACGATCGCCGACGCCAGCGGGCCGCGGTAGAGGTACCGCGGGCCGCGGCGGGCGATCATCGTGTAGGTGCGGGCGAGGTCGGGGTTGCGCAGCCGGGTCCCCACGGGCAGCGGCTGGCCGTGCCGCAGGAACAGCCGACGGCTGGAGGTGAACGCCTGGAGGTCCGTCAGCGACTCCTTGGTCTCCTGCACGAAGGTGTCGTCGACGACGAAGCCGCGACGGGCCCGCTGGATGGCCGGGCCCAGGTCCGCCGCGAGCCGGTGGTTGCCGTAGCGGCGCACCGCCTGCGACCACTGGCGCACGGTGCCCGGGACGCCGACCGCGAGCCCGGAGTGCCGGGCCTCCTCGAACGCCAGCGGCTTCCCGTCCTCGAGGAACAGGTCGCTGGTGCAGGCCGCGGGACAGGTCTCCCGACCGTCGATGGTCAGCACCCGGTGCTGGCGGGCGAGATAGATGACCATGAAGCCGCCACCGCCCGGCCCGGCGACGTACGGCTCGGTCACGCCCAGGGTCGCGGCGGTCGCGACGGCGGCGTCGACCGCGTTGCCCCCGCGGCGCAGGGTGGCGATGCCGGCGCGGGAGGCGTCCAGGTCGACCGAGGACACCGCCCCGCCGCGTCCGGTCGCGACCGCCTGCTTGCCAGGTGGCCGGGCACCGGCGGTCGTGCTCGCGCCGGCGACGGCACTGGAGGCCGGTCGGGCCCGCGTGCCCATCGGGGCATGTGCCCCGGCCATCGCGGCCGGCGGGCCGGCCGCCGCCAGCAGGCCGGTGGCCGCCAGTGCGGCGCTGACGCCGACCGTGACGGTCCGTGCACGAGAGGAACGACGAAGACCCATGACCGACCCCTTGGACGCCCGAGACCCGGTCCGAGCCGGGCTGGACATACCTTGCTCCCTTGGCAGGTCCGCAGGCAAGAGGAGATTGCGTCCGTCGTGCCGACCATGTGGTCGCTCGCGGAGCTGGGCGCCGCTGGCTGGTGTGCTGGACGGTTGCCTCGAGCCATCGTGGGAGCGACACTTGTGACGTGGCCCGACGCGGCCCCAGCGGTGTCGGGCTCTCACTTCGAAGAAGGTGAGTCAGATGACGCACGGAGACTCGCTCGCGATGACCGTCGAGGCGACGCATCGTTGCCTCGAGGAGCGGTTGGCCGCCGCCCGCGCTCCGGGACGAGAACGGCCCCGCGACACCACTGACGCTTTCCTTGCGGCGACGAGTCGACACCTAGCCGCCGTGGAAGCGGTGCTCGTGCCCACGGTGCGTCGACGACTGCCCGACGGGGTGGTGCTGTCCGACGAGTACCTGGTCTCGGCGCGAGCGTTGGAGCAGACGCTGACCCTGGTGAAGGCCCGGCTCTATGGCGAGGCCCATGCGATCTCGTTGTCCTGGCATCACTTGTGGGGTGTTGTGCAGCGGCAGCTCGCGGAGCACAACCGACGTGAGCTCGGCCTGGTCGACGCCGTGATTCGCTGCAAGGACCCCGGTGAGCTGGACGGGCTAGCGCAGCGTCTGTTCATCTCCGAGACCCGGGGCCCCACCCGGCCGCATCCGCATCTCCCGCATACCGGAGTGGTCAGCCCGGTGGCCCGCCGGCTGTGGGCGATCGCGGACCGTTTCTGGGACAGGGCCGAGGGACGCGTGGTTCCCGAGCCGGTGCACCCGGTGCCGCATCGCCATGACAGCCTGCTCGCGCAGTACCTCGTGGGCGACCCCCACTTCGACAACAAGGCCGGCGTGATCGCGCATCGTCATCGCGGCCGGTACCGGCCCAGCGGGTCCGACCGATCGCCGGAAGCGTAACCAGGCCTCGTCCCGGAACGATTCGAAGGAATCACCTTCACATCTGTAGCGTCAGCAGGGCTGTTCCGGGCACTTGTGACTGGCCGGCCTGCGACGCAGCGCTCGGTCCTTCATCGTGGCTTCATCCAGCCTCCGTAGCGTCCACAGCGTGAACCACGCTCTGCGCTCCAGGACGGCTGCTGTCTGGCCGGTGAGGAGTACTTCGCTGACCGCTGGGGGCAGCGCGCCTGTCCCGCGGCTGCGTAGCCTCCGCCGGATCGGCGGCTGTGGGCCCGTTCGTCCGCGCATCCGGCCCGTCTGGTTGCGCATAAGCGCACGCAGGTCGGTGCTGTTGGCCTGCCTGTTGACCTTGGGGATGCATCTGCTGTTCCTCTCACGGGAGCTGACTCCTGATGAGGGAGGGTTCGCGATGGTCGCCCGCGGCTGGCGGGCCACAGGCCCTTACCTGTACGGCAGCCAGTGGGTGGATCGTCCCCCGGGGCTCATGGTGGTGTTCGAGGCGACCCAGGCGTTGGGTCCCTTCGGGGTCCGGCTGATGGCTGGCCTCTGCGCCACCGCACTGGTCGCTGCCGCGGCATGGGCGGCCGGTGTCGTGCGCGGCAGCCGGGCGGCGACATGGTCGGCGTGGGCGGCGTTCGCGTTCGCGACCTCACCGTTCCTAGGGGCCTACCAGCTCAACGGCGAACTGATCGCCGCGCCGCTGGTGATGCTGGCTACGGCGGCCGCTCTGCACGTCCTTTACCGGAGGCCCGCGCCCCCTCATACGTTGCTGCTGGGACTGTCCTCAGGTGCGGCTGGAGCGAGTGCCCTGCTGGTGAAGCAGGACTTCGCCGACGGCCTGGTGTTCGCGGCCATCCTGCTGGTCAGCGGTGTGGTGCTGCGCCGCACATCCCTGCGGCGAGCCCTGCTGCTAGCCGGAGGTCTGGTGGCGGGAGCCGTGCTGCCGGTGGGCGCGGCAGCCTGGTGGGCGTCTTCGCATGCAGGCGTGCGGGCGCTGGCATATGCGATGTACGGGTTCCGTGCCGACGCCGGCGACGTCATGGCCCTGCACTCGTTGGCGGCGCCGGAGGCCCGGCTCGGAACTCTGGTCGGGTTGGCGTTCGCCAGCGGCATGGTGTTGCTGGTCGCTCAACTTGTGCTCGGCCACTGGCGCGTTCTCCGCCACCGCAGCCCCCTGGTGTGGGCGGCGACCGGCGCAGGGGCCGTCGAGCTGGTCGGGGTGCTGCTCGGGGCGAACTACTGGCCGCACTACCTGATCGGGCTGACACCGATGCTGGCCCTGGTCACCGGCCTCGCCGCCAGCCGCCCGCTCTCCGGTCATCCGGTCCCTGCGCGGGCTCGCCGAGGACAGCGTGGGACGCAGCTCGTCGCGATGCTCGCGGTGCTCATCACCCTGGTCACAGCTCCGATCGACGCCGTCACGGTGCACACCTACGCCAGCCACTCCTACCAAGTCGGTCGGTGGTTGGCCTCCTCCGCGAAGCGAACCGACACGCTCGTGGTGCCGTTCACCCACGCGAACGTCATCGAGGCGTCGGGCCTCTCCTCGCCTTATCCGTATTCCTGGAGCCTGCCGGTCCGCACCCTCGACCCCCGACTCAGTCTGCTGGTCCGCACGCTGAACCGACCCCTGGGTGCGCCCACCTGGGTGGTGCGGTGGGACTCGCCGCACACCTGGGGCCTCGACCCCCGTGACCACGTCACCCATGCCCTCGAGAGGCACTACCGGGAGGTCGCGGTCGTCTGCGGACATCCCGTGTGGCTGCACCGAGGCGTCGACCGCGCCCTGCCCGTCGTCCCCGAGGGATGCGGTCCCAGCTACACCGTGTCCTCGCCGGCCCGATCGTCCTAGGAGATGCCTCTCTTGCCTACCCTCACGTCGACGTCACTCGGGCAGCTGCCCTTCGACCGCTCATGGTTCCTCGATGTCAACTCGTTCGCACGGGCGACGCCCTGGCTCCATGCCGCGATTCGGGCCTACGCACAGTACGGCGTCGTGGCGTTTGCGGTCCTGCTGGTCTGGTCGTGGTGGATCGCGCGCGCTCGACGTGACCTCGCCGTCATGGCTGCGGCGCTGTGGGCGCCGGTGGGGATGTTGATCGCCGTCGGACTCAACCAGCCGTTGGGGAACTGGGTCCACGAGGCGCGTCCCTACACCAGCCTCCGGCATGTCGAGGTTCTGGTTGCTCGCAGCAGCGACTTCTCCTTCCCCAGCGACCACGCCGTGATGGCCGGTGCCGTCGCGGCCGGCGTCTGGTTGGTCAGCCGCCGGCTGGGACTGCTCAGCACAGTCGCGGCGCTGCTGATGGGCTTCGCGCGCGTCTACGTCGGAGCGCACTACCCCGGGGACGTGGCCATCGGGCTGGTCTTCGGAGCAGTCGTCACCCTGCTCGGGTACGTCGCCCTCCGTCGCGTCCTCGAGCTCGAGGTGACCCATCTCTCGCGGACCCCCGCCAGGGGCCTGCTCGTTGCCAACCCAGCACGGTCGCCCGTAGCGCGGGCCGACGGGGACTCCGCGCGATGATCGACAGCGTCGCCGCACACATCCTCGGCCTCCCGGTCTGGGTGGTGCTGCTGCTGGTCTTCGTCGTCCCGGCTCTGGAGTCCTCCGCGTTCGTCGGGTTCATCTTCCCCGGCGAGGTGGCGCTCATTCTCGGCGGCGTCCTGGCCTACGAGGGCAGCCTCCCGCTTCTTGCGGTGCTGACCGCCGGCATCCTCGGCGCCGTCATCGGGGACTCGATCGGCTACCTGGTCGGGCGACGCTACGGGCGGGCATTGCTGGAAGGCACGTTGGGCCGGTTGATCAACCACAAGCACTTCGACCGCGCCGAGCGGTACCTGGCTGAACGAGGCGGCAAGGCGGTGTTCTTCGGTCGGTTCACCGCAGCCCTGCGGGTCATGATCCCGGGCCTGGCCGGCATGTCCCGGATGCGCTACCCGAAGTTCGCGCTCTACAACGTCGCCGGCGGCGTCGCCTGGGGAACGATGTGCGTCCTGCTCGGATACCTCGGCGGCAGCAGTTGGCGCCGGGTCGAGCACCTCGCGTCGCGCATCGGGCTCGGCGCGCTCGCGGTCGTCATCCTCGGGTTCGTCGGAGGCTACCTGCTGCGCCGCAGCCGCGGCGGGTGGCCGCAGCGCCAGCTCGACCGCATCCGCGGCAGCCGGTTCGTGGACCGCTCGATAACCCGTTTCCCGCGGGCAGCGGCCTGGTTGGGCCGACGTTTCGACCCGGCCTCACGCACCGGTCTGCCCCTGACGTTCATGACGGCGGTTGCGGTCGCTTCCACCTGGACCTTCCTCGGAGTCAGCCAAGACGTGGTGGCACGAGAGGAGCTCGCGCTGCTCGACCCTCGCGTCCACGCCTGGGCCCTGGCTCACCGGCTGGGCTGGCCGACCCACGTCTTCCAGGCCGTGACCTGGCTGGGCTCCAACGCCGTGGTCGTCCCGTTGCTGGTCGCCGCGACCCTCCTCGCGTGCCGCTCGCGCCGCTCGTGGAGGCCCCTCGTGGCGGTGGCAGTGGTCTACGCCGCGGCGCTGCTGCTGCACGCCGGTGTCGGCGAGCTGATCCGCCGGCATCGTCCACCGGCCGCCGACTGGTTGGCCGGTGCCAGCGGATGGTCCTACCCCTCGGGGCACACCATTCAGGCCACCGTCGCCTACGGCGTCCTGCTGGTGCTGCTCACCCCCGGACGCACCAAAAGGACCAGGCTGATGCTCACCGGGGCCTACGCGCTGATCGTGCTCGCCGTGGCTGCGAGCCGTGTCTACCTCGGGGTGCACTGGCTGACTGACGTGCTCGGCTCCATGGCCCTGGGCCTCGCCTTGCTAGCGGTCTGGGCGGCCATCCGGTTGACGACAGATCGGCGCGGCCTCACCGAGCCTGCCGCCGTCGAATCGGGCCACGACGATACGCGAGCTGCTCGGGGTCGTCGGCCGGACACCGGTTACCTTGGCGTCTGATCTCCATCGGTGTGCAGCTCCGCCGCAGCGGGTAGCAGTACGGTCACGGTCATCGCGCCGTCATGGGTGCAGGGGGCTGACACCTGGGCGCCTACGACCTCGTGATGCCCGTCGTGGCACAGACGCAGCTGCCCGCCGGCGTTCGTCGCGATCGTCGCGATCAGCGACAGCCCGAGCCCGGAACCGGGCCGGGTGCGGGCCTCGGGTGAGCGGGCGAAGCGTTCGGCGGCGGTGGACAGCAGCTCCGGTGGCATCCCCTCTCCGGCGTCTCGCACCTGCAGCCGCGCCCAGCCGTCGAGAACGTCGACCGTCACCGCGACGGGTGGGGCACCGTGCAGAGCGGCGTTGTCGAGAAGGTTGTCCACCACTCGTCGAACAGTGACCGGGTCGAGGTCGACCGGAACCGCGCCGTTGGACTTCACGCTCAGCGCCCCGAAGTCGCTGTAGGAGGTTCCCGGCTGTGCGAGCGTGGTGCGGGCCTGGACCGCTCCTACCACCTCAGCGGCCATGTCGTGCCCTTCACGCGGTTCGTCGCTGTGTCGATGGTGGTTCTGTTCGGTGCCGAGCTCGAGGAGCTCGTCAGCCATCCGGGTCATCCTGGCCAGGTCCTTGGTCATCTCTGCCAGTCCGGCCTGGTACTGCTCGACGCTGCGTGGACGGCTCAGCATCAGCTGGACACGGCCGCTGACCAGGGTCAACGGCGTCCTGAGCTCGTGGCTGGCGTCGTTGATGAACCGTCGTTCCCGTTCCAGGGCGGCGGACAGGGCCCCCAGCATCCCGTTCAGCGTGTGCCCGAGCCGGGTGATCTCGTCTTCGCGACCGGGGGGCACGTCGAGGCGGAGGTCGGTGGCGCCGGCGGCGATGTCGGCGGCTCGGCGGCGGTACATCTCCACCGGCCGGAGCGCTGCGCGGGCCAGCAGGTCACCGACGACCGAGGTGAGCACCAAGGTGCCCAGTCCCGCGGCCGTCAACTGGAGCAACAGCTCGCGCAGCGCCTCGTCGTGCTGGTCCCGGCGGATCGCGATGACCAGCACCAGCCGCCGCGGTCTCGACCCTGAGGACGCTCTGACCCGGACCGGGGTCGCGTAGAGGCGAAACGGGCGGCGGGTCACCGGCAGCAGCTCACCGGTGTCACGCCGGATCGGGGAGACGGTCGCCTGCCGCAACTGGGCCGGTGTCAACGCTACGTCCGATCCCAGCTTCGTGTCCTGGTCAAGTATCCGGCCGGAGGCATCGAGCACCTGGAACCCGTCGATCCGGGCGAGAGATGCGGAGTCCGCGGGCAGCTGACCGGTAGCGGTGACCATCGGGGCGAGCACCGCCGCGGCACCATCCAGATTGCGGTTGAGGCTCCGGTCCAGCGCGAACTGGACCCGCCAGTAGACGAAGGCGCCGGCGGCGGTGAGAAGCACCAGCATGGTGGCCGCGAAGCCGGCCACGAGCCGACGCCGCAACGGGATCCGAAAGATCCTACCTCGGGTGTGGCGCCCGACGCGGGTCACGGGGGGGCCGTGGTCGAGGCCCCGTCTGTCGGTGACGGCTTCTCGACCCGGTAGCCCGCGCCCCGCAGGGTGGTGATCGTCGTCGTGCCGAAGGGCCGGTCGATCTTGGCTCGAAGACTGCCGACGTGCACGTCGATCACGTTGCTGCGCAGGTCGGTCTCCCCGTCCCACACCTCATCGAGGATGGTGTAGCGAGTCACGACCCTCCCGGCCCGTTCCATCAGCAGTCGCAGAATCTCGAACTCTCGCACCGACAGGTCGATCGGCGTGCCCGCTCTGCTCACCCGACGTTCCTCGCGCTCCAGCACCAGGTCACCCACCTTGAGCGCGTGGTCGACCTCCGGCTGGCTACGCCGGTGCAGTGCCCGCAGCCGCGCCAACAGCTCGTCGAGTTCGAACGGCTTCGCCAGGTAGTCATCGGCCCCGGCGTCAAGACCAGCGACCTTGTCCGGCGTCGCTCCGCGAGCTGTGAGCATCAGAACCGGCGTGAGGACACCGAGGCTTCGCAGACGGCTACAGATCGTCAGCCCGTCGATCGACGGCAGACCCCAGTCCAGCAGCAGCACGTCGTACCCTGCCCCGAGGGCCGGTGACACGCCCGCGGCGAGCGCGGCGTCGAACGCCCTCTGGCCATCGTGCTCCACGTGCACGTCCCAGCCGGCCTCAGACAACGACTGATCCAAGAGGTCGGCCAGACGGACGTCGTCCTCAGCCACAAGCGCGCGCATCAGGTCCCCTTCGCGTCGATTGAGCCGCACCTCGTCGACCGGTCGCCGAGGACACGAGCGCCCGGCAGGACAAACCGCTCGTCGCCCCAAGCGTGAGCAAGCGTAGCGACGGCTCATGAGGGAATCGTGAACCGTGCCGTCGAGCGATCTCATCGTCAGTTCATGTTCAGCTCCTGGCGTGGCCAGCTCGTCGTCTCGAAGGGACCCACCACCCATGCCCCTTCGTTCCTTTCGCCGCCCCGGCCTCCACAGGGTCGGTCCTCACCAGCGTTCTGGGCGACGTGGGGAGCGGAACACTGGACACCGCCGGCCGGCTCGGTCTCGACGTGGTGTCGATGCTGCGTGGCCGGCCACGTCCCAGCGACATCACGGGCGGGACGTTCCTGGAAGACATGATCGGCGAGTCCTACCTCGTCACATGCCGAGAGGCTTGAGCCGATGGATGAGTTGCTCGCGGCCCTGGAGCGCGCGTGCCGGCGCAGCGGTCCCTCGATGCACCGGTGTCCGTCACGCGATGGGTCTCTGCGATGGGGGCCGTTACCGAGGGTGCACGGTGTCACAGTTGGGCCCTCGGGCCCGTTCTCGTCGCGGCGGCACGGCTGACAGGGTGCGAATCGCGTTTGTGCTGGCCAGCGGCCTGTCGTGGGTGGGCCTAAGAGGACTTGAACCTCTGACCTCTTCCTTATCAGGGAAGCGCTCTAACCGTCTGAGCTATAGGCCCCGGTGTGATCTGGCTGCAGCATCCTGCTGGGCCGCGTGGCCGAGCCGACGGGAGAGATTACCCCACGGCCGGGTCCGCGCCCAAACCGGCAGGAACCTCCCCAGCCGCCGAGGAACGGGGCGGGCGGCGGGTCAGTGCTCGTCCTCGGCCAGCGTCACGTCGATGCCGCCGAGCAGGGCGGCGGCCAGGTTGTAGAGGAACGCGGCGAGGGTGGTGATGGCGGTGATGAGAAGCACGTCGAGGGCGGCGACGATCATCGTGAACCCGAGCACCCGGCTGGTGCCGACGTAGTTCTTCACGTCGAAGTTCTGCGCCGAGTCCCCGCCCAGGACGTCGGTGACCGTCTTGTTGATCGAGTCCCACACGCCCGCGGCGCTGAGCACGGACCAGACGACGCCGACCGCGACGACCAGCACGATGCCGAAGGCGATGGAGAGCAGGAACGCCGTCTTCATCACCGACCAGGGGTCCAGGTGCACCAACCGGAGCCGGGCCCGGCGGGTGCCCCGCGGTCGCGCCTGGGACGCCGAGGGCCGTGCCGGTGCCGTCACGCTCGTCGCGCCCAGAGGAGCGTCGCGCGAGCCGTCGGAGCCGGATCCCGAGCGGGAGTCCCGGCTCGGCACCGACGAGGAGGAGGACCGGGGTGCCTCCTCGGCCGGCTGTTCCGGGGAGGACCCGCGCTTCCGCTCCTCGTCCTGGGAGGCGTCCTCGGAGACGTCCTCGGTGACGCCGGACGAGGAGTGACGTGGTGCCAGCGGTGCGTCCTCCGCACGTCGGTCGGCCATCAGGACTCCTCGTCGTCTTCGTCGTCGACCGGGTAGCCGGCACCGGTCGCGGTGTCGTCCTCCCGTGTCTCGTCATCGTCGATTGTGGCATCCGAGGTGTGATCGTCCACCTCAGCGGGGTCTGCGGCGCCCTCATCAGGAGCGCCCACGGCCTCCGACGCGTCGGCGAGATCCTGTTCGACGGCCGCGGCCTCCACCGCGTCGTCGATCTCCGGGGCCCGCTCGACGCTGCGGGCCACGACCGCGACGCTGTCGCCGTCCCGGACGCCGACGAAGCGGACACCCTTGGTGTCACGCCCGGTGGGCCGCAGGTTCTCGTCGATCGCGCTGCGGGTGACCTGGCCGGACTGCTTGATGGACAGCACCTCGTCACCCTCGACGACGATGAAGGCGCCGACCAGGCTGCCGCGGTCGTCGTCCTGCTTCATCGCCTTGATGCCGAGGCCGCCGCGGGACTGGAGGCGGTACTCCGAGATCCGGGTGCGCTTGGCGAAGCCGCCGTCGGTGATGGTGAAGACGTACTGCTCCGCCACCCCCGGCAGGCCTTCGGAGGAGTCGGGGTCCGCCGACTGCGACGCCTCGGCAGCCTCCTCGGCGGCCACCTGCTCGGCCTTGATCACCGACATGGACAGCAGCTGGTCGCCGTCGCGGAACTTCATGCCGGTGACCCCGGAGGTGGCCCGGCCCATCGGCCGCAGCTGGGTGTCGTCGGCCCGGAACCGGATCGCCTGGCCCTTGCGGGACACCAGCAGGATGTCGTCCTGGGCGTTCGCGAGCTCGGCGCCGATCAGCTCGTCGTCGTCCTCGCGGAAGTTGATGGCAATGACGCCGGCCTGCCGGGGGCTGTTGTAGTCGCCCAGGCGGGTCTTCTTCACCAGCCCGTTGCGGGTCGCGAGCACCAGGAACGGCTGCTGGTCGTAGTCACGGATGGCCAGCACCTGCGCGATGCTCTCGTCGGGCTGGAAGGACAGCAGCCCGGCGACGTGGCCGCCCTTCGCGTCCCGCGACGCCTCCGGGAGGTTGTAGGCCTTGGTGCGGTAGACCCGGCCGGCGGTGGTGAAGAACAGCAGCCAGTGGTGGTTGCTCGTGGCCATGAAGTGCTCGACCACGTCGTCGCCGCGCAGGGTCGCTCCCCGCACGCCCTTGCCGCCGCGCCGCTGGGTGCGGTAGAGGTCGGCCCGGGTCCGCTTGGCGTAGCCGCCGCGGGTGATGGTGACGACCAGGTCCTCGTCGGGGATCAGGTCCTCCATCGACATCTCGCCGTCGGAGGGGATGATCGCGCTGCGCCGCTCGTCACCGAACTTGTCGACGATGGCAGTGAGCTCGTCGGAGATGATCTGCCGCTGGCGCTCCTCGCTGGCGAGGATGTCGCGCAGGTCTGCGATCTCCGTCTCCAGCTTGGCCAGCTCGTCGATGATCCGCTGCCGCTCGAGAGCCGCCAGCCGACGCAGCTGCATGTCCAGGATCGCGCGCGCCTGGAGGTCGTCGATGTCCAGCAGCGCCATCAGACCCGTGCGGGCCTCATCGGCGTCCGGGCTGCGCCGGATCAGCGCGATCACCTCATCCAGCATGTCCAACGCCTTGACCAGGCCGCGGTAGACGTGGGCCTGCTCCTCCTTCTTGCGCAGCCGGTAGCGGGTGCGGCGCTGGATGACCTCGACCTGGTGCGCCAGCCAGTGGGACACGAACTGGTCAAGGGTCAGCGTCCGGGGCACCCCGTCGACGAGGGCCAGCATGTTGGCGGAGAAGTTGGTCTGCAGCTCGGTGTGCTTGAACAGGTTGTTCAGCACGACGCGAGCGACCGCGTCCCGCTTGAGCACCACGACGAGTCGCTGGCCGGTGCGGCCGGAGGAGTCGTCGCGCACGTCGGCGATCCCGGTGACCCGGCCGCTGATCGCGAGGTCGGCGATCTTCTCGGCGAGGTTGTCGGGGTTCACCTGGTAGGGCAGCTCGGTGATCGAGATGATCGTCCGGCCCTTGTCGTCCTCGTCGACGGTGACGACGGCCCGCATGGTCACCGAGCCGCGCCCGGTGCGATACATCTGCTCGATGCCGCTCTGCCCGACGATCAGCGCCCCCATCGGGAAGTCCGGGCCCTTGACCCGCTCCAGGAGAGCCTCCAGCAGCTCCTCACGGGTGGCGTCCGGGTGCTGCAGCGCCCACTGCACCCCGGCGTTGATCTCCCGCAGGTTGTGCGGCGGGATGTTGGTCGCCATCCCCACCGCGATCCCGGCCGAGCCGTTGACCAGCAGGTTCGGGAACCGCGCCGGAAGGATCGCCGGCTCCTGCGAGCGCCCGTCGTAGTTCGGGTTGAAGTCGACGGTGTCCTCGTCGATGTCGCGGACCATCTCGATCGCCAGCGGCGCCATCCGGCACTCGGTGTATCGCATCGCCGCGGCCGGGTCGTTGCCCGGCGACCCGAAGTTGCCCTGCCCGTCCACCAGCGGCGCCCGCATCACCCACGGCTGCGCCAGCCGCACCAGGGTGTCGTAGATCGCGGTGTCCCCGTGCGGGTGGTACTGCCCCATCACGTCGCCGATCACCCGCGAGCACTTCGAGAACCCCCGGTCCGGCCGGTAGCCCCCGTCGTACATCGCGTAGAGCACCCGCCGGTGCACCGGCTTCAGCCCGTCCCGTACGTCGGGCAGGGCCCGCCCCACGATGACCGTCATCGCGTAGTCGATGTAGGACCGCTGCATCTCGACCTGCAGCTCGATGGGCTCGATCCGGCCGTTGTTGCCCGGCTCCCCGAACTCGATCGTGTTGTCGGTCACGCGTCAGCCTTCTGTCTAGTCACGTCGCGGCGGGTGAATTGGAGAGGAGGCGTTCGCCGTCGTCCGTCCCCGAGGAGCGTCAAAGGGCTTGGCCGCGGCGGAAGTCGTCGGATGCAGACCGCACTGCCAGCCCGCGATCGGGAGCCGACGGCTTCCGACGCGCCGCCCGAGCGACGGGGGACGGGCGACGGCGACCGCCGGCAAGCCGGTCAGATGTCAAGGAACCGCACGTCCTTGGCGTTGCGCTGGATGAACGACCTGCGCTGCTCGACGTTCTCCCCCATCAGCACGGTGAACATCTCGTCGGCCTGGGCGGCGTCCTCGAGCGTCACCTGCAGCAGCAGCCGGTTGTCGGGGTCCATGGTCGTCTCCCACAGCTCGTTGGCGTTCATCTCGCCGAGCCCCTTGTAGCGCTGGACCGCGTTCTCCTTGGGCAGCCGCTTGCCGGCGGCGAGGCCGGCGTCGCGCAGCGCGTCACGCTCGGCGTCGGAGTAGACGAACTCGTGCTCGTGCGGCTTGTTCCAGCGGAGCCGGTAGAGCGGAGGCTGCGCGAGGTAGACGTAGCCGTGCTCGATCAGCGGCCGCATGAACCGGAACAGCAGGGTGAGCAGCAGGGTTCGGATGTGGTGGCCGTCGACGTCCGCGTCTGCCATCATCACGATCTTGTGGTAGCGGACCTTCTCGATGTCGAACTCTTCGTGGATGCCGGTGCCGAGCGCGGAGATGATCGCCTGCACCTCGGTGTTGGCCAGCACCTTGTCGATCCGGGCCTTCTCGACGTTGAGGATCTTGCCGCGGATCGGCAGGATCGCCTGGATCCGCGGGTCGCGGCCGCCCTTGGCCGAGCCGCCGGCCGAGTCGCCCTCGACCACGAAGATCTCGCACTCCTCGGGGTTGGTGGACTGGCAGTCGGCGAGCTTGCCGGGCAGCCCTCCGCCGCCGAGCAGGCCCTTGCGGTTGCGGGCCAGCTCCCGGGCCTTCCGGGCGGCCACCCGGGCGTAGGCGGCGGCCTGCGCCTTGCGGACGATGTCGCGGCCCTCGGCGGGGTTCTGCTCGAGCCAGGCGCCGAGCTGCTCGTTGACGACCCTCTGCACGAACCCCTTGGCCTCGGTGTTGCCGAGCTTGGTCTTCGTCTGGCCCTCGAACTGCGGCTCGCCGAGCTTGATCGAGATGATCGCGGTGAGGCCCTCGCGCACGTCGTCGCCGGACACCCGGTCCTCGCGCTTCTTGATGAGGTTCCACTCCTCGCCCCAGTTGTTGATCAGCGAGGTGAGGGCCGAGCGGAAGCCCTCCTCGTGGGTGCCGCCCTCGTGGGTGTTGATGGTGTTCGCGAACGTGTGCACCGACTCGGTGTAGCTCAGCGTCCACTGCATCGCGATCTCGAGGCTCATCCCGTTGTCGGGCTGCTCGGCCTCGAACTCGATGACCGTGGGGTGGGCCTTGTCCTTGCGCTTGTTGAGGTGCTCGACGTAGTCGACGAGGCCCCGGTCGAACTTGAAGACCCGCTCGACGGCGCCTTCGGAGAGCCGCTCCTCGGGGGTGCGGCTGTCGACGGCGGGGGCCTCCCGGGGGTCGCGCGGCTTCTCCACCTCCTCGGCGCGGGCCGCGTCGGCCTGCAGCGCGTCGTCCTGGATGGCGTCCACGACCTCGGCCTCGTGCGGGCGCTCGTCACGCACGGTGATCTCGAGCCCCTTGTTGAGGAACGCCATCTCCCGGACCCGGTTGGTCACGGTGTCCAGGGAGAACGTCGTGGTCTCGAAGATGTCCCGGCTGGGCCAGAAGGTGATCGTCGTGCCGGTCTCGTCGGTCGGCTCGAGCTGCTCCAAGCGGGCCGTCGGGCTCACCGAGGCTGAACGTCTGGCGCCAGTGGTAGCCGCGGTTGCGGACGTCGACCTGGAGCGTGGAGCTCAGCGCGTTGACCACCGAGACGCCGACGCCGTGCAGCCCGCCGGAGACCTTGTAGCCGCCGCCCCCGAACTTCCCGCCGGCGTGCAGCATGGTCAGCGCCATGGTCACCGCCGGGATGCCCTCGACGGGGTGGATGTCGGTGGGGATCCCGCGCCCGTCGTCCTCGACCCGGACACCGCCGTCGGCGAGCAGGGTGACGTGGATGCGGGTCGCGAACCCGGCCAGCGACTCGTCGACGGAGTTGTCGATGACCTCCCACACCAGGTGGTGCAGGCCGCGCTCACCGGTGGAGCCGATGTACATCCCCGGGCGCTTCCGCACCGCCTCGAGCCCCTCGAGCACCTGGATGGCGGAGGCGTCGTACTTGCCCGCCTCGACGGCGTGGCCCTCGGTGCGCGGAGCGAGGTTCGCGGCGGCCTCGGCCACCGCCTCGGGCGCCGGGCCGGTGGTCGGGCCGGTCGGGTCGGCCGGGTCGGTGCTGCTGGTCGTCGGGGTGTTGGCGGGCATGTCGTCAGCCACGAGCCATCCTCTTCACGTCTGCGCACACATAGCGAAGGCCGTCCCAGGAGGGGAAACGACCTGTGAGAAGTATACCCCTCCAGAGCCCCAGAACCCGGCTTCGTCCACACGGGTGGGGGGCGCCGGTGCACCCTGAGGGGCGATTGTGGGCCTCACAGGGCGGTCAGGACGGCTTCGCAGGGGGAGTTTCTAGTCCCTGTACCGGCGCCGGGGCAGCAGATCGCCTCCCAGCACCGTCCTCGAAGCGTTCTCGCACCCGTTCCGGGGCCGTCGTCGAGCCCGTCGCAGGGTCGAGCTCCCGCCTCACCCGTAGGTGTCGCGG
Organism: uncultured Actinomycetota bacterium; assembly: GCA_963837995.1. Classification (GTDB taxonomy): domain Bacteria; phylum Actinomycetota; class Actinomycetes; order Propionibacteriales; family Nocardioidaceae; genus Nocardioides_B. The sequence continues at coordinate 29,181 of CAWIPS010000006.1, forward strand.
GGGCCCCGCCCGTCCCGCACCGAGCGGAGTCCGCGCTTCCAGGACGGACCGTGCGGTCCCAGCACCTCGATGACCGTGACGGTCCCGTCCCCGAGCTCCTCGTTGAGGCGGCGCACCACGGTCGGCGCGAGCAGCCTCACCTGGGTGGCCCACGCGGTGGAGTCGGTGCGGACCACCAGCTTGGCTCCTCCCTCGACCGGCGCGAAGGACTCCGGCAGGCAATGCTGGGACACCTCGCGGCCCACGATGGTGTCCCAGTGCGAGAAGACGCCATGGACACGCACGTCGGTGCCCCAGCCCTGCTCGTCGATCAGCCGGCCGATGGTGCTGTCCAGCAGCTGGGGGTCGCGCTCGTCGGGGTGCGACCCGGAGGCCTGCCGGTCGGTGGGCCTGCGGCGGCCGGAGGTGCGGCGTCGCAGCCCCGGCTTGGCCAGGGACCGGGCGATGCTGCGCGCCAGGTCCAGCCCGGTCTCGTCGTGCCCGGTCTCGTCGTGCCCGGTCTCGTCGTCCCCGGTCTCGTCGTGGCGTCGGTCCCGCCGTCCCGACCGGGTGTCGGTGCGGGGGTCCCGGCACCGGGCGGCTCGTCAGCCGACACCGGGCAGCACCTTCCCGTCGACGACGTCGACCCGGACCCCGGCCAGCGCGGCCGGGATGTCGTGGGGGACGGCCGCGGTGACCAGCACCTGCTCGGCGCCGGCCACCAGCTCCGCGAGCCGGTCCCGGCGCTCGGTGTCGAGCTCGGCGAACACGTCGTCGAGGATCAGGATCGGGTCGTCTCCCGAGGCCCGCAGCAGGTCGTAGGAGGCCAGCCGCAGGGCGAGCGCCATCGACCAGGACTCCCCGTGCGAGGCGTAGCCGCGGACCGGGAGCGCGCCGAGCATCAGCGTCAGCTCGTCCCGGTGCGGGCCGACCAGGCTGACGCCACGCTCGATCTCGTCGTCACGGCGGCGGTCGACCTCGGCCAGCAGGGCGGTGGCCAGGTCGTCCTGGTCCGGTGTGCGGCCGCGGTCGGTGGGGGAGGGCAGCTCGCAGGAGGACCGGTAGGTCATCGTCACGTCGCTGGCGCCCGAGCTCTCGGCGACCGCCTGGTAGGCCTTCTGCACGAACGGCCTCAGGTCCTCAACCAGCCTCAGCCGGGCGGCGAGCAGCTCGGCGCCGGAGCGGGCGAGGTGGGAGTTCCAGACCCCGAGGGTGGACAGGGTCGCCTCCCGCCGGGACGGTCCGCCCGCCCGAGCCGTCTTCAGCAGGGAGTTGCGCTGCTTGAGGACCCGGTCGTAGTCCGAGCGCACGCCCGCGAACCGGGGCGCCCGCTGCACCAGGAGGTCGTCGAGGAAGCGCCGCCGCTCGGACGGGTCACCCTTGACCAGGGCCAGGTCCTCGGGCGAGAACAGGACCGTGCGCACCAGCCCGAGCAGCTCCCTGGCCCGCGGCAGCGGCGAGCGGTTGACCCGCGCCCGGTTCGAGGCCCCGGGGTTGATCTGCACCTCGAGCAGCGCCTCGCGACCGTCGCGGACCACGGTGGTGCGTACGACGGCATGGTCGGCGCCGTACCGCACCAGCGGAGCGTCCCCCGCCACCCGGTGCGACGCCAGCCGCGCGACGTAGTCGACCGCCTCGACGAGGTTCGTCTTGCCCTGCCCGTTGCGACCCACGAACGCCGTCACGCCGGGGCCGAGCGGCACCTCGGCCTCGGCGTAGGAGCGGAAGTCGTGCAGCGACAGGTGCGAGACGTGCAAGCCGGCGGCCGCTCGGTCAGTTCGGGGCCTTGTCGCCGCCAGGCGGCGGAGCGGTGCGGGTGGCGTGCCCGCCGAACTGGTTGCGCATCGCGGCGACCGCCTTCATCGCCGGGCTGTCGTCCTGCCGAGAGATGAACCGGGCGTAGAGCGCGGCGGTGATGGCCGGGGTGGCCACCGCGTGCTGGATGCCGGCCTCGACGGTCCACCGGCCCTCGCCGGAGTCCTCGGCGTAGCCGGCGATCTTGTCGAGGTGGTCGTCCTCGTCGAGGGCCGCCACCAGCAGGTCGAGCAGCCAGGACCGGATCACCGTGCCCTCGCGCCAGGACCGGAACACCTCGGTGACGTTGTCGACCTCGTCGACGGCCTGCAGCAGCTCCCAGCCCTCGGCGTAGGCCTGCATGACGGCGTACTCGATGCCGTTGTGCACCATCTTCGAGAAGTGCCCGGCCCCGATCTTCCCCGCGTGCACCCAGCCGAACTCGCCGTCGGGCTTGAGGGCGTCGAAGATCGGCTGCGCGACCTCGATGTGCTTCGGATCGCCGCCGGCCATCAGCGCGTAGCCGTTCTCCAGGCCCCACACGCCACCGGAGACGCCGCAGTCGATGAAGCCGACGCCCCTCTCGGCCAGCATCTCGCCGTTCACGATGTCGTCGGTCCAGCGGGAGTTGCCGCCGTCGATGACGATGTCGCCCTCGCCGAGCAGCTCGCCCAGGCTGCGGATCGTGGAGCGCGTGATGTCACCGGAGGGGACCATCACCCACACGACCTTCGGGGACGGCAGCTTCTCGACCATCGCCTCGAGACTGTCCGCGTCGCTGACCTCCGGGTTGCGGTCGTAGCCGACCACGGTGTGGCCCGCTCGTCGCAACCTCTCCCGCATGTTGCCGCCCATCTTGCCCAGACCGATCAGACCGAGGTCCATGCCGTTCCCTTCCTGCTGCCGTGTGCTGCCGGAGATGTGTGGGGGTGCGTCCCGCGCGGATGTCGGAGAGGGTGCCCCGTGGATGCTCAGGCTATTCGCCCCGGCCGCCGGGGTCAGCGGCCGCGTCGGGTCGCAGCGGTCTCAGGTCAGCAGCCGTCGCGGCATCAGCAGGTAGCGGAAGTCCGTGTCGACCTTGCCGTCGAGGCTGTCCACGCCGGACATCACCGCCGGCTTGGACGCCTGGGTGAACGCCAGCTCCACGACCGGGTCCTCGAGCGCGGACAGGCCGTCGAGCAGGAACTGCGGGTTGAAGCCGGTGGTGATGTCCTCGCCCTCGACCGACGCCTCGATCTGCTCGGTGGCCAGCGCCTCGTCCCCGCTGCCGGCGTCCAGGGTCAGTGAGCCCGCAGTGAAGGCCAGCTGTACGGCGGTGTTGCGCTCGGCGACCAGGGACACCCGCTTGACGGCCTCGACGAAGGTCGAGCGGTCCACCCGGGCGACGGTGGCATGGTCCGCGGGGAACAGGGTGCGGACCTTCGGGAACTCGCCGTCGAGCAGCCGGGTCGTGGTCCGGCGTACGCCCCCGCCGGAGGCGCCCTCGAAGCCGATGATCCCCTCCCCGGCCCCGGCGGAGGCCAGGGCGATGGACACCTCGGTGCCGGAGGTCAGGGACTTGGCGGTGTCGGCGAGGACCTTCGCGGGCACCAGTGCGGCCGCGGACACGTCGGTCGAGCCGGGGTCCCACTGCAGCTCGCGCAGCGACAGCCGGAACCGGTCGGTGGCGAGCAGCGCCATCGCGGAGCCCTCGATCTCGATCCGCACGCCGGTCAGGACCGGCAGCATGTCGTCGCGGCCGGCGGCGGTGACCGCCTGGGCGACGGCGTGCGCGAACAGCTCGCTGCGCACGGTGCCGGTGGTCTGCGGCATGTCCGGGAGGGTGGGGTACTCCTCGACCGGCATGGTCTGCAGGCTGAACCGCGCGGAGCCGCAGGTCAGCGACACCTTGCTGCCGTCGGCCGACATCTCGACGGGCTTGTTCGGCAGGCTCCGGCAGATGTCGGCGAGCAGCCGTCCGGAGACCAGGGCGCGGCCCTCGTCCTGGATGGACGCCGGCAGGGTGGCCCGGGCGGAGGTCTCGTAGTCGAACGTGGACAGCTGGAGCCCGTCGCCGTCCTCGGCGGTCTCGATCAGCAGGCCGGCGAGCACCGGGGCGCTGGGGCGCACCGGGAGGCTGCGGGCGGCCCAGGCCACGGCGTCCGCGAGCACGTCGCGTTCGACGGTGAACTTCACTGGTGTCGGCCTCCTGCGGTGTGACTGGGGTGAGCATCCTGCCACGCACCGGCTGGCGGTGGCAGGGGGAGCGTGATCTTCACGGCGCTCCTGGAGCGTCGTCCCCAGGTCGGCGCCCCGGGTGATGTTTCCTCAGAGCTCCGACATGTGTAGTCCAGTAGTGTTAACAGGTGCGGTGGACACTGTGGAGAAGTGCTGTCTCCGCAGGTCAGGCGGCCTGTCGCGGTCCTGCCGGGCTGTGGATGGCGAGGTGCACAAGCTGCTTCCGGTGGGGGTGGGCGGCGGTCGCCCGCCGCACCACCCTGGGTCGTCCACAGGGCTGGGGACGAAGAACCACACGAACTCACAGCCGCGTCCCCAACCTCGTCGGCGCGGCCCCGGGCCCGCGGGTCACGACTGACGGGCGTGCTGCTTGATGCGGTTGGTCAGCTCGGTGACCTGGTTGTAGACGCTTCGGCGCTCGGCGAGCAGCTGGCGGATCTTCTTGTCCGCGTGCATCACGGTGGTGTGGTCGCGGCCCCCGAACTGCTGGCCGATCTTGGGCAGGGACAGCTCGGTGAGCTCCCGGCAGAGGTACATCGAGATCTGCCGGCCGGTGACCAGGACCCGGCTGCGGCTCGGCCCGCACAGGTCGTCGATGGAGAGGCCGAAGTAGGCCGCGGTCTGGGCGATGATCAGCGCGGCGGTGATCTCCGGCTCACCACCCTCGGGGATCAGGTCCTTCAGGACGATCTCGGCGAGGGTCAGGTCGACGGGCTGGCGGTTCAGGCTGGCGAAGGCCGTGACCCGGATCAGGGCGCCCTCGAGCTCGCGGATGTTGGTCTGGATCTTGCTGGCGATGAACTCCAGGACGTCCGGGGGCGCCGTCATCCGCTCGGTCGCGGCCTTCTTGCGGAGGATCGCGATCCGGGTCTCGAGGTCGGGCGGCTGGACGTCGGTGATCAGGCCCCACTCGAACCGGTTGCGCAGCCGGTCCTCGAGAGCCTCGAGCCGCTTGGGCGCCCGGTCGGAGGTGATGACGATCTGCTTGTTGGCGTTGTGCAGGGTGTTGAAGGTGTGGAAGAACTCCTCCTGGGTCTGGATCTTGCCTTCCAGGAACTGGATGTCGTCGATGAGCAGCACGTCCACGTCACGGTAGCGGCGCTTGAACCGGTCCTGCCGGTCGTCGCGGATCGCGTTGATGAACTCGTTGGTGAACTCCTCCGAGCTCACGTAGCCGGACCCGGGCGCCGGAGAAGAGACTGCGGACGTAGTGCCCGATGGCGTGCAGCAGGTGAGTCTTCCCCAGCCCCGAGTCGCCGTAGACGAGGAGCGGGTTGTAGGCCTTGCCCGGGGCCTCGGCGACCGCCACGGCGGCTGCGTGCGCGAACCGGTTGGAGGACCCGATGACGAAGGTCTCGAAGATGTACTTGGGGTTCAGCCGGGTCTCCAGCGCACTGCCGCTGAGCGGTTCGGTGCTCCGCCGGCGCTCGTCGATGTCCTGGGCGCTGGCGGCCGACTGCGGCGGGGTCGGGTAGTCCAGCGGGTTGCTCGACAGGTCGAGGGGCTTCCGGTCCCGGTCGTCGTCACGTCCGCCGGCACCCCGGTCCTCGCGCGGAGCGTCGTACCGTGCCTGGCCGAGGTGTCCGTCGCCGGCATCGGCGGGGCGGCCGGGGTAGCCGGGGTAGCCGGGGTAGCCGGGGTAGCGGGTGTGCGGTCCGGCCGTCCGCTCCCCGCCGTACGACGCCCCGTCGTCCTCCTCGGCCCGCCGGCCGTTCGACCCGGGTCCTCCGAGCGGCCGACCCCGGGACCGAGCGCCCGACCGCCGAGGTCGGGGCTGCCCGGCTCGGGACTGCGCAGCTCCCGGTGGCCGTGCTCCGGACCGCCGTGCTCGAGACCGTGCTCCGGACCGCCCAGGTCCGGGTCGACGGTGACGGCGATCCGGACCTGCCGACCGAACGACGCGCCGAGCGAGTCCTCCAGCCGGGTCCGGATCCGGCCCTCGATCTGGTTGCGCGTGAAGTCGTCGGCCACGGCGATGATCGCGGTCCCCTGGTGCAGCGCCACCGGCCGGCTGGCGGCCAGCCACGCCCGCTGGCTCGGGGGCAGGTTCTCGACCAGTGCCCGCCAGACGACGCCGAGGCTCTCGCTCGGATCCGGCTCGCCGTGCGCCGGCCGCACCGGCTCCGGGCCGGCGTCCGAGTTCAGGTCAGAGCTGGAATCCGAGCTCGGATCCGAGCTGATGTCTCGGGGATCTCTCGGCGGGTCACTGAAGGGCGGGTCACTGAAGTCGGTCACGCGGGTCTCCCCACTCCCATCCGGTTGCGGTGTCCTGCCCGCCTAGTCCACCCCCTCCTGGCGAGAGAGGCGGCCGCGGCGAGGTGCGGCCTGTCCGACCAGTGCGGCCGAAGAAGCTGACAAGCATCGGTCCACACGTTTGTCCACAGGTTGTGCATGTCGCCCGATATCGCCTCCGGGCTCCCCAAGGACGGCTGATCGCTCCCTTGAGTCGCGCAGAGTCCCAGGTCAGAGCACGTCTGAGGTGGGAGTACGCCGGTGCGGGACCGTGATCTGCGACGCTGGGGAGTCGGCCGTGGGGAACCATGGGGACGTCCGAACGCTACAAGCCGTGGACCACCCCGAGCAAGCGGTTGTCCACAGGTGACGGTTTGACCCGTTCCTTGCCCAGCACGTACCGTGGAACGGTCGAACCGGTGTCGACCGGTGCCGCCTGTCCACTGGCTGTCCAGCCAGATTCGTCTCGGGTGGCGCGGCCACGGTTCCACCTCACTGACCCCGCACCACTCGTCACACCAACGGAGATCCGCCGTGAGCAAGCGCACGTACCAGCCGAACAACCGTCGTCGTCACAAGGTGCACGGCTTCCGCCTGCGGATGCGCACCCGTGCCGGCCGGTCGATCCTGTCGGCGCGCCGGCGCAAGGGCCGCGCCAAGCTTGCGGTCTGAGCGAGCCGAGCGTGTCTCCTTCGTCGTGCGGTGCTTGACCGTCGTCACCGGCTGACCAGGTCAGCCGGGTTCACGACAGCGACCCGGAGCGGTCGCCGGGCAGGCACGCGTCACCTGGTCGTGCACCTGGCACCCGGTGCTGGTGCCGGTGACGCGACGGGTCCGGCGCGGGTGGGATTCGTGGTCAGCAAGGCGGTCGGGAACGCCGTACACCGCAACCGGGTCAAGCGACGACTGCGGCACCTGGCCCGCGAGCGGCTCGAGGGACTTCCCTCCGGCACCGTGCTCGTGGTCCGGGCCCTTCCGGAGGCCGCCGGGGCCAGCTACAGCCGCCTCGGTCAGGACCTCGACGGCGCGCTGCGGCGTCTGGGGCTCCCTCCCGCCGGTCGCCGGAACCTTCTGCTGCCGCGGATCGTCAGGAGGTGGACGGCCGGTGAAGTACCTTCTGATCGGCCTGCTCAAGGCCTACCGGTTCGCGATCAGCCCGCTCTACGGCCAGGTGTGCCGCTACTACCCGTCCTGCTCGGCGTACGCCCTGGAGGCGGTGACGGTGCACGGCAGTCTGCGGGGAAGCTGGTACGCCGTGCGGCGGGTGGCCCGGTGCCACCCCTGGGCAGCAGGTGGATACGACCCGGTTCCACCCGCTTCATCCACTCATCAGACGCTAGGGGCCTGAGTGTTCCACGCCATCTCCCAGTTCGGTACGGCCATCATGACGCCGCTGTACTACCTGACGTCGTTCGTGCTCGTGGCGTTCCACCGGCTCTGGGGCGGGATCTTCGGACCGGACTCGGGTGCGTCCTGGGTGCTGTCGATCATCGGCCTGACCGTCGTCATCCGGGCGGCCCTGATCCCGCTGTTCGTCAAGCAGATCAAGTCCAGCCGCAACATGCAGCTGCTGCAGCCCAAGGTGAAGGAGCTGCAGAAGAAGTACGGCCACGACCGCGAGAAGCTGGCCGCGGAGACGATGGCGCTCTACAAGGAGACCGGCACCAACCCGTTCGCCTCGTGCCTGCCGATCCTGCTGCAGATGCCGATCTTCCTGGCGCTGTTCCGGTTGATCGACCATGCGGTCAAGCATCCGAACGAGGGCCGAGCGCTGCTCACCTCGGGCCTGTCCGGCAGCTTCGCGAACGCCACCCTGTTCGGTGCCAAGATCTCCGACAGCTTCACCAGCACCAACATGACCGGTGTCCGGATCCTTGCCGGTGTGCTGGTCGTGGCGATGACCGCCACCACGTTCCTCACCCAGCGGCAGCTGATGAGCAAGAACATGCCGGCCGACGCGATGACGGGGCAGTACGCACAGCAGCAGAAGATGCTGCTCTACATCCTCCCGGTGGTGTTCGCTGTGGGCGGCATCGCGTTCCCGATCGGGGTGTTGTTCTACTGGACGACGTCGAACCTGTGGACGATGTGCCAGCAGTTCTACGTGATCCGGAACAACCCGGCGCCCGGCACCCCGGCCGCGAAGGCGAAGCAGGACCGGGACGCCGCCAAGCGGGCCCGCAAGGGTCTGCCGGACCCGGCGACCCCGATCGAGGCCAAGGCCGACCCGGAGACGCCCGAGCCCCCCGAGCCACCCAAGCGCCAGCAGCCGAAGAAGCAGACCCGCAGCCAGCGCAAGAAGCAGAGTCCCCCCGGGGCCAGACCGGCTCAGCCGGGCGCCGGCAAGGGCCGCCCGGCGAACCGTTCCGGGAGCGGAGCCGTGCACCGCACCGGCGAGGGCGCCGAGGATCCGGACGAAGGTGCCGAACCGGGTCGTAAGGGCGCCTGAACGGCTCACCCGTGGGCTCTGCTGCCACCTGGCCGGCGCCCCACCAGACTTGCCCGACCGAACCCAGAGGGAGCACCACGTGAGTGATTCGACCGCGTCCGAGACCGACCTGCCCGAGACCGACCTGCCCGAGAACGACCAGCCTGGGACCGACCAGCCTGGGACCGACCAGCCTGGGACTGACCAGCGTGGGACCGACCTTCCGGCCACCGAACTTCCGGGGACCGACCTGACGGACACGGAGCTGCCGGAGGGCGGCTCGGAGGGGCCCGGGGCTGCCGTGCATCCTGCGGAGGAGGCCCCCGGCGAGTCTCTGCCGAACGGCGCAGGGGCGGCTGTGGAGGCACCGGCCTCCGAGGGCGACCTCGGCGCCTTCGACACGTCGGTGCACGCACCGGGTGCGGAGGCGGTCTCTCACAACGAGCGCGAGCCGGCGGGTGTGGCGGCGGCTGACGGTGCCCAGGGTGAGGATGCCGGTGCCGGCGACGCCGTGGTGAGCTCGGATTCTCGCGTGCCTGAGGATCTGGAGCGGCTGGAGAACGAAGGTGACATCGCCGCGGACTACCTCGAGGAGCTGCTGGACATCGCCGACCTGGACGGTGACCTGGACATGGACGTGGAGGGGGACCGCGCCGCGGTGAGCATCGTCGGCGGTGATGTCAGACTCCTCGTCGGTCGCGACGGGGAGGTGCTGGAGGCGCTGCAGGAGCTGACCAGGCTGGCGGTCTACCGCGAGACGGGTGAGCGATGCCGGCTGATGCTCGATGTCGGCGGCTTCCGTGCCGACAAGCGAGCGCGCCTGGAGAAGCTCGCCGCCGAGGCCGTTGCCCGGGTCCGGGAGTCCGACGAACGCCTGGCCCTGGACCCGATGAGCCCCTTCGAGCGCAAGGTCGTGCACGACGTGGTCGCCGCCGCTGGTCTGTCGTCCGCCTCCGAAGGCCAGGAGCCTCGGCGGTACGTCGTGGTCCTGCCCCGGTGACAGATGGATGATCGGCGTGACCACCTGGACGATCTGACCGACATGCCCGATACAGGTGCAAAGGCGAGGTCCGGGGCCGGCACGGCGGTCGGCGTGACCGAAGGGCGGAGTGACTCCGGTTGACCGACGATGAGCTTCCGGTTCCACGTGAAACACCGCCGTCAGGTGACACACCGCCAGATGACACCGCGACGTGAGACACCCGGCACGTCAGACACCCCCTGTGCCGGCATCGGCGCAGGGGGTGTTCGGCAGTCGTACCGCGTTGGCCGTGTCGTATGCAGCGATCCTGGCCACCGATGGTGTGACGAGAGGCCTGATCGGGCCGAGGGAGGCGCCGAGGCTCTGGGACAGGCACCTCCTGAACTGTGCTGCGTTGTCCGAGGTACTGGCTGAAGGCAGCGACGTGTGTGACATCGGGTCCGGCGCCGGCCTTCCCGGTCTGGTGCTCGCGATCCGGAGGCCCGACCTGAGGGTCACGCTGGTGGAGCCGCTCCTTCGTCGCGCCACCTTCCTCGACGAGGTGGTCGACCGGCTGGCGCTCGGCAACGTCGACGTCGTCCGTGCTCGGGCGGAGCAGCTGCACGGCCAACGGGAGTTCTCCGTCGTCACCTCGAGAGCCGTGGCACCTCTGCCCCGGCTCCTGGAGTGGTGCATGCCGCTCGTGCGCCGAGGTGGAGAGATGCTGGCGATGAAGGGAGCGAGTGCCGCCGACGAAGTACGCTCGGCGTCGGTTGAGGTGAGTCGGTGGGGAGCAGCCGACGTCCTCACAGTGGGGTCGGGCTTGATTGATCCACAGGCCACGGTGATTCGTGTCGAGTCGAGGGGACCGTCCGCACTAGGTTTGGCGAAGAGCGGCCAGAGTGCCGCCAGGCCAGCCGGCCGGGGTTCGAAACGACAAGGACGACCACGTGACGCTCACCGAGAAGGAACCGACTCGCCCCGCCGACGTCCCCGAGGTGACCCCGGGCGATAGTCGGGCGGTGTCAGCACTGACCAGTCACCGGCCGGCGGCGCGCCTGGACCTGCCGGTCGCACCCGAGGGAGCGGCCGCGGACGACACCGGTCACCGTTTTCACGTTGCGGTCGTGCGGGGGCTCGGTTGGCCCAGCACTGTTGGTGGCTCGTCAGTCGACGCGGTCCGGACCGCCTGTGGGAGTGGCGTCGAGCCCAGTGAACCCGGTGGACCCGGTGAACCCGGTGAACCCCGTGAACCCGGGGAAGCCGGGGTGTCGGACGCAGAGGACGGCATCATCAGCCGCCGTTCGACCGGTCTGGGGTGGCCCGCGGAGGACGGGCCGAGGAGCACTCGTCGTCACAGAGGATCCGAGGTGCCCGAGGCGTCGACGGCAGTTGATCCGTCGGAGGTTCCACGTGAAACAGAGGCACAGGTTTCGCGCGACACAGCCGACGGGGCCTTCCCCGTCGAGACAGAACCAGAAGGGCCGCCTCCGGGGACCGTGCCCGGGACCGAGTGCCCAGGGTCCGAGTGCCCAGGGACCGAGTGCCCAGGGACCGAGCGAACCGGTGGGAGCCGGAGCGACGGCCTCGACAACTACGGAGGCATCCAGTGCGGCCCCTGGCCCGGCACGTGCGCAGGCCGGTCCGGCGGTTCCACGTGAAACGTCCCCGCCCCGGGGCGACATCGGTGTGCCTGGGGACCTCGCGAGCGTCACCCAGGACGCCCAGCAGGCCAGTGTCTCGATCCGGGTCGAGCACCCGGAGGACGAGCCGGAGCCCTGGTCCGCCCCGCCCGAGCCCACGCTCGACGGGGCGAGACCGCCACCGGTTGCCGGCGGAGCCACTTCCGCGGCCGGCTCGGACCCGGGTGGTGGTCGTGGCGAACCAGAAGGGCGGGGTCGGGAAGACCACGTCCACCGTGAACCTCGCCGCCGCGCTGGCGCAGGGCGGCATGCGAGTCCTGGTGGTCGACTTCGACCCGCAGGGGAACGCGTCGACCGCCCTCGGCATCGACCACCATCGAGGAATCCCGTCGATCTACGACGCCCTGGTCGACGGCGTACCCGTGGTCGACATCGTCGCGCCCAGCCCCACGATCGACGGGCTGTTCGTGGTGCCGGCCACCATCGACTTGGCGGGAGCCGAGATCGAGCTGGTGAGCATGGTCGCGAGAGAGGGTCGTCTGCGCAGGGCGATCCACGCGCACCCACAGGTGTTCGGCTCCGGCGAGGACCGATTCGACTACGTCATCATCGACTGCCCGCCGTCACTGGGCCTGCTCACCCTCAACGCGCTGGTGGCCGCCGACGAGATGCTGATTCCGATCCAGGCGGAGTACTACGCGCTCGAGGGCCTCGGCCAGCTGCTCGAGACGGTCGAGATGGTCCGGGCACACCTGAACCCCGATCTCGCCGTCTCGACGATCGTCCTCACCATGTACGACGCCCGCACCCGGCTGGCGGCCGGCGTGGCCGACGAGGTGCGCACCCACTTCCCGGCCCAGGTGCTGCGAACCGCGATCCCCCGGTCGGTGCGGATCTCGGAGGCCCCCAGCTACGGGCAGACCGTCATCACCTACGATCCCGGCTCCCCTGGTGCGCTGAGCTATCTGGAAGCCGCGCGAGAGATCGCGCTCGCGGTCGTGAAGGACTCGACGGTGGACCCCGGTGACACCGGTGTCGCGGTCCCTGCTGTGGGGAGGCGGGCATGAGCTCCAAGCCGCATCAACGCCGCGGTCTCGGTCGCGGTCTCGGTTCACTGATCCCCACCGGCCCGCGAGCGGACCACGACGTCCGAGCCGACGAGGGTGACGACGCTGAGAGGGTCACCGTCGATCCGCCGGGGCCGCTGGCCGAGTCGGCCCTCCGGGACGGCGAGCTCCCGTCGACCGGGGGCCGTCACGCCGGCGAGGCAGTGACCGCTCCGGACGTGCGCACCTCGACCGTGCTCGTGACCGAGCCGCGCCTTCGGACGCGCGCCGCTCGGACCCGCCTTCGCCCGAGACCGCGGAGGAGCACTCCGCGCGCCCGGCCCCGGGCATCCGGCGATCTCACGGCCCCGCCGTCGCCGTCCCCGGTGTCGCTGACTGGATCGGTGCGCCCCTGCCCGGCGACGTGGTCGAGGAGTCCCCCCAGCAGGAGACCGAGGCTCCGACCATCGTCGCGCACCTCGACCACCGGTCCTCCGACCGACCGTCAGGACCGGCGACGGGAAGCTCCGACGAGGCAGCAGGCCCAGTCGGCCCGACCGACGGCTCCGGGCCCGCGGATGCGGAGGCGGGGGGCCCGGCAGGCTCGTCCGGCGCATCCCCGGACACGGCACCGGAGCCCGCGGAGAACGGCGACCTGCGAGTCGTCTCGGGCGCCTGGTTCGCCGAGATCGCGGTCAGTGACATCTCACCGAACCCCCGCCAGCCGCGCGAGGTGTTCGACGAGGAGTCGATGGCCGAGCTCGTCCAGTCGATCCTCGAGGTCGGCCTGCTCCAGCCGGTCGTCGTCCGCCCGGCTGTCGACGGGCGCTACGAGCTGGTCATGGGTGAGCGTCGTTGGCGCGCCACCCAGCAGGCCGGGCTCGACACCATCCCTGCCATCGTGCGGGAGACCGGCGATGACGCGCTGCTCCGGGATGCGCTCCTGGAGAACCTGCACCGGTCCCAGCTCAACCCCCTCGAGGAGGCGGCCGCCTACCAGCAGCTGCTCGAGGACTTCGGCTGCACCCATGACGAGCTGGCGACCCGGATCGGACGCAGCCGACCCCAGATCAGCAACACGATCCGGCTGATGAGGCTGTCTCCCGCCGTACAGCGCCGGGTCGCTGCGGGTGTCCTGTCCGCGGGGCACGCCCGCGCCCTGTTGGGCGTCGAGGACCCACACCTGCAGGACAGGCTGGCCGGGCGCGTGGTCGCCGAAGGCATCTCCGTCCGAGGGCTGGAGGAGATCGTCGCGGTGGGCGACATGGGCGCGGGGCACACGAGCACGCCTCGACGCAGCCGCCCGACCGCCCCAGGGGTCGAGGACCTGGCCGCCCGTCTCTCGGACCTGCTGGAGACCCGGGTGCGGGTCGACCTGGGCAGGCGGAAGGGCCGGATCACCGTCGAGTTCGCCTCGCTCCCCGACCTGGAGCGGATCGTCGGCCTGATCGACCCGGGTCATCCCGGGCGCACCCACCGGACCGGTGAGCACGAGCAGCGATAAGTCGGCTTGTCGACAAATGGATATGTGGCTCAATAGATGAGTCGTCAGGACGGCTGGTGGTCGGCCTCGCCCATCAGCCGGCGCACGAGCTCCGCCTCCCGCTGAGGGCTGAGGCCCGCTCTCCTGGGGCGGCCCAGTCCCCGCTCGCGTTCCCATCGCAACGCCGCAGCCACCGTCTCGGTCAACGGCGACAGCGTGAGCCCGGCCGAGACCGCCGCGGCGTTGGTCCGGGTCATGTGTCCGGCGTACTCCGCCGCGGGCAGCCACAGCGGCAGCGACTCGGGCCCGGCCCACGGCTCCACCCCGGCGCTCGAGCAGCCACGCGTCCCCCGCCTCGACGAACCGTGGAGAACGCTGCGCCGCCTCCACCGCAGCGTCGAGCACGGCACCGACGGTGGTGACGTCGCCGACGGCGTTGAACACCCCGGCCGTGCGGCGCTCGGCCGCGGTGACCAGCCAGGCTGCCAGGTCGTCCACGTCCACCACCTGCGCGGATGCCTCCCGCGGACCGGTCAGCACGGTGTCGCCGGCGGTGGCCCGGGCGATCCGCGCCGGCCAGTACCCGAGCCGGTCGCTGCGGTCGCCGTACCCGCCGATCAACCCGGCCCGCGCGACCAGGACGCGCTCGGCGCCGAGTGTCGAGAGGGTGATCTGCTCGCAGGCGACCTTGGCGGGGCCGTAGACCTCCCACCCGACCGGCGCGGAGCCGGTGAGCGCCTCGTGGACGGGCGCATCCTCCGACTGGCCGGCCGTGACGTCATCGGTGTAGACCGAGCTCGACGAGACGTACACCCAGTGGCCGGTGGTCGGTGCGAGCGCCTCGGCGGCCTCGCGGACGAAGTCGGGCTGCCAGCTCACCTCGACGGCTGCGTCCCAGCGGTGGCCGCTGACCTCGGCGTAGGGGTTCGGCCCCGAGCGGTCGGCCCGCACCCAGCGGACGCCGCTTGGGGGCTCGCCGGACTCTCCTCGGGCCAGACAGGTCACCCGGTGACCGCGCTCGAGGGCGTGCCGCGCCACCACGCCGCCCAGCCAGGAGGTGCCACCGAGGACCAGCAGGTCCAGGGCCGCTGACTGTGTCATGTCGGCCAGCATGGACATCCGCCGACGCGCTGCCAAGGTGCTTCCTCTCAGGGCGAACAGCGGTCAACCCAGTGGCGCCGGCTAGCGCTAGCGGGAGCGGCGCTTCGCGGCCCGGGCCTCGGCGCGGCGGCGCTTCTCCTGGGCGTCGAGGCGGGAGGCCTCCTCCAGGGTCGGGGCGGTGCCGCCGTACGACGCGGGCAGCCACCAGGAGCCGGGCGGCTGCTCCTCGGGAGGGTAGGAGCGGATCGTCTCGTCCAGCATCGTGGCCATCCGGGCCTTGAGCTCGGCCGTCTCGGCCACCGAGTTCCGGCCGGCCGGGTGCAGCGGCTCGCCGACGGTGATCGCGATCGTCTTGCCGCGGGCCAGGTCCTGCGGGTGGTCCTTGGTCTTGATCCGCTGCGTGCCCCACAGCACGACGGGCACCAGCGGCACACCGGCGGCGGCCGCCATCCGGGTGGCGCCGGTCTTGAACTCCTTGAGCTCGAAGCTGCGGGAGATGGTGGCCTCGGGGAAGATGCCGACGACCTGGCCGTCCTGCAGGTAGCGGATCGCCTCGTCGTAGGACGCGATCCCGTCCGCGCGGTCCACCGAGATGTGGTGCAGGGAGCGCATCACCGGGCCGGCCAGCCGGTGGTCGAACAGCTCCCGCTTGGCCATGAACCGCACCAGCCGCTTCGAGGGCTGGGCCGCGAAGCCGCCGAGGACGAAGTCGACGTAGGAGATGTGGTTCAGCGCCAGGAGGGCGCCGCCGGTGCGGGGAACGTGCTCGGTGCCGCGCATCACGAACCGCAGCCCGAGCGCCTTGAAGCCGAGCTTGGCCGTCACGATGACCGGGGGATAGGTGAGGTCGAGCACGGTGCTCCCGTCAGCTCGGGTCGGCCGCATCCGACCGGGTGCTGCGAACGATAGCGGCTCGCACGAGGTCCGCCGCCAGGTCACCCAGGTCCAGGCCCGCGGCGCTCACCGACAGCGGGACGGTGCTGGTCTCGGTCAGGCCGGGAGCCACGTTGACCTCGAGGAACCAGACGGTGCCCTCGGCGTCGATGATCAGGTCCGAGCGTGACAGGTCCCGCAGGCCGAGGGCCTCGTGGGCGAGAACGGCGACCCGGGCGCACTCCCGGGCCAGCTCGTCGGACAGCTTGGCCGGCACCTCGAACTCGGTGCTGCCGGCCGTGTAGCGCGCGGAGTAGTCATAGACCCCGCCGTCCGGCTCGATCGAGACGACCGGGAGCGCGTGTGCACCCTCGCCGGTGTCCACGACGGGTACGGCGACCTCGGTGCCGGCCACGAAGCGCTCGACCAGCGCGGTGTCGCCGTAGGCGAAGGCGGCCACCATCGCACTGGCGAGCGCCGAGGCCTCCCGCACCGCGCTGCAGCCCAGCGCCGAGCCGCCCCGAGCCGGCTTCACGAACAGCGGGAGCCCCACCGAGGCGATGATCGCGTCCATCACGGCGGCCGCCCCCAGCTCGCGGAACGTCTCGTGCGGGAGGGTGACACCCGCTGGCGTGCGGATCCCGGCGCGCTCGACGACGGCCTTGGCGACCGGCTTGTCGAAGGCCGCCCGGCACGCCGAGGGCCGGGCCCCGACGTAGGGCAGCCCGAGGAGCTCCAGCACCTCCCGGACCGCCCCGTCCTCGCCCGTCTCCCCGTGCAGCAGGGGCACCACGCAGTCCGGCCGGTCCTCGCGCAGGCTGCGGAGCAGGTCGGCGTCCACGTCGCGTACGTCGACCTCGGCCCCTGTCTCGCGCAGCGCCTCCGCGATCCGGCGCCCGGAGCGCAGCGACACGTCCCGCTCGTGCGAGAGCCCGCCGGCGAGCACCACCACCCGGGTCGCCGGGGCGCCGGTGCGGGGCGTGTCACTCACGGGGCGGGTGTCCATCTGGTCTCCTGCTATGTCAGGCGGGGAAAATGACACGGGGCCGATCAGGTCAGGTCGCTCGTCGGTCCGTCGTACCCCCGGTTGATCTCGCGTCCGTGGCCCGGCCCGTGGCCCGGCCCGGTGACCAGCCCGGTGCCGAAGGTGTCGCGCAGCTCGAGCTCCTCCTCGATCACGCCGACCAGACGGCGTACCCCCTCCCGGATCCGCTCCGGGGTCGGGTAGCAGTAGGACAGTCGCATGCTCTGCGAGCCGAACCCGTCGGCGAAGAAGGCCGTGCCAGGGACGAACGCGACCCGGGAGGTGACGGCCCGGGGCAGCATCGCCTTCGCGTCCAGGCCGGGCGGCAGGGTCAGCCAGACGTAGAAGCCGCCGGTCGGCACGTTCCAGTGGGCCGCCGCCGGCATCATGTCCGAGAGCGCTCCCACCATGGCGTCCCGACGCTCGCGGTACATCTCCCGGAACGACTTGATCTGGCCGAGCCAGTCGTGCTTGTCGAGGTAGACCGAGACCGCCAGCTGCGAGAACGCCGGCGGGCACAGTGTCGCCGACTCCTGCGCGAGCACCAGCTTCTCGCGCACGGCGTGCGGCGCCAGCGCCCAGCCGACCCGGAAGCCGGGCGCGAAGGTCTTGGAGAACGAGCCGAGGTAGATCACCCCGTCCGCCTCGTCGGCCCGCAGCGCGCGGTAGGGCTCCTCGTCGAAGCCGAGCAGGCCGTAGGGGTTGTCCTCGAGGACCAGCACGTCGGCCTCGCGGCAGATCTCCAGGATCTCGGGCCGTCGCTCCGCGGACAGCGAGACGCCGGCCGGGTTGTGGTAGTTCGGGATCGTGTAGACGAACTTGATCCGCCGCCCCGCCGCCTGCACCGACGCGATCGCGTCCCGCAGCGCGGACGGCACCAGCCCGTGCTCGTCCATCTCCACGTGCACCACGTCGCACTGGTAGGCCTTGAACACCCCCAGCGCGCCGACGTAGGAGGGCGCCTCGCAGATCACCACGTCGCCGGGGTCGCAGAAGATCCGGGTGACCAGGTCGACGGCCTGCTGCGAGCCCACGGTGACCACGACGTCGTCCGGGTGCGCCTCGATGCCCTCGAGGCGCATCACCTCACAGATCTGGTCGCGCAGCCGCGGGTCGCCCTGGCCGGAGCCGTACTGCATCGCGACGGTGCCCCGGGTCCGGACCAGGTCGGCGAGGGCGTCACCGACGACGTCGAGCGGCAGCCCGGAGATGTTCGGCATCCCGCCGGCGAGCGAGACGACCTCGGGCCGGCTGGCCACCGAGAACAGCGCCCGGATCTCCGAGGCGGTCATCCCCTGGGTGCGGGCGGCGTAGCGGTCCACATAGCTGTCCAGCCGGGTGCTGCCCCCCGGCCCCGGGGTGTTGCCGTGGGCGCGCGACCGGTCCGGTCGCCCAGGCGACCCGTCTCCTGGTCGGCGGTTGAGCTCGGACATCGGTGTCACTCCTCGTCTCCTCCCTCCTAGGATGAGGCATCGGGGTCGAAGCGTCCTAACGCCGGGCCCCGTCGAGGGATGGCGAGGGATGGCGAGGGGTTCGGACATGGTCATGCGGGCAGGTGAGGTCGACGAGTAGGCGGTTGGAGCGGCTGACCCTGGACAACCTGTCCGACCTCCCGGTCGGATGCTCCTCCTGCGTGTTCTGGGAGCTGGACGCCGTACGCCGGGAGCGGGCCGTGGCCGCGGGCGAGGTGGCGTGCGAGAAGGAGGCCTGGGTCTCCCGGGCGCTGCTGGAGTGGGGGTCGTGCGGGCGGGTGGCCTACGTCGACGGGGAGCCGGCCGGCTACGTGCTGTTCGCGCCGGCGACCTACTTCCCGGGCGCCGACGCGTTCGCGACCGCCCCGGTGAGCGAGGACGCGGTGCTGCTGGCCACGGCGATGGTCCAGCCCCGCTACGCCGGCGCCGGGCTGGGTCGGGTGCTGATGCAGACGGTGGTCAAGGACCTGGTCAAGCGCGGCGGGATCCGGGCCCTCGAGGCGATCGGGGACACCCGGGCACCCGGGCGCCGGGACTGGGCGCGCCGCGAGGACGGTGCCTACGGCGGCTGCGTGCTGCCCGCGGACTACCTGCTGCGCGTCGGGTTCAAGACCCAGCGCGCCCATCCCCGCTACCCGCGGATGCGTCTGGAGCTGCGGACCGCGCTGACCTGGCGCGACGAGGTGGAGAGCGCCCTGGAGCGGCTGCTCGGCGCCGTACGCCCGGCCCGGCATCCCGCCGTCGACCCGGCTCCCCGGGTCGTGCGGCGCTCTGGCCGTCCGGACCGGTCCGCCCCCTGACACGTCCCTCTCAGGGGTGCTGGCGCAGGGCCTCGCGCAGCTCGGAGAACCGCAGCACACCGGTCTGCGCGTCGTGGTCGGGGTCCAGGTAGACCCGCTGCACCGCCACGACGACCGCCTCGGCGATGACGTCCCGGAAGTCGGGGTCCGAGAGCCGGGCCGCGTCGCCGGGGTTGGTGAGGTAGCCGGCATCGACGCGTACGGCGGGCATCCGCGTGCGCCGCAGCATGTCCCAGGTCTTGGCGTGCGAGCGGAGGTCGGCCAGGTCGGTGCGAGCCACGATCTCACGCTGCACCAGCCCCGCGAACCGCTCACCGACCGACGATGCGACCCCGTGTGCCTCGGACCCGTAGTAGTAGGTGGAGACGCCCGCCGCGTCCTCGATGGGAGACCCGTCCACCTGGATCGAGATGCACAGGTGCGCGTCGGTGCGGTTCGCGAACTCGGCGCGCTGCACCTCGGTCGACTCGGTGGCGCCTCCGGTGTTGGTGAGGAAGGCCTGCACCCCGGTGGCCACCAGCCGGCCCTCGATGCGCCGGGCCAGGTCGGCGGCGACCGCGTCCGCGCGCAGCCTCAGTGCGGGGTCGTCGAAGGACCCGACACAGGGGTCGATCACCACGACCTTGCCGATCAGCTGGGGGCCCTCACGGCGGATCCGCTCCTGCGCGCGCATCGCGTTCGGGCTGCCGCCGCGCACCATCGGCGCCAGCCGCGACAGCGCCTTGAGGGTGGCCGGCCCACAGGTGCCGTCGGCGGGGACCCCGATGTTGCGCTGGAAGTCGCGGACCGCCTGCTCGGTCTGGTGCCCGAACCGGCCGTCCACCTTGCCGACCTTGAACCCCAGGTCGAGCAGCCGCTGCTGGAGGGCCAGCACGTCGTCGCCGGCCAGCAGGTTCCCGGGCACGTGGGTCAGCAGCCGGTCGCCGAGCCGCCATCGCGCCTCGTCGAGGATCCGGTAGGTGCCGACGCCCACCACGCCGTCGACGCTCAGCCCACGCTGCTGCTGGAAGGCCCGCACCGCCTGGTCCAGACCCTCGTCGAAGAGGCTGTCATCGGCGAGGTCGTCGTGGGCGAGCCCCAGCAGGGACAGCCTCGAACGGATCTCGCGGACGGCGCGGCCGTGGTCGCCGAGCCGGTACGACGCGGGGCGCTGCCGTGGCCCGGGCTGTTCGGGAACCGGCATCGAGACCTCGGGCATGCGGCCTCCAGCGGCGTCGGGGGAAGGGGACGAAGGCTACTCAAACAGACACGCCGACAACTTCCAAGGTGGATCAGTCCTCACAGGACGGAACCAGCGGCCGCTGTGTCGAACGGTGTCGGGTGGCTCTCAGCCGATGAAGTCGGCCAGCTCACGCAGCAGCGCAGCCTTGGGCTTGGCGCCGACGATCTGCTTGACCAGCTCTCCGTGGGCGTAGACGTTCAGCGAGGGGATCCCGGTGACGCGGTAGGTCGCAGGGGTGACCGGGTTCTCGTCGACGTTCATCTTCACGAAGCTCAGCTTCTCGCCGTGCTCGGCGGCGATCTCCTTCAAGATGGGGTCGACCTGGCGGCACGGGCCGCACCACTCCGCCCAGAAGTCCACCAGGACGGGCTTGTCGGACTTGAGCACCGAGGTGTCGAAGTCCGCGTCGGTGACTGCTTGCATCTCGGCCACGAGGTGCTCCTTCTGCAGAGATCCCTCTGCTGTGTAGGTCTGGCTGGTCTGGCGTCTGGCGGTCTGGCTCGGGCTGGGACGTGGCTGGGTCGGCGTCCCTCAGTCAACACGACGCCGGGGACATTTCTTCCGCCGGCCGGCCTGGTGGTGCTCCTGGCGGCACGCGGCCGGGTCAGGCTCCGGGGTCGGGTCAGGCGCCGGCGGGCTGCACCTGCTCGGTGAGCTCCTCGGACTCCTCGACCACCTTGACGTTCGCCTCGGCCTCCTCGGCCGTCGATGCCTCGTGGTCCAGGGCGGCCAGGAACCGCTCGGCGTCCAGGGCCGCGGCGCAGCCGGTGCCGGCCGCGGTGACGGCCTGGCGGTAGTGGTGGTCGACCAGGTCGCCACAGGCGAAGACACCCGGCAGGTTGGTCCGCGTGGAGGGGTGCTCGACGAGCACGTAGCCGGCGGGGTCGAGGTCCACCTGGCCGCCGAGCAGCTCCGAGCGGGGGTCGTGCCCGACGGCGATGAACAGCCCGGTGACGTCCAGGAGCCGCCTCTCACCGGTGACGGTGTCCACCAGGGTCACCCCGGTCAGCTTGTCCTCGCCGTGGATGGTCTCGACGGCGGAGTTCCAGGCGAACTCGATCTTCGGGTCGGCGAAGGCGCGGTCCTGCATGATCTTCGAGGCGCGCAGCTCGCTGCGCCGGTGCACCAGGGTCACCTTGGCAGCGAACCGGGACAGGAAGGTGGCCTCCTCGAGGGCGGAGTCGCCGCCGCCGACGACGGCGATGTGCTGGTTGCGGAAGAAGAACCCGTCACAGGTGGCGCACCAGGACACCCCATGGCCTGAGAGCCTGTCCTCGCCCTCGAGGCCCAGACGCCGATACCCGGATCCTGTCGCCAGGATGACGGCCCGCGCCAGGTGCTCGGTGCCGGCGCCGTCGGTGACCACCTTCACCTCGCCGCCGAGGTCCACGGCCGAGACGTCGTCGCTGACCAGGACCGCCCCGAAGCGCTCGGCCTGGGCCCGCATCTCGTCCATCAGCTGCGGGCCCATGATGCCGTCGCGGAAGCCGGGGAAGTTCTCCACCTCGGTGGTGTTCATCAGCGCGCCGCCTGCGGTCACCGAGCCCTCGAAGACCAACGGTGCGAGGTTCGCCCGGGCGGCGTACACGGCAGCGGTGTAGCCCGCCGGGCCGGAGCCGATGATGATGACGTCGTGGACCGTGGGACGGCCGGCTGTGCTGGCACTGGTCATCGCAGAAAGGTGCTCGCTTCCATCTCGCTCGGGGTCCGCCAGGTGCTGGCGGAAGGGTAGGTCGCGCTGTCTTCTCCAACCGATCTTCTCCAACCGATCTTAGGCGTCCGGCATTCCCGCTCGACGGCGTACGGCGGGCCTGCCGGCGGGCCACGCCGAGCCCGCCGGACGGGTCGTGGGTCACGGCTCGTGGGTCACGGCGCCGGGCTGCGGCTCGTGGGTCACGGCGCCGGGCTGCGGACGATGGTGCTGGCCGCCAGGACGTCGGGGTCGGCGCAGGAGTAGATCCGGGCGGTCCGGAGCCCGTCCGCGGGGGCGCCGAGAACCAGGGTGGATCGACGGCCGTCGAGGCGGACGGCGAGCAGCTGCTCCCCGGTGCGCAGCGGCGGCGCGACGCATCTCCAGCTCGCCGGCTCGCCGGTGGGCAGCCGCCCGGGCCGCTCGACGAGGCGGGTGAGGTCGCGCGAGAGGGTGTCGGTCCGCAGGGTCGGGGCGTCGCCGGTGGGGGCGAGCGCCCGGGGCTGCGTGGAGGGTGCCCGGGTGCCGTCCCCGGGTGAGCCGGCGGCGTTCGGGACGGTCCCGGCTCCGGACCGGTCCGGTGAGCCGGTGGATGCCGAGTCGGAGCGGGAGTCGGCGTCCGGCCCCGCGGACGGGCCGCCGGGCGAGCCTGCCGATGGGGGCGCCTCGGAGCCGGAGGAGGCGCTGGTCACCGTCCGGGACCCGTCCGCGAGCCCGAACACATCGGTGGCGACCGCGCCGCCCGCCACGGCGATGGCGCACACGGCGGCCGCCGCGACCAGTGCGTGGGGCCACCTGCGGCGGCGGCGCACCGCCATCAGGTCGTCACCGGCGGGAGCCGCCGCCACCCGCGGTGCGACCAGCTCGGCGAGCACCGTGTCCAGGCGGTGGGCCACGTCCGGTGGCAGGGAGGGGTCGGTCGCCTGGCCCGGCGCCGGTGCGGCCCGCCGTCCGCGGGAGGGGGGGACCGGCGGCCCGCGCTCGCGTCCTCCGCCCGGGCGGCCGCTGCCAGCGCACGACGCACCTGCTCCTCCTGCTCAGGTGTCACGGCCGGTCACCTCCCGGGTCGTCGTCGGCTCCCGGGTCCGTCCCGGCGTCTCAGGTCCGACGCGCGGTGCCGCCTCCAGGTTCCCCGGCTGGTCCGGGTGCGGGTTCCCCGGCTGGTCCGGGTGCCGGCTCGCAGGCTGGTCCGGGTGTCGGGCTCGCCGGCTGGTGGTCGAGCAGCAGCGGCAGCAGCTTGGCCCGGCCGCGGGAGCAGCGGCTCTTGACCGTGCCGGGCGCGCAGTCCAGGATCGCGGCGGCCTCCTGCACGGAGTAGCCCTCCATGTCGACCAGCACCAGGGCCGCGCGCTGGTCCAGCGGCAGCTCCGCGAGGGCGGCGAGCACGGCGGCCCGTCGTTCGTGGTCCACGGCGAGCTCGGCAGGATCGACCACGGCGGCCGAGGGGGGCACCTGCGAGTCGGCGAGCCTGAGCGGCTCCCGGTGGCGCAGCCAGCCGGCGTGACCTGCGTGACCGGCATCCGCATTGCCGGGCTCGTCCGGCAGGGTCTCGGTCCGGCGTACCCGGCTGCGCCGGAGCCGGTCCAGGCAGGCGTTCACCACGATCCGGTGCAGCCAGGTCGTGACCGCCGCGTCGCCCCGGAACGACTCGGCGCGCCGGAACGCCGCGACCATGGCGTCCTGCAGGGCGTCGGCGGCCTCCTCGGGATCTCCGGTGGTGCGCAGTGCGACTGCCCACAGCCGGTCGCGGTGCCGGGCGAACAGGGTGCCGAAGGCGTCCGGGTCCCCCCGCACGTGGGCCCGCAGGAGCGTCCGGTCGTCGGGCTCCCCGGCTTCGTCGGGCTCGTCGGGCTCGTCGGCGTGGTGGGTGTCGGCGTGGTGGGTGTCGGCGTGGTGGGGGGCGTCGCCGGACCGCTCGTCTGCAGGCGGCGGGTGGGGTTCGTGTCCCGGCCGGTCGGCGCTCATGACCGGACGGAGATCTCCGCGACCCGCCCCTGGAAGCCACCCGGTGCGGGCGGCAGCTTGGTCAGCCACACCACGAGCCACCTCGTCTGGACGGGCTTGTCGAGCCGGAGGTTCACCGAGGTGCCGGCGTTGTCGGCCGAGGCCACGGTGGTCAGGCCGTCGGTGCTGGTGGGAGCCGCGGTGGCGCTGGGGGCGGCCAGGATCTTCAGGCTGGTGGGGCTTCCGCCCAGGGTCAGCCGGACATCGCCGACGCGGGTCTTGTCACCGAGGTCCACCAGGAGACCCACACCGCTCTTCAGCCCGCCGAGCTCGGGCTTGCGCCGGTAGGTCACCGTCTTCCAGAAGGTGCCGGGCTTCCCGTCAGCCGCCAGGTCGGCCAGCTGGGGGTTCTCCTCCGGAGGGTCGCCCTCCGGGTCGAAGTCGCGGACCCCCTGGATCGGGACGGGCTCGCTTGCGGTGGCGCCGGCGCTCGGAGAGGTGCTCGCGCTCTGCTGGGAGGTCGGCTCCTGGGCAGGACCGCGGGCCAGGTTGAGTGCCAGGACGGCGCCGACCACCACGACCAGGACGATGGCGAGCACGATCGCCAGGCGGAGCCAGCTCCGCCCGGGCAGGTCGTCGTCCGCGAGGGCCGGGCCCGCTCCGGGGCCCACCTCGTCCGGTGGGTCGTCGGCGTCGGGTCCCCACACCGGTGGCACGGACCCGTTGCCGGCGCCGACGCTCCGCTGGGTCCCTCCCGCGCCGCCGCCGCCGTTGCGTGAGCCGCCCGGGCCGCCGCCGGCCAGGGCACCCCGAAGGGCACCGTTCCAGGGGGCCCGACGAGCCGCCCGACGAGCCGCCCGACGAGCCGCCCGACGAGCCGGCCGTGCGCGGCTCTGTGCCAGGGGTGCCTGCCGAGCCCGTCACCGGTGTCTGCCGGGTGCCCTGGGGGTCGGCTGCGTGGCGGCCCACGTCCCTGCCCGGACCGGTCCGGTGGGGCGTCGAGGCACGGTCGTCGGCGAACAGCGGCCGCTCCGGCTGCTCCGGCTGCTCCGGCTGCTTCGGGCGCCTGGGGGACGGGGTCGGGGACGGGGGTGGGGGCATCGCGCGGGCGCGCCGGGTCGAGCGGGGCATCCCTGGGGTGTCGTTGTCGTCGAGGAAGACCGGCGCTGCGGCCTGGGTGGCCTCGGGGTCCCCCTCGTCGGCAGCCCCGATGCCCGCGTCGCTCTCGCCCTCGCCCGGCTCCGGGTCCGGGTCCGGCGACCCAGCCAGCGAGGACCGGTCGAGCACCCTGGTCGGCTCAGCGCCCGAGGGCTGCCAGGTCGAGCTGCCGGTGGGGTCGCCCAGGAAGTCGCTGAGGGCCGCCTTGATCTCCAGGGCCGTGTCGACCGGAGCGACGTGGCGGTGCAGGTCCGCGTTGAGCACCTGCTCGCAGATGGCGTCCAGGGGACGGGGTACGCCGGCCCGCACCCGACGAGGGCGCAGTGGGTGACCGTGCTCGGTGGGCGCGGCCGGAACCGTCGAGCCCGGTGTTCCCGGCCACCGGCCGACCAGGGCGGCGTACAGCAGGCCCGCGAGGTTGACCACGTCGGACTCGCGGGCGTCCAGCCGTGAGCCGTCGACGGCGACGCGTTCGCCGTCGGGGTAGCGCAGCACGCCGTCGACGACGAAGCCGATGAGCTTGACGGTGCCGGTCTCGGAGATCATCACGTTCTCCGGGAGCAGCCGTCCGTGCGCCACGCCGTTGCGGTGGGCGGTGGCGATCGCGTCGGCGACCTCTGCCACGACCCAGGCGGCCCGCCGCGGGGAGAGGACCCCCTCGGCGAGCAGCCGGTCCAGGGACACGCCCGAGCCCCACTCGTTGACGACGTAGACCATGCCGTCGGCCCGGGCGGCGTCCAGGACGCGCAGCAGGTGCGGGTCGCTGACCAGGGCGGACGAGCGGGCACCACCGAGAAGGGCGGACGCGCGAGGGTCGGTGTCGGGCAGGACGTGCACGGCCACGCTGCGGGCCAGCACCTGGTCGGTGGCTCGCCAGAACAGGGCGCCCGAGCTCTCGTCGAGGAGGTCCTCCAGAGCGAACCGGCCGGCAAGGAGGGTGCCCGGTCCGACGGTTTCCTCGGCCACGTCCCTCCCTCGTTCCGGTGCTGTGCCGCCGGCGGTGAGGCCGGCTGTGACGCGTGGTGCGACGAAGACCCATGGTACGGGTGCCGGGTCAGCGGCGGAGCCTCCTGGTGACCAGCCCCAGGACCGCCGTCACCTCGGTGATCCGCATCGCGCGCGACAGGAGGAGGAACACGGCCAGGTCGACCAGGCCGGTCACGGCCAGGACCGTGCCGGCGTGCAGCTTGCCGCTGGGCGCCGTCGCCTGGACGCCATCCGGCGGGGGCCAGAGGTGCTGGAGGCCGTACTTCGTCGCGGCTGCCACTCCGGTCGCGATCGACACCGCGATCAGCAGTCGCACCAGGAAGCGCACCAGGACCGGGACCTGCAGCCCGCCGAGCAGGTGGCGCAGCAGGGTGAACGAGCCGACCGCGCCCACGAGGTAGGACACGGCGTAGGCGAGCACCAGCCCGGGCGCCGTCCCGGACGGGGACACGTGCCGGGTGATCAGCACGGCGGCCGCGATGTTGGTGGCTGCGATCACGCACTGCACCCAGAACACCGTCCGGGTCCGCTCGAGCGCGTAGAACCCGCGCAGCATCAGGTAGTGCGCGGTGAAGAAGACCAGGCCCGGCGCGAACAGCGCCAGCGACACGGCGAACTCGGGGACGTTGGGGCGCGCCGCGCCGTAGCCGATCATCAGGTTGCTCAGGTCGAGCGCGATGACGGGCAGCAGGAACGCGAACGGGATGATCAGTGCGTACGCCGTCCGAAGGGTCGACGAGACGCTGTCGCCCAGCGCGCGGAGGTCGGAGTCGGCGGCGTAGGCCGAGAGCCGGGGGAGGATCGCGGTGGCCAGGGACACGGTGACGATCGCGTGCGGCACCATGACCAGCAAGAAGGCGTTCGAGTAGATGGTGTAGCCGGTGCCGGTCTCGGGATGGGACCCGCAGACGTCGGCGAACGCCGACGCGGTCCCGGACGAGGCGATCCGCACCACCACGGAGTAGGCGACCTGGTTGACGATCACGAACAGGACGGTCCAGGTGCCGAGCCGCAGCGTGTGGCCGAGCCCGGCGCCGCGGAAGTCGAAGCGGGGTCGGAACCGGAACCCGGCGCGACGCAGGAACGGCACCAGGATGAGGAGCTGTACGGCGATCCCGATGGTGGAGCCCAGCCCGAGCAGCAGCTCCTGGCCACCGGTGTAGGCGCCGACGGCGGAGCCTGTTCCCGCGAGCGCCGCGCGGTCGACCCCGGCGGAGCCGCACAGGTTGCGCACCGGGCTGAACAGGGCGAGGTAGACGCCGAGGACCGCCACCGAGATGACGTTGTTGGCGATCGGAGCCCACATCATCGGCCCGAAGACGCCGCGGGCGTTGAGCACCTGCCCGACCAGCACGAACATGCCGTAGAAGAAGACCTGCGGGAGGCAGTAGCGCGCGAAGGCGATCACCGACTCGCGTTGGGGGGCCAGCTCGGGGGTGAAGAAGCTGCCGTCCAGGAACAGCCGCATCAGGAGCGGCGCCGCGATCACCAGCACGGCGCTGACCCCGGCCAGGAAGATGGCGGCCAGGGTGATCACCCGGTTGGTGTAGCCGTCCCCACCGTCGGGGTCCTGCTTGCTGGCCCGCACCAGCTGGGGGACCAGCACCGCGTTGAACACGCCGCCCGCCAGCAGGATGTAGAGCATGTTCGGGATCGTGTTGGCGATCGTGAAGATGTCGGCGTGCAGCGCCGTGCCGAGGGCGGCGGCCAGCATGGCGTTGCGCACGAAGCCGCTGAGCCGCGACACCACCGTGCCGGCCGCCATCACCGCGCTGGAGGACAGGACGCTCGCGTCTGCTCCGGGCCGCAGCTGGCTCACACCGGTTCCCGCCCGGGCCGCTCGGCCTGACCGTCATGGATGTGGCCGTCATGATGTGGCCGTCATGGATGTGGCCGTCTTGCATGGGGTCACCGGTCGGCCGGCCCGCACCGGAGGTCCGATGGCCGCGGGACACCCTGCTCGGTGGCAGGAGCGGCCCGTGGGTGGCGCGGCGCCGACGGACCCGGCGGTAGAGCCGGACGACGATGGCCAGGAGCAGCAGGGCCGCCCCGACCCCGATGATCACCCAGATCACGGTGCTCACGTGGCTGGTGCGGACGCTGAACCGGGTCTCGCTGCCCAGGGGACGGCCGTCGGCGTCGACGACCCTGAGCGTCACCGGGTGCACGCCGATGTCGTCGGAGCTGGCCTGGAGACGGATCGAGGTGCGTCTGCCGGGACCGAGCGTGACCGGGTCGACCGGGGCGATCCGCAGCTCGGAGCCGGGCGTGGAGATGGCGAGCCCCACCTTCACCGCCTGGTCGAGGTCGTTGACCAGGGTGACCTGGATCGGGCCCGACTGACCCGACATCATCACGAACGGCGGTCCCTCGACGTGCACCTTCGCCATCTGCATGCGCACGAACCCGGTCGCCAGCGACGTCCGGGCGCGGGCCAGGGCGGGGTCGTCGCGCGCGTCGACAGAGGAGCCCAGCAGCGCCACCTTGGACAGCACCGGCGTCGCCGTGTCGTTGCCGCGCAGCACCGCGGCGAAGATTCTTGCGGTCCGGATGAGGTTCTCGGTGGCTGCCAGGTTGGCCACCGGAAGCTCCGCGGCCCGCACCGAGCTCGGGTAGACCAGCGTGGGCCGCGTCCCGTCGGTGGGCGAGGGACTGCTCGAGGTGGTGGCGGCCGCCGAGGCCAGGTCGACCATCTGGAGCCAGGGCTGGGCGAGCCCACCGAAGAAGCGGGAGCGCGACCAGGAGTCGCCCGGGTTCCAGTCCGACGGCATGCTCACCACGAGCGGGTCCGTGCGCCGCCCGGAGATGGCGTGCAGTGCCGCGTCGCTGAGCAGCCGCTGGCGGACCTCGAGCGCCGCGTAGCGGGAGTTGGGCTTGGGGCCGCCGGACCCGGCTCTGGCGTCGGTGACCACCACCGTCGACCCGGCCCCCGAGGAGATGCTCGACCCGGCCAGCACCGGCCCGGGGCGGTCCTGCACCGCGGCCTGGCTCAGCAGCACCGTGGCCTGGCTGTCGACCCTCGTCAGCGCCGTCTCGGGCAGGTAGCCGCTGGGCGGGTCGACCACCGGCTCCGGGGCCGGGACCCCGTAGGTGGCTGCCGTCGTGGCGCTCAGCGTGGTGGCCCGCTGGTAGAGCGAACCGCGACCGTTCCCGAGGACGGACGCCACGTCGAGGTCCCCGTAGGGCACCGTCGCCACCGAGTGCGTCGGAGCCTGGCGCCGGAACTCCGCCAGCCACGCCCGGGCCGCGACCGTGGCGTCCACGGGCTGTCCCTCAGTGCCCGTCGGGGTGCCGGACGCCGCCGACGGTGCCGCCGACGGTGCCGTCGACTGGGCCGACGACGGGGCCGACGACTGGGCCGACGACTGGGCCGACGACTGGGCCGCCGACGGTGCCTGGGAGGGTGTCGCCGACGGGCTCGCCGACGGCGTGGAGGCGGGGGGAGGGGACCGGGTCGCCCCCGACGACGGAGAGCCGGACGGGCCGGCGCCGCCGGCCCCGGAGGACTCACCGACACTGAGCGGGGGGTTGCCCAGCGCCACCGACCGGACGGCGTCCAGGACAGCCGGGTCGACCACCCAGGTGATCGGCTGGCTGGCCCGGCCACTGAGCCGCAGCACCCGGTCCAGTCGTCCGTCGGGTTCGACGGCCCGCTGCCACGTGGGGAGGCCGAGCAGGCGGCCGGCAGCACCGCGGCGCACCGGCTGCCGCAGGGGTACGACGAGCGCGAGGCTGGTGCGGGCCCGGGCCGCGGCCGGGGACCCGGGGGTGGGCAGGAGCGGCATGAAGGTCCTGGCCCGGCCGTCCGCGATGGCGTCCCGCTCACCGTTCTGGGCGCCCAGGACGTGCACGCCGACCCAGTAGACGCCGGTCTCGCCGGAGATGCCCAGGTCCTCCCGCCTCACACTGAGGCGGTAGGCCCGCGACTCCCCGGGACCCAGGTCCCCGACGCGGGCGTAGAGACCCTCCTTGGTCCGGCGTACCCCGACCTGGGTGTCCGCGTCGCTGGCCGCGGCGCGCGCCAGCGCGGAGCGGCTCCGGATCGGGGTGGGGGACGTCAGCAGGTAGGCGTTCAGGCCGGTCCACGTGTCGCTGGAGCGGTTGGTGATCGTGCCGGCCAGCGTCACCGCTCCGCTGACCGGGATGGTCGCCGGGGTCAGCGCCGCGATGCTCACCCGCAGCGGGGTGCGGCTGTCGGCGCGGGCCGTGCCGTTGGAGTGAGCGCTCCCCGCTGCCCGCTGCGACGCCACCAGCGGCGAGGTCGCCGGCGGGGCCGCCCTCGCGGGAGGAACACCAGCGGCATCAGCGGCCACGGAGCCGGCGGACCCCGTCGTGACCGCCACCACGATGATCAGCAGGCACCCCAGCAGCCGAGGCACCCCCTGACGGATCACATCCGCAAGGCTAGCCACTCGGGGTCGGGTCGCTCGGCTCTGGCATAGAGTTGCCCCTCGTGTCCGACCCGCCCGACAAGTCCCTCCAGCAGCGCACGGCTCCGCCCGGTTCGGGGGGGCGCAACATGCGCGAGGTCCAGGACACGGCCGTGCGTGAGCTGCTGCGGCTGTCCCCGGTCATCGACGAGCTCGGCGCCAGGTTCACCGGTGCCGGCGAGCAGATCGCGCTGGTCGGGGGACCGGTGCGCGACGCCATGCTCGGCCGGCTGCACAACGACCTGGACTTCACCACCTCCGCGCGCCCGGCCACCACCGAGCGGCTGCTGGCCGGCTGGGCGGACGCCACCTGGGACATGGGCCGCTCCTTCGGGACGATCGGGTGCCGCAAGGGTGACTGGCAGATCGAGATCACGACGTACCGCTCGGACGCCTATGCGGCCGACTCCCGCAAACCGGACGTGGCCTTCGGGGACACCCTCGAGGGAGACCTCGGGCGCCGCGACTTCACGGTGAACTCGATGGCGGTGACGCTGCCGGAGCGGAGGTTCGAGGACCCCTACGGCGGCATCGTGGACCTCGCCCACGGCCTGCTCCGCACCCCGGGGACGCCGGAGGAGTCGTTCTCCGACGACCCGCTCCGGATGCTCCGGGCGGCGAGGTTCGCCGCGCAGCTCGGGTTCACGGTCGACCCGGCCGTGGTCGAGGCGATGGGCGAGATGGCGGACCGGATCTCGATCGTGTCCGCGGAGCGGGTCCGCGACGAGCTGGTCAAGCTGGTGCTGGCGCCGCACCCCCGGCCGCGGGCTGTCCCTCCTCGTGGACACCGGTCTGGCCGACCGGGTGCTGCCCGAGCTGCCGGCACTGGCGCTCGAGCGCGACGAGCACCACCGGCACAAGGACGTCTACGAGCACACGCTCACCGTGCTCGAGCAGAGCATCGACCTCGAGCACCGGCTGCCCGGCGGCGGCCCGGACCTGGTCTCCCGGCTCGCCGCTCTGATGCACGACGTGGGGAAGCCCCGGACCAGGCGGTTCGAGGGGGACGGCACCGTCACCTTCCACCACCACGACGTGGTCGGCGCGAAGCTGACCCGCAAGCGGCTCAGGGCGCTGCGGTTCTCCAACGAGGTGACCGAGCAGGTGGCCCGGCTCGTCGAGCTGCACCTGCGCTTCCACGGCTACGGGTCGGGGGAGTGGACCGACTCCGCGGTCCGCCGCTACGTGCGGGACGCGGGCGAGGACCTCGAGCGCCTGCACGTCCTGACCCGGGCGGACTGCACCACCCGCAACAGGCGCAAGGCGGACCGGCTGCGCCGCACCTACGACGACCTCGAGGAGCGGATCGCCCGGCTCGCGGAGCAGGAGGAGCTCGACTCGGTCCGCCCGGACCTCGACGGCAACCAGATCATGGAGCTCCTCGGGATCGGCCCGGGACGCGAGGTCGGCGAGGCCTACCGCTTCCTCCTCGAGGCCCGGATGGACCGCGGCCCGATGAGCACCGAGGACGCCTCCGCCCTGCTGCTGGAGTGGTGGCGGGCCCGCTCCCGGACCTGACCCGGTGGCCCTAGGCTGCGGGGATGCAGAGTGAGCTGTTCTCCCGGTCCAACCTCGAGGTCGAGGGCAAGCGCTTCGCCCTCCAGAACTCCCAGATGCTCCGGGTGTCGCTCGGAGGTGACGTCCTGTCGGTCAAGGGGGCGATGGTGGCCTACCAGGGCGCCGTCCGCTTCGACCACGAGAAGGCCGGCAGCGTCGGCAAGCTCCTGAAGAAGATGGTCACCAGCGAGGACATGCCGCTGATGCGGGTCTCGGGTGAGGGTGAGGTGTTCTTCGCCCACGAGGCGGGCTACGTCTACCTCATCGAGCTCTCCGGCGACGGGCTCAGCGTGAACGGCCGCAACCTGCTCGCCTTCGAGGCGTCCCTGCAGTGGGACATCAACCGGGTCAAGGGCGCCGGGATGATGTCCGGTGGGCTGTTCAACACCACCGTGTCCGGCACCGGGACGGTCGCGCTCTGCACGGTCGGTCACCCGGTGGTGCTGGACTGCTCGCAGCAGCCGACGTACGTCGACGTGCAGGCGTGCGTCGCGTGGTCCTCGTCCCTGGCGCCGAGCGTGGTGTCCTCGATGAACATGAAGTCGATGCTGCGCGGCGGGTCCGGGGAGGCGTTCCAGTACGCCTTCCACGGTCCCGGCTTCGTCGTCGTACAGCCCTCCGAGTGGGCCCCGGTCGCCGCCCAGGGCCGCGGGGGCGGCGGGGGCGGCGGGCTGGGAGACCTGTTCAACGGCTGAGCCCGGTCAGGTGGACAGCACCGGTGCGTGGGTGCGGGTCACCCGGGCGTACCACACCGCGGTCAGCGCGTAGCCGAGGGAGATGCAGCCCAGCACCACGTAGGACTTGCCGTCCACCGGGAGCACGGCGGCCCCGACCGCGGCCGCGGCCACGAAGGCGACGTTGAAGATGACGTCGTACAGCGAGAAGACCCGTCCCCGGTAGGCGTCCTCGACGTGGGTCTGCACGAGGGTGTCGACGACGATCTTGATGCCCTGGGAGGCCAGGCCGAGGAAGAAGGCGGCGACCAGCAGGGCCGGTTGGGTGTAGAGCGCGCCCGGGACCACCTGGGTGAACGCCGCTCCCGCGAGCAGGCCGACGACCCAGGTGCGCTGCGGGACCCGCTCGGTGACGACGGGGGTGAGGAACGCCGCGGCGACGAACCCGACGCCGCTGACGAGCACCGCGACCGACAGCCCGTTGAACGCGGCGTCGACCTCGTCGGGTCCGTGGAAGTAGTTGCGGTAGAGCAGGATCAGGGACACCGTCGACAGGCCGTAGAAGAACCGGTGCACCCCGATGGCGGTGAGACCGTAGGCGGCGGGCCGTCGCCGGCCGAGGTGCCGCAACCCGGCGACCAGGCCGACCACGACGCTCGCGACGGCGTCCCGCAGGGCCGGTGGCCCGTGTGCCAGGTCGGGCCCGAGCAGGTCGCGGGGGATCCTCAGGGCGAGGGCACCGGCGACGGCGTACAGCACCGCCGCGGTCACCAGCACCCCGACGTCGCTGTCGGCCCCGAGGCGCTCCCAGCCGGTGCGGGCTGCGGTGCCGAGCGCCAGCCCGGTCAGGAAGGCGAGGGTGCCGGCGGTCGGGGTGAGGGCGTTCGCGGTGATCAGCTCGTCGTCGCGGACCACGTGGGGGAGCGCCGCCGAGAGCCCCGCGAGCAGGAACCGGTTCACCGACAGGCAGACCAGCGCCAGCCCGAGCAGCACCGGTCCCCGGACCTCCGCGTGCACGGCCACCGCGAGCAGCCCCACCAGGCCGACCCGGGCGAAGTTCGACCAGGCGAGCACCTGCCGCCTCGACCACCTGTCCAGGAACACCCCGACGAACGGCCCGAGCACGCTGAACGGCAGCAGCACCACCGCGAGTGCCTCCGCGATCGCGCCGGGGCCGGGGGCCTTCTCGGGTGAGAAGACGACGTAGGAGGCCAGGGCGACCTGGAACACCCCGTCGGTGAGCTGGCTGGCCACCCGGACCGTGAACAGCCGCCTGAACCACCGCCCGCGCAGGAGGTGTCGCAGGTGGCGGAGGGCGGTCACGGCGGGGTCACCCGCGGCCGCCCGCCCCCGCCGAACGCGCCGGGTCGGCCGACCATCCCCGCCCCCGCCAGAAGCGCCGGGTCAGCGCTCGACGTCGCCGCGGATGAACGCCTCCACCTGGACCCGGCCCTGGTCGTCGGGCATCTGCACGGGCGGGGACTTCATGAGGTACGTCGAGGCGGAGATGATCGGGCCGCCGATGCCACGGTCCAGGGCGATCTTGGCGGCCCGGACCGCGTCGATGATGATGCCGGCGCTGTTCGGGGAGTCCCACACCTCCAGCTTGTACTCCAGGTTCAGGGGCACGTCACCGAACGCGCGGCCCTCCAGCCGGACGTAGGCCCACTTGCGGTCGTCGAGCCACTGCACATAGTCCGACGGCCCGATGTGCACGTTGCGGGCCCCGAGGTCGTGGTCGATGTTGGAGGTCACCGACTGGGTCTTGGAGATCTTCTTCGACTGCAGCCGGTCCCGCTCGAGCATGTTCTTGAAGTCCATGTTGCCGCCCACGTTGAGCTGGTAGGTGCGGTCCAGCACCACGCCGCGCTCCTCGAACAGCCGGGCCAGCACCCGGTGGGTGATGGTCGCGCCGACCTGGGACTTGATGTCGTCCCCGACGATCGGGACTCCCGCGTCCTGGAACTTCTGGGCCCAGACGGGGTCGGAGGCGATGAAGACCGGCAGCGCGTTGACGAACGCCACCCCGGCGTCGATGGCGCACTGGGCGTAGAACTTGTCGGCCTCCTCCGAGCCCACCGGCAGGTAGGCGACCAGCACGTCGGCGCGGGTCTCCCGCAGCACCGAGACCACGTCGACCGGGTCGGCCTCGGACTCCTCGATGGTCTCCCGGTAGTACTTCCCGAGCCCGTCGTACGTCGGACCGCGCTGCACCGTGACGCCGAGCGGGGGCACGTCGGTGATCTTGATGGTGTTGTTCTCGGAGCTGCTGATCGCCTCGGAGAGGTCGAAGCCGACCTTCTTGGCGTCCACGTCGAAGGCGGCGACGAACTCGACGTCGCCGACGTGGTAGTCGCCGAACCGGACGTGCATGAGCCCGGGAACCGCCCCGTCGGGGTCGGCGTCCCGGTAGTACTCCACGCCTTGGATGAGGGAGCTCGCGCAGTTGCCGACTCCCACGATTGCTACTCGGACCGAACCCATGGGCTATCTCCTCGGGGTTTCTGTGTGCTGGACGGGCTGGACGGGCTGGACTGGCTGGACTGGCTGGGCTGGGCTGGGTGGACGGGCCGAGCTCGGGCGGCGAAGGCTGGGCCGCCGATGGCGCGGCCGGCGGGAACACCGCGCCCTGCACCAGGGGCTCCTGGGCCGGTCGGGGGTTCCGGTCGTCGTCGCGCCGCTCGGCGTTGATCAGGTCGGAGAGCCACCTGACCTCGCGTTCGACGGACTCCACGCCATGACGCTGGAGCTCCATGGCGTAGCGGTCCACCTGGCGCTGGGTGCGTTCGAGCTGGTGCTGCACCCGCGCCAGGCGCTCCTGCAGACGGCTGCGGCGCCCCTCGAGGATCCGCAGCCGGGCCTCCATGTCGGTGCGGCTGAAGAACGCGAACCGCACGTCGAAGGTGTCGTCCTCCCAGGCGGACGGCCCGACGTCGGCCATCAGGCCCTGGAACCGCGAGTCACCGGCAGGTGTGAGCTCGTAGACGATCCGCAGCCGACGGCTGACCGCCCCCGGCTCCGGGGAGACGTGCTCGGCGATCCAGCCGGCTCGCAGCATCTTCTTCAGTGCCGGGTAGAGGGAGCCGTAGGACAGCAGCCGGCTCCATCCGAGGACGCCGTTGACCTGCTTGCGCAGCTCGTAGCCGTGCATCGGTGACTCGTGCAGCAGTCCGAGGACCGCCAGCTCGAGCGTCTCGCCGCGACGTGCCACGAAGAATCGGTGCCTTCCGTTGGGGTGCGGGCCGGCGATGAGGCCGGTCCGAGCAGGTGAGTGTTCCTATCGACAGAACATATCGCATCGATATATCAACCGGGTTAACTCAGGACTCTCCGGCTGGGCGTGTCGCCGGCTCTCAGGTGGTCCCCGTAGCCTGATCAGCGCCGTGACCGCGGCCGCGTCCGTTCTGCCGCCCGAGAAGATGCCGAGTCGAGTGCCCCCGTTGAGTGAGACCCGCAAGCCACGCCGCAGCCTGCCGCGCCGGATGGCGAAGTGGGCTCTGCTGACCGTCCTGGGACTGGTGCTGCTGGGCGCCACGGCGTTCGTGGTCGGCTACCTGACGACCGACATCCCCGATCCCAACAAGGACTTCACCTCGCAGACGACGTTCGTCTACTACGCCGACGGCAAGACCCAGATCGGCTCGTTCGCCACCCAGAACCGCACCAGCATCCCGCTCTCCCAGGTGCCCAAGCACGTGCAGCAGGCGGTGATCGCCGCCGAGGACCGCAGCTTCTACACCAACAAGGGCATCGACCCCAAGGGCATCCTGCGAGCCGCCTTCAGCAACGCCCGCGGCAACTCCACGCAGGGTGCCTCGACGATCACCCAGCAGTACGTCAAGGTCTTCTATCTCTCCCAGCAGCGCACCCTGACCCGCAAGGTCAAGGAGGCGTTCGTGTCCTTGAAGCTCCAGCGCGAGCAGTCCAAGGACCAGATCCTGCAGGGGTACCTCAACACCATCTACTTCGGCCGCGGCGCCTACGGCATCCAGGCCGCCTCCCAGGCCTACTTCGGCAAGGACGCCAAGCAGCTCAGCATCGCGGAGGGCGCCGTCCTGGCGTCGGTCCTCAACTCCCCGAGTGCGCTCGACCCGGCGACCGGTGCAGACGCGCGCGCCCGGCTGCTCGGGCGCTACCGCTACGTGCTGGCCGGGATGGCGAAGCAGGGCGACATCACCGCCGAGCAGGCGGACCGGCTGGGCCGCCGGCTCCCGAAGCTCGTGACGCCCAGGACCGAGAACCAGTACGGCGGCCAGAAGGGCCACGTCCTCGCCCTGGTCAAGCGGCAGCTGCTCGACGAGGGCTTCACCGACCAGGAGATCCTCGGCGGCGGGCTGAAGGTGACCACGACGTTCACGCGCAACGCGATGAGGGCGGCCTCGGCGGCTGTGCGCGACCAGGCACCGAAGGGGCTGAAGGGCCTGCACGTCGCGGTCGCCTCGGTGGACCCCGCGACCGGTGCGCTCAAGGGCATGTATGCCGGGCAGGACTACCTCACCAGCCAGATCAACTGGGCCCTGGCGGGTGGCTCACCCGGGTCGGCGTTCAAGCCCTTCGCCCTCGCCGCCGCGCTCAAGGACGGCTACGGGCTGACCAGCACCTTCGACGGCAACTCGCCGTACGTCTTCCCCGACGGCACCACCCAGGTGGTCAACGAGGGAGGTGGCACCGGCACCGACTACGGCTCCAGGATCAGCCTGCTGACCGCCACCGAGCAGTCGGTGAACACGGCCTACGTCGACCTGACCCAGTCCATGGACAACGGGCCGCGCAAGATCCTGGACATGGCGGTCGCGATGGGGATCCCGCGCACGGCGCCGGGGCTCGAAGCGGTCCCGACCATCTCGCTCGGCTCGGTGACCGTCAGCCCGGTGGACATGGCCAACGCCTACGGCACCATCGCCGACGGGGGCCGGGCCAAGTCCTGGTACGCCATCTCGAAGGTCACCGACCCCAACGGCCGGGTCCGCTACCAGGCACCCACCAAGCGGCCCCGGGTGCTCGCCGAGGACCTGGACCGGGACGTGAGCTTCGCCCTGCAGGACGTCGTGGAGAACGGCACCGGACAGAACGCCCGGGACCTCGGCCGGCCGGCGGCCGGCAAGACCGGGACCGCCACCAACGAGGCGGGCAACGTGTCCTCGTCGTGGTTCGTCGGCTACACCCCTCAGCTGTCGACAGCGGTCATGTACGTCCGCGGTGACGGCAACGACAACCTCAACTGCGTGCAGGCCCGCTCGCGTGCCTGCACCCCGGGCTACCTGGTCCCCTACTTCGGGGCCGACTACCCGACCCGCACCTGGACCGAGACGCAGCGCGAGACCCTGGACGGCGCCAAGGTCGAGGACTTCCCACCGCCCGCCAACGTCGAGCCGTCGCAGCAGGGCAACGCGCCGGTGCCGAGCTTCAACCCGTCACCCTCGGGCGCCCCGAGCACGTCCACGCCGTCACCCTCGAGCACCCCGACGCCGACGCCGACCCCCACGCCGACCCCCACGCCGACCCCGACCCCCACTCCGACGCCGACGCCGACACCGACGCCGACGTCCGGCTCCCCGTCGGCCGGGGCCGCGGGCGCGCCGCCGACTCCGGGTGCGCCGGTGGAGTCGGCCTCGCCGCAGGCAGCGGGCCGCGTTCCCGCTTCCCAGTAGATGTCCGACCAGCCACCCCCCGGACACCAGCCGGACCGGCCGGACCAGCCGGACCAGCCGGTCGAGGTGGTCGCGCCCTCGCGGACCGACCCGCTGGCCCGCGCGGCCAGCGAGTGCATCGGCGGCCCGGTCGGGCGGCGGGCCCGGCCGCACCGGTGGTGGACACCCGTGCGCGTGGTGCTGGCGGTGACCGCCGTGACCTTCGTGCTCGGGATGCTGCAGAAGACGCCGTGCGTCAGCGACGACTGGGCGAGCTCCGACGTGCGCTACGGCGCCATGTGCTACTCCGACGCGCCGTACCTCTACGCGCCGCGCGGCTTCGCGGCGGGCTACCTGCCCTACACCGACAACGGCGGGCGCTACCAGGCGCTGGAGTACCCCGTGCTGATCGGCTACTTCGCCTATGCCACCGCCCGGCTGACGCAGTCCCTCGGCGACCCTCCGGACCTGGCCGCCCGCGCGCGGCTGTCCGAGGCCGATATCTACGGCGCTCCCGGCGTGGCGGCGGAGAGCGGCCGCTTCTTCGAGGTGACGGCGGTGCTGCTGGCACCCTTCGCGCTGCTCAGCGCCTGGTTCCTGGCCGGGGTGCACCGCCGCCGTCCCTGGGACGCGATGCTGTTCGCGGCCTCGCCGGCGCTGCTGCTGGCCGGGCTG
This sequence comes from uncultured Actinomycetota bacterium, assembly GCA_963837995.1. Classification (GTDB taxonomy): domain Bacteria; phylum Actinomycetota; class Actinomycetes; order Propionibacteriales; family Nocardioidaceae; genus Nocardioides_B. Next base: position 68,201 of record CAWIPS010000006.1, read on the forward strand.
GTCAACTGGGACCTGCTCGCCGTCGCCGCTCTCACCGGTGCCCTGTGGGCCTGGTCCCGGGACCGCCCGGCGCTGTGCGGGGTGCTCATCGGCCTGGGCACGGCCGCCAAGCTCTATCCCGTGTTCCTGCTCGGCGCCCTGCTGGTGGTCTGCCTCCGGCGAGGGCGGCTGCCTGCCTTCGCCACCGCGGCAGGGACGGCCGCCGTCAGCTGGCTGCTGGTGAACGCCCTGCCGATGCTCGCGGACTTCCAGCGGTGGAAGGTGTTCTGGACGTTCAACGACGCTCGGGGGGCCGACCTCGGCTCGGCGTGGCTGGTCTGGCAGCAGATGGGGCACACGGTGACGCCGGGGCTGGTCAACGCCGGGTCCCTGGTGCTCTTCGCGGCGGTGTGCGTCGGCGTGCTGGCGCTGGGGCTCCGCGCCCGCCGTACGCCCCGGATCCCGCAGCTGGCCTACCTGGTGGTCGCCGGGTTCCTGCTGGTCAACAAGGTCTACTCCCCGCAGTACGTCCTGTGGCTGCTCCCGCTCGTGGTCCTGGCCCGTCCGCGATGGCGCGACGTCCTGGTCTGGACGGCCGGCGAGGTGTTCTACTTCGGTGCGGTCTGGCTCTACCTCGGCGGCTGGACGGCGTCCGCGTCGGCGGGCGTCCCGGACCGGCTCTACTGGATCGCGATCGGGGTGCGGATGGCCGCCCAGCTGTACGTCGCGGTGCTGGTCGTCCGGGACATCCGGCAGCCGTGGCTGGACCCGGTGCGGGCCGACGGCCTGACCGACGACCCGGCCGAACCCACTGCCGCAGCCGCCGTCGGGCGTGGAGCGGGCGCTCCGGTTCCCGCCCAGACCTCCCCGCTCCGCGGGTGAGCAGCCGGTCGCTGGGTAGGAGCAAGGTCATGCGCGCACTGACCACCGTCCCCCTGACCGCCGGCTCCCTGGCCGTCACCGAGGTCCCCGACCCCGCCCCCGGCCCCGGCGAGCTGCTCGTCGACGGTCTCGCGGTCGGGGTGTGCGGCACCGACAAGGAGATCGCCGCCGGCGACTACGGCTGGGCGCCGCCGGGCCGCCGACGGCTGGTGATCGGCCACGAGTCCTTCGGCCGGGTGCGAGACGCACCCGCCGGCTCGGACTTCTCCGCCGGCGACCTGGTGGTCGGCGTGGTCCGGCGCCCCGACCCGGTGCCGTGCGGGGCGTGCGCGCAGGGAGAGTTCGACATGTGCCGCAACGGGCGCTACACCGAGCGCGGCATCAAGCAGATCGACGGCTACGCCAGCGAGCAGTGGGTGGTCGAGGCGGACTACGCGGTGCGCCTCGACGGCAGGCTCGCCGAGACCGGGGTCCTCATGGAGCCCACCACCGTCGTCGCCAAGGCCTGGGAGCAGGTCGAGCGGGTCGGGGCCCGGGCGTGGTTCGAGCCGCAGCGGGTGCTGGTCACCGGCGCCGGTCCCATCGGCCTCCTCGCGGCGCTGCTCGGCACCCAGCGCGGGCTCGAGGTGCACGTGCTGGACCAGGTGACGAAGGGAGCCAAGCCCCGGCTGGTGCGCGATATCGGCGGGCACTACCACCACGGCGACATGGAGACGCTGATGAAGCGGGTCAAGCCGGACGTGGTCCTCGAGGCGACCGGGGCGCCGCCGCTGGTCCTCGGGGCGATCCGGGGGACGGCGTCCTACGGGATCACGGTGCTCACCGGCGTGTCCTCCGGCGGGCACAAGGTGCCGGTCGACCCCGGCCTGCTCAACCGCGGCATCGTCCTGGAGAACGACGCGGTGGTCGGGTCCGTGAACGCGAACCTGCGCCACTACGCGCTCGCGGCCGAGGCGCTCGCCGCCGCCGATCTCGACTGGCTCGGAAGGCTGGTCAGCCGCCGGGTGCCGCTGGCGGACTTCGCGGACGCCTTCGAGGCGCAGGACGAGGACGTCAAGGTCGTGCTGACGCTCGAGTGAGGACGAGCGATGATTCCGGTGGAGGCCTAGGTGCTGACCACGGTCTCGTCGAAGCTGGTGGCGGTGAACCGGACCCGCACCGGCACCTCGTCGCCGACCTGCGGCACCCGCGCGCCATGGGACAGGAACAGCATCGAGACCTGCATGTGCGGCGGCTCCGCGAACAGCCGCAGCTTCCCGTCGACGGTGTACGGCGAGCGCACCCACCCGGCCGCGTCGAGCCCGCCCTTCGCGATCCGGGCCGCCCGGCTCTTCAGCGTCGCACCCCCGGTGGGAGCCTCGAGCCCGATGCCGTGCGACGTGCCGCCCGAGACGATGAGGATGGTGCCGGCCGCCGGGGCGGTGCGGCTGCGGTAGCCGAAGACGTCCCCCCGCTCGACCGGGTGCACGTCGAGCACCGTGGCGCAGACCCTCAGGGCGCTCCGGTCACCGAGCCACAGGGCAGTCCCGACCCGCGGCCGGAACTCGTAGTCGGGGTAGGAGCGGTGCAGGGAGCCCAGCTCGTCGTCGGTGAGGTGCGAGACGAAGACCCGCCTGCTCGGCAGCCCGGCAGCGACCACGTCGGTCATCAGCCGGCTGACCTCGGTCAGGTGCGAGCCCGCGGAGATCGGCATGTGCAGGGCCGTGCCCTCGACGCTGACGTCGTCCAGCATCGAGGCGGCCTCCCGCAGGTCCCGGGCCGACAGGCCGTGGCGGCGCATCGAGGTGAGCCGCTCGAGCACGACCCGGGGGCGGCCCTGTCCGCTCGACGCCTGCCGGCCGAGGGCGCGGAGGTCCTCGAGGCGGCCGACGGTGTGGATGACGGAGTCCCGCAGCTGCAGGTCGAACGCGGCCCGGGTCTCGAAGGGCCGCCAGGGGGACAGCACCAGCACCGAACCGGGGAAGGGACCGCCCGAGGCGGCTGCGACGGTCGGCACCTCGGCGTACTGGCCGACCGCGACCGTGTCCGCGCCCAGCCAGGCGGCGCGGTCCGCGAGCCTCGGCAGGCCGAGACCGTAGCCGTTGCCCTTGATCACCGGGACGATCCCGGGGTGGCTCGCCACGACCCGCTGGAGGTGGCTGTTCCAGGCGCTGCCGTCGACGTACAGGGTCAGCGGCATCAGGCGCCCACCCCACTCGACCGCCGGGCCATGTAGAGCGAGAACGCCTTGTAGATCAGAGGGTTCAGCGGCAGGTCCCACTCACCGGCGGACTCCACGGCCTCGCCGCCGGTCCCGACCTTGAACTGGATCAGGCCGATGTGGGCGTCCTCGGGGTCCAGGGTGTCGGTGATGCCGCGGAGGTCGTAGACGTCGGCACCCTCGGCCAGCGCGTCGCGGATCATCGCCCACTGGACGGCGTTGGAGCCGCGGACGTCGCGCTTCTCGGTGGAGGAGGCGCCGTAGGAGTACCACGTGTGCCCGCCGACGCGGACCCGGATCGTCGCGGCCACCAGCTCACCCTCGTGACGGGCGAGGTAGAGCCGGATGCGGTCCGGCTCCTCGGCGAGCAGCGCGGCGAACATGGTCTCGAAGTAGCCCAACGGCCGGGGCGTGAAGTGGTCCCGCTCGGCGGTGTGCGCGTAGAGCCGGTGGAACTGCGCCAGGTCCGCCGGGGTGCCGTGGGTGACCTCCACGCCGGCCTTGGCGGCCTTCTTGATGTTGCGGCGCCACTGCTGGTTCATCCCGGCCAGCACGTCGGCCTCGGACCGGGGGGTGCCGTCGGCGGCCCGGAGCGGGATGACGAAGCTGTACTGCGGCTGGCCGGCCGCGAACCCGCCCTCCACGCGCTGGGCCTGCCAGCCGAGCTCCAGGAGCTGGGAGACCACGCGCGCGCCCGTCTGCGAACGGGAGGTGGGGGGCACCTCGTCCAGCCGGCGGACAGCGGCGTCGGCCACGCCCTGCTTGACCGAGGCGGCATCCCAGCGCCGGGTGACCACCGGTGGACCGATCCGGACCCCGAACGCCCCCGCCTTGCGGAGGTGCCGCACCATCGGGTTCAGCCAGGCACGCAGGTCCTCGTCCTCCCAGTCCACCACCGGCCCCTCGGGCAGGTAGGCCAGGAACCGCCTCACCCGAGGCAGCTGCCGGTAGAGCACCAGCCCCACCCCGGCCGGCTCACCGTCCCCGGTCGGGGAGAACCAGCCGATCGACTCCCGTCGCCACTCGCTCTTGACCTCCCCCCAGGCGGGTGTCTGCAGGAAGCTCGCCGACCCCCCGGTGGCCGTGAGCTTGCGCAGGAAGTCGAGGTGCTGTTCGGGACTGATGGCACGGACGGTCAGGACGGGGGAGCTCACAACGCCCGAGCCTAACGGGGGGCGCCTTGTGAGAGGCGCTCGCGCAGGAAGGCGAAGTCGGCCCGGTGCTCGGCCGGGCCGCCAGGGGTCTCGCAGACGACCGGCGCGCCGGCGTCCCGGATGATCGAGGCGAGGTCCTCCGGTGCGATCCGCCCCTGGCCCAGGTTGGCGTGCCGGTCGGCCCCGGAGTCGAAGGCGTCGCGGCTGTCGTTGCAGTGCACCAGGTCGATCCGGCCGGTGATCTTGACGACGTCCTCCACCACGCTCGACAGGTCGTTGCCTCCGGCGTGGGCGTGGCAGGTGTCCAGGCAGAAGCCGACCATGTCGGAGCCGTCCGCGGTGGAGATGGCATCCCACACGCCGGCGATCCGCTCCAGGTAGCGGGCCATCGCGTTGTCGCCGCCCGCGGTGTTCTCGATCAGCAACGGCAGCTTGAGGTCGGTCGCCTGGACCGCCTTGCGCCAGTTGTCGAACCCCTTGCTGATGTCGGGGCTGATGTCGGGGCTGAGTCGGGGCTGAGTCGGCCGGGTCGCCACCGGACCTCTCCACGTGGCCGCCGTGCACGATGAGCCCCTTGGCCCCGATCGCGGCCGCGGCGTCCACGTGCCTCTGGAGGAGCTTGCGGCTCGGGATCCGGATGCGGTTGTTCGTGCTGGCGACGTTCACGATGTACGGCGCGTGCACGTAGAGGTCCACGCCTGCCGCCTCGGCGTCCGCACGCAGGGCGTCGGCGCCACCGGCGTACGCGATCTCGGGTCCCTTGTAGCCCTGGGGGTCGCCGAGGAAGAACTGCACGAGATCGGCGTCCCGCGCTGCCGCCTCCGCGAGCGGGTCGGCCTGGGGGACGTGCGCGCCGATGCGCAGGGCGCCTGCTGACCGGGGTGCTGGCATGCGAGCCAGCCTACGACCGGGCACCGACCAGCGGGCCGGCAAGGCCCCGCCCGCGCGGCAGGCTCAGCAGTTCGGCAGGCTCAGCGGTCCAGGTCCACCTTCTCGTTGTCGCCGTCGAAGGTACTGCCGGTGACCTTTGCCTTGACGAGGTTGGCCACCTGGGTCACCTTGCTGCCGGGAGAGTCCCAGTACTCCGCGGACCCGGCGGTGACGCGGATCAGGATGTTGTTCGGGTTCTCCGGGCCGCCCTCGAGCCAGGCACCGGTGAACGTGTTCCACAGCTCCGCCAGCTTCTCCTGGTCGTCGACGACCTCGGCGCGCCCGGACAGGGACACCCACGAGTCGCGGCTCGCGTAGGCGACGTTGACCTCCGGGTTCCTCGAGATGTTGTGGGCCTTGTGCGAGTCGCGCTCGGCGATGAACCACACGTCGCCGTCGAACTCGACGTCCTGGGTGGCCATCGGCATGCTCACCAGCCGGCCGTCCTGGTCGACGCTGGTGAGCATCGCCAGCCGCGTGCTCCTGATCAGGTCGCGGACCTTGTCCTGCCGGTCCTGCTGCGAGGTCTCGTCACTCATGGGTGCCCTCCGGTACGTCGGTGCCGCCGGACGCGGCACGCGGGTGCACCGGTCCTGGTACCGCGAAGCGGGCCCCGGCATGCCTGTGGACGACGATTCACGCGGGTGCGCCACCCGCTGATACCGTGGGCGTCGTCGATCGTCTCGCCCCCGCGACCAGAGCGGGTGCCGGGCCGACCGACACGCCGGGACACGGTGGTTCCCCCGGGAGCTGCGGTGGAGCGGCGGACGCAAGCCCTCCTGCCACGGAGACGCCGTGGCCGCCTGAGTCCGAAGGAGGTGGAGACTGCTTTGCGTGCCTATGAAGTGATGGTCATCCTCGACCCCGACCTCGAAGAGCGCACGGTCGCGCCCTCGCTCGACACGTACCTCAACGTCGTACGGGTCGACGGAGGCTCCATCGAGAAGGTCGACGTCTGGGGACGTCGTCGTCTCGCCTACGAGATCGACAAGAAGCCCGAGGGCATCTATGCCGTCGTGACGCTCAACGCCGAGCCGGCCACCGTCAAGGAGCTCGACCGCCAGCTCGGCCTGAACGAGTCGGTGCTCCGCACCAAGGTGATCCGCCCGGACATCCGCTGACCCCCGACCCGTCCGATCCACCGATGGCCGATTCCCCCGGTCAGCACACCGAACCGTCATCCGCGACTGTTTACCGACTGGAGGCCTGACATGGCAGGCGACACCCCGATCACCGTGGTCGGCAACCTGACCGCCGACCCCGAGCTCCGCTTCACCCCCTCGGGTGCAGCGGTGGCCAACTTCACCGTGGCCTCGACGCCACGCACGTTCGACAAGCAGACGAACGACTGGAAGGACGGCGAGGCGCTGTTCCTCAACTGCTCGGTATGGCGGCAGGCGGCCGAGAACGCCGCCGAGTCGCTGACCCGGGGCATGCGGGTCATCGTCACGGGCCGTCTGAAGGCACGCTCGTACGAGACCCGTGAGGGCGAGAAGCGCACCGTCTTCGAGATCGACGTCGACGAGGTCGGGCCGAGCATGAAGTACGCCACCGCCAAGGTGACCAAGACCAGCCGTTCCGGCGGCGGTGGCGGAGGCTTCACCTCCGGCAGCAGCGAGGACCCCTGGGCCAGCAACCAGGGAGCCACCTCAGGTGGCGCCGGCAGCCAGGGCGCCCAGAACGGCGGCTGGGGCGGCCAGCAGGGCGCCGGAGCCTCTGCCGGCGGAGGTGACCCGTGGGCGGCGTCCGGCGGCTCCGGCGGCCACCAGGACGAACCGCCCTTCTAGGGTCCGCGGCCACGCCGTCCACAGCACATCACCCACCCGTCCACCCACCTGACCATTCCGGCGCGAGCCGGGCTTCACGGAAGGAAGCACCACAATGGCCAAACCAGTACTTCGCAAGCCGAAGAAGAAGGTCTGCCAGTTCTGCAAGGAGAAGGTGTCCTACGTCGACTACAAGGACACCACGCTGCTGCGCAAGTTCATCTCCGACCGCGGCAAGATCCGTGCGCGTCGGGTGACCGGCAACTGCGTGCAGCACCAGCGTGACGTGGCCATCGCGGTCAAGAACGCTCGCGAGGTCGCCCTCCTGCCCTACACCTCGACGGCCCGCTAGAGGAGGCTGACACCACATGAAGCTGATCCTCACCCAGGAGGTCGGAGGTCTCGGTGCCCCCGGCGACATCGTCGAGGTCAAGGACGGCTACGGCCGCAACTTCCTCGTCCCCCGCGGACTCGCGATCCGCTGGACCAAGGGCGGCGAGCGCACGGTCGACTCGATCAAGGCCGCCCGCAGCAGCCGCGAGGTGCGCGACCTCGACCACGCCAAGCAGATCAAGGCCCAGCTCGAGGCCACCCCGGTCAACGTGCCGGTGCGTGCCGGAGAGGGCGGACGGCTCTTCGGGGCCGTGACCGTCAGCGACATCGCCGGCGCCATCGCCGGTGCGGTCGCCGGTGGGGCGCACGTCGACAAGCGCAAGATCATCGTCGGCAACCCGATCAAGTCACTCGGGACGCACCAGGTCACGGTCAAGGTCCACGACGAGATCGACGCCACCGTCCACCTCAACGTGGTGGCCGGCTGACGGACCCCTCGCCGCGGGTGCAGCCGGGGCATGCGGGATGCGCGTGCGGGTCGGTTCGGCCGTCGTGCATGCCAACACGTTTACGGTGTGGTTTCCTAGGGTGCCTACGCTCCACCACGAACATCCGCCGGCTCGTCCGGGCCGGTTCCACCCTGGGGGTCCACCTGTGCGGTCTGCCATCCGTCTGCTGCTGATGCTCGCCCTGCTGCTGAGCACCTCGGTGCTCACGCCCACGGCGATGGCGAGCTCCGCCCCCCGCGCCGGCGCCGCCTCCTCGGGCCGCACGGACGCGGCGCGGGAGACTGCCGCGCCGGCGGTGACGATCACGTCGTCCGGCGGCCTGCTCAGGCGGAGCCCCACGACGGTGGGGCACGCCACCTTCTCCTACACCGCGGCCAACGTGCCCGGTGTGCGGTTCCAGTGCAAGCTGAACGGACCGAAGCAGAGGGGAGTCTGGAACCAGGCCTGCCCCCTGACCGCAGCCACTCCCGAGGGCGTCTCCGGTGCGATCACCTTCCGCCGGCTCACCGCGGCCCCCAAGCCCTACACGTTCACCGTCCAGGCCTACATCCCGGCGGTCAGGGACTCGACCGGCAAGGTCCTCACTCCTCGCAGCGAGGGCCGGCCCGCCGCGTTCACGTGGTACATCTACTCGTTGACGGTCCGGGACCACTACGTGCCCAAGACCGGTCTGCACTTCAACTACCCGCTCGGCAGGAAGTCCTCGGTGCGGCGGAACCTCACCCACGTCATCCGCACGATCGACAGCATGCCGGGCTTCCTGCAGCCCTACAGGACGAAGGCGCCGTGTCGGGCCGTGTCCGTCTCGCGCATCCGGATCTCGCTGTACTCCCTGACCGACCAGCCGGTGGCGAAGGCGCTGGTGGCCGCCGCCAAACGCTGTGTCAGCGTCCAGGTGCTGATGAACAACCACCTGAGCTCCGCCACCGACCCGGCCTGGCGCCGGCTCGTGTCGCACCTGAGGTCGAACGTGTTCAGCCGGTTCGGCCCCCGCCCGAGCTTCGCGCACCGGTGCTCCTTCGGATGCCGGGGCAGCGGGGTGCTGCACACCAAGATGTACCTCTTCGACTCCAACATCCCCGCGCCGCACTCGAACCTGAACAAGATCGTCGACACCGTCATGACCGGCTCGACGAACATGACGCAGAACGCCGCGAAGGTGCAGTGGAACGACCTCTACACCGTTCGGAACAACCCGAGGCTCTACTCCCAGTTCGGGGCGCAGTTCGACCGGATGAAGCGGGACAACGGCTTCCACCGATCGCCCCCGGTCGCCGTGGGGCACTACCGGACCGTGTTCTGGCCGACTCTGCGTGGACCCGACCCGTACCTCACCGAGCTGCGGTCGATCCGGTGCTCGGGAGCACGCGGCGCCGGGATCGGGGGACACAGCGTGATCCACATCAACATGCACGCGTGGTTCGGGACCCGAGGCCTGGCTCTGGCCAAGCAGGTCCGCAGCCTGTACAACCACGGCTGCCACGTCCGCGTCCTCTACGGCTTCATGAGCTACGGCGTCTACAAGATCCTGCACGTCGGCACGGGCTCGAGGATGTCGGTGCGCAGGACGGTGTTCTCGCGCAACGGCACGTCGGCCTACCTGTACAGCCACTTCAAGAACATCACCGTGTCCGGGAACGTCGCCGGGGTCCGGAACGCCCACCTGTCGTACACGGGGTCGAACAACTTCACCAACGACGGCACCCACTTCGACGAGGTGATGCTGCGGATCAGCTCCGCCTCGGTCTACAAGGCCTACGTGAGGCAGTTCAACTTCATGCGGGACCGCGCCTCCTCGTCGATCTACGCGAACTTCTCCGAGCCCAGTGGTGGCGGACGCGCTCCTCGTGCGATCGCGGGCACGCCGGGTGACCCCACGAACCCGTCCGCACCCGGCCCCGACCCGGCCGACGAGCTCGCGGCCCCGCCGGGCACCCCGACGATCACCGCACCCGGGATCACCGTGGACGCCAACGGGGTCCCGCACGCCGCCGACTGACCGGGGCTGACCGGGCGTCACCGGCCGGTGACCATCCAGCGGGAGCCGCGTGCCCGGAGCAGGAGGACCACCGCGCGAGTGCCCACGAACCCGACCCCGAACGCCACCCACAGCCAGACCAGGGCCGACCCGGGCGGGGCGACGCGGGCCGCGAGCCAGGCCAGCGGGGTGAACAAGGCCAGCACCACGACGCCGCCCCAGGCCAGGTAGCGCCCGTCGCCGGCGCCGATCAGCACCCCGTCCAGGACGAACACCACCCCCGCCACCGGCTGGAACACCGCAGCGGCCAGGAGCACGGGCCACAGCAGGGCACGCACGTGCGGGTCCTCGGTGAACGCGAACCCGACGAACGGGGAGACGGCGGCCAGGCCGACTCCGGTGAGGAGGCCGCAGCGCACCCCCCACTGCACGACGCGGTCGGTGACCGCCCGGGTGCCGGCCAGGTCGCCGGCGCCCAGGCTGCGGCCGGTGATCGCCTGCGCCGCGATGGCGATGGCGTCCAGGGTGAAGGCCAGGAACGTCCACAGGGTGATCGCGAGCTGGTGCGCCGCCACCGACGCGGCGCCGAGGGTGGCGGCGCCGTACGTCATCACCAGCAGGGAGGCGCGCAGCGTCAGGGTCCGGACCACCAGCGCGACCCCGGCGTGTGCCGCGCGAGCGACGCCGGGCAGGTCCGGGGCCAGCGAGGCACCCTCGCGTCGCGCCCCGCGGACCACGACGGCGACCAGCGCGGCCGCCGAGCCGAGCTGCGCGAGGTCGGTGCCGAGCGCGGAGCCGGCGATCCCCAGGTCCAGCCCGTAGACCAGGAAGACGTTGAGCCCGATGTTGAGGATGTTGCCGGCCACGGCCACGACCAGCGGCGTGCGGGTGTCCTGCAGGCCGCGCAGGATCCCGGTGCCGGCGAGCATCACCAGCACCGGCACGACGCCCAGGAAGGCCAGCCGCAGGTATGTCGCGGCGTGCTCGGCCACCGCCGGGGCGGGGTCGAACAGCCCGACCAGCCACCCGGTCAGGACCACTCCCGCCACGGTGGTGACCGCCCCGATGAGCACCGCCAGCCACACCCCGTCGACGCCCTGCTCGAGCGCGCCGCGCAGGTCACCGGCCCCCACCCGGCGCGCGACGGAGGCAGTGGTGCCGTAGGCCAGGAAGACGCACAGGCCCACCGCGGTCTGGAGGACGGCTCCGGCGATCCCGAGGCCGGCGAGCTGCGGGGTGCCCAGGTGCCCGACGATCGCGGCGTCCGCGAGCAGGAACAACGGCTCGGCGACCAGCGCGAGGAAGGCGGGTACGGCGAGCCGGAGGATCTCCCGGTCGACCGGGTCCTGGCGAGCCAGGCGTCGGGTCCCGGTCATCTGGTCAGGCTACCCGCTCTGTAAGGCTCAGGAGGGGCTGTTGGTCGTGACCCGGAGCACCCGCCGCGCTTGCGGGGCAGGCTGTGGGTAACCGGGCCCGGACTGGGCAGCCGGACCGGTCCGAGCCGCCCGGAGCGGCTTTGTCGACATGGCGAGGTCGGCAGCTGTTCACGGGTTGGACGACGGGCGACGTCTGTGCCAAGTTTCTCCGATCCACATCCGCACGACGGCGTTCGTGCAGGTCAGCGCCGTGGGCAGCCGGTGCTGGAGACGGTTCTCCACAGGTGTGCTCACAGCCTGTGCACATGTCGGGGCAGCGTGTTGCACATGGGTGTGCGGGTTGTCCCCAGGGGCCTGTGGATGACGGCCTGTCCTGGGGCGCGCCGGAGCCGTAGCGTCGGCCCGGGCAGACGAGGCCCCGGTGGGTCTGTCGGTGGGACTGTCGGTGGGTGCTGGCAGGGTCCGAGTGTCGTCACGGGAAGGGCCGTCGCACCAGTGAGCATCGCATCCTCCAGCAGTGGGTTCGCCGCTGACACCGAGCCTCCCTTCGGGGTGGACGGCCCCTGGGCCGAGCCCGCCGGGCCCCCGTTCGGGGGCGGCGGAGGCGGCGGGCGGACGCCGCCCCAGGACAACGACGCCGAGCAGAGCGTGCTGGGCTCCATGCTGCTGTCCAAGGACGCGATCGCCGACGTGGTCGAGGCGGTCCGCGGCGCGGACTTCTACCGCCCGGTGCACGAGACGATCTTCGAGGTGATGATCGACCTCTACGGCCGCGGGGAGCCGGTCGACCCGATCACCACCACCGCGGAGCTCCAGCGCCGCGGCGAGCTGGCCAGGATCGGCGGCGCTCCCTACCTGCACACCCTGTCGGCGAGCGTGCCGATCGCGGCCAACGCCGGCTACTACGCCGAGATCGTCAGGGAGAAGGCGATCCTGCGGCGGCTGGTCGACGCCGGCACCCGCATCGCCCAGCTGGGGTACGCCGGCGAGGGCCAGGTCGACGACGTGGTCGACCGGGCCCAGGCCGAGGTCTACGGCGTGACCGACAAGCGGTCCTCGGAGGACTACGCGCCGCTGAGCGCGATCATGGAGTCGACCCTCGACGAGATCGAGGCGATCAACAACCGCGACGGCGAGATGGTGGGCGTGCCGACCGGGTTCGCCGACCTCGACGAGCTCACCAACGGCCTGCACCCGGGGCAGATGGTGATCGTCGCGGCCAGGCCCGCGATGGGCAAGTCCACCCTCGGGCTCGACTTCTGCCGGTCCGCCTCCATCCGGCACAACATGACCAGTGTCATCTTCAGCCTCGAGATGACCCGCAACGAGATCACCATGCGACTGCTGTCGGCGGAGGCGAAGATCCCGCTCAACCACATGCGCAACGGGAACATGAACGACGACGACTGGACACGGCTGGCCCGCAAGATGGGGGAGGTCTCGTCCTCCCCGCTGTTCATCGACGACTCGCCCAACATGACCATGATGGAGATCCGCGCCAAGGCCCGCCGTCTCAAGCAGCGCCACGACCTGCGGCTCATCGTCATCGACTACATGCAGCTGATGACCTCGGGCAAGAAGGTCGAGTCCCGCCAGCTCGAGGTCTCCGAGTTCTCCCGGCAGATCAAGCTGCTGGCCAAGGAGCTGGAGATCCCCGTGGTGGCACTCTCCCAGCTCAACCGGGGCGCCGAGCAGCGCTCGGACAAGAGGCCGATGATGTCGGACCTGCGGGAGAGCGGGAGCCTGGAGCAGGATGCCGACATGGTGATCCTGCTGCACCGCGAGGACGTCTACGAGCGGGAGTCCACCCGCCCCGGTGAGGCCGACGTGATCGTGGCCAAGCACCGCAACGGCCCGACCCGTGACCTCACCGTGGCCTTCCAGGGGCACTACTCCCGCTTCGTCGACATGGCGCACGGGTAGGTGCTACCAGGCGGCCGCCAGTGCGCCGGCGAGCGCGACCAGGGCGCAGCCGAGCCGGAGCCGGTCCAGCAGCAGCAGCCGAGCGACCAGGGCGTCGGTCCGGTCGTCCCCCAGCCGCCCGTGGGTCGGCGCCGCGCCCGCGGCGGTGAGGAGGAAGGTTCCCGCTGCGCCGAGAACGGCGAGCCACACCCCGGCCGAGCCCGGCGTGGAGAGCACCGATCCGGTGGCGGAGACCAGCAGGGCGCCGTACACGACCACGACGACCGGGGTGATCCGCCGGGAGTGGAAGGCGTGGGACGGGGCCCAGTCGGCCGGCGGCACCCGGGCCAGTGCCGGGTAGACCAGCACGGTGACCACCGCCTGGAAGCCGGCGTGGGCGGCGGTGGCCGCCAGGAGCGCCACCAGCCAGGGATCGGTCATCGGTCCGGCTCAGTCGCCGGGGGCGTCGCCCACGATGCGCACCCGTGCGGTGACGACCGGGTGGTCGGTGGTCACGTCCACGAGGTGGCTGCGGTCCTCGACGTAGCCCAGGAAGTCCACCCCCTGGGAGCCGAAGATCCAGTCCACGGCCCGCGGCCGGCCGGGCAGGCACCGACCGTTGACGTTGCTGCCGCCGCGGGCGGCGATCATCGGAGCACCGGCGGTGAACCGGCAGAAGTACGTCGACCGCTCGTTCATGTCACCGGTCACGAAGACCGGCAGCCCGGTCTGGGCGAGCAGCTGGTTCACCAGCGAGACCTCGATCCGGGTCGCCTCGTCGCGGAACCGCTGCTGGTGGTGGTAGGTGGCCGTCTCGGCAGGGTTGTGGAAGTTCGCGAACCAGGCCTCCTGCCCGGTGCGGAGGCTGCGGAGCTTGATGAACGGCATGCCGCGGGTGCCGCCGTTGAAGTAGGGGATCGGCACGGTGTGCCTCTCGACCAGCGCGAACCGGTCCCGGCGCCAGCCGATCGAGTTCTCCGAGTCGCCGGTGGCGAACCCCGGGTAGAAGTCCAGGTCGGTCAGCTTGCGCAGGGCGACCAGCTGGCTGCCCTGCAGCTCCTGGAAGCCGACCACGTCGGAGCGGTGCCGCCTGATCAGCTCCGCGGCGCCGACGGCGCGGGCCGCCCCCGACGCCATCCGGGCGCGCTTCCCGATCGCCGAGGTGTGGCTGGCGCCCAGGACGTTGAAGGTGGTGAGCCTGAAGTCGAGCGTCGGCGGGGGCAGGTTCGTGGGGGTGGGGACGGGACGCGGCGGGAGGCCGCCGGGCCGCCGGGCCGCCGCCCCCGCGGCCTCGGCCGTCCTGGACGCCCTCGCAGAGGACGTCTGCCCCGTCCCGGCGTTCCTCGTCTCTCTCGCCGTGGGCCGGGGCGTGGCTCGCGGCGTGCCGGAGGAGGGTCGGCTCGAGATCCGCGTGCCCGGCGCCGAGGTCGCCGACGACCCCGCGGTCCCCGGGATGCCAGAGCTCCCCGCGGTCGAGGGGGAGGTCGGCGTGCTGATGGCAGCCGCACGGACCGACGTACCGGTCTGCTGGGCGTGGACGGTGTAGCCGACGCCGCCGACGACCACGACTGCGAAGGCGGCCAGCATCGCGTTCGCCACCCGGCCGGACGTCCACCTCACCGAGGCACGATACCCCGGTGCGGGCGGCTGCGGATGCCGATGCAGCCGATGGACCTGAGGCGGAGGTCCGGCACACGCCCGAAGAGACCGTCCGGGTTGATCGGGCGGCCTCTTCGGAGCCTGGGAGCGTCAACCGGCGCCGCGGAGGGCCGGGAGCGAGTTCCTCCCCCGCTCAACCGTGCATCTGGGGGACCACTGGTGGCGGCGGGTTCCGCTGCCAGCCGTTCGGCAGCCGCTGCGGGTCCACCGTGACGTCGCTGATGATCATCGGATGGTCCGACGTCCTGTCGACCAGAGGCCCGCGGTCCTCGATGTAGTGGTCGAACCGCGCCCAGCGCGACCCGAGGATCCAGTCGACCGCCCGGGGGCGGTCCGCATGGCAGACACCATTGCGGCGGTAGCTGGTCGGTCGCGCCGCCTTGAGGGGGGCGCGTGCGGTGACGTAGCAGAAGTACGGCGCCCGCTCGTTCATGTCGCCGGTCAGCACCCGGGGGATGCCCTGGCGGGCGAGCCGGTTCTGCAGCGAGACCTGGATCCGGGTCGCCTGCCGACGCCACCGCGCCTGGTTGCCGTGCCCGACACCGTCCGCAGGGTTGTGGTAGTTCGCGAAGTAGGTCAGCATCCCGGAGTCCTTCTCGCGCAGCAGCACCAGCGGCATCCGCCGCGTCTTGCCGTCGAAGTAGGGGATGTCCACCGTGGTCGCGCGGACCAGGTCGAACGTGGAGGTGCGCCAGCCGACGGAGTTCTCACTGTCGATCCGGCGGCCGCCTAGGCCCGGGTAGAAGGCCCACGAGCCCTTGGTGATGGCCAGCAGCCTGGTCAGCTGGGAGGCCTGCAGCTCCTGGAGACCGGCCACGTCGACGTGGTGGCGCTGCAGCAGGCCGTAGGCCCACCGGATCCGGGTGGTCCCCGGAGCGCGCCGGCCGCCCGGCTTGGTGTGGCTGGCCCCGAGCACGTTGAAGGAGCTCACCGTGTAGTGCCCCGGGACGAGGTTGCTACGGTCTACCGAGCCCGACGTCGTCTGCCGTCCCGAGTGGGAGGCCGAGGCGGGGACCGACCCGGCGGCGGCCGCCGGGGCCCCGGTGGCCAGCACGCTGGAGAGGGTGAGCAGGCCGGCCAACGCCGTCGCACCCGTCCCGGCAGCCACTCCTGACACATGACGTAACTTGAATACCATGGCCCTAAAGGTAAGGGGCGCCGCGGCGTGGCAGCACCCCTTCGGCCCTTTTTTCTGGTATTCGGCCGTTCGGTCTGGTCCGGTTGGGCGGGGCCGCGCTGATCCGCTGGCAGAATCGGCACGATGAGCGACCATCGCGAGGCGACGATCACCCTACCGGGCCTGGTGCTGACCGAGCACGAGCTCGCGGTGCCGCTGGACCACGCCGCCCCGGACGGCGAGCAGATCACCGTCTTCGCTCGCGAGGTGGCCGACCCGCAGGGCCGCGACCGGCCGTTCCTGCTGTTCCTCCAGGGCGGCCCGGGCCAGGAGGCCGAGCGGCCCACCCGCGGCCCCTCCAGCCCCGCCTGGCTGGACCGGGCCCTGGCCGACTACCGCGTCCTGATGCTCGACCAGCGTGGCACCGGCCGCTCGTCGCCGGTCGGCACCCTGCCGGGGCTGTCCCCCCAGGAGCAGGCGGACCGGCTCACCCACTTCCGCGCGGATGCGATCGTCGCGGACGCGGAGCTGCTGCGGACCCGGCTCGGCGTCGACCGGTGGAGCCTGCTGGGCCAGTCCTTCGGAGGCTTCTGCGCGCTCCGCTACCTCTCCGCCGCCCCGGAAGGGCTCCGCGAGGTGCTGTTCACCGGAGGCCTGCCACCGGTCGGCCGGCCCGTGGACGAGGTGTACCGGGCGACGTACGCCACCATGCTGGGTCGCAGCCGCCGCTACTACGCGCGCTACCCCCGGGACCGGGACCGGGTCCGCACGCTGCACGAGCGGGCAGCCGGCGGCGACCTCCTCCTGCCGAACGGTGACCGGGTGTCCTCCCTGCGGCTCCGGTCGATGGGCAGCGGCCTGGGAATGAGCACCGGGGCCGAGTGGCTGCACTACCTCCTCGAGCGCGACCCCGACTCCCCGGCCTTCCGTCACGACCTCGCGGGCACGCTCCCCTTCCACGGCCGCAACCCGCTCTACGTCGTGGTGCACGAGGCCTGCTACGCCGACGGCGGCGCCACCCGGTGGTCCGCGGAACGCACGCTGCCCGAGGAGATCGCCGACGACGTGACCTCGTTCACCGGCGAGCACGTCTTCGCGACCGTCCTCGACGAGGACTCCGAGCTGGCCCCGCTGCGGGTCGCGGCGGACCTGCTCGCCGAGCACGAGTGGCCCCGGCTCTACGACCCCGACGTGCTGGCCTCGGTCGACGTACCGTGTGCCGCGGCGATCTACACCGAGGACGCCTACGTCCCGAGGCGGTTCTCGGAGGAGACGGCCGCCATGCTGCCGGGCATGCGGCCGTGGGTGACCAACGAGCTCGACCACGACGGGCTGCGCGCCGACGGCGCCCGCATCCTGGACCGGCTGGTCGGGCTGGCCCGAGGACGCGTCTGACCTGTTCGTCCCCGACTACCCTGGAGCCCATGGCCGAGCACGTCGACGTCCTCGTGATCGGTGCGGGGCTTTCCGGGATCGGTGCTGCCTGCCACCTCGAGGAGCGGCTGCCCGGGACGTCGTACCTGCTGCTCGAGGCCCGCGGGAGCATCGGCGGCACCTGGGACCTGTTCCGCTACCCGGGGGTCCGGTCCGACTCGGACATGTTCACCCTCGGCTACCGGTTCCGGCCGTGGTCGGGCGAGCGCTCGATCGCCGGGGGCGCCTCGATCCTGGCCTACCTGCAGGAGACGGCCCGCGAGCACGGGATCGAGCGCAACGTCCGCTGCGGTGTCCGGGTGGAGCGTGCCGAGTGGTCCAGCCAGGACGCCACCTGGACGGTGCACGCGGTCCGGGACGGGGAGCCGGTCACGTTCACCTGTGGCTTCTTGTGGTCGTGCAGCGGCTACTACCGCTACGACCGGGGCTACACCCCGCACTTCGAGGGTGTCGAGGACTTCACGGCCGCCGGCGGGACGGTCGTGCACCCGCAGCTGTGGCCCGAGGACCTCGACTACGCGGGCCGGCGGGTGGTGGTTGTCGGCAGCGGCGCGACCGCCGTCACCCTGGTCCCGGCGATGTCCGAGGGGCCGGGAGCGGCGGCCCAGGTCACGATGCTGCAGCGGTCCCCGACCTACATCCTGGCGCTCCCGGGCGTCGACACCCTGGCCGCGAGGCTCCGTGCGTGGCTGTCCCCCTCCCGCGCCTACGCGCTGACCCGGTGGAAGAACATCCTGGTCAGCACGCTGATCTACCAGGTCTCCCAGCGCCGCCCGGAGCTGGTGAGGCGGCTGATCCGCAGGGGCGTCGCGGCGCAGCTCCCCGAGGGGTACGACGTCGACACCCACTTCGAGCCGGCCTACGACCCGTGGGACCAGCGGCTGTGCCTGGTGCCGGACGGAGACCTGTTCCGGTCGATCCGGGAGGGCCGCGTGGACGTGGTCACCGACCACATCGACCGGTTCACCGAGCGGGGCGTGCGGCTCGTGTCCGGGGCCGAGCTGCCGGCCGACGTCGTGGTCACGGCGACCGGGCTGGACCTGCTGGGCTTCGGCGGCGTGCAGCTGGTGGTCGACGGCACCGACGTGCACCTGCCGGACACGATGGCCTACCGCGGGATGATGCTGTCCGGTGTGCCGAACTTCGCCTACGTCGTCGGCTACACCAACGCGTCCTGGACGCTGAAGGCCGACCTCGTCAGCGACTACGTCTGCCGGCTGCTCGCCCACCTGCGCTCCCGCGGCGCCGACACCGTGGTGCCGCACCGGGACCCGACCGTCGAGGAGCGCCCGTTCATGGACTTCGCGTCCGGCTACGTGCAGCGGGCGCTGCACGAGCTGCCCAAGCAGGGCTCCCGCGAGCCCTGGCGGCTGCGCCAGAACTACCTGCGCGACGTGCTGACGATCCGGCGGGCCGGCTTCGAGGACGGTGCGCTGCGGTTCTCCCGGGCCGGGTCGCCAAGGGCCGGATCACTCGCGGCCGCCTCGCCCGGGGCCGCCTCGCCCGGGGCCGCCTCGCGGGCCGCTAGAGTCGGCCGGTGAGCCGGCCGTGCGGTGACGCGAGACCGCCGCGACACCGGCACCGGTCAGGCCGATGTGCTGTCCAGGAGCTGGAGGAGGTCGTGCGCCGCGAGCTCCACCTCCTTGTGCCGCCACTCGGCTGCCCGGTAGACGCAGGCGATCAGCCCTGACCGGTGCACCCGCCGGAAGTCCCCGTAGACGAAGGCGTAGCGGCCCTTCGTCGCGTCGCGGGCGCCTTCGGTGAGACCGAGGTGCCAGCCGGCGTACTCCTGCCACGAGTGCTTCTCGAGGTAGGCGTTCTGCGCCGAGGCGTCCGGTTGTGCGGCGCCCCAGTCGCTGTCCAGGACATACTGCCGGCGCTCGATCAGCTGCCGGCAGTGCTCGACCCCCTCCGGGTTCACGACGTACGACGCCATGCTTGCCTCCCTATCTGTCTGCCAATGATCTGTCTCCTTCTGCTTCCTGCCTCGTCCCGGGCGTGCTCAGCGGGCGAAGGTCCAGCGTGTGTGTGAGTAGGGCGCCTTGCCGAAGCCGTAGGCCCGTCGCACCCGTACGGCGTACACCCACGCCTCGGCGCCGCCCCCCGGTGGGAGGAAGGCGTCGTCGCTGACGTGGAAACGCCACTCCTCGCCGTACTTCTCGACCCAGGCGTCGGCGAGCACCTGCAGCGCCTCCCTCCCGGTGACGCGCTCGGCATCGCCCTCGAGCACCACGTCCATGCCGCCGCGCAGGCTGTTGGTGCCGGTGGTGATCGCGACGGCCGGGTTCCCGGCCAGGTTGCGGCCCTTCTGCTCCTCGGGTCCGGTGCAGAAGTGCACGGTGCCCTCGACCAGCACCGTGATCAGCGGCGTGACATGCGGCCGTCCGTCCCCACGGAGCGTGGTGATCCAGGACAGCTCGGCCTCGGCCAGCAGCGCCGCGGCCTGCTCCCAGCTCGTCGCTGTGGCACCCGGCTGGCTGTAGCGGATGTCCAGCTCGGTCCGCGGGTGCGTCGGAACCTCCTCGGTCGGGGTCACCGGGTCGACTGCCCCCGCCACCGGTCCTCCGGCGCCCACCTGTCCTCCGCTCGCCTCGGCCGACAGCTCGTCGCCCGGGCGTCCCAGTCCCGCACCATGTGCGCGAGGCTACCCGCGGTCGACCCGGCGGGTCTGGTGGGCCGGGAGGGGTCGACCCGGCGGGTCTGGTGGCGGGAAGCGGTCGACCCGGCGGGTCTGGTGGCGGGAAGCGGTCGACCCGGCGGGTCTGGTGAGCGGCGGACTGGTCTATGCCAGTGATCGGGACTGTCGGTGGCCGGTGACATATTCGAACACATGAGCGACACTCACGGACCTGGAGTCCTCGGTGGGGGCCACTCCCTCAGCGGGTGTGGGTTCGTCCTCGATTCCCGTGTCTGCGGGGAGCATGTCGGCGCCGGCTGCGCCGGCTGCGGCGGGTTCGGCGCCGCAGGTGCTGTGCGAGGTCAGGGACACGGTCGCCGGGTTGATGGACACCTTGTGGGCGGCCCGGTCCCCAGAGGAGCTGTTGGACACGATGCGGGCCGTCGAGCGGCTCCGGTCGGTGCTGGACGCGGTCCAGCTCCAGGTCATCGTCGAGGTCGACGCCCAAGGCGCGGCTCGCGCCGAGGGTTGGGCCTCGACGAAGGACTACCTGACCGCGGTCACCGGTGGCCGCCTGGGCGAGGGACGCCGGCTACTGGCGCTGGCCAAGGCGGTGCACACGGACCGGGCCAGGCACGGGCGCCGACCTGGCAGCCGGGCACATCTCCCGGGCTCAAGCCGAGGCGGTGATCGGGGTGCTCGACCGGCTCCCCGGGAACCCCGCTCTCCGGGCCGCAGCCGAGGACCTGATGCTCGAGCAGGCGCGGACCCGCGACGCCGCGGAGCTCGCCAAGCTCGGTGGCTACGTCCTCGAACGGCTGGACCCCGAGGGCACCGAACGCCGCGACGAGCACGCCCTCGAACGCCAGGAACGAGCTGCCCACGCCAGCCGGTTCCTGTCCCTTGTCCCCGACGGCCTGGGCGGCGTTCGGCTCAGAGGCCGCGGCACCATCGAGGACGCTGCCCAGATCACCGCCGTCCTCGCTCCCCTCGCCGCCCCGCAGCCCACCGACGACCCCGGCAGCTGCGGCGGCACCCCGCCAGCCACCGGTGCCAACGGCGGCACCAGCGCCAACGGGGCTCGGAGCGGCGACAGCGGAGTCAGGAGCCGCTCGTGTGGGGTCACCGACTGTGCCCACGACGGCCGAGACCCCCGCGAGCACGGCACGCGGATGTGGGACGCCCTGGTGGAGGCGGCGCGGCTGCTCGCCGGCACGGAGGTCCTCCCGCAGAGCCACACCACCAGCGCCAGGATCGGCGTCACCATCGACCTGGGCGCCCTCCGGTCCGGGCTGGGCACCGCAACCCTGGACACCGGCGGCAATCTGTCGGCAGCGGCCGTGCGGACCCTCGCCTGCGACGCCGAGATCCTGCCCTTCGTGCTCGGGTCGAGGTCGCAGATCCTCGACGTCGGCCGCAGCAGTCGACTGGTAACGGTCGGCCTGTGGCTCGCACTCATCGTCCGCGACCAGCACTGCGCCTTCCCCGCGTGCACGCGCCCACCCGTTGCCTGCGACGCGCATCACATCACCCACTGGGCCGACGGCGGCGTCACCGCCCTGCACAACCTGGTCCTGCTCTGCCGCACGCATCACAGCCTGATCCACACCACCGGCTGGGACGTCAGACTCCACCCGCACGACGAGCGTCCCGACTTCTACCCACCGCTCTCCCTCGACCCCGACCGGCGACCCCTGCGCCGACGACCCCTCCGCAGCCAGCCGAACCGCGGCAGTCCACCACCCCCACCACCCTCGTGCCGTCCGTGACTCTCGTGACGCCCGTGACTCTTGTGCCCCCCGTCGTCTCCGCGGACGGCGCTGGGCTGCGGCCCGGCGGACGGGGTCCCGGGCGCGCCGGGACTTTCGCCGCCCGGCTCGAGGGTCTCCTGGCCACCAGAAGCGCTCTCCGAGCAGGGAGACGAGTGCGGGCACCAGGAGACTGCGGACGAGGAGGGTGTCGAGGAGCACCCCGAAGCCGACGATCACGCCGATCTGGGTGAGCGTGATCAGGGGCAGCACGCCCAGCACGGTGAACACCGCCGCCAGCAGGATGCCGGCGCTGGTGATCACGCCGCCGGTGACGGCGAGGGCCGTGGCTATTGACGTTCGCGCATCCTGGGTGGCGGCCTCCTCCCGGGCGCGGGTGGCCAAGAAGATGTTGTAGTCGACGCCGAGCGCCACCAGGAACAAGAAGCTCAGCAGGGGCACCCCGAGGTCCAGCGCAGGGAAGCCGAACCAGTGGGAGAAGGCGAACCAGCCCGCGCCCATGCTGGCGCCGAAGGTCGCCACCACGGTGAGCACGAGCACGATGGCGGCGACGACCGAGCGCAGGAGCAGGAGGAGTACGACGAGCACGATCACGAGGATCAGCGGGATGACCACGAGACGGTCCCGGGCCGCAGCGTCCTGGGCGTCGAGCGCCTGGGCGTCGGATCCGCCCACGAGCGAGGAGGGGTCGACGTCGTGCACGGCGGCGCGGAGTGCCTTCACCTGCTCGAAGCTGGCAGAGGACCCGGGGCCGGCCGACAGGACGGCGTTGAGCTGGACCGCCTGTCCGTCCTCAGCCACCTTCTGGACCGAGGTGATGCCCTGGACGCCGCGGGCCGCGTCGCTGACGGCCGGGGCCCGTGCCGGGCTCGTGATGATGCTGGTCGGCTCGGAGGCCCCGGCGGCGAAGTGCTCGGCCAGGATCCGCTGGCCGACCACCGACTCGGGCTCGGCGCGGAACCGCTCGGTCGCGGAGAGGCCGGTGCGCAGTCCCACCAGTCCGCTGCCGAGCGCCGCCAGCACCAGCAGGCTGACGACGGCGACCGGCACGGGCCGGCTGGTGACGGTGCGGCCGACGCGGGACCAGAACCCGTGCCGGGTGGGCTCGTCCTGACCGGCCCGAGGGACGAACGGCCAGAACAGCCGTCGGCCGAAGAGGACGAGCGCGGCGGGGAGGACGACGAGCGCGTAGAGGACGGCGGTGACGATGCCGATCGCGGCGGCGAAGCCGAGGCCGCGGGTGGTCGGGGCGACGGCGAAACCGAGGGACAGCAGCGCCAGCACGACGGTCGACGAGCTGGCCAGGATGGCCGGGGCCGCCTGCGACAGCGCGACCCGCATCGCGTCGAACCGGTCGTCGAGGAGCCGCAGCTCCTCCCGGTAGCGGGCGATGAGGAGGAGCGCGTAGTTCGTCCCTGCACCGAACACCAGCACCGAGGTGATGCCGACGGTCGACCCGTCGACGGAGAAGCCGAAGATGTCGACGGCGAGCGAGACCAGCTTCGCGGCGACCTGGTCGGCGACGCCGACGACGGTGAGCGGCACCAGCCACAGGAACGGGCTGCGGTAGGTCAGCAGCAGGAGCACCGCCACCACTCCGGCCGTGGTGGCGAGCAGCTTGGTGTTGGCGCCGTCGAAGACCGCCCCGAGGTCGGTGGCGAAGGCGGGACCGCCGGTGACGTGGGCGGCGAGCCCCTGCGGGAGGTCCTCGCCGGCTGCCGCGCGGATCGCCTCGACGGCTGAGCGCTGTGCCGTGGTCGAGAGCGAGGTGGACAGCGGGACGCCCACGATCGCCGCCTTCTGGTCCTCGGAGAACACCGGGAACGCCCTCTGCCCGGGGGCTGCCAGCCGGCCGAGCTCGGTGGCCTTCGCCCGCACCGTCCGGCGGTCCTCACCGGTGAGCTGCTGCCCGCCGCGGTCGAACACCACGACCGCGGGAGCGAACTTCGTCGCGGGCAGTCGCTGCTGGGCCTGCAGTGCGAGGGTCGACTCGGCGTTGTCGGGCAGGCTCGCGTCGGGGGCGGTGTCGGTCTTCGCGGCGGCCACCAGGGCGAGTGCGAGGCCGGAGAGCAGCGCCGCGACCACGACCACGACCCAGGCCGTACGGCGGCTCACGAACCGAACCTGCCGATTGTTTCCGCGGCCGAATAATTCCATGATGGAAAGAGTAGAGTATCGGCCATGTCGGATGTCAACCCCGAGGTGGGGCACAGGGTCGTGCGCAACATGCGCGGCTTGAACAACGAGCTCGAGCTCTACGTCGGAGCCGCCGGCCGCGAGGAGGAGATGGGCCGCACCGACCTGACCGGCCTGTCGGTGGTGATGGACGAGGAGGCCGAGGGCAACCCGGTCACGCCGGGGCGGCTCAGCGCTGCCCTGCAGCTGAGTGCCCCCGCCACCTCGGCGATGCTGGACCGGCTGGAGCGCCTGGGGCACGTGCACCGGAGGCCGCACGCGACCGACCGACGCTCGGTCGTCGTGGAGGTCACCGACCACGCACGGGCCGTCGGCGGGGCGATGTTCGGCCGGCTGGCCCAGCACTACGCTCCGCTGCTGGCCGACTACGACGAGGAGCAGCTGGAGCTGGTGTCAGAGTTCCTGCGACGGGCCGCCGAGGCCACCCGAGCAGCCCGTGAGGACATCGCCCGCGAACGGCTCCGATGAGCGTCGTCCTCGCCGTCCCCGCAGCGGCGGCCGAGCTCCTCGCCGGCTGAGACCGTGCCGATCAGGGTCCGGGTGCCGGCGGTGCTGCGGGACGAGCCGCAGTACCGCCTCCTCTTCACGAGCCAGGTCCTGTCCGTGCTCGGCGACCGGGTCACCAGCATGGTCCTGCCCTTCGCGGTGCTCGCGGTCGGCGGAGGCGTCGGCGAGGTGGCGCTCGTGTCCGCCGCACAGTTCCTGCCCTTCGCCGTGCTCGCTCTGCCGGCAGGGGTGTGGGCGGACCGGCTGAACCGCAAGATGATCCTGATCTGCTCCGACCTGGTCCGACTCGTCGGCCAGCTCACCGCCGGTCTGCTCCTGGTCACCGGGAACGCGACCGTGCTGCAGCTGGCTGCGCTCGCCGCCGTGTACGGCGCCGCGGACGCGTTCTTCGCACCGGCGTTCACCGGCCTGCTGCCCTCGACGGTCACTCCCGTCAACCTGCAGCCGGCCAACGCCCTGCGCGGACTGAGCTTCTCGCTGGGCGCTGTCGCGGGGCCACTGCTGGCCGGTCTCATGGTGGCCCTTGCAGGACCCGGCGTCGCGCTGCTCTTCGACGCCGCCACGTTTCTGGTCTCGGTTGTGCTGCTCACGCCGCTCCGGCCGCGGCTGGTCGCTGCGCGGGTCGCCGAGGAGGACCCGGTGGCCACCACGGCCCACTTCTGGGTGAGTCTCGCAGAGGGGTGGCGTGAGGTCCGTCACCGGACCTGGGTGGTGGCCTTCCTGACCGGGATGGCGGTCTACCACGCGATCGTGCTGCCGGCCGTGTTCGTGGTGGGACCGGTGATCGCGGAGACCGAGATGGACGGCGCACGCTCCTGGGCCGTGGTCACCGCCGGGTTCGGCGTCGGTTGCGTGCTGGGGGACCTGCTCCTGCTGCGCTGGCGACCGCGGCACGCCCTGCGGGTGGCGGCACTGATGCTGGTCGGCGCGTCCTGCCAGGCCGCGGTCATCGGCAGCGGGCTCGGCGCGTGGAGCATCGGCGGTCTGGAGGTGCTCGCCGGGATCTGCGTGACCGGGACCTTCACGCTGTGGGAGACCAGTCTCCAGGAGCACGTCCCGGACCGGGCGCTGTCCCGGGTGTCCAGTTACGACTACCTGACCAGCGCGGGGACGATCCCGCTCGGCAACGTGCTCGTCGGCGTCGTCAGCGCCGTCGTCGGGCTGCACGAGTCGCTGTACGCGATGAGCATCGTCGCCGTGGTCGTTGCGCTGGGAGTCGCCGCCGTGCCCGCCGTACGCGACCTCCCGCGCGGCGCGACCGGATGACCCCCACCGGTGCAGGCGCGCCCTCACCGGCCGGACGCGCTGCGGGAGGTCACGGGGAACGGCGGCCCACGGCGGCGAGCAGGCGGGTGCTCGGCCGTGCCTGCACGGGTACGTCGACGGGCTCGGCGAACCGACGGGGACGGTCGGCGGCCCCGACCAGGACCGGCACCACCTGCAGCAGCTCGAGGGCGAGGGCCGCAGGCAGCGGCCGGTCGACGCCACAGGCACGGGCCACGTCCCAGCCGTGCACCGCGATCTCGAGCGCTCCCGCCGCGGCGAGCAGGTCCGGGTGCAGCCGCCGGTCCGCGACCGTGACGTCGCCGGTGCCGGGGTCGGCGGCCCAGGCGGCCAGCACAGCACAGGCCCGTCGTTTGAGCCGCTCGAGGAGCACCGGGCCGGCGTCGATGGCACCCCCACCGGTGCGCACCGGCACCAGGTCGACGTACCCGATCTCCGCCGCGTCGGTGAACGCGGCCAGTGAGTCGTCCATGTGCCGAAGCAGCGTCAGCAGGTCCCAGCCCGTGCACGGCGTCGGGCTGCCCAGCAGAGCGCCCAGACGGCCGGGCGGGCCGTCCTCCGGGACCGGCCCGACCAGCTGCAGGGACACGCGCGTGTAGCCGATGGCCCGCTCCAGCAGGGCTGCGCCGGCCAGCGGCGGCACCGGCAGCCCGGCCCGCCCGAGGGATGAGGACACGGCGGACCTCAGCGCGGAGCGACGTCGGGCGGCAGCCTGTCGGGCAGCCCGAACGTCTCGAAGACCTGGGGGCCGAAGAAGGCGCCGACGTGCTCGACCCCGTCGGGGCCGATGGTGAGCACCTGCAGGTGGAAGGGGCGGTAGGAGCCGTCGTCGCAGCGCATGTAGAGGCCGAACGCCGGCTGCCCGTTGGCCCGGGTGGGAACCATCCGCATGTCGTGCCGCCCGCCAGGGCACTGGGTGTCGATGAGGGTGCCGATGGTGTCGGCGCCCTGGTACCACCCCGTGTAGGGCGGCATCTCCCAGATCGCGTCCCTGGTCAGCATCGACACGATCGCGTCGATGTCCTTGTCCCAGAACGCCTGCACGTAGCGGTCCAGCATCTCCTTCTGCTCCGGAGTCGGCTCGCCGACCGTGTCCGCGGACAGGTTCGCCCTCTCCAGGGTCGCGTGCGCGCGCTGCAGGGCGCTGTTCACCGAGGCGGTGCTCGACTCGAGCGCCTCGGCGACCTCGGCGGCCCGCCAGCGGAGCACGTCGCGCAGGATCAGGACCGCACGCTGTCGGGCCGGGAGGTGCTGCAGCGCCGCGACGAAGGCGAGCCGGATGGTGTCGCGGTCGCTGACCACGGCCGCCGGGTCGCCGCCTTCCAGCATCGTGTCGGGGAGCGGCTCCAGCCAGGGGATCTCGCCGTTCTGGTCCAGGGGCGCGGAGGCCTCGCTCGACGGCGCACCGAGCCCGGCGGGGAGCGGGCGACGGCCCCTGCCCTCCAGCGCCGTCAGGCAGACGTTGGTGGCGATCCGGTAGAGCCAGGTCCGCACCGACGAGCGCCCCTCGAAGCCGTGGTAGGCGCGCCAGGCCCGCAGGTAGGTCTCCTGGACCAGGTCCTCGGCGTCGTGCACGGACCCGGTCATCCGGTAGCAGTGCGCGAGCAGCTCCCGCCGGTAGGGGTCGGTGACCTGCGGGAAGTCCTCCCCGCCGGGCACGGTCCGGTCGCTCCCGACCTGAGGGTCCTGCTCGCGGGCCTGCGTCGTCATCCGGGCTCCTCCTCCGTCGGTCCACCCTAGGGCGGTTCGGGCGTCATGGGTACCGACCCGGCTGCCGGCGTGGACTCATCGGTCCTCGACGGTTCGGGGTTCCGGGTGGCGCTTTGACCCGCCGTGGGACGCGTGGTGCGATCGACCCGTGAACTCCTCGCGCCGGCGGGCCACCTGCCTCGCCGCGGCCCTGGCCGGCCTGCTCGCCGGCACCGGCTGCGGGATCTTCGGAGGCGGTCCCAGCGCGGAGGACGCAGCGGGCGACGTCGCCGCCGCCCTCAGTGCCGGCAAGCCGGCCCGGCTGAGCTTCGACGGCGCGACCCGGGCACAGGCGGAGGCGATGTGGATCCGGACGGTCCGCGGGTTGGGCGGGTCCACCCCGAAGGTCAGCGTGGGAGCGGTGAGCGAGAAGGGCCGGACCGCGGACGCCACCTTGACCTACGCCTGGAAGCTGGCCGGGTCGTCCCAGCCGTGGACCTACCACACGACGGCGGAGCTCATCCGGCGTGCCGACGACAGCTGGGCCGTCAGGCTGTCGCCGGCCCTCGTCAACGACGACCTCAGGTCCGGGGAGCGCCTCGAGCTGGTCACCGTTCCCGCGGACCGCGGCGACATCCTGGGTCGGCAGGGCGCCCGGATCGTCACCGAGCGACCTGTCCGGCGGTTCGGCATCGACAAGGGCGCCGTCCCAGCGGCCCGCGCGACGGCGGCCGCGAGAGCCCTCGCCGGCAAGCTGGGCATCGACGCGAAGCCGTACGTCGCACGGGTCCGGGCCGCCGGGCCGAAGGCGTTCGTGGAGGCGCTCGTGCTGCGCGAGAAGGACGCGCGGGCCGCCCTGCGCAGCGGGGTCACGGCCATCGACGGGGTCACCGTCCTGCGAGGCACCCTGCCCCTCGCGCCCACCCGTGGGTTCGCCCGGGCCCTGCTCGGCACCGTGGGACCCGTGACCGCGGAGATCGTCGAGAGGTCCGGTGGCGCCTACGCGGCCGGTGACCAGGCCGGTCTCTCCGGGCTCGAGGCGAGGTACGACGAGCAGCTGCGGGGCACGCCGGGTGTGCGGGTGGACGCCGTGGGTGCGGGCGGCGCCCGGCGGGACCTGTTCTCCTCGCCTGCGGTCGCCGGCCGGCCGCTGAGGACCACCCTGGACGTCACGCTGCAGCGCGTTGCGGAGCGTGCCCTGTCCGCCGTACGCCCCGCCAGCGCGCTGGTCGCCGTCCGGCCCTCCACCGGTGACCTGCTCGCCGTGGCCAGCGGACCCGGGTCGAAGGGCTACTCGACAGCGACCGTGGGCCGGTACGCTCCCGGCTCGACGTTCAAGGTGGTCACGAGTCTGGCCCTTCTGCGCGCCGGGCTCCGCCCGACCAGCACGCTGCGCTGCCCCGCGACCACGACGGTGGACGGGAAGAGGTTCAAGAACTACAGCGACTACCCGCCCGACGGGCTGGGCCGGATCTCGCTGAGCACGGCGGTGGCCGACTCCTGCAACACCGCGTTCGTCAACGAGCGCCGGGTCGTCTCCCAGGGGGACCTCGCGGACGCGGCGGCGGCGCTCGGGCTCGGGGTCGACCAGGACGTGGGCTTCCCGGCCTACTTCGGGTCGGTGCCCACCACGACGGCCGAGGCCGGGTCCGCGACCGGCCATGCGGCCTCGATGATCGGCCAGGGCAAGGTGCTGGCATCCCCGCTGGCCATGTCCGCGGTCGCCGCGTCCGTGGCGGAGGGCCGCACCGTCGTCCCCCGGCTGCTCACCGGTCAGCAGCCGGACGGGGCCGCTCCCACGGCGCCGGTCACGGCCGCGGAGTCGCAGACCCTGCGAGCGCTGATGCGCGGCGTGGTCACCCGCGGCAGCGCGTCGTTCCTGGCCTCGCTCCCGGGACCACCGGTGCTCGCCAAGACGGGCACCGCCGAGTTCGGGACGACACCGCCGCTTGCGACCCACGCCTGGATGATCGCGGTGCACGGCGACCTCGCCGTCGCGGCCTTCGTCGACGTCGGCGCCTCCGGATCACGGACGGCCGGCCCGGTCCTCGAGCAGTTCCTGCGCGCAGCCGACTGAGCCGGAGCCCGGACGGGCGCCGAGGACGCCGGGGATCGGCCGGGGGTCAGCCGATCTTGACCACCCGGGTGCCGGCCAGCCGGTCGTGCCACCCCTGGCGCACCGGGGACTGGCTGATCGTCACGATGATCATGATCACGATCACCAGCTCGGCGATGCCGCCGACGAGGCCACCGACGACGGGCACGACGGCCAGCACGTCGAGGGCCACCCAGAAGTTGCGACGCACCGCGACCTCGAGGCTCGGTGGTCCACCGGCCGGCCCCTCGGTCCGCAGCTTGAACAGCATCTTGCCGACGGTCTGACCGGTGCGGGACTCCAGGAGTGCGAAGTAGGCCAGGCTGATCGCCGCCCCGATGACGCCGCTCAGCGCGCTGTAGGCATAGTTGCCGCCCACGCCCGTGCCGGAGAGGCTCCCCGCGCTGCTCACCCCGAAGATGCCGCCCAGCAGCACCGCCGAGACGATCGCGTTCACCACCCCGACCAGGATGAAGTCCAGGAGACGGGCCAGGAGGCGTGGCATCAGGTCGGCCGGCTGGAGACCGGCCCCTCCCATGGGCGGTCCGTAGCCCGCACCCGGACCGGTTCCGTATCCTCCCGGCATCCCGGGGGACCCGTATCCTCCGGCCGGGCCGGGGGACCCGTATCCACCCGGCGGGCCGGGGGTGCCTTCTGGTGGTGGCGTGGGCGTGGATTCGCTCATCGGTCCCTCGTCTCGGGCGGCGGGCGCGGTTCGGACCCGTGTGGCACCTCAACGGTAGTGACCATGTGAGGAGTTGTCAGGTGGCTCGCGGGGGGCCGGGCGGTTGATCCTGCGGATCGGATCCTGCGTATACGGTGGCCGGGTGTCCGTGCCGCGCATCGGGTCCCTGGCCGCCGTACCCGCCGTCGGCAGCCGCGACCTCCTCGCCGACCGGGTGGCGTCCGCGCTCGAGGGATGGGACCACGGCGGCGAGGTCGGGGTGGTGGCCATCGACCCGGACCTGGCCGACACGGCGGCGATGACGACGGCCTACGACGTGCCCCTGAGCGCCAGCGCCAACTGCGTCGTGGTCGCCGGGCGACGCGACGGGGTCGAGCGGGTGGCTGCCTGCGTGGTCCGCGCCGACACCCGCGCCGACGTGAACAACCTGGTCAAGCGCACCCTCGACGTCCGCAAGGCGTCCTTCCTGGCGATGGAGCGGGCCGTCGAGCTGACCGGCATGGAGTACGGCGGCATCACCCCCGTCGGGCTGCCCGAGCACTGGCGGGTGCTGGTCGACGCGGCCTGCCTCGACATCGAGGTGGCGATCATCGGCAGCGGCGTTCGCCGGTCCAAGCTGCTGCTCCCGGGTCGCCGCCTCGGCGACCTGCCCGGGGCCGAGGTCCTCACCGGTCTCGGGCTGCCGGCGCGGTAGCGCCACCGCGGCGAGGGGACGACCCGTCGACCCGTCGACCCCGCGACCCGCGCTCGATCCGGCGACCCGTCGAACAGGAAGCTCGGCGTCTCCGGGTGCGTGGGAGCGCTGCGTCGGGGGTAGTTACCTGTCCCACCGACCGCGCCGACTCGCCACCGCCGACTCGCGCGGTAGCCGCTCAGGGCAGCTGCCAGACCAGCACCTCGGCGGGGGTCACGGCCGTCACCGCAGGGCCGCCCTCGGCGGTGAACCGGGCCCCGTCCCCCTCCTCGAGCCGGCCGGCTCCCTCCAGCGACACCGACCCCCGGGCCACGAACACGTGCAGGCGGGGGGCGTCGGGAAGGGCCGCGGACTCGCCCGGGGCGAGCCTCGCCACCCACAGGGCCGACCCCGAGGTCCCGACGCCGACCGCGGCGTCGAGCCCCCGGACACCGGAGACCAGCGGCACCAGCCCGCGGACCTCTCCCACGTCGCGCTGGGCGTAGGCCGGCTCCCGTCCCGGCTCGTCGGGACGCAGCCACATCTGCACGAACCGGGTCGGCACGTCCTCCCCGGCGTCGTTCCGCTCGGAGTGCAGCACCCCGCTGCCGGCGCTGAGGCGCTGCACCAGCCCCGGGTGCAGGACGCCGGTGTGCCCCGGGAGTCCTGGTGCACCAGGGTGCCCTCGAGCAGCCACGTGACGATCTCCAGGTCGCGGTGCGGATGCAGGTCGTAGCCCCGGCCCGGCGCCAGCAGGTCGTCGTTGTGCGCCACCAGCACGGCGAAGCCGACGTTGCCCGGGTCGTAGTGCTCACCGAACGAGAACGAGTGCCGGCTCGTGCGTCCCTCGGCGCGCGTGGCGAACCGCTCCGCTGACCGCCGTACGTCGACCACGCGACCATTGTCGCGGACCGGTCCGCGGGGTCGGACCGGCCGGACGGACCTCGGACCACGTCCCCGGCTGCCAGGCTGTGCGGGTGAGCGTCCTCCCGCCCGAGCCGACGCCGCTGGCCCCGGCCGGCGGCGCGGGCGCCTTCGCCGAGCCCGTCGTGCCGGTTCCCGGGCGTTGGGTCGCGTGGGTGACCCTGGCCGGCCTCGGCCTGTGGGCGGGGTTCTTCGGCCCCATCCAGGTGCTCCTCGCCCAGCAGGCCGAGGTGGTGTCCCCCGGGCACAAGGAGCTGGTGTTCGGCGTGGTCACCGGCGTCGGGTCGGCCGTCGCGGTGGTCGCGAACCCGCTGTGCGGCGCCTTGTCGGACCGGACGGTGTCACGCTTCGGCAGGCGGGTGCCCTGGGTAGTGGGCGGCGCGGTGCTCGGCGCGCTGGCGCTGGTGCTGCTGGCCGGCGTGCACACGGTGCTGACGATGGTGCTGGCGTGGAGCCTCGCGCAGGCCTCGCTCACCGCCATGTTCGCGGCTCTGAGCGCGACGGTCCCCGACCTGGTGCCGGTGCGCGAGCGCGGGGTGGTCGGCGGCTGGGTGGCGGTGTCCCAGACACTGGGCATCGTCGTCGGCGTCGGCATCGCGACCCTGAGCGGGGGACTGGTCGCCGGCTACTACGCGACGGCAGCGGCGGTCGTCGTGCTGGCGGTGCCCTACGTGCTCGGCAGCCGTGACGTGCCCCTGCCCCGCTCGTGGCGGCCGGCGTTCTCCGTGCGAGGGCTGGCGGCGGGCCTGTGGATCTCGCCGCGCCGGCACCCGGACTTCGCGTGGGCCTGGCTGACCCGGTTCCTGGTGAACTTCGGCAACTCGCTGGGCACCCTGCTGCTCTACTTCTACCTCCAGGACCAGGTGCACTACCCCGACCCGGACAACGGCGTCTTCGTGCTGACCCTCGTCTACGCTGTCTTCATCGTCGGGAGCACGGTCGTGTTCGGTCAGTGGTCGGACCGGGTCGAGCAGCGCAAGGTCTTCGTCACCGTGTCGGGGACGGTCACCGGGCTGGGTGCGCTGGTGCTCGCCGTCCTCCCGACCTGGCCGGGAGCGCTCGTGGGGGCGGTGGTGTTCGGCATCGGGTACGGCGTCTACCTCTCCGTCGACTTCGCCCTGTGCACGCAGGTGCTCCCCCACGCGGAGGCGCGAGCCAAGGACCTCGGCCTGATCAACATCGCCGTCACCCTGCCGCAGGTCTTCGCACCCTTCGTCGGGTCGTTGCTGGTGGCCCGTGCCGGTGGCTACGTCACGCTCTACGCCGTCGCGGCCGGTGCCTGCCTGCTGGGGTCGGTGCTGGTGCGCAACATCAGGTCCGTCCGGTGAGGCTGCAGCGCGGAGTCCGCCGCTCGGGTGTGAGGCGAGGCCCCGCAGCGGGACACCCTTTGCGCCGGGGGCCGCGGTGGCGTAGACAGGCCTTCGTGCAGCCGTGCCGAGGCAGTGGGGGAGCGAGAAGCGCCTGATGAGCTCCGAGGACCTCGGCCACTGGCTGCTGACGAAGCAGGAGCGCGGCAACCGGAGCACCCGCCTCGACGACGTACACCCGGGTGAGCAGGCCTGGTCCCTCGGCAACCTGGTGCGTCCGCTCATCGACGGCGCGACCTACTTCGCGGAGCTGTTCGAGCGGCTGGAGGCCACCCGCGCCGGAGACCTGGTGCTCTTCACCGACTGGCAGGGGGATGCCGACGAGCGGCTCACCGGGGAGCCCGGCAGCGAGGTCGCCGAGGTGCTGGCACGCGCGGACGAGCGTGGCGTCGACGTACGCGGCCTGGTGTGGCGCTCGCACCGGGAGGCCTTCGGGTTCTCGGCGGCGGAGAACCGGCGCCTCGGCGAGGAGCTGCAGAGCCGCGGCGCCGAGGCCCTGCTCGACATGCGGGTGCGCATCGGCGGGTCGCACCACCAGAAGTTCGTGGTGATCCGGCACCGCGACGACGCGACCCGCGACGTCGCCTACGTCGGTGGCATCGACCTGTGCCACTCGCGTCGTGACGACAGGGAGCACCGCGGCGACCCGCAGTCGCTCGCGCTGGCCGAGGAGTACGGTCCCAACCCGCCGTGGCACGACATCCAGGCCGCGATCCACGGCCCGGCGGTCCACGACGTCGAGACCGTCTTCCGGGAGCGGTGGGAGGACCGCACCCCCCTGACCCGCAGCCCGATGTACTACGCCCAGGACCGGCTGCTCGGCCTCGACATGACCCCGGACCCGCTGCCCGCCCAGCACTCGCCACCCCCTCCGGTGCCCGGTGGCACGCACGTCGTCCAGCTGCTGCGGACCTACCCCGACCTGCGGCACGGGCGCGACTACCCGTTCGCCCGCGGTGGGGAGCGCAGCGTGGCCCGCGGCTACACCAAGGCCGTACGGCGGGCCCGCCGGCTCATCTACATCGAGGACCAGTACCTGTGGGGACACCACATCGGGGACGTGTTCACCCAGCCGCTGCGCGAGTGCCCCGACCTGCACCTGATCGCCGTCGTCCCGATGCACACGGACCTGGACGGGGCGACCTCGCGACCCCCGCAGCTGCTCGGCCGGCGGCGCGCGACCCTCCAGATGATGCGGGCGGCGCCGGGCCGGGTGGCGTTCTACGGCATCGAGAACACGGTCGGCACACCGGTCTACGTGCACGCCAAGGCCTGCATCGTGGACGACACCTGGGCCACGATCGGCTCGGACAACTTCAACCGCCGGTCCTGGACGCACGACTCCGAGCTGTCCGCGGTGGTGCTCGACCGTGGACCCCGACGGCCGGCGGGTCCGCTCCGACGGCTACGCCCGGCGGCTGAGGCTGATGCTGGCCGCCGAGCACCTGGACCGTGCCGGCAGCTCCGCGCCGGCGGACGGCTCGGGGTCTGCGGACGTCTCGGGGCGTGCGGACGGCTCGGGGCCCGCGGACGGCTCGGCGGTCGAGGACGCGGTGCTGGCGTCGGTCGCCGACTGCGTGGACCCGGCCGGCATGTTCGCGGCGTTCGAGAGGAGTGCCGCGGCCCTGGACGCCTGGCACGACGGTGGCCGGGCCGGACCCAGGCCGCCCGGCCGGTTGCGCCGCCTGCAGGCACCGCGGCTCGG
Source organism: uncultured Actinomycetota bacterium (assembly GCA_963837995.1). Lineage (GTDB taxonomy): Bacteria > Actinomycetota > Actinomycetes > Propionibacteriales > Nocardioidaceae > Nocardioides_B. The sequence continues at coordinate 102,931 of CAWIPS010000006.1, forward strand.
GCCGGTGGCGCGGGCGCTCGCGCTGCCGCCGTACCTCCTGCTCCACGACCCGGACGGCCGACCCCGACCGCTGCGGCGCACCGACGGCTTCTGAGGCGGGCGGCTTCTGAGGCGGGCGGACGGGCCCTGGGTAGGCTCCGGACATGCGACGGACACTGCCCATCACCCTCGGTGTGCTGATGGTCGTGGTCGGGGCGGTCTGGACGTTCCAGGGGCTGGGCTACCTCAAGGGCAGCCCGATGACCGGCGTGCAGCTGTGGGCCGTGGTCGGGCCGATCGTGGCGGGCCTCGGGGTCGCGCTGGCCTACACAGGGGCCCGCGGTCCGCGGCACTGACGCGTCGCCCCGGCGACCGACCGGTCCGGCTCCCGGTCGGGATCGTCGACCTCTGGAACCGGCGCCTGCTGCTGCCCCACGATGGATGACGTGGCACGGCCTCGACGCAACACCGGCCATCTGCTGACCCAGGTCGTCCGCGAGTGCGCGCGGGCGCAGGACCCCCTTCACCTGCTGGAGCGCGTGAGCGGGCTGGTCCGCGCGCCGATGACCGCCACATCGGGAGGGGAGTCCATGCTGCCTCCCTCGGTCGGCTCCTCCCGCGAGCATCGGCGCCACGCCGTCGCCTGGTCCGCCCCCCACCTGGGGGAATGCGGCGTCGCGGGTGGCGGGTCACTGCCGAAGGGTCGCGCGGGCTGAGGCCGGGTCACGCCGATCCGCCCGTGCGTGGAGAGTGCTGGGAGGATCGGGCGCATGACCTACCAGCGAGGCCTGGGCACCGGACCGTTGCGGGGGGTGCGCGTCGTCGAGATCGCCGGCATCGGGCCCGGGCCGCACGCCGCCACCCTGCTGGCCGACCTCGGCGCCGACGTGATCCGCCTCGACCGTCCCGGCGGCACCGGGCTGCCCCTCGGCCCGACCGACCTGCTCACCCGCGGCCGTCCCAGCGTGGCCCTGGACCTGAAGCGGCCCGAGGCCGTCGAGGTGGTGCTGCACCTGGTCGAGGAGGCCGACGTGCTGCTCGAGGGACTGCGCCCGGGCGCCACCGAGCGGCTGGGGCTCGGCCCCGAGGCCTGCCTGGACCGCAACCCGCGCCTGGTCTACGCCCGGATGACCGGCTGGGGGCAGGACGGTCCGCTGGCCCGTGCCGCGGGCCACGACATGAACTACATCTCGCTCGCGGGAGCGCTGCACGGCCTCGGCCAGGACGTCGACCGCCCGCACTTCCCCACGAACCTGCTCGGTGACTTCGGTGGCGGGTCGACGTACCTGGTGATCGGGGTGCTGGCCGCGCTGCTCGAGTCCAGGACCAGCGGACAGGGCCAGGTGGTCGACGCGGCGATCGTGGACGGCACGGCCCACCTGTCGACGATGTTCGCGGGCCTGCTGGCCGGCGGGCTGTTCCGCGAGCAGCGGGCGGCGAACCTGCTCGACGGGGGAGTGCCCTGGTACGACGTGTACGAGACCGCTGACGGCCGGCACATGTCGGTGGGCGCCCTCGAGCCGCAGTTCTACGCCGAGCTCGTCGAGCGGCTCGGGCTCAGCGGGACGGTGCCCGACCGCGACGACCGGTCGCAGTGGCCGGTGCTGCGGGACCTGTTCACCCGCCGGTTCCGGGAGCGGACCCAGGCGGAGTGGACGGCCGTGTTCGACGGCACCGACGCGTGCTGCGCGCCCGTCCTGCCGCTGACCGAGGCGGCCCGGCACCCGCACCTGCGGGCGCGTGGGACCTACGTCGAGCGTGACGGCGTCCTGCAGCCGGCTCCGGCCCCCCGCTTCTCGCGGACCGAGGCCAGCCTGTCCTCGGGGCCGACGACGCCCGGCGCGCAGACCCGGGAGGCGCTGGCGGCCTGGGGCGTCACGGAGGTGGACGCGCTGCTGGAGTCCGGTGCCGCCGTGCAGAGCTGACCGGTCCTCGGCCGCCAGACGCGCCGGGTCGGCGGGGTTCCGGCCGCCAGACGCGCCGGGTCGGCGGGGTTCCGGCCGCCAGACGCGCCGGGTCGGCGGGGTTCCGGCCGCCAGACGCGCCGGGTCAGCGGGTGCGGCGGGTGATGGTCTCGCGCTGGGTCTCGTTGACCGCGGACTCGAAGGCGGTCACGAGGGCCTGCACCGTCACCGGCTTGAACCGCTCCACGACCGCGCGGAGCTGCTCAGGTGTGGAGCCGCCCTCCCGGTAGGCCGGCCACACCTTCGTGCGCAGCAGCTCGGTGAGCTCCTCCGCGACCTGGCGCCCGTGGGTGGTGAAGATGTCCTGGGCCGCCAGCGCGGCGTCCAGCGGCATCCCGAGGTCCAGGAGCGCGACGCCGACCGGCAGGTGCGCCAGGGCCACCTCGAACGCGTCCCGGCCCACCGCGACCGCGATCCCCAGGGCGCTCAGGCTGTCCAGCTCGTCGTCGCTCAGCGCCCGGCCGGCCTCCCGGTGCAGCTGGCGCCGGGTCATGGTCTCCGGCTGCTCGGCCAGCCACGGCGCGAGCAGCGTGCGGTGCAGCGCGATGGTCTCCGGGGACGCGTCGGAGGGGATCCTGGCGACGTACCGCTCGATCGCCGACAGCGTGAAGCCGTGCGCCTGCAGCTCGCGGACCAGCTCGATGCGGGCGGCGTGGTCGCTGGTGTAGTAGCCCGACCGGCCGCGGCGGATCGGCGGCGGCACCAGTCCTCGGGTCGTGTAGAACCGGATCGTCCGCACGCTCATCGCCACCCGGTCGGTGAGCTCCTCGAGCGTCATCAAGCCGTCCGACCGGTCCTGGTGGTCGCCCTGCTGCACGGCCTGCTGCACGGCCTGCTGGTCGGTCATGGGTCCTCGTCGGGGTGGGGGACGAAGCCGGCGCGACCCACGTCACAGTCGGTCGCATAGCGTCTGTGACAGTAAGAGTGTCACAATCGAGCAGAGATACCGACCTCGAGACGGGAACCAGCATGGCCGAGCAGACGCAGGCATTCGTGTACGACGCCATCCGCACGCCCCGCGGCAAGGGCAAGAGCACCGGCTCGCTGTACGAGGTCAAGCCCGTGGACCTGGTGGTCGGGCTCATCGACGAGCTGCGCAAGCGCAACCCGGGGCTCGACCCGGAGCGTATCGACGACGTGGTGCTGGGCGTGGTGACCCCGATAGGTGACCAGGGCGGAGACATCGCGAAGGCCGCCGCGCTCGCCGCGGGTCTCCCCGAGACGGTCGCAGGGGTGCAGCTCAACCGGTTCTGCGCCTCGGGTCTCGAGGCGGTCAACCAGGGGGCGATGCGGGTCCGCTCCGGCTTCGAGGACCTGATCCTGGCCGGCGGCGTCGAGTCGATGTCGCGGGTGCCGATGGGCTCCGACGGTGGAGCCTGGGCGATGGACCCCCGCACCGCGCTGGACACCTCCTTCGTGCCGCAGGGCATCGGGGCCGACCTGATCGCCACCCTCGAGGGCTACAGCCGTGAGGACGTCGACGCCTACGCCGCGGAGTCCCAGGCCCGGGCCGCGAAGGCGCAGGCCAACGGGTACTTCGACCGGTCGCTGGTCCCCGTCCACGACTTCAACGGACTCACCGTCCTGGACCGTGACGAGTTCATCCGTCCCGGCACGACCGTCGAGACGCTGGCCGGGCTCAAGCCGTCGTTCGCGGAGATCGGGGACCAGGGCGGCTTCGACTCGGTGGCGCTGGAGAAGTACCACTGGGTCGAGGAGATCAACCACGTCCACCACGCCGGCAACTCCTCCGGCATCGTCGACGGTGCCGCCCTGGTGCTCGTCGGCACCGAGCAGGTCGGCCGCGACCTGGGCCTCACCCCGCGGGCCCGGATCCTGGGCGCCGCGGTGTCCGGCTCGGACCCGACGATCATGCTGACCGGTCCCGCGCCGGCGTCCCGCAAGGCACTGGCCAAGGCCGGGCTGGAGGCCACGGACATCGACCTCTACGAGATCAACGAGGCGTTCGCCGCCGTGCCGATGCGGTTCATGCGCGACCTCGACCTGCCCCACGACAAGGTCAACGTCAACGGCGGCGCGATCGCGATGGGTCACCCGCTCGGCGCGACCGGCGCGATGATCCTGGGCACCCTGGTCGACGAGCTCGAGCGCCGCGACCTGCGCTACGGCCTGGCCACCCTCTGCGTCGGTGGCGGGATGGGCGTCGCCACCGTCGTCGAGCGCGTCTGAGACAGCTCAGCACCAGCTCCCGCCCCATCCCGCAGCCACGTTCAGCAGGGCCCGTCCCGCAGGGCCCATCCCGCAGGGCCCCAGGACCGACGGGGCCGACAGAGACGATTCGGAAGAGACTCGTGACCGAGACAGCAGCCCAGACCTCAGCCCGGACCGCCGTGCGCTACGACCAGGACGCCGAGGGGATCGTCGTACTCACCCTCGACGACCCCACCGCGAGCGCCAACACCATGAACGACCTGTACGTCGAGTCGATGGGTGCTGCGGTCCGACGGCTGCAGGCCGAGAAGGACCGTGTCACCGGCGTCGTGGTGACCTCGGCGAAGAAGACCTTCTTCGCCGGCGGCAACCTGACCAAGATGATGCAGGCGGGACCTGAGGACGCCGCGGAGGTCTTCGCCGAGGTGGAGGCGATCAAGGCGCAGCTGCGGGCCCTGGAGACCCTCGGCCGGCCGGTGGTCGCGGCGATCAACGGCGCCGCGCTCGGCGGCGGGCTGGAGATCGCGCTGGCCTGCCACCACCGCATCGCCGTCGACAGCCCGAAGACCGAGATCGGCCTGCCCGAGGTCACCCTGGGGCTGCTGCCGGGCGGCGGCGGGGTGACGCGGGTGGTCCGGATGCTCGGGCTGTACGCCGGCCTGATGGACGTGCTGCTCACCGGCACCCGCTTCAAGCCCGCCCAGGCGCTGGAGAAGGGGCTCATCGACGAGGTCGTCGCGGACCCGGGCGACCTGCTCACCGCGGCCAAGGCATGGGTCCTCGAGCACCGCGACGCCGGCGACCTGGCGGAGGCCGCCACCCAGCCGTGGGACCGTCCGGGCTACCGGATGCCCGGCGGCACGCCGGCCAGCCCCAAGCTCGCGGCCTTCCTGCCGGCGTTCCCGGCCAACCTGCGCAAGCAGACCAAGGGCGCGAACTACCCGGCGCCGCGGGCGATCCTCTCCGCCGCGGTCGAGGGGGCGCAGGTCGACTTCGACACCGCCACCCGCATCGAGTCGCGCTACCTGACCAAGCTCGTCGTGGGCCAGAACTCCAAGAACATGATCCAGGCGTTCTTCTTCGACCTGCAGGCCATCAATGCGGGCAAGCTGCGTCCCGAGGGGTTCGAGACCTTCCGGGCCACCAGGCTCGGCGTGCTCGGCGCCGGCATGATGGGCGCCGGGATCACCTACGCCGCGGCCCGCTCGGGCATCGAGGTGGTGCTCAAGGACGTCAGCCTCGAGGCGGCCGAGAAGGGCAGGGCGCACTGCGCCTCCCTGCTGGACAAGCAGGTCTCGCGGGGCAGGATCACCCCGGAGCAGAAGGACGAGGTGCTGGCCCGCATCCACCCGACCGCCGACCCGGCGGATCTGGCGGGCTGCGACTCGGTCATCGAGGCGGTCTTCGAGGACCCGTCCCTCAAGGCCCAGGTGTTCGGCGAGGTCCAGGACGTCGTGAACCCCGATGCGCTGCTCGCCTCGAACACCTCGACCCTGCCGATCACCGAGCTCGCCGGTGGCGTCAGCCGGCCCGACGACTTCATCGGCATGCACTTCTTCTCACCCGTCGACAAGATGCCGCTCGTGGAGATCATCAAGGGCGAGAAGACATCCGCGGAGACGGTCGCCCGCGCCATCGACGTGGTGCAGCAGATCCGCAAGACGCCGATCGTGGTCAACGACAGCCGCGGCTTCTTCACCTCCCGCGTCTACGGCACCCTGCTGATGGAGGCCGCCGCCCTGCTGGAGGAGGGCGTCGACCCGCAGACCATCGAGCGCGCCGCGACGATGGCCGGCTTCCCGGCTCCTCCGCTCGCGATGCACGACGAGGTCTCGCTGTCCCTGAGCCAGAGGATCCGGAAGGCCGCCGAGGAGGCCGCCGAGCGCGACGGTGTGGAGCTGCCCGACATGCCGGGGCTGGAGGTCGTGAACCGGATGGTCGACGAGTTCGGCCGGCGCGGGAAGGCCGCCGGCGCGGGCTTCTACGACTACCCCGCCGACTCCCGCAAGCGGCTGTGGCCCGGTCTGCGCGAGCACTTCACCGAGCCCCTCGGCACGCACGGCGTCGAGGTGCCGCTGGTCGACATCGAGGAGCGCTACCTGTTCCGGATGGCCCTGGAGACGGCGCGCTGCTTCGACGAGGGCGTCATCGACTCGGCAGCGGCCGCGAACATCGGCTCCATCATGGGCATCGGGTTCCCGCCGCTGTACGGCGGCGCCGTGCAGTACATGCAGGGCTACGAAGGTCCCGCCGGCCGTGGTCTGAGCGGGTTCGTCGCCCGGGCCCGGGAGCTCGCGGCCGCCTACGGCGAGCGTTTCGACCCCCCGTCCTACGTCGTGGACCTCGCCGACCGGGGCGAGCGCTTCCCGGCCTGAGACTGAGACCGACCGCTCGGACAGGCACTCGAGGAGCATCCACGACGCGGCTGAGCGTCGGAAGGCGGTTGACCGCCTCACGAGTGCCTGTCCGAGCGGCTGTCGCCCACCCCGCGGCGCAGCCTCAGCCACCCGAGCCAAGCCAGCCCACGCTCAGCGCATGCCGGGCATCGCGCACTTGGTGATCGGGCCGGTCAGCGCCTTCGACGCCGCGTCCTGGTTGCCCTGGAACATCTGGTCGAACACCGGGCGCAGGGTCTTCTCGTTGAGCGCCTTGTTGACGCAGGCCTTGGCCTTCTTCGACATGTTCCCGGTCTGGCTGACGGCCGTGTTCATCATCGACTCGACGTCGGTGCACCTGAACAGCACGTCGGTGGTGGCCTTGGCGTCCTTGGCCGACATGTTGACGTTGTTGATCGCGCGCTTCGCCGTGTCGTCCTTGGTCAGCAGGCCGTACTTCTTCAGCCTGTCGGTGCCGATCTCGTCCACGAGGCCCTTGCCGATGCAGTCGGCGTCCTTGCGTCTCATGCTCAGCAGCTTCGTGGAGCTGTCGCCGCTCTTCATGATCGAGTCGGCGATCGCCCTGGACGCCTTCGCGTTCGCGTTCGCGTCGGCGTCCTTGCTGCTGCTTCCGGAGCAGCCGCTGAGGCTGAGCACCAGCGCGGCCAGGGCCGCAGCCGGAAGGGCTCGGTGCATGATGATTCCCCGTTCCTCGAACGTGCGTAGAAGTACGTGAGCCTACCGGGGATGCCCGCACGCGACGGTGCGGATTAGGGTCGGCGCATGGATTTCTCACCCTCTCCGCGAGCGGCCGACCTGACGGCTCGCGTCAGCGCCTTCATGGCCGCCGAGATCGACCCGGTCGAGCCGGCGTACCACCGTGAGCTGGCGGCGCTGCGCAACGGCGGGGGAGACGTGTGGAAGCCGCTGCCGCTGATCGCCGAGCTGCAGGAGAAGGCCCGTGCGCAGGGTCTGTGGAACCTCTTCCTGCCCTCGTCGACCAGGGTGGAGCACGCCGGGGACTACGCCGCCCGCTTCGGCACGGACGGGGGCGAGGGGCTGACCAACGTCGACTACGCGCCCATCGCCGAGCTCACCGGCCGTTCCGCGCTCGCGCCGCACGTGTTCAACTGCAACGCACCAGACACCGGCAACATGGAGGTGCTGCTCACGTACGGCACCGAGGAGCAGCGCGCCCGGTGGCTGGAGCCGTTGCTGGAGGCCAGGATCCGCAGCGCCTTCACGATGACCGAGCCGGACGTCGCCTCCTCCGATGCGACCAACATGGCGGCGACCGCGGTCGTGGAGGGTGACGAGGTGGTCATCAACGGCCGCAAGTGGTGGTCGACCGGAGTCGGGCACCCGGACTGCACGATCTTCGTGTTCATGGGCCTCACCGACCCGGACGCCGACCGGCACTCCCGGCACACCATGGTGCTGGTCCCCCGCGACACCGACGGCGTGCGGATCGAGCGGATGCTCTCGGTGTTGGGCATGCACGACGAGCCGCACGGCCATGGGCTGGTGTCCTTCACCGACGTCCGCGTGCCGCTGTCCCACGTGCTGCTCGGACCCGGCCGGGCCTTCGAGATCGCCCAGGGCCGCCTCGGTCCCGGGCGGGTGCACCACTGCATGCGGCTCGTCGGGCTGTCCGAGATGGCCCTCGAGCTCGCCGTACGACGGGCCACGGACCGCACCGCGTTCGGCCGGCCGCTCGCCAGGCTCGGCGGCAACGCGGAGCGGATCGCCGACGCCCGGATCGCCATCGACCAGGCCCGGCTGCTGGTGCAGCACGCCGCCTGGAAGCTCGACACCGAGGGCTCGTCCGGGGCGCTGGCGGCGGTCAGCCAGATCAAGGTCGCGGTGCCGAACATGGCCCAGCAGGTCATCGACATGGCGATGCAGATCCACGGCGCCGCCGGGTTCGACGAGGCCCTGCCGCTCGCAGCGGCCTGGGTGAGCGCCCGCTCCCTGCGGATGGCCGACGGGCCCGACGAGGTGCACCGCGGCGTGATCGCCAGGCTCGAGCAGAAGAAGTACGCGTGAGCCGGGTCCTGGTCACCGGCGGTGCCGGCGGTCTGGGCCTGGCGCTGGTCCAGCGGTTCGCGGGCCGCGGCGACCAGGTGCTCTCCTGCGACCTCGCCCACCCCGACGACGAGGCGTCGGTGACCGGCACGGTGGTGACGCGGCGGTTGGACGTGCGGTCGGAGGAGGACTGGGAGGCGGCTCGCGCGTGGGTCTGGAGCGAGTGGGGCGGCCTCGACCTGCTGGTCAACAACGCGGGGGTGGCGGGCGGCGGCCGGATCGACGTGTGCACGCTGGAGGAGTGGGGCGGCCTCTTCGATGTCAACCTGTTCGGGCTCGTGCGCGGCACCCGGGCCTTCACCCCGATGCTCAAGGCCCAGGGGTCCGGCCGGATCGTCAACATCGCCTCCCTCGCCGGCCTGGTGCACCCCCCGGGGATGGGCTCCTACAACGCCGTGAAGGCTGCCGTGGTGGCGTTCAGCGAGACGGCCGCACACGAGCTGGCGCCCTACGGCGTCGGCTGTACGGCGGTCTGTCCCTCGTTCTTCCGGACCCGGCTGATGGACTCGATGCACGGGCAGGACGCCGACCTGGCGACCAGCCTGTCGCGGCTCGTGGACACGTCCCCGGTCAGCGCCGACGACATCGCGGCCGCCGTCCTCGAGGGCATCGAGCGCGGCGACCAGCTGGTGCTCCCCGACGAGCCGGCCCGGGCGGCGTACGCCTTGAAGCTCTCGGACCGAAGCGCCTACGACACGCAGATGCGGCGCACCGCCACCCGGATGAAGGACCGTGCCTCATGAGCGAGCCCGCCGGACCGGCCGACCCGTCGGTGGAGGTGCGCGAGGAGGACGCGTTCGACGTCGAGGCGATGGCCGCATGGCTGCGGGCCCACGCGGACGTGCCCGACGGCGTGCCGGACGTGCGGCAGTTCCCCGGGGGCGCGTCGAACCTGACCTACCTGCTGAGCTATCCCTCCCGTGAGCTGATCCTGCGCCGGCCGCCCGCCGGCGTGAAGGCCAAGAGCGCGCACGACATGCGGCGCGAGTTCACGATCCAGTCCCGGCTCGCGCCGGTGTTCTCGCGGGTGGCCGAGATGGTGGCGTTCTGCGACGACCCGGACGTGATCGGGTCGGACTTCTACGTCATGCAGCGGCTCGAGGGCACCATCCTGCGCCGGGACCTGCCCCCGGGGCTCGACCCGGCCCCGCAGGACCTGCGGAAGCTGTGCACCGACTTCGTCGACGTGCTCGTCGAGCTGCACTCGGTCGACCCCACGCAGGCCGGGCTCGACGACCTCGGCAAGGGCCGGGGCTACGTCGCCCGGCAGGTCGGTGGCTGGTCGCAGCGGTTCCGGGCCGCCCGCACCGACAACGTCGGCGACTTCGAGCAGGTGATGGCCTGGCTCGACGAGCACCAGCCCGAGGACGTGGCGACCTGCGTCATCCACAACGACTACCGGCTCGACAACGTGGTGCTCGACGAGCACCTGGGCATCATCGGGGTGCTGGACTGGGAGATGGCCACCCTCGGCGACCCGCTGATGGACCTGGGCGGCGCGCTGGCCTACTGGATCCAGGCCGACGACGACGAGGCCTTCCTGGCCCTGCGGCGACAACCCACGCACGTGCCGGGGATGCTGACCCGCGAGGAGGTCGTGGACTACTACACCTCGCGGAGGGGCCTGTCGGTGACGCCGCAGCAGTGGCGGTTCTACGAGGTGTTCGGCCTGTTCCGGCTGGCGGTGATCGCCCAGCAGATCTACTACCGCTACCACCACGGCCAGACGACCAACGAGGAGTACGCCCGCTTCCTGCCGGTCGTGGAGTACCTCGACGAGCGCTGCCACCGGCTCGTCGAGGACCGCGGATGAGCATCCTGCTGCTGGTCCGGCACGGTCAGGCGTCCTGGGGCACCGAGGACTACGACCGTCTCTCGCCGCTCGGGGTGCAGCAGTCACGGGTGCTCGGGTCGGCCCTGTCGGGTCGGGGCCTGCGTCCGGACCTGCTGGTGCGCGGCGGGATGCTGCGGCACCGGCAGACGGCGGACGCGGCGGTGGACGCCGCCGGGTGGGACGGCGAGGTGGTCGAGGACGTCGGCTGGGACGAGTACGACCACGTCTCCACCCTCACCTCCACCCTCACCTCCACCCTCACCGGGGCCAGCGACCTGCCCGAGCTCTCCGACGAGCCGTACGACGAGCGCGTCCGCCGGTTCGAGGCGACCATCGACCGCTGGGCCTCGGGGAGGCACGACGAGGAGTACCACGAGAGCTTCCCGGCGTTCCGGGACCGGGTCGACCAGGCGTTCCGCCGTACCCTGGCGCGCCTGGAGCCCCGGCAGACGGCCGTGGTGTTCACCTCCGGTGGCGCGGTGTCCTGGGTGGCGGCCTCGCTGACCGACGGAGGGGTGCCGGCCTGGAGCCGGCTGTCGAAGGTGGTGATGAACGGCGGGCTCACCAAGGTGATCGAGGGCCGCCGAGGGACCTCGCTGATCTCCTTCAACGACCACAGCCACCTCGAGGCGGCCGGACCTGGGCTGCTGTCCTACCGGTGAGGCGGGTCCTCGGCGGTGCAGGCGCGCCAGGCGCGGTAGCCGCCGACCAGGTCGGTGGCCCGGCGCAGGCCGACCCGCTGCAGGGTCTCCGCGGCCAGGCTGGAGGCGTATCCCTCGTTGCAGAACAGGATCACCCGCCGCTCCGGGTCGTCGGCCTGCGGGATCCGGTCCGGCGACGTCGGGTCCAGCCGCCACTCGAGCACGTTGCGGTCCACGACCACGGCGCCCGGCAGCAGACCCTCGGTGTGCCGGTTCTCCGCCGGCCTGATGTCCACGACCAGCGCACCCGCCATCATCTCCTGCGCCAGCTGCTCCGGCTCGACCCGGTCCAGGTGCCGGCGGGAGTGGGACAGGATCCGGTCGATTCTTGACCCATCCACTTTTACAGCGTAAGCCTTCTGCATGCTGACCCTCGTTGCGAGGTCCCCAGGGCCCGACCCGAGACGGAGGAACCGATGAGTGGGCGAGTGGTGCACTTCGAGATCCCCTACGACGACCAGGAGCGCGCGCACGCCTTCTACACCGAGGTGTTCGGCTGGACGATGACTCGGCTGCCCGGGATGCGCTACGTGCTGACCAGCACCGGCCCCAGCGACCAGGGGCCGCCGAGCGAGCCGGGGTTCATCAACGGTGGGCTGCTGGAGCGTGGCCTGCCGGTCGTCGGCCCGGTCATCGTGATGGACGTCGAGGACATCGAGGCCGCCCTCACCGAGATCGAGAGGCTGGGCGGGACGACGGTCTCGGGAAAGCAGCCGGTCGACGACATGGGCTACTCCGCCTACTTCCGGGACACCGAGGGCAACCTGCTGGGGCTCTGGCAGACCACCTGACCCCCGCTTCGCGGCTGGGGACGTGCGGCCACCCCGGTCACCGGGGTGGGGCCGTGCTGTCCCGCACCACCAGCGTGGTGGGCAGCACCACGAACGTCGCCCGGTGCGCGGTGCCCGCGCTGTGGTCGGCCATCGCGGTCCGCAGTGCGGTGGCCGCGAGGCGACCCTTCTCGTGCACGTCCTGGTGGACGGTCGTCAGCTGCGGGCGCAGTCGCCGGGCCAGCGGGCTGTCGTCGAAGCCGACGACGGAGACGTCACCGGGCACGTCCAGCCCGAGCTGCTCGGCGGCGCGGACCACCCCGTGGGCGATCACGTCGGAGAAGCACAGCACGCCCGTCGGCGGGTCGGGTCGCCCGAGGAGGCGAAGCGCCGCGGCGTAGGCCTGCTCGTCGTCGCTGTGCTCCTGGCCGTGCACGACGGGCGCCACCCCGGCCGCGGCCAGCGTCTCCAGGTAGCCGCGGAGCCGCTCCGTCGCCACGAAGGTCGAGTCGTCGTCGACCCTCCAGGGGTCCTCGACCGGGCCCGGCGTCCCGCCCAGCTCACCCATCACGACCCCGACCCGCCGGTGGCCGAGGTCCACCAGGTGCTGGGCCGCCGAGCGAGCCCCGCCCCGGTCGTCGACGTTGACACAGCTGATCCGCTCGCCGACCGGGGCGGGCGCCTCGTCGACGTACACCACCGGCAGGCCGCGTCGCAGCAGCCAGTCGACGGCGCCCACCCCGGGCTCGCAGGAGTAGACCAGGGCCCCGTCCATCGCGACGTCGCGGGCCGGGATCACCTCGCCCACCGTGGACGTGGACAGCAGGGTGAGGGCCAAGCCGGTCGGCCCGAGCTCCTCCGCGACGGCACCGAGGAAGCCGGTGGCCACGTCGTCGGAGAACGCGTAGCGCAGGTCCGAGGTGAGCAGCACCCCCACCGCGCCCGTCGTACCCCGCGCCAGAGCTCTCGCGGCGGGATCCGGACCGGCATAGCCGAGCTCGCCGGCGGTCCGGAGGATCGTGTGGCGCAGGGACTCCGAGAGCTGGTCGGGCCGGGAGAACGCGTTGGACACCGTCATCCTGCTCACCCCGACCCGGTCGGCGATGGTCTGCAGGGTGACTCGGGCCACGCGCCCCAGGCTAGTCGGGCGCTCGTCCGGGCTGGTCGATGGCCAGTGCCTGGCTGGTCCGCGCCGGTGGGCGCAGGCCGACCAGGGACAGCAGCCCACCGGCCAGCAGCAGGACCGCGCACACCAGGAGGGCCCGTTGGTAGCCGGCGGCGAACACGGCCGGCTGCTGGTAGTCGGCGCCCGAGACGCCGACCAGCGCCGGCAGCGCCGACACGGCGAGCAGCGAGCCGGTGCGGGCGATCGCGTTGTTGATGCCGCTGGCGATGCCGGCGAAGCGGTCCGGGGCGGCGGCCAGCACGCTCGCGGTGAGCGGAGCGACCAGCAGGACGAGGCCCGAGGAGAACACCAGCATGCCGGGCAGCACACCGGTGAGGTAGCCGGTGTCCTCACCGACCTGACGCAGGAGCAGGGCGCCGAGGCCGCAGAGCACCGGCCCCACCGAGAGCTGGACCCGCGGGCCGATGCGCGCGGCGAGCGCACCGGAGCGGGAGGAGAAGACCAGCATCACCAGGGTCAGGGGGACGGTGGACAGGCCGGCGCCGAGGGGCGACCAGCCGGTCACCACCTGCAGCTGGAGGACCAGGAAGAACAGCATCGCGCCGAGCGCGCCGTAGACCAGCAGGGTGAGCACGTTGGCCACCGAGAACGTCCGTGACCCGAACAGGTGCATCGGCACCAGCGCGTCGTGGTGGCGCCGCTCGAAGACCACGAAGAGCACCAGCGCGGCCACGCCGGTCACGGCGGCGGCCAGCACGGTCGCCGGGTCCGCGGTCCCGGCCTCGATGAGGGCGTACGTCGCGCCGCCCAGCCCGACCGCGCCCATCGCGGCGCCGAGCAGGTCGAAGCTGCGGGCGGCCAGCGGGTCCCGCGACTCCGGGACGTGCCGGGCGGCGACCAGCAGGACCACGACGGCGATCGGGGCGTTGATCAGGAAGATCCACCGCCAGCTGGCGTTGTCGACGATCCAGCCGCCGAGCAGCGGCCCGATCGCGGCCGCGATGCCGCCGAGCCCGGCCCACTGGCCGATCACGTGGCCGCGGTCCGCCTGGCGGAACGAGCCCTGGATCATCGACAGGCTGCCCGGCGTCAGGAGGGCCGCGCCGACCCCCTGCACCAGCCGCGCGAGGATCAGCTGGCCGGGACTCTGGGCGATCCCGCAGAGCATCGAGGCGATGGCGAACCAGGCGACCCCCACCATGAACACCCGTCGCCGCCCGAGATGGTCACCCAGTGAACCGCCGACCAGGATCAGGCTGGCCAGCGAGAGCAGGTAGGCGTTGGCCACCCACTGCAGCTGCGCGATGGAGGCGTCGAGGTCCGCCCCGATGCTGCGCAGGGCGATGTTGACGACGGTGCCGTCCAGCATGGCCATCCCCGAGCCGAGCACCGCCGCGGCCAGCACCCACCGGCCCTGCGGTGACCCGCGGGCGATCAGTCCCTCGGGCACGGCCACCGCCCCGGCTCGTCGAGACGGCGCGTGTAGCGCATCTCGGTCGGGTGCGGTGGCCAGGGCGCCGGGCGGCGGTCCAGGGTCGGACGCCAGTCGAGGTGCTCATAGAGCCGCCTCGCCCGCGAGTTCTCCTCCAGGCACCACAGCTCGGCGACCGTCGCACCTCCGCGCGCCATGGCTGCCAGCACTGTGTCGATCGCCGTGGTGGCGAGCCCGGTGCCCCACAGGTCGGGGTGCACGGCCAGGTGCCGCAGGCTCCGGTCGTCGTAGGCCGCGAGGACGTCGACCCGCCCGCCGTCGCTGTCCCGGACGAGCACGCGCACCCCGGGGTCGTCGAGGACCAGGGCCCACCGGGCCAGCACGTCGTCGTCGGGGAAGGGGTGCCGCTCGGGCGGGAAGACGTGGGCCAGACCGGCGAGGTTGGCCTCGCGCTCGAGGTCGCGCAGCGCCGTCGCGTCGGGTGGCGTAGCGATCCGGAACATGCTCCCAGCCTCGCAGAGGTTCGGTCGGCGCTCCGCCGCGCACGCGGTCCTGCCCCGGGTCAGAAAAGAAATCTGAGAAAGTTGCCGCTGGCCCTCAAGTCCGGGTGTCGAGCCGCCGATGTTGTGTGCGTAACTCGCCCGCGGTCGACTGCCCCCCACTCGCCGCGGCGCCCGGCTCACCGCCCCCCGGTGGCCGGCACCTGGCGGCCCCGGTCCTCGGACACGGGGCCGCCGCCATGTCCGGACCCGACGGGCGACCCGTCGCCTCACCCGCAGCGGCCCACCCGTCGACCGGCCCGTCGATCCACCCTTCGACCGGCCTTCCGGGGTCGGACCGCGTCGCAGCAGAAACAGGCAGGCTTGACTGTTTCTCGTCCCTGAGCGCAGGATGACCGGCGTGACGGTGGCTGCCCGCGTTCGCCAGGCTGCCCGCGTTCCCCAGGAGGAGCGGAGCCGGGCCATGCGTCAGCGGCTGCTGGACGCCACGGTCGAGTGCCTGGTCGAGCGGGGGTGGAGTGGTACGTCGACGACCCTCGTGTCCCGGCGGGCCGGGGTGAGCCGTGGCGCGCAGCTGCATCACTTCCCCACCAAGAACGACCTGGTGCTGGCTGCCGTCGAGCATCTCGGCGAGGCCCGGGGCCTGGAGCTGCGCCGAGCCGAGGCGGGCCTCCCCGAGGGTCCGGGTCGCACCCGTGCGGTGCTGGAGATGCTCGCCGCCCACTTCACCGGCCCGGTGTTCGCGGCCGCCCTGGAGCTCTGGGTCGCCGCTCGCACGGACCCGGTCCTGCGGTCGGCGGTGGTCGGCCTCGAGCAGCGGATCGGTCGGAGGACCCACCGCAGCACCGTCGAGCTGCTCGGTGTGGACGAGTCGCAGCCCGGTGCTCGGGAGCTCGTGCAGGCCACCCTCGACCTGGTGCGCGGACTCGCCCTGGCGAGCACCCTCACCGACGACGCAGCCCGCCGTGCCCGGATCCTGGACCGGTGGGCCGAGCTCCTGGACCTGCAGATGGGCCGGGTCGACGGGCCGGGGGCCTGCAGATGAGCCGGGTCGACGGGCCGGGGGCCTGCAGATGAGCCGGGTCGACGGGGTGCTGGACGACCTGCTGACCGAGGGCGACCAGCTGGAGGCGCTCCTGGCGCTGCTGCCCGACGACGAGCGCGGCTGGCGGGCGCCGACGCCGGCCGCGGGCTGGGACGTCGCGCACCAGGTCGCGCACCTGGCCTGGACCGACGAGACGGCGGTCCTGGCCGCGACCGACCCGGTCGCCTGGGCCGGCAGGCTCGAGGCCGCGCTGGCCGACCCGGACGGCTTCGTCGACGCGGAGGCCGCTCGCGGCGCCCGGGCCCCGGCCCCCGAGCTGCTGGAGCGGTGGCAGCGGTCCCGGAGCGCGCTGGCGGAGACGTTGAGGGCGCTGCCGGCAGCGGCCCGGATCCCGTGGTACGGCCCGCCCATGAGCGCCACCTCGATGGCGACCGCCCGGTTCATGGAGACCTGGGCCCACGGCCGCGACGTGGCCGCCGCCCTCGGCGTCGACCTGTCCGCCGACGACCGGGTGCGGCACGTCGTGCACATCGGGGTGCGGACGCGCGACTTCTCCTTCGCCAACCGCGGTCTCACGCCACCTGCCGAGGACTTCCGGACCGAGCTCACCCTGCCCGGTGGGACGCTGTTCGAGCACGGGCCTCGGGACGCGCGGCAGAGGGTCACCGGCCCGGCGAACGACTTCGCGCTCCTGGTCACCCGGAGGGTGCATCGCGCGGACACCGGCCTGGTGGCCCACGGCGACGACGCGGACGCATGGCTCGACCTGGCCCAGGCCTTCGCGGGCCCGCCGGGGCCCGGCCGAGCGGCGAACCGCCGAGCGCCGAACCGCCGAGCGGCGACCCGTCGAGGGGCGAACCGGTGAGCGCGGACGCGCAGGTGCTGCGGGTCGGCAACTGCAGCGGGTTCTACGGCGACCGGCTCTCGGCGATGCGCGAGATGCTGACCGGTGGCGAGCTCGACGTGCTCACCGGGGACTACCTCGCCGAGCTCACCATGCTGATCCTGGGACGGGACCGGATCAAGGACCCCGCGGCCGGGTTCGCCCGGACCTTCCTCAGCCAGGCCGAGGACTGCCTGGGCCTGGCCCTCGAACGCGGCGTGAAGCTGGTCGCGAACGCCGGCGGCCTCAACCCGGCAGGCCTGGCCGACCGGCTGCGTCAGGTGGCCGCCGGGCTGGGGCTGAGCGCCTGCATCGCGCATGTCGAGGGCGACGACCTCCTCGACCGGGCCGGTGAGCTCGGCATCGCCGGCACCCCGCTCACCGCCAACGCCTACCTCGGTGGGTCCGGGATCGCCGCCGCGCTCGTCCGGGGCGCCGACGTGGTCGTCACCGGCCGGGTCACCGACGCCTCGCTGGTCCTCGGCCCCGCCGTCGCACGGTTCGGCTGGCCCGCCACGGCCTACGACCAGCTCGCGGGCGCCGTGGTCGCCGGCCACGTCATCGAGTGCGGGACCCAGGCGACCGGAGGCAACTTCAGCGGCTTCCGGCCCGAGGACCGGCCGCTGGGCTTCCCGGTCGCCGAGGTCCACTCCGACGGGTCCTGCGTCATCACCAAGCACCCGGGCACCGGCGGGCGGGTGAGCGTGGACACGGTGACCGCGCAGCTCGTCTACGAGATCGGCTCCCCGACCTATCTGAACCCCGATGTCTGCGCTCACCTGGACACCCTCTCGCTGAGCACCGACAGTCCCGACCGGGTCCGCATCAGCGGGGTCCGCGGCTCGCCCCCGCCCTCGACGCTCAAGGTCTGCGTCAACGAGCTCGGCGGATGGCGCGGCTGCGCCGAGCTGGTCCTGGTCGGGCTGGACATCGAGAAGAAGGCCGCCTGGGTGCAGGCCCAGGTGACGGCCGCCCTGGGATCCTCCCCGCCGGCCCACGTCGAGTGGTCCCTGGCGCGCACGGACCACCAGGACGCGGACACCGAGGAGGCCGCCTCGCTGCCGACTCCGGGTCACCGTGCGCGACCCGTCGGCCGACCGGGTCGGCAAGGCGTTCACCGCCCCCCTGGTCGAGCTGGCCCTCGCGTCGTACCCCGGCTTCACCCTCACCGGCCCGCCCGCGCGCCCCACGCCGTACGGCGTGTTCCGTGCCGCCTACGTCGACCGCGCCGAGGTGCACGAACGAGTCGTCCTGGACGGGACCACGCTGGCCCTGGAGTCGCGGCGACCGCTGAGCAACAGACGAGCGATGGGCGCAGAGCCGCGGAGGGGGCGGGGCTGTGGCCCGGGCATGGCGGGCGAGCGAGGAACGAGCGAGCGGGTGTCCCCGCCGCCTCCGCGGGGCGCAGCCCGTCACCCGGCATCCCACGGAGGATCCCGCTAGGACGAATCCTTCATGCCCGCAGCGGCGACAAGGGCGGTGACGCCAACGTCGGCGTGTGGGCGATGGACGCAGCGCGTAGACCCGACCGGGTGCAGTGGCTGCTGGACTTCCTGACCGTCGATCGGGTCAGGGCGCTGCTGCCCGAGACCGCGTCGCTCGACGTCGAGGTGCACGCCCTGCCCAACCTGGGGGCGGTCAACGTGGTGATCCACGGGCTGCTAGGCGAGGGCGTCGCGGCGTCCACCCGGTTCGACCCGCAGGCCAAGGCCCTCGGCGAGTGGCTGCGCTCGCGGCACGCCGACGTCCCGGAGGCACTGCTGTGAAGCGACGCCGGTCAGCAGGGCAGGCCCGATGACGGGCCCGATGACGGGGGCCGCGCAGCGACGAGCCGCGATGCTGGACAAGGTCGCGGCGCTGGACGCCGAGCACGCGAAGGCGGTCGCCGGCGGCGGCGAGAAGTACGTCGCCCGGCACCACGCGCGGGGCAGGCTGCTGGCCCGCGAACGGGTCGAGCTGCTGCTGGACGAGGGGTCCGCGTTCCTGGAGCTGTCCACGCTGGCCGGCTGGGGCAGCGGCTTCGCGGTCGGCGCCTCGGTCGTCACCGGGATCGGCGTGGTCAGCGGGCGTGGAGTGCATGGTGGTCGCCAACGACCCCACGGTGCGCGGTGGCGCCAGCAACCCGTGGACGGTCCGCAAGGTGCTGCGCGCCGCACAGGTCGCCCGCGAGAACCACCTGCCCACAGTCAACCTCGTCGAGTCCGGGGGCGCCGACCTGGAGACCCAGAAGGAGATCTTCATCCCGGGCGGCGAGCTGTTCCGCGGGCTCACTCGGGCCAGCGCGGCCCGGGCCCCGACGGTGGCGCTGGTGTTCGGCAACAGCACGGCCGGTGGTGCCTACGTCCCCGGGATGAGCGACTACGTCGTGATGGTCAGGCAGCACGCCAAGGTGTTCCTGGGTGGTCCGCCGCTGGTGCGGATGGCCACCGGTGAGGACGCCGACGACGAGTCCCTCGGCGGGGCGGAGATGCACGCCCGCACCTCCGGGCTGGCCGACCACCTCGCCGAGGACGAGCGCGACGCGATCCGGATCGGGCGCCGGATCGTCGCGCGCCTGCACCACCGCAAGCCCGTCGCGCCGCCGCACCTGCCGTTCGCCGAGCCGGACGCCGACTCCGAGGAGCTCCTCGACCTGGTCCCGGTCGACCTCCGGGAGCCGTTCGACCCCCGCGAGGTGGTCGCCCGGGTCGTCGACGGGGCCGGCGCCGGCAACGAGGTCGCCTTCGACGAGTTCAAGCCGCTCTACGGCACCAGCCTGGTGACCGGGTGGGCGCGGCTGCACGGCCGGCAGGTCGGGATCCTCGCCAACGCCCAGGGCGTGCTGTTCTCGGAGGAGTCGCAGAAGGCCGCGCAGTTCATCCAGCTCGCGAACCAGGTCGACGTACCCCTGCTGTTCCTGCACAACACCACCGGCTACATGGTCGGCGCGGACTACGAGCAGGGCGGGATCATCAAGCACGGCGCGATGATGATCAACGCGGTGAGCAACTCGACCGTGCCGCACCTGTCGGTGATGATGGGGGCCTCCTACGGTGCCGGCAACTACGGCATGTGCGGTCGCGCGTTCGACCCGCGGTTCCTGTTCACCTGGCCGTCCGCGAAGTCCGCGGTGATGGGGCCCGCACAGCTGGCCGGCGTCCTGTCGATCGTGGCCCGGGCGGCGTCGGAGGCCCGGGGGGCGCCGTACGACGAGGAGGCCGACGCCGCGATGCGGGCCACCGTCGAGCAGTCGGTCGAGGAGCAGAGCCTGCCCGTTCGCGCTGTCCGGCATGGTCTACGACGACGGGGTGATCGACCCGCGCGACACGAGGACCGTGCTGGCGATCTGCCTGTCCGTGGTCGAGAACGCGCCGATCCGGGGCACGGACCGCTTCGGCGTCTTCCGGATGTGATGACGATGGCCATCCGGAGACTGTTGGTCGCCAACCGCGGGGAGGTCGCCCGGCGGGTGTTCCGCACCTGTCGCGACCTCGGCATCGGGACGGTCGCCGTGCACTCGGACGCCGATGCAGGACTGGCGTTCGTGCGCGAGGCCGACGTCGCCGTGCGGCTGCCGGGGAGCACGTCTGCGGACACCTACCTGCGCGGGGACCTCCTGGTGCAGGCCGCGCTCGACGCAGGCGCGGACGCCGTGCACCCGGGCTACGGGTTCCTCTCCGAGAGCGCCGGCTTCGCCCGGCAGGTGCTCGCCGCGGGCCTCGCCTGGGTGGGCCCGACACCCGAGTCGATGGAGCAGATGAGCTCGAAGGTGTCGGCCAAGAAGCTGATGGCCGCCGCCGGTGTGCCGGTGCTGCCGGAGCTGTCCCCCGCCGACGTCACCGAGACCGATCTGCCCTTGCTGGTCAAGGCGTCCGCCGGTGGGGGCGGTCGCGGCATGCGTGTCGTGCGAGCCGTCGGTGACCTCGCGCAGGCCGTCGAGCAGGCGTCCGCCGAGGCGGCGTCGGCGTTCGGTGACCCCACCGTCTTCTGCGAGCCGTACGTCGAGCGGGCCCGGCACGTCGAGGTGCAGGTGTGGGGCGACCACGCGGGCAACATCTCGGTCCTCGGCGAGCGGGACTGCTCGGTGCAGCGGCGGCACCAGAAGCTGGTCGAGGAGGCGCCCGCCGAGCACCTGTCGGGCGACGTGCGGGCCCGCCTGCACGCAGCAGCACGGGCCGCGGCCGAGGCGATCGGCTATGTCGGCGTCGGCACGGTCGAGTTCCTCGTGTGGGGGAGCCCCCCGGGTGTCGCGTTCCTGGAGATGAACACCCGTCTGCAGGTGGAGCACCCGGTCACCGAGGCGGTCAGCGGCCTGGACCTGGTCGCCCTCCAGGTCCAGGCCGTCGAGGGCGGCTTCGCCCAGGTGTACGTCGTCGAGCCGCACGGGCACGCGGTCGAGGCCCGGCTCTACGCCGAGGACCCGGCGCTCGACTACCAGCCGCAGAGCGGACGGCTGACCCGCTTCGCGATCCCGGGCGCCGTCGGCTTCGCCACCACCCGGGACGGGGTGCGGGTGGACGCCGGCTACCAGCCCGGGGACGAGGTCGGCACCCACTACGACGCGATGCTCGCCAAGGTGGTGGCGTGGGCCCCCACGCGACGCCAGGCGCTGCGCAGGCTGGCGGCCGCCCTGGAGCGTGCGCAGGTCCACGGCGTCAGGACCAACCGCGACCTGCTCGTCGAGGTGCTCCGGCACCCGCGGATGGTCGAGGACGAGGTCACCACCGGGTTCCTCGCGCAGCACGACCTTGCGGCGCTGTCCCCCCGCCGGACGGACCCCGGGACGCTCTCTGCGTCCTCCTTCGCGGCTGCCGTCGCCCTCGCGGCCCGCGCCGACCGGTCGGTGCAGGCGGGGGTCCCGGTCGGGTGGCGCAACGTGGTCTCCCAGCCGCAGCGCACGGGCTTCGTGTGCGACGGCGAGGAGGTGGTGGCCGAGTGGCTCGGTGGCCGCACCGGCTACCGGTCCGCCGACGGCACCCTGAGCGCCGAGCTGTCGGGCGCCCACGTCGTGGTGGCGACGTCACCGCCCGGGAGCTCGGCTCCGGTGAGGCGGCGGTTCGAGGTCCACGTCGACGGGGACCGGGTGGACGTCGAGTCGCCCCTGGGTCATGTCGTGCTCACCCGCCGCCCCCGGTTCGCCGACCCGGCCGACGAGGTGGCCAGCGGGTCGCTGCTGGCGCCGATGCCGGGGACCGTGGTGCGGGTCGACGTGGCGCCGGGGGAAGCGGTCACCGCCGGGCAGCCGGTGCTGGTGCTCGAGGCGATGAAGATGCAGCACACGGTGACCGCTCCCCACGACGGCGACGTCGCCGCCATCCCGGTCGAGGTCGGCTCGCACGTCGCAGCAGGGGCGGTCCTGGCCGTCGTACGCATCCAAACCCACGGAGGAGAAACGCCATGACCGTCGCGTTCACCGAGACCGACGAGCGCCGCAGCCTGCGCCGGGAGGTGGCCAAGCTGGCCGGCGGCTACGGACGGGACTTCTTCGTCCGGCAGGCGCGCAGCGGCGGGAAGACCACCGACCTGTGGCGGGACATGGGCCGGCACGGCTACCTCGGCGTCTCGATCCCGGAGGAGTACGGCGGAGGTGGCGGCGGCATCGGCGACCTGGCGGCCGCCTGCGAGGAGCTCGCCGCCCAGGGCTGCCCGCTCCTGATGATGATCGTGTCACCGGCCATCTGCGGCACGGTGGTCAACCGGTTCGGGACCGAGGAGCAGAAGCAGCGCTGGCTCCCCGGCATCGCCGACGGCACCATGACGATGGCGTTCGCGATCACCGAGCCGGACGCCGGCTCGAACTCGCACAAGATCATCACCAGCGCCCGCAGGACCGGGGACGGCTGGGTGCTGAACGGCCGCAAGACCTACATCTCCGGGGTCGACGAGGCGGGAGCGGTGCTCGTCGTGGCACGCGCCGAGGACAGCCGCACCGGGAGGCTCAAGCCCTGCCTGTTCGTGGTGCCGACCGACGCGCCGGGTCTGGAGTACCACCCG
This sequence comes from uncultured Actinomycetota bacterium, assembly GCA_963837995.1. GTDB lineage: Bacteria > Actinomycetota > Actinomycetes > Propionibacteriales > Nocardioidaceae > Nocardioides_B. Next base: position 125,770 of record CAWIPS010000006.1, read on the forward strand.
ATCGAGATGGAGATCGTCAGTCCCGAGAAGCAGTTCACCGTCTTCGTCGACGACGTCGCGCTGCCCGCCGACGCGCTGGTCGGCGAGGAGGACGCGGGCATCGCCCAGCTGTTCGCCGGCCTCAACCCGGAGCGGATCATGGCGGCGTCGTTCGCCACCGGGCTGGCCCGCTTCGCGCTGGGCAGGGCCACCGACTACGTCAAGGACCGAGAGGTGTTCGACGTGCCGATCGGTGCGCACCAGGCCGTGGCCCACCCGCTCGCCCAGTCCAGGATCGAGATCGAGCTGGCCCGGCTGATGACCCAGAAGGCCGCGGCCCTCTACGACGCCGGCGACGACATGGCCGCGGGGGAGGCCGCGAACATGGCGAAGTACGCCTCCGCCGAGGCCGCCTGCGACACCGTCGACCGCGCCGTACAGGTGCACGGCGGGAACGGGATCACCTCGGAGTACGGCATGGCGGGGCTGCTGGTGGCCGCCCGCGCCACCAGGATCGCGCCGGTGAGCCGCGAGATGATCCTCAACTTCGTCGGCTCCTACACTCTGGGTCTGCCCAAGTCCTACTGAACCGCACCAGCTCGAAGTCAGGAGGCCGCCATGACCGACCAGACCGGCGACGAGCCGGCGGAGCTCGTCCACTACCGAGTCGATGACCACGTCGCGACCCTGGTCCTGGACAGCCAGCACAACCGGAACGCCCTCTCGCGCCAGCTGGTGCAGGAGCTCCATGACGGTCTGGGCCGCGCCGAGGCCGACGACGACGTCAAGGTCGTGCTGATCCGTGCGGTGGGCCGCACGTTCTGCAGCGGCGCCGACATGTCGGAGGCCAGCAGCCCCGGAGGCGGAGGCATGGAGAGGGGCGCCAGGGTCCTGGTCGACCTGCAGCGCCGGATCGTCACCCTCGCCAAGCCCGTCGTCGCCCGGGTGCAGGGCAGCGTCCGGGCCGGCGGCATCGGCATCGTCGCCGCCGCCGACATCGCGGTGGCCGCCCACGACGCGACGTTCGCGTTCACCGAGGTGCGCCTGGGCCTGACGCCGGCCGCCATCTCCCTCAGCGTGCTGCCGCGGATGACCGACCGGTCGGCGGCCCTGGCCTTCCTGACCGGCGAGGTGTTCACCGGCAGGGACGCCGAGCGGATGGGTCTGGTGACCCGGACCGCCGAGGAGATCGAGCTCAACCTCGAGGTCGACGAGATCTGCTCCCAGCTGGTCAAGGGCAACCTGCAGGGGCTGCGGGAGACCAAGCTGCTCCTGGGTCGTCAGCTGGTCGAGCGCATCGACGCCCACGGCGCGGACCTGGCCGCGCTGTCGGCCCGGCTGTTCGCCTCCGACGAGGCGCAGGCCGCGATGCGCGCGTTCCTGGGCCGCAGGAGGTAGCCGACCTCAGGCCCCGGCGCACCGCCACGGCCGGCAGATCCCGGGCGGGGTAAAGTTGTCCACTTGCCCGCTTGATGGTTCTGACTCGCACCAGGAGCCGAAGCTTGTCCGTTGACTCGATCCCGCCCGACTCGATGTCGCCGGGTGTCAGCACGCCCGACCACTCGCTGGCGCAGCAGGAGATCGCGCACGAGCAGCAGTTCGTGAACCGTGTGTACGCCCAGCTCGACCAGTCCACCAGGAACGCCGAGGCGCTGGCGAAGGAGGGCCACGGCCGGGCGCACCTCGGGCACGAGGGCGGGCTCGTCGAGCGCGACGCGATGGTCTTCCAGGCGGCCAGGCGGATCGCCACCCTGAACGCCGCGCACGAGGGCCTCGTGTTCGGCCGGCTCGACCTCGACCCGGAGCGGATCCCCGAAGGGGCGCGCTACATCGGGCGGATCGGCCTGCGCGACGAGCACCGTGACTCGCTGCTCATCGACTGGCGGGCCCCGGCGGCGGCGGTGTTCTACCAGGCGACGGCGGCGGAGCCGCAGGGCGTCGTACGGCGTCGGGTGCTGCGGTGCGCAGGACCCACGGTGGTCGCCGTCGAGGACGACCTCCTCGACCCGGACAACCCGGCGGCCGAAGGGCTGCCCGTGGTCGGGGAGGGTGCGTTGATGGCGCAGCTGTCCCGCGCCCGGGACCGGACCATGCACTCGATCGTGGCGACCATCCAGGCCGAGCAGGACAAGGCGATCCGGGCTCCGGGCAAGGGCGTGGTGCTGATCTCCGGTGGCCCGGGGACCGGGAAGACCGTCGTCGCGCTGCACCGGGCGGCGTTCCTGCTGTATTCCGACCGCCGCCGCTACGAGAACGGGGGCGTGCTGATCATCGGGCCGTCCGGGGTGTTCATGCGCTACATCGAGCGGGTGCTGCCCTCCCTGGGGGAGACCGCGGTCGCGCTCCGGTCCCTCGGTGAGGTCGTCGACGGCATCCGGGCCTTCCGCCACGACGAGCCGGCCGTCTCCGATGTGAAGGGCGCCACGCGGATGGCCGAGCTGATGCGTCGTACGGCGCGGCAGGCGGTGCCGGAGGGACCCCGCGAGCTGCGGGTGTTCTACCGCGACGAGAACATCGTGATGTCCTCCCACGAGCTCGGCCGGATCCGTCGCCAGCTGCTGTCCCAGGGGCCTCGCAACCGGCAGGTCCCGCGGGTCGCCTCGGCGCTGCTCGACGCGATGTGGCGTCAGGTCCGGGGCGAGCGGGGACGGGACCGAGGGCGGGAGGAGTTCAACGAGGAGATGCTGGGCACCGCCGCGTTCGTGGACTTCGTGCTGGCCTGGTGGCCGCCGCTGGACGCCACGGAGGTCCTGGCCTGGCTGCGCGACCCGGACCTGCTGGCGCGGGTGGCCGAGGGGCTGCTGAGCGCGGAGGAGCAGGCACTGCTGTCCAGGTCGTGGGGGCCGGTGCGGGAGCCGGCGGCCTATCGCGTCACCCCCGACGACTGGTCCGTGCAGGACGTGCCGCTGCTCGACGAGCTGCGGTTCGTGCTCGGCGACGTACCCGAGAGGCCGCAGCGCGGCGACCGCGACGACGACCTCGACCCGCTGGCGCAGCTGTTCGACGAGAACGTCCCCGAGCTGACCACCTTCATCGAGCGGTCGGCACCTCGCGGGCCGCGGCCGTCCTCGCGCACCGAGGACGACTTCTACGCCCACGTGCTCGTCGACGAGGCGCAGGACCTGACCCCGATGCAGTGGCGGATGCTGGGTCGCCGGGGCCGCTCGGCGACCTGGACCGTCGTCGGTGACCCGGCGCAGTCGTCGTGGCCGGTGACCGCCGACGCCGCCCGCGCCCGTGACCAGGCGCTCGGGGACAAGGCGCGGCACGAGTTCCACCTGTCCACGAACTACCGCAACAGCAAGGAGATCTACGACTACGCGGCCGCCTACGCCCGGCGGGTGGGGCTGGACGCGGACCTCCCGAACGCCGTGCGCGCGACCGGCGTGCAGCCCGAGGAGCTCACGGTCGTCGACCTGCGCGCGGGGGTGCGAGACGCCCTGACGTCGGTGCTCGGGGCGGTCGAGGGCACGGTCGGGATCGTGGCTCCGGCCGCCCGCCGGGAGCAGGTCCAGGGCTGGGTCGAGGGCTGGCCGGACCTGGCGCAGCACGCGTCCGGTGGCAGCCTGGCCCGGCTGGCGGTGCTCACCGGGCTGGAGACCAAGGGTCTCGAGTTCGACGGGATCGTCGTGGTCGCGCCCGACGAGATCGAGGCGGAGTCGATGACCGGGCGCAGCACCCTGTACGTCGTCCTGACCCGCGCCACCCAGCGGATGGTCACCGTCAGCACCTGACCCTGCACACGACCCTGTCGACCCGGCGGGTCTGGCGGCGGGAATGCTGTCGACCCGGCGGGTCTGGCGGCCGGAACGAGGTCGACCCGGCGGGTCTGGCGGCCGGGATCCCGTCGCACTGCGAGAGCTCGGGGCTGCGGCGTGCAGACGGGTCGGCAGGTTCTGGCCGCCACATACGCCGGGTCGACACGGTCTGGGCCGCCACATACGCCGGGTCGGCAGGGTGGGGCGGCGGTGATCGGTAGAGTCTCACGGCATGGACGTCCCCCCGCCGGCCGGCTCGACGACGCGCGCCCACGACGCGCTCGAGGCGATGCTGGGTCGCGAGGCCTGGGCGGCGATCCGGCTCCGGGACGCGGCGACGGTGACCCTGGTGGGCGGCACCCGCAGCGAGGTGGGGCGGCTGCTCGACGTACCCCTCGAGGAGGGCGCGCCCGAGACCGGCCGGCGCTTCGACCGGCTGGTGGCGATCCCGTTCCGGCAGGTGGCTGAGCGGGGGTTCGAGGCGCACGACGACGGCACCCCGCTCACCGTCGTCGACATCGAGACCGAGGCCGAGGTGCCGCTGTCCGAGCTGCTCGCGGCGCTGCCCGACGAGCCGGTCGAGTTCTCGGACCGTGGCGGCTTCGAGACCACCGACGAGGAGTACGGCGTCGTCGTGGAGGCCATCATCGACCGCGAGATCGGCAACGGGGAGGGCGCGAACCTGGTCATCGGCCGGCACTACCGCGCCCAGGTGCAGGACTGGGGTCCGGCCATGGCGCTGACCGTGCTGCGGCGGCTGCTCGAACGCGAGCGCGGTGCCTACTGGACCTACTGCTTCTTCACCGGGGACCGCTACCTGGTCGGCGCCAGCCCCGAGCGGCACGTGTCCGTGCACGGCGGCGACGTCCGGATGAACCCGATCAGCGGCACGTTCCGGCTGCCACGCGGACAGGCCATGCAGGATCCCGGGCGGCTCAAGGAGTCACTGCTCGACTTCCTCGCCGACGAGAAGGAGATCTACGAGCTCTTCATGGTGGTCGACGAGGAGCTGAAGATGATGTGCGACGTCTGCGGCGAGGGCGGGCAGGTCCTCGGGCCGTTCCTCAAGCCGATGACGCACCTGGTGCACACGGAGTACCTCCTGGCCGGCCGCACCGACCGCGACGTCCGCGAGGTGCTGCGCGACACCATGTACGCCGCCACGGTCACCGGCTCGCCGGTCGAGAACGCCTGCCGGCTGATCAAGAAGTACGAGTCGAGCGGACGTGGCTACTACGGTGCCGCCCTTGCCCTGCTGGGCCGCGACGTCGACGGCAGCCCGACAGCGGACTCGCCCATCGTCATCCGCACAGCGGACGTGGACCTCGACGGGCGGCTCACGGTGACCGCCGGCGCGACGTTGGTGCGTGACTCCCAGCCGATGCACGAGGTCGCCGAGACGCACGCGAAGGCCGGTGGCATCCTGGCCGCCTTCGGGCTCGTGGAGCAGGCCGGCGTCGCCGCCGAGGGCATCGACGAGCTGACCAGGGACGAGGACGTGGTCATCGCCCTGGGCTCCCGCAACCAGCGGCTGAGCCGGTTCTGGCTGACCGACCAGGGCGGCTCCCCACCGGCTCCGGAGCTCAAGGGCCGGACTGCGGTGATCCTCGACGGCGAGGACGACTTCGTCAACATGCTCCGGCACGTGCTCGCTGTGATGGGGATGACCTCGGTGGTCGTCCGCCACGAGGACGTCACGCCGGAGGCGCTCGACGGCTACGACCTGGTGATCGTGGGGCCCGGCCCCGGGGACCCGCGCGACGGCGACCACCCGAAGATCGCCTCGTTCCGGGCGGCCGTCGACGGGCTGCTGGACAAGCGCCAGCCGTTCCTGTCAGTGTGCCTGGGCCACCAGGTGCTGTGCAGCCGGCTGGGCCTCGACCTCGCCTACAAGGACATCGTGTTCCAGGGCACCCAGTCGCGCGTGCAGCTGGACGGCCGCGAGGAGAACGTCGGCTTCTACAACACCTTCGTCGCGCGCGCCGGGCGGCCGGCACCGGAGGGCGTCGAGGTCTTCGCGGACCCGGAGACCGGCGACGTGCACCTGGTCCGCGGCCCGCACTACCGCGGCATCCAGTTCCACGCGGAGTCGATCCTGACCGAGCACGGCTACGAGCTGATCCACGACCTGGTCCTCGACCTGCTCACCTGACGCTGCGATGATCGCTGGGATGGTCGGTGCGATGGTCGGTGCGAGAGGGGGGCCGCGGGCCGTCGTCGTCGACCACCACGACTCCTACACCTGGAACCTCGTCCACCTCGTCGCCGCCGTCACCGGCGTCCTCCCCGAGGTGGTGGAGCATGACGAGGTCGGCGCGGAGTCCTTGCTGGGCAGGGGATTCAGCCACATCATCCTCTCACCGGGTCCGGGCAGCCCCGATGTCGTCGGTGACTTCTCCGTCGGTCGCGAGCTGCTGCTGCACGCGCAGGTGCCGGTGCTCGGGGTGTGCCTGGGCATGCAGGGCCTCGTCTCCGTGTACGGCGGTCACGTCGGCCAGGTCGAGCCGGCGCACGGGGAGGTCGCACTGGTGGAGCACGACGGCACCGGTGTCCTGTCCGGGATCCCGTCACCGTTCAAGGCGGTCCGCTACCACTCGCTCGCGGCCCGCGTCCTGCCCGACGCGGTTCGGGAGACGGCCTGGTGCGAGGGCACCGACGGACGCGTGGTGATGGGGGTCGCGCATCGGGAGAAGCCCTTGTGGGGCGTGCAGTTCCACCCCGAGTCGATCCTGACCGAGCATGGCGAGCAGCTGGTGCGGAACTTCCTCGAGGCGCGATGAGTGACACCGGCGCCGGTCTCACCTCCACGTTCGTGGAGCTGGCGGCCACCTACGACCGGATGTTCTGGCTGGACGGCGGCGGCTCGCGGGCCTGGTCCGGACGGCGGTCGATCCTCGGCTGGCTGGAGAGCGAGGACGTGTCGCTCACCTACGACGCGTCGACCGGGCAGGTGCTTCGTCATCAGCACGGGCGCGCGGAAGTGGTCGGGGAGGACCCGTTCGCGGTGCTGGCCCAGGAGGTGGCCCGGGACGCCGGTGACAGCGCCGTCAGCTGGGTCGGCTACTTCGGCTACGCCTGCCGTCGCGACCTGCCGGCGACGACGCACGGCGCGCCGACGACCCGCGAGGTCCCGGACGCGGTCTGGATGCGGGTGCGGGCCCCGATGTTCGTCGACCACGACCCGGACCCTGGCTTCGAGACCGCGCCCCGGCGCCGGCAGGCAGCGGCTCCTCGGGCGCCGAGGAGCTACACCGCCGCCTTCGAGGCGGTGCAGCGCGAGCTCCGGCTCGGCAACAGCTACGAGGTGAACCTGACCTACCGGGAGGCGGTCAGGTCCCGGGTCGACCCGGTCGCGGCGTACCTCCGGCTCCGGGCCGCCAGCCCGGCGCCGTACGCAGGGTTCCTCCAGCACCGGGGCGTCCGGCTGCTCAGCTCCAGCCCGGAGCGCTTCGCGACCATCGACCGCGACGGGTGGCTGGAGACCAAGCCGATCAAGGGCACCACGCCGCGCGGGTCCTCGCCGGCCGAGGACGCCCGGCGGCTGGCGGAGCTGGCGTCCGGGGCCAAGTACCGCGCCGAGAACCTGATGATCGTCGACCTGCTGCGCAACGACCTCTCGATGGTCTGCGAGCCCGGCACGGTGAGCGTCCCGGTGCTGATGGAGGTGGAGTCCTACGCGTCGGTGCACCAGCTGGTCTCCACCGTCCGGGGCCGGCTGCGCTCCGGCGTCGGCACGGTGGAGGCGCTGCGCGCCCTGTTCCCGGCTGGGTCGATGACCGGTGCCCCCAAGCTGCGCACCATGTCGATCATCGGGTCGGTGGAGCGGTCGCCTCGAGGCGTCTACGCGGGCGCCTTCGGGTGGATCGGGGCCGACGGCCGCGCCGACCTGGGCGTCGTGATCCGCTCCCTGGTGGCCACCGCCTCCGGACCGGGGACGTGGTGCTACGAGATCGGCACCGGCGGGGGCATCACGGTCACCTCCGACGTCGCGGAGGAGTACGCCGAGACCCGGTGGAAGGCCGAGCAGCTGCGCGCAGCGGTCAGCCCTGTGCCCACCTGAGCCGGCCCGTGCAGGCCTGAGCCGGCCCGTGCAGGCCTGGCGCCGAGGCGAGCGGCCCGAGTCCGGCACCGAGAGCCGCAGGTCCCGCTCAGCTGCTCGCGGACCCCTTGTCGCTGTCCAGCACGACCTTCACGGTGCGGGTGTCGTTCCCGTCCCTGACCACGGTGAGCGTCACGGTGTCCCCCGGACGGTGGCCGCGGATGGTCGCGACCAGCGACTCCGAGTCGGTGATCACCTGCCCGTCCACCTTCGTGACCACGTCGCCCGTCTTCAGCCCGGCCTTCGCGGCGGCCGAGCCGTCCGTGACGGACCGGATCCCTGCGCCGGTGAGCAGGCCGCCGTTGCTCGACACGTCGGTCACCGTGACGCCCATCCTCGCGTGGGTCGCGGTCTCACCCTTGCGGAGCTGCTGCACGATCGGCCACACGTTGTCGATGGGGATCGCGAAGCCCAGGCCGATCGAGCCGCCCGCGGACTGGTCGATGCCGCCGCTGGACGCCGTACGGATCGAGGAGTTGATGCCTACGACGTCTCCGTTGAGGTCCACGAGCGGGCCGCCGGAGTTGCCCGGGTTGATGGCGGCGTCGGTCTGGATGGCGGGGTACGTCGTGTCCGCGGGCTGTGCCTGGCCGGGGACGGTCGCCTCGGGCTGGACCGAGACCGGACGGTTCACGGCACTGACGATGCCGCTGGTGACGGTCGCCTGCAGACCGAAGGGCGAGCCGATCGCCACCACGTTCTCGCCGACGCTGATCTTGCCGGACCTGCCGATGGTCGCCGGCTTGAGCCCGGACACCCCTTCGGCCTTGATCACCGCGAGGTCGGTCTGCGGGTCGGTGCCGATGATCCGCGCCTTCTTCGCCGAGCCGTCGTTGAAGCTGACGGAGATGGAGCCGTCCTGGCCGGCCACCGAGGCGACGTGGTTGTTGGTCAGGATCTCCCCGTCGGAGCTGATGATGATGCCCGAGCCGGAGCCCTGCTCCTGGGAGCCCGCGACGTTGATCTTCACCACCGAGGGCAGCACCGCGCGGGCCACCGCCTCGACCGAGTCGCCGGCCGGCGTGGTGTCGTTGCGGTCCACGACGCTCGAGCTGCGGGAGTCGGAGGACGACGCGGTCGTGGAGTCACCGCGGACGAGGCCGTCCACGGCGCTGAAGCCGGCCGCGCCCGCCACGCCGGCGAGTGCGCCGATCACCAGCGCGGCGGCGAGGATGCCGGCGATCAACCCGTTGGTCGGTCGCGCCGGGCGCCGCCCCTGCTCGCCGAAGCTCGTCGTCTCCTGCGGGCCGGCGTAGGGCGGCCCGTAGGGAGCGGCGTACGGCGGCTGCGCCTGAGCGCTCGAGGAGCCGCCGTAGCGGTGCCGCGAGGACTCCGGCTCAGGGACCGGGCGGGTCTCCTCGCGACCCTGGTCGTCGTCGGGCCTGCCCGAGGGCTGGCCCGAGGAGTTGTCGGGGGTGCTCCACTGTGTCATGTCCCCAGCATGGCGAGAGGGGCTTAACCACCACTGAGAGTCTCCTGGGACGTGCTTGTGGACCGGCTGTGGCCCACCGGCTCGGCCGCCCCCGGGAGGGTGAGCCAGAACGCGGCGCCACCTCCGGGGGCTTGTCCGGCGCTCACCGAGCCGCCGTGCCGCTCGGCGACCTGCCGCACGATGGAGAGCCCCAGCCCGGAGCCGGGCATGGTGCGGGACCCCGGCGAACGGTAGAACCGGTCGAACACGTGCGGCAGGTCCTCCTCGGAGATCCCGTGTCCCTCGTCGGCCACCCTCAGGGACCCGTTCTCGAGCGTGACCGTGACCACCCCGAGCGGCGGGCTCCACTTCGCGGCGTTGTCGAGCAGGTTCAGCGCGGCCCGCTCCAGGGCGGCCGCGTCGCCGACCACCCACCACGGGTCGGCGCGCAGGTCGAAGCGCAGGCTGCTGGCCCGCCGCCGGGCCCGCTGGACGGCCCGCTCGGTGATCTCGGCGAGGTCCACCTCCTCGAGCAGCACCTGGGACGGCTGCTCGCGGGCCAGCTCGGTCAGGTCGCCGATCAGGGTGGTCAGCTCCTCGATCTGGAACTGCACGTCGCTGAGCAGCTCCTCCCTCGAGGAGGCCGACAGCCCGCCCTGCCGGTCGGCCTGGGTGAGCAGCTCGAGGTTCGTGCGCAGGGACGTCAGCGGGGTGCGGAGCTCGTGACCGGCGTCGGCCACCAGCTGGCGCTGCCGGTCCCGGGACGCGGCGAGGGCGCCGAGCATGGTGTTGAACGCTCGCGCCAGCCGCGCGATCTCGTCGTTGCCCTGCACCCGGATCGGGTCGAGCTGCTCGGTGCGGGCGATCTCCTCCGCGGCGTCCGTCAGCCGGCGCACCGGGCGCAGGCCGTTGCGGGCCACGGCCCAGCCGGCGAGGGCTGCCGCGATCACCCCTGCTGCGCCGTACAGGAAGAGCCGCAGGCCGAGCTGTCGCAGCGTCTCGTTGTTCGCCTCGAGGGACTGCGCGACCACCACCGCCACTCCCTGCGTCGAGGTGGGCAGGGTGGCCACGCGGTACGGCGTGCTGCCGCTCCAGACGGTCCTGCACGAGTAGTCGCTCGTGCCGCGGGCCACGGCGTACTCCGGCTCCCCGAACGGGAGGGTGTCGTTGTGGGGGCCCTGGGTCATCACGTGCTCGCCGTCGGCGAAGACATAGCCGAACTTGGTGTCGGTGGCGCCCTGCACGAGCGCCGGGATGCCGGCCAGTGCCGTCTCGGAGGGCCGGTACTGGGCCGAGATGTAGGCGCGCCGGTGCAGCGACTCGTCCAGGGAGGCCAGCAGCTGGTGCCGGACCGTCAGGTAGGCCGCCAGGGACACCAGCGCGACCGAGATGCCCACCGCGAACGTGGTCAGCAGGATGACCCGGCTGGCCAGGGACCGCCGGTAGCGGACCCGCTCGCGCAGCCGGCCGACGGCGCTCCCGACCGACTCGCTGATGGCCGACGCGCCCATGGCCCGCGTCACGACTCCTTGAGGACGTATCCCACGCCGCGCACGGTGTGGATCAGCCGCGGCTCGCCCTCGGCCTCGGTCTTGCGGCGCAGGTAGCCGACGTAGACCTCCAGGGAGTTCGCCGTCGTAGGGAAGTCGTAGCCCCAGACGTCCTCGAGGATGAAGGACCGGTCGAGCACCCGGCGGGGCCGGCGCAGGAACATCTCGAGCAGGGTGAACTCGGTGCGGGTCAGCTCGATGGCGCGGTCGCCGCGTCGTACCTCCCGGGTGGCGAGGTTGAGCGAGAGGTCGGAGTACTCCAGCACGTCGTCGTCCAGGCCGTCCCCGGCGCTCGGCACGTGCACCCGTCGCAGCAGGGCGCGCAGCCGGGCCAGCAGCTCCTCGAGCGCGAACGGCTTGGTGAGGTAGTCGTCGGCGCCGGCGTCCAGCCCCTCGACCCGGTCGCCGACGGAGTCGCGTGCGGTGAGCACCAGGATCGGCAGGTCGTTGCCGGCGGTGCGCAACGCCCGGGTGGTCTCGATCCCGTCCAGGCGCGGCATCATCACGTCGATCACGAGCGCGTCCGGCATCTGCCCGGCGATGCTCGCCAGCGCCTCGGCGCCGTCACCGGCCAGGCTGACCGTGTAGCCGTTGAACTCCAGCGACCTGCGCAGCGACTCACGCACCGCCCGGTCGTCGTCGACGACCAGCACCCGGGACGGCTGCTCGGCTCCCATGCTCACCCCTCCACTGTGCCAGCGACGCCTGAGGCACACCTGAGAAGCTGCCCTGGATCGTCCGTCAGCGTCCGTCGGGCAGCAGGACCTCCAGGAGCCAGCTGGCCACCATCACCACGAGCCCGCCGAGCACCGCGGTCCAGAACCCGTCCACGTGGAACCCGAGGCCGATCTGCTTCGAGAGCCAGCTGGTGAGCAGCAGCATCAGCCCGTTGATGACGAACACCAGCAGTCCGAGGGTGAGGATGATGAACGGGAAGGACAGGAGCTTCACCACCGGCCGGACCACGGCGTTCACCACCCCGAAGACGATGGCGACCAGCACCAGGGTCAGCACCCGGTCCTGGTCGGTGGCGCCGGTCAGGGTGATGCCGGACAGCAGGTAGGTCGCGGCGGCCAGCGCCAGGGCGTTGACCAGGACCCAGATCAAGAACCTCACGGCCCGATCCTGCCAGGTCGCTGCCGGCCCGTGTCCAGGCCCGTGTCCGGGCCTGTGTCCGGGCCTGTGTCCGGGCCTGTGTCCGGGCGGGACCTCTCAGGCCAGGTCCAGCGCGGTCAGCATCGAGGTCTCCGCGTGCTGGAGATGGCGGGCCAGCTCGTCGACGGCGGCGTCGAGGTCACCGTGGTCCAGCAGGTCCAGCAGGGCCTCGTGGGAGTGCACCTGGTCCGCGGCGTTGCGCCGGATCCGGTCCACCTTGGCCAGCGCGAGCCGGATCTCGGCGGTCAGCGACTCGGCGAGGGCGACGAGTCGCGCCGACCCGGTCAGGGCGACGAAGGATCGGTGCACCGACAGGTGGGCAGCGGTCAGCTCGGCCGGGGTCGCCTCCGAGCCGGCGACCTCGGCGAACTCCCGGAACGCCCGGCGGCAGGCCTCGCGCGCCGACTCGGGGGCCCGGTGCCAGGCCCGCACCCCCGCGGTCTCCAGGACGGCACGCGCCGTGCACACGTCGTGGACCGCTCCCGGGTCGAGCTCGGTGACATGCACGCCGCGGTTCGGCTCCCGGGTGGCGAGTCCCTCGGCCACCAGGACGGTCAGTGCCTCCCGGACGGTGGAGCGGGAGACGCCCATCGCCTCCACCAGCGCGGCCTCGCGCAACGGGGTGCCCGCCTCCACCTCGCCGTCGAAGAGAGCGCGCCGGAGCTCGCCCGCGACCCGGTCGACGGTCGAGGAGTGCTCGAGCCGGAGCGTGTGGAACGAGCTCACGTCACCTCCCGCCTCGCCGCGTCCTGGAGCCCACTGCCTGCCCGACCAGGCTGTCACGGGTGTTGCGTACGGCGCCGGGCCGACCCGCGTTCATGAGACGGGTACGCCGGCGTGACGCCCCGGTCACACGGTCCGGCCAGGGTTTGACGCAGAGCCGCTCAGCCTTCAGACTAGTGAGTCTGATTGTCCGACAATCTGATGAAGGAGGAGCCATGGGTCACCCACTGCCTTGGGGCCGGCACTACCTGACGGTGGCCCCGGACCAGTTCCGCATCGACTACGCGATCAACCCGTTCATGGACGTGCACGCTCAGCCGGACCCGCGGCGGGCGACCGACCAGTGGCTCGCCCTGGTCCAGGCGCTGCGTGCCGCCGGTGCGCGGGTGGAGGTGCTCGGGGCCCGCGCGGACTCCCCGGACATGGTCTACGCGATGAACCTCGGCCTGGTGCTGAACGCTCCCGGTCGGCGGCGCGTGGTGATGTCGCACATGCGCCACCCCGAGCGCCGCCGGGAGGTCCGGTCCGCCCAGCCCTGGTTCGCCGAGCGCGGCTTCGCGACGTCGTACGTCGGCCGCGACGGTGTCGGCGCGCACCTGGAGGCAGGGGACGCCTTCGCGTTCGGTGACGCCCTCGTCGTGGGCCACGGGCCGCGCACCGAGGAGCTGGCGCTCAAGCACCTCGCCGCCGACCTCGACGTGCGCGTGCGAGGCCTGCGGATCGCCCACCCGGGGATGTACCACCTCGACCTGGCCTTCTGCCCGCTCGACAGCACCCGGGCGATGGTCTGCCCCGCGGCCTTCGACGAGCGGTCCGCGGCCGCGGCGCTCGAGCTGGTGCCGGAGCCGCTGGTCCTCTCGGAGGAGGAGGCGCTGACGTTCTGCGCCAACTCGGTCGTCGTGGGCCGCACGATCGTGATGCCCGCCTGCCCCGAGCGGGTCCGGGCCCGGTTGGAGTCGTGGGGCTTCGACGTCGTGCTGGTCGACCTCGGCGAGCTGCACCTCGGGGGCGGCTCGGCGCGGTGCCTGACCAACCCGCTGGACCTGCTCGTCGGCCGCGACCTGCCGGAGGTGCTCGGGGGCGAGGTGGTCCTGCCTGCGGGCTAGGGTGCGTCCATGACCACGCAGCCGAGCCGCGCGACCGGGCCGCAGGCGCGCGAGGCGGTGCGGAACCTCCCGGCCTACGTCCCGGGCCGGCCGCCTGCGCCGCGGGACGGTGTCCCCACCTACAAGCTGTCCTCCAACGAGAACCCCTACCCGCCGCTGCCGGGGGTCGTCGAGGCCGCGGTCGAGGCCGTCGGCCGGATGAACCGCTACCCGGACATGGGGTGCACCGAGCTCTATGCCGCCCTCGGCGAGAGGCTCGGCGTGCCGACGTCCCGGCTGGCCGCCGGCACCGGATCGGTGGCGGTGCTCTACCACCTGCTGTCGGCCTACTGCGCGAGCGGCGACGAGGTCGTCTACGCCTGGCGCTCCTTCGAGGCCTACCCGATCGCGGTGTCGGTCACCGGGGCGACCTCGGTCCAGGTGCCGCTGACGGCCGGCGCGCGGCACGACCTGGACGCGATGGCGGCCGCGGTCACCGAGCGCACCCGGGTCGTGGTGGTCTGCAGCCCGAACAACCCGACCGGGACGTCCGTGCGCCGAGACGAGCTCGAGGCCTTCCTGGACCGGGTCCCCCCGCACGTGCTCGTGGTGCTCGACGAGGCCTATCGCGAGTTCGTGCGCCCCGCCCAGGGCCCGCAGACCTTCGACGCCGTCGAGCTGCAGGCGACCTACCCGAACGTGGTGGCGATGCGGACCTTCGCCAAGGCCTACGGGCTGGCGGGCCTGCGGGTCGGCTACCTGGTGGCGGCCGACGACGTCGCCGCGGCCGTGCGCGCGTGCGCGCTGCCCTTCGGGGTCTCCTCCGTGGCCCAGGCCGCGGCGGTCGCCTCGCTGGCCCGGGAGGCCGAGCTGTTCGAGCGGGTCGAGGCGGTCGTCGCCGAGCGGACCCGGGTCGTCGACGCGCTGACCGGCCAGGGCTGGGTGGTGCCCGAGGCGCAGGGCAACTTCGTCTGGCTCGGTCTGGGGGACCGGTCCACGGACTTCGCGGCCGCCGCCGAACAGGCCGGGGTGATGGTGAGGCCGTTCGCCGGTGAGGGTGTCCGGGTCACCATCGGCGAGCCGACGGGCAACGACGTGTTCCTCGCCGTCGCCAGCGACGCCCGAGCCGGTGGCCCCGGCTAGCGGGCACCTGGCCGGCGCCAACTCCGCACAGGAGCAGTTGCCGCGCGCGGATCGGTCGGTACGTAGCGGCAACTCCGCACAGGCGCCATTACCGCGCCCGCCCACGACGATGACAGATGCGCAGGAGTCGTCCATGGGTCGCGGGTGCGGCCAGTGGAGCATGCACCTCTGCCCGACGGGGTGGGTCTTCGGGCCGGGCGCCGGGAGCTGCATGTTCTCGTGGCCGCAGGGGGCCTCAGCGCGAGCAACCCCCGACGAACCTGCGGAGGCGCCCATCAGCGGTAGCGCTCGACCCGCTGGGACAGACCGTGCCGCTCGACCTCGGCGATGTAGCGCCAGGCGTCGGGGCGGCTCCCGTCCACGTCGGTCACGTCGTACACCCGGGCCAGCTCGGCGCTGGTCAGCGTGCGGCCGGCATAGCGCGCCCTGCCCTCGTCAGCGGCCAGAGCAGCGATGCCGCGGGCGACGTACGTCGGGGTCTCGGAGATCAGGAACCCCTCCAGGTCGCCCACGGCTGCCTCGCGCCAGGTCTCCTCGGTCACGCCGAACTGGTCCAGCATGGTCTCCGAGCGCAGCCAGCCGGGCGTGACCGAGAGCGGGGTGACCGACGTGCCGCGCAGCTCCGCGGTCAGGCCGAGGGTGATCCGGCCGACCGCCGCCTTCACCTGGTCGTAGTAGAAGCCGACCCCGTCGCGGTAGGCACGGTTGTAGTCCTCGGTCCCGTCGGTCATCTCGACCAGCAGGCCGTTGTCCCCCCGCAGCATCAACGGCAGCGCCGCGGCGGCGGTGACGAGGTGGGTGTCGATGCCCATCCGCAGCATCCGCAGCCCGCCGGCGACGTCGTGCTCCCAGAGCCTGGTGTTGAACTGCGCGTAGCGGTCGCCGCCGAAGATGTCGTTGACCAGCAGGTCGAGGCGGCCCTGCTCGTCCTCGATGCGGCGCACCAGGCTTGCGACCTCCTCGGGCCGGGTGTGGTCGACGCGCAGCCCGCGACCCTGCCCGCCGGTCGCCGTCATCAGGTCCGCGGTGTCCTCGATGGTCTCGGGCCGGTCCATCTCGGAGGGACCCTGGCTGCGGCTGCTCCGCCCGGTCGCGTAGACGTAGGCGCCCGCGCGGGCCAGCTCGACCGCGATGGCCCGGCCGGCGCCGCGGGTGGCTCCGGCCACCAGCGCCACCTGGCCGTCCAGCGGTCGTCCCTGCGGGCTCGCCCCTCCGGCCGTCGCATCTCCCGCCATCTCAGCCGCCCGCCCGGGCGTCCGCCTCGGCCGCCTGCTTGAGCCGCACCAGGGTGGCGGTGATGCCGGCCCGGTTGCGCTCGGGGAAGCCCGCCAGCCGCAGACCGGTGGCGTAGAGACGTCCGTAGCGGGAGTAGTCGAACGTCTCGGTGACCACCGTGCCGCCCGACGCGGACGGCTCGAGCCGGTAGCGCCAGCGGTGCGCGCCGAAGTGCCGCCAGGCGATCAGGCGGTCCGGCTCGAACTCCACGACGCGGTTGCGGATCGGGTACGGAACCCCCCACATCTGCATCGACACCCCGAACACGGCACCCTTCGTGAGCCGGTCGGGGCCGGCGATGGTCCGCCGCACCGACCCGGACCCGTCGATGCGGGGGTGCGCCCGGGGGTCGGCGAGGATGGCGAAGACCACCCCGGGGGATGCCGCGATCGTGGTGGTGCCGGAGACCAGCCGGCTGGGGTCGGGGTGCTCGCTCACCCGGCCAACCTAGCGAGCGGGGCGCCAGCAGGGCAGGGGCGCGCTGATTAGGCGTCCCTCCGTCGCCTTCGGTACCGTAGGGACGTCGTCGGCAGTGTGGTGGCGGTCACAGTCGGCCGCCGCCTCGCGAGAGCACCCGGCCGGCGGCACCACGGCTCGTCCTCGTCCGCGATCACCACCTGCGCGCGTGTCGCGGGCGGTCGTGACTCCACCTAGGCCGCCGGCCGCGGAGACCCCGCGCGCCGGTCTCGACGAAGGAGTGCCCGTGAGCAACAGCCCAGACTTCGGTCCGGACCTCAGCGAGGTGTTCGGTCCGCGCGCCGCCGACGGCGGGGCGGACCTCGTCCAGCTCCTGACCCCGGAGGGTGAGCGGGTGGAGCACCCGGACTTCTCCTTCGGCGCCGGTCTCTCCGGTGAGGAGGAGGCGGCGGTGATCCGGGGGTTCTACCGCGACATGGTGCTGACCCGGCGCATCGACACCGAGGCCACCGCGTTGCAGCGGCACGGCGAGCTCGGCATCTGGGCCCAGCTGCTCGGCCAGGAGGCGGCCCAGATCGGGTCCGGGCGGGCTCTGCGACCCCAGGACTTCGCGTTCCCGACCTACCGCGAGCACGGCGTCGCCTGGTGCCGCGGCATCGACCCGCTGCAGCTGCTGGGGCTGTTCCGCGGCGTGGACCAGGGCAGCTGGGACCCGCAGGACGCGAACTTCGGCCTCTACACGATCGTGATCGGCGCGCAGACGCTGCACGCGACGGGCTACGCCATGGCCATGCAGCGCGACGGCGTGGTCGGCACCGGCGACCCGGACCGCGACGCCGCGGTGGTCGCCTACTTCGGGGACGGGGCCAGCAGCCAGGGCGACGTCAACGAGGCCTTCATCTTCGCCGCCTCCTACAACGCGCCCGTGGTGTTCTTCTGCCAGAACAACCAGTGGGCGATCTCCGAGCCGATCGAGCGGCAGAGCAAGATCCCGCTGTTCCAGCGGGCGCTCGGGTTCGGCTTCCCCGGCGTACGCGTCGACGGCAACGACGTGCTCGCGACGTACGCCGTGGCGCAGGCCGCCCTGCAGCGGGCCCGCGACGGGCAGGGGCCGACGCTCGTGGAGGCCTACACCTACCGGATGGGGGCGCACACGACCACCGACGACCCCACCCGCTACCGGCTCAGCCAGGACCTCGAGACCTGGAAGCTGAAGGACCCCATCGAGCGGGTGAAGGCCTATCTCACCCGCAACGGGCTCGTCGACCAGGAGTTCCTCGAGGCCCTCGACACCGAGGCCGAGCAGCTCGGGGAGCACCTGCGGGAGGGCTGCCGGGCGCTGCCCGAGCCGAGCCCGCTCGACGTGTTCGACCACGTGTACGCCGAGCAGACACCCGAGCTCGCGGAGCAGCAGGCGGGCTACGCGGCCTACCTCGACTCCTTCGAGGCCCCTGCCGGGGCGGGGAGCCTGTGATGAGCTCGGCGACGACCAGGATCACGCTCGCCAAGGGCCTGAACGCCGGGCTGCGCAAGGCGATGGAGGACGACTCGAAGGTCCTCGTCATGGGTGAGGACGTCGGCAAGCTCGGTGGCGTCTTCCGGATCACCGACGGCCTGCAGAAGGACTTCGGCGAGGACCGGGTGATCGACTCGCCGCTCGCCGAGTCCGGGATCATCGGCACCGCGGTGGGGATGGCGATGCGCGGCTACCGCCCGGTCTGCGAGATCCAGTTCGACGGGTTCGTCTATCCCGCCTACGACCAGATCGTCAGCCAGGTGGCGAAGATCCACTTCCGCAGCCAGGGCAGGGTGAGGATGCCTGTGGTGATCCGGATCCCGTTCGGCGGCGGGATCGGGGCCGTGGAGCACCACAGCGAGAGCCCCGAGGCCCAGTTCGCGCACACACCCGGGCTCAAGGTGGTGGCCTGCTCGAACCCGGTCGACGGCTACTGGATGATCCAGCAGGCGATCGCCTGCGACGACCCGGTCATCTTCCTCGAGCCGAAGCGGCAGTACCACGCCGACAAGGCCGAGCTCGACACGTCGGCCGAGCCGCAGCCGCTGTTCACCTCCCGGGTGGTCCGCGAGGGCAGTGACCTGACCCTGCTGGCCTACGGTCCGACGGTGAAGACCTGCCTCGCCGGCGCGGAGGCCGCCGCAAGCGAGGGCAAGAGCGTCGAGGTGGTCGACCTGCGGACCCTGTCGCCCCTCGACCTCGGGCCCGTCTACGCGTCGGTGCGGAAGACCGGCCGGGCCGTCGTCGCCCACGAGGCGCACGTCAACCTGGGGATGGGCGCCGAGGTGGCGGCCCGGATCACCGAGCACTGCTTCTACTCCCTGGAGTCGCCGGTGCTGCGGGTCGGCGGCTTCGACACGCCGTACCCGCCGAGCCGGATCGAGGAGCAGTGGCTGCCCGACCTCGACCGGGTGCTCGACGCCGTCGACCGCGCTCTCGACTACTGAGGTTCCCCGCCCGCACGTCCGACCGTCCCCTCACCAGGAGTCTGCACCGTGGCTGACTACAAGCTGCCCGACGTCGGCGAAGGCCTGACCGAGGCCGAGATCGTGTCCTGGAAGGTCCAGGTCGGCGACGTGGTGAAGGTCAACGACGTCGTGGTCGAGATCGAGACCGCGAAGTCGCTGGTCGAGCTGCCCTCGCCGTACGCCGGCACGGTGCTGGCACTGCACGTCCCCGAGGGGGAGACCGTGCCGGTCGGCACCCCGATCATCTCGATCGGCGACCCCGCCGATGCGGCGGCCGAGGCCCCCGCCGCGCCTGCTCCCGCCGCCGCCTCCGGTCCTGGTCCGTCCCCGGAGATCGACATGTCGAACCCCGCCGCGTCCGGTGGCGGGGAGAACCAGACCCTGGTCGGCTACGGCCCTCGGGTCTCCAGCGGCCGGCGCCGTGCGCGCCGCGGCGGAGCGAGCGCAGCGTCCGAGGCCGGAGCCGTCACCCAGCGGCAGCTCCAGGGGGCCTTCGGCCAGGGAGCCCCGGAGGTCCCCGACGTGGTCGACGCCGACGAGCCTCCGGTGCCCGCCACGCCGGCCGTGCAGGACCCCGGCCCCGAGGAGGCAGCGCCGGTCTCGTCGGAGGCTCGGGTGCTGGCGAAGCCGCCGGTGCGCAAGCTGGCCAAGGATCTCGGCCTCGACCTGCGCAGCATCGCGCCCACCGGCCCGGGGGGCACCGTCACCCGCGACGACGTCCACGCCGCCGCCGCGCCCCCCGCCGAGCCGTCTGACGCTGAGGTCGCCGCGACCATGCCGGCGCCTGACAGCACGGGTGTGGGGTCCGGAGCGCGGGAGGTCCGGGAGCCGATCAAGGGCGTGCGCAAGCGGATGGCGCAGGCCATGGTCGACTCCGCCTTCAGCGCGCCGCACGTCACGGAGTGGGTGACCCTCGACGTGACCGGGACCATGAAGCTCCTCGAGCGGCTCAAGGACCACCGGGACTTCCGGGACGTCAGGGTGTCGCCGCTGCTGGTGGTCGCGAAGGCGGTCTGCCTCGCCGTACGACGGACCCCGGAGGTCAACGCGACCTGGGACGAGGCGGCGCAGGAGGTGGTCCTGAAGTCCTACGTCAACCTCGGCATCGCCGCGGCGACCCCCCGCGGGCTCGTGGTGCCCAACGTCAAGGACGCCGATGCGCTCTCCCTCGCGGAGCTGGCGGCGGCGCTCGGGGACCTGACGCGGGCGGCGCGCGAGGGCCGGACCCAGCCGGCGGAGATGTCGGGCGGCTCGTTCACGATCACCAACGTCGGGGTGTTCGGGGTCGATGCCGGCACCCCGATCATCAACCCCGGCGAGTCCGCGATCCTGTGTGTCGGAGCGATCCGCAAGCAGCCCTGGGTGCACACGAAGAAGGGTCGGGACAGGCTGCGGATCCGCGACGTGACGACCCTCGCGCTGTCCTTCGACCACCGGCTCGTCGACGGCGAGAAGGGCTCCCGGTTCCTGGCTGACGTGGCCGCCGTGCTGCACGACCCGAGCAGCGCGCTGCTGCTCTGAGACGCGTCGGTGGGGCCCGCCCGCGGCGCTTAAGATGAGGCGCGATGACGTCCGACGCCCTGCCTGCGCACGCCACCGCGGCCTACCCGCTGGGCGGCCGTCGCGCCTATGGGGTGTGGCTCACCGCCGTCGCGGTGTACTTCCTGGCCATCTTCCACCGGTCGTCGCTGGGCGTCGCGGGCCTGGTGGCCGCCGAGCGGTTCCACATCAGCGCCTCCCAGCTCTCGACGTTCACGGTGCTCCAGCTGCTGGTCTACGCGGCCATGCAGATCCCCGTCGGCGTGCTCCTGGACCGGTTCGGCCCACAGCGGCTGATCTTCACCGGTGCCGTCCTCATGACGGCAGCCCAGCTCGGGTTCGCGTTCACCGGGACGTACGGCGGTGCGCTGCTGGCCCGCATCTTCGTCGGCATGGGCGACGCCATGGTCTTCATCAGCGTGCTCCGGATCATCGCGTCGTGGTTCCCGCCGCTGAGGAACCCGATGATCACCGCCTTCACCGCGATGATCGGCCAGTGCGGTGCGCTGGTCGCCGCGATCCCGCTCGCACGCGCTCTGGCGTCGTACGGCTGGACACCGACGTTCGTGGCGAGCGCCTCGGTCGGGGTCGTGCTCGGACTGCTCACCCTGCTGGTGGTCCGCGACGTGCCACCGGGGGCACCGCCGTCCCGGTCGGTCAAGGACGTGCGCTCCATCGGCCGGGACCTGCGGCTGGCCTGGCAGGACCCGGGCACCCGGCTGGGCCTGTGGTCGCACTTCACCTGCCAGTTCGCCGCGAACGTGATGGGGCTGCTGTGGGGATACCCGTTCTTCGTGCATGCCGAGCACCGCTCGCACACCGAGGCCGGCGCCCTGCTGTCGCTGCTCGTGGCCGTCTTCATCGTGGGCGGTCCGCTGATCGGCGGCTACATCAGCCGGCATCCGTGGCAGCGCTCCACGGTGGTGCTCAGCATCGTCGGGACGATGGCCCTCACCTGGGCCGTGGTGCTGCTGCTGCCCGGGGACGCCCCGATGTGGCTGCTGGTGGTGCTGGTCATCGTCACCGGCGTGGGCGGCCCCGGCTCGATGATCGGCTTCGACGTGGCCCGGACGTTCGCGCCGGCACCGCGGCTCGGCTCGGCGAGCGGGATCGTCAACGTCGGCGGGTTCGTGGCCTCACTGCTGACGATCTTCGCGATCGGGGTGGTGCTCGACCTGGTCACGCCCGGCTCCTCGAACGACTACTCTCCCGGGGCCTACCGGCTGGCGATGAGCGTGCAGTACGTCGGGTGGGTCGTGGGGGCCATCCAGGTCTGGCGGTTCCGCTACCACGCCCGGGTGCACCTCTCGGACACCCAGCCCGGGCACCTGCGGGACATCAGCGGCCTGGACCAGTTCCCCGTGCCGCGCCGCGAGCGGGACGAGGCCGGGCGCCGCTGGGCCCGCCGGCCGCGCAGGTAGGGCTCTCGACTCAGCCGGCCCGTCGAGTCGGCGCGTCTGCGGGCTGGAACCCGGTCGAGTCGGCCCGTCTGCGGGCTGGAACCCGGTCGAGTCGGCCCGTCTGCGGGCTGGAACCCGGTCGAGTCGGCCCGTCTGCGGGCTGGAACCCGGTCGAGTCGGCCCGTCTGCAGGTCGGGAGCTGGTCGAGGTCGTGATGCGGACCGACCTGGCTGAACGGACGGGCGTTCGAGCGTCGTACCTGCCGAGCTCGTCCGCGCCGCTGCTGAAGCACCTAGCGCGCTGCTTGACCACGCCACATCGCCCGACTCGCCGGTGTGGGGCCTGCAGACGCGCCGACTCGCCGGTGTGGGGCCTGCAGACGCGCCGACTCGCCAGTGTAGGGGCCTGCAGATGCGCCGACTCGCCAGTGTGGGGGCCTGCAGATGCGCCGACTCGGCAGGGGTTGGGCCTGCAGACGCGCCGGGTCGGCAGGGTGGGGAGTCCACATTCGTCCTACGGAACCGGCGACGTTCGCATCTGCCGACGGTCCGGCGATCTCCGTAGCGTCGTGGTCACGACATCGGCCCGAACGGGAGGCCGGACATCACGGACAGAGAGCGACCACGGGCCGCTCGGAGGATTGGGGCTTGAGATGACCACGATGCAGACGACGAGAGGCGACCGGCGGGCCGAGTCATGGGGGCGTCGGCCGGCGGTGACCGCAGCGATCGCCGTTGTGGGGGCAGTGGCGGTCTGGACGGTGGCCCGGTTCGCCGGAGCAGACCTGCGGGTCCACTCCGGGGCGACCATCCGCGAGGTGGGCCTGGGCAGCGTGGTGACCGTGAGCCTGCTCGCGGTGGTGGCCGGCGGTCTCACGCACCGCCTCGCGACCCGGTGGGCCCGCGGCCACCGGGTCTGGCAGGTCGTCGCCGCGGTCGTGCTGGTGCTGTCCCTCACCGGACCGATGGGAGCCACCACGCTCGCGGCCGGCGCGGCGCTGGCTGCGATGCACCTGCTCGTCGGCCTGACCGTCATCGTCCGTCAGCCGCGGCGCACCGCCCGGGGCGTAGCGTGAGCGCCATGAGCTCCAGCACCCCCAGGTGCGACGGTCCTGCGGGCATCGCCCGTCCCGGACGCTGGCTGCTGGTCGCCTCGGTCTGGCTCGCGGTGCTCGTCATCCCCTCCGTCGTCGACGTCGTCGGCCGCACGGACCGCGCGCTGCCGCTGCTCGCGCTGCTGGGTGTCGCGGTCTGCGCGGCCGCGCCGCTGTTCGCCAACGTGCTGCGCTGGGAGACGAGGCAGTGGGTCGGCCCCGTGTCGGTGTCCGTGCTGACCGCGCTGGCGGTGGCGACGACGATGGCGTACGGCTCACCCTGGTGGAACACCTGGCTGCTGCTCGCCGTCACGGCGTGCAACGCGGTGCCGGTCCGCGCCGGCGCGCCGGTCGTGCTGGCGGTCCCGGCGACGGCGAGCCTGACGCTGTGGAGCGCCGGCGCGAGCGGCGAGGACGTCTGGACGGTGGCGCTCACCACCTTCCTGGCCGGAGCGATCAGCCTGGTGCTGGCACGCCTCCTGATGACGATCGAGGCGCTGGGCCGGGCCGAGGGCGAGCTGGCGCGCATCGCGGTCACCGACGAGCGCGAGCGGTTCTCCCGCGACCTGCACGACCTGCTCGGGCACACGCTGTCGCTCATCGTGGTGAAGGCGGAGGCGGTGCGCCGGCTCTCCCAGCGGGACCCTGACGCCGCGATGCAGCACACCTTGGACATCGAGTCGATCGGCAGGCAGGCGCTCGAGGAGGTGCGCGAGGCGGTCAGCGGCTACCGCCGTACGACGCTGAGGGCCGAGGTCGACCGCGCGGTCGAGGCGCTCGACGCGGCCGGCATCGCCGCCGAGGTGGATCTCGCGCAGCTGCCGCTCCCGGCGGCCGTCGAGGACACCCTGGCCTGGGTGGTGCGGGAGGGCGTGACCAACGTGGTGCGGCACTCCGGCGCGCGGTCGAGCCGGCTGGTGGTCACCTGCATCGAGGGTACGGCGCGGCTGGAGCTGACCGACGACGGCACCGGCGCGGGTGCCCCGGTCAGCAGCAGGAGCAACGGACTGGCCGGTCTCGACCAACGGCTCGCCGCAGCCGGCGGTGCCCTCGAGGCAGGAGCAACGCCCGACGGGTTCAGGCTGGTCGCCACGGTGCCCGTCCGGGCCGAGGCGCGACTTCCCTCGCCCGTGGACGAGCGGTGACCCGGCTGCTGGTCGCCGAGGACCAAGGCATGATGCGGGGCGCCCTGGCGACCCTGCTCGACCTGGAGGACGACCTCGAGGTCGTCGCCCAGGTGTCCTCGGGTGACCAGGTGGTGCCCACGGCTCTCGAGGTCCGGCCCGACGTCGCACTCCTGGACATCGAGATGCCCCTGGTCAGCGGGCTCGACGCGGCCGCGCGGCTCCGGGAGCTGCTCCCGGACTGCGCCGTGGTGATCGTCACGACGTTCGGCCGCCCGGGCTACCTGCAGCGTGCCCTGGCCGCCGGCGCCCGCGGGTTCATCGTCAAGGACGGCCCGGTGGACGGGCTGGCCCGCAGCATCCGGCGGGTCTGCGCCGGGGAGCTGGTCATCGACCCGGCGCTGGCCACCGCCGCCGTGGTGATCGGGCCGAGCCCGCTGACCGCCCGCGAGCGCGACGTGCTGAACGCCGCCGCCGACGGTGCCACGGTCAGGGACATCAGCGGCCGGACGCACCTGTCGACCAGCACGGTCCGCAACTACCTCTCGGACGCGATCGGCAAGACCGGGACCCGCAACCGGATGGAGGCGGTCCGGGTGGCCCGGGAGAACGGCTGGCTGTGAGGGCTCAGCGCTGGTCGGAGATGCGTTTCGCCTTGCCCAGCGAGCGTTCCAACGCATGCGGCGCCAGCACCTCGACCGAGACGGTCACCCCGACGTGGTCCTTGACCAGCTCCGCGAGCTGCGCACCGAGGCCGCCCCGGTCGGCCTCCCGCACCGAGCCGTGCGCCTCGACGCGGACGGTCAGCTCGTCGAGGTTCCCCGGTCGGGTGAGCACACAGAGGTAGTGCGGGGTCAGTCCCTCCACCCTCAGCAGCAGCTCCTCGACCTGGCTGGGGAACACGTTGACGCCGCGCACGATCATCATGTCGTCGGTGCGTCCGGTGACGCGCTGCATCCGCCGGAACGCGGGATAGGTGGTGCCCGGCAGCAGCCGGGTCAGGTCACGGGTGCGGTAGCGCACCACCGGCATCGCCTCCCGGGTCAGCGTGGTCAGCACCAGCTCGCCCTCCTCGCCGTCGGGCAGCACCTCGAGGGTGACCGGGTCGACCACCTCCGGGAGGAAGTGGTCCTCCCAGACGTGCAGGCCGTCCTTGGTGGCCGCCGCCTCCTGGGAGATCCCTGGTCCCATCACCTCCGACAGCCCGTAGATGTCCACGGCGTCGATGCCGCTGCGTCGCTCGACCTCGTGGCGCATCTCCTCCGTCCACGGCTCGGCACCGAAGATCCCGATCTCCAGCGAGGTCGACCGGGGGTCCACCCCCTGGCTCTCCATCTCGTCGAGGATCGCCAGGAAGTACGACGGGGTCACCATGATCACCCGCGGCTCGAAGTCCAGGATCAGCTGCACCTGCCGGGGCGTCATGCCTCCGGACACCGGCACCACCGTGCAGCCGAGCCGCTCGGCGCCGTAGTGCGCCCCGAGCCCGCCGGTGAACAGGCCGTAGCCGTAGGCGACGTGCACGATGTCGCCGGGCCGCCCGCCCGCGGCATGGATGGAGCGGGCCACCAGCTCGGCCCAGGTGTCGAGGTCGTCGTGCGTGGAGCCCACCACGGTCGGCTTGCCGGTCGTGCCGGAGGAGGCGTGGATGCGGGCCACCTTGCCGCGGGGCACGGCGAACATGCCGAACGGGTAGCCCGCGCGCAGGTCGTCCTTGGTCGTGAACGGGAACCGGGCCAGGTCGGCGAGCGTCCGGAGGTCGCCCGGGACGAGGCCCGCGTCGTCGAACGCGCGACGGTAGTGCGGGACGTGCTCGTAGACCCGGGCGAGCGTCTCGCGCAGCCTCTGCAGCTGGGCGACCTTCACCTCCTCGGCCGTGGTGTCCGGCATCGCGAACCGCGGGAGGCTCACGACCCCTCCTCGAACAGCACACCGCGGATCTCCCTGCAGTGCCCCACGAAGTCGGCGACCAACGTGTCGCCGACGTGCACGGTGACGTCGTAGACGCCGTCCCGGCCCTCCCGGATGCGCTCCACCGCTGAGGCGACCAGCACGTCACCGAGCCGGGTCGGGGCCAGGAACCTGATCTCGCAGTGCGCGGCGACCGTGCTGCGGTTGTAGGAGTTGCACGCGAACGCGAACGCGGTGTCGGCCACCGTGAAGGTCAGCCCGCCGTGGCCGATGGCGTGGCCGTTGACCATGTCCTCGCGGACCGTCATCCGCACCGTCGCCCGTCCCGGCCCGACGTCCACGAGCCGCATCCCGAGCGCCCGGCTGGCGGCGTCCGCGGCCCACATCGCCTCGGCGGCCCGGTCCGCGACCTGCTGCTCGGACAGCGTCGTGCTCACAGCGGCTTCTCCAGCATCGAGACCAGGTGCCGCTCGTCGCCGAGCCGGCCGACCTCGGCGTAGCCGCGGCGCTCGTGGAAGGCCAGGGACGCCTCGTTGGGGGGCACGAGGTTCACCTCGAGCGCCAGCCGGCCGTACGGCGCCGCGACCCGCTCGATCTCGTCGTACACGAACGTGCCGAGCCCGCGCCGCCGGAACGCCTCGTGCAGCACGATCCGGTCGAGGTAGTAGAACCGGCGGTGCCGGTCGCTGAACCAGCGGTAGTTCTCCGAGTCGTAGGCCGTGCCGTGGGCGAACGTGACCACGAAGCCGCCGAAGCCACCGTCCACGTCGAGGACGTCGAAGCGGTCCGCCATGCCCCGCAGCTCGTGCAGCCGGGCCTCGTCCATCGCCGCCAGCTTGGAGACGTTGGCGTCGTTGAGCGAGAGCACGTCGGCCACGTCGGTGTCGCGCAGGGGTCGCAGGTCGGCCACGCTGACACCCTAGCCACCCACCTCGCCCGGCCGCCGGGGCCCGCTGGGTTCCGCTGGGTGTCCCAGGGTCAGGCACGGACCCGCCGGCTCCCGGGGTCGTACGGCGCCCGGAGCCCGACCGTGACCGGGTGCACCGCCCCGGCGACGTCGACGGCGTAGTCGCCCGCGCGGACCCAGTCCGGCGACGTCGCACCGGAGGGGTCCGCGACGTAGGCCAGCCCGACGCACGCGCCGAGCGTGTCACCCCAGGCGGCACTGGTCACCTGACCGACGGCCACCCCGTCGCGGAGCACCAGCTCCCCGCCCCACAGCATCGGCTCCGGGTCGGCGACCACGAAGGACACCAGCCGTCGTCGCGGTCCCGCGGCACGGGCCGCCTCCAGGGCCGCACGCCCGAGGAAGTCGGTGCCGGACCCGAGCTTGCAGGCGAACAGCAGGCCGGCCTCGACGGGCGTGTGGTCGGGGGTCAGCTCCCGTCCGAACGCGCGGTAGCCCTTCTCCAGCCGCAGCGACTCGATCGCGCTGTAGCCCGCGTCGACGAGCCCGAGCGAGGCGCCGGCGCGGAGGATGTCCTCGTAGACCCCGGCCGCCATCTCGGTGGGGACGTAGAGCTCCCACCCGAGCTCCCCGACGTAGGTGATCCGGGTGGCCCGCACGGTCGCGTAGCCGACCCGCACCTCCCGCGAGGTCCCGAACGCGAACCCTGCCCCGAGCCCTGCCCCGGCCTCAGTCCCGAACGCGTCGTCGGAGACCGACGCGAGCAGCTCGCGGGAGGCCGGCCCCATCACCCCCAGCACGGCGTAGGCCGAGGTCACGTCGACCACCCGCGTGTCGTGGCCCGCGGGCACGTGCCGCCGCAGCAGGTCGAGGTCGCGGACGGTGGTGGCCGAGCTGCTGACCAGGAGGTACTCGTCGTCGGCGACCCGGGTGACCGTCAGGTCGGACTCGTAGGTGCCACGGGCGTTCAGCAGGCCGGTGTAGACGACCGAGCCGACCGGCCCGGACACGTCGTTCGTGCACAGCCACTGCAGTGTCGCCTCCGCGTCCCGGCCGGTGACGACGTACTTCGAGAACGACGTCTGGTCGAACACCGCCACCGCCGAGCGGGTCGCGCGCTGCTCCGCGGCCGACCACGGCAGCCAGCGCGGCCGGCCCCAGGAGTAGTCGAGCCGCGGCTCCTGGCCGGGCGGGGCGAAGAACAGCGGCCGCTCCCAGCCCATCCGGGAGCCGAAGCAGGCGTTGCGCGCCGCCAGCCGGTCGTGCAGCGGGGAGGTCCGCAGCGGCCGGGCGCTGGCCAGCTCGCGGTTCGGCCACGGCACCGCGTAGTGCAGGCCGAGGATCTCCACGACCCGCTCGCGCAGCCACCGCTCCCCTGCGTGGAAGGGCGCGAACCGGCGGATGTCGACGGCCACCAGGTCGCTGGTCGCCTCCCCCTCGACCACCCACTCGGCCAGTGCCTGCCCGGCGCCGCCGGCGGACGCGATGCCGACGGAGTTGAACCCGGCTCCGACGAAGAAGCCGCGGACCTCGGGCGACTCGCCCATCAGGAACTGGTTGTCGGGGGTGAAGCTCTCCGGACCGTTGTAGAGCTTGCGGATCCCGGTCTCCTGCAGCACCGGGATGCGCTGCAGCGCACTGTCCATCAGCACCGCGAAGTGGTCCCAGTCCTCCTCCAGCAACGAGAACTCGAACGGGTAGGGGATCGCGTGCGGGCCGACCCACGGCTTGGCCTGCGGCTCGAACCCGCCGACGACGAGCCCGCCGACCTCCTCCTTGACGTAGGTCCAGCCGTCCGGGTCGCGCAGGATCGGCAGCCTCACGCCCGCCTGACGCACCCCCTCGATCTGGTCGGTGACGACGTAGAAGTGCTCGCACGCGTGCAGCGGCACGCTGACCCCGGCCATCCGCCCCACCTGCGCCGCCCACTGGCCCGCGCAGTTCACGACCACCTCGGCCTCGATGTCGCCCCGGTCGGTGCGGACGCCGGTCACCGCGCCGCGGTCGGTGAGTACGTCGACCACGCGGGTGTGCTCCAGGATCCGCGCCCCTCGCATCCGGGCGCCCTTGGCGAGCGCCATGGTGAGGTCCGTCGGGTTCGCGGTGCCGTCACCGGGAAGCCAGATCGCCCCGAGCAGGTCCTCGACCTGCATCAGCGGCCACCGCTCGAGGGCCTCGGCCGGGGTCATCATCGAGCACTCCAGGCCGAACGCCTCGGCGGTCGCCGCGGTGCGCCGCAGCTGGGTCATCCGGTCGGGGGTGCGGGCCACGATCACCCCGCCGCACTGCTGGTAGCCCGGCGAGAGGCCGGTCTCCTCCTCGAGGCGGGCGTAGAGCTCCCCGCTGCGCTGCACCAGCCGGGTGCCGCTCTCCGAGGCGCGCAGCTGCCCGACCAGCCCGGCGGCGTGCCAGGTGGTGCCGCACGACAGCGTGCCCTGCTCGAGCAGCACCACGTCGTGCCAGCCCAGCGCGGTCAGGTGGTAGGCGGTGCTGGCGCCGATCACGCCGCCGCCGACGACCACGACCCGGGCCCGGTCCGGCAGGCCGGCGGGGTCCCCGTCGGCCCGTCCGGTGGGTGTCTCACTCGGCACCGGTCGCCTCCTCCAGGAGCATCGGCAGCCGGTCGCCGGTGAGGCCCCGGGCCGCCTTCTCGAAGCGCTCGCGCGACCACGCGTCGAAGTCGAAGTCGATGCTGCTGGCGGCGGACTGGATGGCCCCCCACAGCGACCAGCCGTAGGCGGACACCAGTGCCTGCAGACGCACCCGGGCGAGCCGGGTCCGCAGGCCGCGTCCCGGCCCGCCGTCGTAGGCGGTGACGAGCTCCTCGACCCGGTCGTCGTCGAGGTCACACTCGGTGCAGGTGTTGCCGAGCTCGAAGCAGGCGTCGTTGTTGCCGGAGTACTCGTAGTCGATCAGCCACACCTGCGCGCCGTCGTCGATGAAGTTGCCGGCCAGCAGGTCGTTGTTGCAGGGCACCGTCGGCTCCGCGCGGACGGCCAGCGCCCTGCCCACCTCCTGGAAGCGGTCCTCCAGGTCGACGTACCCGTCGGGGAGGGGGTAGCCGTGCTCGCGCACCGTGCGCAGGTAGCGCCGCTGGCGCTCGAACATGTCGAAGTCGCCGGTGAACCTCGGCCCCCGGTGCAGCCTCGCGATGGCCTCGCCGGCCCGGGCGGGCACCCCCGGCTCGGTGAAGGCCGCGTTGTCGTAGGTGCGTCCGTCGAGGTGGCCGATGACGAGCACGCCGAGGTCGGGCCGGTAGTCCACGACCGGGGCACCGACCCCCGCGGCGGCCGCGGCCACCGAGTTCGCGTGCTCGGCGTCCCGGTCGATGCCGAGCAGGTCGGGGTCGCCGCGGAACCGGCGTACGACGTAGTCGCCCCGGCTCGTGGTCACCCGCAGGTTCTGGTTGGTCAGGCCCCCGTGCAGCTCGACCACCGTGCGCGGCAGGCCCGCGAGCTCGGGGATCCGGTCCAGGAGGGATCCGATCTCGACGTCGCCGGTCAGGTCGTGCCCCACCTCAGTCGTCGAAGGCCTCGAGGACGGCCTCGTCGATGGTGTGCTTGGGCCCGGTGAACCACTTCTTCGCCGAGGTGTGCCACCAGATCGCCAGCACCAGCAGGGTCCCGATCGTGAGGACGGGCGCGTAGTTCACGCTGGACCACGCGAAGTCGCTGCTGAACGGCACCCCCGACGGGGTGAACGGCAGCACGAAGTAGACGCTGATCACGACGATCTCGACCGCGGCGAGCATGTTCATCCACTTGTACTTCGGGCCGTTGGTCCAGGATCCCGGCTCGAACGCGTCCCCGAGCCGCCAGCGCAGCACGATCGGGATCAGGAACGCGAGGTAGAGCCCGATCACCGCCACCGAGACGACCGCGAAGAAGGCCACCGGGACGCCGCCGACGCTCTTGAGCGCCGGCAGGGTGATGATGACGCCGATGACCGCCACGAAGATCACCGCGTTGGCCGGGATCTTCGTCGTCGGGTGCACCTTGGCGAGCGTCCTCGATCCGGGGATGGCACCGTCGCGGCTGAACGCGAAGGTCATCCGGGAGGCGCTCGTCAGGCACGCGGTGGCGCAGAACAGCTGCCCGGCCGTGGAGATCAGCAGCACCAGGAAGTGCCATCCCTCGGGGAGCGCCTGACCGAAGATCACGTCGACCGCACCGAACCCGTCGTTGACGCCCTTGACGTCCTGGACCGCGAACAGGAACGACAGCAGCAGGACGTAGCCACCGACGGCCGAGTAGAAGATGGAGCGCCAGATGCCCTTCGCCGCGCCCTCCGCCGCTCCCTGGGTCTCCTCGGAGAGGTGGGCGGAGGCGTCGAAGCCGGTGATGGTGTACTGCGTCAGCAGGAAGCCCAGCGGCAGCACGAGGAACCAGTAGAACCCGCTGCTGAACCCCGAGTTGTTGATGCGCTCGGTGAACACGAACCCGACGCTCTGGTGGGTGTCCGGCACGACGATGAGCACCAGGATCACGACGGCGGCGCCCGCGACGTGCCACCAGACGGAGATGTTGTTGACGATCGCCAGCAGGTGGCCGCTGAAGATGTTGGCGAGGGCGGCGAGCGCCATGATCACCACGAACCAGATGAACACCCGCGTCAGCGAGTAGGAGTCGGCGTAGCCGCTGCTGATGGTGCTGATCGTCAGGTCCATGAAGGTCGCGGCGCCGTAGGCCACCGACGCGGTGACGGCGAGCAGGCCGATGAGGTTCAGCCAGCCGGTGAAGAAGCCCGCCGCCGGACCACCCATCTTCGCGGCCCACCAGTAGATGCCGCCCGAGGTCGGGTAGGCCGACACCAGCTCGCTGAGGGTGAACCCGATGACCAGGATGAAGGCGGAGATGATCGGCCAGCCCCAGGAGATGGCGACCGGTCCGCCGTTGTTCCAGGCCTGCCCGAAGGTGGTGAAGCAGCCCGCCAGGATCGAGATGATCGAGAAGGAGATGGCGAAGTTGGAGAAGCTGGACCACGACCGGCCCAGCTCCTGCTTGTAGCCGAGCCTGGCGAGCAGCTGCTCGTCCTGCGACATTTCTTGCGAGTCGGTCATGTCATCTCCGATGCATGGGACGAGGTCCGGCTCAAAGTAGCGTCGCAGGAGAGTGAGCGTCTATACGTATCAGATAAAGGTTTGAAGTCGAACCAATGACAGGCAGCGACGGGTGTACCCCTCAGGAGGGGACGTCACTGCAGTCCGGACTCGGCGTCGGTGATGTGGTCGAACTCCTCCTCGGGTGCCGAGGCGACGAGGTGGTGGCGGCTGTAGAACCAGAAGTAGGCCATCGCGGATGCGAACACCGCTGCGGTGATGCCGGCCGCCCGGATGTCGACGAAGAAGGTGGCGACCACGGCCACCACGCTGAGCGCCAGCGCCAGTCCGGTGGTGGCGACCCCGCCGGGCGTGCGGTAGGAGCGCTCCAGGTCCGGCTCCCGGCGCCGCAGCATGATGTGGCTGAGGTTGAGCAGCACGTAGGAGACGGTGGCACCGAACACCGCGATGTTGATCAGCAGCGCGCCGTCCTTGGTGAGGGCGGCCAGCAGGAAGCCGACCGTGCCGGGCACCACCAGGGCGACGTACGGCGTGCTCCGGCGACTGGTCAGTGACAGCACCCGGGGAAGGTACCCGGCCCGGGAGAGGGCGAACAGCTGGCGGGAGTAGGCGTAGATGATCGAGAAGAAGCTGGCGACGAGCCCGGCCAGGCCCGCGTAGTTGACGAAGTCGGCCAACCGGGAGTCCCCGCCGTAGACCGCACGGATCGCCTCGGGCAACGGGTTGTCGGAGGTGCGGACCGCCTCCGCCCCGGCCGACCCGGGCACGAAGAGCAGCATCAAGGTGGCGAACACCAGCAGCACGCACACCGCCACGATGATGCCGCGGGGCATGTCACGGCCGGGGTCGCTGGTCTCCTCCGCCGCGAGCGGCACCCCCTCCACCGCCAGGAAGAACCAGATGCCGTAGACCAGAGCGGCCACCACGCCGGAGATGCCGTAGGGAAGGAAGCTGCTGGACAGGGCGGATCCGTCCGGGGTGATCTCGAACAGCCGGGCGGAGGAGAACTTCGGCGCCAGACCGACGACCGTGGCGAGCAGTGCCACCACCGCGACGGCCGTGATGGCGAACATCAGCTTGAGCGCCTCCCCGACGCCGTAGAGGTGGACCCCGACGAACAGCGCGTAGGCCACCAGGTAGACCGGCCACCCGTTGGTGAGGCCGAAGAGACCCAGCGCCTCGACGTAGCCGCCGATGAACACGGCGATGGCGGCGGGCGCCACGGCGTACTCGATGAGGACGGCCATCCCGGTGGCGAAGCCGCCCACCGTGCCGAGCGCCCGTCTCGCGAAGCCGTAGCCGGCTCCGGCGACCGGGAGCGCCGAGGACATCTCGGCGAGCCCGAAGACCATGCAGGTGTACATCACCCCCATCAGCAGCGCGGCGACCAGCAGCCCGCCCCAGCCGCCCTCGTCGAGGCCGAAGTTCCAGCCCGCGAAGTCCCCGGAGATGACGTAGCTGACCCCCAGCCCGGCGAGGAGGACCCAGCCGGCGGCGCCCTTCTTCAGCGAGCGCTGTGCGTGGTAGTCGTCGTCCTGCTGGTCGCTCCGAGACTCTGCCATGGGCCGCCTTCCGCAGTCAGGGTGTCCCAGGGTGCGCACGAGTCTGGAGGGAGCAGCCGAGGTCAGTCAAGAGATCCGGGAACCGACGCAAAGGTTTGAAGTCGAACCATTGACGCCCTGCTCCGCAGTCACGAGACTGGCCCCGTGTCCGCCTCCCCGAGTCTCGAGCTCAGCGAGACGGTGCTGCGTGCGGTCCGGGGCCACCACGCCTTCGAGGGGTGCGTCGAGCAGCTCGCCACGGCGATCCGGCTGGGTGTGTACCCGCGCGGCACCGCCCTGCCGCCGGAGCGCGAGCTCGCCGAGAGGCTGGGTGTCTCGCGGGCCACCCTGCGCGAGGCGATCGCCGCGCTGCGGGCCGCCGAGTTCGTGAACACGACGCGGGGGCGCGGCGGCGGCACGGTCGTGAGCTATCGCCCGAGCGAAGCCGTCCTCGCGAAGAGCGCGGGCGCTGGTGCCCCGCAGCGAGCACCTGCGTGACACGCTGGTGTTCCGTCGCCTGGTCGAGCCGGGAGCCGCCCATCTCGCCGCCACCCGGGACCTGTCCGCGGCCCAGCAGGAGCTCCTGGTGGGGGCGCACGACGAGGTGGCCGCCGCGACCGACCCTGCGGAGCACCGGCAGGCCGACTCACGGTTCCACCTCGCGGTGGCGGCGGTCACGGAGTCTGCGCTCACCGTCCGCGCGGTGACCGCGGTGCACGCGGACCTGCACGACATGCTCAACGCCATCCCGGTGCTCGAGGTGAACATCGACCACTCCAGCAAGCAGCACCGCCTGATCCTCGGCGCCGTCCTCCGGGGCGAGGCGACCCGGGCGCGGCGGGTGATGGAGAGCCACTGCGACGACACGGCGGCCCTGCTGCGCGGGCTGCTGACCTGAACCCGACCTGCCCGAGCCCTACCCTGGCACGACCGACCGTCCCCCTCGAGACATGAAAGCTGAGAGCCGATGCCCCTGCCTTCCCTCCCCCAGCGCAACCCGCGGCTGCTGGACCTCGAGCGCCTGCAGACGCTGATCGGCGGCGGTGAGGTGGACACGGTCGTGATCGCGTTCACCGACATGCAGGGCCGGCTGCAGGGCAAGCGGCTGCACGCGTCGTACTTCATGGACTTCGTGCTGGACAACGGTGTCGAGGGGTGCAACTACCTGCTCGGCGTCGACGTGGACATGAACACCGTGGACGGCTACGCGATGACGTCGTGGGAGAAGGGCTACGGGGACATGGAGTTCGTCCTCGACTACAACACCATCCGGCTGCTGCCGCACCTGCCGGCGACCGCGATGATCCAGTGCGACCTGGTCGCCTCCGACCACAGCGCCGTCGAGCCGTCGCCCAGGACGATCCTCAAGCACCAGCTCGAGCGGGCCGCCGACGCGGGATACGTGGCAGTCGCCGGGACCGAGCTCGAGTTCATCATGTTCGACGACACCTACGAGAGCGCCTGGAGTGCCGGCTACAAGGGACTCACCCCGAGCAACCAGTACAACATCGACTACTCGATCCTCGGTACGTCGCGGGTCGAGCCCGTGCTGCGCGACATCCGGAACTCCATGCACGCCACCGGGATGAACGTCGAGAGCGCCAAGGGCGAGTGCAACCTGGGGCAGCAGGAGATCGGCTTCCTCTACGACGAGGCGCTGGTGACCGCGGACAACCACTCCGTCTACAAGACCGTCGCGAAGGAGATCGCCTCCGCGCACGGCAAGTCGCTGACCTTCATGGCGAAGTTCGACGAGCGGGAGGGCAACTCCTGCCACATCCACCTGTCGCTGCGCGGCAGTGGTGGTGAGACGGTGTTCTGGGAGGACGGTGCCCGGACCCCGCTCTATGACCACTTCGTGGCCGGGGTGCTGGCCACCATGGTCGACTTCACGCTCTTCTACGCGCCGAACGTCAACTCCTACAAGCGGTTCGCGGCGGGGTCCTTCGCGCCGACCGCGGTGGCGTGGGGCCTCGACAACCGCACGTGCGCCGTCCGGCTCGTCGGCCACGGCGCGTCCGCGCGGATGGAGAACCGCCTCCCCGGGGGTGACGTGAACCC
This sequence comes from uncultured Actinomycetota bacterium, assembly GCA_963837995.1. Taxonomy (GTDB): domain Bacteria; phylum Actinomycetota; class Actinomycetes; order Propionibacteriales; family Nocardioidaceae; genus Nocardioides_B. The sequence goes on from CAWIPS010000006.1 coordinate 161,484, forward strand.
CTATCTCGCGCTGGCTGCGATGCTCGCGGGGGGCCTGCACGGGATCGAGAACGAGCTGGAGCTGGAGCCCGAGCTGGTCGGCAACGCCTACGACTCCGACAAGCCGAAGGTCCCGCAGACGCTCCGCGACGCCCGGGACGCCTTCACCCACTCGGAGGTCGCCCGCTCGGTGCTCGGCGACGAGGTCGTCGACCACTACACCAACATGGCCGACGTCGAGCTCCGGGCGTTCGGTGCCGCGGTCACCGACTGGGAGCTGCGGCGCAGCTTCGAGAGGATGTGACGTCGGTGGCCGTCTTCACCGTCGTCAACCCGGCCACCGAGCAGCCGGTCACCGACGTCACGCTGGCCTCGGCCGACGACACCGACCGTCTCGTCGAGAGGGCCCACGCCGCGTTCCCTGCCTGGCGCGACATCGCGCCCGGTGAGCGGGCCACGGTGCTGCGCCGTTTCGCGGGCCTCGTGGACGCCCACGTCGAGGAGCTCGCCGAGATCGAGGTGCGCAACGCCGGCCACACCTGGGCGAACGCGACCTGGGAGGCGGGCAACGTCCGGGACTGCCTGAACTACTACTCCGCGGCGCCGGAGCGGATGTTCGGCCGGCAGATCCCGGTGCCCGGCGGCATCGACGTGACCTTCCACGAGCCGCTCGGCGTGGTCGGCATCATCGTGCCGTGGAACTTCCCGATGCCGATCCTGGCCTGGGGGATGGCGCCGGCTCTGGCCGCCGGCAACACGGTGGTCGTCAAGCCGGCCGAGCTGACGCCGCTGACCGCCGTACGCATCGGGGAGCTGGCTCTCGAGGCCGGCCTTCCCGAGGGGGTGCTGACCATCATCCCCGGGAAGGGCTCGGTGGTCGGTGAGCGCTTCGTGACCCACCCGCTGGTCCGCAAGGTGTGCTTCACCGGCTCCACCGAGGTGGGCAAGCAGGTCATGGCCGGATGCGCGGACCAGGTGAAGCGGTGCACGCTCGAGCTCGGGGGCAAGAGCGCCAACGTGATCTTCGCCGACGCGGACCTGGCTGCGGCCGCCGCCGCGGCGCCGTACGCCGTGTTCGACAACGCCGGGCAGGACTGCTGCGCACGCTCGCGGATCCTCGTCGAGCGGTCGGCGTACGACGAGTTCCTCGGCCTCCTCGAGCCGGCGGTCAGGGGGATGTCCGTGCTCGACCCGTCGGACCGGAGCAGCGAGATGGGCCCGCTGATCTCCGCCCAGCAGCGCTCCAGCGTGCAGGCGTACGTCGACGAGGTGGACGTCGCCTTCGCGGGACCGGCGCCGGACGGACCCGGGTTCTGGATGCCGCCGAGCGTGGTGCTCGCCGACTCCACCGAGCAGCGGATCTGGCGTGAGGAGGTGTTCGGCCCGGTGGTCGCGGTGCTGCCCTTCGACGACGAGGCGGACGCCGTCGCGAAGGCCAACGACACCGACTACGGCCTGTCCGGGTCGATCTTCACCAGCGACGTGGGGCGCGCGCTGCGGGTGGCCCGGGGCATCCAGGCCGGCAACCTGTCGGTGAACTCGAACTCGGCCGTGCGCTACTGGACGCCGTTCGGGGGCTACAAGCAGTCCGGCCTGGGCCGGGAGCTCGGACCGGACGCGCCGAACGCGTTCACCGAGGAGAAGAACGTCTTCCTGGCCCACTAGGGCCGGGGCATCGAACACGAGGCACGGAGGGAAACATGGCTGGACGGCTCGACGGCAAGGTCGCGGTCGTCACCGGGGGATGCTCGGGCATCGGTCTGGCGACGGTGCTGCGCTTCGCGGAGGAGGGGGCGCAGGTGGTGGTCGGGGACGTCGACGACGTCCGCGGCAAGGAGGTCGTGGATAGGCATTGCGGGGCCGCTGATACGTGCACTGCGACGTCACCGACAAGGAGCAGGTGGAGGCGCTGTTCGCGACGACGAAGGACACCTACGGGTCGGTGGACATCGCCTTCAACAACGCCGGCATCGCGCCGCCGGAGGACGACTCGATCCTGGACACCGACCTGGACGCCTGGCGCCGGGTGCAGGAGGTGAACCTCACCAGCGTCTTCCTGTGCTGCAAGGCGGTGCTGCCCTACATGCTCGAGCAGCGGAGCGGCTCGATCATCAACACCGCCTCGTTCGTCGCGGTGATGGGGGCCGCGACCTCGCAGATCTCCTACTCGGCGTCCAAGGGCGGGGTGCTGTCCATGTCGCGCGAGCTCGGGGTCCAGTTCGCCCGGGAGGGGGTGCGAGTCAACGCGCTGTGCCCCGGGCCGGTGAACACCCCGATGCTGCAGGAGCTGTTCGCCAAGGACCAGGACCGCGCGCAGCGGCGGCTGGTGCACGTGCCGATGGGGCGCTTCGCCGAGCCGCACGAGATCGCGAACGCCGTGGTCTTCCTCGCCTCCGACGAGTCGAGCTTCATCACCGCCAGCACGTTCCTGGTCGACGGCGGGATCTCCGGTGCCTACGTCACCCCCCTCTGAGGCCGACCCGGCGCATCCGCAGGCCCGCACCCCGTCGACCCGGCGCATCCGCAGGCCCGCACCCCGTCGAGTCGGCGCGTCCGCTGGCCCGCACCCGGTCGAGTCGGCGCATCCGCTGGCCCGCACCCCGTCGAGTCGGCGCGTCCGCAGGGCCAGGGCGACGTGCGACCGTTGATCGGACTGAGCACCTACCGCGAGCAGGCCCGGTGGGGTGTGTGGGACCAGCCGGCCGACCTGCTGCCGACGACGTACGCCGACGCGGTGGACCGGGCCGGTGGCACGCCCGTGCTGCTTCCCCCCGTGGACGCTGGTTCGGCGCCGTACGTCGTCGAACGGCTCGACGGTCTCGTCGTGACCGGTGGTGCCGACGTGGATCCTGGCAGGTACGACGCGCAGCCGCACCCGCGCACGGTGACCTGGCGGACCGACCGGGACGAATGGGAGATGGCACTCCTCACCTCCGCCGACACCCGCGACCTCCCGGTCCTCGGGATCTGTCGCGGCATGCAGGTGATGGCCGTGCAGCGCGGAGGGACGCTCGACCAGCACCTGCCCGACTCGGTGGGTCACGAGTCCCACTCCCCGACCGGGCCCACCTTCGGCGACATCGAGGTCGAGACCTGCCCGGGAACGAGGCTGCGGATGCTGGTCGGCGACCGGAGCATCGTCGGCTGCCATCACCACCAGGCGGTGCTCGACCACCCGGGCTTCACGCCGGCGGCATACGCGGAGGACGGCACGATGGAGGCCATGGAGGCGCCGGGCGACCGGTTCCTGGTGGCCGTCCAGTGGCATCCGGAGACCCGTGCAGACGCCGGTCTGTTCGCCGGGCTGGTGGCGGCTGCCGCAGCCCGGTCGGCCTGCAGCGGCCCGTCGAGTCGGCGCATCCGCAGGCCCAGCGGTCGAGTCGGCGCATCCGCAGGCTCGTCACGGCCGAAACAGCCCCAGCCTGCGCCGCGCCTCGTCCACGCCCGTGTAGAGGATCTCCTCGATGTCGCGGGTGGGCCCGAACACGTTGTGACGTCGTACCGGCTTGATCAACCAGCCTCGCTCCCTGCTGATCCACTCACGCCTGAGCATGTCGTGGCTCCGGTCCGCGTCACTGGAGTGGAAGGCCTCCCCGTCGTACTCCACGCCGAACCGCAGCTCCGGCACGCCGAGGTCCAGCCGATAGACCTCCTCTCCCTGGTCACTGAGGACAGGCACCTGCGGCGTGGGTCTGGGCAGGCTCGGCAGGTCGAGCCACCGGAGCCGAAGCACCGACTCGCCGGGCGACTCCGCACGGCCGTCGGCCAGCGGAGCCAGCTCGCGCAGCTGGACGACGCCACGCTGTCGCCGGAAGCGTTCGACTCCGTCGACCATGTCGGCCGCCATGCCGGGATCGTGGGCCAGCAAGGCATCCAAGGCACTGATCGCTCGGTCGCGGTGCACGAGACGACCCATGTCCCACGCCGTGCGCAGGGGCGTGGTCACGGTCAGGCCACCGACAGTCATCAGGTCAGCTGGCAGGAACGTTCGTTCACCACTGGCACAGAGCCTGTTCCGCAGCCGGCCGCGCCCCGCGGGCAGGAACATGCTGATCGCCGGCAGCTCCAGGTGGTCGTTCGGAGCCAGCAGACCGGTGAACAGCCAGACCGCGGTCCAGTCGGTGACCACCGAATGCCGGGGTACGACGAGCAGCAGCGCCTCCGCGCGAAGACCCAAGGAGTCGGGCGTCTGGGTGGCGACGTAGACACCCTTGAGCACCCGGCGCAGATAGCCGTCGCAGAGGAGCCGGGAGAGCGCCCACCTGCTGACACCTGCCTTGATCGCCCGGCGGGTCGTGAAGGGAAGTCCGAGGGGCAGCGGAAAGTCAGGTCCCAACAGCGCCGGACGGCTTGGTATGAGAGGCGAAGTCACGCACAGGAGCATGCGCCACCTCGCCATTGCGGGCGACCGGCTATCCACAGCCCCTGCGGTTGCGCCGGGTCGGCGGGGTGTGGGCCTGCGGTTGCGCCGGGTCGGCGGGGTGTGGGCCTGCGGATGCGCCGGGTCGGCAGGGGACTGGCTAGTCGCCGAGGACCGACTCGACCTCGTGCGCGAAGAGCGCCTCCGCGTCCACGGGCATGGTGTCGAAGTGGCCGGCCAGCTCCAGGCTGAGGACACCCTGCATCCGGGTCCAGAGCCGGACCGTGAGGTCGAAGCCCTGCCGCTGCCGCTTCGCGCGGCTGCCCGTGCCCAGGCGGGCTGCGAAGGCCGACTGCAGCGGCGCGAAGATCCGCCGTGCCAGGTCGGTCGCCTCTGCAGGCGCGGCATAGCCGGGCACGGGGGTGCCGTAGAGCAGCAGGTAGCGCTGCGGCGCCGCCACCGCCCAGCGGCGGATGACGGCCGCGATCGCGCGGATCTGACTCGTGGGTTCGTCAGTGCCGGCGGCCGCCGCCTCGACTGTCTCGGCGAGGTCCAGGAAGGCGGAGAGGATGAGCTCGGTGAGCAGGTCGTCCCGGCTGGCGAAGTAGCGGTAGAGCGCCGGAGCGGTCATCCCCATCCTCGCGGCTATCGCCTTCAGGGACAGCGCAGAGGCACCGGCCTCCGCGATCTGGCTCCAGCCGTGTGTGCGCACCTCCGCACGAACCTGCTCGCGGTAGCGGGCGCGCGGGCCGCCGGGGAGCTCCGCCATCAGCATCCTCCTTCCACGAAGTGACGGACAGACTAGACGAGTGATAGGGTATAACTAAACTAAGATACAGTCACTACAGTTGGGAACGACCATGTCAAGCACCAGCAACCGCCCTGGCATCCGGACCGCCCAGGTCGTCCTGCCCGGGCTCGTCGAGCCTGCCGGCCTCCAGGTCCAGGAGCAGATCATCGACGAGCCGGACCGGGGCCAGGCGCTCGTCCGCGTCGAGGCGACCGGCGTGTCGTTCGCCGAGAAGGGCATGCGCCGCGGCCGCTACCCCGGGCAGCCGGCGTTCCCGTTCGTGCCGGGCTACGACCTGGTGGGCACCGTCACCGCGGTGGGTCCGGGCGTCGACGGGGCACTCGTCGGACGCCGGGTGGCAGCTCTCACCAAGACTGGAGGCTGGTCGACGTGCCTCGTGCTGGATGCGGCCGACCTGGTCGACGTGCCGGACGGCGTCGACGCGGCCGACGCGGAGTCGATGATCGTCAACGGGGTGACGGCGTGGCAGATGCTCCACCGGCACGCGAAGGTCCGCTCCGGCCAGGCCGTGCTGGTGCACGGGGCCAGCGGGGGTGTCGGGACCGTCCTGGTCCAGCTCGCCCGACTGGCGGGGGCGACCGTCGTCGGGACCGCCGCCCCCCGTCATCACGACGAGCTCCGCGAGCTCGGCGTGCAACCGGTCGACTACCGTGCCCCGGACCTTGCGGAGCAGCTGCGGGCACTGGCGCCCGGGGGCTTCGACGCGGTGTTCGACCACCTCGGTCCGGAGAGCTTCCGACGCTCGTTCTCGATGCTGGCCCCGAGGGGCAGCCTGGTGGCCTACGGCACTGCCGCGGAGCTGGACGGGAAGGGCTCGGTGCTGTGGCTGTTCGCGCGGGCGCTCGCCCCGATCCTGGCCTGGGACGTGCTGCCCAACGGCCACCACGCGACGTTCTACAACCTCTGGGGCGGAAAGCGGCGCAGGCGGGCCTTCCGCGACCGGCTGCGCGCCGACCTCGGCGAAGTCTTCGCCCTGCTGCGCGACGGCGACCTGTCGGCGCACGTGGCGGCCCGCTTCCCTCTCGCGGAGGCGAGCGCAGCGATGGAGCTGGCCGAGTCCCGGACCGTCCTCGGCAAGGTGGTCCTGGTGCCCTGAGCACGCACGCCTGCGGCAGAGCTAGGTGAAGGCCGGGATCCCGGTGACCGCCCGACCCATGATCAGGGTGTGCACCTCGTCGGTGCCCTCATACGTGCGGACGCTCTCCAGGTTGTTCGCGTGCCGCAGCGGTGAGTGGTCCAGGGTGACGCCGTTGCCGCCGAGCACGGTGCGGGCCTCCCGGCAGATGGCGATGGCCTCCCGGACGTTGTTGAGCTTGCCGAACGAGATCTGCTCCGGCCGGAGCCGCCCGGCGTCCTTGAGCCGGCCGGTCTGCAGGGCGACGAGAACGCCTTTCTGGATCTCCAGGACCATGTCGACCAGCTTCTGCTGGGTGAGCTGGAACGACGCCAGCGGACGCCCGAACTGGGTGCGCTCCAGGGCGTAGGTCCGCGCCGCCTCGTAGGAGTCGCGGGCTGCGCCCATCGCACCCCACATGATCCCGTAGCGCGCCTCGTTCAGGCACGAGAACGGGCCCTTCAGCCCGGTCACGTCCGGGAGCACCGCATCCGCAGGCAGGCGTACGTCGACCAGGTCGATGTCGCACTGGATGGACGCCCGCATCGACAGCTTGTGCTCGATCGGGGTGGCGGTGAAGCCGGGGGTCGTCGTGGGCACCACGAAGCCACGGATCGTGCCGTCCTCGGTCTTCGCCCAGATCACCGCGACGTCCGCGACCGACGCCAGCCCGATCCATCGCTTGTGCCCGTCGAGCACCCAGTCCTCGCCCTCCCGTCGCGCGGTGGTGAGCATGCTCGCGGGGTCGCTGCCCGCGGTCGGCTCGGTGAGCCCGAAGCACCCGATCAGCTCACCGGCGGCCATCCCGGGCAGCCACTTCTGCCTGTGCTCCTCGGAGCCGAAGTGGCGGATGGCGCTCATCGCCAGCGAGCCCTGCACGCTGACGAACGTGCGCAGGCCCGAGTCGCCGGCCTCGAGCTCGAGCGCCGCCAGGCCGTAGTCCACGGCACTGCGGCCCGCGCAGCCGTAGCCCTCGAGGTGCATCCCGAGCACGCCGAGGTCGCCGAGCTCCTTGACGAGCTCGAGCGGGAAGTGCGCGGTGTCGTACCACTCCTGGATGTGCGGCTTGATGCGTGCGTCCACGAAGGCGCGCACCCGGTCCCGCAGGGCCAGCTCCTCAGCGGAGAAGAGGCTGTCGAGGTCGAGGTAGTCCCCTGCCAGGGAGGTCACGGCACTCACGCCTTCGACACCCGGACCAGCTTCTTGTTCACGAACTCGTCCATCCCCCAGGGCCCGAGCTCACGCCCGAACCCGGACCGCTTGACGCCGCCGAACGGCAGCGCCGGGAGCGTCGTGCCGTGCTCGTTGACGAACGCCATCCCCACCTCGAGACGCTCGGCGACCTCCCGGGCGCGGTCCAGGTCGCTGCTCCACACCGAGCCGCTGAGGCCGAACGACGAGGAGTTCGTCAGCTCCACGGCCTCGTCGGCCGAGGACACCTTGTAGACCACCCCGACGGGCCCGAAGAGCTCCTCGGAGTAGGCCCGCGTCCCCGGCCGCACGTCCGCGAGCAGGGTCGGCTCGACGTAGGCCCCGGGCCCGTCGATCCGCCCGCCGCCGGTGAGCACTGTCGCTCCTTCGGCGACGGCGTTCTGCACCTGCTCGGTCAGCGTGTCCGCGGCGGTGCGCGAGGAGAGCGGGCCGATCGCGGTCTTGGGGTCGAGCGGGTCGCCGGGCACCATCGCCGCGAACGACGCGGTCAGCTTGGCCACGAACTCGTCGTAGTAGGGCTCCAGGACCACGAACCGCTTCGCGGCGTTGCAGGCCTGGCCGGTGTTGGACATCCGGCCCCGCGTGGCGGACTTCACCGTCGCGTCCATGTCGCTGGAGTCGAGCACGATGAAGGCGTCGGACCCACCGAGCTCGAGCACGACCTTCTTGAGGTTGCGGCCGGCGACCTCGGCGACCGCAGCGCCGGCGCGCTCGCTGCCGGTCAGCGACACGCCCTGGACCCGGGGGTCGGCGATGATGTCGGCGACCTGCTCGTTGGTCGCGAAGATGTTGACGTAGGCGTCCGCGGGCAGCCCGGCCTCGACGAACAGCTCCTCCATCCGCAGCGCGGAGCGCGGGCAGCTGGGGGCGTGCTTGAGGAGCACGGTGTTGCCGAGCATCAGGTTCGGCGCCGCGAACCGGGCCACCTGGTAGTAGGGGAAGTTCCAGGGCATGATCCCCAGCAGCGGCCCGACCGGCAGCTTGCGGACCACGGTCTCCTCGGCCCCGGGGACGTCGAGCCGCTCGTCCTCGAGCAGCCCCGGGCCGAGGTCGGCGTAGTAGGCGTAGATCATCGAGGAGATCTTCACCTCGCCCTTGGCCTCGCGGACCGGCTTGCCCATCTCGAGCGAGATCAGCTCGGCGAGCTCCTCGGCCCGCTCGGCGTAGAGCGACGCGACCTTGGAGAGCACGGCGGCCCGGTCGGCCGGCGACGTCGCACGCCACTGGTCGAAGCCGGACCGGACCCGGGCCAGCGCGGTCTCGACGCCCTGCTCGTCGAGGGTCGGGAACTCCTCGAGGGTCTCGCCGGTAGCGGGGTTCACGGATGCGTAGGTGGTCACGATCCCGACCGTACCCGCAGCCACGGACAGCCGTCGCGGGGGTCAGTCGATCACCCGCACCCGGACCGTCTCCGGCACCGAGCGCAGGGCCGCGACGACGCCCGAGGACAGCCCGGACCCGGTGTCGGTGACGACGTAGCCGGTGTGGCCGCGGGTGGCCAGCACCTGGGCACCGATGTTCACCTCGTGCGCGGCGAGCACCTGGTTGACGTGGGCGAGCACACCGGGGGTGTTCTGGTGGATGTGCGCGATCCGCTGGGCGTGCGCGTTGCGGGCCGGGGTCAGCGTCGGCAGGTTGACCGACAGCGCCGTGCTGCCGGTGCGCACGTAGTCGCGCAGCTTGGTGCCCACGAACCGGCCGATGTCCTCCTGGGCCTCCTCGGTCGAGCCGCCGACGTGCGGGGTCAGGATCACGTTGGGCAGTCCCCGCAGCGGCGAGTCGAAGGCGTCGCCGCGGTTCCTGGGCTCCTGCGGGAACACGTCCACGGCAGCACCCGCGACATGGCCCGAGACGATCGCGTCCCGCAGGGCCTCGTAGTCGACCACGAAGCCCCGCGACAGGTTCAGGAACAGCGACCGCGGCCGCATCCGCGCGAGCTGCTCGCGCCCGAAGATCCCCGCGTTCCCGCCGCGGCCGTCCACGTGCAGGGTCACCGTCTCGACGGTGTCGAGGAGCTCCTCCAGCGACGAGCACCGGCGGGCGTTGCCGAGCGCGAGCTTCTCGTCGGTGTCGTAGAAGTACACCTGCATGCCGAGCATCTCGGCCACCACGGACAGCTGCGAGCCGATGTTGCCGTAGCCCACGATGCCCAGGGTGCGGCCGCGCACCTCGTGGCTGCCCTCCGAGGACTTGTCCCAGATGCCGGCGTGCAGGGCCTTGTCGCGCTCGGTGAGTCGCCGGGCCATCGCGATGATGTTGGCGACCGCCAGCTCCACCACCGAGCGGGTGTTGGAGTACGGCGCGTTGAACGCGGCGATCCCGTGCCGGGTCGCGGCGTCGAGGTCGATCTGGTTGGTGCCGATGCAGAACGCACCCACCGCCACCAGGTGCGGGTGGGCGTCGAGCACCCGGGAGGTGACCTCCGTCTTGGACCGGATCCCGAGCAGGTCGTAGCGGTCCAGGCAGCCGACCAGCTCGTCCTCGCCGAGCGCACCACGGCGGCTCTCCACCTCGATCCCCGCCTCGTGGAGGATCGAGGTGGCGAGGGGGTGCAGGTTCTCCAGCAGCAGCGCTCTCACGGCGTCCACTGTGTCAAAGGGGCAGGCGGCGGACGGCTACGGGTAGCTCACCCCGGTGGCCTGCTCGGCCAGCACCCAGAGCCGGCGCGCGGTCTCCGGGTCCCGCGCGAGCCGGCTGGCACCGACGATGCCAGGTGCTCCCCGAACCTCGCCCGGACCGCTGGGCCCGACGTACGTGCCGCCGGGGAGATCGGCGGTGGCGGCCATCAGCAGCGGCAGCGCCCCCTGCGCCGGTGACTGCCCGAGCACGCTCATCGCCGCCTCCAGGATCGAGCCGCCGGGATGGCGGCGCCCGCCGGAGGCCATCAGGTCGGTCGCGGCGAGTCCCGGGTGCGCGGCGACCGCGGTGACCGGGATCGCGGCCGCGCGGGCACGCCGGTCCAGCTCGAAGGTGAACAGCAGGGCGGCCAGCTTGGTCTGCCCGTAGACCGTCCACCGGTGGTAGCGGCGCGGGGGCAGCCGCGGGTCCTCCAGCGGCGCGGTCCTGGCCATCCGGTGACCCTGGCTGGACACCGAGACGACGCGTGCGCTGCCCGCCGCCAGCTGGGGCATCAACAGGCCGGTGAGCGCGAAGTGGCCGAGGAAGTTCGTCGCCATCTGCAGCTCGTAGCCGTCCGCGGTGCGGGAGTACGGCGTGGCCATCACCCCGGCGTTGTTGACGAGCAGGTGCAGCGGGCCGTACGTCGACTCCTCCTCCGCCGCCCGTCGCACCGACGACTGGTCCGCGAGGTCGACCAGCAGCGGCCGCACCCGCGCGTCCTCGACGGTGGCACGGAGCTCCTCGACCGCGCCGGCCAGCTTCGGCTCGTTGCGCGCGGCCATCACCACCTCCGCGCCGTGCTCGACCAGCGCCTCGACGACCGCGGCGCCCAGACCACTGGTGGCCCCGGTGACCAGGGCCCGGAGACCGGTCAGGTCACCGATGTCGGCGTAGGTCCAGGCGTCCTCGCTCATGGCACGGACCCTAGTGGCCGGGCCGCCGTCCGGCGCCGGCAGACCCGGGATGATCCAGCCCCGCCGGTGCGTTGCCGCGACGTGACCAGTTCCACGACAGGCCGGCTCCCCCGGGTCCGGGCCCCGGAGCTCCGAGGGCGCGGCTGGCTGAACACCGGCGGCGTCGCCCTGACGCTGGCCGGTCTGCGCGGCCGCTTCGTGCTCCTGGACTTCTGGTCCTTCTGCTGCGTCAACTGCCTCCATGTCCTCGACGAGCTGCGCCCGCTGGAGCAGAGGCGCACCGAGGACCTGGTCGTGATCGGCGTGCACTCGCCGAAGTTCGTGCACGAGGCCGACGCGGACGCACTGGCCTCCGCGGTCGAGCGGTATGCCGTGCAGCACCCGGTGCTGGACGACCCCGACCTGGTGACCTGGCAGGCCTACACCGCCCGGGCCTGGCCGACGCTGGTGCTCGTCGACCCCGAGGGGTACGTCGTCGCGCACTACGCCGGCGAGGGCCACGCGCACGCCATCGACGCCCTCGTGTCCGAGCTGCGGGAGGAGCACCGGGCGCGGGGAACGCTGCAGCCCGGCGACTCGCCCTACGTGGCCCCCGCCGTGGAGTCGGGCGACCTGAGGTTCCCCGCGAAGGTGGTTGCCCTGCCCGGCAAGGGCTTCCTGGTCGCCGACGCCGGTCACCACAGCCTGGTGGAGCTCGAGCCCGACGCGCAGACCGTCGTACGACGGATCGGTGACGGGTCCCCCGGGTTCGTGGACGGACCCGCGCCCCGGTTCAACGAGCCGAACGGTCTCTGCCTGCTGCCGCGCGACGTGGCGGGCGAGGTCGGCTACGACGTGGTGGTCGCCGACACCGCCAACCACGCGCTGAGAGGGGTCCGGCTGGCCGGCGGGGTCACGCGAACCCTTGCCGGCAACGGCAGACAGCACGTTGCGGGTGCCGGCACCACCGCACTGTCGAGCCCCTGGGACGTCGTCTGGTGGCAGGACCGCGTCTGGGTCGCGATGGCCGGCATCCACCAGCTCTGGACGTTCGACCCGCGCACCGGCAGCATCGCGCCGGTCGCCGGGACCACCAACGAGGGGCTGCTGGACGGGCCGCTGGACAGCGCGTGGCTCGCGCAGACCTCCGGACTGGCCGCGGCCGGTGACCGGATGTGGCTGGCCGACAGCGAGACCTCCAGCCTGCGCTACGTCGAGGCGGGGGAGGTGCACACCGCCGTCGGCACCGGACTGTTCGACTTCGGCCTCCGGGACGGACCTGCCGGTCAGGCGCTGCTGCAGCACCCCCTGGGTGTCACGGCTCTGCCCGACGGGTCGGTCGCGGTGTGCGACACCTACAACGGCGCCGTCCGGCGCTGGGCCGACGGCCAGGTGACCACCCTGGCGACCGGGCTCGCAGAGCCCAGCGGAGCCGCCGTGGACGGCGACCACCTCCTCGTGGTGGAGTCCGCTGCCCACCGGCTGACCCGGGTCCCGCTGTCCGGACACGTGCCCGTCGACGGCTTCGTGCACTCGACGCAGCGCCCGGTCACCGACATCGCGGCGGGTGAGGTCGAGCTGGTCGTCGCGTTCGAGCCGCCGCCCGGGCAGAGGGTCGACGACCGGTCCGGGCCACCGTCACAGCTGCTGGTGTCCGCCACCCCCGGGGCGCTGGTCACCGACGGCGACGGCCGTGGCACGGACCTGGTCCGGGTGCTGCGCATCGACGCGACGGTGGGTGAGGGCGTGCTGCACGTCGCGGCCCGGGCCGCCTCCTGCGACGTCGAGGGGGGCGTCGGCGCCGCCTGTCACCTGCACCAGCAGGACTGGGGGATCCCGGTCCGGGTGACCGACGACGGCGCCCGCCGGCTGGTGCTCCCGCTCTCCGGAGCGGCGCACGACTGACCCGCAGGGTCGTCACCCGCACGTGGGCCAGGTCTCCCTCCCGGAGCAGTCGGGTGGTCGGAGGACGGGCCGCGCGCTGGTAGAATCTTCAACAGCCGAGGCCCTTGCGGGTCTTTCTTTGTAGCCCGGTGTGGTGCGCCTCCTTGCGCAAGACCAGTGACTCGGGCACGAACTGCGTCTCGCAGGCTCGCCGGACCACGCCGTGGCACCCGGGCAGGGACGCGACTTCCCAGCACCTGAGGATCCTCACCTTGTCCACCCCTGCACCTGCTCTCCCCTCCTTCGCCGACCTCGGCCTCTCCGAGACGGTCATCGACGCCCTGGCGCGCGTCGAGATCACCACCCCCACACCGGTCCAGGCGGCCGTCATCCCGGACGCCATGAGCGGCAAGGACCTGCTGGGCCGTGCGCAGACGGGCTCCGGCAAGACCCTCGCCTTCGGTCTCCCGATCCTGGCCCGTCTGACCGGGCAGCGCAGCCGCCCCAAGCAGCCGCGGGCCCTGATCGTGGTCCCGACCCGTGAGCTCGCCACCCAGGTGCGCCGGGCCATCGAGCCGCTCGCGTCGGCGGTCCGGCTCAGGCTGGTCACGGTCTACGGTGGCACGCCGTACGACCGGCAGACCAAGCAGCTCCGCGCCGGCGCCGACATCGTGGTGGCGACACCTGGCCGGCTGCAGGACCTCGTGGACCGCGGTCACTGCCGCTTCGACGACATCGAGGTGACCGTCCTCGACGAGGCCGACCACCTGTGCGACCTGGGCTTCTACCCCGCCGTGGACGCGCTGCTGAGGCTGACCCCGGCAACCGGCCAGCGGATGCTCCTCTCCGCCACCCTGGACGGCGACGTGGACCGGCTGGTGCGGGCGCACCTGCGCTCCCCGGTCACGCACGAGCTGGATCCCAACAAGGGCTCGGTGACCAGCATGGACCACCACGTCCTGGTGGTCGGTGGGTTCCGCGACAAGGTCGCGGCCGCCACGGCGCTGATCGAGGCGAACCCCCGCTCCATCGTCTTCACCCGCACCCGTGAGGGCGCGACCGAGCTGTCGGAGGCGTTCGTCGCCGCCGGCATCGGGGCCGTCGACCTGCACGGCAACCTCTCCCAGCGGGTCAGGGAGCGCAACCTGCACGCGTTCTCGTCCGGCCGGGCCCAGGTCGTGGTCGCCACCGACGTGGCCGCACGCGGCATCCACGTCGACAACGTCGGCCTGGTGGTGCACTTCGACCCGCCGGCCGACGCGAAGGCCTACCTGCACCGCTCGGGGCGCACGGCGCGCGCCGGTGAGCTCGGTGCCGTCATCACGATCACCACCCCCCGCCAGGTCGACGAGATCGTCCGCATGCAGGCGCGGGCCGGCGTCGAGGCGCGTCACCACGACCTCCGCACGACCCCGCGCCCGATGACCCGCGAGACCCTCGCTGTCGCCGGTACGACGGCACCCGCGGCCCGCCCCGGTCGTGGTGGCACGAGCGGCTACCAGGGCAGCCGGAGCCGCAGCGGCCAGGGCTACCAGGGCCAGGGCTACCAGGGGAACCGTGGCGGCGGTCCGCGGACCGGTGGCCCGCGCGGCTACCGAGGAGGTCGCGACGAGCGCCCGTCGTCGGCCGGCCGGTCCGGCCGCCCCAGCCGCACCCCCCGCTGACACGGGTCGAGGCTCGTCTACCGTCAACCATGCTCGTCGGACTCGTCTGCGCTGTGGCGACGTCGCTGTGCTACGGGTTCGGCTCCGTGCTGCAGGCCGTCGCGGCCGGGAACGCCGAGCTGACCACCCGGCTGGACCCGCGACTGCTGCTCAGGCTGATGAGTGCGTGGCGCTACCTCCTGGGCCTGGCTCTGGACGGCCTCGGCTTCCTGCTCTCGCTGGTGGCCCTGCGGTCACTGCCGCTGTACGTCGTCCAGTCCGTGGTGGCGAGCTTCCTAGCGGTCACGGCCGTGGCGGGAGCCCTCCTTCTGGGGACTCGCGTGCGTGCGGGTGAGCGGGGTGCCCTGGTCGCGGTCGTCCTCGGGCTCGCCCTGGTCAGCCTCTCGGCGGCGCCGGAGCCGGCTCGTGACACGAGCCGGGGGATGGAGTGGCTCGTCCTCGCGGCCGCGGCGTCGCTCGCGCTCGTCTCCGTTCCCCTCGGAAGGCTCAGCGGCCGGCGGGGCGCCTGGGTGCTCGGCGGTGTCGCAGGGCTGGCGTTCGGCGTCGTCGCTGTCGGGGCGCGCGCCCTGTCGTCCTCGCGGACCCATGGCGGCCTGGTCGCCCGCATCCACCTGCTGGTCGAGTCGCCGGCGTCGTACGCGCTGCTGGTGGCGGCACCTGTCGCCCTCATGACCTATGCGACCGCCCTCCAGCGCGGCAGCGTGGTCCAGGCGACTGCGCCGCTGGTGGTGGGGGAGACGGTGCTGCCGGCCATCGTGGGCCTGACCCTGCTCGGCGACCATGCCCGGCCGGGCTGGGGCGTCGCGGCCGGCGCAGGGTTCGTCCTCGCGGTGGGCGCTGCCCTCCTCCTGTCCCGTTTCGGCGAGGTGGCCGCCCCTCCGGGAGGGGAGTAGCGCGGTCCCTCAGGGCTGCGAGGGTGGGACGCGGCGTCGTCGTCGCCAGGGGACGCGCCCGTAGAGCTTCGGCCACCAGCAGACACCGATCACCACCGACAGCGCATGGCCGTACGTCGTCATGTCGGGTGGTATCGCCGGCACACCCGTCACCAGAGCGCCTGCAACCAGGAGGACCGCCAGGCCTCGCAGGGGGGTGGCACCACCAGTGGCGGCTGCGACCACCGCCATCACCCCGTAGGAGGCACCCACGTCCACCCGGTGGGCCGACCCCGGAGGCAGCCATCCGGCCGCGATCGCCGCGGCGATCGGCAGCTCGGTCAGCAAGGTGGCCAGCACGTGGCCGGACAGGAAGACCAGCGCGGTCCGGGCGGTCCCGATCCGCCGCTCCAGCGGTGCGGCCACCAGCACCAGCACCAGCATGAGGGCGTAGGGGACCCAGATCCTTCCCGGCAGCCACAGGGGGGAGAGCGCCAGGACCCGAAGAGGGTCACGGCCCAGATGCGCGACGTCGGTGCTCGAGGAGGCGAGCAGGTCATGGGCCACGTCGGCCGGGACGTGCCGGAGCACGGCGGTCGTGACCAGCAGGACGAGCAGGGATCCCCAGGTGAGGGGGGCGGAGGTCAGCCCGTGGCCGAGGACGGCGAGCCAGCGACGCGGCCCTCGGCCACGACGTGCTCCTGCTTCCTCCGCGGGACCGACGGGAGGACTCACCTCGGGCATGAGGCAGTGTGCCCCCTCGACCTGTCGAGGGCGCCGCGGGGGCTGCGATGACGGTGCCGCCACCTGCACGAGTGCCGGTCGACCGGTCAGGTTGCCGGCAGGGAGAGCGTGCTGTGATGTCCAGGTCAGCCATCCACGGACCGGTGCAACGCCGGTCCTGAGCTTGGGAACCACCATGTCGCTCACCGGGCCCCTCTTCCTCGGCGGGGTCCTCGCGCTGACCGGTGCGGCGTTCCTCGCGCTGGTGCTGCTCTGGCCGCGGTTGACCTCGCGCACGCCGTGGCACATCGCGGGACGGGTGGGCGCGTTGGTGGTGGTCAACGTGCTGGTGCTGCTGACCGCTGCCACCCAGCTGAACGCGGCGTACCTCTTCTTCACCGGGTGGGGTGATCTCCGGGGTGCGATGACCGGCCACGTCGTGCAGACCGCGCTCGACCGTGGTGGCGCTGCATCGCAGGCGCCGAACCTCGCGGTCCGTGGGCCGGTGGCGAAGCTGCCGGCACGGGTGCCGGCGCTCGGCCGGTCCGTCGGCCCCACAGGGCTGCTGAGCTACACCGTCCACGGATCGCTGAGCGGCTTGACCGGGACGGTGCTGGTCCGGCTCCCCGGCGACTACACCTCCGCGCGCGGCTCGACGCAGCGCTTTCCCGTCCTCGAGGCCTTCCACGGCTATCCCAGCGAGCCCGCGAACTGGGTGAGGGTCTTCGGCATCGGGACGGCGGTCGACAAGCAGGTGCAGGCGAACCGGATGCGTCCCACCCTGGTGGTGATGCCGCAGATCGAGATACCGAGGGGTGTCGACACCGAGGGGGTCAACGGAGGACCGGGACAGCCACAGCTCGAGACCTGGCTGACCCGAGACGTCCCGGACTGGGTCGCCCGGCACTTCCGGGTGGATCCCCACCGGAACGCGTGGGCCACGATCGGCTACTCGGCCGGCGGCTTCGATGCCGCCATGGCCGTGGTCCTGCACCCCGCACAGTACGGCGCCGCCATCGTGCTGGGCGGATACTTCAGACCCGAGTTCGGGCCTTTCTACCAGCCCTTCGCGCCCACCAGCCCGGCGGGGCGGCGCTACGACCTCCCCCGGGTGGTGGCGCACCAGGCGCCGCCGGTGTCCCTGTGGATGGAGACCTCCCACGCCGACCCCGTCTCCTACGGCTCCAGCGCCACGTTCCTGCGAGCCACGAGGCCCCCCACTGCGGTGCATGCAGTGGTCCTCCGGAACGCCGGACACCGCGACTCGGTCTGGATCGCGCTGCTGCCGCAAGCACTGCGGTGGCTGGGGACCAACGTCCAGGGGTTCCACCCACGTGCCGGGGCAGGGCGGTAGCCGCGGACGTCGCGGACCCGGGGTCAGCGCGGGGGAGGTCCGTCGAAGCGACGTTCCTCCACGTGGGTGGTGCGGGAGCGCTGCTGGTTGAGGTAGAGCGCGAGCCCGATCGTCAGGATCCCCACGACCAGCAGGATCCACCCGAGCGCGTTGTCGTCCACGAAGCCGATGTCCACGTTGACCACGCCCAGGACCAGGATCAGTCCCGCCAGCACGAGGACGACGCCCAGTCCGATGCCCATGGGATCCAGCGGTGCCCGGAGGCCGCTCAGAAGGCGCTCTCGTCGAGGTCCATCACCGACAGGTCCGTCGCCGCGGCGATCGCCCGCTCGGCGGTGATCTTCGGCAGCACGGTGCGGGCGAAGAACTGGGCGGCCGCGACCTTGCCCTCGTAGAACGCCTGGTCCTTGGCGGGGACCTCGCCGCCCAGCCTGTTCAGCGCCACCTCGGCCTGCCGGAGCAGCAGCCACGAGCACACGACGTCCCCGAGCGCCATCAGCAGGCGGGAGGTGTTCAGTCCCACCTTGTAGACGTTGCGCACGTCTCCTCCCTCGGCGGACGGGTCCGCGGACATCAGGTCGCCCACGAGGACGCCGACGATGGCCTGGGCGTCGGCGAGACCGGTCGCCAGGAGCTCCCGCTCGTTCTTGAGGCGGCCGTTGCCGGCCTCGCTCCGCAGGAACTCCTCGATCTCGGCGGTGAGGTGGCCCAGTGCCCTCCCCTGGTCCCGCACGATCTTGCGGAAGAACAGGTCCTGTCCCTGGATCGCCGTCGTGCCCTCGTAGAGGGTGTCGATCTTCGCGTCCCGGACGTACTGCTCGAGCGGGTAGTCGCTCAGGAACCCGGACCCGCCGAAGGTCTGCAGGGACTCGGTGCCGAGCAGCACCCACGAGCGCTCGGACCCGTAGCCCTTGACGATCGGCAGCAACAGGTCGTTCACGCGCTCCGCGAGCTCGTCGGGCTCACCCGCGTGCTCGGCCATCATCACCTTGTCCTGCCACGTCGCCGTGTAGAGGACGAGGGCCCGCAGTGCCTCCGCGTGCGACTTCTGGGTCATCAGCGAGCGTCGTACGTCGGGGTGGTGGGTGATGGTGACCCGCGGCGCCGTCTTGTCCGAGGCCTGGGTGAGGTCCGGGCCCTGGACCCGGGTCCGCGCGTAGTCGAGGGCGTTGAGGTAGCCGGTCGACAAGGTGGCGATCGCCTTGGTGCCCACGAGCATCCGGGCGTTCTCGATCACCTGGAACATCTGGGCGATGCCGTCGTGCACCTCGCCGAGGAGCCAGCCCTTCGCCGGCCGGCCGTTGCCGACGGCCGGGTCGCCGAAGGTCAGCTCGCAGGTGGTCGAGACCTTGATGCCCATCTTCTTCTCGACGCCTGTGACGTGCACGCCGTTGCGCTCACCGGTCAGCTCCCCGGTCTCCAGGTCGAAGTGGTGCTTGGGCACGACGAACAGGGACAGGCCCTTGGTCCCGGGACCTCCCGCGCCCTCGACGCCCTTGGGACGCGCCAGCACCAGGTGGACGATGTTCTCGGTCATGTCGTGGTCACCGGAGGTGATGAACCTCTTGACGCCCTCGATGTGCCAGGAGCCGTCCTCCTGCGGGACGGCCCTGGTCCGCCCCGCCCCCACGTCGGAGCCCGCGTCCGGCTCGGTGAGCACCATCGTGGCTCCCCAGCGACGCTCGATCATGTGCCGGGCGACCTGCTTGTCGCGGTCGTTGCCGTTGCGGTGCACGATGGCGGCGAAGCCGGGGCCGGCGGAGTACAGCCACACCGGCGGGTTCGCGCCCAGCACCAGCTCGGCGGTCGCCCACACCAGCGAGGCGGGGGCCGGGGTGCCGCCCAGCTCCGCGGGCAGCTGGAGCCGCCAGAACTCCGCGTCCATGAACGCCTGGTAGCTCCTGGCGAAGGCCGGGTTCATCCGCACCGAGTGGGTCCGGGGGTCGAACTCCGGTGGGTTGCGGTCGGCGTCAGCGAAGGAGTCCGCGATCTCCGCGCGGGCCATCCGGTCGACCTCGGCGAGCACGGACCTCGCGGTGTCGGTGTCGATGTCGGCGAACGGGCCGGTGCCGAGGACCGCGTCGCGGCCGAGGACCTCGAACAGGTTGAACTCGATGTCGCGGATGTTGCTCTTGTAGTGGCTCACTGCCGCCCCTGCCATCGGTCGTGTACTCATGGGTAACTTTATGCTACCCGCGGGTAGGCGGCAGGCAAAGCCGGGTCAGCGGGACATCAGGGGCTCGTCAGGAGCGGGTCAGGAGCCGGCCCGCCGACCTCCACCCGCGGGTCGATCCGCACGGAGCCGTCGACGGCGAACCGGTAGACCTGGTAGCCGGTCACGAGCCCCGATCCCTTGTCCAGGAACAACACCGGGAACGACGCCTCCTGCTGCGGGTGCGACCACGGCGTGGAGAAGTTCCCGATCGTCGGTGAGGCGACGGCGCCGCCGGAGGTGTCGAGCTCCATCACCAGCGTCCAGGTGCCGTCGGAGTTCCACACCACCCGGGGGGCGATGTGCCGGTGCCAGTGCCCGTAGAGCACGGCCGAGGCGGGGACGTCGCGGATGCCGTCGTCGTACCTCGTGGTGGGGTCGCGCCGGGCCCGCAGGAAGCCGGACATGTCTCCCACCCCGAGGAACGCCTGAGCCGCATAGGCCTCGTGCACGAGCAGCAGGTCGGGCCGGTGCGCGCGGGCCGTCGTGTAGAGCTTGCTGCCGACCTCGGCCTCGGTGGTCGTGCCCCGCAGGTGGGTGGCGCCGAACAGCTCGGACCGCTCGGGGTCGCCGGCGCCCAGGGCGGTGACGCCGGCCACGTCGATGGTGGACCCGGACAGGACCCGCATCGACGCCCCGTCCATCTGCTTGGCGCTGGTCGCGGACTCGTGGTTGCCGGTCACGGCGACGACGGGGGCGCCGTGGGCGATGGCGGCCTCGTCCTTGATGCACTGGCCCTCGGCCGTCGTCCCGTTGGTGGTGAGGTCGCCGGTGATGCCCAGCAGAGCGGGTACGCCGGCCCCGAACCGCTCGCGCAGCATCTCGTCCACCCGTCTCTGCAGCGCGATCATCGTCGTGTTGCAGTGCATGTCGGACTGCAGGAGCACCGCCCGCTCGCCCTTCCTCGGACCCTCCATGACGCCTGCCTGGCGACGGAGGCCGGCGAGCGCGACAGCGCGGTAACGGCGGACGTCCTCCTCCTGTCGCCGGATCATCGCCTGCACCTTGGGCACCGTGCCCTCGAGGAACAGCCGGACGACCGGGCTGTTCGTCGTGGTCCCCGCGGCCGGGGTCCCGTCCAGCGACGGCAGGCTGTAGAGGCCTCCGTTCGCATCGTCCGGGCCCCCGGTGACGTCCTCGGGCCACATCGCCACTGCCGCGACGGTGCCGGTCGCCAGCACGGCCACCCCGAGCGCAGCGCCGCCACGGAGGAGCCGGCGGCGGGCGACGGCCGGGTCCCGGGGTGCCGGTCCACCGAGGGGTCCCGGACCGCGGACCAGCAGGCGCAGCGCGAACAGCGTCAGGCCGCCGCCCGCGGCCAGCAGCAGCTCCGCGGCGAGCAGCCGGTGCCAGAGCGCGCCGGCCAGCACCTCGACGTACTCCCCGAGCGCCGGCTTCGGGTGGTGGAAGAGCCCGGTGTAGAGCCGCAGCATGCTGGGCGTGACGTACGACGCGAGGTCGCCCCCGCCACCGGCCTCGGGGGTGGTCGGACCCTGGACGGTGGCCACCACGCCGAACGGCCCGACGGAGCGGGGCAGGTACAGCGTCCCGGCGATCCCCAGCCGCAGCTCGCTGCGACCGGCCGTGGTCAGCGAGAAGGTCGTCGGGGTGACCCCGACGGTCTGCGGCACCTCGGTGCGGGTCACCGTCCAGGCCACCGCCAGCGGGGCCACCACGACCGCGGCCAGCAGCGTCGCCGTCACCAGCCGGAGGACCAGGTCCCGGGCGAGGCTCAGTCGCTCCGGGCCGACCCGGCTGCGAGTTCTCGCCACGTCACCAGAACCTACCCGACCGGCGCAGCCGGCGCCCCGGCTGCGCATCCTCGGACCACCGGTGCCGATGTATGTGTAGTTGTCTGACAGACTTAGCCTGTGCGAGTCTCCGCGAAGTCCGACTACGCCCTGCGGGCGCTGATCGAGCTCGCCTCCCGCCGGGACGGCTCGCCGGTCAGCGCGGAGGAGCTCGGACGCCTCCAGGAGATCCCGCACGGCTTCCTCCAGGCCATCCTGGCCGACCTGCGCCGGTCCGGCGTGGTGATGAGCCAGCGAGGGCAGTCCGGCGGCTGGCGGATGGCCAGGGACGCGGACACCGTCAGCGTGGCCGACGTGATCCGGGCGGTGGACGGGCCCCTGGTCAGTGTCTACGGCCTGCGTCCCGAGGCGGTGTCCTACAACGAGTCCGCCGACGTGCTCCAGCACGTGTGGATCGCGGCGCGCAGCAGCCTTCGCGACGTCTTCGAGCACGTCAGCATCCGGGCCCTGGCCGACGGCCGGCTGCCGAAGGCGGTCACCTCCCGCACCCAGTCCCAGGACGCCTGGCAGCCGCACTGACGGGCCCCGTCTCCGGTCAGTCACCCGCGCTCGCGGCGACCCACTCCACCAGCGGCCGCCCGGCGCGCCAGTCGGCACGGACCCGGTCCAGCAGCTCGGGACCGTGGATCACCGGCTCGAACCCGTAGGACCGGCCCAGGGTCAGCGACCGGTGGCGCAGCAGCTCGATGCGCGGGTGGTCGACGCGATACCCCCGCGGCGCGGTCCGCAACGTGTCACCGCCGAGCTCCCAGCCCTGCTTGACGAGCCTGCCGATGATCCGCTGCAGCTGCCCGCCCCGGCGGTCGTCGGCGACGGCCTCCCGGATCGCGGCGAGACGCGCGGAGCTGGCCTCGTAGAACCCGACGCCGACCCGGACCCCCGGCGCCGCCACCTGGACGTACCACCCCGTCGAGGGACCGCTCGGGACGAACGCGCCCTGGTGGGTCTTGTACGGCGTCTTGTCCTTCGCGAACCGGACGTCGCGGTAGGGACGGAACACCTTGGCCGGGCCGAACTCCGGCTCGAGGGCGGCGACCAGGGCGGCCATCGGCGCCTTGACCGCCGACTCGTAGACCTCCTTGTGGGCCGTCCAGAACGTCCTGGTGTTGTCCATCTCCAGGTCGTCGTAGAAGTCGAGGGCGGCGACCGGGAAGCCGGTGAAGGTGTCGGGGCCGCTCATGGCGCGAGGATAGCCACCCGGCGACAAGGTCCGACTGCGACCGCCTAGGTGACGAAGCGGGTCACCGGGTCGTCCTCGAGCACGCAGGCGACCCGCTCGGCGTACGACGGCATCGCGGGCAGGTCGTCCACCGGCCACCACCGCACGTCGAGCGACTCGTCGTCGGCGACGTGCGCCTCCCCCGAGGCATAGCTGCACGCGAACGTGTGGTCGAGATAGCTGGCCAGGTCGCCGTTGACGTGCGTGACCAGGGGCAGCGCCCGCACGGAGGCCAGCCGCTCGACGCGCACGGAGACCCCGGTCTCCTCCAGCACCTCGCGGCGGGCTGCCACCGCAGGCTCCTCACCGGGGTCGACGATGCCGGTCACGGGCGTCCACTCGTGGTTGTCCGCACGCTGCACGAGCAGCAGGTCGGGTCCGCGGCGCACCACGGCGGTGACGCCGGGCAGCCAGAGCCGTGCGGTGCCGACGTGCCGGCGCAGCTCGCGGACGAAGTCGGGGATCGGCATCCCCAGCAGACTAGGGCAGCGTCAGCGTCGCGCGCACCATGTTGTGGTCCGAGGGGATGATGCCCCGCACCTGCAAGGTGGTCGGGTCGAAGTCGGAGACCATCTTGAACTCCTTGACCGGCAGCTCGTTCGAGGCGAAGACGTAGTCGATGCTGTTCCCGGTCCTCGCGTGGTTGTTCGCGTAGGAGTAGGTGCCAACGTCGCGGTTGTAGCGGTTCAGCGAGTTCACCCACGCGTTCGTCGTGGTGAGCGCCCGCGGGTTCGTGAGCAGGCTCGTGGCGTAGGTCTGGTTCAGCACGTCGCCGTACCCAGCGTCCTTCATCGCCGGCAGCATCGTCTGGTCGATCACGTCGAACTTCTGGGTGTTGTAGTCACCGACGTTCACCACCGGGAGCGAGCCCTTGAGACGGTTCACCTCGGCGATGAGCTCGTGCCACTGAGCCACCCGCACGGTGCGGTCCGGCGGGTCCAGGTGCGTGCTGGTGAACAGGAACCGTGCACCCGTCGCGTTCACCGAGAAGTACGCGTAGGCCAGCGAGTAGGTGACCGAGGGGGTCGTCCGGTTCTGGGTCGGGTAGGCGTAGGCGCCCTGGGAGAGCATCGTCAGCTTCGTCGTGTCGTAGAAGATGCGGTCACCGCCGGACGCGCCGCGGTAGGCGTAGGCACACTTGTACGACGTCTGCGGGTTGACGCAGTTGTAGGAGCTCTCGTTGGTGAGGGCGAAGGTGCCGCCCGCCTCGTTCAGACCGTTCTTGAGGTCGAGGAACTGGTTGGCGCCGCTGACCATCCGGTCCGCCAGGCTGTTGGTCTGGGTGGCCTCCTGGACACCGACGACGTCGACCTGCTCGCCGAGGATCTGCCGCACGACCGCGGGCCGGCGCTGGGCCCAGGGCAGCCGGTCACCCTCGGTGCGGTCACCGCTGGCCGTCATCACGTTGAAGCTGCCGACGCGGATGTCGCCCGGGCCGGTCGACGTGGTCAGGGCCGGGATGGTGGCCTTTGTCGTCGACGTCCGGGCCGGTGCCGCGGCGGAGAAGGGGGTGAGCGCCCTGCCGGTGCTGCTGACCGCCTGCACACGCACGTATCCAGCGGTGTCCGCGGACAGTCCACGCACGGTCGCCGAGGGCCGCGCGCTGCGGGTGTAGCTGCTGGCGAAGAAGCCGGGGGAGGCCGACCTCGCCACCCGGTAGGCCGCTGCACCCGGCGTGGCGGTCCAGGCGACGCTGACCGAGGAGGCGGAGACGCCCAGCACGTGCAGCCCGCTGGGGGTCCGCATCCTGGCGGTGACCCGCGAGGGCAGCGTGCCGCGGGTGTAGCCGCTGACCCGCTTGTTCGTGCGCGCGTCGAGCACCGCGACGCGGAAGAAGTACCTGTGCCCGGGCAGCAGACCGCGCACGGCGCCGTTGGGGCGGTTGAAGCGGACGCTTCTCGCGGACCGCATCGAGCGGCTGGAGGAGACCTGCATCTGGTAGGCGCGCGCGGTCCGCACCCGGCTCCAGGCCAGGTGAACGGAGGTGGGGCCGCTGGACACGGCGTGCAGCCGGCTCGGGGTGGCCGTCGAGGCCTGGGCCGGAGCGGCCAGCGTGGACAGCATGGTGGCCGTCACCGCTCCGAGCGCCACAGCAGCCATCGTCGTCCTGAGCATGGGGAAGGCCCCTTCCGGGGGATTCTCACTCGCGTCAGGTGGCCTCGCAGCCACCCGTTGTTCACAAGGAGAATCGGCGCCGGAGCGGCACCACTTGAGCGTGGAGCGGATGACGAGATTCGAACTCGCGACATCGACCTTGGGAAGGTCGCGCTCTACCAGCTGAGCTACATCCGCAGGTCCCGTGACGGGACGAGCCGATAGTACCGAACCGGCAGGCGGCCGGCGGGCCGCGGGTAGGTTACGCCGTGTGCTGCTCTCCGACCGCGACATCCTCGCCGAGATAGACGCCCGCCGGATCGCCCTGGAGCCGTTCGACGACGCCATGGTGCAGCCGTCCAGCGTGGACGTCCGGCTGGACCGGTTCTTCCGGGTCTTCGAGAACCACCGCTACCCGCACATCGACCCGGCGGCCGACCAGCCGGACCTGACCCGCGAGGTCCAGCCGGACGGGGACGAGCCGTTCATCCTGCACCCGGGCGAGTTCGTGCTGGGGTCGACGTACGAGGTGGTCACCCTGCCCGACGACGTGGCGGCCCGGCTGGAGGGCAAGTCCTCGCTGGGTCGCCTGGGGCTGCTGACGCACTCGACCGCCGGCTTCATCGACCCGGGCTTCTCCGGGCACGTGACCCTCGAGCTGTCGAACGTCGCGACCCTGCCGATCAAGCTGTGGCCGGGGATGAAGATCGGCCAGCTGTGCTTCTTCAGGCTGTCGTCCCCCTCGGAGCATCCGTACGGCTCGGAGAAGTACGGCTCCCGCTACCAGGGCCAGCGGGGCCCCACCCCGTCCCGCTCGCACCTGGGCTTCCACCGCACCCGCGTCTGATCAACCCGCCGAGTCGGCGCATCTGCAGGCCGGATCAGTCCCGATCTGCTGTCCGGGAGGCTGCGGCAGGACCGCTCGGAACTGATCCAACGGGCCACCGAGCCAGGGATCCCGGACCCAGGCACCGGGTCCGCGTCAGGCGCGGCGGTCGGGCTCGTTGAGGCCGGGCTCGGAGTCGGAGCCGGGCTGGTCCTCCTCGGCGGCCTCGGGGTCGGGCTCCTTGGACGCGGCCGCGTCGGCGCCGACGTCGCGGTGGTCGGTGACGGTGTGCGGGGTCTGGGTCACGTCGCCCTTCTGGGGCTCGGCCTTGACGGCGTCGGGGTCCGGTGTGTGTGCGTTGTCGGGTGTGACGGTGGCGGGGCTGGTGGGTGGCTGTACGGCGGCGAGCAGCAGCTGGGCGACGTCGAGGACCTCGACCTCCTCGCGGGCGGTGCCACCGGCCTGCAGCGAGGTGAGGCCGTCCGAGAGCATCACCCGGCAGAACGGGCAGGCCACCGCGATCTGGTCCGCGCCGGTGGCGACGGCCTCGGTGGTGCGGTTCATGTTGATGCGCTCGCCGGTCTTCTCCTCCATCCACATCCGGGCACCACCGGCTCCGCAGCAGAACGACCGCTCGCTGTTGCGGGGCATCTCCTTGAGCTCAGCGCCGGGGATCACCGTGAGCAGCTCCCGCGGCGGGGAGTAGACCTGGTTGTGCCGACCCAGGTAGCACGGGTCGTGGTAGGTGATCGACCGCCTCTGTGGGCCTGTGCCGTTGCCGTTGCCGTTGCCGTTTCCGGCGACGGGCGTCAGCCGCCCCTCGCGGACCAGCCGGTTCAGCAGCTGGGTGTGGTGCACCACCTCGAGCTGCCACCCCGAGCTGGCCGTACTCGTTCTTCAGGGTGTTGAAGCAGTGCGCACAGGTCGCGACCACCTTCGTGGCCTTCGACTCGCTGCAGCGTCTCGGCGTTCTCCATGGCCAGCTGCTGGAACACGAACTCGTTCCCGGAGCGGCGGGCCGGGTCACCGGTGCAGGTCTCGCCGGTGCCGAGGACCGCGAAGTCGACCCCGGCCAGGTGCAGCAGCTCGGCGACCGCACGGGTGGTCTTCTTGGCCCGGTCCTCATAGGCCCCCGCGCAGCCGACCCAGAACAGCCACTCCACCTCGTCGAGGTCCTCGGGGTCATCCTCGGCCGGCCCCCCGACCAGGCGGACCGGGAAGTCGAGGCCCTTGGCCCAGTCCATCCGGGCGTTCGGGGCCATGTTCCACGGGTTGCCCTTGTTCTCCAGGCCCTTGAACAGCTGGTTCAGCTCGGTGGGGAAGCTCGACTCGACCAGCACCTGGTAGCGGCGCATGTCCATGATGTGGTCGACGTGCTCGATGTCGACCGGGCACTGCTGCACGCACGCCCCGCACGACGTGCAGTTCCACAGCACCTCCGGGTCGATCACCGCCGCCCCCGAGTCCGGCATGTAGAACCAGTCCTCACCGGTGTCACCCACCAGCGGCCGCTCCACCTCTTTCGTGAGCGTGTCGGACCCCTCCAGCAGCGCGGGACGCTGGTCCTCGGCGGCCTGCAGGTACGGCGCCTTGGCGTAGGCGTGGTCGCGCAGCGCGGTGATGAACAGCTTCGGGGACAGCGGCTTCTCGGTGTTCCACGCCGGGCACTGGGACTGGCAGCGGCCGCACTCGGTGCAGGTGGTGAAGTCCAGGATCCCCTTCCACGCGAAGTCCTCGACCTTCCCCACTCCCAGCGGGGCGTCCTCGTCGAGGTCCTCGATGTTCTCGAAGTCGATCGGCGACACCCCCGGCCATCATCGGCTGCAGGGCGCCCAGCGACGTACGCCCCGACGCGTGCCGCTTGAACCAGATGTTGAAGAACACGCTGAACCGGTGCCACGCCACCCCCATCGTCAGGTTCCGGGAGATCACGATCATCCAGGTGAACGAGATGACGATCTTCACCATCGCCACCAGATAGATGAGGTTCGCCAACGTCGACTCCGAGACCCCGAGAGCGCCTCCCCGATGAGAGAAGAGAACGGGAAGTGGAACGCGGTCGCCCGGCCGGCCTCCTCAGGCGACCCGTACTGCGAGATGGCGTACTCCGCGCCCCGCAGCACGACGATGCACAACCCCACCCCCAAGATCACGAACTCGACGAAGTAGCCCTGCCACATCGTCGACCCGAAGAACCGGCCCGGCACCCCCCGCTCCCGGTCCTTCGGACGCGAGAGCCGGTAGCCGATGAACGCCACGATCGCCACCAGCATCGCGACCGTGAAGAACTCCGAGACCCACTCGAACACGAACCAGTGCCCGATCAGCGGCAGCGCGAAGTGCGCGTCGAACAGCTGGCCGAACGCCGTCACCAGGGTCAGGAACAGCAGCCCGAACCCGATGAACACGAACCAGTGACCGACCCCCACCACCGTCCACTGCAGCATCCGGGTGTGCCCCAGCGTCTCCCGCAGCATCGTCGCCCACCGGGCGCCCTGATGGTCGGTGCGGCCAGGAGCCGGCTGCCCGATCCGGATCGTCGCCAGGATCGACCGGATCGCCACCACGAACAACACGACACCCACCACGGCGACCGCCAGCGACACCACGATGGCGAAGATCTGCATGCATGCTCCTCGGGCTCACGGAATGCTGGTACGAGCGTAGGCGGTCGGAACCTACCGAGCGGTAACCAGGGCTCGTTCAGTAGAGCTGCGGGACGAAGGTCTGCTCGTGCATCGGCGGGCGCACGTAGGCCATCTCCTTCATGGAGGGCAGCTCCACCGGAGGCGGCGTCAGGTCCTCGTAGGAGAACGACGAGAGCAGGTGCGAGATGCAGTTCAGCCGGGCGGCCCGCTTGTCGTCGGAGGGTACGACGAACCAGGGCGCCTGCTTGATGTCGGTGAACTGGAACGTCGTGTCCTTGGCCATCGAGTACTTCACGTAGAGCTCGTGCTCGGCGAGGTCGATCTCGGAGAGCTTCCAGCGCTTGATCGGCTCGTGGTTGCGGGCCTCGAAGCGCCGCCGCTGCTCCGCGAAGCTGACCGAGAACCAGTACTTCAGCACGACGATCCCCGACCGGACCAGCATCCGCTCGAACTCGGGGCAGCTGCGCAGGAACTCCTCGTGCTGAGACTCGGTGCAGTAGCCCATCACCCACTCGACGTTCGACCGGTTGTACCAGCTGCGGTCGAACAGCACCACCTCCCCGGCGGCCGGGAGGTGCTCGACGTACCGCTGGAAGTACCACTCGGTGCGCTCCCGCTCGGTGGGCTTGGGCAGGGCCACCACCCGCACGATCCGCGGGCTGGTCCGCTCGGTGATCGTCTTGACCACACCGCCCTTGCCGCCCGAGCCGCGGCCCTCGAAGATGACCAGCACCTTGAGTCCGCGGGCCTGCACCCAGTACTGCAGCAGCACCAGCTGCTCCTGCAGCCGGGCCATCTCCTCCTCGTAGACCGCCTTGCGGAGCTGGCCCTTGGTGTTGTACCGCGCCGGGTCGTGGCCCTCCGGCCTGCCGGTCGCGTCGTCTGCGCCCGCAGGCGGCTTTCGTCGCTGGCTCATGGTGCATCGTCGTGCACGGTCCCGCGTCCTGCAAGGGCTCATCTGCCGCCCAGGCGGTGGGACAGTGCTGCCGCCGTACGACGCGTCGCCGCGACCGTCGCCGCTCGGTCCACGTCCGCGTCCACGGGGTAGGTGACCGCGACCCCGGCCACCGGGTGCTGGTTGTGGTCCACGACGACCGCCGCGACCGAGGCGAACCCCGGCGTCACCTCACCCTCCTCCAGGGCGTACCCCCGTTGACGCGTCTCCGAGAGCAGCGTCCGCAGCGCGCCCAGCGACACGGGGCCGGCGCCGTGCCGGTCCACGAAGGCCGACCGGTCGGGGAACAGCGCGCGCACCTGCGCGGCAGGGAGGTGGGCGAGGATCGCCCGGCCGCTGGCGGTGAGCTGGGCCGGCAGCCGGACGCCGACGTCGCTCACCAGCGACGGGCGGCCGCGGGCCCGCTCCTCGAGCACGTAGAGCACGTCCCGGCCGTGCAGCACCGCCAGGTGGGCGCTGTGGCCGACCTGGTCCACCAGCCCGGCCAGCGGCCGCCGGGCGATCCGCTGGAGAGGGGCCTGGCGCGCGTAGCCGCTGCCCACCTCGAAGGCCGCCACCCCGAGCCCGTAGCGGTGCTCCTCGGGGAGATGGACCACGAAGCCCTCCTCGATCATCGCGTTGACCAGGTGGTAGGCGGTCGAGCGCGGCACCCCGACGGCCGAGGAGAGCCGGTCCAGGGTCACGGGGTCGGGCTGGCCCGCGAGATACCGCAGGATCCGCAACGCGCGCGTGGCTGCCGGGACCTGACCCACGGAAGCCAACCTAGCGGCCGCCGGACCGACTACCGTCGAGGCGTGAGAACCCGACGAGCTGCTGGCGCACTCTGCTCCGCCCTGCTGGTGCTGACCGTGGTCGTCACCGGCCTGGTCGCTGTCGTCTCGACGGCGGAGGCCGCTGTGCCCTCGCAGGAGCAGTGGGCCTCCGACGTGAACCGGGCGCTGGCCGGCTCCCGGGTCTACGTCGGCCGGCGCGTCGCATCCGGTGGCACCGGGCTGGCGGTCAACCTCGACATCGACAACACGTCGCTGGCCAGCCACTACGCCTACGGGCAGGCGGTGCCGCTGGTCCTGCGTCTCGCCCGCTACGCCGAGTCGCGAGGCGTCACGCTGCTGTTCAACACCGGCCGCGTGCGAGGCCACGGCGCCCTGCAGGCGGTGGCCCGGGACCTGACCCGGGCCGGCTACCAGGTCGGCGAGGTCTGCGGACGCACGAGGACGCGCGAGAGCCTGACGCACAGCAAGCAGCGCTGCAGGCGGCACTTCGTCGCCGAGGGCTACACGATCATTGCGAACGTCGGGAACCGCAGGACCGACTTCTACGGCGGCAACTACGAGCGGGCGTTCCGGCTGCCGAGCTATGGCAACCAGCTCGCCTGACCCCGCGACCCTCCCGGCATTCTCGGATCCGAGACAGGCGTGCGGGTGAGACCGTCGCCCCCGGCCGGTGCGGGCAGTGGAATGGGCGCATGACCTCGTTGCCGCCCGTGACCGTGGGGACCGGTCCCGTCTCCTTCGCCGAGGTCGTCGCGGTGGCCCGCGACGACGCGCCGGTGGTGCTGGGGGCCGATGCCGTGGCGGCGGTCCGGGCGGCCCGTGAGGCGGTCGAGCTGCTCGCGGCGGCCCCCACTCCGGCGTACGGCATCTCCACGGGGTTCGGGGCGCTGGCCACCCGGCACATCCCGACCGAGATGCGCGCCCAGCTGCAGAGGTCCCTGATCCGCTCGCACGCCGCCGGCAGCGGCCCCGAGGTCGAGCGGGAGGTCACCCGCGCCCTGATGCTGCTCCGGCTCTCGACGCTCGCCACCGGGCGCACCGGGATCCGTCTGGAGACCGCCCGGACGATGGCCGGGATGCTCAGCAACGGCATCACTCCGGTGGTGCACGAGTTCGGCTCTCTGGGGTGCTCGGGCGACCTCGCCCCGCTGTCGCACTGTGCGCTGGCCCTGATGGGCGAGGGGGAGGTCACCGACCGGCACGGCGTACGGCGTCCGGCCTCCGTCGCGCTCAGCGAGGCGGGACTGGCGCCCGTGGAGCTGCAGGCCAAGGAGGGACTGGCCCTGGTCAACGGCACCGACGGGATGCTCGGCATGCTGGTGCTGGCGATCACCGACCTGCGGATGCTGTTGAGGGCCGCCGACATCACCGCCGCGATGAGCGTCGAGGGACAGCTGGCCACCGACCGGGTCTTCGCCGCCGACCTGCAAGCCCTGCGACCGCACCCGGGACAGGCCGCGTCGGCCGCCAACCTGGTCCGGCTGCTCGACGGCTCAGCGATCGTGGCCAGCCACCGCGGCCCGGACTGCAACCGCGTGCAGGACGCCTACTCGCTGCGCTGCTCGCCACAGGTGCACGGCGCCGCCCGCGACACCGTCGAACACGCTTCACTGGTGGCATCTCGCGAGCTGGCCTCGGCCGTGGACAACCCGGTGGTGCTGGCCGACGGCCGGGTGGAGTCCAACGGCAACTTCCACGGCGCTCCGGTGGCCTACGTCCTGGACTTCCTCGCCATCGTGGCGGCCGACGTGGCGTCGATCGCCGAACGGCGCACGGACCGGTTCCTGGACCGGACCCGCAGCCACGGCCTGCCGCCGTTCCTGGCCCACGACCCGGGTGTCGACTCCGGGCACATGATCGCGCAGTACACCCAGGCGGCGATCGTCTCCGAGCTCAAGCGGCTCGCGAACCCGGCCAGCGTCGACTCGATCCCCTCCTCGGCCATGCAGGAGGACCACGTGTCGATGGGCTGGTCGGCGGCCCGCAAGCTGAGGCGCTCGGTGGACGGCCTCGCCCGGGTGGTGGCGATCGAGTACCTCACCGCGGCCCGGGCCCTGGACATGCGGGCCCCGCTGGCGCCGTCGCCGGCCACCGCGGCGGCGGTCGCGCTGCTGCGCCGCAACGTCGAGGGGCCGGGCCCGGACCGGCACCTCGCCCCCGAGATCGAGCATGCGCTGGACGACGTACGCAGCGGTGCCCTGGTGCGCGCTGTCGAGGACACGATAGGAGAGCTGGCATGAACCGGACGACGAGCGGGCCGCGCCTGGTGCGGGCTCCGCGTGGCACGCAGCTGACGGCGAGGAGCTGGCAGACCGAGGCGCCGCTGCGGATGCTGATGAACAACCTCGACCCCGAGAACGCGGAGCGCCCCGACGACCTGGTCGTCTACGGCGGCACCGGCAAGGCGGCGCGGAGCTGGGAGGCCTACGACGCGATCGTGCGCGCCCTGACCACCCTGGAGGCCGACGAGACGCTGCTGGTGCAGAGCGGCAAGCCGGTGGGCGTGATGCGCACCCACGAGTGGGCGCCGCGGGTGCTGATCGCGAACTCCAACCTGGTCGGTGACTGGGCGAACTGGGAGGAGTTCCGGCGTCTGGAGCACCTCGGGCTGACGATGTACGGCCAGATGACGGCCGGCTCCTGGATCTACATCGGCACCCAGGGGATCCTGCAGGGCACCTTCGAGACGTTCGCCGCGGTCGCCGACAAGAGGTTCTCCGGCACCCTGGCCGGCACCATCACACTCACGGCCGGGCTCGGTGGGATGGGCGGCGCGCAGCCGCTCGCGGTCACCATGAACGACGGCGTGGCGATCTGCGTGGAGTGCGACCAGACCCGGATCGCCCGGCGCATCGAGCACCGCTACCTCGACGTGCAGGCGTCCTCGCTGGACGAGGCGCTGTCGATGGCGGTGACCGCCCGGGACGAGCGACGGCCGCTGTCGGTGGGGGTGCTCGGCAACGCCGCCGAGCTGGTGCCGGCGCTGCTGGAGCAGGACGCGCCGATCGACATCGTCACCGACCAGACGTCGGCGCACGACCCCCTCTACTACCTCCCGGTCGGGGTGGCGTTCGAGGACTGGGCGGCGCTGCGGGACAAGGACCCCGCCCAGCTGACCGACCGGGCGCGCGCCTCGATGGCCAGGCATGTGGCGGCGATGGTGGGCTTCGCCGACCGCGGCGCCGAGGTGTTCGACTACGGCAACTCGATCCGGGACGAGGCGCGCAAGGCCGGCTATCCGCGGGCGTTCGAGTTCCCGGGCTTCGTGCCGGCCTACATCCGCCCGCTGTTCTGCGAGGGCAAGGGACCGTTCCGCTGGGCGGCGCTGTCGGGCGACCCGGCCGACATCGCGGCGACCGACCGGGCGATCCTCGACCTCTTCCCGGCGAATGACCGGCTGCGGAAGTGGATCACGATGGCCCAGGAGCGGGTCTCCTTCCAGGGCCTGCCGGCGCGGATCTGCTGGCTGGGCTACGGCGAGCGGCACCTCGCGGGTCTGCGGTTCAACGAGATGGTGGCCTCGGGCGAGCTCTCGGCCCCGGTCGTGATCGGTCGTGACCACCTGGACAGCGGGTCCGTCGCGTCGCCGTACCGGGAGACGGAGTCGATGCTGGACGGCTCCGACGCGATCGCCGACTGGCCGCTGCTCAACGCCCTGGTGAACACCGCCTCGGGCGCCACCTGGGTGTCGATCCACCACGGCGGCGGCGTCGGCATGGGCCGCTCGATCCACGCCGGGCAGGTGATCGTCGCCGACGGGACCGAGCTCGCGGCCCAGAAGCTGGAGCGGGTGCTCACCAACGACCCGGCCATGGGGGTGATCCGGCACGTGGACGCGGGCTACGACGATGCCGTGAAGGCCGCCGCGGAGCGCGGCGTCCGGATCCCGATGCAGGAAGCCTGACCTTCCCCACCCCGCCGAGGCGTCCCGTTCTGCGCAGAACGCGACGCCTCAGCGGCGGGGGCGTCGCGGGAGCAGACGCCTCAGCAGGGACGGGGACGCGGGACGCGACGCCTCGGCCTCCGCGGCCGCTGCTGCCTGGGCGGCGCGGCGCCGGCGGGCGGACTCCCGGGCGGCGGCGCGACGCTCCTGCCACCGCTCGACCTCCGTCTCGGGGTCCCGGGTCTTCGTGACCACCGGCGGGCCACCGGTCAGCTGTCGGCGGGCCTCGACCACCCGACGGTTGAAGTCCTCGACGACCCGGCGCACCCCGTCGGCGGCCCACTCCCGGTCGAGGGTGTCGTCGAGCTCCGCGTCCTCCTGCCGCAGCCCGATGGCCGGCGGGGCGACACCGGTGATCTTCTCGCGCTCGATGAGCCGCTTCACCCACCAGTCCGGGTCGTGCTGGGGAGGCAGGTGCAGCGGCTTTCCGGCGCCGGGCAGGTTCGCGAAGTCGCCGCGCTCGATGGCTCGTCGCACCTGCAGGTCCACCCAGAGAGCCTTCTGCTCCATCCGCTTGGACGCCGCGTTGTCGTCCTTGTCCGATGCGTCGTCCGGGTCGGTGTCGTCGTGCTCGTCCTGGTCGGGGACCACGCCGTACCGGGTCACCGCAGCCCGTCGCAGTCGACGCTCCTCGTCGAAGCTCCGCTCACCCATCGCTCTCACCTCGCGCACGAGTCTAGGAACCCCTCACCAGCCGCCGCGGTGCACCACCTCGTGCAGGGGCCGCCGAGCACGCCGTGCGGGTGAGCCCGGGGCGCCGGTGTCCTCGGTGCGGTGGCCGACGGTGACCGCCCCGACGGGCGTGTACGCCGGCGGCACCCCGAACTCCGTGCGGAAGTCGTCGACCCGTCCGGCCGGGATGCCGAAGAAGCAGGCGCCGAGGCCCTCGTCGACCGCCGTCTGCAGGATCAGCAGGGCCGCCATCCCGGTGTCCACGTGCCAGTACGGCACCGGCCACTGCGCGTCGGCGCCGGTCGAGGTGCCGGTCGGGGTCTTGTCGGGCTCGGCATAGCGGTCGCGGTAGGCCTGCTCGTGCGACATCGGCACGATCACCACCGGTGCCCTGCGCATGCCGGACAGCCACCGGCCGGGCGACCCTGCACCCGGTGGCCCGGTGCTCGACCAGAACCGCTCGACGTCCGCCGGGGCGTCCAGCACCAGGAACGCCCAGCCCTGGCTGAAGCCTGCGCTCGGCGCCCGGACGGCGTTGGCCAGCATCCGCTCGACGGCCGCCGGGTCCACCGGCCGGTCGGCATAGCTGCGCACCATCCGCCGGCGTCGTACGACGTCCTGGAACTCCATGCCCGGATGATCCACCAGGGGGCGCGACCGTGGCGACCCGCGGACCAGCCCCGCCGCCTGGCGTCTCGGATGCGAGACGCTGCGCCGACGCGTCGCGTTGACCGCAACGCCGGCAGTCGATGGACTGTGCCGGTGACACGCGAGGAGACCAGGTGACGTTCGAGGAGATGTGGCAGCAGCTCGCGCCGGTGGGCCGGCACCGGTCCGGCGGCTACTTCCGGCAGCCGCTCACCTCCGCCGAGCGCGAGTGCACGGCGTGGTTCGCCCAGGAGGCGGCCCGGCGCGACCTGTCCGTGGAGCAGGACGGGTTCGGCAACACGGTCGCCTGGTGGGACCCGCCCGGCCCGGTCACCGGCAGTGCTGTGCTCACCGGCTCGCACCTGGACTCGGTCCTCGACGGCGGCGCCTTCGACGGGCCCCTCGGCGTCGTCTCCGCCTTCGCGGCGCTCGACGTCCTGCGCGCTCGCCGGTTCGTGCCGACCCGGCGGATCGGCATCGCCGCGTTCTTCGAGGAGGAGGGCTCCCGGTTCGGGATCGCCTGCCTGGGCTCACGACTGGCCACCGGTGCGATGGCTCCGGCAGCGGCGGAGGCACTCACCGACCGGGACGGCGTCCGCCTCGGCGACGCCTGGGCGCAGGCGTCACTCGACCCCTCGACCGGGTCGGAGCTGCTGGACGACGTCGGCTGCTTCGTGGAGCTGCACGTCGAGCAGGGCCGGGACCTGGTGGACCGCGACGCCGCCGTCGGGGTGGCGAGCGCGATCCGGCCGCACGGCCGCTACCGCTTCGACTTCACCGGCGAGGCGAACCACGCGGGCACGACCCGGATGGAGGACCGCCACGACCCGATGCTGACCTATGCCGCGACGGCACTGGCCGCGGACCAGCTGGCGCGCCGGTCCGGCCTGCGGGCCACCTTCGGGCGTCTGGACGTGCACCCCGGCTCCACGAACGCGGTGCCCTCGCGGGTGTCGGCGTGGCTGGACGCGCGCGCCGGGACGTCCGAGCAGCTCGACGACCTGCTGGCCGCGCTGGAGCGCCGGGCACAGGACCGGGCCGGTCTCGACGGGACCGCCCTGGTCGTGACGCCGGAGTCGGTGTCGGCGGCCGTGCACTTCGACGACGACCTGGCCCAGCGGATCGCGGCTCCCGGTGGCCTGCCGGTCATCGCGACGATGGCCGGCCACGACGCCGGCGTGGTCTCGGCCGCCGGGGTGCCGACGGCGATGCTGTTCGTGCGCAACCCCACCGGCCTCTCGCACGCGCCCGGCGAGCACGCGGAGACGGCGGACTGCCTCGTCGGGGTCGAGGCGCTGGCCGACACCCTGCAAGGCCTCAGCTCGTGACGACGTACTGGCTCGAGCGCGCATGGACCGGCAGCGGTCCCGTGCAGGACGGCCTGCTGGTCGACGTGCAGGACGGCGTCTTCACCCGGGTCACCTCCGCCGCGACCGGTGGCCCGCCGCCGGACGCCGAACGCCTTGTGGGGCTGACGATCCCCGGTCTCGCGAACTGCCACAGCCACGCCTTCCACCGGGCCCTGCGCGGCCGCACCCAGCGGGGACAGGGGACCTTCTGGACGTGGCGGGAGCAGATGTACGACCTCGCCGCCCGGCTCACCCCCGACTCCTACTTCGAGCTGGCCCGGGCGACGTACCGCGAGATGGTGCTCGGCGGCATCACCAGCGTCGGGGAGTTCCACTACCTGCACCACGGCCCGGGCGGCACGCCGTACGACGACGCGAACGCGATGTCCCACGCCCTGGTGGCCGCTGCCCACGAGGCCGGGCTGCGGATCGCCCTGCTCGACACCTGCTACCTCACCTCGGGGATCGGGTCGGCGCCCGAGGGCGTCCAGCTCCGGTTCAGTGACGGGGACGCAGAGTCGTGGGTGGGGCGTGTGCAGGTCGCCGACCTCGGGCCGGACGTCAGGCTCGGGGCCGCGATCCACTCGGTGCGAGCCGTGCCGCGCGACCAGATGTGGCAGGTCACCGGCTGGGCGGAGGAGCGCCGGGCGCCCCTGCACGTGCACCTGTCGGAGCAGGTCGCCGAGAACGTCGCCTGCCAGGACGCCTACGGTGCCAGCCCGACGGAGATCCTCGAGGACGCGGGCGCGCTGGGCCCGCGGACCAGTGCCGTGCACGCGACCCACCTCCTGGACTCCGACATCGACCTGCTCGGCGGGTCCGGCACGCACGCGTGCCTCTGTCCCACGACCGAGCGGGACCTCGGCGACGGGATCGGGCCGTCCAGGCGCCTGCACGACGCGGGGGCGACCCTGACGCTGGGATCGGACAGCCACGCGGTCATCGACCTGTTCGAGGAGATGCGGGGCGTCGAGCTCGACGAGCGGCTGGCCACCCAGCGGCGCGGCCACTGGACGGCCGCGGAGCTGCTGGTCGCGGCCACCCATGCCGGTCACCGATCGCTGGGCTTCGGTGGTGTCGGCCGCATCGAGGTAGGAGCCAGGGCCGACCTGGTGACCGTGGACACGACGAGCCCGCGCACGGCCGGGACCGGTGCCGACGACAGCACAGCGGTCTTCGCGGCCACGGGCGCGGACGTCGTCTCGGTGGTGCGGGACGGGATCCTCGTCGCGACGACGGAGGACCGGCGGAGCGTCGGCGCTGACCTGGACCGGGTGGTCCGGTCGCTGTGGGAGGACTGATGGAAGAATCGGACAGCCGCTCGCTGGTGCTGACCGGCATCCGCGAGCTGGTCACCAACGACCCGTCCCGTGACGGTCCGCTCGGCATCGTGCACGACGCCGCGCTCGTCGTGCAGGGCGGCAGCGTCGCGTGGACGGGCGCCGCCCGCGAGGCACCGGCGGCGGACGTGGCCTACGACGTGGGCGGCCGAGCCGTGGTCCCGGGCTTCGTGGACTCGCACGCCCACCTGGTCTTCGCCGGTGACCGGGCCGAGGAGTTCGCGGCGCGGATGACCGGGACGCCGTACTCCGCCGGCGGGATCCGCACCACCGTCGCCGCCACCCGCGCCGCGACCGACGAGCAGCTGGCCGCGAACCTGGCCCGCCTGCTCGACGAGATGCGGCGCCAGGGCACCACCACCGTGGAGGTGAAGAGCGGCTACGGCCTCACCGTCCGCGACGAGGCTCGCAGCCTCGCGATCGCCCGCCAGGCGACGCCCGAGACCACCTTCCTGGGTGCACACGTGGTGCCTCCGGAGCTGGCGCACGATCCCGGGGCGTACGTCGACCTGGTGACCGGTCCGATGCTGGAGGCCTGCGCGCCGCACGCGCGATGGGTGGACGTGTTCTGCGAACGCGGCGCCTTCGACGCCGACCAGGCCCGCGCGGTCCTGCTCGCCGGGGCCGCGGCCGGCCTGCTCCGGTCGGATGCACGCCAACCAGCTCGGGCCCGGCCCCGGGGTGCAGCTGGCCTGCGAGCTGGGCCTGTCGGCGGTGGACCACTGCACCTACCTCAGCGACGCCGACGTCGACGCACTCGCTGCATCGGGCACGACGGCCAGCCTGCTGCCGGGCGTGGAGTTCTCGACCAGGTCGCCGTACCCGGACGCCCGTCGGCTGCTGGACGCCGGCTGCCGGGTGGCGTTGGCGAGCGACTGCAACCCGGGCTCGTGCTACACGTCCTCGATGCCGCTGTGCATCGCGCTCGCGGTGCGGGAGATGCGGATGTCACCCGCCGAGGCGCTGTACTCCGCGACCGCGGGTGGGGCTCGGGCGCTCGACCGTGCCGACGTCGGGCACCTGGGCACCGGTGCGAGCGCCGACCTCGCGGTGCTCGACGCGCCGTCCTACCTGCACCTGGCCTACCGTCCCGGTGTTCCGCTGGTCCGGGAGACCTTCGTGCGGGGGCGCGCCACGTCGCGCTGAGCCCGGCTCGATGGGGGCGGGCGTGCTCTTCGAGGAGGGTCCGGTCGAGGAGGTCGAGGGCGCGGCGGTCGGGTCTGGCAGGCGTCGACGGGCCACTGCCGGTGCAGCTCGATGACCGGTCTGATCTGCACCCGGGTGGTGCGCCGCCCAGCATCAGGGCCCACCTCACAGAGTCAGGGATGGGTCCACCCGTGGGCACGACCGTCCGGACAGGCACTCGAGGAGGGAATGGGCCGGTGTCGAGCGTCACCGCCAGGGCGAGCGCACCCGAGTGCCTGTCCGACGGGTTGTTCTTGGCAGGGCTGGGCAAAGGCGGAGGTCCAGGCAACCGCCAGACACGCCGGGTCGACGCCCCCGCGGCCGCCAGATGCGCCGGGTCGACGCCGCGAGCCGGGCCCGCAGCCCCATCTCCCGAGGTGTCGCCGCAGAGATAAGGACTTCTCCCGATGTCCGCCCCTACCTCAGAGGCAGAGGCTGGGGACGTTCGATCAAGAGACCTGAGAGATCAGGAGAGTCCGAGGAGAGACCATGACGACGACCCACCCACTGTTCGTAGCGGCCGAGAACGACTACCGGCTGGCGCAGGCCCGGAAGATGTATGGCACGCCTTCCCCGGGCCGCCGCCACAGCGTACGTCGGCTGCCGACGCTCCACCTGCCCCGCCGCCTGCGGCGTCCACTGTCCCTGGCGTGACGCAGACGTGACGCAGACGCTCGGGCGGCACCTTCGAGCGGATGCCCACCTCGCCTCGGCGGTGTCCGCGATGATGGGGCACATGGCGATCCCAGCGGAGGCGAGGCTGCCCCTGCAGGGGCGCGCGCGGGAGCTCGACCTGCTGGCCGACCTGGTCGGTCTCACAGGTCAGCCCCCGCGTGCTGTGCTGCTCGCCGGCGACGCCGGGGTCGGCAAGACGAGGGTGCTCACCGAGCTGGTGGAGCGCTGCGCGGCGGCCGGCTGGAGGGCGTTGGTGGGTCACTGCCTGGACTTCGGCGACAGTGCGCTGCCCTACCTGCCCTTCACCGAGCTGTTCGGTCGGCTGGCGGGTGACGCGCCCGAGCTGCTCGCCTCGCTCACCGACGCCCACGCCGCGCTGTCCCATCTCCAGCCCGGCCGGCGGATGATGTCCGGCTCCGACCCGAGCGGCCGTCCGGCGGAGAACCTGGACCGCTCCGACCTCTTCGAGGCCATCCACGCGGCCCTCGAGGACCTCGCCACCGGCCCGCAGGGCGTCCCGCTCCTGGTGGTGGTCGAGGACGTGCACTGGGCCGACCGGTCGACGCGCGACCTGCTGTCGTTCCTGTTCACCCGCTCGTTCCGCGGCCCGGTCGCCGTCGTGGCGTCGTACCGCTCGGACGACCTGCACCGCCGGCACCCGCTGCGGGCCACCGCGGCCCAGTGGACCCGGGTGCCCGGCGTGACCCGCGTGCAGCTCGACCCGCTCCCCGATCCGGCCGTACGACGCCTCGTGCGGGCGATCAGCGGGGGTCCGCTCACCGGCCTGAGCGACGGCGAGGTGCACGCCATCGTGGCCCGGGCCGAGGGCAACGCGTTCTTCGCCGAGGAGCTCGTCGGTGCGGCGATCGGGCGCGAGTCCCGTGAGGAGACCGCCTCCGGGGTGCCGGTCGACCTCGCCGACCTGCTGCTGGCCCGGCTGGACCGGCTCGACGAGGGAGGCCGGGAGGTGGTCCGGGCCGCGGCCTGCGCCGGCCGCCGGGTCTCGCACGCCCAGCTCGCCGCGGTGGTGGGCCGGGTGGACGGCGAGCTGGACCGCTCGCTGCGCAA
Organism: uncultured Actinomycetota bacterium; assembly: GCA_963837995.1. Taxonomy (GTDB): domain Bacteria; phylum Actinomycetota; class Actinomycetes; order Propionibacteriales; family Nocardioidaceae; genus Nocardioides_B. Next base: position 202,387 of record CAWIPS010000006.1, read on the forward strand.
CGCCGTGGAGCAGAACATCCTGGCGCGCGTCGGCGAGGACTCCTACGCGTTCCGGCACGCCCTGCTCGCGGAGGCGGTCTACGACGACCTGCTGCCCGGTGAGCGGGTCCGGCTGCATGCGGCCTACACGGCTGCCCTGCTCAGCCAACGGGTGGACGGCACCGCCGCGGAGCTGGCCCGGCACGCGCTGGCCGCGCACGACCGGGGGACGGCCCTGCGGGCCAGTGTGCGGGCGGGCGACGAGGCGATGTCGGTGGGTGGTCCGGACGAGGCCGCACGCCACTTCGAGACGGCCCTCGAGCTGCTCGCCCAGGACGCCCGCGACGAGGACCCCGACGCCGTCGACCACGTCGACCTGACCCTGAGGGCCGCAGACGCCCTGGTCGCCTCCGGTGACCCCGAGCGGGCCCGCAAGCTGGTGGCGGCCCAGCTCGACCAGCTCCCCGTGGACGCGCCCGCCCAGCAGCGCGCCGCGGTGCTGATGGCGCTCGGGCACGCCACCTTGATGATCGACGGACCCCACGACCCGGTCCCCACGACCGCCGAGGCGCTCGAGCTGCTCCCGGAGGAGACCACGCCGATGCGTGTCCGGCTGCTCGCCCTGCACGCACGGGCGCTGACCGACCGGTCCCGGGACGAGGAGGCGACCCGCTACGCGCTGGAGGCGCTCGCCCTGGCCCAGAAGCTCGACCTGCCCTCGCTGATGGCGGACGCGACCACGACGCTGGCGGGCATCGACCAGCGGCTCGGGGACCCCGCAGCCGCGGAGCGGGCGGTGACCCAGGTCGTCGAGCAGGCGCACCGGGACGCGGACATCACCGGGGAGATGCGCGGACGGTTCCTGCTCGGCAACCTGCTGCACGAGCGAGGCGACCTGGTCGCGGCGCGCGAGGCCTACCACCTGGGCGCCGAGGTGGCGTCCGCCGCGGGCCGGCCGTGGGCGCCGTACGGACTCGAGGCGCGGGTCATGGAGGCCCAGACCGCCTACGAGCTCGGCGACTGGGAGGGCTGCCTCGCGGTCACCCGCTTCGCCGCGCAGTCGCCACCCCCGCTGGCCGCCGCCATGTCGCTCGCCACCCGGGCGTCGGTCCTCCTCGCGCGCGGCGACCCGGCAGCCGGGGCGCTGCTCGACCAGGTCCGCTCCGAGTGGCCGCGCGACGGCTGGATCGCGATCAGCGCCGGCGGCGCGGAGATCGAGTGGCTCGGCGCGCAGGGGGAGTCCGAGCGGATGCTCGCCGCGTTCGACCGGGCCACCGGGCTTCTGGACCAGACCGGGTTCTACCAGGCACGCATCCGGCTGACCGCCCTCCTGCTCGGCCGCCTCGCCGACGCGGCCGGCCGCGCCACGGCCGCCGACCGGGCCCTCCTCGTGGAGCGGGCTCCCGAGCTCCTGGCAGCCGTGGACCAGGTGATGACGCGCGTCGAGCAGCGCTGGCGTCCGTTCGGGAGCGAGGGGCTGGCCTGGCTGGCCCGCACCGATGCGGAGCACCAGCGGCTCCGGTGGCTGGCCGACGTCGACCCGGCCCCCGAGGAGGTGCTCGTCGAGCGCTGGGAGCACGCGGTGGCGGCGTTCGAGACCCGCGGCCACGCCTACGAGACCGCTCGTTCGCAGGTGCGGCTCGCGTCCGTGCTGCGGGCCGTCGGGCGCCCGGCGGAGGTGGGGCCACTGGTCCGTGCCGCCCGCCGCACCGCTGAGAGGCTCGGTGCCCAGCCGTTGCTCGCGGAGCTCCGACGCGGCGGTGCGCCGGTGCCGAGGCAGCCGGCGCAGCCGGTGCGGGACACGGCACTGACCTCGCGGGAGGCGGAGGTCCTCGCGCTCGTGGCCCAGGGCCGCAGCAACGGCGAGATCGCCCGCCGGCTGTTCATCAGCGTCAAGACGGTCAGCGTGCACGTCTCGAACATCCTGGCGAAGCTGGGGGCGAGCGGCCGGACCGAGGCGGCCGCCATCGCGCGTCGCGACGGGCTGCTAGCCGACTGAGACAAAACGGGTCGCGGACCGCACCCGGGCGCTGGGAGGATCTGCGTCCGTGGGCTGGAGAGAGCGGGTCGGCACCCTGGGCGTGGACACCACGCCGCTCCGCCTGTCCCGCGACTTCCGGCTGCTCTTCGCGGCCGGCACCGTGTTCTACCTCGCCGCGATGGTCGCCTACGTCGCGCTGCCCTTCCAGGTCTATGAGCTGACCCGCTCGAACTTCGCGGTCGGCGCGCTCGGCCTCGTCGAGCTGGTGCCGCTGGTGCTCTTCGGCCTGTACGGCGGTGCGCTCGCCGACCACGTGGACCGCCGCAGGATCCTGGTGCTGACCGGGGTGGCGCAGGCGCTGCTGGTCGCCGTACTCATGGTCAACGCGTTCCTCGACCAGCCGCGGCTGTGGCTCATCTACCTGGTCAGCGCGGCGCTCTCAGCCGCCGAGTCGCTGCAACGGCCATCGAGGGAGGCGCTCGAGCCGCGCACCGTCGCGCACGACCAGATCACCGCTGCGAGCGCGCTCTCGAGCCTCGGCATGCAGGTCGGCCTGCTCGCCGGTCCGGCAGCAGGCGGCCTCCTGGTCGCCACCGTCGGAGCGGGCTGGTGCTACCTGGTCGACGTCGTCGGGCTGGCCGTCGCCTCACTCCTGTTCGCGCTGATGCGGCCCTACCCGCACCAGCAGGGGACGACACCGCCCAGCCTCGCCGGCGTCCTGGAGGGAGTCCGCTACGCGGCGCGACGCCGTGACCTGCTCGGCACCTACCTGGTGGACATCACGGCCATGCTGATGGCGACGCCCGTGGTGCTGTTCCCTGCGCTGGCCCACGACGTCTTCGGGCGTCCCGAGCTGCTCGGCCTGCTCTACACCGCTGAGACCGTCGGCGCGATGGCCGCGACCGCGACGTCCGGCTGGACGGCCCGGGTGCACCGGCACGGCCGGGCGATCGTGGTCGCCGCCACTGCCTACGGCGTCGCCATCGCGCTGGCCGGGCTGGCCCCCTCGATCGCGACGGCAGTGACGTGCTTCGCGCTGGCGGGCGCAGCCGACATGGTCAGCGGGATCTTCCGGGCCACCATCTGGAACCAGACCATCCCCGAGTCGATGAGGGGCCGTCTCGCCGGGATCGAGATGCTGTCCTACTCGCTGGGCCCGCTCGGGGGGCAGGTGCGGGCCGGCCTCGTCGCGGACGCGTGGTCGGTGCGCGGGTCGATCGCCAGCGGTGGCGCGCTGTGCGTGGTGGGCGTCGCCCTGACCGCCACCTGGCTGCGGGACTTCTGGGGCTACGACAGCCGCACCGACGAGCACGCCGTCCGTGAGCGGTCGCTCCGCTCGCAACGGTGACGCGAGCCGGTGACGGATACTCGTCCCATGCGGCACCACGTGACCACCGCCGACCGGCGCTTCGCGGCGATGCAGCCCGGTCGCGGCGCTCACGTCGACCGTGCGGCCGTGCGCCGGCTGCCCCCGGGCCGCGCTGGCCGGCGCTGGCGCAGACCGTGGGGCTGACCCGGTTCCGGCACCGGTTCGTCCCCGCCATGCACCGCAGGTACGGCGACGTCTTCACGGTCCGGATGCTGCCGCACGGCCAGCCGCTGGTGCTGTTCACCCGCCCGGAGCAGGTCAAGGAGATCTTCGCCGGCGACCCGGCGCTGTTCCACGCCGGCAAGGGCAACGCCATCCTCGGCCCGGTGATGGGCGAGCACTCGCTCCTGCTCCAGGACGGCGCCGACCACCAGCGGGCCCGCCGGCTGCTGATGCCGGCCTTCCACGGTGCTGCCCTGCGCGGCTACCAGGCCCTGGTGGCCGACCTGGCCCGTGAGGAGGTGGCCCGCTGGGTGCCCGGCGTGCCGTTCCGGTCCCTGGAGCGGATGAGCGCCCTGACGCTCGAGGTCATCCTCCGGGTCGTGTTCGGGGTGACCGACGAGCGCCGGCTCGCCGAGCTGAGGCCGCTGGTGACCCGCACCGTCGACGTGAGCCCGGTGGTGCTCCTCGGCTGGGGTCACCCGGTCCTCGCCAGGCTCGGTCCGTGGAGGGCGACGGTCGAGAACCAGCGCGCGCTGGACGCGGTGATGTACGCCGAGATCGCCGAGCGTCGTGCGGCCACCGACCTCGCGGACCGCTCCGACGTGCTGTCCCGGCTGATGGGGGTCGAGGAGTCGGGAGGCCTCACCGACCACGAGCTCCGGGACCAGCTGGTGACGCTGCTGCTCGCCGGGCACGAGACCACGGCGACGGCGCTGGCCTGGACGCTGCACGAGCTGGCCCGCGACGGCCGGCAGCTCGCCCGGGCGCGCGAGGCGGCGGCGGAGGACGACCGGGACCACCTCGAGGCGGTCCTCAAGGAGTCGATGCGGCTGCACCCGGTGATCCCGATGGTCGTGCGGCGGCTCATGCAGCCCGCCACCATCGCCGGCGTGGACCTCCCGCGGGGCGTCAACGTGGCGGCGTCCATCCTGCTCAGCCACGCGCGTGCCGACACCTACGGCGACCCCGAGGTCTTCCGGCCCCGGAGGTTCCTGGACGGGGAGGTCGTCACCCACAGCTGGATCCCGTTCGGTGGCGGCGTTCGGCGGTGCATCGGTGCCGGCTTCTCGCTGATGGAGGGGGTGACCGTCCTCCGCGAGGTGCTGCTGCGCCACGACCTGTCGCTCCCCGTCGGTGCTGTCGAGAGGCCCCTCGTCCGCAACATCACCAGCGTGCCGCGGCACGGCGCCCGGATCGTCGTACACCCGGCGCACCGTCACGATTAGGCAACGCGAGCGCCGGACTGCTTGACTCCCGCGCCGACTAGGACAAGGTTCCCCTTGAGCGCACTCCCTGTGCGTCGGTCGTGTCGGTGTCGACGTGCGAGGAGCCCGGGTCGGTTGAGCACTCCGCTGGAGGTCGAGCCGGGCGGGGCCGATGCGTCGGACGAGCCCATCGACGCCGGCACGCACATCGAGGGCCGGTCGCTGGGGCAGATCGCCTGGCGCCGGCTCAAGCGGGACAAGGTCGCGCTGTCGGGTGCGGGGTTCCTGATCTTCCTGGTGCTGGTGGCGATCTTCGCGCCGGTGATCGTGAAGTACCTCGGCGGCCCGCCCAACGAGTTCCACCAGAACCTCATCGACACCCAGGGCGGCACGCTGCTGCCCAAGGGCAGGTTCGGCGGGATGACCTGGCACCACCTGATGGGGCTGGAGCCGGTCAACGGCCGCGACATCTTCAGCCGGGTGGTGTACGGCGCCCGCATCTCGCTGCTGATCGCGCTGCTCGCCACCCTGCTGTCGGTGGCCATCGGCACCACCATGGGCATCATCGCCGGCTTCATGGGCGGCTGGGTGGACACCGTGATCAGCCGGCTGATGGACATGTTCCTGGCGTTCCCGCTCCTGGTGTTCGCGCTGGCGCTGGCCGGGGTGCTCCCGGAGAGCGCGTTCGGGCTCAGGGGCAACACGTTGCGGATCGTGCTGCTGATCTTCATCATCGGCTTCTTCAACTGGCCCTACATCGGCCGGATCATCCGGGGCCAGACCCTGTCGCTGCGAGAGCGCGAGTACATCGACGCCGCGCGCAGCCTGGGTGCCCGGCGCGGCTACATCCTGCGCGTGGAGGTGCTGCCCAACCTGGTGGCGCCGATCCTCGTCTACTCCACGCTGCTGATCCCCACCAACATCATCTTCGAGGCGGGACTGTCCTTCCTCGGCGTCGGGATCCGGCCACCGACCGCGTCCTGGGGCGGGATGCTCTCGGACGCCGTGGTCTTCTACACGGTCCCGCACTTCATGCTGTGGCCCGGCCTGGCGATCTTCGTCACGGTGCTGTCGTTCAACCTCTTCGGGGACGGGCTGCGGGACGCCCTCGACCCCCGCGCGCGATGACCAGACCCATCCGAACACAAGGGAAAGTTGGCTTGAGATGAACAGGAAGCGGTGGAGGGCGCTGGCTGCGCTCGGCACGGTGGCGGCGCTCGGGCTGAGTGCCTGCGGAGGCGGGGGCAGCAACAACGACAGCAGCGGCGGTGGCAGCGGTGCCCCCGAGAAGTTCAACGCGGCACTGACCGCTGTCGCCAACCCGTCGGACACGAAGGGCGGCATCCTCAAGCTCGGCCAGGCCGGGGACTGGGCCGACACCGTCGACCCCGGCGAGACCTACTACGGCTACTCGTGGGACTTCCTGCGCACCTACGCCCGCACCCTGGTGATGTTCAAGTCCGCACCGGGCAAGGCGGGCCTGGAGCTGACGCCGGACCTCGCCGAGGACCTCGGGAAGCCGAGCGACGGCGCCAAGACCTGGACCTACAAGATCCGCAAGGGCGTGAAGTTCGAGGACGGCACCGAGGTGCACGCCCAGGACGTGAAGTACGCCGTGCTGCGCTCGACGGACAAGGAGACCTTCCCGGTCGGGCCGGCCTACTTCGACTCGATGCTCGACCTGCCGGCGGGCTACAAGGGCCCCTACAAGACGCCGAAGATGAACACCGACTCGGCGATCTCGACACCCGACGACTACACGATCGTGTTCCACCTCAAGTCGCCGTTCGCCGGGTTCGACTACCTCGCCCAGCTGCCGCAGACGGCGCCGGTGCCGCAGAAGAAGGACACCGGCGCGAAGTACAAGCAGCACGTGGTGTCCTCCGGTCCCTACATGTGGGACAAGTACCAAGCCGGCAAGCTGTACACCCTCAAGCGGAACCCGGAGTGGGACCCGAAGACCGACCCGAACCGCAAGGCGCTGCCGGACGGCTACAGCATCCAGCTGAACATGAACCCCGACGACGTGGACAACCAGGTGATCGCCGGTGACCTCGCCGCGGACATCCAGGGCACCGGTGTCCAGCCGGCAGCACTCAGCCGGGTGCTGACGGACCCCAAGCTGAAGGCCAGCGCCGACAACCCGACCCTGGCGCGGCTCTGGTACACCGACGTCATGCCGACCGTGAAGCCCCTCGACAACATCGAGTGCCGCAAGGCGATCTTCTACGGCATGGACCACACCGGCTACCAGACGGCCTACGGCGGTCCGTTCGCCGGCGGCGACCTGGCCACGACGATCCTGCCGCCGCTCATCCCCGGCTACCAGAAGTTCGACCTGTTCCCGGCCGGCAAGGACAGCAAGGGCGACCCGGCGGCGGCCAAGGACGCCCTGAAGAAGTGCGGCAAGCCGAACGGGTTCGAGACCAGCATCGGCTACCGCGCCGAGCGCCCCAAGGAGAAGGCCACCGCCGAGGCGTTCCAGCAGGCGCTGGGGAAGGTGGGCATCAAGCTGACCGTCAAGCCGCTCCCCGAAGGGACCTACACCAGCGAGACGTGCGGTCTGCCGTCGTACGTCGTGAAGAACGACCTCGGGCTGTGCGTCTACGGCTGGGGCGCTGACTGGCCCGACGGCTACGGCTTCCTGTCCCAGATCGTCGACAGCCGCACGATGCGCCCGGGTGCCTCGAACCTGAACGTGAAGATCCCCGAGGTGGACAAGATGCTGGACCAGGCGACCGTCGAGCTGGACACCGCCAAGCGCAACGAGATGTGGGGTGCGATCGACAAGCGCGTGATGCAGGAGGCCGTGATCTACCCGGGTGTCTACGCCAAGAGCCTGCTGCTCCGGCCCAAGAACGCGACGAACGTGTTCGTCAACGAGTCGTTCGGCATGTACGACTACCTCGCCATGGGGGCCAAGAAGTAGGCCTCGGACGCTCCGTCGACCCTCGCTCAGCGAAGGTCGATCCTCACCCAGCAAGGAAGGTGAAGGCACAGGTGGCCGGCCCGGGCTGCAACTCGTCCGGGCCGGCCACCGCAGCCGCCCCCAGTGCTCGCGTACATCATCAGGCGACTGGTCGCCGCGGTCGGCCTGCTCGTCGTGGTCAGCGTCATCACCTTCTCGATCTTCTACCTCATCCCCCGGCTCGCCGGTGTCACGCCGGAGGGACTCGCGACGCGGTACGTCGGACGCACCGCGACCGCCGAGACGGTGGCCGCGACCGCGAAGCGGATGGGGTTCACCGACCCGATCTACGTGCAGTACGGCAGGTTCGCGAAGGGGATCTTCGTCGGCCAGGACATCAACCTGGGCGCCGAGACCGACCACTGCCCGGCGCCGTGCCTGGGCTACTCGTTCGTGACCAGGCAGCCGGTCTTCCCCGAGCTCGTCGACCGCTCGAAGGTGACCTTCTCCCTCGCCATCGGCGCCGCCGTCATCTGGGTGGTCTTCGGCATCGGCGTCGGGGTGCTCTCTGCCCTGAAACGCGGGTCGCTCTTCGACCGGGTGGCCATGACGGTCGCGCTCGCCGGGGTGTCCCTGCCGGTGTTCTGGACGGGTCTGATCGCCCTGACCTTCTTCAGCTACAAGTGGGGGCTGGCTCCACCGGGGGGCACGTTCGTCCCGTTCACCGAGAACCCGCTGCGCTGGGCCCACGCCCTGATGCTGCCGTGGATCACCCTGGCCCTCCTCTTCTCGGCGCAGTACGCCCGGCTCACCCGCGCCGGGATGCTCGAGACGATGGGTGAGGACTACATCCGCACCGCCCGCGCGAAGGGCCTGCGCGAGCGCAAGGTGGTCGTGAAGCACGGCCTGCGGGGCGCGCTGACCCCGCTGCTGACGATCTTCGGCCTCGACTTCGGACTGCTGATCGGGGGCGCGGTGCTGACCGAGAGCGCGTTCGGGCTCAACGGCCTCGGGAAGTACGCCGTGGACGGCATCCGCGGCAACGACCTGCCCAAGGTGATGGGCGTGACGCTGCTGGCCGCGCTGTTCGTCGCCCTGGCGAACCTGGTCGTGGACCTGCTCTACGCCGTCGTCGACCCGAGGGTGCGCGCCAAGTGACCATCACCACCGACGAGCGGACGCACGGAGCCACGCCGGGAGCGGGACCGTTCCTCCAGGTCAAGGACCTCAAGGTGCACTTCCCCACCGACGACGGCGTGGTGAAGTCGGTGGACGGGCTGTCGTTCTCCGTCGAGCGGGGCAGGACGCTGGGCATCGTCGGTGAGTCCGGGTCCGGCAAGAGCGTCACCAGCATGTCGGTGATGGGCCTGCACAAGGCGGGCTCGGCGAAGATCTCCGGGCAGATCCTGCTGGACGGGCAGGACCTGGTCGCCTCCTCGGCCGAGGAGGTCCGCCAGCTGCGCGGGAAGCGGATGGCGATGATCTTCCAGGACCCGCTCTCGGCGATGCACCCCTACTACACGGTCGGCAACCAGATCATCGAGGCCTACCGCGTGCACAACGACGTGTCGAAGAAGGAGGCGCGCGCGCACGCCATCGAGATGCTCGACCGGGTCGGCATCCCCGAGCCGCACAGCCGGGTCGACTCCTACCCCCACCAGTACTCCGGCGGGATGCGGCAGCGGGCGATGATCGCGATGGCGCTGTCCTGCGACCCCGACCTGCTGATCGCCGACGAGCCGACCACCGCCCTCGACGTCACCGTGCAGGCCCAGATCCTGGACCTGATCCGCGACCTGCAGAGCGAGTTCGACTCGGCGGTCATCCTGATCACCCACGACCTCGGGGTGGTGGCCGAGCTGGCCGACGACATCCTGGTGATGTACGCCGGCCGCGGGGCGGAGTACGGCACCGCGGAGCAGATCTTCAACGACCCCGAGCACCCCTACACCTGGGGGCTGCTGGGCTCGATGCCGCGGATGGACCGGGACCGCAGCGAGCGGCTGATGCCGATCAAGGGCACCCCTCCCAGCCTCATCCACGTGCCGGCCGGCTGCGCGTTCAGCCCCCGGTGCGCGTTCGAGCCGCTGACCGGTGGGCGGGCCCTGACCGAGCGCCCGGAGCTGGTCGACGCCGGTGGCAGGCACTTCGTGGCCTGTCACCTGCCCCAGGACCAGCGGCAGCAGATCTGGCGCGACGAGATCCTGCCGAAGCTCTGAGAGGACGACTCCATGGCGCTCACCGAGACCACCAGCGGCACCGCGAGCGACAGGCCCGCCGACCTGCTCACGGTCACCGGCCTGGTGAAGCACTTCCCGATCCGCAAGGGCGTCCTCCAGCGCCAGGTCGCCGCCGTCCAGGCGGTCGACGGCCTGGACTTCTCGGTCCGGCAGGGGGAGACCCTCTCGCTGGTCGGCGAGTCCGGGTGCGGCAAGAGCACCACCGGCCGGCTGCTCACCAGGCTGGAGGAGCCGACGGCGGGCACCATCACCTTCCAGGGCCGCGACATCTCCCACCTCAGCGAGGGCCAGATGCGGCCGCTGCGCCGCGACATCCAGATGATCTTCCAGGACCCCTACTCCTCGCTGAACCCGCGGCACACCGTCGGGAAGATCGTCGGGGCGCCGTACCGGCTGCAGGGGGTGCAGCCCGAGGGCGGCGTCAAGAAGGCCGTGCAGGCGCAGCTCGAGCTGGTCGGGCTCAACCCCGAGCACTACAACCGCTACCCGCACGAGTTCTCCGGGGGCCAGCGGCAGCGGATCGGCATCGCCAGGACGCTGTCGCTGAAGCCGAAGCTGATCGTCGCCGACGAGCCGGTGTCCGCGCTCGACGTGTCGATCCAGGCGCAGGTCGTCAACCTGCTCGAGGACCTGCAGGAGGAGCTGGACCTCACCTACGTGTTCATCGCCCACGACCTGTCCGTCGTGCGGCACGTCTCGGACCGGGTGGCGGTGATGTATCTCGGCAAGATCGTGGAGATCGCCGACCGGGAGTCGCTCTACGGCAGCCCGATGCATCCCTACACGGTCGCGCTGATGTCCGCCGTACCCGTCCCCGACACCAGGCGGCGCACCACCCGGGAGCGGATCCGGCTCGAGGGCGACGTGCCCAGTCCGATCAACCCGCCGCCGGCGTGCCGGTTCCACACCCGCTGCTGGAAGGCGCAGGAGGTCTGCCGCACCGAGGAGCCGCCCCTTGTGCAGCTGCGTCGCGACCACCGGGTGGCCTGCCACTTCCCCGAGAACATCCCGCTCGCCACGTCCTCACCGGACTGAGTGCATCCTTGGGACCATGGCCCGCACCGACGACGACGCTCCCTGGACCCGGCAGCTGCTGATCGGCGGCGCGGCCCTGGTGGTCGTGGCACTGCTGATCGGCGGCATCGTCAGCGTGGTCGCCCTCGGCGCCGCCAAGGTGACCGGGCTCGGCGACTCCCAGCCGGTGGCGACCGCGGAGCCGAGCATGTACCTCCCGAGCGGGAAGCCGACCACCAGGCTCGACCCCTACCCCGCGCCGAAGGGCAGCGCCAGCCCGTCGAAGCGCCCCACGGCGGCCCCGAGCAGCGCCAAGCCCACCAAGAAGCCCACCAAGAAGCCTCCGAAGATCCAGCTGAAGGCGTCGCCGACCGCGGTGGCCCCGGGTGAGCGCATCACCCTGACCGGGTCCTACCGCGGGCACGACGGCGCCCAGCTGCAGGTCCAGCGCCGCGACGGGGGCACGTGGGCGGACTTCCCGGTCCAGACGAAGGTCACCGGCGGGACCTTCAGCACCTACATCATCACCAGCCGCACCGGGGTCAACCGGCTGCGGGTGGCGGACAAGGCGAACGACCGCACCTCGAAGGCCGTCCGCGTGACCGTGCGCTGACCCGGACCCGCACCCCGGTCACTGCAGGACGAGCCGGTGGGGCCGCGCTGGTTGCGCCTGTGCGTGATCGGCGTGGCCTGGCCGCCGGAAACGTCGCGCTGGCTGCGCCTGTGCGTGATCAGCGTGGGGCCGACGAACGAGGGTCGGCAGGTCCGGGCAGAGAGGGGTCCGGAGCGGGAATGCGGCGCCCGTATGCTGCGTTGGACCCTATGAGCGAAGTTGAGTTGGACTGGCTCAACTTCTCTGACATACTCGAGGCTAACGAACGTCCGGCCCGGAGCGGGTCGGGACAGCAACTGGAGGTACACACCATGGCTCGTGCGGTCGGCATCGACCTCGGTACGACGAACTCCGTCGTCGCCGTCCTCGAAGGTGGAGAACCCACCGTCATCGCGAATGCGGAAGGCGCACGCACGACCCCGTCGGTCGTCGCCTTCGCCAAGAACGGCGAGGTGCTCGTCGGTGAGGTCGCCAAGCGGCAGGCCGTCACCAACGTGGACCGGACCATCCGGTCGGTCAAGCGCCACATGGGCACCGACTGGAAGACCAGGATCGACGACAAGTCGTTCACCGCGCAGCAGATCTCCGCGTTCGTGCTGCAGAAGCTCAAGCGGGACGCCGAGGCCTACCTCGGTGAGACCGTGACCGACGCGGTCATCACCGTGCCGGCGTACTTCTCCGACGCCCAGCGCCAGGCCACCAAGGAGGCCGGCGAGATCGCCGGCCTGACCGTCAGCCGGATCGTCAACGAGCCGACCGCCGCGGCCCTGGCCTACGGCCTGGACAAGGAGTCCGACCAGACCATCCTCGTCTTCGACCTCGGTGGCGGCACGTTCGACGTGTCCCTGCTCGAGATCGGCGAAGGCGTCGTGGAGGTCAAGGCGACCTCGGGCGACAACCACCTCGGTGGCGACGACTGGGACACCCGCCTCGTCGAGTGGATGGTCAAGAAGTTCAAGGACAACAACGGGGTGGACCTCGGCGGCGACAAGATCGCCCGCCAGCGTCTGCAGGAGGCCGCCGAGAAGGCCAAGATCGAGCTGTCCTCCTCCAGCGAGACCACGATCCACCTGCCCTACATCACCCACTCGGAGTCCGGCCCGCTGCACTTCGAGGAGAAGATCAGCCGCGCCGAGTTCCAGCGGATGACCTCCGACCTGCTGGACCGCACCAAGTCGCCGTTCAAGCAGGTCATCAAGGACGCCGGGGTCGACGTCTCCAAGATCGACCACGTGATCCTGGTCGGCGGCTCCACCCGGATGCCGGCCGTGGCCGAGGTGGTCAAGCAGCTGACCGGTGGGAAGGAGCCCAACAAGGGCGTCAACCCGGACGAGGTGGTCGCAGTCGGCGCCGCCCTGCAGGCGGGCGTGCTCAAGGGCGAGGTCAAGGACATGCTGCTCCTCGACGTCACCCCGCTGAGCCTCGGCATCGAGACCAAGGGCGGCGTGATGACGCGTCTCATCGAGCGCAACACGACCATCCCGACCAAGCGGTCCGAGGTCTTCACCACCGCTGATGACAACCAGCCCTCGGTGATGATCCAGGTCTACCAGGGCGAGCGTCAGATGGCGGCGCAGAACCAGCCGCTCGGCAACTTCGAGCTGACCGGTCTGCCGCCGGCACCGCGCGGCGTGCCGCAGGTCGAGGTCACCTTCGACATCGACGCGAACGGCATCGTGCACGTGTCCGCCAAGGACCGTGGCACCGGCCGCGAGCAGTCGATGACGATCACCGGTGGGTCGGCGCTGTCCAAGGACGAGATCGACAAGATGGTCCGCGACGCCGAGCAGTACGCCGAGGAGGACCGTCGCCGCAAGGAGGCCGTCGAGACGCGCAACCAGGCCGACGGGGTCGCCTACAGCACGGAGAAGTTCCTGGCCGAGAACGGCGACAAGATCCCTGCCGAGGTCAAGACCGAGGTCGAGGGTGACCTCGACGCGCTGAAGAAGGCGCTGGAGAACGAGAGCGAGGACGCCGTGTCGGACATCTCGGCGGCGCTGGCCAAGCTCAACGAGTCCAGCCAGAAGATGGGCGCCGCGATGTACGCCGCCGGCGAGGCGGACGCCGCAGCCGCCGGAGGCACCACCGGCACCGGTGACGCCGACGAGGACGTGGTGGACGCCGAGATCGTCGACGAGTCCGAGAGCGGCACCGGCACTGACGGGAGCGAGGGCGAGAGCAAGTGAGCGAGCACCAGCAGCAGGCTGCTGAGTTCCTCGACGCCGAGGGAAGGGGCCCGCAGGAGACTGCGGGCCCCGCCCCCGAGGCGGGCTCCGGCGACGTGCCGGGCTCGCCGTCGGACGCGGACCTCGACGCCGACCTCGACGCCGACCTCGGGGCCGCCCGGTCCCGGGTGGCAGCGCTGACCGACGACCTGCTGCGGCTCCAGGCCGAGTACGTCAACTACAAGCGGCGCGTGGACCGGGACCGGGACCTGGTCAAGCAGAACGCAACCTTCTCGGTGCTCTCCGCGATGCTGCCGATCCTCGACGACCTGGACCGGGCCCGCGAGCACGGTGAGCTCGAGGGCGGCTTCAAGGCCGTCGCGGACTCGCTGGAGCGGGTCGTCGCGGCGCACGGGCTGGTCAAGTTCGGGCGTCCGGGTGACGAGTTCGACCCCCGGTTCCACGAGGCGTTGATGCACGCGCACTCCCCGGACGTCACCACGACGACCTGCCAGAGCGTCATCTCGGCGGGCTACCAGATCGGCGAGCGCGTCGTGCGTCCCGCCCGGGTGACGGTGGTCGACCCCGAGCCCGACGCCGGCGTACAGGAGGCCACCGACGGGCCCACCGAGTCGACCGCCGAGTCGACCACCGAGTCGACCACCGAGTCGACCACCGAGCAGAGCAACGACTGAGTAGCTCCGACATGTCCCACGAGCAGCGGGGAGGAGGGTGCGTCAGATGACCAACGCAGACTGGGCCACCAAGGACTTCTACCAGGTCCTGGGCGTCGACAAGGACGCCGACGCGGCCGCGATCAAGAAGGCCTACCGCAAGCTGGCCCGGGCCAACCACCCCGACTCCCACCCCGGGAACAAGGCGGCCGAGGACCGTTTCAAGGCGATCGCCGAGGCCTACGACGTGGTGGGCGACCCCGAGAAGCGCAAGCAGTACGACGACCTGCGGGCGGGCGTCGGCAGCTTCGGGCCGTTCACCACGGGTGGCTCGGGCACGCCGCCGTTCGACTTCAACGACGTCTTCGGCGGCCGGACGGAAGGTGCTGGAGGTCTCGGCGACCTCTTCGGCGGCATGTTCGGCGGCGGCGGGGGCGGCGGCACCACCCGGACCCGCACCTCGGCGCCTCGCCGCGGCGCCGACCTGGAGACCGACGCGACGATCGGGTTCGCCGACTCCATCGAGGGCGTCACCGTCTCCCTGCGGCTCAGCTCGGACGCGCCCTGCCCGGACTGCTCCGGGACGGGGGCCAGGTCCGGCACGCTGCCGCGGGTCTGCCCGGACTGCGAGGGCGTCGGGATGCGGGCCGCCTCGGTCGGCGGCGCGTTCACCATGAACGAGACCTGCCCGACCTGCCGCGGACGGGGGCTGGTGGTCGACGACCCCTGCCCGACCTGCCACGGCTCGGGGCGGGGACTGTCGAACCGCACCATCTCCGCGCGGATCCCGCCCGGTGTCAAGGACGGCCAGCGGATCCGGCTCCGCGGCAAGGGTGCGGCGGGCGAGCGCGGCGGCCCGGCCGGTGACCTGTTCGTCAACGTCAAGGTGGCGCCGCACCCGCTGTTCGGTCGCAAGGGGGACAACCTCACGCTCACCGTCCCGGTCAGCTTCGACGAGGCGGCCCTCGGCGCGGAGATCAAGGTGCCCACGCTCGGTGGCGCACCGGTCACGCTGAAGGTCCCGCCGGGCACCCCCAACGGGCGGTCGTTCCGGGTGCGCGGTCGGGGCGTGCCCCGCACCAGCGGCCCGGCGAAGGGCTCGACCGGCGACCTGCTGGTCACCGTCGAGGTGCAGGTGCCCGCGGTGCTCAACGCCAAGGCGCGCGACGCCGTGCAGGCCTACCGCGAGGCCACCGGCGGCACCGACCTGCGGGCCAACCTGTTCGACTCCGGGGGTGGGAGGACGCCATGACCGGCCGCCTCCCCACTGGGCGCGGCCGCACGACGGCCGGTCGGCCCTCGGTGCGGGCGGGCCGCGCGGCGGCCCCCGACCCCGAGGTGCCCGTGTTCGTGATCAGCGTCGCGGCCGAGCTGACCGGGCTGCACGCCCAGACGCTGCGCACCTACGACCGGCTGGGGCTGGTCAGCCCCGGTCGCACCGGTGGAGGCGGTCGCCGCTACTCCTGGCGGGACATCGAGCTGCTCCGGGAGGTCGCCGAGCTGACCTCGAGCGGCATCGGCCTCGAAGGGGTGCGCCGGATCCTCGACCTCGAGCACCAGGTCGACGCGCTGCAGCGCCGCGTCGACGAGCTCGAGCGCGAGGCGGCTGCGGCCGACTACGCGCTGCACCAGACCCTCGCCCACCAGCAGGGTATTCCGACCCTGCCCCGCACCAACCTGCCCGCCGTACGCTCCAGCACGTCGACCGGACAGTCGATGACCATCTGGCGCCGCGGCCGCCGCTGAAGGAAGACACGACATGGACGCATCGAAGTTCACCACCAGAAGCCAGCAGGCCATCAACGCCGCCATCGAGTCCGCCGCCTCCGCGGGCCACGCGCAGGTCGAGGCCGTCCACCTCCTCGACGCGCTGCTGCGCCAGCCCGAGGGGATCATCCACCCGCTGCTGCAGGCCGTCGGCGCGAGCCCGTCGTCGGTGGAGTCCGCGGTCCGCGCCGAGCTGGGCCGGCTGCCCGCCGCGTCCGGGTCGGCGGTCGCCGCACCCTCCTACGCCCGTGCCGCGCTGGGCGTGCTCACCCGTGCCGGTGACATCGCAGCGGAGATGAAGGACGACTTCATCTCCACCGAGCACCTGCTGATCGCGGTGGCCGGGGTCGAGTCGCCGGCCGCCACCCTGCTCACCCGGGCCGGCGCGACCCCGGACGCCCTGCGCGGGGCGCTGGCCGGCGTCCGCGGCCCCGGTCGGGTCACGACCCAGGACCCCGAGGCGACCTACCAGGCGCTGGAGAAGTACGCCGTCGACCTGACCGCCTCGGCCGCCGAGGGCAGGCTCGACCCGGTGATCGGGCGGGACAGCGAGATCCGTCGGCTCGTGCAGGTGCTGTCCCGGCGGACCAAGAACAACCCGGTCCTGATCGGCGACCCCGGGGTCGGCAAGACCGCCGTCGTCGAGGGACTGGCGCAGCGCATCGTCGACGGCGACGTGCCGGACTCCCTGAAGAACCGCAGGCTGCTGTCGCTGGACCTGTCCGCGATGGTCGCCGGTGCGAAGTACCGCGGCGAGTTCGAGGAGCGCCTCAAGGCCGTGCTCGCCGAGATCAGGCAGTCCGAAGGCCAGATCATCACCTTCATCGACGAGCTGCACACGGTCGTCGGCGCGGGCGCAGGCGGCGACTCCGCGATGGACGCCGGCAACATGCTCAAGCCGATGCTCGCCCGTGGCGAGCTGCGGATGATCGGCGCCACCACCCTCGACGAGTATCGCGAGCGGATCGAGAAGGACCCCGCCCTCGAGCGCCGGTTCCAGCAGGTGTTCGTCGGCGAGCCGTCGGTGGAGGACACGGTGGCGATCCTGCGCGGGCTCAAGGAGAAGTACGAAGCCCACCACGGCGTCACCATCGAGGACTCCGCCCTGGTCGCTGCGGCGATGCTCTCCGACCGCTACATCACCGGGCGGCAGCTTCCCGACAAGGCGATCGACCTCGTCGACGAGGCCGCGTCCCGGCTGCGGATGGAGATCGAGTCCTCACCGGTCGAGATCGACCAGCTCCGCCGCTCCGTGGACCGGATGAGGATGGAGGAGCTCGCGCTCGCCCGCGAGGACGACGCCGCCTCGAAGGACCGCCTCGAGCGGCTGCGCGCCGACCTCGCCGACCGCGAGGAGGAGCTGCGCGGGCTGGAGAGCCGCTGGGCCCACGAGAAGGCTGCGCTGGAGGGCGTCGGCGAGCTGCGCAAGCAGGTCGACGAGCTGCGGATGCAGGCCGACAAGCTGCAGCGCGAAGGCGACCTCGGCTCGGCCAGCGAGATCCTCTACGGCCGGATCCCCGAGCTGGAGAAGCAGCTCGCGCAGGCCGCTGACGAGGAGAGCGCCGTCACCGACCCGATGGTCCGCGAGGAGGTCGGCCCCGAGGAGATCGCCGACGTCGTCGAGGCCTGGACCGGCATCCCGACCGGCCGGCTGCTGGAGGGCGAGACCGCCAAGCTGCTGCGGATGGAGGACGTCATCGGTGAGCGGCTGGTCGGTCAGCGCCCCGCGGTGCAGGCGGTCTCGGACGCCGTACGCCGTTCCCGGGCCGGCATCTCCGACCCCGACCGGCCCACCGGGTCGTTCCTGTTCCTGGGCCCCACCGGCGTCGGCAAGACCGAGCTGGCGAAGTCGCTCGCGGACTTCCTCTTCGACGACGAGCGGGCGATCGTGCGCATCGACATGAGCGAGTACAGCGAGAAGCACTCGGTGTCCCGCCTGGTCGGTGCCCCCCCGGGCTACGTGGGGTACGACGAGGGCGGCCAGCTCACCGAGGCGGTCCGCCGGCGTCCCTACTCCGTGGTGCTGCTCGACGAGGTGGAGAAGGCCCACCCCGAGGTCTTCAACATCCTGCTGCAGGTGCTCGACGACGGCCGGCTCACCGACGGCCAGGGCCGCACGGTCGACTTCCGCAACGTGGTGCTGATCCTCACCTCCAACCTCGGCTCGCACTTCCTCGTCGACCCGGTGCTGGACGAGGAGAAGAAGCGCGAGTCGGTGATGGCCGTGGTGCGGCAGGCGTTCAAGCCGGAGTTCCTGAACCGGCTCGACGAGATCGTGCTGTTCGACGCCCTGACCCGGGACGAGCTCACGCACATCGTGGACCTCCAGATCGCGGAGCTCAGCCGCCGGCTGGCCGCTCGCCGGATCAGCGTCGAGGTCACCGGTGCCGCCCACCAGTGGCTGGCGCAGACCGGCTACGACCCGGCGTACGGCGCCCGGCCGCTGCGCCGGCTGGTGCAGACCGCCATCGGCGACCCGCTGGCCCGGATGCTGCTCAGCGGCGACGTCCTGGACGGCAACACGGTCACCGTGGACGTCGACCCGAGCGGGGACGGCCTGGTGCTCGCCGCCGCGGCCCAGACGGCCCCGACGGCACTCTGAGCGGCTCGAGCCGACGGACGCTTCGCACCGGCCCTTGCCAAGCACGGCGTCCGCCGCGCATGGTGTGGACACGGCGGGCGCCACGGGGGGGTCTGCACGAGCCTTGGGAGTGCCATGCCTGCCTCACGATTCACCGCCCTGCTGGGCGCCGGCGCCTGCGCGTCCGCCCTGCTGGTCGCGGCGCCTCCGACCGTCGACGCGGCGACCGTCCCGCAGCAGGCGTCGGCCCGCATCGCCTGGACGCCGGCGCGGCTGCGGATGTCGCCCGACCGCAGCCGCATCAACCTGCGGCTCACCTACCGGTGCCGCAACACCTCGAAGGTCACCTACTACCTGACCGCCCTGGTGACCCAGGCCGACGTGCCGGAGACCCACTACAGCATCGGCTTCCGTGGTGAGGCGCCCCTGCTCCGGGCCCGGTGCACCGGCCGCCGGGTCACCCGGACGCTGAGGCTGGCCCGCAGCTGGTGGTACGACGGCAACCCCGCGCCGCAGCCGCAGCTGCATCGTGGGCTGGGTCAGCTGGAGGTCGAGCTGGACGCCCGCGGGGCGACCGCCCCGGGGAGCCCCGGCTGGTACCAGGACCTGGAGCCGGACGCCCTGGTCGCCGGGTCGGTCAGCCTGCTCACCTCCTGACGGCCCCGGGCATCGCCCTCAGAGCTGCTGACGGGCGGCAGCCGGTAGCGCGGCCGCGGGCTGCCCGGGCGCCCGCTCCGGGTCCTCCGGGAGCGCCCGCACCTGCTCGACGCACCACGGGCTGACGTCCCGGGACCCCTCGAGCACCGAGGAGCGGAACGTCGTCCACTCCACCCACTCGAAGGAGTCGACCTCGGCCGCGTCGGGCCGTGCCGGGTCCGCGGTGGTGGCGGCGAAGACCGGGCACATCTCGTTCTCGACGACGCCGTCCGGCATCACCGCGCGGTAGCGGAACGCAGGCAGCAGCAGGCGGACGTCGTCGATGCGGACCCCGAGCTCCTGGCCGGCCCGGCGGCGGACGGCCTCGGCCAGGTCCTCGCCCGGGCCCGGGTGACCGCAGAAGCTGTTGGTCCACACTCCCGGCCAGGTCGGCTTGTCGGTGGCCCGCCGGGTCACCAGCAGCGACCCGGAGCCGTCGAACACGTAGCAGGAGAAGGCCAGGTGCAGCGGCGTGTCCTGGTGGTGCACCGTGCGCTTGTCGGCGACCCCGACGGCCCGGCCCTCCTCGTCGAGGAGCACCACCTCCTCACGCTCCTGCTGCCTGGGCTGCTGCCTGGGCTGCGCCACGTCGGTCATCTGCTCGCTCTCCTTCACGCCGGCCTCGCCAGCTGGTTGACGGCCATCTCGAAGACCCGCGGCAGCGCCGACGCCGCCGGCACGACGCGGGTGCGCAGCGCCCGGTGCCGGGTGGCGGTGAGCAGGCCGAGGGTCAGCAGGTCGTGACGGCGGGTGGCCCGCCGCCAGGTCCGCTCGTAGGACGACGGGTCCTCGGCCAGCACCGCCGCGACCGCGGCCCGGGCCTGGGCGACACCTGCCGCGATGCCCTCGCCGGTCAGGGCGTCCACGTAGCCCGCGGCGTCGCCGACGAGCAGCGACCGGCCCCGCACCCGCGCCGAGGACCGCTGCCGCAGCGGGCCGGCACCGCGGACCCGGGACCGGGGCAGCCCCTCCAGCCGCCGGGACAGCGCCGGGAAGGTGGCCAGCAGGTCCTCGAAGGTGCAGCGCCGCCCGCTGAGCACCGCGACGCCCACCCGGCCCTCGCCGACCGGCGTCACGTAGGCCTCGCCGGCCGGCGACCAGTGCACCTCCACGAACGACGTCCACGGAGCCGCCTCGACGTGGCAGCGCAGGCCGTACCTCCGGGTCGCCCGGGGGGCCGTCTGGAGCCCGAGCAGGCGGCGCACCGGGGAGTGCAGCCCGTCCGCGGCCACCAGGTAGCGGGCGGGCTCCCCGTCGACGAGCACGTGGTCCGCACGGTCCTCGACCTGCTGCACGGGCCGGTGCTCGACCGGGATGCCGGCGGCCCGCACGGCGTCCAGGAGGGCGCCGTGCAGCTCCGTGCGCGCGACGCCGCGGCCGGGTCCGTGCCGGAACCTCGCCTCCACGTCGTACCCGGTGTCGACGTAGCGGATGCCGTCGATCCGGTGCCCGCCCAGGCGCACGCCGAGGTCCTGCAGGCCGGCGACCGCTGCCGGCATCAGCCCCTCGCCGCAGGCTTTGTCGATGACGCCGCGACGCGGTTCGCGGACCACCACGTCCAGGCCGGCGCGGGCGGCGTACAGCGAGGCGGCCAGCCCGACCGGCCCGCCTCCGGCCACCACCAGGTCGCGCATCAGGCGCCGCTCCCGACCCGGGACAGCGCCTCGTTCTCGACGCGCAGCCGCACCCGCAGCAGCGCCGCGTTGGCGACCGTGAACACCAGCGCCGTCACCCAGGCGGCGTGCACGAGCGGCAGGGCGACACCCTCGACCACCACTGCGACGTAGTTGGGGTGGCGCAGCAGCCGGTAGGGACCGGACCTGACCAGCGGCAGACCGGGTATGACGATCACCCGGGTGTTCCAGCGAGGGCCGAGCGTCGCGATGCACCACCACCGCAGGCCCTGGGAGGCGAGCGCCAGCACCAGCATCGTCCCGGCGAGCGCCACGGGGACGTCCGGGCGGCGCAGCCACGCCTCGGCGAGCATCCCGACCAGCAGACCGGTGTGCAGCACGACCATCACCGGGTAGTGCCCCTGGCCGGACTCCTGGCCGCCGCGCTCCAGGCTCCAGGCGGCGTTGCGCCGGGAGACCAGCAGCTCCGCCAGGCGCTCGAGACCCACCAGCACGACCAGGGCGGTGAAGAAGGCCAGGGAGGTCACCGGTCCTCCGCCATCCGCAGCAGCACCAGCTCCGAGCAGAAGCCGGGTCCCATCGCCATCAGCATCCCGTAGGAGCCCGGGCGCGGCGGCCGGTCCCGCAGGGTGTCCTCGAACACGTGCAGGACGGAGGCGGAGCTCAGGTTGCCGATCCGGGCCAGGGAGTCCCAGGTGAGCTGGACCGCCGCGCGGGGCAGGCCGAGCGCCTGCGTGATGGCCTCCAGCACCTTGGGGCCGCCGGGATGCGCGACCCACCACTCGATGTCGTCGCGGGTCAGCCCCCGGTCACCGAGGAAGCCGTCCACGTCCGCGCCGAGGTGGGCGCGGACCAGGTCGGGCACGTTCGCGTCCAGCACGATCCGCAGGCCCGTCGAGGTCACGTCCCAGCCCATGGTCCGCTCGGTGTCGGGGTAGAGGTGGCTGCGGGAGGCGAGCACCTCGACCCGGCCCGGCTCGTCCGAGGACCGGGCGCTGCCGACGGCGACGACGGCGGCCGCCCCGTCCCCGAACAGCCCGCTGGCCACCAGGTTGGCGACCGAGACGTCGTCCCGCTGCACAGTGAGCGAGCACAGCTCGACCGAGACGAGCACCGCCACCTCGTCGGGGTGCCCGACCAGGTAGTCCTCGAGGCGGGCGACGCCGGCGGCCCCCGCGACGCAGCCGAGGCCGACCAGAGGCACCCGCTTGACGTCCGGCCGCAGCCCGACGAGGGCCGCGATGCGGGCGTCGAGGGAGGGGACGGCGAGCCCGGTGACCGTCGTGGACATGATGAGGTCCACGTCGGCGGGGGTCAGGCCGGCCGCCTTGAGCCCGTCGACGAGCGCCTGGGCGCCGAGCCGGACACCGACCTCGATGAAGCGGTCGTTGGCCCGGCCGAAGTCGACGAGGCTGCCGTAGTCCTCCAGCGGCATCGCCAGGTGCCGCACCCCCACCCCGGCGTTGGCGTGCACCCGGCGCAGCAGCCGTTCGTCGAGGGAGCCCCCGGCGATCACCGAGGCGAACGCGTCGGTGATCTCCTGCTGGGGGTAGCGGTTCTCCGGCAGGGCGCTTCTGACCGACAGGATGTCCATGGGGCTCTCCCTCTCAGGGTGCGACGGTCGGGTGCGGGGACCGCGTGGGTGTACCCAGTGCGCGCACCAGGCCACCGACCAGCTGCGGCGTGATCAGCCCCTGCCCGAGGCCGATCTCCACCAGGTCGTCGAAGACCCGCTGGTCGTGGGCGGCGGCGTGGATCCCGGCGTCCACCACGGCTGGTGCGTTGGACAGCCTCGAGGTCACGAAGGTGTGC
The DNA here is from genome assembly GCA_963837995.1 of uncultured Actinomycetota bacterium. GTDB lineage: Bacteria > Actinomycetota > Actinomycetes > Propionibacteriales > Nocardioidaceae > Nocardioides_B. The sequence goes on from CAWIPS010000006.1 coordinate 225,187, forward strand.
CGGAGGTGGCGGGCGAGCAGCCGCCGCACCGACCGGCGGTGCTGGGCGCCGGCCTGCTGGGGCGCCGAGCGTCCCAGGGTGTCGGCCGCGGTCCGGCCGGCGAGGATGCCGGAGGCGACGGCGTAGTAGATGCCCTCACCGGTCATCGGGTTCACCAGCCCCGCCGCGTCACCGGCGAGCAGCACCCGCCCGTCCGGCTGGCTCCAGCGCCAGGGGCTGAGCGGGAGGTGGTGCGCGCGCCACTGGTCGGCTCCCTCGGCGGCGCCCGGGAGCAGCCGGTCGAGCTGGTCGAGCAGCACGGTCCGCGACGGCGCCTGGCTCGCGCCGGAGCCCAGGAGCTCGCCGTAGCCGATGTTGGACAGCCCGTCGCCGCGGTCGAAGGCCCAGGCGTACGACGGCTGCCGCCGGTCGCCGTACACGATCACCTGCCTGCCGACCCGGGCCGCCGGAGTGGGTGCATAGCCTCGGATCGCCAGCGCCCGGCGACGCACCGGCGTCCGGCCCAGCGCCGTCCGCAGGACCGAGTGGGCGCCGTCGGCGGCGACCACGACCCGGCCGGTGAGGCGGCCGTCCAGGACCACCCCGGCACCGGTCACCTCGATGTCCCGGACCCGGTGACGGCGCAGCTCGGCACCGGCCCGTGTCGCGTGCCGGACCAGCCGTTCGTCGAGCACCTGGCGGGGGATCACCCACACCGGCCGCCGCAGCGAGCGCTCCACCCGCGCCGTCGACGGGGGCCGCGCCAGCTCCATCCGGGTCAGCGGGGCCCAGCCGTCGGCGACGTCGTGGACGCCGACGGAGGCCAGGGCGTCGAGCACGTGCGGGGCGATCCCGTCACCGCAGGACTTGTCGCGGGGGAAGTCCTCCCGGTCCAGCAGCAGCACCCGGATGCCCGGGTCCGCGGCCAGGGCGCCCAGGGCGGCGGACGCGCCGGCGGGACCGGCTCCGACCACGACCAGGTCCCAGGTGTCGCCGCCGGTCGCTCGCCCGCCCAACGTGGCCGCCTCTCGCTGTCCCGCACCGTCCCGGTGGACAAATCCTGGCCAGCGTACGTGGGCATGCGTGATGGAATGGGGCCATGGGTGGTCAGTCGTGAGCGGGACGGGACCGGGAGCCGGGTCCGGCCGGACACCTGCCCGCCCGCGGCAGGTGACCATCGCCGGGGTGATGGCCACGGTGGCCTGCGTGCTGCTGGTGGTCGCGCTGTTCGACGCGATGTCGGCGATGGGGTCCGAGGAGACGCAGAAGTCCGTGCAGAGCTTCCTGGACACGGGCCCCGGCGGCAGCCTGGGCCTGGGTGCGGACCGGGTCACCGACATCCTGCGCGGCCTGGTGCTGTTCAGCGGCGCGCTGGCGGCCGCCGGAGTGATCCTGGCGGTCTACTGCCTGCGGCGGCACCGCGGAGCGCGCGTCGGGCTGAGCGTGGTGGCCGTGCTGATGCTGTTCACCACCACCTTCGTGGCCGGGCTGCTGCCCTTCGTGGTGGCGCTCGCGGCGAGCATGCTCTGGCGCCGGGAGGCCCGCGACTGGTTCGACGGCCGGGAGCCGCAGCCGCGCCCGCCCGAGCGCACACCGGTCTCCTCGGGGTCCACAGCCTCCTCGGGTCCCGGGATCCCCGGGCTCCTCGGGGTCGTCGGGCTCCTCGGGCTCCTCGGGCTCCTCGGCTCCCGCGGGTGACGGCCCGCGTCCGACGATGGCGGCCTGGACCCCGCAGCAGCAAGGGACGGATCCCTACGCCACCGGGCGGGATCCCTACGGACCACCGGCGTTCGGCCTGCCGCAGCCGGCCGGCCGGCGCCCCGGCACGGTCACCGCCGCCGTCTGGCTGACCTGGGTGTCGTGCCTGCTGACCCTGCTGGTGCTCGGCCTGCTGGTGCTGTTCCTGCTCGTGGACCGGGACACCCTGGTGAGCGAGCTGGAGAGGAACCCCAGCATCGCGAACGCGGGCTACAGCACGGACCAGCTCGTCGGCTCGCTGTGGGTGGTGGCCGCCATCGGGATCTTCTGGGCGCTCGCGGCGATCGCCCTGGGGGCGCTCGCCCTGCACGGCTCCCGGGCCGGCCAGGTCGGCCTGCTGGTCTCGGCGGGGATGGCCGGCCTCGTCGGCATCGCCACGATCGTGGTCCCGCTGCTCGCGGTCACCACGGTGGTGCTGCTGCTCGTCGGCCCCTCGAACCGGTGGTTCGCCGGCCGGAGCGGATCCGGAGCATCCGACGACTCCGGGCGGCCCCCCGTCTGGTAGCCGTCTCGTAGCGGTCTCGTAGCGCGACCGGCGCCGGTGCACACGCCCGGGCCTCGATCAGTTCCGATCTGCTGCTCGGGTCGAGCGGGAGGACAGGGAGGAACTGATCCACGGGACACCGCGCCCGCGGCAGCGGCGCTCAGGCCTGCAGGTCGGCCCCCTGCAGCCGGCGGACACCCTCCTCCAGCACGGGGGTGTCCTTGCAGAAGGCCCAGCGCACCAGGTGCCGGCCGGCGTCCTGGTCGTCGTAGAACAGCTGGCAGGGGATCGCCACCACCCCGGCCCGGTCGGGGAGGGCCAGGCAGAAGGCGGTCGCGTCCCGGTGGCCGAAGCGGCGCACGTCCGTGGTGACGAAGTAGGTCGCCTCGGGCGCGCGGACGTCGAGGTCCAGGCTGCGCAGGCCGGCGACGAGCAGGTCCCGCTTGGTCTCGAGGTCCTTGGCCAGCCCGTCGTAGAAGGCCGCCTCCTGGTCCAGCGCGAAGGCGACCGCCGGCTGCAGCGGCGCGGCGTTGGTGAAGGTCAGCCACTGCTTGGCGGCCAGCACGGTGTTCACCAGCTCGGCGGGCCCGGTGACCCAGCCGACCTTCCAGCCGGTGAACGAGAACGTCTTGCCGGCACTGGAGATCGTCACCGTCCGGTCCCACATGCCGGGCAGCGTGCAGATCGGGACGTGCCGGCGCCCGTCGAACACCAGGTGCTCGTAGACCTCGTCGGTGACGACCACCAGGTCGTGCTCGATCGCCACGTCGGCGACGGCCTGCAGCTCCTCGCGGGTCAGGACCGTGCCGGTCGGGTTGTGCGGGGTGTTCAGCAGGATCGTCGTGGTCCGCGGGGTGACGGCCGCCCGCAGCGCGTCCACGTCGAGGCGGTGGTCGGGGGCACGCAGGGTGACGGGACGTCGTACGCCGCCGGCCATCGCGATGCAGGCGGGGTAGGAGTCGTAGAACGGCTCCAGGACCACCATCTCGTCGCCCGGGTCGAGCAGCGCCAGGATCGCGGCGGCGACCGCCTCGGTGGCACCGGCGGTGACGACCACCTGCGTGAGCGGGTCCAGCTCGATGCCGTAGTGGCGGGCCTGGTGGGCGGCGACCGCCTCGCGGAGCTCGGGGATGCCGACGCCCGGGGCGTACTGGTTGTGCTGCCCGGACCGCAGAGCCTCGACCGCCGCCTCGACGACCGCCGGTGGGCCGTCCCGGTCGGGGAAGCCCTGCCCGAGGTTCAGGCTGCCGGTCCGCACGGCGAGGGCGGACATCTCCGAGAAGATGGTCGGCGGGATCGACCTGAGCCGGCGGGCCATCCGGGGGCTCTGCGGGGCCCGGGACGAGGAGCTGGGCGAGGGCGGCGAGGACGGGGACGGCACAGTGCGACCCTACGTCCGTCCCGGGTCGTCCGTCCGGGGCCGTCGGCGGCGCCCACTAGGCTGGCGCGCATGACGGACCGGGACTCCCTGCTCGCCCAGGTGAGGAAGAAGGCCGTGGTGCACGGCACGGTGACGCTGTCCTCGGGCCGGCAGGCCGAGTGGTACGTCGACCTGCGACGGGTCACCCTGGACGCCCAGGCGGCGCCTCTGGTGGGGCGGGTGATGCTGGAGCTGACCGGCGGCTGGGACTTCGACGCGGTCGGTGGGCTGACCCTGGGGGCCGACCCGGTCGCCCTCTCCATGCTGCACGCCGCCGCGGCGCGGGGCCGTGAGCTGGACGCCTTCGTCGTGCGCAAGTCCGAGAAGGCGCACGGTCTCCAGCGCCGCATCGAGGGTCCGGACGTGGCCGGACGCCGGGTGCTCGCCGTGGAGGACACCTCCACCACCGGCGGCTCGGTGCTGACCGCGGTCGAGGCGCTGCGCGAGGCCGGCGCCGAGGTCGTGGGGGTGGCGGTCATCGTCGACCGCGGCACCGGCGCGCGGGAGCGTGTCGAGGCGGCCGGGTGCGGCTACCGGGCCGCCTACGACCTCGACGACCTCGGGCTGGCGGCCCCGTGAGCACGCCGAGCGGGGTGCCCGCCGACTTCCTGCTGGCCGCGACCTCGGCGCTCGAGCTGGTCGGGCGGGTCGAGGTGCTCGAGAGGTGGCAGGAGCCCAGCGCCCTTCCGGAGATGTCGGTGGGGGCGCTCGCGGCCCACCTCGGCTCGCAGGTGCTCACCGTGCACGCAGCCGTCACGACCGGCAGCGGGGTGACCCAGGAGCGGCCGGTGCCGCTGCTCGAGCACTACCAGCGGGTGCCCTGGGCGCGTGCGGGCCTCGACGACCCGTCCAACGTGACGATCCGCGAGGGCGCGGAGCAGTCGGCGGGCACGGGTCACGAGCGGCTGGTCACTGCCGTCCAGGACGCGCTGCGCGACCTCACCACGGCGTTCGGGAGCAGCCTCCCCACGGGGCTGCCGCCGGCGATCCGGATGCCCTGGTGGGACTGGTCGCTGTCCTTCGAGGACTACCTCGTCACCCGGGTGATGGAGATCGTGGTGCACTCCGACGACCTCGCGGTCAGCGTCGACGTGGAGCCGCCGACACTCCCGCAGTCGGTGCTCGGCCCGGTGCTGGCCCTGCTGGTCGGCGTCTCGCTGCAGCGGCACGGCCAGCCGGCGCTGGTGCGGGCTCTGTCCCGCAGCGAGCGGGCGCCGGCGTCCATCTCGGCGTTCTGAGCCAGGCCGGAGCTAGGCGCGGGCCCGCCTCCTGGACCGCCGCCCCGAGAGGTAGTGCGCCATCATCGGCAGCAGCGAGACCGCGACGATCAGCACGCAGATCGCGTCGATGTGGCTCTTGATGAAGTCGAACTGGCCCAGCCAGTAGCCCGCCAGGGTGAGGGAGGCGCCCCACAGCACCGCGCCGATCCCGGAGTAGACGACGTAGACCCGGGTCGACATCCGTCCCACCCCCGCCAGCAGGGTGACGAACGTGCGCACGATCGGCACGAACCGGGCCAGGATGACCGCGGGCGGCCCGTAGCGCTCGAAGAAGTCGTGGGCGAGGTCGGCGTACTCCTGCTTGAAGACCCGCGCCTCCGGCTTGAACAGGGCCGGCCCGACGCGGTAGCCGATCGCGTAGCCGCACAGGTTGCCCAGCCAGGCCGCCGCGACCACTGCGAGCACCGTCGGCACGATGCCCGGCGCGTAGGCCCAGCCGTCGGCGACGAACAGCCCGGTGACGAACAGCAGGGAGTCCCCGGGCAGGATCGCGAACAGCCCGCACTCGGCGAAGATCACCAGCAGCATGCCCCAGAAGGCGGAGGGACCCATCCAGTTGAGCAGCACCTCGGGGTCCAGCCAGCTGATCCCGAGCAGCATCGGCGCTGCACCCACGAGTCCCGTCACCCGGAGAACCCTAGCGGGGCTACCTGAACGCCACCTGACTTCCCTGCACCTAGCCTGGGACAGTGCCCGATGACAGTCGCGACGAGCCGCGGGCGCCGTACGACCCGATGCCGCACGGGCCCGCCGAGGTCGGGGTCGGGCCGTGGGTGGGTGAGTGGCCCACCGGTGAGCAGTACGACGACCGCCTGCTCGCCGAGGGGGACCGGCGCAACGTCGTGGACCGCTACCGCTACTGGACGATGGAGGCCATCGTCGCCGACCTGGACACCAGGCGGCACCCGCTGCACGTGGCGATCGAGAACTGGCAGCACGACTTCAACATCGGCACGGTCGTCCGCACCGCCAACGCGTTCCTGGTCGCGGAGGTGCACATCGTGGGCAACCGGCGGTGGAACCGTCGCGGCGCGATGGTCACCGACCGCTACCAGCACATCCGGCACCACGCCTCGGTGCCGGGGCTGGCGGCCTACCTCCACGACCGCGGCGTCGGCCTGCTGGGCATCGACAACCTGCCGGGGTCCGCGCCCCTGGAGACCCTGTCGCTGCCCCGGGCGGTGTGCCTGCTGTTCGGGCAGGAGGGCCCGGGCCTGTCCGAGCAGGCGCGGGAGGCCTGCGACGGCACGTTCTCGATCGCGCAGTTCGGCTCGACCCGGTCGATCAACGCCTCGGCCGCCGCGGCGATCGCCATGCACACCTGGGTCCGCCAGCACGCCGACCTGGCCGACCTGTCGGGCGCCTGGCGCGGCGCCCCCTCGCGCCGTGAGCCGGGAGCCTCCTAGAGTGGCGGTGGACTTCTGGACCCACCACTCGAGAGCAGGAGAAGCCGATGCCCGTCGCTACGCCCGAGGTGTATGCAGAGATGCTCGACAAGGCGAAGCGTGAGTCGTTCGCCTTCCCCGCCATCAACGTCAGCTCGTCCCAGACCCTGAACGCCGCGCTGCAGGGCTTCGCCGAGGCCGGCAGCGACGGCATCGTGCAGGTGTCCACCGGCGGTGCGGACTACCTGTCCGGGCCGAACATCAAGAACATGGTGGCCGGCTCGGTGGCCCTGGCGTCCTACGCCGAGGAGGTCGCCAAGAACTACCCGGTGAACATCGCCCTGCACACCGACCACTGCCCCAAGGACAAGCTCGACGGGTTCGTGCGGCCACTGCTGGACATCTCGCTCGAGCGGGTCAAGAACGGTCAGCAGCCGCTCTTCCAGTCCCACATGTGGGACGGCTCGGCGGTGCCGCTCGAGGAGAACCTGCAGATCGCCCAGGAGCTGCTGGAGAAGGCTGCGGCTGCCAGGATCATCCTCGAGATCGAGGTAGGGGTCGTCGGTGGCGAGGAGGACGGCGTCGAGGGCGGCGCCGGGGACAAGCTCTACAGCACCCCCGGGGACGCGCTGGACACGGTCGCGGCCCTCGGCGTGGGCGAGAAGGGCCGCTACCTGACCGCCCTGACCTTCGGCAACGTGCACGGCGTCTACAAGCCCGGCAACGTCAAGCTCCGCCCGGAGATCCTCCAGCAGGCGCAGCAGGCCGTCGTGGAGAAGCTCGGCCTGGACGAGGGCAGCCTGCCCTTCGACCTGGTCTTCCACGGCGGGTCGGGGTCCCTGCCCGAGGAGATCGCCGCCGCCGTGAAGTTCGGTGTGGTGAAGATGAACGTGGACACCGACACCCAGTACGCCTTCACCCGTCCGATCGCCGGGCACATGTTCGCCAACTACGACGGCGTCCTGAAGGTGGACGGCGAGGTCGGCAACAAGAAGGCCTACGACCCGCGCGCCTGGGGCAAGATCGGCGAGGCCGGGATGGCGGCCCGGGTCGTCGAGGCCTGCTCGAACCTGTCCAGCACCGGCCAGAGCGTGTCCGCCTGATGAGACGTCAGGACGCGTAGTGGAGTTCCCGGACCTGATGGCGGGGCCGCCGCCCACCCGGCTCCCCGAGGACCCGGCGGCGGCCGCCCTGGCCTCGGGGACGCCCGCTGCCGAGGTGGTCCGAGCCCATCCCGAGTCGCCGCTGGCCTGGGCGACGCTGGCCGAGCAGTCCCTCGCCGACGACCCGGATGACGCGGGTGACGACTCGGGGGACAGCCTGCGCCAGGTGACCGCCTACGCCTACGCGCGGGTCGGCTACCACCGCAGCCTCGACCTGCTGCGCCGCAACGGCTGGAAGGGCAACGGGCCGGTGCCGTGGGAGCACGAGCCGAACCGCGGCTTCCTGCGCGCACTGGCGGCGCTGGCGGTGGCCGCCGGCCGGATCGGCGAGCTGCCAGAGGCGGACCGGTGCGCGTCCTTCCTGCGGGAGAGCAGCCCGACGGCGTTCGAGGCGCTGCTCTCCCAGGGGTGACCTGAGGTGGACGAGGCGCCGGAGCCGTCCCCTGCTGCGACTCCGGCGTCTCGGTCCCGAGCATCATCGGCTCGGAGCCGGCTCTCGGCCAGTCTCTTTACTAATGTTGCTCGTGCCTATCTTGCCCCACTCTGGCGCAGAGCCGACCAACCGACGTGGCGACTTCCGGACGCTGTCACTAACCTGTCACGGTGTCGATCTCGCTGTCCTCGCTCGATGTGTCCCCCCTCGGCGTGCTGGGCTTCAGTGCCCGCCAGGAGGACCTGTACCGGCTGCTGCTGCGCCACTCGGGGAGCAGGCTGGTGGACCTCGCCGCGCTCGCCGGCCTCCCGGTGGGGGAGCTGCGCGAGCAGGTGAGCCGGTTCGCGGGCGTCGGGATCGTCGAGTGGCGAGACGACGTGGTCCTCGCCCGTCCGCCCCAGGAGGCCCTCGGGCGTCTCATCATCGAGGAGACCCGGCGGGTGCAGACGCGCAGCGAGCAGCTGGACGCCGTACGCCACCTGCTGCCCTCCCTGCAGGCCGACCACCTGGCCGCCGTTGCGCCCAAGGGCCAGCCGGTTCCGGTGTCGACCGTGGAGGGACCGGACCTGCTGCCGCTGGTGCGCAGCCTCTCCGCCGCCTCGACCGGGGACCTGATGTGGCTGCGGGCGGACCCCAGGTCGTCGCGGCACACGGAGGACCTCGACGAGTGGGTCCTCGAGATGACCCGCTCCGGGCGTCGCTCACGGGCGATCTACGAGACCCAGGTCCTGCACGACGCCCCGCAGCTGATGCGGGTCCGCGCCGAGGCGGGCGAGGAGGTGCGGGTCATGACCGACGTGCCCACCCGGCTGGCCGTGTTCGGCAGCTCCGCCGCCCTGCTCGGCCAGCGCTTCGGCGTCGACGACGACCGTCGGCTGGTGCTCAGGCAGGCGTCCATCGTCGCGGCGCTCGGCTGTCTGTTCGAGGCGCTGTGGGAGAAGGCGCTGGCCGTGCCGATCCTCGGCGGCCCACGCCACGACGAGGGCAGGAACGGTCAGCGGCTGCTGGTGCGCCAGCTCGCCGGCGGCGCCAAGGACGAGCAGATCGCCCGTGCGCTGGGGCTCAGCGTGCGGACGGTGCGCCGCCGCGTCGCCGAGCTGCTGGACGAGCTCGGGGCGGAGTCCCGGTTCCAGGCCGGCGCCGAGGCGGTCCGCCGCGGCTGGCTGTGAGCATCCTCAGGAGCGGGCGGTGCCGGGCAACGGGCCCGGCAAAGGCATGGAGTAGGCGCCCGGCTCGATGTGCCAGCTGTTGGTGCGCTCGGGGCCGGAGAGCTCACCGTCGACGCTGCAGTAGAACGGCTGTCCGGACAGGGTGACGGTGTCCCCCCGGAGGTAGAGGACGTCGTCGCGCTTGTGATGGTTGCCTCGCTGGAACCTGACGGCGTAGCCGGCCTTGGCCCACAGCGAGGTGGAGAAGGAGACCATCACGTCCAGCTTGGCGTCGGTGGGGTCGGCGTTCGGGGTGACCGGAGCGCCGCCTCCGACCCGGGAGCCGTTGCCGATGGCGACCATCAGGATCGGGTGGGCGAAGTCGGCGACGACATGGTCGTCGACCGTGATCCGGAGCCGGACGTACGGCGGCTTCACCGCCGCCTTCATCGCCCCCAGCACGTAGCCGAACCGCCCGAGCAGCGCCTTGAAGGGGCGGGCGTCCCGGCTGGCCTGCGCTCCGACGCCCACGTGCACGTTGTTGACCACCACCTCGCCGAGGCCGTCGACGATCAGGTCCACGGGCTGGACGTTCCCCTCGAGCACCACCCGGGCAGCCTCCTCCGGGTCGAGCGGGATGCCGAGCCCCCGTGCGAAGTCGTTGCCGGTGCCCAGGGGCACCAGCGCGACGACGGCGCCGGCGAGCTCGTTGCGGCGGTGCAGGGCGGAGACGACCGCGTGCATGCTGCCGTCGCCGCCGGCGACCACGATCTGCCGTCCGCCTCGCCGGTGCAGGACGCTGTCCAGCTCGCCCGGGTCCGTGGTCCGGGCCACCTCGACGTCGGCAGCCGTCCTCAGCACCCGCAGGGCGCTCGCCAGCCTCTCGTCGTCGGCGCTGCCGGCTGCGAAGTTGCTGATCAGGAGGACTGGTTCCACGGGCGGAGGCTATCGCGGCTGCCCAGGGCCGCGCTCTGCTAACGTTGCTCCGCACGAGCCCCGGTGCCCTGGCATCAGGGCTTCGCGCTTGTCAAGGGCTCGCACGAAGTCGGGAACGAGGTGCTGTGATGCCCGCGATCGTGGTTCTCGGAGCCCAGTGGGGCGACGAGGGCAAAGGCAAGGCGACGGACCTGCTGGGCGCGTCGATCGACTACTGCGTCCGCTACCAGGGGGGCAACAACGCCGGTCACACGATCGTGGTGAACGGCGAGAAGTTCGCGACCCATCTGCTCCCGTCGGGGGTGCTCACCCCGGGCTGCATCCCGGTGATCGCCAACGGCGTCGTCGTGGACGCCCGGGTCCTGCTGGAGGAGATCGACGGTCTCGCCGCCCGGGGCGTCGACACCTCGACGGTGGTGCTGTCGGCGAACGCGCACCTGATCACCAGCTACCACACGACGATCGACAAGGTCACCGAGCGGTTCCTGGGCAAGAACCACATCGGCACGACGGGACGCGGGATCGGTCCGACGTACGCCGACAAGATCAACCGGGTCGGCATCCGGGTGGCGGACGTCTTCGACGAGAAGATCCTGGCGCAGAAGGTCGAGGCGGCCCTCGAGCAGAAGAACCACCTGCTGGTCAAGGTCTACAACCGGCGTGCGATCGGCGTCGAGGAGATCCTCGAGGAGATCGGGCAGTACGCCGACCGCCTCAAGCCGATGGTCGCCGACACCTCGCTGCTGCTGAACCGGGCGCTCGACGACGGCAGGACGGTGCTCTTCGAGGGCGCGCAGGCGACCATGCTCGACGTGGACCACGGGACCTACCCGTTCGTGACCAGCAGCAACCCGCTCTCGGGAGGCGTCGGTCCGGGCGCCGGCATCGGGCCGACCCGGATCGACCGGGTGATCGGCGTGGTCAAGGCCTACACCACCCGGGTCGGCTCGGGTCCGTTCCCCACCGAGCTGCTCGACGACGACGGCGACCAGCTGCGGGTGATCGGCGCGGAATACGGGACCACGACCGGACGGGACCGACGCTGCGGCTGGTACGACGCGGTGATCGCGCGCTACGCCGCCCGGCTGAACGGGCTCACCGAGTTCTTCCTGACCAAGCTCGACGTCCTGGGCTCCTGGGAGCGGATCCCCGTGTGCGTGGCCTACGACATCGACGGTGTGCGGCACGAGGAGATGCCGATGACACAGTCGGAGTTCCACCACGCCACGCCCGTCTACGAGTTCCTGGACGGCTGGAACACCGACATCTCCAAGTGCCGCACCTTCGAGGAGCTGCCGAGGAACGCGCAGGTCTACGTGCGCGCGCTCGAGGAGATGTCCGGCGCGCCGTTCTGGGGCGTCGGGGTCGGTCCCGGGCGGGAGGAGTCGATCGTGCTGCGGGACGGCGCGTGAAGGTCCTGGTCCTCGGGTCCGGCGGCCGGGAGCACGCCCTGGCCCTGGCGCTGGCCCGTGACCCCGGCGTCACCGAGGTGCACGCCGCGCCGGGCAACCCCGGGATCGCGGGGGTGGCCGAGCTGCACTCCGTCGACGCGCTGGACGGGGTCGCGGTGGCCGACCTGGCGCAGAAGCTGGCGCTCGACCTGGTCGTGGTGGGGCCCGAGGCCCCGCTGGTGGCCGGGGTCGCCGACTCCGTGCGCGCACGCGGCATCGCCTGCTTCGGTCCCTCGGCGGCTGCTGCCCGGCTCGAGGGCTCCAAGGCGTTCGCCAAGGAGGTGATGGCCGCCGCCGGGGTCCCCACCGCTCCGGCGCGCGTCTGCGGCACGCCGGTCGAGGTCGCCGCCGCGCTCGACGAGCTCGGTGCGCCGTACGTCGTGAAGGCCGACGGGCTGGCGGCCGGCAAGGGCGTGGTGGTGACGTCCGACCGAAGCGAGGCGCTCGCGCACGCGGCCGCATGCGGGTCGGTGGTCGTCGAGGGCTACCTGGACGGGCCCGAGGTGTCGCTGTTCGCGGTGACCGACGGGGCGACCGTCGTCCCCCTGCTGCCGGCCCAGGACTTCAAGCGGGCGCTGGACGGCGACGCCGGACCGAACACCGGGGGGATGGGCGCCTACGCGCCGCTGCCCTGGCTGCCGGCCGGCCTGGTCGAGGAGGTGGTCGCCTCCGTGCTCCAGCCGACCGTCGACGAGATGGCTCGCCGGGGCACGCCCTTCACCGGGCTGCTCTACGCCGGTCTGGCCCTCACCGGCGCAGGGGTCCGGGTGGTGGAGTTCAACGCGCGGTTCGGGGACCCGGAGACCCAGCCGCTGATGGCTCTGCTCGCCTCCCCGCTCGGCACCCTGCTGGAGGCCGCCGCGGACGGTCGACTGCACGAGCTCGGCCCGCTGACCTGGCTCGACGGGGCCGCGGTCGCCGTGGTGATGGCCGCGGAGGGCTACCCCTCCTCCCCGCGCACCGGCGACCGGGTGCAGGGGCTCGCCGAGGCGGCCCGCCTGGACGGGGTCCAGGTCGTGCACGCCGGCACCGCCTGGGACGACTCCGGTGGGGTGGTGACCTCCGGTGGACGCATCCTCTCGGTCACCGCCGTGGGCTCCGACGTCGCCGACGCGCGGGCCAAGGCCTACGCCGGCGTGGACGCCATCTCCGTCCGCGGCAGCCACCACCGCACCGACATCGCGGCAGGGGTCCTGCGTTGATCCCCAACGTGCTGGCGCACCGCTACGCGTCGGACGAGCTGGTCCGGCTGTGGTCCCCCGAGCACAAGGTGGTGCTCGAGCGGCGCCTGTGGATCGCGGTCCTGGAGGCGCAGCGGGACCTCGGCGTGGACGTGCCGGACGGCGTGCTCGAGGCCTACCGCGCCGTCGTCGACCAGGTCGACCTCGCCTCCATCGCGGCCCGGGAACGGGTCACCCGACACGACGTGAAGGCGCGGATCGAGGAGTTCTCCGCCCTGGCGGGCCACGAGCACATCCACAAGGGGATGACGTCTCGGGACCTGACCGAGAACGTCGAGCAGCTGCAGGTCCGGGCCTCCCTGGAGCTGGTGCGCGACCGGGTGGTCGCGGCCCTCGCCCGGCTCGCCCGGCTGGCGACCGAGCACCAGGTGCTGGTGATGGCGGGCCGCTCCCACAACGTCGCCGCCCAGGCCACCACGCTCGGCAAGCGCTTCGCCACGGTCGCCGACGAGATGCTGGTCGCGCTGGCCCGTCTCGAGGACCTGCTGGACCGCTACCCGCTGCGCGGCATCAAGGGCCCGGTCGGGACCAGCCAGGACATGCTGGACCTGCTCGACGGCTCCACGGCCCGGCTCGCGGACCTCGAGCAGCGGGTGGCGGCGCACCTCGGCTTCACCCATGTCCTGACCAGCGTCGGCCAGGTCTACCCGCGCTCGCTCGACTACGACGCGGTGTCCGCGCTGGTGCAGGTGTGTGCCGGGCCCTCGAACCTGGCCACCACGATCCGGCTGATGGCCGGCATCGAGCTGGTCACCGAGGGCTTCCAGGAGGGCCAGGTGGGCTCCTCGGCGATGCCGCACAAGATGAACACCCGCTCCTGCGAGCGCGTGAACGGCCTCGCGGTCGTGGTGCGAGGCAACCTCACGATGCTCGGGGAGCTCGCCGGCGACCAGTGGAACGAGGGCGACGTCTCCGACTCGGTCGTGCGCCGGGTGGCGCTGCCGGACGCGTTCTTCGCCTGTGACGGGCTGTTCGCGACCTTCTTGACGGTCCTCGACGAGTTCGGGGCGTTCCCGTCCGTCATCCAACGGGAGCTCGACCGCTACCTGCCCTTCCTGGCCACCACCAAGGTGCTGATGGCGGCGGTGCGCAACGGGGTGGGCCGCGAAGCCGCCCACGAGGCCATCAAGGACAGCGCCGTGGCGACCGCCCTGGCCATGCGCCGGGGGCAGGGCGACAACGACGTGTTCGCGCGCCTCGCCGCGGACGACCGGCTCGGGCTGACCGGGGACCAGCTGGCGTCCCTGGTCGCGGACCCCCTCACCTTCACCGGGGCGGCGGTCGACCAGGTGCAGGCCGTCGTACGCCGGGTCGAGGAGGTCGTCAAGGCGCATCCGGAGGCGGCGGCGTACTCGCCGGGAGACATCCTGTAGACCGCCCTACCATGACGGGGTGACCACCTCTGTCGAGCTCGAGCAGTCTCGTCTCATCCCCGTCACGGTGGAGCACGCCTGGGACACGCTGCTTCCGGCGCGCCTCGAGCAGGTGTTCTCCCGGCGGTTCGCGGCGCTCCCTCCCGTCAAGGCCGTGCGGGATCAGGTAGGTGTGTGGGGGACGCCCGGCCAGTCCCGCGTCATCGTGCTCGCGGACGGCGGCACGATGCGCGAGGAGCTGGTGACGGTGCGTCGGCCCGAGGTCTTCGACTACCGGATGTCCTCGATCACCGGTCCGATGAAGCCGCTCATCTCGAGCGTCGTCGGGAGCTGGAGGCTCGCGCCCGTCGGCACGGGCGTGCGAGTGACGTGGGCCTGGACGGTCGAGCCTGCGTCGCGTGCCGCCGAGCTGGCGATGCCGGTGTTCGGATGGATGTGGCGCGGCTACGCCCGCCAGGCACTCGAGAGAGTCGAGCGACTCCTGCTCGAGGCGTGACTGCACGGCGCCTCACCCATGCCGGTTCGGGCCTGGCTCAGTGGCTCAGGCGGTGAGCAGGACGATCGTGCCGAGGCGGGCCTCGATCCTGGAGATGTTTCTCGAGGCGCCGACGGGTGGTGGTGGTCGGCTGTGGTGGTGCGTGCCGGTGGGGGTGATGGTCTCGATGTGGTCGCCGGTGGCTCGGGCGTGCCAGCCGGGGGCTTCTTTGGCGTGGTTGCAGGCTTCGCAGAGGCTTTGGCTGTTGGTGGCGGTGGTGGGGCCGCCGTCGGTGACTCGGTGGGGGTGGTCGATGTGTCGGATGGGGGCGTCGCACCAGGGGGTGCGGCAGGACCGGTCGCGTAGGCCGATGAACCGGCGCAGGCCGCCGGTGAAGGTGCGTCGGGTCGAGTCCATGGCGACCAGGTGCTGGCCGTCGGGGGTGGTGTAGAGGCGGCGGAGGAAGACGGTCGCCTCGGGGTCGGTGAGCCACTGTCGGGCCATCGGGGCCGGGACGGGCCCGAACCCGTCGACGTCGGCGGGCAGGTCGTCGGTGGCGAGCAGCGCGCCGTCGGTGATCACCACGTGGATCTCGACGGGGACCCCGGTCGCGGTGGCCTGTCCGGTGACCCGTTCGACCAGGGTGTCGGCCATGATCTGGCCGCGGCTGCGGGGGTCGCCCTCGCAGCGGAGGGTGTCGGCGTGGCGGGTGAGGGCCGCGTAGACCGCGACGCCCTGCTTCATCGGCAGCAGCCCGGTCACGAACGTCATCGTGTCCGGTGCCGGCCGGACGGTGACCCGCCGGTCGGTCTCCGCCTGCGCGGCGCGCCGGGTGACCGCGTAGGGGTCCAGCCGGTAGCCGATCCGGCGGGCCTCGGTCTGCACCTCCCGGTCCCCCAGGGCCCCGAGCCCACCGGGACGGGCCGCGAGCTCGGCGTCCACGGTGGCCCGGTCCGCCCGGGTCAGGCAGGCGGTCTCCCGGGCCAGCACGGTGGCCCGCCACTCGGTGACCTCACCGGCGGAGAAGGCGGCCGCGGTGTGCGGCATCTCCCGCAGCGCGAGCGCCAGCCCCAGGTGCTGGCGGCCGCGGAACGGGGACTCCCGCCGCGCCAGCGCCACCTGCGCGGCCACCCCGATGCCCACGCCTGCGGGCCGGGACCCCCGCGTCGCGTTGGGCGGCGCGCTGGGAGTCCGACAGCTCCGCGGTGATCCGCGCCTGCGCCCCCGCCGCCGCGCACGTCACCTGCTCCAGCACCCGCAGCATCTCCACCCGGGCGACGTCCCCGGCCGGCCGCAGCCCAGCCAGGACCCCCACCAGACCGGACAGCTCCACCTGCTCCATCCCTGCATCTTATCGAACAGGTGTTCGAGAGTCAAGAGTCGAGGATCCCGCCGCCGGGACGGCCCAGGATCCCCGGGCCAGCGCCGAGGGTGGGCACGTCGTTCCACATGCCCCCATCGTGGTCCGCGCGGGCGCACGGGTCCGGCGTACCGGCACACTACGATCAGGCGCCATGAGCGACGCAGCCTCCGGGATCCCGCCGGCCCCGGCCATCGAGGGGGCGGAGCACGTGCACTCGGGCAAGGTGCGCGACCTCTACCGCTACGGCGACGGCCGACTGCTGATGGTGGCCAGCGACCGCATCTCCGCGTTCGACCACGTCCTCGAGCCGACGATCCCGGACAAGGGGGTCGTCCTCACCGCGATGTCGCTGTGGTGGTTCGAGCAGCTCGAGCCGCTGGTGCCGAACCACGTGCTGTCGCTCGACGTACCGGAGGAGGTGCGGGGCCGGGCGGTGGTCTGCGAGAGCCTGCAGATGTATCCCGTGGAGTGCGTCGCCCGCGGCTACCTGACCGGGTCTGGGCTGGTGGACTACCGGGACAGCGGGGCTGTCTGCGGCATCGCGCTGCCCGAGGGGCTGGTCGACGGAAGCCGCCTCCCGGAGCCGATCTTCACCCCGGCCACCAAGGCGGCGCTGGGCGAGCACGACGAGAACGTGTCGTACGACGAGGTGGCCGGCGTCGTGGGCACCGAGGTGGCGGGGGCGCTGCGGCAGCTGACGCTCCAGGTCTACGCGGTCGCGGAGGAGATCGCCCGGGAGAGGGGCATCCTGCTCGCGGACACGAAGCTCGAGTTCGGGGCCCGTCCGGACGGGACCCGGGTGCTGGCCGACGAGGTGCTGACCCCGGACTCCTCGCGCTTCTGGCCCGCCGACGCCTGGGAGCCCGGAAGGCCGCAGGTGTCGTTCGACAAGCAGGTGGTGCGCAACTGGCTGCTGTCGCCGGAGAGCGGGTGGGACCGGTCCTCGGGTGAGCCGCCGCCCCGGCTGCCCGACGAGGTCGTCGAGCGGACCCGGTCCCGCTACCTCGAGGCCTACGAGCGGCTCACCGGGCGGAGCCTCTGATGTCCGGCGCTCTACACTGACCGCGCCCCCTCACCCTCCCAGCAAGGAGCCCCCCGTGGCCCGGGTCGTCGTCGACGTCATGCTCAAGCCCGAGATCCTGGACCCGCAGGGCAAGGCGGTGCACGGCGCACTCCCGCGACTGGGCGTCGAAGGAGTCACCGACGTGCGCCAGGGCAAGCGGTTCGAGCTCGAGGTCGAGGGGGAGCTCACCGAGGAGCGGGTCGCGCAGCTGCAGGACATCGCCGAGAGGCTGCTGTCCAACCCCGTCATCGAGGACTTCGAGGTGCACCTCCCGTGAGCGACGGATCCGGCGACCTGCGGGTGGGTGTGGTGACCTTCCCCGGGTCGCTCGACGACGTCGACGCCCGTCGCGCGGTCCGGCTGGCCGGCCACCAGCCGGTCGCACTGTGGCACCGCGACCACGACCTGCAGGGGGTGGACGCGGTGATCCTCCCGGGCGGCTTCTCCTACGGCGACTACCTACGGTGCGGAGCGATCTCGAGGTTCTCCCCGCTGATGGAGGACGTGGTCGCGGGGGCGGAGCAGGGCCTGCCCGTGCTGGGCATCTGCAACGGCTTCCAGGTGCTGTGCGAGGCGCACCTGCTGCCCGGTGCGCTGGTGCGCAACCAGGCGCAGCGGTTCGTGTGCCGGGACCAGCGGCTCCGCATCGAGAGCACGAGCACCGCATGGACGTCGTCGTACGCCCCCGGGCAGGAGATCGTCGTGCCCTTGAAGAACGGCGAGGGCTGCTACGTCGCCGACACCGCCACCCTCGACCGGCTGGAGGGGGAGGGCCGGGTGGTGGCGCGCTACCTCGGTCCCGACCCCAACGGGTCCATGCGGAGCATCGCCGGGGTCGCCAGCCCCCGCGGCAACGTGGTGGGTCTGATGCCGCATCCCGAGCACGCGGTCGAGGAGGGCTTCGGACCGAGCACCGACGGGCTCGGGTTCTTCAGCCTGCTCGAGGCCCTGGTGGTCGACCGCGGCTGACTTCGTCGCCTTCTGCTCACGGCAGGATGACGAACTGCCCGAGGAAGGCTCTGGCTGACGCTGTGTCCAGACGGTAGTCGACATTGGTGGCCCGGCAGACGGCGTCGCCTGTGATGGTGACGGCCGCGACGATGGTGGTGCTGCCGAGGAAGTTCGGTCCTCCCGAGTCGCCGTAGCAGGTGCCGCCGTCGCCGGTGCTGGAATTCATCGAGATCCGCAGCCAGGTCTTGTTGACGGCGTTCAGCTCGCCGACGGCGACCATCCGGCGGTCGTCGTAGAGGTAGCGATGGCCGCCCGGTCCGTTGGTGACCTTGTAGGCGCCGTAGCCGACGGAGGTGAAGCGCTGGGTGGATGAGAGCGTCGACAGCGAGCCGGCCCGGGCAGCTGCGCTGGGACGATCCCCGGCACTGCCGCGTCGAGGACGACGACGGCAAGATCGTGTGCGTCGCTCTGGTTGCCTGGGTACAGCCGGTCTGCGTGGAATGTGCCGTAGTAGACAGGGTCGCCGGCCTCGTAGGCCGTGTCGAACGTGACGCCGACCCGAGCATCCTCGGTGCCGCAGTGCGCGGCGGTCAGGAAGACCGTCGGAGCGACCAGGGTGCCGGAGCAGTAGATCCAGGTCCCGTCGGCGTACTGCGTGTCCGAGACCAGACCTCCGACGTTGGGGTGACCGTTCCCGTCCGGGGCTCCGTTCGTGATGGCAGCCGCGGGTGAGGCGAGAAGCAGGCCACCGAGCACGACGGCGAGGAGCACAGGCAGCACGAGGAGGTGGCGGCGCAGCATTGTGGGGTCCGGCATGCGGCTCACCTTCGCCCCGGAGGAACCGCACGTCAAGGACACGAGCCTGAGGTGTCGCAGGTGAGCTTCTCGGCTGCGGCGGGTCAGGCCGAGTAGGCCTTGGCCACCAGCTCGTAGGACAGCTCCCGCTCGGCCTCGTCATGGATCTGGGTGGTGATGATCAGCTCGTCGGCGTCCGCGTAGGTGCGGCGTCGCTCGAGGTCGTCGCGCACCTGGTCGGGGGTCCCCACGGACATGAACCGTCGGCGCTGCGCCGCCAGCTGCAGCTCCTGGTCGGTCCACTCGTGGGCGGCCGCCTCCTCCGGGGTGGGCACCGGGCCCGGACGGCCCTGCATCAGCCGGACCATCGACAGGTCGTTCGCACGGGCGAGGGCCTCGGCCCGCTCCTCGCTGTCCGAGGCGATCGCGGCGACTCCGAGGATCACCCGTGGCTCGCTGAGCCGGTCCGAGGGCTCGAAGCGCTCGCGGTAGCCCGCCACCGCCTCGGCCGGGTCGGCCGACCCGAAGTGGCCGGCGAAAGCGAAGCCGGTGCCGAACGCGGCGGCCGCCTGGCCGCCGTACAGGGAGGAGCCGAGGATCCACACCGGCGGCAGGGGTACGTCGTCGGGGATCGCGCGCAGCGGCTTGAACGGGTGCTCGTCGGGGAAGCCGTCGACGTAGGCGAGCAGCTCGGCGAACTGCTGCGGGAACTCGTCGCCCTCGACGCGGCCCCGGCGCAGCGCGTACGCCGTCAGCTGGTCGGTGCCCGGCGCACGTCCGAGTCCCAGGTCGATGCGACCGGGGTGCAGGCCCTCGAGCACCCGGAACGACTCGGCGACGGCCAGCGGCGCGTGGTTGGGCAGCATGATCCCGCCGCTGCCGACCCGGATCGTCGAGGTCGCGGCGGCGACCGTGGCGATCATCACCAGGGGAGCGCTGCTCGCGACGCTGCCGATGTTGTGGTGCTCGGCGAGCCAGAACCGCTGGTAGCCGAAGGACTCGGTGGCCTTCGCCAGGGCGACGGTGTCGTGGAGGGCTGAGGACGCCGGCCGGCCCGAGGGGATCGGCGACAGGTCCAGCACGGACAGCGGGATCGAGGTGGTCACGTGTGTCCTCAACGTCCTTGTCGCCGGGGGGATTCCCGCCCGGGGGTGGGCCCTCAGGCTGGGGTCAGCCCGGGCTCACCTGATCGTGACGCGGACGATCCTGTCCCGACCGCCGCCGTTGCTGGTGCCGACCCACAGCGAGCCGTCCGGTGCCCGCTTGACCAGCCTGATCCGTCCGAGGCGGTGGTGCAGGTGGCGGGTCCGCCGGCGCGCGTGGGGTCCGGCGAGGACGACCGACCAGAGGCACTCTCCCCGCAGCGCGCCGACCCATGCGCGCCCGCGGGCCACGGCTATGCCGCTGGGCGAGCAGACGTCGGTGTGCCACCGCGCCAAGGGGTCGGTGTATCCCCCCGGGCCGTCCCCGCCCTCCGAGCGCGGCCAGCCGTAGTTGCGTCCCGGCCGGATGCGGTTGACCTCGTCCCAGGTGTTCTCCCCCAGCTCGCTGGACCAGATCCGTCCGTCCGGGTCGATCGTGATGCCTTCGGGGTTGCGGTGTCCGTAGGTGTAGACCCGGCTGCCGAAGGGGTTGCCGTCCTGGGCGGTGCCGTCCGGCTTGAGGCGCAGGATCTTGCCGGCCAGCGACCGCCGGTCCTGGGCGAGCGCCGGTCGACGGGTGTCGCCGGTGGTGACGAAGAGGCTGGGTCGTCTGGAGCCCGAGGTCCACAGGCCGCCGCCGTTGTGGGTGTGGTGGCGGGGGATCCCGGCCAGCACGACGGCCGGTGACCCGAGCCCGCCCCCGTCGTACCGCACGCTCAGCACGCGGTTGTCGGTGCGGGTCGTCAGGTAGACGTAGACCAGGCGGTCGCTGGTGAAGGACGGCGACAGGACCAGGCCCAGCAGGCCGCCCTCCCCGCCGTCGTTGAACGCGCCCGGCACCCGTCCGACGACGCTGTGGCCGCCGCGGGCTCCGACCCGCAGCACCCGGCCGCTGTTCCGCTCGGTGACCAGGGCGCTCCCGTCGGGCAGGAAGTCGATGCCCCACGGGTAGCTCAGGCCGTGCGCGAGGGTGGCGCGGACGCGGACCGCTGCCTCGGCCGGCCCGGGGAGGGAGGCGGCGAGGACCCCGGCGGACCCGGCCAGCCCTGCCTCGAGCAGGGTGCGGCGCCTCACCGCCGCTGGTCGACTCTCGAGGACATCACCGGGCTCACCCGAGGCAGGACTTCTGGAGCTTCTTGCTGTCGGCCTGGGTGACGACCCACCGGCCCTGCCGCTTCTGGAGCACGCCCCGGACGTCGTACCAGGGGATCATCCGGTTCGGGAGCGGCGCCCCTTCCTCGTCCACGTTGAACGTGTAGTTCTCGGTGCAGTCCCGGATCGTCGCCGTGTCGCCGTCCACGGACACGCGGGTCACGTTGTCGCGGGCCCAGCCGACCACTCGCTGCTGCTTGGACTTCAGGTCGGACTGGTAGTTCCGGACCGCCTTGAGCGCCGGGCCGGTGGCGTAGCGGGTCAGGTCCTGCGGCTCACGACCGTAGAAGTAGCCGTTGGTCGCGGCCTGCCAGTACCCCATCCAGGCGGACACGACCGCCTTCTCCTGGGCGGTGTCGGCGGCGCTGCTGCCGAGGGCGGCCGTGTGCAGGACGGCCGCCCGCACCTGGGACCGCGGCAGGTCGGCGGACTGTCCGGTCGGGGACTGGCCGGCTGACTGGCTGGGTGACTCGCTGGGTGACTCGCTGGCTGACTCACTGGCCGAGGCCGACGCGGACCCGGTGGAGGTCTCCTCCGACGGGGTGGCGCTGCTGACGTGCGGCCCGACCGGGTCCTCGCACCCGGCGAGCACGGTGAAGGCGAGCACCAGCACGGCGGGAAGGGTGCGGCCAAGGCGCATGTGAACTCCCGGCGACGAGTGCGGTTCGGCTGTCCAGTCTAGCGCCGGAAGGGACCGGTAGATTGGTTCTTGTACGTCGTTCGGCGTGGCCGATCGTTGGGGACCAGCCGAGACACGGAGCCAGCTTGTGAGCGAGCAGCGGGACAGGGTCGACTCCGTCGAGCGGGCCGAGGGGAGCCCGGACCGGCAGCAGCCGTGGGCGGACCTGGGTCTCAGGACCGACGAGTACGCCCAGATCCGGGAGATCCTCGGGCGCCGGCCGACGAGCTCCGAGCTGGCGATGTATTCGGTGATGTGGAGCGAGCACTGCTCCTACAAGTCCTCCAAGGTGCACCTGCGCCAGTTCGGCGAGCTGGTCACCGAGCAGATGCGAGAGCACCTGATGGTCGGCATCGGCGAGAACGCGGGCGTCGTCGACATCGGTGCGGGCTACGCGGTGACCTTCAAGATCGAGTCCCACAACCATCCCTCCTACGTCGAGCCCTACCAGGGCGCGGCGACGGGGGTCGGCGGCATCGTGCGCGACATCCTGGCCATGGGCGCGCGCCCGGTGGCCGTGATGGACCCGTTGCGCTTCGGGCCCCTCGACGCCCCGGACACCCAGCGGGTCCTGCCGGGGGTCGTCGCCGGGGTGGGCGGCTACGGCAACTGCCTGGGGCTCGCGAACATCGGCGGCGAGGCGGTCTTCGACGCGTCGTACGCCGGGAACCCGCTGGTCAACGCGCTCTGCGTCGGGGTGATGCGGCACGAGCAGATCCATCTCGCGAAGGCCTCCGGTGCCGGCAACCTGGTGGTGCTCTACGGCGCCCGGACCGGAGGGGACGGGATCGGTGGCGTCTCGGTGCTGGCCAGCGAGACGTTCGACGCCGGCGCTGACGGGAGCGGAGGTCCCGCCAAGCGCCCGAGCGTCCAGGTCGGCGACCCGTTCTGTGAGAAGCTCCTCATCGAGTGCACGCTGGAGCTCTTCGCCGAGGGCCTCGTGGTGGGGATCCAGGACCTCGGCGGGGCCGGGCTCTCGTGCGCGACCTCGGAGCTCGCCTCGGCCGGGGACGGCGGCATGCACGTGTGGCTGGACCGGGTCCCGCTGCGCGACTCCTCGCTGGCCCCGGAGGAGATCCTGATGTCGGAGTCCCAGGAGCGGATGATGGCGGTCGTCGAGCCCGACGACGTCAAGCGGCTGCTGGAGATCTGCGAGAAGTGGGACGTCGAGGCGACGGTCGTCGGGGAGGTCAACGACTCCGGCCGGCTCACCATCGACTGGCACGGGACCAGCGTGGTCGACGTGCCCCCGCGGTCTGTCGCGCACGACGGACCCACCTACCGTCGGCCGTTCGAGCGGCCGGACTGGCAGGACGCCCTCACGGCCGACGACGGGTCGGGGCTGGCGCGCCCGACGTCGGGTGAGGAGCTGCGCGAGACCCTCCTGCGGCTGGCGGCCTCGCCGAACCTGTGCGACAAGTCGTGGATCACCGACCAGTACGACCGCTACGTCCAGGGCAACACGGCCCTCGCGCAGCCCGAGGACTCCGGGATGGTGCGCGTCGACGCGGAGACCGGCCTCGGGGTCGCGGTGTCCACCGACGCCAACGGGCGCTATGCGCTGCTGGACCCCTATGCGGGCGCCCAGCTGGCGCTGGCCGAGTCCTACCGCAACGTGGCCACATCGGGCGCCCGACCGCTGGCGGTCAGTGACTGCCTCAACTTCGGGTCACCCGAGGACCCCGACGTGATGTGGCAGTTCGCCGAGGCGACCCGCGGGCTCGCCGAGGGCTGCCGGGCGCTGGGCATCCCGGTGACGGGCGGCAACGTGAGCCTCTACAACCAGACCGGTGAGACCGCGATCCTGCCCACGCCGGTCGTCGCCGTGCTCGGCGTGATCGACGACGTCGCAAGGCGTACGCCGTCGGGGTTCGTGACCGAGGGCCAGCAGGTCTACCTGCTCGGTGTCACGCGCGACGAGCTCGGCGGGTCCGAGTGGGCCCACGTGGTGCACGGGCACCTCGGCGGGCGGCCACCGGCCGTGGACCTGGACGCCGAGCGGGAGCTGGC
Source organism: uncultured Actinomycetota bacterium (assembly GCA_963837995.1). Taxonomy (GTDB): domain Bacteria; phylum Actinomycetota; class Actinomycetes; order Propionibacteriales; family Nocardioidaceae; genus Nocardioides_B. Next base: position 248,868 of record CAWIPS010000006.1, read on the forward strand.
CGACATCCTGGTCAACGCCTCCCGGGACGGGCTCGTGGACGCCGCGCACGACGTCTCCGAGGGCGGCCTGGCCCAGGCGCTCGTCGAGTGCTGCCTGCACGGAGCAGGCGGCCAGGGGGTGGGTGCCCGGGTGTGGCTGCCGGACGGACTGGACCCGTTCGTCGCGCTGTTCAGCGAGTCCGCGGGGCGGGCGGTCGTGGCGGTGCCCCGGTCCGAGGAGGTGCGGTTCACCGACATGTGCAGCGCCCGCGGCTTCCCGCACCTGCGCATCGGGGTCACCGACGGGACCGGACCGGACGCGGTGCTCGACGTCCAGGACCAGCTGACCGTCCGGCTCGGCGAGCTGCACGCAGCCTGGAGCAGCACCCTCCCGGACGCCCTCGGCTGAGGACCCTCACGGGGTGCCGGCGAGCAGCCTCCTCCAGGTCGCCGTGGCGACCACGCCGTTCGAGGACAGGCCGTGCTGCGCCTGGTAGCGGCGCACCGCGGTGGTCGTCCGGGCGTCGAACAGCCCGGTCACGGCGAGCCCGGCACCGTCGGCGGCGTTCAGCGCCCGCTGCACCCGGCGTACGGCGGTGGAGGCTGAGCCGACCTTGAGCACCGGGTTGGTGCTGCCGTGGGCGAGCAGCGCGACCCAGGTGGCACCGGTCGCCGTCGTGGACGCCGGCAGGCCGCGGGCGACGCGGTAGGACCGCACCGCGGCGGCCAGCCGCGCGTCGTAGACGCCGTGCACGGGCCCGGAGTAGACCCGCTTGCCGCGCAGCAGGCACTGCAGCGTGCGGACCCGGGTCCCGCGGGCCCCGACCCTGATCGCCGGGTAGCTGCCGAAGTTGAAGGACGCGGCCCCGCCGCAGTGCGCCGGCTCCCGGGCGACCGTCGAGCCGCGCCCGAGGTCCACCCAGTTGGTGTCGATGTTGATCCGCACGCCGCCGTGGGTCTCGTCGTGCCCACCGCGGAACTGGTGCACCCGGCGGTGCGGCATCCAGCCGTCGGGCCGGATGTAGGACGACGACGAGTCCGCACGGCCGTTCCAGTCCGCGATCCAGACCTGGTCCGGCATCCGGTGCCCGCTCCGTCGGACCCGCGCGTCGTCGAGCATCCGCAGTCCGGAGGCGGCACTGGAGTAGACGCCGGACACGAAGCCGTGCCGGTGCAGCTGGGTGGTCCAGGCGGACAGGAAGCCGAGCGCGGACCCGCGGCAGGCGGTGCCGGCGGTCGGGAAGGCCTCGAGGTCGTACCACAGCGTGCTCCGCCGGACGATGCCCAGCCGGAGCGCGGCGGCGATCGTCCGGTTCGCCTCGGTCCGGCCCTGGGCGTGCGCCTGGCGGTAGCCGCCGGCGCGCCGAGGGCTGATCCGCACCTGGTGCAGGTAGCGCTCGCGGGTCGTGCACCAGGCCTGCGGCCCCAGCGTGATCGGCAGCAGCCGCCAGCCGCGGGCCAGCTGGGTGCTCACCCAGGCGGGACTCAGGTGGGGCTGGCTCGTGCAGCCCCGGGAGTCGCCGGAGATGTAGATGCCCACCGCGCCGTAGGGCGAGCTGGTCCGCCAGGCGTCCATGGCCCGCTGGCTCGGAGCCGTGCACTGGTCGAAGCCGTAGCCCGTGAAGCTGCCCGGGGTCACCCGGTTGGTCGCGGCGACCGTCTTCGACCGTGCGGGCGCCGGCGCGGAGGCGGGGGAGGACGCGAGCGAGGGGCCGGCGACCAGCGACAGGCCGGCGACCAGCGACAGTCCGGCGAGACCGGTCACGAAGGCGGTGAGGTGACGGACACTGGGTCGCATGCGGCTCCTGCCGGTCGGGAGCGGTCACTCTAGTCACATGAACCTCCAACCGTAACAAGATTGGTCCTATTGCCGGCTCTCGACACGCCCACCCGGCGTGTCTGGCGGCGGCCGGGTGTCGACCCGGCGCGTGTGGCGGCCGCGAGGGCGTCGACCCGGCGCGTCTGGCGGACCTGGTCGGCACAATGGGGACGTGCCTGTCCGTCTGCGTCCCGCCGACCCTGCGGTGGTCGGCCCTGCGCTGGAGCGGTTCCGCGCCGGCGCTGCGGAGCCGGCTGACCTGCGGCTGCTCACCAAGCACCTGCTGGCGCTGCTCGTCGCGAAGGCTCCCGGCGGCGCCGTGGAGGTCCGGGTGCCGCCGTACGCCGTGGCCCAGTGCCTGGCCGGCACCCGGCACACCCGCGGCACCCCGCCCGCTGTCGTCGAGATGGACGCCCCGACCTGGGTGGCGCTCGCGGTAGGAGACCTGGAGTGGGCCGAGGCGACCCGCGACGGGCGGGTGATGGCCTCCGGGGAGCGCTCCGACCTGGTCCACCTGCTGCCCCTGGTGACCCGGTCGTGACGAACCGGCCCACGCACCTAGGGTGACTGCATGCCTTCGACTCCTGACGCGATCCGCGCCGCCGTGCGCGACGTGATGCCGTCCGTCCGCGCCGACCTCGAGTCTCTGGTCCGCATCCCGTCGGTGAGCGCCGACCCGGCGCGCGCGGACGACGTACGGCGGTCCGCGGAGGCCACCGCCGAGCTGTTCCGCGCCGAGGGCTTCGACGACGTGCAGATCCTCACCGCCGGCGGGGGAGCGCCGGCGGTCGTGGCCCGCCGGCCCGGGCCGGAGGGGGCTCCCACCGTGCTGCTCTACGCACACCACGACGTCCAGCCGGTCGGCGACCCGGCGGACTGGGACAGCGAGCCGTTCGAGCCGACCGAGCGGGGCGAGCGGCTCTACGGCCGCGGCGCCGCCGACGACAAGGCCGGGATCGCCGCCCACCTCGCGGCCGTCCGGGCCCACGGAGGCGACCTGCCGGTCGGGGTGACCGTGCTGGTCGAGGGGGAGGAGGAGGTCGGCTCACCGAGCCTCGCGGCGTTCCTGGAGGCGCACCGGGACCTGCTGGCGGCCGACGTGATCGTGATCGCCGACTCCGGGAACTGGGACATCGGCGAGCCGGCCCTGACCACCAGCCTGCGCGGTCTCGTGGACTGCTTGGTGGAGGTCCGGACGCTCGAGCACGCCGTGCACTCGGGCATGTGGGGCGGCGTGGTCCCGGACGCGGTCACCGTGATGGTCCGGCTGCTCGCCACCCTGCACGACGACGAGGGCGACGTCGCGGTCGAGGGTCTCGTGTCCGGCCACGCCGCCGACGTCGACTACCCCCTGGACCGGGTCCGCGCCGAGTCCGGGCTCGCCGAGGGCGTGCAGCTGATCGGGTCCGGGTCGGTCGTGGATCGGCTGTGGACCAAGCCGTCGATCACCGTCATCGGCTTCGACGCGACCCGGACGGCCGACGCGAGCAACACGCTGATCCCGTCCGTGAAAGCGAAGATCTCGGTCCGGCTGGCCCCGGGCGACAGCTCCGCTCGGGCGATGGGCCGGGTCCGGGAGCACCTGGAGAAGCACGTCGCCTGGGGCGCGCAGGTCACCTTCACCCCCGGGGAGTACGGCGAGCCGACCCTGATCGACGCCACCGGCCCGGCGTACGACGCCGCACGCGCGGCCTTCCGCGAGGCGTGGGACGGCGTCGAGCCGGTGGACATGGGGGTCGGGGGCTCGATCCCGTTCATCGCCGCGTTCGCGGAGGCGTTCCCCGACGCCGCCGTGCTCGTGACCGGGGTCGAGGACCCGGACACCCGGGCGCACGGCGCGAACGAGGGCCTGCACCTCGCCGAGTTCGCGCGGGTGTGCCTCGCGGAGGCCCTGCTGCTGCACCACCTCGGCGGTGCGTTGGGTGGGTGACCACCTCCGCCCGTAGACTCGCCCGTGTGCCAGCCCAGGAGACGCCCAGCGCTCGACCCGGCAACCGGGACGGGCGACCCGGAGGGGACGGCCGGCTGACGCAGGCCTTGGACCCGCAGGACCTCGGACCGCAGGACGCGTGCGGGGTGTTCGGCGTGTGGGCGCCCGGCGAGGACGTCTCCAAGCTGACCTACTACGGCCTCTACGCGCTCCAGCACCGTGGCCAGGAGTCGGCCGGCATCGCGGTCAGCAACGGACGCCAGATCCTGGTCTACAAGGACATGGGCCTGGTCTCACAGGTCTTCGACGAGGCCACCCTCGAGTCGCTGAAGGGGCACCTGGCGGTCGGGCACTCCCGCTACTCGACGACCGGGGCGAGCACCTGGCTGAACGCCCAGCCGACCTTCCGGGCGACGGAGACCGGCTCCCTCGCCCTGGCGCACAACGGCAACCTGACGAACACCAGCGACCTGGTCGAGGAGGTGGCCGGGCTCACTGGGGCGTTCGGCGAGCTGGACCTCCCGGTCAAGGGTCTCCCGACCTCCACCAACGACACCAGCCTGGTCACCGCGCTGCTCGCCCACCATCCGGACACCAGCCTCGAGGAGCACGCCTCAGGCGTCCTGCAGCGCCTGCGGGGAGCTTTCTCGTTCGTCTGGATGGACGAGAACACGCTCTACGCAGCGCGCGACGCCCAGGGCGTGCGGCCCCTGGTTCTCGGGCGGCTGGAGCGTGGCTGGGTCGTGGCCTCCGAGACCGCGGCGCTCGACATCGTCGGGGCGTCGTTCATCCGGGAGGTCGAGCCCGGGGAGATGGTCGCCATCGACGAGGACGGCCTGCGCAGCAGGCGGTTCGCCGAGGCCGCCCCCAAGCACTGCCTGTTCGAGTTCGTCTACCTGGCCCGCCCCGACACGCTGATGAACGACAGGCGGGTGCACAGCGTGCGCGTGGAGATCGGGCGCCGGCTGGCCCGGGAGTATCCCGCCGACGCCGACCTGGTGATGCCGGTGCCCGAGTCCGGGACGCCCGCCGCGATCGGGTACGCCGAGGAGAGCGGCATCCCCTACGGCACCGGCCTGGTGAAGAACTCCTACGTCGGGCGGACCTTCATCCAGCCCTCCCAGACGATCCGCCAGCTCGGCATCCGGCTCAAGCTCAACCCGTTGCGCGACGTGATCGAGGGCAAGCGCCTGGTCGTCGTGGACGACTCGATCGTCCGCGGGAACACGCAGCGGGCGCTGGTGCGGATGCTGCGGGAGGCGGGCGCCCGCGAGGTGCATGTCCGGATCTCCTCGCCGCCGGTGAAGTGGCCGTGCTTCTACGGCATCGACTTCGCGACCCGTGCCGAGCTGATCGCCAACGGCCTGAGCACCGAGGAGATCTGCCGGTCGATCGACGCGGACTCGCTGGCCTACATCTCCCTGGACCAGCTGGTGGAGGCGACCACCGTGCCGATGACAAGCCTGTGCCGGGCCTGCTTCGACGGGGTCTACCCCATCGAGCTCCCCGAGCCCGAGCACCTCGGCAAGCACCTGCTCGAGCTCACGCCTGCGTCCGTCCCACACCCGGACGGCCTGTCCACCTCCCTCGTCGGGGGCGGCGCCGGTGACTCCCTCGAGCGGCCCTGAGGCGGTCGGCCACCGATGACCGACCAGCCTCCCGCCGCCGGCCGGACAGCAGCCGCCGGTGCGACGTACGAAGCTGCAGGTGTGTCCATCGACGCCGGAGACAGGGCCGTCGAGCTGATGAAGGTCTGGGTCGAGAAGGCCCGGCGCCCCGAGATGCTCAGCGGGATCGGCGGCTTCGCCGGACTGTTCGACGCGACCGCCCTCAAGGCCTTCAGTCGGCCGCTGCTCGCCACCTCCGCCGACGGGGTGGGCACGAAGGTGGCGATAGCCCAGGCCATGGACATCCACCACACCATCGGCTTCGACCTGGTCGGGATGCTCGTCGACGACCTCGTGGTGTGCGGCGCCGAGCCGCTGTTCCTCACCGACTACATCGCGACCGGGCGCGTGGTGCCCGAGCGGGTCGCCGCCATCGTCCGGGGCATCGCCGAGGCGTGCGTCCAGGCCGGCTGTGCCCTCATCGGCGGAGAGACCGCGGAGCACCCGGGGCTGCTCGGGCCCGACGAGTACGACGTCGCCGGCTCCACGACGGGTGTGGTGGAAGCGGGCGACCTTCTCGGAGCCGGCCGGGTCGAGGCCGGTGACGTGGTGGTCGCGATGGGGTCCAGCGGCCTGCATGCCAACGGGTACTCCCTGGTGCGGCACGTGCTCCTCGGCTCTCCGTCCGACGGCGGCGCCGGCTGGTCACTGGACCGGCACGTCGACGACCTCGGCCGGACCCTCGGTGAGGAGCTCCTCACCCCGACCCTCGTCTACGCCAAGGCCTGCCTCGACCTCGCCCGGACGCTCGGCACCAAGGGCACGCACGCGATGGCGCACGTCACCGGCGGCGGGCTCGCGGGGAACCTCGAGCGGGTGCTGCCCGACAGCGTCGTGGTGGTGCTGGACCGGGGCAGCTGGACCCCGCAGCCGGTCTTCGACCTCGTCCGCCGGGTCGGCTCAGTGGCCCAGGCCGACCTCGAGCGGACCCTCAACTGCGGGATCGGGATGGTGGCCGTCACGGCTGCCGCCGACGCCGACCGGGCCGTCTCCCTGCTCCAGGGACACGGTCTGCAGGCGTGGGTCTGTGGCGAGGTGCACGCCGTCGGCCACCGGCTCGCAGGCACCGATGCCGCGGCTCCACCCGGCACCGTCACCCTCACCGGTGCTCACCCCGGCTGGTCCTGACCCCGAACCCTGCCGAGTCGGCGCGTCCGCAGGCCGGACGGCCGTCGAGTCGGCGCGTCCGCAGGCCGGACGGCCGTCGAGTCTGCAGGCCGGACGGCCGTCGAGTCGGCGCGTCTGCAGGCCGGACCCGCCGAGTCACTAGAAGGCGTTCAGTCCGGTGAACCCGTGTGGTGTGCGAGAAGCAGTGAAGCAGGCTCAGTCGCGACTACGCGAGTAGTCCGCCCACTTGTCGTCCTCGTCCGGCGCAGCATCATCTGTGCTGTCGCTCGGTGTGTGAACAGTGCCATGCAGCTCCTGGGCCAGCGCACTCAAGTCCGTCTCGTGAGAGCGGTACTTCAGGTCGCGGGCAACCTTGGTCTGCTTGGCCTTTGCACGGCCGCGCCCCATAGGGTCGACCCCCTCGCACTCGTGGCCGGAGTCACGCATGTCCCCGCCCCGGCACTGAACTTCTGATGCCGAGACTGGGACTCATGAACATCCGGGCTTCTCGTTAGGTTTTCGTGTCTCAACCGTACCTGCCGCCTGGGTGTTACCGCACCTCGGATCACCAAACGTGAGCCGCACGGCGCTCCGGGCCTGCAGACGGGCCGACTCGGCACGGTCTGGGCCTGCAGATGCGCCGACTCGGCACGGTCCGGGCCTGCAGACGGGCCGACTCGGCACGGTCCGGGCCTGCAGACGGGCCGACTCGGCACGGTCCGGGCCTGCAGACGGGCCGACTCGGCACGGTCCGGGCCTGCAGACGGGCCGACTCGGCACGGTCCGGGCCTGCAGACGGGCCGACTCGGCACGGTCCGGGCCTGCAGACGGGCCGACTCGGCACGGTCCGGGCCTGCAGACGCGCCGACTCGGCACGGTCCGGGCCTGCAGACGCGCCGACTCGACAGGGGGTTGGGGTGTCAAGTAAAACTATTGGGACGAACCGTCCGAGGTCGGGTCAAGACCCCAGACCGACATAACCGGGGGTGCATGACCCGAAATGACTAGTGCGTGAGACTTGGAGGCCAATTAGGTGCTTGTCATAGTTTAACTCGCCCCGTTTTACTGTCAGCGGTGTCACACTGAACCAAGAGGTATCCGGCTTCTCGGGTGCTGACGAGGAACAACAGTGAGGGAGGCCCGCTATGAATACGCGGCCACCTGAGTCTGAACCGCTGCTCACTCCTGCTGAGGTCGCGGCCATGTTTCGGGTAGACCCGAAGACGGTCACCCGTTGGGCCAAAGCCGGCAAGCTGAGCTCGATCCGGACTCTCGGCGGACATCGGCGATATCGCGAGTCCGAAGTGCGAGAGCTGCTGACCGGGATGGTCCCGGAACAGCGGCGCGGCGACGAGGACTGACTCTCCCAGGTCAGTCCGGTCCCGGACCATGCTTTTGACCGCCCGTTGGTGCCGTGTGGCACGGACGCGGGGAAACGGGCAGGAGCAGCACGAGCGGCCCTCATGTCCTCACCGACACGGGGGCCGCTTCCCGTCTGGGAACCCGCCACCGGCACGAGGCCGGGCGGTCGACACGCCCGAGCCCTCACCGCATCCGGCGCAGACGGCTCAGCACGGAGTGCGCCTCTGACAGCCGGCGCTCCCAGGTGGCGCCCACGGCGACGAGCAGTGCCCCGGCCGCGCCGAGCAGCACCCAGCGCGGCACCGCGTCCCCGACGTACGGCGCCGCCAGCCGCAGCACCAGCAGCGTTCCCGCGGCCGCGCCGAGCAGCAGCGGCGCCGTCCAGCCGAGCCGGGCGCCGGCGAGGACCAGCACGAGGCACCCCAGGCCCAGGAGCAGCGCCCGCGGACCGGTCGGGTCGACGAGCACCCACACCAGGCTGGGCACCAGCATCAGCGACAGGCCCGGGCTCAGCGTCCTCATCGTGCCGGCCGAGCGGTCGCGGTGCATCCGGCGCAGCCCGACAAGGACCAGCACCACGGCGGTCGGCAGCGTGTAGGCCTCGGGGGCGGTGACCCCGATGTCCCAGAGCCGCACCCAGCTGGCGGCGGCCAGCAGCGCGCCACCAGCCCAGGCGAGCGCCCGCCGGTCGGGCCGCACCAGCGACAGCACGCTCACCACCGCGCCGCAGAGGGTCAGGTACACCGCCGCCCAGCTGGCGTGCTCGGAGACCGGGGCCAGCCAGACCCCTGCTGGCACGAGCACGGCTGCCGCGGCCGCCGCACCCACCTCCAGCGCGGCCCTCGTCCGGATCCGCGCCGACAGCCCGCCGTACGGCGTCAGCAGCACCAGGGCACCCAGCACGGCCAGGCCGACGAGAGCCGCCCACTGGGGGCCGGCACCAGCCACGGCGGTCCACGACCAGGCGCACCCCGCCAGCGTCGCCGCCAGCCCCAGGCCTGCGGCCCAGGAGACGGTCTGCGTCCGCCCGTGCACGAGGACCACCGCGCAGAGCACCACGGCAGTGCTGAGGACCCCCGCGCTCAGCCCGTCGGCGTGCAGCGCGACGACCACCGCGGTGGCGACGGAGAGCGCCGCGGGCGCCAGAGGCAGCGACGAGCCGGTGCCGGGACGGGCCGCGCCCCCGGGGTCGGTCGGCACCTCGCCCGGTCGGTCGAGCAGCCACCAGGCCGTGAAGCCGGCGGCCACGACCACGAGCAGGCCCAGCACCAGCCACAGCGGCGCCGGGCGGAGCGCCACCGCGGCCACCACCGAGCCCGCGAGCAGTGCGGCGACCAGCCGAGCGCCGCCCAGCACGGTAGTCGAGCGCCCGAGCGTCGGTGCTGCCCCGGTGAGTGACCCGGTGAGGGCCCGGCTCAGTGACCAGGCGGTGCCGAGCAGCGCCAGCACGCACAGCGGCAGCAGCCAGCCGGCGGGCTGGTCCGGTGAGCCAGCCGACGCTGACAGCGCCGGGAGCCGGTCACCGGACGTTCCCGACCACACCGGGTGCGCGGCGTCCAGGAGGCGGGCCGCCGCCTGGCCGGCGAGCAGGCCGCCCACGCCGAGCACCGCGGCACCGGCGACAGCCTGGGTCACCACGTTGACCAGACCCCATGGTCGGGGCAGCAGCACGGCGGCGGCGCCGGCCGCGGCCAGCACCCCGATCGCGACGAGGGTCACCGCGGTCGGGTCCAGGAGCGCGGTGGGCGCCAGCAGGGCACAGGTGAGGAGCAGGTGCGCGACGGCCGGTCCACCGACGCGCACGGCGGGCGGCCTGCCGGGGAGCAGCACCAGGCCGGCCACCAGGGCGGCGGACACGAGCAGCGGCCAGACCTCCCCGCCGGTCCAGAGCTCGCGCCAGGTGTTGTTCGCGAAGGCCCGGCCGAGTGCGTAGGTGGCCAGCGAGAGCCACGCGAGCCCGGTGACCGCACCGGTCCCGGTGGTCGCCGTCACCAGCCGCAGCCGCCGGGTGAGGCCCGCGACGGCAGCGGGGAGCAGGGTGGCCAGGACCAGGGACGGCGCGAGCGGCAGCCGGTCGGTGCCTGCGACGCCCACGGCGACCAGCGCCGACCCGATGACCGCGACGACCTCGCCCGCGGTCAGGGCGGCGAGCGCCGTACGCCGTGCCGCCACCGCACCGACGAGACCCCCCGAGACCAGCACGGAGCCCAGCACGACCTCCACGCCGGAGGTCGACAGGTCACCGAACCAGCCGGCGTGGTCGGCACCGAGCACGTCGAGGGCGAGCAGCCCGTAGCCGACCAGGGCCAGGGACTCGGCCGCCGCACGCAGGCCCCGTCGCGCCATCACGGTGGCGCAGCCGCCGGCGACCACGGTGAGGACGACCAGCGTCGCGGTGCGACCGCCGACGCCGAGCACCGACCAGGTCACCACCAGAAACACCAAGGCGGCCACGAGCAGGCAGCCGGCGCCGAGCGCCAGCAGGATCTGCGGGACCGTGGTCGGCCGCAGACCGCGGCGCCGCCTCGAGACAGCCGCCGTCCCCAGGTCCGGCGCCGCCCCCGCGGACGACGTGGCCGCACCGACCGGGACGCCCGCCGGCACCGAGGCCGCCCGCAGCTCCTCGAGCAGCTCGTCGGCCCGGACCAGCGTGGCGTAGAGCTGCTGCGCCGTCTCCCCTCGCAGCGAGAGCCCACAGCGGGGGCAGGCCGGGTCCGCTGGGGAGATCGTGGCGTTGCAGTCGGGGCAGCGGTGTGGATCGGCGAAACGGCTCATAGGACCATGAACCCACGTCGGAGGCACCTGGGGGCAGCGTTCGGGCGCTCAGCCCGGCTGAGTACGCGGACTCAGGTCACGCGGCGCGGGCCTGGTCCTCTGCGGTGGCCGGGCGCACCAGCCCCTGGACCGTGCCGGTGACCCTGGCCCGGGCGGTGGACCGGAAGTCGTTGGGCAGGGAGAGCCGGAAGACCTTCTTCCAGGCGGACCCGACCTGGCGGGGCAGCGAGCCGGTGACGTAGGTGAGGCCGTACTTCTCGAAGAGCGCCTGCACCTGCGGCGCGATCTCCTGGTAGCGGTTGCTCGGCAGGTCCGGGAACAGGTGGTGCTCGACCTGGAACGACAGGTTGCCGGTCATGAAGTGCATCGCCTTGCTGCCGGTGATGTTGGCCGAGCCGAGCATCTGGCGGAGGTACCACTCGCCCCGGGTCTCCCCGTTGATGGAGCGACGCTCGAAGGTCTCGACGCCCTCGGGGAAGTGCCCGCACATGATCACTGAGTGCGTCCAGAGGTTGCGGATCAGGTTGGCGGTGGCGTTCGCGGACAACGTGCTCAGGAACGACGGCCCGGACAGGATCGGGTGGGCGAGGTAGTCCTTGGTCACCTGGCCGCGGATCTTGCGCAGCACCTGGCGGGCCCGGGCCTTGAACTCCGGGCTGGACCGGCGCTTCTTGGTGGCCAGGTTCTTCCCCAGCTCCAGGTCGTAGGCGGCGATGCCGTACTCGAAGATGCAGGCGTTGACGAAGTTCCACAGCGGCTGCGCGAGGTAGAGCGGCACCCACCGTTGGTCCTCGTCGACCCGCATGATGCCGTAGCCGAGGTCGTTGTCCTTGCCGATGACGTTCGTGTAGGTGTGGTGCAGCTCGTTGTGCGAGTGCTTCCACTGCTCCGAGGGCGAGGCGTTGTCCCACTCCCAGGTGGTCGAGTGGATCTTCGGGTCACGCATCCAGTCCCACTGGCCGTGCATGACGTTGTGCCCGATCTCCATGTTCTCGATGATCTTCGCGACAGCGAGCCCGGCTGTCCCGAGGACCCAGGCTGGCGGGAACATCGAGACCAGCAGCACGGCCCGGCTCCCCAGCTCCAGCTTGCGCTGGGTGTCGATGACCTTGCGGATGTAGGCGGCGTCGCGCTCACCGCGGGTCTCCACGACGGAGGCGCGGATCGCGTCGAGCTCCTCGCCGAGCAGGGTGATGTCGTCGGCGCTGAGGTGCGCGGTCGGGTCGTGGTCCTTCTTCTGCAGGACGGTCATGGCGGTCTCCTTCGGGGAGGGGTTCAGTGGTCGATGTCGCAGGCGCCGGCGGCTGCCGAGATGCAGGTCTGGACGGGTACGCCGCCGGGGTCGGTCTCGTTGGGTACGGCGGTCGTGATGTCACCGTTGCGCAGGTCGCGGACGGCGCCGGCACGCATCGGCAGCACGCAGCCGTAGCAGATGCCCATCCGGCAGCCCGAGGGCATCAGCACCCCGGCGTCCTCGGCGGCGGTGAGGATCGGGGTGGCGCCGTCGGAGTGGACCGTGGTGCCGTCGTTGAACGTGACCGTGCCGCCCTCGCCGGCCACGACCGTGGCCACCCGGAACTGCTCGGTCAGCAGGGGCAGGCCGCGCTCCGTGTGGTGGGCCTCGAGGGCGTCCAGCAGGCCGGCGGGGCCGCAGGCGAACGTGGTGCGCTCGGCCAGGTCCGGGACCAGGTCGGCGAGGTCGCCGACGTCCAGGACGCCGTGCTGGTCGTCGTACCGCGGGACCAGGCGGACCGCCCCGGCCTCGTGGAGCTCGCGGAGGTCGGAGAGGAAGATGGAGTCGGGCTCGCTCGGGGCCACGTGGACGACGGTGATGTCGTAGCCCGCGCTGCGGGGCAGCCGGACCACCCCTGAGTCGGTGACCGGGAACAGGTTGCGCAGCATCCCGATCACCGGGGTGATGCCGGAGCCGGCGGTCACGAACAGCAGCTTGGTGTGGTCGGCGGGGAGCACGAACTCGCCAGCCGCCTGTTCGAGGTGGACGAGCGTGCCGGGCCTCGCGCGCCGGACCAGGTGGTTCGACACCCTGCCCTGCGGCACCGCCTTGACGGTGATGGAGATCCGGCCGTCGGCGCGCGGGCCGTGGGTCAGGGAGTAGGCGCGCCACTGCCGGACACCGTCGACGTCGACGCCGATCCGGACGTACTGGCCCGGCACGTGACCGGCCCAGTCCGCGCCGGGCCGGATCACGAGGGTGGCGGCGTCGACCGTCTCGGACTCGACCGACTCGATGCGGCCCCGCAGGTCCGCGCCCGCACGCAGCGGGTCGAACAGGTCGAGGTAGTCCGCCGGCAGGAGCGGGGTGGTGACCTTCTCGGCGAGCCGGAGCACCCGGTCCCGCAGCGGCACCCGCCGGGGACGGGCCCCGCTGGGTGCTGCGGTGTGCACGTCAGTCGCCATGACACCATCGTGTCTGGATCTGGGGCTAAACTGATGACCACCAGACGTGAATTTGGGGGCTCGAGTTGTTCGCACAGGACAGATTGCCGGAGCAGTCGTGACGAGTCCCACGGTCGCGCCGCTGACCGAGCTGGAGATCGACGAGCAGGTGCTGCGCGCCCTGCGCGAGCAGCTTCCGTCGGTGGCCGCCGAGACGGTGGCGGCGGTGGTGCACGAGGTGCCCGGCTACACCGGTGCGCTGAGCGGCTCGATGGGCGACAACATCGAGGCCGCGGTCGAGATGGCCCTCGGGGGGTTCCTGAAGCTGGCCTCCGGCAGCCGGGGCTCGGACCCGAGCATCCCGCTGGGTCCGACCCGCGACGGCGCCTACGCGCTGGGTCGCGGTGAGGCGCGCAGCGGTCGCTCGATGGACGCGCTGCTGGCCGCCTACCGGGTCGGCGCCCGGGTCGCGTGGCGGGAGATGTCGGGCGCCGCAGCGGGGGCCGGCGTCGGGGCCGCCACGATGGCGCAGTTCGCGGAGCTGGTCTTCGCCTACATCGACGAGCTGTCCGCCGCCAGCGCCGCGGGGCACAGCGACGAGCTGTCCACCAGCGGCCGGGTCCGCCAGCGCTACCTGGAGAGGCTGGGACAGCACCTCCTGGCCGGCGCCAGCGCCGACGTGCTGACCGCCGGAGCGGACCGGGCCGACTGGACGGTGCCGAGGACGCTGACGGCGGTGCTGCTCCCGGCGGCCGAGGTCCGTGGCGCACTCTCGCTGCTGGGAGAGGGCGCCCTGCACCTAGGCGAGGACCTGCCGGGACTCGAGGGCGACGACGCCGAGGAGCTGTCCCTGCTGCTGGTGCCGGACGTGGAGGGCCGCGACCGGGGCCGGCTGGTGCGGGTGCTGCACGGCCGTCGAGCCGTGGTCGGCCCGCCGAAGCCGTGGACGCTGGCGCGGGCGTCGTACCTGCGAGCGGTGCGCACGCTCGACCTGGTCGGCGCCCCCTCGGCCTCCGACCAGCCCCTCGACACCGACGAGCACCTCGCCGAGCTGGTGGTCGCTGCCGACCCGGACGCGCTCGTCGACCTCCGCACCTCGGTCCTGGCCCCACTGGCCGGTGTGCGACCGGCGACCGCGGTCCGGCTCGCCGAGACCCTGCGGTCCTGGCTGCTGCACCAGGGCCGTCGTGAGGCGGTCGCCGAGGACCTGCACGTGCACGCCCAGACCGTGCGCTACCGGATGGGCCAGGTCCGCGAGCTGTACGGCGCCCGCCTCGACGACCCCCGGACGGTGCTCGAGCTGGTGCTCGCCCTGCACGGACCCGACGGCCCGGCCGCAGCGGGCACGCCTGACGCCGCTCCGGTCCCCCGGTGACGTCCTAGACTTCCCGGAGGCGTCCCCGAGCCTCGGGCGGGTGGCTGCGCCCCGACCGGGGCCCGGAGGAGAGGGTGGCTGTGCATGCAGGCGATGTTCCAGCGCTCCGGTGAGCTCGGCCGTCACCTGCGCGCCGTCGACTGGGCGGCCACGCCGCTGGGACCGCCGGAGTCCTGGCCGCAGAGCCTGGAGTCGGTGGTGCGGCTGATCCTGACCTCCCGGTTCTCGATGTGGATGGCGTGGGGTCCCGACCTGACCTTCTTCTGCAACGACGCCTACCGCCGCGACACCTTGGGCAAGAAGTACCCCTGGGCGCTGGGGAAGCCCGCCGCGGTCGTGTGGTCGGAGATCTGGGAGGACATCGGTCCTCGCATCCACGCGGTGCTGCGCACCGGGGTCGCGACCTGGGACGAGTCCCTGCTGTTGTTCCTCGAGCGCAGCGGCTACACCGAGGAGACCTACCACACCTTCTCCTACAGCCCGGTCTTCGACGACGACGGCACGGTGGTCGGGATGCTGTGCGTGGTCAAGCGAGGACACCGAGGAGGTGATCGCCCACCGCCGGATGCAGACCCTGCGGGACCTCGGCTCACGGCACGCCTCCAACCTGACCGAGACCGAGACGGTCGCGGCGGCCTGCCTGGAGCTCGAGGCCAGCTCCCGGGACCTTCCCTTCTCGCTGGTCTACCTGTTCGACCACGACGGCGGCTGCGCGCGGCTGGTCGGCTCCACCGGCTTCAAGGAGCCCCACCCGGCGGCGCCCTCCGAGCTCCCGGTCGGCCAACCGGCGCAGCCCGGGGCCCCACCGGCGGTGTGGCCGGTCGACCAGGCGGCGCGGGGCGAGAGCGTCCACGTCGACGACCTCGGGTCCCGGTTCACCGACCTGCCCACCGGCAGCTGGGACGTCGGCCCGGCGGGCGCCCTCGTCGTGCCGCTGATGGCAGGCACCGAGGGCCGGCCCTACGGCTTCCAGGTGCTCGGGCTGAACCGCTTCCGCCCGTTCGACGACGGCTACCGCGGACTTCTGCGACCTGGTCGCCGGCCGGCTGGCCTCGAGCATCACCGACGCGCGGGCCTACGAGTTCGAGAGGGCCCGCGCCGAGACGCTGGCCCAGCTGGACCAGGCCAAGACCGACTTCTTCACCAACGTGAGCCACGAGTTCCGCACCCCGCTGACCCTTCTGCTCGGGCCCGCCGAGGACGCCCTCGGCGACAGCGAGGAGCCCCTGACCGGTCACCAGCGCGGCCGGGTCGAGGTGATCGTGCGCAACGGGCAGCGGCTGCTGAAGCTGGTCAACACGCTGCTGGACTTCTCCCGGCTGGAGTCGGGCCGGGTCGAGGCACGCTTCGAGCCGGTCGACCTGGCCACCTACACCCGCGAGCTGGCGAGCATGTTCGCCTCGGCGGCCGACCGGCTCGGCCTGGACCTCACCGTGGACTGCCCCGCGCTGCCCGCGGCCGGTCTACGTCGACCGGGAGCTGTGGGCGAAGGTGGTCCTCAACCTGCTGTCCAACGCCCTGAAGTTCACCTTCGAGGGCGGCGTGACGGTCCGGCTCTCCGCCACCGGCTCCGGCGCCCGGCTCGAGGTCCGCGACACCGGCGTCGGGCATCTCCGCCGCCGAGCTGCCGCACCTGTTCGAGAGGTTCCACCGGGTCAGCGGGGCGCCGTCGCGGAGCCACGAGGGCTCCGGGATCGGCCTGGCCCTGGTCGCCGAGCTCGTCGACCTGCACGGGGGCACGGTGAGCGCCGACAGCGCGCCCGACGTCGGCAGCACCTTCCTCGTCCAGGTGCCGTTCGGCCGCGAGCACCTCCCGCCGGACCAGGTCACCGAGCCGGTCGGGGCCGGCACCCCCACCGTCACCGCGGTCGCCGAGGGGTTCCTCGCCGAGGCCGCGCACTGGGGCGTCGACGAGTCGGTCGAGGGCCGCCGTACGC
This sequence comes from uncultured Actinomycetota bacterium, assembly GCA_963837995.1. Lineage (GTDB taxonomy): Bacteria > Actinomycetota > Actinomycetes > Propionibacteriales > Nocardioidaceae > Nocardioides_B. The sequence continues at coordinate 265,216 of CAWIPS010000006.1, forward strand.
CCGCGGTGGCGACCCCGCAGGGCCAGCCCCGGGTGCTGGTCGTCGACGACAGCGCCGACATCCGGGAGTATGTCGCCAGCCTGCTGTCCGCGGACTACCAGGTGTCCACGGCGGTCGACGGCGCCGACGGCCTGGCCCTGGCCAGGGAGCTGTCACCGGACCTGGTGCTGACCGACGTGATGATGCCGCGGATGGACGGCTTCGCGCTGCTGGCCGCCCTGCAGGCCGACCCGCTCACCGTCGGCGTGCCCGTGGTGATGCTCTCGGCCCGCGCCGGCGAGGAGGGCACGCTGCAGGGGCTGGACGCCGGCGCGGACGACTACCTCGTCAAGCCGTTCACGGCTCGCGAGCTGCTCGCCCGGGTCCGTGCGAACCTCGAGCTGGACCGGGCCCGCCGCACCCGACGCCAGCTGGAGCGGAGCCGGTCGCTGCTGGACCAGGCCCAGCGGCTGGCCCGGGTCGGCAGCTGGGAGATCGACCTCCGCACCGGCCGTGTGGACGCCTCCGAGGAGTTCCTGCGGATCGTGGGTCGCGCCGCCGGGGAGGTCGAGGCGATGAGCATCACCGACATGGTCTCCCAGCTGGTCCACCCCGAGGACCAGGCCCTGGTCGAGCAGTCCCTCGAGACCGCGGACCCGAGCGGCTTCCACTACGAGGCCCGGCTGGTGCGGCCGTCGGGGGAGGCGGTGCTGGTCTCGGTGTACGGCGAGGTGGTGCTCGACGAGGACGGCGAGCGGGAGCTGATCCGCGGATCCGTGCAGGACGTCACCGAGCGCCGGGCGGCCGAGGAGGCGCTGGCCGTCGCAGCCGCGAACGCGGAGGCCGCCGCCCGCGAGCACAGCATCGCCGACCAGCTGCAGCGCAGCCTGCTGCCGCAGAAGGCGTTCGACCTCGAGCACCTCGAGGTCGCCACCTACTACCGCGCCGGCGTCGAGGGCACCCAGGTCGGCGGCGACTGGTACGACGTCATCGAGCTCGGCGGCGGCCGCACCGCCCTGGTCGTCGGGGACGTGATGGGTCGCGGCGTCCGGGCTGCTGCCGTGATGGGTCAGCTGCGGGCCGCCGTCCGCGCCTACGCGCGCCTGGACCTCCCGCCGGCCGACCTCCTGGAGTCGCTGGACGGGCTGGTCCGCGACATCGGCGAGGACCAGATCGTCACCTGCGTCTACGCGGTGTTCGACCCCGCGGACCAGGTGCTGAGGTTCGCGAACGCCGGTCACCTGCCGCCGATCGTGGCGACCCCCGCGGGGGACACCCGGCTGGTCGGCGGCGACGAGAACCCGCCCCTGGGCATCGGTGCGGTCAACCTCCGCCAGCACGAGGTGGACCTGGCCTCGAACGCCCGGGTGGTGCTCTACACCGACGGTCTGGTGGAACGTCGCGGCGAGGACCTCGAGCTCGGCATCGAGACCCTCGCCCGGCACGTCGCCGAGCTCACCGGCCCCGTGGACGGGGTGCCCGAGGAGCTGGTCGCCGCGATGCTCCCCGAGGGTCCCGACGACGACGTCGCCATCCTGGTCGCCCGGGTCGACCCGCCGACCCAGGACGAGCGGCTGTCGCGACGCTTCGACTCGAACGTCGCGGTGGTCGCCGAGGCCCGGCACCTGGTGACCTCCTACCTCCACGAGCGGGACCTGCCCGAGCTGCTCGTGCAGGACGCCACGCTGGCCACCAGCGAGCTGGTGACCAACGCCTTCCTGCACGGGCAGCCGCCGGTGGAGCTGCGGATGCGGATCGAGGGTGCCGACGTGCTGATCGAGGTGCGGGACCGTGCGACCTACCAGCCCCGCAAGCTCCGGCCGGAGGAGGACGACGAGCACGGCCGCGGGCTGCAGATCGTGGCGGCCCTCGCGGCGAGATGGGGCACCCGGCCCACCGAGAACGGCAAGGCCGTCTGGTGCCTGCTGTCGTCCCGGTCGTGACGCCGGTCGAGGAGCCGGTCGAGGAGCCGGTCGAGGAGCCGGTCGAGGAGTGCGGTCGAGGAGCCGGTCGAGGAGCCGCGGCGGCACTGGCTGGTGCTGCGGTTCCGGGACCTCGATGCGTTCGGCCACGTCTACCACGCGGAGTACCTCACCCTGCTCGACGAGGCCCGCACCAGCTGGTTCGGGGAGGTGGTGGGGCTCGACGACCCGGGCAGCTATGTCGTGGCGCGCATCGAGATCGACTACGTCAGCTCCCTGACGCTCGCCGACCAGGCCGTGCAGGTCGACGTCGAGGTGCTGCGGGTGGGCAGCACCAGCCTCACCCTGGGCGAGACGATGCATGCCCGTGACGGTCGGGTGGTGACCAGGAGCCGAGTCGTCGTGGTGCTGCGGGACCGGGGCACCGGCAGCAGCCGACCGCTCTCGGCGGCCGAGCGAGCCGCCGCCGAGGCCCTGCGGGCCGCGTCCGAGGGACGGCCCGGCTGATGCGGCGCTGGGTGCTCGCCTCCTCGGCTGCCGCGCCGGTCGCTCTGGTCGGCGGCTGGACCGTGGCAGCCGCGCGGCAGCCCGGGTCCTACGACCCGGTGCGGGACACCATCAGCGCTCTGGCCGCGAGGGGTGCGCAGGACCCGTGGGTGATGACCACCGGGCTGGCGGTTCTCGGCGGCTGCCACGTCGCGACAGCGCTGGGGCTGGTCGAGGCCCGTCCCACGGGCCGGGTGGTGCTCGGGGTCGGCGGGCTGAGCGCCGCACTGGTCGCGGTCTTCGCCCAGCCCTCCGCTGGCCACTTCCCGGCGGCGACGGTCAGCTTCGGGGCGCTCGCGGTGTGGCCGGCGGTCTCCGGGGTGCCGAGCCGCCGCGCCGGGCTGCTCGCGAGCGGAGGCCTGCTCGCCCTGGTGGCCTGGCTGGTCACCGAGCTGGACGGCGGTGCGCTGCTCGGTCTGAGCGAGCGGGTGGCCGCCGGGGCCCAGGCGCTCTGGCCGCTCGCCGCCGTCCTGACGCTGCGGTCCCGCGCCCGTCGTACCCGGACCTCGGCCGGCTAGGCGCTCCGGGTGTCGGTGGACACCGCCCGGCGGCGTGGCGGCAGGATGACCGCATGACTGCCTACTGGATCAGCATCTACAACGAGATCCTCGACGAGGCCAAGATGGCGGCCTACGCCGAGCTGGCGGGTCCCGCGCTCCGGGACGCGGGCGGCACCTACCTCGCCCGCGGCCTGCCGGAGCTGACCTACGAGTCGGGTGAGAGCACCCGGACCGTCCTCATCGAGTTCGCGTCGGTCGAGGCGGCCCGGACCGCGCACGAGAGCCCGGCCTACCAGCGGGCCCTCGAGGCTCTGGACGGCGGGGCGGTCCGGGACATGCGCATCGTGCCGGGGGTGGAGTGAGGGAGGGAAGGGGCGACGACGATGGAGCCGGGTCAGCTGCCCGACGAGACCATTGGGTAGCGTCCGGAATGCGGGTGGTCCGGGAGAGGGTGGGTGCGTGGAGACGGTGCAGGGACTTGAGGAGACGCTTGCCGGCGTCGAGGAGCGTGTCGACGAGGCGCTGAGCTCCGTCGCGGGAGTGACCCGCGAGCTGAAGCGGGCCAAGACCGGCGCCGGCCGCGGCCAGGTCCGCGAGCTCCGCCGGGCCCTGGAAGCGGCGGCGCTGCGGGTCCGGGAGGCCGCGGGGCTGACCACGGGCGCGGCGGAGTCGTTCGACTTCGACGAGCGCGAGCACCTCGCGAGCGGGGGCTACGTCCAGGAGCTGCTCGCCGAGGCGGCGGCACGAGACGTGGCCATGTTCGAGGCCGACGGCCAGCTGCTGTGCTACCCGTCCCTGATCAAGGTTGTGGCCTCGGAGGCGGCGGTCGAGGTGGACCGGCGCCGCGAGAGGCGGTTGAGGCCGTCGGTGCTGGTGGCACTCCTGGGAGCGGCCCAGGCGAGGCCTCCCCGCTTCCGTCCCGAGCCGTTCCTGGAGAGCCTGGCCAGCGGATATGACCTCGTGAGGTCCCGGGAGGGAGCGCGGCCGGGATCGGTGGTGCGGCTGGTCGACATCTGGGGCGTGCTGACGCTGCTGCCGAACGCGCAGCGGGACTATGCGCGACCGGAGTTCGCGCGGGACCTGTACCTCCTGGACTCCAGCGGGGTGCACACGACCCGGTCGGGCCGGGTGGCGGGCTGGCACGCCAGCACCGGCACGAGGGCCACCGGGACGCTGACGACCGTGGCTCGCAGCGGTCAGCAGCAGCTCTACTGGGGCATCTCCTTCAAGGACGGCTCGTGAGCTCCCGGGCCGGACCGTCGGGAGGGACGCGCGGCGGTGCGGTGCTGGGAGGCGGGGTGATGGGCGCCGACGACTACGCGGAGTTCCTCGGGGAGGAGTACCTCGGTTCCTACCTGCCCGCCGGAGGTGGCTCGGTGAAGCTCGTGGTGGCCGGCACCCCCGAGGTCGCGGACCGCTTCGAGACCTCCCTGCAGGAGCAGGCGGACCGTCGTGGCGCCATGATGGCCGTGGTGTCGGCGGAGACGACGAGGGTGCACCTGATCGACCAGGTCTTCTTCGCCCTGGCACGGCAGATCGACTGGGACCGGATCGCGGTGGCACTCGTCCATGCCGCCTACGACGACATCGCCGTGCCCGCGACGGCCGGGCGGCTGACGGTGGCGCAGGTGGCGCGGGACCACGACCTCGACGCGCGCGAGCTGTACCGCAGCGTTCGGCGCCGCCTCGAGCAGAGCCTGCTGGAGGACACCGGGCTGCCCCGGGAGCTGCGGCGGGCCCTTCTCCGGCTGGCCCAGGCGCGGCTGGGGAGCGGAGACGTCAGCGGGCAGGAGGCACAGGTCGTGCTGGACTGGCTTCGCGGCGAGCCCGTCGGGCTTCGTGAGCTCCGCGCCACGATGATCTCCTCCCGGGTCGGGCGGCACAACGCCCGCGGCCTGCTCACCTCGATGGGGCGGCTCGTGACGCGCGCGGGACAGTCCGGGCTGGTGCTGCAGCTCGACCTCGCCCGGCTGGCGGTCGCGCGCCGCCCGCCCGTTCCCGAGCGGACCGGCGTCTACTACAGCATCGCGGCGGTCCTCGACGCCTTCGAGCTGCTCCGCCAGCTCATCGACGCGACCGACGACCTGGTCGGGATGCTCGTCGTGGCCGTCATACCGCCCGGGCTGATGAGTGATGAGAAGCGGGGTCTGCCCGCCTACACGGCGCTGCAGCTGCGGGTCGCCGACGAGGTCCGCGACCGGCGCAGAGCCAACCCCTTCGCGTCGCTGGCCCGGCTCGAGGTCCAGCTGGAGGCGATCGGATGAGCGCCCGGCGACCGGAGCGCCAGGTCATCGGTCGGGACCCGTGGGACGCGCGACGGCTGGCGAGGCGACGAGCCGTCGAGGCGCTGCGCAGCGGGGTTCCCAACGCCGATGCGGTGAGCGCCCTCGGCTCGGGCCAGAGTGACATCGAGGACCGGTTCGCCGGTCTGCTCGAGGCGGTCACCGACCCGGTGGCCGGCCGCCGCGGGCGAGCGTCGATGCTGCTCGGAGGCGGCTTCGGAGTGGGCAAGAGCCACCTGTTGACCCACCTCGGGCATCTCGCCAGAGCCGCCGGCTTCGTGGTCTCCACCGTGGTGATCAGCAAGGAGACGCCGCTCTACGACCCCGCGAAGGTGCTGCGGGCTGCCGTGGTGTCCGCGGTGGACCCGTCCGGCGCCCGCGAGGTGATCGTCGAGGCGGCGGCGGCCCTGGATCCCGACCACCCTGGCTACGCCGAGCTGCTTCGCTGGCTGCGCGGTCCCGGCCGGGACCTCAACGAGCGCTTCGAGGCGACCCTCCTGCTCCACGAGCGGCTCTCGAAGGCGACCGTGGCGGACGGCGACGAGGACTTCCTGGACACCATCACCAGGTTCTGGTCCGGTGACCCGCTGCCGATGCCCGACCTGCGCCGGCAGCTCAGGGCCGTCGGCGAGGCCAAGACGTTCACCTTCGCACCGGTCACGGTCAAGGAGCTGGCCCGGCAGCGGCTGCGGTTCCTGCCCCGGCTGCTGCGGGCAGCGGGATACGCCGGCTGGGTGGTCCTGCTCGACGAGGTCGAGCTGATCGGCCGCTACTCGCTGCTGCAGCGCGGGCGCTCCTATGCCGAGCTGGCTCGCTGGCTCGACGGCGACCCCGGCGAAGCCGGCGAACGCGACACCCGGGAGCCCCTGGTCGTGACCGTGGCCATGACCGACGACTTCGAGGCAGCCGTGCTGGTGGGCAAGAACGACCGGGAGGCCCTCCCGGCTCGGCTGCGCGCCAAGGAGACCTCGGAGTACGCCGAGGTCGCCGCGCTCGCCGAGGACGCCATGGCGCACATCGAGCGGGACCTGGTCTCGCTGGTGCCACCCGACGAGGCCGAGCTGGCTCGTGTCTACGGCATCCTGCGCGAGCTGCACGGAGCCGCCTACGACTGGGACCCACCTGATGTCGCCGGGCTGGAGCGGCTGGGGGCCACCCGGATGCGCCAGTATGTCCGCGCCTGGATCAACGAGTGGGACCTGGTCCGGCTCGACCCGGGCTACCGGCCGACCACCGACGTGGTGGAGACGCCCACCAGCTACGAGGAGCAGCCGGACCCGGCCGGAGACGACCCCGGCGACACGACGGCCTGAGCGACCTGCGGCTACTGGTCCCAGCGCAGCAGCGCCGCGACCGGGGCGCCCCCCATCGCCGCGCTCGGGGTGACGCTGACGGCTGCCGAGGTGGACACCGCGGCAGCGACGAGCGCCTGGTCGGCGCGCACCGGCCCGGTCAGCTGCTCGGCACCCAGCCCCAGGCCGGGATGGTCGGCGGGGTCCACGGTGAGCTCGGCGGCAGCCGGCGGGTCCAGAAGCAGGGTGTCCACCTGTCCGCGCACGAAGGCGTCCGCGACGTCGCGGACGCCGGTGGCCACCGCGTCGTCCATGCCGAGCCGGTCCCGCAGGGTGTGCACGTCCTCGAGCCGGCGGGCCACCACGTGCTCCATCAGTGCCTCGCGGACCGCCTGCTGCATCGCCTCGTCGCCGCCGTCGCGGGCCCGGGAGCCGGTGTCCAGCTGCACCACCGTGGCGGGTGAGTCCTCGAGCCGGGCGAGCACGGTCGGCAGGGACTGGGGGTCCCCGGCCAGCAGGACCAGGTGGTAGCCCGCGCGGACCTGGCTGATGATCTCGTCCGCGACCGCCTCGGCGTTGCGCGCCCAGACGTTCTCCGTGACGTGCTGGTAGCGCAGCGCCGACCAGCCGCCCACCGGCACCTTGTGGATGTGGTGGGTCTCTCCGCCGGCCGACTCCTGCTCCGCGGCCTGCGGGACGTCGGAGTCGTGGACCGCTACGTCGCCGCCCTCGTGGTCGACGACGGCGAGCACGAAGGGCGTGACCGTGTCCTGGTGCTCGACCCACAGGGCGAGGTCGGGCAGGGGGCTCCAGGTCACCACCGGACGGTCGGTGCGGGAGTGGCTGACGTCGTCGAACAGCACGCCCGCCGAGCTGGCGACGACGGTGCGGGTCACCGGCGGCGGGTCGCTGACCAGCTCCGCCAGCCGCTCGGAGACCTCCTTCACCACGGTCTCCGGGGCCCCCTGCCCGGCCAGCTCGTCGGTGGCCGCCCGGACCCGCAGCTCGTGCTCGTGGCGGCCGCTCTCGGTGTCGTGGCTGACGTCGAGGATCACCGTGGCGAACGGGCCCGGCGCGCCGTACAGGTCAGTGAGTCGTGTGGTCAACATGTCGCGCACTTACCCCCCGGACCGGTGAGGAAACCGTGCCGCGGGACGAATCCTTGCCGCCGCTGCGGGCACAGGCACGACGACCCGGAAGTCTGTCGAGAGGAGTCTGCGATGCCGGCACGCGAGGAGATGCCCTCCACCCTCCAGCGCTCGAACAAGAAGGCTCAGGACACGTGGGGGAAGACCCACGACTCCGCCGTCGAGGAGTACGGCGAGGGGGAGCGCGCGCACCGCACGGCGTTCTCGTCGCTCAAGCACTCCTTCGAGAAGGTCGGCGACCACTGGGAGCCCAAGGACGAGAAGGGGCCCTCGGACAAGCAGGCCGCGAAGTCCGGCAAGGCCGCACGCGAGGGCGGCAGGACGGCCGAGGGCGTGGACGCCAACGCCTCCAAGCAGCACCTGTACGACGTCGCCAAGCGGCTCGGGGTCAGCGGCAGGTCGCGGATGTCGAAGGACGAGCTGGTCGAGGCCATCGAGAAGGCCAACGCCCGGGAGACCCGCCGCAGCCGGTCGTGAGGTGGGTCGGGCCCCGGCCGTTCGTCGGCCGGGTCCAGCCGACGGGTAGTTCAGCGCTAACTCCGCACAGGTGTGATTGCCGCGCGGGAACCGGTCGGCATGGCGCGCTAACTCCGCCCAGGCGTGATTGCCGTGACGCCGGTCGGATCGTCGCAGATCCGACAGAACAACATGGCCCACCCCACCTGTCCCGAGCCGCGCTGGCTGAGCGCTCGCCCCGGCGTCAGCCCAGGTCTAGCCGGTCGTCCCGCGTGGCTGGAGCACGGTCGCGGAGGCCGGGTCGGCGTTCGCGAACTGCGCCTCCTTGTTCGACACCCCCTCCAGCAGGGTCTGGGCGCGCTTGTCCAGTGCTCCGGTGAACAGCTGCTGGGCGAACCCGAGGAGCAGCGCGTAGGCGAGGATCTGCTGCTGGGAGTCGAGGATCGACAGACCGGGGACGAAGCCGCCGTGGATGGCGACGATCCCGAGGATGGCGGTGAACGCGCCGAGCGGGATCTTCAGCCAGGCCAGCGCGACCGGGACGTCGTAGGGGGTCGAGGTGCCTCTGATGTTCCGGATGGCCACCGAGGCCGCGAGAGCGCCACCCAGCAGCCCGAGCAGGGCGACGATGCCCACGTCCCCCGCCTGCGCCGCCGGCGTGTTGTCGCCGGTCGGGCAGTTGAAGTTCTGCTGGGTCGTGGTGATCGCTCCACGGACCACCTGGTTGGGGAAGCACAGCGGCATCACCGACGGGTTCTTCCAGACCACCCCGACGGTGACCCCGACCAGCACGATGACGACGAAGGCGGCCATCAAGATGATGTTGCGGAAGCTGCGCAGCCGTTCGTGCTGGAGGTCGATCGCCTCGTAGCCGTCCTCGAGGAGCCGGCGCAGACGTGACCGCCGGTGGGACAGCGGCAGGGCTCGCAGCTGCGCCTGGCTGATGCACCGGGGGTCGTCGCGGTGCAGTGAGGTGTGGGCGCGGGCGATCGCTCCCGGTATCTCCGCGTCGATGTCCTCCTCGGTGTAGATGTCCACCAGCTGCGCGCGGGCGGCGTGGATGTTGCGGTAGGCCGCCTCGACGAGCACGCCGCGCCACCAGTTGACGATCCGGCTCGGGACCGGGTCCGCGCGCTCGACGGCCAGCCAGGCCTTGGTCAAGAACAGCTCCACCCCGCGGATCGCGGCCTTCTGCCCGCCGTCGAGCTCCCGCTGCTTCGCGATGTCGACCCGCGTCTGCAGGACGTCGACCTCGACGGCGACCTGCTGCACCCAGATGGTCTTCCGCTTCTTCGACGCCATGTGCACCTCGCCGTCCAACCTCGCCGGCCACCTCGCCGTCAGAGGAGTGTCCCCACATTGAAGTGCGCAGACGGCTCCCCGGGCAATGACCCGTCCGGGTGGCTGTGGGCAGCAGAGAAGGCATGGCCCGGCGGGGTCGGGGTACGCCGACCCACTTGAGGAGAAGCGGCCGGCGGCCGCGGGAAGGAGCGTCCGTGAACGACAGACCTGAGGCCGGAGCCCGCCCACTGGCCCGTGGGCTGGGGGTGGTGAGCGCTGCCCTCGGCGTCCCGATGGTCACCTCGCCTCGGACGGTGGCGCGGCTGGCCGGTCTCGACACCATCGAGGCGGCGCCGCACGTGATCCAGGCGGTCGGGGTGCGCGAGCTGCTGCACGCCACGACCCTGCTGGCCGGGCCGCCGAGGAGCGTGTGGACGCGGGTCGCCGGGGACGCCGTCGACCTGGTCCTGCTCGCCCGAGCGGTCACCAGCCGCACGGGTGAGCGGCAGACCCGCGTCTCGGCCGCGACCGCGGCGGTGGCCGGCCTCGCCGCCGTCGACACCGTCGCCGCGATCCGCTCCCGCCACGCCCGCCAGCACGGCCGCGGCAGGCCCGGGCCCCTGCAGCTGAAGGCCTCGGTGACCGTGCGCTGCTCGCCGCAGGAGGCCTACGACCACTGGCGAGACCTCGAGCGGCTCCCGCAGTTCATGGGTCACCTGCGCTCGGTCACCGTGGACGGGCAGGGTCGCTCGACGTGGACCGCGGACGCGCCGGTCAGGAGGACGATCACCTGGCAGGCGGAGACGACGGGGGACGAGCCGGGCCGACGGATCTCTTGGAGGTCGCTGCCGGGCGCGGACGTCGCCAACTCCGGCACCGTGCACTTCGCCGAGACCCCGGACGGCTCCGGCACCGAGGTCCGGGTCAGCCTGCACTACGACGTACCGGGCGGGGCGGTCGGTCGTGCCGTTGCGCGGCTGTGGGGTGAGGAGCCGACCCAGCAGGTCCACGACGACCTGCGCCGGTTCAAGGCGATCATCGAGACCGGTGACGTGGTGCGCAGCGACGCGATGCCGGACGGGCCGGACTCGGGGCACCAGATGTCCCAGCGACCGGCCCAGCCCGTGAAGGACAAGAACAGGAAGACCGGGAAGGACGAGCGATGAGAGCAGTGTGCTGGGAGGCGCCCACCAAGGTCGGCGTCCACAAGGTCCCGGACCCGAGGATCCTCAGCCCGCGCGACGCGATCGTGAAGGTCAGCTCGACCGCGATCTGCGGCTCGGACCTGCACCTGTACGACGGCTACATCCCGGCGATGGTCCCCGGCGACATCATGGGCCACGAGTTCATGGGCGAGGTCGTCGAGGTCGGCTCGGGCGTCGACAACCTGGCCGTCGGCGACCGGGTCGTCGTCCCCTTCCCGATCGCCTGCGGGAGATGCGGCGCGTGCCGGCACGGGCTCTACTCCGTGTGCGAGAACTCCAACCCGAACGCCGCCCTCGCCGAGAAGGTGATGGGCCACTCCCCGTGCGGCATCTTCGGCTACTCGCACCTGACCGGCGGGTACGCCGGTGGGCAGGCGGAGTACGTCAGGGTCCCGTTCGCGGACGTCGGCCCGCTGAAGGTGGAGGAGGACCTCACCGACGACCAGGTGCTGTTCCTCTCCGACATCCTCCCGACCGGCTACATGGGCGCCGACCTGTGCGACATCGAGCAGGGTGACGTCGTCGCCGTGTGGGGCGCCGGACCGGTGGGGCTGTTCGCCGTCGCCAGCGCCTACCTCCTCGGAGCGTCGAAGGTGATCGCCATCGACCGGTATCCCGAGCGGCTGCGCAAGGCGGAGTCCCAGGGCGCGCACACCCTGAACTACGAGGAGACCTCGGTGCTCGAGGAGCTCCGCGAGCTCACCGCCGGCCGCGGACCGGACGCCTGCATCGACGCGGTCGGCATGGAGGCGCACACCGGCTACCCGGCGGTCCAGGCCTACGACAAGGCGAAGCAGGCCGGCCGGCTCCAGACCGACCGGGGGCAGGCGCTCCGTGAGGCGATCCTGTCCTGTGCGAACGGCGGCACCGTGTCGATCATCGGCGTGTACGGCGGGTTCATGGACACGTTCCCGACCGGGTCGCTGATGAACCGGTCGCTGACGGTCCGCTCCGGGCAGGCGCACGTGCACCGCTACCTGCCACGGCTGCTCGAGCACATCCGCGACGGCGACATCGACCCGACGTTCGTGATCAGCCACCGGATGTCGCTCGAGGAGGCGCCGAAGGCCTACAAGCTGTTCAAGAACAAGCAGGACGAGTGCACCAAGGTCGTCCTCACGCCCTGACCCTCGGCTCGGAGGGGCTGGTGGTCAGCCGACGGGCTCGAACCCCAGCGCCAGCTCGACGAGCAGGCGGGCCCCGAAGGCGGTCGGCCCCTTGGGGATCCAGCGGGTGGACGCCTCGGCCTGACCAGTGCCGGCGATGTCGATGTGCGCCCAGGGCTTCCCGGCGACGAACTCCTCCAGGAACAGGGCCGCCGTGATGGAGCCGGCGTTCGGGCCGCCCATGTTCGTCATGTCGGCGATCTCGGAGTCGAGCTGGCGTCGATAGCGACGGATCATCGGCAGCTCCCAGACCGGCTCGTCGGTGAGCCGGCCGGCCCGTCGGACCTGGTCGAGCAGCGGGTCGCTGTTGCCCATCACGCCGGCCACCTCGGTGCCGAAGGTGCGTAGGCACGCACCTGTGAGGGTGGCGATGTCGACGATCGCGTCGGCGCCGTCCTCGACCGACAGCACCAGCGCGTCGGCCATCACCAGGCGTCCCTCGGCGTCGGTGTTGAGCACCTCGACGGTCTTGCCCCCTCGCATGGTGAGAACGTCACCGAGCTGCATGGCCGACCCGGACGGCATGTTGTCGGTGCACATCAGGTAGGCCGTCACCGTGCACGGGCAGTCCAGAGCCGACAGCGCCGTCATCGCGCCGAGGATCGCTGCGGCGCCCGACATGTCGTTCTTCATCTGCGAGTGGGACACGTCGCTCGGCTTCAGGTTGATGCCGCCGGAGTCGTACATGATGCCCTTGCCGACCAGCGCCAGATGACCGGAGGAGGTCGCCGGCGTGTAGCGCATCCGGATCATCCGGGCCGGCTCGACGCTGCCCCTGTTCACCCCCAGCAGGCCACCGCAGCCCATCCGCACCAGGTCGTCGTTGTCGAAGACCTCGACCTCGAGCCCGGCGCCGGGTCCTACCTGAACGGCCACGTCGGCCATCCGGCGGGCGGTGAGCAGTCCTGCGGGGCAGGTCGCGAGGTCCCGCGCGAGAACGGCGGCCTGGGCCAGGACCCGTCCTCGGGCAGCGCCCTGCTCGACCTCGTCGCGCTCTCCTTCGGGGGCGACCAGCACCAGCGGACTGCACCGGAACGGGACCGGTCTCGACACTGCGGAGGCTGAAGCGGTAGCGGGCCAGCAGCACGCCCTCGACGATCGCGGCTGCCGACTGGGCGACCGTCATGCGCGACGATGTGGGGACCCGGGTCGCCAGGTGGGCGTCGTAGGGCACCGCGGTGGCGAACGACGCGGCGGCGTCACGCACGGCCGCCGCGTCCATGGCGTCGACGTCACCCAGCCCCACGGCCACCGAGACGGGTGTCTCGGCCCCGGGAAAGGCGAGCGCCGACCCCACCGACGGCTTGAACCCGGCGCGGGCCAGGCCGGCCAGGTCGATGCCGAGCACGTCGGGGACCGGCCCGGTGGCGGTCACGGGCACGCTGACCGCGTCCGCCCCCGTCAACGGGTCGCCCGAGTCGACGACACGGACGTCGACGCGGGTGCTGAGAGACGGGACGACGTCGGGGACCTCGGTCAGGACACTCATGCGGGTGGGCTCCTTGTTCGGCGGGCGGGTCGGGACGGTGGGCGAGGTCGAGGGTCCGGCTCAGAGGTGAACCGCAGAGTCCGGGCCCAGCGGGATCCCGAGGAGGAACCAGGCGACGAACAGCACGATCCAGACGATGAGCAGGATGCCGGCATAGGGCAGCATCAGTGCGATGACGGTCCCGATGCCCGCGTCCTTCTTGTAGCGCTGGGCGATCGTGACGATGAACGGCAGGTAGACCATCAGCGGCGTCAGCACGTTGGTGGGCGAGTCCCCGACCCGGTAGGCGGCCAGCACCGTCTGCGGGGCGACGTCGAGGCGGGCGAAGATGGGGATGAACACCGGCGCGAAGATGGCCCACTTCGGGACCACGCCGGGGAGGATGAAGTTCAGCACGGCGATCACCACGATGAACGCGACCAGCAGCAGGATGCCGGGAACGCTGACCTTCTCGAGCGCGTTCGCGGCCTCGACGGCGGCGACCCTCGGCAGGTTGGTGTAGTTGAAGAAGGCGATGAACTGGGCGATCATCAAGAACATCAGCAGCAGGCTGCCCAGACCGTTGTAGGTCTTCGCCACCGCGTTCACGACGTCGTCCCCGCCGTGGATGGTCCGGGCCCCCACGCCGTAGCAGATGCCGCAGATCAGGAACAGCGAGCGCGATGACGAAGATCAGGCTGCTCATGAACGGGGTGGCCCCGATCAGCTTGCCGGTGTCGGCGTCGCGCAGCGGGGCCCCCGACGGCAGCGACAGCAGCAGGACAACGACCACCACGGCGACCAGCGCGAAGAGAGCGAACCTCAGCCCCCGCGCCTCGGCGACGCTGTCGAGGTCGTCCGCCTCCACGAGGGCGGCGTCGCTGCTGCCCACCTCGGGCGTCCAGGCGCCCAGCCGCGGCTCGACGATGCGGGCCGTGATCCACGCGGCGACGACCGCGAGCACGATCGTCGAGACGACCGCGAAGTAGTAGTTGGCGGTGATCTCGACCGGGGAGCCGCCGGACGACCCGATCGCCTCGTTCGTGATCTCGGTCAGCATGCTGTCGGTCGGTGCGATCAGGAGGTTGACGCCGAAGACCGCGCTGACGCCCGCGAACGCCGCGGCCATGCCTGCCAGCGGGTTCCGTCCGACACTCATGAAGGCAGCTGCACCGAGCGGGATCAGGATCAGGTAGCCGGCGTCGGAGGCGACGCTGGACAGGACGCCGACCAGGATGATGAAGAAGCCCAACAGGCCGGCGGGTGCCACGGCGACGATCTTGCGGATCAGCGCCGCCATCATGCCGGCCTTCTCCGCGACCCCGACTCCGGCCATCGCGATCAGCGTCACGGCGACGACCGAGAAGGCGGCGAAGTTGTCGACGAACGAGGAGAACACGAACCGCAGGCCGGCGACGGACAGCAGGCTCTTCACTGCGAACGTCTCGGTGGTGACCGTGTAGTCGGGGATCTCGACAGGCTGCTGGGTGTTCGTGTCGTAGGGGACGATCGACCCACCCAGGGAGTCCCGGAGGTCCTGGAGGACCTCCCTGGGCACCGGCGTGACGACCTTGTCGGTGACGCTCACCTCGGCCCACGCCAGCAGGGCCGACAGCACCGCGATGAAGAGGATCAGGTAGAGGAACATGATGGCCGGGTTCGGGCACCTTGTTCCCGATCTTCTCGATCCAGTCGAGGAGCTTGGAGCCGCCTTCCTCCGGGGCCGCTGGAGCGTCTGCGTGGGTCGCCATGGGGGCCTCCTGGTCAGGTGGTGCTCGCAACCGACATCCCGGCTCCGAAGAGTCTGTGTCCCACGACGGTCAAGGAGTGTCACCCGATACGGGTGACTGTTGGGTGGCCCCGGTTCGTCGCCACAGCGCCAGCGCGCCGGTCCCCAGCACGACGGGTCCGACCAGCGTGAACGCACGCCAGATGATCAGCGCAGCGACACAGCTGGCCTCGACAGGGAGGCCGCCCACGTCCACGAACGCGGCCAGCAGCACGGCGTCCACGATGCCGATGCCCATGAACGGGAACAGCGTCAGCGGGTAGACGCAGAGGAAGGCGGCGTACAGCTCGATGGCCGGCACCTCACCGGCGCTCACGCCGAGGAAGCGGAGAGTCAGCAGCAGGATCGTCGCGTCGGTGAGCACCAGGAGGACCAGCGCCACGGCGGCTCGTGCGAACCCCGCCGTCGACGTGCTCAGGACGTCCTGCCGGAACTGGAGGACCCAGCTCGCCCAGCCGTGCGGATCGACGGACTTCTTGACGGTCCGAGCAGCGGTTCCGGCGACCCGGCCGATCCGCAGCGCGAGCTGCTCGCTGCGCAGCGACAGGGCGATCAGGACCACGATGACCAGGGCGAGACCTGTGCCGATGGCCGCCGACGACGCGTAGGCGGAGTCGAAGCGCAGCGGCAGGATGAGCAGGAAGCCCAGCAGTGGCATGGAGAAGCGGGCGATGTAGAACGTCAGCATGTTCATCAGCGAGCCGGCGACGGCTCGCGACGCGTCGATCCCCCACGAGGTGAACATCTTGATGCGGAGCACCATGTCACCGGGGGGAGGCATCGCCACCGCCAGCAGGTGGGCGGCCAGGTCGTTCTGCAGCGCCCGGGTCGAGCTCAGCTGGTCGATGAAGATCGCCAGCGGGAGCGAGTTGAGCACCTGGCGGACCAGCAGCAGGCCGAGCAGCACGATGAGCTGCCACCAGGCCAGCAGGGTCACGGCGTCCCAGACGGCGGACCAGTCGAACTTGCCGACGGCCGCGACGATCAGGTAGGCGGCCACCAGACACAGGCCCAGGATGACCAGCCGCCTGATCCACGCGCTCCGCTGCCGGTGCGGAACGTCGGCCGGGCTGTCGGACGCAGGACGTGGCGCCCCGGCGTCCCTGATCGGCTCGCTGGTCACTCGGCCCACCTGCTGTCCCGGATGACGGCGCGCAGCCGGTCGGCCTGTGCCGCTGACCAGTCGGCTGGTCGCAGCACGGCGGCCCAGCCGTCGACGTGCTCACCGGTGAAGTTGTGCCCATGGCCGGGTGCCGAGCCGAAGCCGAGCGCCAGGTCGGCAGACACCTGCCAGAACGTGACGAAGGGGATCCACCGCATCGCGGGCAGGACGTCACGCCCCCGGGGCTCGGAGAGCCAGTCGGGCTTGTGCAGGATCAGGCGCGGGCTCCACCAGGTGATCGGGTCCGAGGGGTGTTGGAGATACAGGATCCTGGCGCCTGGCCACGGCTCTCCGCGGGGCGGGATGGCCAGCCGTGGGCGGTTGCTGAAGCGGATCACCCGGCCGTCGCGGTAGACCGGCTCGACCTCACGGCTGCCCTGGTCACGCTGGTCGACGAACTCCCGGTAGGACGGGTTGAAGTTGGGAGGACCGGCGAAGAGCGCGCCGTCGAGGCGGTTCGCCATGTCGAACTCGCCGCTGAACGCCTCCTCCGCGCCGAACGATCCCAGGCTCTCCCCGAAGGCGTAGAGCCGGGGTCGCCGGTCCGCCGGCAGCTGGGACCAGTGGCTGTAGACCGCGTTGAAGAGGTCCCGGCCTGCCTCCCGTGCCTTGGTCTGGTCGACGAGGAAGGACAGCCAGGACGCGAGATGGGAGTACTGCATGGAGACGATCGCCGAGTCCCCGTTCGCGAGGTACTCGAAGCTCGCGGCGGCGCTCGGCTCCACCCACCCGGTGCCGGTGGTGGTGACCACCAGGAGGTCGGCCCGGTCGAAGCCTCCGGCGCGGTCCAGCTCGCGGACCGCTAGCTCGGCGCGTGCCTGCGGGTCGGCGGCGGAGGCCACGCCCGCGTAGGCGCGGATCGGCTCCTTGGCCGGCGTGCCGGTGAAGTCCGCGATGTCGGCCGCCGTCGGGCCACCGGCTGCGAAGACCCGACCCTCGCGACCCAGGGAGTCCCAGGACACCAGGGATCCCGTGCCGCCCGCACGCTCGCTCTCGGCGGGCTGCTTCACGGTCCCGGGGGTCGAGGAGTCCTTCACGGCGAAGGACCGGTCGGCGGTGTTGAGGGCGGCCGTCCACAGCACTCCGTTCACCGTCAGCACGACCGCGGCCGCCAGGAGCACCAGGCCGGTGGCCCGGGCCGCCCGCGCGCCCATGTGCCGGCTGAGCCAGCGAGAGAGCCAGCCGTAGACACGTCGTACGCCGCGCGCCGCCGCGACCAGCCCCGCGAAGACGAGCGCGGCGATGACCGGGATGACGAGGACCCACCACAGGGTCTCGGGGGTCTCGGCCACCAGCCGGGCCACCTGGGACTGCCATCGGTGCCCCACCACGGCACTGAGGGCCAGGGTGACCCCGGCGACGACGCCCAGCACACGCCACGCCGTGCTGGACGGGCGCCGGGGCGGGCGGTCCGCGAACTCCCGCCACACCCGGGCGCCGGTCACACCGAGGGCGTAGCCGATGGCCGCGTCGACTCCGGTGATGACTCCCTGGTACGTCGCCGGGCGAGGGAGCAGGGAAGGGGTGAACGACAGGCAGGCCAGCAGCAGTCCCACCCAGAGGCCGGGCAGGGTGTAGCGCAACGCCTTCGGCCAGGACGACCTCCGCAAGCTGGTCCGCCTCATCGCCGGTGCGTCACGGGCTCATCCGGTCGGTCCGGCGTTCGTCACTCGGCGAACACCTCCCGGATGGCGGCCTCCTGCTCGTCGCTGACGTTGGTGAAGATGAGCTCGGGCCGCTGCCCGGAGAACGCGTCGCGGACCTTGTCGAGCACGGCGTCCGAGCTCATCACGAACAGCGCCGACGTCCCCGGCGTGATCCCGCTCCTGACCCGGTTGATGAAGCTGTCGTCGATCCCGACATCCGTCAGCGAGCCCGCGATGGCACCGGAGGCCGCACCCACCGCCGCCCCCAGCAGCGGCACCAGGAAGATCATCCCGAACAGCAGGCCCCAGAAGGCGCCGCCCAGTGCCGCCCGGCCGGCGAAGTCGTTGAGCTGGCGGGTCTTGGGCTTCTTCTTCCCCTCGGTCCAGCTCACGGTGGCCGCATCGTGCACCGTGATGAGGTGCTTGGAGACCAGATCCGCCAGGACCTTGGTTGCCTCGTCCGCACCCGTGTCGGTCTCGAACTTCCAGACGGTGAGTGTGCTCATGAACGTCCTCGCTTCCCTGTCGCCCCGATCTGCAGTGTTCCGCCCGCGAAGGCGCCCCGGGTCCCCCGATACGGGTGAGAGCCGTCGCGACCCGACCCTGCAGGCTCGCCGCACACTAGCGTGACCGGTGCGGGCCGCGTCGAGGCGAACGGAGACCCTGGATGCTGATCCGACCATGAGCGACTCAGCCGTTGCCTTCGTCGTGCTCGGTGCCGTGATCGTCCTCTTCGTCTGGAACCGTCTGCCCGTCGAGGCCGTCGCCCTGGGCTCGGCCGTGGCGCTGTTCGCGACCGGCATCCTCGACCTGTCCCAGGTCTTCGCGGGCTTCGGTGATCCCACGGTCATCTTCATCGCCTCCCTGTTCGTGGTCACCGAGGGCCTCGACGCCGCCGCGGTCCCGGCCTGGGCGGGTCAGCGGCTGATCGCGGTCGCCGGGACGGGACGGACCAGGCTGCTCGTCCTCGTGATGGCCGCGGTGGCAGTGCTGACCGCGCTGATCAGCGTCAACGGCGCTGTGGCCGCCTTCTTGTCCATGGTGGTCGTGGTCGCCATCCGGCTGCACCACGCCCCGTCCCAGCTGCTGCTGCCGCTGGCCTTCGCCGCCCACGCAGGCTCCCTGCTGGCCCTGACGGGGACCCCCATCAACGTGATCGCCTCCGATGCGCTCGCCGATGCCACCGGCGATCGCTTCGGGTACTTCGAGTTCGCGCTCGTCGGAGTCCCGCTGGTCCTCGGCACGATGGCGATCGCGGTGGTCCTGGGCCCGCGGCTGCTCCCGACGAGGACCGCGCGAACCGTCCCGGCGGACCTCAGCCGGCACGCCCAGACGCTGATCAAGCAGTACCAGCTCGACGAGGGCGCCTTCCGCCTCGTGGTGCCGGCCGGCTCGTCGAGTGTCGGGTCGCCCATCGCCGAGCTGGCCCGCAGGAGCTACCCGGGCCTGGCCGTGGTCGGGGTCCAGCCGGCCGGCCGCCGGCCGTCCGCGGGCACCCTCACCGAGACGGTGCTGGAGCCGCAGGACGTCCTCATCATCCGGGCCGACCCGGACACCGCGGTCGACTTCGCCCACGACGCCGGCCTCGAGCTCCTGACCGAGCCGGCCGGTGAGCACGTCGCGGGAGCGCTGATGACCCCCGACATGGGGGTGGCCGAGGTCGTGGTCAGCCCTCGCTCGAAGCTGGTCGGCGACGAGGTGTTCCCGGGCATGGTGACCAGCAGCGGCGACCTCGTGGTGCTCGCCGTACAGCGCAAGGGCTACGACCAGGGCCCGTCCGCATCGAGGCTCGCGGTCGGCGACACGCTGCTGGTCCAGGGCAGCTGGGCGGCCCTGTCCCGCAACGTCGGGGACGACCCGGCGGTGCTGCCGGTCGACTCCCTCGAGAGCGTCAAGCGGCAGGCCGTCCCGCTCGGGCGCAGTGCCCGGCCCGCTCTGGCGGTGCTTGCCGCGATGGTGGTGATGCTGGCCGTCGGGTTCACGGCGCCGGCCGTGGTCGGCGTGCTGGCTGCGCTCGCCATGGTCGTGCTGCGGGTGATCACGGTCGAGCAGGCATATCGGGGGGTCTCATGGACCACGATCGTCATCGTCGGCGCGATGATCCCGTTGTCCACGGCCCTCCAGGAGACCGGCGCCGCCCGGCAGATGGCCGACGCCCTGGTCGCCGTGGTGGGCGGTGCGGGACCGAGGGCACTGCTCCTGGGGCTGTTCGTGCTGACGGCGGGTCTCGGTCAGCTGATCAGCAACACCGCCACCGCACTGATCGTCATCCCGATCGCCATCAGCGCGGCAGCGGACCTCGACGTCTCGGTGCAGCCGGTGCTGATGACGGTCACGATCGCCGCTGCGGCGGCCTTCCTGACCCCGGTCGCCACCCCGGCCAACATGATGGTGATGGGACCCGGCGGCTACCGGTTCGGCGACTACTGGAAGCTGGGCCTGCCGATGCTGCTGTGGTTCCTGGTGGTCGCCGTCCTCGGCGTACCCCTCTTCTGGTCGTTCTGAGGGAACCGGTCAGGGCACTCCGGCCACGGGGCGCGCCGCGGGCGCGGACTCGAAGATGTTGAGGCCGAGCGCCTCGGCGAGGAACCGGGCGGCCATCTGTCCCTTGACGCTGTTGCCGGCCTCGTCCAGGAGCGGGGCGTACGTGCCGAGGCCGCCCTTGCCCGGGGCGGCCGTCACGATCCCCCCGCCGATGCCGCTCTTCCCGGGGAGGCCGACGTTGTACAGCCAGTCCCCGGAGGTCTCGTACAGCCCCGCCGTGGCCATCACCGCCAGCGTGTGGCGGCAGGTCCGCGCGTCGACCACGCGTACGCCGGTCAGCGGGTTCACGCCACCGTCGGCGAGGGTGGCCCCCATCACCGCCAGGTCGCGGGCGCTCACCCGCAGGCAGCTCTGCCTGGTGTAGACGTCGACGACCGCGTCGGCGTCCTGCGAGACCAGTCCCCGGTCCGCGAGCAGGCCGGCGATCATCCGGTTGGTGTGGTTGGTCGCCGAGGCCGACGCGTAGACCTCCTCGTGCAGGGTCAGCCGGCGGCCGGCGAAGCGCGAGAGCCCCTCGACCAGGAACGCCCACTTGGCCTCGGCGGTCCTGCCCGGGGCCAGGCCCGTGGTCGCGATCGCGCCGGAGTTGACCATCGGGTTCGTGCGGCCGTGGCTGGTCCTCTCCACGGCCGCGAGGGAGTTGAACGGCAACCCGGTCGCGTTGACCCCGAGCGTGGCGCGGCTGGTCTCCGGGCCCAACGCCTGGGCGACCAGTGCGAACACGAACGGCTTGGCGACGCTCATGATCGTGAACTCGACGTCACTGTCGCCGGTGGCGAACACCGTGCCGGACGTGTCCACGACGCAGAGGCCGAACAGGCTGCCGTCCACCCGGGCGAGCGCGGGATAGACCGTGGAGGTCCGCCCGCTCGTGTCGCTGCGGTATCGCTCGTGCGCCTCCGTCAGGAGCACCTGCACCCGATCGTCGTCGGGCAGGTGTCCGGTGGAGACGTAGGGCTCCGGATCCATCACGTGCCCAGGATGCGGGCCTTCTGCGCCTCGAACTCCGCGTCGGTGAGCACACCCGCCGTGCGCAGGTCCCCGAGCTGCGCCAGCTGGCTGAGCATCTCGCTGGTCGAGGACCCTCCCGGCGGGGTGGCCGAGGGGGTGACCGACGGGGGTTGCGGGGCTCGGGCGGGTGGTGGAACGGTTGGTGGAACGACAGGTGGAGGTGCCTCCGGCGCCTGCGCCGCCCACCTCTGGCGCTGCCTGCGCTGCACCCGTCCGTGCACGGAGCTGGCCACCGCCGCCCGGCCGGCCGTCCTCAACAGTCCCATCGTGAGCTCCTCACTCGCTCGCTGCTCGAGGCGCGTCCAGGGCGGCCTCCAGGTCCTCGGGCTCGACCGGTCCTTCGGCCACGACCCGGCCGCCCTGTCGGGTCCACCCGGCCAGGGTGGCGCTGAGCGCGAGGTCCTCGTAGACCAGCACGGCCAGCACGCCGTCGCCGGTCACACCGGTGGCCACCAGCTCCAGGTCCGCGTCGTCGAGCAGACCGGAGTCCGCGCCGTCGAACTGGGAGAGGTCGACCCCGTCCATCTCCAGCGAGCCCGCCGGCACCCTGGCCAGGGTGCCGTCCTCGCCGCGGCGGAGGAACTCGAGGTCCACCACGAAGATCGTGCCCGCGTCCACCTGCGCCAGCAGCTCGCTGAACCCGCTGCCGGTCACCGCGCCGGTCGGGAACTCCACGGCCACGAACTGGAGCGGTCCCAGAGGGAGGTCGTCAGCCGGGGTCGTCTGCCCGCTCGTGTCGGTCATCGTGCGACCGCCCTCAGGCGGAGTCCGGCGACGACGGTGATGAAGCCGTAGCCGAAGAGCCACGCCGACACGATCACGACGAGCGCGGACAGCGACACCGTGGGATCGAGCACGAGGTAGCAGCCGGCCACCACCGTCAGTGCCCCCTTGGTGAGGTCCCACGGCCGGCTGGACGACCCGTGGGAGACCACCGCCGTGAACGTGTCGACGAGACCGGTGATGACCAGCCACACGCCCACCAGGAGGCTGACGACGAGCAGCGTCTGCAACGGGGCGCGAAGGCAGAGCAGGCCGGCCAGCGCCGCCAGCATGCCGGAGAATCCCGTCAGGGCGCGGACCCCGGCGTCCACCGACGCCACCGACACGGCCAGCACGATGCGGAACACGCCGGTGAGCAGGAGCTCGATGCCGACCAGGACGGCCAGGACGGCGAGGGTGGAGTGGGGCCACGCCACGAGGACCAGCCCGACCAGCACCGTCACGACGCCGTAGCCGAGCACGAGCCACCAGGGGGACTCGATGCCTGGAGTGCTCACGGGCACGCGGGGCCTCCTCTCAGCGGAGGTCTTCGTGGTCATCTCGCACAGTCACCACCTCGACGACGGACAGCCCCATGGAGCTGAGGAAGTTCAGAAGCCCCTGCAGCTCCTCCTGGTCCCTGATGTCGCCCGTGATCGTCGAGTGCGGTTGTTCCCTGTGGGACTGCAGATGCGGGAACGCACTGAGCGCCTCCTGACTGAGCACAGCGTTCACCCGGACCATGGTGTTGGTCATGACGGCAGTCCTCCGATCGCGTCAACGCTCGAGGGACCGCCGGGTGCAGCGGTCCTGAGCTGGCCAACCTAGCCCGCCGTGCCGGCGTCCAGCTCACCGGAAACGGGTGGGATCTCCCCCGGGTCGGAGGGCGACGGCGGGCAGACCGTCCGCGGGCGAGCACGTGGTAACGTCACCTGAACCCGGCTCACGTATCCGATGTCCCGCCCCGGTCGCGGCGCGGTGAGGCGGCATCCTCGACGTCGCGGGAGGCGCCGCCGAGGTCGCGACCACAGCGAACGGGGGCTTCGATGAGCAGAGTGTCGACCAGGCCATGCGCGCGAGAGCCAAGAACCACGACGGCCAGCCCCCGGGGGTGAGCAACCGCCCGGCGGAGGCTTCCGCACGCGCGCGAATCCCCTCGCCGCGTGGGCCGGAGCCCGACGCCCGCGGGTCGGACCGTCGGCTGCCCGGGCTGCCCAGCGTCTACCTCCCACGGCCGGAGCTGTGCCGGCAGCTCGAGGCAGCTGTGTGCAGCTCGGTGGCGTTGGTGGTGGCACCCGCCGGCGCGGGCAAGACAGTCGGTGTCGCCGGGTGGCTGCGCAGGTCCGGACGAGCCGCGGAGACCCTGTGGGTGGACGCGACCGGCGACCTGGACAGTGCCACGATGGCAGCCCTTCTCCGGGCCGTCGGCCCGGAACGGCCAGATCACGGCCGGCCAGCGGAAGGGGCGGGCCCGTCGCTGCTCGTCGTCGACGACGCACACCGCCTCCCCGCGTCCACGGTGCACCATGTCGACCAGCTGCTGATGCAGGAGCCCCGGGCCCTCCGGCTGATGCTCCTGTCCCGCTGGGACCTCGCGTTCGACCGGCTCGTGCCCGAGCTCCTGGGCGACCTGAGCGTCATGCGGGGAGAGGTCTTCCGGCTCGACCACGCCGAAGCCGCCGTCCTCATCGCACACCACGCCCGCAGCGCCTCGGAGAAGGTGGCACAAGCCGTCATGTCCCGCACCCAGGGCTGGTGTGCGGCGGTGGTGCTGACCGCCAAGGCGGTCGGTGCCTCACCCGATCCGGAGGCCGAGGGGGAGCGGGGCTGGCAGGAGCAGCCGGTCGTCCTCGACCAGGTGGCCTCGGAGGTGTTCGCGGCACTGACCCCCCGACAGCGTCACCTCCTGCTGTGCACGGTCGGCGAGGACACTCTCACAGCTCGATCCGCCACGCACCTGACCGGCGACGCGGCAGCCGGGGAGATCCTGCACGACCTGGAGAGGACCGGGCTGCTGGTCACCCGGCTCGGCAACAACGCCTACCGGATCCACCCGCTGCTCCACGAGGTCGCGCGTCGCCGCGTGGTCGCCGGTGGGGTGGAGGTGGTTCGCGCGAGGGCCACGGTGCTGCGGGCGATCCGTCTCGACCTCGCGCAGGGCGAGGTGGCCTCGTCCTTCCATCGGCTGCTGGCGATCGAGGACATCGACCAGGCTGCGGTCGTCCTCGGTCGACACGGAGTCACCCTGGTGCTCGACGGGCATCGGCTGTGGGTCCGTGACTTCGCCCGTCACCATCCCGAGGCCGTGGAGGCGCACCGCGAGACGTGGCTCTGCATCGCTCTGGAGCGGTGGCTGGAGGCGGACACGGCGAGGGCCCGGCACTGGCTGGACCGCCTCCTGGTCGACCAGGCCAGGGCCGGCTCGAGCACCGACCACGACCGCCGGCGCACCAGGACGGCGTTCGTCCGGCTGCTCCTGTCACGCTTCGGGAGGGACCCGGTCCTCGAGGCGATCCACGAGGCACGCGCGGCCGTCGGCCCGGGGGCACGGCGGGAATCCGCGCACGCGCTCGAGGCGGCGTTGCTGTGCGAGACGGGAGTCGCCCTGAATCGGGTGGGTGACCTGGGGGAGGCGCAGGTCGCTCTGAGCGCCGCGGTGCTCGCCGGACGCAGCGGGCGTCTCCCGGAGCTGACAGCGAGCGCGCTGTCCCACCTGGCCCTGAACCAGTACATGTCCGGTCGCGAGCACGCCTGCCTCTCGCTGGCGGACGAGGCACTGGCTCTGGTGCGGACCTATCCCAGCCCAGCCCCCCTGACGGTCCGGCGCGCCCGGCTCGCCCGGGACCTGGCGCTCGGGCAGGCCGAGCCGTGGCGACGCACGGCCACCGTAGCCAGAACGACAGCCAGAACGACCCCGACGTCACGTCCCAGTTCTGCCAGGCCGTGCTCCTCTCCCGAGTCACCATGTTCGGCGGGTCGGTCCCCGGTGCGCAGCGCGCGCTGGACATCGTCCTCGACACGCAGGGTCTGCCTCGGCACCTGCAGGTCGCCGGTCTCGTGGAGCGCGCGCTCCAGGCCAGCCTTGCCTCCGACGCGCCTGCACTGGCTCGGATGGCCGTCGCGCTCCGGACGCGGGGTGCCGACGGGGAGGCGGCCCTCGCCGGAGCGCTCCGGGCCGACCTGCTCGGCGACCACCCCAGTGCCGACGCCCTGCTGCGCCGGGCAGCCAGCCGGGCGGCGACGACGCAGCCACCCACGGCCGCCGTCGCGCTGGTCTGCCGTGCGCAGCTCCTCGATGCCCGCGGTGAAGGCGACACGGCCCTCACCCTCCTGAGGACCGCCGTCACTGCCACGGAGGTACGTCGCAGCATGGTGCCGTTCCTGGGGTGGCTGCGGCACGGGACACCGGTGCGGACCCTGCTGCAACGGCTCGACACCGTCTTCAGGAGCAGCTGGGTGCGCGAGCTGGTCCTGGCCAGCAACGTGCACCCCGACCTGGCCACGCTCCTGGGCCCGGTCACGCCGACGCCCCACGAGCGGACGCAGGCAGCAGATGCGATGGCCACCGCGGCTCTCAGTGGACGTGAGCGTGCCGTCCTGCACGAGCTCGCGCGAGGCTCCACGTACGCCGACATCGCCTCGAACCTGGTCCTCAGCGAGAACACGGTCAAGACCCACGTGTCGAGCCTCTACCGCAAGCTCGGCGTCACCCGCCGCAGTGACGCCCTGGCCGTCGCGCGTTCCTCGGGCGTGCTGTGAGGCAGCGCTCGAGCCACTGAGGACCTGACCTCTGCCGGTCTCGGGGTCAGACCCGGAAGTGGTCGAACATGCGATACATGAACTCGGTGCCCTGGCGCAGCGCATCGACGTAGATGCGCTCGTTGTTGCCGTGCATGGCGACCAGCTGCGCGTTGTCGATCACGTAGGGATAGACGCCGTACCCGGGGATGCCGTGCTCGCGCCACGGACCGAGGCTGGTGCCGGCCTCGAACAGGGCCGGCGCGAAGACCGCATCCGGATAGGTCAGGTGCGCCGCGTGGCGCAGAGCGGCGTACAGCGGTGTGTGGAGGTCGGCCGGCTTGGTCGCCCACTGGGCGTCCAGCTGGTCGAGGTACTCCGCCTCACTCGTGTCCGGGGGCGTGCCCAGCGACACCTCGACCTGCCGGTCCGCGAGCATCCGGCGCATCTGCGCGAGGAAGGTCCGCGGGCGCTGACCTCCGGGGATGCCGCGGCAGTTGATCCGCGCGTGTGCGCTGGAGGGGATGACGTTCTCCTTGTAGCCGGCGTCCTCGATGACGAACGCCTGCGTGGTCCGCAGGAGCGCGCTGTGCAGCCAGGGGTACGACGAGCGCCGCACCACCAACGCAGCCGCCCGCTCGAGCGCCCGCCGGTTCCGGGCCGCCAGCATCATCGTGATCGCCCTGGCGAACGCGCGGTCCGACGTCGCCCGCGCCAGGGCACGGAAGTACTCGCGGGTGACGGGCGTCAGATGCACCGGGGCCAGGTAGCTCCCGATGTCCGCGATGGCCCGGGACAGCCGGACCACCGCGGAGCTCGCCTGCGGCTTGGAGGAGTGCGTGGCGACGGCGTGTGCGGTGAGGTCGATGTTGAAGTAGGTCTTGTCCTGACGCGTCACCGTGATCAGCATCGGCGTTCTGTGGTCCCGCTGGGCGAGGAACCAGCCACCTTCGGTCAGGACCATCCCGGCGTCGAGCTTGTCCCAGTGGTTCTGCGCCAGCCACCGCGACCCGTAGTTCCCCGCCTCCTCGTCGCAGTCGGTGAGCACGATGATGTCCCGCTCGAAACGAGCTCCCTCGTTGACGTGCCGCAGCAGCGAGGTGACGGTCGCCGAGTCCATGCCCTTCATGTCGAGCGCTCCGCGGCCCCAGATCTGGCCCTTCCTGACCACGCCGGCGAACGGGTCGACGTCCCAGTTCTCCCGCTCGACCGGTACGACGTCCGAGTGCCCGAGCATCAGCACGGGAGCCGCCGAGGTGGTTCCCTTGATCCTGGCGATGAGGTGGACGTTGTCCGGCTGCGGCGTCGGGATGATCTCGGCCGGGACCCCTGCGCTGTCCCACACCGACTTGAGCATCTCGGCGAAGGGACGCGTCTTGCCGCCCTGCCCGAAGTTCTGGGTGTCGATCCGCAGCATCCGCTGGAGCAGGTCCAGCGGGTCCAGGTCCGCAGGCGGCACCGGTGAGGCCTGCGCCGCTGATGCCAGGCCCGGCCCCTGGAGCAGGTTGGTGCCCAGCACACCCAGCGCACCGACCGCGGCGACACCGCCGGTCCCCGCCAGGAAGGTCCGCCGCCCGAGCGGCGTCCCGTGTCCGAAGTCCTGCGTCGTCGGTGTGTCCATGGTGGCCCTTCCGTCCCGAGAGATGTGACCGGGCACACATTCCACCCGCTGCGCGAGAGTTGTCAACGTCCCGTCGGGCGAGTTGGACAGGCCCCCCGGCCGACCTCACGAGTCGCAGCCGGTGCCGTCTCCGTCCGCGTCCAGGCGGTAGGGGTCGTTCCCGGTGACGGTCACCGGCGCCGTGCACGTCGCTGCAGTCGAGGTCGTCGGCGACCGGCAGGCAGGGCGAGTAGCCGGGCTCGCAGCTGCCCCCGCCGGAGACGGGTACCTTTGCCTGCGGGGACGCCTTCGGTGCTTCCCGCTTCAGCGGTGTGTCGGTCCCGCCGCACTGTCGCCACAGATGCCGGTTCCTGGCCTTGGCCTCGGCCTCGGCCCGCTGATAGGCGCGCTGCTTGCGGTACGGCGTGTCGTAGGTGTACTCGGCGGCCCGCCCACGGCGGATCATCGTGAGGCCGTAGTCCCCGACGGCCGGGATGCCCAGGTAGGCGAGGGTGCGCCCGTAGTGGTCGCGGCGGCCCTGGCTCGCGTCGTACTGCACCGTGACCCGCTTGCCGTCCAACAGCTCGTGGGCGACGTTCGAGGCGGCCTGCCCCCCGCACTCGTCGGGCACAGAGGGGCTCACGGTCTCCGGGGTGTCGATGCCGATCAGCCGGATCGTCGTGTCGCCGTGCAGGGCCACGTGCACCGTGTCACCGTCGACGACGCGAAGCACTCGATACCTGTGGGCCGGCTGGCGACGTGGTGCGGGAGCCGGGGCTGCGCTCGGGGTCGCTGGTGCTCTCGTCGCCGGTCGGGCTGTCCGCGACGGGCCGCTCCGAGGGGTCCTCTTCCGCGTGGGCCGGTGTGACGTGGTGGTCTCCGGTGCCGCCGCTTCGGCCGCGGTGGGCTTCGCCGACGGTGTCGTGGTCGAGGTCGGCTCCGAGGCGGCCCGGTCGGTCGACCCGGTGCCGCAGCCGGTCGCCGCGAGGGCGAGGACGACGACCGCAGCCAGCGCCGTGCCTCGCGTCCCTGGCCTCTGCCGGCCCGGCCTGACGACGGACGTGCCCACGCCAGCTCCCGTGGTCATCCGACCCATGACCCTCCTCCGAGCCGCCGTCGGCATGTGCGCGTGGACCCTCAGTGGTGCACGGCGGTGCAGTTGCGCCAGACGCTCGCTGCGATGGTACACATATCATGACGATTGGGTCATCGAAACGACTGAGCAACGCATCAGTCCGGCGACATCGCACGGCCTCCGGTGGTCCAGCTCGACTGCGCTCTCCATGACTTCTTCGACGGCGGGGAACCAGGTCTGGTCGAGATGCGTCGAACGACCATGAGGAAGACCTTCGGCTTCTCGTTGGGGGCGTCGGCTCTCGTGCTTCTCTGTGCGGGTTGCCATGGCTCGAACGACACGGGCGGCACCTCGGGCGCGTCCTGCGTGGCTCCCTATCTCAACGACCAGCCGCCGAGCGGCCCCTTCAGTGGGCCGACTCCGACCGTCAGCCCCGGCTCCACCATCACCATCTACGGCCACTGGTACACCACCACGTGCAACGACACAGGCGGCCACGATCCCCTGAAGCCGATGCCGCCGGTGCACGTGACCCTCACCCTTCCCGGCGGCGCCGTCGAGCACGGAGGGGAGCTGCACCCCCGAGGTCGGGACATGGGCTTCTCCACGGCGCTTGAAGTGCCCGCCGGGACGCCTGCCGGCACGGCCACGGTCCGTGACGATCAGGCTCCTCCGGCGACGTTCACGTTCAAGATCGGCCACCCCGCCACGGTCCCGGCCCGAGGTGGACCATAGTGGCCACGACGGCCATGACCGGGTGACCCGCGCCGGTCGATCAGGACCACCTCAGGAAGGATGCGGCATGTGCCGGCTCTTCGGGTTGCATGCCGGGTCGACGCCGGTGACGGCGACGTTCTGGCTCGTCGACGCCCCCGACAGCCTCTCCCGACAGAGCCACCGGAACCCCGACGGCGCCGGGATCGGAACCTTCGACCCCTCAGGTCGGCCGGTCGTGGACAAGCAGCCCCTCGCCGCGTGGCAGGACACCGAGTTCGTGTCGGCAGCGCGTGAGCTGCACAGCCCCACGTTCCTGGCACACGTGCGGTATGCCACCACCGGCGACGTCTCGTTGAACAACACCCACCCCTTCGTGCAGCACGGGAGGCTGTTCGCACACAACGGCCTCGTGCAGGACCTGGGCGCGCTCGATGCCCGGCTCGAGAGACTGGGCGCTGCCAACCTGGTGCACGGCGAGACCGACAGCGAGCGGCTCTTCGCGCTCATCACCGCTGAGACGACCCGACACGGGAACGTGACCGAGGGCTTGATGGCGGCCATCGGCTGGGTGACCGACCACCTACCGGTCTACTCGCTGAACCTGGTTCTCGCCACCGCCGGCGATCTGTGGGCCCTGCGCTACCCGGCGACCCACGACCTGTTCGTGCTCGACCGGCCGGCGGGCGCCGCCGATGAAGGTGTCGCCCTCGACGCGAGGACCACGAGGATCCATGCACGGTCCGAGCACCTGGCTTCCAGGGCCTCCCTGGTGATCGCCACGGAACCGATGGACGCAGATCCCGGCTGGCGCCTCCTCGACCCCGGCGAGCTGCTCCATGTCGATGCGGGGCTCTCCGTGGAGACGGGGACGCCCTTCCCCGAAAGGCCCCGCCGGCTTCTCACCCGCTCCGCACTCGGAGCTGACATCGAAGCCGCACAACACCCGGGTCCACCGTCGCGTCCCAGGGTAGCCTAGCGAGGCAGGGGCGGGCCCACCAACCTGGTGACGGCCGCGGTAGCTGTCGCGCTTGCGGGGAGGCGGGATCCCAGCGTGATCGGCTCACGGAGGTGCTGGCTCGCTCGGCGAGTCAGAGGAGTGGGCGAGCGAGGACGGGCCGGGGACGGGACACCCGAGGCCGTAGGTTGGTCGCTGTGACCTTCACCGGGGACGCAGGCCCCGCCGGTTCCCGGGGCCGCCGATGACCGCCACCAGCACCCGGCCCCCTGCGGTGCGCGCCGAGAGCCACTCGACCGTCGCCGGGACGGTCGCGCGGGTCTGCGACGCCGTGCTGAACGTCGTGGTGGTCGCTCTGGCCAGCTGGACGGTCGTCTACCACGTCTGCCTGGTGGTCCGCCTCGGGGTGACCAGCGCGGTGCTCCTCGAGGCCGCGGTGCTGGCACTCTCCGCGCTGGTGTGGTGGCGCCGGCGCCGGGGGGACTCCGAGACGCCGACGCCGACGCCGACGCCGACGCCGACGCCGGCCGACGGCGATCCGGCACACCGGCCCCGGTCCAGGACAGCGCGGGCACTGGTTCTCGTGACCGCGGTGTCCGCCTTGGGGACGGCCGTCGCGACGGCCTTCGGTGCCTCCTGGCCGCTGGTCGTGGCCGGCTGGCTGGTGTCGGCCGTCTCCGGGGTGGCCTGGGCGGCGTCCCGGCTGGCCGCTCCGGCGTCCGCATCCCAGACGGCGACGGCCGGGACCCCGGCGGGGGCCGTGGTGGCGCTGCTCTGGGCGGCGGGACTGGCGGCGCTCTCGCTGGTCACCTTGCGGCCGAACCCGGACGACCTCTACTACCTCAACCTGTCCCAGTGGGTGGCCGAGCACGGCACCTTCCCGGTGAAGGACACGATCTTCTCCGACCAGGTGTTCCCGATGTCGAGCTGGCCTCCGGTCGCCTCCTACGACGCGCTGGTCGGTGTGCTGGCCCGGCTGGTCGGTGCGCACGCTGCGTCGGTGGCCTACCTGGCGATGCCCCCGGTCGCGACGTTCCTCGCGGTGCTGGCCCTCTGGCAGCTGCTGAGAGCCTGGCGGACGCCGTACGTCCCGGTCGCCCTGTCGGTGGCGCTCACCTTCCTGCTCTTCGACGCCGCCCCCGGGTACGCCTCACCCGGGAACCTGTTCCTCACCCGGCTGTGGCAGGGCAAGGTGGTGCTGCTGTGCGTCGCGGTGCCGCTGCTGCTCGGGTATGCCGTCCGCTACGTCGAGCGACCGACGCGGGACCGGGCAGGGTGGCTGCTGGCGGGCGGGGTGGCTGCTGTCGGACTGAGCACGACGGCGATGTTCCTGGTGCCGCTGGTGGCGGTCGCGGGCGCCGCACCGCTGCTCCGACGGCACCCGGGCCGGGCTCTGGTCGGGGTCGCCGCGATGGCCGCCTACCCGGTGCTCACCGGAGCGGTGACCGTGGCGTTGCACGGCCACTCCGCCGACGACTTCGGCTCCCGCCGCCTGTACCGGTTCGACCCGTCCTGGTTCGGCCACGAGATCTTCCTCCACGGCGTCGTCGCGCTGGTGGGGGTGGCCGCGGTGCTCTCCGGCAGCCTGCTCGTGCGGCACCCCGCGGCCCGGCTCACCGTCGCGCTGCTGGCCCTGGTCACCGGGGTGACGTTCGTGCCGGGGGTCACCCGGCTCTCCTACGACCTGGTGGGCCTGGGACCGACCCTGTGGCGGGTGTCGTGGGGCGTGCCGGTGGCCGCCCTGGTCGGCGTGCTCGCCACCGCCGCCATCACCCGCCGGTCCGACGGGCGAGCCCGTCGGACGCGCTTCCTGGTCCCGCTCGTGATGGCCGGGGCGTTGGTGCTCGCCGGCACCCCCCTCTGGTCCTCGCAGGCCGGGGTGACGCTGCGCACGTCCCCGCACTGGCAGCGGGGTCGGGGGTCGATGGTCGCCGCGGAGCGGGTGCTGGCGGTGCTGGAGCCGGGCGACCTGGTGCTCGCGCCACCGGAGCTCGGGGTCACCATCGACGTGACGACCACCCGGGTGAAGACGGTGGCACCGCGCCGCTACTTCATGGACTACCTGGCCTCCGCCCCAGGCTTCCACTACGCGGCGCGCACCACGCTGATGAACTTCGTGGACCCTCCGCGTGGCTACCGCGCGCACCCCGGCGCGGTGGCCCGGGCGCTGGACACGCTCGACGTCGACGAGGTGTGCGTGTATGCCCCGGCCCCCCAACAGCTCTCCTTCCTCCGCGGGCAGGGCTACCTTCCTTCGGTCCGCAGCGGGAGGTTCACCTGTGTCGGCCGGTAGCTCCCCGGCCGCCCCGGGCGCGGAGCCGGATCCCCGGCCGGGGCCCGCGCGCCGCCGTGGCCTGCAGCGACGGGTGGTCCGCTACGGCGCCGGCTCCGTGGTGGCCACCGTGTGCAGCGAGGTCGCGTTCCTCCTGCTGTACGGCGCCGCGGGCACGTCGCCTACGGTCGCCTCGGTGCTGGCCTGGCTGGCCGGCGCCCTGCCCAACTACTGGCTGAACCGCAGCTGGACCTGGGGCCGGCGCGGTCGCCCGCAGCTGCGCAGCGAGCTGCTGCCCTACCTGGTGATCATCCTGACCACCCTCGGCCTCGCGGTCGGGGCGACCTCGCTGGCGGACGCGGTCCTGACAGACCTGGACGCCTCGCGCACCGTCCGCTCGCTGCTGGTCGGGGGAACCTTCCTGCTGGTCTACGCGGTCGTCTTCCTGCTCCGCTTCGTCCTGCTCGAGCGGCTGTTCGGCGGACCGTCCGGGGGCACCGACCCCGGCTCGCGCTCCACCCCCCGGCCCTCAGCCCCTCCCTCGGCCCCATCCCCACCCCCGCCGCCGTCCCAGAGGAGGACACCGTGACCCACGACGACACCGGAGCCGGCGCGTTCGCGCAGGCCACCGGCCGCACGCTCGAGGACGACTCCAGCGAGCACCAGCGCCGGTACCGCGCCTACCAGTTCGAGCTGATCTCGGCGCACTGCGGTCCCACCGTGCTCGAGGTCGGCGCCGGTCTGGGCGAGTTCGCCAGCCAGTTCACCGACGTCAGCCGGCTGGTGGTCACCGACGTGGACCCGGGGTGCGTGCAGCACATGGCCGACCGGTTCGGGGACCGGCCCGAGGTGGAGGCGCGTCGGCTGGACCTCGACCGGCTGGACGGACCGCTGGGGGAGCCCGTCTCGACGGTGGTCGCGGTGAACGTCCTCGAGCACTTCGAGCGCGACGCCGCCGTGCTGCGGTCACTGGCCGAGCTCGTCGAGCCGGGCGGCCGGATCGTGTTGTGGGTGCCGGGCTACATGCAGCTCTACGGCGACTTCGACCGGCGGGTCGGCCACGTCCGCCGGTACACCCCTGCGACCCTGCGGGCGGCGGTCGAGGCCGCGGGGCTGACCTGCAGCGAGGTCCGCCCGGTGAACCTGCTGGGCGCCGTCGCCTGGTGGCTCGCGGTCCGCCGGGGCGGCGTCGGCACGCCGAACCCGCGACTGCTCCGCCTCTACGACCGGCTCGTCGTTCCGGTGACCCGGACCGTGGAGGCACGTGTCCGGCCGCCGTTCGGTCAGTCGGTGCTGGCGGTGGCCACCGTCCCTCCGGGTCCACTGGGGTCCTCGGGTCCCGGCCCGGCTCCCCGCAGGGCGGTGTAGCCCAGGGCGGCGGCCGCCGGCAGCAGCGCCAGGGCGGGCAGCTGGTAGCGCCAGACGAACTCCGCCGTGACGGCCGGCACCAGCAGCAGGCCCACCCCGGCGAGCAGGAGGGACAGGGTCACCGAGCGCAGCCCCGAGCCCCGGGCCCGGCCCAGGCCGAGCACCGCGGCCAGGCCCACCAGCAGGCAGCACGCCAACAGCGGACCGGGGAGGTATCCCACCGACTGGTAGTCGGCCAGCGCGTCGCCCAGCGGCCGGACCACGTGCAGCTGCCGTCCGCCGTGGGCCGCGTAGGCGGGGCCGGTCCAGGTGGTCGGACGCACCGTCAGGTAGTACCGGAAGGACCACTTGGCGGCGGTCTCGTACTCGAAGCGGTCCTGGCGGACCCAGTCGAAGTTCAGCGCGAAGTCCCGGGCGACCACTCGGAGGTAGTCCAGCGGCTGGGCGCGGAACGTGGCCAGCGCGAACTCCCGCATCGCCTGGTCCTGGCTGGTGCCGGGCGGGGGCGACAGCTCCGGGATGGTGCGGGGATCATGGAAGCCGTAGTACGTCGGGTCGCGACGGCTCCCCGGCGGCTGGGTCGGGCAGAGCACCCTCTCGTAGTCGGGCACCGAGATCGCCGAGCAGTCCACGAACGTGGTGGATCGCAGGTAGAGCGCCTTCCCGGTGAACTGGGCCAGCGTGAACGGTCCGCGGACCTCGTGGTACCAGGTGGCGTAGGCCGCCACCGGAACCGCGAAGCCGGCCAGCACCGCCACCGCCGCGGCCGTGCGTCGTCGCCAGCCCTGCCCGGCGAGCAGCAGCGCGGCCAGCACGCCGACCGCGACGAGATGCTCGCCGACGAGCCGGACCGTCGCCGCGGTGCCCAGCAGAAGGCCGGCGGTGAGGGCGCCGCCCGGGGCCAGCCGGCGTCGCCAGCACAGTCGGGCGAGCCCGCACACCACGAGCAGCTCGAAGAGGGTGTCGCTCAGCACCGAGTGCTCGAGGGTGAGCTGGAGGGTGTCCATCAGCACCGGCAGGGTCGCCAGCATGCCCACCCAGCGGCCGACACACCACCGCCGCAGCAGGGCGTAGAGCACGACCGCCGTGACCAGGCCGAGCAGGTGCTGCACGACGGCGACCAGCAGCACGTCGCGGGCGAGCAGGGAGGCCGGCAGCAGCAGCAGCAGGACGTAGCCCACCGGGCGGTCGGCGGCGGGCCGCAGGTGGTCGACCACGGCCAGGTAGGTCGGGCCGTCGCTGAAGACGAACGCCGGCATGAACGCCACCTGCACGAGCACCCGCAGGGCCAGGCCCACCGCCAGTGCCACCAGGAACGGGCGGTGCTCGACCAGCCGGGCACGACGCCGTGCGCGGGGCGGCCGGCTCGCCGCAGGGGCGGTCCGCGCCGCGGCGCTCACTGGGTGGGCCCCGGAACCCCCCGGACCGGGTCGCGCAGGGCGGGCGCCCGCTCGGCCGGCGGGGTGGGGGCACCCTCCCGCCACCAGGTGCCGACGACCACCCTGGCGTAGCGGCTGCCGTACACCAGGTTCGGGCCCTTCTTGCTCGTCCCGGCGGACCGCACCCGCATCCGGGCCGGCACCTCGGCCACCCGCCAGCCGTGCGAGAGCGCTCCGATCAACAGCTCCGAGGACTGGTACTGCGGCTGGTTGAGGGTCACGTCCTCGGTCAGCTCGGCCCGCATCGCCCGCAGGCCGAAGGAGGTGTCGGTGCACCAGTGCCCGGTCAGCGCGCTGACCGCCCAGGCGAACACGTGCACCCCGAGCCGACGTACCCGGTCCCGGACCTCCTGGTGGCCCAGCCGCCGGGAACCGGTGACGAAGTCCGCGGTGCCGTCCAGGAGCGGGTCGAGCACCGCCGGGAGGTCCGCCGGGTCGTACTGGCCGTCCGCGTCGGTGGTGATCAGGTAGCGGGCGCCGTGCCCCCGGGCGACCCGGTAGCCCAGCCGCAGGGCCGCCCCCTGACCGCGGTTGACCGGCGAGACCACGATCCTGGCGCGCTCGTGCGCGGCGACCGCGGCGGCGGTGCCGTCGGTGCTTCCGTCGTCGACCACCAGCACGTCGGTCGCCAGCCCGCACACGGTGGACGGCAGCTCGTCCAGGACACGCGGCAGGGCGTCGGCCTCGTTCCAGGCAGCGATGACCACCACTACCTCGGCGAGCGACGGGTCGGCGTACCGCCGGCGGTAGTCCTCGACCGCCGCGAGGTCGTGCCGGTCGGCCTGCGGGCGGCGCGCGGTCGGTCCCCGCCGGCCGCGCAGCATGGCCGTCAGCCCGAGCGTGCCGGCCGCCGGCCACCAGACCAGGGCGAGCAGCCGGCCGGTCCCCGCCAGCCCGTCGGGAGCGGCGGTGAGCAGCAGCGCCGCGGCGGGGACGCCGGCAACGGTCGCTGCGACCACTCGCAGCCCGGAGCCGCGGGCCCGGCCGAGGCCCAGGGCCCCGCCGACCGCGAGGGCCAGGCAGCACAGCAGCAGCACACCGGCACCGGCCCCCGCGGCCTCCCCGACCGGACGCGACGGCGGCCCCGCGCCGGACCACCAGCCGACGCCCCAGCCGATGCCGAGCACGACGAGGACGGCACCGGCGACGCCGACGGACCGAGCGGAGGGGTCCAACCGCCACGACACCGCCGCGATGCCCACGCCGGCCAGCAACCCCAGGCCGCCCGCGAGCGTGGGGTGCCGGGCGGTGGCGGTGAGCAACGGGCTGAGCAGCCCCGGCAGGCACGCCAGCGCCGCGAGCCAGTGCCACACCCCCCAGCGCAGCACGGTCAGGTAGACGGTGCCGGCGGTGAGGAGGCCGAGGACGGCGGCCGGTGCGGTGCTGCGCGACCCGGTGCCGAGCAGGACGGCGGCGACCAGCAGCACCGGCAGCAGTGCCGCATGCCGCAGCAGCCGGCGGGCCGGCGGGTCGGCGGTGGGCGGCATCGCGGTGCCGAGCGTCTGGGGTCCCGGCATCGCCTCAGCCCTGCACGGCCGGCGCGGGGGCGAAGTCCCGCCAGACCCGGCGCATACCCTCCCGGAGCCCGACCTGTGGCTCGAAGCCCAGACTGCGGGCCCGGCCGATGTCCACCACCACGGCGGGCATCTCCCCCGGCTTGGGGGCGACCCGGCGGGTCCGGATCGGCACACCGACGGCGTCCCGGGCGGCCTCGACGATCTCGT
This sequence comes from uncultured Actinomycetota bacterium, assembly GCA_963837995.1. Classification (GTDB taxonomy): domain Bacteria; phylum Actinomycetota; class Actinomycetes; order Propionibacteriales; family Nocardioidaceae; genus Nocardioides_B. The sequence goes on from CAWIPS010000006.1 coordinate 302,263, forward strand.
TGACGGTGTAGGAGCGGTCGCCGCCGACGATGACCGGACCCGACGGCCAGCCCTCGACCGCCCGGGTCATCGCCCGTGCGACGTCCTCGACGAAGACCAGGTCGCGACGCTGCTCCCCGTCGCCGTACACCTCGACCTCGCCTCCGGAGGCCGCGGCGCGCATCAACCGCGGCACGAAGCTGTCCTTGTGCCCCATGCCTCCACCGTAGACGTTGGTCAGCCGGAGCACCGGGGCTCGCAGGCCGTAGGCACCGGCGTACCCGGAGAGCAGCATCTCGGCGGCCGCCTTGGTCCCGCCGTACGGCGTCAGCGGTGCCGCACGCAGGTCCTCGGTGATGGTCGCCAGGCCCACGTCGCCGACCACCGCGTTGGTGGAGGCGAGCACCAGCGCCGACACGCGATGGAGACGGCAGGCCTCCAGCAGTCCAGCCGTCATCTCGACGTTGGTGCGGTGCACCTCGGCGGGCTGCTCCACCGAGCCGAGCACCGAGGTGGCCGCGGCCAGGTGCACGACCACGTCGGTGCGGTCGGTGACGGCCTGCTCTCGCACCTCGGCCCGGCACAGGTCCCCGACCACGGTGGGCAGGTCCTGGTCGGGGAAGGCGTCCAGGTCGGCGACCAGCACCCGGTGCCCGCGCCGGCAGAGGGCGGCGACGACGTGCCGGCCGATGAAGCCCGACCCCCCGGTGACCAGGACGTCCAGGGAGCGGTCCGGGGCGGCGGAGCCCGGACTCACGGGCGGTGGTCGGTCGAGTTGGTGGTCCGGCGCCAGTCGACGGCGGGCCGCAGGCAGCGACGGTCCACCCGGGTCTGGTGCTGCTCGATGATCCCGAACATCGAGGACAGCAGGGTGTCGGAGAGGAGGTGCGGCTTCAGCCCGAGGTCCTCCAGGGCGGTGTGCACCACAGAGAAATGGTGGTCCTCGGTCTCCACGCGCGGGTTGTCCAGGTGCTCCACCGAGCTCTCGCCGGGGTAGGCGGTGGTGACCACCTTGGCCATCTCGGACAGGGACATCGTCTCCGTGGTCTGGTTGAACACCCGGAACTCACCGGCGTCGGCCGGGGTCTCGCACGCCAGCCGGATGCACTCCACGGTGTCCCGGATGTCGATGATCGCCCGGGTCTGGGTGCCCCCGCCGTACACGGTGAGCGGCAGTCCGAGGACCGCCTGGATCGCGAAGCGGTTCAGCACCGTGCCGAACACCGCGTCGTAGTCGAAGCGGGTGGCCAGCCGCGGGTCCAGCGCGGACTCCGCGGTCTCCTGGCCGTAGACGATGCCCTGGTTGAGGTCGGTGACCCGCAGGCCCCAGATCCGGCAGCCGAACTCCAGGTTGTGGCTGTCGTGCACCTTCGAGAGGTGGTAGAAGGACCCCGGCCGCTTCGGGTACAGCATCCGGTCGGTGCGGCCCTTGTGGGTGACCTCGAGCCAGCCCTCCTCGATGTCGATGTTCGGAGTGCCGTACTCACCCATCGTTCCGAGCTTGACCAGGTGGATGTCACGGTCGATCTCCCCGATCGCGAACATCACGTTCAACGTGCCGACCAGGTTGTTGCTCTGGGTGTACACCGCGTGCTTGCGGTCGATCATGGAGTACGGCGCGGCCCGCTGCTCGGCGAAGTGCACGATGGTGTCGGGGCCGAAGTCCCGGATCGCGGCGTAGGTGAAGTCCGCGTCGACCAGGTCACCGTGGTAGACGGCGACCTCCCTCCCGCTGACCTCCTGCCAGGTGGAGACCCGCACGCGGAGGCTCTCGATCGGAATCAGACTGTTCGAGCCGAGCTCGTGGTCGTACTGACGGCGCACCGCGTTGTCGATGATGGCGACGTCGTGGCCCCGTGCGGACAGGTACATGACGGTCGGCCAACCCAGGTAGCCGTCGCCACCGAGGACCAGGATGCGCATGACAACAACCTCCACAGGGTCGCGAGCAGCCGACAGGGCCCGGCCCTCTGAAGTACCACACTGCCCGGTGCACGCTATCAACCTCGCTCGCCCGAGGGGACACCTGGTCGGGCCGTTGCCACAGCATCGGCCGGTCCGGGCGGTCGAACCGCCGACCGGCGAGGCGGTCCGAGCCGATGCCGCCGGTGCACGTGACCCTCACCCGTCCTCGCGGGCGGAGCCCGCGGCCCCCTTCGCATCGTCGGCGCAGGCCCTCCTGGCTGGCGCTTTCAGAGAAGGTGCTGTGTACTGAGGGATGGGTCACAAGGTGATGCGCGCCCAGGTCGCGGAGTCGTGGCGTCGCTCCGCCGCTGCGGGAGTCGAGGCTGGCACAGTCGGTGCGCCGATCACCCTCCCGACTTCCAGGCTGTGCGACACCCGAGAGGCCCACCCCCTCGCGCAGGTCTTCCCGGTGCTGGACGACGTCCTCGGCCAGGCCGCACGCGACTGCGAGGCGATCATGGCCGTCTCTGACGAGACCGGTCAGCTGCTGTGGGTCTGTGGGCATCCGACGGTGCTGCGTCGCGCAGAGTCGATCGGCTTCGTCGAGGGCGCCAACTGGGACGAGCGGTTGGCCGGGACCAGCGCCCCCGGGATGGCCCTGAGTCTCGACCAGTCGGTGACCGTGAGCAGGGCGGAGCACTTCAGGCTCTCGGTGCAGAGGTGGAGCTGCGCAGCGACTCCGATCCACGACCCGATGTCCGGCGCTCTGCTCGGTGTCCTTGACATCACAGGCGGCGACAACATCGTCGTACCGCAGACCCTGGCCATGGTGCGGGCCGCCGCGAGGATGGCGGAGGCCGAGCTGGCCCGCCACCTACTCTCCCGGGTGGGCACGGAGGCCAAGCGCCCCACCAGCGGGCTGTCGGTGACCCTGGAGGCACTCGGGCGTCGCGAGTCCCTGCTCACGATCGACGACGGATGCGCTCATCGGTCCACCTTGCGGCTCACCCCTCGGCACAGCGAGATGCTTCTGCTGCTCGCGGCGGCGCCTCGTGGCCTGTCCGGGGACGAGCTCGCGGTGCTTCTGTACAACGAGGACAACAGCGCCTCCACGCTCCGGGCCGAGCTCAACCGTCTGCGGTCCCTCCTGGGCGACGACCTGCTGGCGTCACGGCCCTATCGGCTGGTCGCCGAGGTGACCGGGGACTGGCTGGCGGTGGAGGCACACCTCGCCTCAGGCGACGTCGTGGCCGCGACGCGCGCGTACCGAGGGCCACTGCTTCCCCGCTCGGAGGCGCCAGGAGTCGTGAGTCTTCGCACGGACGTGGAGCTTTCGCTGCGCCAGGCGGTCCTCGAGCACGGCGACGCCGACCTGATGTCCGCATGGACCCGCTCGTCGTGGGGTGCGGACGACTACGAGATGTGGCTCGCCCAGCGTGCTGCCGTCAGCGCCACATCACCGTTGCTTCCTCTCATCTCCGCCCAGCTCGCGAGGCTGGACAGGGAGTTCGGCATCTAGCGCCGTCCCTCGACGGGCGCAACGGCCATGCAACGTTGCGTCCGTAGCGTGTGTGGGACATCGTCGACCAGTTCACCCGCGCAGTGGTTCCACGCGTGAGCGAAGGTCCTGGTCGGCCATTCTCACGAGGAGAACTCCATGAAGGCTGCTGTCGTCCACGACTTCACCACCTCGCTCAGCATCGACGAAAGGCCCAAGCCAGTTCCCGGCGCCGGCGAGGTTCTGGTGAGGGTCGAGACCGCCGGGCTGTGCCACACCGACATCCATGCCGCCCACGGCGACTGGCCGGTCAAGCCGACCCCGCCCTTCGTCCCGGGTCACGAGGGGGTCGGGATCGTCGAGCAGGTCGGGCCCGGCGTCACCACACCGCGCGTGGGTGACCGCGTCGCCATGCCCTGGCTGGGCAAGGCGTGTGGGGTCTGTGAGTTCTGCGTCGACGGGTGGGAGACGTTGTGCGAGGAGCAGGTCAACACCGGCTACGGCATCGACGGCTCGTACGCCGAGTACGCCACGGCGAGCGCCGCGTATGTCGCACAGGTCCCCCCGACGGTGGATCCCCTGGACGCGGCGGTCCTCACCTGCGCGGGCGTCACGACGTACAAGGCGCTGAAGCTGTCCGGGGCACGCCCCGGACAGCTGGTGGCGATCTTCGGCATCGGGGGGCTCGGTCATCTTGCGCTGCAGTACGCGAAGATCAGCGGCGCCACCGTCGTGGCGGTCGACATCAACGACGAGAAGCTCGAGCTGGCGAAGGAGCTGGGCGCCGACCACGTGGTCAACGCCCTCCTCGAGGACCCCGTCGCCGCGATCAAGGCTCTCGGCGGGGCGCATGCAGCCATCTCCGTGGCCGTCGCACCCAAGGCCTTCGAGCAGGCCTTCGGGTGCCTGCGACGCGGTGGGACGCTGGTCTTCGTCGCCCTCCCCGCCGACAACACAGTGAGCCTCCCCATCTTCGAGACCGTGCTCAACGGCATCACCGTCCTCGGATCCATCGTGGGCACCCGCAAGGACCTCGCCGAGGTGTACGCCATCCACGCCCAGGGCCGCACGCGGGTCATCCGCGAGACGCGGAGGCTCGAGGAGGTCAACGAGTGCTTCGAAGAGGTCGAGAAGGGCCATGTCAAGGCGCGCATCGTCTTCGACCTTCGCTCATGAGTGCCGGTAGTCCCGCCGGGCGTGCCCGCGAGATCGCAGCAACTCACCTCAACCCACCTACGGCCTTCGAGATCGGACCACAGTCATGACTGTCTACCAAGCACCCGGCACCGCCGACTCCCTCGTCTCTGTGAAGAGCCGCTACGGCCACTTCATCGGCGGGGAGTGGGTCGCGCCCGTCAAGGGCGCCTACTTCGAGGACATCTCGCCGGTGAACGGAAGGGCGTTCACCGAGGTGGCCCGGGGCACCTCGGAGGACATCGACGCCGCGCTGGACGCCGCTGAGGCGGCCGCTGACTCATGGGGGCGGGCGTCGCCGACCGAGCGGTCGAACGTGCTGTACAAGGTCGCTGACCGCCTCGAGCAGAACCTCGAGATGCTCGCGGTGGCCGAGGCATGGGACAACGGGAAGGCGGTCCGCGAGACGCTGGCGGCCGACCTGCCGCTGGCCGTGGACCACTTCAGGTACTTCGCTGGGGTGTTGCGTGGCCAGGAGGGCACGAACTCGCAGATCGACGAGGACACCGTCGCCTACCACTTCCACGAGCCCCTCGGCGTGGTCGGCCAGATCATCCCGTGGAACTTCCCCATCCTGATGGCCACCTGGAAGCTGGCACCGGCTCTGGCAGCCGGGAACACGGTCATCCTCAAGCCTGCCGAGCAGACCCCGTGGTCGATCCTCAAGGTCATGGAAGTGATCGGCGACCTGTTGCCCCCCGGTGTGCTGAACGTCGTCAACGGCTTCGGTGCCGAGGCCGGCAAGCCGCTCGCGAGCAGCAGCAGGATCGCGAAGATCTCGTTCACCGGTGAGACCACCACCGGCCGCCTGATCATGCAGTACGCGAGCCAGAACATCATTCCGGTGACCCTGGAGCTGGGCGGCAAGAGCCCGAACCTGTTCTTCGAGGATGTCGCGTCCGAACGCGACGCGTTCTACGACAAGGCGCTCGAGGGCTTCACGATGTTCGCGTTCAACCAGGGGGAGGTGTGTACCTGTCCCTCGCGAGCCCTGGTCCAGTCCTCGATCTACAGCGACTTCGTGCCTGATGCGATCGCGCGGGTGGAGAGGATCAAGCAGGGCAACCCTCTCGACACCGACACGATGATGGGTGCCCAGGCCTCGAACGACCAGCTGGAGAAGATCCTGTCCTACCTCGACATCGGCCGGAAGGAGGGTGCCAAGGTCCTCACCGGCGGTGAACGCAACGTTCTCGAGGGCGACCTCGCCGGGGGCTACTACGTGCAGCCGACCGTGTTCGAGGGTGACAACTCGATGCGGATCTTCCAGGAGGAGATCTTCGGTCCGGTGCTGGCGCTGACCGCCTTCGACGACGAGGCCGATGCCCTGAAGATCGCCAACGACACCCTCTACGGACTCGGCGCCGGGGTGTGGACGCGTGACGGCTCTCGCGCGTTCCGTGCCGGACGCACCATCAAGGCCGGCCGGGTCTGGACGAACTGCTATCACCACTATCCGGCACATGCCGCGTTCGGTGGGTACAAGCAGTCCGGCATCGGACGCGAGAACCACAAGATGATGCTCGACCACTACCAGCAGACCAAGAACCTCCTGGTGTCCTACTCCCCGGACGCACAGGGCTTCTTCTGATGACTCCGCCCGCGGTGTCGCGCGTGGACGTGACGGGCGAGGCGGCGGAGCTGATCCGCCGTCTCACCGCGGAGCACGGGGCGCTGATGTTCCACCAGTCCGGCGGCTGCTGCGACGGGTCGTCGCCGATGTGCTTCCCCCTCGGCGAGTTCATGGTCGGGGACTCCGACGTCCACCTCGGAGACCTCTCCATCGAGCGCATCACCCCTGATGTGCAGGTGTGGATGTCGAAGTCGCAGTTCGAGCACTGGAAGCACACGCATCTGACGATCGACATGGTGAAGGGACGGGGTGGCGGCTTCTCGCTGGAGGCCCCGGCCGGCGTCCGCTTCATGATCCGCTCCCGGTTGCTCACCGACACAGAGAACTCCGTCCTCGAGGGCACGTGAGGGCAACCCCCCGGCATGAGCGAAGCCGCAGGCCGGAGACGGGCTCCGACCTGCGGCTTGGTGTGGTGGGCAGGGGCGGGGTCGAACCGCCGACCTTCCACTTTTCAGGCGGACGCTCGTGCCAACTGAGCTACCTGCCCCCACGAGCTCCTGCAGGTCGGCCGATGGCCGTTTCCGCAGGTCAGCCCAGGTCTCCCCAGGCCGCCCCGGAGTCTACCGGATGCCAGGCGGAGGATGAAACCGCCTCGGGGGGCGACAGCTGCTCAGGCCCGGCGGACCACCTGGTCGTGCTCGAGGCGCGGGAGCCGGTCGAACCAGGCGTCCTCACCCGGGTGGCCGATGTTGACGACCAGGAGCGCCTTGAGGGCGGTGCCGGCGAAGAACTCCTGCTCGATGCCCTCGGCGTCGAACCCGCCCATCGGGCCGGCGGCCAGTCCCGCCGCGCGCACGCCGAGGAGGAAGTAGCCGGCCTGCAGGGTGGCGTTGAAGCGGGCCGCCTGCTCCCTGGCCTGCTCGTCGGAGAAGAGGTCTCGGGCACCCGCGAAGTGCGGGAAGGTGACGGCGAGGTGGTCGTGGAAGTCGGTGTCGGCGGCAAGCACGGCCACGAGCGGCGCCCTGCTGGTCTTCTCCCGGTTCCCCTCGGCCATGTGCTTGAGCAGGCGCTCGCGGGGCTCGCCGTCCCGGACCAGCAGGATCCGCAGGGGCTGGGTGTTCATGGCGGTCGGGGCGTACTTGACCAGGTCGTAGATGGCCGCAACCTGCTCGTCGGTCACCGGCGCGTCGGTGAAGGAGTTGGCGGTGCGGGCCTCGCGGAACAGCAGGTCCTGGGCCTCGGCGGAGAGGGTCAGCGGCGTGGTGATGAACGTGTCGGTCATGACCTTCCCAACACTGGTTGAAAGTTCAATATTCCGAGGCGCCCGACAGATCCCGGGTCGAGGCGGCGAGCTGCCGGATTGCACGACGAGCGGCTCAGGTGGGACCTGAACCGCTCGTGGAGGGCGACCCCGACGGGACTCGAACCCGCGGCCTCCGCCGTGACAGGGCGGCGCGCTAACCAACTGCGCTACGGGGCCATGTGCGTTGCTGTGCTCATGCCGGGCGTCTTGCCGGGCCTGGGAAAGGCTAACCCATCCCTGGTCACCTCTCCGAATCGAGAGGTGCACGCCCGGTGCTGGAGCCACCTCGCCGCCGCCCGGTGTGGCCACGCCGCGACCGGCTGCCAGCTCAGGACAGCCGACGGCGGGTCTGCCAGAACGAGGGCCGGCGAGAAGGGCGGAGGCTGCGAGGCCAGGTTCCCGCGCTCGCTGCCGGTCGCGCCGTCCAGTGGGTGGGCCCACCACGTGATCGCCGTGGTGAGGATCCCCACCGCGGCTGCGATTCCGACCTTCGCCAGCAGCGTCGTCTTGCCGCGAACCGCACGCCAATCGCGCCTGTGCGCGGTTGCCGCGCGCTGTGAGGTGGGAACGACGCGCCGACCGCGCCTGTGCGCGGTTGCCGCGCGCCGTGAGCTCGGCGTACGCCGGCTCCGGAAGCGACAGGCTCAACCAGGCCGGTGACCTGCCCGGCGGGGATCTCGAGGGTGCAGTCCCGCAGCGCCCAGCGGCGCCGATCTGCTTGCCGAGGCCACGGGTCGACACGATGGCGCTCATGCGATCTCCTGGTTCAGGTCGCGAAAGGTGCTCGTGAGCGGCGAGGCCGCCATCGCGCACCTGCCCGCCACGCCAACACCCCTTGCCGATGGAGTACCCCCAACGGGATTCGAACCCGTGCTACCGCCGTGAAAGGGCGGGGTCCTAGGCCGCTAGACGATGGGGGCGACTCCCTCGAGGAGGGTCTCAGGCTCGACCACCGCCGGGGGCGGCCCCAGCATAGGGGTCGACCGCAGGCCGCACGAGAACGGGCCCGGGCCACCGATGCCCGGCACACTGGGCCGGTGACGACCCCCTGGATGACCCGGTGGACGACCCGGTGATCGAGATGGCCCGCGACCGGTTCGAGGACCTCGTCGCGACGGCGCTCGACGAGGTGCCGGCCGAGCTGGCCGCCCTGATGGACAACTGCGTGGTGCTGGTCGAGGACGACCCGCCGCCCGACCAGCCGGACCTGCTCGGGGTGTACGTCGGGACGCCGCTGACCGCCCGGGGAGCGGGCTACACGATGGCGCTGCCGGACCGGATCACCATCTTCCGCAACCCCACGCTGGCGATGTGCGCCTCCGAGGAGGAGGTCGTCGAGGAGGTGCACATCACCGTGGTCCACGAGATCGCCCACCACTTCGGGATCGACGACGAGCGGCTGCACGAGCTCGGCTACTCCTGAGCGGGAGCGGTCCGGCCCTCAGGCGCCGAGGCTGAAGCCGGCCGCGCCCAGCAGCAGCGCCGGGACGAGCGTGACGACGACGTTCACGCTGCCCAGCCGGGCCCCGCGCTCGGTGCTCTGCACGATGAACGAGGAGTACGTCGTCAGGGCGCCGCAGAACCCGGTGCCCAGCAGCGGCGGCAGGAGGGGGTGACGGCGGACCGCGCCGACGGCGGGCAACGAGGCCAGCAGCGCGCACCCGACCACGTTGACCGCGAACACCGTCCACGGGAACCCACCGCTGGCATCGGGGAAGGCTGTGGACAGGGCACTGCGGAGCAGCGCCCCCACGGCGCCGCCGAGTGCCACGACCGCGATCACCGAGGCGCGGAGGGCGTGGGGCGCCGTCACCCGGTCGGGGGCTCGACCGTGAGGCCACCGGGCCAGGGACGCGGCTCCTCGCCGTCGGCCTGCCGCTCGAACTCGCCGAGGTACCACTCCCGCAGCTCGACGAGCTGAGGGGTCGGCGCCGCGGTCAGCAGCTGCTGCTCCTGGCAGAAGGCGTCCGCCTGGTGGAGGACCCGGCGCAGCCGGGCCATGGTCGCAGGCGCAGAGGCGGGGCAGTCGTAGACCAGGTCGGTGCGGTCCAGCCCGGACGCCACCGCAGCATCCAGCAGCTCGGTGCCGTGGGTCCGGCGGCGTTCGGCCTCGACGGTGGCGGTCAGCTCGGAGAGCTCCACGGCGACGGGATACTCCCGGTGGTGGCTGATCGCCAGCAGCCGGAGCTCCCGTCGCAGCTCGTGGTACCACAACCGGTAGTGCGCGAAGACCCGCACCGGCAGGCCCAGCAGGCAGATCTGCACCCGTTCCTGGGCATCGTCGCCGTCGACCCCGGGGTCGTCGAGGAGCCAGGCCAGGTCGGTGATCTCGCCGACGGCCGGCTCCTCGGTGCCGGTGAGGTCGCCCTCGGAGGCCGGCTCGAACCAGACGACCTTGCCCTCCGGGGACGTCTCGGCGCCCCAGGTCCTCGAGTACGTCGCCACGATGCTCAGGCCCCGGCCGATGGTCGCCAGCAGCCGCGCGTCGTCGCTCATGTCCCCCACCCTGGGCGGCTCGGCCGACCCGTCGTGCACCTCGACGCGCGGGTGCACCGGCGTGCCGCCCACGCGCACCACGATGGGTGGGACGGCGTGCAGGATCGCGTTGGTGACGAGCTCGGACACGCCGAGCCGCGCTGCGTCGACCAGGTCGTCGCGGCCCAGCGACGTCAGCTGCCCGACCACCCAGGCACGCGCGTCCCCGACGGAGCGCGGCTCGGGGTCGAGCTCGAGCGTGCTGGTCATCGTCGGCTGGTGCCTCTACCGGTCCAGGTGTCGGGCCCAGGCGAAGCAGAAGATGCCGTAGCAGGCGAACCCGAGCGCCACCAGCAGCAGCATCGGGCCGCCGAACGGCTGTTGCAGGAGCTTGCGCAGCGCCACATCGAGCCCCCCGGACTTCTGTGGGTCGTGGGTGATCGCGGCGTAGCAGAACAGCGCCCCGATGATGGCCAGGGCGGCGGCCTTGCCGGCGTACCCCACCTTGCCGAACAGCACGTAGGCGCGACCGTCGGTGCCGGTCTGGCCGTCGGCCTGCAGCTTCGAGCGGAACTTCTCGGCGAGGCCCCGGTAGAGCAGGGCGCCCGCGACGGCCAGCACCGCGATGCCGACGGCCCCGACCAGGAGCGGCCCGCCCGGCATCCCCATCAGCTTGGCGGTGACGCCGTCGGTGCCGCCACTGCCCGAGGAGGACCCGACTGCGGTGCGGAGTGCGGACACGGCGAGGCTGGCGTAGATGACCACCTTGACGGCGGAGATGAGGCGCTTGCGGACCCGCTTGCCGCCCTCCTCCTCGCGGTGCCCGAACACCGCCTCGAGGCCCTGCCAGATCACCAGGGCGAAGAAGCCGACGGCGACCACGTAGAGCGAGGCGCGGCCCACGCCGCTGCGGGCCAGCTGCTGGAGGGCGCCCTGCTGGGACGCGCTGCCGCCGCCGTGGCCGAACACGAGGCGCACCGCGAGCCAGGCGATGATCAGGTGGACGAGGCCGTAGGAGACCAGCCCGACCCGGACCGCCCGGTCCATCCACGCGCTGTCGTCGGCGCGCCGACCCGCCTGCTCGGCCTGCACCGACATGTCCATGCCGGGGATCTACCCGCTTTCGAGCCGCCTCAAGCACGGGTGCCGCCGGGATCGGCGGCAGCTGCTTCCGGGACCCGGTAGAACTGGGTCGTGACGACATCGCCGCTCGTGCTGGGACCGTTGATCAGGTACGTCGACGAGACCTCGGCGTCCATCTGGGTCAAGACGCTGGAGGCCGCGCGGGTCACCGTCCGGGCGGGTGGGCACACGTGGCACGCGCGGACCTTCGCCGTCCACGGGCACCACTACGCCCTCGTGGTCGCCGACGGGCTCGAGCCGGGCACTGTGACGCCGTACTCCGTGGACCTCGACGGGGTGACGGTGTGGCCGCTGCCGGAGGGCCAGCGCGACGCCGACCAGGACGCGAAGGGCGGTGACTACCCGGTCAGCGTGATCCCCACCCTCGAGCCGGGCAAGCCGCTCCGGCTGGCCTTCGGCTCCTGCCGCACCAGCGTCGCCCACGACAAGGAGGGCAACGACAGCCACGGCGTGGACGCCTTGAGGGCCCTGGCCCTGACGATGGCCACCGACCCCGAGGTGCGCTGGCCCGACCTGGTGCTGTTCCTCGGCGACCAGGTCTACGCGGACGAGACGACCCCGGAGATGCAGGACTTCATCCGGTCGCGGCGCGACATCGAGGTGCCGCCGGGCAAGGAGCTCAAGGACTTCGAGGAGTACGCCTACCTCTACCAGCTGGCCTGGCGGGACCCCCTGAACCGCTGGCTGCTGTCCACCCTGCCCAGCTCGATGATCTTCGACGACCACGACGTCCGCGACGACTGGAACACCTCCTATGCCTGGAAGCAGGAGATCGAGCAGGAGGACTGGTGGCACGAGCGGATCATCTCCGGGCTGACGTCGTACTGGGTCTACCAGCACCTGGGCAACCTCTCGCCCGAGGAGCGCGAGAAGGACGACCTGTGGCAGCTCGTGGTCGACCACGACGCCGACGCCGACGAGCTGGACCTGACCGCGAGGCTGGTGGCCAAGGCCGAGCGCATCCACGCCGACCCGACCTCGTTCCGGTGGAGCTATGCGCGTGAGCTCGGGGACGTGCGGCTGGTCGTCGTCGACTCCCGGGCGGCCCGGGTCCTCACACCGGACCGCCGGGAGCTGCTCGACGAGACCGAGCTGTCCTGGCTGGACGGGCAGCTGCGCGGCGACGTGCGGCACCTGCTGGTCGGCACCTCGCTGCCGTTCCTGCTGCCGGCCGGGATGCACTACCTCGAGGCGTGGAACGAGGCGGTCGCCAACGGCGCCTGGGGCCCGCGTGCCGCGGCGCTGGGCGAGAAGCTGCGCCAGACCGTCGACCTGGAGCACTGGGGAGCGTTCCAGAGGACCTTCCAGGCCGTCGCGGTGATGGTCCAGGAGGTCGCGGACGGCAAGCGCGGCACGGCCCCGGACACGGTGACCTTCCTGTCCGGGGACGTGCACCACTCCTACCTCGCGGAGGTGCAGCGGCAGCACCGGGCGGGCAGCAGCCGGATCATCCAGGCGGTCTGCTCCCCGATCCGGAACCCGCTCAAGCGCCGGATGCGCTTCGCCACGGCGGCCCTGTCCTATGCGGTGGCCGGGCCCATCGGCAAGGTGATGTCGCGGTCCGCGAAGGTGCCGCGCGCGCCGTTCTCCTGGCGCTACCTCGCCGGGCCGTGGTTCGACAACAGCATCGCGGTCCTCGAGGAGCGTCCCGACGGGCTCTCGCTGCGGTGGTACGTCGGAGAGGTCGGCCGGGGCCTGTTCCGGCGGGCCGACCACCTGCACCCCCGGCTGACGACGATCGCCGACGAGCTGGTGGCCCCTCGGCGAGAAGGAAGCGAGGGAGCCTGACCCGGGCCGGTCAGCTGCCGGCCGGGCCGGCGATCGGGTGCAGCGGGACGGTCCGGTCCGGCAGCGCCAGCAGGAGGTTCTCCACGACCTCCATCAGCGCCGGGTGGATCCAGTACTGGTCCCGGGCGACCTCCAGGGCGGTCTGGCCCAGGGACATCGCCTGCACCAGCGGCTGGATCAGGTTCGAGGCCTGGGGCCCGAGGAAGTGCGCCCCCAGGATCAGGCCCGAGTCCGGGTCGGTGAGCACCTTCGCGAAGCTGGTCGTGTCCTCCATCGCCCAGCCGTAGGCCGTCGCGGCGTAGTCCTTGACGGCGCTGACGTAGGGCACGTCGCCGGCGGCGGCGTCGGACTCCCGGAGGCCGACGCTGGCGACCTGCGGATGGGAGAAGACCGCGCTCGGCACCGCGGTGTGTCGCGAGGTCAACCAGGCCGACGGGTCGTCGAGGTGCAGCAGGTTGTGCTGGACCACCTTCGCCTCGTGGTTCGAGACGTGCTTGAGCGCGAAGTGGTTGGCGATGTCGCCCAGCGCCCAGATGCCCGGCACGCCGGTGTGCTGGTGCTCGTCGACGACGATGATGCCGTCGGCGTCCACCTCGACCCCGGTCCGGTCGAGGTCCAGGCCGTCGGCGTTGGAGCGGCGCCCGGTGGCGACCAGCACCAGGTCGGCCTCGACGGTGCTGCCGTCGTCGAGCAGGGCGCGCACGCCCCCGTCGTACGCCTCGATCTTGTGCACGTGCGTCTCGAGCCGCACGTCCCACTGGCGCTGCGCGATCTCGGTGAAGCGGGCCGAGATGTCCTCGTCGTGGCCGCGCAGGAGCCGGGCGGACCGGTTGAGGATCGTGACGTGCGAGCCGAAGGAGCCGAAGACGTGGGCGAACTCCGCTGCGACGTAGCCGCCGCCCAGGATCAGCGCCCGGTCGGGGACGTCGTCGATCCGCATCACGGTGTCGCTGGTGTGGTAGTCGACAGTGTCGAGTCCCTCGATGTCGGGGATCACCGGCCGGCCGCCGGCGGCGACCACCACCTGGTCTGCGGTGATGGTGCGCACCTCACCGGCGTGCGGCTCGACCTGCAGCGTGCGTGCGTCGACGAAGCGGGCGTGCCCCTCCAGCAGCGTGACGTTCGAGCTGCCCTCGGCGCGCCAGGTGCGCCCGGCCGCGGAGATGGGGTCGATGCGACCGAAGATGCGGTCCCTGATCTCCGGCCAGCGCGCCCTGTCGAACCGGGTCTCGACGCCGAGCTCGGGACCGTGCCGGGCCGAGAGAGCCAGGTCGGCGGGGTAGACGAACATCTTCGTCGGGATGCAGCCGACGTTCAGGCAGGTTCCACCGAACACGCCCTTCTCGACGATGGCCACGCGTCGGTCCGCGAACCGCTCGTCCACGATGGAGTTTCCCGAGCCGGTGCCGATGACGACCAGGTCGAAGTGGGTGCTCATCGGTCCATCCTGCCCCGGGGGGCAGCACGCGGGAAGACGACCCGGATGAGTGCCCGGGTGTGAGCAAGGACATGCTGGGGGCGGCCACCGGCACGGCAGTTGCCGGACCCGAGGTGCGTTGCAGCGGGTGATGGTCGAAAATGGGTAGGAGCACCACCGAGCAGGTCCACCAGCCCACAGACCCTGACACGCAGGGAGAGGTCCTTATGAGGAACGCGCAGAGTCCCACCAGCAGCAAGCGGCACCAGGTCGTCGTGGTCGGTTCGGGCTTCGGCGGGTTGTTCGCCACCAAGGCGCTCAAGGACGCCGACGTGGACATCACCATGATCGCCAAGACCAGCCACCACCTGTTCCAGCCGCTGCTCTACCAGGTCGCGACCGGCATCCTGTCCGAGGGCGAGATCGCGCCGCCCACACGGGAGATCCTGTCCGGTCAGAGGAACGCCCAGGTGATCCTCGGCGAGGTCACGAAGATCGACCTCGAGGCGCACACGGTGACCTCGGAGGTGCTCAACCGGGTGATGGTGACCCCCTACGACTCGCTGGTCGTGGCGGCCGGCGCCGGGCAGTCCTACTTCGGCAACGACCAGTTCGCCGAGTTCGCACCGGGCATGAAGAGCATCGACGACGCGCTCGAGCTGCGTGGGCGCATCTTCGGCGCCTTCGAGCTCGCCGAGATCTCCGACGACGAGAAGGAGATCCAGCGGCTGCTGACCTTCGTGGTCGTCGGCGCCGGCCCGACCGGTGTGGAGATGGCCGGTCAGATCGCCGAGCTCGCGCACCGCACCCTCCACCACGACTTCCGCCGGATCAACACCCGTGAGGCCCGGGTGATCCTGCTCGACGCCGCACCGCAGGTGCTGCCGCCGTTCGGGGCCAAGCTGGGCGAGAAGAGCAAGGTGGCGCTGGAGAAGCTCGGGGTCGAGGTGCAGCTCGGCGCGATGGTCGTCGACGTCGACGAGTGGGGCATCGACGTGCAGGAGAAGGACGGCACGCACCGCAGGATCGAGGCGGCCACCAAGGTCTGGGCCGCGGGCGTGCAGGCCAGCGAGCTCGGCAGGACGTTGGGCGAGCAGTCCGGCGCCGCCGTGGACCGCGCCGGGCGGATCAGCGTGAACCCGGACCTGACGCTGCCCGGGCACCCCGAGGTCTTCGTGGTCGGCGACATGATGAGCCTGGACCACCTCCCCGGTGTCGCGCAGGTGGCCATCCAGGGCGCGAAGTACGCCGCCAAGCAGATCGAGGGCCGGTTGAAGGGCGAGGAGAGCACCAAGCCGTTCCACTACTTCGACAAGGGCAGCATGGCGACCATCTCGCGGTTCAGCGCCGTCGCCCTCGTCGGCAAGGTGCGGCTGACCGGGTTCCCGGCCTGGGTGATGTGGCTGGCGGTGCACCTGGTCTACCTCACCGGCTTCAAGAACCGGCTCGGAGCGCTGGGCCACTGGACGGTCAGCTTCCTCGGTCGTGGCCGGTCGGAGCGGACCACCACCGAGCAGCAGGTCTTCGCCCGGGCCGCCCTCGAACGGCTCAAGGGCGGTGCCTCGGACCTGGTGAGCAGCCCCGGCGACTACGAGGCGACCCGGGACCTGCTGGAGACCAGCCGCCGGGCCGAGCTCGAGGCGCGGGCCGCCGAGGAGGCCCGGCTCACCGACTCCGGGGAGCGGGGCAGCAGCAGCCGCGAGGAGGTCAGCGCCTCCTGACCCCGGGCGCAGGTCAGGGGTTGCCGTCGTCCACCACGTGGACGGCGGCCTCCTCCGCGCTGGCCCCGGCCCCGTCGATCCCCACGTCCTCCCCGACCAGGTCGCTCTCCTCGTCGGGGCCGATGCCGGCGTTCTCGTCCACGAGCCGGCCCGCGCGACGGTCGCCGACCTCCCCGCCGACGTCCTCGGTCTCCTGCCCGGCGGCCTCGTAGGGGTCCGGCTCCGGCTCCTCCTGGGCGATGCGCTGCTCGAGCGTCTCGCCGAGCTCCTCCTCCAGGGGGGTGTTGCCGTAGCCCTCGGCCACCGACCACTTCTCGGGAGGTGAGTACCCCTCGTCGAGGGGCTCGGCCAGGCCCCGGTCGTCCACCAGGCTGTCACCGGAGCCCTGCGGCTGGTCCTCGTCGTCGACGCTGTAGCTGTGGTAGGACTCGTTCGGCTCTCCGCTGCTGCCGATGTCCTCGCTGCTGTTCTGGGTCATGCCCCAGGTCTACCCGAGGACCCCTGGCGGCAATCTCCGGGCCCACCCCGGTCCGCGCCGATCTCCAGCTCCCGGACCACCGAGTCGACCACCGCGACCAGGTCGCCGCCGGTGCGCTCGGCCACCGCACGCTGCCTCTGGTACGACGCCCCGGTGCGGGTGATCTCCTCGACCGACCGCAGCTCGCCCACGCAGCCCAGCCGGACGGCCAGCGGCTCCAGGCGGGTCAGCAGGTCGGCGAGGTCGTCGGTCACGAGCCTCTCGGCGCCGGTCCGGTCCAGGATGATCTCGGCCTCCAGGCCGTATCTCGCGGCGCGCCACTTGTTCTCCTGGACGTACCACGGCGGCATCGTGGGCAGGGTCTCCCCGGCGGTCAGCCGGTCCTCGAGGTCGACGACGAGGCAGTGCGTCAGCGCGGTGAGCGCGGCGAGCTCGCGGAGGTTGGAGACCCCGTCGCAGACGCGCACCTCGACGGTGCCCAGCTGCGGTGAGGGCCGGATGTCCCAGCGGATGTCGGAGAGGTACTCGATCACCCCGGTCCGCAGGTGGTCCTCGACGAAGGACTCGTACTGCTCCCAGGTCTCCAGCTGGAACGGCAGGCCCGCCGTGGGCAGCTGCTGGAACATCATCGCCCGGTTGCTCGCGTAGCCGGTGTCGGTGCCGGACCACATCGGCGAGGACGCGGAGAGCGCCTGCAGGTGGGGGAAGTGGTTGAGCAGCGAGGAGACGATCGGCATCACCTGCCGACGGTGGGCGACCCCGACGTGCACGTGCACGCCCCAGATCAGCATCTGGCGGCCCCACCACTGGGTGCGCGCGATGAGCTCCTCGTAGCGGTGACCGGGCGTGAGCAGCTGGGTCGACCACTGCGCGAACGGGTGCGTGCCGGCGCAGTAGAGGTCGACGTCGAGGGCGGCGGCGGCCGGCTGCACCAGGCGCAGGGTGCCGGTCAGGTCCGCCATCGCCTGGGCGGTCGTCTCGCAGACGCCGGTGACCACCTCGACGGTGTTGCGCAGCAGCTCCTGGTGCACCTTGGGCTGCTCGCCGTGCGCGTCGCGGACCCGCTCGAAGAGCTCGCTGGCCCTGTTCACGAGGTCGCGCGACGTCCGGCCGACCAGCGCGAACTCCCACTCGACCCCCAGAGTCGGTCGAGCCGACCCGGCGTACTCGATGCCCACGCCCACACTGAAGCACACGCGGCCCCGGACCCGCGCCCCCGAGCGGGGTGCACCTGCGAGGATGGGCGGGTGATCGACGTGGCGGCCCTCGGGGACCTCGTCGTGCACGGTGAGAACGCCACGGTGCTGCCGCAGCTGCCCGACGAGTCGTTCCAGGTCGTCTACATCGACCCGCCGTTCAACACCGGGGCCCGGCGGGACCGCCGTACGCTGCGGACCACCGCGGACCCTGCCGGGAACCGCACCGGGTTCGGCGGGCGCCGCTACCGCACCGTCGAGACGGCCCGGATGTCCTATGCGGACACCTTCGAGGACTACGCCGGCTTCCTCGCTCCCCGGCTGGCGGAGGCGCGCCGGCTGCTCACCCCGTCCGGGACCCTCTACGTGCACCTGGACTGGCGGGAGTCGCACTACTGCAAGGTGCTGCTCGACGAGGTCTTCGGCCGGGACTGCTTCCTCAACGAGGTGATCTGGGCCTACGACTACGGCGGCCGCAGCAGGGACCGCTGGCCGGCCAAGCACGACACCATCCTGGTCTACGTCAAGGAGATGGGCGGGCACCTGTTCGACCAGGACCAGATCGAGCGGGTCCCCTACCTGGCGCCTCGCCTGGTCGGTCCGGAGAAGGCGGCCCGCGGCAAGCTGCCCACCGACGTGTGGTGGCACACGATCGTGTCCCCGACCGGGCGGGAGAAGACCGGCTATCCCACCCAGAAGCCTGAGGGGGTGCTGCGCCGGGTGCTGCTGCCGTCCTCCCGGCCGGGGGACCGGGTTCTGGACTTCTTCGCCGGCAGCGGTACGACGGGCGCGGTGGCGGCAGCGCTCGGCCGGCGTTTCGTGCTCGTCGACGCCAGCCCGCAGGCGGTGACCGTGATGCGGGCCCGGCTCGGGGACCGCGCGACCTACCTCGACGAGGACGGCAGCCGCCTCGACCCGTCGACGTAGCCGGGCGCCGGCTGTGGAAGGAGTGGTCGAGGGCTTCGTCACGATCGGGGCGGTCATCGCGCTGGGTGCGCTGCTCGCCCAGCTCGGTCTTCTCGACGACGGCGCCCGGGTGGTGCTCTCCCGGCTGTCGTTCTTCGTGGCCAGCCCGGCCCTGATGGTGACCGTGCTGGGCCGCGCGGACATCGGCAGCGTGCTGTCGGGGAACCTCGTGGCCTCCGCGTCCGCGGTGCTGGCGTCCTCGGTGCTCTACGTGGCCGCGGCCCGGCTGGTCTGGCACCGTGACCTGGCCGACACGGTCGTCGGCACGCTGAGCTCCTCCTACGTCAACGCCGGCAACCTCGGCCTGCCCATCGCCGCCTACGTGCTCGGGGACGCGGCCCTGGTGGCCCCGACGCTGCTGATGCAGCTGCTGGTCCTGCAGCCGATGGCGCTCGCGGTCCTCGACCACGCGACCTCGGACCGCCGGTTCTCCCTCGCCCGTGCGGCCGCCCGGCCGCTGACCAACCCGCTGACGGTGGGCTCGATCCTCGGGCTGGTCCTGGCCCTCACCGGTGCGACCCTGCCGGGAGGGATCCGGGACCCGCTGGAGCTGGTCGGCGGGATGGCGGTCCCCTCGATGCTGCTGGCCTACGGCATCTCGCTGCGGCTCGGCCCCATGCCCGGGGCCGGCACGTCGGTCGGCGAGATCGCCTGGATCGGCGTGCTCAAGCTGCTGGTCCAGCCGGTGACGGCCTACGTCGTCGGGCGGTTCGTGCTGGACCTCGACGCGCGGGGGCTGCTCGCGGTCACCGTGCTCGCCGCGCTGCCGACGGCCCAGAACATCTTCGTGCACGCGACGAGGTACGGGAGGGGCGAGGTGCTGGCCCGCGACTCGATCTTCCTCACCACGGTGCTGTCGGTGCCGGTGCTCTTCGTGATCGCCGCCGTGGTCGGCTGAAGGGTGGCTGGGCTGAAGGGCCGGCTGAGGGTGGGCTGTGTGGTCGGCTGAGGGGGTCGGCCGAGCAGCCAGCAGGCACAGACCAGCAGACAGAGGCCGACCCCAACCATGACGGGGGATGCACGGTTGGGGTCGGCTGCTGAGAAGCGTAACAACTCGGAGTCTGTCCGGGAACCTCGGCCCGAACAGACCTTGCCAAGAAAGGGACAAACCTTGTGGGCGTTCCGGGGCGGCGATGCCTCAGGGGGGCACCAGCCGTCCCGGTCGCGTCGCCTTCGCCACCGCGCCCGGCAGCCGCTCGTCGAGGCTCGCGGTGGTGGCCCGCTCGCGGGCGAGCAGCCGCTCGACCAGCTCGGTGCCCTGCTCGTCGAGCTCGCCGCTGTCCCGCAGCCGGGACAGGTACCGTCGGGCGACCGTGCTGTCCTGGCGGTCGCCGAGCAGGACCTGCAGGGTCTCCAGGCGGCGCCCCAGCTTCGCCGCGCGCTTGGGCTCGAAGGGGACCAGCACCTCGCTGGTGTAGCGCGCCCGCTTGGTGGCCTTGCGGAGCTCGTGCACCAGCTCGTCGCGGTCGCCGCGCCTCCTCGAGGCGCTCGGCGCCGCCGGCGCACGCGGCGGACCTCCTCGGCGACCAGCGGCGTGAAGCCGTCCTCGGCCGTGAGCCCGGGGTCGACGACGACGAGGTCGCTGGCGAACAGCCGGACCAGGGAGGCGGCCAGGTCGTCGTACCGTGGCGACTCCCAGGCCTCCTCCGCCCGCGCCGAGGCCGCGCTCTGCTCGGCGGCCAGGAAGGGCTCGAGGACCTGGAGACCCCCGAGCTGCGGGTCGTCGGCGCAGGCCGCCTCGAACCGGGCGTGCAGCACCTCGGCGTCCCGGGCCGGGCTGAGCTCGGAGGCGAACCATCTCAGCTCCTCGCGCAGCCCCTCGAACGACCCGTTCAGGAACGGCTGGAACGACGTCAGGGTGCTCCGCAGCCGGCGCAGCGCCACCCGCATCCGGTGGATCCCGGACCGGCCGTCGGTCCCGAGCCTGCCGTCCGCCGCCTGCACGGCAGCGACCTGGTCGTCGAGCAGGATGCGCAGAGCTGCAGAGGCACTCGGGCCGGTCGCACCGGGGGAGACGGTCCGCTCGGGCACTAGCGGGAACGGTCGGCGCGTCGTGAGCCGGCCGGCTCTGCTGCTCGAGGCGAGCTCAGGGGTGTCATGGTCCGCAGTCTCGGCCAGTGGCGGACCAGCAGCAAGTTAACGCGTGGTGAACTCTCGTCCGGGACCAGTGGTGACGGCGCCCGCGTGCGGCCGGGTGCGGCCGGTGCCGGTGCCGGGTGCCGGGGTGCCGGTGCGGGCAGGCATGAAGCCGATGGCCCCGGGGCACCCCGTGGCTCGCGTCGCCACCTCCGGCGCGCGGAACCTCTGGAGGTGCTCGTGCGCATCGTGGTCACCGGAGCCACCGGCAACGTCGGGTCGGCCCTGCTGCGGCAGCTGGTGGAGGCCGGGAGGCACGACGTCGTCGGGCTGGCCCGCCGCCTCCCCGACGCCCCACCCGGGTCACCCGGGTCACCCTTCGACGCGGTGTCGTGGCGATCGGTGGACCTGACCGACGAGGCGGCCACCGACGCGCTCAGGCAGGCGTTCAGCGGCGCCGACGCCGTCGTCCACCTGGCGTGGGGCTTCCAGCCCTCGCACGATCTCGACTTCCTCGAGGAGCTCGGCGTGGGCGGCACCCGTCGGGTGCTGGACGCGGTCGCCGCTGCCGGCGTGCCGCACCTGGTGCACATGTCCTCGGTGGGCGCCTACTCGCCGAAGCGGGACGACAGCCCGGTCGACGAGAGCTGGCCCACGGGCGGGGTGCAGACCTCCCCCTACAGCCGGCACAAGTCCACGGCCGAGAGGCTGCTCGACGCCCACGAGCAGTCGTTCCCGGACCGCGTGGTGACCCGGGTGCGGCCGGGCATCGTGGGACAGCGCAGCGCCGGCAGCGCCCTGCTCCGCTACGGGCTTCCCGGGGTGGTCCCGGCCGGCGTGGTCGGCCACCTCCCGGTGCTGCCGCTGGACCGCGGTCTGGCCATCCCGATGGTGCACAGCGATGACGTGGCGAGGGGCATCGTCGCGATGCTCGACGCGGTCGCCCCGGGGCCGTTCAACCTGGCAGCGGAGCCGGCACTCACGACCGCGTCGATAGCCGAGGTTCTCGGCGCGCGCCCGGTCCACGTGCCGTCCGCGGTCCTCCGGGCGCTGGTGTCGGCCACGTGGCACGCCCGGCTGCAGCCCGTCGACCCTGGCTGGCTGGACCTCGGCTTCGCGGTGCCCCTGATGGACACGTCCCGGGCGCAGGGCGAGCTGGGCTGGGCGCCGCGGCTGGACGCCGTGTCCGTGCTCGCCGAGACGGTGGCCGGCATGCGGGACGGCGCCTCCGACAGGTCACCGGTCCTGCGTCCGCGCTCGGTCCCGCGCCAGCTGGTGGGGGCCCTGCGGCGAGGACCGGTGACACGTCGTCACGAGCCCTGAGCCCGGCTGGGACCTCAGCTGGTGATGTCCTTGGCCGAGAACCGTGCCCACGCGGCGAGCAGGAAGACCACGACGTAGGCGGCCACGACGTACAGGCCCTGCTGGATGCCCTGCCAGGCGACGGGGTCCCGGAACAGGTCACCGAAGGCCAGCCAGTGATGGGTGATCAGGAACGGGTGCAGCCAGCTGACCTGCGGGATGGTGTCGAGGATGAAGCTGGCGGTGCTGAACACGACCACCGCGATCATCGCCCCGACCGGCTGCTCGGTCAGCGTGGACACGAACAGCCCCACGGCGCCGAGCGAGGCGAAGCACAGGCCCAGGTAGAGCGTGGCCGCCAGCACCCGGAGCAGCCCGTCGGTGAAGGAGACCTGGGTCCCGGACAGCAGCGTCATCGGGCCGCCGCCGAACAGCGCCAGGCCCATCACCACTCCGGTCACCGTCACCGTGAGCGTCTCGATGATCGAGAACAGCACGATGGCGAGGTACTTCACGCTCAGCAGCCTGGTCCGGTGCACCGGGACGGTCAGCAGGTAGCGCAGCGTGCCGGTGTTCGCCTCGCCCGCGAGCGAGTCACCGGAGATGACCGCGATGCCGAGGGGCAGGAACAGGCCCAGCTCGAGGGTCAGGGAGGCGAGCGCCACGAACAGGCCGTTGTCGGTGATCGAGCTGAAGAAGTCACCGCCGCCGGAGTCGCCGGACGAGGACAGCTTCGTCGCGACGGAGAGGAGGACGGGTACGGCGGCGAGCACCGCCAGCCCGGCGAGGTTGCGCCGTCGGGAGAAGATCAGCCGGAGCTCGGAGCGCAGGAACCGCGTGGACACGGGTCGACGCCGCCGTGCCGGGGTGGCCGGGGTGGCCGGGGTCGGCGCCGTCTGCTCGGGGGTCGCATCAGTGGCTGACATCGAAGCCCTCCCCGGTCAGCGACACGAACACGTCCTCGAGGGACGGGGACTGGACGCGGAAGCCGACGACGGCGAGCCCCTGGTGCACGCAGGCGGCCACGATCTTCTCCGGTGCGATCCGGCCGAGGAGGCCGGTGGCGGAGGAGGCGGAGTGGTGCACCTCGAGCAGGCCCAGCTCCCGCATGATCCGGGCCGCTTCCCGTGGCTGGTCGGTCTCCACGACCGCCGACGGCTGGGCCCCGGCCCGGAGCTCGGCACTGGTCCCCTGTGCGACCAGGGAGCCGACGTGCATGACCCCGATGTGGGTGCACATCTGCTCGACCTCGGACAGCAGGTGGCTGGAGACCAGCACCGTGGTGCCGTCGTCGGTCAGCGAGGCCACCAGCGACCTGACCTCACGGGTGCCCTGCGGGTCGAGCCCGTTCGTCGGCTCGTCCAGCACCAGGAGGTCGCGGTGCCGCAGCAGCGAGCCGGCGATCGCCAGCCGCTGGCGCATCCCCAGCGAGTAGGCGCGGTAGCGCTTCCCGGCGGCCGCCAGCAGCCCCACCCGGTCCAGTGCGCCGTCGATGCGGGCTCGGGCGGTGACCGGGTCGGTGGTGCGGTCCGCCGCGTCCAGCCGGGCCAGGTTGGCCCGGCCGGACAGGTACGGATGGAACGCAGGTCCTTCGACGAGCGCACCGACCCGGGCGAGCACGTCGCAGGCGCGGGCCGGGACGGGCGCTCCGAGCAGCTCCACCTCACCGGAGGTGGGCGTGACCAGCCCCAGCAGCATCCGGATCGTGGTGGTCTTGCCGGACCCGTTCGGACCCAGGAAGCCGTAGACCGCGCCGGTCGGCACCACCAGGTCCACGGAGTCGACCGCCACCTGGTGACCGAAGCGCTTGGTCAGGCCGCGGGTGGCGACGGCTGCGGAGGACATCACCCCAGGGCCGCGTAGAGCTCGCTCGGCGGCACGGCGCCGACCGCGACCCGTCCGTCGTCGGTGAGCAGGACCGAGAACAGCGAGCCCCGCAGCAGGTGCCCGGATCCCCAGCTCCCGCGGACCTCGGGCAGCACCCGCAGCATCGAGGACATCGACGGGCCCGAGGGTCCCGAGCCGGGTCCGCCCTTCCCGCCGGCCTGCTGGCCGGGCCCCTCGCCGGCGGGGAGCTTCGCCACCAGCACCGAGGTCCAGCCCTTCCCGACGAGCTTGGGCTCCGCGCCGGCGCGCTTCGGCAGCGACCGGCCGTGCTGCCCGGACCCGGCCTTCGGGCCGATCTGCGGGCGGTCGGAGTGCCCGAGCGGCCCGCCCTGGGTGACGTCGGTGCCCGGCGGCGGGTTGAACCGGAACACCGAGGCCTCCGGCGTGGTGGGGTTGAAGGACGTGAACCCGACCTCCAACGACGGCTTGGACACGTTGTCGGCGAACACCTGGACCCGGGTGGGGATGTGGGTCTTCCCGTCGATGGCGATGCGCACCGACGAGACCAGCGAACGGGAGTCACGCGGCTGCAGCAGCAGCTCGTAGGCGGACCGGCCGGCCACGACCGCCGTGCCGTCCGTGCTCACCTTCGTCGAGGAGGAGAGGGCCTTGAGCGCGGTGTCGGCGGCCTGCTGCGGGGTGAGCGGTGACATCGAGGCCAGGCTGGTGGGTCCCTCGGCCTTGGCGAGCGGGACGGTGCGGTGCGTGGCGCTCTTCTTCGTGCTCGACCAGGTCCACAGGTCCGTGCCGTTGCGGACGACGTCGGACTCCCCGAGGGACCCGAGGAGGGCGAGCCGGACCTTGTTCGGGCCGGCGTACCAGACGCGCAGCGTGTGCGAGCCCGACACCATCGAGGTCAGGTCCGAGCTGCCGCCCCCTCCGACACCGGGCAGGCTGGGCAGCCCGAGGTCGGCGTTCTGCACGACGGTCCCGGACAGCCCGTCGAGCCGGGCCTTCTGCACGTCGACCAGGAGCTGGGAGGCGCTCCTGTGCGGGAGGCCGTCCCGGGCGGTCGCGCTGATCACGCCGACCGCGGAGCCTCCTGCGCCGAGGAGCACTGCTGCGAGAGCTGGGACCGACCACCGCAGGGTCGGTCGGTGTGAGAACACGTTCATGGGACCAGAGTGCCCCCCGACCACTGTGAGATCGCTGAGAGCGGGCCTGCCGTGCCACGCTGGTCGCATGCGGCTGCTGGTGGTCGAGGACGAGCCCAGGCTCGCGCACGCCCTGCGCCGGGGGCTGATGGCCGACGGGTTCGTCGTCGAGCTGGCCCACGACGGCGTGACCGGTCTCGAGCTGGCGCGGCACGGGGACTTCGACGCGGTCGTCCTGGACGTGATGCTGCCGCGGCGCTCCGGGTACGACGTGGTGCGCACCCTGCGGCAGGAGGAGAACTGGGTGCCGGTGCTGATGCTGTCGGCCAAGGACGGCGAGCACGACCAGGCCGACGGGCTGGACTACGGCGCCGACGACTACCTCACCAAGCCGTTCTCCTACGTGGTCCTGCTCGCCAGGATCCGGGCCCTGCTGCGTCGGGCACCCGATGCCCGGCCGACCGTGCTGTCCGCCGGGGACGTCCGCCTGGACCCGGCCACCCGGCAGGTGACGGTCGCCGACCGGCCGGTCACCCTGACGCCCCGGGAGTTCGGGCTCCTGGAGTTCCTGCTGCGCCGGCCGGGCCGCGTGGTGACCAAGATCGACATCCTCGACCACGTCTGGGACCGGGCCGACGAGGTCAACCCGAACGCGGTCGAGGTCTACATCGGCTACCTGCGCCGCAAGCTGGGACGCCAGCTCGTGGAGACCGTGCGCGGTGTGGGCTACCGCCTCGAGCCATGAGGACGGTCTGGAGCCGGCTCAGCCTGCGGGTGCGGCTGATGACGATCGGGCTGCTCGGTGTCGCCGCGGCTCTGGCGATCGGCAGCACCGCGCTGTACGGCGCCCTGACGGTGCTCAGCTACCGGAGCCTCGACGCCTCCAGCGCCGCCACCGCTGCCGACGTCGCGGCGCTGGTCGACCAGGGCCGGCTGCCCGACCCGATCCCGGTCACCGGCAACCAGATCGTGCAGGTCGTCGATGCCCGGGACCGGGTGGTGAGCGCGTCGCTGAACGCCGACCGGCTGACCTCGATGCTGCTGCCCGGGGAGCTGGCCGACGCCGTCGCCGGATCACACCCCCAGGTCTCCGGGGCCCGGGCCGGGCTGGCCTCGCCGCTGCGGGTCACGGCGGTGCGGGCCGGGCCGCCGGGCGAGCGTCGTACCGTCGTGGTGGCGCAGGAGTTCGACGACATCGAGCACATGCAGCAGATCCTGCGGCTGACGCTGCTGGCCATCTACCCGGTGCTGCTCGCCGTCCTGGGCCTGATCGCCTGGCGGGTCATCGGCGCGACCCTGCGGCCGGTGGAGGCGCTGCGCGCGTCCGCGGACCGGATCTCGGGGACCGGGCAGGAGACCCGGCTGCCGGTCCCCTCCTCCCACGACGAGGTGCATGCGCTGGCGGTGACGCTCAACTCGATGCTGGACCGGCTGGCCGCCTCCCGCGCCCGGCAGCGCTCGTTCGTGGCGGACGCGGCCCACGAGCTGCGGAGCCCGCTCACCTCGATGCGGACCCAGCTCGAGATCGCCGAGCGGCTGGGCGAGGGGACGGCGCTGACGCGGGACCTGCAGACCGACGTCCTCCGGATGGCGGCCCTCGTGGAGGGTCTCCTGGTGCTCGCCCGCCTCGACGCGGACACCCTTCCCGACCGGGCCCCGGGGCCGCTGGCGGTCCGGCCGTTGCTCGCCGAGGTCGCGAGGCGGCACACGGATGCCCGGGTGCCCGTCCTGGTGGCCGAGGGGCCCGAGCCGGGGCCGGCCGACCCGGCGAGTCTGGCGCCCGGGCCGGCGGTGCTCGGCCGGGAGGACGAGCTGGACCGGGTGCTGTCGAACCTGGTGGCCAACGCCGTCCGGCATGCGGCCACCGTCGTGCACCTGTCCGCCCGGGACGACGGGGCTGACGTCGAGATCACCGTCTCCGACGACGGGCTCGGGGTCCCGGAGCACGAGAGGGAGCGGGTCTTCGAGCGCTTCACCCGGCTGGACGAGGCGCGCGACCGGGACGCCGGCGGGAGCGGCCTCGGGCTGGCGATCGTCCGTGAGCTGGTCCGGCGCGCCGGAGGCGAGGTCACTCTCCAGGACGCTGACGGGGGCGGGCTCGCCGTGCGCGTCCGGCTGCCGGGCGCCCCGGCCCCCGCCCCGCGCGTCGGCCGCCCCCGTCCCCTCCAACCCTGCCGAGTCGGCGCGTCTGCAGGGCTGAACCCGGTCGAGTCGGCGCGTCCGCAGGCCTGAACCCGGTCGAGTCGGCGCGTCTGCAGGCCTCAACCCGGTCGAGTCGGCGCGTCCGCAGGCCTGGAGATCGCAGAACCGGACGCCTCGGCGGTCAGGGGAGGGAGCGCTGGGCGGCCAGCCGGACGTGCGTGCTCGCGCTGCCGTAGCCGTCGTACCCCCCGCGACGCTCCAGCAGCTCGACGTAGAAGCCCGTGGACAGCACCGGGGTGTAGGCGTGCAGGAGCTCGCCGTCGCCGATCCGGTCGTAGAGCAGCTGGTGGCCGCGGAGCATCTCGAGCAGCTCGGGGTCGAGCGCGTAGCGGGCGTCCAGGTCGACGTAGTAGTTGTCCGGGACACGCATCAGCGGCAGCCCCCGCTCGCGCAGGGAGGCGACGGTCGCGACGACGTCCGCGCACCGGAACGCGACCTGGTTGAGGCCCACCGGGGACTCCCGGCCCTCCTCGACGTTGAGCACGAAGCGCAGGTCCCCCGACGGAGGTCGCATCGCCCGGCTGCGCAGCCGTCCCTGCGGGTCCATGAACTCCTCGACCGGCCCCGGCGTGAGGTCGAACAGAGTGCGCAGGAAGCCGACCTCCTCGTTCAGCTGGTCCGCGCGCACCGACAGTCCGACGTGGTCCACCCCGAGCAGACCCTCGGGGACGGGCGCGGCGTGGTCGACGACGTCGAAGTCGCGCTGCCAGTGGTCGGCACCTCCCGGCCCGTCGCTGACGAACACGTGCCAGCCCGAGGGGGACGAGATGCCCGGGAGCGCCGCCTCGTGGTCACCACGGCTGGTGTCGAGGGCCGGCCACAGCAGCGACCTCGCCCGGGCGGCGACGGCCTCGACGGGGGGTGCGGTGACCCCCAGGGCCGTGCCGCGCACGACGTCGGTCGGCACTCCCTCGTTGAGGACCACGTGCGCGTCCCCGTTGCGCCACCAGGTGACGGGCTTGTGGCGGTGCCGCCCGTGCAGGCCGAACCCCAGCCTCGTCAGGAGCTTCTCCGCGGTCGGGTCCGCCGGCGGTGCTGCGATCTCCACGAACGCCACGTCGGTACGACGGGCAGCGGGCGGCGCGGCCAGCACCAGCGACCGGGCCTCGCCATCCACGACGTGGGCGAGCTGGTCCTCGAGGAAGACGAGTGACCGCATCGCGTCCCGCGCCGTGACGTGCGGGTCCGCCTCCCGGACCACGTCGCTGAACACCTCCAGGGACAGCGGCCCGCGATAGCCGGCGGCGAGGGTGGCCGCCACGACACCGGCGACGTCGAGGGTGCCCTGGCCCGGGAAGCACCGGAAGTGCCGGCTCCACTCGAGCACGTTCATGTCCAACAGCGGTGCGTCGGCCACCTGCAGGAACCCGATCCGGTCCCCCGGCACGTCGGCCAGGGCGCTCCCGTCGTCGCCGCGGGAGAGGATGTGGAAGGTGTCGACGGCCAGCGTGACCGCCGGGTGTCCGGCCTCCTGCACCGCACGCCA
Organism: uncultured Actinomycetota bacterium; assembly: GCA_963837995.1. Classification (GTDB taxonomy): domain Bacteria; phylum Actinomycetota; class Actinomycetes; order Propionibacteriales; family Nocardioidaceae; genus Nocardioides_B. Next base: position 330,946 of record CAWIPS010000006.1, read on the forward strand.
GGCCTGGCCGACGCGGTCGACATGGCGTCCCCAGGCCAGTGCCTCGAAGGCCACCGTGACGCCGTGCTCGTGAGCCAGCTCGCCCACCTGGTGCAGCTGCTCGGCAGTCAGGGCCGGGTCGGGGACCGCGTCGGCGGACACGTTCGAGCAGGCCAGCAGCGTTCGCGCGCCGAGCTCGGACATCACCCCCAGCTTGGTGCGCAGCCGGTGGAGCACCGACCCGAACCGGTCCGGCGGGACGCCCTCGACGTCACGCACGGGCTGGAACAGGTCGATGCCCATCCCCAGGTCGGCGCACCGCGCACGGACCTCCCGCGGGGACAGTGGGGAGGAGATCAGGTCGTTGTCGAAGATCTCGACCCCGTCGAAGCCGGCCGCAGCGATCGCGTCGAGCTTCTCGGTCAGCAGACCACTGACCGAGACCGTGGCGATGCCCTTGTGCATCAGCCGGCCAGCTCCTCGGTCAGCTCGGCGCCGGCCAGATCCTCGGTCAGCTCGGAGAAGTGTCGGGTCATCCGGTCGACGTCCGGCGCGCGCCCGGTGAAGAGCTCGAACGCTCCGACCGCCTGGTGCACGGCCATCCCGCCGCCCGGCAGCACCCGGCACCCGCGCCGGCGGGCCAGGGCCACCAGCTCGGTCTCCAGCGGGAAGTAGACGACGTCGCTGACCCAGAGGTCCGGGCGCAGGACGTCGGCCGGCACGGACGTGCCGGGGTGCCCCACCATGCCGACCGGGGTGGCGTTCACCAGCCCGCCTGCCTCGGCCAGTGACGAGGCGAGGTCCTCGGCCACGCTGACCCGGTCGTCGCCGTACCGCTTGGCGAGGCGTACGACGCAGGCCTGCGCCCGCTCCCGGTCGGAGTCCAGGACCGCGACGTGGTCGGCACCCTGGCGCAGCAGGCCGTAGCCCACCGCGACCCCGGCGCCGCCCGCCCCCACCAGCAGGACGCGGTCCGAGACGGCCTCGGGGAGCGCCGCTCGGAACGCGCTGCTGTAGCCGGACCAGTCCGTGTTGTGACCGAGCCGACGGCCGTCTCGGAACACCACGGTGTTGACCGCACCGAGGTCCGCGGCGGCCTCGGACAGCTCGTCGAGCAGCGGCACCACCGCCTGCTTGAACGGGTGGGTGACGTTCAGGCCGTCGAAGCCGAACCGCTGTGCCCAGTCCAGCAAGGCCGGAAGGTCGTCGGGCCCCAGCCCGAGGCGCTCGGAGTCGACGCGCCGGTAGGTGAGGGACAGGCCGTTCGCACGGCCCTCGCGCTCCTGCATGGCGGGGGTGAGCGAGGCCCCGATGCCGGCGCCCACCAGGCCCAGGACGAACGTCCGGTCGGTGGCCGGGTGCGTCACCGGTGGGGTCTGCCGCCCCGTCATGCCAGCCCCGCCGAGACCCGGACGCCTCGGGCCGGGCTGCGGCGCCCCACCTCGGAGGTCGGGATGCGGTGCGTTCCGTTCGGGCCGGTGAGGACCGCCACCGCGGAGATCAGGCACGCGATCCCGGCGAAGGCGGCCACCTTCCACCAGTTCCCGACCTCGCCGCCCATGAGTGCGCCTGCGATCGTCGGCGTGAACCCGGCGAGCGCGAAGCCGAACTGGGTGCCGACCGCCATACCGGACAGGCGGACGCTGGTGGGGAAGTACTCGGCGTAGGTGGCCGGCCACACGGCGTTCGACATGCTGTAGACGACTCCGGCCAGGGCCACGCCGATGACGAAAGTGAGCACGACCTGGCGCTGGGAGATGGCGGCGAGGAACGCCGTGACGAGCACGCCGCTGCCCACGATGCCGATGAGGAAGACGGGCTTGCGACCGATCCGGTCGGACAGGCGCGCCCAGAACGGGATGCAGGCGATGGCCACGACGTTGGCCACGATCGCCAGCCAGAGCATGGTGGTGGAGCTGATCTTGATGCCGTAGTCGTCGGACGTGGCGAAGTTGAGCGCGAAGATCTGGAAGGTGGTGTTCACCATGGCGATGAAGGCGGCCAGGAAGACCCGCACGACGGCCCGCCAGTGGTGGGCGAACAGCACGCCCAACGGCGCCTGCGGCACCTCGCCGCTGTCGGCCTCCTGCTGGAACTCCGGGGTCTCGTGGAGGGTACGGCGGATCACGTAGCCGACCAGCACCACGACCGCGCTCAGCAGGAACGGCACCCGCCATCCCCAGGACAGCAGCTGGTCCTCGGGCAGCGCCGCGGCCAGTGGCAGGAAGACCGCCGGGGCCAGGACCTGGCCGCCCTGGGTGCCGCTCAGCGTGAAGCTCGTGAAGAAGCCGCGCCGGCGGTCCGGCGCATGCTCGAAGGACATCGAGTTGGCGCCGGCCTGCTCGCCGGCGGCCGACAGCCCCTGGAGCAGCCGGAGGATGACCAGGAGCACCGGGGCCAGCATCCCGACCTGGGAGTACGTCGGAAGACAGCCGACCAGGAACGTCGAGGCGCCCATCAGCAGCAGCGTCCCGATCATCACCGTCTTGCGGCCCAGCTTGTCACCGATGTGACCCAGGAGGAAGGAGCCGACCGGCCGCGCGACGTAGGCGACGCCGAAGGTCGCGAACGCTGCGACGGTGGCGGCCGTCGGGTTGCCTTCGGGGAAGAAGATCTTCGGGAAGACGAGCGCGGCGGCCGTTCCGTAGATGGCGAGGTCGTAGTACTCCAGCGCACTGCCGATCCAGGCGGCTATCGCGGCCCGGCCCGGTGTGCGACCGGTGTCGGTGGTCGGTGACATGTGGGGGTCCCTTCTTCCTCCGCGCCCTGTGGCGCTCGGTTTCCCCCGACCGTAGGAGTGGTCGCAGTCACATGGCAATCGTTTGCCATTTGTTGCCAGCGGGTGTCCTCGCTCACACAATGTCCTGATGGCGAGCAAGCGCACCCACCTCCGGGCCACGATCGTGGACGTCGCCGCAAAGGCAGGAGTGGCCACCTCGACGGTGTCCCGGGCCTTCTCCCGACCCGAGCGGGTGAACGTGCACACCCGCGAGCACGTCCTCGCAGTGGCGGAGGGACTGGGCTACCGACCCAACCCCGCCGCCCAGGCGCTCGAGTCCGGACGGACACGCACCATCGCGCTGCTGGTGCCCGACATCACCAACCCCTACTTCTCCGGCGTCGTGAAGGGTGCGGAGCGCGGCGCGGCGGCTGCGAACCTGACGCTCGTGCTCGGTGACACCCAGGAGAACCCGGCCGGCGAGGAGCGGCTGCTCCAGCGGCTCGGCCCATCGGTCGACGGCTTCGTGCTGAGCGCCTCGCGACTCCCGGACGAGGAGCTGCTGCGGGCGGCCGAGCTCGGCCCCGTCGTGCTGGTGAACCGGGCGACAGCGGGGCTGCCCTGCGTGGTCGCGGACTACGACTCCGGGACACGCCAGATCGTGGACCACCTCGCCTCGCTCGGGCACCGCTCCTTCGTCTTCGCCGGTGGTCCTGTCGAGTCCTGGTCGGGCCACCGGCGATGGCTCGGCCTGCAGGCCGCGGCGAAGGAGGCCGGGCTGTCGGCGAGGCGCTTCGGCCCCTACACCCCGACGCTGACGGGAGGGCCGTCCGCGGCGGACGCGGTCCTGGCCTCAGGTGCGACAGCGGTCGTCTGCCACAACGACATGCTCGCCATCGGTCTCATGCGCCGCCTCGCCGAGCGGGGCAGGGCGGTGCCCGGCGACATCAGCGTGGTGGGCTTCGACGACATCTTCGGTGCTGACTTCTGCACGCCGACCCTCACGACGCTCGCCGAGCGCACCGAGGAGGCCGGGCGCCGGGCCGTCGAGGCGCTGGTCCGCGCGACGACCACCCGCTCCTCCCAGCCACCGACCAGGCTGCTGCCCACCCAGCTCGTCATCCGCGACTCGACCGGGCCGCCGGCCCGGTAGGGCGACCGGTCGCAGTGACCGGTCGCGGTGACCGCAATCAGGTCACGTGGCGCGCCATATCCGGTCACCGTGAACGATTATGGCGCCGAAACCTGGCTTGGCGGCGCCATATCCGGTCACGGTGAACGATTCTGGTCGAGCGGGGTGGTGGGCCCGCGAGACCGCCGGGTCGACCGGTGGGGGCCCGCCAGACGCGGCGGGTCGACCGGGTGGGGGCCCGCCAGACGCGCCGGGTCGACCGGTGGGGGCCCGCCAGACGCGCCGGGTCGACCGGTGTGGGGCCGCCAGACGCGCCGGGTCGACGGGGGTCAGGCCGGGGTGGACAGCGCCTCGGTGAGCAGGGCGACGAGCGCCTCGGTCTGGACGTCCGCGGAGGAGCCCACCTCCTCGTCCGAGCCGTCGAGGGCCCGGGCGGCCAGTCCCGCCTTGCTGTCGATCAGCTCGGCGATCTTGGTGTCGATGGTCTGCGCCGCGATGATCCGCCAGGCCGTGACCGGCTGCTCCTGGCCGATGCGGTGGATCCGGTCGATGGCCTGGGTCTGCTCGGCGTCGGTCCAGGACAGCTCGGCGAGCACCACGTTGGAGGCCACCTGCAGGTTGAGACCCACTCCTGCCGCCGAGAGCGAGCAGACCACGACCGCGACCTCCGGGTCGTTCACGAACGCGTCGATGTTCCGCTGCCGAGCGGTCGGCGTCTGGTCGCCGCGGATGGACGAGTAGCGGATCCCTCCGCGCTCGAAGGTCTGCGCGGCGATGTCCATCACGTCGATGTGCTTGGCGAAGAACACCACCTTGCCGACGCTGCGGACCAGCTGGGCGGTGTAGTCGGCGGCGAGGCCGGCCTTCGCCTGGCCGATGCGCCGCATCATCGTGAACACGTTCTCGTCGGTCTTCGTGGTGGTGGTGTCCTGGCGCTCCCAGGTCGCGACCCGGCGGACGAGCTCGTGGTCGATGCCCTCCACGACCCGGCCGGCAGAGCGGGTCTCCAGGGCGCTCTCGTAGCGGGCCACCAGGCGGCGGGCCAGGTCACGCTCGGCCTTCTGGATCGACCTGCCGACCGCGCCGTCGAGCTCGACGGGGAGGTCGGCGACCCGACGGGCCGGGATGTCGGCGGCGACGTCGACCTTGCGCCGGCGCACGATGCCCATCTCGACGACACAGGTGCGGGCGGCGCGGTAGAAGCCGGGGTCGATCGGGGTCAGCCCCGTCTCCTCCAGGGCCTCCATCAGCTCGGCGAGCGGCTGCTTGTCGTCGATCCACCCCAGGAACTGCCAGATCGCCCGGAAGTCCTCGATGTCGTTGATCAGCGGGGTGCCGGTGAGCGCCATCATCAGCGGCCGCGCGTTGCGGGTGCGGATGCGCTGGGAGATCTCGAGCACGTGCTGGGAGCGCTGGGACGTCTTGTTCTTGATGAAGTGCGCCTCGTCGACGACCATCCCCCGGAAGCCGAGGTCACCGAGCCAGCCGATGTGGCGGTCCAGGACCTCGTAGTTGACCACCACGATGTCGGCGAAGCCGTCGATGGTCTCCCCGTCGCCCTGGATGACGGTCGCCGGGTGCCGGGGCGTCCAGCGGCCGGCCTCGCGCGCCCAGTTGGTCTTGACGACGTTCGGCACCACGACGAGAAGGGGGTAGGCGCCTGCTGCCTGGGCGGCGAGCAGCGCCTGGGCCGTCTTGCCCAGACCGGGCTCGTCGGCGAGCAGGAAGGTCCGGTGTCCCGCGGCTGCGGCAGCCACCACCCGGGCCTGGTGCGGCATCAGCACCCCGCCGGTGACGGGCTGGGCGGCGGAGTCGGGGAGGGCCATGCACACCGGGGCGCCGTCACCGACGTACTCGAAGGACCGGAACAACGGCTCCAGCAGCTCCCACCCGGCCAGGAGGCGGGGCTGGGCCCTGCTCTGCTTCGCGGCGCTGAAGTCCGGAGCCAGGAAGGGGCTGGCCAGCTGTCGGGAGACGACCGACTGCGGGATCACCCGACGCTCGCCCGTGCCGTTGCCGGCCGCCGGCGCGGTGGGCTCGCGTCGCTGGGGGGACTCGGCCTCCTCCGGAGGTGCCTCCATGCCGGCGTCCTCCAGCATCTCCCGCTTGAGCGACCTGGCGGCGTCGGAGACGACGGCGTCCTCGGCGAGCAGGGCCAGCATCGCCGGTTCGCGCGCGGCTGTCTTGGCGAGGATCGTGGCGACCCCGTCCAGGCGTCTGAGCTGCTCGCTGCGGTGTGCCTCGCCGTGGGACTGGTCCGCAGTGACGCGGGCGCGTTCCTCGCGCACCAGCAGGGCGAGCACCTGGAACTTGGTGTGCACCGAAGGGGTGACCCGTCCCCGGTCGACGGCCGCCTCGACCTGGCGGACGGCGCGGGCAAGGACCGGGATCAGGCCGGCGTTGTCCCGGGCGCGGGTACGTCGCTGGCCCCGGGGGGCATCACGACGCGCGCCGGGCTGGCGCTGGGCTCGTCGAGCCAAGAACTCCTCCTCGAAAGGTCCGGCCACGTGCACCGGGTGCGGACCGATGTGCATCCTTGACGCGTCTGCCGCCGGCTGGGCGACGGCGCGTCTGGCCGAGCGGGCATGCGTGCCTGCTCGGCGGGCGTCCCGTAGCGAACCGAACAGCGGGATCGACGACCGGGACGACTGACCGGACCCTGAGCCCCCTCCTGGCGACCAGAGCAACCGATGAGCTCACCACCGGGCGAAACCGACCGATTCCCCGCCGCACCGTCCGGTGGCACATCCATGGTAGCGCCCGCACGGCGCTGCGACGAGGCGACCGCACGACCTGGTGGTCGCACGGGTTCGCCTCGGGTGCCCGCCGGCCCGCTGCCGGCGTGACCGAACGTGCCCGAACGTGCCCCGAACGTGACCGGGGGCCACCCGTAGCGACCCACCGGGCCCGGCAGGAGCCGCGGCGAACCGACCGGGCCCTGGGCAGCCCGCGACAGGGGGGAGCCTGTGTGCGTGCACACGCATAGGCGCCACGGCTGCCGGTCCCGCCGGTCTGCCGGTCCCGCGGTCCGGCGGTGACAGCCGCGCCCGACCCGCACGACCGGCAGTCTCTACCCTTCGGCCGCGAGCACCTTGTCCAGGGCCTTGGCCACGGACGTCACCTCCCGGTCGGTGAGGTGACGGGAGTAGTGCTCCTCGACCGCCTGCAGGTAGACCGGTTCGGCCTTCCTCAGCCGCCGTCGGCCCTCGGCGGTGACCTTGGCGTATGACGAGCGGCCGTCGTCGGGGTTGCGGGTGCGGGTCACCAGCCCGGCGTTCTCGAGCTCGGTGACCACCCGGCTCACCCGCTCCCGGCTGACCACCGCCTGGCTGCCGAGCTCGGTCATGGTCAGCCGACGGCCGGGCGCGGCGTCGAGGAGCCGGAGGACGTCGTACCACGTGACCGAGAGGCCGGCCGGGACGAGCGCGCGCTCGATGCGGGGCAGCACGGCGGCGTGCACGCGGAGCAGACGCGTCCACCCCTCGATCCTGTCGACCTCCGCCATGGCAACGAGCCTATCGGAACGTGCGCACGCACCTTCCAGACGCGCGGTCGTCGCCGGCACCCGTTGATGTGCAACGCTTCGTCCGGGAAGCCCCGTGCGGACACGAGGTGTTCACCGGGTGGGGCAAGCCTGGGGCCATGCGAGTCGCAATCGTGAGCGAGTCCTTCTTCCCGCAGGTCAACGGGGTCAGCAACACCGTGCGGCACGTCGTCGACCGGCTCGTCGACACCGGGCACCAGGTGCTGGTCGTCGCACCGGGCCCGGGGTTGCGTGACTACCGGGGCGTGCAGGTGCACCGCGTCCGGTCGGTGCGGGTGCCGAGGTATCGCTCGTTCCGCCTCGGGCTGCCGGTCGCGCAGGTCGAGCAGGTGCTGGCCGGGTTCGCGCCCGACGTGGTCCACCTCGCCTCCCCGGTGCTGCTGGGTGCTGCCGGCCTGCGTGCCGCCCGTCGGCTCGGGGTCCCGTCGCTGGCGGTCTACCAGACCGATGTCGGCGGCTTCGCGCGCCAGTACGGCGTACCGGCTGCCGCGTTCCTGGACGGCTGGGTCGCGCATCTGCACGCCCGGGCCGACCGCACCCTGGTGCCGTCGGCATCGGCGTGGGCGAGGCTCGAGGGTCAGGGCGTCGGCAACCTGCACTGGTGGCGGCGCGGGGTCGACCTGGACCTGTTCGACCCTCGGCGACGCCATCGCGAGGTCCACGACAGGTGGGCGCGGGCGTCCAGCCCCGCGGGTCCCCGCGTGGTCGTCGGGTATGTCGGACGGCTCGCGAAGGAGAAGCAGGTCAGGCGGCTGTCCGAGGTGGCGCAGGTCCCCGGCACCCGGCTGGTCGTGGTCGGCGACGGTCCTGAGCGGCCCTGGCTGGAGTCGCACCTCCCCGACGCCAGGTTCACCGGCATGCTGTGCGGCCGCGAGCTCGCGCAGGCCTTCGCCTCGCTCGACGTGTTCGTGCACACCGGGCCCGCCGAGACCTTCTGCCAGACCGTCCAGGAGGCGCAGGCCAGTGGAGTGCCGGTCATCGCACCGGCCCGGGGCGGCCCACTCGACCTCGTCGCCGACGGGGTGACCGGCCTGCTCTACGACCCCGACGACCCGCGGTCGCTGCGGCAGGCCGTCCAGGCGGCCGTGCAGGACCCCGCGCTGCGGTCGGGGCTGGCATCGGCGGGGCTGGCGGCGGTCAGGGGTCGCTCGTGGGGCGCTGCGGTGGACCAGCTGGTCCGCGAGCACTACGGACCTCTCGCCGGGATCGACCTCCGCGACCACCGAGCCGCGCCGGCCGCCTGAGTGGGGCCCGGGTGACGGGGGAGACCCGCTGGGCCTGGTGGGCCGCAGGTGCCGTCCTGGCGGCCGTCGCGACCGGGGTCGCGGCGGCACGCGAGCTGCTCCATGCCCAGGCGCGAGCCGCACGGCGGGCGATCGGCAAGCCCCTGGGCGAGGAGGCGTTCCGCCCGGACCGGACCTACCGCCGCAAGCACGGCGACCCCCTCACGCTGCTGCTGCTGGGTGACTCGATCGCCGCGGGGCTGGGAGCCGGGCGGCAGCGACACACCCTCGGCGTCCGGCTCGCCAAGCAGCTGGGCAGCGCAACGGGGCGCGCGGTGCGGCTGGTCCCGGGAGCGGAGGTGGGCGGTGAGTCCTCCTGGCTGGCCGGGCAGGTCGCAGCCGTCCCCGACGACCTGTCCATCGACGTCGCGGTGGTGGTCGTCGGCGGCAACGACGTCACCCACCGGGTGCCGGTCGCCACGTCCGTCGCCCATCTCGAGCAGACGGTCACGACCCTGCGGGCCCGCGGCGCCGAGGTCGTCGTCGGCACCTGCCCCGACCTCGGCGCCCTCCCGGTCCTCCCGCAGCCGCTGCGCGGGCTCGCCCGCCAGGCCTCCAGGCGGCTCGCGGCCGCGCAGCGGGAGGCGACGCTCCGGTGCGGTGGTCACCCGGTGCCGCTCGGCGACGTCCTCGGCGGGAGCTTGGTCGCCGAGCCGGACGCGCTGTTCGCGCTGGACCGGTTCCACCCGTCGAGCCGGGGCTATCGGCGGATCGCCGATGCGCTGCTGCCCGCCGTGCTGGCGAGCCTCGCTCCGCCCGCTGGTCCGTCGGGGACGGGGGAACTCGCGCGTTCACCGACTGTTCACCCGTGAGTACGGCCGACCTGGTTGTATCGACCTCATGAGCAAGGACGACGCCTCGACCCGCGACCTGAAGCACGACTGGGCGATCGGGTTCCGGCTGGATGCCAAGAAGGGGATGACCTGCGACATCTGCAGGTGCCTGGTCCGGCAGAAGCCGGGTGACGCGGAGGCACACCGGAGCTGGCACGCCTCCCTGGACCAGAGCGGGTCGGGGTCGCCGGCCTCCTGAGCTGGCCTCCTGAGCGGGCCCTGTTGAGCGCGCCTCCTGGGCGGCCAGGGGGGTCGGACCGGCACGATGCCGGGTATGGATCCTGACGAGCCCGTGTCCCACCCGGCCCGGGCGACCACCCACGCGTGGGATCGGCACGTCACCTACCTGATCGTGCTGCTCACCGTGGGGCAGCTGGTGGTCGCCACGTTCGCGACCAGCCTCCCGCAGTTCGCCGGCAAGGCGTTCGGTGCCCGGCTGGCCGCCTACCCGGTGATGATGCTCGCGCCCGTCGTCGCCTGGACGTGGGCCGCCCGCAGGCGGAGAGCCCGCGGCGTCACACCAGGACCCACGCCGTGGCTCGCGTTCGCGTGCATCGCCGCGCCGTTCCTGATCGACGTCACCGGCAACTCCCTCGACCTCTACGACACCATCGGATGGTGGGACGACGCCAACCACCTGGTCAACTGGCTCCTGCTCAGCCTGGGCATCGGTCTCCTGCTGACCCGGGCCGACGTGCGGCCACCCTGGGCGCTGGGCCTGCTCGTCACCGGCATCGGAGCGCTGCTGGCCATCGGCTGGGAGCTGGGGGAGTGGTTCACGTTCATCCGGCACGGCACCGAGCTGGCGACCGCCTACACCGACACCCTCGGTGACCTCGCGCTCGGCACCGTGGGGTCCGCCGTCGCGGCTGTGCTGCTCCTCCGGCACCGGAGGCCGTGACCAGCCGCCGGCTGCCCTGCGCCGACGACGCTCACGGCTTCGGGAGCGTCAGCGTGAAGCTCGTGGGGTCACGCGGCGAGGCCAGCGAGACGTCACCGCCGAGCGTGTGCGCGACGCGTCGGGCGAGCGCCAGCCCCAGCCCCGCCCCGGGGCTTCCCGGTGCCTTCACCCCCGCCGCGAACAGCGACTCCGGGTCGGTGCCCGACCCGACGACTCCCGGGCCGTCGTCGGACACCGTGATGTCGACGGTCCGCTCGCAGGCCCTGACCGAGACGGTCACCTGGTCGTGGGCGTAGCGCAGTGCGTTGTCCAGCAGCGGCGAGAGGGCTCGTACGGCGTTCTCCGTCGTGGCGCCGACGCGCAGGCCCGGGGCCGGGTCGGGACGTCGTACGACGGGCTCACCGGCGGCCCGGCCGTTCAGGGTCGCGGCGACCACGGCGTCGACGCTGGTGGAGTGGTGGTGGGCGATGTCGTCGCGGGCGATCGCCAGCAAGGTGGTGATCGTGCCGCTCATCTGGTCGACGAGACCGATCACCCGCTCCAGTCGCTTCCGGGTGGCCGGGACCGGCTCCGCCATCAGCGCGAGCTCGAGCTCGCCGCGGATCCCGGTGAGCGGGGTGCGGAGCTCGTGGGCCAGCTCCGAGGTGAGCCGCTGCTCACCTCGCAGCGCGCCGGCGACCCGGTCCAGCAGGAGGTTGAGCGTGTGCCCGAGGTGGGCGATCTCGTCCTCCGCCCCGAGGCCGTCGAACCGGGCGTCGAGGTCGGACTCGCTCCAGTCCTCGGCCAGGCCGGCCATCGACTCGACGGGGGCCAGGGCCCGGGCCGTCGTCCAGGCCGCCACGGCGGTGCTGCCGGCGGTCACCAGGAGGCCGAGGGCGACCAGCCCGACGAGGATCTCCGTGCGGGTGTCCTCGTAGGGGTCGAGGCTCTGGGCGACGACGAGCACGCCCGGTCGCGGGCTGGGGCCGCCGATGGTGACCGGCCCGGCGAGGTAGAGGCGGTCGTGCTTGGTCGTCGACGTCCTGCTCGGCACGGCGGACAGGGACCGCACCACCGACTGGACCCGTCGACCGGCCTGGGGTCCGAGGATCTGCCTGCCGTCGGCGTCGTAGAGCCAGGTGCTGTCCTGGACGGAGTCGACCGGGTTGCTCAGGGCGACCTCGGGTCCTCGGGGGTTGTTCCGGATGCTCGAGGAGTCGAGCGCGAACCGGTCCCGCAGCGAGGAGTCGACGTTCTTGTCGATCACCGCGTTCAGGGCCACGATCGCGGTTGCTGCCATCGCTGCCATCGCGGCCAGCGACACCAGCGCCGTGGTCCAGATGATGCGTGAGCGCAGGTGGTGACCCGGGAACCTCATCGCAGCACGAACCCGACGCCCCGCACCGTCTCCAGGGTGACGGGCGACTCGACGGCCTGGAGCTTGACCCTCAGCCGGCGGATGAAGCTGTCGATGGTGTTCTCCGAGACCCAGGCGCCGTCGGGCCAGGCGGCCGCGACGGCTGCCCGACGCCGGACGATCGACCCTGTGTCGGCGGCTATCGAGGCCAGCAGCCGGAACTCGGTCGGGGTGAGCTTCTGCTCCAGCTCACCGTGCTGCACGGTGAACCGGTCCGGGTTCAGCAGCAGCCCGCTGCTCGAGGCCTGGGGCGCCGCACGGCTCCGCTTGTGCAGCGCGGCGATGCGCACGAGCACCTCGGCGATGGCGAAGGGCTTGGCGACGTAGTCGTCACCTCCGGCGTGGAAGCCGGAGACCCGGTCGTGCACCGCGTCCAGGGCGGTGAGGAACAGCACCGGGGCGCCCTGCCCGCCGGCCCGGAGCGCCTGGCACACGTCCCGGCCGTCCGCATCCGGGAGCCCGATGTCGACGACCAGGACGTCGATGTCGGGGCCGGCGAGGTTGCGGATCGCCTCCTGGCCGTTGCGGGCGATCACCACCTCGTGCCCGTGCATCTTGAACGCCTCGGTCAGCACGCGCCGCACCGACTCGTCGTCCTCACAGATGCCGATCCTGGTCACGCACCCATCGTGCCGCACGCCCGTCCGGAGGGCTCCTCCGTGCGCCGAAACCGCCCCAGATGGTCAGGTGGCGGTCAGGTTCTGCGACGCATCATCGCACCATGAGCACGACTGTCGCCTCCGCGAAGCCGTCCTCCTCCACGCCGCCGACGCCACCCACGCCACCCACGCCGTCCGGTCGCCGGCACCGCCCCACCGGCCGGCTCGTCGTGGTCGTCGCCGCCGTCGTGGCGCTGCTCGCGCGGCTGCCGTTCCTGACCCGTGCCCCCAGTCCCGACGAGGCCGGCTTCCTGCTCGTCGGCCAGCAGTGGCACGCACCCGGGACGTCGCTGTACGGCGACTACTGGGTGGACCGCCCGCCGCTGCTGATCACGCTCTTCCGGTTCGCCGCCGCCCTCGGCGGACTGGTCCCACTGCGCCTGCTGGGCTGCCTGGCCACCGTCGTCGTCGTGCTCGGCAGTGCCCACATCGCTCGTCGGATCTCGGGACCACGGGCAGCCGGCTGGTCGGCCGCGGTCGCCGCCGCGCTGTGCGTCAGCCCGCTGTTCGGCGGTCTGGACGTCAACGGTGAGCTGCTCGCGGCCCCCTTCGTGGTCGCCGGCATCGTGGCCGTGCTCCGATCCGTCCGTGAGGACCGCGCACGTCCTGCGGCCCTGGCGGCTGCCGCCGCCGGCGCGGCGACGGTCGCAGCGCTGCTGGTGAAGCAGAACATGGCCGACGTCGGGGTCTTCGCCGTCGTCGTCGCACTGGTCTCGTGGCGCCGGGGTGAGCTGTCCGCGCGTCGGCTCGGCCGGATCGCCGTGGCCTACGCCGTGGGGGCGGCCCTCGCCGTGGGCGTCGCCGCCTGGTGGACGGTGCTGCACGGCACGTCGGTCACCGGCGTGTTCGACGCGATGTACCCCTTCCGGCTCCAGGCCGGCCGGGTCCTCGCCACCTCCAGCCACCAGCACGCCACCGCCCGGGCGTGGCTGCTGCTGATGTCCTGGGTGATCAGCGGCGGTGCGGTGATCATGGTCGTCGTCGCGTGGGCACTGGCCTCCCGCCGGCTCCGGGCTGCGGCGGCCTGGGCACTGGTCGCCACGATGCTCTTCGACACGGTCTCGATCGGTCTGGGCGGGAACTACTGGCACCACTACCTCGTCCAGCTGGTCGTGCCGATGGCGGTCGCTGCCGGTGTGCTGGTCGCCTGCCGCCAGCCGGGGACCCGGCTGGTCCTGGTGGCCGCCGTGCTCGTCGCCGCCGTCGCCTGGGGCGGGCGGGTTCCGTCGGCCGGCAGCGGCGGCTCGAGCGCGTCGTCGGTGGGGGCGGCGGTCGGCGCCGCTGCGCACCCCGGCGACACCATCATCACCGCACTCGGACACGCCGACGTCACCCGGGCGTCCGGGCTCCGATCGCCGTACCCGTATCTGTGGAGCCTTCCCGCCCGGACGCTCGACCCGCAGCTGACCGTCCTCGACAGCCACCTGACCGGTCCGCACGCGTCGACCTGGTTCGTGCGGTGGAGCCGGCTCAGCTCCCTCGGGCAGGGCGGTGCGAGGACCGAGAGGCTGCTGCGCACCCGCTACCACCCGGTCGCCGTGCTGCACGGGCTGACGGTCTACCTGCGCGACGGGGTCGACCGGCCCACCCCCCGCCTCCCCGGCGCCCCGGCCCTCGCCGACGGGTGGCTCGGGAAGGAGACCCCATGAGGACCGTGGTCGTGGTGCCCACCTACAACGAGGCCGGAGGCATCCTGAGGCTGCTGGACGCGGTCCTGCGCGAGGCGCCCGACGTGGACGTGCTCGTGGTGGACGACAGCAGCCCCGACGGCACGGCCGCCCTGGTCTGCGCGCATCACGAGCTCGGGCGTCGCGTCCACCTGCTCACGCGGTCGTCCAAGGACGGCCTCGGAGCCGCCTACCGGTCCGGGTTCCGCTGGGCGCTGGCGGCGTCCTACGACCGGGTCGTGCAGATGGACGCGGACGGCTCGCACCCACCGGAGCGGCTGCCGGCGCTGCTGGCCGCGCTGGAGGACTCCGACGTGGCCGTCGGCTCCCGCTACGTGCGCGGTGGTGCCGTGCGGGACTGGCCGGTCGGCCGGCGCGTCATCTCCCGCGGCGGCAACCTCTACGTCCGGCTGGTCCTCGCCATCCCGGTGCGCGACGCGACCGCGGGGTTCAAGGCGTTCCGGCGCCAGGCGCTCGAGCGGATCGGGGCCGTCGACTCGGAGTCCGACGGCTACTGCTTCCAGATCGAGAACACCTGGCGCGCCAGCCGTCTCGGCCTGCGCGTCACCGAGGTGCCCATCACCTTCCGGGACCGCACCTCCGGCGAGTCGAAGATGTCGGCCGCCATCGTCGGGGAGGCCCTGCTGCGGGTGCTCGCCTGGCGCTGGCGCGAGATCACGCACCTGGGTGGCGCGGTCCCGCGCCGGAGGCTGCGCGATGCCTCGACCTGAGGCGCTGCTGGCCAGCTTCCGGTCCCGGCTGCTGTCCCGCGAGGTGCTGACGTTCCTCGGTGTCGGCGGGCTGGGCTACGTCGTGGACGTGGCGGCGTTCAACGTCCTGCGCTCGATGGGCGCACTGGCGGTCGCCGACCCGTCGTACGCCCGGGTGCTGGCGGTCGTGCTGGCGATGGTGGTGACCTACTGGGGCAACCGGCTCCTCACCTGGCGCGGACGCAGCAGGGGTGACCGCCGACGCGAGGTCACGCTGTTCGTCGTGTTCAACGTGGTCGGGCTGGTTCCGTCGGTGCTCACGCTGATCGTGTCCCACGACCTCCTCGGGCTCACCAGCCGGCTGGCCGACAACATCTCGGCCAACGTGGTCGGCCTGGCGCTGGGGACACTGTTCCGCTACTGGTCCTACCGGCGGTTCGTGTTCGTGTCGCCGGGACCCGCTGAGGACCCGTTCGTCGAGGAGCTGACCAGCGTGCGCTAGCGCGCGACCCCGACGAACCTGCGGCGGCGCCCGCCAGCTGCCCGTCACTGCGGGTCGTCGCGGAGGGCGAGGACCGCCCGGTGGTCCGAGGGTGTGCTCACCAGGGTCACGTCGCGGGCCGGGCCGGGGCCGAACACGTCGTCGACCCGGCGGCTCGGCCCGAGCGTGCCGGGGGCGTCCTCGCGTCCCTCCCACGCCGACGTCAGGCCGGGGATCCGCAGACCGTGGAGGTTCGAGTCACCGACCGCGAAGGTCAGCCGGCCGGCCGCCAGCTGCTCCGCGACCACGGCACGCAGCCGTCGTACCTCGGTGGTGTGCCGGGCCACCAGCAGCGGCCGGTCGGCCCGGTAGACGCCACGGGACTGCACGCCCGGCACCAGGTGGAAGCACACCACGCTGACCGTCCGGGCGAGCATCCGGTCGCGCAGCAGCACCACGGTCACGGCCCGGGGCGGCAGGACCGGCACCGGCCTGGCACCGCGGTCGGTCCGAGCCACCCAGGCCACGACCCGGAGCCGGTGACCGAGGACGTCGTAGCGGTCCCGCCGGGCTCCCACCGGGTTGGCGCCGTACGGCGGCGTCACCCACGCGTAGTCGGCGCCCGGCAGCAGCGCCCTGCGGGACCATCCCCACTCCTGGAGCCCCACGATGTCCGGGCGGGCGGCCAGCACCTCCTCGACGGCCGAGCGGGCGTCTGCGCGACCGAGCGCGTCCAGGACGTTCGCGGTGGCGACGAGTGTCTGGGTGCTCATTTCTCCTCCGGGTCGAGTCGGCGCATCTGCAGGGCCATGCGGGGTCGAGTCGGCGCATCTGCAGGGTCTGTGGTCGCCGTACGCGGCGAGCCTCAGGCGAGGCCGCGGATCGCTCGAGCAGGGGGGCGGCGACCGGCGATCGACCAGACCATGTCCACTACCTGTCGGGTCTCCACCACCTCGTGGACCCGGTAGATGCGGGCTCCTGCGAGAGCGCAGACCGCCGTCGCGGCGAGCGTGCCGGTCAGCCTCTCACCGACCGGCAGGTCGAGCGTCTCGCCGACGAAGTCCTTGTTGGACAGGGACACCAGCACCGGCCAGCCGGTCGCCGTCATCTCGCCGAGCCGTCGGGTCACCTCGAGGGAGTGGAAGGTGTTCTTGCCGAAGTCGTGGGCGGGGTCGATCACGACACTGCGGGGGTCGACCCCTGCGGCCACGGCCCGCCGCGCATACGCCGTGGTGTCCTCGATGACCGAGGCCATCACGTCGGCGTAGTCGACGCGGTGCGGAGCGGTCCTCGGCTCGGCGCCACCGGTGTGCGTGCACACGATGGCGGCGCCGAACTCCGCCGCCGCCGAGACCAGCTCGGGATCGGCACCGCCCCACGCGTCGTTGAGGACGTCGGCACCTTCGGAGCAGACCGCGCGGCCGACCTCGGCACGCCACGTGTCGACGCTGATCACGAGGTCGGGGAAGGCCGAGCGCACCCGGGCGACGAAGTCGACGACCCGTCGACGCTCCTCCAGCGCGTCGACGGTCGCGCCGAGGCCCGCCTTGATGCCGCCGATGTCGACGATCTCCGCCCCCTCGTCGACGACCCGGGTCACCCGGTCGAAGGCCCGGCCCTCGGCCCACGTCGCCCCCTTGTCGTAGAACGAGTCCGGGGTGCGGTTGACGATGGCCATCATCAGGGGGACGTCGTCGGCGAACTCCCGGCGACCCAGCTTGAGTGTCATCGCGTCCTTCCTCGGATGGCTCGTCGGCCCTCCCCACCCATGGTGGACCGTCAGCCGCGCAGGTCCATCGCGATGTCCAGGACCGGGGCGGAGTGGGTCAGAGCCCCGACGGAGACGAGGTCCACGCCGGTCCGCGCGACCTCCCGGGCACGGTCCAGGGTGAGCCCGCCGGAGGCCTCGAGACGGGCGCGCCCGTCGTTGAGCCGGACCGCCTCGGTCATCTGCTCGGTGCTCATGTTGTCGAGCAGTATGTCGGGGGCGCCGACGTCGAGGAGCTCCCGGAGCTGGTCGAGCGTGGTCACCTCGACCTGCACCGGAAGGTCCGGGTAGGCCGCACGGACCGCCCGGTAGGCCGGCACCACGCCGCCGGCGGCGCGCACGTGGTTGTCCTTGACCAGGGCCTGGTCCGAGAGGCCGGCGCGGTGGTTCAGGCCGCCGCCGCAGCGCACGGCGTACTTCTCCAGCGCTCGCAGGCCCGGGGTGGTCTTGCGGGTGTCCCGGACCCGAGCCCGGGTGCCGGCCAGCGCGTCGACCCACTGCGCGGTGGCGGTCGCGATCCCGGACAGGTGGCACAGGTGGTTCAGGGCGGTCCGCTCGGCGGTGAGCAGCGCCGCGACGGGTCCCCGCACCGTGAGGAGTACGTCGCCCCGCTCGACGTGCGCACCGTCGGCGGCTCCCCGGAGCACGTCCACACCTGGTCCGGCCACGTGCCGGAACGCGACCTCGGCGACGGCCAGCCCGGCGACGACACCGCCCCCGCGGGCCACCAGGTCGGCCGTCGCGACGACCGACGCGTCGAGCGTCGCGACGCTGGTGACGTCCACCCCCGGGACGTCCTCGGCGAGGGCGGCCGCCACGGCGTCGTACACCTTCGCAGGGTCCAGCCCCGCCGCGCTGAGCTCCTCGACGAGTCCGACGGGAAGCTCCTCGACGCCGGTCACCGGACGGCTCCGGCCAGCGCCGTCTCCGCGCTCCGGGGCTGCCCCCCGGTCAGCCGCACACCGGCGGCCGTCAGCGTGACGTCGAGGTGGCCGCCCCACAGGTCCTCGTCGCGACCGGGGAAGTCCGCGCGCCAGTGCGACCCGCGGGTCTCCTGCCGGGCGGTGGCGGCTGCGACCAGGGCGGTGCTCACGGTGTGCAGGTTGGTGGCCGCCCAGGCCTCGGCGTCGGGGTCCTGCGTGGTCCGCTCGCCGAGACGGGCCAGGGCGGCGCCGGCCTCCGTGAGTCCCCGGTGCGTCCGCAGGACACCCGCGTGGTCGGTCATCAGCTGCTGGACGCGCCGACGCAGGGAGCCCGGCAGCACCGCGGCGGGGCGGGGGTCCCGCACCGGCTGCTGCCGGGGTGGGAGGCCGGAGCGCAGGTGGTCGGCGACCCGTCGGGCGAACACCAGTCCCTCGAGCAGGGAGTTCGACGCCAGCCGGTTGGCGCCGTGCACGCCCGTGCACGCGACCTCGCCGCAGGCGAGCAGGCCGGGCACCGAGGACCGCCCGTGCAGGTCCGTGGCGACCCCTCCGCTCGCGTAGTGCGCCGCCGGGGTGACCGGGACCAGGTCGGTGACCGGGTCGATGCCGTGGGTCCGGCAGGTCGCGAGGATGCCGGGGAAGCGTCGCCTCCACGTGTCCGCACCGAGCCCGCGGCCGTCCAGCCACACGTGCTGTGCTCCGGTCGCCCGCATCCGGCGCATGATCGCCTGGGCGACCACGTCGCGGGGCGCGAGGTCCGCCAGCTCGTGCTGCCCCCGCATGAACGGCACCCCTCGGTCGTCGACGAGGACGGCACCCTCGCCGCGGACCGCCTCGGAGACCAGCGGCTGCTGGCCGCGCGACCCGGTGCCCAGCCACAGGACGGTCGGGTGGAACTGCACGAACTCGAGGTCGCGCAGCGCCGCACCTGCGCGCAGCGCCAGCGCCATCCCGTCCCCCGTCGCCACCGGCGGGTTCGTCGTCGCCGCGAACACCTGTCCGAGGCCCCCGCTGGCCAGCACCACCGCCCGGCACAGCACCCGGCCGACACCTCGGTGCTCGCCCTCGCCGCCGACGTGCACGGTGACCCCGGCGACGCCGCCGTCCGCTCCGGGCACCAGGTCGAGGACCAGCGCGTGCTCGACCACGGTGATGTCCGGTGCCGCGCGGACGGCCGCGACCAGGGCCCGCTGGACCTCCGCGCCGGTCGCGTCCCCTCCGGCGTGCGCGATCCGGTCGCGGTGGTGGCCACCCTCACGGGTCAGCGCGAGACCACCGGCCGCGTCCCGGTCGAAGGCGGCTCCCCGCCCCAGCAGCTCGCGGACCGCGTCGGGGCCCTCGGACACGAGCACCCGGACGGCGTCCTCGTCGCAGAGACCGGCACCCGCGTCGAGGGTGTCGTGCAGGTGCTGCGCGGGACTGTCGCCGGGTCCGAGCGCCGCGGCCACCCCGCCCTGGGCCCAGCCCGTCGAGCCCTCGGTCAGCAGGCCCTTGGTCACGACCATCACCGACCCCGCCGGGCGCACCTGCAGCGCGGCCGTGAGGCCGGCGACGCCCGAGCCGACGACCACCACGTCGGCGTAGCGGGTCCAGCCCGGTGCGGGGGCGGCCAGCCGCCGCGGCACGCTCATGGCGTACGGCGTCCGCCGCCGAGCGCGATCATCCTCTCCACGGCGGACCGGGCCCGCTCCGCGACGGCGGGGTCGACGACCACCTCGTCGCGGCCCTCGCGCAGCGCCCGCAGCAGCGTGCGGGGGGTCGTCATCTTCATGAACCGGCAGGACGCCTTGGCGTTCACCGGCTCGAAGGAGGTGGTGGTGTTCGCCTTGCGGAGCTGGTGGAGCATCCCGACCTCGGTGGCGAC
This sequence comes from uncultured Actinomycetota bacterium, assembly GCA_963837995.1. Taxonomy (GTDB): domain Bacteria; phylum Actinomycetota; class Actinomycetes; order Propionibacteriales; family Nocardioidaceae; genus Nocardioides_B. The sequence continues at coordinate 350,805 of CAWIPS010000006.1, forward strand.
GAGCACCGTGGCGGAGGTGCTGCGGCGGGCCGCGTCGAGCATCCCGCCGGTGGAGAGCACCTGGGTGCGGCCGGCCGGCAGCTCGCCCTGCGACACCATCCACAGCGCCGAGGTGGTGCAGCCGCACTCGGGATGCACGAACAGCTCCGCATCGGGGTGCTCGGCGACCTTGGTGCGCAGCCCGACCGCGGAGATGCCGGCGTGCACGTGGCACTCGCCCATCCAGATCCGGATGTTGTCGCGGCCGGTGAGGCGCTGCACGTGCGCGCCGAGGAACTGGTCGGGAAGGAACAGCACCTCCTGGTCCGCCGGAAGGGACTCGACGACCTCCACGGCGTTGGAGGAGGTGCAGCAGATGTCCGACTCCGCCTTCACCTCGGCGGTGGTGTTCACGTAGGCCACCACGGCCGCGCCGGGGTGCTCGGCCTTCCAGGCCCGCAGCTGGTCGGCGGTGATCGTGTCTGCCAGCGAGCAGCCCGCCGCGCGGTCGGGGATCAGCACGGTCCTCGACGGCGCGAGGATCTTGGCGGTCTCCGCCATGAAGTGCACGCCGGCGAACACGATGGTGCCGGCCGAGCTCGCCGCCGCCACCCGCGAGAGCGCCAGGGAGTCCCCGACGTGGTCGGCGACGTCCTGGATCTCCGGGGCCTGGTAGTTGTGGGCCAGCACCACGGCGTCGCGCTCCCGGGCCAGGGACCGGACCTCCTCGCGCCAGGCGTCCCAGTCCGCACCGGACCACGTGGACTCGTCGCGACCGGCCGGTCCTGGCTCGGCGATGCTGGTGGGACGTGCGGTCTGCTCGGGCATCAGTCCTCGCCTCCTGTTTTCGCCCAACAGGCGAAAACCTTGGCGCCAACATACCATTCCCGGGTGAGCACCGCCCAGAGCAGCGACGACTCGTTCCGGCACGACGCGCTCGCCGTCGTCCTCCAGGTCCGGGACCCGGCGCCCGACCTCCTGCGGGTCCGGGACCCGGTGCCCGACCGCAGCGGGCCACCCCGGGCGGGCCGCCGGCGGAGCCTGCAGATCCTGCTGTGGCAGCGCTCGCTCGAGCCGTTCGCGGGGTCCTGGTCGCTTCCCGGTGGGCCGCTCCGGCACGACGAGCGCCTCGGCACGTCGATCAGCCGACAGCTCGCGACGAAGGTGGACATCCGGCACATCGGGCACCTCGAGCAGGTCGAGACCCGCAGCGACCCGGACCGGGACCCGACCGGCCGGGTGCTGGCGACGGTCTACCTCGGCCTGGTCCCGCTCGGGCACGACCCCGCCCTGCCGCCGGACACGGCCTGGCACCCGGCGAGGCTGCTGCCGTCCCGGATGGCCTACGACCACACCTCGATGACCGAGTCGGCCCTGGCCCGCCTGCGCGCGAAGCTCAGCTACACCAACATCTGCTTCGCCCTCGCGCCGCCGACGTTCACCCTCTCCGAGCTCCGGGAGGTCTACGTCGCCGCGCTCGGTCACGACGTGAGCGTCACCAACCTGCAGCGGGTGCTGCTGCGCCGCCGGATCATCGAGCCCACCGGCGGGACGACCAGGTCGGGCACCTCGGGCGGCCGGCCCGCTGCGACGTACAGGTTCGGCCTCGACCACCTGCAGATCACCGACACCTTCGCGGTCCTGCGGCCGCCCGTGGAGGGACACGCGGGTGCGCCCGGCCCCGGATAGCGCCCGCTAGGCCCGGGGTCAGCCCGTGCGGGAGGTCCAGCGCCAACTCCGCCCAGGAGCCGTTGCCGCGCGGGAACCGGTCGGCACGTCGCGCCAACTTCGCCCAGGCGTGGTTGCCTCGCCCGGACCACCCACCCGTCCCGAGCCGCGCCAGCTGACCGCTCGCCGCTGGCTCCCCGGTCTCGGGACGCGCAGCCGGGGTCAGCAGCCGGGGTCAGCAGCCAGGGTCAGCTGCGCATCCGATCGCCGCGCGGGTCGAACAGGCACTCCTCGAGGCGGGTGGCCCGGCGCCGGGACCCGAGCACCTCGATCTCGAACCCGGTCGTGGCGGTGGCCAGCTCGGCCGGCACGTAGCCCATCGCCACCGACGCCTGCGACGCGTGCGCATAGCCACCCGAGGTGACCCGGCCGACGACCCGGCCGTCGTGCCAGATCGGCTCGTCGCCGATCACGTCCGCCGCCTCCGGCCCGTCCGGTACGTCGACCGTGAACGTCACCAGCCGCCGCCCGCCGCCCTCGGCGCGCAGCGCGAGGACCGCCTCACGCCCGACGAAGTCGCCCTTGTCCGGCTTCACGAACGGTCCCAGCCCGGCCTCGTAGGGGTGGTACGACGGCCGGAACTCGGTCGCCCACGACCCGAAGGACTTCTCCAGCCGCAGCGAGTTCAGGGCATGGGCACCGAAGAGCCGGATGCCGTGCCGTCGCCCGGCCGCCATCAGGTCGTCGAACAGGCGGGCCTGGTAGGCCGGCTCCACCCAGAGCTCGAAGCCCAGGTCGCCGGTGAACGAGATCCGCCCGACCAGCGCGGGGACCAGGCCCACGTCGAGCCGGCGGATGTCCAGGAAGCCGAACGCCTCCCTCGACACGTCGGCGCTCACCAGCTCGGCCAGCACGTCCCGCGAGGCCGGCCCGGCGATCGAGAGGCCGGTCAGGCTCGGACCCAGCGCGCGGTAGCGGACCGAGCCGTCGTCGGGCAGGTGCGCGTCGAACCAGCGCTGGTGGTACCTCTCCGCGGCGCCGGTGCCGAACACCAGGAACCTCTCGGGCCCCTCGGTCACCGACGCCGGTGGCAGCGCGGCGACCGTGAGGTCGCCGACCAGCCGGCCGCGCTCGTCGAGCATCGGCGACAGGCCCATCCGCCCGGTGCGGGGGATGCGGTTGGCCAGCAGGCGGTCGAGGAAGGTGCGTGCGCCGGGGCCGGTGAACTCGTACTTCGCGAAGCTCGTCGTCTCGATGAGCCCGACCCCCTCACGCACCGCCCGGCTCTCCTCGGCGACCGCGGTCCAGGCGTTGGAGCGGCGCAGCGTCGGGGTCTCGAGCCGCTGCCGGCCGGGCACCACGTCCGCCTCGCGCTGGAACCACAGCGCGTGCTCCAGCCCGTACGACGCCCCCCACACCGCGTGGGCGGCGTCGAGGCGCCCGTGGATCGGGGAGGTGAGCAGGGGCCGTGCCGCGGGGAGCTGCTCGTTGGGATAGGCGATCCGGAACCGGCGCCCGTAGTTCTCGCGGACCTTGAGGTTGGTGTACGCCGGGGTGGCCCAGTCCCCGAACCGGGCCACGTCCATGCCCCAGACGTCGAAGCCGGGGTCGCCCTGGGTGATCCAGTTCGCGAGCGCGAGCCCGACGCCTCCGCCCTGGCTGAGGCCGGCCATCACGCCGCAGGCGACCCAGTGGCCGCGCTGCCCGCGGACCGGACCGACCAGCGGGTTGCCGTCCGGGGCGAACGTGAACGGCCCGTTCACGACCGACCTGATCCCGACCTCGTGGAAGACCGGGAAGTGGTCGAACGCGACGGCGAGGTTCTCGGAGATGCGGTCCAGGTCGGGAGGGAGCAGCTGGTGCCCGAAGTCCCACGGCGTCGCCTGCGGGGACCACGGGACGCCGTTGCGCTCGTAGGTGCCGAGCAGCAGCCCGTGGCCCTCCTTGCGCATGTAGACCTCGCCACCGAAGTCCATGGCGTGGAAGAGCGGGGCGTCCTCGAGCTCCGGGACCGCCTCGGTGACGAGGTACATGTGCTCCATCGCGAGCACCGGCAGCTCGATCCCGCACATCCGGCCGACCTCGCGGGCCCACAGCCCGCCGGCGTTGACGAAGTGCTCGCAGTCGATGAAGCCGTGCTCGCCGCAGTCCAGCCGCCAGCTGCCGTCGGCGAGCTGGTGGATCGCCTCGACGCGGGTGTGCTGGACCACCTCGGCGCCGGCGAGACGGGCCGCCTTGGCGAAGGCGCGGGTGACCCCGGACGGGTCGACGTTGCCCTCGACCGGGTCGAACATCGCGCCGACGAAGTGCTTCTCGTCCATCACCGGCAGGAACTTCTTCGCCTCCGCGACGCTGATCAGCTCGGTCTCGAGGCCCAGGTAGCGGTTGCGGGCGTGAGCGAGCCGCAGCCAGTCCATCCGCTCCTCGGTGTCGGCCAGCAGCAGCCCGCCGGTGAGGTGGATGCCGCAGTCGATGCCGGAGACGCGCTGGATCTCCTCGTAGAGCTCGACGGTGTACTTCTGCAGGGCGACGACGTTCGGGTCGCCGTTCAGCGTGTGCATGCCGCCCGCGGCGTGCCACGTGGACCCGGAGGTCAGCTCGCTGCGCTCGAGCAGGACCGCGTCGGTGACCCCTGCCCGGGTGAGGTGGTAGAGCACGCTGGCGCCGACCACCCCGCCACCGATCACGACGACCTGCGCCTGATGTCCTCAAGCCGATGTCCTCAAGCCGATGTCCTCAACTCGTTGCTCCTGGTGCTCGGGCGGGTCAGAAGTCGGTCCGCACGCCGCCCTCGGCGACCCGGCGGGCGACGAAGTCGTCGAGCTCGGCGGCGACGTCGGGCGCCATCGCGGGGGGCTGGTAGGCGTCGAGGAGCTCGCCGACCAGCCGGGAGGCGTGGCTGGTGGCCGTGGGGCTGCCGGCCAGCTCCCAGGACTCGAAGTTGCGCCAGTCGGAGACCATCGGGGCGAAGAACGCGTCCCGGAACCGGTCCTGGGTGTGCTCGATGCCGAAGAAGTGCCCGCCGGGCCCGACCTCGGCGATCGCCTCGACGGCCAGGCTGGCGTCGTCGACGATCAGCGGGTCCAGGAACGCCGCGACCATCTGCAGCATGTCGGCGTCGATGACCATCTTCTCGTACGACGCCCGCAGCCCGCCCTCCAGCCAGCCGGCGCCGTGCATCACCAGGTGCGCACCGCCCATCACCGCGCCCCACAGCGAGAACACGCTCTCGTAGGCGGACTGGCTGTCCACGGCGTTCGCCGCGCACACGTTGGAGGACCGGTAGGGCACCCCGACCCGTCGGGCCAGCTGCCCGCCGACCAGCGCCGCCTTCATGAACTCCGGGGTCCCGAAGGCCGGCGAGCCGGACCGCATGTCCACGTTGGAGGTGAACCCGCCGTACACCACCGGGGAGCCGGGCCGCACGAGCTGGGTGAACGCGATGCCGGCGAGCGCCTCCGCGTGCTGCTGGACCAGCGCGCCGGCGACCGTCACCGGGGCCATCGCCCCGGCCAGGGTGAACGGCGTGATGACGACCACCTGGTTGCGGGAGGAGTACTGCAGGACTCCCTCGAGCATCGGCTCGTCGTAGCGCAGGGGCGAGCTGGCGTTGATGATCGTGTAGATCGACGGCTGCTGCTCCAGCGTCGCGGCGTCGACCTGGCGGGCGATGCGCACCATCTCCAGGCAGTCGATGTTGCGCTGCGCGCCCAGGCTGTAGGCGTGCGGCACCTTGTCGGTGAGGGTGAGCAGCGCGTGGGTGGCTCGCAGGTGCCGCACCGAGGCGTGGATGTCGGTCGGCTCGACCGGGTATCCCCCGTGCAGGTGCACCGCGTTCAGGCTCTGGCTGAGCCGGAGCAGGTTCTCGAAGTCCCGCTGGTTGCCCTCCCGCCGTCCGCCGGCCTCGTCGCCGACGTACGGCGCGCTGGCGACCGCCGCGAACGCCACCGAGCTCCCGCCCAGGTGCACGTCGTGCGCCGGGTTGCGGGCGTGCAGCGTGAAGTCCTCCGGTGCCTGGGACACCAGCGACGCGACCAGCTCCGGGTCCAGGTGCACCCGGTCGCCGTCGAGGTCGGCGCCGGCCGCGGCCCACAGCTCCCGGGCCCTCGGGTGCAGGAAGTCGATGCCGGTCTCGTGCAGGACGCGGGAGGAGGCGTTCACGATCGACTCGAGCTGGTCCTCGGAGACGGCGCGGACCGGCTCCAGGTGCCGTGTCAGTCGGCGCCACGGCGGCTGTGCGGGACCAGCCGGGCCGGTGGCGCGCTCCCGGCGACGTCCGCGGGGGGCGCGACCGCCTGCTGCTGCGGGCTCGGGCGAGGGAGGGACGTGGTCGGTGGTCATCTCAGGTTCCCGTCCTCTGCGTGCCCCGGCCGGGGTCGTCGTGGCGCGACTCGCGGTGGGCCGGGCGGGTCCCGGTGCGTGAGCGCCAGGCCCGCGAGATGCGGCTGGCCCGGTCGACCAGCACGGCCTCGATCAGCTCGGTCGTGTCCGGGCTCGGGAAGCGGTAGGACGGCCCGTAGGCGTAGACGGTGGCGATGCCGAGGCCGTCCTCGTCGCAGATCGGGACGGCCGCGCTGGTCAGTCCCTCCACGTAGTCACCGAAGCTCCACCACACCCCGGAGGTCGGCGGGTCGGCCACCCGCTTCGCCAGGTCGGGGACCTCGGGATGCTCCGCCGCGAAGGCCTCGATGGCCTCGGGCGTCCAGGTCGCGATGAGTGCGAAGCCCGACGGGCCCTGCTGCAGCGGCCACCGGCTGCCCTCCCAGTTCTCGGCCTGCACGGGGCGGGGGGTGTCCACCTGCGCGATGGTCACCGACTCCTGCCCGGCCACCACCGAGAGCCCCACCGCCTCGTCGAGCGTGGTCGCCAGCTCCTCGAGGTAGGGCAGCGCGAGGTCCCGTCTGCTGGGCTCCCCCGGCTGCGGGACCGCCAGCACCGCGACGGTCGGCCCGATCCGGTAGACGCCCTGCTCGTCGCGGCGCAGCGCATCCAGCCCCTCGAGGGTCGCGAGCAGCCGCGCGGTCGTCGAGGTGGGCAGCCCCGTCGCCTCGGCGAGGTCCACCAGCCCGCCCGGGCTGTGTGCGACCTGGCTGAGCAGGGCGATCGCGCGCTCGACGCTCTTTACACCGGCCATGGTTCGCCGTACGTTACCGCTTAGTGGGCAGAAGTCCAGACATTCCCGCAGAGTGGGAATAGAATCACCTCAACTGACACGACGAACACCCGATGAACAGCCGATCTGCAGGGGAGCCAGGGATGGCCAGTGCCCGTGACGACGGGCCCCAGGGGGCGCCCGACGTCGTGGTCATCGGCGCGGGCGTGATCGGGTCGGCGATCGCCTACGAGCTGTCCCGGCGCGGCCGGTCGACGCTCAACCTGGACGCCCTGCCGAGCGCCGGCTACGGCTCCACGAGCAACTCCAGCGCGATCGTGCGGTTCGGCTACTCCACGCTCTCCGGCGTGGCGATGGCGTGGGAGGGCCTGCACTACTGGCGGGACTGGCCGGGCTACCTCGGACTGGACGGCGAACGCGGCCATGACCACGAGCTGGCCCGGATGGTCAGCTGCGGGATGGCCCTGCTGGACACCTCGACGGGATTCGCAGCCAAGGTGGTGCCGCTGTTCGACGAGCTCGCGATCCCCTACGAGCACTGGGACGCGGCCGAGCTCGAGCGCCGACTGCCGCTGGTCGACGCGCGGGTGATGGGCCCCCCGGCGCCCGTGGACTCCGACGACTTCTGGCGCGAGCCGGGCGGACCGCTCGCCGGGGCCGTGTGGACGCCCGACGCCGGCTACGTCAGCGACCCGCAGCTCGCGAGCCGCAACCTGCAGCACGCGGCCCAGGCTCTCGGTGCCCGGTTCCGGTTCCACGCCGACGTGGTCGGCATCGAGCGACGGCACGACCGGGTCTGCGGTGTCACGCTCGCGGACGGGACCGTCGTCACGGCTCCGGTCGTGGTGAACGCGGCGGGCCCGGACTCCGCCCGCGTCAACAAGCTGGCCGGTCTCGCCGGCACCATGGCGATCGGGACGCGGCCGATGCGCCAGGAGGTGCACCACCTGCCCTCACCCGTCGGTCCCGACGGCCACGGCCTGGAGTGCGTGGTGAGCGACGACGACACGGGTGTCTACGTCCGCCCCGAGGCCGGCTCGATGCTCGCGGTCGGCTCCCTGGAGCCGGCCTGCGACGAGCTGGAGTGGCTCGAGGACCCCGACTCCTACCAGCGCACCGTCAGCCCCGCCGGCTGGGAGCGCCACACGCTGCGGCTGGCCCGGCGGATGCCCGAGCTCCGGATCCCCAACCGGCCGCTCGGCGTCGTCGGGATCTACGACGTCTCGGACGACTGGATACCGATCTACGACCGCACCGACCTCGACGGCTTCTACGTGGCGATCGGCACCTCGGGCAACCAGTTCAAGAACGCCCCGTTCGCCGGCGCCGCGATGGCCGAGCTCATCGTCCGGGTCGAGGACGGGCACGACCACGAGACCGACCCCGTCCGGGTGCGCGGTCCCTACACGGGCATGGAGCTGGACCTCGGGTTCTTCTCCCGCAACCGACCGATCAACCGCGACAGCTCGTTCTCCGTCAATGGCTGAGCACCGAGCACCGAGCACCGAGACACCCCTGCCAGACCCTGGAGATGCCCATGAGTGAGGAAGAGCTCGACCTGTCGACGCTCTCCGACGACGAGCTCGTCGAGCAGATGTACGACGACCTGTACGACGGGATGGCCGACGAGATCGCCGCGGGCACCCGGATCCTGCTGAGCCGGAAGTGGTCCCCCCAGCGGGTGCTCAACGACGCGCTCGTCGAGGGGATGCGGATCGTGGGTGTGGACTTCCGCGACGGCATCCTGTTCGTCCCCGAGGTGCTGCTGGCCGCCAACGCCATGAAGGCCGGGATGGCGATCCTGCGGCCGCTGCTCGCCGAGACCGGAGCCGAGTCGATCGGCAAGGTGGTGATCGGCACCGTGAAGGGCGACATCCACGACATCGGCAAGAACCTGGTGGGGATGATGCTCGAGGGCACCGGGTTCGAGGTCGTCGACATCGGCATCAACAACGACGCCCAGTCCTACCTCGCCGCCCTCGAGGAGCACCGGCCCGACATCCTCGGCATGTCGGCGCTGCTGACCACCACGATGCCCTACATGAAGGTGGTCATCGACGAGATGGTCGAGCGCGGCGTGCGCGGCGACTACATCGTGATGGTGGGCGGCGCACCGGTGAACGAGGAGTTCAAGGTCGCCGTCGGCGCCGATGCCTACTGCCGCGACGCGGCCGTGGCCGCCCAGACCGCCAAGGACATGGTCCTCGCCCGTCGGGCCGCCGCCCGCGCGTCGGTCGCGTAGCCCAGGGACGCGACCCACCGACATGAGCCCCCGCCGCAGGACCGGTCCCCGATGCACCGTCATCTGGTGGCAGGACATCCCCTCCCAGGTGACGGTCCGCGACGGCGACCGGATCCTGAGGGCGGAGCTGCCGGCCAGGTTCCGGCACGCCGTCGACCGGGCGGCGACGGGCGGCGGCCGGGCCGGGTCGGGCTCCTACATGGAGGGGTGGACGCGGTCCGCGCGGGCCTGCTCCCCCGACCTGCAGGCCGAGCTCGACACGGAGGTCGCGGCGCTCGAGGCGCGGTTCCCCGCGGCCGAGCTCGAGCGTCTGATCCGGGCCGTCCGGGCCCGCAGGACCATCCACCAGGAGAGCAGGACCGCGTGAGCGAGACCGTCATCAGCTCGGCAGGTCGTGAGGTCGTGATCGGCTTCCACCGCCCCTTCGCGATCATCGGCGAGCGGATCAACCCGTCCGGCCGCAAGGTGCTGGCCCAGGAGATGAAGGACGGTGACTTCACCCGGGTCTGCTCCGACGCCGTCGCCCAGGTCGAGGCCGGGGCCGCCGTCCTGGACGTGAACGCCGGCATCCCGCTGGCCGACGAGCCCGCGATCCTCGCCGAGGCCATCCGACGGGTCCAGTCGCTGGTCGACGTACCCCTCTCGATCGACTCCTCGATCGTCGCCGCCCTCGAGGCGGGGCTGGACGCCTACGTGGGGAAGCCACTGGTCAACTCGGTCACCGGCGAGGAGGACCGGCTCGAGTCGGTGCTGCCGCTGGTGGCGAAGTACGGCGCCGCGGTGGTGGCGATCACCAACGACGAGAACGGCATCAACGAGGACCCCGACGTGCGCTTCGAGGTCGCCCGGCGGATCGTGGAACGGGCGGCCGACCACGGCATCCCTCGCTCGGACATCGTCGTGGACCCGCTGGTGATGCCGATCGGTGCCATCGGCACGGCCGGCCGCCAGGTGCTGGCCCTGGTCCATCGGCTGCACTCCGAGCTCGGGGTCAACACCACCTGCGGCGCCTCCAACATCAGCTTCGGGCTGCCGAACCGGGCCACGGTCAACGCGGGCTTCCTCGCGATGGCCATCGGTGCGGGGCTCACCTCGGCGATCACGAACCCGCTCGAGCCCGAGATCCGCACCATGATCAGGGCCGCCGACGTGCTCACCGGCAACGACCCGCACTGCACCGAGTGGATCACCCGCAACCGCCCGCCGGACAGCGAGGACGAGGGTGCCGGCCGCCGCCGCACGAACCGCCGACGGGGCCGTGACCGATGACCGGCGAGGCCGGCGGTCGTGACCCGGGCGACCGGCACGGCCGAGGTCCTGTTCACGCCCGCCGGACGACGCGGCACCTTCGCCCGCGGCACCACGGTGCTGGACGCGGCCCGCGCCCTGGGGGTGGACCTCGACTCGGTGTGCGGCGCCCGGGGCATCTGCGGACGCTGCCAGATCGAGGTCGGCAGCCGCCCCGGCGTCGGCGCGGACCCCGCCAGGCTCGGGCCGACGACGACGACCGAGACCGGCTACGCGGGCCGCCGTCCGCTGGTCCCGGGTCGCCGGCTGGGCTGCGCCGCCCGGATCGAGGACGACGTCGTCATCGACGTGCCCGAGTCCAGCCAGGTGCACCGCCAGGTGGTCAGCAAGGACGCCGGCCGGCTCGGGGTGCCCGTCGACCCCGTGATCGCCTTGCGGTACGTCGAGGTGGCGGCCCCGGCCATGCGGGACACCACCGGTGACCTGCAGCGGCTCGAGGCGGCTCTCGCCGAGGAGTGGCAGCTGGTGGACCTGCGCTTCGACCACTGCGTGCTCCGGGCGCTGCAGCCCGCGCTGGAGAAGGGCGACCGGGGCGTCACGGTCGCGGTCCGCTCGGAGCGCGACGTGGTGGCCGTGTGGCCGGGCCTGCGGGACCGCGTGCACGGGGTGGCCTTCGACGTCGGGTCGACCACGCTCGCCGGTCACCTCTGCGACCTGCTCTCGGGCGAGGTGCTCGCCTCGACCGGACGGATGAACCCGCAGATCGGCTTCGGCGAGGACCTGATGAGCCGGGTGTCCTACGTGATGATGAACCCCGGCGGTGAGACCCGGCTGACGGACGTCGTGCGGCGGGCGCTGGCGGAGATGGTGACCGGGCTGTGCGCGGAGGCCGGGGTCGACCCGCTCGACGTGCTGGAGGTCAGCCTGGTCGGCAACCCGATCATGCACCACCTGGTGTTCGGGCTGGACCCGCGGCCACTCGGGTCGGCACCGTTCGCGCTGGCCACCACCGAGTCGGTGACCGTGCCCGCCTCCGAGCTGGGCCTGGGCGTGCATCCCGGCGCCCGGGTCTACGCGCCGCCGTGCATCGCCGGGCACGTCGGCGCTGACGCAGCCGCGATGGTCCTCGCCGAGGCCCCGCACCACGGCACCGCGATGACGCTGCTGGTCGACGTCGGCACCAACGCGGAGATCGTCCTGGGTGACGAGCGCCGGCTGCTGGCCGCGTCCTCGCCGACCGGGCCGGCGTTCGAGGGCGCCCAGATCTCGAGCGGCCAGCGGGCCGCACCCGGAGCCGTCGAGCGCGTCCGCATCGACCGCGACACCCTCGAGCCCCGGATCCGGGTGATCGGGTCCGACGCGTGGTCCGACGAGCCGCACTTCGCGCGCACCACCAGGCGCACGGGTGTCACCGGCATCTGCGGCTCGGGCATCATCGAGGCGGTCGCCGAGCTGTTCCTGGCCGGCGTGGTCAGCGTCGACGGCACCCTCCGCCAACCCACGACGGGCCCACCCGAGACGGGCCTACCGACGACGGGCCCATCCGGGACGGGCCCACCCGGGACGGGCGAGCCGACCTGGCGTGGGGCGACGTCGAGCCGGGTGGTGGCCAGCGGCCGGACGTTCTCCTACCGGCTCTGGGACGACCCGGTCATCGAGGTGACCCAGAACGACGTGCGCGCCATCCAGCTGGCCAAGGCGGCGCTGCAGGCCGGCTGCCGGCTGCTGATGGACCACATGGGCATCGAGGAGCCCGACGAGATCCGGCTCACCGGCGCCTTCGGCAGCCACATCGACCCCGTCTACGCGACGGTCCTCGGGCTGGTCCCGGACTGCGACCTCGACCGGGTGCACTCCGTCGGGAACTCCGCGGGCCGGGGATCGCTGATGGCTCTGCTGTCGGTGGCCTCCCGCCGGGACGTCGAGGAGGTCACCAGGAGGATCGAGAAGATCGAGACCGCCGTCGAGCCGGGCTTCCAGACCCACTTCGTCGCCGCCATGGGCTTCCCGCACTCGTCGCTGCCCTACCCGCACCTGGCCGCGCGCGTCACCCTGCCCCCGGCCACGGACCCCGGCCGGCGGCGCAGCAGCCGGCGGACCACGCCGTCCGCCAGAACCCGAGGATGAGAAGCGGCCGATGAGGATCGACCAGTTCGGCATGCACCTGTTCTCCCTGGAGGGCAGGAACGCCCTCGTCACCGGAGGGAACTCCGGCCTCGGTCGTCCGCTCTCGGTGGCCCTCGCGACAGCAGGCGCCGACGTGTGCGTGGTGGCTCTCGGCGAGGACGACGGGTCGACGCGCAGGCTCGTCGAGGCGCGCGGCAGGCGGATGGTCTTCACCGAGGCCGACATCGCGCAGCCGCACGTGCCCGAGGAGGTGGTCCGCCGCTGCGTCGCGGAGCTCGGGTCCGTCGACATCCTGGTCAACTGCGCCGGCATCTGCCTGCGCGCGGACGTCGAGGAGTTCGGCCGCGAGCAGTGGGACAAGATGGTGGCGGTGAACCTGACGGCCGCCTTCGAGGTCGCCCACGAGGCCAGCCGGTGCATGATCGCGCAGGGCGGCGGCAAGATCATCAACATCGCGTCCCTGTTCGCCTTCCTCGGCGGGCGGGCCTCACCGGCGTACGCCGCGAGCAAGGCCGGCATCGTCGGCTTCACCAGGGCCTACTGCGACGAGCTCGCGGAGCACAACATCCAGGTCAACGCCATCGCGCCGGGCTACTTCGTCACCGCGATGACCGAGGAGATGCGGGCCGACCCGGAGATCGACCGGCGGATCGTCGAGCACATCCCGGCGGCCCGCTGGGGCGAGCTGAGCGACCTGATGGGCGCCGCGGTGTTCCTCGCCAGCCCGGCCGCCGACTACGTCAACGGCCACGTCCTCACCGTCGACGGCGGCTACCTCGTGCGCTGAGCGCGCCCGTCACCGAGCCCACGCCCCGCCGCCGCGGCGGCCCGAGAAGAGAGCACCCCGCATGCCTGCCTCCCGTTCCACCCTGAGCCGCGAGACGATCGTGGAACGCCTCAGCGGCATCCTCGACCCCGGCGACGTGGTCACCGACGAGCAGGCGCTGCGCGAGGCGAGCGTGGACCGCTTCCGGAAGTACACCGCCGTGCACGGCATCTTCGACGGTCCCGTCCCCGCCGCCATCGCGCGCGTCCGCTCCACCGAGCAGGTGGCCCGCGTCCTCGAGCTGGCTCGGGACCACCTCGTCAACGTGGTGCCACGCACCGGCGGCACGGCCACCGAGGGCGGCCTGGAGACGGTCGTCGAGGACTCGGTCGTCCTGGACGGCTCGGCCATGGACGCGATCCTCGACATCGACCCGGTCGACATGACGGCGACCGCCCAGTGCGGCGTACCCCTGCAGGTGCTGGAGGACGCCCTGCGCGCGCAGGGGCTCACCACCGGGCACTCGCCGCAGTCCAAGCCGATCGCCCAGCTCGGCGGGCTGGTGGCGACCAGGTCGACCGGCCAGCTCTCGACCCTGTACGGCGGCATCGAGGACCTGGTCGTGGGGCTCGAGGCCGTGTTCCCCGGAGGCGTGGTCACCCGCGTCAGGAGCGTCCCGCGCCGTGCCGCCGGACCGGACGTGCGACACGTGGTGATCGGCAACGAGGGCGCCCTGTGCTTCGTGACCGAGGTGACGCTCAAGGTGTTCCGCCACCGGCCGGAGAACAACCTCTACTTCGGGTTCCTGCTCGACGACTTCGGCTCCGCTGTCGACGCGCTGCGCGAGCTCGTCACCGACGGCTACCGGCCCTCGGTCTGCCGGGCCTACTCCGTCGAGGACGCCCGGCAGCACTTCGCGCACTTCGCCGGGGACCGATGTGTGGTGGTGCTCGTCGCCGAGGGACCCAAGCCGCTGGCGGACGCGACCGGCGAGGCGATCGAGACGCTCTTCGCGGGCCGCGCCGCCGAGCGGGTCGACCCCCAGCTGGTCCAGGACTGGTTCGAGGACCTGAACTGGGGCCGGGACAAGATCGAGGCGGAGAAGCGCGCCATGCTCGAGACCAGCCACCTCGGCTACACCACCGAGGTGTCGGTGGGCTGGTCACGCGTGGCTGAGCTCTACGACGCGGTCATGAACCGGATCCGCTCCGAGTTCCCGCGTGCCGACGACCTGACGATGCTCGGTGCGCACTCCTCGCACAGCTACCAGACCGGGACCAACCTCTACTTCGTCTACGACTACCGGATCCGCTGCGAGCCCCGAGCGGAGATCACCGAGTACCACCAGCCGTTGAACGCGATCATCGTCGAGGAGGCGCTGCGGGTCGGCGGGTCGATGGTGCACCACCACGGGGTCGGGAAGTACCGCACGCCCTGGGTGCACGAGGAGCACGGCAGTGCCTGGTTCCTCCTGGAGGGGCTGAAGCGGGCCTTCGACCCCGCGGGTGTGATGAACGCCGGCACCCTCTACCCGCTCGACGAGGGGTCCGGGTGAGCGGGCGCTACCTGCTCGCCGTCGACAACGGGTCCCAGAGCACCAAGGTCAGCGTCGTCGACGAGCACGGCCGGGTGCACGCCTGCGCGCAGCGGCCCCTGCTGCCCTACGACACCTCGGTCCCCGGCCGCGTCGTACACCCCGGGGACGACCTGTGGGACTCGGTGCGGGCCACCTGCGCCGAGGCGCTCGACCGGTTCGCCGGCGACCGCGCCGCGATCGTCGCCATGGGGCTGTGCACGATCCGCTACTGCCGGGCGCTGCTCGACGCGGACGGCCGGCTCGTGGAGCCGGTGCTCAGCTGGATGGACGAGCGCGTGTCCCGCCCGCACGACCCGGCTGACGAGCGGGTCGCCTACGTGACGACGTCGTCCGGCTACGTCACGCACCGGCTCACCGGCCGCTTCGTCGACACCCGCGCCAACTACCAGGGGATGTGGCCGATCGACCAGCGGACGGCGAGCTGGTCCGAGGACCCTGCTGCCTACGAGGCGACGGGGTTGCCCCGGCGGCTGCTGTTCGACCTGGTCTCGCCCGGGGAGCTGCTGGGCACCGTGACCCGGGACGCGGCCGCCGCGAGCGGGATCCCGGCCGGGGTGCCGGTCTACGCCACCGCGAACGACAAGGCGGTCGAGGCGCTGGGCTGCGGGTTGCGCCGCGAGGACAGCGTGCTGCTCAGCCTCGGCACCTTCATCGCGGCGATGACCACCGGCAGCTCGCCGGCCCCGGCTGCCGACGGCTCCCGGCCCGTCGGCGAGCCGGGAGCGTACTGGGTGAACTTCGGCTCGACACCCGGGGAGCGCCTCTTCGAGAGCCGAGGCATCCGCCGCGGCATGTGGACCGTCAGCTGGTTCCGGGACCTGGTGTCCGGCCCCGGCTCCGGCCCCGGCTCGATGGAGGAGCTGCTGGACGCCGAGGCGGCGGCGGTTCCTCCCGGGTGTGGCGGGCTGATGACGCTGCTGGACTGGCTGGCCCCGCCGGAGGCGCCGCAGCGGCGCGGTGCGCTGATCGGGTTCGACGGCACCCAGGGTCGCGCGCACGTCCACCGGGCGATCCTGGAGGGCATCGTGCTGACCATGGGCGGTCACCTGACCCGGATGGAGGACGCCCTGGGACGACGGTTCACCGAGGTCCTGGTGGCCGGCGGAGGGTCCCGCTCGGACCTGATGATGCAGATCGTCGCGGACGTGCTGGACCGTCCGGCGTCCCGGGCCGCCGTACCCGACGCCGCCGGTCTGGGCGCGGCGATCTGCGCCGCCGTCGGGGCGGGTGTGCACCCGGACTGGGGGACGGCGGTCGCCGAGATGGTCACCCCGGGACGTGTGTTCGCACCGGACCCGGCGGGGGTGGCGGCCTACCGGGAGATCGCCAGCACCTACGCCCGGCTGCCCGAGCTGATGGACCCGGTGTTCGCCTGGACCGGCCGACGGGGTCGTTCGCCGGGATGATCCGTCGGGATGACCCGCGGGACGACTCCGGCTGCAAGGACGCCGCCCGCTCGCGCGCGCTACCGGACCGCGGCAACTCCGCACAGGCGCGGATGTCGTGCACGGATCCCGGGAATCGGCGCGGCAACTCCGCACAGGCGCGGATGTCGTGCACGGATCCCGGGAATCGGCGCGGCAATTCCGCACAGGCGTGGTTGCCGTCGCTGCGTGGGGTCACGCTGCCAGTCCTTGGCGATGTTGACGTGCAGGTCCCGCCGGGATGAGAGGAGCCGGTGACGGTCCTCACCCTCTCCCGGGACCGCCGTCGGGGCGCCGGTCCAGGCGCTCCTCGATGCCGGCCAGTCGCGTGTCGAGGGCCTCGAGCCGAGCATCCAGGCGTGCCTCCAGGGTCCGGCCCTCCTCCTCCAGGATGCGTTCCTCGCGGGCCGCCACGGCGGAGGCGAAGATCAGGGCCACCACGGCCGCCACCGCGCCGAGGACCGCCACCCCCATGACCATGATCCACCCGGCGACGACCCGCCCGGGTGTGGTCTCGGGCACGTGGTCGCCGTAGCCCACCGTCGTCATCGTGGTCAGGGCCCACCAGATGCCGTCCCCCCACGACCCGAACGTGCTGCCGGGGCGTCCGCCCTCGATCCGCCAGACCGCCGTACCACCGACGAGGACGACCGCGGTGGACAGCACCGCCGTCGCCAGCGCGAGCCGGAGCACGGCCCTGAGGGTGACGGACAGGCGGCGGGGCACCGGCCCATTCTCCGCGGTCGACCGGGGCCGTGGCCATCGCCCTCCCCGCGCGCCCGGCCCAGCGCCCGGCCCAGCGCCCGGGCCGACCGTTGCCACGCAGGTGGACGGGAACGGTCGGCCGAAGGTCCGACGGGGAGCCGTTCGCACGCTGGTGGACGGGAACGGTCGGGCGAAGGCCCGGTGGGGAGCTGTTGCCGCGCAGGTGGACGGGAACGGTCGGCCGCAGGCCCGGTGCGGAGCCGTTGCCACGCTGGTGGACGGGAACGGTCGGGCGAAGGCCCGGCGGGGAGCCGTTCGCCACGCTGGTGGATGGGAACGGTCGGGCGACGGCCCGCTGCGGTGCCGTCGCACGCTGGTGGACGGGAACGGTCGGGCGAAGGTCCGGTGGGGAGCCGTTGCACGCAGGTGGACGGGAACGGTCGGGGACGGCCCGGTGGGGAGCCGTTGCCACGCAGGTGGACGGGAACGGTCGGCCGAACCTCCGGTGCGGAGCCGTTGCCACGCAGGTGGACGGGAACGGTCGGCCGGACTCCGGCAGCCCCCTGTCGCCGAGCGGGATGACCCCGGATCGTCCCCCTGGCGGACCCTCGTCTCTCGGGTCGCGAGAGCTCCGTCCCGACGGGCGCGGCTGGACCGACGCTGCCCGACGCTGCACAAAGGCAAGCGCGACCCGATCCGGGACACCCTTCCCACGACGGAATACGGGCGAGCATGTGTCGTTGGGAGTTGGCAACTAGTCTGGTCGGGCACGCCCCACCGGTCAGCGAGCCTCATCAGCCAGTCCCGAGCCGAAGCGGATCACCTTGACGACCACGACCACACCCGGCAGCTCCGCGCGTGACGGGGCCCCTGCGCCGACGACCCGCCAGCCCACGACCGCCGAGGTCTCCGGCGAGTACACCCATGCCCAGATCCTGACCATCCTGTCCGGGCTGCTGCTGGGCATGTTCCTGGCGGCGCTCGACCAGTCGATCGTCGGTACGGCGATCCGCACCATCGCCGACGACCTGAACGGCCTGTCCATCCAGGCCTGGGTGACCACGGCCTACCTGATCACCTCGACCATCACCACGCCGATCTACGGCAAGCTCGGCGACCTCTACGGCCGCAAGAAGCTGTTCCTGTTCGCCATCACGCTGTTCATCGTGGGCTCGGCGGCGTGCTCCTTCGCCACCTCGATGTACATGCTCGCGGGGCTGCGAGCGATGCAGGGCCTCGGTGCCGGTGGCTTGTTCACGCTCGTCCTGGCGATCATCGGCGACATCGTGTCGCCACGGGAGCGCGCGAAGTACACCGGCTACTTCATGGCCGTCTTCGCGACCTCCAGCGTGCTCGGGCCGGTGGCCGGCGGCCTCTTCGCCGGCCGGGACTCGATCCTCGGCATCACCGGCTGGCGCTGGGTCTTCCTGGTCAACGTGCCCATCGGCATCGCGGCGCTGTTCGTGGTGACGAAGAACCTGCACCTGCACCACGTGCGGCGCGAGTCGCGCATCGACTGGTGGGGAGCCACCGCGCTGGTCGTCGCGCTGGTGCCGCTGCTGACCATCGCCGAGCAGGGCCGGGACTGGGGCTGGGGGTCGGGTCGTGCGCTGGCCTGCTACGCCATCGGCCTGGTCGGGGTGATCTCGTGGCTGCTGGTCGAGCGGGCGATGGGCGACGACGCCCTGATCCCGCTGCGGATCTTCCGGCTGCGCGCGGCCGCCGTCGTCATCGCCGGTGGTGTCATCGTCGGCGCGGGCATGTTCGGTGCGATCACCGTGCTCCCGCAGTACATGCAGATCGTGCACGGCGCGTCCCCGACCAAGGCCGGTCTGATGATGGTGCCGATGGTGGTGGGCATGATGAGCGCCGGCATCGTCGTCGGGCAGATCACCTCCCGCACCGGCTCGATCAGGATCTTCCCGATCTTCGGGTCGGCCCTCGCCGCTGCGGCCATGCTCGCGCTGTCCCGGGTCAGCGCAGACACCAGCCTGCTGTGGGTGATGGTCGGCATGCTCTTCCTCGGCCTCGGTCTGGGCCAGTGCATGCAGCCGCTGACGATCATCGTCCAGAACGCCGTACCCCCCAGTGAGATCGGTGTCGCCACCAGCTCGGCGACGTTCTTCCGGCAGCTCGGCGGGACCCTGGGGGTCGCGGTCTTCCTCTCGCTGCTGTTCACCACGCTCGGGGACAACATCGCGTCGGCGTTCAGGAGCGCGGGACCGGAGATCCAGAAGGCGGCTGCGGCCGGCCAGATCCCGCGCACCACCGTCAACGACCAGGTGCTGGCCGGGCTGCGCCACCCCGGCCAGGGCGGTGGCATCTTCACCGCGGTGCAGAACGACTCCTCGATCATCAACAGGATGAGCTCGGTGCTCGCGCACCCGTTCAAGGTCGGGTTCGCCGACTCGATGAGCCTCGTGCTGCTCAGCGGCGGCTGCATGATGCTGCTGGCGTTCGCGGTGCTGCTGCTGATGCCGGATGTCGAGCTGCGCAAGACCTCGGCGAGCGCCGCCGCGCGGGCCGAGCGTGACGCCGGGCAGGCGGGCCCGGCGTCGCCGCCGCTGGACCCGGCCGCGCCCGCAGCTGGTGGCGCCCACCGCGCCGACGTGCCGGTCCTCACCGACGACGTCCCCGGCGACCACCCGCGCGGCAGGCACATGGGCGCCTTCCGGGAGGAGACTGAGGCCGAGGAGGCCCCCGTCTAGCTGGCCGTCCGGCCGTGGCTCCAGCCGCTCCTGAACCGCGGGGGCCGCCATCTCGTCTGTCTCCCTGAGGGCCCCGGCGGTCCGGGGCCACACCTCGACGGATGGGAGAGCGTCATGTGGGTGCGGACTCTTGCGGCGGCGGCGGTCCTGGTCTCGGCGGCGGTGCACCTGATCATGTGGTTCGACGGTGTGCGGGACCAGTCCGTGGGCCCGGCGTTCCTGCTGAACGCGGGCGGTGGTCTCGTGATCGCCGTGCTGCTCGTGATCTGGCGGCACTGGGCACCCCCGTTCCTGGCCGTGGGCTTCGGTGTGTCGACCCTCGGCGCGTTCGTCGTCGCGGCGACGGTCGGGCTCTTCGGGGTGCACGACCACTGGGCCGGTGGGTACGTCTGGACGGCGGCCGTCTCCGAGGTCGTCGCCGTCCTCGCCGGGGCGACCGTGCTGCTCCGGGACCACCGGCGGGGCTCAGGTGGCCAGCTCGAGCACCGGTCGACCCCGGGCCGTGCGCACCTCCACTGACGCGATGTCGCTTCGGGGGGTGGCGGTGGCGGCGGTGATCCGCATGGTGCGCCCCTCCAGCGACCGCCAGGTGCCGACCTGCTCGCTCCTGCCGTCGCGGGTGCGCAC
Organism: uncultured Actinomycetota bacterium; assembly: GCA_963837995.1. GTDB lineage: Bacteria > Actinomycetota > Actinomycetes > Propionibacteriales > Nocardioidaceae > Nocardioides_B. The sequence goes on from CAWIPS010000006.1 coordinate 371,009, forward strand.
GAACAGCCGGTAGGTCACGCTCGGCGGGAGCCGGTAGCTCTCCGGCTCGGCCCCGTAGGTGCAGCTCAGGTCCAGCCTCGTGCCCCAGGCGACGGAGGTGAAGGCCAGCCGCGCCTGCACCGGTGCGTCGCCGACCGGTGCCATCGCCCGGCCGACCGGGACCGGCGAGGCCGTGGCCCCGGCCGTCGGCTGCGCGGTCGGAGCGCCGCCGCCGTCGCCCCGGGTCAGCGTCAACGGGAGGACGACCGCGGCCGCCAGGGCTGCTGCCGCGGCCCCTCCGCCCACCAGGATGCGGCGCCGGCGAGCCCGTCGTACGGCGAGCACCAGGGCGGGCAGCAGCGTCTCGGGCACCGGCGGGTCGTCGGGAGGGTCGTCGAGGACCGACGGGTCGACCCGGGCGAGCAGACCGGGCAGGCCGGCCAGCTCCCGGACCGACCGGGCGCACTCCGGGCAGCCGGCCAGGTGCTGCTCGAACTCGAGCCGCTCGGCGGGCGCCAGGGCCCCGAGCACGTAGGAGCCGTCCAGGTCGGCGTGCTCGCACGTCATGCGCTGACCCCCATCTCCTCGAGGGCGAGCCGCAGCGCGCGCAGGGCGTAGTGGGTCCGGGACTTCACGGTGCCCTCCGGGATCCCCAGCAGTCGCGCCGCCTCGGCCACCGGGCGGCCGCGGTAGTAGCACTCCCGCAGCACCGCCCGGTGGTCGGGGGAGAGCCGGGTGACGGCCTCGGCGACCACCCAGGACTGCAGCAGCTGGTCGGTGCGGTCGACCGGGTCGTCGCGCTCGGGCACGTCGGCGACGGTGAGCTCGCTGCGCGCCCGGCGGCTGCGCCACTCGTCGACCGCGATGTTGCGTGAGACGGTGTAGAGCCAGGCGCGTACGGCGGCGGGCGGGCTGTCCAGGACCGAGCGGTGCCTCCAGGCCCGGAGCAGCGTCTCCTGCACGAGGTCCTCCGCGTGCGGCCGGTCCCAGCCGGTCAGACGCAGGCAGTGGTGCCAGAGCGCGACGGCGTGCTCGTCGTGCAGCTCCTGCATCAGCGCCGCCTGGTGCTCAGACATCCCGCCTCCCACCGGACAGACGTCGCAGCGCGCCGTCCGGTTCAGTGTCATCCCGGCTCCAGGGTGACCCGGCTCCAGGGTGACCCGGCTCCAGTGTGACCGGCTTCAGGGTGACCGGCCTAGGGTGACCGGCCGAAGGCGGACAGGAACCGGTCCCGGAACGCGTCCATCCGCCATACCGGGGCGTCCGGGTGCGGGCGCAGGCCGGGCTGCCAGCCCCAGCCGGCGATCCGGTCGAGCACCGCAGGGTCGTGGGCCACCAGGCTGACCGGCACGTCGTGACCGGCCCGGTGGCCGGAGACGATGCGGGCGGGCTGGTGGTCGCCGAGGACGACCAGGACCAGGTTCTTGTCGCCGTAGGTCGCCACGAAGGAGACCAGCGCGTCCAGCGAGTAGCGGACGGACCGTCCGTAGGCCGCCCGGACGCGCTGCGGCGACCGCCAGATGACGCTCTTGGACGGTGCCTGCTGCGGCATCCCGTCGAAGACGGTGCCGTCGCCCACGTCGCGGGGGTCGACCAGCCGGGGCGTGCGGGACCACGGGGCGTGGCTGGTGACGAGGTCGATCTCGGCCATCACCGGCCGGCGGGGACGCGGGGCCAGCTCGAGACGGTGGAAGGCGTCCAGGGTGTACTGGTCGGGCATCGTCGGGTAGCCGAACCGCGGACCGGCGTACCCGACGTTGCGGGCGTCGTAGAGCATGTCGTAGCCGTAGAACGCCCGACCCTGGGGCCAGGGCCCGGTGTCGGCGGGCACGTCGCTGACGGTGCGCCAGCCGGCTCGTCGAAACGCGGAGCTGAGGGTCGACCGGGGGCTGTCCATGAGCTCGGCGTAGCGCTGCTGGCCGTCCACCCACAGCCCCGACTGGAGCGTGGAGTGCGCGAGCCAGCTGATGCCGCCGTACGTCGGTGAGGTGAGGAACGCGCTGCGGGCCCCGAAGCCTTTGGCGGACAGCCGGCGGGTCCCGGCGTCCAGGACGTGGTCGATCGCGGGCGAGAAGGACGAGCCCTGCACCGCCACGCGGCCGTAGCTCTCGACGAACACGAGCAGCACGTCCTTGCCGCGCAGACCGGTCAGCAGCCGGTCGGCGGGGACGGCGGCCAGCGGGTCGTGCTCGGTCGCCCGCGCGAAGGCCCGCTGGTCACGGACCTCGGCCGGGACCCGGGTCACCTGCCCGACGGCGTACGTCGAGGTGCTGGTCGACGCGAACCGGCCGGCCGGGGCCCACGCGGACCCGAGGGCCGCTGCGAGCACCCAGACCAGGCCGAGGCCGGCGACCCCGCGCCAGGATGCTCGCGGGTGCGCGGCCAGGGGCCGGCTCAGCCGCAGCACCGCCAGCGGGGCGGCCACCAGCAGGGCCAGCACCAGCGCCGCGACCGAGGCGAGCACGGCCACGCCGGCCGGACGGCCGACCGAGTCGACGACCAGTCCGGTCAGCGGGCCCAGGTAGCCCCAGTCGACGACGGTGTCGAAGGGCCGGTCCAGGGTCTCGAAGAAGGCCATGTCCAGCAGCTTGAGGAGGGTCACCACCCCCAGCACGAGCCCGGCCAGCACGGCGGCGACCCGGCGGGGGCGCGGCGCCAGGGCCAGCAGCAGCGCGACGAGGACGACGGCCTCGAGCGGGAGCCGCACGAACGCCGTCGGCGCCAGCTCGTCCACGCGGTGCGGCGCGGTGAGACCGAACCAGACCAGCGCGCCGGCGAGCGCGGTGAGGAGCGCCCCGCCGGCGCCGCGGCGGCTCATCCCCGACCCACCCGGGCCGGGGCACGGTGCCGCCACAACCACCACACCTGGTGGCCGAAGGACTCGGTCAGCAGCCGAGCGCCCCGACCAGGAGGAGGCGCACGACGAGGTCCGGGAGCAGCTGCGCGGCCGCGGCCACCAGCACCACGCCCTGGGTCGCGGCGACCACCTTCGCCCAGTACCGCGGCGGCACCGGCTCGCGCAGCCAGGGCAGCAGCAGCCCCGCAGCCAGCAGCCCGTAGCGGGCCCCGCCGATCAGCAGCACCCAGACCCCGACGGACGCGGCCACCTGCACGCTGAGCACCAGCACCAGGAACGCGTCGACCTCCATGTCGAACGCCGCCCCGAAGTCGGACGCCGTCCCGGTCCGCCGGGCGACCTGGCCGTCGACCCAGTCCAGCGCCAGTGCGGCGGCGGCGAGCGTCACCAGGAGCCGGGTGTGCGGGTCGCCGGCGAGCGAGTCGGCACTCAGGGCCGCCACGGCGCAGACGAGCGCGCACCGGGCCATCGTCACCCGGTCCGCGGGACCCAGCGCCGCGACCCGGTGCCGGCCGAGCGCCGCCGCGAGGCCCGTCACGACCGCGGCCGTGCAGAGCAGCCCGACCGCCCGGCCGGGACCCCCGAGACCCGCTGTCGCGTCCACGGCGCCGAGCACCAGCAGGCTCGTCACCAGCCCGGTCGCCGGGAGGCGTTGAACCGCACCCACGTGACCTCCGTTCATCCTGTCGTGGTGTCAGCCGTCAGCTGCTCCGGCAACCGGGAAGGACGAGGAGCCGGGCCCACCGGTTCAACGTCGTCGAGAGAGGTGAGCGATGTCGGACGAGGCACTCGCGTTCTGGGTCAGCGCGCCCGGGACCGGTGAGATCCGGCGGGCCCCGCTGCGGCCGCCCGGTCCCGGCGAGGTGCTGGTGCGCGCGCTGCGGTCCGGGGTCAGCCGGGGCACCGAGACCCTGGTGTGGGACGGGCGGGTCCCCGCCGACCAGTACGACGCGATGCGGGCGCCGTACCAGGAGGGCGACCTGCCGGGACCGGTGAAGTACGGCTACCTCAGCGTCGGCGTGGTCGAGCAGGGACCGCCCTGGCTGGCCGGACGCACCGTCTTCTGCCTCTACCCCCACCAGAGCGCCTACGTCGTGCCGGCCGAGGCGGTCACCGTCGTGCCCGCGGACGTGCCGCCCGCCCGGGCGGTGCTGGCCGGCACCGTGGAGACCGCGGTGAACGCCCTGTGGGACGCCCGGCCCCTCCTGGGGGACCGGGTGGCGGTCGTCGGTGCCGGCATGGTCGGCTGCTGCGTGGCGCGGCTGCTCGCCGGCATCCCCGGGGTCCGGGTGACCCTCGTCGACGTCGACCCGTCCCGCGCGGCGGTCGCGACGGGCCTCGGCGTCGACTTCGCCTCGCCCGGCGACGCGGCCGGTGGGCTGGACCTCGTGGTGCACACCAGCGCCACGTCGGCGGGCCTGCAGACCTCACTGGGCCTGCTGGCCCCGGAGGGCGAGGTGCTCGAGCTGAGCTGGTACGGCGACGCCGAGACGCGCCTGTCGCTCGGCGGGGCGTTCCACTCCGGGCGCCTGAGGATCCGCGCCAGCCAGGTCGGGACGGTGGCGCCGGCCCGCCGAGGCCGGCGGACCACCGGCGAGCGTCTCGAGCTGGCCCTCGACCTGCTGCGAGACCCGGCCTTCGACCGCCTGCTCACCGGCGAGTCGCCGCTCGCGGAGCTGCCCTCGGTGATGGGCCGGCTGGCCGCCCGGGACCTGCCGGCGCTGTGCCACACGGTCGTCTACCCGGCGGACGGGGAGGCGGCGTGTTCAGCGTGACGGTCCGCGACCACCTGATGGTCGCCCACAGCCTGCGTGGGGAGGTGTTCGGGCCGGCGCAGCGCCTGCACGGTGCGACGTACGTCGTGGACGCGACCTTCCGGGGGCAGCGGCTCGACGAGGACGGGATCGTGGTCGACATCGGTCGCGCGGCCGGGGAGCTGCGCCGGGTGGTGGGTGAGCTGACCTACCGCAACCTCGACGAGGAGCCGGGTCTGGCCGGGACCAACACGACCACCGAGGCGCTGGCCCGGGTGGTCGCGGACCGGCTCGCCGACGCGGTGCACGCGGGCGCCCTCGGCGAGGCCGCCCGCGACCTGGCGGCGGTCGCGGTGACGCTGCACGAGTCGCACGTGGCCTGGGCGAGCTACGAGCGGGCCCTGTGAGAGCCCCGTGAATGCGCCGGCGAGAGCAGTGGTGGTGGTCCTTCCCGACGGCGTCGACGACCCGCGGCGACCGAGCGGGGGCAACGTCTACGACCGACGGGTGATGGGGGAGCTGGCCGCCGCGGGATGGTCCGTGCAGGAGCGGGCGGTGCCCGGCCGGTGGCCGTGCGCGGACCCGAGTGGCCTGACCTCGCTGCGCCGTGGGCTCGCGTCGCTCCCCGACCGGGCGCTCGTGCTGGTCGACGGGCTCGTCGCGTCCGCTGCGGCCGAGGTCCTGGTCCCGGCGGCCGCGCGGCTCCGGGTCTGCGTCCTGCTGCACCTGCCTCTGGGCGCCGCCACCGGCACCGGGACGGCCCGCGCCGGCGAGCGGGCGGTGCTCCAGGCGGCTGCCGCAGTGGTCACCACCAGCGCCTGGAGCAGGTCCTGGGTCCTCGGGACCTACGCGCTTGCGCCCGACCGGGTGCACGTCGCGGAGCCGGGGGCGGACCCGGCGCCGCTCGCGCCCGGGTCCAGGACCGGGGACCGGCTGCTCTGCGTCGCCGCGGTGACGCCGGGCAAGGGTCACGACGTGCTGGTGGCCGCGCTCGGGGAGGTCTGCGACCTGTCCTGGCGGTGCGTGTGCGTCGGCAGCCTCGAGCGCGACCCGGGCTTCGTGGACCGGCTGCGCCGCCGGGCCCGCGACACAGGCGTCTCCGCCCGTGTCCACCTCGCCGGGCCCCGGACCGGTGAGGCGCTGGCAGCGTCCTTCGGGTCCGCCGACCTGCTCGTGCACGCCAGCCGGTTCGAGAGCTACGGGATGGTCGTCACCGAGGCCCTGGCGCACGGCCTCCCGGTCCTGGCGACCGACACCGGCGGTCTCCCGGGAGCACTCGGCCGGCTCCCGGACGGCAGGCGCCCGGGCCTGCTGGTCCCGCCGGGCGACCCGGCGGCGTCTGGCGCAGGCTCTACGGAGCTGGCTGGGCGACCAGACCCTGCGGGAGTCCCTGCGGGGGGCGGCGGGCCTGCGTCGTACCACGCTGGCGGGCTGGCGCATGACCGGCGAGCGGGTCTCCCGGGTGCTGGCCGGGGTCGCCGCGTGAGGCGCGGGTGGACCGGACGGCTCCGGCCGGTCGTCGCTGGAGCCGTTCTCGGGGTGCTGCTGTGGCGGGTCGGGGGCGGACCGTTCGTCGACGCGGTGCGGACCCTGGACGTCGGGGTGCTGCTCGTCGCCGCGGCGATCGCGGTGCCGACCACGGTCTGCTGCGCGTGGCGGTGGCGCCTGGTCGCCCGCAGCCTCGGCGTGGGCATCGGGCTGCCCGCGGCGGTGGCGGCCTACTACCGGTCCCAGTTCCTGAACACCGCGCTGCCCGGCGGGGTGCTCGGTGACCTGCACCGGGGCGTCCGGCACGGTCTCGACGCGGGTGACACCGGTCGCGGTGTCCGCGCGGTGGTCTGGGAGCGGTTCGCCGGCCAGCTGGTGCAGGTCGTGACGACACTGGCCGTGCTGCTGCTGGTGCCCTCGCCCGTGCACTCGGCGCTGCCGGTGGTCGCGGTCGTGGTCGGGGTGCTTGCCCTGGCCGCCGTGCTCCTGCTCCGTGCCGCTCCCGACGTCGCGGCGACCCGGCGGGCGCATGCCGTGCACGCGGTGTGCTCGGACATCCGGGGCGGGCTGCTGTCCCCGGCGACCTGGCCGGGTGTCCTGGTGGCCTCGCTCCTGGCCGTGTGCGGGCACGTCGCCACCTTCCTGGTCGCGGCCCACGCCGCCGGGGTGACCGCGTCACCGGTCCGGCTGCTGCCGGTCGCGCTCCTGGTGCTGCTGGCGATGGCGCTCCCCCTCAACGTCGCCGGCTGGGGCCCGCGCGAGGGGGTGGCGGCCTGGGCGTTCGCCGCCGCCGGCCTCGGGGCCGGGCCCGGGGTCACCACCGCCGTCGTGTACGGCGTCCTGGTGCTCGTCGCGGGCCTGCCCGGCGCCGTCGTCCTGCTCGTGGAGCGGCACCGGCCCGCGGCTGCCGACCCGGGCGCTCGGGTGCCCGCGGCAGACCGGCCGGTCCTCCCCGCGCAGGAGGCCGCCCGTGGCTGAGCGTCCCTACACGCTGCTGAGCTGTTCGATGTCGCTCGACGGCTACCTCGGGGGACCGACCCGGGAGCGGCTGCTGCTGTCCAACGACGCCGACTTCGACCGGGTCGAGGCGGTGCGGGCCGGCTGCGACGCGATCCTCGTCGGCGCGACGACGATCCGCGCCGACGACCCGCGGCTGACCGTGCGGACGCCTGCCCGGCGGCAGCGACGGGTCGACCGCGGCCTGCCGCCCTCGCCGGCGAAGGTGACCGTGACCGCCACCGCGGACCTGGACGCCTGTTCGAGGTTCTTCGGCACCGGCGACAGCGAGAAGATCGTCTACTGCGCCAGCTCGGCGGTGGAGCGGGCCCGGACCAGGCTGGGACAGGTGGCCACCGTCCTCGACGGCGGCCCTCGCGTCGACGTACGCCGGATGAGCGAGGACCTGGCCGCCCGGGGGGTCCGCAGGCTGATGGTCGAGGGAGGGGGGACGGTGCACACCCAGTTCCTCACCGGGGACGTCGCCGACGAGCTGCACCTGGTCGTGGCGCCGTTCTTCGTGGGCGACTCGCGGGCCCGGCGCTTCGTGGGGGACGGCGAGTTCCCGTGGCACCCGCAACGACGCGCGACGCTCGCCGAGGTGCGCCCGATCGGCGACGTGGTCCTGCTGCGCTACGCCCTCTCGGCGCGGTTCCGCCCGGACGAGGAGGCCCCGGCCTGACATCGACGTGGGCGTGGCCCGAGGCGGCACCGACGCGCACCGGGTGACCAGCTCTGCAGCATCGACCGCCAGATACGCCGGGTCGACCTGGCCTGACCGGCCTCCCGAGGGCTAGCGTTCCGCCCAGTCCCGCCCAGTCCCGCACGGCGACGAGGGAGTCACCAGATGAGCCACCTGCACGGGCGGCGCCCGCAGGTCGGGGGCGTCGATGCCTGAGCCCAGGGCCCGCGGACCGGTCGACGGCACCGTGGTTCCGCGCTTCGCCGGGCCGGCCACCTTCGCCCGGCTGCCGCGCATCGACGAGGTGTCGGACGTCGACGTGGCCGTGGTCGGGGTCCCGTTCGACGCCGGCGTCTCCTACCGCCCGGGTGCGCGCTTCGGGCCCGGTCACGTCCGCGAGTCCTCGCGACTGCTGCGTCCCTACAACCCCGCCGTGGACGTCGAGCCGTTCGCCCGCCAGCAGGTCGTCGACGCCGGTGACATGGTCGCGAACCCGTTCGACATCGAGGCGGCGATCGGCCAGGTCGAGGCGGGCGCCCGCGACCTGCTCGAGCGCAGCCGGCGGCTGGTCACGATCGGGGGCGACCACACGATCGCCCTGCCGCTGCTGCGGGCGATGGCGTCCCGGCACGGTCCGGTCGCCGTCGTGCACTTCGACGCGCACCTGGACACGTGGGACACCTACTTCGGGGCGCCGTACACGCACGGGACGCCGTTCCGGCGGGCCTCGGAGGAGGGTCTGCTGGACCGCTCCGGGTGCGTGCACGTGGGGACGCGCGGGCCGCTGTACTCCACCCAGGACCTGTCCGCCGACCGCGACCTCGGGTTCTCCGTCGTCGCCAGCGTCGAGATGGACGACCTGGGCGCTCGCGGGGTGCTGGAGCGGGTCAAGGCCCGCGTCGGGGAGCGCCCGGTCTACCTGTCGGTGGACATCGACGTCCTCGACCCGGCGTTCGCACCCGGCACCGGCACGCCGGAGGCCGGCGGCCTGACCTCCCGGGAGCTGCTGGCGATCCTGCGCGGGTTCGCCGACCTGGACCTGGTGGGTGCGGACGTGGTCGAGGTGGCGCCGGCCTACGACCACGCCGAGGTCACCGGCATCGCGGCCTCGCACGTCGTCTACGAGATCCTCTCGGCCCTCGCCCCCCGCGAGGTCGGCGGGCCCCTCCCACCGTCTTCATGAACCCGCCCCACCGACGCAACGCAGCATTAACCTGGCCGGGTGAGGATCTCGGGATGATCGCGCCAACGGCTGAGCCGAGCGCCCAGGCGGCCTACGACCGGGACGCCTGCTCCTACGACTGCCGTACGGCGGCGTACCAGAGGTATCGGCGGGAGACCGTCGACCGGCTTCCGGTGCGGCGTGGGGACGTCGTGCTCGACGTGGGCTGCGGGACGGGGCTGTGCCTGGGGCAGCTGCGGGACAAGGTGGGGCCCTCGGGACAGGTCGTCGGCATCGACGAGTCGCCCCGGATGATCGAGCTGGCCGCGGAGCGGACCCGCGACCACGGGTGGGCCAACGTCACGCTGCTCGAGTCGGCGGTCGAGGAGGCCCGGATCCCGGTGACCGCGGACGCTGCCGTGTTCTGCGCGACGCACGACATCCTCCGGTCCCGGTCGGCCCTGGAGAACGTCGTCGGCCACCTGCGACCCGGAGCCTGGGTGGTGGCCAGCGGCGGTAAGTGGGCACCGACCTGGAACGTGGCGCTGAACTTCTACGTCCGCTCCGTCCACGAGCCGTTCGTCAGGTCCTTCGAGGGCTTCCACCGGCCGTGGAGCCTGCTCGAGGGCTACGTCGAGGACCTCAGCGTCGTGGACGTCGCCTACGGCGGTGGCTACCTCGCCGTCGGCCGCGTCCCGGTCCCTGACGGCGGCTGACGGCTGCTGCCGCGCACCGGGCTCTTCGACGATGACGGTCCTGGACTGGCTGCTGGAGGGTGACCCGGCGATCCGGTGGCAGGCCCTGCGCGATCTCGCCGGGGCACCTCCGGAGCAGGTCGCCGCGGAGCGCGCCCGGGTCGAGACCGAGGGCTGGGGTGCGCGGCTCCTCGCGCTGCGCGACCCCGACGGGCAGTGGGAGGGGGGCGCGTGCTTCCCGCGACAGGTCGCCGACGACTGGCGGGCGGGCATCGAGCCGGACTTCTCGCAGAGCCAGCCGTGGACCGCGACGCTGCCCACGCTGGTGCTGCTGCGCGACCTGGGTCTGGACCCGGCGAGCACGGCCGCCCGCGAGACCATCGCGCTGGTGGCGGCGAGCTGTCGCTGGGAGCACGACGGTCAGGCGTTCTTCGACGGCGAGGTCGAGCCGTGCATCAACGGCCGGACGCTGTCGGTCGGCGCCTTCTTCGGCGCCGACGTGGACGGCCTCGTCACGGGTCTGCTCGCGGACCAGCTCGAGGACGGTGGGTGGAACTGCTGGGCCGAGCACGGCGCCACCGTGTCGTCGTTCGACACGACGATCTGCGTCCTCGAGGGCCTCCTGGACTACGAGCTGTCCGGGGGACGGGTGCCGGTGGCCTCGGCGCGACGGCGCGGTGAGGAGTACCTCCTGGAGCGTCGGCTGCTCAGGCGCCGGAGCACCGGAGAGGTGCCTGTGCGTAGCTGGCTGGAGTTCTCCTGGCCGCCCCGCTGGCACTACGACGTGCTGCGCGCGCTGGACTACCTCCGCCGCACCGGTCACGCTCCCGACGAGCGGGCCGCCGAGGCGGTGCAGCTGGTGCGCGACAAGCAGCAGCCCGACGGGACGTGGCTGCTGGAGAACACCCACCCGGGCGAGGTCCACTTCGACCTCGAGGACGGGGACGGGCGCCCGAGCCGGTGGAACACGCTGCGGGCACTGCGCGTCCTGGCCTGGTACGGCGCCCGCTGACGCGCAGTGCCCGTCCGGGGCCCGTCCACCTCACCAGATGCCGGGCACCAGCCGCTTGTGCCGCTCGGCGTAGTCGCGGTAGGGCTCACCGAGCGCGTCCAGGAGAGCCCGCTCCTCGACCCTGATCCGGACCACCAGCCCGACCGTGGGCAGGACGGCCAGCGCGAGCACCGACAGCCAGCTGCCCAGGGCCACCCCCAGCCCGACCAGGGTGAGCACCAGCCCCGTGTACGACGGGTGGCGGACCCAGCGGTACGGCCCTCGGTCGACGACGCTCTGCCCCTCGGTGACCCGGACCACGACGGTGAAGAACCGCCCCAGGGTCCAGACCGACCACTGCCGCAGGGCGATGCCCAGCCACATCACCACGACCCCGGCGACGAACGGCACCCAGCGGCCCGGGATGGCGGCGGCGGGGACCGCGACCGCAGCCCAGACCGCCACCCCGAGGCCGGCGGCCACCCCGAGGACCACGACGACGATGCTGCCCCGGTCGGCGTTCGAGCCGCCCCGGTGCCTGGCGCTCCTGAGCCGGATGCTCACCTCGGAGAGAGCGAAGCCGGCCGAGGTGCCGTCCAGCACGACCCGCGCCGTCAGGTCCGTGGTGGCCAGGGCGGTCATCGCCGCTCGCTGTCAGGCACCGGCATGCCTCTAGTATCCCCGACACCAGGGGATGGTCATGGCGAAGGAGTGGGTGGTCATGGGTGAGTCGTCACTGCAGGGACAGGTCGCGCTGGTCACCGGTGCGTCCACCGGCATCGGGCGAGAGATCGCGCTGGCCTTCGCCAGGCGTGGGGCGACCGTCTCCGGGCTGGCCCGCGGCCGGGAGCGGCTGGCCTCCGCCCTCGACGAGGTCGCCGAGGAGACCGGTGCGCGCACCCTGGCGGTCGACGCCGACGTCAGCGACCGTGCCGAGGTGGAGCGAGCGGTGGCCGCGGTCGTCGAGCAGGTCGGTGGGATCGACGTACTGGTCAACTGCGCCGGGCTCATCGACGCGGCCGAGGTGCCGGTCTGGGAGGCGGATCCCGACCAGTGGTGGGACGTGGTCTCCAGCCACATCAGGGGAGCACAGCTGACCGTCCGGGCGGTCGTCCCGGGGATGGTGCAGCGTGGCCGCGGCTGTGTCGTCAACCTCGCCAGCGGCATGGGCACCCGGCCGGTGCCGGCGTACTCCGCGTACACGGTCGCCAAGGCCGGGCAGATCCGGCTGACCGAGACGCTGGCCGCCTCGCTGGAGGGCACCGGCGTCACCGCGTTCAACATCGCCCCCGGCCTGGTGGAGACGGAGATGACGCGCTCCATGCCGATGTGGGAGGACCACACCGAGTGGACGCCGCCGGACCGGGTCGTGGAGCTGGTCTGCGCCGCCGCCGCCGGAGAGCTGGACCAGTGGTCCGGCCGGTTCCTGCGGGCCGGCGGGGACGTCCTCGAGCAGGTCCGCGGGGTCGTCCCCGGCGAGGGCGCCCGGCAGCTGCGGATGAGGCCCTACGGCCCGGACGACCCGATGGGCTGAGCATCTCCCCTGGGTGTCCCTGGACCTTCGCCGGGTGGCATTCCTCTGACTAGAGTCAGACACATGCCTGACGCCACCACGGTGCTCCGCCGGTTCAACCGCAGCTACACCCAGCGCATCGGGGCGCTGGACGACTCCTACCTCGGCATCGGGCTGCCACTGGGGGCCGCACGGGTGCTCTTCGAGACCGGCGACGGCTGCGCCGTCCGGGAGCTGCGGGAGCGGCTGGGCCTGGACTCCGGCTACCTGAGCCGGGTGCTGCGTGAGCTGGAGAGGCGCGGGCTGGTCGAGGTGTCCCCCGATGCTCGGGACCGACGCCGTCGCCAGGTGAGGCCGACCGCGGCCGGGACCCGGACCCGCAGCACCCTGGACCGGCGTTCGGACCAGCTGGCGGCCCGGCTGCTCGACCCCTTGACCTCGCGGCAGCGTGACCGGCTGACCGAGGCCCTGGCCACGGCCGACCTGCTGGTGCGCGCGGCGACCGTCTCCCTGGAGACCGTGGACCCGGCCTCCCCGCCCGCTCGGGAGGCGATGAGCCGCTACGTCGACGAGCTGGACCGCCGGTTCCCGAACGGCTTCGATCCCCGGACGGCCGAGGACGTGTCCTCCATGACCATGCCGTCGGGTGCCTTCGTGCTCGCTGTCAGCGACGGTGCGCCGGTCGCCTGCGGCGGGGTGCAGCGGCTCGCCGACGGCGTCGGCGAGATCAAGCGCATGTGGGTCGACGAGGCGTGGCGCGGTGCCGGCCTCGGGTCCCGGATGCTGCGAAGGCTCGAGGACCAGACCCGAGCGCTGGGGTACGCCGTGGTCCGCCTGGACACCAACTCGGCGCTCCGCGAGGCGATCGCCATGTACGAGCGGGCGGGCTACGACGAGATCGCGCGCTACAACGACAATCCGTACGCCGAGGCCTTCTTCGAGAAGGACCTGGCCGCGGTTCGTGCGCACATCGGGCATATGGACGGCAACGGTCCTCGAATGGCCTGAACCGCAGCCGTTCCCGCGCTCATGGACGGCAACGGTCCTCGAAAGGCCTGAACCGCAGCCGTTCCCGCGCTCATGGACGGCAACGGCTCTCCTCCGCCGGCGAGTCGCTCGCCCGGACGCTCGCGCCGCGCCGCCGAGAAGTCTCGTAAGGTTGACCCATGAACCTGATCTCGGCAGGTGTCGCGCTCGCGACCGCGGTGGCAGCAGTGGGCCTGGCCAGCCCCACACAGGCAGCAGACGTTCCCACCGGCAGCGTGGACATCATGACTGCGGAGGCGACCGCCTACGGGCCGTGGGCGCAGAACCCACCCGATCCGCCGTACGTCTCCAAGCCGACGTTCCCCACGCGCATGCTGGTCACCTGTCCGGCTGGACGGCAGGCTCAGGTGGACATGAGCCCGGTGTGGTCGATGACCATCCCGGGCATCGCCTTCACCTGCGCCGGGGAGCCGCAGGAGGTCGTCTTCGTCCCCACGTCCTCGCAGTCAACGGACGAGGGCTGGCACGTCACCACGGTGAGCGCCACGCTGGTCCTTCGTCCGGTGGAGGAGGGTGGGCCGCTCACCACCCTGGACACCGACGTGAGGCAGGTCCGGGTGAACACGGTCGGGACCGGCGAGAAGCCACCGGTGCCGCACCCGACGCCCCCTCCGCGACCTGGGCCGGTGGCCCACCGACCTTCGGTGCCGCGCGCCGTCCACACCAGGTCGGCCTCCCGTCGGGCGACCCTGGTCTGGGCGCGTCCGGCGCACACGGGCGGCGCCCGCATCGACCGCTACCAGGTGCGCAAGGGACGCTCCGCGCCCCACAACGTCCGCGTGACCAGCCGCCGGTTCACCTTCACCCGGCTGGCCAACGGGCGCAGCTACCGGCTGTTCGTCCGGGCCCACAACCGGGCCGGGTTCAGCCGGTGGGTCGCCGCGGTGGCGCGCCCTCACGCACGGTCGCGACCGAGGCCTCCGGCTCACCGTCCTCGTCCACGCCCGCGCGACTATCCCAACTGCACCGCGCTGCACCGGGTCTATCCGCACGGCGTCGGCAGGCCGGGTGCCGTCGACCACACCCACGGGGACCCGGTCCGGAACTTCACGCGCAGCCGGGTGGTCTACCGCCTCAACACCGAGAGCGACCGCGACCGTGACGGGATCGCCTGCGAGAAGCACTGACCCGGCAATGACCCGGCACGGCAGCGGCTTGGGAGCCCTCGGAGAGGCGTCACGTCGTGGTCGGGGCCAGAAGCTCGTCGGCCAGTGCCCTGACCCGACGGCCGATCTCGTCGCGGATGGGACGGATCTCCTCGACCGGCCGGCCGGCCGGGTCGTCGAGCTCCCAGTCGAGGTACCGCTTGCCCGGGAAGATGGGGCAGGCGTCCCCGCAGCCCATGGTGATGACGACGTCTGAGCTGCGTACGTCGTCGGTGGTCAGCGGCTTGGGGAGCTCCTGGGACAGGTCGATGCCGAGCTCGTCCATGACCTGGCGCACCGCGGGGTTGATCTCACTGGCCGGCGCGGAGCCGGCGGACCGGACGTGGATCCGACCGGCGGCATAGTCGTGGAGCAGGGCGGCGGCCATCTGGGAGCGGCCCGCGTTGTGCACGCAGACGAACAGCACCTCGGGGGTGGTCATGGGTGTCCTTCCTCAGAGTCGTGCAGGGGTCGTCGGATCCGGCTGGGGGTAGTAGCGGCGACGCAGCCACAGCGCCACGTAGACCAGCGCGACGAGCACGGGCACCTCGATGAGCGGCCCGACGACACCGGCGAGAGCCTGACCGCTGGTCACCCCGAACACGCCGATGCACACGGCGATGGCGAGCTCGAAGTTGTTGCCGGCCGCGGTGAAGGCCAGCGTCGCTGTCTTCGGATACCCGAGGCCGAGGCGGTGGCCGAGCAGGAAGCCGCCACCGAACATGAGGGCGAAGTAGGCCAGGAGCGGGAGCGCGATGCGGGCCACGTCCCAGGGCTTGGAGGTGATGGTGTGGCCCTGGAGCGCGAAGAGGACGACGATGGTGAAGAGCAGCCCGTAGAGCGCGACGGGGCCGATCTTCGGCAGGAAGCGCTCCTCGTACCACTTCTGGCCCCTGGCTCGCTCACCGAAGGTGCGGGTGAGGAACCCCGCCAGCAGAGGGATCCCGAGGAAGACGAGCACGGAGGTCACGACGGCCCAGAAGGAGAAGTCGGCCTGCGACTGGTCGAGGCCGAGCCAGCCGGGCAGCACCTGGAGGTAGAACCAGCCGAGCAGGCCGAAGGCGACGATCTGGAACAGCGAGTTGATCGCCACGAGTACGGCGCCCGCCTCCCGGTCTCCGCAGGACAGCTCGTTCCAGATCAGCACCATGGCGATGCACCGGGCCAGCCCGACGATGACCAGACCCGTGCGGTAGGCAGGCAGGTCCGGCAGCAGGAGCCAGGCGAGGGTGAACATCAGAGCCGGGCCGACGAGCCAGTTCAGAGCCAGGGAGGTGACCAGCAGACGCCGGTCGCCGGTGACCCGGTCGAGCTGGCGGTAGCGGACCTTGGCCAGCACGGGATACATCATGAGCAGCAGGCCGATGGCGATGGGGAGGCTCACCGAGCCCACCTTGACTGCGTCGAGGCGGTCGGCCAGCGAGGGGATCAGACGTCCCAGCCCGATTCCCACCACCATGGCGACGATGATCCACACGGGCAGGAACCGGTCCAGGGTGGAGAGCCGCGCCAGGACCGGTGCATCCTCGGGGGCGGTCCGCTCCGCGTCGGTGTCGCTCATCGGCATCCGCAGCTGGCCGCGGCGTGCCCGCTCGAGCGGCAGCACCCGTCCGCGGGCTTGCTGGCACGGATGACGGCCGAGTGCATGCCCTCGGCGGCCAGGTGGGTGAAGTCGACCTCGGCGTTCGTGAACCCGGCGGCGGCCAGCCCGTCGAGGTACTCCGACCTCGACAGGGCTCCTGCGATGCAGCCCACGTAGGAGCCCCGCTCGGCACGCTCGGACGGGCTGAGCCGGTCCTCGGCGACGACGTCGGAGATGCCGATGCGTCCGCCGGGGGCGAGCACCCGGAACATCTCGGCCAGGACGGTGGGCTTGTCGGTCGAGAGGTTGATGACGCAGTTGGAGATCACCACGTCGACGGATGCGTCCGGGAGGGGGACGTCCTCGATGGTGCCCTTGAGGAACTCCACGTTGGTGGCGCCGGCCTTGGCTGCGTTGGCGCGTGCGAGCTGGAGCATCTCGTCCGTCATGTCGACGCCGTACGCGAAACCGGTGGGACCGACCCGGCGAGCGGAGAGGAGCACGTCGATGCCACCGCCGGATCCGAGGTCGAGGACCCTCTCGCCCACGTGGAGCTCGGCGACCGCCGTGGGGTTGCCGCAGCCGAGACTGGCGACGACAGCGTCGAGTGGCAGCTCACCTCGCTCGTCGGCGCCGTAGAGGGCGGAGCCGAAGGCAGCGTCCACCTCGCCCGCGCCCCCGCAGCAGGAGGCGGTGTCCTCAGTGCTCGAGGGAGCACTGCACTGGTCGGCATCGACGACGGCCAGGGCGTTCGCGCCGGTCGCCTGCACGGCTCGGGCGGCCTGGGCGTAACGCTGTCGGACCTGCTCGCGGACGTCTTCGGTCACGGCCTGCTCCTCGCATCGTCGAGCCCTGATGCATAGAGGATCGTCGATGCATCGACAGATGTCAATGCATATGGGACCATGAGGTCATGGCCAGGACGTCCCCTTCGCTGAGAAGCGGTGCTCCCGCGTGCTGCGGCACGCTCACCGGTGGCGCCTTGGACACGGAGGCCGCGGAGCGACTGGCCCGCTCGTTCAAGGCGCTCGGCGACCCGGCGCGGGTGCGGCTCCTGTCCCTGATCGCCGCGACCGACACGGGGGAGGCCTGCATCTGCGATCTGACGGCCCCCGTGGGCCTGTCGCAGCCCACCGTCTCGCACCACATGCGCCAGCTCGTCGAGGCCGGCCTCGTGACCCGTGAACAACGGGGCAGATGGGCGTTCTACGCAGTGGTCCCCGGCGCCCTCGAGGCGCTCGGCCTCGCCCTCCGCACGAGTCCGCTCACGGGTCGGCACGGGGTCTCCTAGCCGGCGCATCGGCCGGCGGCGGTCCCACGAGTCGACCGTTCGAGCCTCACTCACCCTCGCCCCTGGCCGCGCATCGCCCGGTCAGCCGAGGTTCAGCAGAGGAAGATCCCGGTGCGCGGCTTCGGCTGCACGTAGGTCGTCTTGGTGCTCATCACTTCCTGACGCTCGGCGACCGAGACGAGGTCCGCGATCGCCGGCGCGTGCAGGATGAAGAGTGCGCCGCCGTCCTCGTCGCACTGGCGGGTGGTGGCGTCGAGGTCTCGCAGGGCGGGGACGAACTGCAACCTCGGGTCCCGGTGGCCGATGCCCAGCAGCGGGCGCAGCACCTGCTCGTCCAGCGTCGTGACGTCGAGACCGGCCACGCCGGGGAGTGAGCGAGGCTCCCGGGGCCGGAGCACGCGCCATCGCCCGGCGGCGTACAGGCCGATCGTGCCGGGGGCGACGCCGGGTCCATCGGTGGGGCCGTCGGTGAGTCCGTCAACGGGTCGCACGTCGAAGTGCGGGGCGAGCCCCTCGAGGAGCGCCGGCAGGTCGACGGGCCCGAGGACTCGGCGGTGGAAGGCGTGGAGGTCGACCTGGTCCTGGGGGTACAGCGCGCACAGCACGGCCCCGGACTCCGGCCGACCCGCCTCCTCCCAGCAGCTGGTGGCTGCCGCCACCCGGTGGTGGCCGTCGGCGACGTAGAGCCGTTGGTCGCCCAGCCGACGTGCCAGAGTCGCCGCCTCGGCGGGCCCGGCCTGCCACACCGACTGTGCGACGCCGCCGGAGTCGGTGAAGGCCAGGACGGGCGGCTGTGCGACGACCTGGGCGGTCAGCTCGGCGACCGTGGGGTCGGGCGGGTGGAACAGTGCGACGAGCTCGGAGCGCATCGGCACCTGCCGGTAGTGGCGAACGAGTCCGGCCACGCGGTCGGGCTGCACGTCTTCGTGGCCGAGGACGCGACCGTCGCTGAACCCTGCCACGTGCACACTGGCGATCACCCCGGTGTGCTCACGGCCGTGGTCGGTCAGCCGGTAGACGAAGAGGGTCGGCTCGGGAACGCGGGTGTACGCGCCGATGTCGAGCAGCCGCCGCAACGCCTTCGCCTGCACCGACTCGGCGGCCGGGTCGCCGGGCGGCCCCGGCAGGGCGAGCGGGTCGCTGGTCACGTGCAGGTAGCTGTCGGGGTTGTCCGCCAGGATCGCGCGGCGCTCGCTCTCGGTGAGCACGTCGTGGAGCGGGCTGACCACGCGCGCGGCCCACGCCGCCGTCACCATGTGCGCGGCCACGGTGTCCACCAGCGGACCTGTCACGGTCGTCGCGCTGGTCGACCAGCGGGTCATCGACCGCTCCGGGGGACGTTCCGCATGAAGCCGGTGAGGACGTACGTCGACCCGGCGCGTTCGGCGTCGGCGGGGGCGGCCCTGCCCCAGGGGCGGCGGACGTAGCCGGCGGTCGAGCCCGCGGGGACCGGGTTCATCGGCCGGCCGGCTGGGTGGCCGCACTGTTCACGACGTTGAGCAGCTCGCCCCTGGCGAAGGCATCGATGATCTCCTCGACGCCCTCGGCGACGGCGTCCTGGGCCTGCTGGGTCGAGGCGCCGATGTGGTGGGTGCCGACCACCCGCGGATGAGCCGCCAGCGGCGAGTGCCACTCCGCGGTTCCGGTGGCAGGCTCGCCGGGGAACACGTCCAGCCCCGCGGACAGCTCTCCCGCGTCAAGCCGCGCCATGAGCGCCGCTGCGTCGACGACCTCCGCGCGTGACGTGTTGAGCAGGACTCCGGGCTGCAGCGCGTCGAGGACCTCGGCACCCACCATGCCGCGGGTCTCCGGCTTCAGCGGCACGTGCAGGGACAGCACGTCGACCCGCGACGCCAGGGTGAGGAGGTCCGGGACGAGCTCGATCCCGAGGTCGGCGATCCGCTGCGAGGCGTCCGGCGAGCGGGAGCCCTTGGCCTGGGCGAGAAGGCTCATGCCGAAGCCCGCGGCCCGTTCCGCGACGGCGACGCCGATGTTGCCCAGCCCGACGATGCCCAGGGACCTGCCGTACAGGCCGCGCCCGACGGCGCTGAACCGCTGCTTGTCCCATCGTCCGGCTCTCAGGTCGGCGGTGTTGTCGGGGATGGCCCGGTCCACTGCCAGGAGCAGACCCAGCGTCAGCTCGGCCACCGCCACCGAGTTCTTCCCCGGGACGTTGGCCACCAGCACCCCGGCTCGAGTGGCCTCGTCGCAGTCGATCGTGTTCGTGCCCGAGCCGGCCCGCACCACCAGCCGCAGTGACCGGGCTGCCGCGAAGACGTCCGCCGTGACCCGGGTGCTGCGCACCACCAGGACGTCCGCGTCTCCGATCGAGCCGGGCAGGGACGCGTCGGTGAGACCGGCCTCGACCACGCACTCGTGGCCACGGCTCCTCATGGCGCTCACGAAGCGCTCGGGCAGTCGGTCGGCGACGAGAATGCGCATCGGGGTCTCTTCCAGCCGCTGCGCCAGGAGGGGAGAAGGTGGGCGCGGGCGGGACGACCATAACCATCGAGGACCGGTTCGCGACAGGGGTAGAGCGCATTTCTGCCCGATCGGCTGTTGCGCCTTCAGAATTGAGTTGCGCATCGTGGAACACCTCTTGACACGCTGGGGCGATCCTGGCCAGGCTGCAGAAAGATTGACCACTGGAGTGGAGCGCGGCTCGGACTGGAGATGCCGCCGTTCGCGGTCGCGTCGTGTGCGGGGCCCTCACGATGATCGCGACGGGCGGTGTCATCGAGGCCGGTCCGTTCGTGGGGTCGGGAGTGGTCATCTCCGAGACCGGGCCGCCGAAGGCCGAGCCACGCGCCAGCGCCTCATCGTCATCATGGTGATGCGGATGCTCGGTGAGATGGCGGTGGCGAACCCTCGACGGCTCCTTCGCGGACTACGCCGCGAGGCGATGGGAGGCTGGGCGGGCTTCTCCGTCGGGTGGCTGTACTGGTACTTCTGGGTCATCGTCATCGGCTTCGAGGCGGTCGCGGGCGGCAAGGTGATCCAGTACTGGGACACCGGGCATCCCGCTCTGGCTGCTCTCACTGGTCCTCATGTCGCTGATGACCGCGACCAACATGTTCTCGGTGAGCTCCTTCGGAGAGTTCGAGTTCTGGTTCGCCGGGATCAAGGTGGCAGCGATCCTGTTGTTCCTCGTGATGGGTGTCTTGTTCATCGTCGGTGCCTGGCCGAACAAGGGCTTCGACTTCAGCAACCTGACCGCGCACGGCGGCTTCTTCCCCGCCGGGCCGGGCGCGGTCTTCGCCGCCATCCTGGTGGTCATCTTCTCCATGACCGGTGCCGAGGTGGCCACGATCGCCGCCGCGGAGTCCCACGACCCCGGCAGGTCCATCGCCAAGGCGACCAACTCGGTGATCGGGCGGATCGCGGTGTTCTACGTGAGGGTCGGTCTTCCTCCTGGTGGTGATCCTGCCGTGGAACTCCGAAGACCCTGGCCGCCTCGCCGTACGTCGCCGCGCTTCCGGGCCATGAACATTCCCGGGGCCGAACAGACATCATGAACGCCGTGGTGCTGACGGCGGTCCTCTCGTGCCTCAACTCCGGCCTGTACACGTCCTCCCGGATGCTGTTCGTGCTTGCCGCTCGTCGCGAGGGGCCGGTCGTGATCGACGGTGAACGAGCAAAGGCGTTCCGCGGCGGCGATCCGGCGCGTCCTCCGTGGTCGGGCTTCCTGTGCGTGATCGCCGCGGCGCGTCTCGCCGCGCGGCGATGCGCACGGACGTTCGTGACTGTGCGACGGGTCCACACGCGTCGCGCCGATCGCATCTGGACCAGAGGGTCGTCCAGGCTGACTACGTCGTACGTCGAGCGGAGTCGGTGCCGAAGGGCTGCTGGGCATGATCTCGGAGGGACGATTGAGCGCGGTCGTGGTCGGCTCGTCGTCGATGGGCCTGTTCGGCCGGGTGATGCTGGGGGGTGCGGCCGAACGCATCCTGCACAGTGCGGAGCTCCCCATCGTCGTGGCACCCCGCGGCTTCCACGAAGGACGGGCGACGAAGATCACCCGCGTCAGCGTGGCCTTCGGTCGAGCCGACCACGACAGCCGGCTCGTGGCGCGCACGGCCTCCATGGACGGGCGCTTGGCGGCGCCGCTGAGGGTGGTCTGCTTCGCGGTCCGGCCGATGGCGGTGCTGGTCGGCGCCGTGGAGGAGAGCGCCGAACAGCTGGTGACGAAGGAATGGAAGCAAAGGCTCGAGGAGGGTATCGCCGCAGCCCTGGCGTCCGCGCCGGAGACACCAGCATCGGTCCGCACCGCGCTCGGCCACGGGACCTCATGGGCGGAGGCTCTCCACGACGTCCCCTGGGCCGACGGGGACCTGCTTGTCGTCGGCATCAGCTCCGGTCCACTCGGGCGGTTCTTCCTGGGCTCGCACGCGGCCAAGATCGTCCGGAACTCACCCGTGCCCGTGGCGCTGCTGACCCGCGGCTGAGCTCTGCCCTCATCCGGGTGGCTCTTCCACCAGCGATGCCCGCACCCGCTTCCAGCTGCCCAGAACGGTCGTCGGGCCGGCTGAACGGGGGCTGTTGCCGCGCAGGTGGTCGGGAACGGTCGTCGGACCGCCGGAACGGGAGCTGTTGCCGCGCAGGTGGTCGGGAACGGTCGTCGGGCCGGCTGAACGGGAGCCGTTGCCGCGCAGGTGGTCGGGAACGGTCGTCGGAGCCGGCCGGAACGGGAGCTGTTCGCGCGCGCAGGTGCACGTACGGCACCAACGGTACGTCGGGTCGCGCCGACGCGGAACGGGGGCTGTTGGCGCGCAGGTGGTCGGGAACGGTCGTCGGGCCGACTGAACGGGAGCCGTTGGCGCGCAGGTGGACGGGAACGGTCGTCGGATCGCCGGAACGGGAGCCGTTCGGCGCGCAGGTGGACGGGAACGGTCGTCGGGCCGCCTGAACGGGAGCCGTTGGCGCGCAGGTGGACGGGAACGGTCGTCGGGTCGCCGGAACGGGAGCCGTTCGCGCGCAGGTGGACGGCAACGGTCGTCGGGTCGCCGGAACGGGAGCTGTTGCCGCGCAGGTGGTCGGGAACGGTCGGTACGGGATCGCCTGGAACGCGCGGGCTAGCCGTTGCGCGCATGTGGCGAGAAGGTCGTCGTACGCTCGAACGGGCGCTGTTCTCGCGCATGTGGACGGGAACGGTCGTCGTACTGCCTGAACGGGAGCCGTTCGCGTGCATGTGGACGGCAACGGTTCTCGGAACTGCTTGAGCCGGAGCCGTTCGCGCGCATGCAAACGGGAACGGTCCTCGTGTCGCCGCCGGACCGCAGCCCTGTCGGGGGTTGGCTCGTGCTCAGGCACCCCTGCGGCCACTGGTCGACTCGTGCACGATGCGCATCTGCCAGCAGACCGAGCTTCCAGAGATGCCCACGGACCGGTCTTCGGCGACGACGTCGGAGATGCCGGCGCGGCCTCCGCAAGGACACGGTTAGTCCTTCGATTAGTCCAGCGCTAACTCCGCACAGGAGCCGTTGCCGCGCGCGGATCGGTCGGTACGGCGCGCCAACTCCGCACAGGCGCGATTGCCGAGCGGGCGCCGGCGGGTCGCCGCGACAGCGGCGCACGGGATCGGTTGCCGCGCCCGGCCACTGCCACACGCCAGCACTCACCCTTGACTTGGTGCGCGAAAGCTCCGACCGGCTCAGCAGCCCACGGAGTCGCACCACATGCGCCGGCTCGTCGAAGCCGGACTCGTGACACCGAAGGCCAGGTCAGACCGCGGTTCTGCGCAGGTACCCGAAGCCGAGGAAGGCGCCCGACCTCGCGTTCCGCACGAGCGCGCTGGTCCAGCGATCGGGGCGGGGAGCCGGCGCACTGACGAGCGCCGCCGTTGCCCGGGTCACTTGCCGAAACCCTCGCTCAGGCCACTGACCAGCTGACGGCGGCCGATCGTGTAGAGCACCAGGATGGGGACCGTGCTCAGCACCACGGAGGCCAGCACGGCTGGGACGTTGACCTGGAACTGGCCTTGGAAGCTCCACACCGCCAGGGGCATCGTCCGCCGGCTCGGGCTCTGGGTCAGGACGAGGGGCAGGAGGAAGCCGTTCCACACGGTGACCCCGGTGTAGATGGCCACCGTGACCATCGCGGGCCTGGTCAGTGGGAACGCGAGCCGCCAGAGCATGGTCCACTCGCCGGCCCCGTCGAGCCGCATCGACTCGAACAGGTCGCGGGGTACGTCCCGGAGGAAGTTGGTGAGCACGAGCACTGCCAGGGGGATGGCGAAGGCCATCGACGGGATCGCGATCGCGGCCAGGCTGTCGTACAGGCCGAGCTTGATGATCATCAGGTAGACGGGGATGATCGCCGCCTGCAACGGGATGGCCAGCCCCATCAGGAAGAGGCCCTGGACCCCCTTGAGCAGCCTGCTGTCCGCGCCGCGCACGATCGCGAACGCCGCCATCAGGGCCAGCACCACGGTCGGGACCGTCGCGCCGACCGCCACCACGACGCTGTTCACGAAGTAGTGCAGGAAGTCGTTCTCGATGACGAGGCGGTAGTTGGCGATCGTCGGGTGGGACGGCGGCAACAGGGCGTTCTGATGGTAGTAGTCGCTCGACTTCTTGAAGCTCGTGATCACGATCCAGTAGAGCGGGACCAGGACCACGGCCAGCCAGAGCCACCCGGCCAGGCCGGCCATCCAGTTGCGTGCCCCCCAGCGGCCGCCCGACGGCCGGGCGGCGGTTCCTGTGCCGCGCCTGGTCGGCTCGTCCACCGTGGCGCCCAGAGACGTGGTCATCTCAGATCCCCTCCAGCTGGCTCTCGTCCGCTCTCCCGCCCAGCCTGCGCAGCCCGAGGGCGATCGCCAGACCGACGAGGACGAGGATCACCGCGATCACGCTGGCCGGTCCCATCTGGTTGGCCCCGAAGCCGCGGCGGTACATGTCCAGGGCGAGGACCCTCGTGGCGTCGCCAGGGCCGCCTCCGGTCAGCACGAAGATCAGGTCGAAGAAGGTCAGGGAGCCCACGACCATCAGCGTCGAGGAGGTGATGACCGTGTACTTCAGCTGCGGCAGCGTGATGCTGGTGAACGTGCGCGTGCGGCCCGCCCCGTCGAGGGAGGCGGCCTCGTAGAGCGACCGCGGGATCTGGCGCACCGCGCCCTGGTAGATGAGGGAGTGGAAGGGGATGAACTGCCAGGACACGATGAAGATGATCACGCCCATGGCGAGTGCCGGCTGGCCCAGCCAGTTCCGCGTCAGCAGGTCCGAGTGGAGTCCGGGTCCGAGACCGAAGTTCGGGTCCAGGAGCGCCTTGAACGTGACCGCGATCGCGGCCGCGCTCAGCAGCAGCGGGATGAAGTAGAAGACCGCCAGGACCGCGCGGTAGCGCTGCCGGCCGGCCATGAAGACGCCGAGCAGGATGCTGATCGGGGTCTGCACCAGCCACGAGTAGAACATCACCTCGAAGGTCACCCACAGGGAGTGCGGCAGAGCCGGGTCCTTGAGCACCGAGCGCCAGTTCGCGATGCCGTTCGGATGGATCGCCCCGAGACCGTCCCACTGCGTGAAGCTCAGCGCCAGGACGCCCCCGAGAGGGATGACTGCGAAGATCAGGAAGACGGCCAGGGCGGGCAACGCCATCCAGGCCACCGGCCCGTGCTGCCCGGCCCGCGCGCCCCGAGACACCGAGCGCCGGGACGGCAGGGGGGCAGCCTCGGCCGTCATGTGTCGATCGTCTTGTTCATGTTGTCCGCGAACTGCTGAGGGCTGATGCTCAGCTGGAAGAGCTTGCCGATGTTGTCCAGCAGGGGTGTCGCCTGGGAGGGGGGAAGTGCCTGGTCCCACGACTGCGCGAAGACCGAGGCCTCGCTCGAGGTGTCGTAGACGAACTTCAGCCACTGCTTGTCGTTCGGGTCGGAGACGCCCGAGATCTTGTCGCCCGCGCTCGTCACCACCGGGATGTTGCCGCTGTCGATCCACTTCTTGACCTCGGTGTCGTCGAGCATCGTCGTGGTCAGCAGCTTCTTGGCCGCATCCTGAGCCTCCTTGCTGGCCTTGGAGGAGATGGAGACGTACTGGCCGGGGTTGCCCACGGTGTCCTTGGGGTTCCCCTTGCCGCCGTCGACCGGCGGGAAGTTCATGTAGCCCAGGTGGCCCCCGGTGACGAAGTCACCACCGTCGGCCTTCATGGACCCGTAGGTCCACGCGCCGTGCAGCATCATCGCGGCCTTCCCGGTGAACAGCAGCGCCTGGTCGGCGTTCTGGTCGGCCACCGTGGACTGGAAGCCCTTCTGGAAGCCGTGCGCCTTGACCAGCTTCTGCACCTCGGCCAGCGCCTTGAGTGACGCCGGCTGGCTCCAGGCGTTCTTCTGGCCGTCGCGGACGTTCTGGAAGACCTCGCTGCCACCGATGCGGTCGTAGAGGAACTCGAGCCACATCATGTTGGTCCACAGGGACTGCCCGGCCAGGGAGAACGGAGCGATCCCCTTGGCGTTGAACGTGTCGACGAGGTCCATGATGTCGCCCCACGACTGCGGGGGCTTGGCTCCGACCTGGTCGAAGATGCTCTTGTTCCAGTACAGGACGATGGGCGTGACCGTCTCGATCGGCACGGCGTACAGCTTGCCGTCGACCGTCGCCGCGTCGAACGTGGACGGGAAGCGCTTGTTCTTCAGGTCCGGGTTCTCCCTGAACCAGCTGGTGAGGTCGAGCACCTGGTTGGCGTCGACGTAGCTCTTCAGGCCACCCCCGCCCCAGCCCCAGATCAACGTCGGGCCCTTCCCCGCGCCGATCGCGGTCTTGACCTTCTGCTTGTAGGCGTCGTTGGCGAAGAGCGTCTCCTTGATCGAGGACTTCGGGTTGGCCTTGTTGAAGCGCGCGATCGTGTCCTTGCGGATGTCCTCCTGGGGCTTGCCCGACAGCGTCCAGTACGACGCCACATCGGCGCCGCCGCCGCCGGAGCCGCCTCCGGCGCCGGTCTGGCTGGGAGAGCTGCCACAGGCCGCAAGGGCGATGCTCGCTGGCACGCCGATTCCGACGAGGCGCAGGAAGTTGCGCCGGGACGTTTCCATCGGTTCCACGTTGACCTCCACATAGACGGCCGTGACCACCACGGCTGGTCAGGGTGCGACTCGTCCACGCGGCGGTGGGCGACCACTCGACGGGAGAAGGATCGAAAGAAGTTTCGGTCCGCACTACATCAAGTTGAAGGGAGGCTAGGCCCCTGGATCGGGCGTGTCAAGGATCACACAGGTGCGGGCCCCCACGCCCGAGAGGTAGCGGGAGACGACTGGTCCGGTCCGCTGGGCCGTGAGCATGGGCAAAGAGGCAGTCGGACGGTAGTGTGCCCCTGCGTCGCCCTATCGTCGCGGGTCGACCGAAAACATTTCGGTTCCTGTCGGGCGTCGTTCGACTCCTCAGGAGGACCCGTGTCCGCAGCCGTGCCCCAGCATCGTCCCTCCCGGTCCGCCGGGCCGTGGCAGGACCAGAGCCTGTCCCCGTCCGAGCGGGTCGAGCTGCTCCTGGCAGCGATGACGCTCGAGGAGAAGATCGGCCAGCTCGGCAGCCGCTGGGTGGGCAACAACCTGTCCGGCGAGCCGGGCGTCGACGGCACCGAGGTGAAGGTGGCGCCGATGCAGGAGGTGTTCGCCGCATCCGGGACGATGCCGCTGGCCGAGGCGGCCCGGCACGGCCTCGGGCACCTCACCCGCATCTACGGCAGCGCGCCCGTCACGGTGGCCGAGGGCGCCGACGAGCTGGTCCGCCAGCAACACGTCGTGGTCGAGTCCTCCCGGTTCGGCATCCCCGCCCTCGTGCACGAGGAGTGCCTGACCGGCTTCACGGCGTACGGCGCCACGGTCTACCCCGCCGCCATCGCCTGGGGCGCGACCTGGGACCCCGGGCTGGTGCGTCGGATGGCCGCGAGGATCGGCCAGGACATGGCCGCGCTGGGGGTGCACCAGGGGCTCTCGCCGGTGCTCGACGTGGTGCGTGACTACCGCTGGGGGCGGGTCGAGGAGACGATCGGCGAGGACCCCTACCTGGTGGCCTCGCTGGCCACCGCCTACGTGCAGGGTCTTCAGTCCGCGGGCGTGACCGCCACCCTCAAGCACTTCGCCGGCTACTCCGCGTCCCGCGCCGCACGCAACCACGGTCCGGTGTCGATGGGCCCTCGAGAGCTGCGCGACGTGATCCTGCCGCCGTTCGAGGCGGCCATCGCCCTGGGCGGGGCCGGGTCGGTGATGAACTCCTACGCGGACGTCGACGGCGTACCCGCTGGCGCCGACCCCTGGTTGCTCACCCAGGTGCTGCGCGA
Organism: uncultured Actinomycetota bacterium; assembly: GCA_963837995.1. Lineage (GTDB taxonomy): Bacteria > Actinomycetota > Actinomycetes > Propionibacteriales > Nocardioidaceae > Nocardioides_B. The sequence goes on from CAWIPS010000006.1 coordinate 398,457, forward strand.
GGAGTGGGGCTTCGAGGGCACTGTGGTCTCCGACTACTGGGCGGTCCCGTTCCTGGCCTCCATGCACCGGGTCGCGACAGGCCACGCCGAGGCCGGCGCGCTGGCACTGCGGGCCGGCATCGACGTCGAGCTGCCCGACACCCTCGGGTACGGCGCCGGGCTGGTCGATCTGGTCCGCGCGGGTGACCTCGACGAGACGCTCGTCGACCGGGCCGCCCGCCGAGCACTCCTCGCCAAGGCGCAGCTCGGGATGCTCGACGCCGAGTGGACACCCGAAGCGTCGGTCGCGCGCGCCGTCGAGGTCGATCTCGACTCGGCAGCCAACCGGGACCTGGCGCGAGAGGTCGCCGAGCGCTCCGTCGTCCTGCTCGAAGCCGGCACCGCCCTGCCGATCAGGAGCGAGCAGCGCCCGATGCCGAAGAAGGTGGCAGTGGTCGGGCCCTGCGCCGACGACGGCCGCACCTTCATGGGCTGCTACGCCTTCCCGACCCACGTGCTGCCGCGCCATCCGCGCGCGGGTCTGGGCATCGAGGTCCCCACCGCACTGAGCGCCCTCCGGGCCGAGCTCGGCGAGGCGGAGGTGCTCTTCGAGAGCGGCTGCAGCGTCATGGGCGCGGACCGCAGCGGGTTCCCGGCGGCGGTGGCGGCCGCGCGTGAGGCGGACCTCTGCGTGGCCTTCGTCGGCGACCTGGCCGGGCTGTTCGGCCAGGGCTCCTCGGGGGAGGGGTGCGATGCCGAGGACCTGCGGCTCCCCGGCGTCCAGGCCGACCTGGTCGAGGAGCTGCTGGCGACGGGAACACCGGTGGTGCTGGTGGTCGTCTCGGGCCGTCCCTACGCGCTGGGAGAGGTCCACGGCCGGGTCGCCGGTCTGGTGCAGTCGTTCTTCCCCGGGGAGGAGGGTGGCTCCGCGATCGCCGGGGTGCTCTCGGGTCGGCTGTGCCCCGGCGGCAGGCTGCCGGTGCAGGTTCCGCGTCGTGCCGGCGGCCAGCCCAGCACCTACCTCCAGCCGCCCTTGGGTGGCATCGAGAGTGCCGGGATCACGTCGGTCGACTCGACGCCGCTCTACCCGTTCGGGTACGGCGCGTCGTACACCTCCTTCGAGCTGGAGGACGTGTGTGCCAGCGCCGAGGAGATCGGCACCGACGGGGCGGTGGAGCTGCGCGTGGGGGTGAGGAACACGGGAGGGCGCGCCGGCGACGAGGTCGTCCAGGTCTACCTGCACGACCCGGTGGCCCAGGTCGCCCGACCGGTGCGGCAGCTGGTCGGCTTCGCCCGTGTCCACGTCGAGCCCGGGTGCCGGGCCGACATCGCCTTCGAGATCCACGCTGATCGCACCGCCTACACTGATGCACGGCTGGACCGGATCGTCGAGGCGGGGCAGGTGCAGCTCCTTGTCGGCACCTCAGCAGCCGACGAACGGGCTCGGGTCTGCGTCCAGCTCACGGGTGCCACCCGCGTCGTCGGCCACGACCGTCGCCTGGACACGCCGGTGCGGGTCGAGCAGCACGCGAAACGCTAGGCAGGCAGGAGGAACCGGGATGACCTCGACACGATCGCGGGCCACCTTGGCCACGGTGGCCGCGTCCGCGGGCGTCTCGGTCGCCACGGTCTCGAAGGTGCTCAACGGTCGAAGCGACGTCGCACCGGCGACCCGCAACCGGGTGCAGGAGATGCTGCGCGCCCACGACTACGGCGCCCGGCTGCGGACCATCGAGCGACACCCCACCATCGAGCTGACGCTGCGCGGCAAGATCGGTGGCTACTCCTCCGAGATCATCCAGGGCCTCGCGGCGACCGCCGCGGAGCTGGGTGTCTCGGTCACGGTCGGCGTGAAGTCGGTCGACCAGCGGCCGACGGCGAAGGTCGAGGCCGCCACCTGGGCCCGCAACCTCGCGCTCAACGGTCGCCGTGCCGTGATCGCGGTGACCGACGAGCTCGGAGCCGACGAGATCGCGGCGCTGGCCCGGATGCGACTGCCGCTCGTCGTGATCGACCCGATGAACGTGCCGACGCCGGACATCGTCAGCGTGGGGTCCACCAACTTCCGGGGTGGCCAGTCCGCGACCCGGCATCTCCTGGACCTCGGGCACCGGCGCATCGCCTACCTGGGCGGCCGCGCGTCGGCGGAGTGCAGCCAGGCGCGGCTGGCCGGCTTCCGCTCCGTGCTGGAGGGAGGCGGGGTCCTGCTGCCGGGGGACTACGTCCACAGCACACAGGACTTCCACTACGAGGACGGCCTCCAGGGGGCGCTCAAGATCCTGTCCCTGTCGCCGCGGCCGACCGCGATCTTCGCGGCGAGTGACGAGCTCGCCCGCGGTGCCATCGAGGCGGCCCACTCCCTCGGCCTCTCCGTGCCCGAGGACCTCAGCGTCGTGGGGTTCGACGACACCGAGATCGCCCGCATCGCCTCACCGCCGCTGACCACCGTGCGTCAGCCGTTGCAGGAGATGGGTGCGGTCGCGCTGAAGACGGTCCTGCGCCTGGTCGCCGGCGAGCGGATCGACTCCAGGCACGTCGAGCTGGCCACCGAGCTCGTCGTCCGCGCCTCCACCGCTCCCGCCCCCTGACCCACCCCCGCCGACCCGGCGTGTCTGGCGCCGAGATCGCGCCGACCCGGCGTATCTGGCGGCCAGAACGCGCCGACCCGGCGTATCTGGCGCCCGGAACGCGCCGACCCGGCGTATCTGGCGGCCAGAACGCGCCGACCCGGCGTATCTGGCGGCCAGAACGCGCCGACCCGGCGCATGTGGCGCCGAGATCGCGCCGACCGGTGGTCGCCTCGGTGCGACACGTGGGGGAAGCTTCGACCACTTCGCGAAGTCCGGCAGGCCGCTCGAACAAGGAACTCGGGGGAGTCGTGTCGCCGGTCGATCACATCAGGACCGCCCGGCGGGCACCCGTCACTCACCTATGGCTGTGGGCGACACGCTCGGCCGGGGACACCGCCCGGTCTTGTGACCTGAAGAGGTCGAGTCGGCCTTCCAGGTGCCGGGCGAACTCCTCGGCGGTCTCCAGCTGTGTCTGGATGGCGCGGACTCGGTTCTCGACGGCCACGCGGTAGGTCGCGAGCTGCTCGATGAGCGCGTCGTGCTCCCTGGTCCTGGGTTGGCTCAGGGGGAGGGCGTCGAGGAGGTCGAGCACGTGCTTCATCTCCTCGAGGGAGAAGTCCAGTGGCTTCATCTGCATGATCAGGCGAAAGCGGTCGAGGTCGTTCTTGGAGTACAGCCGGAAGCCGCCGCTGGAGCGTGCCGCGGCTGGGACCAGTCCCATCTCGCCGTAGTAGCGGATGGTGCGCAGGCTCATCCCCGTGCGTTCGGCGACTTCGCCGATGTGCATCTGATCGGACATTCAGACTCCCCTGTGTCCATCCGTTCGATCGGGCCGGGACCCGGGACTGTCAGCCGGCAGCTCGCGGCTGCGCGACAGTAGCGCTTGAGGGGTCCAGGACTTGAGGGCAAGGGCGGGAGCCTCGACGAAGGTCCAGCTCAGGAAGGCCAGTCCCATGGCGATCGCCAGGGACGCCGCGAGGTAGAGCGGAAGCCACCAGCTCGCGGCGCCAACGACGAGCAGCGTGGCCTGAGCCGGCCAGGCGTAGACGTAGAGGCCGTAGGAGAGGTCTCTGCGGGAGCCGATGCGTTCCAGGCGACGGCTAGCCCCGACCAGCAGTATCAGGTAGGCGACGGCTGGCGGTGCGAGGAGGCCGTAGGTCAGCTCGCTGCGCACCACGTCCTCGATCGGCACGCAGATCAGCAGTGCTGCGATGAGGGTGAGTCCGGCCACGACTCCCCAGCGCGCGGTGAGCTTGATCCGATCCGCGTACAGCAGGGCCAGCGTCCCGGCGAGGAACATCGTTCCGAAGCGGAGCATGATCTCTCGGGTCGGGTGCCCGATCACCAGCCCGGTGTCTGCGATTGCCTCGGTGAGCATGAGGGCCCACGCCAGTCCGAAGATCGCCACCATCACCCAGGCTCGTCGGGCGAGCACGCCAGCGACGCCGACCACCGCGATCAGGAGGTAGCAGACGAACTCGTAGAAGAGGGTGTACAGAGACCCGTTCACCGCTTTGCCCTCGAAGGCGCCCGCGATGTGGAACTGGTTGATGTACAGACCGGCGTTGCGCCACACGTACGACGTCGCCGAGTTGTCGCCGAGCACCGAGTAGCCAGAAAGGTGGCCGTGCTCGAGCACCCAGGCGAATGGCGCGATCACGGCGGCGCTCACGATGAGGCAGACATAGAAGCCGGGCAGGATGCGCAGTGCCCGTCTCCACAGGTAGCGCCATACCGAGGGGGAGTGCACGTAGCTGCCGGCGATGAGAAAGCCGCTGAGGGCGAAGAAGCCGTCCACGGCGACCGTGCCGAGGTCCACGTGGCTGCCGGTCAGCCATCCGAGCGGGTCCCGTCCGCCGGTCGAATCCTGGATCGCGTGGGAGACCAGGACGAGTCCGGCCAGGAACAGCCTCAGTGCATTGACACTGTTGTGTCGCGAGTCGAAACGCTGGGCCACGGTGGGGCGGGCGACCGGTGACTGGTCAGTCAGCATCCTGCGGTCCCCCCTTCCATGTGAACCTGGCGCGGCATCACGAACAAGCACTGGCATTCCTATCTGACGTAAGGGAAGAGTTTCGCCCACACCGGCACACCAGATCCACTATCAAGAGGCACACGTCCGAGAGTCGGCGGCGGTCCTTCGGGCTCTGGTCAGTGGCCGCCCAGGGTGCCTGCGAGTCGCTGGTGTCGATGCAGGCTGGCCTCGTTGAGTCCGCGGATCTCGACCCGCTTGCCTTTCCGCTGGTACTTCGTCTCGATGGCATCCAAGGTCGCGACGGTGGAGGCGTCCCAGATGTGGGAGTCGGTCATGTCGATGACCACGTGGTCAGGATCGCCGGTGTAGTCGAACTGGTAGACCAGATCGTTGCTGGAGGCGAAGAACAGCTCACCGACGACCTTGTAGACCCGGGTCGTGTCGTCGTGGGAGACGTCGATGACCTCGGTGAAGTGGGCGACCCGGCGGGCGAACGTGATCATTGCCACCACCACTCCGACCACGACGCCAGCCGCCAGGTTGTGGGTGAGCACGGTGACGGCAACGGTGGAGATCATCACCGTCATCTCGCTCTTCGGCATCCGTCTCAGCGTGGCCGGGCTGATCGAGTGCCAGTCGAAGGTGCCCACGGCGACCATGATCATCACCGCGACCAGGGCGGCCATCGGAATGAGGGCCACCACGTCGCCCAACCCGACGACCAAGACCAGCAGGAACACTCCGGCCAGGAAGGTGGAGATGCGAGTGCGGGCACCTGAGGCCTTCACGTTGATCATCGTCTGACCGATCATGGCGCACCCGCCCATCCCACCGAAGAAGCCGGTGATCACGTTCGAGGCGCCCTGGCCCCAGGCCTCGCGTGACTTGTTGGAGTGGGTGTCGGTGATGTCATCGACCAGCTTGGCGGTCATCAACGACTCCAGCAGCCCGACCAGTGCCATCGCAAGCGCGTACGGCGCGATGATCTGCAACGTGCTCAGGTTCACCGGCACGTGCGGGAGGAACCAGCTCGGGAGGCTGTGCGGGAGCTGCCCTTCATCGCCCACGTTCGGGACGTTGAACGAGACGACGAGCGTGAACGCCGTCAGCAGCACGATGGCCACCAACGGAGCGGGCACCACCTGGCTGACCTTGGGCAACCCCACCATCACCGCGATCCCGACGGCGACCATGGGGTAGACCAGCCAGGGCACCCCGATGAGATGTGGCAGCTGCGCGCTGAAGATCAAGATGGCGAGTGCGTTGACGAACCCCACCATCACCGACCGGGGGATGAACCGCATCAGCCGTGCGATACCGGTCACCGCGAGGACCACCTGCAGGACCCCGGCGAGCAGCACCGTGGCGATGAAGTAGTCGAAGCCGTAGTCCCGCATCACCGGCGCGATCACCAACGCGACCGCCCCGGTGGCGGCAGAGATCATCGCCGGACGACCACCGAGGAACGAGATCGAGACCGCCATCGTGAACGAGGCGAACAGCCCCACCCGCGGGTCCACACCGGCGATGATCGAGAATGAGATCGCCTCCGGGATGAGCGCCAGCGCCACTACCAGGCCCGCGAGGACCTCGGTGCGCAGCAGGGGCGGGGAGCGCAAGGCTGCCCACACCGTGTTCGTCTCGGACACCTCAGGCGGGTGCGGACGCCGCCCCTGATGCTGGGGCCCTGCAGGAGACGTGTTCGTGGGAGCGGCTGTCATCAGTGTTTCCGTTCAGACGGGAGACTCAATGCGGGCGGAACCCGGGCACGAGAGCAATGGCGAGCAGTGAGGCGATTCGCTGCAGGAACCGGCTTGTGCACGTCAGGTGCGTGAGCCGCGTTCGCTGCCCGAGGGCTACCCAAGGACAGTCACGACCCGTGGTCGCGGTCAGCCAGTGAATACCGCCGTCACCACTACCCTACCGTTACGTGAGGGTCAGATTGTACGTCGACCCTGTCGTCGTGCCGGATCTCACAGACGAGAACGAGGCCGCCGAGGAGCTACGCCGGCTGCTCGAAGCGTCTGCTGATCCGCACGTGATCCTCGAAATGCGGCTCGGACGCCTTGCCACAGATCAACGAGAACAGCTCGCTGACAATGCCGGCGAACTGCGACGCTCACTCGCAGACGAGTGACTCCACACATCTGGACATCTGGCCCCTGTTGGCGCGGCCACGGGTGCACGGCGCAGCTTCACCTCTCTGCGGCCGGTGACCGTGGGACGATGCGCCGCATGAGTGATCACCTGTGGCGTCCGTCGCTGTGGCAACCGGGCCGGCGCCTCCTCGTCGGGTTGCTCTGCGCCGGTTTGCTGATGGCTGCCATGGCCTACCTCGGCGCTCGATCACCCTGGGGCACCAAGCATCCTCACGTGACCCAGGGCGTCGCGGTGCGTGCCAACAGCAACAACGATCTTGTGACGTTCGACGGTGAAGGTGACTTTCAGCTCCAGTTCGGCGCTGACCACATGTGGTGGAAGGCCGGGAGCGAAGAGGGGGAAGGAAGCCCTCCTTGCCTGAAGACACCGCAGCAGAAGGTAAGAGTCGAGGTCGGGTCCATGTGGATCGCTCGTCCCGACGGTGGCTCCTTCCAACAGGCTGTCTGGGTGAGATGCCCCTGAATCACGGACCTCTCTCAGCGAGCAGGTGAGATCAGGGCGCTGATGTTATCCATGTCGAGGGCCAGCCGTTTCGTGCGCCTCGGGTGCGGCTCGGGTCAGACTTCGAGCGGGTCAAGACGCACACCTACCGCAAGACCGTGGCAACCTTGCTCGACCAGAGCGGAGCGAGCGCGCGGATGATCGCGGACCAGCTCGGGCACTCGCGGGTGTCGATGACGCAGGACGTCTACTGGGCCGGGCCCTGGAGCGGCTGGGCGGCGTGGCGGGCACGAAGGCGCTGCTGCGGCTCACGACGCGGGCCAGCCTGCGGTGGGCTGTGGCCGGTGGGTCGGTCGTCCGGACCAGCCGCGGGCGCTACGCGCTGCCCGGCGTCGACGAGGCCGTGGGCGCAGCGAGCCGCATCTCGGGGGTCCTGGTCGAGGACAGCGCCGCTCAGTACCACGGGTGGGGGATGAAGCACCGGCCCGCCAGCCCCTGTGTCGCGGTGCCGCGCAAGCGCAGAGTGAGCCGGCTGACGGGCGCGACAGCCGCTCGGACAGGCACTCGAGGCGCCGTCGACGTCGCCTGAGCGCGCCCGGGCCGGGCCCCGGGGGCGAGTGCCTGTCCGAGCGGCTGCTCGCCGACGCACATCCCCGGCCCGCACCGCCGGAACGCGCCGCCGGACCGCCGGCCCCCGAGGCGCCCTGTGGACGACCGTTCGCGCTGACCGCTCGTGCGCGGCAGCCTAGGGCGATGCGACCCGAGCCGGCGCGCCTGCAACTCGGGCAATCTGGCGGCGTTGGAGGCGGACAACCCGGACCCGGGCAGGGGACGAGGAGGATGGCGAGCAGGTCTGAACGGTGAGCATTCGGCCCAGCGGGCCCTGCTCACGACAGGCTCGACCGTCCGAGGAATGCTTGACCTCGAGTTTTGTGGGCCCTGTGGGGATCGAACCCACAACCCGCGGAGAGGGTTCAGCCGCATCATGGGAGGTCATGAGGGCTCAACACGCGCTGAATGAAAGCCGGCCCCGGCCCTGAAGAAGCGAGCACCGGAGAGACGCGCTCCGTTCCCCCAGCCCCATGGCTGACTGGAACCTAGAAGCACGCGTATGATCATCATCAGATGTCATTTTCCGTGCCTAGAAGTCCGCTATGAGAACAACCCTCACCCTCGACGACGACCTCGTCATGGAAGCACAGCGCCTGACCGGGACCACCGAAAAGACCGCGCTGGTTCGTCAGGCTCTGCGAGCACTGATCGAGCGTGAAAGTGCCCGGCGACTTGCGCAACTGGCTGGCAGTGAGCCCGACGCGAAGCCGGTTCCGCGGCGGCAGACCCTGCCTGCGTGATCCTCGTCGACACGTCGATCTGGATCGACCACCTCCGTGCCGGCGATCGAGAGCTCAGCGAGCTCCTGCGACATGGCCAGGTGTTGGCGCACCCCTGGGTGACCGGCGAACTCGCGCTCGGCCACCTCTCGCGACGCAGCGAGATTCTGGGGTTGCTCCACAACCTCCCGCAGGCAACCGTCGCGACTGACGACGAGGTGCTGGCTCTCATCGACCAGCGGCAGCTGTTCGGGCTTGGCATCGGATTTGTCGACTCGCACCTCTTGGCCGCGACGGCGCTGACAACCGCAGCGCGCCTGTGGACGCGCGACAAGCGGCTGGCTGGTGTCGCTGCCCAGCATGGGCTCGGCAGGGGTTGACGCCAGCGCACATTGACACAGCCGAGCGTCGGCATGGTTGACCGAAGTACTTTGTGGAGTGGCGGTGCTCGTTGTGCTTGGAGGACTGCTGTTCGGTCATACCGTCTACTTTCATGGCCCTTGCGGTGCCGCCTCGCCATGCATCGGTGGCGCGAGACGTGGGACCAGGAGAAGCAGTTCACGGTCAAGGAGTCAAGCTCTGCGGCGCACGCGTGCGAGCGGGTATGCCGACCACGAACATGGGCGAATTCGGAGGCTGACCCGAGCGCACATGGGCGTGGCGGTCGGTCCATGCGCCGTTGTCATGGCCTTCTGGTTGACCAAACGACTTTCCTTGGGACCTGACAGCTCACTTGCGTAGCAGAAAACCATTGCCATCACCTAGCCCTCGGTTGGCGAGTGGTCCAAGACTCTCGACGCAGTCGTGGCAAATCCCTCAAGGCTGGTTCGAGTCGGTAAGCCCTGCCCCGGACAGAGCGAGCCGGTGAATAGGTGCGTCTGCCGTGGTCGTTTGGGTTGTCCACGCGAATGGGTCCCACTGCCGGTGGAGGTCATTCGCCTCGATCACCTAGCGAATCGATGAAGCAATGCACGGGCCGCTTGCAGAGTCACCCTCATGCGGTGAAGTCCCACGTCAGTGCTTTCGGCCAACTACGAGCATTTGACGCCCGAGCAACCGCCACACCGGTGGCAACTTGAGATAGGTGCGGACCATGGCTGGCCGCACGTCGAACTTCGCGCTTTTCACGGTGTACGGCAGGAACCTGCCTATCTGCTCAAGCACCTCGTATCCGGACAGTTCAAGCGCCTCTGCGAGGCTAAGATGAGTCAACGGCAGATGGTGGTCGAAGTAGTCCCAATATTTACCGGGAAGACAACGGATATTGGGCATCAGTACGACGATCAATCCTCCGGGTCGGGTCACGCGGGCACACTCGGCCAACGTAGACATCAGATCGTTCTTCGTGGGGAGGTGCTCGAAGAAGTTGGACGTGAAGACAGTATCCACGGTGTTGGCCGCCAGTTCAGTCATCGCGTCCGAGCGGGTAGTGAGTACTGCGACCCCGGACTCGGCATGACCCGCCGTATCTGGGTTCAGATCAACAGCGATGCGACGCACCGCGCGCACCTCGTTGATGAACTCACAGTTTCCCGCGCCGAGGTCCACGACCGTTCCGTCTCTGGGAACGTACTTCTGGAAAAAGTCTTGCACGAGAACCCGCCAGAGAATTCGCTTGTTGGCTAGTTCACGGGAATCGAATCGGTTGCGATACATCGCCACTAGTTGCTCGGCAGGTCGGTCCGTCATTGCACCCTCCAGTCAGCGTGTCAGGACGCAGGGCGCACTCTACGCGGCAGCAAGCTGACGAAAATCCGGGGAGCCAAACACATCATGACCAAGCTCCGCAAATTGGTAGTCCAAATCACGGTTGGACGTCCCCAGGAAGCTGCTCAAGGCTGGCCCTTGATGATTTGTATCGGTCTTCGATCACCTTGCCGTCGCAGCGGCAGCATCGTGATGCCGGTGAACATGATGACCTGATCCGTTGTTGAACTGCCGCCGTGATCGCCCTGGTAATGGCCCTGCATGGTCCAACGGTAGGCGATCTTGTCGTCCTCGCTGATGGACTCCTCGACGGCGACCGTGAGGTCGGAGAGGTCGCGACGGGTAGTCCGGATGGTCGCCTTGAGGTCGTCCACGAGTTTGATCCGGGTGCAGCACGTACCCCTCAGCTACGAGGTCGTCCAGCGACTCTATGTCTCCCGTGATCCACGGATTGACTGCGTAACGCTGCAAGAACACGGCTACTTCACTGGGTTCCATGCATCACCAACCAGGTGACATAGCGACTTGAGGTCTTCACGATGTTAGTCCGGTCGCGACAGTCGGGGGAAGCAGTGACGTCCAGCGATTGTGCAACCAGCTCAGCTGTTGGGCCTGTTAGGGATCGGTCTGCGCTCAGTGGCCGCTGGTCACGTGCTCCCATACGATGATGTCCAGGGCGCGTAGGACCGACAATTCTCTACTCCCCGGTGCAGGCGTATGGATGCCCAGGACCAAGCCCCGTAGCCAGGGTCCATGCTCGATCAGGTCCGCCTGCAGCACCGGCCAAAACAGACTCGGACTGCGAGGGGTGCAGCCGTAGAAGGCGGCCACGCGGCTGTCGAAGATGGGAACTAACGATGGTCGCTTTCGATGCAGGATCTTGGTCACCTTCGATGCCTTGATCCCCGGAGTCCTGTCGCTCGTCACCAAAGCGGCGTGCACCAGCGACCAGGGGCTTCCGTCACCTGCGGCCAGGTCTTGATCCTCGAACCTTGCGGTCGCCGCTGCCTCGTCCGCCAGCAAGGCCTCCATGGCGACTCGGAGGTCAAAGTACGCTCCGTCCTGGAGGTACATGCGGCGGACGCTCTCCCCGCTAACCGGGGCTTGCAGAAGCGCGGGAGCGAAGAAGTCCACCGGCTGCAAGGCGTCCGGATCGCCCACCACGTCGTAGGAGGCGAAGGCCCTGGTGCTAGACGGGTCTGTGTAGTCCTCCAGGTGGGCGGAGGCACACGATGCGAGGTCAGCGACGCTGTTCATGTGCTGAGTCATTCACGCTGTCTACCTCGTCGTACGGGAAACACAGATGTCAGCGGCCTCAACGCCTCAAGAGGGGGACCAGAGGGAGGTCGAGGTGAGGTCTGTGCGCCCCGCGGAGTTCCAGAGGTGCGCTCAAACGCGTGTCGCCTTCGTCGGCGAATTGGACTCGGCGACATGCTGACGCTCGAGAGGAGTTGGCGCCGGCGCCGCCGGGTTCCGAGTCCCGGGTTGCGTTCCCTCTGGCCTACCTGATCAGAATTAGGCGCACGTCGAACTCTTGCGCCCAGTCTTGCCACAGCCGATCGGCGGTGCATGCCGGGCTCGTGATACTTCGCGCGAGGGCCAAGCACACTCGGTCGGCGAGGCTCAGTCCTGAGCGGTGACGGTAGAAGGAAGCTGCAAGCCTTGCATCGAGCCGACCGAAGGGACTGACGGTGATGCCGACAATGTCCATTTGTGCGTCGATGTCCTCCGCAGCGACGCCGTGACTAGTTGCCTTCTGAAGTACCTCGGCGTAGTTGACAGCACTGATTGTGGTGTCCTGAGAGACCACGTGCTCTGCGACAACCTCCCAGCCACTCTCTCGATTCAGGAGCGCCAAGAGCGCCGACGCATCAAGGACGATCACTGGATGCTGTGGCTGTCCTCGGCAGCGGCTTCCTTGCGTCGGTCGGCGATGAGTTCGTCGCTGACGTTGCGCTCGTTGACGCCGGCCTTGGTGAAGCTGGCCCAGAGGTCCTCGAGTGCCTCGCGGCGACGTGGGTCAAGGCCAGCAAGAGGATCGCTGCCTGACGGAGCTTGGCTCATGACAGCACAGAGTAGTCGCTCGCGCCCGCTCTCGTGTGGGGTGAGATTGCCTCCGCGACAGGACTTATGACAGGACTTGGATGCGCTAGTTTCTGCGTCGAGCGGTAAAACACCAGGTCAATGAGGGTGGAGCTACAGGGACTCGAACCCTGGGCCTCTTCCATGCCATGAGAGTCGTTTCGTCGACCGGGCCGTTCAGCTCAGCAGGATGCCGCACCTGATGCGCTAGACCGCACGGACGCGAGTCAGCGACTTGACGGTGGGACCCGGAACGCCGGACATGTGGCGAGCGGTCTTGGTCGTGAAGTCGGGCGGGGCCTGCACGTACTTCTGATGGAATACTTCTATCGTGTGTCCAGCGAGCTTCGCTCCCTCGGCGGCTTCCAGCCCGTAGCCGTACTCGTCGTTTCGGCAAAGGGTTTGTTGACCGTCCGTCCACACGTTCCGGGCGACGCGAGTGAGGGCATCCGCGGTGTCGAGACGTTTCTGCTGGACATCGTTTGCCTGGTCTCGGCTCTGGAGCTGGGTCGGGCACCGAGAATCTTGGTGCACGACAGTCACCTCTTCGACTCCATCGACCATCGCCAGGTCGCGTCGTGCCTCAACGTTGGGGCGCGTCTGGCCGCGGAGCACGGGTTTCAGTACATCGTCACGATGAATTCGGATTTTCTGGGTCCAGAACTCCTGACATGGTGAGTTCATCTATGCGCGATGCGGGTGTCCTTTGACGCTGTAGGCGAGGACGAGGTCGGTGCCGGGGTAGGTGGTCTGGGTGTCGGTGAGTTCGGTGCAGAGGCCGGCGAGGGCATTGCTGCGTCGGGGTGCGAGGCGGGGTCGAGGCGGACGTGCAGGGTGGTGCCGATGATCTCGAGGTCGCCGGGCAGGGTGAACGCTTCGCGGAGCAGGGCGCGGGCTTCGTCCTCACCGCGGGAGTAGTGCGGGCGCAGGAGCCGGGCCAGGGCGGATTCGGTGTTGTAGGCGCTCATCCGGATCGCGTGGGTCAGCAGTTTCCGTTCGGTCTCCAGCAGTCGGCTGCCGGGGCGGACCTGGCCGAGCGGGAGGTGGGTGGGGGTGTCCCGGGAGGCCTGTCTGGCCTCGGCGAGGTCTGCGTGTGCGGCGGTGAGGTGCTGGCGGCGGCGGGTCGACGTTGGCCTTCCCGTTGTTCGTGGGGCGTCCGGCCTGGGTGACCGCGGTGCCGATGGCCTGCGCGAGACCGGCGTGTGCTCCGGTGACGCCGGCGCGGGCGGCGGCGACCTGGCCCAGCGCGTGGGCCTTCGCGGGGTTCGGGACCAGCCGGGTCGGGTCATCGGGTTGGTCGGCGTAGGAGTCCAGGGCGTCGAGGGCGAAGTGCTCGCGGGCGTACTTGAAGTAGTTCTCCTGCCGCCACCGGTTGCCATCCGGTAGGCAACCTCGGCCGCACTCAGGTCGGTGCGGTTGGTCAGGATCGGGGTCTGATGCCCGTCCGGGCTGCGCCGCACGATCAGCCGCAACCTCAACGTCGGCGGTCGTCTGGATCGTCCGCCGACTCAGTGCTGGCGCCGCTGTGCTGGGGCTGTGCTGGGTGTGGTCTGCCGGGCTGGGACGGGCAGGTCGATGAGACGTTCGGCCAGCTCATAGATCTGCATGCATGCCGTCAGGGGCGTGGTAGTCGACGCTGGTGAAGTCCTGCAGCGGTGACCGGGCCCAGGTGCCCTTGTAGTAGGTCAGGATGTCGAACCCGGCGGCGAGGATCTCGGTGAACACCGCCGGGGAGTAGCCACCCCGGTCGAAGGTGACCGTGCAGCGCGGTCGTCTCCGACCAGCGGCGGAGGTCGGGCAGCAGCCGGGACAGCTCAGCGGCCAGCGACTTCGACGGTGCCGCGGTGAGCACCATGATCGGATCACCCGACACTGTCGCCGACCCAGGTCTCCTCGGTCGCCGGGCCCGCGATCCGCATCCGGGCGATGTGGGTCTTGGGGAGCTGCCGGGTGCCCGGTGTAGACCCGGACGTGTCCGTCGAGGTAGAGGAACCCCACCGCCTCGGGTCGGGTCGCGACGTGGTGGGCTCCGAGCCCGGCCTGCAGCTGCAGCGCCTCTGCGGTGCTCGGCGAGCTCGGTCAGCTTGCGGCGCAGCGTCTTGACCTCCGGGGCCCGGTCCAGCCCCAGCAGCCGTCCCAGGTCGACCGGCCGGAGCCGGGTGGCGCCCTCGGCGCGGGGCTCCCGCAGCAACGCCATGAACACCCCCATCAGCAACGTCACCCGCAGCCCGTAGAACCCGTTGCGCATCGGCCCGTACGTCTGCTCGGCCACCTCCAGCAGTCCGGTGGCCTCCAGGGCGGGCAGCGCAAGCAGCAGCCCGACCTGCGGCAGATGCGCCCCCTGGGTGATCACCACCGGCGCCTGGCCCAGCAGCCCGAAACGGGCCGCCCGCGCTCCGCGGTCCGCGGCACCGGCACCGTAAGGACCTCCAACCCCGCCCGGCCTCCGCTTCACCTATCTGCTCGTCTTGATCCTCCCCCGTCCGGCTGCTCGAGGCTGCCGGGCTCGGCAGTGGCGACCTCGGCCGGCTCGACCGGCTCGACCGGCTCGGCGGCCTGGGAACCTCGCGGCTCGACACGGCCCAACGCGACCCGCACCGTCGCGGTCGAGACGCCGGTCTGCTCGGCGATGCTGGTCAGGATCGACCCGGCCGCGTCGAGCTCGACGATCCGTGCACGGACCGCATCGGTGAGCTTGCTCGGACCCTTGGGCCCCGGCCGCTCCGCGGCCAGCCCGAGGACACCCTGCTCGGTGAACGCGCTCTTCCACCGCGACACCGTGCCCGGGTTGACCCCGAACGCCGAGGCGACCTCGACCACCGACGCCGCCTTCGTCGCCACCAGCTGCACCGCAGCCAGTCGCCGACCCGCAGCGTCATCGACGGCGTAGGTGTAGGTCGCCAACCCGAACACGAACACCACGCCACCATCGGGACCCTCCAACAGCCCCGCCGACGGCCCCACCGACCGGGCCTCGGCGGGCAGGAACGGCAACACCGGCTGACCCACCCTGCGCATCCTGCCACCCCCGTCGACCATCGCAACAGATTATCTCAACGCGAAGGGCTGGAAGCGGCGACCAACACACCAAGACCCCAGCAAAACAAGGGAATCCGGCCTACAGGCCGATCACCATGTCAGGAGTTCTGGAGTCAGTGAAAAACCAGAGCGAGGGGGCCTTCGACCTGACGTTCCGCACTTCTCGGAGTCGATTTGGCCCCCCACTTCACGGGGGGTCGATCGGGCTGTAGATGCTGGCTGGGATGTGGAGGAGGTCCAGGACCTGCTGCTGCAGCGCGCTGAGCTGGGGCTGGAAGGTCTGCACGATCTGGTCGTCGGTGTTGATGAGCTGGTGGCACGCGAGGTCGTCGAAGATCTCCAGGATGCGTGGTGCGCTCGGGGTGGGGCAGTTGCGTAGTTCGGGGTAGAGCGGGATCCCGGCCAGACCTTCGGTGCGCATTGCGGTCCGGATCTCGCGTTCGAGGAGCGCTTCGGTGAGCATCGCGAGGAAGTGGCATAGCAGCAGCGCTTCGATGCGGTGCGCGGTCTCGAGGTAGACCGGCGCGACGTCTTGCGGCCCTTTGAGCAGGTGGTTACGACGCTCGAGGTTCGGCTGGTAGTGGTAGGCGGCGAGGACCTCGGCGCCGGTCATCAGGGTGTCGTTGGTGATCAGTGGGAAGCAGCCGTCGGTGACCGCGTCGTAGCTGACCTTCTCGGCGTCGATGGCGGCGGTGATGGTGAAGACGGTCTTCTCGATGCGCCGGTAGCGGGTCTGGGCGCCGGGCCGGCCGCGCTTCTCCTGGCGGTGTTCGACCTCGAGGGTCTCGGTGATGGTGTAGCCGACCCAGCGGGTGGCGCCGGCCGAGGCCAGGGCGGTGCTGGCGGCCTGTTCGGCGGCGACTCGGGTCTTCAGGCGGCTCTTCGGGCTGGCCAGGCGGGCCGCGACGGCCTCGATCGCGGCGAGCCCAGCCTCGATCCGCGATGCGCGGGCGGCGGCGTCGCGGGCGGCCTTGGTGGTGGAGTGCACCCAGATCACCCGGTAGCCATCGACGGAGGGTGCGGGGGCTTGGAAGGTCCGCCAGACCCGGTCCGGATCGGCAGCACGCGCACCGGGTGCGCGGCGGGCCTCGGCCCAGACCGGTGCGTGGGTCTGGGCCCAGTTCCGGAACCAGGTGTCCTCGGTGCGGCCGTGCGGCACGATCGTGACGAACCGCCCGCCCTGGCTGGCGATGTGGCGCATGGCTTGTTGGGAGCACAGCTTGCTGTCCGCGACGTAGAGAAACCCCGGGTGGCCGACCAGCGCGTGTAGTTCGTCCCAGGTCGGGATGTGGGTGAGGTCGTCGACGGTGTTGCCGTCCGCGACCCGGTAGGCGATCGGGACCGCCCCGTCGGCGCAGATCGTCAGGATGAACAGCAGCTGCTTCAGGTCGGGGCGGTGGTCCTTGTTGTGACCGTGCCGGATCGCCGGGGTCGGCTGCCCGCCGCGCTTGCGGCCGTCGGCGTCGGGGTAGTTCCCGGTCACGGTGACGGTCGTGGAGTCGTTGTGCAGCTGGGAGGTTTCGATGCCGAACTCGCGGATGACCCCCAAGACGGTGGCGGTGATCAGGCTCGCCCGGTCAGTATCGAAGAGCCGGTCCAGCATCCGGCCGACCCGGTCGTCATTGAGCAGTTCCACCTCTCCGGGGGCGAGCCCGAGGACGGCCGGATCGTAGGGGGCTGCCCACTCGTTGAGGGCGTAGACCGGTCGGTGCCCGGCCACGATGTTGGCGACCACCGCTGCGATCACCGTCGCTGGGGCCAGCCGCAGCCTCGGGTCGTCGCTGGGCAGGTAGGTCTGCAATTGCTCCGCCAGGCCCATCCGGTCGAACAGGAAGTTCACGATCGGCAGGCAGCCCAGCCGCCGGCTGACCAACTTGAACGGCTCCGCTGAGGTCATCCGGCTCCTCCTTGACGGCACCCCCGATGTCGGTCAGCATAAATACTGACCGACGTCTGATCGGGGATGTCGCAAGCCAAGGAAGGTGTGTCGTGCCAACTCGACTCGAACGCTACGAACGCTCCTACCGGGCGGTCGCCGACCAGCTGGCCGCCGAGCTCGCCACCATCGGGTTCATCAGCCCGGGCAGCGTCGTGAGCCGCTACACCTCCTGCGGCAAGCCGGGCTGCCGCTGCCAAGCCGACCCACCGCAACGCCACGGGCCCTACTACCAATGGAGCCGGGCCGTCGCGGGCAAGACCGTCAGCCGCCGTCTCAGCGAAGCCGAGGCGCAGCTCTACCAGGACTGGATCGCCAACCGCCGCCGCATCGAACAGCTCATCGCCCAGATGGAGCAGACCTCAGCAGCCGCAGCCGAGCTGCTCCTACGTCAAACAGCGCCGACGAACCCCCGCCGGACAGCGAAGCCCTGACCACGCAAAGTGGGGGGCCAAATGGTCATCGAGAAGTGCGGAACGTCAGTTCGACTCCTCGCGCTACGAACTCGCTGTCCGGCTGGAAGACGAGACCGAGGAGGGTGGACTGTTCGGCTTCCGCTTCGGGCGCTTCCGGGTTCTGTGTGGGTTGACGGCTGCTTCCAGCGCTCGATGGTCCGCTGCTGAGAGTCGCGGTCAAGGGCACCTTCGGTGTCGCTGCGCGAGCGCTGCGCGCCCCTTGACGGCGATTCCCAGCGAGCGGTGTTGGCGGCTATCGGAGGCAGCGCCGGGGTGTGGTGCCCGGATCGATGCGTGAACCGGGGGTGACGGGGCCGGTGCCGTGGCGTGATGATCGCGTCATGCGTGATACCGAGTTGTACCGCCACCTGTTGGGGCTGGTAGCGCCGTGGGAGGTCGAACGCGTCGAGCTTTCGGCCGAGGACGGCCGTGTGGACGTCTGGGTTGCTCATCCGGCCCGGACGCGGTTCGCCTGCCCGGACTGTGAGCATGACCTGTCGGTCTATGACCACTGCGTCGAGCGGGCGTGGCGACATCTGGACTCGTGTGCGTTCTTGACGTTCCTGCATGCCAGCCCGCCGCGGGTGGACTGTCCCGAGCATGGGGTGCGGCAGGCGCGGTTGCCGTGGGCGGAGCCGAACTCGCGGTTCACGACCTTGTTCGAGCGGTTGGCGATCGACGTGCTCGGCGCGTGCGATGTGGCGGCTGCGGCCGGGCTGCTGCGGGTCAGCTGGGACGAGGCATGGCACCTGATGGACCGCGCGGTGGCCCGAGGCCTGGCCGCGAAACCGTTGGCTGCTCCGACTCATGTCGGCGTCGATGAGAAGGCGGCCGGCCGCGGCCAGGACTACCTCACCATCGTGTCGGACCTGGATGCTGGCACGGTCGAGTTCATCGCCGATGAACGCCGAGAGGCCAGTCTGGACGGCTACTACCAGCAGTTCACGACCGAACAGCTGGCCGGCATCGAAGCGGTGGCGATGGACATGTGGGAGCCGTTCGCTGCCTCCACACGAGCCCACCTGCCCGACGCCGATTCCAAGATCGTGTTCGACCGGTATCACCTGATGGGCTACCTGACTGGTGCCGTGGACACCGTGCGCAAGCCACAA
>CAWIPS010000007.1:0-783213 GCA_963837995.1 uncultured Actinomycetota bacterium
GAACAGGTCGAAGGCCCGCAGGGAGGCCAGCCGGTAGCCCTGGTCGGCGAAGAACGCCACGTCGCGCGCCAGCGACGCAGGGTCGCAGGCCACGTAGGCGACCGCGCGGGGCCCGAGCGCCGCGATCGCGGTCACCACGTCGCGGCGGGCACCGGTGCGGGGCGGGTCGAGGACCACGACGTCGGCCCGACCGACCTGCGCCAGCGCCCGGTCGACCCGGCCGCGCAGCACGGCGGCCTGCGGGAGGTCGGCCAGGTTCACCACCGCGTCGTCCGCGGCCCGGCGGTCGGACTCGACCGCGAGCACGTGCCCGCGCGGGCCGACCGCCGCGGCCAGGGCAGCCGAGAACAGTCCCACCCCGGCGTACAGGTCCAGCGCGTGCTCCCCCTGCCGGGGTTCCAGTCCGGCGAGCACCGCCGCGACGAGCGCGTCGGCGGCTCCGGGGTGCACCTGCCAGAACCCGGAGCCGGTGACCTGCCAGTGCCGGCCGGCCGCGTCCTCGGTGAGGAGCTGCGGGCCGTCCGCGAACGTCGCCCCGTCCCTGGTCGTCACGAGGCGCAGCCGCTGCCCGGTCGAGGAGGCGATGGCCTCCACCGACGCGGCGTCCGGCCAGGAGCTGTCCAGCACCGAAGGCAGGTCGGGGTGGGCGATCAGGCACCCGTCGACCGGCAGCACCTCGTGGGACCGGTGCCGCCGCAGGCCGGGCGTGCCGTCGGGGGCGACCGCCCACTGCACCCGGGTGCGCCAGCCCAGCCCCGTGTCCGGCCCCGTGTCCAGTGTGCCCGTGTCCAGCCCCGTGTCCAGCCCCTCGACCGTGACCTCGAGGTCCAGGCCCGCCAGCCGGCGCAGCTGCTCGGCGACCACGGCCGCCTTGAGCTCGCGCTGCGCCGGCAGCCGGACGTGCTGGAAGTCGCAGCCGCCGCAGCCTCCCGGCCGCGCGTAGCGACAGGGGGGCTGCACCCGGTCCCCCGATGCCTCGAGCACCTCCACGGCGTCGGCGCGCAGGAACCGGTCTCCCTCCTGCCCCTCGGTGACCTCCGCCACCACCCGCTCCCCGGGCAGGGCGTGCCGCACGAACACGACCTGCCCCTGATGGCGCGCGACCACGAAGCCGCCGTGGGCGATCCGGTCGGTGTGCACGTCGTACCGCTCCCCGACGAGGCTTCGCCCGCGCACCTTCGGCCGGCGGGCCCGGCCCCGGGTCCCAGGCGGGGTCAACGCAGCGTCCCGGTGCGGTCCTTGTCGACGTCGCGCCGCACCCGGCCGCTGCGCACGTCACCGGCCCGCACCTGGTTGACGGAGCGCTCGACGCGTCGCTTGGCCGCCTCGGAGGACCGCAGCTGGTAGGGCACCGAGGTCACCATCACGCCCCCGGTGAACAGCAGCCTGGTCTTGAGCCGCAGGGCGGTCTGGTTGTGCAGCACCTGCTCCCACCAGTGGCCCACGACGTACTCCGGGATGTAGACCGCCACCACGCCACGCGGGTTGGCGTCCCGGATGCTCCGCACGTAGTCCACGATGGGCCGGATGATCTCCCGGTACGGCGAGTACAGCACCTTCAGCGGCACGTCGATCCGCCGCTCGTCCCACTCCTCCAGGATGCGGGCCGTGGACGCCGAGTCCGCGTCGACCAGCACCGCCTCGAGGACGTTGGGGCGCGAGGCCTTGGCGTAGGCGAGCGCCCGCATGGTCGGCTTGTGCACCTTGGACACCAGCACGATGGAGTGCACCCGGGTGGGCAGCAGCTGGTCGTCCTCCTCGACCGTCAGCTCCTCGCCCACCTGGTCGTAGTGCTTGCTGATCGCGCGCATGATCATGAAGAACACGCCCATCGCCAGGATGGCGATCCAGGCACCGGCCAGGAACTTGGTGAGCAGGACGATGACCAGCACGACCGACGTCATGCAGAGGCCGAAGGTGTTGATCGCCCGGGACCGGAACATCCGTCGTCGCACGGAGGGGCTCGTCTCGGTCCTCAGGTGACGGGTCCAGTGCCGGATCATGCCGAGCTGGCTGAGGTTGAAGGAGACGAACACACCGACGATGTAGAGCTGGATCAGCCGGGTCACCTCGGCGTCGAAGGCGACGATCAGCGCGACCGCCATCAGCGCCAGGATCAGGATCCCGTTGCTGTAGGCGAGCCGGTCCCCGCGGGAGCTCAGCTGCCGGGGCAGCTGGCCGTCCTTGGCCAGGATCGAGGCCAGCACCGGGAAGCCGTTGAACGCGGTGTTGGCCGCCAGCACCAGGATGATGCCGGTGACGGCGACCACCAGGTAGAAGCCGGGTGCGAAGTTGTCGAAGACGGCGCGGGCGATCTGCGCGATGACGGTGTGCTGGTCGTAGTCCGAGGGCACCGGGCCGCCGTCCCGGGTGTGCAGCCGGTCCAGCTCGGCCGGGTCGACGTAGCGCACGTGCATCCGGTTCGCCAGCACCACCACGGAGACGATCATCGTGATCGCGATCATGCCCAGCAGGAGCAGGGTCGTCGCCGCGTTGCGGCTCTTCGGCTTGCGGAAGGCCGGCACCCCGTTGGAGATCGCCTCCACCCCGGTCAGGGCAGCGCAGCCCGAGGAGAAGGCGCGGGCCAGCAGGACCACCAGGGCGAGGGTGGTCAGGCCGTTCTCGTAGCCGGCGGCAGGGGTGATGGTGAACTTGGCGCTCTCGACGTTCGGCAGGTTGCCCAGGAAGTGCCGCAGGAGCCCGTAGGCGCACATCCCGAGGATCGTGATCATGAAGGCGTAGGTCGGGATGGCGAAGAACGTGCCCGACTCGCGCACCCCCCGCAGGTTCATGGCCGCCAGCAGCAGCACCATGGCCGCCGCGAACACCGCCTCGTGCCCGGAGAGGATGGGGATGGCCGAGGCGGCGTACTGCGCGCCCGAGGAGATGGACACCGCGACGGTGAGCACGTAGTCCACCAGCAGCGCGCTGGCGACGGTGGTCCCGGCCGTCCTCCCGAGGTTGACGGTCGCGACCTCGTAGTCACCGCCGCCGCTGGGGTAGGCGTGCACGGTCTGCCGGTACGACGCCACGACGGCGATCATCACCAGGGCGACGAAGAGGGCGATCTTCCAGGACCACACGTAGGCGGAGGCCCCGGCGACCGACAGCATGATGAAGACCTCGTCGGGGGCGTAGGCCACCGAGGAGAGCGCGTCGCTGGCGAAGACCGGCAGCGCGATGCGCTTGGGCAGCAGCGTCTCGCCGAGCTGCGTGCTGCGCAGCTTGCGGCCCAGAAGCGCGCGTTTGAAGACGTCGCCGACACCCACGAGGGGCAAGGCTAGACCAATCCCGGGACGGATCCTCCCGGCATGGGAAGAACCGCACACCGTGCGTAGTAGCGTCAGCAGCGTGCATGTCGTCATCATGGGCTGCGGCCGGGTCGGGTCGACGCTCGCGAAGTCCCTCGAGGACCGCGAGCACGGCGTCTCGGTCATCGACAGCAACCCGGACGCCTTCCGCCGGCTGGGGCCCTCCTTCAACGGCAGCAAGGTGACCGGCATCGGCTTCGACCAGACGGTCCTGGAGCGAGCCGGCATCGAGAAGGCCGACGCCTTCGCGGCCGTCTCGAGCGGCGACAACTCCAACATCATCGCCGCGCGGGTGGCCCGGGAGACCTTCGGCATCCAGCAGGTGGTGGCCCGGATCTACGACCCGGGCCGGGCCGAGGTCTACCAGCGGCTCGGGATCACGACCGTGGCCACGGTCAAGTGGACCGCCGACCAGGTCCTGCGCCGGATCCTGCCGGCAGGTGCGGAGCCGGACTTCCGCGACCCCTCGGGCACCATCCGGGTCGACCACGTGCCGGTCACCGAGCCGTGGGTCGGACAGCGGACCGTCCGCCTGCAGGAGCAGTCCGGGAGCCGGATCGCGTGGATCGACCGACTCGGCGAGGGGATGATCCCCACCCACGAGACGGTGGTCCAGGAGGGCGACCTGCTGCACCTGGTGATGCGCGAGGAGCACGCGGACCATGTCTACGCGGTGTTCAACCAGGGCCCGGAGGCCGACTGATGCGCGTGGCCATCGCCGGCGCGGGAGCGGTCGGCCGCTCGGTGGCCCAGGAGCTGATCGGCAACGGTCACCGGGTGCTGCTCATCGACCGGGACCCGGCGGCCCTCAAGCCGGAGAGGGTGCCGGAGGCCGAGTGGCTGCTGGCCGACTCGTGCGAGCTGTCCTCCCTCGAGGAGGCGAGACTGGAGTCCTGCGACGTGGTCATCGCGGCGACCGGTGACGACAAGGTCAACCTGGTCACCTCGCTCCTCGCCAAGACCGAGTTCGCGGTTCCGCGGACCGTCGCCCGGGTCAACCACCCGAACAACGAGTGGCTGTTCACCGAGGCCTGGGGCGTGGACGTGAACGTGTCCACCCCGCGGATCATGTCCGCCCTGGTGGAGGAGGCCGTGACGGTCGGGGACATCGTGCGGCTGTTCACCTTCCGGCAGGGCAACGCCAACCTGGTCGAGATCACCCTGCCCGAGGACTCACCGTTCGTCGGCAAGCCGGTCGGGCTGATCCCGTGGCCGGAGAACGCCGCCCTGGTGACGATCCTGCGGGACGGTCAGGTCTACACACCCGACGGGGAGCAGCCGATCGAGCAGGGCGATGAGCTGCTCTTCGTGTGCTCGCCCGAGAGCGAGGCGGACATCGAGGAGCTGCTGTCCCCCGACCACCACGGGCAGTGACTCAGCGGTCCGGCTCGGACCTCGTGCCGACCGGCTCGGTGGCGGGCGTGCTGTTGCGGGCCAGCAGCCACGCCATCCCCGCGAGGGCGAGGATCTGCAGCGGCCAGCCCATCGCGATCTTCGAGACGCCGAGCGCGGCGACCATCGGCCCGGCATCCTGCGCGGCCCGCCCGGAGAGGTACAGGGGCAGCTGCACCACCACCCGCGCCAGGCACGGCAGCGCCAGCATCCAGGTCAGGTTGCGGCACAGCCGCACCACCTGGGCGTCCCGGTGCCACTGCGTCGGGTCACCCGCCACGCTTCCCACCATGAAGCCGACCAGGGGCCAGCGGACCAGGTTGCTGAGCACCATCACAGCGGCGTAGGCCGCGTTGTAGAGCAGGCCGGGAAGGAAGTAGGCGAGCGCCTGCTCGTCCGCGCTGCCGCCGCCGCGCGCCGAGCGCCACGCGAAGACCGCCCCGATGCCGATGCCGACCAGGCTGTTGAGCACGAACTGGGTGGACGAGCGCTGCACGACCCGGATCGCGAGCAGGACCACGGCGGTCGCGACGCTGACCGTGACAGCGACCCGGAGGTCGTGGAAGCCGAGGAAGACCACCGTGAAGGCCAGCGTCGGGACGGCGGCCTCCAGCATCCCCCGCCGGCCACCGAGGGCCTTGGACAGCTGGGCGCGGACGAGCTCCTCGACGGTGCCGGCGCCGACCTTCGCTGCTGCAGGCATCCGCTACTTCAGCTCGTAGCGCGGGTTGAACATCACCCGCGCCTTGTTCTGCATCCCGACCCTGCCGATCACCTTGATCGCACGACCCGGCTCGATGCCGGCGATCCGGCGACGCCCCAGCCAGACCAGGGTGATCAGGGCCGAGCCGTCGTACAGCTCGGCCTCCAGAGCGGGGACCCCGCCACGGGGTCGCAGCGTCACCGTGCGCAGACTGCCCTGCAGCTCGACGCGCTGACGGTCGTCCGCGTCGACGATCGGGCAGCACCCGGCCTTCACGGCGTCCTCCTTGAGCTCGCGAGCCTCCATGTCGGCGCTGCTCGCCCACTTGCTCAGGCCCTTGCGCAGCCGGCCTCTGACATCAGACATGCCTCCAGCGTAACCGCGCTCCCTCACTCCGGTGCCGGACCGGCCACCTCGGCGTTCGGCGGCAGGACCAACGGCAGCGGGTCCCCCGGAGGCACCGGCGTGCCTCCCCGCACCACCACCACGTCCCGCAGCGCCCTCTCGATGTCGCCGTCCTCGCGGTGCTCCACCGCGGGCCTGCCGAACAGCGTCGCCCGCAGCAGCCATCGAGGGCCCGGGATGCCGACGACCTTCGAGACCTGCTGCACGTGCTGCCCGTCGTCGAGCTGGACGACCAGGGACACCGCCAGCTCCGTGCCGAAGGCTCCCTCGCGCTCGGTGGCGGTGCCGCCGAGCTGGGCGACCTCGGCCGTCACCGAGCGGCGTACGTCGTCCCACACGTCGCCGTTGCGGGGAGCCGCGAAGGCGCGCAGCTCCGCAGCACCCTCCTCGCCGGCCAGGACCACCGCGACCACCGCGCCGGTGGACTCCTCGACCTGCAGCTGCACCTCGAGGCCCTCGTGAGGGGTGACCAGCAGGCTGCCGAGGTCCACCCGCGTCGGGTCGTCCTCCTCGATCGTCACCTCGCTGACGTCCCACGGACCGTCGGACCGGGGGCCGGCCGGCTCCTTGGCGGCCTCGACCTCGTCCGACTCCTCGGGCTGGTCGGGCTCCTGCGGTCCCTTCCTGCGCCGGAACATCAGTGCCTCTCCTCCGTGTCGCCCGTCAGCTGTGCCGGGACGGCTGTGGAACCGCCCGTGGAACCGTACCCGCCGGAACCACGCGAGGAGGTGGGCAGCCGGTCCACCTCGGTGAAGCGGGCCCGCTCGACGCGTTGCACCACCAGCTGGGCGATCCGGTCCCCCCGGGTCAGGGACACCGGCGTGTGCCGGTCCAGGTTCACCAGCAGCACGCTCACCTCGCCTCGGTAGCCCGCGTCCACCGTGCCGGGGGCGTTCACGATGCTCAGTCCGTGGGTCATCGCCAGCCCGGAGCGCGGGTGCACCAGGGCGACGTACCCGTGCGGCAGCGCGATCGCGACGCCCGTCGGCACCAGCCGCCGCTCCCCCGGCCTGAGCAGCACGTCGACGGTGGTGACCAGGTCGGCGCCCGCGTCCCCCGGGTGGGCGTAGGACGGCAGCGGCAGGTCGGTGTCCAGCCGGGTGACCAGGACCTCGACGGGGCTGCTCTCGGGGCTGCTCTCGGGGCTGCCCTCGGGGCTGCCCTCGGGGCTGCCGCCGGGGCTGGGGGAGGACATGTCTGCGACCCTATCGACCCGCGTAGCCCGTCCGGGTGCCAGGATGAGGACATGCCGACTGTCCCACCGGCCCCGCCACCCCAGGGGTACGACGAGCGGCTCGGCGTGCCCCTGCGCTGGTGGGCACTGGCGACCATGTTCGTGGCCAGCCTGCTGGTCGCGTTCCTGGTGGCGACGCCGCTGTGGGTGGCGCTGGCCGGCACGGGCGTGCTGGTCGTGGCACTGGTGGCGGTGTTCGTCGGCTACGGCTCGGCGCGGGTGAGCGTGGCCGAGGGGATGCTGCGCGCCGGCCGGGCCCGCATCCCCGTCACGGCGCTGGGTGAGGTGCAGACCCTGGACACGGAGTCGGCGCGGCTGCTGGCGGGCCGGCACGCGGACGCCCGCGCCTACCTGCTGATCCGGCCCTACGTGCGCCGTGCGGTGCGGGTGGAGGTCACCGACCCCGCCGACCCGGCTCCCTACTGGCTGGTGGCCACCCGTCGGCCGGACCGGCTCGCGGCCGCCATCGTGGCGGCGCGCACCGGTCATCGCGCAGAGCATCACCCCGTCCGGGGTGGGTAACCCACACGAGGCCGCCGCTCCACAGCTGCGGCATCAAGCGAAGGAGACACCATGGCTTCGGGCTCGAAGGCGTACTCGGCGATGGGCCTGGCGGCGACGTTGGGCGCCACGATGGTGGCGCGCAAGGCGATGAGCCTGACCTGGAAGCTCTCCACCGGGAAGCCGCCGCCGACCAACCCCGAGCACCCCGACGTCTCGATGGGTGAGGCGGTGATGTGGGCGGTCGCCAGCGGGGTGGCCGTCGGGCTGGCCCGGATGCTGGCCGGCCGCAAGGCGGCCGACTACTACCGCCGCTCGACGGGTCACCTGCCGGCCAACCTCGAGGACGTCAGCGTCTGATCCGCCGACCCGGCGCGTCTGGCGGCCAGAACCGGCCGACCCGGCGCGTCTGGCGGCCAGAACCGGCCGACCCGGCGCTTCTGGCGGCCGAGACCGGCCGACCCGGCGCTTCTGCGGCCGAACCCTCGACGTGGCAAGGCCGGGATCCCGCAGGGGGTCCCGGCCTTCGTCGTCGAGCCGTACGTCGTGGTCGCGTGCCTCAGGCGCAGTCCCGGCAGATGAGGTTCTTCGGGTCCGCGAGCTGGCTGCGGTGGTGCACGAGGAAGCAGCTCATGCAGGTGAACTCGTCGTCCTGCCGGGGCCGCACCTCGACCGCCAGCTCCTCGTGGGAGAGGTCCGCGCCGGGCAGCTCGAAGGACTCGGCCGCCTCGGCCTCGTCCTCGTCGACCTTGCCCGAGTTCTTGTCGTGCCGGCGAGCCTTGAGCTCCTCGAGGCTCTCTTCACTCTGGTCTTCCTCGGTCTTGCGAGGAGCGTCGTAGTCAGTTGCCATGTCCTGTCTCCTGCCCTCCGGGCATCGACTGCCGGGGGCTGTTGCCGTGCTGGTGACCGTGCCGGTCGGTGGGGTGTCGTCGTGATCGCGTGGCGGATTGTGCACCATGAAGGCGGCGTCCCGCACTCCCGTCCCACATGGTGTCGCACCGAGTGTGCGGCAGCCGGCTCAACAGCGTGGTCGGAACGGCTATTCCCGTGCGCCGGCGGCCTGGTCGGCTGCCAGGAAGCCACAGCGCTCGACCAGGTCCGCGAACTCCTCGAAGGCGTCCGCCGGCGCGCACAGACAGCAGTCGCCGCCTCCCACGCCGAGTCGTCGGGTCAGCACGGCCCCGGCCTCGGTGGCGACCAGCCCGCCGGCGGCCCGGTCCCACTCGTGCAGCCCCTCCTCGACGTAGGCGTCGTAGCGGCCGGCGGCCACGTTGCACAGGTCCAGGGCCGCCGAGCCGATCCGGCGCACGTCGCGGACCTCGCGCAGCATCGCCGCGACGGCGGCGACCTGCAGCATCTTCACGTCGTGCACGTAGTTGAAGCCGGTGCCGACCAGCTGCTGCGACAACGGCGGCACCTGGCCCCGCGAGCCGACCCGGAGCTGCGAGCCGTCGAGGAACGAGCCGCCTCCCAGCGTCGCGGTGAAGAGCTCCCCCGTCGGCACGTTGAGCACCGCCCCGGCGACCGGCTCACCGTCCACGGTGGCCGCGATCGACACGGAGTAGGCGGGGATGCCGTAGAGGAAGTTGACGGTGCCGTCGATCGGGTCGACGACCCACGAGACACCGGTCGTGGAGCCTGAGCTGGCACCCTCCTCCCCGACGAACCCGTCGTCGGGGCGCGCGGTCATCAGCCGGTCGTAGATCAGCCGCTCGGCCGCCTTGTCCACCTCGGTGACGACGTCGGTGGGGCTGGTCTTGGTGGCCGAGACCTCGACCCCGCCGAGGCGGCGCTCCCGGACCAGGTCCGCGGCCTCGCCGGCCACCTCGACCGCGAGGGTCAGCAGCTCGTCGTACGCCATCCCTCAGTCCCGCCCACACAGTGCCGGACGGGAAACACGCGGGTTGGGGCAGCAGCCAGGGGGGCACAGGTCCCACGACGGGGTCTGGCCGCCGACGGTGGCGCGCGGGGCGTCGACCCCGCGCTCGACGGCGGCGCGCTCGAGCAGCAGGTCGCGGACCATCGCCACGAACCTCGGGTCGAGACCGGCGGTGGCCGCCCGCGCGAACTCGACCCCGACCTTCTCCGCGGTCGCCTTGGCCTCGGTGTCGAGGTCGTAGATGACCTCCATGTGGTCCGAGACGAAGCCGATGGGTACGACGACGACCCCTCCGACGCCATGCTCTGCCAGCTCGGCGATCCGGTCGTTGACGTCCGGCTCCAGCCAGGGGACCTGCGGCGGCCCGGAGCGCGAGCAGAACACGAGCTGGGTGGGGTAGCGGTGACCGGTCTCCTGCCGGATCCGTTCCCCGATCTCGTCGGCCACCGCCCGGTGCTGGGCGACGTAGGCCCCCCCGTCCGGTCCGGACGTGTCGTTCATCGACTCGGGGATCGAGTGGGTGACGAACAGCACGTGCGCGTCACGCCGCGAGGGGTCGCTGAGGTCGGCGAGCGCGCTGAGCGTCGCGTCCACCATCGGCTCCACGAACCCGGGGTGGTTGAAGTAGTGCCGCAGCCGGTCCAGCCTCGGCACCTCCTGGCCGTCCGCGGCCACCGAGGCGACGGCGTCGGCGAGGTTCTCGCGGTACTGCCGGCAGCCGGAGTACGACGAGTAGGCGCTGGTCACCAGGCACGCCGCGCGGCGCACCCCGTCTGCCTGCATCCGGGCCAGCGTGTCGGGGAGGTAGGGGTCCCAGTTGCGGTTGCCCCAGTAGACAGGGATGCCGATGCCGCTCGAGCGGAGGTCCTCCTCGATGGCGACGACGAACCGGCGGTTCTGGTCGTTGATCGGGCTCCGGCCCCCGAACAGGTGGTAGTGCTCGCCGACCTCCTCGAGCCGCTCGCGTGGGATGCCGCGACCCCGGGTGACGTTCTCGAGGAACGGGAGCACGTCCTCGGGCTTCTCGGGTCCTCCGAAGGAGACCAGGAGCAGGGCGTCGTACGGCTCGATGTCGGAGGGCATGGGGCAATCCTAGGATCAGGCCTGATGCTGACGACGTATCGCCGCGTGCTGGCCGTGCCCGGCGCCCTGGGGTTCTCGATGAGCGGGCTGGTGGCGCGCCTGCCGATCTCGATGATCAGTCTGGGCATCGTGCTGCTGGTGTCCGGCCGCACCGGCTCCTACGCACTGGCGGGGACGGTGTCGGCCGCGTTCCTGGCCAGCAACGCGGTGACTGCCGTGCCGCAGGCGCGCCTCATCGACCGGCTGGGGCAGAGCCGGGTGCTGCCCGCCGCCACCGGTGTCTTCGTGCTCGGGCTGGCCGGGACGATGGCCACCGTGCAGCTCGACCGTCCGTCCCCGTGGCCGCACCTGTGTGCGGCCCTGGCCGGGATGGGGATGCCGCAGATCGGCCCCTGCGTGCGGGCCCGCTGGTCCCTCGCCGTCCCCCGCAAGGCCGACCTGCGCATCGCGTTCGCGTTCGAGGCCGTCGTCGACGAGACGGTCTTCATCATCGGGCCTGCCCTGGTCACCGGGCTGACCACCCTGGTGCACCCGCTGGCCGGCCTGAGCGCCGCAGCACTGGCGGCCCTGGTCGGGACGACCGCACTGGTGGCCCAGAAGGGGACGGAGCCGGCGGTGCGGGCCCACGCCCGGCGGGTGGACGCGGGCCCGCTGCCGTGGGCGATGCTGGCTCCGCTGACCGGCTGCGCGGTCGCGATGGGAGCTCTCCTCGGCGGCGCCGAGGTGTCCACCGTGGCGTTCAGCGACGAGCTCGGCCACCGGACGCTCTCCGGTCTGATGCTCGCACTGTGGGCCCTGGGCAGCCTCCTCGCCGGCGTGGTGACCGGTGCGGTGCCGATGGCCGCGTCCAACGAGTCACGGTTCCGGTGGGCGATGCTCGCTCTGGCCGTGCTGATGGTGCCTCTCCCGTTCGTCGACACCTTCGCGCTGCTGGCGACCAACCTGTTCCTGGCCGGTTTCGCGATCTCGCCCACCCTGATCGCAGCGATGGCGTGGATCGAGGAGTCCGTGCCGTCGGGACGGCTCACCGAGGGCATCAGCCTGTTCATCACCGGGCTCGGCGTCGGCATCGCGCCCGGAGCCGCGGTGGTCGGCGTGGTGGTCGACGCCGCAGGCGCGTCCGCCAGCTTCTGGGTGCCGGTGCTGGCGGGCCTGGTCGCGGCGGGGCTGGCGTTCATCGCCGCCCTGGTCAGCCGGGGGCGACCAGCGCCCAGCGGATGGTCCGGGTGAGCGCCTCCCCCACCGTCCTGACGAGCACCCGCTCGGTGACCGGGAGGTAGGGCAGCAGCAGCTTGCGCCGGGCCCACACGGGCATCAGCGCCACCGCGGAGGCGGCCAGGACGCCGTACGGCGCGCGGGCGAGCAGCGGCAGCGGCGGGTTCAGGACCAGGAAGCGCGCCGTCCTGCGGGCCGCCGGCGTGCCCTTGAGCTCCGGCCGGTAGGCAGCCAGCTGCGCGCGCAGCTCCGCCTCGTCGCGCGGCGGGTCGCTGATGCCGAGCTCCTCGGCGACGCGGGCGGCCTGGGCGACGTAGGTGTCGCGATCCTCCGCGGAGAGCGGCCGTGCGCCGTGCCGCTGGTGGGCGGCGAGGAAGCTGTCGAGCTCCGCGACGTGCACCCACCGCAGCAGGTGCGGGTCGGTGGCGGAGTAGGGCCGCCCGTCCGGGGCGGTCCCGACCACCGTCTCGTGCACCTTGCGGACAGCGGCGACCATCGCCTCCGCGTCCGCGGCGGTGCCGAAGGTGGTGACCGCGAGGAAGTACGACGTCCGTTGCAGCCGTCCCCACGGATCCCCCTCGAAGCCCGAGTGGTCCATCACCCCGGCCATGGCGAGCGGGTGCAGCGACTGCATGAGCAGTGCCCGGATGCCGCCGACGAACATGGCGGCGTCGCCGTGCACCTGCTGGATCGGCGATCCGTCCTCGAACCAGCGGGGGCCTGCGGCCAGATGCACCCGGTCCCGGCGTTTGGGCCCGTCCGGGCCGGCGACGCGCTCGAACAGCTGGTCAGCGATGGACCTGCGCACGTCACCGAGCAGGTCGGAAACGATCGGGGAGGCCACTCTTCGAGTATGCCCGCGCTGTCCTAGCGGTGACCTAGAGTGCGGCTCATGGCGGTCCCGGAGTGGCGGAGCTGGTCGGGCCTCACCACCGCCCGGCCGGCACGGACGACGACCCCGGGTGACGCGGCGGAGGTGGCCGAGGCGGTCCGGGGCGCGCGCGCCGACGGTCTGCGCGTGAAGATGGTCGGCAGCGGCCACTCCTTCACCGACATCGCCGTCACCGACGGGCTGCTGCTGCGACCCGACCGGCTGGTCGGGGTGCAATCGGTGGACCGGGACGCGATGACCGTCACCGTGCTGGCCGGCACGCCGCTTCACCTTCTCGACCGGCAGCTCGACGTCCTCGGGCTCGCCCTGCACAACCTCGGCGACATCGACCGGCAGACGGTGGCCGGCGCGGTCGCCACCGGCACCCACGGCACCGGCGGCCGGTGGGCGTCGCTGTCCGCCCAGGTCGCCGGCCTCGAGCTGGTGACCGGGGACGGCTCGTCGGTGCACGCCGGTCCGGGCGGCTCCCCGCTGGAGCGGGAGCTCCTCGAGGCCGGGCGGCTGGGGCTGGGGGCGCTCGGCATCGTCACCGCCGTCACCTTCCTCGTGGAGCCGGCCTTCACGCTGCAGGCGGTGGAGGAGCCGATGAGCTGGTCACGGGTCGTGGACGGGTTCGACGAGCTGGTGGCCGCCCACCACCACTTCGAGGCCTACTGGTTCCCGCACACCGACCGGATGCTGACCAAGAGCAACGACCGCACCCTCGACGAGGCCCGCCCGCTGTCGCGGACCAGGGCCCACCTCGAGGACGACCTGCTCTCCAACACCCTGTTCGGCGCCCTCAACCGGGTGGGCAACGCGCTCCCCCGGGCCATCCCGGCGATCAACGGCCTGTCCTCACGGGCGCTGGGCGCCCGCTCCTACAGCGACGTGTCGCACCGGGTGTTCACCTCGACGCGGCGGGTGGTCTTCCGGGAGATGGAGTACGCCGTGCCCCGCGAGGTCGGGATGCAGGCGCTGCGGGAGGTCCGGGCCCTGGTGGAGGATCGGGGCTGGCGGGTCGGCTTCCCCGTCGAGATCCGGCACGCGCCACGAGACGACGTCTGGCTCTCCACCGCCTACGAGCGCGACTCCGTCTACCTGGCCTTCCACGTGAACGCGGCCACCGACCACACCGCCTACTTCGCCGGGGTCGAGCGGGTGCTGACGTCGTACGGCGGCCGCCCGCACTGGGGCAAGCTGCACACCCGCACGGCGGCCGACCTGGCAGCGACGTACCCACGGTTCACCGACTTCGTGGAGCTGCGGGACAAGATGGACCCGGACCGGCTGTTCACCAACGACTATCTGGAGAGGGTGCTCACCCTGTGACCCTTCGACGTCCCACCCCCGAGCGACCAGGACCCGGCCAGGAGTCGGTCTGGGACTACCCCCGCCCGCCCCGCCTCGAGCGGTACGGCTCGGAGATCGAGGTCGTGCTCGGGGGCGTCGTGGTGGCCAGCACCCGGGGGGCCCTGCGGGTGCTCGAGACCAGCCACCCGCCGACCTACTACCTGCCCATGTCCAGCTTCGTCGAGGGCGGCCTGCGGCCCGCGGAGGGCGGCTCGTTCTGCGAGTGGAAGGGCCAGGCGGCCTACCTCGACATCGTCGGCGGCGACGTCGTCGCTGCCCGAGCCGCCTGGCACTACCCGTCCCCGACACCGGCCTACGCGGAGATCAAGGACCACGTGGCGCTGTATCCCGGCGCCGTGGACCGCTGCACCGTCGACGGCGAGGTCGTCACGCCCCAGCCCGGCGGCTTCTACGGCGGCTGGGTGACCTCGACCGTGGTCGGGCCGTTCAAG
Organism: uncultured Actinomycetota bacterium; assembly: GCA_963837995.1. Classification (GTDB taxonomy): domain Bacteria; phylum Actinomycetota; class Actinomycetes; order Propionibacteriales; family Nocardioidaceae; genus Nocardioides_B. The sequence continues at coordinate 14,400 of CAWIPS010000007.1, forward strand.
GGCGACCCCGGGACCATGTTCTGGTGAGTCCTGGGGGCCACCGGGCGACCCGCCCACCGACTACCGCAGACCGGGGGCGGGAGGACGTAGGCTCGGGCCACTCACATGAATCGAAGGAGCCGGCGACGACCATGAAGGACCGTGACCTCACCCTCGTGGGGCTGACCGAGGACAAGTCGAAGCTGGTCCTGGTCAGTGACGCGGGCGAGGAGTTCACCCTTCCTGCCGACGCCAGGCTCCGGGCCGCGCTCCGCGGCGAGCACGCCCGCCTCGGCCAGCTGGAGATCACCATGGAAAGCTCGCTCCGTCCCCGCGACATCCAGGCCCGGATCCGGTCCGGCGAGAGTCCCGAGCAGGTGGCGGCGGCGGCGCAGACCACCGTCGACAAGGTGATGGGGTACGCCGTGCCCGTGCTCGCCGAGCGCGCCCACATGGCCGACCGGGCCCAGCGCGCCTCGGTGCGCCGGTCCGCCGGTGAGGGCCCGGCCCGGGTGCTCGCCGACGCGGTCGCGGAGCGGCTCCGCGGCCGCAACGTCGACCCGGCCGGCGTCGAGTGGGACGCGTGGCGGCGCGAGGACGGCCGCTGGACACTCGTCGCCGACTACCGCTCGGGCGAGAGCGCCCGGCACGCCGAGTTCGTCTTCGACGCCCCCGGCAGCTTCGTGGTGGCCGAGGACGACGAGGCCCGCTGGCTGGTCGGCGAGCAGACCGCGGTCAAGGGCCCGCAACCACGCCAGACCCCCGGGCCTCGGCGGCTGTCCTCCGTCGGCCGCGGAGATGAGCTGCCACTGGGCGAGGACGCCATCGAGCTGGTCAGCGGCGACGCGGACTGGATCGCCACGCAGGCGAGTGACCGTCCCGCGCGACTGCCTCCGCGTCCGCCGACGAGCAGGCCGACCACGGTTCCGGTGAGCAGGCGCCCGGTGACCAGGCGCCCGGTGACCAGGCGCCCGTTGACCACGCGCCCGGTGACCAGGCCCTCCGCGACCGTGAGCTCGAGCAGACGCCCGTCGAGCTCGGCAGCGAGGCGGACGAGCAGGTCGCCGAGCCGCCGCCCCTGCAGCGCCCGAGGAAGAACCGGCGTGCCTCGGTGCCGAGCTGGGACGACATCATGTTCGGCGGCGGCAAGCGCGAGTGACGGGGGCCCGGTGCGCTCGGCCCAGGAGGGCTCGGCCCGGGGGGATCGGCCCAGGAGATCGGCCCAGGAGGATCGGCCCAGGAGGATCGGCCCAGGGGTACGGGTCGGGGGGCCGGCCCCTGGGAGAACGCCGACCCCCCGACGGCGACCATTAAACGCTGTGCGTGTTCCCCTCCCACGGCTGGGTCCGTGCGGGGACCCCTGACCGTGCTCACCCGGTCGATGTCGGTCGCGGCCGGCGGTGATCGGTTGCGGTCCTTCCTGGCCGTCGGGCGGGCCCGCGTGCGTCGCCGGCCTCTTGCGCCGCCGGCTGGCCAGGACCGACCCTGTACCGGCGCCGGGCACCCGGCGACGGACGAAGGAGCGAGCAGATGGCCGACGCCGAGCAGTTCTGGTTCTGCCTGAACCACCACGCGGTCGAGGGGCAGCACCACGGCTGCAAGAACAAGGACCGGCTCGGTCCCTACCCCACCGAGCAGGACGCCGCGCGGGCGCTCGAGAAGGTCCAGGAGCGCAACGAGCAGTGGGACAACGACCCGAGGTGGAAGAACTAGCCCGACCGAGCAGCCGTTGCCGTCCAGGTGCGCGGGAACGGTCCCGTCGTCCCGGGCTCTCGAGCCGTTACCGTCCGGATGCGCGAGAACGGTCGCCACCACCCCGCTTCCAGGACCGTTGCCGTCCAGGTGCGCGGGAACGGTCGCTGTCTCGCGCGTTCCCGAGCCGTTGCCGTCCAGGTGCGCGAGAACGGTCGCCCCGCCCGACCCGAGGCCTTGATGCTGGGATCACCGGTCGCGACGTGAGGTAGCCGGACCGGGGAAGTGCGGGCGCCACCGGTCGTCGAGACGCGACGGTACGCCGGGAAGCCCGCGCTCCCGGAGCACGGCCGCCACCCGGGTCAGGGTCCGTTGGGGCTCCTGGTAGATCCCCTTGGCGGTGATCACGACGATCCGCCACTGCCAGCTGTCGATGTCCTCACGTCGGTCGATGTCGCGCTCGTGCTGCTTGGCGCTGTCGGCGTGCTGGCGCCCGTCGTACTCCACAGCGACCCTCACCCCTCGGTAGCCCAGGTCGAAGCGGGCCAGCACGTCCCCGAGCTCGTTGCGGATCTTCACGTTCACCTCCGGCTCGGGGAGACCGGCGAGCACGACAAGCATCCGGGACCGGCTCTCCATCGGCGAGTCCACCTCGGCGCGCACGAAGCGGGAGGCCGCGAGAGCGCGCTTCGCGTGTACGTCGGTGGAGGTGCTGCAGTGAGCGACCAGCTCCGCGGGAGCGTGCCACCCCTTCCTCACGATGAAGTCACCGACGGCCACCAGGTCAACGAGGTCGATGAGCGAGGCCAGCTCGACGAAGACCTGGGCAGGGGTCGAGACCCGGGTGCCCCGGACGCTGACGACCCGGGTGCCCGGGGACGCCAGATGGCTCGTCACGCCGGGGCGTCGCCGGCGGTCCCCGGGGTCGAACACGCTCACGTGCCGCACCGACGATGCCGGCACCGGCATCCCGTAGACCTCCGCAGCACTCAGGTGGCTCGCGAAGGCCCCGGGCGGGTGCGTCGCCAACGCTGCGTGCACGAGCAGCAGCGGCGTCACCACCGTCGACGCCTCGACGTGGACGCCCTTGTCCAGCCGCACGTAGCGCGGGCCCCGCAGCGCACCCGGTGTGATCCCCGAGACCAGGGCGTGTCGGGTCAGGAACGGACGTGACGTGTCGAGCGGCGGTTCGGCCATGCCGCCACCCTGACAAGGTTCGCCCGCCGGCGTCGGCGTCCATCCACAGGCCCCCAAGGGAACGCTCGCGTCCACATGCGCAGGAACGGTCCCCGACCCGGCGCCCGGACGACCATGCCGTCCACATGCGCAGGAACGGTCCCCGACCCGGCGCCCGGGCGACCCATGCCGTCCACATGCGCGGGAACCGTGGCGAGCGGTTCACAGCGGCCAGCTACGTGGCGCTGACCCCGCCGATGCGACCCTCGCGAAACGCGTCCACGAACAGCTCGTGGTCCTTGCGGACGGTGGCCGCGTAGTCGATAGCGAAGTCGGTCAGCTCGCGGAGGAACTCCTTCCTCCGACCCTGCACCACCGCGGTGACCGCCTCCTCGGTCTGGAACGTCACGAGGTCCTGGTCGCTGTCCTCGTCCGAGGCGCAGTGCATCTTCGCGGTGGCCCGGCCGAGGTACCGCACGACGCCGGCCATCTCCTCGGGCTCGTTCACCTCGTCCCAGTCGAGGTCGAACTCGTAGGGCGAGACCTCCGCCACGACGTAACCCGTCCCGTCCAGGGTGGTGTAGCCGAGCAGCGGGTCGCTGTGCACCTGGAGCGCTCGCTGCGAGACCGCCGTCCGGTGCCCCTGGTGGACGAAGTAGTCCTCGACCGGCCCGGGCTCGACGAAGCGGCTGACCGCCGGGACGTTCGCCTGCTTCATGGACAGCACCACGTCGTTGTCCAACGACTGGGAGTAGCCCTCGACCAACACGCTGTAGGCCGGCAGTCCCGCGCTGCCGATGCCGAACCCGGACTTGCCGACGACGTCACGCACCTCGTAGAACAGCGACCGGTCGAACCGCTTCGACCCGGGGATGGTCTCGAGATAGTCACCGAACGCCTTCTCGACCAGGCGCCGCTCCGTCCTGCCGAGCCGTCGCACTGTCGCGTCCTCGTCGAAGACACGGGCCCCGCCCTGCAGACGTGTCATCCCGTCCAGCAGGGCGGTCCGGCTCGCGAGCCGTGCCCGCGTCAGCACCCCCAGGACGGGGCCCTCGGTGTTCCCCAGATGCAGCGCGAAGTCGTCGTCCTCCGTGGTCGTCGAGTAGTGCCGGACCTGCGCCAGGTAGGAGCGCAGGTAGGTGGCCACCAGCGTGCGGATCGCGTCCTCGGGCAGCGCCTTCTGCCAGCCCATCAGGGCCAGGCTGGCCGCGAACCTGCGCAGGTCCCACGAGAAGTGCCCGACGTAGGCCTCGTCGAAGTCGTTGACGTCGAACACCAGCCGGCCGTCGGAGTTCATGTAGGTCCCGAAGTTCTCGGCATGCAGGTCGCCGTGGATCCAGACGCGACTGGTGCGCTCGTCGGCCCAGGGGTCCGCACGCCCGGTGACGTCGGCATAGAACAGCGCGGCCGACCCGCGGTAGAACGCGAACGGCCCGGCGGCCATCTTGCGGAACTTCACCCGGAACGCACGCGGGTCGGCGCGCATCAGGTCGGAGAACGCGTCCTGCAGCACCTCCACGATCAGGTCCTGCCGGCTGGTCTGCGCTCTCGTCGTCACCAGGCACTTCTACCACCCGACCCACCTGGGGCCGCGTCAGGTGAAGGGCAGCGGCTCGCCGACCATCGACACGGCCCGGGCCCGCGAGGCGGTCAGCCGCCGGCGGTGGTGCAGGCGGCAGAGCACCTCGTAGCCGGTCTCCGCGGGCGGGTCCGTGCTGTCCGGCACGTCACCGACGACGATGACCTCGCCCTCGGTGACCATCTGGCCGTTGTGGGTGCGGGCGTTGTGGGTGGCCCGCCGCCCGCACCAGCACAGCGCCTCGACCTGCAGCACGTGCACCCGGTCGGCGAGCTCGACGAGCCGCGCGGACCCGGGGAACAGCCGGGTGCGGAAGTCGGTCAGGATGCCGAACGCGAACACGTCGACCTGCAGGTCGTCGACGACGCCGGCCAGCTGGTCGATCTGGTCCGGGGTGTAGAACTGCGCCTCGTCGCACACGAGGAAGTCCACCCGGCTGCCGCGGGTCAGTGCGCCGACGACGTACGCCCAGAAGTCGAAGCCGGCGGACACCTCCTCGGCCTCGTGCTCGAGGCCGAGGCGGCTCGACACGGTGGCGGAGCCCGCCCGGTCGTGGCTGGTGAACAGCCGGCCCCGGCGGCCGCGCGCAGCGTGGTTGTGGTGGGTCTGCAACGCCAGCGTCGACTTGCCCGAGTCCATGGTCCCGGTGAAGAACTGCAGCTCGGCCACAGGCGGTCATCCTTCCATCAGGGTCGCCGACGGCGCTCAGAGCACCAGGACGGGCACCAGCATCTCCGCCGAGGTCAGCGAGCCGTGCAGCCCCACGAGCCGGGTCTCGTAGGGGAACACCGCGGTGCTCATCACCGAGAAGTCCTGCGTGGCGGCGACCATGACGTCCCCGAGCCGAGGGCGTACGACGGGCGAGACCGCACCGAACCAGCCGCGGTCCACCGCCTCGTCGCGGGTCAGCACCACCGCGTGCTCACCGAGCTCCTCGCGCCAGGCGGCGGCCACGTCCTGCTCCGCGCCGCCACGGCAGTAGAGGTGCCGGAACCGCGCCTCGCCTGCGAGCAGGTGCACGCCATCGAGGAGCCGGGGGTGCTGGTCGACGTCGAGCCGGGCCTCCGGCGGGGAGTCGACCATGCCGTGGTCGGCCACCACGACGATGCGGGTGTCGTCCGGCAGGGTCTCGCGCAGCTGCTCGGCAGCCGCGTCGACCATCGACAGCTGCAGCCGCCAGGCCAGGGACGCGACCCCGTGCCGGTGCCCGGTCCAGTCCAGGTCGCCTTCGTACATGTAGGTCAGCGACGGCGAGGAGCCGCTCGAGTCGAGCACCGCCGCCATCTGCTCGCCGATCTTGTCCGCCCCCACGAACGTCGCTCCCCGCTGCCCGGCGACCGTCAGGCCGGACCCGCCGAACTCGCGCCTGTTCACCACCGTGGTCCGCACGCCGGCCGCGCTCAGCCGGTCGAACGCGGTGCGGTGCGGCTGCCACTCCTGGGGGTCGACCGACGAGCTCCACATCAGCGCGTTCAACAGCTGGTCCGTGCCGGGGATCCGGGAGGTGAAGCCCACGACCCCGTGGGTGCCCGGGGTCAGCGCCGTGCCGAGCGAGGTCAGGCTGGTCGCGGTCGTGGACGGCACGCCGACGGTCGCCGGTGGCTGGCCTGGGAGCACCGAGTGCAGGAACGGTGCGTCCTGCTCGTGGTCGCGGAGCAGCTCGAAGCCGAGGCCGTCGACGAGGAACACCACGTAGGACCCCGCCGGTGGGAGCTCGAAGGAGGACGGCGCCAGGCCGGCGTCGACCCCCAGCGCCCTGGCCACGGCCGGCAGCAGGTCACCCAGCGAACGGTCCTCGTAGGCCGGCTCGACGAAACCGGACGCGTCCGCGTCGGGCGACCTCATCCGGCGGTGCGGGCGGACAGCGCGTCGGCGAACCCCAGCAGGTTGACCACGGCCTCCGGACCCTCAGCCGCCGCACTCACCCGCAGGGAGAAGTCGTCGGAGGCGAGCACGCCGGTGTAGCCGTGGTCCGCCTCGCAGTCCGGGTCCGCGCACCCGGCGGGCTCGAGGTCGATGCGGCTCACCGCCCCCCAGCCGATGGTGAGCACCGCCTCGTCGGCTCCTGGTGCGGGCACCGGGCGTCCGGCGTAGGTCTCGGGGTTGGCGACCATCCGGTTCACCACCACGGAGCGGACGGCGGACAGGGTGACCGCCTCGGTGGAGCTCGAGGTGTACGGCGCGGGCAGCAGCTCGTCGGGCGCGTGCTCGTCGGTGTGCGCGAGGATCAGCCGGGACGGCGTCAGCACCAGGACGGTCACGTGCCGTCGTACCTCGTCGCGCTCGTCGATGGTCGGCTCGTGGTGGACGAGGTAGGAGACCACGTGCTCGTGCGCCACCGCGGAGCTGACCGCGGAGGAGACCACGTCGGGGTAGTAGCCGGACTTCTCGATCGCCACTCGCAGGGCGTCGGTGAGGTCGGTCATGCCGCACAGCATGTCACGGGCGCCGGGGAGGCCCGTCCGCAGAGGTCAGTCGTGCAGGGTGTCACCGGCCTCGACCGACAGCCGTCGGGTGAACCAGTCCGAACGCGCGTCCGGGCCCGGCTCCACCCGGCCGACGGCGTTGAGGACCGTGGCCCCCTGCGGGCCGACCAGGACCAGGGTGAGGTCCAGCGAGCGGACCTGCGGGAGGTCGTTCTTCAGCTGGGCGACCCGCAGCAGCAGGTGCTCGACGGCCTCGACGTCGACCTGCTCGCTGCCCCGGTAGCCGTAGAGCAGCGGCGCCGACCGGATCTCCCGGACCATGTCGTTCGCGTCACCGCTGTGCATGGGCGGGATCCGGTAGGAGCGGTCGCCCAGCAGCTCGGTGGCGAGCCCGGACACCCCGAAGGACACCACCGGACCGAACAGCGGGTCCTCCATGCCGGCCACGGTCACCGGCACGCCGGGCTGCGCCACCTTCTGCACGATGAACCCGGCCGGCCGGGGATCCTCGAGGGACCGCTGCATCGACCCCCAGGCCTCCCGGAGCTCCTGCTCGGTGTGGATGTTGCGCCACACGTGGGCCAGGTCCGGGCGGTCCCGGAGGTGCTCGGCGGTGGCCTTGAGGACCACGTCGTAGCCGAGCCGCCCGGCGGCCTCCACCGCCTCGGCCTCCGAGCCGACCGGGAACCGCTCCCACAGGTCGATGCCGTAGGCGGCCAGCAGGGTGCGCAGCTCGTCGAAGGCGAGGTCCCGGCCTTCCGGGTCGCCGGCCAGCACCTCGGTGACCAGACGACGTCCCGCATCGGAGTCCACGGTGTCCGGTGGGACCAGCGCGCCCTCCGGCTTGGCCAGCCAGGCGGCGTACTCGACGACGCGGGCCAGTGCCCGCACGGCCGCCTCCACCGCCGGGTAGGAGGGGACGGAGCCGCGCCCCGCGGTGCTGCCGGCGACGTCGGGGACACGCAGCAGCTCGGGGATCCCCTCGCTGGCCAGGAACGTGGAGACCAGCGGCTTCTCGGACTGCTCGCCGACCGCCGCCAGCACGTTCGCCACCTCCTCGCCGGTGGTGTTCAGCGGCGGGATGTAGACCGCGACCACCGAGTCGACCTCCGGGTCGTCGATGGCGGCGTCCAGTGCCTCCTCGAAGTCCTCGGCGGTCGCCTCCGAGCCCAGCGCCACCTGTCGGCGGACCTGGAGCCCCACGGCGACCGCGGCGTCGGCCGCCAACAGGCCGATGGCGTCGGAGTTGCCGACCACCGCGACCCGGTTGCCGCGCGGCAGCGGCTGGTGCGCGACCAGCTGGGCGACGTCGAACATCTCGTCGAGGGTGTCCACCTGGATCACCCCCGCCTGCCGGAACATCGCGTCGACCGCGGCCTGCGGCGCGAGCATCGACCGGACCGCGTGCCCCATCGGCACGCCCTGGGTGGAGCGGCCGGACTTGACGGCGATGACCGGCTTGCGGCGCGAGACCCGGCGCGCGAGCCTGCTGAACTTGCGGGGGTTGCCGATCGACTCGAGGTAGAGGAGGACCACCTCGGTCTCCTCGTCCTCCTCCCAGTACTGCAGCAGGTCGTTGCCGGAGACGTCCGCACGGTTGCCGGCGCTCACGAACGAGGACAGTCCGAGCCCACGCCTGTCGACCTTCTCCAAGATGGCGACACCCAGCGCCCCGGACTGGCAGAAGAAGCCGGCCCGGCCCCGCGGCGGCATCAGCGTGGACAGCGAGGCGTTCAGCGAGAAGTCGCCCGCGGTGTTGATGATGCCCAGGGCGTTGGGCCCGATCAGCCGCAGGCCGTAGCTGCGCGCGAGCCCGACCAGCCGGCGCTGACGCTGCCTGCCCTCCTCCCCGGTCTCGGCGAACCCCGAGGAGATCACCACCAGGCCGTGGACGCCCTTCGCGGCGCAGTCGAGGACCACGTCCTGCACGGCCTCGGCCGGTACGGCGACGATGGCGACGTCCACGCTGTCCGGGATGTCGCCGACCGACGGGTAGGCCGGCAGTCCCGCCACCGAGGAGGCCGCGGGGTTCACGACGTACACCCGGCCCTGGTAGTCCCCGAGCACCAGGTTGCGGACCAGGGTCTGGCCGATCGTGTCGTGGCGGCGCGAGGCGCCGATCACCGCGACGCTGCGGGCGTTGAAGAACCGGGCGATGGAGGCGGACTCGGCCCGGTGCTCCCGGGCCTGCATGACGTTGAGGGAGGTGTCGGTCGCGTCGATCGGGAAGACCACCCGCATCACGCCGTCCTCGTAGCCGCCCACCACCCGGTAGCCGGCGTCCTTGAAGGTCTGGATCATCCGGCGGTTGTTCGGCAGCACGTCCGCGACGAAGCGGTCGATGCCACGCTCACGACCGGCCTGGGCGAGGTGCTCCAGCAGCAGGTTGGCGATCCCCCGGCCCTGGTGGGCGTCCTGAACCAGGAACGCGACCTCCGCCTCGACGACGTTCGGGTCGTTGCTCTCCTCGGGCGGGATGCGGTCGAAGCGGCCCACGGCGATCATCTTGTTGGCGACGGTGAGCACGAACGCGACCCGGTCGTGGTGGTCGACGTTGGTGAACCGCAGCTGGTCCCGCTCGGACAGCTCCGGCATCGGGGCGAAGAACCGGAGGTACTTCGACTCGGCCGAGACCTCCTTGTAGAACTCCACCAGCAGGTCGCGGTCCTCCGCGTGGATGGGCCGCAGGTGGGCCACCTGCCCGTCCCGCAGGAGGACGTCGGCCTCCCAGTGCCGGGGGTAGGCCGCGGTGGGGCTCGTGATGCTCACAGGCTGGAATCTACCGCCAGCGCGCCTCGGGGGACACGGGTCGGCGTGCCCGTCACCGCCGCTGGGCGCCGGACGCCACAATGGCCGGTATGGCGCGCTCGACGAAGCAACCTCCCCCACCCGACGACTTCGAGGAGCACATCCTCGACATCGACGTCGGCGACGAGATGCGCTCGAGCTTCCTGGAGTACGCCTACTCGGTGATCTACAGCCGGGCCCTGCCCGACGCCAAGGACGGCCTGAAGCCGGTGCAGCGGCGGATCCTCTACACGATGGCGGAGATGGGCCTGCGGCCGGACCGGGGACACGTGAAGAGCGCCCGGGTCGTCGGTGAGGTGATGGGCCGCCTGCACCCGCACGGGGACGGCGCGATCTACGACGCGCTGGTCCGGATGGTGCAGCCGTGGTCGCTGCGGGTGCCGTTCGTCGACGGCCACGGCAACTTCGGGTCGCCGGACAACGGCCCCGCCGCGATGCGCTACACCGAGTGCCGGATGGCTCCCCCGGCACTGGCGATGACCGCCTCCATCGACGAGGACACCGTCGACTTCAAGGCCAACTACGACAGCCGGGAGCTGGAGCCGGTCGTCCTGCCGGCGGCGCTCCCGAACCTGGTCGTCAACGGCGCCTCGGGCATCGCGGTCGGGATGGCCACCAACATGGCCCCGCACAACCTGGTGGAGGTCACCCAGGCGCTGCGGCACCTGGTCACCCACCCCGAGGCGGGCCTGGAGGACCTGATGCGGTTCGTCCCCGGCCCGGACCTGCCGACCGGCGGCAAGATCGTCGGCCTGGACGGCATCCGGGATGCCTACGAGACCGGGCGTGGCGCGTTCCGGATGCGGGCGACGGCCCGGGTGGAGAGCGTCAGCGCCAGGCGCCGGGCCATCGTGGTGACCGAGCTGCCCTACGGCGTCGGCCCGGAGCGGGTCATCGACCGGATCAAGGTCCTGGTGCAGAGCAAGAAGCTGCAGGGCATCTCCGACGTCAAGGACCTGACCGACCTCGAGAAGGGGCTCCGGCTGGTCATCGAGATCCGGGCCGGCTTCGTCCCCGAGGCGATCCTCGAGCAGCTGTTCCGGCTGACCCCGCTGGAGGACTCCTTCAACATCAACGCGGTCGCGCTGGTCGAGGGGCAGCCCCGCACCCTCGGCCTCAAGGAGCTCCTCGAGGTGTTCCTGGGGCACCGCTTCGACGTCGTACGACGCCGCTCGGTGTTCCGGCGGGGCAGGGCGGCCGACCAGCTGCACCTGGTCGAGGGGCTGCTGGTCGCCATCCTCGACATCGACGAGGTGATCGCGCTGATCCGCAGCAGCGACAACGCCGAGCAGGCCCGGCAGCGGCTGATGCAGGTCTTCGACCTCAGCGAGACCCAGAGCAGCCACATCCTGGACATGGCGCTGCGGCGGCTCACGAAGTTCTCGCGGATCGAGCTGGAGAAGCAGCGCACCGAGCTGGAGGAGACGATCGCCGGGCTGGATGCGATCCTCTCCGACGAGCGGCTGCTGCGTCAGGTGGTGTCCGACGAGCTGAGCGAGATGGCGAAGACCTACGGGACGCCGCGGCGCACCGTCCTGCTGGAGTCGGCCGGTCAGCCGGTCTCGGCCGCGGTGCCGCTCGAGGTGGCCGACGACCCGTGCCTGGTCTACCTGTCCAGCAGCGGCCTGCTGGCCAGGACCGCGGACACCGGCTCACCGGGGGTCGGCGGCGGCCGCAGCAAGCACGACGTCGTCGTCTCGGCGGTGCGGGCCACCACCCGCGGCCAGGTGGGAGCGCTCACCACCCGGGGGCGGCTGGTCAAGCTCGACGTGCTGGACCTGCCGATGCTGCCCGGCACCGCCAACCACCCGCACCTGCAGGGCGGCGCCCCGGTCACCGAGTTCCTGCCTCTCGAGACCGGCGAGCGGGTGCTGTCCCTGACCACCCTCGACGTCAGCCGCCCGGGCCAGGCGCTGGGCACCCGGCAGGGAGTCGTCAAGCGGGTGCACCCGGAGCTGCTCGGCAACCGGGACTCCTGGGAGGTGCTCAGGCTCGCCGACGGCGACGAGGTCGTGGGGGCGGTCGAGCTCGACACCGGCGAGGAGGAGCTGTGCTTCGTCACCTCCGACGCCCAGCTGCTGCACTTCCCGGCGGCGGCGGTCCGCCCGCAGGGCCGCTCGGGGGGAGGGATGGCCGGTGTCCGGCTGGCCAAGGGCCAGCAGGTGGTGTTCTTCGGGGCCTTCGTCCCGGACTCCTCCGCCGTGGTCGTCACCGCCTCCGGGTCGACGCGGGCACTGCCGGGCACCGAGCCGGGTTCGGTCAAGGTCACCCCGTTCACCGACTACCCGGCCAAGGGCCGCGGCACCGGCGGGGTGCGCTGCCACCGGTTCCTCAAGGGGGAGGACACCCTGGTGTTCGCCTGGGTGGGCCCGGGGCCGGCGCGCGCGGCCGCCGCGAGCGGCGCCCCCGTCGACCTGCCGGAGCCGGACGGACGCCGCGACGGCTCGGGCGTGCCGGGGACGCAGCCGTTGGCCGCCGCATCCGGGCCGGTCGACTCCCTCGTGCCGGGCAGCTGACCCCTGCGACCGTTGCCGTCCACAAGGGCGGCAACGGTCCGGATCCGGCCGTTCCTGCGACCGTTGCCGTCCACGAGCGCGGCAACGGTCCCGATCCGGACGGGATCAGCCCCGTGGTCGCAGCCGCAGGCCCTGCATGCCGCCGTCCACGGCCAGGTCGGTGCCGGTGGTCGAGCCGGAGCGGGGGCTGGCCAGGTAGGCCACGGCCGCCGCGACCTCGGCGGCGCTGACCAGCCGTCCGTGCGGCTGGCGGGCCTCGAGGGCGGCGCGCTCGGCCCCGGGGTCGTCGGCGGAGGACAGCAGCCGGTCGATCCACGGGGTGTCGGCGGTGCCCGGGTTGACGCAGTTGACCCGGATCCCCTCGACGAGGTGGTCGGCGGCCATCGCCCGGGTCATGGCCAGCACGGCGCCCTTGGACGCGCTGTAGAGGACCCGCTGCTGCAGGCCGGCGGTCGCCACGATCGAGCAGGTGTTCACGATCGCGGCGTGCGCCGAGCGGCGCAGGTGCGGCAGCGCGGCCCGGGTCACCCGGGCCATGCCGACGACGTTCACGTCCAGCACCCGGTGCCACTCCTCGTCGCCGTTGGCGCTCACGTCGCCCTGCGCGCCGATCCCGGCGTTGTTGACGACCACGTCCAGACCGCCGTACGACGCGGCGACCTCCTCGACCGCCGACCGCACCGAGGCGTCGTCGCTGACGTCGGCCCGGACGGCCAGCACTCCCTCAGGGACCCCGGACGGGTCCAGGTCGAGGGCCGCCACCCGGGCGCCGCAGGCGGACAGCTCGGCGACGACGGCGGCGCCGATGCCCGAGGCGCCGCCGGTGACCAGTGCCACGAGACCCTGCAGCTCCTCACTCATCGGTCCCGCTCCCAGGCCGCCATCACCTGTCGTTGCCTGCCCAGCCCGTCGATCTCGAGCTCGACGACGTCCCCGGCTCTGAGGTAGGAGAACCGGCCGGAGAGCGCGACGCCCTCGGGCGTTCCGGTGAGGACCACGTCGCCCGGGTCGAGGGTGAGGTGCTGGCTGAGGTCGTGCAGCAGCTCCGCGACGCCGAAGACCATGTCCGCGGTGGACGAGTCCTGCCTCGGCTCGCCGTTGACCCGGCTCCGGAGCCGCAGCGCGCGGTGGTCGACCTCGTCGGGGGTGACCAGCCAGGGACCGAGCGGGGTGAACCCCGGGGAGCACTTGCCCTTGCTCCACTGTCCTCCGGAGACCTCGAGCTGGAAGGCCCGCTCGGACACGTCGTTGCCGACCGCGAAGCCCGCGACGTGGTCCAGCGCCTCGTCAGGGGAGTCGAGGTAGCTGACCCGCCGTCCGACGACGACCGCGAGCTCGACCTCCCAGTCCGTCTTCTGGCTGCCGCGGGGAATCACCACGTCGTCGTCCGGGCCGACCACGGTGTTCGGGGCCTTGAGGAACAGCACCGGGCGCTCCGGAGGCGCCGAGCCGGACTCGGCGGCGTGGGCCGCGTAGTTCATCCCGATGCACAGCACCGCCCCCGGTCGGGCCACCGGCGCCCCGATGCGCATCTCCTCGGCCCCGGGGAGGTCGGACAGCCGGTCCGCGGCGACGGCCGCCCGGACGTCCTCGACGCCGTGGGCCCAGAAGGCCGGGTCCAGGTCCGCCGTGACCGGCGAGAGGTCGAGGTAGCGACCCTCGTGCAGGAGCACCGGGCGCTCCTCCCCGATCGGTCCCAACCGGAGCAGTCTCATGTGTGTGTCCTCTCCTCGAGCGGTACGACGTCCAGCGCGACCGCGCGACGCGCGACGGCGGACCTCCCGAATTGCCGATCCGCACGTTGTCACGCGTGCAAGGCTGTGTCACATGACGAGCGTCGCCATCAGGCCCCGCACCGCACCGCGCCGTGCCGCGGCGGTGACCGTCGCGCTGCTGCTTGCGCTGACGGCCCTGGCCGGGTGCTCGGGGCAGAAGAAGACCGAGGAGAGCCCGAAGCGGACGCTGGCCGCCGCCAAGAAGAACCTCGACGCCACGAGCGGCGTACGCATCGGCCTGTCCACCCCCCGGCTCCCGCAGGGGGTCAACGGTCTGCTGACCGCCGACGGGGTGGGGACCCACGACCCGGCGTTCGACGGCACGATCAAGGTCTCGGCGAGCGGCGTCACGGCGGACGCCGCCGTGGTGGCGGTCAACGGCAAGGTGCTCGCGAAGCTGCCGTTCACCTCGAAGTTCGTGCCCATCGACCCCAGCGACTACGGCGCCCCGGACCCGGCCGACCTGATGAACGACGCCGGCGGACTGTCCTCGCTGCTGACCGCGGCGACCGGGGTCAAGCAGGGTGACCAGGTCCGGGAGGGCAAGAAGGTGCTGAGCAGCTACACCGGCTCGGTGCCGGGCAAGGCGGTGGCGGCGGTGATCCCGAGCGCGCGGCGGGCAGCGACGTTCGACGCCACCTTCACCGTCACCGACGCGGACCGGCTGGCCAAGGCGGTGCTCCGCGGGCCGTTCTACCCCAAGGCCGGGGACGTCACCTACACCATCACCTTCGACGACTACGGCACCAAGAAGAACATCACCGCCCCGTGAGCGGGCCCGGCCCTGCCCCCTCCGGAGGCGGCCGGCTGCTGCTGTCGCTGGCTGCTGTGGCGGTGGCCTTCGCGGCCGCCGACACCTACGTCGTGGTGGTGGCGCTGCCCGAGATGATGACCGGCGTCGGGCTGGCGGTCGACGAGCTGCAGCGAGCCGCGCCGATCGTCTCCGGCTTCCTGCTCGGCTACGTCGCGATGCTGCCGCTGGTCGGTCGCATCGCCGACCTGCGCGGCCGGGTGCCGGTGCTGGTCGCGTCGCTGGTGGTCTTCGCCTTCGGCTCTCTGGTGACGGCCGCCGCCTACGACCTCCCCAGCATGGTGACCGGCCGGTTCCTGCAGGGCCTGGGAGGCGGTGGCCTGGTGCCTGCGACGCTTGCGCTGGTGGCCGACCTCTACCCTCCTGCACGACGAGGGGTGCCGCTCGGCGTGGTCGGGGCCGTCCAGGAGCTGGGCAGCGTGCTGGGACCGGTGTACGGCGCTCTGGTGCTCGCCGTCTCGCAGTGGCAGGCGATCTTCGCGGTCAACCTCGTCGCGGGCCTCGTGCTGGCGGCGGCTCTGCGTGCGACCGGCGCCCGGCCGGGCCGCACGGGCGGCACGGGCCCCACGGGCCGCCGCGCGGCGGGCCGGACCGGCCGCCCGGACCTGCCGGGTGCCGTGCTGGCCGCGCTGACCCTGGTGGCGCTGACCCTGACCATGGTGCAGCCCACGGTCCTGCGCACCGACGTGACACTGGGGCTCGCCTTCGTGCCGGTGGCCGGCGACTCCCGGTGGGTGACGCCGGTGGGTCTGGTGGCACTGCTGTGCGGCCTCGCGCTGCTGCTGCGCTGCCTGACCGCCCGGCGCCCGCTGGTCGACGTACGCCGGTGGTCCGCGGTGGTCCGCCGGGCCGACCTGGTGGGGGCCGGCCTGCTCGCGCTCGCCCTCGCCGGGGTGGTCCTGGCGTTCGGGACCGCCGACCCGGAGGTCTCGCTGCTCGCGCCCGCCGGACCGTGGCTGCTGCTGGCCTCGACCGTCCTCGCGGTCCTGCTCGCGCGTCACCTGCGTCGCTCCGAGCAGCCCCTGGTCCCGCACGGCGCTCTCGCGGCGCGACCGGCCTGGGGTGCGCTGGCCGTCAGCCTGTTCGTGGGCGCCGCGCTGATCGCCGCGCTCGTCGACGTCCCGCTCTTCGCCCGGCTCACCGTCGACGCCGACTCCCAGCTCGACGCGGCCCTGGTCCTGGTGCGGCTGATGGTCGCGCTGCCGGTGGGGGCGGTGGCCGGCGGCTCCCTCACCCGCCGGGTGCCGGCCGGGGTGGTCGCCGCCGGCGGGATGATGCTCGCCGTGGTCGGCTTCGGGTGGATGTCGACGTGGGGCCTCACCAGCCTGGCCGGCGCGGTGGCCACCGTGCCGCTGGTGCTCACCGGGCTCGGGTTCGGTCTCGCGCTCGCCCCGGTCAACCTCGCCCTGCTGGCCAGCACCCGGGCCGGCGTGCACGGCGTCGCGACGGCGCTGCTCGTGGTGGCCCGGATGGTGGGGATGCTGGTGGGGATCTCGGCGCTGACCACCATCGGGCTCCGCCGCTACTACGCCGTCCAGGTCGACCTGCCGGCCCCGGCCGACGTCTGCTCCTCGGGCAGCCAGTGCGCGGCGTACACCCGGCTGCTCAAGGAGGCCGGACTGGCCCAGCTGCAGACGGTCTTCGTGGGGGCGGCCTGCTGTGCGCTCGTGGCCGCTGTGCTCGCCCTGGTCCTGCTCCGCGGCGAGACGGTGGACGCGGGCCGGAGCGGATCCGATATCTTGCGGCCGTGACCGACCCCTTCGAGGACCTCCTCTCCGCCAACCGCCGGTTCGCCGAGACGTTCGCGCTCAGCGGCTTCGACGGCGTCGCCCACCGCGGCGTCGCCCTGGTGACCTGCATGGACTCCCGCATCGACCCGCTCGGCATGCTCGGGCTCAGCCCCGGCGACGCCAAGATCTTCCGGAACCCCGGTGGCCGGGTGACCGCGGCCGCCCTCGAGGCGCTGGTGCTGGGGGTGCACCTGCTCAACGTCAAGCGCATCCTGGTCGTGCCGCACACCCGCTGCGCGATGGCCTCCTCCACCCTCGAGGAGCTCCGTGAGCGGGTGGGCAGGTCCGCCGGCCAGGACGCCTCCTGGCAGAGCTTCGGCGTGGTCGAGGACCAGGACGCGGCGCTGGAGGAGGACGTGCGGTCGGTGCGCTCCCACCCCCTGATCCCCGACTGGGTCGAGGTCGGCGGGTTCCTCTACGACGTGGACACCGGCCTGCTGACCCGCCGGCTGTAGCCTCCGGTCGACGGCGGGGCCTCAGGCGGGGCCCTCAGGCGTCGATGGCGTCCGCGTCCACCTCGTAGGCGCCCTGCACGATGAACTCCTTGCGCGGCGCGACCTCCGAGCCCATCAGCAGCTCGAACACCTGGACCGCCGCGTCGGCGTCGTCGATCGTGATCCGCCGCAGGGTCCGGCGCCGCGGGTCCATGGTGGTCTCCGCGAGCTGGCTGGCGTCCATCTCGCCGAGACCCTTGTAGCGCTGCACCGGGTCCTTCCAGCGCACGCCCTTCTTGGTCAGCTCGGCCAGCCGGCGCTGCAGCTCGACGTCGGAGTAGGTGTAGAGGTACTTGTCCATGCCCTTCTTCGGGTTGGACAGCTCGATGCGGTGCAGCGGGGGGACGGCACTGTAGACCCGGCCCTCGGTGATCAGCCCGGGCATGTAGGTGAAGAACAGCGTCGCCAGCAGGCAGCGGATGTGGGCACCGTCGGAGTCGGCGTCGGCCATGAAGATGATCCGCCCGTAGCGGCGGGCGTCGATGTCGAAGGTCCGCCCGGAGCCGGCGCCGACGACCTGGATGATCGAGGCGCACTCGGCGTTCTTCAGCATGTCCCCCACCGACGCCTTCTGCACGTTGAGGATCTTGCCGCGGATCGGCAGCAGCGCCTGGAACTCCGAGTTGCGGGCCAGCTTGGCGGTGCCCAGGGCCGAGTCGCCCTCGACGATGAACAGCTCGCTCCTCTCCATGTCGTTGGAGCGGCAGTCGGCCAGCTTGGAGGGCAGCGCACTCGACTCCAGCGCGTTCTTGCGGCGCTGGGTCTCCCGGTGCTGGCGGGCCGCGAGGCGGGTGCGCGAGGCGTTCGCGACCTTCTCCAGGACCATCTTGGCGGCCGCCTTCTCGGCCCGCTTCGACGAGCCGAGGAACGTCCTGAGCTCCCTGGCCACCACCGTGCGGACCACGCTGCGGGCGGCCGGGGTGCCGAGGACCTCCTTGGTCTGGCCCTCGAACTGCGGCTCGGCCAGCCGCACCGTCACCACGGCCGTCATCCCCTCGAGGACGTCGTCCTTGACCACGTCGAGCTCGTTGACCCGCAGCTGCTTGGTGGCCCGCAGCACCTCGTTGAAGGTCTTGGTGACGGCCTGCTCGAACCCGGTCACGTGGGTGCCGCCCTTGGGGGTGGCGATCACGTTGACGAACGACCGGAGCTCGGTGTCGTAGCCGGTGCCCCAGCGCAGCGCGACGTCGACCACCAGGTCCCGCTCGACGTCCTGGGGCGTCATGTGGCCCGCGTCGTCGAGCATCGGCACGGTCTCGGTGAAGGTGTCGTGGCCCTGCAGCCGCAGCACGTCGCTGACCGGCGGGTCGGTGGCCAGGAACTCGCAGAACTCGGCGATGCCCCCGTCGTGGCGGAACCTCTCCTCGACCGGCTGGTCCCCGCGCAGGTCCCGGATAGCGATCTCGAGGCCCGGGACGATGAACGAGGTCTGCCGGGCCCGGGTGACCAGCTCGTCGTAGGAGAAGGTGGCGCCCTTGGTGAAGATCTGCCGGTCCGGCCAGAACCGGACCCGGGTCCCGGTCCTGCCCTTGGGGACCCGGGCGCCCCTGCGCGTCAGACCGCTCCTCGCCGTGAACGGCGCGGTCGGCCCCACGCCGTCGAAGACCCCGGGAACGCCGCGCTGGAAGGACATCCCCTGGATCGCCGGCGAGCGCTCCACGTCGACGTCGAGCCGGGCCGAGAGCGCGTTCACGACCGAGGCGCCCACCCCGTGCAGCCCGCCGGTGGCGACGTAGGAGCCGCCACCGAACTTGCCGCCCGCGTGCAGCTTGGTGAAGATCACCTCCACGCCCGGCAGCCCCGTCCTCGGCTCCTTGTCGACCGGGATGCCTCTCCCGTCGTCGTGCACCTCGACCGACCCGTCGGCGTGCAGCACCACCTCGATGTGCTGGGCGGCGCCTGCGAGTGCCTCGTCGACGCCGTTGTCGATGATCTCCCAGACGCAGTGCATCAACCCACGGGAGTCGGTCGAGCCGATGTACATGCCCGGTCGCTTCCGGACCGCCTCCAGGCCCTCGAGGACCAGGAGGTGACGGGCGTTGTACGAGCTGTCGATGGCGCTTCCTCCGGCGGTGCGGGCAGGCACAGGACTCCTTGCCGAGGTGGGAACGGATGCTGCCTCGGAATCTACCCGTGCCGCGCCGGGGCCAGGACCGCGCCACGCCCCCCGCTCAAGCCGGGTGCCGAGGGCGACGATGCTGGAGAGGTACGACGCGCCGCCCGGCGGGTGCAGACCCGGGATCACCGGCTGCTGAGTCACGATGTGACAACGAGTCGTTTCAACTAGACGCGATTGGCAACAAGAGTGCGGCAACCACGTCACACTCGAGGAGGAAGGTCACGAGTTGGGGCGGTTGTGCGGTAGGTCACCAGTTTCATCAGGGAAACCAGCCGGCGGTGGGAAGCGTCAGACGTGATCGACTGTTGAGTCAGGTGAGACGAACCGGGGAGAAGTTGGACCGCCCCGTTACGTTGAGCAGGACACCATGGAAGGAAAGAGGCCTCAGATGACCACTGCAGTTGCCCCCAGTACGCCGCTGACAGCTCTCGACCGCTGTGACCGGTGCGGTGCCCAGGCCTACCTCCGTGTCGAGCTCGCGGGAGGCGGTGACCTGCTCTTCTGTGCCCACCACGCACGCGAGCACGGTGACAAGCTCCGAGAGGTCGCCGTTGCGGTCCAGGACGAGACCGACAGGTTGGCCGACAGCCCCTCCGGCACCGCGCAGCGAGACGTCTAGCCAGGCGGTTCCCCACCCAGTCACCACCAGTCACCACCAGTCATCCCGCAGGCCCCGGGCATCGCCCGGGGTCTGCGGCGTCTCCGGCGTCGTGTGTCCGTCGCGTTGCCGGCCGGTGACGCCGTTGTGACAGGGTGGCGCCCATGCTGGTGACCGACGTGCTCGTGGGCCTGGCGGTGCTCGTCGGCCTGGTCGGGATCGTGGTGCCGGTCCTGCCCGGTTCGGTGCTGATCCTGGCCGCGGTGCTCGTCTGGGCGCTGGAGGCCGCGACCTCGACGGGCTGGGTGGTGTTCGCGCTCGTCACCGCGCTGCTGCTGGTCGGAGCGGTGCTGAAGTACGCCGTACCGGGTCGGCGGCTGAGGGCGGACGGGGTGCCGCACCGGACGCTCGCGACCGGGGCCGTCCTCGGTGTGGTCGGGTTCTTCGTGGTGCCGGTGGTCGGTCTGCTCGTCGGCTTCGTCCTCGGCGTCTATCTCAGCGAGCTCCACCGGCTGGGCGGGACCGCGGCCTGGCCCGCCACGGTGGCGGCGCTGCGTGCCGTCGGCCTGTCCCTGCTCCTCGAGCTCGCCGCCGGGCTGCTGGCCGCGCTCACCTGGCTGGTCGGAGCCGTCCTTGTCTGAGAACGCGGGCCGTCGCGGGCCGGGGTGCGCCGCCTGAGATGGTCGTCGTCCTCGCTCTGTGCTCGGCGCTCGCCTACGGTCTCTCCGACTTCCTGGGGGGCGTGCTGTCCCGCCGTACGTCGGCCTGGTCGGTCGCCGTCGTGGCCCAGACGTCGTCGGCGGCCTGCACCGGGCTGGTGGCGCTGTTCCTGGCCCACGGCAGCCCGACCCTCGCGGACCTCGCCTGGGCGCTGCTGGCGGGAGTCGGCAGCGGAGTGGGTGCCGGGTTCCTGTACCGCGGCTTCGCTGCCGGGCGGATGGGGGTGGTCGCCCCGGTGTCGGCGGTCGGTGCCGCGCTGGTGCCGGTGCTGGTCGGCGTGGTCACCGGTGAACGACCCGCGCCGCTGGTGTGGCTCGGTGTCCTCACCGCGATGCCGGCGATCTGGCTCGTGTCCAGCACCCCGGCACCCCCGACCAGCGCCCCGACCGGCCCGCTCGGTGCCGGTCTGGCGGCCGGGCTGCTGGACGGCGTGCTGGCCGGGGTCGGGTTCGGGGTGCTGTTCGCCGCCCTCGGACAGGTGCCGGACTCGGCGGGATGGTGGCCGTTGGCCCTGTGCCAGGCGGTGGGCGTGCCCGCGGTGGTGCTGCTCGCAGCCGGACTGGGTGCCCCGTGGCTGCCACGCGGGCGCACCGTGCGACTGGCCGCCCTGGTCGGGCCCCTGGGGGCGGTCGCCACCGGCTTCTTCCTGCTGGCCAGCCAGCAGGGGTTCCTGACCGTGGCCGGGGTGCTGGCCTCGCTGTACCCGGCCAGCACCGTGCTGCTCGCCGCCCTGGTCCTGCACGAGAGAGTGCACAGAGCCCAAGGCGTGGGCCTCGGGCTCTGTGCACTCGCGGTGGTGCTGGTGGCAGGCGGCTAGCCCACGGCTAACCCACCGGGCGCGTCAGACGCGCTTGGAGGTGTTCCGGCCGGTGACGGTCGACGCGATCACGACCAGGACGGCCGCCACGACGACCGCGACGATCCAGCGGACCCAGTCGATGCCGTTGCTTCCGTTCCCCCCGAAGGCCGCGTAGATGTACCAGCCGATGATGACCCCGCCGATACCGCACAGGACGGTCAGCCACAGCGGGATGTTGTCCTTGTCGCCCGGAGCGACGAACTTGCCGAGCAGTCCGATGATGATGCCGACGATGATGACGCCGATGATTCCCATGGTTGTCCCCTCCGATGACGTGCACTGGTCGGCTGCGAGCGCGCAGCCAGGAACCAGTACCCGCCGCCGGAACCCTCAATCACCTCTTGAGGCTCCGGCTGGCAACGCCGGCGTTCGACCCGGAGTGGGTAAAGGCGCGCCCCTCCTTCGTTCCGGTGCCCAAGACGGGCCATGTCGGGGGCCGGGAGGACCGACGTACAAAGGCCTCGGCCCCGGCAGCGCTTCCTGCCAGCCGTTGCCGGGGTCCCCGCCCTGGTGGCGACGTGCCCGTCGCACGGGACGCGCGCCGCAGCCGCGACGAGGGGTCAGTCGAGGTAGTCCCGGAGCACCTGGGACCGGGACGGGTGCCGCAGCTTGGACATGGTCTTCGACTCGATCTGACGGATCCGCTCGCGGGTCACGCCGTAGACCTTGCCGATCTCGTCCAGGGTCTTGGGCTGGCCGTCGGTCAGACCGAACCGCATGGACACCACGCCGGCCTCGCGCTCGGACAGCGTGTCCAGCACCGCGTGCAGCTGCTCCTGGAGGAGGGTGAAGGAGACGGCGTCGGCGGGCACGATCGCCTCGGAGTCCTCGATGAGGTCCCCGAACTCGGAGTCGCCGTCCTCACCGAGCGGTGTGTGCAGCGAGATCGGCTCGCGACCGTACTTCTGGACCTCGATGACCTTCTCGGGAGTCATGTCGAGCTCCTTGGCGAGCTCCTCCGGGGTCGGCTCGCGGCCCAGGTCCTGCAGCATCTGGCGCTGGACGCGCGCGAGCTTGTTGATCACCTCGACCATGTGCACCGGGATCCGGATGGTGCGCGCCTGGTCGGCCATCGCCCGGGTGATCGCCTGCCGGATCCACCAGGTGGCGTAGGTGGAGAACTTGTAGCCCTTGGTGTAGTCGAACTTCTCGACCGCCCTGATCAGACCGAGGTTGCCCTCCTGGATCAGGTCCAGGAAGAGCATGCCGCGGCCCGTGTAGCGCTTGGCCAGCGACACCACGAGCCGGAGGTTCGCCTCGAGCAGGTGGTTCTTGGCGCGCCGACCGTCCTCGGCGATCCACTCGAGCTCCTCGAGGGGCTTGACGGCGATCTTGCCGCCCTTGGCCAGCTTCTCGTCCGAGAAGAGGCCGGCCTCGATCCGCTTGGCGAGCTCCACCTCCATCTCGGCGTTCAGCAGCGGGACCTTGCCGATCTGCTTCAGGTAGTCCTTGACCGGGTCGGCGGTCGCACCCGCCACCATCACCTGCTGGACCGGCTCGTCGGACTCGTCGGAGGAGGAGACGACGAAGCCCTTGCTCTCGTCCTCCTCCTCCTTCAAGGTCGGATCCGTCGCGAGGTCCTTCTCGAACACCTCGTCCGGCACATCGGGCAGGACCTTCTTCGCGTCCGCCCCGAGCTCGACCGCCACGGTGCCGGGGGACACCTCCACCGTCTCGGTGGGCTGCCCGGTGACGCCGTGCTTCGCCGCGGCCCGCTTCGCGGGGGCCTTGGCGGCCGCCGGGTGGTCGTCCGGGGCGTCCGCCGGGGCCTTTCTCGCGGCGGCCTTCTTGGCACTCGACGTCACGGTCGTGCGTGACCCCGAGGCGGCAGCGGCTACCAGCTTCGACGCGGAGCCGGGCGGGCGGGGGGACTCGCTCGCCGGCTGGCTGGTCGGCTGGCTGGTCGGTTGGGCATCCTCGGCGGAGACCACGACGGAGACCCCTTCCTCGCTCAGGTGCCTGAGCACTGCCTTGAGGTGCTGCGGAGATGTCGCAGCGACGGCTGTTGCGGCACGAAGTGCGTCTGCGGTGACCTGTCCTGTAGGTCGGCCTGACTCGACCAGCGTGACGATGTCGGGATGCCCCAGGACATCAGCGGAAAGCTTGCGGGACGAGCTCGAGGACACGAACTACCTCTCGTACACGGTCGATGGGCGCGGCAAGGCCCGTTCACGTCAAGTGCCGCGTTTCCCATTGTGACACGGGCTGCCCGCTTTCCAAGCCGCCCGCGCCCTGGGCTCACCCCTCGTCGGCCTTGACGGCCAGCACCGGACAGGGCGCGTCGAGCAGCACGCGCTGGGCGTTGCTCCCCAGGATCAGCTTGCCCACCGGTGAGCGTCGACGCAGCCCGATCACGATGAAGTCGGCGTCCACGTCCTTGGCGACGTTGACCAGGTCGTCCGCGGGATCCATCCCGCGCACCAGCTGACGGATCTCGTGCTCCACACCGGCCTCATCCAGCTCGGCACGGATCGCCTCGAGGTCCTCCTCGCTCTCCACGGCGTCGTCACGGTCGAACTCGCGGCCGCCCCGGTGCGAGTTCACCACGACCAGGCGGGCGGTGCGGAGCTGCGCTTCCTCGGCTGCCCGGCGCAGGGCCGCATGACCCTCCGGCTTGGGCACGTAGCCCACGACGATGGTGCCCACGTGATCGTCCTCCTGCGAAGTCGAACATGACTGGTGACCCGCACATGCGGACCGCTGGGCCGACGCTATCGCAGCCCGCGTCCTTCATGCGCCTGTGGACGGTTCCCGACGCCGACGGGACCGAGCATGCATGCTGTGCCGATGCGTGCTTCCGGCTCCGGTGCCAGCCCGGGCGACCCCTCCGCCGGCGCCGCGCGCCAGCGGCTGCTGCGCCAGGAGGTGGGGCGCCTGCGGGACCGCGAGAGCCGCCGCATCTTCGACCCCTCGGTGCACGTGGGGGAGCTCGGCGGCCGGAGCGCCGGCTTCGTGCTGCGGGCCCGCGACCAGCCGGTGCTGGACGCCGCGATGCGCGTCGACATCTCGTGCCGGCTGGTCGCGGACGGCATCGGGAGCCGGCACACCGCCTGGCTGGTGCGGCCGGGCACACCGGACCCTCACGACCTGGACCTCGCCTGGCTGGCCGCGCTCCGCACCGCCTTCGGCATCCACGGTCGCACCCTGGACGGCTGCTACGCGCTCACCCGGTCGGGGTGGCGCGACGTGCTGACCGACGAGCAGCAGGTGTGGGCCCGGCTGAGGCTCCGGTGAAGCGGCGGGTCACGCCCACGTGTGCACCGGCTCGTTGGTGTGCATGTGCTCGCGATACTCGGTCAGCGTGCTGCGCAGGGCCTCGGCGCGGTCGGCGCCCTCGTCAAGCCGCCGGTGGAACCGGTCCGTGAACCAGGAGGCACCGTTCTGGCCGACGACACAGCGCTGCTCGATGATCCCGAGCAGCCGGTCGCGCTCCTCGGGGAGGACCCCCCATGCCTCGAGGCCGACCCGCGCCATCGGCAGCAGCCGCCGCAGGACCAGCTCGGTCGCGGGCACCTGGCCGAGGCCGGGCCAGTAGACGCCCGCCTCGATCCCCAGCCGTGCGCCGACGTGGAAGTTCTCCTCGGCGGCGCTGAACGACATCTGGGACCAGAGGGGTCGCTCGTGCTCGGCGAGGGCGCGCACCAGCCCGAAGTAGAACGCGGCGTTCGCCATCGTGTCCGCGACCGTCGGACCGGCCGGCAGCACCCGGTTCTCGACCCGCAGGTGGGGCACGCCGTCGACCACGTCGTAGACCGGCCGGTTCCACCGGTAGATGGTGCCGTTGTGCAGCCGGAGCTCCGCGAGCGCCGGGGTGCTGCCGGACTCGAGGACCTCCAGGGGATCCTCCTCGTCCAGCACCGGCAGCAGAGCCGGGAAGTAGCGGACGTTCTCCTCGAAGAGGTCGAAGATCGAGTTGATCCACCGCTCACCGAACCAGACCCGCGGCCGCACGCCCTGGGCCTTGAGCTCCTCGGCCCGCGTGTCGGTGGCCTGCTCGAACAGCGGGACCCGGGTCTCCCGCCACAGCTCGCGCCCCAGCAGGAACGGCGAGTTCGCCCCGAGAGCCAGCTGCACCCCGGCCACCGCCTGGGACGCGTTCCAGTAGGCAGGGAACTCCTCCGGGCTGACCTGGGTGTGCAGCTGGGTGCTGGTGCAGGCGGCCTCCGGCACGATCGAGTCGGTGGTCGTGCTGAGCCGTTCGGGCCCTGCGATGTCGATCACGATGTCCTCGCCGCGGGCCGCGAGGATCTGGTCGCTGAGGAGCTGGTAGCGCGGGTTGGGCGTCAGTGAGGCCGGGGTCATGTGCTCCGCGGAGAGCGTCGGCAGGATGCCGATCATCACCATGTGGGCGCCGACCTTGGTGGCCTTGGTCTCCGCTTCGTTGAGACTGGCCCGGACCCCCTCCTCGAACTCGGTGAACCCGCGGTCCCGCAGCTCCTTGGGAGCCACGTTGATCTCGAGGTTGAACTGCCCCAGCTCGGTCTGGAAGTGCGGGTCGGCGATCGCCTCGAGCGCCTCGGTGTTCTTCAGCACCGGGTCGCCGGTCCCGTCCACCAGGTTGAGCTCGATCTCCAGGCCGGTCATCGGCGACTCGAAGTCGAACCGGGACTCGCGCAGCATCCGCGCGAACACGTCGAGACAGCGACGGACCTTCTCCCGGTAGCGCGTGCGGTCCTCGCGCGTGAACTCCTGCTGTGCCACCTTCTCGCCCATAGGCGGCAGCCTAGGGCCGAACGCGTGACCTGCCCAGGACGGGCGCTCAGCCGTCCCGCCACAGGAGGTCGTCCCCGACTATCGGGTCCCACGAGGAGGGCGGCATGCCGGCCGCCAGCACCCTGCCGAGCAGCGTGGCCAGGCCGTGGTCCGGCTCCGACTCGAAGGCGGTCTCCACGGCACACCAGGCCAGGGCACCGTGGCCCGACAGCCATGCCGCGTAGCCGAGGAGCGCGGCAGGGACGGCCCGCAGGTCCACCGGGGTGCGCCGCACCAGGTCCCGCCACAGGTCGACGTGCCGGGCGGCGCTGTCTCGGGACAGCTGGGCCCAGGCCCGGTCACGCACGTCGCCGGAGACCTTCACCCCGACCACCAGCCGGGCGACGTCCTGGACGGCGAGGCGCTCGCCGTCGTGGAGGAACCGCCGCACCCGCTCCTCCACCCACCGCGCCTCGACGGCGACCTGGTGGCGTGCGGCGGCCGGCCCGAGCGGGGCACGAGCGCCGTCCTGGAGGCGGCCGAGTGCCTCGGTGGCCAGCCCGGCGATCTGCTCGGTCTCCAGCGGGTCGTTGCCCACCAGCGTCTCGGCGAGCTCACGTCGGCTGCCGAGCACGACGGTGCCCTCCAGCACGGCCTGGGCCATCAACGGGTGCGAGCCGACGTCGTACGGCGTCCCTCCGGCCTCCCCGACCGGGTCGAGGACCCACCACCGCTCGCCGTCGGCCCGCACGACGCACACGAGCTCGGTCCCGGCCCGCATCAGCTCGTCGTCCAGGGCGTCGACCACGGCCCGAGCCACGCAGCCGTCGTCGGTGTAGACCACCAGGGCCGCACGGGTGACGCCCCCGCGTTCCGCGACCCCGGCCAGGTGGCCCGCCAGCAGGTGCACCTCCTCGGCACTGGTGGGCAGGTCGACACGGGCGTGGAACGGCTGGCGCGCGTCCCCGAGGGTCACCAGCACGACGGAGTCCTCGGGATGGAAGCCGAGCAGGCTGGGGACGAGCGCCAGCAGGTCGCCGGGACCGGTGGCGCGGACGGTGCGGATGGCTGTCATGCGGACCACCCTCGTCGGCTCACGGCAGCCGCGGCAGAGCCGTCCCGGGCGCTGTGGACGCGGCGCCGCTCGCCGCGACGGTGGACGGTTCCTGGCCACCCGGCACCTGGGTCGGTGCGCAGGTCGACAATGGCCCGGTGCGCGCCGACCCGACCATCCTCCACGTGGACCTGGACGCGTTCTTCGCCGCCGTCGAGCAGCGGGACAAGCCGTCGCTGCGCGGCAAGCCGGTCGTCGTCGGCGGGGTGGGCGGGCGGGGCGTGGTAGCGACGGCCTCCTACGAGGCGCGGGTCTTCGGGGTGCGCTCGGCGATGTCCACCCGCGAGGCACGGGCCCGGTGCCCGCACGCGGCGTACCTCACCGGCCGGTTCGACGCCTACCGGCAGAGCAGCAGGCACGTGATGGCGCTGCTGCGCGAGCTGTCCCCCCTGGTGGAGCCGCTCTCCCTCGACGAGGCCTTCGTGGACCTGGCAGCAGCCGACCTGGCCGACGTCTCCGTGGCAGGGGTCACCGAGGTCGCCCGACAGCTCAAGGCCGGCGTCCGCGAGGTCACCGGAGGGCTCTGCGGCTCGGTGGGGGTGGCCACGTCCAAGCTGGTGGCCAAGATCGCCAGCGACCTGGACAAGCCCGACGGGCTGGTCGTCGTACCCCCCGGCACGGAGCAGGACCTGCTCCGGCCGATGAGCGTGGGCGTCATCCCCGGCGTGGGTCCCGCCACCGCCGAGCGCCTGCGCCGCGTCGGGGTGCACACCGTCGCCGAGCTGCAGCAGGTGTCCGGCGAGGAGCTGGTGAGAGTCGTCGGCCAGGCCCACGGCACCTCGCTGTTCCGGCTCGCACGCGCCGACGACGACCGGCCGGTGGTCCCGGAGCGGGAGGCGAAGTCGGTCAGCGTCGAGGGCACCTACGACACGGACCTGGTGGACAGGCGGCTGCTCGAGGGCCTGGTCGACCGGCAGGCCGTCCAGGTGACCGAGCGGCTCCGCAGGACCCGGATGTCCGGACGCACCGTCACCGTGAAGGTCCGGCTCCACGACTTCACCACCCACACCCGGTCCAGCACCCTTCCCGCCCCCACCGACAGCACCCGCGTGGTCACCCGGCTGGCACGAGCCCTGCTGTCCGAGGTGGACACCTCCGGCGGGGTGCGCCTCCTCGGCGTCGGGGTGTCCGGGCTGGCGGACTGGATCCAGGAGGACCTCTTCGAGGAGTACGACGACCGGCCCGCCGACTCATCCGCGGGGGCAGACCCGACCGCAGCGGACGAGGGTGCGGGCCACGGTGAGGGCGCCGGTGACGGTGGCGCCGGTGAGGACGAACGGGACCGAGCGGCCGCCGAGGCGCTGCAGGCCGTCGTACGGGCCCGGCAGTGGGCGCCCGGGATGGACGTCCAGCATGCCGTGCACGGGCCCGGATGGGTGTGGGGGTCCGGGGTCGGCCGGGTGACGGTGCGCTTCGAGACCGCAGAGACCGGGCCCGGGCCGGTGCGCACGTTCCGCGCCGACGACCCGGACCTGACCCCGCGACGCATCCCCGTCGACTCCGTCGGCTCCGTCGACGGCGAGGACCCGGTCCTGCTTCCCGAGCCGCCCGGTCCGGGCCCGGGGCACCCGTAGGCTCGCCGTCATGCCCGACGCCCAGCCCCAGCCCACCCAGCAGCCCACCCAGCAGCCCACCCAGCAGCCCACCCGGCAGACGAGCCAGCAGCCGACCGCACCGCCGGTGGCCCGGCAGGTGCCGTCCGAGCGCACCCACCACGGCGACACGTTCGTCGACGTCTACGAGTGGCTGCGGGACGCCGCGGCCCCCGAGACGCTGGCCTACCTGGAGGCGGAGAACGCCTACACCGCCGAGCGCACCGCGCACCTCGAGGTGCTCCGGGAGGAGATCTTCTCCGAGATCCGGGCCCACACCCAGGAGACCGACCTGTCGGTTCCCTACCGGATCGGCCAGTGGTGGTACTACGGGCGCACCCACGAGGACAAGCAGTACGGCGCCAGCTGCCGGTGCCCGGCCCGGGGACCCGACGACTGGACCCCGCCGCAGCTGGACCCCGGAACCGCGGTTCCCGGTGAGCAGGTCCTCCTGGACGGCGACGAGCTCGCCGAGGGCCATGAGTTCTTCTCCCTCGGGGGCGTGTCGGTCAGCCCCGACGGCCACCTGCTCGCGTTCAGCACCGACGTGGTCGGTGACGAGCGCTACCTCCTGCAGGTCAAGGACCTGGACAGCGGGGAGATGCTGCCCGACCAGGTCCCGAACATCATGGGCGGCGGCACCTGGGACCGGCGGGGGACGACGCTGTTCTACTCGACGCCGGACGACGCGTGGCGCCCGGACAAGGTCTGGCGGCACGTGCTCGGCACCCCCGTCGGGGACGACGTGGTCGTCCACCACGAGACCGACGAGCGGTTCTGGACCGGGATCGGGCGCACCCGCAGCAACCGCTTCCTGGTGCGGTCCTCCGGCTCGCGCACCACCTCCGAGTGCGCCGTCCTCGACGCCGACGACCCGACCGGCGAGTTCCGGGTGGTGGCCCCTCGGCGCGACGGCGTGGAGTACTCCGTCGAGCACGCTGTCCTCGCCGGCGAGGACCGTCTGCTGGTGCTCCACAACGACGGGGCGCTGAACTACGCCCTGGCCAGCGCGCCGGTCGACGCCACCTCCCCGGACCAGTGGGAGCCGCTGATCCCCCATGACGTCGGGGTCCGGCTCGAGGAGGTCGACGCCTTCGCCGGTCACCTGGTGGTCAGCCAGCGCAGCCAGGGGCTCACCCAGCTGCGGATCATCACCCTCGACGACGACGGGACCGGTGCGACCGGTGCGACCGGTGCCACCGGGGACCGCCGAGGGCTGGGCGAGGACTTCCTGGTCGAGTTCGACGAGGAGGTGCACACCGTCGGTGCGGGCGGCAACCCCGACTTCGCCCAGCCGACGGTCCGGCTCGGCTACGTGACGCTGGCCGACCCCGCCGCGGTCTACGACTTCGACGTCACGACCAGGGAGCTGACCCTGCTCAAGCAGACCCCGGTGCTGCCCGGCCCGGACGGCACGGAGTTCGACCGCTCCCGCTACCGGCAGTCCCGTGAGTGGGCGCTGGCCGCGGACGGGACCCGGGTGCCGATCTCGATCGTGGTCCCCGCCGACGCCCCGCGCGACGGCTCGACGGCCATGGTGCTCTACGGCTACGGCTCCTACGAGCAGTCCATCGACCCGTCCTTCTCGATCGGCCGCCTCTCGCTGCTGGACCGCGGCATCGGCTACGCCATCGCGCACGTCCGCGGCGGTGGCGAGATGGGCCGGCAGTGGTACGACGACGGCAAGCTGCTGCGCAAGAAGAACACCTTCACCGACTTCGTGGCCTGCGCCCGGCACCTGGCCGAGCAGGGCTGGACGTCCGCGGACCGGCTGGCGGCCGAGGGGGGCAGCGCCGGCGGGCTGCTGATGGGGGTGGTGGCCAACACCGACCCCGACGCGTTCACCGCCGTCCGGGCGACCGTCCCCTTCGTGGACGCGCTCACGACGATCCTCGACCCGTCCCTGCCGCTGACCGTCATCGAGTGGGACGAGTGGGGCAACCCGCTGGAGGATCCCGAGGTCTACGCCTACATGAAGAGCTACTCCCCCTATGAGAACGTCACCGCCCAGCGCTACCCCGCCATCCTCGCCGAGACGTCCCTGCACGACACGCGGGTGCTCTTCGTCGAGCCCGCCAAGTGGGTGGCCCGGCTGCGCGCCACGGCGGAGAACGGCCACAGCGGCGACGTCCTGCTGCAGACCAAGATGTCGGCCGGGCACGGCGGGGTCAGCGGTCGGCACAACAGCTGGCGGGACCGCGCGTTCGGCCTCGCCTGGCTGGCGGACCGGCTGACCCTGAGAAGTCCCTGAGATCTGGCACCCTCGGCAACTTCGGCCGGCCGTCATACGTCCTTCCAGGAGCAATCCGCGCGCACGATCGGCACGAACAAGCAGCAGCAGCACCACGAGGACAGGCGCGTTCGTTGGGCAGCCGAGGTAGGGTGCCCGATCCGGGAATCTCGAACACCCGTTCGTCGTTGTGGTGGTTACGGGGTCCTACCGCTGGGTAAGACCGTGGCCCATAGGAAGGGACGGCACGCACCGTGGCAACGACTCGCACCGCTTCGCGTGAGGTCGAGGGACGCGACAGCGTCGGCATGTACCTCGACGAGATCGCACGCACTCCCCTGCTCGACGCGATCACCGAGGTCGAGCTCAGCAAGACCATCGAGGCCGGGCTGCTGGCTGAGCGCCTGCTCGCCGAGGGCCGGGTCGGCCGCAGGAAGGGCGGCGCCCCGAAGCACGCCACCACCGAGGAGCTCGAGTGGCTGGCAGCAGAGGGCCAGAAGGCCATCCAGCGCTTCATCGAGGCCAACCTGCGCCTCGTCGTCTCCATCGCCCGCAAGTACGGCCGCAGCCAGATGCCGATGCTCGACCTGGTCCAGGAGGGCAACACCGGCCTGATCCGCGCCGTCGAGAAGTTCGACTACGCCAAGGGCTACAAGTTCTCCACCTATGCCACCTGGTGGGTGCGTCAGGCGATCACCCGCGGCATCGCCCAGCAGGCCCGGGTGGTCCGGCTGCCGGTCCACGTGGTCGAGGAGCTCAACCAGGTGGGCGCTGCCCGCCGCACCCTCGAACGCCAGCTCGGCCGGGACCCCGAGCCCGAGGAGATCGGCGCCGAGCTCGACATGGACCTGGACCGGGTGCTGGACCTGCTGTCCTGGGGTCGTGAGCACGTGAGCCTGGACACACCGGTCGACGAGGACGGGGACACCTCCCTCGGTGACCTGATCGCCCAGGAGACGGCCCCGGGCCCCGACAGCACGTTCCTCGACGTCGAGTCGAGGGACCGTCTCGGCCACCTCGTGGAGCTGCTCGACGACCGGGCCGCCGACATCATCCGGTCCCGCTACGGGCTGGTCGACGGCCGCCAGCACAAGCTCGCCGACATCGGCGCCAAGCACGGCATCTCCGCCGAGCGGGTGCGCCAGCTCGAGCGGGAGGCCCTCGCGAAGCTGCGGGACCTCGCCGACCCGGACCTGGCCGCCTGAGCCGGGCGCCGGCCGGGGCGGCACCCCAGACGCTCGCCCGGGGGCGACTCACGCCGAGCCTCTCCTAGGCCCCGGGCGAGACCAGCAGGTCGACGACCTCCGTGACCCGGTCACGGAGGTCGTCGAGCGTCCCGGTGTTGTCGATGACGTAGGTCGCGGCGGCCAGCCGCTGGTCGCGGGAGGCCTGCGCGGCCACCCGGGCCTCGGCGTCCTCCCGCGTCCAGCCGCGGTCGCGGACCATCCGGTCCACCTGCGTCTCCACGGGTACGTCGACCACCAGCACCGCGTCGAAGGTGTCGCCCTGGCCGGTCTCGACCAGCAGGGGGATGTCGTGGACGACGAGCGCACCGGGCGGCGCGGCCGCCTCGACCTCGGCGGCCCGCCCACGGATCAGCGGGTGCAGGATCCTCTCCAGCCGACGCCGGGCCACCTCGTCGGTGAACACGAGGGCTCCCAGCGCCGCCCGGTCCAGCCGGCCGTCCTCGGTCAGCACCTCCGGCCCGAACGCGTCGACGACAGCGGCCAGACCCGGTGTGCCGGGCTCGACCACCTCCCGCGCCAGCTGGTCCGCGTCGACGAGCACCGCGCCGAGCTCCTCGAGCAGCCCGGCCACCGTGCTCTTGCCGGAGGCGACTCCCCCCGTCAGGCCGACTCGCACCGCCGCCTCACGCCCCGACCGGCGCGTCGAGGTCCAGCGAGCTGAACGTCCGGCGGTACTGCTGCGGGCTCACCGACCGCACCTTGGTGAAGTGGTGACGAAGCATGGCCGCCGTCCCGAAGCCGACCTCCCCGGCGATCCAGTCCACCGAGCGGTCGGTGGTCTCCAGCAGCTCCTCCGAGCGCAGCACCCGCTGCCGGGTGATCCACGCGTGCGGGGTGGTGCCGGTCTCGGCCCGGAACCGGCGAGCGAACGTCCGCGGTGACATGTTCGCGGCCGCCGCCAGCGACTCGACCGTGTGCTGGTCGCGGAGGTTCTCGGTGAGCCAGACCAGGAGCGGACCGAGGGTCTCCACGTCGCAGTCCGGGACCGGGGTGCGGATGTACTGCGCCTGACCGCCCTCGCGCTGGGGTGGCACCACCATCCGCCGGGCGATGGTGCTCGCGGCTGCCGCGCCGTACTCCTCGCGCCACAGGTGCAGGCAGGCGTCGATGCCCGCGGCGGTGCCGGCACTGGTCAGCACCCGTCCGTCGTCGACGTAGAGCACCTCGGGAACCACCCGCGCCGCGGGGAACCGGGCTGCGAGCAGGTCGGTGTGCCGCCAGTGGGTGGTGCAGGAGCGGCCGTCCAGCAGCCCGGCCTCCCCCAGCACGAAGGCGCCGGTGCACAGGGACATGATCGTGGCTCCCCGGGCGTGACCCTCGCGCAGCGCCTCGAGCACCGCCTCCGGGACCGGCCGGCCCTCCTCGCACGCGGGTACGGCGATCAGGTCGGCCTCGGCCGCCCGGGACAGGTCGTCGGCCACCACCACCGAGAAGCCGCCCTGGGTGAGCACCGGCCCGGGCACCGGGGTGCACAGGGCGAAGTCCATCACCGGGAGCCCCTCGTCGGAGCGGTCGGTGCCCCACGTCTCGTGCAGCACGCCGAGCTCGAAGGGGGCCACGCCGTCGTACACCACGACGGCCACGTTGCGGATCATCGGGCCAGCCTGCCACAAAGTTGGCAGGAAATCGATGGAACATGGCTTGTCTGCCACTCGTGGCAGGATCTTGACAGGAGCATGATCACTGCCATGACCCTCCTTCTGCAGCTCCTCACCGTCAGTGTCCTCGTCCCGGTCCTCGTGGCCGTCCTGGTGGCCATCGTGGTGGCCGTCCTCCTGGCCGCCCTCATGGTCTACCTGGTCGACGCCGTCCGCGACGACGGCTACCGCAGCCTGGACCGCCGCACCCCACCGGCGAGCCACCACGCGGACCCGTTCGACCCCCGCTCACGCCTCGCATGAGGGACCCGCACCCCCGGTCCGCCACACGTCTGCCCGGACCGACCGGTCCGGGCAGACGTGTGGGGACAGCGCGAAAGGGCCCGGCCACCTCACGGTGACCGGGCCCTCTCACGTGGTCCCGACTACTGCGCCCCGCCGGTGAGCTTCTCGCGGAGCGCCTGCAGCGCCTCGTCCGAGGCGAGGGAGCCGGCCCCGCCCTCGGAGCCGGAAGCACCCGTGCCACCGCTGGCAGCACCCGTCGAGGGCTGCTCGGAGGAGTAGGAGGTCGCCTCGCTGGCCTCGACCTCGGCCTGGGCGGCCTCGGCCTGCTGCTTGACGTGCGCCTCCCAGCGAGCGTGCGCCTTGGCGTACTGCTCCTCCCAGGCCGCGCGCTGCTCCTCGAAGCCCTCGAGCCACTCCCCCGTGTCCGGGTCGAAGCCCTCGGGGTAGATGTAGTTGCCCTGCTCGTCGTACGACGCCGTCATGCCGTAGAGCGTGGGGTCGAACTCCTCGCCCTCGGCCGCTGTGGCGGTCTCGTTGGCCTGCTTCAGCGACAGCGAGATCCGGCGACGCTCCAGGTCGATGTCGATGATCTTGACCATCACGTCGTCGTTGACCTGGACGACCTGCTCGGGGATCTCGACGTGCCGCTCGGCGAGCTCGGAGATGTGCACCAGGCCCTCGATGCCCTCCTCCACACGGACGAACGAGCCGAAGGGCACCAGCTTGGTGACCTTGCCGGGCACGATCTGGCCGATCTGGTGGGTCCGGGCGAAGTGCTGCCACGGGTCCTCCTGGGTCGCCTTGAGCGACAGGGAGACCCGCTCGCGGTCCATGTCCACGTCGAGCACCTCGACGGTGACCTCGTCACCCACGGTGACGACCTCGCTCGGGTGGTCGATGTGCTTCCAGGACAGCTCGGAGACGTGCACCAGGCCGTCGACGCCGCCGAGGTCCACGAAGGCGCCGAAGTTGACGATGGACGACACGACGCCCTTGCGGATCTGACCCTTCTGCAGCTGGGTCAGGAAGCCGTGGCGGACCTCGGACTGGGTCTGCTCCAGCCACGCCCGGCGGGACAGGACCACGTTGTTGCGGTTCTTGTCCAGCTCGATGATCTTCGCCTCGAGCTCCTTGCCCACGTAGGGCTGGAGGTCGCGGACCCGGCGCATCTCCACGAGCGATGCGGGGAGGAAGCCGCGCAGGCCGATGTCCAGGATGAGCCCACCCTTGACGACCTCGATGACGGTGCCGGTGACGACCCCGTCCTCCTCCTTGACCTGCTCGATCGTGCCCCAGGCGCGTTCGTACTGTGCGCGCTTCTTGGACAGGATCAGCCGACCCTCCTTGTCCTCCTTCTGGAGGACGAGGGCCTCGACCTTGTCGCCGACGGAGACCACCTCGGAGGGGTCGACATCGTGCTTGATCGAGAGCTCACGGGAGGGGATGACCCCCTCGGTCTTGTAGCCGATGTCGAGCAGGACCTCGTCGCGGTCCACCTTGACGATGGTGCCCTCAACGATGTCGCCGTCGTTGAAGTACTTGATGGTCGCGTCGATCGCGGCGAGGAAGTCCGCCTCGGAGCCGATGTCGTTGACCGCGACCTGTGGTGCGCCTGCGAGAGTAGGGGTGATCGTCATAGGGGTGTGGGGTTTCCCTTGTGGTGGATTGAGTGGGGACGGGTGGACTGGTCGGTCGACCGGTGTGGCGCGCGGGAAGCCTTGGTTCACTACCGGTGGGTCTGGGGCCGACGGCGGATCAGGTCATCGGCTGATAGCGAGCGAGAATCTGCTGCCACTGCGACTCAGGCAGACTCCTTGCGCATCTCACAGGATACGCACCCGCGCGACCTCGGTCCAACCAGCCACCCGCAACCAGCCACCCGCACCCGGCCGGCCGTCCGGGCGCGCGACCTATCCTCGTGGGCATGGACCCGGCCCGCCGTACGGTATCGGAGGCGGAGACCCAGCGCGCCAACCGGCGCGAGTGGGACGGCTACGCGGACGACTACCAGGCCGAGCACGGCGAGTTCCTGGGCGACGTGTCGTTCCTCTGGTGTCCCGAGGGGGTCGACGAGGGCGACGCGGCGCTGCTCGGCGACGTGTCCGGCAAGGCGGTCCTGGAGGTCGGCTGCGGCGCGGCCCAGTGTGCCCGCTGGCTGGTCACCCGGGGCGCGCACGCGGTGGGACTGGACCTCTCCGAGCGGCAGCTCCAGCACGCGCGGCGCATCGACGAGGCGACCGGCCAGCGGGTGCCGGTGGTGGCGGGCACGGCGACCGACCTGCCGTTCCCGGACGCGACCTTCGACATCGTGTTCTCCGCCTTCGGTGCCTGGCAGTTCGTCCTGGACGCCGGACGGGCCGTGGACGAGGCGGCGCGGGTGCTGCGCCCCGGCGGGACGCTCGGGTTCTCCGTGACCCACCCGATCCGCTGGTGCCTGCCCGACGACCCCACCGCCCGCGGGCTGGTGGTGACCAGCTCCTACTGGGACCGGACGCCCTACGTGGAGCTGGACGACTCCGGAGCGGTGACCTACGTCGAGCACCACCGGACGCTCGGTGACTGGGTGGGGCTGCTGGCCCGCGCGGGGTTCGTCATCACCGGGCTCGTCGAGCCCGAGTGGCCCGAGGGTCACGAGCGCGTCTGGGCCGGCTGGGGGCCCGAGCGCGGACGGCTGCTGCCCGGCACCGCCCTCTTCACCTGCCGGGCCACCGGGTCGACCGCTCCCCGGTGACCCGGGCGGCGGTCCCGTGGCCGAGATCGGGGGCCCGGGCCGGGCCGGGTCTGCCGCAGGGGTGTTGAGGGAGCGCATACGCTGCGCTGGTGAAGGGACGCACGAGCCGACAGATGCTGCGCGGGGGCGCGCTCATCGCGGTCGCGATGGGGGTCATGAACCTCACCACCTACGGGTTCACCATCCTGGCAGCCCGGCGGCTCGGTCCTGAGGAGTACGGCGCCCTGGCAGCGGTCATGGGTGTCCTCCTCGTCGTCAACGTGCTCTCGCTCGGCCTGCAGGCGACGGGGGCCCGGCGGGTCAGTGCGGCACCGCAGGACCTTCCCGAGATCGAGCGGGAGGTGATGGCCACCAGCTATGTGTCCGCGTTCGCCCTGGGGTTCCTGCTGCTGCTCGCCACGCCCGCGATCACCGCGACCCTGAACCTCGACTCGTGGGTGGCCGCAGCCCTGATCGCGGTGACCGTCGTACCCCTGTCGGTGATGGGTGGACAGGCCGGCATCCTGCAGGGCGAGCGCCGCTGGGGTGCGCTGGCGGGCATCTACCTCGCCGTCGGGGTCGGGCGTCTCGGCTTCGGCGCCGTCGCCCTGATCCTCGAGCCGCACACGCTGGGAGCCATGGTCGGCGTCGCGATCGGCGCGTTCCTCCCCGTCATCGTGGGTGCCATGGCCCTGCGGCACCCGGACCGGCGACGGGCGGCTCCCGCGGTGCCGGGCAACGGGTCGGGAAGGACCACGACGGCCCGCCGCCGGGCCTGGGCACCGGGTGGGGTGCTGCGCGAGACGCTGCACAACTCCCACGCGCTGCTGGCGTTCTTCGCGCTGTCCAACACCGACGTGATCGTGGCGCGCAGCACCCTCGACGCGCGAGCGGCGGGGCTGTACGCCGGCGGGCTGATCCTCACCAAGGCCGTGCTGTTCCTGCCGCAGTTCGTGGTGGTCATCGCGTTCCCCTCGATGGCTCGCCAGGGCAGCGGGAGACGCATGCACCTGTTCAGTCTCGCCCTGGTGCTGTGCATCGGCGTGGTGACCGTCGTGGGCGTCGGCGCGCTCTCCTCGCTCGCCCTGGTGTTCATCGGCGGCCCCCGGTACGCCGCCCTCCAGGAGCTGCTCTGGGTGTTCGCGGCGCTGGGGACGCTGCTGGCGATGCTGCAGCTGATGATCTACGACGTGGTCGCCCGCCAGCACCAGCGGATGGTCTTCCTGGTCTGGGCCGGGCTGGCCCTGCTGCTGGCCGCCGCCCCCTTCGTCAGCTCCGAGACGTCGCTCCTGATGACGGTGGTCACCGTCGACGCCCTGCTGTTCGTCGTGCTCCTGGTCGCCAGCCTGCGCACCACGACACCCGAGACCCCGCCGGTGGCCACGGCGGCCCCCGTCTCCTGACCCGGTCGACCTGCCGACCCGGCGGGTCTGGCGGCCGGCGGGTCTGGCGGCCGGAGAGGCGTCGACCCGGCGCATCTGGCGGCCGGAGACTGAGACCCGCCCGGCCCTGGGCCCGACGGAGCGGCGAGACCAGCCGCCATACGGCCTGCTCGCAGAGGTGCTCGACGGGGAAGGCCCGGCGCCCGACCGATCGGCGAGACCGGTGACGGCGAACGCGCTGTCGGCGTGCAGATGCGCCGGCTCGGCGGGATGTCTAGTGGGCGGCCTCGTGCCAGCTGGACCCGGTGCCGACCGACACGTCGAGCGGGACGGTCAGGTCGGCGGCGTCGGCCATCTGTTCGCGCACCAGGCGCTCCAGGTCCCCGGCCTCGCCCGGCGCCACCTCGAAGACCAGCTCGTCGTGGACCTGCAGGAGCATCCGCGACCGCAGGGAGGAGGCCTTCAGCGCATCGTCGACGTTGAGCATGGCGACCTTGATGATGTCGGCCGCCGACCCCTGGATCGGCGCGTTCAGTGCCATCCGCTCCGCCATCTCACGACGCTGCCGGTTGTCGCTGGTCAGGTCCGGCAGGTAGCGGCGACGACCCAGGATGGTCTCGGTGAACCCGGTCCGTCGCGCCTGGTCCACGACGCCGGCGAGGTAGTCGCGGATGCCGCCGAAGGTCTCGAAGTACTCGTCCATGAGGCCGCGCGCCTCCGCCGGGTCGATGGCCAGCTGCTGGCCGAGGCCGTACGCCGAGAGCCCGTAGGCCAGCCCGTAGTTCATCGCCTTGATCTTGGCGCGCATCTGCGGTGTCACCTCGGAGGCGTCGACGCCGAACACCCGCGAGGCGGTCACCGAGTGGAAGTCGCGACCCGACCGGAAGGCCTCGATCAGGAGGGCGTCCTCGGAGAGGTGCGCCATGATCCGCATCTCGATCTGGCTGTAGTCCGCCGTCATCAGCGACTCGAAGCCCGGTCCGACCACGAACGCCTCCCGGATCCGGCGGCCCTCCTCGGTCCGGACCGGGATGTTCTGCAGGTTGGGATCGGTCGAGGAGAGTCGGCCGGTGGCGGCGATCAGCTGGTTGAAGGTGGTGTGG
Organism: uncultured Actinomycetota bacterium; assembly: GCA_963837995.1. Taxonomy (GTDB): domain Bacteria; phylum Actinomycetota; class Actinomycetes; order Propionibacteriales; family Nocardioidaceae; genus Nocardioides_B. Next base: position 53,695 of record CAWIPS010000007.1, read on the forward strand.
ATGCGGCCGTCGGAGGCAACCGTCTTGAGCAGGCCCTCGACGGTCTGGCGCAGCCGCGCCACGTCCCGGTGCCGCAGCAGCGCGTCGAGGAACGGGTGCGGCGCCTTGAGGTTGAGTGCCGTCAGCGCGTCAGCGTCGGTGGTGTAGCCGGTCTTGGTGCGCTTGGTCTTGGGCATCCCCAGCTCGTCGAAGAGCACCACCTGGAGCTGCTTGGGCGAGCCGAGGTTGATCTCCCGGCCGATCGCGCCGTAGGCGTCCTTGGCAGCCCGCAGCACCCCGTCGGCGAACTCCGACTCCAGCGCCTCCAGGTGCTCGATGTCGACGGCCACACCGGTGCGCTCCATGGCGGTCAGCACCCTCACGAGGGGCAGCTCGACGTCGGCCAGCAGCCGGGTGCCGCCGCGGTCCGCCAGCTCCTGGTCGAGGGCGTCGGCCAGGTCGAGCACGGCCCGCGCCTGGAGCATCGCGGCGTCGCCGGGCCCACTGCCCTGTCCGTCGTCGACGACGCCCTCCAGCGTCAGCTGGCCCTGGTCGGCCCCCGGATCCGGGACGCCCGCCTTCAGCTCGCGCTTGAGGTAGCGCAGGGTCAGGTCCGCCAGGTCGTAGGAACGCTGGTCGGGGCGGGCGAGGTACGCCGACAGCGCGGTGTCCCGCTCGAGCCCCTCCAGCTGCCACCCGCGCCCGATCAGCGCGAGCATCGGCCCCTTGGCGTCGTGGAGCACCTTCGGCACCGACGCGTCGGCCAGCCAGGCCGCGAGGACCGTCTCGTCCTCGGGGCCGATGTCCTCGACGTCGAGCCAGGCGGCTGCGCCGTCCACAGCCGCCAGGGCGAGAGCCGCGACGTCGCCGGTGCCCGAGCCCCAGGTCCCCTGGACGTGCACCCCGACACGACCGGGACCCGAGGCGTGGGCGTCGAGCCAGCCGCCCAGCGCACCGGGCGCCAGCTGGGTGCCGTCCAGCTCGAACCCGCTGTCGTCGATCTCCTCCTCGGACGTCAAGGTCTCGAACAGCCGGTCACGGAGCACCCGGAACTCCAGGCTGTCGAACAGGGTGTGCACCTCCTGGCGGTCCCATGGCCTCACGATCAGGTCCTCGGGCCTGGCGGTCAGCTCCAGGTCGCACACCAGCGCGTTCAGCCGGCGGTTGCGGATCACGTCGCCGAGGTGCTCCCGGAACGAGTCCCCGGCCTTCCCCTTGATCGCGTCGGCGTTCGTGATCACGTTGTCGAGGCCGTCGTACGTCGTGATCCACTTGGCGGCCGTCTTGGGGCCGACGCCCGGCACCCCGGGGAGGTTGTCGGAGGACTCGCCGACGAGGGCGGCGATCTCGGGGTAGCGCATCGGTGGCACGCCGTAGCGCTCCTGCACGGCCGTCGGGGTGATGCGGGCCATCTCGGAGACGCCCCGGGTCGGGTAGAGAACCGTCGAGTGCTCGGTCACCAGCTGGAAGGAGTCCCGGTCACCGGTGCAGAGGAGCACCTCGAAACCCTCCTCGAGGGCCTGGTGCGTCAGGGTCCCGATCACGTCATCGGCCTCGTAGCCGTCCTTCTCCACCATCGCGATGTGCAGCGCCGCGAGCACCTCCTTGATGAGTGAGACCTGGCCTGAGAACTCGTCGGGGGACTTGGAGCGGTTGGCCTTGTAGCCGGAGTACTCCTCGGAGCGGAAGGTGGCCCGGGAGACGTCGAAGGCCACTCCCACGTGCGTCGGCGCCTCGTCGCGCAGGACGTTGATGAGCATCGAGGTGAAGCCGTAGACGGCGTTCGTGTGCTGTCCCGTGGTGGTGGAGAAGTTCTCCACAGGAAGGGCGTAGAACGCTCGGTAGGCCAGTGAGTGTCCGTCGAGGAGGAGCAGCCGCGGCCGGTCCGTCGTCGGGTCCGTGGGCGGCGCAGCAGCAGAGGCGGCAGGCAGATCGGGCACGACAGCCACCCTAGTCGGCACCACCCCCCTCAGAACGCGACGAGCACGTCCGGTGGTCGCGTCCGCCCGCGGCCGCCACACGCGCCGGGTCGACCGGGTTCTGGCCGCCACATACGCCGGGTCGACCGGGTTCTGGCCGCCACACGCGCCGGGTCGACGGGTCAGGAGGGTCGGGCCTGCGACCGGCGCAGCGAGCGCCGCTGGACCAGCACCTGGCCCACGCTGCGGTGGCTCCGGGTGCCGACCCGGGCCGCCGCGGGCGGCTCGACCGGCAGCTTCGCCCGCAGCGCCGTGACGGTCGCACCGCGGATCACGGCGAGCTGCGCGAACCCGATCCTGGCCAGGAACCGGTTCGCGTCCCGCGAGCTCACGGCGGCGGCCGCCAGCACATGGGCGGTGTTCTTCTCCTCGGCCCAGGTGACCGCCGCCTCGATCAGTGCCCGGCCGACGCCGTGCCGCCTCCAGCCCTCGAGCACCTGCAGGTGCCCGACGAAGACCGCGGTGTCCTCGTGGATCGGCGTCAGCGGCCCCGTGGTCAGGTGTACGGCGCCCGCCACCTGGTCGTCGATGGCGCCGACGAGGAGCCGCTGCTCGGGGTCCGCGCCGATCCGGTCCACCGTCGCGCTGACCTCGTCCACGTCCGGGGTGGTGCCCTCGTGGCCGGTGGGGCGCCCGGGACCCCAGACCTCGATCAGGGAGGCGGCGTCCTCACCGGACGCATCGCGGACATGCACAGTGCTTCGGAACACCTGGGGCACCTTCCCGGCCGGACGACGCTGAGCTGGCAGAAGAGGGTCGTGTTCCCGACGCGACCCGGTCCGGGGTTGGCAGGCGCCCCCGACAGCTCACGAACCGGACCGAGATGAGAGGTTACGCCTAGACCGGGCCGGTTGAACAGGCAGGCAGTGGAAAATGCAAGGATCGATCGAGGAGGACCGTGTTCCCAGGAATCGGGACCCTCGTGAACATGACCACGGTGCTCCTGGGCACCACCGTGGGCGTCGCGGTCGGTCACCGCTTCAGCCAGCGGACCCGGGAGGTGGTGACCGACGCTCTGGGCCTGGTCACGCTCCTGGTCGCCGCCTCGTCCGCGACGAGCGTCAGCGACCCGGCCTTGTCCAGCGCCGTCGGGGCCAGCGCCCCGACACTCATCGTGCTGACCTCGCTGGTGGTCGGGGGGATCATCGGGTCGAGCGTCGGCGTCGAGCGACGGCTCGAGGGCTTCGGGGGCTGGCTGCAGGACCGGTTGCAGACACGTGGGTCCGCGGTGACGCCGGGAGGCGACCGCGGCGCCCACCGACAGCGATTCATCGAGGGCTTCGTGACCAGCTCGCTGGTCTTCTGCGTCGGCCCGCTGACGGTGCTCGGGTCGATCAGCGACGGCATCGGCAACGGTGCCGACCAGCTCTTCCTCAAGTCGGCCCTGGACGGCTTCGCGGCCATCGCGTTCGCGGCGTCGTTCGGCTGGGGTGTGGCAGCGAGCATCGGCGCGCTGCTCGTGGTCCAGGGTTCGCTGACGGCTGTCGGCCTGGTCCTCGGTGACATCATGCCGGCCGCCGAGGTGGCGGCCCTGACCGCGACCGGGGGCCTGATGCTGGTCGGTGTCGCCCTGCGGCTGCTCCGCATCAAGGCGCTGCCGGTGGGCGACCTGCTGCCGGGACTCCTGGTGGCGCCGGTGCTCACCGCGCTGGTCACGGCGATTCGTTGAGCCGTCGTACCGCTTCCTGTCGCTGCCGAGCGGAGACCACTGTTGCCGTTTCGTTGCCTGCAACTTCCCCCGTTCGGGGCGGCCACGTCCTAGGCTGACGCGTTGGGGCTCGCGAGGGCATCGGTCCCGGCTGTGCGAAACACCCGGAACCAGGTTTTGGCTATAGTCCCGCCCCAGTAGGCCGACGACGAGGCGACAGGAGTCCCATGCACGTTCGCCCGACACGCACCCTCTCCCTCATCCTGGTGATGCTCGGGCTCCTCTGCGGCCTCGTCGTGGCTGCGGCCGGCACCGCGTCCGCGGCCGAGGTCCCGACGGCGGCCGGCCAGGTCTGCGACCGGCCGCCACCGCGCAACGACGACACGATCCACATCCAGGGCTGCCTCCGCGACAGCCGCGAGAAGCCCCCGACCGCCGTGCCCGCCGTGAAGATCGACGTCGAGGACGAGACCGGGAAGGTCGTCGGCACCGGCACCAGCAACGCCGCGGGAGTCTTCGACATCGCGCTGCCCGGCAAGTCGATCGACAACCTCGGCAAGACCTTCACCGTGAAGATCGACAAGAGCTCGCTTCCGGGGGGCGCAGCGCTGCGCAACCCGAAGCAGGTCTCCCTCAAGGTCAACCTCAAGCTCGACTCCGACGTCTTCGTGACGTTCCCGATCGGGGATGCCGGGAGCGGTGGGACCGGCAAGGGCATCCAGGCGCTGCAGCTCGCGGTCGGTGGGCTGGTCTTCGCCCTGCTGCTGGCGATGGCGGCCCTCGGGCTGTCGATGATCTTCGGCACCACGGGCCTCACCAACTTCGCGCACGGGGAGCTGGTGACGTTCGGGGCCCTCGTGGCGTACGGCGTCGACGCGCTGCCCGGCACGATCCACCTCGGCGGCGTCAACATCACCATCGCGGTGGCCATCATCGTCGCGACGGTGGTGTCGGCCGCCTTCGGCTGGCTCAACGACCGGGCGCTGTGGGGGCCGCTGCGCAGACGCGGCACCGGGCTGGTCGCCATGATGGTGGTCAGCATCGGCCTGTCGATCCTGCTGCGGAACGTCTACCAGTACTTCGCGGGTGCGGGCACACATCAGTACTCCCAGTTCTCCAGCCCCAGGCCGTACCACTGGGGGTCGGTCCTGGTCACCCCCAAGGACATCTTCGTGGTGCTCCTCTCCGCCGTCGTCCTGGTGGCCGTCACCGTCGCCCTCCAGCGCACCAAGCTGGGCAAGGCGACGCGGGCGGTCTCCGACAACCCGGCGCTGGCCGCCGCCACCGGCATCAACGTGGACCGGGTCATCACGGTCGTCTGGATCGTCGGCGGGATGCTCGCCGGACTGTCAGGAGTGCTGCTCGGGATGACCCAGGGCTTCGACTTCCAGATCGGCTTCAAGATCCTGCTCCTCATCTTCGCGGCCACGGTGCTGGGCGGGCTCGGGACGATCTGGGGCGCGATCGTCGGGGCACTGGTCATCGGCCTGTTCGTCGAGGTGTCCACCCTGTTCATCCCGGCCGAGCTCAAGTTCGTCGGCGCACTCGTCGTACTCATCGTCGTACTGCTGATCCGGCCACAGGGCCTGCTCGGCAAGGCCCAGCGGGTCGGTTAGGAGACAGGACGACATGGACTGGCACGCGATCTTCAGCCAGGCCCTGCAACAGGGGCTGGGACCTGTGGCGGCGGTGTACTGCCTGGCCGCCATCGGGCTCAACGTGCACTTCGGCTACACCGGGCTGCTCAACTTCGGCCAGGCCGGCTTCATGGCCGTCGGCGGCTACGCGGTGGCGTCGTTCGTCGCCACCTGGGGACTGAACTTCTGGCTCGGCAGCTTCGTCGGCCTGCTCGCCGCCGGCGTCCTCGCCCTGCTCCTCGGCGTGCCGACCCTGCGGCTGCGTGCGGACTACCTCGCCATCGTCACCATCGCGGCCGCCGAGATCATCCGGCAGACCATCGGCTCGGTGACGCTGCTCGACTACTTCGGCGGCCAGGACGGCCTGCAGGGCTTCAACCGCAGCTTCGCCAGGCTGAACCCCTTCTCGGGCCGCATCGGGATCCCGGGGGTGGTGACCTGGCGGCCCTACGACTTCTGGACGCTGCTCGTGTGCTGGGTGCTCGTGGCGCTGTGCTGCGTGATGGTCTGGGCGCTGATGCGCAGCCCGTGGGGCCGGGTGCTGAAGGGCATCCGGGAGGACGAGGACGCCGTGCGCAGCCTCGGGAAGAACGTCTACGCCTACAAGATGCAGTCACTGATGATCGGCGGACTGATCGGTGGCCTCGCGGGCATCATGTCGGCCCTGCAGCACTCCGCCATCAACCCGTCGTTCTTCGCCACCGACACCACGTTCTTCGCCTACACGGTGCTGCTGGTCGGTGGCGCGGCCCGGGTGATGGGCCCGGTGATCGGCACGATCGTCTTCTGGTTCGTGATCAGCTTCCTCGACCTGTTCTTCGGCCAGGCGACGGCAGGAACGAACCCCCTCATCCCGGAGTGGCTGATGAACAACAACCAGGCCAGCCTCATGCGGTTCATCTTCATGGGCCTCGCACTCATGCTGCTGATGGTCTACCGACCACAGGGCATCATCGGGGACCGAAGGGAGCTGGCCCTCGATGCCCGCTGACGAGGTCACTGACCGGTCCACCGCGAAGGCGGCCGCAAGAGCCGCGCAGCAGAGCACCGGCGCCACCGCGGTCGGCGCCGAGGACACTGCGGCGACGAAGGTCGACGTGTCCGCTGCCAGGGCGGCCCTGAGCGACGTACCCCACGAGCCGGGCGCTCCCAAGCCCGACCCGATCGTGGTCGTGGACGGCGTACGACGCACCTTCGGCGGGCTGACCGCCGTCAACGTCAAGCACGTGGAGATCCAGCGAGGCGTGATCACCGGGCTGATCGGGCCGAACGGCGCCGGCAAGACCACGTTCTTCAACCTGCTCACCGGCTTCGACCGGCCGGACGCGGGCGAGTGGTCCTTCAACGGCAAGAGCCTCAAGGGGGTCCCCGCCTACCGGGTGGCCCGTCGCGGCATGGTCCGCACGTTCCAGCTGACCAAGGTGCTCTCCAAGCTCACCGTGCTGGAGAACATGCGGGTGGGCGCGACCGGTCAACAGGGTGAGCGGCTGCTGCGGGCCATGTTCGCGCCGTTCTGGCGCCACCAGGAGACCAGCAACACCGCACGCGCCGACGCCCTCCTCGAGCGCTTCCTGCTGATCAAGAAGCGGGAGGACTTCGCCGGGTCGCTGTCCGGGGGTCAGCGCAAGCTGCTGGAGATGGCGCGGGCGCTGATGGCCGACCCGGAGCTGGTCATGCTCGACGAGCCGATGGCCGGGGTCAACCCCGCGCTCAAGCAGTCCCTGCTCGGGCACGTCAAGTCGCTGCGTGACGACGGGCGCACCGTGCTGTTCGTCGAGCACGACATGGACATGGTGCGAGACATCTCGGACTGGGTGATCGTGATGGCCCAGGGGCAGGTGATCGCCGAGGGACCTCCGCACAGCGTCATGGGTGACCAGCGGGTCATCGACGCCTACCTCGGCTCCCACCACGACCAGGACCTCAGCGAAGACGTGGAGGACACGATCCTCAACGAGGCACAGGCCGAGCTCCACGACCGCCAGAGCGGAACGACTCCCGCTCCCCACGAAGGAGAGCAGCGTGTCTGAGGCCACCACCGAGTCCCCCGACCGCGCCGCGCACCTCGAAGCCGCCGAAGGCGCGGTGCTCCGGGCCGACAACCTGGTCGCCGGCTACCTCCCCGGTGTGAACATCCTCAACGGCGCGGACCTCTACTGCATGGAGCACGAGCTGGTCGGCATCATCGGACCGAACGGTGCCGGGAAGTCCACGCTCCTGAAGGCGCTGTTCGGGCTGGTGAGGATCAGCTCGGGAAAGGTCCGGCTCAAGGGTGACGACATCACCAACGAACGGGCCGACACCCTCGTGACCAAGGGCATCGGCTTCGTCCCCCAGTCGAACAACGTGTTCCCGTCGCTGACGATCCAGGAGAACCTGGAGATGGGCGTCTACCAGCGGCCGAAGTCCTTCAAGAAGCGCTTCGAGTTCGTCGGCGAGCTGTTCCCGGCTCTCATCGACCGGCGTGCACAGCGCGCCGGGTCCCTGTCCGGCGGCGAACGACAGATGGTCGCCATGGGACGCGCCCTGATGATGGAGCCGTCGGTCCTGCTCCTCGACGAGCCCTCCGCCGGACTGTCGCCGGTCCTGCAGGACGAGGTGTTCGTGCAGACCCGGCGGATCAACCGGGCTGGTGTGTCGGTGGTGATGGTGGAGCAGAACGCCAAGCGCTGTCTGCAGATCTGTGACCGCGGCTACGTCCTGGACCAGGGGCGCAACGCCTACACCGCCAGCGGCCGCGACCTGATCAACGACCCCAAGGTGATCGAGCTGTATCTCGGCACCCTCGCCGAGAAGCACTGACGGGCCCCATCCCGCCCGCCAAGCGGTCCGGCGGCCTGTCCGCCGGTGGCACGCGCACGGGGAAGGGGCCCGACTCGACGAGTCGGGCCCCTCTCCGTGTCTGCCTTTCGGCTCAGATCACGCCGGTGACGTACTTGATGTTCTTGTACTGGTTGTTCGCGTCGTACTGGAAGATGCCGATGGTGGCCTTGGTCGGGCTGCCCGTCGGCCCCAGGTCGACCGGACCGGAGACACCCTGGTAGTCGATGTCCTCACCCTTCTTGAGCAGGGCCACGCAGTCCTTGAACGTCGAGCACTGCGTGCCGTCCTTGGAGACCTTGATGATGTCCGGAGCGAAGGTGGTCGGGTCGTCGGTCTTGGCCTCGACCGCGGCGAGCGCGGTCAGCATCGTCGCGTCGTAGGACTCGGGCCCGTAGGTGAAGTCCTTGAGCTTCGGGTTGGTCTTGAGCATCCGCTGCTTGAAGTCCCCGGTCAGCTCCGCCCCCGGGTAGGTCGCCTTGACCCCGGTCAGGGTCCCCTTGGGGAAGTCCTTGGAGTAGTCGGCGGTGTTGCCGTCCACGAAGTAGACCTGCTGGGCCTTGGGACCGATGCCCTTGGCGATCATCGTGGGGATGATCTTCGTGGTCTCGTTGAACGCGATCAGCACGACGGCGTCCGGCTTCTTCGCGGCGACCGCGTTCACCTCGGCGGTGAAGTTGGTGGCGTCGGCGGAGTAGAGCTTGCTCACCGCGACGGTGCCGCCTCCGGCCTTGATGCCCTTCGCGACCTGGGCCGCGAGCAGCTCACCGTAGGAGTCCTGCCGGGCCAGGATCGCGACGTTGTTGTGGCCGTCCCCGAGGACCGTGTTGGCCAGCACCGCGCCCTGCAGCACGTCGGAGGGAGCGGTGCGGAAGTAGAGGTTCTTGGGATCCGTCTTCTTCTCGTCGAGCGCCGGTGAGGTGTTCGCCGGTGAGAACTGCACCACGCCGGCGCCGGTGATCTTGTCGATCACGCTGAGGGACACCGAGGAGGACGCTGCTCCCAGGACGACGTCGGCGTTGGCGTCGAGGAGCTTGTCGGTCTGCGCCCCGGCGATGTCCGGGGTCCCGTCGCCGGAGTCGGCCTTGACCTGCTTGACCGGCTTCCCGAGGACACCGCCTGCGGCGTTGATGTCGTCGACCGCGGTCTGGACACCCGCGAACTCCGGGGGCCCGAGGAAGGCGAGGTCACCCGTCTGCGGCAGCAGGGTGCCGACGGTGAGTGTCCCGTCGCCCTTCGTCGCCGCGGCGGAGCTGGACGAGCTGCTGCTCGAGGAGTTGTTGCTGCTGTCGTTGCCGCCACAGGCCGTGAGAGCGAGCGATGCGGTTGCGAGCACTGCAACCACGCTGAGAGCGCGGCGAGTTGGGCGTGTCAATGGAGCCTCCGTCATGGAATGTCCGCGGCGTCCCCCCTCGGGACATCGCACCGCGTTTGCTGTTGGGACTGAACCTACGTCAGTCGAAGCACCGGACGCGGATCCGTGCTGAAATGGTGGGTTAGTCGTTGCCGTTTCGTGACCTGCAGCGGTCACATCGGTGCTCGTCGGCCCTCGGAACCGTCAGCCTCGGTCCTGGCGGCGATGGAGGGGCCGTGGGTGATGATGCCGTCGGCCACCTGACGCATGGACAGCCGAAGGTCCATCGCCGTCTTCTGCACCCAACGGAAGGCCTCCGGCTCACTGAGGTCCAGCTGTCGCTGCAGGACCGCCTTGGCGCGGTCCACCGCCTTGCGGGTCTCCAGGCGCTCGGTGAGGTCCGCGACCTCCACCTCCAGCTGCTGCAGCTCGGCGAACCTGCTCACCGCCATCTCGATGGCGGGCACCAGGTCGTGCTTGCTGAACGGCTTCACGACGTAGGCCATCGCACCGGCGTCCCGGGCCCGGTCCACGAGATCACGCTGGCTGAAGGCCGTCAGGATGACCACGGGCGCGATGCGCTGCTCGGCGATCCGCTGCGCCGCCGTGATGCCGTCCAGGCGGGGCATCTTCACGTCGAGGACCACCAGGTCGGGACGGTGCTGCTCGGCGAGCTCGACGGCGGTCCGCCCGTCGGCGGCCTGGCCGACCACGTCGTAGCCCTCCTCGGCGAGCATCTCCGCGAGGTCCAGACGGATCAGGGCCTCGTCCTCGGCGATCACCACCCGGCGAACGGCGGCGCCCATGCTCTCGCTCACGGAGCCAAGGCTATACGTCGCCGCCTGGCCCACCCGCACATTCCGGGCCGGTGGCCGGTCCGCTAGCCTTGCGGGTGCTCGGCCCCGGTAATCCAATCGGCAGAGATCGCGGTCTCAAACACCGTCCAGTGTGGGTTCGAGTCCCACCCGGGGCACTCCGTCTTGCCGGTGCTGCCGGGGGTGGCTAGGACGACCGGTGGTAGGCGGGCGCCACCTCGTTGATCGCGTCTCCCATCCGGTGGATGCGCAGCGCGTTGGTGGAGCCCGGGATGCCGGGGGGCGCCCCGGCGATGATGACCACCAGGTCGCCCTCCTGGACCCGGCCCACCCGCAGCAGGTGCTCGTCGACCTGACGGACCATCTCGTCGGTGTGCTCGACGCGCTCACCCAGGAAGGTCTCCACTCCCCAGGACAGCGCGAGCTGGGACCGCACCGCGGGCACGGGGGTGAAGGCGAGCATCGGGATGGACCCCCGGTAGCGCGACAGCCTCCGGGCCGAGTCGCCGCTCTGGGTGAACGCCACGAGATATTTCGCGCCGACCCGGTGGGCCACCTCGGCCGCAGCCTTGGCGACCACCCCGCCACGGGTCCGGGGCTGCCAGTTGATCGCGGCCATCCGGGCCAGCCCGTGGTCCTCGGTGGAGGCGATGATCCGGGCCATCGTCTCGACGGTGTCGATCGGGAACTTTCCGACGCTGGTCTCGCCCGAGAGCATCACCGCGTCGGCACCGTCGAGGACTGCGTTGGCGACGTCGGAGGCCTCGGCCCGGGTCGGCCGCGGTGAGGAGATCATCGACTCGAGCATCTGGGTGGCGACGATCACCGGCTTTGCGTGGCGTCGGGCCACGTCGATCACCTGCTTCTGCAGGAACGGGACGTCCTCGAGCGGACACTCCACGCCGAGGTCTCCTCGAGCGACCATGAAGCCGTCGAACGCGTCGACGATCTCCTCGATGTTGTCGATCGCCTGCGGCTTCTCGATCTTGGCGATCACCGGCAGGTGGATGCCCTCCTCCCGCATGATCGCCCGGACGTCCTCCACGTCGGCCGCGGACCGGACGAACGAGAGGGCGATGAAGTCCACGGTCATGTGCAGCGCCCAGCGGAGGTCCTCGACGTCCTTCTCCGACATCGCCGGCACGGACACCGCGACGCCGGGGAGGTTGATGCCCTTGTGGTCGCTGACCGGGCCCGGCACCTTGACCCGGGTCAGCACGTCGGTGTCACCGACCGAGAGCACCTCCAGGCGGACCTTGCCGTCGTCGATCAGGATCGGGTCGCCCGGGTGCACGTCGCCCGGCAGTCCGAGGTACGTCGTCGAGCAGATGCGCGCATCCCCGGGCACGTCCCTGGTGGTGATGGTGAACTCGCGTCCCTCCTCCAGCTGCAGCGGGCCGCCGGCCACGTTGCCGAGACGGATCTTGGGCCCTTGGAGGTCCGCGAAGATGCCGACGCCGTGCCCGCTGTCGTCGGAGGCCTGGCGCACCATCTTGTACACCGCCTCGTGGTCCGCGTAGGACCCGTGGCTGAGGTTCATCCGGGCGACGTCCATGCCTGCATCCACCAGCGCCCGGATCTTCTCGGGGGTGTTCACGGCAGGGCCCAGGGTGCAGACGATCTTTGCTCTACGCACGGTTGTGACCTTACTGGGCTACCGGTGAGTCGCTGCGGCCGGAGGCCGCTGACATCCACCATGTGGCCGCCCGGGTTGGGGGCTCAGACGACGAGCGGTCGCTCGGTCGGGGGGATCGGGGCGTGCAGGGTGGTCGACCCGGTGAGGTAGGTGTCGACCGCCGCGGCGGCCGCGCGACCTTCGGCGATGGCCCAGACGATCAGCGACTGGCCCCGTCCGGCGTCCCCGGCGACGAAGACCCCGGGCACGCTGGTCATGTAGGCGTCGTCGCGGGCGATGTTGCCGCGTGGGTCGAGGTCCACCTCGAGCTGGGCGACCACGCCGTCGGTCTCGGGCCCGGTGAAGCCCATCGCGAACAGCACCAGCTCGGCCGGGATCTCCCGCTCGGTGCCCTCGATCTCGGCGAACCTGCCGTCCTTCATCTCCACGTCCACGAGCCTGAGCGCGCGAACGTCGCCGTTCTCGTCGCCGAGGAACTCCTGGGTGGAGACGGAGTACAGCCGCTCGCCGCCCTCCTCGTGAGCCGAGGAGACCCGGTAGACCATCGGGTACGTCGGCCACGGCTGTCCTGGAGGACGCTCGTCGGTGGGGTGTCCCATGATCTCGAGCTGGGTGACCGACGCGGCCTTCTGGCGGTGCGCCGTGCCGAGGCAGTCCGCTCCGGTGTCTCCACCGCCGATGATGACCACGTGCTTGCCGGTCGCGACGACCTGGTCGTCGACCCGGTGTCCCAGGGCGGCGCGGTTGGACTGCGGGAGGAACTCCATCGCCTGGTGGATGCCTCCGAGTCCGCGACCGGTGATCGGCAGGTCACGCGGGACGGTCGCACCCATGGCCAGCACGACGGCGTCGAAGCGCTCGACGAGCTGGGGGCCGGTGACCTGGTCACCGACGGCCACGCCGGAGCGGAACACCGTCCCCTCCCGGCGCATCTGGTCCAGCCGGCGGTCCAGGTGCCTCTTCTCCATCTTGAACTCGGGGATGCCGTAGCGCAGCAGGCCACCGGGGGCGTCCGCCCGCTCGTAGACCGCGACGGTGTGCCCGGCCCGGGTCAGCTGCTGCGCGGCGGCCAGGCCGGCCGGGCCGGACCCGACGACGGCCACCGTCCTCCCCGACAGCCACTCGGGAGGCTGCGGGCGCACCGCCCCGGACTCCCAGGCTCGGTCCGCGATCGAGACCTCCACGTTCTTGATCGTGACGGGGTCCTGGTTGATGCCCAGCACGCAGGAGGTCTCGCACGGCGCAGGACACAGCCGCCCGGTGAACTCCGGGAAGTTGTTGGTGGCGTGCAGCCGCTCGATCGCCGTGTCCCAGTCGTCGCGCCACACGAGGTCGTTCCACTCGGGGATCAGGTTCCCCAGCGGGCAGCCCTGGTGGCAGAACGGGATGCCGCAGTCCATGCACCGGCCGGCCTGCTCGGTGATGATCGGCAGCAGCGCCCGGCCGGCGCTCCCGGGATAGACCTCGTGCCAGTCGTTGACCCGCTCGGCCACCGGACGCCGCCCGGCCACCTCGCGGGGGGTCTTCAGGAAACCCTTGGGGTCAGCCATCCGAGCGGCCCTCCGTCCTCGGGAGGGGCGTGGTCGGCTCAGCCATGCAACGCCTCCATCATCCTCGTGGTGGTCTCGTCCTCGGTGAGGCCCTCGTCCTCGGCCTGCTCCTTGGCGGCGAGCACCTGCTTGTACTCGGTCGGCATCACCTCGGTGAACCGGCGTACGGCCGCGGGCCAGTCCTGCAGGAGCGCCTCGGCCACCGGCGACCCGGTCTCCTCCAGATGGGTCCGGAGCAGGTCCCACAGCTCGTCGGCGGCGTCACCGTCGACGGGCGCGAGCTCCACGAGCTCCTGGTTGACCCGGCGCTCGTCGAGGTCGAGGACGAAGGCGACCCCACCCGACATGCCGGCGCCGAAGTTCCGGCCGGTCGGGCCGAGCACGACGACGCGGCCGCCGGTCATGTACTCGCAGCCGTGGTCACCGACCCCTTCCACGACGGCCGTCGCCCCGGAGTTGCGGACGCAGAACCGCTCACCGACCTGGCCGCGCAGGAAGACCTCACCCGAGGTGGCCCCGTAGCCGATCACGTTGCCGGCGATGATCTGCTCCTCGGCGCGGAACGTCGCGGCGCGGTCCGGACGGACCACGAGCCGGCCGCCCGAGAGCCCCTTGCCGACATAGTCGTTGGCGTCGCCCTCCAGACGCAGGGTGATGCCGCGCGGCAGGAAGGCCCCGAAGGACTGGCCCGCCGACCCGGTGAAGGTGATGTCGATGGTGCCCTCGGGCAGGCCCTCGGCGCGGTAGCGCTTGGTCACCTCGTGCCCGAGCATCGTCCCGACCGTGCGGTTCACGTTGCGGATCTGCACCTGGGCACGGACCGGCTCGCCGTCGTCCAGGGCGTCCCGGGCGAGCTCGATGAGCTGGTTGTCCAGCGCCTTGTCCAGGCCGTGGTCCTGCGTGGTGGTGTTGTGCAGCGCCGCACCGGAGGCGAGCTGGGGGACGTGCAGGATGGGGCTCAGGTCCAGGCCCGAGGTCTTCCAGTGGCGGACGGCGGTGCCGACGTCCAGCAGCTCGGCGTGCCCGACCGCCTCCTCCAGGGTCCGGAACCCGAGCTCGGCCAGCAGCTCGCGGACCTCCTCCGCGACGAACTCGAAGAAGTTCACCACGAACTCCGGCTTGCCGGCGAAGCGCTCGCGCAGCACCGGGTTCTGGGTGGCGACGCCGACCGGGCAGGTGTCGAGGTGGCAGACACGCATCATGATGCAGCCGGACACGACGAGCGGGGCGGTGGCGAAGCCGAACTCCTCGGCGCCGAGCAGGGCGGCGACCACCACGTCGCGCCCGGTCTTCATCTGCCCGTCCGCCTGCACGACGATGCGGTCGCGGAGCCCGTTGAGCAGCAGCGTCTGCTGGGTCTCGGCCAGCCCGAGCTCCCATGGTCCGCCGGCGTGCTTGAGCGAGGTGAGCGGTGCCGCACCGGTGCCGCCGTCGTGCCCGGAGATGAGCACGACGTCCGCGTGCGCCTTGGACACCCCGGCGGCGACCGTCCCGACACCCGTCTCGGCGACGAGCTTCACGTGCACCCGGGCCGAGGGGTTGGCGTTCTTCAGGTCGTGGATCAGCTGCGCCAGGTCCTCGATCGAGTAGATGTCGTGGTGAGGGGGCGGTGAGATCAGGCCGACCCCGGGCGTGGAGTGCCGGGTCCGGGCCACCCACGGGTAGACCTTGTGGCCTGGCAGCTGGCCGCCCTCGCCGGGCTTGGCGCCCTGGGCCATCTTGATCTGCAGGTCGTCGGCGTTGGTGAGGTACTCCGAGGTCACCCCGAACCGCCCCGACGCGACCTGCTTGATCGCGCTGCGCCGCTCCGGGTCGTGCAGCCGGTCGCTGTCCTCGCCGCCCTCGCCGGTGTTCGACCGTCCGCCGATGCGGTTCATGGCGATCGCCAGGGTCTCGTGCGCCTCCCCGCTGATCGAGCCGTAGGACATCGCCCCGGTGGAGAACCGGCTGACGATGGACGCGACCGACTCGACCTCCTCGATCGGCACCGGCTCACGCCCGGTCGCCGACCCGTCCTTGAACGCGAACAGCCCCCGCAGGGTCATCAGCCGCTTGGACTGCTCGTCGACGCGGCGGGTGTACTGCTTGAACACGTCGTAGCGCCCGGTGCGGGTCGCGTGCTGCAGCCGGAAGACGGTCTCCGGGTCGAACAGGTGCGGCTCGCCCTCCCGGCGCCACTGGTACTCACCGCCGACCTCCAGGGAGCGGTGCGCGGGAGGGAGCCCGTCCACCGGGTAGGCCTTGCGGTGCCGGCGGGCCACCTCCTCGGCGATGGTGTCGATGTCGACGCCGCCGAGCTTGCTCGTCGTGCCGGTGAAGTACCTGTCCACCAGCGGCTGCGCCAGCCCGAGCGCCTCGAAGATCTGGGCGCCGGTGTAGGAGGCGACCGTCGAGACGCCCATCTTGCTCATCACCTTCAGCACGCCCTTGCCGAGCGAGCGCTGGAGGTTCCTGACGGCCTGGTCGCTCTCGACCTGGACGTAGTGCCCGTCGCGGGCCAGGTCCTCGACGGTCTCCATCGCCAGGTAGGGGTTGACCGCGGCGGCGCCGTAGCCGATCAGCAGGGCGACGTGGTGCACCTCGCGCACGTCACCCGCCTCGATGACCAGCCCGACGTGGGTGCGGGTCTTCTCGCGGACCAGGTGGTGGTGGACCGCACCGGTGAGCAGCAGGGTCGGGATGGGGGCGAGCTCGCCCGTCGAGTGCCGGTCGGACAGCACGATGATGCGGGCGCCGTCGGCGATGGCCCCGGAGACCTCGGCGCAGATCTCGTCGATGCGTCGCGCGAGCGCGGCGCCACCGCCCTCGACGGGGTACAGGCCGCGGGACACGTGGGTCGCGTAGCCGGGAAGGTCCCCGTCCCGGTTGATGTGCCGGATCTTGGCGAGCTCGTCGTTGGTGATCACCGGGTAGGGCAGCCTCAGCTGACGGCACGAGGCCGGAGTCGGCTTCAGGAGGTTCGCCTCCGGGCCGATCATCCCCGCCAGAGAGGTCACCAGCTCCTCGCGGATCGAGTCCAGCGGCGGGTTCGTGACCTGCGCGAACAGCTGGGCGAAGTAGTCGAAGAGCAGCCGCGGCCGGTCCGACAGCGCGGCGATCGGGGTGTCGGTGCCCATCGAGCCGATGGGCTCCGCCCCGGTGCGCGCCATCGGCGTCAGCAGGACCCGCCTCTCCTCCTCGGTGTAGCCGAAGATCTGCTGGCGACGGGTGACCGAGGCGTGCGTGTGCACGATGTGCTCCCGGTCCGGAAGGTCCTCGAACCTGATCACCCCGGCGTGCAGCCACTCGTCGTACGGGTGCTCGGCGGCGAGCTCGCCCTTGATCTCCTCGTCCTCGATGATCCGGTGCTCGGAGGTGTCCACCAGGAACATCCGGCCGGGCTGGAGCCGGCCCTTGCGGACCACGGTGGCCGGGTCGATGTCGAGCACGCCCACCTCGGAGGCGAGCACCACGAGACCGTCGTCGGTCACCCAGTAGCGGGAGGGCCGCAGCCCGTTGCGGTCGAGCACCGCGCCCACCTGGGTGCCGTCGGTGAACACCACACAGGCCGGGCCGTCCCAGGGCTCCATCATGGAGGCGTGGAACTCGTAGAACGCCTTCCGGGCGGGGTCCATCTCGGTGTGGTTCTGCCAGGCCTCCGGGATCATCATCAGCACCGAGTGCGGCAGGCTGCGCCCGCCGAGGTGCAGCAGCTCGAGGACCTCGTCGAAGGACGCGGAGTCCGAGGCGCCCGGCGAGCAGATCGGGTAGAGCCGGCTGAGGTCCCCGGGGATCACGTCGCTGTCCAGCAGCGCCTCCCGGGCCCGCATCCAGTTGCGGTTGCCCATCACGGTGTTGATCTCGCCGTTGTGCGCGATGAAGCGGAACGGGTGCGACAGCGGCCAGCTCGGGAAGGTGTTCGTGGAGAACCGGGAGTGCACCACGGCGACGGCCGAGGCGACCCGGTCGTCGACCAGGTCGGGGTAGAACGTGTCGAGCTGGTCGGTGGTGAGCATGCCCTTGTAGGCGAGGGTGCGCGAGGACAGGGAGGGGAAGTAGGCGTCGGTCTCCTGCTCGGCCCGCTTGCGCAGACAGAACGCGAGACGCTCCAGAGCCATCCCGACCAGCCGGCCCTCGGCGGCCGACACGAAGAGCTGGCGGAAGCTCGGCATCACGCTCAGCGCCGTGGCCCCCAGCGACCGTGGGTCCGTGGGGACCTCGCGCCAGCCGAGGACCCGCAGGCCCTCCTCGGCCGCGATCTCCTCGATCCGCTGGCACGTCTTGGACACCTCGTCGCTGCCCCCGGGCAGGAACGCGGTCCCGACGGCGTAGGTGTGCACCGCAGGCAGCTCGAAGCCGGACTCCGTGCTCACCTCGCGGAAGAACGCGTCGGGCACCCCCAGCAGGATGCCCGCACCGTCCCCGGAGTCCGGCTCGGCGCCGGTCGCTCCGCGGTGCTCGAGGTTGCGAAGAGCGGTGATCGCCTTCGCGACGATGTCGTGGCTGGGCTCGCCGGTGAGGTTCGCGACGAACGCGACCCCGCAGGCGTCGTGCTCGTGCAGCCCGTCGTAGAGCCCCTCGGGGGCCCCGGGGGCGGTCGGGTGGGGCGGCGGGATCGCGGGCATGCGGCCAACCTCCGTCGTCGGAGCAACCGGTCTGGTCCACCATCGGGTGCTCTCCGGGTGCTGCTCATGCAGGTGCGGGCAGGGGACGACATTGGCCCGTGCGCGGTCAAGATGCTACAGCACCGGCACCGGGTCGCCTCGACGTCGGCCCGGCGCGGACGGTGCCCGTCCTCCGGTGCCTCGAGGCGTCCCGTCAGCCGATGCCGGCGGTCCCGACCAGCCCCCCGATGAGGTACGTCGCCCCGGCCGCGGCCGCACCCAGGAGCATCTGCCGTGCGCCGCCGTACCACCAGGACCGGCTGGTCACCTGGGTCACCACGGCCCCGCAGAGGAACAGGGCGACCAGAGTGACGAGCAGGCCGGGCAGCAGGCTCTCGGCACCGAGGAGGTAGGGAAGCACCGGCAGCAGGGCACCGACCGCGAAGGACAGGAACGAGGAGCCGGCCGCCACCCAGGGTGAGGCGAGGTCGTGGGGGTCCACACCGAGCTCCTCGCGGGCGTGCACGTTCACGGCGTTCTCGACGTCGGCGTGGATCTGCCGGGCGACCTCGTCCGCGAGCTCGGGGGTGAGGCCCTTCTCGACGTACATCTCCGCGAGCTCGCTGGTCTCCCCCGCCGGGTTCGCGATGATCTCGCGGCGCTCCTTGTCGATCTCCCGCTCTGCGGCCTCGGACTGGCTCGCCACCGAGGTGTACTCGCCGGCAGCCATCGAGAAGGCACCGGCGGCCAGGCCGGCGAGCCCGGCGAGCACCACTGCCGTGGAGTCGGCGTGGTCGCGGGTGCCGCCGGCCACTCCCGCGATCAGCGCGAGGTTGGACACCAGACCGTCCATGGCGCCGAAGACCGCGGGGCGCAGCCAGCCGCCGGTGACGTCGGGGTGCTCGTGGCCGATCTCCGGGGCGCCGGGGGACTGGGCTTGAGTAGACATGGCGACGAAACTACCCAGTGCAGACCGCCGTTTCACCGAAGGCGAGGCTCACCTGACCGCGTGGAGCCGGGACGGCTAGGGGTCCCGCTTGCTGTCCGCGGCGGGCTCCGAGGCCGACTCCGAGGCGGGGTCCTTCGGGTCGTCGGCCGGGTCGTCGGGGGCCTCCAGCGCGGGGATCTCCGCGGCCGAGGCGGGGACCGGGCTCGCCGGGCCGGGCCCGCGCCCCTCCCGCCATACCGACTCCTCGCGACCGGGATGCCGACGACCGACGAGGAGGAAGTAGGCCAGCCCACCAGCGAACACGATGATCGAGGTCCAGACGTTGAGCCGGAGGCCGAAGACGTCGTTGGCCTCGACGGGGTCGATGCGGAGGTACTCGATCCAGACACGGCCCGCGGTGTAGGCCATCACGTAGAGGGCGAAGGCGCGACCGTGTCCGAGCCGGAAGCGGCGGTCGGCCCACACCACCAGGCCGGCTGCGCCCAGGTCCCAGATGCACTCGTAGAGGAAGGTGGGGTGGAAGGTCGCGACGTCCTGGTACCTCGGTGCCAGGTCCGCGCGGTGGGCGGGGTCGATCTCCAGCGCCCACGGGAGGGTGCTCGGCTTGCCGAACAGCTCCTGGTTGAACCAGTTGCCCCACCGGCCGATGGCCTGCGCGACGACGATGCCCGGGGCCAGCGCGTCGGCCATCGGCGGCAGCCTGATCCCGTAGCGACGGCAGCCGATCCAGGCGCCTACGCCCCCGAGCGCGACGGCACCCCAGATGCCCAGGCCGCCCTGCCAGACGTAGAGGACGCTCACCGGGTCGCCGTCGGTGCCGAAGTAGCGCGCCGGGTCGGTGATGACGTGGTAGAGACGCCCCCCGACCAGGCCGAAGGGGACCGCCCAGATGGCGATGTCCGAGACCTGTCCCCGGGTGCCGCCACGCTCGGACCACCGACGCTCACCGATCCAGATGGCCACGACCACGCCGAGGATGATGCACAGCGCGTAGCCGCGGATCGGGAGCGGCCCGAGGTGCCACACGCCCTGGCTGGGGCTCGGGATGAAGAGGCCTGGGAGTGCTGGTGCGGTCATCTGCCGGGCACCTGGTCCGCGAGGATCGTGCTGATGTCGTCGGCCAGGTCTGCCGGGTCGGTGCCCTGGGTCCAGACGTACGGCGCCTGACCTCCCGGCGACAGCCCGAGCACCTGGGTCCCGTGCGTCACGTCGTAGCCTCCGGAGGCGAGCCGCTGGCCCTTCTCGACCGGAACCGCGAGGGCCTTGCCCAGCCGGACGATGGCGGGCAGGCTGCCGGTGGCCCCCTGGAAGGTCGGGTCGAACCGGTCGAGGTAGCTGCGCAGCCTCCTCGGGGTGTCGCGGGCCGGGTCGGTGGTGACGAACACCATGGCGACCTTCGCCTTCTGCCGTTCGTCGAGCCGGACCAGCGAGGCGGCGATGGTCGCCATCACGACCTGGCAGACGTCAGGGCAGTTGGTGTAGCCGAAGAACACCAGCGTCAGCGGCCTGGTCGCCTCGGCCGCCAGGTCGAAGGGTCGGCCCGCGGTGTCGACGAGCCGTTCGTGCGGCACGGGGTAGGGCTGCGGGAGGACCACGCCGTGCAGCCCGTCCGAGTCCGCGGGGATGCTGACGTTCGCGACCGGGCTCTCGGCGACCTGCCCGCGCGCGCCGCAGCCGGTGAGCGCCACGGCGGACACCACCGCGAGCAGCGCGCCGACGTGACGCCGGAGGGCCCACCGCTCAGGCACGGCGCACCCCGTCGGCGAGCTCGCGGGTCAGCTCGGTCAGGGAGGCCAGCCCGGCGGTGCGGTCCGAGCCGGCGTCCAGCAGCCTGCGCACGAACGCCGACCCGACGATCACGCCGTCGGCGAACCCTGCCACCTCGGCGGCCTGGTCACCGGTGGACACCCCGAGGCCCACTCCGACAGGCAGGTCACTGCCGGCCCGCACCCGCGCCACGAGGGGACCGGCCAGCGCACTCGAGGACTCCCGTGCCCCGGTGACGCCCATCACCGCCGTCGCGTAGACGAAGCCCCGGCAGCTGCCCGCGGTCATCGCCAGCCGCTCGTCGGTCGAGGACGGGGCCACCAGGAACACCTTGTCCAGTCCGAGCTCGTCGGCGGCCGCGATCCACGACTCGGCCTCGTCGGGCACCAGGTCGGGCGTGATCAGCCCCGCTCCCCCGGCGTTGGCCAGGTCCCGGGCGAAGCGCTGCACGCCGTACCGCTCGACGGGGTTCCAGTAGGTCATCACCACAGTCGGCGCGCCGGTCGCGGCGACCGCCTCGACGGTGCGGATCACGTCGGCGGTGCGGGTGCCGGCCTCGAGCGCCTGCTGGGCCGCGGCCTGGATCGTCGGACCGTCCATCACCGGGTCGCTGTAGGGCAGGCCCACCTCGATGACGTCGCAGCCGGCCTCCACCATCGCCCGCATCGCCTCGACCGACCCGGTGAGGTCCGGGAACCCGGCCGGCAGGTAGCCCACCAGTGCCGACCGGCCCTGCGACCTGGCGGTGTCGAACGCGGTGCTGGTGCTGCTGGTCACTCCTGCGGCTCCCGCGGCGCGTTGTTGCCCGACCCCTCGCCGGGCGTGCCGGCCGGCTCCCCCGCCTCGTCGTCGGGCGTGGCGGCGCCCAGCCCGAACCACTCGATGGCGGTGCCCATGTCCTTGTCGCCACGGCCGGAGAGGTTGACCAGGAGGGTGGCGCCCGGCTGCTCCGCGGCGACCTGCAGCGCGCCGGCGACCGCGTGCGCCGACTCGATCGCCGGGATGATCCCCTCGACCCGCGACAGCAGCGCGAAGGCGTCCATCGCCTGCGCGTCGGTGATCGGGCGGTACGTCGCCCGCCCCGACTCGGCCAGGTAGGCGTGCTCGGGGCCCACACCGGGGTAGTCGAGCCCCGCGGAGATCGAGTGCGACTCCTTGGTCTGGCCGTCCTCGTCCTGGAGCACGAAGGTGCGCGCCCCGTGCAGCACCCCGAACTCCCGGGCGTAGATGGTCGCCGCGTGCCGCATCGTGTCCACGCCGTCCCCGGCGGCCTCGCAGCCCACGAGCTGCACCGACGCGTCGTCGACGAAGCCGGCGAACAGGCCGATGGCGTTGGACCCGCCGCCCACACACGCGACCGCCGCGTCCGGCAGCGACCCCGTCAGCTCCAGGCACTGGGCCCGGGCCTCGTCCCCGATGCCTCGGCAGAAGTCCCGGACCATCGAGGGGAACGGGTGCGGGCCGGCGGCCGTGCCGAAGAGGTAGGCGGTGTGGTCCACGCTCGCCACCCAGTCGCGGATCGCCTCGTTGATCGCGTCCTTCAGGGTCCGCGAGCCCGACGTGACGGAGACCACCTCGGCGCCGAGCAGGTGCATGCGGGCCACGTTGAGCGCCTGCCGCTCGGTGTCCACCTCGCCCATGTAGACGACGCAGTCCAGACCGAGGTACGCCGCAGCGGTCGCCGCCGCCACACCGTGCTGACCGGCACCGGTCTCCGCGATCACCCGGGTCTTGCCCATCCGCTTGGTGAGCAGCGCCTGCCCGAGGACGTTGCGGATCTTGTGCGCGCCGGTGTGGTTGAGGTCCTCACGCTTGAGCAGGATCCGCGCCCCGGCCCGCTCGGACAGCTTCGTGGCGTCGTACAGCAGGCTGGGGACGCCGGCGTACTCGCGCAGCATCCGCTGGAACTCGCCGGTGAAGGCCGGGTCCTTCATCGCCTCGACCCAGGCGGCGGTCAGCTCGTCGAGCGCGGCCATCAGCGCCTCGGGCATCATCCGCCCGCCGAAGCGGCCGAAGCGGCCGTCGGTCCCGGGCGGCGGGATGCTGGTCGAGGCGGGTGTCGCAAGATCCGGCATGCGGGTCGGTGCTCCTCAGTCGCGCTGTCTCAGGGCGGGGTGCGAGCCCGCTGCCACCAGGTCGGCGACCGCCGAACGCGGGTCCTCGCCCCTGACCAGGGTCTCGCCCACCAGGACGACGTGGGCGCCCTGCTTGGCCAGCTCGAACACGTCGTGGGGGCCGCGCACGCCGGACTCGGCGACCCGGACGACCGGGTCGGGGATCCGGGGTGCCAGCCGGGCGAACGTCTCGCGGTCGATCTCGAGGGTCCTCAGGTTGCGGGCGTTCACACCGACGAGGGTCGCGCCTGCGGCGAGCGCCCGCTCGACCTCCTCCTCGTCATGCACCTCCACCAGCGGGGTCAGACCGATGGAGTGGGACCGGTCGATGAGGGACTCCAGCTCGTTGTCGGTGAGCGCTGCGACGATGAGCAGCGCGAGGTCCGCGCCTGCCGCGCGGGCCTCCCAGAGCTGGTAGGAGGTGACGATGAAGTCCTTGCGCAGCACCGGCACGTCGACCGCGGCCCGGACCGCCCGCAGGTCCTCGAGGCTGCCACCGAACCGGCGCTCCTCGGTCAGGACGCTGATCGTCGCCGCCCCGCCGGCCTCGTAGTTCGCCGCCAGCGCCGCCGGGTCGCTGATGGGGGCCAGCGCGCCCTTGCTGGGGCTGGACCGCTTCACCTCCGCGATCACGCTGACCCCACCGGAGCGGAACACCGGCATCGGGTCGAGGGCCTCACGGGTCGACAGGGCGGCCTGCTTGAGGTCGGCCAGAGGAGTGCGGGACTCGCGTTCGGCGAGGTCGAGGCGAACGCCTTCGATGATCTCGTCGAGAACGGACATGCGGCACCTCTCCCTCGTCACGCCGGCCAGGCCCCTAGACTCTCACGCCCGCCGAGCGGCCCCGCATCCGCGGGCCACCGGGCGCCGCCAACCCCCGGCCGAGTCGGCCCGTCCGCAGGCCCGAACCCTGCCGAGCCGTCCCATCCGCAGGCCCACACCCCGCCGAGCCGGCCCATCCGCAGGCCCACGCCCTGCCGAGCCGTCCCGTCCGCAGGCCCACACCCTGCCGTGTCGGCCCAGCCGGCTCGCCCGTGTGGACGGGAACGGCTCGCTGCCGCGTCGGATCCGGACCGTTAGCGCGCATAAGAACGGCAACAACTGTCGCGGCGACTGGAACGAAACCGTTCTCATGCGTCGGTCCTGGCCGGTCGACGCCGGGTCGGCCCGCCACAGTCGACAGTCCGCCGAAGGTACGCCGGAGGTCAGGGGGCCAGCCAGGCACCGACCGGGGTGCTGCGGACCACGGCGAAGGACAGGGCGAGGGCCAGGAAGCCGAACGCCAGCCCGAGCTGCAGGCGCGCACTCCTACGACGTACGACGCCCCTCCACCGGTCCAGGGCCCAGCGCGACCACCAGGCCACCACGAACGGGATCGACGCGACGAACAGCAGGTTGCTCGACGCCGCGGCGCGCAGGTCGCCGCGGGTGAGGTCGTTGACAGCGCGCAGACCGCCGCAGCCGGGGCAGTAGGTGCCGGTGAGCAGGAACCAGGGGCAGTAGCCCCAGCTGCCGCTCCGGTGCGGGTCGCGCAGGTGCAGCAGGACGCTGACGCCCAGCACCGCGGCCGCGAGCAGCAGCGGCCCGGTGACTCCGCGTCCCCGTCGTGGGGCGGCGAGCCCGACAGTGGCCACGGGTCGAGCGCTAGCGGTCCGCGGTGGTCTTGTGCGGCTCGGCGCCGAGACCCATCTTCTGCATCACCTTGCCGACGAGGCCGCCGACGGGCCACAGGGCCACCCCGATCCAGAAGACCAGCCAACTGCCGATGACCAGGCCGATGCCACCCACGGCGAACCCCACGAGGATGATGGTGACGCCCGTCCAGGCAGCAGGGGTGTTGCCGTGGTGAGCCATCTTGGCCGACTCCTCGCAGGTCGCCGATGCGGACGCGTCACATGATAGGGGACGGGTCTCAGGCCGTCGGGTCGCGGCCGTCGTCGAGCGCGCGCCACATGTCCCGCTCGGTCACCTGCTCCGCAGCCTGGCCCCCGGACCCGGCCGGCGCGGCCGTGGAGCGGCCGCCGGGGGCGTCGTACCGGCTGCCCATCGCCGGCCACCGCGGGGACGCCACGACCGCCACCGCGAAGGCGGCCAGCGCCAGGGCCGCCCCGACGCCGCAGGCGTAGTACCACCCGGTCAGCGAGGACGGGACCATCTCCCCGCTGCCGCCCTTCGCCACCAGCGCGCTGACCGCGTCGTCCCGCGCCCGCTGGAAGCCGGCCAGCACGGCGGCCAGGACGCCTGCCGAGGCGAGCGCGCCGACGCCGGAGACGAGCCGTCGGACCCGTCCGCGCAGCACGAGGACGACCCCCCAGGCGGCGAGCGCGACGAGGGCCAGCGCGATGCCCAGCGGTGCGGTGGCCGACCCCCTGACCGCCGCGTTGACGTCCACCCCGGCGGCCGACCCGGACGCGCTGGCCCAGTCGCGACCCGCCGCCACCGCCGCGAGCGTGGCACCGGCGAGGCCGACCAGGACGGCGGGACCGAAGCTCCGGCTGCGCCCCTCAGCCATCGGCCAGCGGCAGCACGGTCGCGTCGAAGCAGGTCCGCTCACCGGTGTGGCAGGCCGGGCCGTCCTGGTCGACCTTCACCAGCAGCGTGTCGCCGTCACAGTCCAGCCGCACCTCCGTGACGCGCTGACGGTGGCCGGACGTCTCGCCCTTGACCCAGTACTCCTGGCGTGACCGGCTCCAGAACGTCGTACGACGGGTGGTCAGCGTCCGGTGCAGCGCCTCGTCGTCCATCCAGCCGAGCATCAGCACCTCGCCCGAGTCGTGCTGCTGCACCACGGCCGGCACCAGTCCCTGGGCGTCGCGCTTGAGCCGGTCCGCCAGCTCGGGGGACAGCCCGCTCGATGTCTGTGTCACCCCGTCAGTATCGCCGCCGCACCCCAGCGGCCCAGCGCCCGAGGTCGTCCGCGGTCAGGACCCGGCCTGCTGGGCGACCCAGCTGGCGTGCATCCGTCCGTAGACGCCGCCCTCGGCCACCAGGACCGCGTGCGGGCCCCGCTGCACGATCCGGCCCCTGTCGACGACCACGACCTCGTCGGCGTTCTCGGCGGTCGACATGCGGTGCGCGATGGTCACCGAGGTGCGGCCCTTGGTCAACCGCTCGAGGGCACGTGCGATGCGCATCTCCAGGGCCGGGTCGACGGCGCTGGTCGCCTCGTCGAGGACCAGCAGGTCGGGGTCCGCGAGGTGCGCCCGCAGCAGGGCCACCAGCTGCCGCTCCCCCGCGGACAGCGACTCGCCTCGCTGGCCGACCCGGGTGTCCAGGCCCCGGGGCAGCCCGTCCAGCCAGTCGCGGAGCCCGAGCTGGTCGACGGCGACCAGGATCTGCTCGTCGGTCGCGTCGAGCCGGCCGTACAGCGCGTTGGCACGCAGCGTCGAGTCGAACAGGAAGCCCTCCTGGGGCACCAGCACGACCCGGTCGCGCAGCGAGTCGAAGGGCACCTCGCGCAGGTCGACGCCGTCCAGCCGCACCGACCCCGAGGTGGGGTCCATCAGCCGGGTGAGCAGCTTGGCCAGCGTGGTCTTGCCCGAGCCGGTCTCGCCGACGACGGCCACCTTGGTGTTCGGCGCGACCAGGAGGTCGACGTCGTGCAGCACCGGCGGCCCGTCGGGGTAGGCGAACCCGACCCCCGCGAACTCGATGGTGACGGGTCGGTCCGGCAGCCGGGTGCCGAGCTCCCCCGGGTCCATGACGTCCGCGGGCGTGTCCAGGATGCCGATCACCCGACGCCAGCCGGCGATCGCGTTCTGGGCGTCGGTGAGCACCTGGGTGCCGATCTGCACCGGCCCGACGAACAGCGTGACCAGGAACGCGAAGGCGAGCACCCGGCCGGCGGTGATGTTGCCGTCCACCCCGAGCAGCACGCCGACGATGAGCACGCCGGCGTTGGCGAGTCCCGCGGAGACACCGCCGAGGGAGAACGAGAACGCGGTCAGGCCCTGCGCCCGGGTGCTGGCGGCCTGGAAGCGGTCGATGGCCGTGTCGATGCGGTCCTGGGTGCGCCGCTCGATGCCGTAGGACCGGACGGTGGCCGCGCCGACCACCGGCTCCGAGACGGCGCTGAGCATCACGCCGACCTGCTGTCGCACCACGCCGTACGCCGCGGACAGCCGCCGCTGGAAGTAGCGCAGCGACGCGAACAGCGGCAGGAAGCAGACCCAGACGACGATCGTCAGCTGCCAGCTGTAGACGGCCATCAGCACGGTCGCTATCACGATCTGGCCGACGCTGACGACCGAGATGATCCCGCCGAAGATCAGGAACTGCGAGACCTGGTCCACGTCGCTGGTCACCCGGGACACGAGCGCGCCACGTCGCTCGGTGTTCTGGGTGAGCAGCGGCAGGTCGTGCACGTGCCGGAACGCCTTGACCCGCAGGGTGGCCAGGCCGCGCTCGGCGCTCGAGAACAGCCGGTAGGTCATCTGGTACGACGCCAGCGCCGTCACCACCACCGAGACGCACGCGACGGCCGCGACCAGCCCCATGAAGCGGAGGTCCGGGCCGCCGGGGGCGTTGATGCCGTGGTCCAGGGTCTGCTGCACCGAGACGGGCACCACGATCCGGCCCAGGGTGGACAGGACCGCGAAGACCATCGTGCCGGCGAAGCCCTCCTTGAGCTCGGGGGACAGCTCGATCCCGCGCGCGATGGTGCGCAGCGCCGAGATGGACTCCCCGGTGTCCATGCTGGTGCCCGTGCCGGTGCTCACCGGACCCGCACCTCGGCGTCCTGGCCGCCGGCCGGCTGCTCCTGCTCGTAGGCGTTGACCAGGTCGGCGTAGCCGGGGCTGCGCGCGAGCAGCTCGGCATGGGTGCCCTGGTCGGCGACCCGGCCGCCCTCGAGGTGGACGACCTCGTCGGCGAGCGCGATCGTCGCCTTGCGGTAGGCCACCACCAGCACCGTCGCGTCCCCGCCGCCGGCTGCCGGGGACCGCCGCAGCGCCGCGAGGATGCGGGCCTCGACCTCGGGGTCCACCGCCGAGGTGGCGTCGTCCATCACCAGCAGCCGGGGCCGGCGCACCAGCGCCCGGGCCAGCGACAGCCGCTGCCGTTGGCCACCGGACAGGGTGGTGCCCCGCTCCCCCAGCCGCGTGTCCAGGCCGGCCGGCAGGGCGGCCACGAACCCGTCGGCCTGGGCGGTGCGCAGCGCCTCCCACACCGCCTCGTCGGGTACGTCGGCGGACAGCGCGACGTTGCCGCGCACCGAGTCGTCGAACAGGAACGCCTGCTGGGGCACCAGGGCCACGTGCTCGGCCAGCACCCCGGGTGCGAGGTCGCGGACGTCCTCCCCGTCGACCCGCACGTGCCCGGCCAGCGGGTCGACCAGACGCAGCAGCAGGGAGGTGAGGGTGCTCTTGCCGCTGGCGGTCGCGCCGACCACCGCCACGGTCCGGCCCGGCCGCACCGAGAACGTCACGTCCGTGAGCACGGGTGGGCCGTCGGCGTAGCCGAACGCGAGGTGCTCCACGTCCAGGCGCGCACCCTGCCGGCTGGAAGCGGGGACCCGGTCGCCGTACTCCATCTCGCCGGTGGCCTCGAGCACCGCCTGCACCCGGTCGAAGCCGACGACGCTGCGGGGGAACTCCCCCACCAGCCAGCCGAGGGACCGGATCGGGAAGGAGACGATGGTCAGGAGGTAGGCCACCGTGACGACGTTGCCGGGGTCGGTGAGCCCGCGCTCCACCCGGATCACCCCCGCGGCGAGCACGGCGAGGACACCGAGACTGGGCAGCGCCTCGAGCACCGGGTCGAAGGCGGCCCTGACCCGGCCGGCCCGCACGTTGACGTCGCGCAGCCGGCGCGCCTTGACCGCGAACCGCTCGGTCTCCTCGGTCTCCCGGCCGAGGCTCTTGACCACCAGGGCGCCGTCGAACGACTCGTGCGCCACCTCGCTGAGCTCGGCGCGCAGCGCCTGGGCGCGGGTCATCAGCGGCGACTGGATGCGCTGGTAGACGATGTTGGTGGCGATCACCAGCGGGAAGACCAGCACCCCGACGACCGCGAGGACCACGTCGGTGAAGAACATCTGGCCCACCGCGATGACCATCATCGCGACCGTGCCCACCGCCATCGGCAGCGGCGCGATCGGGGCCCAGGCCGCCTCCACGTCGGAGTTCGCGTTGGACAGCAGCTGCCCGGTGGGGTGCTGCTGGTGCCAGGCCATCGGCAGCCGGAGGTACTGCCGGGTGACGGCGCGACGGTAGTGCGCCTGCATGCGGTACTGCATCACCCCGGCCCCGAGCCGGCGGGCGACGATGCCCACCGCGCGCAGCAGCGCCACCGCGAGGAACAGGGCGAGGATCGTCAGCAGACCGCCGGGCCGGACGTCGCCGTCGTGGAAGGCGGGCAGCACGACGTGGTCGGTCGACCAGCCCAGCACCCAGGCGTCGGCGACGGTCAGGGCCCCGAACAGCAGGCTGCCGAGGGTGGACAGGGTGAAGATCCAGGGCTCGCGGCGGATGGCCACGCCGATGACGGCGAACCCGTCGCGGAGGGTGCCGCGCTCCCTGGTCGATCTGCTCGACGGTCGCCTGCTCACCGGTCCACCCTACGAGCGGCCCCTAGGGCCCGCCCTAGGATCGGGGGCATGACACGACTCGCGCAGACCGAGCGGGCCGCACTGTGCGACACCGCCCTCGAGGTCGGGGAGGACCAGCCGACCCTGAGCGGGGAGTGGTCCGTGAAGGACCTCGTCGTGCACCTGCTGGTGCGCGAGGGCAGCCCCGCCTCCCTGGGCATCGCGGTCGCGCCGCTGGCCTGGCTCACCGAGGCGGAGTACCGGCGGGTCGGCCGCCGGCCGTTCCCCGAGCTGGTCGCGAAGCTCCGCAAGGGCCCGCCACGCCTCTCGCCGTACGCCGTGCCCAAGCTGGACGACCTGGCCAACACCCTGGAGTTCTTCGTGCACCACGAGGACATCCGCCGCGCCCAGCCGGGCTGGACGCCGCGTCCGCTGGGCGACGACGTCGAGCGGACCCTGTGGCCGATGATCCGCAGCTTCGGCAAGCGGATGGTCCGCAAGGCGCCGGTCGGGGTGACCATCGCCGACAGCGCCACCGGGTCGACCGCCGTGCTGGACGACGGCGAGCCGTCCGTGACGGTCCGCGGCCTGCCGAGCGAGGTGGCGCTCTATCTGTTCGGTCGCCGCGACCAGGCACGCGTGGAGCTGCTCGGCGACGACGACGCGGTCGCCCGTCTCAAGGCCCACACCCTCGGCATCTGAGCCGGCCGGTGCTCCTAGGCTGGCGCCCATGAGCCACCTCGAGCTGCTGCCGGCCGTCGACGTCGCCGGCGGCCAGGCCGTCCAGCTGGTGCAGGGCGTGGCCGGCTCGGAGAAGCGGTTCGGCGACCCGGTGCAGGCGGCCCTGGGCTGGCAGCGGCAGGGCGCCGAGTGGATCCACCTGGTCGACCTGGACGCCGCCTTCGGACGCGGCCACAACCGGGATCTCCTGGCAGAGATCGTGGGCACCGTCGACGTGCTGGTCGAGATGAGCGGCGGCATCCGTGACGACGAGTCGCTCGCGGCCGCGATGGCAACCGGCTGCCGGCGGGTCAACATCGGCACGGCGGCCCTCGAGCAGCCGGCGTGGTGCGCAGCCGCCATCGCGGAGTACGGCGACCGGGTGGCCGTCGGGCTCGACGTGCGGGGACGCACCCTGGCGGCCCGTGGCTGGACCCAGGAGGGCGGTGACCTCTTCGAGGTGCTGGCCCGGCTCGACGCCGAGGGCTGTGCCCGCTACGTCGTCACCGACGTGAACAAGGACGGCATGCTGGCCGGGCCGAACCTCGACCTGCTGCGCGCTGTGTGCGCCGCGACCGACCGGCCGGTGGTGGCCTCGGGAGGCATCACCGAGCTCTCGGACCTGGCCGCCCTGCTCGACCTGGTCCCCGAGGGGGTCGAGGGCGCCATCGTCGGGACCGCGCTCTACGAGGGCCGGTTCACCCTCGAGGACGCCCTGGCGCTGACCGGAGCCGGGTCGTGACCCTGGCGGTGCGGGTGATCCCCTGCCTGGACGTGGACGCGGGCCGGGTCGTGAAGGGCGTCAACTTCTCCGCGCTCCGCGACGCCGGGGACCCGGTGGAGCTGGCCCGGCTCTACGACGCGGAGGGTGCCGACGAGCTGACCTTCCTCGACATCTCGGCCTCCCACCAGGGCCGTGAGACGACCATGGAGATCGTGTCCGCCACCGCCGAGCAGGTGTTCATCCCGCTGACCGTGGGTGGTGGCATCAGCGACGTCTCGCACGTGGACGCCCTGCTGCGGGCCGGCGCGGACAAGGTCGCGGTCAACACCGCCGCCATCCGCCGGCCGGCGCTGGTCGCGGAGATCGCCGACCGGTTCGGCAACCAGGTGCTGGTCCTCTCGGTGGACGCGCGGCGGGCGGGTCCGGGGCAGGAGACCGACAGCGGCTTCGAGGTGACGACGCACGGCGGCCGGCGCAGCGCGGGACTCGACGCCGTCGAATGGGCGCGGCGGGCCGCCGACCTGGGCGCCGGGGAGATCCTGCTGAACGCCATGGACGCCGACGGCACCCAGGACGGCTTCGACCTCGAGCTGATCCGACTCGTCCGGGCGGAGGTGTCGATCCCGGTGATCGCCTCGGGGGGCGCCGGCCGGGTCGAGCACTTCGCGCCGGCCGTCGACGCGGGCGCGGACGCCGTGCTCGCGGCCACGGTGTTCCACTTCGGGACCCTGCGCGTCGCGGACGTGAAGAGGTCCCTGGCCGATGCGGGCCACCCGGTGCGGTGAGCCTCTCCCGGGAGGGGTGCTGACGGCGAGGTGGACCTAGCGACGACGCGGCACCAGCAGGGTCGCCAGCACCGGGGCGGCCAGCAGCGACACGACCAGCGCCCCGAGCCGGCCGGCCCAGTCCGGCCGCAGCAGCCAGACGAAGACGTTCAGGGCGACCAGCGACACCAGCAGCAGCGAGGTCCGCATCCTGCGACGACGCGCCAGCGTGCCGGTGGGTCGTCCTCGAGGGGTCAGGGTGGGCAGCCGACCGGTGGTGACCCTCCGCAGGGACCGCGCCCGCGCTGCGCGCCGCTCCCGGCGCTCCGCCACCGCCGCCCGGGCCGAGGCCCGGAGCGCAGCCTCGTGCTCGCGTGCCGCACGGCGCCGGGCGCGCTCCTTGCTCATGCGGTGGTCACAGGCCGACGCCCGACCCGACGTCCTTGCGGGCCCGCGCGGAGGAGGCGGTGGCCCTCCCGGTCCGGACCAGCGAGCCGACCCAGTTGCGCAGCAGCGCGGCCCCAGCGTCACCGGACTTCTCGGGATGGAACTGGGTGGCGCTCAACGGTCCGTTCTCGACGGCGGCCACGAACCGGTCGCCGCCGTGGGAGGCCCAGGTGACCAGGGGCGGGGCCGTCCGGCCGCTGGTGTGCAGCCGCCACTCCCGGACCCCGTAGGAGTGCACGAAGTAGAACCGCTCGTCCTCGATGCCGTCGAACAGCGTGCTGCCGTGAGCGGCGTCGACGGTGTTCCACCCCATGTGGGGTACGACGGGCGCCTGCAGCCGCTCCACGACACCGGGCCACTCGTCGAGGCCGGGGGTGTCGACGCCGTGCTCGACCCCGTGCTCGAACAGCACCTGCATGCCCACGCAGATGCCGAGGACCGGCCGGCCACCGGCCAGCCGGCGACCGATCACCTCGTGCCCCTTCACGGCCCGGATGCCCGCCACGCAGGACGCGAAGGCTCCCACGCCGGGCACGACCAGCCCGTCGGCGTCCATCGCCGCCGACCGGTCGGAGGTCAGGGTCACCGTGGCGCCGGCGCGCTCCAGGGCCCGCACCGCAGAGCGGAGGTTCCCCGAGCCGTAGTCCAGCACCACGACGTCGGGCACCGTGCGGGTGGGCTCAGCCACCGAGCGACCCCTTCGTGCTGGGCACCCCGGACTCCCGGGGGTCGAAGGCGACGGCGTCCCGGAGCGCCCGCGCGACCGCCTTGAACTGGGCCTCCACGAGGTGGTGCGGGTCGCGGCCGGACAGCACCCGCACGTGCAGGGCGACCTGCGCGTGGAACGCGAGCGTCTCGAAGACGTGCCGGGTCAGGGAGCCCAGGTAGCCCGCGCCGGCGCCGCTGCCGCCCCCTCCGATGGTCACGAAGGCCTGCGCGTCGGGCTCCCCCGTGTGCACGCAGTAGGGGCGGCCGGAGACGTCGACCGCGCACTGCACGAGGGCCTCGTCCAGCGGCACCAGCGCGTCGCCGAAGCGCCGGATCCCCGACTTGTCACCGAGCGCCTCGCGCAGCGCGTCCCCGAGCACGATCGCGGTGTCCTCGACGGTGTGGTGCGCGTCGATGTGGGTGTCACCGTCGGTGCGCACGGTCAGGTCCAGCAGGGAGTGCCGGGACAACGAGGTCAGCATGTGGTCGTAGAACCCGACCCCGGTGGAGATGTCGGCTGCGTCCGCTGCCGTCGAGGTCCAGCTCGACGAGCACCTTGGACTCCTTGGTGACCCGCTCGATGCGGGCCGACCTGGTCGCTTCGCTGTCCGGTCCGGAGCTCATCGAGCCGTCCCTCCTGGTTGTCCTGACAGCACTCGGGTGAGCGCGGTCCTGAACGCCGCCATCTCCTCGGGCGTGCCGACCGAGACCCGGAGCCAGCCGTCGGGGCCGGTCTCGCGGATCAGCACGCCGTGGTCCACCAGCCCCTGCCAGACCGCGTGCCGGTCGGGGAGGACCCCGAACAGCGCGTAGTTCGCATCGCTGTCCGCGACGCTGAGGCCCTGCCCGCGCAGCCAGTCCACGATGCGGTCGCGCTCCTGGCGCAGGTCCTCGACCCGGGCCAGCAGCTCCTCGGCGTGCCGAAGCGCGACCCTCGCGACGGCCTGGGTGACGGCGGACAGGTGGTAGGGCAGCCGGACCACCCGCAGGGCGTCGGTGATCTCGGTCGAGGCGGCGAGGTAGCCCAGCCGCGCCCCGGCGAGGGCGAACGCCTTGCTCATCGTCCGGGTGACGACCAGGTTGGGGGTGGCGTCCAGCAGCTCCAGGGCGCTCGGCGTGCCGGCCCGGCGGAACTCGCCGTACGCCTCGTCGATGACGACCACTCCCCCGACCTCCTCGACGCCCGCGCACACGTCCCTGACGGTCGCCAGCGGCAGGGCGGTCCCGGTCGGGTTGTTCGGGGAGGGCAGGAGCACGACGCTCGGCTGGTGCTCCTTGACGACCGCCAGGGCGTGGTCGACGTCGAGGGAGAAGTCCGCCTCGCGGTGGCCCACGACCCAGCCGGTCATCGCGTCCCGGGCGTACTCGGGATACATGGAGTACGTCGGCGCGAACGAGACCGCCGTCCGTCCGGGGCCGCCGAAGGCCTGCAGGATCTGGAGCATCACCTCGTTGGACCCGTTCGCGGCCCACACCTGGCCGGGCGTGACGCCGTGACCGAGGTAGGCGGCGAGGTCCTCCCGGAGCGCGCTGAACTCCCGGTCCGGGTAGCGGTTCAGGGTCCGCGCCGCGTCCGCCACCGCGGCCGCGACGTCCGCGACGACGGCCTCGCTGGGCGGGTAGGGGTTCTCGTTGACGTTGAGGGCCACGGGTACGTCGAGCTGCGGGGCGCCGTACGGCTCGATGCCTCGGAGCTCCTCGCGCAGCGGGAGGGTCATCGTCCGGGGCATCAGGTGCCCTGCAGCCGGATGTCGACGGCGGCGCCGTGGCCGGGCAGGTCCTCGGCCTCCGCGAGGTGCACGACGTGCGGGGCGACGTCGCGCAGCGCCTGCTCGTCGTACTCGATCACGTGCACGGACCTGCGGAAGGACCGCACCGACAGGCCCGAGCTGTGGCACGCGCAGCCGCCGGTGGGCAGCACGTGGTTGGAGCCGGCGCAGTAGTCCCCGAGCGAGACGGGGGCGAACGCCCCCACGAACACGGCACCGGCGTTGCGCACCCGCCGCGCGAGCGTCGCGGCGTCGCGGGTCTGGATCTCCAGGTGCTCCGCGGCGTAGGCGTTCACCACCGCGAGCCCCTGCTCCAGGTCGTCGACGAGCACGATGCCCGACTGTCCACCCGACAGTGACGTCCGGATCCGCTCGACGTGCCGGGTCACCGAGACCTGCTTGTCCAGCTCGGCCTCCACCTCGTCGGCGAGCCCGGTCGAGGGGGTCACCAGGACGGCGGCTGCCATCGGGTCGTGCTCGGCCTGGCTGAGCAGGTCGGCCGCCACGAACGCCGGGTCGGCGGTGTCGTCGGCGAGGATCGCGATCTCGGTCGGTCCCGCCTCGGAGTCGATGCCGACGACACCCTTGAGCAGCCGCTTGGCCGACACCGTGTAGATGTTGCCCGGACCGGTGACCAGGTCCACCCGGCGGCACGGCCCGGCGCCGTAGGCGAACATCGCGATCGCCTGGGCGCCGCCGACGGCGTACACCTCCTCGACGCCCAGCAGCGCGCAGGCCGCCAGGATCGTCGGGTGCGGCAGCCCGCCGTTGTCGGCCCGCGGGGACGAGGTGAGGGCGATCGACTCCACGCCCGCGACCTGCGCCGGGACGACGTTCATCACCACGCTCGAGACCAGCGGCGCGATGCCTCCGGGCACGTAGAGGCCGACCCGCTGGACGGGCACCATCATCGCGCTGACCGTGCCGCCGGGCACGACCTGGGTGGTGACGTCCTCGTCCAGCTCGGCCTCGCAGGTCAGCCGGAGCCGGCGCACCGACTCCTCCAGGCCGGCCCGGACATCCGGGTCCAGCCGGGCCAGAGCCTCGTGCAGGGCCTCGACGGGCACCGCGATGTCGGTCTGCTCGACCCCGTCGAAGGCGAGGGTGAACTCGTTGACCGCCTCCACCCCGCGATGGCGTACGGCGTCGCAGATCGGCCGCACCACGTCCAGGGCGGCCTCGACGTCGAAGTCCGCGCGGGGGACGACGGTGCGCAGGTCCTCGCGGCTCTCGCCCCGCAGGTCGACACGTCGGATCATGAGGATGATTCTAGGTGCGACCGGTCCGGCCGCCTGCGCAGTGGCCGTGACGGGAGACGCCCGGTCGGTCCGGTCGCCGGGCGAGGGGGTCGATGCGGGAGCGCTGGGTAGGTTGAGGGCGTGTCCGAGCAGCTGCCCGTCTTCCCGCTGAACACCGTGATGTTCCCCGGGATGACGGTCCCGCTGCACGTGTTCGAGGACCGCTACCGCGCCCTCGTGCACCACCTGCTGTCGATCCCCGACACGTCGCTGCGGGTCTTCGGCATCGTCGCGATCCGGGAGGGCTACGAGGTCGGCCGGATCGGCGTGCAGTCCCTGCACCGGGTGGGGTGCGTGGTGCAGCTGACATCCGTGGAGCCCTACGAGGACGGCCGCTTCGACATCGAGGTGGTCGGCCGGCAGCGGATGCGCCTGGAAGGCATCGACACGTCCGGCAGCTATCTGGTCGGCGACGTCACCACGATGACCGAGCGCACCCCCAAGGGCCGGGACTCAACCCGCGAGGCGGCCCGCACGCTCGGCGCCTTCGAGGAGTACCGCCGGCGGCTCTCCGAGCTGCGCGGCGGCGACGTCCTGGACGGCGTGATGCCGCGCGACCCCGAGTACCTCTCCTACAGCCTGGCGGCCACCTGTCTGCTCACCCTGGCCGAGCGCCAGGCGCTGCTCGAGGCGGAGCACTCACTCGAGCGGCTGGTGATGCTGCGCTTCACCCTGCACGAGGAGATGCGCGCGATGCGGGCGGTCCCGTCCCTGCCGGCCACCGAGGTCGCGCGCACCCGATGGTCCCCGAACTGAGCCGGTCGTGAGCTACGACTTCTTCGTCTTCCCCGCCGACCTGGCCGACGACCTCGAGCAGGCCACCAGCGTCTACGAGACCTCACCGCAGACCGGGACACCGCCCCCGGGCAGCGGCCTCGCAGAGCTGGTCGACGCCCTGTCCGAGCTCGGCATCGAGGCGCACGGCACCGCCGCGGGCGCCTACGTGTCGACGTCGTGGGACGACCCGATGGCCCACCTCCGCACCGTCGCCGCGGTGGCGGCCGCGCACGGGCTCTCGGTGCTGGACGTCCAGCTGGCCGCCTTCTACGACCCGCGCCACGCCCTCGAGGTGGACCTCGAGACCCAGGGCGGCCCCCGGCTGACCTTCCTCACCCGCAGGATCCTGGCCGAGGTGCTCGCGCACATCGTCGAGGGGCGCTACCACTGGGTGACCCTGACCCGGCGGGCCGGTGTGTTCGCGCAGACCTACCGCGACGAGGACGGCTCCTGGGCCCTCGAGCACCGGGACGGGCCCGGACAGCACTTCGCGGCCCGCGTCGCCGACGCCGACCTGGTGCAGGACGTCTTGTGGTCGTGGGCACGCGACGACGGGCGCTGGCAGGCGCAGGTGGCGTTCTCCCCGGTCCGGCTCTGAGCTGCGGGCGTCCGGGATGGGCAGAGGCAGACGATCGGAGCGCCGGGGCGCGGGAGGCACCCCGGCCACCGTCGCGCTGAG
Source organism: uncultured Actinomycetota bacterium (assembly GCA_963837995.1). Taxonomy (GTDB): domain Bacteria; phylum Actinomycetota; class Actinomycetes; order Propionibacteriales; family Nocardioidaceae; genus Nocardioides_B. The sequence goes on from CAWIPS010000007.1 coordinate 90,938, forward strand.
CACGGCGGGTGTCACGTTCACCGAGCACCCCTACCGGCACGACCCGGCCGCTGCGTCGTACGGCATGGAGGCGGCCGAGGTGCTCGGGCTGCCCGCGGAGCAGGTCTTCAAGACCCTGCTCGCCCGGGTCGACGAGCGCCTGGTGGTCGGCGTCGTCCCGGTGCACAGGACAGCTCGACCTCAAGGCGCTGGCGGGCGCGGTCGGCGGCAGGAGGGCGACGATGGCCGACCCGGCGGATGCCGAGCGGGCCACCGGATACGTCGTGGGAGGTATCTCACCGGTCGGGCAGCGGCGGACCCTCCCGACGGTCCTCGACGACAGTGCTCTCGCCTTCGACACGGTCTACGTGTCCGGGGGACGTCGCGGCCTGGACCTCGGGCTCGCCCCCACCGACCTGGTCGAGGTGACGGGTGCGGTGGTGGCGGCGATCGGTGCGGCTGGTGGGGGCCGGTCGTCGTCGCGGCGCTGACGGGGAGGCTCAGCGGGTGCCCCAGTTGGGTGCACCGAAGCGTCCGAACACCCCGGTGTCCTGAGGCGCCCAGCCGTCCTTGGAACGCTCGAGGACGACCAGCTGCTGCCGCTTCGGCCCTTCGACCCTCGTGGCGAGGATCCTCTGACCGTCCGGGGACCACGTGGCGTTCGCGTAGGACCCCTCCGCCACGCGTGTGACCTGCCCCGCCCTCACCACGACCACCTCGTTGTCACGGTCCTTCAGCCGGTGCACCATCAGGATCCCCGGAGCGGCCCAGTCGGGCTCGGTGTACCTGTCGTCGCTGACCCCGGCCACCAGCTGTGGCGTGGGGTCCTCGGAGTCGTCGGCCACCGAGAGGGGACGGCCGACGGTGCCGGGCACGGTCGCCCGTTCTGGAAGCGGTCCCTTCCAGGTGTAGACCGTGTGGCGGGCGGCGTCCCAGGTCGGGGCCCCGAGCTCGAACCCGTGCTGCCGGCGGACCAGCCTCCTGATCCCGGCCCCGTCCCGGGCGTCCACCAGCCACAGGCTCCAGGAGCGGTCGGCGAACACGCACGTCACCGCCATCTGCAGGCTGTCCGGGCTCCACGCGGGGCGTTTGACATGGCGGCACGGACGGTGCGGTGAGGTCATCAAGGGATGCACACCGGTGCCGTCAGCGTCCGCGACGTAGAGCATCGGCAGCCGGTCGTGGGCTCCCTGGAGGAAGGCGACACGCGTGCGGTCCGGTGAAGGCGTGGCGCTGAACCGGTCCTCGTTGGCCGACGTGCTGCCCCCCTCGAGCTGGTCGGCTGCTCCGGCCCACGACCGCAGTGCGTCCGTGCCGGTGTCATACGTCATCACTCGCACGAACACCCCACTGGGGTCCCGCACCGGCACGAGGGCGACACGAGAGCCCAGCCGGGGGCCGGTCGACCCATCGCCGCCTCCCGGCCGCAGCACCAGGAAGGCCGCGACCAGCACGACGACGACACAGGCGCCGAGCAGTGTCCACAGCGGCAGGCCGTGCCACCGGGTCCGCAGCGGCGGTTGCGGATCCCGGGCGGGTGGTTCCGCTGGTCGAGCCGTGGGCTTGTCGCGAGGCGGTCGTCGCAGTGCGGTCTCGACGCCGGGACCGCCGGGACCGCCGGGGCCGTCGGGGCCGTCGGGGGCCGCGAGACCCGGGGGGACCGGCAGGACCGCGGTCTCGGCCGGGGGCTCGACCTGCGGTGCGCGCCGCTCGCGGTCCTCACGCCGCTGCTCGGCCTCACGCCGCTGGCGGGCCTCCTCCCGCTGGCGGGCCTCCTGCCGCTGGCGGGCCTTCTGTCGCGCGGCTGCCGGCTCCGGCTCCTCGCCGGTCGAGTCGTCGGGGCGGGGGGTGACCACCAGGGGGTGTGTCGAGTCACCACGCAGGTACAGCACCGGTGTCAGCCACTCGAGGCTGCCGGCGGCTCCGAGGATCGCGATCCGGCCGCTCCGCGCGGCCTCGTCGACGCCGCGCGAGTGCGCGACCGCGGTGTAGAACCCCTGGGCGAAGGCGATCGCCGCGTCGTCGCTGACCGCGAACTGCATGGCGGCGACCGCCTCGATGCCGCTGTGCACGAGCGCCGGTGCGGTTGCCGACAGCATGTCGTCTCCGCCGGACTCACCGCTCGAGCAGGCGTTCAGCACCACCAGCCGGGGCGTCGGGTCGGCCTCACCGAGCAGGTCGGCGAACCGGCCGGCCTCGACCATGTCGGCGCGGCCGTCGCTGCCCACGAACGCCAGCACTCCCTCCTGACGGTCGTCGTCGTAGTCGCCGTGGCCGATGAAGTGCACGACGTGCCAGTGGCCCGAGAGCAGGTGCCGGTGCACGCTGTGCCAGGTGGCCGGCTCCACCCAGGTGATGCTCACCAGGCCAGCCGCGATGAGCTCCGCCAACGCCTCCTCGAGGTTGGCCCGCTCGAGCTCCACGTCGAGGGGAACGAGTCCCCGCGGGGAGGCCACGATCGCCAGCACCTGCAGGGGCGGCGTCACCTGCAACGGGGCCCGCGGGTTGAACTGGGCCGGGATCCGCCGCACCATCGGCTCCTGGCGGCACACGTAGGACTGCCGCTCCGGGTCGAACAGCGCCTCCCACGGCAGGGCCGCGAGCTCGGGCTCGCTGAGCCGGAGCACCACCCGCAGCCGCTCCCCCTGCTGCTGGGCGACCCCGAGACTGGCCCGGTAGGCACCGTAGACGGACTGCTTGAAGACGCTCTCGAACAGGTGCGTGCCCGCCTCGAGCACCGGCCGCTCAGCGGTGGACATCACCCGTCGGGCACCGACCGAGGAGGACAGGATGCTCGCCTCGAGCTGGGGCCGGCTCCTCAGCAGCGCGTCGATGTCGAGGTCGAACTCCTCGCGCTGGTCCCCACCGGCCGGCGACCGCACGACGCGCACCTGGTAGTGGCCGCGCTCGCCGTGCCGCCCGATGTCGAGCTCGATGTCTGTGCTCACGGCGCCCCCCGACGCGTTCTCCTCGACCGCCGCGCGGGATGTGCGGCGGCGTTCCTGCCTGCCACCCATGGTCTCGCAACTGGTACGGCTTTGTCGCCTACCAGGTGTGACGCGCTGAGGGCAGCCGCTCCGACAGGCACTCGACCGCGCTCAGGGCGACGCCGACGCTCAGCGACGCGCTGGATGCACCTCGAGTGCCCGTCCGAGCGGTCCCCCTCAGGTCCTGCCCGCTGTGCCCGGGTCCGTCTGCAGCCCGTCCCAGGACCATCGCGGCATCGGCAGGCCGGCAGGAACAGGCGGCTCGCTGTCGGGATGGGCCAGCATCTGCTCGACGGACCACTCCATGTAGGCGCGCAGGGCGGCGCGGAACTCGGGGTCGGCCGGCAGCCTCGCGTCGTCCAGGGCCAGCATGAAGCACTCGGTGAACCGACGCCCGAGATCGCTGATGTCCCCGTTGCCGGCGTGCATCCTGAGCACCGCGGACTGGTCGCTGCACGTCGTCGAGAAGGTCGGCGGTCCGCCGAGGGCCTCGGCCCAGTAGGCGGCCAGGCGCTGCACGTGCGCCGGGTGCTGGTCGGGGTGGGAGAAGGGGTGGTTCAGCTCCGGGTCCGCCAGGCATCGCTGGTGGTGGGCCACGGCGAGGTCGACGAAGGCGGACTCGCCGCCGGCGTACTCGAAGAGGCTGGGACGCATGGCCTCACTGTGCCACCGATGTCGGGAAGCGGGAACGGCCCTCAGTCGTCCCGCCGGCCCCACGGCGCGCCGTAGGCCGTGAGCAGGTCCAGGAACGGTGCGGCGTCGAAGGCCTCCGGGCCCAGGACGCCGCTGCCGGCCCAGGTCCCGGCCGCGAGCAGCTCGAGCGCGACCACCGGGTTGACGGCGGTCTGCCACACCACGCACTGGTGGCCGTACTCCCGCATCGACCACTCGTTGTCGACGACCTGGTAGAGGTACGTCGCGCGCGGGCGGCCGTCCTTGCCGGTGCCGGTGACGTGGAGCCCGGCGCAGGTCTTCCCGTGCATCGCCCCGCCCAGTGTCGCCGGGTCGGGCAGGCAGGCGGCGACGACGTCGCGGGGGCTGACCACGACACCGCCGACGCGGACCTTGTCGGTGCGGTCCAGCCCGAGCTTGTGCAGCACCTCGAGCACGCCGATGAACTCCTCACCCAGGCCGTACTTGAAGGTCGCCCGCTCGGCCCGCACCCATCGGGGCATCAGCAGCACCTCCTCGTGCTCGACGTTGACGCACTCCACCGGACCGATGCCGTCGGGGAACTCGAACACCTCCGGCTCGCTGAACGGCTCGGTGGTGAACCAGCCGCCGTCCACGTCCGCCCTGGCCCGCTCCCACACCACCGGAGGGTTCAGGCACTCCTCGATCGTGGTCCAGATGGAGAAGCTCGGGGCGAAGGCCGGGCTACCGTCGGTCCCGTGACGGTCAGGTTCGCGCCGTCGCGGACGCCGAGCTCGTGGATCTCGCTGAACAGGTGGTCGGCCGCGTAGCGCGCGAACACGTCGGAGAGGCCCGGCTCGACGCCCATCCCGCACAGCGCCAGCCGCCCGGCGCCCTCCCACGCGTCGTTCTGGGCGAACTGCTCGTCGCCGAGCTTCACCCCCACCCGTTCGTACGGCGCCTGCGGATGAGGCCGGGACAGGCTCATCGCCATGTCCAGGTAGTCGGCCCCTGCGGCGTACGCCCCCTCGAAGATCGGCATCACGAACCGCGGGTCGACGGCGTTCATCACGTGGGTGACCGCGTGCTCGCGGGCCAGGGCGGTGACCGACTCCGCGGACGAGGCGTCCACCTGGGCCGCCACGAACCGCGGGTCGCCGGCGGCAGCCCTCTCCGCGCGGGCCAGGTCGTAGTCGGTGACCACGATCCTCTCGAAGAAGTCGCGGCGGGCGGCGATGGCGGCGAAGGCGGCCCCGACGCCGCCGGCGCCGACCAGCAGGATCCTCACCCGGTCACTGACCGATGTAGGACATCACGTGCTTGATCCGCGTGTAGTCCTCCAGGCCGTACATCGAGAGGTCCTTGCCGTAGCCGGAGTGCTTGAAGCCACCGTGCGGCATCTCCGCGACGATCGGGATGTGGGTGTTGATCCACACGCAGCCGAAGTCCAGGTGCTTGGCCATCCGCATCGCCCGACCGTGGTCCTTGGTCCACACCGAGGAGGCCAGGCCGTACTCCACCCCGTTGGCCCAGCGCAGCGCCTCCCCCTCGTCGCTGAACCGCTGCACCGTGATGACCGGGCCGAAGATCTCGTTCTGGATCACCTCGTCGTCCTGGTGCAGGCCGGACACCACGGTGGGCGAGTAGAAGAACCCCTTGTCACCCTGGCGCGACCCGCCGATGTCGACCGTGGCGTGGTCGGGAGCCGGTCCATCATGCCGGTGACCCGGTCCAGCTGGTTGGCGTTGTTGAGTGCGCCGTAGGCCACGTCCTGGTCGGGCGCACCGGTCCTCGTGCCCTTCGCCTGCTCGGTCAGGGCGGCGACGAAGTCGCTGTGCACCCCGGGTCCGGCCAGCACCCGGGTCGCGGCCGTGCAGTCCTGACCGGCGTTGAAGTAGCCGGCTGCCGCGATTCCCTCGGCGGCCGCCTCGACGTCGGCGTCGTCGAAGACCACGACCGGCGCCTTGCCACCGAGCTCGAGGTGGGCCCGCTTGAGCTGCCTGGCAGCCGAGCCGGCCACCTCCATGCCGGCCCGCACCGAGCCCGTGATGGAGACCATCTGCGGGACCGGGTGCTCGACGACGGCCCGGCCGGTGTCCCGGTCGCCGCAGACCACGTTGAACACCCCCGGCGGCAGGAACTCCTGGGCCAGCTCGGCGAACAGCGTGGTGGAGGCCGGTGTGGTGTCCGAGGGCTTGAGCACGACGCAGTTGCCCGCGGCCAGCGCCGGCGCGATCTTCCACACCATCATCATCAGCGGGTAGTTCCACGGGGTCACCTGGCCGACGACGCCGATCGGCTCACGGCGGATGCTCGAGGTGTGGTCCTTGAGGTACTCCCCGCTCGCGCGCCCCTCCAGGACCCGCGCGGCACCGGCGAAGAACCGGATCTGGTCCACGCACGGCGGCAGCTCCTCCTCGGCGGTCAGGGAGAGCGGCTTGCCGGTGTTCTCGGACTCGACGTGCACGAACTCGTCGGCGCGCGCCTCGAGGGCGTCGGCCATCTTCAGCAGGGCCCGCTGCCGCTCGGTGGGGGTCGTGTCCCCCCAGGCCTCGAACGCCGCGTCGGCGGCCCTCATCGCCCGGTCCACGTCCTCGCTCCCGGACGCCGGGGCGGCGGCGTACACCTCGCCGGTCGCGGGGTTGACGAGGTCGTAGGTGGCGCCGTCGGCGGCATCCACCGTCTCGCCGTTGATGACATTGCGGAATCTGAGGTCGGCCATGGGCGGAGCCTAGAGGAGCGGCAACGATATCGGTAGGTGAGGACGGCTGGCGATGACGTTTCCGGCGATGCCGAGGCGTGCTGGAGCCGGTTTCCGCCGTACCGACCGTGCCTGCCTGACTGCTCGGCGGCTCGGGACCGGGAGCGGGCTCAGTAGCCGGGCGGCTTCCTCGGGACGTAGAGCCAGGTCCGGAACAGCGGGCCGAGGTCACGGCGCGAGACGTGCTCGGCCAGCGCGACCAGCTGCCGGGTGCTCACCGAGCGGCCGGCCCCGGTCGTCGCCCAGCGGCGCAGGACGGTGTAGAGGGCCTGGGTGCCGATCCTGCGCCGCAGCGCCTCGAGGGTCATCCCTCCCCGCGTGTAGACCGGGTCGCCGAACAGGTTCTCGGGGTCGGTGAAGCGAGCGGGCGCCGGGCGCCACAGCCTGCTCGAGGGCGGGTTGCGGGCGTAGGTCCGATCGAAGGCCGCCCGGGTGCTCGGTCCGCCGTGGGCCGCGGTCCACAGGCTCTCGGCGAAGCTCGCGAAGCCCTCGTTGAGCCAGACGTCCTCCCAGACCCGCGGCGTCACCGAGTCGCCGTACCACTGGTGTGCCAGCTCGTGCACCAGCGTCAGGGTGCTGGGCACGGCGTCGAAGATCGGCCGGTTCTGCGTCTCCAGCGCGTAGCCGACGTCGTGGTTGTCGACGACGATGCCCACGCTGGTCTGCGGGTAGCTGCCGAACCTGCGCTCCGCGAACCGGACGATCCCGGGGATCCTGCTGCGCAGCCGGGCCAGCCGGCCGTACGTCGGGTCGACGAAGCTCCACACCTGCAGCCGCCTGCCGGAGGTGGTGCGCATCGTCGAGTGGGAGACGTGGTAGCGGCCGATGGAGACGGACGCGAGGTACGTCGCCATCTGACGGGACTGCACCCACGTCCACGTCACACGCCCGGCGCGCCCGTGCCGGCGGTGGCGCAGGTCGCCGTTCGAGGCGACGGCGAGCCCCCGGGGTGCGGTGACCCGCATCGTGAAGGTGGCCTTGTCGCGCGGGGTGTTGTTGTTCGGGAACCACGTGCTCGCTCCGACCGGCTCGCTGACCACCGTCGCGCCGTCGCGGGTCGGGACCCAGCCGTCCTTGGAGCCGTCGGCGTCGATGTGCGTGACCGGCCGGCCGTGGTAGCGGACCGCCGTGCGGAACGTGCCGGAGACCGGCCGCGCCGGCGTGACCACCAGCTTGTCGTGGTGGCGCCGGAAGTGTGCGGCCACCCCGTTCACCCGGACCTGGTCGACGGTGAGGCCCTCGAGGTCGAAGGAGTACGACGACAGCGGCCGGGCCGCACGGGCCGTGACCTCCGTCGTCGCGGAGATCCGTCTGCCGGCCTTCCAGAAGTGCAGCATGATCGCGTAGTGGGACACGGAGTAGCCGGTGTTCCCGATGCCCGGGAAGAGGCTGTCCCCCGCCGACTCGCCACCGGGCCGGGGTGCGGTCCGCGCCTCGGCCGCGTCGGTGACCACCGGGAGCGTGGAGCTCAGGAGCAGGGCGGTGCCGGCCAGGGCAGCGCGCCACCCGGTTCTCCTCCAGGACGGCTGGGTCACTGCGCGGGCTCCTTCGTGCGGCGGGACCGCAGGCTAGCACCGCGGAGTGCTGGTGGTCCGGCTTTCCTCTCGATGTACGGCGTGACGAGGCGGGTGGCGACGGCCTCCTGCTGACCGGCGAACGCTTCCGGTCGTCGCCCTTCGGAATCAGTCGCGTTCGGGCAGATACACGCCGGACCTCATGGTGGCCATCCCCCGATGACGACGGATCCGCTTGCCTCGGAGCGGTGTGGGCAGGCACCATGGTCCCACCACCGACGAGGAGATCGACCGATGACCGCACAGTCTGCCCTGCCGCTCGACGACGAGACCTACGCCGGACTGCAGAAGTCCGCGCGCGAGCACCTCTGGATGCACTTCACGCGCATGTCCAGCTACGACCAGGCCGACGTGCCGATCATCGTGCGGGGCGAGGGTGCCTACGTGTACGACGCCAAGGGCCGGCGCTACCTGGACGCGCTCGCCGGACTCTTCGTCAGCCAGGTCGGCCACGGCCGGCGCGAGCTCGCCGACGCCGCCGCCAAGCAGGCCGGCGAGCTGGCGTTCTTCCCGCTGTGGTCCTACGCGCACCCGAACGCCATCACCCTCGCGGAGCGGATCGCCAACTACGCTCCCGGCGACCTCAACCGGGTGTTCTTCACCAGTGGCGGGGGCGAGGCGGTGGAGACCGCCTGGAAGCTGGCCAAGAACTACTTCAAGCTGACCGGCAAGCCGATGAAGCACAAGGTGATCAGCCGGGCGGTCGCCTACCACGGCACCACCCAGGGCGCCCTGTCCATCACCGGTCTGCCGGCGCTCAAGGCGGTCTTCGAGCCACTGGTGCCCTCCACGTTCCGGGTTCCGAACACCAACTTCTACCGGGCTCCCGAGCCGTTCACCGAGCCCGAGGACCTCGAGGCGTTCGGTCGCTGGGCCGCGGACCAGATCGAGGTGGCCATCGAGAACGAGGGCGCCGACACGGTCGCTGCCGTGTTCCTCGAGCCGGTGCAGAACGCCGGCGGCTGCTTCCCGCCCCCGCCCGGCTACTTCCAGCGGGTCCGCGAGATCTGCGACAAGCACGACGTGCTGCTGGTGAGTGACGAGGTGATCTGCGCGTTCGGGCGGCTCGGGCACATGTTCGGGGCCGAGCGCTACGGCTACCAGCCGGACATGATCACCTGCGCGAAGGGCCTCACCTCCGGCTACGCCCCGCTCGGCGCGATGATCGCCTCCGACCGGCTCATGGAGCCGTTCCTGCACGGGTCCACGAGCTTCGCCCACGGCTACACCTTCGGCGGCCACCCGGTGTCGACGGCGGTGGCCAACGCCAACCTGGACATCTTCGAGCGTGAGGGCCTCAACCGGCACGTGCTGGCGAACCAGGACGCGTTCCGCACCACCCTGGAGAAGCTGCTGGACCTGCCGATCGTCGGAGACGTGCGCGGCGACGGGTACTTCTACGGCATCGAGATGGTCAAGGACAAGGCCACCAAGGAGACGTTCACCGACGACGAGGCCGAGAAGCTGCTGCGCGGCTTCCTGTCCAAGGCCCTCTTCGAGGCCGGTCTCTACTGCCGTGCCGACGACCGCGGAGACCCGGTGATCCAGCTGTCGCCCCCGCTGACCTGCGGTCAGGAGCACTTCGACGAGATCGAGCAGAAGCTGCGCGGGGTGCTCGAGAAGGCCCAGACCCTGCTCTGAGCCATGCCGAGGCGTCCGGTTCGACGGCCCGGCGCCGGTCAGGAGTCGAAGCCCAGACCGGCGCGGCCCAGGGCGCGCAGCCACAGGTTGCGTCGGCCGCCACGCGCGTCGGCGCGCCGCAGGGACCAGCGGGTCAGCTGCACACCGGTGTAGCGCAGCGGCTCCGGCGGGAACGGCAGCGGCCGCTCCCGGACCATGGCCAGCCCGGTCCGCTCGGTGGGCCGACCATCCAGCAGGTCCAGCGCCACGTCGGCCCCGAAGCGGGTGGCGGCCACCCCGAGCCCGGTGTAGCCGAGCGCATAGGCGACCCGACCGGCGTACGCCGTGCCGAAGAAGGCCGTGAACCGGGTGCTGGTGTCGATGACCCCGGCCCAGCGGTGGCTGAACCGGAGCCCCTCGAGCTGCGGGAAGGTCGTGAAGAAGTGCTCGGCGAGGCGCTCGTGCGTCCCACCGGACTCCAGTGTCGAGTCGATCCGGCTGCCGTAGTGGTAGACCGCGTCGTAGCCGCCCCACAGGATCCGGTCGTCGCGGGTCAGCCGGTAGTAGTGGAAGAGGTTGGACGCGTCGCCGACGCCCTGACGGTGCGCCCAGCCGACGGACGACAGCTGCGCGGGGGACAGCGGCTCGCTCACCAGCACGAAGTCGTAGACCGGCACCGTCATCAGCCTCAGCCGCCGGAGCAGCGACGGGAACGCGTTGGTGCCGAGCACCACGTCCCTCGTGCGCACCTCGCCCCGCGGCGTGCGGACCAGCATCGCCCCGCGGTGAGCCTCCAGGCCGGTCGCCGGGGTCTGCTCGTAGACCCGGACGCCGCCCGCGACGGCCGCCTCTCGCAGTCCCCAGGCGAGCCGCGCCGGCTCCAGCATCACCGTGGAGGTCCGCTGCCACAGGCCGGCGGTGTACGTCGGGGAGCACACCTCCGCACGCACCTCCTGCTCCTCGAGCACACGCACGTCGTGACCGGCCTCGGTGAGGGCGGCACCCAGTGCGACGAGGTCCTCTGCCTCGTGCGCGGCTGTCGCCACGGTCAGCTCACCGGTCTCCTCCCACGCGCAGTCGATGCCGTGGCGGCGCACCGTCTCCCCGATGGCTGCGAGGTTCTCCGCGCCCAGGCGGTCCAGCACCGACAGCTCCTGGGGCCAGCGCTCCAGGCCGTTGGCGAAGCCGTGCGTCAGGCTGGCGGACGCGAACCCGCCGTTGCGTCCGCTGGCCTGGTCACCACAGTGCCCCGCCTCCAGGAGTACGACGTCCCGCGACGGGTCCCGCTCCTTGGCGCGCAGCGCCGCCCACAGCCCGGTGTAGCCCCCGCCGACCACCACCAGATCCGCCGACTCGGCGCCGGCCAGGGCGGGCAGGCCGTCCGGTCGGGCCGGGTCCTCCAGCCAGAGGACGCCGGGCGTGGCCTCGGCCAGCGCGTTTCGTGCCCGGGCGTCCGCCACCTCAGGCGGGGCGGCGGCGCTGGAACACGCTGCCGCCCAGCACCAGCGCCAGCGCGATGAGGAACATCACCGTGCCGACCACGTTCACCTGGGGCGGGATGCCGCGTTGCGCGGCGCCCCACACGAACATCGGGAAGGTGATGGTGTTGCCGTGGTTGAAGTTCGTGACGATGAAGTCGTCGAAGGACAGCGAGAAGCTCAGCAGGGCGGCGGCCATGATGCCGGGGAACACCAGCGGGAAGGTGATCCGCCAGAACGTCTGCCACTCGTTGGCGTAGAGGTCCATCGCCGCCTGCTCCATCGAGGAGTCGAGACCGGCGAGCCGGGCCTTGACGGTCACCACCACGAAGGACAGGCAGAACATGATGTGCGCCACCAGGATCGACCAGAACCCGAGGCTCCCGGACAGGCCGGCGCTGGTGAACAGGGCCAGCAGCGAGGAGCCCATCACCACCTCCGGGGTCGCCATCGGCAGGAAGATCAGCAGGCTCGTGGCCGCCCGTCCGCGGAACCGGTGGCGCACCAGTGCGAACGCGACGAGGGTCCCGAGGAACGTCGCGCCGACCGTCGCCAGGAAGCCGATCTGCAGGCTCTTCACGACCGCCCCGCACATGCCGCTCGGGCCGCACGGGTCGGCCCAGTTGTTCAGGGTGAAGCCCTGGAACGCGTAGGACAGCCGGCCCTGGTCGTTGAACGACATCAGCACGACGTAGAAGATCGGCAGGAACATGTAGACCAGCACCACGATGGCGACCGCCAGCACGGCGTGCTCGCCCACCCAGCGTCCGACCCGTGTCACGCGAGTGCCCCTTCCTCGTTCACACGAGCTCCTCGGTCCCGGCCCGGCGCACGTAGAAGAGCACCATGACCACGATGGCGAGCATCAGCACGACCGAGCAGGCGGCGGCGGCCGGGTAGTCCAGCTGGACCAGGAACAGGTTGTCGATGACGTTGCCGATCATGTACTGCCGTGGCGTCCCGAGCAGCTCGGCGTTGATGTAGTCCCCGGCGGCCGGGATGAAGGTCAGCAGGGTGCCGGCGACCAGGCCGGGCATGGACAGCGGCAGGGTGATCTTGCGGAACGACGTGACAGCGTTGGCGTACAGGTCGTTGCTCGCCTCGATCAGCCTCAGGTCGATCTTCTCCAGGCTGGCGTAGAGCGGCAGCACCATGAACGGCAGGAAGTTGTAGGTGAGCCCGGTGACCACCGCCACGGACGTGGCCAGCAGCCGTCCGTCCGGACCCAGGATGTGCACCGCCCGCAGGGCGTCCGCCACGAACCCGTTGTCGGCGAGGATCGACTTCCACGCCAGCGTGCGGACCAGGAAGCTGGTGAAGAACGGTGCGATCACCATGACCAGCATCAGGTTCTTCCAGCGGCCCGCCTTGAACGCGATCGCGTAGGCCAGCGGGTAGGCCAGCAGCAGCGCGAGCACGGTCGCCACCGCGGCGTACAGCAGGGAGCGCAGGAACGGCGCCCGGAAGGCCGAGAGCGCGTGCCAGTAGTTGGAGAACGACCACGTCATCGCATAGCCCGTGTCCAGGGAGCCGTTCGGGTCGTACAGCGAGGTGGCGGCCAGCTGGATGGTGGGGATCAGGAAGAAGACGACCAGCCACAGCATGCCCGGCAGCAGCAGCCAGTAGCCGGCCTTCGAGCGGCGTCGGCCCGCAGGAGGGTCGGGCGGGACCGCGTCGTCGCCGACGGTCTCGCCGGGCGCGAGCCCGGCGTTCGCTGCACTCATGTAGTGGCGCCTCCGCTCAGCGCGGCGTAGGACTCGTCTCCGGCGTGCGCGTCCTGGTCGGCGTCGAGCAGGAACGTGTGCGCGGACGTCCAGTGCAGGTCCACCCGGTCACCGACCCGGAAGCCGTCGCGGGCGCCGCTGTTCTGCTCGAAGACGGTGAGCTCCTGGCCCCATGGCATCCGGACGAGGTACTGCGTGCTCACGCCGATGAAGCTGACGTCGCTCACGGTGCCGCCGGACAGGTGGTTGCCCCCCTGCCCGGGGTCCCGGTCGGCACTGGCCAGGAACACCTTCTCCGGCCGGACCCCGACCCACACCGTCCCGCTGGTGCGGCGGGCCCGGGCCACCGGCGCTCCGAGCCGGCTGCCGTGCGCGTCCACGATGATGTCCTCCCCGTCACGCCCGACCACCTCTGCGGTCACCAGGTTGGACTGGCCGAGGAAGTTCGACACGAAGGTGGTGGCGGGCGAGTCGTACAGCTCGGCAGGCTCCCCCAGCTGCTCGATCACCCCGTGGTTCATCACCGCGATGGTGTCGGCCATCGTCATGGCCTCCTCCTGGTCGTGCGTGACGTGCACGAAGGTGATGCCGACCTCGGTCTGGATGCGCTTGAGCTCGATCTGCATCTGCCTGCGCAGCTTGAGGTCCAGTGCTCCGAGGGGCTCGTCGAGCAGCAGGACCTGCGGGCGGTTGATCAGGGCCCGGGCCAGGGCCACCCGCTGCTGCTGACCGCCGGACAGCTGGCCCGGGCGGCGCTTGCCGAACGCGCCCAGCTCGACCAGCTCGAGCATCTCCTCGACCTTGGGGCGGACGTCCTTGACTCCCTGCCGGCGCAGGCCGAACGCGACGTTCTCGAAGATGTCGAGGTGCGGGAACAGCGCGTAGTTCTGGAAGACGGTGTTCACCGGCCGCTTGTAGGGCTTGAGCCGGCTGATGTCCTGGCCCGCGATGGTGATCGTGCCGCGGGTGGGCTCCTCGAGCCCGGCCACCATCCGCAGGGTGGTCGTCTTGCCGCACCCCGACGGCCCGAGGAGCGCGAAGAAGCGACCCTGCTCGACGACCAGGTCGAGGTCGTCGACCGCCGTGAAGGCACCGAACCTCTTGGTGACCGAGGTGAGCGTCAGGTCGGCGCCGGCCTCGGCGCTGGGGTCCTCGGGCACCGGTTCAGGCCCCGGTCACGGTGGCGAACTGCTTCTGGTAGGACTGCTCGGTCTTCTGGTCCAGACCCATGAAGTTCTTCGCCTTCGACAACGTGCTCTTCTCGGGGAAGATCAGCTTGTTCTCAACGAGGGTCGGGTCGATCTTCTCCATGGCCTGCTTGGCACCCTCGACGGGACAGATGTAGTTCACCCAGGCGGCGAGCGTGGCCGCGACCTCGGGCTGGTAGTAGTAGTTCATCAGCTTCTCCGCGTTCGCCTTGTGGGCGGCCTTGTTGGGAACCAGCATGTTGTCGCTCCACAGCGCCAGCCCCTCCTCCGGCGCCACGAACTTGATGTTGGGGTTGTCGAACTGCAGCTGGATGATGTCACCGGACCAGGCCTCGCAGGCGACGATGTTGCCCTTGACCAGGTCCTGGGCGTACTCGTTGCCGGTGAAGGCCCGGATCTGGCCTCTGTCGGTGGCCTTCTTGAGCCGGGCGATGGCCGAGGCGAACTGGTCCCCGGTGAAGTCCTCGGGGTCGGCACCCTCGAGCAGCAGCATGAAGAGCATCGTGTCGTGCATCTCCGAGAGCAGGCTGACCTTGCCCTTCAGGTCGGGCCGGGTGAGCAGCTCCTCGAAGCTCCTGACCTCCTTGGTCAGCTTGGCGTTGTAGGCGATGCCGGTCAGGCCGCTCTGCCAGGGCACCGAGTAGTCGCGGTTCTTGTCCCAACCGGGAGACGTCAGGTTCGACACCAGGTTGGCCTCGACGTTGGGGACCTTCGACTTGTCCAGCTTCTGCAGCCAGCCCAGGTCGACCATCCGCGCGGCCATCCAGTCGGTGAGCACGAAGATGTCGCGTCCCGTGGGCTGGCAGTCGGCGAGCTGGTTGCGGACCACCCCGAAGAACTCCGAGTTGTCGTTCACGTCGGCGACGTAGCTCACCTTGATGCCGGACTGCTTCTCGAAGCGCTCCAGCGTCGGGTTCACCGTGACCTTCTTGCCACCGCGCTTGACCTTCTTCTCGTCGATGTAGAGCGGCCAGTTGGAGAAGTGCAGCGTCTTCTGGCTCGCGGAGAGGTCCTTGCTGACACAGCTGTCGGCGGTCTGCTTGGCCGCCTTGGTGCCGCAGGCGGACAGCAGCGTGGGGGCACCGATCCCCAGCCCGGCCAGACCGGCTCCTCGCAGCAGGCCCCGCCGGCTGACCGTCGACCGCGCCAGCAGTCGGCGGATCTCATCGGGTGTCGGTGCAGGCTGCGGCATCGCGACCGGGTCCTCTCATTGGCGTGCTCTCCCGGGAAGTCAGTGGATCTTGTCAGAGGTTCTGCGCAGTAACAAGTGATTCCGTGGGATCGAGACATGGTTGCAACGAAATCCCTCGCATTCAAAGGATCCGTCCGCTTTACCACGCGTACGTCGACGTGCGACGATCTGCTGCGTGAGCAGCCGCAGCCCGGACAACGACGCGGGAGCCCGACCTGCGCCCAGGACGGGCGGGCAGTCCCGGTCGGTGCCCAAGGTGGTCCTCGACGACGTCTCCAAGTCCATCATCGAGGAGCTCCAGCAGGACGGCCGCCGGTCCTACGCGGCGATCGGCAAGGTCGTGGGTCTCTCCGAGGCCGCCGTGCGCCAGCGCGTGCAGCGGCTGGTGGACAGCGGCGTCATGCAGGTGGTCGCGGTGACCGACCCGCTCGAGCTCGGCTTCGCCCGGCAGGCGATGATCGGGATCCGCGCCAGCGGCGCGCTCGAGCCGATCGCGGACGCCCTGGCCGCCCTCGAGGAGGTCGACTACGTGGTGATCACCGCCGGCTCCTACGACCTGCTGGTGGAGGTGGTCTGCGAGAGCGACGACGAGCTGCTCTCGGTGCTGTCCACCAAGATCCGGTCCCTCGAGAACGTCGTGTCCACCGAGACGTTCATGTATCTCCAGCTGCGCAAGCAGACCTACTCCTGGGGTGTGCGCTGAGCCGCCTGCCCGACGGCCCTGACGGTGCTGACGGTGCTGACCCGGTGACTCCGGCGTACGCCGACCTGTCGCTGTGGCACGGCACCGCGGGCGAGGACTGGGCCCCCCGGCCGGCGCTGGGCGGTGACACGCAGGTCGACGTGGTGGTCGTCGGTGCCGGCTTCACCGGGCTGTGGACCGCCTACTACCTGCTCCGCGAGGACCCGTCGCTGCGGGTCACGGTGCTGGAGGCCGAGACCGCGGGCTTCGGTGCGTCCGGTCGCAACGGCGGCTGGTGCTCGGCCCTGTTCCCCGCCGGCCTGGCCACGATGGCGGCCCTCCGCCGGTCCGGTCGCGAGCAGGCACTCGCCCAGCACCGGGCGATGCGCGCCACGGTCGACGAGGTGCTCGCCGTCGCCGACGCCGAGGGGATCGACGCCCAGGCGCGCAAGGGCGGCACCGTCGCGCTGGCCCGCAGCGAGTCACAGCTGGCCCGGGCCGTGGACGAGGTGGCGTCCGCCCGCGCCTGGGGTCTCGGGGAGGACGACGTGTGCCTGCTCGACGCCCGCGAGGCGCTGGCCCGGCTGCGCGCGACCCGGGTGCTGGGCGGCACCTTCACCCCGGACTGTGCGGCGGTCCACCCGGCCCGGCTGGTGCGGGGGCTGGCGCGGGCCGTGGAGCGGCGGGGCGGCCGGATCCACGAGGGCACCCGGGTGCGGGCGCTGCGCCCCCGGCGGGCGGTCACCGACCACGGCGTCGTCAGCGCGGACGTGGTGGTCCGGGCCACCGAGGGATACACCGTCACCCTGGCCGGGATGCGTCGCGACATCGCCCCTGTCTACTCCCTGGTGGTGGCCACCGAGCCGCTGTCGGACGCGGTGTGGGAGCAGGTCGGGCTGCGGGACCGCGAGACGTTCACCGACCACCGCAACCTCATCGTCTACGGGCAGCGGACCGCGGACGGCCGGCTGGTGTTCGGCGGCCGCGGGGCGCCGTACCACTTCGGCTCGTCGGTGCGGCCCGGCCACGACCGGGAGGCCCGGGTGTTCGAGATGCTCCGGGCGACCCTGCGCGAGATGTTCCCGGTGCTCGCGAACACCCGGTTCACGCACGCCTGGGGCGGTGCGCTCGGCATCCCGCGGGACTGGGTCGCCTCCGTCGGCCTGGACCGCGACACCGGCATCGCCTGGGCGGGCGGGTACGTCGGTGACGGGGTCGCCACCACGAACCTGGCCGGGCGCACGCTGCGCGACCTGGTCCTCGGCCGCGACACGGACCTGACCCGGCTGCCGTGGGTCGGCCACCGGTCGCGGCGCTGGGAGCCGGAGCCGCTGCGCTGGCTGGGGGTCAACGCCGGGCTGCGGGCGATGACGCTCGCCGACGCCGAGGAGCGGCTGACGCATCGTCCCAGCCTGGTCGCGCGCACGCTCGCACCGCTGCTCGGAGGCCACTGAGCGGCGTCCGCCGGCTGCGCCTGGGCGTCGCTACTCCCGCGTCAGCACGGGACGCAGCGTGTCCAGCACCCCGGCGTCCTCGATGGTCGAGGGCACCTTCGCCTCCTTGCCGTCGGCGATCTCCCGCATGGTCTTGCGCAGGATCTTCCCGCTGCGGGTCTTCGGGAGCCCGCCCACGACCGTCACCTCCTTGAAGGCCGCCACCGCACCGATCTCCTCGCGCACCCGGGCGACCAGCTCGCGCCCGATCTCGTCCGGGTCCTGCTCGACCCCGGCCTTGAGCACCACGAAGCCCCGCGGCACCTGGCCCTTCATCGGGTCCGCGACCCCGATCACCGCGCACTCGGCCACCGCGGGGTGGGTGGCCATGATCGCCTCCATCGAGCCCGTCGAGAGCCGATGGCCGGCCACATTGATCACGTCGTCGGTGCGGCCCATCACGAACAGGTAGCCGTCCTCGTCGAGGTAGCCGCCGTCACCGGACAGGTAGTAGCCGTCGAAGGCGGACAGGTAGGAGGACACGAAGCGCTCGTCGTCGCGCCACAGGGTGGTCAGCGTTCCAGGTGGCAGGGGCAGCCGGATGCAGATGGCGCCCTCCTCGCCGGGGCCGACCGGGGTGCCACTGCTCGCCGAGCACCTCCACCTGGTAGCCCGGGACCGGCACCGTGGGCGAGCCAGGCTTGATCTCCATCGGCGCGAGGCCGCGCAGGTTCGCGGCGATCGGCCAGCCGGTCTCGGTCTGCCACCAGTTGTCGACCACCGGGACGCCGAGCCGCTCGGTGGCCCACCGGTAGGTCTCCGGGTCGAGCCGCTCCCCGGCCAGGAACAGCGTCCGGAAGGCGCTCAGGTCGTGGCCCGCGAGCAGCTTGCCCTCGGGGTCCTCCTTCTTGATCGCCCGCATCGCCGTGGGTGCCGTGAACAGCGCCTGGACGCGATGCTCCTCGATCACCCGCCAGAACGCTCCCGCGTCCGGCGTGCCCACCGGCTTGCCCTCGTAGAGCACAGTCGTCGCCCCGACCAGCAGCGGCGCGTAGACGATGTAGGAGTGGCCGACCACCCAGCCCACGTCGGAGGCGGTCCACCACACCTGCCCGGGGTGGGTGTCGTAGATGTTCCTCATCGACCAGGTCAGGGCGACCGCGTGGCCGCCGTTGTCGCGGACGATGCCCTTCGGCTTGCCGGTGGTCCCCGACGTGTAGAGCACGTAGAGCGGGTCGGTGGCCCGGACCTCCACGCACGCGGCCGGATCGGCCGACCCGGCCTTGATGGCGGTGTCCCAGTCCAGGTCGCGCGGCTCCTGCATCGCTGCCTGCACCTGGGGCCGCTGCTTGAGGATGACGGTGTCCGGCCGGTGCTCGGCGAGCTCCAGGGCGCGGTCGACCATCGGCTTGTACTCGATCACCCGGGTGGGCTCGATGCCGCAGGAGGCGGTGACGAGCACCTTCGGGCGCGCGTCGTCGATGCGGACCGCCAGCTCGTGCGGGGCGAACCCGCCGAACACCACCGAGTGCACGGCACCGATCCGCGCGCAGGCGAGCATCGCGATCACCGCCTCGGGGATCATCGGCATGTAGATCACCACCCGGTCACCCGCCTGCACACCCAGGCCCACCAGCGCACCGGCGAAGGCGGCCGTGCGCTCGAGCAGCTCCGCGTAGGTGTAGGACGTCTTCGTGTCCGTGACCGCGCTGTCGTAGACCAGGGCCGTGCGTTCACCGGCGCCGTGCACCACGTGCCGGTCCAGCGCGTTGAAGCAGGTGTTCAGCGTCGCGTCGGGGAACCAGCGGTAGAACGGCGGGTGGTCGTCGTCGAGGACCCGTTGCGGCTGCTTGATCCAGTCGACCAGCTGGGCCTGCTCGGCCCAGTAGCCCGCCGGGTCCTCGATGCTCCTGGTGTGCTCGCTGCGGTAGTCGGCCATGCCCACATAGTGGCCGACGACGCCTGTCCAGACCAGGGGCCGATGGCCCTGACGGACACGCCTCGCGAGAAAACCCGTTGCCCGACCCGACGCCCGGGTCCACCCTGGGGCTATGACGACGGCGCTCGGCTGTCGGTGCTGGAGAGGAGGCGCGACGTGACGACCACTGTCCTCGGCATGTCCTGTGCCGTCCCGACCTCTCCCACGACCCCACGGAGCACCGACACCCATGTCTGCGCACACCGAGCCGGGCACGCCTGAGCCCGACCCCGAGATCGACCCCGAGATCGACCCCGAGATCGACCGCCGTTTCGTCTTCGACTTCCACGCCGCCGAGGACCCCGCCGAGGGCCAGCGCTTCTCCACCTGGCTGCACGTCGAGCCCTCCTGCCGGGGCCCCGAGCCCCGTCCGGACTGGGTGGTGACCAGCCAGGCCGCGCTGGACACCGAGCTCGGCGTCCTGAAGACCGGGAAGGAGGCCGACGTCCACGTCCTCGAGCGGGCGGTGCCGAACGACCCCGACCAGCGGGTCGTGATGGCGGCCAAGCGCTACCGCGGTGAGCAGCACCGCACCTTCCACCGGAGCTCGGCCTACACCGAGGGCCGGCGCACCCGGCGCTCCCGGGACGCACGGGCCCTGGCGAAGAAGACCGCGCACGGGCGGGCCGTCGCCGCGGGCCAGTGGGCCTGGGCGGAGTTCGAGGCCCTGCGCCGCTTCTGGCTCGCGGGGGTGCCGGTCCCCTACCCGGTGCAGGTCGACGGCACCGAGATCCTGATGGAGCTGGTCACGGTCGGGGGCGAGCCGGCCCCACGGCTCGCGCAGACGCGTCCGGACCGCGAGCTGCTCGCGTCCTACTACGGGCAGCTGCGGGACGCGATGGCCGAGCTGGCCCGGCACGGCATCGCGCACGGTGACCTGTCGGCCTACAACGTGCTCGCCGCCGGTGACCGGCTGGTCATCATCGACCTGCCTCAGGCCGTCGACGTCGTCGCGAACCCGGCCGGTACGGAGTTCCTGATGCGCGACTGCCACAACGTCTGCACCTGGTTCGCCGCCCGCGGTCTCGATGTGGACGAGCACGACCTGTTCGGGGAGCTGCTCGCCTCGGCATGGTGAAGGTTTCGGGTCGTGCGCCGGGAGGTGCATGTTCCGGGGGCCGCAGGCTTCGGCACCAGCCGACCCCCGACGAACCTGCGGCGGCGCCCACTAGGTTGGGTCGGTGCAGAGCCGACCGCGCCGGTCCATCGAGATCGAGACGCTCGCCGAGCTGGACCGGCGCGCCGAGGGGGTCACCTCACTGGCCGGGTGGCGCGTGCAGGACCTCGACCTGCGGGGCCACGGGGACCAGCTGCTGGGGGCGGACCCGAGCGGTGCGCTGTTCCTCGGCTGCCGGTTCGACCCGGCCGTCGAGGAGCACCTGCGGGCAGGCGGGGCGCTGCTGTTCCCGACGGTGCCCGGTGTGCCCGTCGACGTCTACCGGTCCCGGCTCTACACGCCCGAGGAGCTGTACGACGGGCTGGGGACCGGGTCCTACGCCGCCACGCTCGACGCGCGCGCCTACGCGTGGAGCATCCGGTCCGCCCCGGAGCGGGAGCGCGAACGCGACCTGCGCGACCTGCTGGCCCGCTCGCTGCACGACCTGGCGGTCGACGACGCCCTCGCGGAGCTCGTCGCACCCCGCCGCGTCGTCGGGGTGATGGGTGGGCACGACACGGCCCGCGGGACGGGGGGCTACCGCACCGCTGCGGAGCTGGGTCGGGCCCTGACCCGGTCGGGGCTGACCGTGGCGACGGGCGGGGGCCCGGGCGCCATGGAGGCCGCGAACCTCGGCGCGCACCTGTCCGGTCACGACGACGGCGCCCTGACCGAGGCGGTCGAGCTGCTCGCCGCCGTACCGGGTCCCGCGCCGTCGGTGACCGCGTGGGCGCAGGCCGCGTTCGACGTACGACGCAGGTGGCCGGGCTCGGTGACGTCCCTGGGCGTGCCGACCTGGTTCTACGGGCACGAGCCGCCCAACGCGTTCGCCAGCCACATCGCGAAGTACTTCGCCAACGCGGTGCGCGAGGACGTCCTGCTGCACGTGTGCACCGCCGGCATCGTCTTCCTCCCCGGGCGGGCCGGCACCGTGCAGGAGGTCTTCCAGGACGCCTGCGAGAACTACTACGCCGACCCCGGGTCGGTGGCGCCGATGGTGCTCGTCGGCGTCGACCGGTGGACCCGGGAGACCCCGGTGTGGCCGCTGCTGCGGTCCCTGGCGGCCGGTCGGGGCATGGAGCGGTCGACCCACCTGGTGGACGACGTCGACGAGGTGCTGGAGCTGCTCGGCGGGTAGCCCCCACCGTCGCCGGAGGTCCGGGCGTGGCCAACGGCGCCGAGGGCACTTCTGGTCTTCGGCACACACGAGCGCCCGTCACTGCCTAGGCTGAGGCGACGACACGTCGTGGGTCCCGCCGTGCGGGGTTCCGGCCGAGCAACCCTGAACGGCGAGCGCCCGGAGGTGCCCTCGATGAAACGCTTCTGCTGCGGTGACGTGGTCCCGGGCTGTCAGGCCACGTTCGAGCTGCGGACGGTCGACGAGATCCTCTGGGCAGTGACCCGACACGCCGGCGACGTGCACGGGATGAGCACCGTCCCGGCCTCGGTCCTCGACCAGGTGCGGTCGCACATCGTCGCGGCCTGACCGTGTGGTCGTCGAGCAGGTGAGCCCGCGGAGTCGCCGCGCTCCTGTGCTCGACTGGCCGGCTCTGCTCGACGCCGCGGTCCGCGGCGGCGGCATGCTGACCCACTACCAGCCGATCGTCGACCTGGCGCGTGGATCGGTGGTCGGCTACGAGGCCCTGGCCAGGTTCGGCGTCGGGCCCTCCACCGTCGACTGGTTCGAGGCGGCGCTGGCCCTGGGCCGCACACCGGAGCTGGAGGCGGCCGCGTTGCGCGCCGCCTTCGCCGACCGCCCCACCCTGCCAGCGGACACGTTCCTGACGGTCAACATCGGCCCGGACGTCCTGGAGCACCCGGCCGTCGACGAGGTGCTCCGGGACCAGGGCGACCTGAGCGGGGTGGTCATCGAGCTGACCGAGCACGCCCGGGTGGACAGCTACCTCGCGCTGACGCCCACGCTGGAGCGGCTGCGGGCGGCCGGCGCGATCTTCGCCCTCGACGACGCCGGGTCGGGGTACTCAGGGCTCCAGCACCTGCTGCAGATCCGTCCGGAGATCATCAAGCTGGACCGCTCGCTCGTCGAGTCGGTGAACCGGGACGAGGCCAAGCGCTCGCTGGTCGAGATGCTGGGCGCGTTCGCGAGCCGGACCGATGCGTGGCTGCTGGCCGAGGGGGTCGAGACGCTGGCCGAGCTGGAGACGGTCGCCCGGCTCGGGGTGCCCCTGGCGCAGGGCTACTACCTGGCCCGTCCGGGAGCGGCCTGGCCGACGGTCAGCGACCTGATCTGCCGACAGCTCCGCTCGTTCGCCTCCCGCAGCCGGGAGCCGACCCTGGGCTCGCTCGTCCAGAGCGCCCCCACCGCGCGCGACCCCGCGACGGCCGCCGAGATGCTGGGCCGTGGAGGCGCGGACCTGGTGGTGGTCCTCGACGGGCACGGCCGGCCGGTGGCCACGGTCGGGTCCCGGGGGCTGCTGTCCTCGATCAGGGACACCAGCCTCCTGGTCAGCGTGGACACGCCGATCGCCGAGGCCGCACAACGGGCGATC
Source organism: uncultured Actinomycetota bacterium (assembly GCA_963837995.1). Classification (GTDB taxonomy): domain Bacteria; phylum Actinomycetota; class Actinomycetes; order Propionibacteriales; family Nocardioidaceae; genus Nocardioides_B. The sequence goes on from CAWIPS010000007.1 coordinate 113,853, forward strand.
AAGCGCCCCGACGGGCACCGCTTCCACCCGATCGTGTGCACCGACGGCGCCGGCAGGTTCGTCGGTGTGGTGCACATGGAGCGGATCCTGGAGTTCCTCGCGACGGCTCAGGCCGGCTGACCTCCGCCCGGTCAGGCGTCCAGGGCGGCGAGCTGGCCGCAGGCGCCGTCGATCTCGCTGCCGCGGGTGTCGCGGACCGTGGTCGGCACGCCCTTGGCCTCGAGCCGCCGGACGAACTCCCGCTCCACCTCGGGCCGCGAGGCCGTCCACCTCGAGCCCGGCGTCGGGTTGAGCGGGATCAGGTTGACGTGCACCCAGCCCCAGTCGCCGTACGACGTCAGCACGTCGCCGAGCAGGTCGGCACGCCAGGCCTGGTCGTTGATGTCGCACATCATGGCGTACTCGATGCTGACCCGCCGCCTGGTCACCCGGGCATAGCTCCAGGCGGCCTCGACGGCCTCGTGGACCGACCAGCGGGTGTTGACGGGCACCAGCTCGTTGCGCAGCTCGTCGTCGGGTGCGTGCAGGGACAGCGCCAGCGTCACCGGGATGCCCTCGTCGGCGAGCTGGCGCATCCGCGGCACCAGGCCGACCGTGGAGAGCGTGACCCCCCGTGCCGACATGCCGAGACCGTCGGGTGCCTTGTCGGTCAACCTGCGGATGGCACCGATGACCGCCCTGTAGTTGGCCATCGGCTCCCCCATGCCCATGAACACGACGTTGGAGACCCGACCCGGACCTCCGGGGACCTCGCCGCGGGCCAGGGACCGGGCTCCGGCGACCACCTGCTCCACGATCTCGCCGGTCGACATGTTGCGCTGCAGACCGCCCTGGCCGGTGGCACAGAACGGGCAGGCCATTCCGCAGCCGGCCTGGGAGGACACGCACATCGTCACCCGGCCGGGGTAGCGCATCAGGACGGACTCGACCAGCGCCCCGTCGAACAGCCGCCACAGCGTCTTGCGCGTGGTGCCCTTGTCCGCCTCGAGGGTCCGCAGCGGCGTCATCAGGTCGGGCAGCAGGGAGGCCACCAGCTGCTCACGCTCGGCGGCGGGGAGGTCGGTCATCTGGGCGGGGTCGTCGACCAGCCGGGAGAAGTAGTGGGTGGCCAGCTGGCGGGCCCGGAAGCCCGGCATCCCGAGCTCGGTCACCACCGCCTTCCGCTCGTCGGCGGTGAGGTCGGCGAGGTGGCGAGGTGGCCTGCGGCGGCCACGCGGCTCGTCGAACACGAGGGGAAGGGTCTTCGGCTGGTCGGACATCGGTCCCATCCTCCCACCCGCGCACGCACCATCACGACCGCGCGGCGCGCGACCCGGCTCACACGCGCGGTGGGGGGTCAGAGGACGAGGTAGTGCAGCAGCAGCCAGGTCGGCGCCGCGGTCGCGAGGATCGAGTCGAGCCGGTCCATCAGGCCGCCGTGGCCCGGGATGATCTGGGACATGTCCTTGATGCCGAGGTCCCGCTTGATCACCGACTCGCACAGGTCGCCCAGGGTGGCCATCACGACTGCCGTCAGGCCGAGCAGCACGCCCACCCACCAGCGTCCGTCGAGCAGGTAGGACACGGTCAGCCAGCCGACGACCACGCAGGAGACCGCCGACCCGGCGAACCCCTCCCACGACTTCTTCGGCGAGATGACGGGGGCCATGGGGTGCCGGCCGGCGACCACCCCGACGGCGTACCCCCCGATGTCGGAGGCGATGGTGACCAGGATGTACGTCACGATCGCCAGCGCCCCCCGGTCCTCCCCCAGCATCAGGGCGACGAAGCCGCCGAGGAACGGCACGTAGACGATCGTGAAGACCGACGCGGTCACGTCCCTCACGTAGCCCGGGACCCCGCGGCGGAGCCGCAGGAGCATGCAGGCCAACGCGGTGACCGCGGTCGCGGTGACCAGCGCGGGAGCGCCGTAGACGAACGCGACGAGCACCATCACGACCCCGCCGGCCATCACCGGCTCCCGGGTCACGCGGACGTCCCCGGTGCCGAAGGCATGGGTCAGCTCCCACACCGCCACCAGCACCGCGGCCACCACGACGATCATGAACGCCGGCTTCCAGAAGGCCAGCGAGGCGATGACCGCAGCCCCCAGCGCCACGCCCGAGGCGATCGCGGCCGGGAGGTTCCGGCCGGCGCGGCTCCTGCTCGCAGGCGCGGGTGTGGGCCCAGAAGTCATCAGACCTCCAGGAGCTCGGATTCCTTGTGCTTGAGCATCTCGTCGATCTCCTCGACGTGCTTCTTGGTGATCCCGTCCAGCCGCTTCTCGGCGCCGGTGACGTCGTCCTTGCCGACCTCGCCGTCCTTCTCCATCTTGTCCATCGCCTGCTTGGCGGTGCGGCGGATGTTGCGGATGGCGATCCGGCCGTCCTCGGCCTTGCTCTTGGCCATCTTGATGTAGTCCTTGCGCCGCTCCTCGGTCAGCTCCGGGAGGGTGACCCGGATCGTCTTCCCGTCGTCGGTCGGGTTCACGCCCAGGTCGGAGTCGCGGATGGACTTCTCGATCGCGGACATCGCGCTGGCGTCGTACGGGCTGATGATGATGACCCGCGGCTCGGGTGCGGTGAAGGAGGCGAGCTGCTGCAGGGGCGTGGGCGAGCCGTAGTAGTCGGCCGTCAGCTTGTGGAACATCGACGGGTTCGCCCGCCCGGTGCGGATCGCCGCGAAGTCCTCGCGCGTCACCTCGACCGCCTTCTTCATCTTGGTGTCGGCCTCGGTGAGGGTCTGGTTGATCACGGCTGCTCCTGGTTCTCGGGTACGGCGTGCGGCTCGGCCGGCCCCGACGCCTCAGGAGCGCTGGTCACGCTAGGCGTCGCGGGCGACCGTGGTGCCGATCTTCTCACCCGCGACGACGCGGGCGATGTTGCCCTCGTCGGAGAGGTTGAACACGATCATGTCGATGTCGTTGTCGCGGGCCAGGCTCACCGACGTGGCATCGGCGACCTTGAGGCCGCGGCTCAGGAACTCGTCGTAGGTCAGGTGGTCGAACTTCACGGCGTCGGGGTTCTCGTGCGGGTCGGAGTCGTAGACCCCGTCGACGCCCTGCTTGCCCATCAGGATCACCTCGGCACCGATCTCGAGGGCCCGCTGGGCGGCCACCGTGTCGGTCGAGAAGTAGGGCATGCCGGCTCCCGCGCCGAAGATCACCACCCGGCCCTTCTCGAGGTGCCGCATCGCCCGCCGGGGGATGTAGGGCTCGGCGACCTGGCCCATCGTGATCGCCGTCTGCACCCGCGTCTCGACGCCCTCCTTCTCGAGGAAGTCCTGGAGGGCCAGGCAGTTCATCACGGTTCCGAGCATGCCCATGTAGTCGGCGCGGGCCCGGTCCATGCCGCTCTTCTGCAGCTCGGCACCGCGGAAGAAGTTGCCGCCGCCGACGACCACCGCGACCTGGACCCCGCCGCGCACCACGTCGGCGATCTCGCGGGCGATCCCGCGCACCACATCGGGGTCGACCCCGACCCGGCCACCCCCGAACACCTCACCGGAGAGCTTCAGCAGGACACGCTTGTACGCCGTCACGGTGCTCCTTTCGAAGGTCGGTTTCCCCACCCTAGAGGATCGAACCTCCCGGACCGGGAGGTTGCTGCTGCTGCTCGGGCGAGCCCGGCTACTGACCGATCTCGAACCGGGCGAACCGCCTGACGCTCACACCGGCGGCGTCCAGGAGGGCCTTGACGGTCTTCTTCGAGTCCTGCACGGACGGCTGGTCGAGCAGCGCCACCTGCTTGTAGTAGCCGTTCAGCCGGCCCTCGACGATCTTCGGGAGCGCCTGCTCGGGCTTGCCCTCCTCGCGCGCGGTCGCCTCGGCGATCTCCCGCTCCTTGGCGACCACGTCCGCGGGGACCTCGTCACGGCTGACGTACTGCGGGCGCATCGCGGCGATCTGCATCGCCGTGCCCCGGGCGACGTCCCCGGCGTCCACGGCGTCGTCGGCGGCGGAGTACTCCACCAGGACCCCGACCGCCGGCGGCAGGTCGGAGGCGCGGCGGTGCAGGTAGGTCGCCACCGGGCCGTCGAAGACCGCGACCCGGCCCAGCTCGATCTTCTCCCCGATCTTCACCGCGAGGTCCGCCACCGTCTCGCCGACGGTCGAGTCGCCGAGCGGGACCGCCGTGAGGGCGTCCCGGTCGGCGGGCTTGGCCTCGGCGGCGGCGTCGGCGACCCGCTGGGCGGTTGCCACGAACTCGTCGCTCTTGGCCACGAAGTCCGTCTCGCAGTTCAGCTCCACCAGCGCCGCGCCGGAGGTCGCGACGAGCCCGTTGGACGCGGTGCGCTCGGCGCCGCGCTGCTCGGCCTTCGCCTTGCCCTTGGTGCGCAGGACCTCGATGGCCTTGTCGAAGTCACCGTCGGCCTCGGTGAGGGCCTTCTTGCAGTCCATCATGCCCGCGCTGGTGATGTCGCGGAGCTTCTTGACGTCGGAGGCGGAGATGTTCGCCATGTCTGTGCACTCCCTCGTGCTGCTGGTGGGTCGAAGATGGTCAGGTGTGTCAGGGCACTTCAGGGCACTTCGGGGCACGGACGGACGGCGCCGGTGGCGAGCACCGGCGCCGTCCGTCGCGCCGGGCTCAGGCGGTCGCGCCCGGCTCCTCGGGGGCCTCGGCCGGGGCCTCGGCGGGCACCGGTGCCTCGCCCGGGGCGTCGACCGCGGAGTCGACCGGGGAGTCGACCGGGGGCTGCAGAGGGGTCGACCGGGGCCGCGGCAGGAGCGGTGACAGCCGTGTCGGTCGGGGCGTCGGTCGGGGCGGCTGCCGGAGGGTCCAGGGGAGCCGTGGCGGGAGCCGTGACAGCCGCGTCGGTCGGGACCGCGGCGGGCTGTGCGGCGGGCGCGGTGGCACCCTCGGAGGAGGCCCCTGTCGCCTCGGCGGCGGGCACCGCCGCGGCCGGGTCGACGGCGGTGTCTGCGGCGGGAACGGCTGCCGGGTCGCCACCGGTCGCCGCGGCCGCGGCCTGGTCCGCGTCGCCCTGCAGGAGCTCGCGCTCCCACTCGGCCAACGGCTCCTCGGAACCGATGGCGGCTGCGTCGCCGTCAGCGGTCTTCGCCCCCGAGCGTGCCATCAGGCCGTCGGCGACCGCGTCGGCCACCACCCGCGTGAGCAGCCCGACCGCGCGGATCGCGTCGTCGTTGCCCGGGATCGGGAAGTCGACCTGGTCCGGGTCGCAGTTCGAGTCCAGGATCCCGATGATCGGGATGTGCAGCTTGCGGGCCTCCTCGACGGCGAGGTGCTCCTTGTTGGTGTCGACGATCCACACCGCGGACGGGGTGCGGGTCATCTCGCGGATGCCGCCCAGCGTCTTGTTCAGCTTGTCGCGCTCCCGCTTCATCTGCAGGAGCTCCTTCTTGGTGCGGCTGCTGCCGGCCACGTCGTCGAAGTCGACCTCGTCGAGCTCCTTGAGCCGGTTGATCCGCTGGTGCACCGTCTGGAAGTTGGTGAGCATGCCACCGAGCCAGCGCTGGTTGACGTAGGGCATCCCCACGCGGGTCGCCTGCTCGGCGATCGCCTCCTGGGCCTGCTTCTTCGTGCCGACGAACATCACCGTCCCGCCCTTGGCGACCGTGTCCTTGACGAACGCGTAGCTGCGGTCGATGTAGGCCAGCGACTGCTGCAGGTCGATGATGTAGATGCCGTTGCGCTCGGTCATGATGAAGCGCTTCATCTTGGGGTTCCAGCGTCGGGTCTGGTGCCCGAAGTGGACGCCGCTCTCGAGGAGCTGGCGCATCGTGACGACGGCCATGCCGGTCGTCCTTCCTTGTCATGACCCGACTCGAAGCCGCGCGCTGCGCGGGTCCACAAGACCGGGTCGCCTCAGTTGGACGCAGGAGACGGGTGCCTCCTGCCCTGACGCCCGGCGCGTCCGGACCCCACCGGGTGGTGGAGACTGAGGGACGTCGCCCGCGGTGGCCGGCCGGCCCGGGAGGGTCGACAGGTCGATGCGGATGGGGCGTGCGAAGTACGAGCCACATGCATGGCCCGCCACGGCCATCCTAGACGACCGCCGGGTCGTGCCCAACTCCGCCCGCGGAGCTGTCTCCCTGCGCCGTCTGCGAGGTGAGGCAGGGAGCTCGGCGCTCCCCAGGGGTGACGGCCCGTGGGGAGTGACAGGTCGCCACGGGGAGTAGGGCGAGCTGGCGGCCCCGCAGGCCCAGCAACCGTCCACAGGGACGGACGGGGCCGATCCGTGCACAGCAGCGGGACGCCGGCTGTCCGCGCCTGGCAGGACGCTGCACGCTTCGCAGATGCACGCCACGACACCCCCGGCTCTCGTCCGGCGGCCCTCGCGTCCCCGGCTGACCTCTGCGCGGCTGTTCGCCGTCGTCCTGTCTGTCGTCGCCTGGTGCTGGTGGGGCACCGGTGCCGGGGCGGCCGAGCTGCCGGTCACGGCGGCCGAGCTGCCGGTCACGGCGGCCGAGGCCGGTCAGGTGCCCGTCGGGTCGGGCCTGTGGCCGTTGACCCCCCGGCCACCGGTGGTCAGGGGCTTCGAGCCGCCCGTCACGGCCTGGAGCCCCGGCCACCGGGGGGCGGACCTCGGCGGTGGACCGGTCCAGACGGTGCGCGCAGCACTTGCCGGGCGGGTGACCTTCGCAGGGCGGATCGCCGGTCGCGGCGTCGTGGTGGTCGACCACGGCGATCTTCGGACCACCTACGAGCCGGTCTCACCCACCGTGCACCGCGGAGACCTGGTGAGCGCGGGGGCGACGATCGGGCAGCTCGAGCTCTTCGGCTCGCACTGCTTCCCGGCCTGGTGCCTGCACTGGGGTCTGATCGAGGGCCACGACCACTACCTCGACCCGCTCGTCCTGGTGGGGGCGGCCCCGGTGATCCTGCTGCCGCTCGGCTCCGCGCCGGGTGTGGGACCGGGTGTGGGACCCGTCCTGGGACCAGTCCTGGGACCAGACGCGGGACCCGGCTCGGGAGCACGCTTGGCCCCGGTCCTGCCTTCTCAGGGAGGCCCCACGCTCGTGGGGCTGCCGTGAGCACCCCCCGGCCGGACCGCTCGGGAGCCCACCCGCCGCGGTAGCGGGTTGCGGTCACCGCCCCCCCCACCGCTCCCCCGGTTGTGGTCACTGCCGGTCACCGCTCCCCCAGTTGTGGTCACTGCCGGCCTCCCGTACGGCGATCAGCCACCCCGCAGCGACCAGAAACCGAGCTGCACCGGCGGACTCACCGTCCGTCGCACCTCTGCGCGCCGCGACCCCCCGGGTTGTGGTCACCCGCCCGCCGCGATAGCGGGCGCCGCAGGTCAGGCGCGTGGGTGCGCCTGGTGGTAGGCGTTGCGGAGCCGATCGGCGCTGACGTGGGTGTAGATCTGGGTCGTCGCAAGTGACGCATGCCCGAGCAGCTCCTGGACGCTGCGCAGGTCGGCGCCGCCTTCCAGCAGGTGCGTGGCGGCGGTGTGCCGCAGGCCGTGTGGTCCCAGGTCGGGTGCACCGGGTACGTCGGCGAGGCGGGCGTGCACGAGGGTCCGCACCGCCCGCTGGTCGATCCGCCTCCCGCGCACGCCCAGGAACAGGGCGGGCCCAGCGCCTGCAACGGCAAGAGACGACCGTCCGTGGAGCAGCCACGCGTCGAGGGCGCGCCCCGCCGGCTGTCCGTAGGGAACGGCGCGCTCCTTGCGTCCCTTGCCCAGCACCCGGACGACGCGACGCTCGGGGTCGAGGTCGTCCACGTCGAGCCCGCACAGCTCTCCGACCCGGATGCCGGTGGCATACAGCAGCTCCAGGACAGCGACGTCGCGGATCCCGGCCGGGCTGCCGTCGTCGGCGCGGACCGCGGCAGCAGCGAGCAGCGCACGTGCCTCGTCGGTGCGGAGCGCCGCCGGGAGGGTGCGATGCACCTTCGGCGACCCGAGCAGGGCGCCGGGGTCCGCGTCGATCAGGCCCGCGCGGTGCGCCCAGGAAGTGAACACCCGCACCGCAGTCGCTCGCCGAGCCAGCGTGGAACGGGCCTTGCCGAGGGACTGCTGGGACGCCAGCCAGCTGCGCAGGGTGGGAAGGTCGATCGTCCGCAGGCTCGTGTGCCCGAGCCGCCCGGCCACCTCGAAAAGGCCGACCAGGTCCCCGAGGTAGGCGCGGACCGTGTGCGGGGCGAGATCACGCTCCAGGACCAGGTGCCTCTCGTAGGCAGCAAGCACCCGCACCAGCTCCTCCCCCAGGTCGGCAGCAGCCGCAACAGGCGCGTCGGCGGCCACGAACTCCCCCGTGGCCGCGACAGCGGGCTCGGTGCCGGGCTCTGAGTCCTGCTCCGTAGCCACGGTCCGAGGCTACGTCGTGCGGGGCAGCGGGGCCGTCACCAGCGGCGAGCGAGCGGAGGTGTCGTCAGGGGTCGCGTGCGCGCTCCGTCAGGCCGCCGGCCCCTCCCCCGCGGCGCCCTCACCGTCCGGACGAAGCCGCCACAACCCCATGGAGGACTCCACGAAGCCGGCTGAGCGCAGGGCGGTGAGTGCCTCGGTGACCGCCTGCTCGGCGATCCCGGCGGTCCGAGCCACGGAGCCTGCCGATGCCGCAGCGGCGACCGGCACCGCGTCGAGCACCTGTTGCTCGCGCTCGGAGAGCCGGTCACGGGGCCGCTCGTCGGCGCGGACCGGCCGCTGGACGAAGGACCCACTCGCCGAGACCAGCTCCAGGACGTCACTTCCGCGGGTGACCAGCTGGGCACCCCGGGTGCGCAGCAGCTCGTGGACCCCTTCGGAGGGTGCGCTGGTCACCGGTCCGGGGACGCCCATCACCGTGCGGTTCAGCAGGGACGCCCAGTTGGCGGTGTTCAGCGCTCCGCTGCGCACGGCGGCCTCGACGACCACCGTGCCCCGCGACAGGGCCGCGATCATCCGGTTGCGGGCGAGGAACCTCAGCTTGGTGGGGGCACATCCCATCGCCACCTCGGCCACCACCAGCCCTGACTCGGCGATGTAGGCGAGCAGCTCGCGGTGCGCGGCGGGATAGGCACGGTCCACACCGCAGGCCAGCACCGCGAGGGTGGGCCCGCGGGCGGCGAGTGCACCGCGGTGGGCGGCCTGGTCGATGCCGAACGCGGCCCCGGAGATGACGGTCACCCGGGCCGCTGCGAGGTCGGCGCCGATGCCGCCGGCGACAGAGGCGCCGTAGCTGGTCGCCGACCGGGACCCCACCACGGACACCGAGTGCTCGCACATCTCGTCGAGGCGGCCCGGGCCTCGCAGCCACAGACCGAGCGGTGCTCCGCCGCGCCGGTTCAGCGTCCCCACATGGTCGAGGTCGCCCAGGCGCGCCGGCCACTCGGGATCGCCTGGACAGACGAAACGGACGCCCTGCGCGGCGGCCCGGGCCAGGTCGCGCTCGGGGTCCAGCCCGCCCAGCCGGGCCGCCACGTCGGTGGCCACCCCGGTCGCGTCCTGCTCCTCGCGCAGGTAGGCGTACACCGCGCACGCTCCGAGCTCGGTGACGAGTCCGGCCAGGCGAGGGTCCCCCGGCTCGCCCAGCCGTCCGAGGGCGACCCGGGCCGCCCTGTCGTCCACCGCCGGCGTCACGGAGCACCAGGAGCGGCCAGGGTGCTCAGCAGCAACGGGTCACCGGTGCGGAGCCGCAGTGCCACGTCCAGCTCCTCGACGCCCGGTCGCCCGACACCGCGCAGGTCCGCCACCGTCCAGGACAACCGGTGCACCCGCGTGCTCCCCCGCCGGGTGAGGCTGCCGGCGTAGACCCGGTCACCGAGCAGGCGCGCCGCCGCGTCGGTCAGCGGCCAACTGCCATGCAGGGCGGGTCCCGGTACGTCGGCGTTCAGCCGCCACGGCGTCCCCGCATAGCGACGGCCCTGCAGCTCCCTCGCGGCCGTGACCCTCATGCGGATCGCGGCGGTCGGCTCCGGCCGCGCGAGCGGGTCACGGGCCTCGTGCGCGGTCACCGGCTCCACGTGGCGGGTGATGTCGATGCGGTCGGTGACCGGACCGCCGAGCTTCCGCCGGTAGTCGCGGCGGCGCACCTCCGTGCACGTGCAGCGGTTGTCCCGGTCGGTCGGGTGGTAGTCGCCGCACGGGCAGGGGTTGCAGGCGATCACGACCATCGCCCTGGCCGGGAAGGTCGCCGACTCCTCGCCGCGGGCGATGGTGATCTCCCCGCTCTCCAGCGGCTGCCGGAGCGCCTCGATGATGTCGGCGTTGAAGAGGGGGAACTCGTCGAGGAACAATGCACCGGTGTGCGCCCGGCTGACCTCCCCCGGCCGGACCCGCCCGGTCCCGCCGCCGAGGAGGCTCGCGCGGGACGCGGAGTGGTGCGGTGCCCGGAACGGCGGGCGGGTGATCATGGTCTGCCCCGCCGGCAGGCCGCCGGCCAGGGAGTGGATCGCGCTCAGCTCGAGGGACTCCTCGACGCCGAGGTCAGGCAGCAGACCGGGCAGGCGCTCGGCCAGCGTCGTCTTGCCGGCACCCTTCGGCCCGCTCAGCATCAGGTGATGGCCGCCGGCGGCGGTGACCTCGAGGGCGAAGCGCGCGTCGGCCATCCCGAGGACGTCGGCCATGTCGAGCTCGGCAACCCGGTGGTCGCCGCGCCAGGACAGCAGCGCCGCACTCGCCATCGGCTCCACCGGTCGGGCGTCCGGCACCTCGTGACCCCGCAGGTGCGCCACCACCTGCGGCAGGGACCGCAGCCCGATGACGGCCATCCCCGGCACGAGGGCCGCCTCACCGACCTGCGGCTCGGGCACCACCATGCAGGTGATGCCACGGGCCCTGGCAGCCATGGTCATCGCCAGGACCCCGGGCACGCAGCGCAGCCGGCCGTCGAGGGTGAGCTCGCCGACGAACACCACGCCGTCGAGCGCCGGGTGCGGCAGCTTGCCGCCGGCGGCCAGCACGCCCACCGCGATGGCCAGGTCGAAGTGCGAGCCGCTCTTGGGCAGGTCGGCCGGTGAGAGCAGGATCGTGACGCGCCGGGTGTTGGGCCACGCGAAGCCGCTGTTGGTGACCGCCGCCCGGCACCGGTCCCGAGCCTCGATGATGGAGGCGTCCGGTCGCCCGACCAAGGAGGTGGCGACCACCCCGTGCGCGAGGTCGACCTGTACGTCGATCAGGTGACCGGTCGCGCCCGACAGGGAGATCGTGCGCGCCGTCGCGAACCCCACCTCAGCCCACTCCCACGACGTGGTCGACGTGCGGTGACCCACCCGCCGGGCACAGGACGCCGACCAGGTCGATCCGCACCTCCTCCGGGTGCACGGGATGCTCGGAGAGCCACCGTGCGGCGAGCCGTCGCAGCCGGGCGGCCTTGACCGCGGTCACCCCTTCGAGAGGCGACCCGTAGGCACTGGAGGTCCGGGTCTTGACCTCGCAGACGACCAGCACGTCCCCGTCACGCAGGACGAGGTCGATCTCGCCGGCGTCGCAGCGCCAGTTGCGGTCGAGCACCACCATGCCCCGCTCGACGAGGTGCCGGGCGGCGTACGCCTCGCCGAACCTGCCGAGGGCACGGCGTCGCTCGATGGTCGGGTCGGTGGCTGGCTGGGCCGGACGGGTCATGAGTGCAGGCTGCCGGACTCGGAGCACCGGCGGTGTGGCGCCGGGGGTCCCTGTGGACAGGGCCGCAGGTGGCGGGACTGTGGAAGGTTCCTGGTCGTGCTGTCGTGCTGTCGTGCTCAGGGCTTGGGAAGCTCGATCTCCGCGGGACTGAGCTCCTCGACGTTGACGTCCTTGAAGGTGAGCACCTTGACGTTCTTGGCGAACCGGGCCGGACGGTACATGTCCCACACCCACGCGTCGGTCATGGACACCTCGAAGAACACGTCCCCGGCCTCGGTGCGCGCCTTCACGTCCACCTGGTTGCAGAGGTAGAAGCGCCGGTCGGTCTCCACGACGTACTTGAAGATGCCCACCACGTCGCGGTACTCGCGGTAGAGGTGGAGCTCCATCTCGGTCTCGTACTTCTCGAGGTCCTCCGCGCTCACCGACCCACCTCCTGCTGGCTGATCATCGTCATGTCGTCATCGAGGTCATCGGTGTGAAGGTCGTGATCATCGAAGCCGTGGGACCCATTGTCACCGAAGGCCCCGGCCCACCCGGTCACAGGCCCGGTCACCGGTCCGGTCACCGGTCCGGCGAGCGCCCCTGACGCTCCGTCGACCCGGCGTACGTTGACGAACCTGCGCCGGTGGATCGCACACGGGCCGTGCTGCTCGAGCGCACTGGTGTGCGTGGGCGTGACGTAGCCCTTGTGCGTCCCGAAGTCGTAGACGGGGTAGTCCTCGTGCAGCCGGGTCATGATCCGGTCCCGGGTCACCTTCGCGATCACCGACGCGGCCGAGATGCATGCGGCCACCCGGTCCCCCTTCCACATCGCCAGTCCCGGCACCTCCAGGCCGTCGACGGGGAAGCCGTCGGTCAGCACGTAGCAGGGGCGTACGTCGAGCCGGGCCAGCGACCTGCGCAGCGCCTCGACGTTCGCGACGTGCATCCCGAGCCGGTCGCACTCGTCGGGCTCGATGACGACCACCGACCAGGACAGCGCCCGGCGCAGCACCTCGGTGTAGGCCCGCTCGCGCGCCTTCGGGGTGAGCAGCTTGGAGTCCGCGAGCCCGGGCACCTGCCCGCGACGGCCCTCGGGGAGCACCGCGGCCGCCGCGACCAGTGGCCCGGCGCAGGCACCGCGACCGGCCTCGTCCACGCCTGCGACGGGGTCGAGCCCCACCCGACGCAGGGCCCGCTCGTAGCCGTAGAGGCCCGCGTCCTTGCGGATGGTGAGACCTCGGGGCAGCGCACTCATGACTGGTCCCTTTCTACCCCGTCACGGCGGCGCGATGCTGCTAGCGCACCGAGCCGAAGGTGGCCGGTGTCCGCAGCACGGTGGCGTGCCCGAGCGGCCACACCACCGCGAACACCTTCCCGACCACGTCCTCGACGGGCACCTGCCCGCCTCCGGGATCGCCGAGATGGACCCGCGAGTCGGCGGAGTCGGACCGGTTGTCGCCCTGGACCCAGACGTAGCCCGGCTCGACCTTGATGTCGAAGCTGGTCGAGGACGGCTCCACCCCCGGCTTGAGGTAGGACCGCTCGTTCAGCGGCACCCCGTTGACGGAGACCCGGCCGCGACTGTCGCAGCACCTGACCTCGTCGCCACCGACGCCGATCACCCGCTTCACCAGATGACCACCGGTGGGCAGCAGCCCGACGGTCTCCAGACCTCGCGCCACCGGGTTGCTCGGCAGCCGTGAGTCCTGGGGGTCGAGCCACCCGCCGGGGTCGGAGAACACCACGACGTCGCCGCGGTGCGGGGCGCCGCTGCCCCAGTAGGACACCTTCTGCACCAGGATGCGGTCGTTCTCGACCAGCGTGTCGCTCATCGACGCCGAGGGGATGTAGAAGGCCTGCATCACGAGCGCCTTGAGCAGGATGGCCAGGACCAGCGCGGTGCCCAGCAGCAGCAGCATCTCCTGCCAGACCGGCAGCGGCGGCCGACCACGGCGCCCCCCGGTGGCTGGCCCGGTGGCTGGCCCGGTGGCTGGCCCGGTGCTGGGGACGGTGCGGGGCGCGGGGAGCGGGGAGCTGCCGGACTCGGGCTGCACGTGGTCGTCCGAGGTGAACGTCACCCGGGGGGCCTCGTCGGGCAGGTCACCGTGCGGAGGCGTCAGCTCGCGTCCCGCTTCTCCTTGATCTTGGCGGCCTTGCCGCGCAGGTTGCGCAGGTAGTAGAGCTTCGCCCGTCGCACGTCACCGCGGGTGACGACCTCGATGTGGTCGATGATCGGCGTGTGCAGCGGGAAGGTGCGCTCGACGCCGACGCCGAAGGAGACCTTGCGCACCGTGAAGGTCCGTCCGACTCCGGAGCCCTGGATGCGGATGCACACCCCCTGGAAGACCTGGATGCGGGAGCGGGTCCCCTCCACCACCTTGACGTGCACCTTGAGGGTGTCGCCGGGGCGGAACTCGGGGATGTCGTCGCGCCTGGTGGCAGCGGCGAGCGAGTCGATGACGTTGGTCATGATGTCTCCTCGAGGGCGCCACAGGTCACCCACGGAACGGGGATCTCGAAAAAGGTCGGTGCTCCAGCCCCGGGACTGCGTCGTGCGGAACGCCCCCTGTGGCAGGTGGCCCGCCGACCAGCGCCGGAAGGCAGGAGGTCGGGACGCAACGGATGCGAGGCTCAAGTTTGCCACACGGCGCGGGTACGACGAAATCACCGCTCGCGTCGGGACCCGGGCCGGCTCCCGTCGGCTCAGGCGGGCCGCCGGACCGGCCTGCTCAGCCGCACCACGCCCGGGTCCTCGGGCTGCACGTGGTCGCGGCGGTAGCCCGCCCGGTGGTACATCGAGAGGTTGGCGTCGCTGGCCGCTCCCGTGAACAGCGCCAGCCTCCGCGCCTGCGGAGGCGCCGCCGCCTCGATGTGGTGCAGCAGCCACCGGCCCAGGCCCCGGCCGCGCAGGTCCGGCGCCACCATCAGCCGGCCGATGTCCCACACGTCCCCCTCGAGGCGGCCACGGACCCCGCCGACCAGCCGGCCCGCCGACCGCACCACGAACGTCGTCCAGTCCCCCAGCCACCTCGAGACGTCCGCCAGGTCCTCGTGCAGGGGAGGGATGTCCAGCGTCGCGTTGGCCCGTGCCTCGGTGACCCAGCACGCCAGCTGGAGCGTGAGGATCTCGCCCGCGTCGGCCGGCGTCGCGACGCGAACCTCCAGACCGTCGAGGTCGTCGAGCCGTCGAGCCGTCGAGGCTGAGCGACCGGCTGGGGTGCAGCAGGTCGGGGCGTCGGGTCGCCGTACGCCGCACCGCCTGGTCGTGACGCCACTGGGCGATCCGCGCGTGGTCGCCGCCGAGGAGCACCGCCGGTACGTCGTGTCCGCGCCACGTGGCGGGCTTGGTGTAGACGGGGTACTCCAGCAGCCCCGTGGAGCCGTGCGACTCCTCGGCCAGGGACGCGGGGTTGCCCATGAACCCGGGCAGCAGCCTGACGACGGCCTCGAGGATCACCAGGGCGGCCGCCTCGCCGCCGTTGAGCACGTAGTCGCCGACCGACAGCTCGCGCACCCGCACCCGGGACGCGGCCTCGTCGACGACCCGCTGGTCGATGCCCTCGTAGCGCCCGCAGGCGAGGACCAGCCGGTCGACGGCCGCCAGCTCCGCGGCGACCCGCTGGGTGAACGGCTCACCGGCAGGGGTCGGCACGACGAGCACAGCCCCGTCACCGGGCTCGGGCAGCAGCTCGTCGAGCGCCTCACCCCACGGCTCGGGGCGCATCACCATCCCGGCTCCACCGCCGTACGGCGTGTCGTCGACGGTGCGGTGCCGGTCATGGGTCCACCGGCGCAGGTCGTGGACGCGCACGTCGAGAAGTCCGGTCGACTGCGCCCTCCCGACCAGCGAGAGCTGCAGCGGGTCCAGGTAGCCGGGGAAGATCGAGACGACGTCGACGCGCACGGCTAGTCCTGGTCGAGCGGCGTCAGCAGGCCGGGCCGGTCGGCCACCTGCAGCGTCCCGCCGGCGACGTCGACGACGGGCACGAGGGCGGTCACGAAGGGGACGAGCACCTCCCGCCCGTCCGGGCCGCGGACCACGAGGAGGTCCTGCCCGGCGCCGTGCTGCACCTCGGTGACCTCGCCGACCGGCACGCCCTCGGTGCTCACCACCGACAGCCCGACGATCTGGTGGTCGTAGAACTCCTCCGGGTCCTCCGGGGTCTCCGACGTGTCCACGTCGGTGAGGAGGGTCAGGCCGCGGACCGTCTCGGCTGCGGAGCGGTCCGCCAGCTCGGCGAAGGTGACCAGGAGCCGGGACTGGTGCCAGCGGGTCCGCTGCACGGTCAGGGATGCGGGCCTCGGGGACGCAGGAGCGCCTCCCTGCGGGGTGCGGGTCCTCAGCACGGATCCGTCGGCGAACCGGCGGTCCGGCTCGTCGGTCCGGAGCTCGACCGACACCTCCCCGCGCACGCCGTGGGCTCGGCCGATCCGGCCGACGACGACCTCGGTGGTGGTCACGGGAGGGTCGCGGTCACCACGGGCCGGCTCAGCGGCCCGTCACCGGCGGTCGACGTCGACGAAGTCGACGCGGGCGCCGCCCTTGCCGGCCAGGGCACCGATCACGGTGCGCAGGGCGGTCGCGGTGCGACCACCGCGACCGATGACCTTGCCGAGGTCCTCGGGGTGCACCCGCACCTCGAGGACGCTTCCACGGCGCAGCTGCTTGTCCTCCACCACGACGTCGTCCGGGTGCCGGACGATGCCCCTGACGAGGTGCTCGAGTGCCTCGGCGAGCATGATGCTCAGGCCTGGCCGGGCTTGTTGTCCGCCGGGGCGTCGGTCTGCTGCTCGGCGTCGACCGTCTTCGCCTCGACGGCCTCGGCCTCGGCGGTGGCGCCCTCCGGTGTCTCCACGGCAGGCACCGCCACGTCGGAGGGTGCGTCGGCAGCAGCGGCCGCGGCAGCCGCCTTCTTGGCTGCCCGCTTGCTGGTGACCGCCTCGGCGTGCGGCTCGCCGCCGGACTCCTTGAGCGCCTCGTTGAAGATCTCGGCCTTGTCGCGCTTGGGCTCCTTGACCTTCAGGGTGCCCTCGGTGCCCGACAGGCCCTTGAACTTCTGCCAGTCGCCGGTGACCTTCAGCAGCGCTGCGACGGCCTCGGAGGGCTGGGCGCCCACGCCGAGCCAGTACTGCGCCCTCTCGGAGGTCACCTCGATGAACGAGGGCTCCTCCTTGGGGTGGTACTTGCCGATCTGCTCGATGACCCGGCCGTCACGCTTCTTGCGGGAGTCGACGACGACGACGCGGTAGTACGGCGTACGGATCTTGCCCATACGCTTGAGACGAATCTTGACGGCCACGAGTGTGGTGTCTCCTTGAGGTGTTCGCAGGTGAGGTGAGCGGTCCGGGCCTGGTGGGGCAGGTCGGGCGCGCTGCGTGGTGTCCGACGTGGCCGGATGAGAGGGGCCGGGCACGCAGACTCAACCAGCCATTGTGCCAGACGCCCGCTCCACGCTGAAATCGGCACGAGGCCGGCGTCCGGGCCCTCCGGACGTATGCACCCGCTCGCGGCGCAGCCGGCCCCGGGGCCGATCCCCGGCCCGTCGGCCCGGCCGCAGGTCCAGGGTCCTCCCTGGGGATGACGCGTGGGGGCTGCCCTCGCACTCGTCACCGCCGCGGCCTACGGGAGCAGCGCCGAGGCCCGACCCGCCCGCGGCCTTCCGGCACCGGTCGCCGTCACTGTCTCCACGCAGGACGCAGCCGGCTGGGTCTGCCCCCCCACGGCGGACGCCGCCGAGAGCTGGGTCCGGGAGGTCGGGGTCGCCGGCTGCCGACGGTGACGCGGCGTGCGCGCCAGGATCGCCCTCGGTCCAGCGGTGGAGCCGAGCCCCGCGACGATCTCACCGGCGCCACGCGGCAATCACGCCTGTGTGCAGTTAGCGCGACGTACCGACCCGTTCCCCAGCGGCAACGGCTCCTGTGCGCGGTTGGCGCGACCTGGGACAGCTGTGGCGGGCCGGGCGCGGCGACCCGCTTCTCTGCGGAACTCGCCCGCCCATGGGAGCCTCTCCGGCGACCGTCGTGGGCGCCTCTGGGGCCGGGCGCCCGTCGTCAGAGGTTTGTGGTCACTCCCGGGCTGGTACGACGCCCATCCGGCGTCCCCAGTGACCACAAACCGGACCGGGTACGGCCGCACTGACCACAACCGGGCCGGGCCACTCCCCATGGACATCTGGCGCTCCCCCTGGGCAACCACCCACGGGGAGCGCCCGAACAAGCCTGGCTCCCCTCAAGCAGCGCCGTCGCGGGCGCCTCTGGGTCCGGGCGCCCGTCGTGCAGGGTTTGTGGTCACTCCCGGGCTGGTACGACGGCCATCCGGCGGCCGCAGTGACCACAACCCGGCCCGGGTACGGCCGCAGTGACCACAACCCGGCCCGATCAGCCGACCACGACACCCCGGAGCACGATCCGCGCGGGGCGGCCGAGCACGCCGAGGTCCTCGAGGGGGTTCTCGTCGAAGACCACGAAGTCGGCGGTGGTGCCCTCGGCGAGGTTGTCGTCGAGACCGAGCCAGGAGCGGGCCCGCCAGGACGCCGCGCCGAGCGCGTCACGGGGGGTGAGCCCGTAGGTCGCGAGCTCCCTCACCTCCTCGCCGATCAGCCCGTGCGGGAGGACGCCACCGGCGTCGGTGCCGGCGTAGATCGCCACGCCGGCGTCGTACGCGGCGCCGATCACCTCGCGACGGGTCCGGTGCAGGGCGAGCATGTGGTCGGCGTACGCGGGGAACCTGGCCCGGCCGGCCTCCGCGTAGCCCGGGAAGTTCTGGAGCTGCCTGACGGTCGGCACGAGGGCCACGTCGTGGGCGACCATCTGCTCGATCAGCTCCGTGGAGAGCCCGGTGCCGTGCTCGATGCAGTCGATCCCGGCCCCGATCAGGTCCGGCAGCGCCGTCTCGCCGAACACGTGGGCGGTCACCCGGGCGCCGTGGTCGTGGGCGGTGCGGATCGCGGCGTCGACCGCCTCCCGGGGCCAGGACGGTGTCAGGTCACCGGCCTCGCGCTCGATCCAGTCACCGACGATCTTCACCCAGCCGTCACCGCGCTGGGCCTCCTGGGCGACGTAGGCCGGGAGGTCCTCGGGCTCGATCTCGTGGGCGAAGTTGCGGATGTAGCGCCGGGTGCGGGCCAGGTGCCGGCCGGCCCGGATCAGCCGCGGCAGGTCGTCGCGCTGCTGGACCCAGGAGGTGTCGGCGGGCGAGCCGCAGTCCCGCAGCAGCAGGGCGCCGGTGTCCCGGTCGGTCAGTGCCTGCTGCTCGGCCACGTCGGGAGGCACGGCGCCGTTCGCGTCCAGGCCGACGTGGCAGTGGGCGTCCACCAGCCCGGGCACGACCCACCCCTCGGCGACCAGCTCCGCGGAGGCGACGGGCTCGTAGGTGACGAGGCCGTCCACGACGTAGAGGTCCCGGGCCTCGCCGTCGGGCAGCACCGGCCCCCGGAAGAGCAGCGCACTGGGCTGGGTCATGGGTGGGGACCCTACCGAGCGGCCGCCGGACGGGCTACTTGAGGTACTTCGAGAGGTCGGCCGGCAGCTCGAGGGACGAGGGGTCGAAGTCCTCCTCGGCGCCGGCGGGCACGCCGAACGGGCTGGCTCCCGCGCCGCCGGCAGGGCGCTGGGCCGCCGCCTTCTGGTCGGCCGCACGCTTGGCGGGGTTCCCGGAGACCCGCTTGGCACGGCCCTTCTTCACGGGCTGCTTGGCCTTGGTCCGCCTGCCGCCGCCGAGGCCCGGCATCGCGGGCATGCCGGGTACGGCGGGCATCCCCCCACCCTTGGCCATCGACATCATCATCTTGCGCGCCTCGAAGAACCGGTCGACGAGCCCGTTCACGTCAGAGACCTGGGTGCCGGACCCCCGCGAGATGCGTGCCCGGCGGGAGCCGTCGATGATCTTGGGGTTCGTGCGCTCGGCGGGGGTCATCGAGCGGATGATCGCCTCGATGCGGTCGATCTCGCGCTCGTCGAAGTTCTCCAGCTGCTCACGGAACTGCCCCATCCCGGGCAGCATCCCCATGATCTTCGACAGCGAGCCCATCTTGCGCAGCTGCTGCATCTGCTGCAGGAAGTCGTCGAGGGTGAACTCGCCGCCCTGTCCGGTCAGCTTGGCGGCGGCAGCAGCCGCCTGCTCGGCGTCGAAGGTCTTCTCGGCCTGCTCGATCAGGGTGAGCACGTCGCCCATGTCCAGGATCCGCGAGGCCATCCGGTCCGGGTGGAACAGGTCGAAGTCGGTGAGCTTCTCGCCGTTGGAGGCGAACATCACCGGCTTGCCGGTCAGCGACGCGATCGACAGCGCCGCCCCGCCGCGCGCGTCACCGTCGAGCTTGGTGAGCACCACGCCGTCGTACCCGACACCGTCGAGGAAGGCCCGCGCCGTGTTCACCGCGTCCTGGCCCACCATGGCGTCGACGACGAACAGGATCTCGTCGGGGGACGTGGCGTCGCGGATGTCGGAGGCCTGCTGCATCAGCTCGGCGTCCACACCCAGCCGCCCGGCCGTGTCCACGATCACCACGTCGTGCAGCGTCCGGCGGGCCTCCCCGACCGCGGCCCGCGCCACCTCGACCGGGTCGCCCACCCCGTTGCCGGGCTCCGGGGCGAACACCTTGACGCCGGCGCGGTCGCCGTTGACCTGGAGCTGGGTGACCGCGTTGGGTCGCTGCAGGTCCGCGGCGACCAGCATCGGGCTGTAGCCCTGCTCCTTGAGCCAGAGCGCGAGCTTGGCCGCCAGCGTGGTCTTGCCGGAGCCCTGCAGGCCGGCGAGCATGATCACCGTCGGCGGGGTCTTGGCGAACCGCAGCCGACGGGTCTCGCCACCGAGGATGGTGACGAGCTCGTCGTTGACGATCTTGACGATCTGCTGGGCCGGGTTCAGCGCGCCGCTGACCTCGGCCCCCCGCGCCCGCTCCTTGACCGCCGCGACGAACTCCTTGACCACCGGCAGGGCGACGTCCGCCTCGAGCAGGGCGATCCGGATCTCCCGCGCGGTCGCGTCGATGTCGGCGTCCGAGAGGCGGCCCTTGCCGCGCAGGTTCTTGAACGTCGCGGCGAGCCGGTCGGAGAGTGTCGCAAACACAGGTGGTCAGTCCTCGCTGGGGAACGGTGGGGCGGTCCTGGCGGGTGCATCCGGGTGGAACGGTGCAGCGGGCGAAGCGCCTCAGCCGCGACCACCGTCAAGGGTAACCGGGTCACCGAGCGCGCGCCGGACCGCGTGCACCGCCGAGGCGGCACGCTCGTCCGACAGTGAGCCCGCCCCGGGCTCCTGGACGTAGAACACGTCCACGGCCTGGGGGCCCAGCGTGGTCAGGTGTGCCGACCGGACGGTGAGCTCGTGGCGGGCCAGCGCCGCACACACCAGGTAGACCACGCCGGGGCGGTCGTCGACGCGGACCTCGAGCACCGTCGCCTCGCTCGAGGCGTCGTGACGGACCTGCACGGCCGGGTCCAGGTGCTGGCCGCGGGGCCCCCGCAGTCGCGCGGCCGGGTCCAGCCGGCCGGCGACGATCGCGTCGAAGCGCTCCCGCAGCATCGCCTCGTCGACACGGGTCTCGTCGATGTCCCACACCGAGACGGCCAGGTCGTCCTGGCTCCAGACCCGCGCCGAGCGCACCGAGGCACGCTGCACGGCGAGGGCTCCGGCGACGTCGGCCATCAGGCCGATCCGGTCCTCGGACATCACGGTGACCGCGGCCCCGTCGCCCACCTCCCTCACTCGGATGTCGACCCGACGGGGGTCCTCACGCAGCGATGACGGCACCTCGACCGGCTCGGGCGCCCGCATCGTCAGGGACGTCGTGGCCGGGGTGCCGCCGAGCGCGTGACGGGCCCGGGCGGCCAGGTCGCCGATGAGACCGGCGCGCCAGGTCGTCCAGGCCTTCGGGGAGGTCGCCCGGGCGTCCGCCTCCGTGAGCACCTCGAGCAGGTCGAGCGTCTCGAGGTCGGGGATGCGCTCGACCACGTGCGCGAGGGTCCCCGGGTCCTCGAGGTCCCGGGTGGTGGCGACGTCGGCGAGCAGCAGGTGCCAGCGCACCAGGTCGCGGACCAGCCGCACCTCCCGCGTGCCGAAGCCCATCCGGACCGCCGCGGCGGCCGCGAGCGGCTCTCCGGCCAGCGAGTGGTCCACCAGCTCGCCCTTGCCGATGTCGTGCAGGAGCGCGGCCGCCATCAGCACGTCGGTGCGGGGAACCCGCCGGATCAGGCGCGAGGCCTCGGTGCAGGTCTCCACCAGGTGCCGGTCCACGGTGAAGCGGTGCACCACCGAGGCGTGCGGCAGCAGCCGGACCCGGTCCCACTCGGGGACCAGCCGGAACAGCGCTCCGGTCTCGTCGAGCGTCTCCCAGACGGGCAGCAGGCCCTCACCGGCGGCCAGCAGGCGGGTGAACAGGTTGCGGGTCTCCCTGCTCCAGGGCTCCGGAGGGGCGACGCCCTCGCGTCCCAGCCGCGCCGCGGTGGCAGGCGCCAGCACCAGCCGGCGCTCGGCGGCCTCCGCCGCGGCCCGCAGGAGGAGCAGCGGGTCCGCCGCCGGCCGGGTGCCGCGCTCGAGCACGACCTCGCCACGGGAGACCGCGACGCCGGCGGCGACGCGTTCGAGCTCGGGGGCACGCCGCAGCCTCGACGACGGCCGCGCCAGCAGGGCGTCGACCCGGTGCCAGGTGAGCCGGGACAGGTGGGTGATCCGCCGCCCGACCCCGCGCACCTGTCGTTGCGCCGCCTGGGCGTCCGGCAGGCCCAGCGCCTCGGCGAGGTCCGGCCACAGCTCGGGCGCGATCCGGTCGGTCGCGCGTCCGGTCAGCTCGTGGAGGGCGTCGCGCACGTCGAGCAGCTGCAGGCGGCTCGGCTCGAGGTCGGAGTGGGACACGTCGACGAGCCAGGTGGCGACCAGTGCCTTGAGGATGGTGGCGTCGCGGATCCCCCCGACGGACTCCTTCAGGTCGGGGATCGTCGCGTGGGCGAGCTCGTCCTGGCGGGCGCCCCTGCTGACCACCAGGGAGCGCAGCGCCGGGAGCTGGTCGCGGGCGTCCCGGCGCCAGTGCGCCAGCAGGTCGGTGCGCAGCCGGAGCGTCATGGACGGGTCGCCGGCCACGTGTCGCGCGTCCAGCAGCCCGAGCGTCACCCGCGGGTCGGCGCGGGCCCGCTCGGTGACCTCCGACAGCGCCCGCACCGAGTGGTCGAGGGCCACCCCCGCGTCCCACATCGGGTACCACACCTGCTCGGCCACCCGTCGTACGTCGGCACCGGGACTGCCCTCGCGGTCGTCGTGCACGAGGACCACGTCGAGGTCGCTGTGCGGGGCGAGCTCGCTGCGACCGAATCCACCGACGGCCACCAGCGCGATGCCGGTCTCCTCGCCTCCAGCGAGCGCCTTCTCCAGCGCCCGGGCGCACAGCGCGTCCGCCTCCGCGGTGCGTCTGCGTCGCTCTGCCTGGGTCACCGGTGTGCCGGAGTCACGCTCAGAGTGCGTCCTCGTCCCGGTCCCCGGTGCGGACCCGGACGACCTGGTCGACCGGCTGCACCCACACCTTGCCGTCGCCGATCTTGCCGGTCCTCGCTGCGCCGACGACGGCGGAGACCACCTCCTCCACCTCGGGGGCGTCCACGACGATCTCGATGCGGATCTTCGGGACCAGCGCGATGTCGTACTCCGCCCCACGGTAGACCTCGGTGTGCCCCTTCTGCCGGCCGTAGCCGCTCACCTCGCTGACCGTCATGCCGGTGATGCCGACCATCT
Organism: uncultured Actinomycetota bacterium; assembly: GCA_963837995.1. Classification (GTDB taxonomy): domain Bacteria; phylum Actinomycetota; class Actinomycetes; order Propionibacteriales; family Nocardioidaceae; genus Nocardioides_B. The sequence continues at coordinate 137,041 of CAWIPS010000007.1, forward strand.
CCAGGGCGGAGCGGACGTCGTCCCACTTGTGCGGCTTCACGACCGCGGTGACCAGCTTCATCCTCGTTGCCTCTCGGGTTGCGTGTCGGGGGCCGCCGCCGGTCCCGGACCGTCGACGAAGGCCTCGGATGTCCCGGACAGCGCGCCAGGCGGGAACCGTGCGCGGGTCCGCCCCACAGGTCCCCGCCTGGCGTTGATCGGTGCTGGTGGATGCTGCTGCGGGTGGCCGGGTCTAGATGGCCGCCTCGTCGCGCTCCCCGGTGCGGACCCGCACCACGGACTCGACGGGCTGCACCCACACCTTGCCGTCCCCGATCCGACCGGTCTGCGCCGTCTTGACGATGATCCCGAGGACGTCGTCGACGTCCGCGTTCTCCACGACGATCTCGATCCGGATCTTGGGCACCAGGGCGATGTCGTACTCCGCCCCACGGTAGACCTCGGTGTGCCCCTTCTGCCGGCCGTAGCCGCTGACCTCGCTCACGGTCATGCCGGTCACGCCGAAGGTCTCCAGAGCCTCACGGACCTCGTCCCACTTGTGCGGCTTGATCACCGCGGTCAGGAGCTTCATGCGTTCACCCCCCGTGCCTCGGCGTCGGCCTGTGAGCTCGGGGTGAGGTGACCACCCGTGAGGGTGCGGCCGCCACCACCGGCGGTGGCGAAGTCGTAGGCCGACTCGGCGTGCTCCACTCCGTCGATGCCCTCGACCTCGTCCTCCTCGCTGAGGCGGAAGCCGATCGTCTTCGAGATGGCCAGCCCGATGACCAGGGTGAGCACGAAGGAGAACGTCAGCACCGCGAAGGCGCCGACCGCCTGCCTCCACAGCTGGTCCACACCCCCACCGAAGAACAGACCGCTGACGCCGGCCGGGGCGTTGTCGGTGGCCAGCAGGCCGACCGCCAACGTGCCCCAGATCCCGCCGATGAGGTGCACACCGACCACGTCGAGCGAGTCGTCATAGCCGAAGCGGTACTTCAGGCCCACGGCAAGGGCGCAGAAGATGCCGGCGAGGAAGCCCAGGATGAGCGCGCCGACCGGGTTGACCGACGAGCAGGAGGGGGTGATCGCGACCAGGCCGGCGACCACACCGGAGGCGGCGCCGAGGGAGGTGGCTCGGCCGTCCCTGATCCTCTCCATCAGCAGCCACCCCAGGGCCGCCGCTGCGGTCGCACCGAGGGTGTTCACCCAGGTGACCGCCGCCAGGGTGTTGGCGCCGAGCGCCGAGCCGGCGTTGAACCCGAACCAGCCGAACCACAGCAGACCGGCCCCGATCATCACGAGCGGAAGGTTGTGGGGGCGCATCGGGTCCCGCTTGAAGCCGACCCGCTTGCCCAGGACAAGTGCCAGGGCCAGGCCGGCAGCACCGGCGTTGATGTGAACGGCCGTGCCACCTGCGAAGTCGATCGCCGCCAGCTTGTTGGCGATCCAGCCGCCGGAGAAGCCCGGTCCGGTGGTGTCGTCGAAGGCGAACACCCAGTGCGCGACCGGGAAGTAGACCAGCGTGGCCCAGATCCCGGCGAACACCAGCCAGGGGCCGAACCTGGCGCGGTCGGCGATCGCACCCGAGATCAGCGCGACGGTGATGATCGCGAAGACCGACTGGAACGCGACGAAGGCGAGGCTGGGGATCGTCGCGACGAGTGACTTCTCACTCATCAGGCCTTCGAGGCCGAAGAAGTCGAACGGGTTCCCGAAGAGCCCCCCGATGACGTCGTCGCCGAAGGCGAGCGAGTATCCGTAGATCACCCACAGCACACCGATCAGCGCCAGTGCCCCGAAGCTCATCATCATCATGTTCAGCACGCTCTTGGCGCGCACCATGCCGCCGTAGAACAACGCCAGCCCAGGTGTCATCAGCAGCACCAGAGCTGCCGACGTCAGCACCCAAGCGGTATCGCCTGTATCCATGTGTCTCTACCTCTTGACCTCGTGAAGGTTGCGGGAGGGAGGTGGAGAGGGCGCGACCTCGCTGTCGTGCCCCCCAGCCCCGGTGCACTCACCTTGCTGGCCGAAGGTTTCGAGGCGCGCCTGTCCGCGTTTCGCCGAGGTGACGGTTGGACCCGCTGTGTTACGAACACGTGTCGGGGGCCCTCGTCGAGATCAGGCAGCGATGACGGTCAAGATCAGGAGACCGAGTCGTCGGACCCGAGGAGCGCGTCGACGAACGCCTCGGGGTCGAAGGGGGCCAGGTCGTCGGCGCCCTCCCCCATGCCGACCAGCTTGACGGGCACCCCGAGCTCTCGCTGGACCGCCACGACGATGCCGCCCTTGGCGGTGCCGTCGAGCTTGGTCAGCACGATCCCGGTCACCTCCACGACGTCGGAGAACACCCGGGCCTGCTGCAAGCCGTTCTGGCCGGTCGTGGCGTCCAGCACGAGCAGCACCTCGGTGACCGGGGTCTGCTTCTCGACGACGCGCTTGACCTTGCCGAGCTCGTCCATCAGCCCGGCCTTGTTCTGCAGCCGTCCCGCCGTGTCCACCAGGACCACGTCGGCCTCCTGCTCGATACCGGACCGCACCGCCTCGAAGGCGACACTGGCCGGGTCACTGCCCTCGGGACCGCGTACGGCGGGCACGCCCACGCGCTCGCCCCACGTCGTCAGCTGGTCGGCCGCGGCCGCGCGGAACGTGTCGGCGGCACCGAGGACCACCTGCTTGTCCTGGGTGACCAGGACCCGGGCGAGCTTGCCGACGGTGGTCGTCTTGCCGGTGCCGTTCACCCCGACCATCAGGACCACGGCGGGCCTGCCGTCGCGACGGTCGACGTCCAGGGACCGGTCCAGGGACGGGTCGACCAGCGTCACCAGCTCCTCGCGCAGGATGTCCCGCACCGACGACGTCGAGCCGCCCTCGACCTTCACCCGCGTCCGGAGCCGGGCCACCAGGTCCTGGGTGGGACCCACGCCGACGTCCGCGGTGAGCAGGGTGTCCTCGATCTCCTCCCAGGTGTCCTCGTCGACGACGTCGCGCGAGAGCAGGGCGAGCAGGCCCCGGCCGAGCGGGCTCTGGCTGCGCGCCAGCCGCTGACGCAGCCGGACCAGCCGGCTGGCGGTGGACTCCGGCGTCTCGACGGTCGGGGAGGCGGTCGCACCCGGGGGCAGGACGGCGTCCTCGATGGTGCGGGTCGGCGTGTCCCGCGGCGTCTCGGCGTCCTCGCCCACCCTCGGCTCTTCGAGAGTGTCCGCTCCGGACCCCTCAGGGGCCTGGAGGGTCGACCTGCGCCGGGCGCGCACCCGGGAGGTGACGAGTCCGGCGAGCCCGCCGAGGAGCAGGACGGCGATGCCGATGATCAGGTATACGTACTCAGCCACGCGGGTATCCCATCACACGCTCGAAGGGGCGACGCAGCCGCGCAGGCGTCGCCCGGGTGGGCAGGAACAGCTCGAGATCAGCGGTCGTGCAGCGTGGGCAGCCGCTCCGCACCGCGACGCATGGCGTCCCCCACCCAGAGGGCGTTGGGGATGTCGTGACCACGGTGCGGGTAGGCGACGTACAGGACGACCAGCGCGGCGACAGCGACGATGCCGAGCATGGCGAGCAGGACCAGGATCACCCCTCCAGCGTAGGTGGCCGCACGAGACGTCCGGACCGGGTCAGGCGGGGCGGGTGAGGGAGGTCACCACGGCGCGGATCTCCGGAGGGACCGCGGCTAGACCATCGGCTAGACCCCGGCCCGCTCGCGGAGCCGCTGGCTGATCACCGCTGACACACCGTCATCGCGCATGCTGACGCCGTACAGCGCGTCGCCCACCTCCATGGTGCGCTTCTGGTGGGTGATGACCAGCAGCTGGCTGGTCTCGCGGAGCTCCTCGTAGATCTCCAGCAGGCGTCCGAGGTTCGTGTCGTCGAGCGCCGCCTCCACCTCGTCCAGGATGTAGAACGGTGACGGCCGGGCCTTGAACAGCGCGACGAGGAAGGCCACGGCGACCAGTGACCGCTCACCACCGGAGAGCAGCGAGAGCCGCTTGACCTTCTTCCCCGCGGGGCGAGCCTGGACGTCGACGCCGGTCGTGAGCAGGTCCGAGGGGTCGGTGAGCACCAGCGTGCCCTCGCCTCCGGGGAACAGCCGACCGAAGACCTCGCTGAACGCCGCGCTGACGTCGCGCCAGGCCTCGGTGAACACCCGCTCGACGCGCTCGTCGACCTCGTGGACGATGTCCAGCAGGTCGCGGCGGGTGCGCCGCAGGTCCTCCAGCTGCTCCCCGAGGAACTGGTGTCGCTCCTCGAGGGCCGAGAACTCCTCGAGCGCCAGCGGGTTCACCTTGCCCAGGGTGCTCAGGGCGCGTTCCGCCGCCCTCAGCCGCCGCAGCTGCTCCTCCCGCACGAACGGCACCGGCTCGGGCGGGGAGGCCTCGTCGTCCTCGGCGAGCGCGGACAGCTCCTCGGCGCTCAGCACGGGTGGGACCGGGATGTCCGGTCCGTAGTCCGCGACCAGGGCGTCCGGGTCCAGGCCGAGCTCCTCGAGCGCGCGCTCCTCCAGCTGCTCGCGGCGCATCCGCTGCTGGGTCCGGGCCAGCTCGTCGCGGTGGACGGTGCTGACCAGCTCCTCGAGCTCCCCGGCCAGGTCACGCAGCGTCGCGCGCACCGCCAGCAGCTCCTCCTCGCGTGCGCGGCGTCCGGCCTCGACGCCGGCCCGGAGCTCGGCCGCCAGGGCGATCGAGCGGTCCAGCCGGTCGAGGACCACGGCCACCGCGCTGCCGACCGCCTCCGCGACCCGTCCCTCGCGGGCGAGGCGGTCGCGTCGGGCCCGGGCCCGCGCACGCGCCTCGCGCTCGGACCGGGCAGCGGTGAGAAGTGAGTCGGCGCGGCCGGCCAGGGCCCGCGCACGCTCCTCCGCGGTGCGCAGGGCGAGGCGGGCGTCCATCTCGCTCTGCCGGCCCGCGCGGGCCTGCTCGGCGAGACGTTCGCGCTCCGAGGTGTCCGGCTCCTCCTCGGGACCGGTCTCGGCGGCCGCCAGCCGCTGCTCGAGCTCCGCCAGCCCTGCGAGGTCCCGGTCCCGGGAGTCCTCCGCAGCCGCGATGGCACGCGCCATCCGGTCCGCCTCGGCCCGGGCCGAGCGGACCAGGGACCCGAGCTGACCGAGCTCCTCCGCGACGGCCGCCAAGGTGGCGTCTGACTCGTGCAGCCGCGCCAGTGCGACATCCACCCGCCGTCGGGCCTCGGCACGCTCCTCCTCCAGGCGGGCCAGGTCGAAGGCGGAACGCTCCGCGGCGTGGGCCGCCTCGACCAGCTGTGCGGCGGCCTCGTCGACGGCGGCCTGCACCTCGATCAGGCTCGGCCGCGACGTCGACCCTCCGGAGGCGAAGTGCCTGCCGAGGAGGTCGCCCTCGCGGGTGACGGCGGTCAGGTCCGGCCGGTCGGCCACCAGTGCCCGTCCGGCGGCGAGGTCGGGTACGACGGCGACCTTGTGCAGCAGCCGTGACAAGGACGGTCGCAGGGCCGCCGGGCACTCCGTCGCGTCCACGGCGTAGGTGACCCCGTCCGGGAGCGCGGGCCAGGGGTCGTCTCCCGTGTCGGTTCCCGAGTCGGTTCCCGTGTCGGTTCCGGGCCCGGCGCCCCCCGCCAGCACCAGCCCCGCCCGGCCGAGGTCCTCCTCCTTGAGGTGCTCGATGGCGGCCAGGGCGACGTCGACGTGCTCGACGGCCACCGCGTCCGCGGCCGCCCCGAGCGCCACCGCGACCGCGGCCTCGAAGCCGACGCGGACGCTGAGCAGGGCAGCGACCGAGCCCAGCAGCCCGGGCAGCGGGGCGTCAGCGCCCAGCAGCGCCCCGGCCCCGTCCCTGCGGTCCAGACCCAGCTCCAGCGCCTCCTTGCGGGCGGTCAGGCCGGCGCGGTGACGCTCGGCGGCCTGCACCTCCTCGCGGGTCTTGGCGAGCCGGCTCTCGACGTCAGCGAGCGCGGAGGTCGCCACCTCGTGCTCCGCGTCGAGGCCCTCCTCGCCGGCGTCCAGGCCGGCGACCCGGGACTCCAGCGAGGTGAAGTCGAGCTGAGCACGCTCGGCCCGCGCGACGGCGTTCTGCCGGGCCTCGGTGAGCCTGCTCATCTCCTCCTCCGCCGCCGCGGAGCGGCTCCTCAGGGCGTTGACCTGCCCGTGCAGCCGGGCCAGCCCCTCGCGCCGGTCGGCAGCGGCCCGCAGCAGCCCGGTGACACGTCCGTCCTCCTCGACGTGGGCGCGCTCGAGCTCCTGGCGTGTCACCACCGCCTGGTCGAGGACCGTGCGGAGCTGAGCCACCTCGGCATGGATCTGCTGCTCCTGCGCACGGACCCGCTGCGCCTCGGCCTCCAGCTCCCCGGGGTCACGACCGGCTCCGCCCACCGGCTCGGCGCCGTCGCGGGCGTTGCGGACCCGCTCGGCGGCCAGCCCGGCCGTCCCCGTGAGCCGCTCGCGCAGACCGGACAGCGCGAACCAGGTCTCCTGCGCCGAGGCCAGTGCCGGAAGGTCCTCGCGCAGCGCGGCCTCGAGCCCGGCCTCGGCACGCCGGGCCTCCGCGAGGGCGGACTCCACCTCGGCGCGCCGCTCGAGCAGCAGGGTCTCGTCGACCAGCTCCTGCTCCAGGGCCGTGCGCACGCCGACCAGGTCGTCGGCGAGAAGCCGGGCGCGCGCGTCCCGGGCGTCGGCCTGCACGACGGCCGCCCTGCGGGCCACCTCGGCCTGCCGGCCCAGCGGCTTGAGCTGCCGGCGGAGCTCGTTGAGCAGGTCCTGGAGACGGGTGAGGTTGGCCTCGGTCGAGTCGAGCTTGCGGAGCGCCTTCTCCTTGCGCTTGCGGTGCTTGAGCACGCCCGCCGCCTCCTCGATGAACCCGCGCCGGTCCTCCGGGGTGGCGTGCAGGATCGAGTCGAGCTGCCCCTGACCGACGATCACGTGCATCTCGCGGCCGATGCCGGAGTCCGACAACAGCTCCTGGACGTCGAGCAGCCGACAGGTCGAGCCGTTGATGGCGTACTCCGAGCCGCCGTTGCGGAACATCGTGCGGCTGATCGTGACCTCGGCGTACTCGATCGGCAGTGCACCGTCGGAGTTGTCGATGGTCAGCGACACCTCGGCCCGGCCCAGCGGCGGGCGGCCCGTGGTGCCGGCGAAGATGACGTCCTCCATCTTGCCGCCGCGAAGGGACTTCGCCCCCTGCTCGCCCATCACCCAGGCGAGCGCGTCGACCACGTTGGACTTGCCGGAGCCGTTCGGCCCGACGACGCAGGTGATCCCCGGCTCCAGCTGCAGCGTGGTGGCGGACGCGAACGACTTGAAGCCGCGGAGCGTCAGGCTCTTGAGGTACACGTGGTCCCCCTCGGAGTCCCGGTCGTCCGCAGTCATGGGCGTCGGGAGTCATGGTCGTCGACGCGGTCGGTGGGTCGGCTGGTCTGGTGCCGTTCTGGTGCCGGTGGGCCGGCTTCGGTCGCTCGGTGACGGCGGTGCCGTCGGCGGCCGTCAGCGTACCGAACGGCTCGTCCCGCACCGGGATGCCACGCCTTTGGTCGTTCGCTGGTATTTGGTGTCGGGACCGTGTGGAATGCAGGGTATGGGGGCCTCTGTGCAAGTCAGGCGTGTGCTTGCTGCGCTCGCCGTCGGTCTGACGCTGGTGCTGGCCGGTTCCGCGTCGTCCTCGTCACGCTCCGACGCCAACGACGCGAACGCCGCCGCCGCCGGTCTGCAGCCCGGGTCGCCGAGCGAGCCCCCCGCCTCGATGACCGACGTACCGGCCCGTCCGTCGGCTCCGTGGCCGGCTTCCGGACGGGGTGCCAGGCCGGAAGGTGGGGCCACGCTGCCACCGGCGGTGCGGATCGCCGCTGCCCGGGCGCCGAGCCAGGTGACCGGGAGCCAGGTGACCCAGAGCCGGCTGCCCGCAGTGCTCCTCTCGGCCTACCGCGCGGCCGCCGCATCGGTCCCCTCCGCCTGCCACCTGCAGGTCAGCCTCCTCGCGGCGATCGGGGAGGTGGAGTCCGGGTCGCTCGCCGGCCGTCCCCTGGACGCGCAGCACCGTACGTCGGTGTTCGGACCGGTCCTCGACGGCCACGGGTTCGCAGCGATCCCGGACAGCGACCACGGGCAGTGGGACGGCAACACCACGTGGGACCGGGCCGTGGGCCCGATGCAGTTCCTGCCGAGCACCTGGCGGCAGTTCGGGGTCGACGGGGACGGTGACGGGGTGGCCGACCCCCAGGACGTCGAGGACGCCGCGGCATCGGCGGCGGCCTACCTCTGCTACGGCGGACGCGACCTCTTCCAGCCGGGCATGCTGGGATCGGCGATCCTGTCCTACAACCACTCCGTCGCCTACGAGCGACTGGTGATGACCTACCAGCAGCGCTTCGCCGGCCTGGGCCTCGACCGAGGGACGACGGTCACGGGCTGGCCGTCCGTCGGAGCAGGAGCCGGCACGACGCCCGTGGTCGGCCTGGACCTCGGCACGGTGCGGTCGGCGACCGCCAGGTCCGGCAACGCCGGGCGGCCCGGCGCCCGCCCCGCCCAGGCCGCCTCGCCCGCCCCGTCACACGTCCCGTCACACGCCACCAGGCCCGTGGTCTCCCCGGCCCCGGCTCGACCGGCCACCCCTCGGCCCGGGCAGACCGCCTCAGGCCGTCCGGGCATCCCCCGCCCCGGCCTCCCTCGTCCGGGCGTCCCTGCTGCGAGCATCCCCGCGGCCGGCACCACTCCGGCGACAACGGCGACGCCCACTCCGGCGACCGCCACGCCCACCGCCACGGCCACACCCACCGCCACTCTCACCGCCACACCCACCGCCACACCCACCGCCACGGCGACGCCCACCGCCACGCCCACCGCCACGCCACGCCACCGCCACGCCCACCGCCACGGCCACACCCACCGCGACTCCACACCCACCCCGACTCCGACGGCCACCCCGACTCCGACGGCCACCCCGATGCCCACCGCCACGGCGACACCCACCGCGATGCCCACCGCACGGCGACACCCACGTCGACGGCCAGCGCGACACCCACCGCGACACCCACCGCCGAGGCGACACCGACTCCGACGGCCACCCCCACTCCGGCCGGCTGCGCGCCGGTGCCGGCAGGGGACGACGCGGGCGCGGCGAGCGACCCCACCTGCCCGCCCTGCGACCCCACCGCACCGGACCCCACCGCACCGGACCCCACCACCCCGACCGAGGCTCCGGGTGGACCCACGCCCGTCGCCTGCACCCCGGTCGCCGCTACAGAGCCTTCGTCATCGTCTGCGCCGTGAGGTCCAGCCCGCTCGCCGCGCACGTCGCTGCAGCACCGTCGATCGCGGCGACGTCTCCCACCTCGACGGTGAGCGTCACCACACCCAGCTCCTGAGCGGCCCGCTGCACCGCCACCACGCTGGAGGCCCCGTAGCCCCGGCGCCGCAGCTCCGGGCGGACCTCGACGTGCCGGACCAGCGCGTGCACGCCGTCCCGCCGGTGCTGCAGCGACATCCACGCCGTGCCCGCCACGCCACCCTGCTCCTGGAGGACCACCCAGAGCCGCTCACCGCCGGTGGCCGGCCCCTGGGGCAGCAGGCGGTCCAGCCGGCCTCCTGCGGCGCGGTCGAGCGCCGACCTGGCGGCGGCGTACTCCTGCTCTCCCATGTCTCGCAGCCGCACGCGCCTGCGCGGCGCAGGGACGGGCGTGCGGCCCGGACGTGTCGAGAAGGTGGCAGTGACGACGGTGTACCCGAGGTCCTCGTAGAGCCTGAGCGCGGCCGTGTTGTGCCCGAACACGTTGAGGCTGATCGCCGTGGCGCCGAGGTCCCGGGCGGCCGACTCCGCGGCACGCATCGTGGCCCGCCCCAGGCCGCGACCACGGTGCGGTTGCTCGATCTCGACGTCGACGACGTAGGCCTCGGCGGTGCCGGAGCGCAGCTGGAGCCACAGACTTCCGACCACCGGGCCGTCGTCGAGGGCCACGGTCCAGATCCGGTGTCCCGGGGTGTCCGGACCCTCGGGCAGGAGGTCGGCGAGCTGCCGCTGGGCATACGCAGTCGCCTCCGGCTCGGTGCTCAGGCCGGCCGCCACCTGCTGGACTGCGAAGCCTCGCACGGAACGTCGTAACCACGGAACGAGCTCCTCGGCGGCCATCGGTCTGAGCCGCACGGCCGTCGACGTGTGGCCGCATTGCGAGGCACCACCGTCGTCACGGCGGCCGGGACTGAGGCGTCCTGACGGTGCCCGGGCGGTCTCGGGCACAGCGGCAGGGTCCGAGGACCTGTGGAACCGGTCCTCAGACCGGCTGCATGCTCTCGTCGAGCGTCAGGAGCGGGGATGCGTGAGCAGCGGCGGCGAGGGTGTCGTTCTCGGCCTGCAGGCGCATGATGTGCGCCTCGAGGTCGGCGACGCGCTGTCGGAGACGCCGGTTCTCCGCGGTGAGCTCGGACACGACGCGGGGGTCGGTGCTGGTGCTCATGTAGCCGAGGAGGGCCTTTGCCATAGTGTGTGTCCTCCAGTTGTTGCCAGGTGATGACAGGGGCGGGGGGTGGCACGCCATCGAGCCGGCTGGTTGGCCGAGGGAGACAGGGTGTGTCTCCTAGGTTCCCACGCCGACCCTGACCGGTCAATCCTGACCCCCGACGCCGCCGGGCTACCCTGGCGGCGTGACCCGCCCGCTCGAGATCGCCGACTGCCGCAAGCTCTGCGGGTGGCGGGACACCGGTCATGACCTGGGCGGGGAGCCGCTGTTCGCGTGCAGCGGGTGCGGCAGCGAGTGGGTTCCCTCGCAGGCCTGGACGCCCGTCGACTACACCGGCGAGGTGCCGCGCCCGGTGGCGGAGGCCCGGGCCGAGCGGGAATCCGCGCGCGGCGTGCGCGGCCGGGGCTGACACCTCGGGCAGAAGTACGACGACCTGTTCATGAAGGCCACCCGCTCGATCGCGGACCCGCACCGCTCGCAGGGCCTCCCCTCCTGGCCGTAGGCGTGCAGGGAACGGTCGAAGTAGCCGCTCTCGCCGTTCACGTTGACGTACAGCGAGTCGAACGAGGTGCCGCCCTGGTCCAGGGCCGCCGCCATCACCTCCCGCACCGCCTCGAGCACCCGTCGTACGTCGGTGGGACGGAGCCTGGTGCCCGGCCGGTCGCCGTGCAGCCGGGCCCGCCAGAGGGCTTCGTCGGCGTAGATGTTCCCGACCCCGGAGACGACCGTCTGGTCCAGCAGGATGCGTTTGACGCCCGAGGCGCGGCGCCGGACCCGGGCGACGAACACGTCGTCGTCGAACATCGGGTCCAGTGGGTCCCGGGCGATGTGCGCGATCTCCGGCGGCAGGTCGGCGCCGTCGGGGGAGAGCGAGACGCCCCCGAACATCCGCTGGTCGACGAACCGGAGCTCGTGGCCGTCGCTGAGGGAGAACCGCACCCGCAGGTGTCGCTCGTCGGGGGCGACGGCCGGCTGGACGAGCAGCTGGCCACTCATCCCGAGATGCGCCAGGAGCGCGTCGCCGCTGTCGAGGGGCAGCCAGAGGTACTTGCCGCGGCGGTGGGCGCCGAGCACCCGACGACCGGTGACGGCCGAGGAGAAGTCCGCCGCTCCGGCGAGGTGCCGGCGGACCGGTCGCTCGTGCAGCACGTCGACGCGGACCACCGTCCGGCCGACGACGTGGGCCTCGAGGCCGCGTCGCACGACCTCCACCTCCGGCAGCTCGGGCACCGCGGTCTCAGCGGCCGAGCGGGTCGCCGTAGGCGGCGGCGATGGCCAGGTAGGCGGTCTCGGCCGCCTGCTGCTCGGCCTCCTTCTTCGACCGGCCGCTGCCGTGGCCGTAGAGGTTCGACCCGACCCGGACCTGGGCGGTGAAGGTCTTCTCGTGGTCGGGACCGGTCTCCCCGATGACGTACTCCGGGACGCCCAGCGAGTGCTCGGCGGACAGCTCCTGCAGGCTCGTCTTCCAGTCGAGGCCCGCGCCGAGACCGGCCGCGTTCTCCATCAGCGGGTCGAACAGCAGGTGCACGACAGCGCTGGACGCGTCGAAGCCGCCGCTGAGGTAGACGGCCCCGATGAGCGCCTCGACAGTGTCGGAGAGGATCGACGGCTTGTTGCGGCCCCCGGTCGCCTCCTCGCCGCGGCCGAGCTTGATGTGCGTGCCGAGACCGATGGTGTGCGCGACCTGGGCCAGCGCGCGCGCGTTGACGACGGCGGCGCGCAGCTTCGCCAGCCGGCCCTCGGACAGGTCGGGGTGGGTGCGGAACAGGGTGTCGGTGACGACCACGCCGAGGACGGAGTCTCCGAGGAACTCCAGCCGCTCGTTGGTCGGCAGGCCCCCGTGCTCGTAGGCGTAGGACCGGTGCGTGAGCGCGCGGTCGAGAAGCTCGTCCTCGAGGACCGGGTCGCCTAGTGCCTCCCGCAGGTCACCGTAGGGAGGTTCGGTCGTCATGTGCGGCGGCCCCGCGGGCGCGGTCGTCAGAGGACCTGGCGACGGTCGGCGCGGGCGCCGTACTGGCCGCACTCCGGGCAGGCGCGGTGCGGCAGGTGCTTGCCGCCGCAGGCCGGGTTCGCGCACGTCACCAGTGAGGGCGCGACGGCCTTCCACTGCGAGCGACGGTGACGCGTGTTGCTGCGCGACATCTTCCGCTTGGGGACAGCCACGGTGTACTCCTCTTGTCGGCCGCGAGCGGCAGGATGGTCAGGTCAGGTCAGCGCCAGGTCGGGTGCCGCGGTGCTGCCGGTTCGTCACTTCTGTTCGTAGCCGGGGCCGGAGAGCCCCTGCAGGGAGGCCCACCTCGGGTCGACCGGCTCCTCGTGCTGGTGGCCCGGCTCGTCCGCGAGCCTGGCCCCGCACTGGACGCACAGCCCCGGGCAGTCCTCTCGGCACAGCGGCTGGAACGGCAGCATCAGCACCACCGCGTCCCGCAGCACCGGCTCCAGGTCGAGCAGGTCGCCCTCCAGGCGGCCGATGTCCTCGTCGTCCGACCCGTCGGGGTGCCGGGCGGTGTCGCTCTCCTCGTAGACGAAGAGCTCCTGGAAGTCGGCCACGACCTCGTCGTGGACCTCCTCCAGGCACCGGACGCACTCACCGACCAGCTCGGCCTCCGCCGTGCCGGTGACGAGCACACCCTCCATGACCGCCTCGAGCCGGAGCTCGAAGTGGATCGTGGACCCCTCAGGGACCCCGATGACCTCGATGCCGAGGTCTGCAGGCGCCGGAGCCGAGAAGCTCGTCCGACGTTGCGACCCCGGGCGGCGGCCGAGCTCGCGGGTGTCGAGCACGAGCGGCGCTCTCGGGTCGAGACGCACGGTTTCCACTTCCTGACAGGGGCACAGCAGACCTGGGTCCTCGAGCAGCAACCGGGGGTGCGCCGGGGCGCCACCACGGTCTCCTGCACGAAGACCCGTCCCTCAGCCTACCGAAGGAGCCCGCAGCCGCCAAAACGGCGCTCCGCGGGCCCGCGGGCCGGGCTCAGGAGGCCTCGGCGAGCCGGGCCGTCAGCCGGTCCCAGACGAAGTCCGGCACCAGGGCGGACACGTCCCCGCCGAACTTCGCGACCTCCTTGACCAGGCTCGAGGCGAGGAAGGAGTAGGCCGGGCTGGTGGGCACGAACACGGTCTCGATGCCCGAGAGGCTGGCGTTCATCTGCGCCATCTGCAGCTCGTAGTCGAAGTCGCTGACCGCCCGCAGGCCCTTGACGATCGCATGCACGTCGTGCTCACGGCAGAAGTCGGTGAGCAGTCGGTCGAACCCCGCCACCCGCACGTTGGGATAGGACTCGACCGCCGTCTCGAGCATGTCGATCCGCTCGTCCGGGCTGAACAGCCGGCTCTTGCTCTGGTTGACCCCGACCGCGACGACCACCTCGTCGAACAGGGTCGCCGCCCGGGAGATGATGTCGATGTGCCCGTTGGTCACCGGGTCGAACGACCCTGGACAAGCGGCTCGGCGCACAGTGGCTCCTCAGGCGGTTCGGCTCTGGTGCTGTGGTGGACGGTGCGGTCAGGCGGTGGCGTGACCGTACCAAAGCACCGTCTCGCCGTACCTCTTCGTCCGCTCGCCGGTGAACCCGTCGGGCCAGAACGGCGCAGCGTCCCGGCTGGAGCGCTCGACGACGACCAGTGCCTGGTGCGCCAGCCAGCCCTGCTCCCGCAGCAGCCGTAGCGCCGCGGTGACGTCGCTCTCGGGCACGGCGTACGGCGGGTCGAGGAACACCACGTCGTACGGCGCCCGCGGCGGCTGACGCAGCGCCCGCTCGACGTCCACGACGACCAGGTCGACGCCGTCGAAGCCGAGGACGCGGATGTTGTCCCGGATCACCGCTGCCGTCCGCCGGTCCCGCTCGACCAGCGTCACCGCCCCGGCGCCCCGGGAGCGCGCCTCCAGGCCGACCGCGCCACTGCCGGCGTACAGGTCCAGGAACCGCAGACCGTGCAGGGAGCCGAGTGCTGAGTCGACCGCCGAGAAGAGGGCCTCCCGGACGCGGTCGGAGGTGGGCCGGGTGCGCTCGCCCGGTGGGGCCTTGATGCGTCGGCCGCCGGCGGCTCCCCCGATGATCCGCGTCATGGCTGCTCCGGCTCCCGCACCTGGACACTCTCGCAGGCGACCCCCGCACCCGTGGAGGTGACCGGTCAGGCGCCGTGCTCGGGCTCCCGGCGCGTCCGTCGTGACAGCAGGTGGTAGGCGCTGCCGAGGAAGATCACGAGTGCGACCATCTCCAGCCCCTCCTCGACGGTCGTCTCCAGCACGTAGGCCGCCGTCTGGAGGCGGTCCTCGCTCCACAGCAGCCCGCCGACCAGCTCGACCCCGGCGGCAGCACCGACGTACACCAGGCCGGCGAGCACCATGGACACACCGACCCGGACCGGGAGGGCCCGCAGGTAGCCGATCATCAGCACGGCGAACAATCCGGTGACCGGCACGGCCAGCAGCACCCAGGCGAAGGACAGCGCCCCGGACAGCCCGAACATCCGCTGCAGGGGCGCGATCGTCTGCTCGTGGACCTGTGTCAGCTCGTCGATGCTGAGGTAGACGAACACGACGGCCAAGGCGCGTTCGTGCCGTCGCCATCGCTGCGACTCCTCGGTGCGGCACCGGGACAGCGCCCACATCGCCTGGGCACACAGGAACAGCAGGATGCAGGAGAACCAGGTCGGCACGTTCCCCTCACCGTCCACGTCGAACCAGCGTCGCAGCGACGCGAGGCCCGTGAAGTCCAGGTGCGCCTCGACCTGGGCCAGGCGGACCGTCGTGCTGATCACCAGCAGCGCTGCCACGACGCCGTACAGGCGGGGCGACCAGCCATCCGGCAGGGAGGGTGGCCGGAGGACCCGCCTGTCCTCCCGGTCAACGGTGCGAGCCGACCGCGTCCTGGCGCTCGTCCCGGTGCTCATCGTCATCGACGTATCAGATCATGCTCCGCGCCGGGGCCGTCGGGAGGCCGTGTCGGGGAACCGGATCTGCTCGTCGGCCGAGGTCCGCCGCTGGCTCACTGCGGGCCGGCCGTCCCGGGGGTTGTGGTCACTGCGGGCCGGCCGTCCCGGGGTTGTGGTCACTGCGGGCGGCCTCTCCCCCCGTTGTGGTCACTGCCGGCCTCCTGTACGGCGACCAGCACCCCCGCAGCGACCAGAAACCCGGCTGGACCGACGGATCACCCCCCGCCGTGATACCTCCCGCGCGCCGCCACCTCCATCGCGGGCCACAGGGCCTGCATCCCCCTGGTCATCAGTCGGGCCGACCGGAGGCCCAGGTCAGCCCTTCTCCAGGAAGTCGGCCTGGTCGGCCTCGTGCAGGCGCCGGACCTGGTCGGCCAGCTGCGGATGCTGCTCCAGCGTCGGGTCCTCGGCGACGATCGCGGTGGCCACGCCGCGGGCCTGGAGGATCACGTCCTCGTGCTCGAGGACCTGCAGCAGGCGCAGGCCGGAGCGACGCCCCGACTGGGTGGAGCCCAGCACGTCGCCCTCCCTGCGCTGCTGGAGGTCCACCCGGGAGAGCTCGAAGCCGTCGGTCGTCGCGGCCACCGCCTCCACGCGCTCGCGGGCGGGACTGCCGAGCGGGGCGTTGGTCACCAGCAGGCACAGGCTGTCCAGGTCGCTGCGCCCGATGCGCCCGCGGAGCTGGTGCAGCTGGGAGACACCGAAGCGCTCGGCGTCGAGGACCACCATCATGGTCGCGTTGGCGACGTCGACGCCGACCTCGACGACGGTCGTGGCGACCAGCACGTCGACCTCGCCGGCGGCGAACGCCGTCATGGTCCGCTCCTTGACGTCCAGGGCGAGCCGGCCGTGCAGCACCGCGACCCGCAATCCCGCGAGCGGTCCGCCGGCGAGCATCGGCGCGACCTCGTCGACGGCGGCCATCGGGGGGCCGTCGTCGGCGCCGTCCTTGGGTCGCTGGGTGCCGTCGTCGTCGTCGGCGCTGATGCGGGGGCACACGACGTAGACCTGGTGTCCCTCGGCCACCTCCTCGACGACCCGCTCATAGGCCCGCTCCAACCAGGACGGGTGCTCGGGCAGGCCGACCACGGTGGTCCGCACCGGAGCACGGCCGGCCGGCAGCTCGTGCAGCGTGGACGTCTCGAGGTCACCGAACACGGTCATCGCCACGGTCCGGGGGATCGGTGTCGCCGTCATCACCAGCACGTGCGGCGGGCTGTCCCCGGCCTTGGCGGAGAGCGCGGCGCGCTGCTCCACCCCGAAGCGGTGCTGCTCGTCGACGACCACCAGGCCCAGGTCGACGAACCGGACCGTGTCCTCGAGCAGCGCGTGGGTGCCCACCACGATGCCCGCCGAGCCGGAGGCCACGTCCAGCAGCGCCTCGCGCCGCGCGGCCGCACCGAGCGCACCGGTCAGCAGCGCCACCCGGGTGCCCTCCTCGTCGCCGCCCAGCATGCCGCGAGCCGCGAGGTCGCCGAGCATCGCGGTGATCGAGCGCCGGTGCTGCTGGGCCAGCACCTCGGTGGGAGCGAGGAGGACGGCCTGCCCTCCGGAGTCCACGACCCTCAGCATCGCCCGCAGGGCCACTACGGTCTTGCCCGAGCCGACCTCACCCTGCAGCAGGCGGTGCATCGGGTGACCGGCGGCCAGCTCGTCCAGGAGGATCCTGCCGACCTCCTGCTGCCCGGCGGTCAGGTCGAACGGCAGCCGGGCGTCGAAGCGGTCCAGCAGGCCGCCCTCCCGGCCGACCCGCGGGCGCGCCTTCTGGGCGAGCAGGGCGGCGCGGCGCTGGGCCAGCACGGTCTGGGTCACGAACGCCTCGTCGAAGCGCAGCCGGGCGGCTGCCGACTCGACCTGGTCACGGGTGTCCGGCCGGTGCAGCCAGGTCAGCGCCTGCCGGGCCCCGAGGAGACCGTGCTCGGCGCGGACGTCCTCGGGGAGCACCTCCGGGACCTCCTCCACGAGGTCGAGGGCCAGCCCGACCGCCTCCCCGATCTGCCAGCTCTGGACCGCCGACGTCGCCGGGTAGATGGGGATCAGGTCCGGCATCCGGCTGAGCGCCCTCTCGGCCTCCTCACCCGAGCCGAACACCAGTGTCTGGGGGTTGGTCAGCTGCCAGGTGTTGCGGAACCGGCCGACCTTGCCGGAGAACAGACCCGTGCGCCCGGGGACCAGCTCGCGGCGCCGCCACTGCGCCCGGTGCTGCGCCTTGTCGAAGAAGGTCAGGGTGACGGCGCCGCCGCCGGTGTCGAGAACCACCTCGAGCCGGTGCGCCATCCGCCCGGTGCGGCGGTCCAGGTAGGGCTTGGGCTCGGCGCTCGCGATCCGGGCGAGCACCGTGACGAAGTCGTCGACCTGCAGCCTCTCGGGCTCACTGAGCTTGTCCCGCTCCACCCAGCGTCGCGGGTAGTGCTGCAGCAGGTCCCCGACGGTCCGGTAGCCGAACGCCTTCTCGATCTTCGTCGCGTGCCTGCCGGCCACGGCGGCCAGCTTGGCGTCCCAGCCGATGGTGGAGGCCGGGGCGGGTCGGTGTGCGGGCATGCCCCGATGCTCCTACTCGACACCCACCAGCAGCGGGTAGCGCTGCTGGCGGCCGTCGTAGACCACCACGTCGACAGTGGGATGGGCGTCGTGGAGATGGGCCGCGACCCGGTCGGCCAGCCCGCCCGCCTCGGCCCCGGCGACCAGGGTGACCAGCTCCCCGCCGCCGCCGATCAGCCTCTCCAGCACACCGTTCGCCACCTCGAGGAGGTCGCTGCCGACGAGGACGAAGTCTCCCTCGATGACCCCGAGGACGTCGCCCGGCTCGCACGGGCCCGCCATCGTCATCGCCTGCCGCGCGGCGACGGTCACGGCACCGGAGCGCGCATGCCGGGCAGCGGCCGACATCGTGACGATGTCCTCCTCGAAGCTGCGCCCCGGCTCGTGCACCGCGAGCGCTGCAAGTCCCTGGACCTGTGCGTTGGTGGGGATCACCGCGACCCGCACGTCGCCCGCCTCCCGGGCGGTCCGGGCGGCGGCCTCGGCCGCGGCGATGGTGTCCCGGTCGTTCGGCAGCACGATCACCTCCTCGGTGCCGGCCAGCGTGATCGCCTCGAGGATCTGGCCGGTCGAGGGACGACGACCGGCACCACCGGGTACGACGGTCGCCCCGGCCTCCACGAACAGGCTGCCCAGACCGGACCCGGCAGCGACGACCACCACGGTGCGACCCTCCTGCAGCACCGTCCCGGCGGCCCGCCGCTGGACCTGCTCGGCGAAGTGGGTGACCCGCACCCGGTGCGGGCGACCGGTCTCGATGCCGGCCTCGATCGCCGCGCCGACGTCGTCGACGTGCACGTGCACGTTCCACAGCCCGTCGCCACCGACCACGACCAACGAGTCGCCCAGGGAGGCCAGCGCCTGGCGCAGCTGCGGGATCCGGTCGTCGACGGCGTCCAGCAGGAACATCACCTCGTAGGCCGGACCGCCGGGCGTCAGGTCACCCGAGGGGACCGGCACCGGGATGGCCCGGGCGCCGAGCGGCAGGTGTCCCGAGACCGGCCGCCGCCCGGTGACCGCGGTCTCGGCGGCGTCCAGGACGACGCACAGCGCCCGTCCGCCGGCGTCGACGACCCCGGCCTGCTTGAGGGCCGGCAGCTGCTCCGGCGTCCGCGCCAGGGCCTCCCGGGCACCCGTGGCCGCCGCCCGGATGACGTGGCCGACCGCGAACGCCTCGACGGCGGCCGTGCGGGAGGCGGCGTCGGAGGCCGCCCGGGCCACCGAGAGGATGGTGCCCTCGACGGGGTCCCCGACCGCGGCGTAGCTCGCCTCGGTGGCCGCCACCAGCCCCTCGGCCAGCACCACCGTCGCCCGTCGCCCGGGCTCGGCGGCAGCCACGTGCTTGCACAGGGCGCCCACCAGCTGGGAGAAGATGACTCCCGAGTTGCCGCGGGCGCCGAGCAGGGCGCCGCGGGCGAAGGCGGCCAGCGCCGCCGGCAGCTGACCCGCGACCGGTTCCTCCCCGCCCGCGCCGAGCGTCTCCAGCATCGCGTTGCGGGCCGTCTCGAAGGTCAAGAACATGTTGGTGCCGGTGTCCCCGTCCGGGACCGGGAAGACGTTGAGCGCGTCGATCTCCTCGCGGGCCGCGCCGAGCGCGGCCAGCGCCAGCTCGGCGAACCTCAGGACCGTGGGCAGGTCGAACGGGGCCGGTGCCCGGTCCGGCTCGGCTGCGGTCACGGCACACCCCCGTTCCCCGGTCGAACCGGCACTCGACACGCTGCCACAGGCTAGTGCAACGGGCGGTCCCGGCCGGATTCGCGTCACGACGCAGCGATCGAGTATCCTGTTGCGGTTGCCCGGACCCCGCCTCCGGACCCGTCGCCGGACCCGTCGAGGTCCCCCGCGCCTCGTGTCCCGCGCGGTCCAGGTGACTGCACACCTCACCCACGCAAACCCAGGAGTTCACGGTGGCTGCCGTCTGTGACATCTGCGCCAAGGGACCGGGCTTCGGTCACAACCGTCCCTGGTCGCGCAAGATCACCAATCGTCGTTTCAACCCGAACATCCAGCGCGTCCGCGCGACGGTGAACGGCACCCCCCAGCGCCTCAACGTCTGCACCGGCTGCCTCAAGGCCGGCAAGGTCTCCCGCTAGCCCACCGCCGCCCGTCCGGGCGGCTCCCTGCATGCCCGCGGGCTAGAAGTGCGCGTGACCGGCAGGACCGTCGTAGGCGGCGCCGTCCACTGTGACCCCCTCCCCCTCGGTCACCTGCCCGATCCTGGTCCAGCCCTCCGGCAGGACGACCTCGGGGGGGTACGTCGCCACCAGCGGGTGGTCGTCGCCACCGGTCAGCACGAACCGCATCGGGTCCATGCCCAGGGCCGCCCCCACCGCGCGCAGCGGCTCGGGGAGCGCGAGCCGCGACGAGTCCACGTCGACGGCCACCCCGCTGGCCCGGGCGATGTGGCCGATGTCCGCGAGCAGGCCGTCCGAGACGTCGATCATCGCGGTGGCCCCCAGCGCGGCACCCTGCGCGCCGGCGTCGTACGGCGGCTCGGGCCGTCGGTAGGCCTCGACGAGCGCCCGGGGTGAGCGGAACCCCCGCGCCAGCACGGCCAGCCCGCCGGCGGCCCACCCCTGACGACCCGCCAGCGCCACCACGTCGCCGGGCCGGGCCCCGGACCTGCGCACCGGGTCGCCCTCGACCGTGCCGAGCGCGGTGACCGCGACCGTCAGCCGGTCCGAGCCGGTCAGGTCGCCGCCGACCACGCAGGCGCCCACGAGGGCGCACTCCGCCGCGATGCCGCGAGCCAGGTCCAGGGCCCACGTCACGGGGAGGTCGGCCGGCGCCGCCAGCCCGACGGTCAGGGCGGTGGCGCGACCGCCCATCGCGTTGATGTCGGAGAGGTTCGCGGCTGCCAGCCGGTGGCCGATCTCGACGGCGGAGGCCCAGTCCTGCCGGAAGTGCCGGGTGTCGACGTGCAGGTCGGTGGAGACCACGACCCTGCCGTGCGGGAACGACACCACGGCGGCGTCGTCCCCGGGCCCGAGCAGCACGTGAGGGCCCTGGGGGAACACCTCGGCGAGCGCGTCGACCAGCCCGAACTCGCCGACGTCCGCCAGGGTCCGGGCGCTCGGGCCCGCAGGTCCGGCATGAGGGGAGCCAGGTGAAACGGTCATGTGCGACATCCAACTCCACATGATCCGGGCCCTGTGTGTGCGGGGGGTCGGTCCACGGTACGTTGTGCCGGACCGCCTCGTGCGACGGCGGTCGAGTGCGAGGAAGACAACGCCGACGACATACAGACGACACAGGAGTGCAGCATGGTGGTGCAGGCCTACATCTTGATCCAGACCGACGTCGGCAAGGCTGCCGAGGTGGCAGCGGAGATCGCCGAGGTCAAGGGAGTCACACTGGCCGAGGACGTCACCGGTCCCTACGACGTGATCGTGCGTGCCGAGGCCCGCAACGTCGACGAGCTCGGCAAGCTGGTCGTCGCCAAGGTGCAGAACATCGCGGGGATCACCCGCACCCTGACCTGCCCGGTCGTGCACATCTGAGACCTCGAGCGGTCCTCGGACGTCGACGCCCACCTCTGCTGGGGCTGGGCGTCGTCGTCTGTGCGCTCGCCCTGCTGGGGTCCTGCTCGAGGGGGCCCCTCGAGGTGGACGCCCCGGCGCTGAGCGGTGCCGTCGCCCGGAGGTGCGCGGCTCTCGTCGAGGCGCTGCCTGCTCGGGTCGCCGACCAGCCGGGGCGCAGGGTCGACGCCGGTGGCGGGTACGCCGCGGCGTGGGGCGACCCGGCGATCGAGCTGCGGTGCGGAGTGCCGCGACCCGCCGGCTTCGACCGGTTCTCGACCTGCCAGGTCGCCAACGGCGTCGGCTGGTTCATCCCGGACGAGCAGCAGACCGGCCGCCCGGAGGCGATCACGATGACCACGGTCGGGCGGGCCGTGAACGTCGAGGTGCGGATCCCGAGGGACTACTTCCCGCCGCCCGCCACGATGGTCGACCTCGCGCCCGCGATCAGGCGGGCCGACCGCGAGGTGCGGCCCTGCGTGTGAGGCTGGTGCGGTCAGCGCAGCCCGGTGTCCCGGTGCAGCGCCAGCTGGATCAGCCGGTCGACGAGCCCGGGGTAGGCCAGGCCGCTGGCCGCCCACATGCGCGGGAACATCGAGGACGGCGTGAACCCCGGCATGGTGTTGATCTCGTTGATGACCACCCGCTCGTCGGCGAGCACGAAGAAGTCCACCCGGGCCAGCCCCTCCACCGAGAGCGCCTCGAAGGCCTGCGCGGACAGCTGCTGGACGCGGTCCACGACGGCCGGTGACAGGTCGGCCGGGACGGTCAGCCGGGTGTGCTCCTCGGGGAGGTACTTCGCGGCGAAGTCGTAGAAGTCGTGCCCAGGGTCGATGCTGATCTCGGCGACGACCGAGGTGTCCGGCGGGTTGGTGCCGAAGCCCTGCAGCACCCCGCACTCGATCTCGCGGCCGCCCTCGGCCGACATCTCCACGAGCACCTTGGGGTCGTGCGCCTGCGCTGCTCGTACGGCGTCCTCGAGGCCGGCGCGTCCGGTCACCTTGCTGATCCCGATGCTCGAGCCGCCCCGTGCCGGCTTGACGAACACCGGGTAGCCCAGTGAGTCGACGGTCTCGACGCACGCCGACCGGTCGAGCTCCCACGCCCGGGCCGTGAGCACGGCGTAGGGCAGAACCGGCAGCCCGTGGGACTGCAGCACGATCTTCATGTAGTGCTTGTCCATCCCGACCGCCGAGGCGAGGACCCCCGCCCCGACGTAGCGCACACCCGCCATCTCCAGCATCCCCTGGATCGTGCCGTCCTCCCCCCACGGCCCGTGCAGCAGCGGGAAGACGGCGTCGACCTCTCCGAGGGTGCGCAGCGCGGACCCGGACTCGTGCACCACAAGGTCGCTGCTGCCCTGTCCGCCCTGGAGGGCCACCCGGGCACCGGAGGCGTCCACCTCGGGAAGACGGCCGGCGGGGGTGATCGCCAGACGGGCCGGGTCGTCGGACTCCAGGACCCAGCGACCGTCCCGGGTGATGCCGACCGGCACCACGTCGTAGCGGTCCCGGTCGATCGCGGGCAGCACGCTGCCTGCCGTCACGCACGAGACGGAGTGCTCGTTGGAGCGGCCACCGAAGACCACCGCGATGCGCGGCTTGCGGGTCGGGGGCGGGCCCATGCCCTGCTCGACGCCGGGCCCGCTGGTGGACCTCGCTGCGGGTCGGGACGTGGGCGCGCTCATCGTGTCGAGACCCTACCCGTCCCGTGCCCCGACCACCGTCATGCCGTCCCCGGTTTCTCGTCTCGCACTGCCGTCCCTAGGCTGATGCACATGTCCTGCGACCCCTCGAACGCGGCCGAGACAGCCGGCAGGCCGCCGTACCGGCCGGCAACGGTCGCCGTCACCTCCGGGCGCCCTCCGCGCGTGCCGGACAACCCGCTCAACGAGCCGCTGACGTTGGCCTCGACGTACGTCGCGGGCGGGGACCTGGAGTACGGCCGCTACGGGAACCCCACCTGGGCGGCCTTCGAGGAGGCCCTCGGCGAGCTCGAGGGCGGACGGTGCCTGGCGTTCGCCACCGGCCTGGCGACCGTCGCCACCGTCCTGGACCTGGTCGGTGCGGGTGGCACCGTCGTGGCGCCGCAGCACGCCTACAACGGCAGCCTCATGCAGCTCTCGGACCTCGAGGCCCGTGGGCGGCTGACCGCCGTCCTGGTGGACGTCACCGACACCGGCGCGGTGGTGAAGGCCTGCGAGGACGCCGCCCTGGTGTGGCTGGAGTCGCCCACCAACCCGGCCCTGGAGGTCGCCGAGATCGCGACCATCGCGAGGGCTGCCCACGAGGCGGGTGCACACGTGGTGGTCGACAACACCTTCGCGACCCCGCTGCTGCAGCAGCCGCTCGACCTGGGCGCCGACATCGTGGTGCACTCGGCCACCAAGTTCATCTCCGGGCACAGCGACGTGCTGCTCGGTGCGCTGGCCACCCGCGACGTCGGGCTCTACGACGTGCTGAAGAAGCGCCGGGACCTGCTCGGAGCGACGCCCGGCACCCTCGAGACGTGGCTCGCGCTGCGCGGGCTGCGCACGCTGCACGTCCGCCTGGAGCGGGCCCAGGCCAACGCCCAGGAGCTGGTCCGGCGGCTGGGTGCGCACCCGGCCGTCTCCGAGGTCCGCTACCCCGGGTTCGGGGCCGTCGTGTCGATGGTGCTGGCCCAGGGACCGGTGGCAGCCGACCTCGTCACCCGGTCCACGCGCCTGTGGGTGCACGCCACCAGCCTCGGCGGGGTCGAGTCGAGCTTCGAGCGACGCCGACGGTGGCGCACCGAGCCGGCCACGATCCCGGACGCACTGGTCCGGCTCTCGGTCGGGATCGAGGACGTGGACGACCTGTGGGACGACCTGGCGACCGCCCTCGACGACGTGGCCCGGCCGCCGGTGTCGCCCGAGCGGTGACCGGCCGCGGGGTCAGTCCCGCTCGTGCTTGGTCTCGCGCGAGATCAGCAGGGTGAGCATGTCCGCCGCGGTCATCTCCCCCTCGACGACGGCGTGCACCGCGGCGACGATGGGGGCGTAGACGTGTGCCTGCTGTGCCAGGGCGAGCAGCGAGGAGCACGACTTCACGCCCTCGGCGACCTGTCGCGTCGAGGCGGTGATCTCCTCGGTCGTCATGCCCTGGCCGAGCTTCTCCCCGAACGACCTGTTGCGTGACAGCGGCGAGGAGCAGGAGGCGACCAGGTCGCCGAGACCGGCCAGCCCCATCAGGGTCATCGGGTCCGCCCCCAGGCCCACGGCCAGCCGGGCGATCTCTGCGAGGCCGCGCGTGATCACCGAGGCGGTCGTGTTGTCCCCGAAACCCAGCCCCACCGCCATCCCGACGCTCAACGCGATGACGTTCTTGTAGGCGCCGCCGAGCTCGCAGCCCACGACGTCGGTGCTCGAGTAGGGGCGGAAGGTCGCCGAGTGGCACAGCGCCCGCAGCCGGGTCACGTTCCCCTCGTCGGTGCAGGCGACCACGCTGGCGGCGGGCTCCCGGTTCGCGATCTCCTTGGCCAGGTTGGGACCGGTGACCACGCCGATGCGCTCGGGGCCGGCTCCGGTGACCTCGGCGATCACCTCGCTCATCCGCTTCAGCGTCCCCAGCTCGACACCCTTCATCAGCGACACCAGCACCGCGTCACGCGGGATGAGGTCCGCCCAGCCGACCAGGTTGGACCGCAGCGTCTGGGAGGGTACGGCGAGGACCACGAACTCGGCACCCGCCAGGGTCTGCTCCGGGTCGTGGGTCGCGGTGACCGTCGAGGGCAGGTGGATGCCCGGCAGGTAGTCGGTGTTCTCCCGCTTCTCGTTGATCGTCGAGCACAGCTCCTCGCGGCGCCCCCACAGCGTGATGTCGTTGCCGGCGTCGGCGAGGACGACGGAGAACGCCGTGCCCCAGGAACCGGCGCCGAAGACGGCCACCTTGCTCATCCACGTCTCCTGTCGCGTGACTTCTCGGCGCGACCCCTGTGCCGCCTCCTGCTGGCGGGGTTGGGGTTCCCGGTCAGGCTGACACCGGCCGTGCGCGGGTCGAACCGCTCAGCGGGGGCCTTCTCACCGCGGATGTCCTCGAGCAGCCTGGTGATCTCGTCCATGATGCGGTTGGTGGCCGCGACCAGCACCTCGGGCGACAGCGGCTGGTCCCGGAAGTCGTCGAGGTCCACCGGCGGGCCCGCGGTCATCTCGATCGTCTTGCGGGGCAGGAGATGCGGGCGGGTGGTGTACGGCGGGAGGATCCGTTGCGCCCCCCACTGCGCGACCGGGATCACCGGGACCCCGGAGGCCAGAGCGATGCGGGCCGCACCGGTCTTGCCGGTCATCGGCCACAGGTCGGGCTGCCGGGTGATCGTCCCCTCGGGGTAGACCACCACACACCGCCCCTGCCCCACCGCCTGAACGGCGGCGGTGAACGAGAGCGACGCGTCGCTCGTGAGCCGGTAGACCGGGATCTGCTTGGCGTTCTTGACGATCCTGCCCAGCACCGGCAGCTCGAACAGCTCGGCCTTCGCCAGGAACCGCACGACACGACCCCACGAGTAGACGAAGTGCGCACACGTGAACGGGTCGAGGTGGGAGATGTGGTTGACGGCCAGGATGCAGCCGCCCTGCGCCGGGATGTTCTCACCGCCCTTCCAGCGCCGCCTGGTGAACAGTGTCAACGGAGGCTCGGCGACGGCGACGCAGAAGCCGAACGCCCAGCCCCTGGGCTCCTGCAGGCGTCGCGGCTTCGGCACTGGCCCTCGTCTCGTCCTCGTTCGCCCCGGCCCGATGTGCGGTGGGGCACCTGCGCACAGCATGCCGCATCGGGGTCGCTGTGCCGAGCACGCCCGCCGGGTCGTGGCGGGGGCCTGGCAGGATCGTCGGCGATGACCACGTCCCCGCCCGAAAGCGTCCGCCTCGCCGTCCTGGTCCCGGTGAAGCGCACGGCGCTCGCCAAGTCGCGCCTGGGTGGGCTCGGGGACCGCGCCCGACGAGATCTGGCCACCGCCTTCGCGGCGGACACCGTGACCGCACTCCTGGCGTGCGAGGTGGTGGCCCGGGTGCTCGTCGTCACCGACGACCACCTGGCAGCAGGGATGCTCCGCGACATCGGTGCCGAGGTGATCCCGGACGGGACGAGCGACCTGAACGGGACGCTCGTGCAGGCCGCAGCGGAGATGCACCGCCGGGGACCGGGGCTTCGGCTGGCAGCCGTCTGCGCGGACCTGCCGGCCCTCCGCCCCGAGGAGCTGACACGTGCGTACGCCTCGGCCGACAGCTCGCGGATGTCGTTCGTCAGCGACCAGGACGCCGTCGGCACGACGGCCGTCTTCGCACCGGACCTGCAGCGGTTCCGGCCGTCGTTCGGTCACGGGTCCCGGACCCTGCACCTGGACGCCGGCGCGTTCGAGGTCGACGCGGTCGACATACCAGGGTTGCGGCGGGACGTGGACGACCCGGGCGCGCTCAGTGAGGCGCTGCGTCTCGGGGTGGGTGCCCGGACCGCGCAGGTCGTGGGACGGAGGCAGGCCACGGTGTCCGGCTTCGACCCGGTCACGCGAAGCGGACGGGTGCTCTTCGACGACGGGCACGAGGAGTCGTTCCCCGCATCGGCCCTGCGGGGCAGCGGGCTGCTGCTGCTCCGGGCCGGACAGCGGGTCCGCACCGAGATCGTCGAGGACGACCAATCGGTGCACGTCGTCGGGGTGCAGATCCTCACGCTTCCCTGAGCCCCGCTGCGCTCCTGTCACGACCAGGCGATCCGATGGGAGTGCAGGGGAACAGAGGGGAACCGGGGGGGCACAGTGGCGGCAACGCGAAGGGGCCCACCGAACCGGTGGGCCCCTTCGCACGTGATGCCGGGTCAGGACTTCTTGGCGGCCCGCTTCGCGGTCGTCTTCTTCGCCGGGGCCTTGGTGGCTGTCGTCTTCGCTGCGGTCGTCTTCTTCGCAGGCGCCTTGGTCGCGGGGGCCTTGGTGGCGGTCGCCCTCTTGGCCGGCGCCTTGGTGGCCGCTGCGGTCGTCTTCTTCGCGGGAGCCTTGGTGGCGGTGGACTTCTTGGCGGTCGTGGTGCCGGCCGACTTCTTGGCGGCCGTCCTCTTGGCCGGAGCCTTGGTGGCCGGAGCCTTGGTGGCCGGAGCCTTGGTGGCCGGGGCCTTCGTGGCCGGTGCCTTCTTGGTCGCGGTCTTGGCGGCGCTCTTCCTGGTCGCCGGTGACGTGCTCGCCGTTGCCTTCTTGGCGGTGCTGGTGGTCTTCTTCGCCGGCGCCCTGGTGGTGCCGGTGGCGGCCCGGGCCGTCGACGCCGCCGCGTCCAGGGTCAGCTTCGGCAGCTTCTTGGCGCCGGAGACGACGGCCTTCAGGTCCGCGCCCGGGTTGAACTTCGGGACCGCGGTCTTCTTGGCCTTGAGTCGTTCGCCGGTCCGTGGGTTCCGCACCCACCGTGCGTCGCGAACCCGCTTCTCGAACGAGCCGAAGCCCGTGATGGCGACCTTCTCGCCCTTGGCGACCTCGCGCGTGATCGTGTCGATCACCGACTCGAGCGCGTGAGCGGCCTGCTTGCGGTTGCCTTCGTAACGTGCAGCGAGGGTGTCGATCAGCTGACTCTTGTTCACAAGCTTCCCTTCCGTGAACTTGCCCAAGGTCGAGCCGTTGCTCGACTACTCTTGGCACGCTAGGGAAAAGTTACCTGCGTCACAACGACTACACGCGTTTTTCCTTGTCTAAATAGGAAAACGGTGGCCTACCGACACCCACGACGCGTCATTCCTCACATAGTGGTCGGCTTCCACGACGGTCGACGCAGCTCGTAGTCGGTGACGTCTTCCTCGTGGGACAAGGTGATTCCGATGTCGTCGAGTCCTTCGAGGAGCCGCCAGCGCGTGTAGTCGTCGATCTCGAACGGAGCGGTCAACGCGTCCGCCTGGATGGTGCACTCCTGCAGGTCGACGACGATCCGGGTGGTCGGGTCGGTCTCGATCAGCTTCCAGAGCTGTTCGACGACGTCCTGACCCACCTGCGCAGCGACCAGGCCCGCCTTCCCGGAGTTCCCTCGGAAGATGTCGGCGAAGCGGCTGGAGATCACGACCCGGAATCCGTAGTCCATCAACGCCCACACGGCGTGCTCGCGTGAGGACCCGGTGCCGAAGTCGGGACCGGTCACCAGGACCGTGGCTCCCTGGTAGGCCGGCTGGTTGATGACGAACTCCGGGTCCTTGCGCCAGGCCGCGAACAGCCCGTCCTCGAAGCCCGTGCGCGTCACCCGCTTGAGGAAGACGGCGGGGATGATCTGGTCGGTGTCGACGTTGCTGCGCCGCAGCGGCACGCCGGTCCCCGTGTGGGTGGTGAACTTGTCCATGCGAGCCTCCTCAGCCCAGTGCTGGCAGGTCGGCCGGTGACGCCAGCGTGCCGGTCACCGCGGTGGCGGCGGCGACCAGCGGCGAGACGAGGTGGGTGCGGCCACCTCTGCCCTGTCGTCCCTCGAAGTTCCGGTTCGAGGTCGACGCGCTGCGCTCCCCCGGTGCGAGCTGGTCGGGGTTCATGCCCAGGCACATCGAGCAGCCCGCTCCGCGCCACTCACCTCCGGCCTCCTTGAAGACGACGTCCAGACCCTCCGACTCGGCCTGCAGCCGCACCCGGACCGAGCCGGGCACGACCAGGAGCCTGGTGTCGTCGGCGACATGACGACCCTCGAGCACCTCGGCTGCCGCGCGGAGGTCCTCGATGCGGCCGTTCGTGCACGAGCCGACGAAGACGGTGTCGACCTTGATCTCGCGCATGGGGGTGCCGGCCTCGAGACCCATGTACTCCAAGGCCTTCTGGGCCGCGACCCGGTCGCCCTGGTCGTCGAGGTCCTCGGGCCGCGGGACGCTCGCGGAGAGCGGGACACCCTGTCCGGGGTTGGTCCCCCACGTGACGAACGGCGCCATCTCGCTCGCGTCCAGCACGATCTCCTCGTCGAAGACGGCGTCCTCGTCGGTGACGAGCGTCCTCCAGTGTGCGACGGCGGCGTCCCAGTCGTCGCCGGTCGGGGCCTGCGGCCGACCCTGGATGTAGTCGAACGTCGTCTGGTCCGGCGCGATGAGGCCCGCCTTGGCGCCCCACTCGATCGACATGTTGCAGATCGTCATGCGGGCCTCCATCGAGAGCTCCTCGATGGCCGGCCCGCGATACTCCACGATGTAGCCCTGCCCACCTCCCGTGCCGGTGTGCGCGATCAGGGTCAGCACCAGGTCCTTGGCCGTCACCCCGGGAGGTAGCGACCCGTTGACGGTGACCGCCATCGTCTTGGGCCTGGCCTGCATCAGCGTCTGGGTGGCGAGCACGTGCTCCACCTCGCTGGTGCCGATGCCGAACGCGATCGCGCCGAACGCCCCATGGGTCGAGGTGTGCGAGTCGCCGCAGACGATCGTCATGCCCGGCTGGGTCAGTCCCAGCTGCGGGCCGATGATGTGCACGATGCCCTGCTCGACGTCACCGAGCGAGTGCAGGCGTACGCCGAACTCCTCGGCGTTCTTGCGCAGCGTCTGCACCTGCGTGCGCGAGACCGGGTCCGCGATCGGCTTGTCCCAGTCGAGGGTCGGCACGTTGTGGTCCTCGGTGGCAAGGGTCAGGTCGGGGCGTCGTACGGTGCGACCGGCCAGCCGCAGACCGTCGAAGGCCTGGGGTGAGGTCACCTCGTGGATCAGGTGGAGGTCGATGTAGAGCAGGTCGGGCTCGCTCGGTGCGCTCCGGACGACGTGCTCGTCCCAGACCTTCTCGCTCAGGGTCCTGCCCATGACCTCTCCTGCCCTTCTGTCGTGTTGCCGCGTCGCCCCGGCCGACCGGTGACCCGGTGGTTCTCCGATACTCCGGCCCTCCCAGGCTCGTCCAACCGGCGCTCGATCGGGACTTGCAATCCACATGTTGAGACGGCATTATCAGAGTATGGACAACTCTAGCGGAGTCGGCGTGCTCGACAAGGCCGCTCTGGTGCTCTCCGCGCTCGAGGCGGGACCGGCCACCCTGGCCGGTCTGGTGGCGGGCACGGGTCTGGCCCGACCGACCGCCCATCGTCTCGCCGTGGCCCTCGAGCACCACCGGCTGGTGGCGCGGGACATGCAGGGGCGGTTCATCCTGGGGCCGCGGCTGGCCGAGCTGTCCGCCGCCGCGGGAGAGGACCGGTTGCTCGCCGCCGCAGGCCCGGTGCTGGCGCGGTTGCGCGACATCACCGGGGAGTCCGCGCAGATGTGGCGGCGCCAGGGGGACTACCGGGTGTGCGTGGCCGCTGCGGAACGGCCCTCCGGTCTGCGCGACACGATCCCCGTGGGATCCCAGCTGACGATGCGCGCCGGGTCCGCGGCCCAGATCCTGCTGGCCTGGGAGGATCCGGAGCGGATGCACCGCGGTCTGCAGAACGCCGCCTTCTCCGCCACCGCGCTCGCGGGCATCCGGCGCCGGGGCTGGGCCCAGTCGGTCGGTGAGCGCGAGCAGGGGGTGGCCTCGGTGTCCGCACCGATCCGGTCGCCGTCGGGCAAGATCATCGCCGCCGTGTCCGTCTCCGGCCCGCTGGAGCGTCTCTCCCGCCAGCCCGGCCGGATGCACGCGCCCGCGGTGCTGGCCGCCGCCGAGCGGCTCTCGGAGTCCCTGCGCCGCGCCGCCGAGTAGCCCCACCCCGCTGCCGACCCGTCCCGTCCGCAGGCCTGACACCTGCCGACCCGGCGCATCTACAGGTCAGGCTGTGAGCAGGCCGGCGCCGAGCGGAGTGGCCGGTCGGGTGGCGCGAGCATCCACGAGTCAGGGGCTGTCGGGGCGCAGAGGCCTTGCTTGGCTCGGGCACGCCGTCCTGCGCCGGGTCCGCCTCGACGGTGAGGCGAACAGTCGAACTGCGGTACGTCTGCGGCCTTTCTCGTCGCTGTCCAAGACGATTCTGGACCGCAGGTCGAGGCGTCGTACCTCAGGGAAACCCGCGGGTCATGGCTCGAGCGTCGAGTGGCTTGTCGCGTGCGGAGAGTGCACTGCTCCCGTTCGAGCACACGACGGTGCCGGCGTCCGTGCGCACGCGGCTAGGCGGCCCCGGCACCCGTGTCCGGGTGCCTGGGACAGGCCTCGATGCGGACGCAGAAGCACGCCAGCTGGTGGGTTCTGACTGCTCGCCTACTGATGGCCGCACGGCGGCACGGCGGCCTTGCGGCACGGCCGCTGACAACGAGCTGTCGGGTGCCTGGCGGTCGGCTCAGGTCCGGCCAGGTCGGTCGCCGGTGAGGTAGACGTGTCCGTGGGGGCTCGTCCACTGGTAGGTGTCGTTGGGGAGTCGCCGGTAGGCCCAGACGCGCCGGGTCTTCATCCTGTGGTGGCGTCGGCACAAGCAGGCCAGGTTCGCCAGGCTGGTCTGGCCCGGTGGTCCGCCTTCGTCCATGGGCTGGTACGGGACGATGTGGTCGAGGTCGCAGGAGCGGGCGTCGATGGTGCAGCCGGGGAAGACACAGGTCTGGTCGCGCAGGATGACGGTCTCGCGCATCCACTCGGGCGGGTCGTGCTGGTCGACGGCGTCGATGCGGGTCGGGTCCAGGACGGGGCGGATGGTCACTCGGTCGGTGCGCTGGAGCCAGTCGTGGAGCAGCCGCAGGGTGATGGTGTTGAGCTTCTCCACCCGGGCGCCCGCTCCGGCGCACCCGCCGGCACCCGCTTCGGCACCGGTGTCGTCGTAGTCGGGGTGCATGGCTGCGTCGAGGTCGATGGCGGTGATGTGCAGGTAGAGCGTGGCGCCGGTGGCGTGGAGACGACCACCGATCCCGCCGCGGACCGCCGACTCGGCCAACCCGCCCCACCCTGTCGACCCGGCCGCGGCAGCCCGGTCGGGGAGGCCGACGCTCGCACTGTTCTCAAGGCCTGTCTCGGCATCGGTGTCCGTGGCGAGAGGCGAATCGGTGTCGGTGGGCAGCGTGGTGGTGAGGTCACCGAAGATGCTGAGGGTGTGTTGGGGGTTGGCGAGCATGCCCAGTGCGTGCGCGCGGCGGACGTCGAGGCTGTCGGTGTCACCCAGCCGGCCCATCGCGGTGGCCATCGCGGTGATCTGGTGGTCGAGGTCGAGGGCGTCGAGCATGTCGAGGCGGGCGGTCAGGTCGGCGGTGGCGCCGTTGTCGGTGGAGGTGGAGTAGTCGAAGGACACCTGCCGGGCCGCGGACGCGGCCTCCTCACGGCCCTCGGCGACCTCGGGTTCGAAGCGGTTCAACGCCATCGTGACCAGTGCGGTGAGGTTCCCCGGGACATGGTTCCGGATCCCGGAGACGGCCAGGTGCCGGTCCACGAACCCGACCGCGGCCGGGGACAGCCAGGTCGTCATCCGGGCCACCCTGCGGGCCTTCCACGCCTGCAACCGGCCCGTCTGGACCAGCGCCCACAGCAGGGGCAGCCGGTAGCACAGCTCGAGCGTCTCCCCGACCAGGGTCAACGCTGATCGGTAGGAGATCCCCAGGGCCGCGCCCAGCGCGGCGACCGTCTCCTGGGACGCCAGCGGGGTCCCGGCCCCGGCCAACGGGACCCGTGTCGAGAGGGCGGCGAACACCGCCAGTCCGGGATCGTCGTTCGAGGGGTGACAGGCGGCGTCCTCGGGATCGGTGACCGGGTCCAGACCGACCAGCGCGACCACCCCCGCCAGCAGGTCAGCCTCGGCTCTGTCTCCCGCCCGCCGCTGCCCGACCACCAGGTCCAGCACCCCACGAGCACCCAGGTCCCGCAGATCACCCGGCGAGCCCTCGCGGGTGCAGGCGCCGGTGCCATCGACGAGCTCGAGGATCGGGGTGTCGGTCATAGGAGAACTCTCCCAGCGAGCACCGACGGTTTCGGCTCAGAGGTAGCCCCAGGAGCGTTACCTGGAACGACTTTCTGAGGTTTTACCTTAACCGCGCTCAGGATCTGGAACCCAGCGTCCGGGCGACGCAATAACCAGCCCAGTCCCAGCATCAGCCGAGCTCAGAACGACCGGTCGGCCGAGACGGTTCAGAACAGTCCCTCCTGCTCCAGCTCGAGCAGGAGCTGCTTGCGCTCCACGCCTCCGGCGTACCCGCTGAGCAGGCCCTTGCTGCCCACGACCCGGTGGCACGGGATCACGATGCCGATGGGGTTGCGCCCGTTGGCCGCTCCCACGGCCCGCGAGGCACCCGGGGCCATCCCGAGGCGGGCGGCGATCTCACCGTACGACGCCGTCTCCCCGTAGCCGATCTGCTGCAGCTGCTGCCACACCCGCTGCTGGAACGCCGTGCCGACCGGGGCGAGGGGCAGGTCGAACTCCTTGAGCTCGCGGTCGAAGTAGGCGCGCAGCTGGCGCGCCGCCTCGAGCAGCAGCGGATCGTCGTCGGTGCGCTCGCCGATCTCCCTTCCTGCTGACGCGTCGGCTGCGACCCGCATCGACGAGCGCGGCGACGCGTCCTCGGGGGGTGCGGACAGGAACTCGACCGCGGTCAGTGCCCCGTCGTGCGCGACGATCCGGATCGGCCCGCCTGGCGAGTCCACAGTGGTCCACATCGCAGTTCTCCTCGTCCTCGTCCTCATCCTCGTCCTCATGATGGTCTCCTGTCCTGCTGCTGAGTGCCCCGGCTGCGCAGGTCGAGCGTCGACCACAGGTGCAGCAGGCCGTAGGAGCGCCACGGTCGCCACGAGTGACTGCGCGCTGCCGCCGACGCCGGGTCCTCACCGAGTCCGGTCAGGGCCCGGCGCACACCCACGTCGGTGGGCAGGAACACGTCGGGGTCGCCCAGCGCGCGCAGGGCCACGTAGTCGGCGGTCCACGGCCCGATGCCGGGCAGCTCCAGCAGTCCAGCCCGCACCTCGGACCGGTCCGCGCTGCGGTCCAGGGCGATGCCGCCATCGGCGAGCGCCGCACACAGGGCGACGAGTGCTCGCCCGCGGGCGCGGGGCATCGGCAGCTCCTCGGGGTCGACCCCGGCCAGCGTCGCGGCCGCGGGGAAGAGCCGGTCCGGCCCGTCGCACCCCGACGTGTGCGTGGGCAGGCGCTCGCCGTAGCGGTCCACCAGCTTGGCGCCGAGGGAGACGGCACCGGCCAGCGAGATCTGCTGCCCGAGGACGGCGCGGATCGCGATCTCGTCGCCGTCGACGCCACCTGGGACCCGCAGCCCCGGCCTGGCCCGCACCAGCCGCGCCATCAGCGGGTCACCGGCGAGCTCGTCGTCGACCGCCAGCGGGTCGGCGTCGGCGTCGAGCAGCCGCCTGCAGCGCTCGACCGCCGACCCGAGGTCGCGCAGGTCGTCGACGACGAGCAGGCAGCTCACGAACCTCGTGGTGTCGGCCGTCTCGGCGGCGGGGATCGTCAGCCGGACCCGCCCGGGACCGTGCGGCAGCCGCAGCGTGCGCTCGTACCAGTCCGCCCCACACGCCTCGACGCCGGGCACCAGATGCGCTGCCAGGAAGCGCAACAGCTCCCCACCGGCGTACGGCGCCCGCACCGGAAGTCGCAGCTCGACGCGCCCGGGAGCCGTCCCGGCATCGCCGATGGACAGCCGGCCCGCTGAGCCCTTCGGCCGCCGGCCGCCCCGCAAGGCCGTCGGCGTCGCGGCGTACACGGCGGAGATCGTGTCGTTGAACTGCCGGATGCTCGCGAAGCCGGCCGCGAACGCGACGTCGGAGAACGGCATCGTCGTCGTCTCGACGAGGATCCGGGCGTTCTGCGCGCGCCTGGCCCGGGCCAGGGCGAGCGGCCCGGCGCCCAGCTGCGAGAGGAGCAGCCGCTGCAGGTGCCGGGGCGTGTAGCCGACCCGGTCCGCCAGGCCGGTGACACCCTCCCGCTCGACGAGCCCGTCGCAGATCAGCCGCATCGCCCGTCCGGCCACGTCCGCGGACACGTCCCACTGCGGTGACCCGGGCGTCGCGTCGGGCAGGCAGCGCTTGCAGGCCCGGAAGCCGGCGGCCTGCGCGGCTGCCGCCGAGCGATGGAAGGTGGTGTGGCGGCGGGCCGGGGTGAGGGCCGGGCAGGACGGCCGGCAGTAGATTCCGGTCGAGGTCACACCCGTGTAGAAGACACCGTCGAAGCGCCGGTCCCGGCTCTTCACCGCCCGGTAGCAGGCCTCGGTGTCCTCGATGTCCATGTCCTCATCCTGCCCGCCCCACAATCGGTCTGCTAGCGGGATTCGGACATCACCACGGAAGCCGCCCCCTCAGGATGCAGATCGCGGCACAGAGTCGGTCGCGCCGTCGTCAGCCCCAGAGAGCATCGACGTCGGGCAGCTGCCCGAACGCGGTGAAGGTCCCGGTCCCAGCGATCTCCTGCGCGGCATCGAGGAACCCACGCCAGGCGGTGCGAGCCAGGGTGCCTCCCACGCTGACCCGGCGCACCCCGAGCGCTGCCGCCTCGGCGACGGTCGTGAACGGAGCATTGATCAGCAGGTTCACCGGTCTGGGAGCAACCGCGTCCACGATCGCGGCGACGTGCTCGAGCTTGTCTATCCGTGGGGCGTAGAGGCAGTCGGCGCCGGCGTCGGCGTAGGCACGCAGCCTTCGGATCGTCTCGTCGATGTCCGGCCGCCCGCACACGAACCCCTCGGACCGACCCGTCAGCACCACGTCGCGGCCGCTCTCGTCGATCGCCCGACGCGCGGCAGCCATCCGCCGCACGGAGAGCCCGAGCTCGAGGAGCGGGTCAGCCCGGTCCCCTGACGAGTCCTCGATGGAGAGACCGGCGACCCCGGTCTCCACAGCCAGCGTGACGTTCGCTGCGACACCGGCAGGGTCGACGGCGTAGCCGCCCTCCAAGTCGGCGTTCACCGGCACGTCGACGGCCTCGACGATGTCCCGCAGGTGCCTGAGGGACTGGTCGAGCGTGACGTGGCCGTCGGCAGTGCCCAGCGTCCAGGCCAGACCGGCGCTGGTCGTCGCCAACGCCTTGAACCCCATCCGTTCCAGGGCCCGGGCGGTCCCCGCGTCCCACGGGTTCGGCATCACGAAGCATCCCGAGGAGTGCAGACGACGGAAGGCCGCGACCGGGTCGTCCTCAGCGTTCATGCCACACCTCGCCCTCGCCCAGCCCTCGCCCGCCCCCGGGTCCGCGGGCTCAACTCTAGGGCTACCAGGACACATGTCGCCATGCACCGAAGGGGCCCCTCCCAGCGTTCTCGCCGGTCCGGACCCCTTCGCGCATCTGTACCCCCGACCGGATTCGAACCGGCGCTACCGCCGTGAGAGGGCGGCGTGCTAGGCCACTACACAACGGGGGCGAAGCGGACGCCACTGTAGCGAAGCGTCCCGTCGGGCCGTGCGCTGGGGTACTAGGACTCGAACCTAGACTAACTGGACCAGAACCAGTCGGGCTGCCAATTACCCCATACCCCATGGGTGGCTCCTTGCGAAGCCCGCCCGAGAATACACGTCGCCTCGCCCGCCACCAAAACGCCGCGAACCGGCCCACGGAGGCCTTCGACGTCCCGCTCAGGCGGTCGCGACGGCCGGTCCCACGGACTGCTCGGGTCCCTCTCCCGGAGGCCGGGTCCGGGTCTGCAGGTGCATCCGCCTGGCCACCAGCAGCACCAGCGCGGTGTAGACCCCGGACTGCGTCACCGTCAGCACGATGTTCCACCAGCTGACCTCGGTCACGGTGAGTGTCGTGCTCAGGTCACCGAAGGCCAGCGCGATCCCGAAGGCCAGGAAGTTGTTGAGCACGTGCAGGGCGATGCCCGCCTCGAGACCGCCGGTGCGGGTCACCAGCCAGCCTGCGATCAGCCCGAACGCGAGGCGGTCGAAGAACAGGGGGAAGTTCTGCGTGCCGTGAGCGAGCGCGAACAGGGTCGCGGTGGCCCCGATCGCGACCCAGCGGCTGTTGAAGAAGGAGCCGAAGGCCTGCAGCAGGTAGCCGCGGAAGAGGTACTCCTCGCCCGCCGCCTGCAACGGCGTGGTGAGCAGCACCACGACGGCCGTGATGACGGTGCTCGTGGTGAGGTCCTTCATCGCGCCCAGGTGGTCCTGCGAGCCGGCGGGCAGCACCGAGCCCACCGCCACCTGCGCCATCAGCGCGACGAGTGCGAGGCCCAGGCAGACGCCGAGGAACCCCCATCGGATCCGGGGTACGACGGAGGCCAGCCACCGTGGCCGCATCCGGTGCACGACCCGCAGGATCGCCCAGGTGACCGGGATCATCGAGGCGATCCCGAGGTTGAGCGCCAGCAGGGACGCCGCGCTGGCCTTGGCGACGTCGAGGTTGCGGCTGAAGTCGTCGGTGAAGGTGCCACTCTGGAAGACCGCGTAGATCGCCCCGACGGCATAGAAGATGAGGGCGGCACCGACGAAGAACGACAGCACCGCGACCACCACCCCGACCACCGGGCGCCACCAGGCGTAGCTCCAGGTCCGCAGCATCAGGTGGTAGGGCATCGGCTGCTCGTGCGGGAACGCACGCACCCGGGGCGCCGGCGGAGGAGGCGGGCCGCCCCACTGCTGGTGCTGGCTCACAGCGACTCAGCCCTCCTGGGCGCTGCGCAGCCGGGCGAGGGACACGTCTCGACCCAGCAGGTCCAGGGACTCGAACAGCGGCGGCGACACCCGACGTCCGGTGACCGCGACGCGGACCGGCCCGAACGCGTTGCGTGGCTTGAGGCCGAGGTCCTCCACCAGCGCGGCACGCAGCGCCGTCTCGATCGCCGGGGTGTCCCACGCCTCCAGCGCGCCCAGGGCCTCCTCGGCGGCCTTCGCCACCGCGCGGCCGCTCTCGTCCAGCAGCTTCGCGACGTCGGACGGGTCCCGCTCGAACGCGGTGTCGTCGACGAACAGGAAGCCCAGCATGTCGACACAGTCGGCCAGGGTGGTCATCCGCTCGTGCACCAGCGGCGCCGCCCGCTCGAGCAGGGCCCGCTGCTCCTCCGTCACGGTGCCCGGCAGCACGCCCGCGGCCTGCAGGAACGGGACCATCCTCGTCGTGAGGTCCTCCAGGGGCAGCGCGCGCAGGTGCGCCGCGTTGATCGCCTCGGCCTTCTTGAGGTCGAACCGGGCCGGGTTCGGGTTGACCCGCTCCAGCCGGAACGCCTCGACCATCTCCTCCATCGTGAAGATGTCGCGGTCCTCCGCGATCGCCCAGCCCAGCAGCGCCAGGTAGTTCAGCAGCCCCTCGGGGAGGAAGCCCCGCTCACGGTAGCCGAGGAGGTTCGACTCGGGATCCCGCTTGGACAGCTTCTTGTTGCCCTGCCCCATCACGTAGGGCAGGTGCGCGAACTGCGGTGTGCGTCCGGTGCCCACGCCGATCTCGGCGAGGGCGTCGTACAGCGCGATCTGGCGCGGCGTCGAGGACAGCAGGTCCTCGCCGCGCAGCACGTGCGTGATCTCCATCAGGGCGTCGTCGACCGGGTTGACCAGGGTGTAGAGCGGGTGGCCGTTGGCGCGCACCAGCACGTAGTCGGGGACGGACTCCGGGGCGAACGTGATGTCGCCGCGGACCAGGTCGGTGAACGTGATCGGCCGGTCCGGCATCCGCAGTCGCAGGACCGGCCGGCGACCCTGCGCCTCGAAGGCGGCCACCTGCGCGGGCTCGAGGTCCCGGCAGTGCCCGTCGTAGCCGGGTGCGCGCCCCTCGGCGCGGGCCTGGTCGTTGCGCGCCTCGAGCTCCTCGGTCGAGCAGTAGCAGTCGTAGGCGTGGTGCGACGCACGCAGCCGGGCGGCCACGTCGGCGTAGATGTCCAGGCGCTCGGACTGGAGGTACGGCGCGTGCGGGCCGCCGACCTCGGGCCCCTCGTCCCAGTCGAAGCCGAGCCATCGCATCACCTCCAGCAGGGTGTCGAAGGACTCCTGGGTGTTGCGGGCCGTGTCGGTGTCCTCCACGCGGAACACGAACGTGCCGTGGTGGTGCCGAGCGAACGCCCAGTTGAACAAGGCGGTCCGGGCGAGCCCGACGTGCGGGCTGCCTGTCGGGGACGGGCAGAAGCGCACCCGCACCGGGGCCTGCTCAGTCACGCGAGACCACCTTGTTCACCAGCGAGCCGATGCCCTCGACGGTCACCTCGACCTCGTCGCCGACCTGCATCGGCCCGACCCCCTCGGGGGTGCCGGTGAGGATCACGTCACCGGGCAGCAGCGTCATCACGCTGGACACGTGCGCCACCAGGGTCGGGACGTCGAAGATCATGTCCCGGGTGCGGCCGTCCTGCTTGAGGTCCCCGTTGAGGTGGGTGGTGACCGCGAGGTCGGAGGTGTCCAGGTCGGTCTCGATCCAGGGCCCGAGCGGGCAGAACGAGTCGAAGCCCTTGGCCCGGGTGAACTGCACGTCGCCGCGCTGGAGGTCGCGCGCGGTGACGTCGTTGCCGACGGTGTAGCCGTAGACCACCTCGGGCACCCGCTCGGCCGTCACGTCGCGGCAGATCCGGCCGATGACCACCGCGAGCTCGCCCTCGAAGTGCACCTCGGAGGACTGCCGCGGGTAGAACACCGGGTCGCCGGGACCGACGACGGACGTGTTCGGCTTGATGAACATCAGCGGCTCGTCGGGCAGGTCGTTGCCCATCTCGGCCGCGTGCTTCGCGTAGTTCCTGCCGATGCCGACGACCTTGCTGCGGGGCAGGACCGGTGCCAGCAGCCGCACGTCGGAGAGCGCCAGCTCCGTGTCGGTCAGCTGGACGCCGACGTGGAGCGGGTCACCGGCGAGCGCCACGACCCTCGCGTCGGGGGCCGGGATGCCGAGCTGGTCGACGTCGCCGGTGACGACGCCGTACTGGGGGTCCTCGCCCGTGGTGAATCTCGCGATACGCACCCCTGGAGCCTACCGGCGGCCACCTCCGGTTCCGGTCCCTACCCTGGAGCCTGTGGACAGCCCGCCCGAGCGCCCGACGCGCATCCTCGACGCGGCGACCTGGACGGCTCGGCGGGCCGCCCACGAGCAGCGCGTGGACGCATGGACGCAGCCCTACCTGGCGCGCCGGCGGGCCGGGCTCGCGCACCCGGTGGAGGACTTCCTGTTCACCTACTACTCCCAGCGGCCCGCCGCCCTGCGCCGCTGGCATCCGGGCTTCGGGGTCGGGCTGGCCGACGGGGCGCCGTACACGGGCCTGAAGGGGTACGACGTCCGCGCCGGCGTCGCCGCCGTGACCCGCGACCACGTGCGAGCGCAGCGCCCCCTGCTCAGCGCCACCGCGACGCTGCTGGCGGCGAGCGCCGGGCGCCCGGCCCTGCTGAGCTGCTTCGGGATGCACGAGTGGGCGATGGTCTACCGGCAGCCGGCCGACGCCGTGCGCCACCGGGCGCCGCTGCGACTGGGAGCCGTCGGCACCGACCAGGTCGTCGAGTCGCACCGGATCACGTGCTCACACTTCGACGCCTTCCGGTTCTTCACCGACGACGCTCGCCCCCGCAACACCCTGCAGCCGCAGCGCGACGACCGGCCCGCCTTCGAGCAGCCCGGCTGCCTGCACGCCGGGATGGACCTCTACAAGCACGCCTTCCGGCTCTCGCCGATGGTGTGCTCGGACCTGGTCGCGGACTGCTTCGAGCTGGCCCAGGACATCCGGGTGCTGGACATGCGGGCCTCCCCCTACGACCTCGCCGACCTCGGCTACTCTGCCGTGCGCGTCGAGACACCCGAGGGGAAGGCGGAGTACGTCGCGCAGCAGCGCGCCTTCGCCGGTGCGGCGCAGCCGTTGCGAGCCCGGCTGGCCGCCGAGTGTGACCGACTGCTGAGGGTCACACCCGACGGCCCCTGAGGACCGTGAGGACGCTGACGACGCTGACGACGCTGGGGAGGGCTACGGCGTCTTGGTCAGCCAGTCGGCGTTGGGCGAGCCGACTCCCGTGACGTCGTCCCAGCCCGGCGCCACCGCCAGGGAGGAGTCCTCGTTGAAGGTGCGGACGAAGTAGGACAGGCCACCGCTGGTGTCCACCGAGTTGTTGTAGTTGACGCGCACCTGTCCGGCGTCGGGAGGGGAGCCGGCGACGTCGTTGAACACCGCGCTGCCCGCCTGCTGGTAGATCGACGGGTTCAGGAAGCCGAGGCGCCCGCCGGCGTGCTGCTGGCGGAGTGCCGCCATCCCGGCGAACAGCGGCGAGGCGAGGCTGGTGCCGCCGATGCGGAACTCGTCGTAGTACACCCCGTCCGGGAAGGTCTGGGTCTGCCCGATCAGCATCCCGGTCTGCGGGTCCGCGTCCAGCCCGACGTCGGGCACGGCCCGGCCGGCGCCGTAGCTGCTGGGCACCACGCCCTGCTGGTAGTCGGGACGGTTGAACAGCGAGGAGGTGCCACCGCCGGCTCCGTAGAGGTAGTCTCCCGGCACCCAGCGGGCGCCGTTCTTGCCCAGCGAGTAGTTCCTCGTGCCCCAGCCGGTCTGGAAGAGGAAGCTCCCGTCGGCTCCGATCGCGTCGGCGGTGCCGCCCACGGCCGTGGCGTAGGGGTCCGATGCCGGGTAGTCGGCCTGCTTGATCGCCGTGTTCGCGAGCTCGTCGCCGTTGTCTCCGGAGGAGAACAGGAAGCCGACGCCCTGCATGGCGCCCTGCAGGAAGACCTGCTCGTAGGCGGCGACGTTCTCGGAGCTCTCGTTCGCCTCGAGGTCTCTCCACGAGTTGGTGACGATCGAGGCCCGGTTCTGGTCCACCACCTTGTTCAGCGTGGTCAGGAAGTCGTCGTCGAGACAGCTGGAGGACGCGTAGTAGCGGATGCGGGAGTCGGGCGCCATCGCGTGCACCGCCTCCACGTCGAGCGTCTCCTCGCCGTACCACCCGGATGCGTCGCACTCGTCCTGGTAGCGAAGGCGGCCGGGGTCACCTGCTGCAGCTGGCCCCGGGTGTAGGAGCCGTCACCGTGGGTGGTGGCGTAGCGGTTCGCGTCCGCGGCGATGGTAGGGTGAGGCGTAGGCGTCGGTGATCGCCACCGTGACCCCGGCGCCGCCGAGCGAGTGCTGTTCTCGTAGGCGGCGCGCAGCTGCGGCCCGGTGTAGCCGCACACCGCGTAGGGCAGCACCTTCCCCTTGAACTTCGGCAGCGGGGTCTTGAAGTCCGCCTTCTTGGTCGCCTTGACCTGGCCGTAGGAGCGCGAGCACGGCCGGGCGTTGCGGAACCCGTCCGGCGGCGGGGCGACGTGGTGCTTGATCAGGTGCCTGCTGGTGTCCAGGCCGGTGACGGTCGAGACGTACGGCGCGAGATCGGCCGGCACCCGGACCGCACTGGTGTTCGCCTCGACGGTCCTTCCCCGACGCTTGAAGCGCTTGAGGTCGACGGAGAAGGCCTTCTCCACCGAGGCGTTGCTGCCGCGCACGGCCAGGAAGCGGTGGTGCGGCTCCACCGAGGTGACAGTGAGGTGGTGGCTCCTCAGGAACCTCGACACCCGGCCGAGCGCCGACCTGGTCGCGTCGAACCGGGCGTGGTACTGCCCAGCGGTCAGGAACTGCCGGTAGGACGGGCTCGAGGGGTCGGAGACGGCGGCCACCGCCTCCTTCAGGGCCGCCGTGCCACCCCGGGGGGCGAGGTAGACCCGGAAGGTGGCGGTCTCCCCGGCCGGCGCGTCGCCGATCGGGTGCGCCCGGGCCACCCAGGTGGGTGCGGTGCGAGGCACCTTGACCGGCTTCGGTGTGGCGCTGGCCGCCGGTGCGGCGGCCATGGCCGCAGCGACCAGAGCG
This sequence comes from uncultured Actinomycetota bacterium, assembly GCA_963837995.1. Classification (GTDB taxonomy): domain Bacteria; phylum Actinomycetota; class Actinomycetes; order Propionibacteriales; family Nocardioidaceae; genus Nocardioides_B. Next base: position 179,960 of record CAWIPS010000007.1, read on the forward strand.
CCGGCGGCGAGTGCGGAGACAGAGCTGTTCGCCTTGTTCATGCGGGGTCCCGTTCCCTCAGGACGGACCGGCCGGCCCGTCAGCTTTCTGTACCGTAGGGCCGCGGGGTGCGGAAGGGAAGGGCTACCAACAGTTGGGGTGTGCACCGGTCCAGGGAGCAGCCGCCTCCACCTGGGCCGACAGCGCCAGCAGCAGATGCTCCTCGGCCGGTCGGCCCGCGAGCATCACCCCGACCGGCAGGCCCTCGGGGGTCGTGTGCAGCGGCAGGGAGACCGCCGGCATGCCCGTGACGTTCCAGGCCGAGGTCCACGGCGTGAACGCCTTCTGGTTCTCGAAGTCGCGCGCCGGGTCCGCGTCGTCCCGGATCTCCCCGATCCGCAGCGGCGGCTGGGCCACGGTCGGGGTGAGCACCGCGTCGTACGGCGCCAGCGCGCGGAGCGCGTCGGCCGCGACCCGGCGCAGCTCCCCCACCGCCAGCCCGAACTCGGGGGCGGAGCACGACCGTCCCCGGGCCTGCAGCCAACGGGTCAACGGCCGCAGCAGGTGCTCGGTGCCGGGCGGTGCCACCGAGAGCGCGGTGAGCACCGACCAGCAGGTCTCGAAGGTCGCGACCGCCTCCGCCGGCAGGGGCGGGGCGACGTCCTCCACGTCGTGGCCCAGCGAGACGAGCAGCCGGGAGGCGTCCTCGTAGGCCAGCACCACGTCGGGGTGCACCGCGGCGTCGGCGATCAGCGGCTCCACGAACCGGCCCACCCGCAGGCGTCCGGGGTCGGCGTCGCACGAGGCCAGGAACGACCGGGGCGGCGGAGGTGCCCAGAACGGGTCGCCGACCGCCGGACCGGCCAGCACGTCGAGCAGGGCCGCGGCGTCCCGGACGGTCCGGGCGAGGGGACCTGCTGTGCCGAGGCCGACAGGGTCGCCGTACATCGGGCCGCCGCTGACCCGACCGCGCGTCGGCTTGAGGCCGAACAGTCCGCAGCAGCTGGCGGGGATCCGGATGGAGCCGCCCCCGTCGGATCCCTGCGCGAGCGGCACCAGACCCGCCGCCACCGCCGCGGCGGCACCTCCGCTGGACCCGCCGGCCATCCGCTCCAGGTCCCACGGGGTGCGGGCCGGGGGGGCGTTGTCCGGCTCGGTGTAGCAGGGCGAGCCGAACTCCGGGGTCGTGGTCTTGCCGAGGCTGACGAGTCCGGCCGCCTCCATCCGCAGGACCACCTCGTCGGAGACGTCGGGAATGTTGCCGGCCATCGTCGCGGACCCGAACTCCGTCACCACGCCGGCGGTGGCGTTGAGGTCCTTCACGGCGGTCGGCACGCCGTACAACGGCGAAGACGCGTCACCCACGCCGGCCGCGGCCAGCGCCGCCTGCCGACGGGCCAGGTCACCGGTCACCGTCACGAACGCCCCGACCTGGTCCGAGAGCCGCCCGACCCGGGCCAGGTAGTGCTCGACCAGCTCGACCGGGGAGACCTCACCCGCCCTGACCGCACGGCCCTGCTCGAGAGCCGTCAGGTCGTGCAGCTCGGCCACCGCTCAGACCGTCTGTGGCAGCCTGGTCAGCGCCTGGGCGACCGCTGCCTGGAGGTCGGAGTCCTCCCACGAGGTGTCCCGAACGGAGCCGGAGAGGTAGGCGGCGTAGGCCGGGAGATCCAGGTGGCCGTGCCCGCACAGTGCGGTCAGGATCACCTTCTCCTCCCCACTCTCCTTGCAGGCAAGGGCTTCCTCCACCGTGGCGGCCAGCGCATGGGTCGGCTCGGGTGCCGGCACGATGCCCTCGGTGCGGGCGAACAGCACCCCGGCTGCGAAGCACTCGGTCTGCTGCTTCGCGACGGCCTCGATCTCCCCGGTCTCGTACAGGTGGCTGATCAGCGGGCTCATGCCGTGGTAGCGCAGCCCTCCCGCGTGGATCGGATCGGGCACGAAGTCGTGACCCAGGGTGTGCATCTTCATCAACGGGGTCATCCCGGCGGTGTCGCCGAAGTCGTAGGCGTAGGTGCCCTGGGTCAGGGTGGGGCACGCCGACGGCTCCACCGCACGCATGGTCGGCGACATGCGACCGGCCCATCTCTCCCGCAGGAACGGGAACATCAGCCCACCGAAGTTCGACCCCCCACCCGTGCAGCCGACCAGCAGGTCCGGGGTCTCATCGACCTTGGCCAGCTGCAGCAGGGCCTCCTCACCGATCACGGTCTGGTGCATGAGCACGTGGTTGAGCACGCTGCCGAGGGCGTAGTTCGTGGTGGGGTCCTGAGCGGCGACCTCGACGGCCTCGCTGATCGCGATGCCCAGCGACCCGGTGGAGTCGGGGTGCTCGGCGAGGATCGCCCGGCCCGCCTCGGTGAGGTCCGAGGGGCTCGGGTGCACCGTGCCACCGAAGGTCTCGATCATCATCTTGCGGTAGGGCTTCTGGTCGTACGACGCGCGCACCTGCCACACCTCGCACTCCATGTCGAACTGCGCGCACGCGAACGCCAGCGCGGTCCCCCACTGCCCGGCGCCTGTCTCGGTGGTCAGCCGCCTGATGCCCGCCTTCGCGTTGTAGTAGGCCTGCGGCACCGAGGTGTTCGGCTTGTGCGAGCCGGCCGGGGAGACGCCTTCGTACTTGTAGTAGATCCGCGCCGGGGTGCCGAGCGCCCTCTCCAGGCGGTGCGCCCGGAAGAGCGGGCTCGGCCGCCACAGGCGGTAGACGTCGAGCACCTCCTCGGGGATGTCGAGGTACTGCTCGGTGGCGACCTCCTGCGCGATCAGGTCAGGAGGGAACAGCGGCGCCAGGTCCTCGGGGCCGATGGGCTGGCCGGTGCCGGGGTGCAGCACCGGGGGCGGCGGCGTCGGGAGGTCGTGGAGCACGTTGTACCAGCGGGTGGGCATCTCGCTCTCGTCGAGCGAGATCTTGTGCTGCCTGACCTCGTGCATGGGTGGCCTCCGGTGCTCGGACGGGGTGGGCTCCGAGGGTAGACCCGCTGCCAGCCCGACGCGGGGCGGGTCGGCTCACAGCCAGCGCAGGACGTCCCCGAGGAGGGTCCCGGCACGCCACGGCGGGCCCGCGCTGGGGTTCCACAGCACCCCGCCGTGGGCCAGGGAGTAGGCGCACAGGGCAGCGGCGACCGCCAGCACCGTCACGCCCAGCCAGCCGGCCCACGCGCTGCGGGTCAGGCTGTGCAGCAGGCGCCGCGTCGGCACCCGGACCCGTCGGGAGCCGGGGCCCCACCACAGCGAGGTGGCGAGCACACCGCCCATCACCAGCAGACCGGGCACCAGCGGCGCCCCGAACAGCAGGTAGGCGAACCCGACGACGAACGCCGCCAGTCCCGACCAGACGAGCAGCACCAGGGTTCCCGCGGTGGCCACGACGAGGTACCACGGCATCGACAGGAGCGTCATCGGGACGTCGTACCAGCGCCGTCGCCCGCGCAGCAGGGTTCGCTCGCGCGCCGACTCCGTCGTCCAGGACGCGGTCCGGATGCCCAGCGTCAGCAGGCACAGCGCCAGCATGCAGAGGTACGGCGCCCTCGCGAACCCGACAGCGACGGTGGCCAGCAGCCCACCGAGCAGGGCACCGCGCTGGACCCTGGCCAGGCCGGCGGACGGAGCCCGGCGCGTCTCGGGGCGGGGCGGGGACGGGGGCGGGGGCGGCACGGTGTACGGCGCCCGCGCGGCCATGCTCACCGGCGCCACCCGGGTGGGTTCCGGGCCGGTCACCCGGCTGGGCGCCGAGGCCTCGCGCTCCGCGACGGTCGGCGCCGAGGCGTCCGGGTCCGCGGGGCGGGCCAGCACGAAGGGCATGGTCGGGACGTCCGGCACGGCGGAGGGCGCGGACCGTGGGGGGGCCGCGGCGCCGGTCGGGGGCAGGGCGGCGAGGATCTCAGCCGTGCTCGGACGCTGGCCGGGCTCGGGGGCCAGGCAGCGCCGCACGAGCGGCAGCAACGCCGGGGGTACGGCGGTCAGGTCGTGCTCGCCGCGGCGCACCCGGTCCATGATGGCCATCGCCGGCCCGGTGCCGAACGGCGGCCGCCCGGTCGCCGCGAAGACGACGGTGGCCGCCCAGGAGTGCACGTCCGAGGCGGTCGTGGCCTCCTCCCCGTAGAGGATCTCCGGGGCGAGGTAGCCAGGCGTGCCCAGCAGCCAGCCGGTCTGGGTCAGCCGGGGGTCCTCCGCGAGCCGGGCCAGCCCGAAGTCGATGAGCACCGGGGCGCGACCCTCCAGCAGCACGTTGGCCGGCTTGATGTCGCGGTGCAGCACACCGACGCGGTGCACCGCCACCACCGCCTCCATCAGGGCGCCGGCGAAGAAGGCGAGGTCGCGGCCGGTGATGGGACCGTCCTGGCGGACGTGCTCGTACAGCGACAGCCCGGGCACGTAGCGGGTCGCCACGAACGGCGTCGATCCCCAGGGGTCGGCGTCGAGCACCTCGGCCACCCGCCGGCTCGACACCCGGCGCAGCGAGGCGACCTCCCGGGCCAGCCGGGCGCGAGCCTCGTCATCGCCGACCACGTGCTGGCGCAGCACCTTGAGGGCGACCCGGGAGCCGTCCGGCGCCCGGGCGAGGTGCACGACGCCCATGCCACCCTCGCCGATGCGGGCCAGCAGCCGGTAGCGACCGATGGTGGCCTGCCCGGCGTGGGCACCGCGCAGCGCCTCGGTCGGCTGCTGGTTCACGACCCGATCCTCACCCGACCACGGTAGCCGAGCCATCGACGGCCGCCTGCCGCCGCGTCCTCAGGCCACGCGGTGCATCCAGCCGAAGGTGTCCTCGGCTCGGCCGTACTGGATGTCCACCAGCGCCTCCCGGACCTGCCGGGTGACCGGTCCCGTCGTGTCCGGGTCACCGACCTGGCCGCCCCGCCACTTCAGGATCCCGACGGGGGTGACCACGGCCGCGGTGCCGCAGGCGAACACCTCGGTGATGCGACCGGAGGAGACCCCCTCGCGCCACTCGTCGACGTCCACGTCACCCTCCTGGACCGGGTGGCCGAGCTTGCCGCACAGCTCGACGATCGCGCTGCGGGTGATGCCCTCGAGGATGGTCCCGGAGGTCCGCGGCGTGACGACGGTCCCGTCGTCGCGGACGAAGTAGAGGTTCATCCCGCCGAGCTCCTCGACGTAGCGGCCCTCCGCGGCGTCGAGGAAGGCCACCTGGTCACACCCCTCCGCGATGGCCTCCTGCTGGGCGACGAGCGAGCTCGCGTAGTTGCCGCCGGTCTTCGCCGCGCCCATCCCGCCGCGGCCGGCTCGCGTGTAGGTCTCGCTGAGCCAGATCGAGACCGGCTGCACACCCCGGGAGAAGTAGGCGCCGGCCGGCGAGCAGATCACCATGAAGGTCACGTGCTGCGACGGACGCACACCGAGGAACGCCTCGGAGGCGAACATGAACGGGCGGAGGTAGAGGCTCTTCTCGCCGGCCGGGTCAGGCACCCATCGCTCGTCGATCCGCACCGTCGCGTCCACCGCGGCGACGAAGTCCTCCACGGGCAGCGCAGGCAGCGCGAGCCGCTGGGCCGAGCGGATCATCCGGGCGGCGTTCTCCTCGGGGCGGAAGGTCCAGATGGAGCCGTCCTCGTGCCGGTAGGCCTTCAGGCCCTCGAAGATCTCCTGCGCGTAGTGCAGGACGGCGGTCGCCGGGTCCAGCGAGAGCGGGCCGTACGGCGTGATGCGCGCGTCGTGCCAGCCCTGCTCCGGCGTCCACTCGGTGGTGAACATGTGGTCGGTGAAGTGCAGGCCGAAGCCCGGGTCGGCGAGGATCTCGGCCAGGCGTTCGGGGCTCACCGGTCGGCTCGAGGGCGTGACCTCGATCTGCAGATTGCTCTCCATGGACTGCACGGTACCCAACCTCCGGCGTCGGTGCGGGGCGGAAGGAGGCACGGCCTCGCTCAGCCGGCCAGCCGGGCGGCGATGGAGTCGCCGACCTCGCTGGTGCGACGCCCGGAGCCGTTCCCGCGGACCGCCCGGTCGGCGAGCTCCGCCACCACGGCATCCTGGACGGCCCTGGCAGCCTCGTCGAGGCCGAGGTGCTCGAGGAGCAGCGCGGTCGAGAGCACCGCGGCCGTCGGGTCGGCCTTCTGCTGACCGGCGATGTCGGGCGCCGACCCGTGCACCGGCTCGAACATGCTCGGGGACGTGCGGTCGGGGTTGACGTTGCCGCTGGCGGCGAGACCGATGCCTCCGGTCACCGCCGCAGCGAGGTCGGTGATGATGTCACCGAACAGGTTGTCGGTGACGACCACGTCGAACCGTCCCGGGTCGGTGACCATGAAGATGGTGGCCGCGTCGACGTGCAGGTAGTCCACCGAGACGTCGGGGAACTGCTCCGCGACCTCGGCCACGACCCGCGACCACACCGCGCCCGCGTGCACCAGGACGTTCGTCTTGTGCACGAGGGTGAGACGTCGCCGGGGTCGTCGCTGCGCGCGGGCGAAGGCGTCCCGGACCACCCGCTCGACACCGAAGGCGGTGTTGAGGCTCACCTCCGTGGCGATCTCGTGCGCGGTGCCGACGCGCATCGCCCCGCCGTTGCCGACGTACGGCCCCTCGGTGCCCTCCCGGACGACCACGAAGTCGACCTCACCGGGGTCTGCCAGCGGGGAGGCGACGCCCGGGAAGATGCGGGAGGGCCGGAGGTTCACGTAGTGGTCGAGCTCGAACCTGAGCCGCAGCAGCAGCCCGCGTTCGAGGACCCCCGGCGGCAGGCTCGGGTCACCGGGTCGGCCGCCGACCGCGCCGAGCAGGATGGCGTCGTGCTCCCGGATCTCGGACAGCACGGTGTCAGGCAGCACCTCTCCGGTGGCGAGGTAGCGCTCGGCGCCCAGCTCGTAGCGGGTCTGCTCCAGCGACACCTGACCGGCATGGCCGGCCAGCGCCGCCTCGAGCACCTTCAGCCCCTCGGCGGTGACCTCGGGCCCGATGCCGTCGCCGGGGATCACCGCCAGCCGCAGGGTCTCCAGCGGGGGGGGCCCGGCGGCGGGCCCGGCGGCGGGCTGGTCGGTGGGCTGGTCGACTGTCCGGGTCACCCCGGGACCCTAGTTGTCGTCAGGTCGCTGCCCACCGTTGTCTCGCAGGTCGAGCCCCACCTGGACCCCGGCCAGGGGGTCGGAGGCGTCGGCCGGGGCGGCCGTGGGTTCCGCGAGCCGGTGCCGGCTGGGGCCCCACTCGGGATACATGTCGTACATCGCTGATCTCCAGTCCTTGGTCGTGTGCGTCGAGTCATCGCCCGGGTCATCGCCGGTCACGCGGACGTGCCGGGGTGGTGCTGCCGAGGCGCCTCGACGGGGTGACCGGAACCGGGCGCATCGGGCTCCGCGGCAGGCTGGGGAGGTCGGGCCCCGGACGCGGGTCACGCGTGCGACGGGACTGATGCTCAGAAGCGGGCCAGGTGAGGTGCTCCACCTGCTGCGGAGGATCGTCACAAGGCCGGGACAGCACAACCACCGCGACGAGGTGGCCTTGCTTAGAAGGCCCCGCCGCGGCGATCGATAAGTACGAAGAACGCCCGCATGGTCCGGTCAGGGTAGCAAGCCGGCGGACGCGGGGAGCCCGCTCCCCGCCGTCTTTCCGTCATGTGAGACGAAGTCTCGTGGCTCGGTCAGCACGCCATCCTCTGTAACACTCGGGGCATGAGTGCGCCGCCCGATCTCCCCGACGTCGTACGGCGGGCCTTCGACGTGTCGCGCCGGGCCGGCTACGTGTCGTTCTGCCGCAACGAGACGGGTCGGCTGCTCGCGGCGCTGGCGGCCAGCCGGACCGGGACGTTGGCCGAGTTCGGCACCGGGTGCGGGGTCGGGACCGCCTGGCTGCGCAGCGGTATCCGTGCGGACGCACACATCCTGACCGCTGAGCTCGAGCCCAGGCTGGCCGACGCGGCCGCGACCATCTTCACCGACGACGACCGGGTGGAGGTGCTCGCCGCGGACTGGTCGACGTTGCGGGACAAGGGACCGTTCTCGCTGCTTTTCCTGGACGCCCGCGAGCCGGTCGGCAGCCGGGACAGCGGCGCCGACACGATCATCGACCTGGTCGAGCCCGGCGGCGTGGTCGTGCTCGACGACTTCATCCCGTGCGGCTCGTGGCCGCCGGTGTTCGACGGCCGGGTCGACGTCCTGCGCGAGCACTGGCTCACCGACGAGCGGTTCACCACCGCCGAGGTGATGGTCGCACCCGACGCGTCGGTGCTGATCGCGACCAAGCGCTGACTCGTGCCCGTCAGCGACCGCCGGCAGGGCCAGCTCCTCCCCCGGCCCTCGGACCAGCGAGGGAGACCTACTCGCTGAGGTCGACCGCCCGCACGACGCCGGCGTCGATCGCCACCGCGATCCGCTCGAGCACCTCGGTCGGGATGGCGGAGTCCACCGACAGCGCGACCAGCGCGTGGCCGCCCTTGGTGTCGCGTGCCACCTGCATGCCGGCGATGTTCACCCGCGCCTCCCCGAGGATCCCGCCCACGGTGCCGACCATGCCGGGCCGGTCCTCGTAGCGCAGGAAGGCCAGGTGCTCGCTGGGCTCGATGTCCACGTCGTAGCCGTCGACCTCCACGAGCCGCTCGCGCTGCGCGAGCCCGACGAGCGTGCCGGACACCGACACCTGCGACCCGTCGGCGCGGGTGCCCCGCAGGGTGATCAGGTTGCGGTGGTCGGGACTGTCGGCGTCGGTGACCAGCCGGACGGCCAGCCCCCGCTCCGCGGCGAGCAGCGGCGCGTTGACGTAGGACACCTGCTCCTCCACCACGTCGCCGAACACCCCCTTGAGCGCGGCCAGCTCGAGCACCTTGACGTCGTACTGGGTGATCTCGCCGCGCACCTCGACGTCGAGCTGCTGGGCGACCTCGCCGGCGAGCGCGGTGAAGATCCGGCCCAGCTTCTCGGTGAGCGGGATGCCGGGCCGCACGTCCTCGGCGATCACCCCGCCCTGCACGTTGACGGCGTCCGGGACCAGCTCACCGGACAGGGCGAGCCGCACGGAGCGGGCCACCGCGACGCCGGCCTTCTCCTGGGCCTCCTCCGTCGAGGCGCCGAGGTGCGGGGTGGCGACCACGTTGTCGAACTCGAACAGCGGGCTGTCGGTGCACGGCTCGGTGGTGAAGACGTCCAGGCCGGCCGCCGCGACGCGGCCCTCCTTCAGGGCGATGTACAGCGCGTGCTCGTCGACGATGCCACCCCTGGCCGCGTTGACCAGCACCAGGCTCGGCTTGACCCTGGCGAGCTCCGGCTCGCCGATCAGTCCGAGTGTCTCCGGGGTCTTCGGCAGGTGCACCGAGGCGAAGTCCGACTGCTCGAGGAGCTCTTCGAGGGTGACCATCCGGACCCCCATCTGGGCGGCGCGGCCGGCCTGCACGTAGGGGTCGTAGGCGATCACCTTCATGCCGAAGGCACTCAGCCGCTGCGCGACCAGCACGCCGATGCGGCCCAGACCGACGATGCCGACGGTCTTCTCGTAGAGCTCGATCCCGGTGTACTTGCTGCGCTTCCACTCGCCCGCCCGCAGGGCCGCGCTGGCCGGCGCCACGTGCCGCGCCGCGGCCAGCATCAGCGCGACGGCGAGCTCGGCGGCGGAGACGATGTTGGAGGTCGGGGCGTTGACGACCATCACCCCGCTCTGGGTCGCGGCCTTGACGTCGACGTTGTCCAGTCCGACTCCGGCACGGGCCACGACCTTGAGCCGGGGTGCCGCGGCCAGCGCCTCTGCGTCCACCTTCGTCGCGCTCCGCACGAGCACGGCGTCCGCCGCCGCGATCGCGGGCAGCAGCTGGGACCGGTCGGCACCGTCGCAGTGCCGGATCTCGAAGTCCGGGCCGAGGGCCTCGACCGTGGCGGGGCTCAGCTCTTCGGCGATGAGTACGACGGGCTTGCTCATGGGTGTCCTCGGGTTCGCTGGCTGGTGTTCGGCAGGTCCGGGTGACCGGTCGGCCTCGACCCCTCACGACCGGCTCGGATGTCCGGCTCGAGGGGGATGCCGCGCACGACGCTGTGCCCCCGCAGGACTCTACCGGAGCCGGTACGGCGAGCCCACCCGCTTCAGCCCTGGCCCGGTGGCCCGGTCGGTCCCGGTGGTGGGAGCTGCGGCGCGACGGGCTCACGACCGGCCCCGCTGCCGGCCGTCGCGGTCTGCAGCCGAGGACCGAGCAGCCGTGCCAGGTGCAGCGCCAGCCCCGGGGTGGCACCGTGGACCTCGACGAGGGAGAGGACGTCTCCGCTGCGCAGCACCAGCAGCTCCTGACGTCCCGCCGGGCCCGCGGACTGCACCGAGGACCCCAGGCGCACCCGCAGCGCGAGGGCGGACGGCTGCTGCACGGCGCGTGGCGGGATCGGACGTGCGCAGGAGCGCGGGGTGGCTCGCAGTCGGGTGAGCGCCTGCTCGGCGTACCCCGGTCGGTAGGCGACCACATCGGTGCGGACCCGTCGCCCGGGCGCCACGTAGACGTGCCCCTCGGTGGCCAGCCGGTGCCCCGGGTCGGGCACCGGGACCCCGCACAGGTCCAGGTGGTCCTGCGCGTCCCGCTCGCCACGGTTGCGCGGGAGCACCTCCTCGAAGCCCCTCGGCAGGTCCCCACGCACGAGCGAGGCCCGGCGGACGGCGAGCGCGGCCGCGGCGTACGTCGCCTGCCGCTCGGCAGCAGGTCGCCGCGCGGGCGGCTCGGGCGGAGTCGGCCCGTGCCAGCCGGCACTCGCGACAGCGACGGCCAGGAGAACGGCGAGGCCGCCCCACGAGAGCAGCCGTCGACCCATCGGGCCAGTCTCACACCCCCCTGCGCACCGGCCACCTGGAGCTCGCGTCGCCCGGGGGGTGGACGGCGGTCACGCCGGCCCCGAGGCCGGGCACCAGGGTCCGGCACCAGGGTCCGGAACCAGGGTCGCACCAGAGGGCTCTCAGGGTGGCGTCGGGCCTCGCCCCCGATGTGCCGCGGGGGCTGCTGCCGACAGCCTGGCCTCATGATCACAGTAGAGGCACTCACCAAGACGTACGGCGGCTTCACGGCCGTCGATGACATCTCCTTCGAGGCACGGCCCGGTCGGGTGACCGGGTTCCTGGGCCCCAACGGGGCGGGGAAGTCGACCACGATGCGGATCCTGGTCGGGCTGACCTCCCCGACTTCGGGGTCCGCGACCATCGCGGGGCGGCAGTTCTCCTCGATCCCGAACCCGGGACTGGAGGTCGGGGTGCTGCTGGACGCCTCCGCCCAGCACGCGGGTCGCACCGGCCGGGAGATCCTGACCATCGCGCAGCGGTTCATGGGGCTGCCGAAGGGCCGGGTCACCGAGATGCTGGACCTGGTCGGTCTGACCCCGCAGGAGGCCGGTCGCCGGGTCCGGGACTACTCCCTCGGGATGCGGCAGCGGCTGGGGATCGCCACCGCGCTGATCGGTGAGCCCGAGGTGCTGGTCCTCGACGAGCCGGCCAACGGGCTGGACCCGGCCGGCATCCGCTGGATGCGGGGGCTGCTGCGCGACTACGCCGACCGCGGCGGCACCGTGCTGCTGTCCTCGCACCTGCTGCACGAGATCGAGGTGATCGCCGATGACCTGGTGGTCATCGGCAACGGCCGGATCGTCGCCTCGGGCGCCAAGAGCGACCTGCTGCGAACCGCCGGCTCGCTGGTCCGGTGCACCGACCAGGCCGCCCTGGCCCGGGCCCTGACCGCCGCCGCGATCACCTCCACCCCCACCGGCTCACCCGGCACCGGCATCGGCACCGGCGCCCAGGCGCTGCTGGCCCAGGCCGACCCCGCCCGGGTCGGCACCATCGCGTTCGCCGCCGGCCTCCCGGTCACAGAGCTCCGAGCCGCCGACGGCACCGGCCTGGAGGAGATGTTCCTGCACCTCACCGCGGACACCCAGCGCGACGACCAGCTCGAGACCACCACCACGACCCCCGAAGGAGCAGCGGCATGACCACCGTCGTCAGCCCGTCCACGTCCACGTCCACGTCCACGTCCACGTCCACCCAGCCTGCCGGCCACCGATCTGACCGCCGCAACGCCGACATCCCGTTGCACCGCATCACCAGCACCGAGCTCCGCAAGATGTTCGACACGAGGTCCGGGTTCTGGCTGATGGCCAGCATCGCGATCAGCGCGCTCATCGCCACCGCGGCGGTCGTCCTGTTCGCGCCCGACAGCGAGCTGACCTACAACTCGTTCGCGGCCGCGATCGGCTTCCCCATGACGGTGATCCTGCCGATCATCGCGATCTTGTCGGTGACCGGTGAGTGGAGCCAGCGCAGCGGCCTGACGACCTTCACCCTGGTCCCGCACCGGGGCCGGGTGATCCTCGCCAAGGCCATCGTGTCCGTCGGCGTCGCCGTCGTGTCCATCCCGGTGGCGTTCGCCGTCGGCGCCCTCGGCAACCTCGCCGGCAGCGCGATCGCCGGCGTGGACCCGGTCTGGAACCTTGGCGTCGCCGACTTGGCGAACATCGTGCTGGCCAACGTGCTCGGCCTGCTCGTCGGCTTCATGCTCGGCGTGCTGATCCGTAGCTCGGCAGGCGCGATCGTGGCCTACTTCGTCTACTCGTTCCTGCTGCCGACGCTGTCCATGCTGCTCGCGTCCTCCCAGGCCTGGTTCAAGGACCTCCAGCCCTGGGTCGACTTCAACAACGCGCAGTCAGCTCTCTACGACGGGTCGCTGAGCGGCGACCAGTGGCAGCAGCTCGGCGTGACGAGCCTGATCTGGCTCGTCGTGCCCCTGGCCGTCGGCGTGACGATGGTGCTGCGCTCGGAGGTCAAGTAGCGGCCCATGGCCGTCGTACGGCGGCCAGCAGCGCCCCACGGACGACTGGCGCTCCCCACGGGTCACGGCCCATGGGGAGCGCCGGTCTGCCTGCACCACCTGGTGAGCAGCAGGAGGATGCGGACGCGTCAGCGCGACGCGGTGCCCTCGACGTAGTCGACGTCGTCGTCCTTGACCCAGGCCATCAGCTTGCGGAGCTCCCGGCCGGTGGCCTCGATCGGGTGCTGCTCGGCCTTGGCCCGCAGCTCCTTGAACTCCGGGGCCCCGGCGTCCTGGTCGTCGATGAACCGCTGGGCGAACTTCCCGCTCTTGATGTCGGCCAGGATGTCCTGCATCCGGTCCTTGACCGAGTCGTCGATCAGCCGGGGGCCCGAGACGTAGTCGCCGTACTCCGCGGTGTCGGAGACCGACCAGCGCTGCTTGGCGATGCCGCCCTCGTACATCAGGTCGACGATCAGCTTCAGCTCGTGGAGGCACTCGAAGTAGGCGACCTCCGGCTGGTAGCCCGCCTCTGTCAGCACCTCGAAGCCCTTCATGACCAGCTCCGACATGCCGCCGCAGAGCACTGCCTGCTCGCCGAACAGGTCGGTCTCGGTCTCCTCCGTGAAGGTCGTCTTGATGCCGCCCGCGCGCAGCCCGCCGATGCCCTTGGCGTAGGCCAGCGCGAGCTCCCAGGCCTTGCCGGTGGCGTCGTTGTCCACGGCGACCAGGACGGGCACGCCGCGGCCCGAGACGTACTCGCGGCGGACCAGGTGGCCCGGTCCCTTCGGCGCGACCATCGCCACGTCGACCCCGGCCGGCGGCTTGATGTAGCCGAAGCGGATGTTGAAGCCGTGTCCGAAGAAGAGCGCGTCCCCGTCGACCAGGTTGGGCTCGACGGACTCGGCGTACAGCTTCCGCTGGATGTGGTCGGGCGCGAGGATCACGATCAGGTCGGCCTCCTCGCAGGCCTCACCGGGCGTGAGGACGCGGAGCCCCTCCGCCTCCGCCTTGGCCCGGCTCCTGGAGCCCTCGGGCAGCCCGACGCGCACATCCACGCCGGAGTCGCGCAGCGACAGGGCGTGCGCGTGGCCCTGGCTGCCGTAGCCCAGCACCGCCACGTTGCGTCCCTGGATCACGGACAGGTCGGCGTCGTCGTCGTAGAACATCTCAGCCACTTCTTCGGCACTCCTCTTGGGTTGGCCCTGTTGGTCGGCTCCGGATCGACCCTGTTGGTCGGCCCTTGGTCGGCCCTGTTGGTTGGGGTTGTCTCGTCTGGTCCCGAAGTGTCGGGGGTACGGCGGTCAGCTGGCCGCGGAGGGGGCGCGCACCGGCACGGCTCGGACGCTGCGCTCGGACACCGACCGGCTGCCGCGGCCGATCGCCACCACGCCGGACTGGACCAGCTCGCGGACGCCGTACGGCTCGAGCACCCGGAGGAAGTCCCCGAGCTTGCCCTGGTTGCCGACGATCTGGATGGTCACGGCCTCGGTGCCCACGTCGACGACCTTGGCGCGGAACAGCTGGACCAGCTCGAGGACCTCGCCGCGGGAGGTGGCGTCGGCCCTGACCTTCACCAGCAGCAGCTCCCGGTTGACCGACATCTCCCGGTCCAGCTCGACCACCTTGATCACCTCGACGAGCTTGTTGAGCTGCTTGGTGACCTGCTCGAGCGGGGACTCCTCGACGTTGACCACGATCGTCATCCGGGACACCTCGGGGTGCTCGGTGGGGCCTACGGCGAGGGAGTCGATGTTGAAGCCGCGGCGGCTGAACAGCCCGGCGATCCGTGCCAGCACGCCGGGCTTGTTCTCCACCAGCACCGACAGGGTGTGTCTGCTCACGAGTGCTGCCCGCCCTCCAGGTCGTCGTCCTCGTAGTCCGGGGCCATGTCCCGGGCGAACTTGATGTCGTCGTTGCTGGTGCCGGCCGCGACCATCGGCCACACCATCGCGTCGCGGTGCACCCGGAAGTCGACGACCACCGGCACGTCGTTGATCTCCATCGCCTTGGTGATCGTGGCGTCGACGTCCTCGGCGGAGTCGCACGAGAGCCCGACGCAGCCGTAGGCGTCCGCCAGCTTCACGAAGTCGGGGACCCGCACACCTGACGGCTCGTTGCCCGAGCTGCCACGGGAGGCCCGTTGCAGGTTCGTGTTGGAGTAGCGCTCCTGGTAGAAGAGCGTCTGCCACTGCCGCACCATCCCGAGCGACTCGTTGTTGATGATGGCGACCTTGATCGGGATGTTCTCCAGCGTGCAGGTGGCGAGCTCCTGGTTGGTCATCTGGAAGCAGCCGTCACCGTCGATGGACCAGACGGTGGCCTCCGGCCTGCCGACCTTCGCACCCATCGCCGCGGGCACCGAGAAGCCCATGGTGCCGAGCCCGCCGGAGTTGATCCACGTGCCCGGGTGCTCGTAGCCGATGAACTGCGCGGCCCACATCTGGTGCTGCCCCACACCGGAGGTGTAGATCGCCTCCGGGCCGGCGATCGCGCCGAGCCGCTCGATGACGTACTGCGGTGCCAGGGAGCCGTCCGCGGGGGTGTCGTAGCCGAGGGGGTACTTCTTCTTCACCCCGGCCAGGAACTGCACCCACGCCTCGTAGTCGCCGTGCTCGCCGGCGTCCGCGGCGGTCCGCAGCGCCAGCACCAGGTCGGCGATGACCTCACGGGCATCACCGACGATGGGCACGTCGACGTGCCGGTTCTTGCCGATCTCGGCGGGGTCGATGTCGGCGTGGATGACCTTCGCGTGCGGCGCGAACGAGTCGAGGTTGCCGGTGACCCGGTCGTCGAAGCGGGCCCCGAGGCTGATGATCAGGTCGCTGCGCTGCAGCCCGGCGACGGCGGCGACGGTGCCGTGCATGCCGGGCATCCCCAGGTGCTGCACGTGGCTGTCGGGGAAGGCCCCGCGCGCCATCAGCGTGGTGACGACCGGCATCCCGGTGAGCTCGGCGAGCGCCAGCAGCTCCTGGTGGGCACCCGCCCGGATCACTCCCCCACCGACGTACAGCACGGGCCGGCGCGCCTCGAGCATCAGCCGGGCGGCCTCACGCACCTGCTTGGCGTGCGGCCGGGTGACCGGGCGGTAGCCGGGCAGGGCCAGCTCGGCGGGCCACCGGAAGGTGGTCTGGGCCTGCATCGCGTCCTTGGCGACGTCGACCAGGACGGGACCGGGGCGGCCGGTCGAGGCGATGTAGAAGGCCTCGGCCACCGTGCGCGGGATCTCCGCCGGGTCGGTGACCAGGAAGTTGTGCTTGGTGATCGGCATCGTGATGCCGCGGATGTCCGCCTCCTGGAAGGCGTCGGTGCCGATCGAGCGGCTGGACACCTGCCCGGTGATCGCCACCATCGGAACGGAGTCCATGTAGGCGTCGGCGAGCGGGGTGACCAGGTTCGTCGCGCCCGGCCCGCTGGTGGCCATCGCGACCCCGACCCGGCCGGTCGCGTAGGCGTAGCCCTGGGCGGCGTGCCCGGCGCCCTGCTCGTGGCGGACCAGGATGTGCCTGATCCTCGAGTCGAACAACGGGTCGTAGGCCGGGAGGATGGCGCCGCCCGGGATGCCGAAGATGTTCTCGGCGCCCGCGCACTCCAGTGACCTGATCAGGCTCTGCGCGCCTGTCACGGAAGCCCCGGCGTCCTGCTCGCTCATGATGGCCCTTCTCTCGTTCGTCGCCTGGTGTGCCGGCATCAGTTCAGCCCAACAAAAAGCCCCTCGGCCCGGAGGGCAGACGAGGGGCGACGCGCGTGCGTTGAGGTGGTGACCTTCAGCAGGCGCGTCTCGGGCGTACAAGAATGTCGAGACGCATGCGCTTACCGTCCCTGGTGCCGCCCGCTGCGTCAACCCGCCATCGGCCTCGTCCCAGCATATGAGAGCAGGGTCCAGGATGTGGCAGAGCGGTCGAGGTGCGCGGCATCTCCCGGGGGTGTTGAGTAGCCACATGAGATTCGTGATGGAGGTCGACCTCAGTGCCATGGCGGACGGCAGGGAGGCTGACGAGCTGGCGCGGATCCTGCGCTACTGGGCCGGCGCGGTGAAGCAGGTGCCGCTGGTTCCCGGCACCTCGCAGGCGCTCCACGACAGCGACTACACCGAGGTCGGCTCCTGGGAGATCGAGGAGTAGGCGCCCGGGCATCTCCCACCCGGTGACACGCGGCGCCCTCAGGCGGGGTCGTCGTCGAAGCCGGGCAGACCGTCGATGCTGGTGCGGTTCTTCAGCCTCCTGTAGTCCCGGACCCCGTCCTCGCCCTTGCGCTCCATGTGCTCGGGGAGCAGGTGCCGCTCGCCGGCGAAGTCCATCATCGGCACGCCGTACCCGCAGGAGTCCGAGACCCGCTCGACGTCGACCACGATGACCGCGCGGGCCCCGCGGGTCTCGGTGAACCGGGACGCCCACGCGGGGTACTCCTCGTCGTGGACGCCGACCACCCGGCCGGTCCCCTGCAGGCGTACGACGTTCGGCGACCTGTCGAACGAGCAGAACATCAGCGTGATCCGTCCGTTCCCCGGCTCACGGAGGTGCGCGATCGTCTCGACGCCGCTTGCGGTCACGTCCAGGTAGGCCACGGTGTGCTCGTCCACCACGACGAAGGTGCCGCCGATCCCCTTGGGCGATACGTTGACCCGCCCGCCGGCCAGCGGCGCGGTGGCGACGAAGAACAGCTGCTGCGCCTCCACGAACTCGCGCAGCCGCCCGTCGATCGCCTCGTGGACCTTGCTCACGGCACCAGCGTAGGGAGTTCGGGCTATGGCCGCGGGGGCCGGGAGGTCACAGACTGCTCCCATGGCTGCTCCCATGGACAGTGCCGACGTGGACCTCGAACCGGATGTCCCCCGCCCCTGGCGCCGCCCCACACGCTGCCGAGCGGGATCCTTCAGCGGCGGGTCCGGCGACGCAGCGCGCTCTCGACCGCGCGAGGCACCACGCCACCCGATGGCTGGACACGCTCGCCGATCGCCCGGTCCCGGCCCGCACCGATGTCGACGGGGTCTGCGACGCGCTCGGGCGGGTCCTGCCGGAGGGGCAGTCCGACCCGGAGGACGTCGTCGACCTGCTGGCCGGCTCGTGCGAGCCGGGCCTGGTGGCGATGCCGTCGGGTCGCTTCTTCGGGTTCGTCGTCGGCGGCTCGCACCCGGCGGCGCTGGCAGCCGACTGGCTGGTCAGCGCCTGGGACCAGAACGCCGCCATGCGCCAGGTCACCCCCGGGGTCACCGCGGTCGAGGAGCTCGCGGCCGGCTGGCTCCTGGACCTGCTGGGGCTGCCGGCGAGCAGCGGCGTCGGGTTCACCACCGGCGCGACGATGGCCAACTTCACGGCCCTGGCGGCCGCGCGCGACGAGCTGCTGCGGCGCGCCGCCTGGGACGTGGGCCGGGGGCTGGTGGGCGGGCCGCCGATCCGGGTGGTGGCCGGCCGCGAGCGGCACACCTCGGTCGACCTCGCGCTGCGCTACCTGGGCCTGCCGCAGGCCGAGCTGGTCGACGTCGACGACCAGGGACGGATCCTGCCCGACAGCCTGGGAGAGGCCCTGTCCGCCGGTGCCGGTGCCCCGACGGTCGTCCTGCTGCAGGCCGGCAACCTGCACTCGGGCGCGTCCGACCCCTTCCAGGCCTGCGTCGAGCTGGCGCACGAGGCCGGCGCCTGGGTGCACGTGGACGGTGCCTTCGGACTGTGGGCGGCGGCCTCACCGTCGTACCGACACCTGACCGCCGGCGTCGGCGGGGCGGACTCGTGGGCGACGGACGCGCACAAGACGCTGAACGTGCCCTACGACTGCGGGGTGGTGGTCGTCCGCGACGCGGGTGCGATGAGCGCCGCGCTGGGCGTCCACGGCGACTACCTGATCGCGGATGCGGCGGGCGACCCGATGGACCGGGTCCCGGAGATGTCCCGGCGCGGGCGCGGGGTCCCCGTGTGGGCCGTGCTCCGCAGCCTCGGACGTGCGGGCGTGGCCGAGATGCTCGACCGACTCTGCCGGCACGCCCGCACGTTCGCGGAGGCGATCGAGGAGATGCCGGGTGCCGAGGTGCTCAACGAGGTCACCTTCACTCAGGTCTGCGCGTCCTTCGGCGAGGACGAGCGCACCCGCCGGGTCGTGGACCGGATGCTCGAGGAGGGCACCGCGTGGACCACCGGGTCGCGGTGGCAGGACCGGGCGGTGCTGCGGATCTCGGTCAGCAACGCGACCACCACCGACGACGACGTGGCCCGCACCATCGAGGCCCTCCGGCGCGCAGCCAGCTGACCGGTCGACCCGGCGCGTGTGGCGGCCCGGCCGCGTCGACCCGGCGCATGTGGCGGCCCAGCCGCGTTGACCCGGCGCATGTGGCGGGGCCCGGTGCACCAGACCCGCCGACTCGACGGGGTTTCGGGCGCCAGACCCGCCGGGTCGTCAGCCGCAGACGGCACCGTGCGCGGCGGACTGGACGACCTTGGCGTACTTGCCGAGCACCCCCCGCGTGAACTTCGGCTCCAGCGGCGCCCACCCGTCCCGGCGCGAGGCCATCTCGTCGGCATCGACGGCGACGTCGAGGACCTTGTGGGCCACGTCGAGGGTGATCTGGTCGCCGTCGCGGACGAAGGCGATCGGGCCGGCGTCGACCGCCTCGGGAGCGACGTGCCCCACGCACAGGCCCGTCGTGCCTCCGGAGAACCGGCCGTCGGTGAGCAGCAGCACCTCCTTGCCGAGCCCGGCCCCCTTGATGGCCCCGGTGATGGCGAGCATCTCGCGCATCCCCGGCCCGCCCTTGGGCCCCTCGTAGCGGATCACCACGACGTCCCCCGCCACGATCCGCCCGGCCTCGAGCGCGTCCATCGCGGCGCGTTCGCCGTCGAAGACCCGCGCGGTGCCCTCGAAGACCGACTCGTCGAACCCGGCCGACTTCACCACCGCCCCTTCGGGAGCGAGGGACCCCTTGAGGATGGTGATGCCCCCGGTGGCGTGGATCGGCTTGGCCAGCTCGCGGATGATCTGGCCGTCCACGTCCGGCGGGTCGAGGTCCGCGAGGTTGTCGGCAAGGGTCCGGCCGGTGACCGTCAGGCAGTCGCCGTGCATCAGCCCGGCGTCCAGCAGCGCCTTCATCACGACCGGGATGCCGCCGACCTTGTCGACGTCGTTCATCACGTAGCGCCCGAACGGCTTGAGGTCCCCGAGGTGCGGCACCCGGTCGCCGACCCGGTTGAAGTCGTCGAGGGTCAGGTCGACCTCGGCCTCCCGGGCGATCGCCAGCAGGTGGAGTACGGCGTTGGTGGACCCGCCCAGCGCCATCACCACGGCGATCGCGTTCTCGAACGCCTCCCGGGTCATGATCTGCCGGGCGGTGATGCCCTGTCGCAGCATCGCGACGACCGCCTCGCCCGAGCGGTGCGCGAACCCGTCCCTGCGCCGGTCGACCGCGGGGGGCGCCGCCGAGCCGGGCAGCGACATGCCGAGCGCCTCGCCGACGGCGGCCATCGTGTTGGCGGTGTACATCCCGCCGCAGGCTCCCTCGCCGGGGCAGATCGCCCGCTCGATCCGGTCCACCTCCGCACGGCTGATCCTCCCGGCCAGGCAGGCACCCACGGCCTCGAAGGCGTCGATGATGGTCACGTCGCGACCGTCGACCTGGCCGGGCATGATCGACCCGGCGTAGAGGAACACCGATGCCAGGTCCAGTCGCGCGGCGGCCATCATCATCCCCGGCAGCGACTTGTCGCAGCCGGCCAGGAGCACCGAGCCGTCCAGCCTCTCGGCCATCATCACGGTCTCCACGCTGTCCGCGATCACCTCCCGCGACACCAGCGAGAAGTGCATGCCGTCGTGGCCCATCGAGATCCCGTCCGAGACCGAGATCGTCCCGAACTCCAAGGGGTACCCGCCGGCGGCGTGCACCCCGTTCTTGACCGCCTTGGCAAGCCGGTCCAGGGGCAGGTTGCAGGGCGTGATCTCGTTCCACGACGACGCGACGCCGATCTGCGGCTTCGACCAGTCCTCGTCCCCCATCCCCACGGCACGCAGCATGCCGCGTGCCGCGGTGCTCTCCAGGCCGTCGGTGACCTGGCGGCTGCGGGGCTTGATGTCCGGCTGGTCGGGAGTCGATGAGGGGTCGGGCATGCGAGGGATGCTACGCCAGCGCCGAGCCTGCGACAGGCACGGTCCGGGCTCTCACCACCATCACGTCCGGCAGGTCGCGGACCAGCTCCCGCCACGAGGCGCCGTCGTCGAAGGAGGCCCAGACGCTGCCGTTGCGAGCTCCGAAGTAGAGGCCCGCGTCCTGGTGGTCGTCGGCGGTCATCGCGTCGCGCATCACCCCGACGAAGAACCCCTCGGGCAGACCGTGCGCACCCGAGTCCCCGAGCGGCTCCCAGCTCCCACCCGCGTCGCGGGACCGCCACACCCGGGCACGGCCGCCTGGCGGGTAGCGGCCCTCGGCGCCCTGCAGCGGGAAGACGTAGACGGTGTCCGGGTCGCGCGGACTGACCACGACCGGGAAGCCGAAGTCCGAGGGCAGGCCGTCGGCGATCGACACCCAGGAGCCGCCTTCGTCGTCGGAGCGGTAGACGCCCCCGTGGTTCTGGGCGAAGAGCCGCTCCGGCCGGTCCGGGTGCCGCGCGACCTTGTGCACGCACTGCCCGAACGCGGGGTACTGCTGGCCCTCGGGCATGAAGGAGGCCCGGATGCCCTGGTTGCGCGCCGACCAGGACGCCCCACCGTCGACCGTGCGGTAGACGCCACCGGTGGAGATGGCCACGGTCACCGAGTCCGGGTCCTGCGGGTGGGGCAGCACGGTGTGGAAGGCCTGGCCCCCGAAGCCGGCGCCCCACTGTGGCCGGTGGGGGTGGTCCCACAGTGCTCGCTCGAGGCGGAAGGTCCGCCCGCGGTCGTCGGAGCGGAACACCGCGCCGGGCTCGGTGCCGGCCCACACCACCTCGTCCCCCGCCCCGGTCTGCAGCTGCCACACCCGCTGGACCGACGCGTCGGTGTCCTCGGGGAACCGGATCCCGCCGTCGGGCCCGGCCTGCCAGCTGGCGCCGAGGTCGTCGGAGTAGCCGACCTGGGGACCCAGCCAGCTCGACGCCGCTCCGGCGAGCAGCCGGGTGGAGCCGCCGCGGGTGTCGACCAGGCAGGAGTAGACCTCCTCCATGTCGAAGTGCGGCCCGTCCCACGTCCAGGTCTCGCGGTCGTCATCGGAGCGTCCCACCCACAGTCCCTTGCGGGTGCCCACCATGGCCATCGTGGCTGTCGCCATCCCAACCTCCTCCTCGGTCTCTGGAGGGTAGACCCGGGGACCGACGAGAAGTCATCGCCCGACCGGGTCAGTACTCGCCACTCATGACGTTCTCCAGCGGCGCCCCGGCAGCGAAGCGTCCCAGCTGCTCACGCACCAGCCGGTAGGCGCGCGGCCACATCGCCGGAGTCGCGCCCCCGACATGCGGGGTGACCAGCACGTGCGGCGCCCTCCACAGGGGGTGGTCCGCGGGCAAAGGCTCCGGGTCGGTCACGTCGAGCGCGGCCCGGACCCGCCCCGCCTCGAGGGCTGCCACCAGGTCGTCGGTCACCACCACGCTCCCCCGGGCGACGTTGACCAGGAGCGCCCCCTCCTTCATCGAGTCCAGGAACGCGGCGTCGACCAGCCCCCAGGTCTCGCTGGTGCCGGGGAGGATCAGAATGACCACGTCGGCGGCCGGCAGCAGGTCCGGCAGGTCTGCCAGGGCGTGTACGCCGTCCCGGGCCGTCCTCGCGACCCGCAGCACGTCGACCTCGAACGGCACCAGCCGGCGCTCCACGTCACGGCCGATGTCGCCGTACCCGAGGATCAGCACCGTCTTGTCGGCCAGCGACGTGCGCCAGCCCTGGTTCCACCGGCCGGCGTGCTGGTCGTCGACGAAACCGGGGATCCCGCGCAGCGACGCCAGCGTGAGGGTGAGGGCGAGCTCCGCGGTCGAGGCGTTGTGGATGCCCCGGCCGTTGCAGAGCAGCACGCCGTCCGGGACGTCGCCGCGGACGTGGTCGACGCCGGCGGTCAGGGTCTGGACCACCCTGAGCCTCGGCATCGAGGCGAGGACGGAGCCCTGACCGGGCCCGACCTGGTAGGGCAGCACGTAGAACTCGACCTCCGCGGCCCAGCCGGGCACCCCGTCCCCGGTCAGCGGAGCGGTCTCGTAGCGCAGGTCCTCGGGCGGGTCCCCCAGCTCCTCGGGACCGAAGGGCAGCCACACGAGGGGTCGGTCGTCAGCCATCGCACCAACCTATCGACCCTCGGGCCCCGCGCCTCCCCCGCAGCGGCCGGCGCTGGGTTGCCGAGCCGACGACGAGGATTCACGTGATTGTCACATGGCACGGATGACGGGAGGAGGTGGCGGCACTAACGTGAAGGTTCTTGAACCACCGCCCCCGCAAGCAGAGTCGGGAGTCCTCGGATGCCGTTCCAGCAGAAGTCGCTCACCCCCTGGTCACTCACCCCCTGGCGTCTCGTCGGCGCAGCCGCCGCGTGGCCGGTCACCAGCCAGCAGCGGGCCCGGCGCAACGCGCTCGTCGGGGCGACGGCCCTGGCGCAGCTCCGCAGGGAGCGCCTCGACGTGGAGGAGTACCTCGCCGGTCGCGACGCCGGCCGACCAGGGCCTTCGCGGCGCGCGCGGCGCAGCGCCTGACCCCCTCCGGCTCGGCCCGCCGAAGCCTGGGCCGGCCCCCGTAGGCTCGCACGGTGAAGACCGCGCGTCTCGTGTCCGTCCTCGTGGTGGTCCTGCTCGGCTTCACCGCGGCCTGCTCCTCCGACGGCGGGAACCCCGACGGCCTGGGTGCTCAGCCGTCGGCCGCCCAGCCGAGCACCCGCACCGGAGTGCCGTCCGGTCCCTCGTCCACGCCGTCGGCGCACTCCTCGCCGCGCCCGTCGGGGTCGCCGGGCGCGGCTGGGTCACAGGCACCCGGGCGGCCGCACGTGGTCGGCACGGTCGCGACCGGCCTCCGGGCACCCTGGGGCATCGCCTTCCTCCCCGACGGCACCGCCCTGGTCGGCGAGCGCGACACGACCCGGGTCGTCGCGGTGAGGAAGGGCTCGGTGCGCACGGTCGGCCACGTCGCCGGGGTCAGCCCGCAGGGCGAGGCGGGGCTGCTCGGGCTGGCCGCCTCCCCGACGTACGCCTCGGACCGGCTGGTCTACGCCTACCTCAGCACCGAACGTGACAACCGCGTGGTCACCATGAGGTACGACGGCCAGCGGCTCGGACCGCCCAGGGCCGTCCTGACCGGCATCCCGAACGGGTTCATCCACGACGGCGGCCGGCTGCTGTTCGCCCCCGACGGCACCCTGTTCGTGTCCACCGGCGAGACCGGCGACGAGCAGCTCGCCCAGGACCCCGGCTCACTGGGCGGCAAGATCCTGCGGATCACGCGCACCGGCGAGCCGGCGCCCGGCAACCCGGTGAAGGGCTCGCCGGTCTGGACGATGGGACACCGCAACGTGCAGGGGCTCGCCTTCGACGGCAGCGGTCAGCTGTGGGCGACCGAGTTCGGCAAGAACACCTGGGACGAGCTGAACCGCATCGACAAGGGACGCAACTACGGGTGGCCGGTGGTGGAGGGGAAGGGCGACCAGAAGGAGTTCCGCAACCCCTACGTGCAGTGGCGCACCGAGAACGCGTCCCCCTCCGGGCTCGCCTTCCTCGACGGCTCCCTGTGGGCTGGTGCCCTGCGCGGCGGCCGGCTGTGGCAGATCCCGCTCCGCGACGGCACCCCGGGCAAGCCCCGGGACTTCTTCGTCGGTGACTTCGGGCGGCTGCGAACGGTCGTCGCCGCCCCCGACGGCAACCTCTGGGTGACCACCAGCAACCGCGACGGCCGGGGCGAGCCGAAGCCCGGTGACGACCGGATCCTGGTGGTGGCACCGCGCTGACGGCGCGTGGGGTCTCTCTCCTGCGCAGGGGTCCGGCTCCCGGAGTGGGAGTGCCCAGGGCCCTCGGTCCGTCGGTGAGGTGACGAACGACCCTGTGCGCATCCCCGTCTCGGCTCCATGCTCGAAGGTGCCCACGGAACGGCGGCCGGCGGATGCCGGTCGGCCGGTGGCCGTGCTGGTCCCCGTCCCAGGAGGTGCACGTGAACCGACAAGGATGGCTCGTCCCTGCGGCCGCGGTCCCGCTGGCCGCGGCGGCACTGGCCCTCGTCGGGTCCTCGGGCACGCCACGAGCGAGTGCTCCCCCCTCCGGGGTCGACCGCATCACGCTGCACTGCGGTCTGCACATCCCCGACGCGCACGGCGACTACTCCTACCGGGTGGCTCTCGGGGTCACCAGGCCGGACGGGCACACGATCAAGCGATGGTTCAGGGACCCTCCGCCCGTGATCACCGATCCGGGTGGCTACCGCGACAACCTGACCCTGACGATGCGCAGGGCTCAGTACGGCACCTACACCGTCACCCTGGTCGTCACGACCACCGACGGGTCCGAGCCCACCGCCATGGCCTGTCGTGCGACACTGCCCCGTCGTCGGGACACCACCCTGCCGGTCGTCGCAACGGTGGGCAACTGGCGGGAGCAGGCAGCGACGACGCTCACCTACTTCCCGGACGGCACCCTGTAGCAGCCGCCGTGGTCGCCGAGGGCCCCGGCCGTCCGCACGCCGGGCCGTCCGCACGCCGGGCAACAGCCGCTCGGACAGGCACTCGCGACCGGTTCACCGCCCGGCCAGGCTCAACCAGGCCACCGAAGCCAGTCGAGTGCCTGTCCCAAGGGTCGCTGCGACGCGGCACCACCCCGACGGCTGAGCCTCGTGGTGGCGCCGTCCTGACGGGCGGCTCGTCCGAGTGCGCTGACTGACAGGCCCGCGGGACCGCCCCGATCAGGCCAGCTTGGCCAGGATCAGCTCCCGCACCCGGTCGGCGACGGCCTGACCGCGCATCTCCTTCATCACCGCGCCGATCAGGGCACCGGCGGCCGCGACCTTGCCGTCGCGGACCTTGTCGGCCACCTCGGGGTTCGCCTCGATCGCCCGGTCCACGGCCGCGGACAGCGCACCTTCGTCGGAGACGACCGCGAGGCCGCGACGCTCGACGACCTCGTCGGGCGTGCCCTCGCCGGCCAGCAGCCCGTCGAAGACCTGCCGGGCGAGCCTGTCGTTGATCCTGCCCTCCTCGACGAGCGCCTGGACCCGTGCGACGTCGACAGGCGTCACCCCGAGGTCGGCGATGTCCACATCCCGCTCGTTCGCGCGGCGGGCCATCTCGGAGAGCCACCACTTGCGGGCCGCGGCCGGCGGCGCACCGGCAGCGACGGTCTCCTCGACCAGGAGCAGCGCCCCGGCGCCGACGGTGTCGCGCATCTCGAGGTCGCTGAACCCCCAGACCTTCTGCAGACGGGCGCGACGCTCGCGCGGGGGCTCGGGCAGGGTGGCGCGCAGCTCCTCGACCCACTCGCGCGACGGCGCCACCGGGACCAGGTCGGGCTCGGGGAAGTAGCGGTAGTCCTCGGCGTCGGACTTCTCCCGGCCCGACGTGGTGACCCCGGTGTCCTCGTGCCAGTGCCGGGTCTCCTGCACGATCGACCCGCCGGCCTGGAGCACGGCCGCCTGCCGGCCGATCTCGTAGCGCACCGCCCGCTCCACCGAGCGCAGCGAGTTCACGTTCTTGGTCTCGGTCCGGGTGCCGAGCGCACCGGACCCGGCCGGCGCGAGCGACAGGTTCACGTCGCAGCGCAGCGACCCCTGCTCCATGCGTACGTCGGAGACACCGAGGCCCAGCAGCAGGTCCCGAAGCTGGGCGACGTACGCCTTGGCGACCTGGGGCGCCTTCTCCCGCGTGCCGGGGATGGTCTTGGTGACGATCTCGATCAGCGGGATGCCGGCGCGGTTGTAGTCGACGAGCGAGTGGTCGGCGCCGTGGATCCGGCCGGTGGCGCCGCCGACGTGCAGCGACTTGCCGGTGTCCTCCTCCATGTGCGCGCGCTCGATCTCGACGCGGACCGTCTCGCCCTCCCCCTCCTCGTCGGGCACAGTGACGTCCATCCAGCCGTCGTAGGCGATCGGCTCGTCGTACTGCGAGGTCTGGAAGTTCTTCGGCATGTCGGGGTAGAAGTAGTTCTTCCGCG
This sequence comes from uncultured Actinomycetota bacterium, assembly GCA_963837995.1. Lineage (GTDB taxonomy): Bacteria > Actinomycetota > Actinomycetes > Propionibacteriales > Nocardioidaceae > Nocardioides_B. The sequence goes on from CAWIPS010000007.1 coordinate 206,708, forward strand.
CGAACCGGCACCACGACGCGATCTCGCAGTTCAGCGCCAGGCCGATCCGGATCGCCGACTCGACGGCCTTCCGGTTCACGACCGGCATCGCCCCGGGCAGGCCGAGGCAGACCGGGCACACCTGGGTGTTCGGATCGGCGCCGAACCCGGTGGCGCAGCCGCAGAACATCTTCGAGACGGTGTTCAGCTCGACGTGCACCTCGAGGCCCATCGTCGGGTCGAACGCGGCGAGCGCCTCCTCGAAGGACAGCACCCTCTCGGCGGTCCTGGTCGTCATGCCGTCGCTCCCTTCAGGCTCTGCGCCAGGTCGGGCGCCCGGTCCAGCAGCGGCCCGCCCCAGCGCCGGGTCAGCAGCGTCTCCAGCGCGGCACCCACCCGGTAGACCCGGTCGTCGGCCATCGCCGGAGCCAGCACCTGTACGCCGGTCGGCAGCCCGTCCTCCTCGGCGAGGCCACCCGGGACCGAGATGCCGGGGACGCCGGCGAGGTTCGCCGGGATGGTGGCGAGGTCGTTGAGGTACATCGCCACCGGGTCGTCCAGCTTCTCCCCGAGCCTGAACGCCGTGGTGGGCGAGGTCGGCGAGAGCAGCACGTCGGCCCGCTCGAAGGCGGCCGCGAAGTCCCGGCTGACCAGGGTGCGGACCTTCTGCGCCTGGCCGTAGTAGGCGTCGTAGTAGCCGCTGGACAGTGCGTAGGTGCCCAGGATGATGCGCCGCTTGACCTCGTCACCGAACCCCCGGTCCCGCGAGGCCCGCATCACGTCCTCGGCACTGGGGGCGTCGATGCCCTCGGGCAGCACCCGCAGGCCGTAGCGCATCGCGTCGAACCTGGCGAGGTTCGAGGAGGCCTCCGCCGGCAGGATCAGGTAGTAGGTCGCCAACGCGTGCACGAAGGTCGGGCAGGAGACCTCGACCAGCTCGGCGCCCGCGTCCACCAGCAGCTGCACGGCCTCGTCGAACCGCTGCTGCACGCCCGCCTGGTAGCCCTCGCCGGTGAGCTCTCCGACCACACCGACCCGCACCCCGGTCAGGTCGCCGGTCGCGCCCTGGCGGGCGGCCGCCACCACGGGGGGGACCGGCTGGTCGATGGAGGTGGAGTCCATCGGGTCGTGACCGCCGACGACCTCGTGCAGCAGGGCGGCGTCCAGGACCGTGCGGGTCACCGGGCCCGCCTGGTCCAGGCTGTTCGCCAGCGCCACCAGGCCGTAGCGCGACACCCCGCCGTAGGTCGGCTTGACCCCGACCGTCCCGGTCACCGCCGCCGGCTGCCGGATCGAGCCGCCGGTGTCGGTGCCCATCGCCAGGGGCGCCTCGAAGGCCGCGACCGCCGCAGCGGACCCGCCCCCGGAGCCGCCGGGGATGCGGTCCAGGTCCCAGGGGTTGTGCGTGGGCCCGTAGGCGGAGTGCTCGGTGGAGGAGCCCATCGCGAACTCGTCCATGTTCGTCTTGCCGAGGATCGGCAGACCGGCCGCCCGCAGCCGGGCGACCACCGTGGCGTCGTACGGCGGCACCCAGCCCTCGAGGATCCTGGAGCCGCAGGTGGTCGGCAGGCCACGGGTGGCCAGCACGTCCTTGACCGCGATCGGCACCCCGTCCAGCGCCGACGCGGGCGTCCCGGAGGCGCGGCGCTGGTCCGAGGCGTGAGCCGCGGCCAGCGCCCCGTCCGCGTCCACGTGCAGGAACGCGTGCACCGCCGGGTCCACCTCGGCGATCCGGTCCAGGCAGGCGCGGGTCAGCTCGACCGACGTGGTGTCCCCCGACGTGAGCGCGTCCGCCAGCTCGGCGGCGGTGCGGCGGGTCATCGTCGTCACGCCTCCTCCCCGAGGATCCGAGGGACGCTGAACCGCTGCTGCTCGGGCTCGACCGGAGCGCCCGACAGGGCGTCCTCGACGCTCAGGCTGGGCCGCACGGCGTCCTCCCGGAAGACGTTGGTCAGCGGCAGCGCGTGCGAGGTCGGGGGTACGTCGTCGGCGGCCACGTCGCTGATCGAGGCGATCGCCTCGAGGATCACCCCGAGCTGGGGCGCGAGGTGGTCGAGCTCGGCGTCGGACAGGTCGATCCGCGCGAGGTCGGCCAGGTGGGCGACCTCGGCGCGGGTGATCTCGGGCATGGACGAGTGCTCCTCGCGACGGACGGGTGGCGGGCTGCGCAGTAGGCGACCCTTCATCCTAGGCAGCCGTGTGGCAGGGCCTCGCCGCCGACCCGGGCGACCGGACGCTACGCGGCCCGGCCCGTCCACCAGCAGGGCCTTGAACCCCTCCTCGTCGAGCACCGGCACCCCCAGCTGCTCGGCCTTCTCCGCCTTGGACCCGGGTGAGTCGCCGACGACGACGTAGGCGGTCTTCTTCGACACCGAGGACGACGCCTTGCCGCCACGCGCCACGATGGCCTCCTTGGCCTGGTCCCGGCTGAGGTCGGTCAGCGAGCCGGTGACCACGATGCTCATCCCCTCCAGGGTGCGCGGCACCTTCTCGTCCCGGACGTCGGCCAGCTGGACCCCGGCGTCGGCCCACTTGCGGACGATGTCGGTGTGCCACCCGCCGTCCGGACCGTCGAACCACTGACGCACCGAGTCAGCGATCGTGGGGCCCACTCCTTCGGCGCCGGCGAGCGCCTCCTCGTCGGCGGCCCGGATGGCGTCCATGGACCCGAACTCCCGGGCCAGGGCGCGGGCGGCGGTCGGGCCGACGTGCCTGATGGAGAGCGCCACCAGGGCGCGCCACAGCGGCCGCCTCTTCGCCTCGGCGAGGTTGTCCAGGAGCCGCTGCCCGTTGGCCGAGAGCACCGGGCCGTCGCCCTCGCCCTTCTTCGGGGCCCGGGTGAACAAGGTGGTGCGCAGCAGCTTGTCCTGCGTGAGGTCGAAGACGTCGCCCTCGTCGGCGATGACCTCGGCCTCCAGCAGCGCCACCGCCGCCTCGTAGCCGAGCCCCTCGATGTCGAAGGCCCCCCGGCCGGCGACGTGGAAGACCCGCTCGCGGACCTGGGCCGGGCACCAGCGGTGGTTCGGGCAGCGCAGGTCGGCGTCGGCCTCCTTCTCCCGGGCCAGCGTGGTGCCGCAGGACGGGCACTCGGTCGGCATCTCCCACTCGGGAAGGCCCTCGGGACGCAGCGCGAGCACGGGACCGACGATCTCGGGGATCACGTCGCCGGCCTTGCGGAGGATCACCGTGTCGCCGGGCCGGACGTCCTTGCGCCGGACCTCGTGCGCGTTGTGCAGGGTGGCCATCTCGACCGTGGACCCGGACACCCGGGTCGGCACCATCCGGCCGAACGGCGTGACCCGCCCGGTGCGGCCGGTGTTCACCTCGATCGCCAGCAGCTCGGCGTTCACCTCCTCGGGCGGGTACTTGAACGCGATGGCCCACCGCGGGGCGCGGCTCGTGGACCCCAGCCGCCGCTGCAGCGACACGTCGTCGATCTTCACCACGACGCCGTCGATCTCGTGCTCCACGTCGTGGCGGTGCTCGCCGTACCACTCGATGAACTCCATCACCGCCGGCAGGTCGCCGAGCACCTTGGCGCGGTCGCTGACCGGCAGGCCCCAGGCCCGCAGCGCCTCGTAGGACTGGGACTGCGAGACGGGCGTGAACCCCTTGCGGGCGCCGAGACCGTGGCAGACCAGCGCGAGGTCCCGGGTCGCCGTCACCCGCGGGTCCTTCTGGCGCAGCGAGCCGGCCGCGGCGTTGCGCGGGTTCGCGAAGGGCGGCTTGCCGGCGTCCCGCATCGACTCGTTGAGCCGCTCGAAGGCCGCCACCGGCAAGAAGACCTCGCCGCGCACCTCGACCAGCTCCGGCGCCGGGTAGTCCTCCGTGCCGGTCAGCCGGTGCGGCACGTTGCCGATGGTGCGGACGTTGGGCGTCACGTCCTCCCCGGTCCGCCCGTCCCCCCGGGTGGCCGCCCGGACCAGCCGGCCGTCCTCGTAGAGCAGGTTGACCGCCAGCCCGTCCACCTTGAGCTCGCACAGCATCGCCGGGTCCTCCGCACCGTCACGGGCGACCCGGGTGCGCCAGCTCTCCAGCTCCTCCAGCGAGAACGCGTTGTCCAGGCTGAGCATCGGCTCGAGGTGGTCCACCGGGGTGAACTCCGTCGAGACGGCGCCGCCGACCTTCTGGGTGGGCGAGTCGGGCGTCCGGAGCTCCGGGAACTCCTCCTCCAGCTCCTCGAGCCGCCGCATCCGCGCGTCGAAGTCGGCATCGGACAGCGTCGGGTCGTCCAGCACGTAGTAGCGCCAGCGGGCGTCCTCCACCTGCTCGGAGATCTCGCGGTGCTGCTCCCGGGCCGCCGGTGGCGCGGCCTCGACCCGGGTGCCGGCGGTCGTCTCGGGGATCTCGCTCTCGGTCGCCATGCACCCATCCTGCCGTGTCCCGCCGACAGGACGAGCACCGTCCCTGACCCGCCTCGACGGTGCCGGACGGCCACCAGGGCTGGTGCTGATGCTGCACGGGGCCGGGGTCGGCGTCCGGCTGCTGCGGTACGGCGTACGCGGCTGGAACGCCGCACCGGGAGCCGTCCCCTCCCCGGTCCCGGATGCGCGCTGGGCTCTCGAGCAGGTCCGCGATGAGCTCGGTGAGGTGCCCGTGGTCCTGCTCGGTCACTCCATGGGAGGGCGTACGGCGGTCGCGGTGGCCGACGACCCGAGCGTCGTCGGCGTGGTCGCCCTGGCTCCCTGGCTGCCGCCCGGGGAGCCGTTCGCGGCACTGGAGGGCAGGCAGCTCGCGGTCGCGCACGGCCGCCGGGACCGGATCACCTCGCTGCGAGACTCCCGCGCCTTCTGCCAGGACGCCCAAGCCGTTGCGGCAGGCGTCGAGCTGCGCGACATGGGTCGCGCCGGGCACTACCTGCTGCGGCACGTCTGCGCGTGGAACGCCTTCGCGGTCACCCGGTCCCTGCGCCAGCTCGGCGACGCCTGAGTAAAACCTGGGCGCGATGTCCGGAGAGCGTTTGCGTGCAGCATGCACGGAGCCTACTATCGTGGATAGAACGGAACCGTTTCGTTTCATCTACGATGGGAAGGGTGGACGCCGATGGACCTGCGGAAGAAGCCCTGCCTGCGACCGCGCGTCGAGGGGGACCGAGAGGCACAGATCCTCGACGGCGCGCTGGAGCTGCTCGCCCGGGTCGGCTACGACCGGATGACCATGGACGCCATCGCAGCGGAGGCCAAGGCCGGCAAGGCGACGCTCTACCGTCGCTGGACGACGAAGTCCTCACTGGTCGTGGACGCGATCCTGCGCAGCAAGGAGACCCTGCAGGTGCCCGAGGTGGACACCGGCAGCCTGCGTGGCGACCTGATCGCGGCGGCCTGCTCCCACGGCGGTCTCAGCGACGAGCGGTCGGCACAGGTGATGGCCGGCATCGTCACCGCCCTGCACCACGACCCGGACTTCGCCGAGGAGTTCCGGACCCGCGTGGTCGGCCCGAAGAACGAGGCCGCCCGTGCGATCTTCGACCGGGCCCGGGCCCGGGGCGAGATCAACGCCGACATCGACGTCGACCTGCTCTCCCCCGCCCTGGCCGCCATCATCCTGCACCGCAGCTTCGTGCTCGGCCTTCCTGCGAACGACACGACGGTCACCCGGGTGGTCGACGAGATCATCATCCCCGCCGCGACGCGTCCCTCCACCGGCTGAACCCGCCCTCCTCCCCCTGGCCACACCCCGCTCTCGCCGTACCCGTGCACGTCCTCGTCCGGCCCACGCCGTACCCGTGCATGCCCGTCCCTGCCCGTCCCAACCAACGCCCCACCCAAGGAAACGACATGACCGCCGTCACCACCTCCAGTGCCGAGACCACCCCAGGGTCCGGCCAACGGCACCTCGGATGGGCCCTCGTGCTCATCTCGGTCGCCCAGCTGATGGTCGTCCTCGACGCCACCATCGCCAACATCGCCCTGCCCTTCATCAAGAGCGACCTCGGCATCGCCCAGGCCAACCTGTCCTGGGTCGTCACCGGCTACGCCCTGGCCTTCGGAGGGCTGCTGCTCCTCGGCGGACGCCTCGGCGACCTCTACGGCCGTCGCCGGATGTTCATGGTCGGCGTCACCGTCTTCGCCGTCGCGTCGCTCCTCGGCGGTCTCGCCTCGAACGAGGGGCTGCTGCTCGGAGCCCGGGGCCTGCAGGGCCTCGGTGCCGCCATCGCGTCGCCGGCAGCGCTGGCGCTGATCACCACCAACTTCCCGGCCGGGCCGCAGCGCAACCGGGCCTTCTCCATCTACGCCGCGATGTCCGGTGCCGGCGCGGCTGTCGGCCTGATCCTCGGCGGCTGGCTCACCGGCCTCGACCCGACCTTCCTCGGCCAGGCCGTCGACGGCTGGCGGCTGACGTTCCTGATCAACGTGCCCATCGGCATCATGGCTGCCCTGGCGGCGCCGTTGCTGCTCGCGGAGAGCAGGTCGCACCCCGGCGAGCTCGACCTGCCCGGCGCCCTGTCCGGGACCCTCGGTCTGGTGGGCATCGTCTACGGCCTGACCCGGGCCGGCAACCAGCTCTACGGCTGGGGAGACACGTGGACGCTGGCCTCTCTCGCGGCAGGCGTCGTGCTCCTGGTGGGCTTCTTCCTGATCGAGCGCCGCGTGGCGCACCCGCTGCTTCCGTTCCGGATCCTGGCCAGCCGCACCCGTGCGACCAGCTTCGTGGTGATGATGCTGGTGCCGGCCGCGATGTTCTCGATGTTCTACTTCCTGAGCCTGTTCGTGCAGAACGTCATGCAGTTCTCCCCGCTGCGCACCGGCGTCGCCTTCCTGCCCTTCAGCGCCGGCATCATCGTCGCCGCGACCATCTCCTCGAAGCTGATGGAGCGGGTCGACCCGCGTTGGATCGCCGGTGTCGGCACGGCGATGGCGGGCCTCGCACTGTTCGGGTTCTCCCGGCTGCCGTACGACGACCGCATCGGCCATCTGTCGGTGAACGCCCACTACGCCACGGACCTGCTCCCCTACATCGTGCTGATGTCGCTGGGCATGGGGCTCACGTTCGTGCCGCTGACGCTGACGGCCGTGCACGGTGTCGGCGACCGCGACTCGGGCATCGGCTCCGGCGTGCTGAACACCATGCAGCAGATCGGCGGCGCCCTCGGGCTGGCGACGCTGAGCACGGTCGCCGTGCACTTCACGCAGGAGAAGGGTGCCTCCCTCGGCGCTGCGGTCCAGGCCGCTGCCTCGCAGGGTGGAGCCCCTGACCCCGACAAGCTGCAGGCGCTGCAGAAGGTCATCGAGCAGGTCGCCTACACCGAGGGCGCGACCCACGCGTTCCTCACCGGGGCCGGGATGATCTGGCTGGGCACGGTCATCGCGCTGGTCTTCCTCAACGCCCGGCACGAGGACCTCGCCACCGACGAGGCCCCGGACGGGGTGGCTGTCTGACCGGCCCGTGGGCCTCCGGTTGATGAGCCTGGCTGACCGGCTCAGGGACGGAGGTTGGTGGCGACGGTGCGACACAGGATCAGCGCCTGCCGAGCCCAGGAGTCATCCGCGCCCGCGAGGCCGCAGGACGGGGTGACCACGAGCGACGACGCGCTCTCGGGGTCCAGCCCGACCATGTCCAGGAAGCGCAGCACCCGCTCGGTCACGGACGTGTCCGAGAGGGGTGTCGCGGGGGCGGTCGCGGGGACCACCCCGAGGTGCACCGGCCGGCCTTCCTCGAGAAGGCCGGCCAGGTCGTCGTAGGCCCCCGGCGGGAGCACGTCGAGGTCCACCGAGACGCCGGAGGCGCCGGCCCCGGTCAGCAGGCCGATGGGTACGTCGGCGGCGCAGCAGTGTGCGACCGGGGTGGCACCGGCCTCACGGACGGCCGCGAACACCCACTCGAGCGGCGGGCTGGCGGCGGGAGCGTCCACGGAGCGGTGCCGGTGGAAGCCGGACGCGGTCGGGACCCGGCCGGACAGCACCGCCGGCAGCGCGGGCTCGTCGACCTGGACGACCAGCCGGGCGTCGGGGATCCGGCGCTGCACATCGGCGACGTGGTCCCGCAGTCCCTCTGCGAGTGCCTCGGCAAGCTCGTGACGGGCACCCCGGTCGGCCAGCACCCGGTCCCCACGCGGCCGCTCGACCGTCGCAGCGAGCGTCCAGGGGCCGGTGACCTGGATCTTGAACGGGCCGGACCAGCCCTGGCTGAGCTCCTCGACGGTGTCCAGGTCCTGGGCCAGCAGGGACCGGGCCCGGCGATGGTCGAGGCCGACCGGGCCCGAGTGCCCGGTGAGCCGCCAGCCCGCCGGCTGCAGGTCGGCACCGAGCTCGGCGACCACGGCGAGGGTGCGGGCGGTCATGTCGGCGTGCGGCCCACGGCCGGGGAGCTCGGGCACGTGGGCCAGGTCGGGCAGGGCGTCGAGCACCACCCGGACCGCGCGGTCGTAGGCCGCCGTGTCGTCGCCGGGCATCGACCCGATGCCGGTCGCCGCGATCATCGGCCGTCCGCGGGGAGTGCTGCGGTCATGCCGGAGAGGTGGTGTTGGGACGCCGAGGTGGCCGAGGTGGCCGAGGTGGCCGAGGTGGCCGAGGTGATGGTGCAGGAGCCGAGGACCCGGGTGCCGTCGTACACCACGGCCGCCTGGCCGGGGGCGATGCCCTGGGCGGGGTCGTCGAGCTCGATCACGACCCGGTCACCGTCCACGGTCACGACCGCCCGGTGCTCCGCGCCATGGGCGCGCAGCTGCACGGCGACGCGCCGGGAGCCCTCGAGGGCCGTGCCGCACCAGCGGGGCGCGACGCCCTCCACCAGGTCGACGGTGAGCGCCTCGCGCGGACCGACCCTCACCGTGCCGGACACCGGCTCGATGTCCAGCACGTAGCGGGGCCTGCCGTCCTCGGTGGGCCGCCCGATCCGCAGCCCCCGGCGCTGCCCGACCGTGAAGCCGAAGGCTCCGTCGTGGCCGCCCAGCACCTCACCGGTGGCGTCGTCGACCACGTCGCCGCTCGCCTGGCCGAGCCTGGACCGCAGCCAGCCTGACGTGTCGCCGTCGGGGATGAAGCAGATGTCGTGGCTGTCCGGCTTCTGCGCCACCTGCAGGCCCCGACGGGCGGCCTCGGCGCGCACCTCGTGCTTGGTGGAGTCGCCCAGCGGGAACAGCGACCGCTGCAGCTGCTGCTGGGTGAGCACCCCGAGCACGTAGGACTGGTCCTTGCCGCTGTCGACCGCCCGGTGCATCTCGACGACACCGTCGACGTCGACGAGCCGGGCGTAGTGGCCGGTGGCGACCGCGTCGAAGCCGAGGGCGACGGCTCGGTCCAGCACAGCGGCGAACTTGACCTTCTCGTTGCAGCGCAGGCACGGGTTGGGGGTGCGGCCGGCGGCGTACTCCGCGACGAAGTCCTCGACGACGTCCTGGTGGAACCGGTCGCTCAGGTCCCATATGTAGAACGGGATCCCGAGCACGTCGGCGGCCCGACGGGCGTCGTTGGAGTCCTCCACCGTGCAGCACCCGCGTGCGCCGGTCCGGTAGGACTGCGGGTTGCGCGAGAGCGCGAGATGGATCCCGGTGACGTCGTGGCCGGCGTCCACCGCCCGTGCGGCGGCGACGGCCGAGTCCACGCCACCGGACATCGCCGCCAGGACCTGCACGGGCTCAGCCCGCCCTTCGCGAGGCGACCGAGGCTGCGGCACCGGCCGCCCGGGCCCGCGCCACCACCGGGCCGATCGCCTCGACCAGGGCGTCCACGTCGGACCGGGTGCTGGTGTGCCCGAGCGCGAGCCGCAGAGAGCTGCGGGCCTGCTCCGGCTCACAGCCCATGGCCAGCAGCACGTGCGAGGCCTGGGGCACTCCCGCCGAGCACGCCGAGCCGGTCGAGGTCGCGATGCCCCGGGCGTCGAGCAGCATCAGCAGCGAGTCACCGTCGCAGCCGGGGAAGGTCAGGTGCGCGTTGCCGGGCAGCCGGTGCTCCGGTGCGGTGTCCGGGTCGCCGTTGAGGAGGGCGTCGGGCACCCGCTCCTGGACCCGCCGCACCAGCTCGTCACGCAGCGCCGACACCCGGAGGGCGTGCTCGTGCTGGCGCCCGACCGACAGCTCGACCGCCGTCGCGAAGGCAGCGATGGCCGGCGTGTCGAGGGTGCCCGACCGGATGTCGCGCTCCTGCCCGCCGCCGTGCAGCAGCGGTGTCACGGCCAGGTCGCGGCGCACGACGAGGGCGCCGACGCCGTACGGGCCTCCTGTCTTGTGTGCGGTGAGGGTGAGCGCGTCGACACCGCACGCGGCGACGTCGACGGGCACCTGGCCGACCGCCTGCACGGCGTCGGTGTGCACCGGGATGCCGTGGGCGTGCGCGAGCTCGACGACCTCGGCCACCGGCTGCACGGTGCCGACCTCGTTGTTGGCCCACATCACCGAGACCAGCGCCACCGATCCGGGGTCCCGCTCGAGCGAGCTGCGCAGGGCGTCGACGTCCAGCCGGCCCGACCGGTCGACGGGCAGCAGCTCGACGTCGGCGTCCTCGTGCTCGGCGAGCCAGTGCAGCGAGTCGAGGACGGCGTGGTGCTCGACGGCGGTGCTCAGGATGCGGGTGCGCCGCGGGTCCTGGTCACGACGGGCCCAGAACAGCCCCTTGACCGCGAGGTTGTCCGACTCGGTGCCACCGGAGGTGAACACCACCTCACCGGGACGGCAACCGAGCGCCTGCGCGATGGTCTCGCGGGACTCCTCGACGACCCGGCGGGCCGCCCGGCCCGGAGCGTGCAGCGACGACGGGTTCCCGGTGAGGGTGAGCTGGGCGGTCATCGCCGCCACCGCCTCGGGATGCATCGGCGTGGACGCCGCGTGGTCGAGGTAGACGGGCTGCCCGTCGGTGTCGGTCTCGGTCATGGCACCCACCAGCGTACGGCGTGCCGGCGACGGCTCAGCCCTGCCGGTCGGGGCCTGCGCGCAGCGGCGTGACCCGGATGATCACGCGCCGCTCCTGCTCCATCGCGGCCCGGTAGCCGTCCCAGTCGTCGGACTCCCCGGAGATGCCGCGGTAGTAGTCCACCAGCGGCTCCATCGCCTCGGGGAGCGACACCACCTCGGCCTCACCCTCGACGTACACCCAGGGCCCGAAGAACGCGTCGGTCATCACGCACAGCTGCGCCCACGGGTCCCGGCGCAGGTGCGTGGTCTTGTACGCCGTCTCCCGGCTGCTCACCGTCAGCCGGCCCTCGTCGTCCACGCCCACCAGGACCGGGCTCTGCTGGATGCCACCAGTGGACCGGGTCGCCAGCACGGCGCGGTGGTGGGTGCGGACGAAGTCACGGGCGGCGTCGAGGTCCATGCCCACAAGTCTCGACCAAGGCGCGCCCACGGTCCACCGGGAAGGTCGGAGCCGAGAGGGTCGCGGACGTCACATCACCGCAGCCGCCGGGGATTCGTCCGGGGGGCGCCCCACCCGCTACCCTGGAGTCGCTGGCCCCATCAGTTCTGCCTCGGGCCAGGCATGCGTCATCCACCGAGCGCCGCGACCGGCCACCTGTCCACGAGGACGGGAACCAGGGTCGCGCCGGGCAGGACGACCCACCTATCTCTCATCGGAGTCACCCCATGGCGGACACCCACGCCTCCAGCCCTGCTCGCACCTTCGCCGACCTCGGGGTCCCTGCACCCCTCGTCGCGGCGCTGACCGAGCTCGGCATCACCAGCCCCTTCCCGATCCAGTCGGCGACCCTGCCCGACTCCCTGACCGGCCGTGACGTCCTCGGCCGCGGCCGCACCGGCTCCGGCAAGACGTTCGCGTTCGTCGTCCCGATGCTGGCCCGGCTCGCGGCCAGCCCCAGCAGGCGCCGGCCGAACCAGCCACGTGCCCTGGTCCTGGCACCGACGCGCGAGCTCGCCACCCAGATCCAGGCGGCGATGGCGCCGCTGGCGAAGGCCGTCGGCCTGCGCACGCTGACCGTCTTCGGCGGGGTCCGGCCGAACCCGCAGATCCAGGGCCTGCGCAACGGCGTCGACATCGTCATCGCCTGCCCCGGCCGGCTCGCCGACCACGTGCAGACCGGGCACGCGGACCTGAGCGCGGTGGAGATCACCGTCCTCGACGAGGCCGACCACATGGCCGACCTCGGCTTCCTGCCGGTCGTCCGCCGGCTGCTCGACAAGACGCCCGCCAACGGGCAGCGACTGCTCTTCTCGGCCACCCTCGACGCCGGTGTCGACGTGCTCGTCAAGCGCTTCCTGCACGACCCGGTCACGCACAGCGTCGACTCGGTGCAGTCGTCCTCGGTCGACATGACCCACCACGTGCTGCACGTCACCAAGGAGGGCCGGGTGCCGGTCCTGGCCGAGCTGACCGCCGCCCCCGGCAAGACGATCGTGTTCACCCGCACCAAGCACGGCGCGAAGGCGCTGGCCCGCCAGCTCAACTCCCGCGGCGTGCCCGCGGTCGAGCTGCACGGCAACCTGGCCCAGAACGCCCGCACCCGGAACCTGGCGGCGTTCGGTGACGGCACCGCCACCACCCTGGTGGCCACCGACATCGCGGCCCGCGGCATCCACGTCGACGACGTCGGCCTGGTCGTGCACGCCGACCCGCCCGTCGAGCACAAGGCCTACCTGCACCGGTCGGGTCGCACAGCACGCGCCGGCGCCGAGGGCACCGTGGTGACGCTGATGATGGACGCCCAGGTCAGCGACGTGCGGGACCTCACCCGCAAGGCCGGCATCAAGCCCACCATCACCCGCACCCAGCCCGGCGACGCCCTGCTGTCGAGGATCGCTCCCGGTGAGCGCACCTTCCTCGCGGTGTCCGACCGGCCCACCCTCACCTCACCCGACGAGCGCCCGCGCGGCGGTGGCGGTGGCGGTCGCAACCGTGGTCGGGCCGGTCAGGCCCGGTCCCAGTCCGGTGGCCAGTCCCGCGGCTCGGGCTCGGGTGGCGGCACGTCCGGAAAGCCGAAGTCCCGTGGCACCGGCGGCCAGTCCGCCGGCCAGTCCCGGGGTCGGTCCGGCGGCACGCCCCGCGGCGGGTCCGGCCTGGTGCACAGCACCTCGACCGGTGGTGGCAGCCACAGCGCCGCGTCGTTCTCCTCCGCTCGCCGGGGTCGCTGACCCGCTCCTTCCAGCCGGAAAACCAGTTGTGTGCCGCCCTCCGGGGCGGCACACTTCCGTCATCATGTGGCTCTGACACCGGTCCCGCTCGCGTCCGCGGCCTCCCGCCCGGCGAGCACCAACGCCGTCCGATCGGTGTCCTCCATGTCCGCTGCCCTGTCCTCCCTCGTCGCCCGCGACCTGGTCAAGAGGTACGGCGACCGTCCGGTCCTCGACGGCGTCGACCTGGTCGCCTCACCCGGCGTACCTCTCGGCCTGGTCGGCGAGAACGGCACCGGGAAGTCCACGCTGCTCCGGATCCTCGCCGGAGCCGACGAACCCGATGCCGGCTCGGTCAGCCGGCCCGCGGACCTCGGCTACCTGGCCCAGGAGCCTGCCTTCGCGCCCGGCGCGACCCTCGGCGACGTGCTCGACCAGGCGCTCGCCCCGCTCCACGAGGCGGTCGAGAGGCTCGAGGCCCTCGCCGGTGACCTGGCCCGGCCCGGCGCCGCCGAGGACTACGACGCCACGCTGTCCTGGGCGACGGCCCATGACGTGTGGGACGCCGACCGGCGGGCCGAGATGGTCGCCGACCGGCTCGGTCTCGGGTCCCTCGGCGGCGACCGACGACACCGCCTGGCCGCCTCCCTGTCCGGAGGTGAGCGCAGCCGGCTGGCGCTCGCGGCCCTGCTGGTCCGCAGGCCCGCGTGCGTGCTGCTCGACGAGCCGACCAACCATCTCGACGACCAGGCGATGTCCTTGCTGGAGGACTCGCTGCGGAACCTGCCCGGTGTCGTCGTCGCCGCCAGCCACGACCGCACCTTCCTGGACACGGTGTGCCGCGTCGTGGTCGACCTGGATCCCGGCGGCAGCCGCTACACCGGTGGGTACTCGGCCTACCTCGCCGAGAAGCGTGAGGCGGCGCGCCGCTGGCAGCAGACCTTCTCGGCGCAGCAGGACGAGCTGGAGCAGCGGCGCCGGGCCGCGACGACCACCGTCCGGCAGGTGGCCCACAACCGTCCGGCCCGCGACAACGACAGGTTCATCCACCACTTCAAGGGCGGCAACGTGGCGAGGACGGTGAGCCGTCGCGTCCGCGACGCGGAGCGCCGGATCGAGCTGCTGGAACGCGATGCGGTCCGCAAGCCACCCGCGCCGCTCTCCTTCGCCGGGACACTGGCCGCACGAGCGCCGCACCCGGGCGTCGTGGTCTCGGTGCGCGACCTGGTGGTGGCGGGCCGGGTCGCCGTGCCCCGGCTCGACCTCGCAGAGGGACAACGGCTGCTGGTCACCGGTCCCAACGGCTGCGGCAAGTCGACGCTGCTCCAGGTGCTGGCCGGCCACCTGCGTGCGACGACCGGCTCCGTGTCGGTGTCCGCACACCGGACCGGCTACCTGCAGCAGGACGTGAGCTTCCGACGTCCGGACCGCAGCGCACTCGAGACGTACGACGTGGCCACCGGGTCGCCGCGGCCACTGGAGCAGCTGGGGCTCCTCCATCCACGGGACCTGTCACGCCCGGTCTCCGCGCTCAGCCTGGGGCAGCAGCGGCGACTCGCGCTGGCCCTTCTGGTCGCGCGCGCACCCGACCTGGTGCTCCTGGACGAGCCGACAAACCACATCTCGCTCACCCTGGCCGAGGAGCTGGAGGAGGCGTTGCAGCGCTCACCCGGCACCGTCGTGGTGACCAGCCACGACCGCTGGCTCCGGCGCCGCTGGCCGGGACCGGAGCTCGCACTCAGCCCTTGCGCTGGCTGATCTCCTCGGTGGCGACGGGCAGCACCTTCTGGAGGTCGCCGACGACGCCGAAGTCGACGAGCTCGAAGATCGGCGCCTCCTCGTCCTTGTTGACCGCCACGATGGTCTTCGAGGTCTGCATCCCGGCCCGGTGCTGGATCGCACCGGAGATGCCGTTGGCGACGTAGAGCTGCGGGGACACGGTCTTGCCGGTCTGCCCGACCTGGAACGCGTGCGGCATCCAGCCGGAGTCCACCGCCGCCCGGGACGCACCCACCGCCGCACCGATCGAGTCAGCGAACGCCTCCACCGCCGAGAAGTCCCCGCCGGTCCCCCGGCCACCGGAGACCACGATCGCGGCCTCGGTCAGCTCCGGACGCCCCGAGGCCTTCCGCGGCTCGGACGCGGTCACCTTCGCGGACTTCGCGGACTCGGAGATGGTGGCCGTGAACTCCTCCACCGCACCCGCGCCCGCGGCCTGCTCGGGGGCCGCCGAGTTCGGCTTCACCGTGATGATCGGGGTGCCGTGGGTGACCCGGGCCTGCACCGTGTAGCTGCCGGCGAACACCGACTGCGTCGTCACCGGCCCCTGCTCGCCCGGCTGCACGTCGACCGCGTCGGTGATCAGACCACTGTCGGTCTTCACCGCCAGCCGACCGGCGATCTCCTTGCCCTCACCCCCCGAGGCGATCAGCACCGCCGCCGGGGACGTCTTCTCCACCAGCTGCGCCAGCACCTCCGCCTTCGGCGCCACCAGGAAGCCGCCGATGTCGGTGCCGTCGGAGGCCGAGACCGCATACACCTTCTCAGCGCCGTACTCCGCGAGCGTCTCCACCGCCGCGGCCGCGGCGCCATCACCGGCACCGGGGTCGCCGATCAGGACCGCGGACGGCTCACCGAGCCGACGGGCGATGGTCAGCAGCTCCAGTGTCGGCTTGGACACCTTCCCGTCCACCAGGGAGTTGGAGTCGACCAGGACCAGCACTTCACTCATGTCTTGTGTCTCTTTCCCATCTTCGTCATGGTCCGGCCGCTGCTCAGATGAACTTCTTGGACGCGAGGAACTCCACCAGCGCGTGCGCGCCGGTTCCGTCCTCGTCCGGGACCACCTCACCGGCGGCGCGCGGCGGCCGGGACTGCGTGGACTCCACCACCGTGTACGCCGCGGACAGCCCGACGAGCTCCGCGTCGACGCCGAGGTCGGCCAGCGACCAGGTCTGCACCGGCTTCTTCTTCGCCGCCATGATCCCCTTGAACGAGGGGTAGCGCGCCTCACCGGACTGGTCGGTCACCGAGCACACCACCGGCAACGTCGCCTCGATCGTCTCGGTCGCGGTGTCCCCGTCCCGCCGGATCCGCACCGTCGAGCTCCCCCCGGAATCGGCAGAGAGCTCCACCTCGGAGCCCAGCGTCACCGCAGGCACGTCGAGCCGCTCGGCCAGCATCACCGGCACCACGCCCATCGACCCGTCCGTGGACGCCATACCGCACATCACCACGTCCCAGCCCGAGCCATCGCCCAGCTCCGTGCCGAGCTTCCGCACCGCCTTGGCCAGCACCAGCGACGTGCCCCACGCGTCCGAGCCCGCGATCGCCTCGTCGACCACGTGCACGCCCGCGTCGCAGCCCATCTGCAGCGCCTTGCGGACCGCGTCACTCGCCTGCTCCGGCCCGATGCTCAGCACCGTCACCGTGCAGTCCCCGTCAACCTTCTCCTTCAGCTGGAGCGCCTGCTCCACGGCGTACTCGTCCAGCTCCGAGAGCAGCCCGTCCACGCCGACCCGGTCGACCGTCGAGTCGTCCTCGAAATGACGGTCGGCCGTCGAGTCCGGCACGTGCTTCACACACACGACAATGTTCATACCCAAGTGTCCATGACGTCCATGGCCCGGTGACGGGCCCCTCCTGTGCAGTCGGTTGCCCCGAGGCTACCCGCGCGTAGGAGCCTCGGGAACCGAGGGTGCGGTGGGGTGCCTCACACGCGCCCGGGCCGGATGACCCGGTCGAGCAGCTTCCCGACAGCCAGGTAGACGACGGCTGCAACCCCCCAGTCGACGAGGGCGGCCTTGGTCGCGGCGTCCTTGCCGGTGAACGTCTTGAGCCGGCCGAAGTCCAGCCGCCGCGCGCCGTCGAGCACGAGAGAGACGAGGTCGTTCTGCTGGTTCATCCGCAGCGCCACCATCAGCGCGCCGGTGGCCAGCACGAGCGCGCACACCACTGCGACCAGCCAGACGGCCGACGCTACGGCGGACCGCACCGTGCGGATGCCGGTGGCCACCGCCCGTCCGGCTCCCCTCTGCCGCACGCCCAGCTCACCTGCCCTCGAACTGCGCCTTGCCGGGTCCGCTCTCCACGAACGACCGCATGCCGGTCTGCTGGTCCCTGGTCGCGAAGAGGGCGGCGAACTGGACCCGCTCGATCTCCAGCCCGGTGTGCAGGTCGACCTCGAGCCCACGGTCGACCGATTCCTTGGCCGCGCGCACGGCGAATGCTGCGGCGCTGCTGAACTGTCCCGCCCAGGCCAGGGCGGCGGAGTACACCTGGTCGTCGGGGACGACCTGGTCCACGAGCCCGATCTGCAGAGCCTCGTCGGCCTTGACGAACCGGCCGGTGAAGATGATGTCCTTCGCCTTCGACGGGCCCACGAGCCTGGTGAGCCGCTGGGTCCCTCCGGCGCCGGGGATGATGCCGAGCAGGATCTCGGGCTGGCCCAGCGTGGCTCCCTGTCCCGCGATCCGGATGTCGGCGCACAGTGCCAGCTCGCAGCCGCCGCCCAGGGCATAGCCGGTCACCGCTGCCACCACCGGCTTGGGGATGTTCGCCACCGAGGTGAAGGCCGCCTGCAGACGTCCCGACCGCTCGACCATGTCGGTGTAGGACAGGTCGGCCATCTCCTTGATGTCGGCGCCCGCTGCGAACACCTTCTCGCCGCCGTACAGCACGACCGCGCGTACGTCGTCGCGGCCCGACGCCTCGGTCGCGGCCTCCCGGATCTCCTCCTGCACCTGGGCGTTGAGGGCGTTCATCTTGGGCCGGTCGATGCGGATCGTGCCCACGCCGTCCTCGACCTCCAGTCGCACGTGCTCAGCCATCGGTGCTACCTCCTGTTGCCGGACGGGATGCCTGCGCTGGAGGTTAGACGCATCCGCACGGGATCCCTAAAGGGGACACGGCCGCCCGCGGTCGTCCGGTGTTCGGCACAATGGACCGGGTGACCGCGTCCGCCTGGCCAGGCAGCCACCAGCCGCTGGGCGCGACATGGGGTCCGGAGTGCACCAACTTCGCGGTGTACGCGCCCGAGGCCTCGACGGTCGAGCTCTGCCTCTTCCACGAGCAGGACGGCTCCCAGGGCGGCTCCTCCGGGCGGCGCGAGGTCGAGACCCGCTACCGGCTCACGGAGCAGACCCTCGGCATCTGGCACGGGGAGGTGCCAGGGGTCATGCCGGGCCAGCGCTACGGCTTCCGGGCCGACGGGCCCTGGGCTCCGGCGCGGGGACGGCTGTTCAACCCGGCGAAGCTGCTGCTCGACCCCTACGCGATGGCGGTGAGCGGGTCCGTCGTACCGGACGGACCGATCTACGGCTACCGGCGACCTGCGGAGGACAGCAGGGACCTGGCGCGCTGGGCGCAGCGTGGTCCGCGGGACGACCGGGACTCGGCGCCGTTCGTGCCACGGTCGGTCGTGGTCGTCGACGACTTCGACTGGGGAGAGGACGAGCGGGTCCGGCCCCGCACCCCGTGGACCGACACGGTCGTCTACGAGCTGCACGTCAAGGGGTTCACGAAGACGCATCCCGATGTGCCCGAGGAGGTGCGCGGCACCTACGCCGGCCTCGCCTCGGAGGCGTCGGTGGCCTACCTCAAGGACCTGGGCGTCACCACGGTCGAGCTGCTGCCGGTGCACCAGAGCGTGCCCGAGCCCGACCTCGCCGCCGTCGGGCTGACGAACTACTGGGGCTACAACTCGATCGGCTTCTTCGCCCCGCACAACGCCTACAGCTCCACCGGCGACCGCGGGGAGCAGGTCACCGAGTTCAAGTCGATGGTGAGGTCGTTGCACGCCGCCGGGCTGGAGGTGATCCTGGACGTCGTCTACAACCACACCGCCGAAGGCAGCCCGCTCGGCCCGACGCTGAGCTTCCGCGGCCTCGACGACATCGGCTACTACAAGCACGTCGACTGGGTCAACGACGGCGCGACCTACTTCGACGTGACCGGGTGCGGCAACACCGTGGACGCCGCCCATCCACCCGCGCTGCGGCTGATCCTCGACTCGTTGCGCTACTGGGTCACCGAGATGCACGTCGACGGGTTCCGCTTCGACCTCGCGCCGGCGCTGGCCCGCAGCGGGCACCACGTCGATCTCGGCGGGCACTTCATCACCAGCCTCGGCCAGGACCCCGTGCTGCGCCACGTGAAGCTGGTCGCGGAGCCGTGGGACGCGAGCATGGACGGCTACCAGGTCGGCCGGTTCCCGCCGCCGTGGTGCGAGTGGAACGACAAGTACCGCGACACGGTGCGCGACTTCTGGCGGCTGCCCTCCGGTGGCATCCGCGACATCACCTGCCGGCTGTCGGGGTCGAGCGACCTCTACGCGGATGACGGCCGGTCGCCGTACGCCTCGGTGAACTTCGTGACCGCGCACGACGGGTTCACCCTGCGCGACCTCGTGAGCTACGACCACAAGCACAACGAGGCGAACCTCGAGCAGAACCGGGACGGCACCGACCACAACCGCTCCTGGAACTGTGGCGTCGAGGGAGAGACCGACGACCCTGCGGTGCTCGCGCTGCGGCACCGGCAGGCGGCGAACCTGATGGCCACGCTGTGCCTGTCCGCGGGCGTGCCGATGATCACGGCCGGCGACGAGCGCGGGCGCACCCAGCGCGGCAACAACAACGCCTACTCGCAGGACAACGAGATGTCGTGGCTGGACTGGCGCGACGACTCGTGGCTGGACCTGCACGAGCTGACCCGGGCGGCGCTGCGGCTCCGCCGCGAGCACCCGGCGCTGCGCCAGCGGCACTTCCTCGAGGGTCGTCCCACGGTCGACGGCGGCCCCAAGGACCTGGCGTGGATCCATCCCGAGGGACGGGAGATGACCGAGGCGGACTGGTACGACGACCGGCTGCGTGCGTTCGGCATGTTCGTCTCCGGGAACCCGCTGCGCGCACCGGGTCCGCGTGGCGAGCGGCTCCACGACGCGTCGTTCCTGTTGTGGTTCAACGCGGGCGCCGAGCCCGGCAAGGCGAAGCTCCCCCGCAACGACTGGGTGGCGAGCGGCGAGGTGGTGCTGAGCACCGACCCCGGCCACCCGGTCGGCGAGCAGCTGTCGGCGGGCGAGCTCATCGAGATCGAGCCCCGCTCGATGATCGTCGTCCGCGAGCTCTGACCCGTCGACCCGGCGCATGTGGCGGCCCAGAACCCGTCGACCCGGCGCATGTGGCGGCCCAGATACCCGGCCGGCCACTCGACCCGACCCGGCCGCACGGCTACCGGGCCTGCAGACGCGCCGACTCGACCGGGTTCGGGCCTGCAGACGCGCCGGGTCGACCGGGTTCGGGCCTGCAGATACGCCGACTCGGCGGGGGTGGGGCGGGGGTGGGGCGGTGGGCGGGGTCAGTAGGACGGCAGGGTGACCCGGCCCAGCTCCGCGGGTGAGGCCAGGTGCTCGTTGCGGGGCAGCACCCGGACCGTGTAGCCGAAGGGACCGGTGGTGGCCAGTGTGACCCGGCCCCAGAACCGGTGCCGGCCCGCCTCGTAGGTCTCCACGTGCTCCAGGTCGGCCACCGTGGTGTCCACGAGGTCGTCCTCGTGCTGGATGCGCCCGTGCACGACCTGCACCTCCACGTCGGAGGGCGACAGCTCCCCCAGCGAGACGAACGCGGACACCTCGAGGGTCTGCCCCAGCTCCGGCGCGTCGTTCACCCCGCTCGACTCGATGTGGTCCACGGACACGCCCGACCAGCCCGCCCGCACCCGACGCTTCCACTCCGCGAGGTCGGCGGCGCCGGCGTAGCTGCCGTTCAGCGTCCGCGAGCTGCGGGCGGCGGGCGTGTACAGCGTCGTGACGTAGTCACGCACCATCCGGTCCGCGAGCACCTTGGGACCGAGCGACTTCAAGGTGTGCCGGACCATCTCGAGCCAGCGCACCGGGGTGCCCTCGGCGTCCTCGTCGTAGAACCTCGGCGCGACCTCGTTCTCGATCAGGTCGTAGAGCGCCTCGGCCTCGATGTCGTCACGGTGGTCCGGGTCGTCGATCCCGTCCGCGGACGGGATCGACCAGCCGTTGTTGCCGTCGTACCACTCGTCCCACCAGCCGTCCAGGATCGAGAGGTTCAGGCCGCCGTTGAGCGCCGCCTTCATGCCCGAGGTGCCGCAGGCCTCGTAGGGCCGCAGCGGGTTGTTCAGCCACACGTCGCAGCCGGGGTAGAGCGGCTGCGCCATCGCGATGTCGTAGTTGGGCAGGAAGACGATGCGGTGCCGCACCTCCGGGTCGTCGGAGAAGCGCACCATCTCCTGGATCAGCTTCTTGCCGCCCTCGTCGGCCGGGTGCGACTTGCCGGCGATCACCAGCTGCACGGGCCGCTCGGGGTGCAGCAGCAGCCGCTTGAGCCGCTCGGGGTCACGCAGCATCAGCGTCAGCCGCTTGTACGACGGCACCCGGCGCGCGAAGCCGATGGTCAGCACGTCGGCGTCGAGCGCCGAGTCGACCCACTTGATCTCGGCCGGCGCGGCGCCACGCTGCAGCCAGGAGGCGCGCATCCGGGCGCGTGCGTCGTCGACCAGCCGCTGGCGCAGGATCCGCTTGGTGTCCCAGATCTCCTTGCCGGGCACCTTGTCCACCACGTCGAACACCAGGCTGGGGCTGTCGGCGTCCGGCTCCGGGCCGGGACGGGCGCCGTGCGAGCGGGCCAGGTCGAAGATCTCCCTCGCCACCCAGGTCGGGGCGTGCACGCCGTTGGTGATCGAGCCGATGGGCCGCTCCTCGGCGTCGAACTCGGGCCACAGCCCGCCGAACATGCCGCGGCTGACGACACCGTGCAGCCGGGACACCCCGTTGGCGCGCTGGGCCAGCCGCATCCCCATCACGGCCATGTTGAACATCGCCGGGTCGCCGCCGTGGTAGTCCTCCGACCCGAGCGACAGGATCTTCTCGACCGGTACGCCGCGACAGGCGTTGTCGCCGCCGAAGTACTGGTGCACCAGGTCGCGCGGGAAGCGGTCGATGCCCGCGGGCACCGGGGTGTGCGTGGTGAACACCGTGCCCGCACGCGACACCTCCAGCGCCGCCTCGAAGGTCAGGTCGGTGTCCTCCGTCAGCTCGCGGATCCGCTCCAGGCCGAGGAACCCTGCGTGGCCCTCGTTGGTGTGGAACACCTCGGGCTCGGTGGCGCCGGTGAGCCGGGTGAACGCCCTGATGGCACGGACCCCGCCGATGCCGAGCAGCATCTCCTGGCGGAGCCGGTGCTCGGTGGTGCCGCCGTACAGCCGGTCCGTGACGGTGCGGATGAACTCGCTGTTCTCCTCGACGTCGGAGTCCAGCATCAGCAGCGGCACCCGGCCCACCTGCGCCACCCAGATGCGCGCCGTCAGGGACTCGTCACCCGGAAGGCCGATCTCGATCTTGGCCACCGAGCCGTCCGGCTCGCGGAGCAGGGACAGCGGCAGCCCGTCCGGGTCGAGCACCGGGTAGGTCTCCTGCTGCCAGCCGTCGCGGGACAGGGACTGCCGGAAGTAGCCGTGGCGGTACATCAGTCCGACGCCGATGATCGGCACGCCCAGGTCACTGGCCGTCTTCAGGTGGTCGCCGGCGAGGATGCCGAGCCCGCCGGAGTACTGCGGCAGCACCGCGGTGATCCCGAACTCGGGCGAGAAATACGCCACCGCACGGGGGGCGGACGCGTCGCCGGCGGCGAGGCGCTGGTACCACCGGTCACCGGTGAGGTACTGCTCGAGGTCCGCGCGGGCGGCCGCCAGCCGTGCCAGGAAGCTCTCGTCCGAGGCCAGCTGCTCGAGCCGGCGCATCGGCACCGCGCCCAGCATCCGGACCGGGTCGTGACCGGACGCCGTCCACGCGGCGCGGTCCACGTCGGCGAAGAGGTCCTGCGTCTCGGGGTGCCACGACCAGCGGAGGTTGCCCGCGAGCTCGCCGAGAGCCTCGAGCGGGGTGGGGAGGACCGGACGGACGATGAATCGACGGATGGCTCGCACCGGAGAACGATAGCCCAGCGGACTTGAACGATCCAAAAGCGTCAGTTCGAGGCTGTTCTCCGGCCCTCGTCCAGCATGTCGAACCGTCGCGTTTGAGGGTCAACGAGCACGGTACGTTGTTCGCATGGTCGGACGAATACCCGTCATGGAGGTCACCCCCGTCGTCGAGGGCGGACGCTATCCCGCGAAGGCGACGGTCGGTGAGGGCTTCCCCGTCAGCGCTCTGGTCTTCCGGGAGGGTCACGACGCCTTGAGCGCCGACGTGGCGCTGACCGGTCCCGACGGCAAGCGCCGACCGCGGCTGCCGATGACCAAGGACCCGACCGAGCCGGACCTCTGGCACGCCGAGGTCACCCCGGACCAGCCAGGTGCCTGGAGGTTCGCGATCGAGGGCTGGGGCGACCCGATCGCCACCTGGCGGCACGACGCCGGCATCAAGATCCCTGCCGGCATCGACGTGGAGCTGATGTTCACCGAGGGCGCCCTGCTGCTGGAGCGGGTCATCGACCAGCTGCCGAAGCGGTCCTCCGCCCGCGCGGTGCTCGCCGACGCCGTCACCGCGGTCCGGGACACCGAGCGCCCCGAGGAGGTCCGCTTCGGAGCCGCGGTCTCCCCCGAGGTCGACGAGGTGCTGGCGACCAGCCCGCTGCGCGAGATGGTGACCAGTGAGGGCCCCTACCGGTTCTTCGCCGACCGGGAGCGGGCGCTGTTCGGCTCCTGGTACGAGTTCTTCCCCCGCTCGGAGGGCGCGTACGTCGACCAGGCCACCGGCAAGGTCGTCTCCGGGACCTTCGGCACCGCCGCCAAGCGGCTCGACGCCGTGGCCGCCATGGGGTTCGACATCATCTACATGCCCCCGATCCATCCGATCGGCAGGGTGAACCGCAAGGGCCGCAACAACACCCTCGACCCGGGCCCCGACGACACGGGCTCGCCGTGGGCGATCGGCTCGAAGGAGGGCGGGCACGACGCGATCCACCCGGACCTCGGCACGATGGAGGACTTCGACGACTTCGTACGACGTGCACACGAGCTCGGGCTCGAGGTGGCTCTCGACCTCGCGCTGCAGGCGGCCCCGGACCACCCCTGGGTGACGAGCCAC
Source organism: uncultured Actinomycetota bacterium (assembly GCA_963837995.1). Classification (GTDB taxonomy): domain Bacteria; phylum Actinomycetota; class Actinomycetes; order Propionibacteriales; family Nocardioidaceae; genus Nocardioides_B. The sequence continues at coordinate 230,737 of CAWIPS010000007.1, forward strand.
CCGGAGTGGTTCACCACCCGCGCCGACGGCTCGATCGCCTATGCGGAGAACCCGCCGAAGAAGTACCAGGACATCTATCCGATCAACTTCGACAACGACCCCGAGGGCATCTACCACGAGGTGCTCCGGATCGTCCGGCTGTGGATGTCGCACGGCGTCCGGGTGTTCCGGGTCGACAACCCGCACACCAAGCCCGTGGAGTTCTGGCAGTGGCTGCTGGGCGAGGTCCGCAAGACCGACCCCGACGTGATCTTCCTGGCCGAGGCGTTCACCAAGCCCGCGATGATGCGCGCGCTCGGGACGGTCGGATTCCACCAGTCCTACACGTACTTCACCTGGCGCACCGCGAAGTGGGAGCTCGAGGAGTACTTCACCGAGGTCTCCCACCAGACCTCCCCGGTGATGCGCCCGAACTTCTTCGTCAACACCCCCGACATCCTGCACGCGTTCCTCCAGTACGGCGGACCCGCGGCGTTCAAGATCCGCGCCGTCCTCGCAGCGATGGGATCCCCGAGCTGGGGGGTCTACGCCGGCTACGAGCTGTTCGAGCACGTCGCCGTGCGACCGGGCAGCGAGGAGTACCTCGACACCGAGAAGTTCCAGATCAGGATCCGGGACTGGGAGGCCGCCGAGGCCGAGGGTCGCACGCTCGCGCCGTACCTCACGCGCCTCAACGAGATCCGCCGCCGGCACCCGGCGCTGCAGCGGCTCCGCAACCTGGTCGTGCACTCGAGCGACGACGACGCGACGATGGTCTTCTCCAAGTCGGTGCCGACACCCGGACCGGACGCGGACGGCGCCACGGAGGCGGACGGCGACTGCGTGCTCGTCGTCGTCAACGTCGACCCGCACGGCACCCGGGAGACCACCGTCCACCTGAACATGCCCGCCCTCGGGATGGACTGGTCCGACCAGTTCAACGTCCACGACGAGCTCACCGGGCAGACGTGGACCTGGGGGGAGAGCAACTACGTCCGCCTGGACCCCTACGTCGAGCCCGCCCACATCCTGACCGTCCGGAGGCCCCACCAGTGACCCAGCAGGCAGGCACGTCGACCGACACCACCTCCTCCGCGGGAGCCGCCCCCGCCTCGGCGGCACCCGCCCACCCGGACTGGTTCAAGACGGCCGTGTTCTACGAGGTCCTGGTGCGCTCGTTCAAGGACAGCAACGGCGACGGCGTCGGGGACTTCAACGGCCTCGTCGAGAAGCTCGACTACCTGGCCTGGCTGGGAGTCGACTGCCTCTGGGTGCCGCCGTTCATGGCCTCACCGCTGCGTGACGGCGGCTACGACGTCGCCGACTACACGAACATCCTGCCCGAGGTCGGCACCGTCGAGGAGTTCCACCACTTCCTCGACGAGGCCCACGAGCGCGGCATCCGGGTGATCATCGACTTCGTCATGAACCACACCTCGGACCAGCACCCGTGGTTCCAGGCCAGCCGCGAGGACCCCGAGGGCCCCTACGGTGACTTCTACGTGTGGTCGGACACCGACGACCTCTACCAGGACGCCCGAGTGATCTTCGTGGACACGGAGCCGTCCAACTGGACGTGGGACCCGGTGCGCCAGCAGTACTTCTGGCACCGGTTCTACAGCCACCAGCCGGACCTCAACTTCGACAACCCCAAGGTCCACGAGGCGATGTACGAAGCGCTCTCCTTCTGGCTGGACATGGGGATCGACGGCTTCCGCCTGGACGCCGTCCCCTACCTCTACGAGCGACCGGGCACGAACGGCGAGAACCTCAAGGAGACCCACGAGTTCCTCAGGTCGGTGCGCCGGTACGTCGACGAGAACTACCCCGAGCGGGTGCTGTTGGCCGAGGCCAACCAGTGGCCCTCCGACGTCGTGGACTACTTCGGCGACATGGAGAGCGGCGGCGACGAGTGCCACATGTGCTTCCACTTCCCGGTGATGCCGCGCATCTTCATGGCGGTGCGCCGCGAGTCGCGCTTCCCGATCTCGGAGATCCTCGAGCAGACACCGGCGATCCCCGCGAACTGCCAGTGGGGGATCTTCCTGCGCAACCACGACGAGCTGACCCTGGAGATGGTCGCCGACGAGGACCGCGACTACATGTGGGGGGAGTACGCCAAGGACCCACGGATGAAGGCGAACATCGGCATCCGCCGACGCCTGGCGCCGCTGCTGGACAACGACGTCAACACCATGGAGCTGTTCACCGCGCTGCTGCTCTCCCTGCCCGGCTCGCCGGTGCTCTACTACGGTGACGAGATCGGGATGGGCGACAACATCTGGCTCGGGGACCGCGACGGGGTGCGGACGCCGATGCAGTGGGCACCGGACCGCAACGCCGGCTTCTCCAACGCCAACCCCGGCCGGCTGGCGCTGCCACCCATCCAGGACCCGGTGTTCGGCTACCAGCGGGTGAACGTCGAGACCGAGCTCGAGAACGCCTCCTCGCTGCTGCACTGGACCCGGCGGATGATCCACTCCCGCAAGAAGCACCCGGCGTTCGGCCTGGGCGACTTCACCGACCTCGGTGGCTCGAACCCCAGCGTGCTCAGCTACGTGCGCGAGCACGTGGCCGAGGACCCCGAGACCGGCCAGGTGGTGCGGGACTCCGTGCTGTGCGTCAACAACCTGTCCCGCTTCCCCCAGCCCGTCGAGCTGGACCTGCGCCGCTACGAGGGCGTCGCGCCGATCGAGCTGCTCGGCGGCGTGCGCTTCCCGGTCATCGGGGAGCTGCCCTACCTGCTGACCCTGGGCGCCTACGGGTTCTACTGGTTCAGGCTGCCCGCCCCGGAGGAAGGGAGCCGCTCATGACCCTCCCCCACACGCACGCAGAGGCGCTGCGCGCCTACCTCGAGAGCGCCCGGTGGTTCGGCGGCAAGGGCCGTGGCTTCTCGGTGGTCGACGTACACCGGGCCGGTCTGCTCCAGAGGCACGCCGACGCGGGCGACGGCGAGCACCCGGACGAGACGCCTCGGGTCGCCGTCGAGCTGGTCACCCTCGCCTACGACGACGGCGGCACCGAGACCTACCAGATGCCCCTGGCGTGCTACTCCGAGCCCCAGGAGCGACTCGAGCACGCGTCGGTCGGCGACTGGGACGACCCCGACCTCGGTCCCGTGCACGCCTACGACGCGATGCACGACCGGGAGGCCACCGCCCTGTGGCTGCGGGCGTTCGCGGACGCCGACGTCGACGCCCCGACCCGGGTGGGGAACCTGACGTTCTACCGGGTGCCCGGCCACGAGCTGGACGCGGACGCGCACTCCACGCTGTTCTCCGGTGAGCAGAGCAACTCCTCGGTGGCCTTCGGCGACGACTCGCTGATGAAGGTGTTCCGCAAGGTCACCCCCGGCCGCAACCCCGACGTGGTGATCCACCGGGCGCTGACCGAGCAGGGCAGCGAGCACGTGGCCGCCCTCTACGGCTGGGTGGAGCTGGGCGCCGAGGGAGACAGCAGCGGGAACGGCGCGAGCGGGAAGGCCGGTGAGCCCACGCAGCTGGCCATGCTCCAGCAGTTCCTGCGCACCGCGAGCGACGGCTGGGACCTCGCGCTGGCCAGCGTGCGCGACCTCTTCGCCGAAGCCGACCTGCACGCCGACGAGGTCGGCGGGGACTTCGCGGGCGAGGCCGAACGGCTCGGGCTGGCCACCGCCCAGGTGCACGACGTGCTGGCCGAGCAGTTCCCCACCGAGGTGTGGGGGCCCGAGGAGCTGGAGGCGCTGTCCGAGGCGATGCTCACCCGCCTGGACGCCGCGCTGGCCGTCGTACCCGAGCTCGAGGAGCACGCCGACAGCCTGCGGGACACCTTCCGCGAGGTCACCCGGCTCGCAGCGGAAGCGGAGTCGGCCACGGCGCAGCGGGTGCACGGCGACTTCCACCTCGGCCAGACCCTGCGCACGGTCAAGGGCTGGAAGATCGTGGACTTCGAGGGCGAGCCGGCCAAGCCGCTCGCCGAGCGGGTCAGGCCGGACCTGGTCTGGCGCGACGTGGCGGGGATGCTCCGGTCCTTCGACTATGCTGCACACGCCGTGGAGGAGGACTTCCGCTCCGACGAGCAGGCCAACCGGCAGATCGCCTTCCGGGCGGCCGAGTGGGCCGACCGGAACCAGGCGGCGTTCCTCCGCGGCTACATCGAGAACAGCGGGCGTACGTCGCAGGGCTCACTGTCGGCCGCCCAGGACAAGGTGCTGCGCGCCTACGTCGCCGACAAGGCGGTCTACGAGGCGGTCTACGAGGCCCGCAACAGACCCAGCTGGCTGCCGATCCCGCTCGGGGCCATCGCCCGGCTCACCCAGGCCGTCCCGCGGCCGACCACCCCTACGGAGGCGCACACCGCATGACCACCAAGAGCTCCGTCCTCCCCCTGGACACGTCCGTCCTCGACCTCGTGGTCAACGGCCGGCACGGCAACCCGCACAGCGTGCTCGGCGCGCACGTGCACCAGGGTGCCGTGACGGTGCGCGCGTTCCGTCCGCTTGCCGAGTCGGTCGCCGTCGTCGCCGGTGCGACCAAGGTTCCCCTCGAGCACGAGCACGAAGGCATCTGGGCCGGCGTCCTCGACGTGCCGCAGGTGCCGGACTACCGCCTCGAGGTCAGCTACGCCGGCGGCCCGCCGACCCTGACCGACGACGCCTACCGCTACCTGCCGACCCTGGGTGAGGTGGACCTGCACCTCATCAACGAGGGACGGCACGAGCGGCTGTGGGACGTGCTGGGCGCCCACGTGCACACCTACGAAGGCGTCGGCGGACCGGTGGTCGGCACGTCGTTCGCGGTGTGGGCCCCGAACGCCAAGGGCCTGCGGATCAAGGGCGACTTCAACAGCTGGGACGGCCGCGAGCACCCGATGCGCCAGCTCGGGGTCTCCGGGGTGTGGGAGCTGTTCGTGCCCGGCGTCCGATCCGGTGCACACTACAAGTTCGTGATCCTCGGCGCCGACGACCAGTGGCGCGAGAAGGCCGACCCGATGGCGTTCGCCACCGAGGTGCCGCCGGCCCAGTCCTCGAGGGTGTTCCAGTCCACCTACACCTGGGGCGACGAGGAGTGGATGGAGGCCCGGCAGCGGGGCGGGGCGCACGAGAGGCCGATGTCGGTCTACGAGATGCACCTGGGGTCCTGGAAGCGCGGCAGGTCCTACACCGACCTCGCCGACGACCTGGTGCCCTACCTGGTGGAGACCGGCTTCACCCACGTGGAGTTCCTGCCGGTCATGGAGCACCCCTTCGGCGGCTCGTGGGGCTACCAGGTGACCTCCTACTTCGCGCCCACCTCCAGGTTCGGCGACCCCGACGGGCTGCGGCACCTGATCGACCGGCTGCACCAGGCGGGCATCGGCGTGCTCGTCGACTGGGTGCCCGCCCACTTCCCCAAGGACGAGTTCGCGCTGGCGCGCTTCGACGGGACCCCGCTCTACGAGGACCCCAACCCCTCCCGCGGTGAGCACCCGGACTGGGGCACCTACGTCTTCAACTTCGGGCGCAAGGAGGTCCGCAACTTCCTGGTCTCCAACGCGCTGTACTGGCTCGAGGAGTTCCACATGGACGGCCTGCGGGTCGACGCGGTCGCCTCGATGCTCTACCTCGACTACTCCCGCGAGGACGGGGAGTGGAGCCCCAACGTGTACGGCGGCCGCGAGAACCTCGAGGCCGTCTCGTTCCTCCAGGAGATGAACGCCACCGCCTACCGTCGGGTCCCCGGCGCGATCACCATCGCGGAGGAGTCCACGTCCTGGCCCGGGGTCACCCGACCGACCCACCTGGGTGGTCTCGGCTTCGGCTTCAAGTGGAACATGGGCTGGATGCACGACAGCCTCGGCTACGTGCAGAACGACCCCATCCACCGCCAGTACCACCACGGCCAGATGACGTTCTCGCTGGTCTACGCCTACTCCGAGAACTATGTGCTGCCGATCAGCCACGACGAGGTCGTGCACGGCAAGGGCTCGCTGCTGCGCAAGATGCCGGGCGACCGCTGGCAGCAGCTGGCGAACCTCCGCACGTTCCTCGCCTACATGTGGGCCCATCCCGGCAAGCAGCTGCTGTTCATGGGCTGCGAGTTCGGCCAGGAGTCGGAGTGGGCCGAGAGCCGCGAGCTGGACTGGTGGCTCCTGGACAACGCGGACCACCGTGGCGTGCACTCCCTGGTGCGGGACATGAACCGGGTCTACCGCGACACCTCCGCGCTCTGGTCGCTGGACAACGACGGCTCCGGGTTCGAGTGGATCGACGCCAACGACTCGGGAAACAACGTGTTCAGCTTCATCCGCAAGTCTGCACGTCAGGGGAGCCCCTCCGAGGGGCCCCTGGTCTGCGTCGCGAACTTCTCCGCCGTCCCGCACTTCGACTACCGGCTGGGGATGCCGCAGGCCGGGTCGTGGTCGGAGGTGCTGAACACCGACGCCGAGTTCTACAACGGGTCCGGCGTCGGCAACATGGGTGTGGTGCAGGCGGTCGAGAGCTCCGTGCACGGCGAGCCGGCCTCGGCCTCGATCACCGTGCCGCCGCTGGCGACGGTCTGGCTCCGACCGGCCTGATGCAGCCCGGGGCCGGAACCGACCCGGAGCTGACCGACGGCGTGGTGGTGCTGGCCCAGCGGAGGGTCCAGGGCGGCACGCACCTGTTCGCGGTCTCCCACGACGGCGAGGACGTCGGGTCGGTGCGGCTGACCGAGCAGCCGGACGGCCGGGGGCTGCTGGCCTGGGAGCTCGCTCCGGCGTTCACCGGTCAGGGGTATGCCACCCGGGCGCTGCGGCTGGTCGTCGACTACGCCTTCCGGGCGCTTCGGCTGGACCGGGTGGAGGCGCTCGTGGACCCCGGCAACGACCGTGGCGTCCGGGTCGCCACCCGCGCCGGCCTTCGGCGCGAGGGCGTGCTCCGGGGGCACCGGCTGGTCGACGACGGCCGTGAGGACCGGGTGGTCCTCGCCCGGCTGGCCACCGACCCGCCAACCGGCGACGCCCAGGGGTTCCGGTCGCTGCTCAACTCGTTCCTGCCCCGCAAGCGCGCGATCGCCCAGATGCTGGTCCGGGACCCCGGCGGCCGGGTCCTGGTGTGCCGGCTGACCTACAAGAACGACTGGGACCTCCCCGGTGGGGTGGTGGAGGTCAACGAGTCGCCCCGGGACGCGGTAGCCCGCGAGGTCGAGGAGGAGCTCGGCCTGGACGTGCCGGCCGGTCAGCTGCTGCTCACCGACTGGCTGCCGCCGTGGAGCGGCTGGGACGACGCGCTGTGCCTGGTCTTCGACGGCGGCGTGCGGGAGCCGTCACTCCTGGACGACGCCGTGCTCCAGGCCCGCGAGATCCGCTCGGCGCGGTTCTGCACGCTCGCCGAGGTGCACGAGCACTGCGCCGACTTCACCGCCCGGCGGATCGAGGCGGCCCTCGGGTCACTGGTGGGACCCGGCGGGCCGGCCTACACCGAGTCGGGGCGTCGCTGAACGGTGCGCTCGAGCGCCCGCCGCTGGTGGACGTCCTCCATGCCGTGACGCACCGCGAGCCGGATCACCCAGTAGACGACGTACAGGGAGACGACCGGAACGACCACCATGAAGATCGTCATCAGGAGTTCCGGGGTGCCGAGCATGGCTCACCGTAGCCCCGCCTGACAAAACAGGCCAGACCGGTGCAACAGGCAGGCTGGCTAGAACAGCGCGGACGCCAGCTGCTGACGCCCCTTGAGCACCCGCGGGTCCTCGTTGCCGACCGCCGCGAACAGGCCCAGCAGATGGGTGCGCACCCGGTCCCGGTCGGCTCCGGAGGTGCGGCGGACCAGCTCGACGAGCCGGTTGATCGCATCGTCGACGTGACCGCCCAGCATGTCCAGGTCGGCGACCAGGGTCTGTGCGTCGATGTCGTCGCGTCGCTCGGCGGCGGCGGCGCGGGCACCGGCGGCGTCGACGTCCGCGGTGCGCAGCAGCAGCCGGGCCATCGCGAGCCCACCGGCCGCCTCCGCGTCGGCAGGATTGGCCTCCACGAGCGCCTGGTACTCCGCCACGGCGCCCTCGAGGTCGCCGGCGGCGAGGGCGTCCTGGGCGGGGACGTAGCGCGGGTCGACGTACTCCTCCTCGGGTGTCGCCGGCGCAGCAGCACCCGGGGTGCGCGGCTGGTGCTGGCCGGTGACCCCCTGGGTCGCCATCTGCTGGAGGACCTGGGTCAGCAGCTGCCGCAGCTCTGCCAGAGGCGGTGCGTCCTGCAGCAGCGGCATCATCCGGCCCTGCACGACGAGCGCGACCAGCGGCACCGAGGGCACCTGGAGGGCCTGGGCGAGCTGCGGGGAGGTGTCCACGTCGACCTTGCCGAGCAGGAACCTGCCCGTGAACTCGTCGGCGAGGACCTCGAGGTCCGCCGCCATCCGGGCGCTCGCCGGCGCCTGCGTGGGTGAGTAGACGACCAGCAGGACCGGCGCCGTCAGGGAGGCCTCGAGCTCGGCCTGGATGTTCTGCTCGTCGAGCACCACGGAGTAGGCGCCGCTGCCGGCGGCCGCGGCGGGGGCGCCCGAGGGAGCCGGTCCGGCGGGGCGCTTGAGTGCGGACAGGTCGACGGCACCGGGACGCGAGAACGGCTGCTGGCTCATGGCCCTATCCTCTCCGACCGCCGAAGCCCGGCCGCCATGGGGTCGGCCGGGGTCGGCCGGGGTCGGCTGGGGTCGGCCGGGGGTCAGAAGTCGCCGGCACCCGCACGCACGGGCCGCAGCAGCTCCGAGAGCTCGTGCAGGCGCTGCTCGGGCAGGTCCGCCAGGGCGAAACGGGCCTCGACCAGGTCCGCGGTGGCCGCCTCCACGACCGTCCGTCCCGTGTCGGTGATCTCGGCGAGCACCGCCCGTCCGTCCTGGGGATGCCGGCGACGCACGACGTGACCTGCTGCCTCCAGCCGGTCGACGATGGAGGTCACGGAGGTGGGGTGCACCTGGAGCCGCTCCCCCATCTTGCCCAGCGGCAGCGACCCGGCCCTGGAGAAGGTGAGCAGCACCAGCGCCTCGTAGCGCGCGAAGGTCAGCCCGTGCGGGCGGAGCAGGTCGTCGAGCTGGGCGAGCACCAGCTGCTGGACGCGCATCAGCGACGTCACGGCGTGCATCTGGTCCACGGCCCCCCAGCGCAGCGCCCACTGACGCGCCGCCTCGTCGATCGGGTCGAACGCCAGCTTCTTGCGTGCGTCCTTGGCCATGGCCACGACAGTAGACCGCCGCGCGGCTCCCACGTATCTCACGACCACCCGTCGACTCCTGATCCCTGTCCGGCACGACCGTTCGATCTGCCGGCCCGACCGAAGGAGAACCGGATGAAGAAGTCGATGGCAGGTCTCGGCGCAGCTGCGCTCACCCTGGGCACCCTCGGCGCCATGCTGGCGGGGCCCGGAGCCGCGAGCGCCGCGACGCCCACGGTGAGCGAGGTGACGTTCACCGGCGAGACCAGCGGTGTCAAGCCGAACGGGTACGCCACCGCAGCGGTTCCGGCAGTGCACTTCTACGACACCGTGGCGGCCCAGGTCACCGTCGGTGACGCAGGGGTCGCGTCCCACGGCCAGGGCCTGTGGGGGAGCCCCGGGACGGGTGCCATCGAGATGCGGCTGACCGGTCCCACGACCGGGATCAGCCTGGCGTTCGGCTTCGACAACAACATGGACGCCACTGACCAGGCCCAGCTCACCGTCTACCGCGGCGCCAGCCAGGTCGGCCAGGTGGAGGTGAACGTGAACGCCAACAACGTCATGGACCAGCGCATCAACTACGGCGGCGGCCGGCTGTTCAACCGGGCCGTGTTCAGGTACGTCGACGCTGCCGGAGTCCCCAAGAACGCCTTCGAGGTGATCGACGACATCAGGCTGAACCCGGTCTGCACGATCGCTGGCAACGACGGCAACAATTTCCTCAGGGGCACCCCGCAGGCGGACGTGATCTGCGGCGACTCCGGCAACGACACCATCCTGGGTGGCGACGGCAACGACCTGATCTACCCGGGCCCCGGGTGGGACCGGGTCAACGGGGGCCGCGGCGCCGACACGATCCTGGACAGCGCCGGCAACGACCACCTGAACGGCAACGAAGGCAATGACGACGTGCGGGCCGGTCTCGGCCGTGACGTGGTGCGCGGAGGCACCGGCAACGACCGGCTCGACGGCGGGCCCGGCCGCGACATCTGCCGTGGCGACGCCGGGCACGACACGGCCACCCGGTGCGAGGTCCGGCGCAGCATCCCCTGACCCCGGCCCGGGGGAACGCCCGAGCAGGTCAGCTGCTCCGCTGGTTGCGCCGCTGCCGGCGGAGCAGCTCCATCTGCTGGCCCTGGATGACCTTGTCGCGGCGCAGAGGGTCGGTGACGAACCTGATGTCGCGCAGCCCCTGCTCCTGCGCAGCCGACTCGAAGGTGAAGTGTCCGTAGCCCAGCAGCTGGCCCAGCGGCGGCTGGGAGACCGTGATGTCGAGGATCCGGGACAACGGGGTGCTGGCCTGCTTCTTGGTGGTCAGGGGCGTCACGCCGGTCACCCGGAACACGCGCAGGTCGGTGATCACGAAGACGTCCATGTAGACGCCCAGCGCCTGCCAGACGGCATGCAGGGTCAACCCCGCCACCAGCGCCAGCAGGACTGGTCCGACGTCGGGCGAGGACATCGCGAACACCCACAGGACGCCGAGCGCGGCCAGCACCTCCAGCGCCGGCAGGGTGTAGACCACCCAGTGGTGGTGCACCTCGTCGACGATGACCTCGGCGTCGTCGGGCGACTCGAGCAGCCGCTTGCTCACCCGTCTGCCTCGCTGCCAGCTCAGCCAGCTCTCGTGCGGTCTCCGGCCTCGATGCTGGTGCGGCCCGGACCCACCCGTGGGCACGCGCCGGCCTAGCGGAACAGCGCGGTCACGAAGGCGGTCAGGGCATCGAACGCGTCGCCGACCACCCCGACACTGCCGCGTACGGCGTCAGCGGCCGCCTGCGGCTGGGTCAGCAGGTAGAACAGCGCGAAGGCGATCGCGACGACGCCCAGCAGCTTCTTCATGGTCCATTGGTAGCAAACCTCGGCGGCCGAGTGGTGGAGGCGCGCTCGCTGGGTACCCCAACCGGCATGAGCGAGGACGACGGCCTGGACCCTGCGGACACCATCGGGGCGGACACCATCGGGGCGGACACCATCGGGGCGGACACCATCGGGGCGGACACCATCGAGGCGGTCGGGAAGATCAGCGAGGCCCTGGAGACGGTCGAGCGCGCCAGGGGGCACCTGTACTCCTTCCACCAGCTGACCGGCACCGCCGACTTCCAGCTCGGGGAGGCGGTCGACCTCCTCCGCGGGGCTGGCCACCACGAGCTGGCGGACCGGCTCGAGCGGGACCTCGTGGGCCGCAACGTGATCCCCGGGCACTGGACCTTCCAGATCATGGAGGCCTACGACGACACCTACTGGTCGGTGTTCCGGGCGTGGGAGAAGGAGGCCCGGGACGCGCTCACCGGGGGCCGGCGGCACCTGTTCGAGGCCGGCCTGAAGGAGCAGCGCCGCACGCACGGGGCACCTGCCCACGCCGCCGGGCCGGCACCCAGCGAGCCCGGGCAGCGCCGTCCCACGCGACCACCCGAACCCCCCGGGTGAGCCGGGCTCAGCCCGACTGGTCGGTGTAGAGCTCCAGCAGCGAGTCGGCGGCGGCATACGGGTCCGAGCTGCCGGCGACCACCTGGCCGGCGAGCTCGTCGAGCTCGCTGCGCCGGTGCACGTCGCCCCAGCGCCGGCGCAGCGACGTCACCGCGATCGCCTCGATCTCGTCACGTGCCCGTCGTACCCGTCGGCGCTCGAGCTCACCGGACTTCTCCATCCAGGCCCGGTGGGCGTCGATCTTCTCCACGACCACGTCGACGCCCTCGCCCTTCTGCGCGACGGTCATCGCGATCGGCGGCCGCCAGCCGTCCTCGACACGCTCGGCGAGCGCCAGCATGTTGCGGAGGTCGCGGCGCACCCCCTCGGCTCCGTCCCGGTCTGCCTTGTTGACCACGTAGATGTCGCCGATCTCCAGGATGCCGGCCTTGGCCGCCTGGATCGCATCGCCCATCCCCGGTGCCACCAGCACCAGGGTCGTGTCGGCGAGCCCGGCGATCTCCACCTCGCTCTGACCGACCCCGACCGTCTCGATCAGCACCACGTCACAGCCCGCGGCATCCAGCACCCGCAGCGCCTGCGGCGTCGACCAGGACAGTCCGCCGAGGTGCCCGCGGGAGGCCATCGAGCGGATGTAGACGTCACGGTCCAGGGCGTGGTCCTGCATCCGGACCCGGTCGCCGAGCAGCGCGCCGCCGGAGAACGGCGAGGAGGGGTCGACGGCCAGCACGCCCACCCGCTTGCCCGTGGCGCGCAGCGCCTTGACCAGCGCGTTGGTGGAGGTCGACTTGCCGACGCCCGGAGAGCCGGTGATGCCGACGATCTGCGCGTTCCCGGTGTACGGCGCCAGCCCGGCCATCACCTCGCGCAGCAGGGGCGACTCGTCCTCGACGAGCGAGATCAGCCGGGCCACCGCCCGGGCCTCGCCCGCGCGGGCCCGTTCGACCAGGTCGGGCACCGACGCCCGGGAGCGCCGTCCACCGACCGGCTTCACGCTTCTCGCCACCGCTCCGCTCACCGGGTCACGCCGGCACGTGCACGATCAGGGCGTCACCCTGGCCGCCTCCGCCGCACAGCGCCGCTGCGCCGGTGCCGCCACCGCGCCGCTTGAGCTCGAGTGCCAGGTGCAGCACGATCCGGGCGCCCGACATCCCGACGGGGTGGCCGAGGGCGATCGCACCGCCGTTGACGTTGACCTTCTCCTCGTCGAGGCCGAGCGCCCGGGCGGAGGCGATGCCGACGGCCGCGAACGCCTCGTTGATCTCGACCAGGTCGAGGCTGGCGGGCTCGATGCCCTCCCTGGTGCACGCCTTGGCGATCGCGTTCGCCGGCTGCAGCTGCAGGGTCGAGTCGGGGCCGGCCACCTGCCCCGAGGCGCCGATCTCGGCCAGCCAGCTCAGCCCGAGCTCCTGGGCCTTGGCCTTGCTCATCACCACGACGGCACACGCACCGTCGGAGATCTGCGACGCCGACCCGGCGGTGACGGTGCCGTCCTCGGCGAACGCCGGTCGCAGCCGGCCCAGGGATTCGGTCGTGGTGTCGCCGCGCACGCCCTCGTCGGCCGAGAAGACCACCGGGTCGCCCTTGCGCTGCGGGATCTCGACGGGGACCACCTCGTCGTCGAACACGCCGTTCTTCCAGGCGGCAGCGGCCCTCTGGTGCGACGCGGCGGCGAACTCGTCCTGCTCCTGCCGGGTCAGCCGCAGCCCGTCCACGTTGCACGTCTCGGTCAGCGCACCCATGGCCTGATCGGTGAACACGTCCCACAGGGCGTCGTAGGCCATCGAGTCCCGCAGCGTGACGTCGCCGTACTTGAAGCCCTCCCGTGACTTCGGCAGCAGGTGCGGGGCGTTCGTCATGGACTCCATGCCACCCGCCACGACGATGTCGTGCTCCCCGGCGCGGATCAGCTGGTCGGCGAGCGCGATCGCGTTCATCCCGGACAGGCAGACCTTGTTGATGGTGATCGAGGGCACGTCGAGCGGGATCCCGCCCTTGTGGGCCGCCTGACGTGCGGTGATCTGACCGGCACCGGCCTGGATCACCTGGCCGAGGATGACGTAGTCGACCTGCTCGCCCGAGATGCCCGCCTTCGCCAGGGCTCCCTTGATGGCCACCCCTCCGAGGTCGGCGGCGCTCAGGTCCTTCAGGCTGCCCAGCAGCCGGCCGACCGGGGTGCGGGCACCGGCCACGATCACGGATCCGGACATGGACGCCTCCTACTGACGGGACCGAACTGCGCTGTCTCATGACGATACCCAGCCGGGCCCGGCTGCGGCACGGTCGGGCGGTCTCCTCGGGTGAGGAAATGGTCACATGCCACGATGTCCCCATGAGTGCCGGCATCCCTGAGCAGATCCCCGACCACCTGTTCGTGTGCATCGACCACGTGGGCATCGCCGTACCCGACCTCGACGAGGCGCTGGCCTTCTACACCGGGACGCTCGGCATGACGGTGCGGCACGAGGAGACCAACCAGGAGCAGGGCGTCCGGGAGGCGATGGTGTCCGTGGGCGGAGCAGACGACACGGCTGCCTGTCTCCAGCTCCTCGCCCCGATCGACGAGACCTCGACGATCGCGAGGTTCCTGGACCGCTCCGGGCCCGGCCTGCAGCAGCTGGCCTACCGCGTCACCGACGTGGAGCAGGTCTCTGCGGTGCTGCGCGAGCGGGGGGTGCGCCTGCTCTACGACCAGCCACGGCCGGGTACGGCGGACAGCCGCATCAACTTCGTGCATCCCAAGGACGCGGGCGGGGTGCTCGTCGAGCTCGTCGAGCCGGCCGCCGTGCGCTGAGCCACCGGCTCAGAGCTGGTAGGCGCTGTCTCTCGCATCCGTGACCAGCAGGTGACGGGGTGCATGAGCGATGACCAGTGCGGGCCACGACTCCACGACCGCGGCCTGAGGGGTCACCCCGCACCCGGGACACCGGCACCTCGCCCCGGGCGATACCCCTCGGGTCCGATGTCATGTGCGGTTCACGCCGGCTGCCCGGGAGCCAGATAGGTCACAACGGGCTGACAGACCCGACACCGCGTCGCTACATTGCGGCCACCCTCGGACCCAAGGAGCGCCCGTGCAGCAGATCCTCGAAGCCGTCCTCGCAGGAGACACGACGAGCGAGGAGTACGCCGCCCTCCCGCTGCCCGACCACTACCGAGCCGTCACCGTCCACAAGGACGAGACGGACATGTTCGACGGCCTCACCACCCGCGAGAAGGACCCGCGCAAGTCCCTGCACGTCGAGGACGTGCCTCTTCCCGAGCTGGGGCCCGGGGAGGTGCTGGTGGCGGTGATGGCCAGCGCCATCAACTACAACACCGTCTGGACCTCGATCTTCGAGCCGATGTCGACCTTCGGGTTCCTGGAGCGCTACGGGCGCAGCTCGCCCCTGGCCGCCAAGCACGACCTGCCCTACCACGTGGTCGGCTCCGACCTCGCGGGCGTCGTGCTGAGGAGCGGACCAGGGGTGCACGCGTGGAAGCCGGGGCGTGAGGTCGTCGCGCACTGCCTGTCGGTGGAGCTCGAGAGCTACGAGGGTCACAACGACACGATGCTCGACCCCGAGCAGCGGATCTGGGGCTTCGAGACGAACTTCGGCGGCCTCGCGCACGTCGCCCTGGTCAAGGGCAACCAGCTGATGCCCAAGCCGGCGCACCTCACCTGGGAGGAGGCCGCCACCCCCGGGCTGGTGAACTCGACGGCCTACCGGCAGCTGGTCAGCCGCAACGGCGCGAACATGAAGCAGGGCGACAACGTGCTGGTCTGGGGGGCCAGCGGCGGGCTCGGCGGATATGCCACGCAGTTCGCCCTCAACGGGGGCGCGACCCCGGTGTGCGTGGTGTCCAGCCCCGAGAAGGCCGACATCTGCCGCAGCATGGGTGCCGAGCTGGTCATCGACCGGCAGGCCGAGGGCTTCCGGTTCTGGCGCGACGAGCACACCCAGGACCCCCAGGAGTGGCGGCGGTTCGGCCGGCGGATCCGCGAGCTGACTGGCGGCGAGGACGTCGACATCGTCTTCGAGCACCCCGGAAGGGAGACCTTCGGGGCCTCGGTGTTCGCCGCCCGCAAAGGCGGCACGATCGTCACCTGCGCCTCGACCAGCGGCTACCTGCACGAGTACGACAACCGCTACCTGTGGATGAGCCTCAAGCGCATCGTCGGGTCGCACTTCGCGAACTACCGCGAGGCGTGGGAGGCGAACCGGCTGGTCGCCAAGGGCAGGATCCATCCCACCCTGTCCCGTGCCTACCCCATGGAGGAGGTCGGCCAGGCGGCGTACGACGTGCACCAGAACCGTCACCAGGGCAAGGTGGGGGTGCTGTGCCTGGCCCCCACCGAGGGTCTCGGCATCCGGGACGAGGAGAAACGGGCCCTCCACCTCACCGAGATCAACCGGTTCCGGGGCCTCTGAGCCGCTCCCGGGCCACGGCAGCGACTCGTTGGCCGGAATCCCGGGGCGTCTTCGCGGCAAACCGGCCGCCGATACGGGAGGATGGTGCCCGACTCGGACGCAAGCGGCAGCGGAGAAGTCGATGCTGTCAAGACACGGAGGAAGCCCCCGATGACCGAACGCCCCGGACTGTCCATCTTCGACGACCATGACGACTCCGGCGAGGGGTCCGAGTCGAGCACCCAGGTGATCCCCGTGGTCACGACGCCCCCGCAGCGACAGTCCCCCCAGCCCACCACGACAGCCACCCCGACCCGCGCCGGCCGGAGTGGGACTCCGGCTGCTCCCCCGGCGAAGCCGGTGTTCCCGGTGGTCCGGCGCGGTGGCTACGACCCTGCGGCGGTCGACCGTCACCTCGAGGCCCTCAGTGGGCTCGCCGGCGGGCTCGACGAGGCGCGCTCCACGATCGCGGCGCTCGAGCAGCAGCTGACCGAGGCCCGCACCCGGCTTGCGGAGAACGACCACCCGACCTACGCCGGCCTCGGCGGCCGGGCCAGCGAGATGCTGCGCCTGGCCGAGGAGCAGGCCGACGACGTGCTGGTGCAGGCCAAGGCGCAGGCCGACGAGATGCGCCGGGCCGCCACCAGGGACGCCGACGTGCTCCGCTCCCAGGCCGCTCGCGACGCCGAGGACATGCGGATGGTCCAGCTCAAGGAGCTCGACGAGACCCGCACCCGGACCCTCGCCGAGGTCGAGCAGGAGCGGTCCCAGGCGATGGCGGAGGCGACCGACGTGGTCGCGTCCGCCAAGCGCGAGAGCGAGCAGCTGCGGCTGGCCGCCGAGCAGGAGACCAACGCCATGCGCACCAGCGCCAAGCGGGAGGCGGAGCAGGCCCGGGCCGCCGCGGACCGTGAGGTGCAGGAGAGCCGCCGCGCCCTCGCGGTCGAGAAGGAGCGGTTGACCCGCGAGGCGGCCGAGCACCACACCAATGCCACGACCGAGACCCAGAAGCTGGTCGCGGAGGCCGAGCTGCGGGCGAACGCGGCCGAGGCGCGGGCCCGGGAGGCGATGGCCGGTGCGAACAGTGCCCGTCAGCAGGCGCACGAGGAGGCGGAGCGGCTGGTCAGCCACGCCCGGCGGGAGGCCGAGCAGATCGTGTCCTCCGCCCAGACCCAGGCGGCCAGCTTCATCGCCGCGGGCCAGGCCGAGGCGGAGCGCGACCTCGCCATCCTGCGGGCCGAGGTGGACCGCTACCAGAAGCGCCGGGACTCGATCGTCGCCCAGCTGGGTGCCCTTCGTGACGTCATCTCCGGTTTCGGTGACGAGTCCGGGGGCACCGGCCCGGCGTGACCATCCGAGGCCGGCTGGCTGGCCGGAAGACCAGGCCGGTCCTGCTGGAGGAGCTCCCGGGAGCCTCCGCGTCAGGGGATCCGCACGTGCCGGCGTACCCGGTGGACGTCTCGCGGCTGCACCCGTTCAGGATCGGGTTCTTCCTCGCCGCCGGTGCGCTGGTGGCGTGGTGGCTGGGTGGGCTGCTGCTGTCGATCGGCTCGATCCTGGTCCTCGTGGTGGTCTCGATGTTCCTCGCGGTCGGCCTCAACCCCGCCGTCGAGTGGCTCGGCCGGCGCGGCCTCCGCAGGCCTCTGGCGGTCCTCGTCGTGGTGGCGGTGTTCCTGGCGGCGGTGGGTCTGTTCCTGGTCGCCCTGGTCCCCGTGATCGCCGACCAGGTGACGCTGATCGCCGACAGCGCACCCGCGTGGTTCCGGGAGCTGCAGAACAACTCGCAGATCAAGCAGTTCGACAACCGCTACGACGTGATCTCCAAGGTGGAGGACGCCATCACCGGCAAGAGGTTCGGCTCAGCCCTCTTCGGCGGGGTCGTCGGGGTCGGGCTGAAGGTGCTGTCGTTCCTGGGCAACGTCTTCATCGTCCTGGTGCTGACCCTGTACTTCCTCTCGACGCTCCCCAAGGTGAAGGGCTCGCTCTACCGGCTCGCTCCCGCCAGCCGCCGGCCGCGGGTCACCGACCTCGGCGACCGGATCCTGGACAGTGTCGGCGCCTACGTGTCCGGCGCGTTCTTCGTCGCGATGGCGGCGGGCATCAGCTCGCTGGTCTTCCTGTTCGCCGTGGGCCTCGGCCAGTACGCCGTCGCGCTGGCCGCCGTGGTCACCATCCTCGACGTCATCCCGATGATCGGGGCGACCCTCGGCGCGCTGATCGTCACGGCCATCGGGTTCGCGACGGACCCCCAGACGGGGATCTACTGCATCATCTTCTACGTGGCCTACCAGCAGTTCGAGAACTACCTCATCTACCCCCGGGTGATGTCCCGCTCCGTCGACCTCCCCGGGTCGTTGATCGTGATCGCCGCGCTGGTCGGCGCCTCGCTGCTCGGCGTCATCGGCGCCCTGCTGGCCATCCCCACGGCCGCAGCGCTCACCCTGCTGGTCCGCGAGGTGCTGGTTCCCCGCCAGGCCGCCCGCTGACCCCCACCTGCCCACCCGGCGTATGTGGCGGCCCAGACCCTGCCGACCCGGCGGGTCTGGCGGCCCGAACCCCGTCGACCCGGCGTGTCTGGCGGGCGGGACCCTGCCGACCCGGCGGGTCTGGCGGGCGGGACCCTGCCGACCCGGCGGGTCTGGCGGGCGGGACCCTGCCGACCCGGCGGGTCTGGCGGGCGGGACCCTGCCGACCCGGCGGGTCTGGCGGGCGGGACCCTGCCGACCCGGCGTGTCTGGCGGGCGGGACCCTGCCCGTCTGCATGGCCGCACCTCCAAGGATGGCGCTCGACAAGTCGTTCGTGCTCATCGGCCCGGCAGGCATCTGAAGCACGCACGCAACTGACCGAGACCCTGCTCTTGCGGTCTCGGTCAGGCAGAGGTGTCGACCGACGTGGACGCACCGACGACAACCCACCAGGTCCACCACCGTGACTCCCGGCCGCCAGACGCGCCGGGTCGACAGGGTAAGGGCCGCCAGACGCGCCGGGTCGACAGGCTAGAGGCCGCCAGACCCGCCGGGTGGGCAGGGATCAGGCGTACGCGGAGGGGTCCGCGGTCTCCATGGGCCCGTCCCACTCCCGTGGCAACGGTACGTCGACCGAAGGCGCGACGCGCGCGACGACCAGGTCGAGCACCTTCTCCGCATCGCCGACCCACAGGTGCTTGGCCCCCTCGACACCGATCACCTCGGCGTGGGGGACGGCCGCGAAGCGCTCGCGGGCCTCGGGGGGCTGCAGGTAGTCGTCATGCTCCGGGACCAGGGCGACGAGCGGCTTGCCCGAGGCCGCCCACCGGGACAGGTGCTCGGGCGTGCTGAACCGCAGCGGCGGGGAGAGCAGCACGACCCCCTCGACGGCCGGGTCGTCGGCGTGCATCAGGACCAGGTCGGTGCCGAAGGACCATCCCAGCGCCCAGATGTGCGGCAGGTCGTGGAACTCGGCGTACTCGATGGCGGCGGCGACGTCGAACCTCTCGCCCACCGCCTCGTCGAACGTCCCCTCGCTGGTCCCCTGGACGCTGGAGGTGCCACGGGTGTTGAAGCGCAGCACCGCGATCCCGGCGAGCGCGGGCAGCCGGGCGGCCGCCTTGCGCAGCAGGTGGCTGTCCATCATGCCGCCGTGGGTGGGAAGGGGGTGCAGGCAGACCAGCGTCGCCACCGGGTCCCGGTCGGCCGGGAGCGCGAGCTGGCCGACCAGGGAGAGCCCGTCGGCCGTGTGCAGGGTGATCGCCTCTCGTCGGGCGGGCAGGACGGAGTTGGCTCGGATCAACGGCATGGGACCATTCTCACCGACGGCCCTCCCGCGAGCGCCAGCAGCCGTTGTGCCAGTGCCGACGCTCGTCCAGCCCGGTCGCCGTGGAGCTGAACGTCGTCGGCAGCACCGGCCAGGCCACCGTGTGCGGCGTGGCGGGGCGGATCACCTGGTGACACCCCGGGCAGCGGTAGGGCTTCGTCGACGCGGACCCGGTGACCCGTCGTACGACGTAGTCGGAACCGGCGTACGTCTCGATCCGGTCGCCGCTCATGGCGAGGAGTCCGTAGCCGACGCCTCTGCTCGCAGGTAGCGCTCGACCCGGCGGTCGGGCACCAGCCAGACCAGGGCGGCGACGACGAAGACCGCCACGCCGAGCCAGGGGGCGACGAAGGTCAGCGCGATCCCGGTGAGGTACATCAACGGGGAGAGCTTGCCCTTGAGGTCCCGGCCGAGAACGGCGGCGAGCCGGTTGCCGCCCCTTCCCGCGAGCACCGTGAGCTGCACCGCGTAGTAGGCGAGGGCGGCGAGGAGGAGGTTCAGCCCGTAGACCACTGTGGGGATCCGGGCGAAGCCGCTCTCGTCCATCCATCCGGTGCTGAAGGGCAGGAGCGAGAGCCAGAACAGCAGGTGCAGGTTGGCCCACAGCACGAGGCCGGAGATGTGCTCGATCACCTGGAACATGTGGTGGTGGTTGTTCCAGTAGATCCCGACGTAGACGAAGCTCAGGGCGTAGGTCAGGAAGCCGGTGGCGGAGTCGCCCAGGGCGTGCCAGTCGTCGCCCTCCGGCACGCGCAGCTCGAGCACCATGATCGTGATGATGATGGCCAGCACGCCGTCGCTGAACGCCTCCAGCCGGCTGGTCCTCATCGGGCCGTGTGGTCGCGGAACCCCCGGCCGGTCTTGCGGCCCAGGTATCCGGCCGTCACCAGGTGCTCGAGAAGGGGTGCGGGGGCGAAGCCGGGCTCGCGGAACTCGAGGTAGAGCTCGCGCTGGATCGCCAGCGACACGTCGTTGCCGACCACGTCGAGCAGCTCGAAGGGTCCCATCGGGAGCGCGCAGCCGCGCTTCATCGCGGTGTCGATGTCGTCGGCGGTGGCGTAGTGCGCCTCGAGCATCTTCACGGCGTCGTTGAGGTAGGGGAACAGCAGCGCGTTGACGATGAAGCCGGCCCGGTCGCCGCAGGACACCGGCACCTTGCCGAGCCGGGCACAGAGGGCGCGAGCCGTCTCGGCCACCTCGTCCCCGGTGCTGACGGTGCTGACCACCTCCACCAGCCTCATCACCGGCGCGGGGTTGAAGAAGTGCATGCCCACGACGTCTGCGGCGCGGTGGGTCATCCTGGCGAGGGCGATCACCGGCAGCGAGGACGTGGTCGTGGCCAGGATGGCGCCCGGCCGGCAGATCTCGTCGAGGTTCTCGAACAGCGCCGTCTTGACGAGCAGGTCCTCCGCGACCGCCTCGACGACCAGGTCGACGTCTGCCAGGTCCTCCAGCGAGGTGCTGCCGGTGACCCGGGAGAGCACGTCGTGGCGGGCCGCCTCCTCGAGCTTGCCCCTCTGGACCGCCTTCTCCAGAGACTTCTCGATGGCGCCGGAGACCTTCGCCACCCGTTCGGCGGTGCGGGCGACGTAGACGACCGGGAAGCCCGCCCTGGCGAACACCTCCACGATGCCGGTCGCCATGGTGCCGGCACCCACCACCCCGACCGTCCTGATGTCGCGACGCAGCCGGGGCTCGTCGTCGGGGGACGGGGTCAGGGCGTCCGCGACGACGACATGGCTGTCCGGGCCTTCGTAGGTGTAGAACCCGCGGCCGGACTTGCGGCCGAGCAGGCCTGCGGTGACCATCTGCTTGAGGATCGGCACCGGGGCGTGCAGCCGGTCGCGGCCCTGCTTGTACATCGTGTCCAGGATCTCGTACGCCGTGTCCAGACCGATCAGGTCGAGCAGCGCGAGGGGACCCATCGGGTAGCCGCAGCCGTAGCGCATCGCGGCGTCCAGGTCCTCGCGGGTGGCGTAACGGCTCTCGAACATCGACGCGGCATGGTTCAGGTAGCCGAACAGCAGGGCGTTGGCGATGAACCCGGCCTTGTCCCCCACGACCACCGGCGTCTTGTCCAGGGACCTGGCGACCGCCGCGGTGCGCTGCAGGACGCCCGGGTCGGTGACGACCGTGCGGATGACCTCCACCAGCCCCTGGACCGGTGCCGGGTTGAAGAAGTGCAGCCCGACCACCCGGCCGGGGTGCGAGGTCGCAGCGGAGATCTCGGTCACCGACAGCGAGGAGGTGTTGGTGGCCAGGACGGCGTCCGGGGCGACGACCTCGTCGAGCGCCCGGAAGATCTGCTGCTTGACGGCCAGCTGCTCGACCACGGCCTCGACGACGATCGCGCAGTCCTTGACGTCGGTGAGCTCGGTGCTGAAGGTGATCCGGCCGATCAGGTCGGACTGCTCCTCCTCGCTCAGCTTGCCGCGCTTGACGGCCCGGCCGGTCGAGTGCTCGAGGTGCAGCCGTCCGCGCTTGAGAGTGTCCTCGTTGACCTCGACGCCCACCACCTGGTAGCCGTTGCGGGCGAAGACCTCGGCGATGCCGGCCCCCATGGTGCCCAGCCCGACCACGCCGACGGCGCTGGGCTCTTCGGCACGGGGCTCCTGTCCGTTGATGGTCATGGCGCGATCATGGCACGCGGCACCGACCGGCGCCGTGACCTGCCTCACCGGTCCCGCTCACGTTCCCGGGCCATTTCGGTAAAAGACCCCATATAAGGTCAAGTTGCCAGTACGTTTGTGCCGAAATCGCGGGTACGACGTCCGCGCCGGTCGAGAGGACCGGCGGGGTCAGGTGCCTGGGACACGAGCCCTCCGCACGTGCGCGGCCGCCAACGTGGCGGCCCGACGACGTGAGGGGGGAGCCTTGGGAGGGGCACGACCATGAACGCTCAGAACACGCTCCGCACCGGCCGCACGATCGCCCGCACCCTGGCCGGCCTCGCCGCCGCGACCATGCTGGCCGTCACCGTCGGGGGGGCCGCCGGCACCACCGGCGCGGCCGCCGGCTCGGGTGGGCACCGATCGGACTCGGTCTCCGCCACGAAGGAGTGGAAGGGCGCGCGCGCCGACGTCGTGCTGGCCACCAAGGAGTGGAAGGGCGTCTCGTCCCTCAACTCGCCCAGCACCAAGGAGTGGTGAGCCGCACCGCCCACGAAGGGTAGATTGCCCGCCGTGAGACTCGTCGTGGCCCGGTGCCAGGTGGACTACGCCGGCCGGCTGACCGCGCACCTGCCGATGGCCACCCGCCTGGTGATGGTCAAGAGCGACGGGTCGGTGCTCGTGCACTCCGACGGCGGCTCGTACAAGCCGCTGAACTGGATGTCGCCGCCGTGCACGGTCACCGAGGGCGTCAGCGAGGACGGTGTCCAGGAGTGGCTGGTCACCGGCAAGGACGGCGACACCCTGCGGATCCTCATCGAGGACGTGCTGCACGACAGTGCGCACGACCTCGGTGTCGACCCGGGCCTGCGCAAGGACGGGGTGGAGAAGCACCTGCAGGAGCTGCTGGCGGACCATCCGGCCACCCTGGCCGACGGCCTCTCCCTGGTACGACGTGAGTTCCCCACGGCCATCGGGCCCGTCGACCTGATGTGCCGGGACCCGCAGGGGCGCTCGGTCGCGGTGGAGATCAAGCGTCGTGGGGAGATCGACGGCGTCGAGCAGCTGACCCGCTACCTCGAGCTCCTCAACCGCGACCCGACCCTGCGACCGGTGCGCGGCATCTTCGCGGCCCAGGAGATCAAGCCCCAGGCGCGGGTGCTGGCCGGGGACCGCGGCATCGCCTGTGCCGTGATCGACTACGACGCCCTGCGCGGCATGGACGACCCGTCCGAGCGGCTCTTCTGACTCAGCCGGCGGGCCCGACCAGCCCCGCCACCTCCTCGGCACTCCCCCACGACAGGGTCACGCCGGCGCCACCGTGCCCGTAGCAGTGCACCACCCGGGTGCGGCCCCGCTGCTCGACCTCGAGCCGCACCTCGGGCCGAGCCGGACGCAGCCCGACCTTGTGACCGAGCACCGCCGCGGATGCCAGCTCGGGGACCAGCGCGACCGCCCGCTCCAGGATCAGCTTCGCCACGTCCGGGTCGGGCCGCCGGTCCCACTCCCCCTCGTCGTCCGTGCCGCCGACCACGATGTCGTGCGAGCGTGGGACCACGTAGACCGGCCCCGAGGAGTCCAGCCACCACCGCTCCACGCCGACCTGCTCGACGTACACCACCTGGCCCCGCACCGGGACCATCGACGGGTCGTCGGCCGTCCGCCGGGCACCCAGACCGGTGGCGTTCACGACCACCTCCGCCTGGTCCGGGAGGGCCGGCAGCGCCATCCGGGTCACCGTGCCGCCCATCGACTCGACGCGGCCCAGCAGCCAGCGCAGGTAGACCGGCATCTCGAGGACCGGCGCCACGAAGCTCCAGCCGTCGACGTACGGCCGCGCGGGCTCGAGCACCCTGGTCAGCGCCGGCACCGCGTCCCGCCACCACGGGTCCCCGGACCTGGCCCGCAGCACCTCCGTGCCGGGCACCATCGCGACACCGGTCCCCTCCACGCCCGAGAGCCTCTCGAGCTCGACGTAGCTGGTGTGCGACCACGCGGTGACGCGCTCGAACGGGAAGGCGCGGTGGGGGTACCACAGCGCCGCGGCGACCGCCGACGTGGTCTCCAGCGGCAGGTCGCGCGCGACGACGTCCACGCGGTGGCCCGCCTCGAGAAGGCGTACGGCGCACGAGAGCCCCACCACCCCGGCGCCTACCACGATCACCCTGGCCATGCCCCGAGTCTGCCCTACGGAGCGCTGGACGCCGTCGCGTAGTGCGAGATCGTCACCCGGCCGACGCGGCTGCGCACCGTGGCGACGACGTAGTCGACCTCGGCGTCTCGCTGGACGCGGCACACGATGCGCGTCCCCACGCTGGCCGGGTAGGCCGCGACGTCACCGCAGTCCGCGGCGTCCCAGCCGTCGTGACGCAGCATCGTCTCGAGGCGGCTGGTGGCGACCATGCCACTGCTCAACCGGGCGTCGAAGCTGACCCCCCGGCCGGCGGCTGCCTGCACACGCACCTGGACCGGGGCGACCAGCCCGTCGACGTAGCCCTGGCAGGTCATCGTGCTCGGCACCGTGTGGTCCCAGTGCGGGCAGTCCAGGTAGTCCAGGCGCAGGTCGTCCACGGCGATCCGGCGGGCCAGCTGCTCGGCGATCGGTCGCTCCAGGGAGTCCATGGCCTGGGCCGGCGGGCGGTGCGGCCGGGGTGTGGGTCCCCCCAGTGCCGGAGCGGGGACCGGAGCCGGAGAAGACGCCGAGGTCGAGGTCGAGGTGGTGCGCTGCTCGCCGTCGGTCCGGTCCTCGGTGCAGCCGGCCAGCGCACCGCTCGCGACGACGGCCGTCACCGCGGCCAGCATCGTTGCACGAGCGCGCACGTCACCTCCGGAGTCCCCGTCCGACGATAGCCAGCGGAGGCAACGCCGGACATCGACCGGACATCGACCGGACATCGACCGGCCGTGACCGGGCGGCGACCGGGCCGCGATCCGGCGCTCGGGCGGGGACGACCGGCCGGTCAGTCCAGGTGGTGGGCTCTGCGGATCACGGCGAGGACGCCGGCCATGATCGCGGTCAGACCGTAGTCCTTGGGAGTGAAGACAGCCGCGACCCCCCGGGCCCGCAGGGCACTCGCGTCGGCCGGCGGCACGATGCCGCCGACCACGACCGGGACGTCGCCGAGCCCCTCGGCGCGCAGCCCGTCCAGCACCGCCGGCACCAGCTCCATGTGGGACCCGGACAGGATCGAGAGACCGACGCAGTGCACGTCCTCGGCCACCGCGGCCGCCACGATCTCCTCGGGCGTGAGGCGGATGCCCTGGTAGACGACCTCGAAGCCGGCGTCGCGGGCCCGCACCGCCACCTGCTCGGCGCCGTTGGAGTGACCGTCCAGGCCCGGCTTCCCGACCAGCAGCCGCAGCCGCCGGCCCAGCTGCTCCCCGGTGCGACGCACGCCCTCGCGGACCCGGGACAGCTCCTCGCCGGAGTCCGTCGCCCCCACGGCACCGCCCACCCCGGTCGGGGCGCGGTACTCGCCGAACACCTCGCGCAGCGCGCCGGCCCACTCCCCGGTCGTGGCACCCGCCCGGGCCGCCTCGAGAGTGGACTCCATCAGGTTCGCCCCGGACCTGGCGGCCTCGGTGAGCCGCGCGAGCGACTTCTCGACAGCGCTGTCGTCGCGGGCGGCCCGCCAGGCCCGCAGACCCGCCACCGCCGAGCGCTCGGCGTCGGCGTCGGCGGCCTGGGTGGCGGCGTCCAGGTCCGAGGTGAGCGGTGATGCCTCGGTCGTCGTGAAGCAGTTGACCCCGACGACCTTGTCCTCGCCGGACTCGATGCGTCCGCGTCGCGCCGCGTGCGAGGACACCAGGGCCGCCTTGAGGTAGCCGGACTCCACCGCGGCCACCGCGCCTCCCATCGCCTGGACGCGGTCGATCTCCGCGCGCGCACCGGCCATCAGCCGCTGGACCTCCGCCTCGACGACGACGGAGCCCTCGAACAGGTCGTCGTACTCCAGGAGGTCGGACTCGAAGGCGAGCACCTGCTGGAGCCGCAGCGACCACTGCTGGTCCCAGGGCCGCGGCAGCCCGAGGGCCTCGTTCCACGCCGGCAGCTGTACGGCGCGAGCCCGGGCGTCCTTGGAGAGCGTGACGCCGAGCATCTCGAGCACGATCCGCTGCACGTTGTTCTCCGGCTGGGCCTCGGTCAGGCCGAGCGAGTTGACCTGCACGCCGTAGCGGAAGCGCCGCATCCTCTCGTCCTTCACGCCGTAGCGCTCCCGGGTGATCTCGTCCCACAGCCTGCCGAAGGCGCGCATCTTGCACATCTCCTCGACGAACCGCACCCCTGCGTTGACGAAGAAGGACATCCGGCCCACGACGGCGGGGAAGTTCTCGGGCGCCACCTGGCCGGAGTCGCGCACGGTGTCCAGCACAGACGTCGCGGCGCACAGCGCGTAGGCGAGCTCCTGGGTCGGCGTCGCACCCGCCTCCTGGAGGTGGTAGCTGCAGATGTTGATCGGGTTCCACCTCGGCACCCGGTTGACGGTGTAGGCGATCAGGTCGCTGGTCAGCCGCAGCGACTGCTCGGGCGGGAAGACGTAGGTGCCTCGGGAGAGGTACTCCTTGATGATGTCGTTCTGGGTGGTTCCGGACAGGCTGCCGTAGACCCTCGCCAGGGCGTCCTCGCCGTCCGCCGGTGACACGCCGGCCTGCTCCTCGGCCACGACCAGGTAGAGCGCCAGCAGCCACATCGCCGTCGCGTTGATCGTCATCGACGTGTTCATCCCGGCCAGCGGGATGCCGTCGAAGAGCCGGCGCATCTCCCCCAGGTGCGGCACCGGCACCCCGACCTTGCCGACCTCGCCCCGGGCCAGCGGGTGGTCCGGGTCGTAGCCGGTCTGGGTGGGCAGGTCGAACGCCACCGACAGGCCGGTCTGGCCCTTCGAGAGGTTCCTGCGGTAGAGCTCGTTGGACCCGGTGGCCGAGCTGTGCCCGGCGTAGGTCCGCATCACCCAGGGCTGGTCCTTCTTCGCCTGCTGGTCCTCGGCTGCCGTCATGGGGCTGAGCGTACGACCGGTGTGACCCTCCGGTAACTGATTGTGAACTAGTCCACTCCGACGTGCACCGGGCTCATGCCGGCGGGGCTCACGCGGGCGCGGGGGTGCGCTCGACGGCCAGCCACCGGCGCAGCCTGGTGGAGGCGATCACCCGCCGGACCTTGGGGGGGCACCCGCGCAGCCGCAGGCTGCCGCCCTCGCGCTCCGAGCGGGCCGAGGCCGCTGCCAGCAGCCGCAGCGCGGTCCCGTCCACCGAGTCGACCTCGCTCATGTCCACGACCACCTCGCGGTGGCGTCGCATCTGCTCGTGCAGCGCCTCGCGCACCTCTGCGGTGCTGCGGCCGTCGAAGGGCCCGCTCAGCCTGATCGTCGGACCACTGACAGTGACCAGCATCCGGTTGCTCCCCTCGCACCGACGGCCCCCGATGGCCGACCATGGGGGCCACTATGGCGCAGCCGGATGCCCGACGGGTGACACTCGCCCGAACTGCCGGTAACGATCTGCTCACGGTGTCTCAGTCCGTCAGGTCCGGCACGTCGACCCGCTCGACATGTGCCCCGAGCCCGTCGAGCATCTCTGCGAAGTAGGGGTAGCCGCGGTCGATGTGCTGGGACTCCGCGACCGTCGTGGTGCCCTGGGCGGCGAGACCGGCCAGCACCAGGGCCGCGCCTGCGCGGATGTCGTGGGCGAGCACCGGTGCACCGGAGAGCAGCGGTCGCCCACGCACGACGGCGTGGTGCCCGTCGGTGCGCAGGTCCGCGCCGAGCCGGGCGAGCTCCTGGGCGAACATGAACCGCGACTCGAAGACGTTCTCGGTGATCATCGCCGTGCCGTCGCTCACCGCGGCCAGCGTCATCGCGAACGGCTGCAGGTCGGTCGGGAACCCGGGGTAGGGCAGGGTCACCACGTCGAAGGCCGTCAGCCGCCGGTCCACCCCGACCGCGAAGCCGCCCTCCACGTCCTGGATCGCGGCACCCGAGGACTCGAGCTTGTCGAGCACGATGTCGAGGTGCCGGGACTGGCCGCCCTGCACGGTGAGATCGCCCCCTGCGATCGCCGCCGCGAACGCCCACGTGCCGGCCACGATGCGGTCCGGCACGGTCGCGTGCCGCACGGGGGCCAGCCGCTCGACACCGTGGACGGTCAGCGTCGAGGTCGAGGTCCCCTCGATCCTGGCGCCCATCTCGAGGAGCATCTCGCACAGGTCGATGATCTCCGGCTCGCGGGCGACGTTGTCGATGACCGTGGTGCCCTCGGCGAGCACCGAGGCCATCAGGAGGTTCTCGGTGGCGCCGACGCTCGGGAAGTCCAGCCAGAGGTTCGTCCCGCGCAGCCGGTCGGCGACCTCGGCCACCACGAAGCCGTGCTCGATGCGCACCTCGGCGCCGAGCTCGGTCAGCCCGGTCATGTGCATGTCCAGGCCCCGTGAGCCGATGTTGTCCCCGCCGGGGAGGGCCACCCGCGCCTTGCCGCACCGGGCGACCAGCGGCCCCAGGACGCTGATCGACGCGCGGAGCCGCCGCACCAGGGCGTACGGCGCCTCGAACCGCAGCTGCTCGGGCACGTCGATCGTGACGCTGCCGCTGCCACTGCCGCCTGCCGCGGCAACCGGGTGCTGCACGTGCACCGCACAGCCGAGCTCCTCCAGCAGCCGGCCCATCACGTGCACGTCGAGGATGTCCGGCACGTTCGTCAGGACCGTCCGCCCGTCGGCGAGCAGGGCGGCCGCCATCAGCTTCAGAGCGCTGTTCTTGGCCCCTCCGACGTACGCCGTGCCGCGCAGCGGGTGGGACAGCGGCCCGTCGGACCAGACCTGGAAGCCTTGCACCGACCTGATGCTAGTGGTCCGGCAGTGACCACGACCCCGGCGTCCGCCTAGGGTGGTCGGCATGGTCAACCTCACCCGCATCTACACCCGCACCGGCGACTCGGGCGAGACCCGTCTCGGCGACATGAGCCTGACGACCAAGAACGACCTGCGCCTGAAGGCCTATGCGGACGTCGACGAGGCGAACGCGCACATCGGCGTGGCCCTGAGCACCGGAGGCCTCGACGAGGACGTGGTCCGGCTGCTCACCGTCGTGCAGAACGAGCTGTTCGACGTCGGCGCCGACTTCTGCACGCCCGTCGTGGAGAACCCGGAGTTCCCGCCGCTGCGGATCGAGCAGGCCTACGTCGACCGCCTCGAGACCTGGTGCGACGAGTACAACGACCAGCTGCCGAAGCTGCGCTCCTTCATCCTCAACGCCGGCACGCCGGGCGCGGCGCACCTGCACGTCGCCCGGACCGTCGTACGCCGCGCGGAGCGGTCCGCGTGGGCGGCCTACGAGCAGCACGCGGACACGATGAACGTGCTGGCCCTCCAGTACCTCAACCGGCTCTCGGACCTGCTGTTCATCCTGGCGCGGCACGCGAACCGGGCGAACGGCGACGTGCTGTGGAAGCCCGGCGGGGAGCGCTGACCCGGCACCTACCGCATCAGCTGGCGCCCCGGTGGCGCGGACTCCAGCCAGGCCAGGAACCCGGTGAGCGCCGACGGGCTCATCGCGACCTCCAGGGGGCCCGCGGGCGTCCGGCAGGACACCACGATGTGCCCGGAGTACAGCGAGTAGGCCTCGACGCCCGTGGGCTCACGCCGCCCGAGGTACTCGATGTCGGCCCGGCCGTACACCGCGCGCGGGAACGGGGCCAGGGAGAAGATCTTGAACCACTCGAGGCCGTCGTCGGTGTAGCGCGCCACCCCGAGCACCCACCCGCGCCCACCCCGACCGGAGCGGACGCGGACGCTGAACTCGAACGTGCCGCCGTTGCGGGCGATCCACCGCCGACGGCCGACCAGCGCGAGGCCGTACAGCAGGACCAGGAGCAGGAGCACGCCGGAGGAGTCGGCAAGCAGCTCCCACAGCGGCATCTACACCTCAGCCCTTGGCGTCGTCGGACTGCGACGACGGAGCACTCGCCTCCAGCTTGCGCTTCGCCTCTTCGAAGTCACTCTCGTGTGACATCTCAGCACGGTCGCACAAGATCGACACCTGGTTGTTGGCCACCGAGATGAAGCCGCCGTCGATGGCGGCCACCCAGTGGCCGTCCTCGACGGTGCGTACGTCGACCGAGCCCGGCTCGAGCACGGAGAGCACCGGCATGTGGTTGGCCATGATGCCGATGTCTCCGGCCAGGGTCCGCGCGTTCACCACCGTCGCCTCCCCGGACCAGAGCAACCGGTCCGCGGCGACGAGGGATACGTTCATCGTGTTCGCCATCTAAAGGCTCTTCTGGATCTCGTCCCACTTGCGCTCGACGTCGTCGAGCCCACCACACATGAAGAACGCCTGCTCCGCGACATGGTCGTAGTCGCCGTCGCAGATCTTGTTGAAGCCCTCGATGGTGTCCTCCACCGACACGGTGGAGCCCTCGAGGCCGGTGAACTGCTTGGCCACATAGGTGTTCTGGGACAGGAACCGCTGGATGCGCCGGGCGCGGGACACGATGACCTTGTCCTCCTCCGACAGCTCGTCGACACCGAGGATCGCGATGATGTCCTGGAGCTCCTTGTTGCGCTGCAGGATCTGCTTGACCCGGATCGCCGCGTCGTAGTGCGCCTGCCCGATGTAGGCCGGGTCGAGGATCCGCGACACCGACGTCAGCGGGTCCACGGCCGGGTAGATCCCGAGCGAGGCGATCTCCCGGGACAGCTCCGTGGTGGCGTCGAGGTGCGCGAAGGTGGTGGCCGGTGCCGGGTCGGTGTAGTCGTCGGCGGGCACGTAGATCGCCTGCATGGAGGTGATCGAGTGACCACGGGTCGAGGTGATCCGCTCCTGCAGCACCCCCATCTCGTCGGCGAGGTTCGGCTGGTAGCCCACCGCCGAGGGCATCCGGCCGAGCAGCGTGGACACCTCCGAGCCGGCCTGGGTGAACCGGAAGATGTTGTCGATGAACAGGAGCACGTCCTGGCCCTGCACGTCACGGAAGTACTCCGCCATCGTCAGCGCGGACAGTGCCACCCGCAGCCGGGTGCCCGGCGGCTCGTCCATCTGGCCGAAGACCAGCGCGGTCTGGCCGATGACCCCGGCGTCCTTCATCTCCTCGATGAGGTCGTTGCCCTCACGGGTGCGCTCGCCGACCCCGGCGAACACCGACACGCCGCCGTGGTCCTTCGCGACGCGGGCGATCATCTCCTGGATCAGCACGGTCTTGCCGACCCCGGCGCCGCCGAACAGGCCGATCTTGCCGCCCTGGACGTAGGGCGTCAGCAGGTCGATGACCTTGATGCCGGTCTGGAACATCTCCGTCTTGGCCTCGAGCTGGTCGAACGCGGGCGCCTTGCGGTGGATCCCCCAGCGCTCCTTGACCTCGAGCTTCTCGCCCTCCTCGAGGTTCAGGCAGTCACCGGTCGCGTTGAACACGTGTCCCTTGGTGGCGTCGCCGACGGGAACGGTGATCGGGCCACCGGTGTCGGTCACCTCGGCGCCGCGCACCAGGCCGTCGGTGGGACGCATCGAGATGCAGCGGACCATGCCCTCGCCGATGTGCAGCGAGACCTCGAGGATGATGGTGGTGGTCACCTCACCGAGAGTCAGGTCCACGTGCAGGGCGTTGTACATCTCGGGGATCGAGTCGGCGGGGAACTCCACGTCCACGACCGGGCCGATCACCCGGGCTACCCGTCCGACGCCCCCACCGGCGGTCTCGGTCTTCTCTTCAGTGACAGTCGCAGTCATGTCTCTCACTCACTTCGGTGTTCGGCTGGTGCGGTCCGTGGTCGTGCGGTCATTCGCTGGCGGCGTTCGCGTCGGCCAGCGCGTTCACGCCACCGACGATCTCGCTGATCTCCTGGGTGATGCCGGCCTGGCGGGCCTGGTTGGCGATCCGGGTGTACTTCTTGATCAGCTCCTCGGCGTTGTCCGTCGCGGACTTCATCGCCTTCTGCCGGGCCGCCAGCTCGGAGGCGGCGGCCTGCAGCAGCGCGAAGAAGATCCGGCTCTGGACGTACTTGGGGAGCAGCTCGTCGAGCACGATCGCAGCGCTCGGCTCGAACTCGAACAGCGGCAGGACCTGGTCCGCCGGCGGCTTCTCCTCGCTCTCGATCACCTCCAGGGGCAGCAGCCTGACCGCCGTCGGCTCCTGCACCAGCATCGACTTGAAGCGCGTGAAGACCACGTGCACCTCGTCGACCGCCGGCACGTCCGGGCCGTGCTCCTCGTCCTCGATGCGCTCGGCGGCGTCGCTGCCGGCCACGAAGGCGGCGATCAGGGCGACGCCGATCTCGCTGGCCACCTCGTACGTCGGCTGGTCGGAGTGCCCGGTCCAGGAGCTGACGATGTCACGGTTGCGGAAGGTGTAGTAGGCGACTCCCTTGCGTCCGGAGACGTAGACGTCGACCTCCTTGCCCTCCTCCCGGAGCTTCTCGGCGAGTCGCTCCGCCTCCTTGATCGCGCTCGCGGAATAGGCCCCCGCGAGCCCCCGGTCGCTGGTGACGACCAGGATGGCGGCGCGGTTGCTCTCCTCCGGCTCGGTCGTCAACGGGTGGTCGACGTTGGAGTACGTCGCCACGGCCGAGACGGCGCGGGTGAGCTCCCGGGCGTACGGCGCGGCCGCCTGGGCCCGCTGCTGCGCCTTGATGATGCGGGACGCAGCGATGAGCTCCATCGCCCGGGTGATCTTCTTCGTCGACTCGACGGAGCGGATCCGGGCTCGGTACTCACGCAGCGACAAGGCCATGTCTCAGCCCCGCTTCTGCTTGACGATCTGCTCCTGCTCGACCTCGTCGTCAGGCAGCGCCTCGTGCTCCTCGTGCCCGGACTTGATCGACCCGCCGTCCGAGGTCTCGAACTGGTCGGCGAACGTGTCGAAGGCGCTGGACACGGCGGACTCGGTGTCGTCGTCCCAGTTTCCGGTCTCGCGGATCCCGTTCAGGACCCCGGACTCCTGGCGCCGCAGGTAGTCGAGGAACTCGTGCTCGAAGCGCAGGATGTCATCGACCGGCACCTTGTCCAGCTTCCCGGAGGTGCCCGCCCACATGGATACCGCCATCTCCTCGACCGGGTACGGCGAGTAGGCGGGCTGCTTGAGCAGGGCCATCAGGCGCTGCCCCCTGTCGAGCTGCTGGCGGGAGGCGGCATCGAGGTCGGAGGCGAACATCGCGAACGCCTCCATGGCCCGGAACTGGGCCAGGTCCACCTTGAGCGAGCCGGTCACCCTCTTCATGGCCTTGGTCATCGCCGCGCCACCGACCCGCGACACCGAGACGCCGACGTCGATGGCGGGGCGCTGGTTGGCGTTGAACAGGTCGGACTGCAAGAAGATCTGGCCATCGGTGATCGAGATCACGTTGGTCGGGATGTAGGCCGACACGTCGTTGGCCTTGGTCTCGATGATCGGCAGCCCGGTCATGGACCCGGACCCCATGTCGTCGGAGAGCTTCGCGCAGCGCTCGAGGAGCCGGCTGTGCAGGTAGAACACGTCCCCGGGGTAGGCCTCGCGGCCCGGCGGGCGACGCAGCAGCAACGACACCGCGCGGTAGGCCTCGGCCTGCTTGGTGAGGTCGTCGAAGATGATCAGGACGTGCTTGCCCTGGTACATCCAGTGCTGACCGATGGACGAGCCGGTGTACGGCGCGAGGTACTTGAACCCGGCGGAGTCCGAGGCGGGTGAGGCCACGATCGTGGTGTACTCCAGCGCCCCCGCCGCCTCGAGAGCACCGCGGGCGGCGGCGATGGTCGAGCCCTTCTGCCCGATCGCCACGTAGATGCAGCGGACCTGCTTGGCGGGGTCGCCGGTCTCCCAGTACTGCCGCTGGTTGATGATCGTGTCCAGCGCGATGGTGGTCTTCCCGGTCTGCCGGTCGCCGATGATGAGCTGGCGCTGGCCGCGTCCGATCGGCGTCATCGAGTCGATCGCCTTGATGCCGGTCGCGAGCGGCTCGTGCACCGACTTGCGCTGCATCACCGAGGGCGCCTGCGTCTCGAGTGCCCGCCGGCCCTCGGTGTCGATCTCGCCGAGCCCGTCGATGGGGGTGCCGAGCGGGTCCACGACGCGGCCGAGATAGCCCTCGCCGACCGGCACCGACAGGATCTCGCCGGTCCGGCGTACGGTCTGGCCCTCCTCGATCTTGTCGAAGTCACCCAGCACGACCACCCCGATCTCGCGGGTGTCCAGGTTCAGCGCGATGCCCAGCGTGCCGTCCTCGAACTCGAGCAGCTCGTTGGCCATCGCCGAGGGCAGGCCCTCGACCCGGGCGATGCCGTCGCCGGCCTCGGCGACCGTGCCGACCTCCTCGCGGCTCGCGTCCTCCGGCTGGTAGTCGGAGACGAACTTCTGGAGCGCCTCCTTGATCTCCTCCGGGCGGATCGTCAGCTCCGTCATCTGTGTGCCTCTGCTTCCCTGGCCGTGTGGCCGATTCGCCGATCTGCTTCGTTCCTGTGACTGGGGGTGTGACTGGTGATGCTCGGTGTGCCGGCCGTGCTCAGCGCTCCAGCCGCCTCTGGGCCTGGGTGAGGCGCGACTGGACCGTGGAGTCGAGGACCTCGTCCCCGACCGCGACCCGGACTCCTCCGAGCACCTCGGGGTCGACGACGACATTGAGGTGGATGCGCTTGCCGTGCTGGGCGGACAGTGCCCGCGCCAGCCGCTCGCGATGCTCCTCGCTCAGGGGTGAGGCGACCCACACGGTGGCGATCATGCTGTCCCGCCGGTCGGCGGCCACCCGCTGGTAGAGCGAGAGCACACTGGTCAGCGAACGGTGCCGACCGGCGACCGCCTGGCCGAGCAGGGTGGCGGTCGTCGCGTCGACCTTGTCGCCGAGGAGGTCTCGCAGCAGGCTCCGCTTGGCCTCCAGGGAGGTCCCACCGTCCGCGAGCGCGTCCCGGAGACCGGCGTTCCCCTCGACGATCCGGCTGAAGCGGAACAGGTGGTCCTCGAGGTCGTCGAGGTGGCCCTCGGAGTCGGCCTTCGCCACGTGGGCGGAGACCGAGGCCTGCTCGAGGGCGTCGGGGAAGTCCTTGGTGCTGGACCAGCGCACCCCGACGGAGGACTCGGCCACGCTCATCGCGGGACCGCCGATCCTGTCCTCGAGCAGTGAGTGCAGCAGCCGCACCTTGGCCTCGGCCGGCACCGCCGGCTCGGTGAGGGCCCGCCGCAGGGAGTGTGCACCGTCGAGGGACAGTGCGAGCGCGAACAGGTCGTCTCCGAGCTGGGTGGCGTCGGCGCCCTCGGAGAGCGCCGCTGCTGTGCTGTCCAGCACCCGGCCCGTCGACCTCGTGGACCCACCTTGCATGTCAGCTCACTCCGGAGGTGGAGGGAGACCCGGAGGCGTCCGACTCTGAGGATGCACCCGTGCTCTCGACGTCGCTCTCGAGCGCGCTGACGAACCGCTCGACGGTGCGCGCCCGCCGGTCGTCGTCCTCGAGTGCCTCCCCCACGATCCGCCCGGCCAGCGTGGTGGCCATGGTGCCCACCTCGCTGAGCAGCGACTGCACCGCCTGGCTGCGCTCGGCCTCCAGCTGGGTTCGGCCGTGCTTGAGGATCCGGTCCGCCTCCTCCTGTGCCTGGGTCCGCATCTCCGCGATGATGGCCGCACCCTGCTCGCGGGCGTCCTCACGGATCCTGGCCGCCTCGTGCCGGGCGTCCGCCTGGAGGTCCTTGTACTTCTTCTCGGCGTTGCGAGCGTCGGCCTCGGCGCTCTCCAGGTCCGCGAACTCCTTGCGGATCTGGTTCTGCCGGTCGGTCATCGCCTTGTTGATGGGCGGAATGACGTACTTCGCAAGGATGAACACCATGATCGCGAACGCGACCAGCTCCACGAGGAAGGTGGCGTTCGGGACCAGGAAGTTGCTCGCCAACGGGACTGTGCCGACCATCGCGCTCATCTGCTTCTCACCTGCTGCTTCCCACGTGTGTCGCCGTGCGGACCATCAGTGACTCCCTCACCTGGCACCTGCGTGGTCACGCAAGCACGAAGACGAACAGCGCCATGAACGCCAGGTTGATGAAGAACACCGCCTCGACCAGACCGACCGTCAGGAAGAAGATCGTCTGGAGGCGGCTCTGCGCCTCGGGCTGGCGAGCCACGCCCTGGATGTAGGACGAACCGGCAAGACCGTCACCGATACCGGTGCCGATAGCACCGCCGCCGAGCGCCAGGCCGCCGCCGATGAAGGCGCCGGCGAGCTGGACCGCTGTGTTGTCGACTGCCATGTCTCTCCTTGGTTTCCGCGCCGTGAGGCGCACTCAACTTCTGTGAACTCGGGTGCTGCTGTGGAGGTCAGCGCGTGAGCGCGGGCTCCGGCTTGTGGATGTCGTCATGCTCGAGGTCCACCTCGACGGCGTCGGCTGGACGGTGGTCGTCGTTCTCACCGGGAGCGCGTTGGTTCGCGACGTCGTGGTCGTCGCCGTGGCCGGCCCCGGCCATCCCGAAGTAGAGCACGGTCAGCAGCGCGAAGATGAACGCCTGGATCCCGCCGATGAACATGTCGAAGAGCTTCCAGATGACGTTCGGGGCCCAGAGCAGATAGATCGGGATGAGGCCGATCAGCGACAGCATGATGCCGCCCGCGAAGATGTTCCCGAAGAGCCGGAGGGCCAGGGTGACCGGCTTGATCAGCTCCTCGATGATGTTCAGCGGGAGGAGGATCGGGAAGGGCTCCAGGAAGTGCTTGAGGTAGCCCTTGAGGCCCTTCTCGCGAATGCCGTAGATCCACACCCCCACGATCACCAGCAGCGCGAGCGCGTAGGTCAGGTTCGTGTCCGCGGTGGGCGCCGGCAGCAGGTGCACGCTGTTCGGCTCGCTCGGGACCAGCTCCATCCAGTTCGCGATCAGGATGAAGAAGAACAGCG
Source organism: uncultured Actinomycetota bacterium (assembly GCA_963837995.1). GTDB lineage: Bacteria > Actinomycetota > Actinomycetes > Propionibacteriales > Nocardioidaceae > Nocardioides_B. Next base: position 267,912 of record CAWIPS010000007.1, read on the forward strand.
CCACCGCGAGGGGTACGACGAAGGGGTTGACCCGCCCGAGACTGTCCTCCACCTGGGTGTTCACCTGGGACACGATCGTCTCCCAGAGCAGCTGGATCTTGCTGGGGACGTGGTCGGGGTTCTTCCTGGTCAGCTTGGCGCGGGCCCAGAAGCCCAGGCCGAGGACGATGGCACCGGCGATCAGCGTCGTCCAGATGGTGTCCATGTTGAACGTCCAGCCGCCGATGCTGCGCTCGACGTGCGTGCCGATCTCGATCTTGCCTTCCTCCGCACGCACCATGTCGGCTACCGGGCCGAGTAGTTGGCCAGTCATACCTGCTTCAGCTCCTTCAGCAGCGGGATGCCGGTCATCACCAGCGCGATCAGGCGGAAGATGGCGAGCCCGAGCAGCAGACCCACGCCGTTGGGCCAGAACACCACGGCCACCCCGACGGCGATGACGGAGAGGATCAGCAGGCGGGTGAACGCGGCTGCCGCGATGCTGCCCCGGGTCGGCTCCTCACCCGAGCTGATCAGCCGGCCCAGCCACAGCTCGCTGGCCAGGTGGTTGGCGATGGCGAGCAGGATGCCGAGCGCCGTGAGCGCACCGGTGAGCCACTCGCCGAGCGGGCCCATCACCCAGAAGCAGGCGACCATCAGCACCACACCCACGGCGATCACCTTGCGCTGGGCGCGCACAACGCCGAGCAGGGTCGGCCGGGCGGGGAGCACGGGGGCGGAGGCCGGGTCGGGGGCGGGAGAGAGGGCGGTGGGGGCCGGGTCGTGGGTCTGCGGCTCGGTCATGCGGTCGCCTTCCTGACGGCTCGCCGGTGGTCGTACCCCGCGGCGGCGGGCTCACTCACGAAGGGCCGAGCGGACCCGGGCCCAGAACCCCACGCCGCCGGCCACGATGCCGACCGCGATGCCGACGAGCACGAAGACCGGTGAGGTCCCGGCTGCCTGGTCGACGAGGAGCCCGATGACCAGGCCGCCGACGACGGCCCCGATGAGTAGCCCACCGAGGCCCAGGAGGTCACGGCCGCGCAGCCCCGCAGATCGGGGTTCGCTTCCGCCATGGTCCATTCACCCGCGCCATTCGGTCCGTCGCTGTCGTCTGCACCGGCGACGTTCGACATGGCCCCATGAGCCAGACCTCGGGGAAGGAGCGCCACAGGTGTTGAAGCCGCGACGCTACCACAGAGAGAGGGCACCCCTGCCGTCGCTCTCGGGCGGGCATTCAGCGCGGTCGTCATGGTGGCGGCCGTCCTTGTTCGTCGGGGCTTGCTGCCCTGGCTGGAAGGTGCTTGTGAAAAGTAGCACAAAGTCCGGCCCCAGGTGAAGTCCGCTCACCGTGGAGCGCCCGAGGGCCGCTGGAGCCTGGGCACCAGGAAGGTGAGCACCACCGTGAGCACCACCCAGGCCGCGATCAGCACCAGGGTCAGCCGGCTGGCGTACAGGCTGGCCAGGACTCCCCCGAACGCGATCAGCCCCGCCCACAGCCACATGATGAGCACCGCACGACGGTGGGAGTGGCCGATCTCGAGGAGCCGGTGGTGCAGGTGCTGCTTGTCCGGGGAGAACGGCGACCTGCCGGCGCGGGTCCGCCTGATCACCGCGAGCACGAGGTCCACGAACGGCACGATGAGGATGGAGATGGGAAGCAGGATCGGGAGGAGCGTCGGCAGCAGGCTGGCCTGCGACCCGCCGGCGCCCTCGCTCAGGTCCACCGACGCGAACTGACCGGTCAACGTCAGAGCCGAGCCCGACAGCGTGAGGCCGATCAGCATCGAGCCCGAGTCCCCCATGAAGATCCGGGCCGGGAAGAAGTTGTGCGGCAGGAACCCCACACACGCGCCGCCGAGGGCCGAGCACAGCAGCGCCGCACTGATCGCCAGGGTCTCGCCGTTGACGTCCGCGAGCTTGTAGGCGAACGCGAAGAACGCCACCGCCCCGATCGCCACCACTCCCGCCGCCAGCCCGTCCAGCCCGTCCACGAAGTTCACCGCGTTCACGGTGGCCACGACCACCACCACGGACAGGAGCGCGGCCTGCGCCGGGTCGGGGATGAACTGGCCGCGTCCAGGGATCTGGAAGGCGAAGTACTGCACCTGGTTGACGACCAGGAACCCCGCCGCCAGCACCTGGCCGCCCAGCTTCGTCAGGGCGTCCAGCTCGAACAGGTCGTCGAGCACGCCCAGCAGACAGATCATCGCCCCGGCCTCCAGCACCACCGAGGAGTCGTGGAAGACCTGCTCGTTGCTGGTGGACAGGAACGGCAGCCGGTGCGCCACGAGGTACGCCGCCGCCAGCCCGCCCAGCATCGCCACCCCCCCGAAGTACGGAATGGGCACGGCGTGCACGTCACGGTCCCGCACCCGGGCCACCGCTCCGGTCCGCAGCGCGATCTCGCGTGCCACCACACCCAGCAGGTAGGTCACCACGGCGGCGACCAGGAAGAGGGTGAGGTACTCGCGCACAGGCGCCGCTACCCCTCGTCGGTGATCTCGACGCCGAGCGGGGCCACGATCTCGTTGAGGCGCTGGAGGGACATGGCCCCGTCGCGCAGGACGCGTCCGTGCGAGCCGGTCACGTCGAGGATCGTGGAAGGCTGGGCCCCCGGTGTGGGACCGCCGTCGAGGATGACCCTGACCGAGGAGCCCAGCATCGCCTCGGCGGCGTCCGCGTCCTGGGCAGCCGGCATGCCGCTGCGGTTGGCGCTGCTGACCGCCAGCGGGCCGGTCCGGGACAGCAGCTCGAGCGCCACCTCGTGGTCCGGCATCCGCACCGCCACGGTTCCCCGGGTGTCCCCCAGGTCCCACTGGAGCGACGGCTGCTGACGGCAGACCAGGGTCAGGGGCCCCGGCCACAGCTCCTCGACGAGCGCGCGGGCGTAGGACGGGACCCCGACCGCCAGCGCGTCGAGCGTGCTCGCCGCCGACACCAGGACCGGCGGCGGCATCTCGCGACCACGGCCCTTCGCGGCGAGCAGCCGGCGCACGGCAGCGGGGTCGAAGGCGTCGGCGCCCACGCCGTACACCGTGTCGGTCGGCAGCACCACCAGCTGCCCGCGCTGCACCGCGAGTGCGGCGTTGGCGATCCCGGCCTCCCGCTCGGTCTTCTCGGAGGTCCGGAACCGCTCGACGGTCGTGTCGTCGCCATCGCCGTCGGGCACACCGGTCACACGGGTCACACCGGTCATCGTGCCAGGCGAGCCGTCAGGAACCGGGCGCGGCCCGCCAGGTCGGCATGGTCGCGTACGTCGGACCAGCGGGCCGTGGCGGTGAACACGGCCGGGGCCGACTCACCCTGGACGTCGGCGTGCTCGACCCCGACGACCCCCGCGCGGGACAGCAGCCGGGCCGCGACCCGCTCGACCACCCGGAGTGCGTCCAGACCGTCGTCGCCGGAGAACAGCGCCAGCGCCGGGTCGTGGTCACGCACCTCCGGAGCCACCGACTCGTAGGCCTCCAGCGGGATGTACGGCGGGTTGCAGACCACCACGTGCACACGCGAGTCGAGGTCGGGGAAGGCCTCCGCCATGTCACCGTGACGCAGGTCGACACCCGAGCCGGCCAGGTTGGCCGCGGCCCACTCGTGTGCGGAGTCGCCCAGCTCGACCGCGTGCACCTCGGCGTCCGGCACCTCGGTCGCGACGGCAAGGGCGATCGCTCCGGAGCCGGTGCACAGGTCGACCACGACAGGCGGCCGTCCGGTGGCGGCGACGGCCTGCGCCTGCTCCACCGCCCACCCGGCGAGCAGCTCGGTCTCCGGGCGGGGCACGAACACCCCGGGGCCGACGGCCAGCTCGACGTGCCGGAACGCCGCCGACCCGGTCAGGTGCTGCAGCGGCTCGCGGGCGGCGCGTCGCGCCACCAGGGCGGCGTACGCCTCGGCCTGCTCAGGGGTGACCGCGTCCACGAACGGGAGCGCCGAGCGGGTGGTGCCCAGGACGTGGGCGAGGAGCTCGGCGGCGTCGTAGTCCGGGCTGGCGACGCCGGCCTCGGCCAGCACCCGGGCGGCCGAGCGGAGGACGGCTCGGGTCACGGCCCCGTCACTGCCTCATCACCGGTGCTCGATCACTGGGGCTCGATCACTGGGGCTCGATCGCGTCCAGCCGAGCGGTCAGGTCCGCCTCGACGCAGGAGGCGATCACCGCTTCGAGGTCACCGTCGAGCACCTGGTCGAGGTTGTAGGCCTTGTAGCCCGTGCGGTGGTCGGAGATCCGGTTCTCCGGGTAGTTGTAGGTGCGGATCCGCTCCGAGCGGTCCACGGTCCGGACCTGCAGCCGGCGCGCGTCCGAGGCGTCCGCGTCGGCGGAGTCCTGGGCCGCCTGCAGCAGCCGGGCCCGCAGGATGCGCATCGCCTGCTCGCGGTTCTGCAGCTGGCTCTTCTCGTTCTGGCAGCTGACCACGATGCCGGTCGGCACATGGGTGATGCGCACCGCCGAGTCGGTGGTGTTCACCGACTGGCCCCCGGGCCCCGAGGACCGGAAGACGTCGACCCGGAGGTCCTTGTCCTCGATGCTCACGTCCACAGGCTCGGCCTCGGGCATCACCAGCACCCCGGCCGCCGACGTGTGCACCCGCCCCTGGCTCTCGGTCACCGGCACCCGCTGGACGCGGTGCACGCCGCCCTCGAACTTGAGCAGGGCGTACGGCGTCTCCCCCGGCTCTGCCGTGCCCTTCGACTTGACCGCCACCGTGACCGACTTGAACCCGCCGAGGTCCGACTCGTTCGCGTCCAGCTGCTCGGTCCGCCAGCCGCGACGCTCGGCGTAGCGGGTGTACATCCGCAGCAGGTCGCCGGCGAACAGTGCCGACTCCTCGCCACCCTCGCCGGACTTGATCTCCAGCAGGGCGTCCTTGGCGTCCGCTGGGTCCCGGGGCACCAGCAGGTGGCGCAGCCGCTCCTCGGCGGTCGCCCGGCGCTCGGTGAGCTCCACCGCCTCGGCCGCGAAGGACTCGTCCTCCCCGGCGAGCTCCAGGGCGGCTCCGATGTCGTCGCTGAGCCGTTGCCAGTCGTCGTAGGTGCGCACGATCGCCGAGAGCTCGGCGTACCGCTGGTTGAGCCTCTTGGCCAGCCCCTGGTCGGAGTGGATGCTCGGGTCGGCGAGCCGCTTCTCTATCTGGGCGTGCTCGTCCACCAGTCCCTCGACCGCCTCGAACATGCTCACCTCCTGCTCACCTCCGACCCGCACACGCGAAGCGCCGGCCTCCGCGGAGCGGTGACCGGCGCGACGGGTGTGACTACTTCTCGGCGGGCGTCTTCTCCCCGGCCGACTCAGGAGTCGTCTGGGCGGTCTTGCGCGCGTAGCGCTTCTCGAAGCGGGCGACGCGACCACCGGTGTCCAGGATCTTCTGCTTGCCGGTGTAGAACGGGTGGCACTGCGAGCAGACGTCGGAGTGGATGCTGCCACCGCCGACCGTGCTGCGGGTCGTGAACTGGTTGCCACACGTGCAGGTCACGTGGGTCTCGTGGTAGTCGGGGTGCGTGTTCTTCTTCATGGTGTCCTCTCGGGGTCTCGGTCGCCGGGTCGTCCGTGCGGGTGAACGCTCTCGTGACGTGAACCGGAACCAGCCGTCCAGTGTGCCAGGCGCGGTGCTCCCAGCGCCAGCCGGGCGGCCCGGCGCACGATCCCCGCGGTCGCCGGCTGACGAGACGTCAACCTCGTGAGGCGGTCGTTTCTTCCCGCTCAGCCGCCGTTGCGGCCGCTGTCGACGGTCGGGGTGGTCTTCTGCACCTGGGTCAGGAACTCGATGTTGCTCGAGGACTTGCGCAGCCTCTCGAGCAGCAGCTCGAGGGCCTGCTGGCTGTCCAGTCCGGACAGCACGCGGCGGAGCTTCCAGACGATGGCGAGCTCCTCCTTGCTCATCAGCAGCTCCTCGCGGCGGGTGCCGGACTGCACCGCGTCGATGGCGGGGAAGATCCGCTTGTCGGCGAAGTCCCGCCGCAGCCGGATCTCCATGTTGCCGGTGCCCTTGAACTCCTCGAAGATCACCTCGTCCATCTTCGAGCCGCTCTCGATGAGGGCGGTGGCGAGGATGGTCAGGGAGCCGCCGTCCTCGATGTTGCGGGCCGCACCGAAGAACCGCTTCGGCGGGTAGAGCGCCGCCGAGTCCACGCCGCCGGACAGGATCCGCCCGCTCGCGGGTGCGGCGAGGTTGTAGGCCCGTCCCAGCCGGGTGATGCCGTCCAGCAGCACGACGACGTCGTGACCGAGCTCCACCAGCCGCTTGGCCCGCTCGATCGCCAGCTCGGCGACCGCGGTGTGGTCGCTCGCCGGGCGGTCGAAGGTCGAGGAGATGACCTCGCCCTTCACCGAGCGCTCGAAGTCGGTGACCTCCTCCGGACGCTCGTCGACCAGCACGACCATCAGGTGGCACTCGGGGTTGTTCGTGGTGATGGAGTTCGCGATCGACTGCATGATCATCGTCTTGCCGGCCTTGGACGGCGACACGATCAGACCGCGCTGCCCCTTGCCGATGGGTGCCGCGATGTCGATGACGCGGCCGATCAGGTTGGTGGACTCGGTCTCGAGCCGCAGTCTCTCCGACGGGTAGAGCGGAGTGAGCTTCTGGAAGTCGATCCGGTTCCGGGCCGTCTCCGGGTCGGCACCGTTGACGGTGTCGATCCGCACCAGCGGGTTGAACTTCTCCTTGCGCTCGCCCTCCCGTGGCTGCCGCACCTGGCCGGTGACGGCGTCGCCGCGGCGGAGGCCGAGCCGGCGCACCATCGACAGGGAGACGTAGACGTCGTCGCTGCCGGGAAGGTAGCCGCTGGTCCGGACGAACGCATAGTTGTCGAGCACGTCGAGGATGCCCGCCGCCGGCACGAGGATGTCGTCCTCGAGCACGGTGGTGTCCGGCTCGCTGCGACCGGGGCGGCTGCTGCGGTCGTTGCGGTCCGGCCGGTCGTTGCGGTCCCGGCCGCGACGCCGGCGGTTCCGGCGGCTGCCGTCCTCCTCCTGGTTGCGGTCCGTGGCCCTGGTTGCGGTCCGTGCCCTGGTTGCGGTTCTGGTTGCGGTCACCGTTCTGGCTCCGGTCACTGCCCTGGCTGCGGTCAACGGGCTGGACTCGAGTCTGGTTGCGGTCGCCGCCCTGGTTCCGGTCGCCCTGGTTCCGGTCGCCCTGGTTCCGGTCGCCCTGGTTCCGGTCGGCCCTGGTGCGGGTCGCCCTGGTTCCGGTCGGCCTGGCCGCCGTCGACGTCCTGTCGGGGGTCGCTGTCGGCCCGTTCGCTGCCTGGTCGGCCGCTGTCGGCCCGGTCGCTCTCGGCCCGGTCGCGGTAGCTGCGCCGCTGCATCCGCTCACCGCCACGGCCGGGAGCCTCGGTGCCAGTGCCAGTGCCGGTGCCGGTGGACCCCTGGTCGGCTGCTCCGGTGGCTTGCTCAGGGCTCGCGTCGACCTGGCCGGTGACGGATCCGTTCGCGCCGGAGCCGTTCGCGCCGGAGTTGCTCGCACCGGTACCGCTGGCCCCCGCGGACCGGGACGGGCCGCGGCTCGACCGGCCCACCGAGCGCGTGGTGCGCCCCCGCGAGGACGGTGCCGGCTGGTCGGACTGGTCGGACTGGTCAGGCTGGTCGGCCTGCGGAGCGGCGTGGCCGCCGCCCTGCGCCGCCTTGATCGCGTCGACGAGCTGGCTCTTGCGCATGCCGCCGACACCTCTGATCCCCAGACCACCCGCCATCTGCTTCAGCTCGGGGAGCAGCATGCCCGAGAGGCCGGTGCCCCGGCGCTGCCTGGTGGCAGTGCCCGAGCTCGCCTCGGGGGCCGTCTCAGAACCCGATGGAGGGGTGGATTCGGGTGTTTCCGTCACGTGAGGTTCCTTCCCACGTATCGGGCCGACTCGGCTGATGCCGACGGCCTCGTTCAGATGTGGTTTCGCGTCGGTCCCCGGAGCCCCGGGCCCGGTCGATCAGCGTTGCGCCAGGGAACGTCGCGGAGAAGACGACGAGGAGATGGGTGCGACCTGCGTGTTGCATGGACATGCTTCACAAAGCATCACGAACACCGGCGCGTCTGCAGCGTAGCACTAGATGAGGCTCACACCGCCATCGGCGACAACGGCCCGTCCTCACCTCTTATTCCCTGTCGGCTGGTTCACCTGGCTGGTTCACCTGGCGGGTCCCTCGGGCTGCTCGCCACCCTCAGCGGTCTCCGGGGCCTCCTCGGCCGGGACGACGCGGACGCCGTCGCGCGCGATGGGCACGGCCAGCACGTCCCAGCCCTCCGGTGCGCGGTCCACCGCCAGGTGCCGGGTGCCCTCCTCGGCCAGGACCAGCACGCTCGGCCCGGCGCCGGAGACCACCGCGGCCAGCCCGTCGGCGCGCAACGCCCGGACCAGTCGCAGTGTCGCGGGCATCGCCGACTCGCGGTAGTCCTGGTGCAGGCGGTCCTCCGTCGCCGCGAGCAGCAGGTCGGTCCGCCCACCGAGGGCTGCCACCAGCAGGGCGCAGCGGCCGGCGTTGGCGGCCGCGTCCGCATGGGGTACGGCGTCCGGCAGCAGCCCGCGCGCGAGCGAGGTCGCGACGCCCTGCGGCGGCACGAACGCCACCGCGGTGACGCTGGGGTCGACCTCGACCCGGACGGCCCGGAAGGTGCCACCGTCGGAGTAGGCCACGGTGAAGCCGCCGAGGACCGCGGGAGCCACGTTGTCGGGATGCCCCTCGAGCCGGGCCGCCAGGGCCAGGACCGCGTCGTCGTCGAGGATCCGCGCTCCGTCGGGCACCACCGCCCGCGCCACCGCTATGCCGGCGACGATGGCGGCCGAGGAGGACCCGAGGCCCCGGGAGTGGGCGATCACGTTGAGGCAGTCCAGCCTGAGCCCGGGCGTCGGCACCCCCATCTGCTCGAAGGCGGCCCGCATGGCGCAGTGCACCAGGTGTCGCTCGTCGAGCGGGACGACACCGGCTCCCCTGCCGCGCACCGAGATCTCGACGCCCGGGCCGTCGACCACCCGCGCGGTCACCAGGTCACGGTGCTCGAGCGCCAGGCCGAGCGCGTCGTACCCCGGGCCGAGGTTCGCGCTGGTGGCCGGCACGGACACCGTCACCGGTCCGTCGAGGAAGTCCGTCAACGCAGTCCTGCGGCTGCGGCCGCGGCATCGACGTCCGCGTCGACGACGGTGTCGACGAGGTCGGTGAAGGTCGACAGGGCGGTGTCGATGTCCTTGAGCCCGTGCCCGGTGACCGTCACGGCCAGCCGCTTGCCGGCGTACAGCCTGCTCCCGGGGCTCTCGGCCAGCTCGGAGAGCAGGCCAGCGACCCCGGCCGCGGACGCAGGCTCGACGAACACGCCGTCGCGGGCAGCGAGCTGCCGCTGGGCGGCGAGGATCTGCTCGTCGGTGACCGCCCGGAAGCACCCGCCGGAGTCCTCGGCCGCCGCGACGGCCAGGTGCCAGGAGGCCGGGTTGCCGATGCGGATGGCGGAGGCGACGGTCTCCGGCGCCGGGACCGGCACGCCGGACACGAGCGGGGCGGCCCCGGCGGCCTGCCAGCCCAGCATCTGCGGGGTGCGGGAGCTGTGGCCCGCCTTGTGGTACTCGAGATAGCCCTTCCAGTACGCCGAGATGTTGCCGGCGTTGCCGACCGGCAGCACGTGCACGTCGGGGGCGTCCCCGAGGAAGTCGACGATCTCGAACGACGCGGTCTTCTGGCCCTCCAGGCGCATCGGGTTCACCGAGTTGACCAGCGCCACCGGGTAGTCCTCCGCGAGCCCCCGCGACATCCGCAGGCAGTCGTCGAAGTTGCCGCGGACCATGATCACCTGGGCGCCGTGCACGATCGCCTGGGCCAGCTTGCCGGCGGCGATCTTGCCCTGCGGCACCAGCACCAGGGGCTTGACCCCGGCGCGGGCCGCGTAGGCGGCCATCGACGCGGAGGTGTTGCCCGTCGAGGCGCAGACGACGGCCTCGGCCCCCTGGCCCACCGCCACCGACAGCGCCACGGTCATGCCCCGGTCCTTGAAGGAGCCGGTGGGGTTGTCACCCTCGACCTTGAGCCAGACCTGGGCGCCGGTCACCTCGGAGAGCCAGCGGCTCTCGACGAGCGGGGTGCCGCCCTCGCGAAGAGTGATCGTGGGGGTGGCGTCGGGGATGTCGAGCCAGTCGCCGTACTCCTCCAGGACGCCTCGCCACTGGTGGGCGGCCCGGGGGCTCACCGGGGACCCCTCGCCGGTCTCCGGGGTCGTCCGGGTCATTCGGGATCCCCCTCCACGCGCATCACCGAGGACACCTCGTGCACGAAGTCCCTGGTCCGCAGCGCCTCGACGGTCGCCGAGAGCGCCGCGTCGGTGGCCCGGTGCGAGACGACCACCAGCTGAGCGTCCTCTCCGCGACCCTCCTGGCGGACGGTCTGGATGGACACGCCGTGCTCGGCGAACTCCTGGGCGACCGAGGCCAGCACGCCCGCGCGGTCGTCGACGTCCAGCGCCACGTGGTAGCGCGTCTCGGTGTCACCCATCGGCAGCACCTCGCACTGCGCGTAGACCGACTCGCCCGCCCCGCGGACCTCGTTGAGGCGGTTGCGGGCCACCGTCACCAGGTCGCCGAGCACGGCACTCGCCGTCGGGGCACCGCCCGCTCCGGGGCCGTAGAACATCAGCTGGCCGGCCGCGTCGCTCTCCACGAAGACGGCGTTGTAGGCCTCGCGGACGCTGGCCAACGGGTGGGAGCGCGGGATCATGGCCGGGTGCACGCGGGCGGAGACGGCCGGTCCGCCGGGCGCTTCGCGCAGCTCACAGATCGCGAGCAGCTTCACGACGCTGTTCATCGCCCGGGCCGACGCGACGTCGGCGGCGCTCACCTCGGTGATGCCCTCGCGGTAGACGTCCGCAGCGGTCACCCGGGTGTGGAACGCCAGGCTGGCGAGGATGGCTGCCTTGGCCGCGGCGTCGTAGCCCTCGATGTCGGCGGTGGGGTCGGCCTCGGCGTAGCCGAGTGCCTGCGCCTCCTCCAACACCTCCGCGAAGCCGCTGCCCACGGTGTCCATCTTGTCCAGGATGAAGTTGGTGGTGCCGTTGACGATGCCCAGCACCCGCCGCACCCGGTCGCCGGCCAGGGACTCACGCAACGGACGGAGGATCGGGATGGCGCCGGCCACCGCCGCCTCGAAGTAGAGGTCGCGCTGGGCCTTCTCCGCGGCGGCGAACAAGGTGGCGCCGTCCTCGGCCAGCAGGGACTTGTTGGCGGTCACGACCGATGCGCCGTTCTCCAGAGCCGTGAGGATCAGCGTGCGGGCCGGCTCGATCCCCCCGATCACCTCCACCACGAGGTCGACGTCGTCGCGGGCCGCGAGCCCGGCGGCGTCGGTGGTCAGCAGCTCCCGCGGCACGTCGGCGTCGCGCTGCAGCTCGGGACGGCGTACGGCGACCCCGACCAGCTCGATCGGGACACCCACCCTCGCGGTGAGGTCCTCCTGGTGCTCGCGGAGCAGGCGCACGACCTGGCTGCCCACGGAGCCGCAGCCCAGCAGGGCAAGCTTCAACGAGGGTCTGTCCACCACGTCATCCTCTCGCACTGCGCTGTCGGATCTGTCATCAGCACCCTCGGTCCGCGCAGTGAGACCCTCGGGCGGAGCCTGAGGAGGTCCTCATGCGCCCACGTCGGTGCGCAGCAGATCTTCCTCCGTCTCGCGGCGGACGACGACCCGGGGGACCCCGTCGCGGACGGCGACCACCGGCGGCCGGAGGGCGTGGTTGTAGTTGCTGGCCATCGACCGGCAGTAGGCCCCGGTCGCCGGCACCGCGAGGAGGTCACCCGGGGCCAGGTCCCCGGGGAGGTACTCGTCCTTGACGACGATGTCACCCGCCTCGCAGTGCTTGCCGACGACCCGGCCCAGGACGGCGGGCGCCTGCGAGCGGCGGGACGCGATCGTGCACGAGTAGTCCGCGTCGTACAGCGCGGTCCGGATGTTGTCGCTCATCCCGCCGTCGACGGAGACGTAGGTGCGTGTCGCGCCCGCGTCGAGGCCGACCTCCTTGACGGTGCCCACCTCGTAGACGGTGCACATCGAGGGGCCGACGATCGCCCGCCCCGGCTCGATGGACAGCCGGGGCACCGGCACGTCGAGCGCGCGGCACTCGTGCTCGACGATCTTGGTCAGCTCGGTCGCCAGCTGCGCGGGGTCCGCCGGGTCGTCCTGGGTCGTGTAGGCGATCCCGAACCCACCGCCGAGGTCCAGCTCGGGCAGGGTCACCCCGAGCTCTGCGGACACCTGGGCGTGCAGGGCGAGCACCCGGCGGGCCGCCACCTCGAAGCCGGAGGTGTCGAAGATCTGGGACCCGATGTGCGAGTGCAGTCCCAGCAGCTCGAGCCCCGGAGCCGCCAGCACCTTCGCCACGGCGGCCAGGGCGTCGCCGGAGACGATCGAGAAGCCGAACTTCTGGTCCTCGTGGGCGGTGGCGATGTACTCGTGGGTGTGCGCCTCGACCCCGGCCGTGACCCGCACCATCACCCGGGCCGGCCGGCCTGCCTGCTCGGTGACCTCGACCAGCCGGTCGATCTCGGCGAAGGAGTCCACGACGATGCGGCCCACGCCCGCCTCGACGGACCGGCGGAGCTCCCGGGTGGTCTTGTTGTTGCCGTGATGGCCGATGCGCGCCGGGTCGAAGCCGGCTCGCAGCGCGACGGTCAGCTCGCCCTCCGAGCAGACGTCGAGGCACAGGCCCTCCTCGGCGACCCAGCGGGCGACCGTCGTACAGAGGAAGGCCTTGCCGGCGTAGAAGACGTCGTAGTCCCCGAAGGCCTCCGCGAAGGCACGGGCCCGGGCCCGGAAGTCGGCCTCGTCGAGGACGTAGGCCGGCGACCCGTGCTCGGCGACCAGGTCCCGCAGGTCGACACCGCCGATCTCGAGTGCGCCGGCGTCGTTCTTGCGGGCCGTGCTGGACCACAGCAGCGGCACCAGGTCGTTGACGTCGGTGAGCTGCTGCAGCCAGGAGGGGCCTCGGGCTCCCTCCGCGTGCGCCCAGCCGGCCTCGTGGGCGTGCATGTCACATGCGCTCGGGGGCGCCGACCCCGAGCAGGCCGAGGCCGTTGGCGAGCACGGTCCGGGTGGCCGCGACCAGCAGCAACCGCGCGCTGTGGATCGCGGCCGGCTCCTCGTCGCCCATCGGCAGCACCCGGCAGGAGTCGTAGAACCGGTGGAACTTCGCCGCGGTGTCCTCCAGGTAGCGGGCCACCCGGTGCGGCTCACGCAGCTGGGCCGCCGTGGCCACGACACGCGGGAAGTCGGCCAGCGAGCGCAGCAGCTCACCCTCGAGCTCGTGTGCGAGCAGCGACGGCTCGAAACCGGGACCGTCCGCACCGGCGGGCGTGATGCCGAGGTCGGCACCGTTGCGCAGGATCGCGGAGAGCCGCGCGTGGGCGTACTGCACGTAGAACACCGGGTTGTCCGAGGCCTGCCTGGTGATCTCCTCCACGTCCAGGGTGAGCGGGGAGTCGGCCGGGTAGCGCGCAAGGGTGTAGCGCAACGAGTCCACGCCGATCATCTCGACCAGCTCCTGCAGCGTGACCATCGTCCCGGCCCGCTTGCTCAGCCGGATCTCCTCGCCGCCGCGCAGGATCTTCACCAGCTGGCCGATCAGCACCTCGATGTTCACCTCCGGGTCGTCGCCGGCGCAGGCGGCCATCGCCTTGAGCCGCCCGACGTAGCCGTGGTGGTCGGCACCCAGGAGGTAGATGCAGACGTCGAAGCCGCGCTCGCGCTTGTCGACGTAGTAGGCGGTGTCCGAGGCGAAGTAGGTGAGCTCGCCGTTGCTGCGCACCAGCACCCGGTCCTTGTCGTCGCCGAAGTCGGTGGTGCGCATCCACAGCGCCCCGTCGGCCTCGAACAGGTGTCCCTGCCCACGTAGCCGCTCGAGGCTGTGCGTCACCCGGTCGCCGTCGTGCAGGCTCCGCTCGGAGTACCAGATGTCGAAGTCGGTCCGGAACGCGGACAGCTGCTGCTGCTGCTCGGTGAGCTGGAGCTTGTAGCCCGCCTCCCGGAAGGCGACGGTCCGCTCGCCGGAGGGCAGGTCGACGATGTGCGGGTTCTCCTGCACGACCCGCTGCGCCAGGTCGTGCACGTAGGCCCCGTGGTAGCCGTCCTCGGGCACGTCGTGACCCAGTGCGACGGCCTCCAGCGAGGCACCGAACTTGTCCATCTGGCTGCCGCGGTCGTTGATGTAGAACTCCCGCGCCACCTCGGCACCGGCCGCCTCCAGCACCCGGGCGATCGCGTCCCCGACGACCGCCCACCGGGTGTGGCCCAGGTGCAGCGGTCCGGTCGGGTTCGCGGAGATGAACTCCACGTTGAACCTGGTCCCCGCCAGCGTCTGCGAGGTGCCGTACGACGACCCGGCTGCGACGACCTGCGCGGCGAGCACGCCCTGCGCGTCGGCAGTGACCCGGATGTTGAGGAACCCCGGACCTGCGATGTCCACGGAGGCGACGCCCTCGCTCCCGCTCAGCCGCTCCGCGATCATCCCGGCGAGGTCGCGCGGTGGGAGCCCGGCCCTCTTGGCCAGCTGCAGGGCCACGTTGGTGGCGTAGTCGCCGTGGTCCCTGCTCCTAGGGCGCTCGACCACGACCTCGGCCGGCGGGCCGTCCGGCAGCACCAGGGCGCCCTCGTCGACCAGGGTGGCCAGGGCGCGCACGATCGTGGTGGAGAGCTCCTCGGGTGTCACCGACGTAGCCTATCGGGCGGCCGACAGGACGACTGCCACCCTGCGGACGCCCCCGCGCCGGTCCCACCAGGGCCGTCGGTTCATGTACGCTCGTCGCGCACCGTGAGCCCCCGTAGCTCAGGGGATAGAGCACCGCCCTCCGGAGGCGGTGGCGTAGGTTCGAATCCTACCGGGGGCACCCTTAGAAAACCGGCGCTGACCTGGGGTTCGCAGCGGCTGCGGCGTCGAAGCCGCCGTAACGGAACACCGCGACCCGGAGCACCCCGCCAGCAGCCCGACCCGAGCGACGGTGCCGATCGTCGCGCCGTTGCGGCACCGGGCGCTGGAACGCAGGTGAGCCGTCCAGACGTTCGCCAGGCCCGACCGGGCGGGGTCGGCTCCGTCGATGAGCAGCGTGCGCGCCCCGCCGCGGCGGCAGCGTCGGCGAGGGCCAGAGCGACGCCGCTGGCCCCGGCGCCCGCCCACGACCGGCCCGAGCAGCCCGAGGCCGAACTCGGTGGGGTCGAAGTACCGGGGCACAGGGTTGGCCGGCCAACGGGCCGGCACGTCGGCAACCGCGGTCATGCGGCGTCACCGTCACCCCACGACCTCGTGGCGGTTCCTGGCGGTGTCCCCAAGGTGTCCCCGCTCGGCCGGTTCCGGGCAGCAACGACAAGCAAAGACCAGCATTCCGAGGCACAGGATCCCTCGATGCGCGCGAGGTGGGTACCGCCGCCACCGCCTTGGCAGTGCGTGACTCGAGTCCGGGCACGATCTGAACGCTACTGGTCGCCTCCGACACTACTGCGCGCGGAGCGTGACCAGAGCGGGATCCGTGAGTGGGACGGGGCGAAGGCCGGTTACCGCCGGTAGACGTCGCTGCGTCGATCTATATGCACGATCTCCACGGTGCGCGCCTCTTCAAGAACACCGTAGATGACGCGGTAGTCACCTCGGCGAGCAGAGTGCAGGCCGCTGAGCTCACCGCGGAGCGGCTTGCCCACTCGCTGTGGATTGTCAGCGAGGGGTCCGAAGATGAACGCGACGCAGGCCGTGGCCATCTTCTCAGGTAGCCGCTGTAGATCGCGTTCGGCTCGAGCCGCGACTCGGATCGAGTAGCGCTCCTGCACTCAGGCGATCCCGTAGCGGGACTTGAGTGCGTCGTTGTCGGCGAAACGGCCTGCGGCGGCGTCGGCGAGGCCCTCGCTGATGGCTTCGGGAGCGCCGGGCGTTCCGAGGATCTCCAGGGTCTCCTCGATGGCGGCGAGATCGTCGGCGGAGATGAGGACCGCAGCGGGGCGGCCGTGACGGGTGATGGTCACCCGCTGATGGGTGCGTTCGACCTCCGAGACGTACTCAGAGAGTCGGTCCCGCGCGTCGCCAAGAGGTACGGCAGTCACGGGCACATTCTAGCCAAAATACCGGGCAAAACTCTACTCCCGGTTCCGTGGAGGCCATCGCAATACCCGGGCCGGCCGTTGCGTACCCGGGCTGCCGCCCTTGCGGCTGCAGGGCCGGAGCGCCCTGCTGATCACGTCGGGCGCTGCCCGATGCTCGAGTCGGCGCGTCCCGCGGCGGATGGTGCTGTGCCGCTGTGGGTTCGCCCAGTACGGTCGGGCCCCGCAGTACCTGTTCATCGCCGACGCCTGGCAAGACCACGTCCTCTTCCAACGGATCCTTTACGCCGGGGACGCGCCCTGACCCGGCCGCCGGCGAGACGCGCTGGCGGGTCGCACGAACACCGGAACAGACCCTGGCGATTTCGCCGGCGCGAGGCCGCACCTCCTGGTCCTAGCGTCGGCGACACCTCGATCCAACCCCTCAGGAGCCACGATGACCACCGAGATGCCCACGATCCGCCAGACCACCGCCTCGCCCGTCCACACACCGGGTGCGCTGAGACGACGCTGGCCTACCGCCCTGGGTGTGGCCGCCACCGGCGCCAGCCTCGCACTGGTTGCCCCGCTCCCCGCGCAGGTGCAGACCTGGGTCAGCGCCTGGGGCGTGCTCACCGCGGCCGTGATCTACCTGACCTGGGGCACGGCCCGCGGCGACCTGACGGCCCGCCGCTGGCTCAGCCTCGAGACCGCCGGCGTTCTCGCCTTCGGTGCCGTTGCGATCACCGCAACCGCCACCGGCCCCGACGCGGCCCGTTACGTGCTCGCCGCCGGCTGGCTCTGCCACGCTCTCTGGGACGTGGCCCACCACCACGCCGACCGGGTCGTCCCGCGCTGGTACGCCGAGCTCTGCATGGTCTGCGACCTCATCGTGGCCTCGTCGCTGCTGCTCATCGGCACCCTCTGACTCCTGTAGCCCCGGTGTGAGAACCGTTGTGTGCGGGTTGCTCGAACGCAATACGTCGCCGCATCATGCGACGCACCGAGATTGCTTCTGAAAGGACCCGTGGATGAAGAACCTCCTCACAGCGGGCGCCCGCGCCGGCATCTGGGCCGGGCTGCTGGCGACCGCCGCCGGCGAGATCACCGCCTCGTCCTCCCGTCGGGGTCGGTCACCCTCGTCCGGGCTAGCCCGCGGACTGGTCGACATCTCGCCCGCCATGCTCGTCGACGGCGGTGTCGCCCTGGTCGGCCAAGCCGACAAGCCCGGCCTGGTCGCGATCGCGACCAGCGTCAGCGCCACGGCCGCGGCCACCGGTGGCGCACTCGCGTCCCGCAGCACCGCCCTGGGCGCGGCCACGGCCGCGGCGCCGCACGCACTGGGCGGCCTCCTCGCGCTCCGCCACGGTGACGCGTCCACGACCGGCACCGCCGCCGCGACCGCCGCGAGCGTCTTCGTCGCCAGCGCCGCTGACCGCGCCGCTCCGTCCGGCGCCCCGGCTGGCGGTCGCCACCGTCGTCGCCGCAGCGGTCGGCGCGATTGCGGCTGACCGCCGTGCACGGCGCCGCGGCGCCGACGAGCTCCACGACCATGCCCGGCTCCCCAGGCCGACACGAGCGCTGCCCCCGGTTCCGGCCGGTGACTCCGGCCGATCGAAGAGCGTCGCTCCGCTGCTGTTCGAGCCCGGCGAGTTCCCCGTCATCGACATCACCGTGCCCGAACCGCGCGTCGACCTCGACTCCTGGCAACTCCAAGTGGGAGGCGAGGTCCCAGCGCCGTTCGCGATGACCCTGACCGACCTCCTCGACCTGCCGCTGGAGGAGCGCGATCTGCTGATGATCTGCGTTCACAATCCCGTCGGCGGCGACCGGATGGGCTGTGCCCGCTGGACCGGCATCGCGGTCGCGGACCTGCTCGATCGAGCAGGGCCATGTCCAGACCGAGAAGACGGCTGGCTGGTGGCCGAGGCGGTCGACGGCTACTCCAACGTGCTCCCGTTGGCCGAGGCTCGAGACCGGGCGTTCCTGGCGGTCGGCATGGCCGGCCAGCCGCTGCCCCGCGAACACGGCAGCCCTGCCCGTCTACTGGTCCCCGGACGCACCGGCCAGGACGGCCAAACCAAATGGGTCCAGCGTCTCACCGTCACCAGCACCGCGCCGCTGTCGTACTGGGGGCAACGCGGCTGGCTCGACGGCACCTACCCGGTGCACCCCTCCGCCCGCATCGACACACCCGGTCCGCATGCCCGGGTGACGCCAGGCGAGACCCGCGTTTACGGCTACGCCTGGGCACCGCCCGCCGGCGTCGACGCCGTCCAGGTGCAAGTCGACGAAGGCCCATGGGTCGACGCCGAGCTCGGCACCGACCTCGGACCCAACGCGTGGAGGCCCTGGTCGCTGTCATGGCAAACGGTCCCCGGCCGGCACCAACTGCGGGTCCGGTGCCGCGCGACCAACGGCGAGTGGCAGGAAGACGTCGAGACGACTCCCTACCCGCACGGCGTACGCGGCCTCCACTCCGTCACCGTCCACGTCGGAGCACACGCTGTCGGGGCCGTAGCGCGGCGCCTGGCGGACGAGGCCGTGTCGAGACTGAGCTGGAGCATGCGCAGCGTCGCCGCCTGGCGCACCCGCGCCGCCACGTAGACGGCCCCAGCCTGCTGGGCCGCCGAGGAGAAGGAGCGTCATGGAGATCACCGTCGAGCAATACACCGGCCCCCAGCGCGATCTCGCGTGGTCGTTCCGTCTCGCCGAAGACTCCCCACGACTTCTCGACGCCTACGTCGACCTCGGGTCGGTGTGGTGGCGCCGCACCACTGCGGGTCAGGTCATCGGCCACCTCCAGGCCGTTCCGCGCGAGAAGGACGTCTGGGAGGTCACCAACACCGCGGTCGTGGAGTCCCAGCGTGGTCGCGGCACTGCCCGGCGCTGCTCGAACGAGCCGTCGACGAGGCACGCGCGGCGGAGGTTCGCCGCATGATTCTGGCGCCCGCGGCCGCCGACATCGAGAACCTGCGCTTCGACATCGAGAACGCGCTTCTACCAGCGCGTCGTCTGTGCCGATGCCGCCGGACCTCGCGGCCACCAGTCAAGTTCCCGCTCGATACGAGGCACATGCTAGTTCAGGGGCAGCGTGTGCTGGGCGACCTCTCACCGGCGCGGCCTCGGTCGGCGGCTCACGAAACATGCCGGCGCCTCGGACACCGGCCCGCCGGAAGACCGATAGCCGTGCTCGCGAGCGAAAGTCATCGCCGTATGCTGGATCCGCTTGAGGACATCGGCTCACCCCGACGGCCACTCGGACCGGGGCCACGAGGATGTCCGCAGCGGGTTCGCCATCTGGGACGGGCGGTGGTCCGCGCATCGAGGTTGCGCAACGACCTGCATGGGCGAGCGAAGGGGCGCTGGGTCGGTTCCGTCGCTACTTGTCACCTCGATCGGCCCGGGCTCGTGCCTTGATGCTCTCAATGACGTCGGTCTTGGCCTCGGCGTATGCGTTCATGTCGGACCAGTCGCGTTGCACGAGGTCCCGCTTGGTGGGTTCGTAGTCGGCCCTGTCCTGTGCGTCGGTGCGGAGGCGGTCTCGAAGCAGTAGGTAGTCGAAGGCGGCCGGGTCGTTCTCCTCGAGCACGTGGACGTGCGCGTCGCGCTCCGGGCTGCGGACCATGCGGTGTCCGGGCTCGCGGACCCGTAGCTCGTAGCCGGCGGCCAACAGCGGGTCGAGGTAGTCCGCTTCGGCGGTGATGTCCGGCACGGTGACCAGCACGTCGATGATCGGCTTGGCGGCCAGGCCTGGCACGGAGGTGGAGCCGATGTGCTCGACGCCGACGGCATACTCACCCAACGCGTTGATGATGCGTTCCAGGTGCGCCGCGTACTCCACCTGCCACGCCGGATCGTGATCCTCCATGATGAGGTCGCGCTTCTCGACGCCACCGACCAGCTCGGTCTCGGTCACGTCCGCGCGACGGGGGCTGATCTTGGGTGACGTGGGCACAGGCTACCCAGGCCAGGCCCCGACAGCCGCGGCACAGCGTCCGATCTGGCACAGACAGCACGTGCCACAGCTCCCGCTGTGGCACGATCCGCGTGCCTGTCCCGCTGTGGGTTGTTCTCCCGGAGGTGGGCGTTGTCGGCGGCCGTCATCAACTCGCGAATTTTCGGCGTGCGCTACGACGGTGACGTGCTGGAGCGGCCCGTGGACCTGCGCACCTCGAGGCTGGGGCTGAACAGGGTCGAGTGCAACGGTGCCTGCGGATCCCTGATACGTCGGATGAGCGAGCTGACGCCGCCGGCCCCAAGGGCATCGGGTCCCTGATCAACCGATGTAAGTCGGATGTAGTCGTAGGTGCAGATGGGGCTGTTGTCGAAACCCACGACGGCGAGGTCATCGGGGATCCGGAGGCCCAGTCGGCGAGCGACACCCATCACGCCCAGGGCCATCAGGTCGTTGGCGGCGAAGATCGCTGTCGGAGGCTGTGAGCCGCTCAGCAGCCTCTCTGCGGCCGCCACGCCGCCCGCCTCCGAATAGTCACCGCGCGCGACGTCGAGATGGGCGACCAGGCCACTTGTCGTCATCACCTCCTGGTACCCGCGGCGGCGGAGTTGGGCGCCGGGGCCGTTTCCGCCGTCGATGTGCGCGATCTGGCGGTGCCCGAGGCCTACGAGGTGCTGGGTGGCGATCTTGGCGCCGGCTCGGTCGTCGACGGAGACGGCTTCGACCCCTGCGACGCGGCGGCTGACGGTCACGACCGGCAGAGTGGCGGCGAGCTCCTGTACCTCACGTGAGGGGAGTCGGGTGCCGACCAGGACGATGCCGTCGACGCGGTGACCGAGGAGTCTGTTGACAGCGCTCCTTTCGAGGGCGGCGTCGAGCGAACTGACCGAGAGCAGTACGGCGTACCCCTGGCTTTCGGCGAGGTCTTCTGCTGACTTGAGCACCTGAGGAAAGATGGGGTTCTCCACCTCGGCCAGGATGACGCCGAGGTGCATCGACCGGCGACTCGCCAGTTGAGCAGCGTGCGCATTGGTTCGGTAGCCAAGCTCGGCTGCGGCCCGCAGCACCGCCTCACGCTTGTGTTCAGAGACATGAGGCGAGTTGCGCATCACCAGGCTCACTAGCGGCCGAGACACGCCCGCCCGCACAGCCACGTCATGCTGGGTGACCGCCACGATGTCCTCCCAACCTTGCGCCGGTCGATTGCTACCGCCGAATGTTAGCGCGTGCTAGCCGACTCGGGGCTGAACCGGCTACCTGGCTAGTCAGCCCGGCGGTCCCATAAGGGACGCTTGACAACCCGAATTGTAGCGCGCTCTAATTTCTATGTTAGCGCGCTCTAAGCGTGTCGGTTCGAGGCTTACAAGGCACCAGCCAGGTACGGAGGCATGAGATGGAGAGTTACCACGACCTAGGGTCGCGCGAGATTGACCGCCGGACGCTACTGCGGTGGGGTGCATTCGTTGCCGGGGGTCTCGGTGTCAGTGGTGTGACGGCCGCTTGCTCCTCGGGTGTGTCGAGCGGCGACGCCAGCTCCGGCGGCGGCACCGGCAGTCCCACGAGGACTCAGCCGAAGGCAAGATTCACGCCCTTCTCGCACGCGGGCACGAAGTCGCCGTTGAGCCACCAGGTCGGCATGGCTCTGGTGACGCTCCAGGGAGCCACCCAGCAGTTCGCGGATGCGGCGACGACCACTGCCAAGCAGCACCATCTCGAAGTCTCTGAGGCCACGAACGACGGCAACACGGGCAAGGCCATCTCACAGATGAACAACCTCATCCAGCGCCAAGTGGGTGCACTGTTCGTCCAGGACCTCACCCCCTCGGCGCAGGTGCCGGTGATCAAGAGGGCCATCGGCCAAGGGATGGCGACGTTCGCCTTCAACATGCCGGCGAACATGCAGCTCACCGCCAGCCAGTACAACGTCGGGAAACAGCTGGCCCACGGGACGCTTGACTACATCAGAAGGCACATGAACAACAAGGCCGAGCTGGTGCACTTCAACTTCGACTACAACCCCGCTGTGGCGCCCCGCGACCAGGGGTGGCGTGCGGTGATGAAAGGTCGGCCGCCCGGGGTGAAGATCGTGGCAGACGTCCCGATCAACCCGGAGACGCAGGAGAAGGGCAACGCGGTGATGGCCTCCATCCTGCAGAAGACACCGACGGTCAACGTCGTCGACGGCGGTGACACCGGCGTCCTGGGCGCTCTGGCCGCGTTCAAGGCGGCGGGGCGTGGCTCCGACCCGAACCTCGCCTTGCTCGGCGTGAACGGCGACCCGCAAGCGGTCGCCGAGGTCAAGTCCGGCGGCCCCTACAAGGCGACCTACGCGTTCAACTTCGCCATCTTGGGCGTGTTGGTCAGCGATATGGCCGACCGCTGGCTGAACGGCCTCAACATCCCCCAGCTGGCCCTGGTGCCGGCCGTCGCGATCGACGGCCCCGCCGCCATCCGGGAATACAACAAGTCCATCTCCGACCCCGCGTCGGCCTACACGACGGCCGTCGGCAAGTACTTCGACCTCTACGGGAGCACGTCGTACGCCACCCGGGGTTCCTACTACAACGGGACGGTGAAATGACCGTGAACACCGCCAGCACTGCGACTCCCCCGGGGACGGCCCGTGACGAAGGCAGGAAGCGAACGACCAGGCACCCAGGGGGCGGCTCGAGCCGCTGGGGTCTCGCGCTTCTGATCGTCGCGGTCGGGCTCTTCGTTCAAACTCAGGCGTCGAACTTCCTGACCAGCAACAACATCGAGACCATCATCCTCAACGTCTCGAGCATGATGATCGCGGCTGCGGCGGCCATGCGCCTGCTGGTGGCCGGAAACGTCGACCTGTCGATCGGTGGCCAGTTCAGCCTGATCAGCGTCGTCACGGCGCTGGTAGCGCGCGACACCCACTCGGCGCCGATCGCCGTCGCGGTAGCGCTAGGGCTCGGCACGGCGATCGGTCTAGCCAACGGGGTGGCGGTCCGGTTGCTCAGCATCTCCCCGCTGATCGTCACCCTCGGGGTGTCGTTCGTCTACTACGGGTTGGCCAACGCCGTCTCGCACTCGCAAGCCGTGTTCGGCTTCCCGAACTCCTTCCTCGAGATCGGGCTCAGCAAGCTGGCGGGCGTCCCGACTCCGGTGTGGATCGCGCTCCTCTACTTCGCAGCGTGCGCCCTGTGGCTGACCCGGACGACCCCGGGCATCAGGCGATTCGCCATCGGCGGTAACCCCATCGCATGTCGCAGCGAAGGCATCAACGTGGACCGCGCGGTGCTGATCGACTTCGTGTTCATGGGCTTCACGATGGGGCTCGTCGCGTTGCTCGCGACCGCTCACATCCAAAGCGGTGCCCCCGACATCGGAATCAACTTCGAGCTGGAGACCCTGACCGCCGTGATCGTCGGCGGTGTCGCCTTCAACGGAGGTGCCGGTCGGCCACTGGGCGTCTTCTTGGGCGTGGTGCTACTGGGGACCATCGACGCTGCCATGGTCTTCCTCGGCTACGCCGACTACTTCCAACAGATCGCCAAGGGCGCGATCCTGCTGCTCGCCCTGGCTGCGGACCAGCTCGCCCGATACCGCGCTCGGGTGCGGACCAGGCCGGCGTCGGCCGACTACATGGCACGCGACGCGTCAGCCGCGAAGACGGGTCGGCTCGGAGACCTGCAGCTCTCGACTCCGCCCGCCGGCACGCTCGCAGCCAGCATCCGGGGCGTGTCGAAGCGGTACGGCACAGTCCAAGCCCTCAATGACATCAGCTTCGAGGTCCGGTACGGCGAGATCACCTGCCTGGTCGGCGACAACGGCGCCGGGAAGAGCACGCTGGTCAAGATCCTCGCCGGAGCGGTCCCGGCCACCGACGGCGACATCCTGATCAACACCACCGCCGAGACGAATCCCGTCAAGGTCGACAACCCGCGCGACGCGGGCGTAGAGACGGTCTGGCAGGACCTGGCCCTGTGCCAGAACATGGGCGCCGCCTACAACCTTTCCCTCGGGAACGAACCGTCGCGGGGCGGCCTCGGACCGATCCAGATCTTCGACCGCCGAGCCGCCGAGGACGAGGCCGGCCGCCGACTGTCCGCCATCGGCGTCAACCTGGCTGACATGTTCCGACCACTCTCGGACCTCTCAGGTGGGCAACGCCAGTCAGTCTCCATCGGCCGGGTAGTGACCCCCGAGGCGAAGGTCGTCATCCTCGACGAGCCCACGGCGGCCCTCGGTGTGCACCAGACCCAGAACGTGGTCGCCCTGATCCGTGAGCTCGCCAGCGCCGGCGCCGCCGTCCTCCTGGTCAGCCATGACATCGAGATCATTCGCGAGGTCTCCGACCACTACATCGTCCTCAACAGAGGCCGCCTCGTCGCCGACTCCACAGCTGCAGAGATGAGCCCCCAACGCCTCGTGCACCTCATGGCCGGGCTTCCCGATACTGCGCCCTCAACTGCCACCAAGGTGCACGCGTGAAAGAGGTCGCCTGATCGCACGTGGCTCCACACCACCTCCGAGAACCGAACCGGTCCGCCTGAGCACAGGGCGGGGCGTCGAAGACGCCCCGCCCAAGGAGGCAACATGCCATTCGCGCAAGTGCGCAACGTGCGCCTGTGTTACGAGCGCGCCGGAGACCCCGCCGCCCCGCCCCTCCTGCTCATCGCCGGACAAAGTGCACAGCTGATCTCCTGGCCCCCCGAGTTCATCGGCCGGCTCGTGAAGGCCGGCTTCCACGTCATCACCTTCGACAACCGCGACGTCGGCCTGTCCACAAAGTGCGAGTCGCAGCCCGAATACGACCTGAACGACATGGCCAACGACACAGCCGGGCTTCTCGACGAACTCGGTGTCCGTGCCGCCCACGTCGTCGGGCAGTCGATGGGGGGCATGATCGCCCAGCAGCTCGCGATCAGCCACCCCGATCGCGTCGCCAGCCTCTGCTCGATCTACTCAGCGCCGAGCCGCGACTACATCACGAAGGATCCGCAGATCTGGTCGACCCGCAACCGAGCTCCCGCACCAGACCGCGAGTCCCGGATCCTCCGATACATCGAGAACGAGCGCATCTCCGGCCTCGAGGAGCGCTCCGAGGAGTGGATCAGGTCCTACGCCGAAACCACCATCGACCGCGGCTACCACCCACAAGGCGGCGACCGGCAGCTGGCCGCCATCCACCGAAGCGGCGATCGCACCGATCTCCTCGCAAACCTTCACATCCCCACCGCGGTCATCCACGGACTCGATGACCGGTTGATCGACGTGACCGGTGGAATCGCCACCGCGGCCTCCGTCCCGGACGCCGAGCTGCACGTGTACGCCGACATGGGGCACCAAATCGTGCCCTCCCTGTGGCCCGACTACGTGCGGGTCATCGAAAGGACGGCAAAACGAACAAGGAACGGCGGGGTAGCCGCGGCATCAGATCAGCGGCCCTGAAAGCCCAAGAGCGGCGGTGCTCTCGCTGCGGATCGCCACCTCGCGCCTGTCTGACACCCGGATGCCCACTCTGCCGATCCACGACACAGCGGACCAGCTCGTGCTACCACAAGACGCCTGCTGGCCCGGCTGCGCGTGCCGGGTCAGCCCTAGAGTGACCGGCACCACGACTCAAGACACTGACGTGGATCTCGTCGATCGCCCCGCAAGCGGATCTCGTTGTGGCACGCTCCGCGTGCCGATCGGCTTCTGGTCACGCTTCGCGTGACGATCCGCTCTCGTCACCGGTTACACGTCGGCGGCTTGGCTCTCAGGCGTGAGTACATGTACATGTCCCGCCTCTGTCGCCGACTGTCTGCCAGCCACGGAGCAGCCCCTCCCGGGTGTAGTCGCTTCTCTCTGCGGCGCGCCACGAGCCCTCGTTCCACGGCTCGACGTACGGCTCCAGCCGGTGTATGCCCGGCAGAGGCAGGGCCCACGCGGAGACGATCGACGATCTGCAGTGCACGTCGCGCTACTCCGCGGCGGCGCGCTGAGGCGACGACCCAGTAGCCGATGCTGGCGCGTACATCGCCGAGTGGCCACAGCCGGATCTGCCCAGCACACGTCGGTCGTCGCGTCGGCGGCCGCGTGCTCGGCGATGAACGCGCGCAGCACCAACGATCCACGGTCGAGGCGGGGTAGGACCAAGGCCGTAGGCACGTGGCCGTCACCCCCGGATGCGGAGTCCCTCAGCGGACCGGCACGCGGAGCGCAACGATCCCGTTGTGGCACGCTCGGCGTGCCGGTATCGGTTGCCCATCGTTGGGGCTCAACAGCCGTGGGTGTCCGCCGAGCACTGAGCAGAGTCCTACATCTGCGGTGAAGGGCTAGTCTCCCTTGACCCCGTCGATGGACTCACGGAGGAGATCGGCATGGCCGTTGTGGCGAGCGTATTCCTCGATCAGGTGACACACGATCCAGCGCAGTGACACCGGTTTGCCGTCGTCCCTCTCCTTGGCGAGAGCGTCAAGGCCGTCCGGCCCGGCCAATGCGTCCTTGATGACGCGATCAGACACCGCGATCGACTCCTCGAACCAGACGAACAGTTGCT
Source organism: uncultured Actinomycetota bacterium (assembly GCA_963837995.1). Taxonomy (GTDB): domain Bacteria; phylum Actinomycetota; class Actinomycetes; order Propionibacteriales; family Nocardioidaceae; genus Nocardioides_B. The sequence goes on from CAWIPS010000007.1 coordinate 294,375, forward strand.
CGGGAGCGCTGCCGGCCGCTGACGTGAAGGACCACTCGGGGTCGTCCTGGTCCAGCTCCTCGAACCAGGAAGGCTTTGCGACGCCGCCTGCGAAGAACTGGTTGAGCCATCCTGCCTCAACCACGGTCAGGTGTTTGAGCAGCCCGCCCAGGGTCAGTGTCGTCGGTGGCACCGGGGTCGATAGCTGACGCGTGGTCAGCCCAGTGCACTTCCAGCGAAGTGTGTGCCGCTGGTAGTCCAGGAACCCCAGCAGTGTCGCGGCCTCGTCGGACGCCATAGGCGGGTCGATTCGGTCCTCGGCACGGAAGTCTGTCATCTCCCCGAGGCTACCCAGGCGACGGCACGACCGCGAGGACTGGCCTTCAAGTCGGCAGGAATTGTGCCAGTCGTCGATGGTGAAGCAGCGGGAGGATCGGAGTTGCGCGCCACCGCCGTGCTGCTCCGAGTGCGGTTCGTCAAGTGGGATGGAATGGACCGGAGGTCGAACGCAGCGCGCCCCGCGGTGCTGCTTGCTTGGCGGAACGGCTTCTCCGAGTCCTTGGACGGCGGCTTCACTCCCCCACCCGGCCGGTGTCGTAGGCCCACATCGCGATCTCGACCCTGTTGCGGGCGCCGATCTTGGTCAGAAGGCTGGCGACGTGGGTTTTCGCGGTCGTCAGACCGATGAAGAGGTCGGCGGCGATCTCGGCGTTCGTGCGGCCACGGGCGACCAGCGCCAGCACCTCCTCTTCGCGGGCGGTGAGCGGCTCGATCGGTTGGGTACGTCGTTTCGACGGTTCCCTGGCGGCCAGGGTGGACAGCAGCCGTCGGGTGATGTTCGGCGCGATCAGGGCATCGCCGACGGCGGCGGCATGCACGGCCTGGACGAGCAGCTCCGGACCGGCGTCCTTGAGGAGAAAGCCTCGGGCGCCGGCCCGAAGCGCGCCGTGGACGTAGTCGTCGAGGTCGAAGGTCGTGATCACCACCACCGCAATCGGGTCCGGGACGCCCCGTCCTGCGAGGAGCTCGGTCACCTCGATGCCGTCGAGCCCGGGCATCCGGATGTCGACCAGGCACACGTCGGGACGGAGCCGACGCGCCAGCTCGACCGCGGCGTGGCCGTCGGCTGCCTGGCCGACGACCTCGATGCCAGGCTGCGCGTCGAGGATCATGGAGAGGCCGGTACGCACCAGGTCCTGGTCGTCGGCCACCAGCACGCGCACCGTCATCGGCTCATCTTCGTCGGCAGCTCGGCGTCGACCGTCCACCCGCCCTCGGGCGCCGGCCCGGCACGCAGCGTGCCGCCGAGCAGCTGAACGCGCTCGGTCATCCCCAGGAGCCCGAAGCCGTGGTTCGCCGACCGCGCCGGGTCGATCTGTCCGTCGTCGGTCACGCGTAGTCGCAGCCTTCCCGCGCCGACGAAGACCCGGATCTCCACACGCGAGGCGTTGCGGGCGTGCCGCAGGGCGTTGGTCAGCGCCTCCTGCGCCAGCCGGTAGACCGCCGCGTCGAGCTGGAGCGGAAGTTCGTCGAGGTCATCTGGCAACTCCACGTCGACGACCGGGACCGGGTGGCGGCGGGCGAGGGACACCAGGTCGGCAACGCCGGGCTGGGGGGCGTATTGCGCCGGTGCTCCGTCGCGCAGCACCCGGACCATCGCCCGCATCTCCGCGAGCGTCCGCGACGCCTCCCCTTCGATGACCGCCAGCGCCTCGAGCCCCGCTTCGGGTCGCTGCCCGGCCATCGCCCGGCCCGCCTGCGCCTGCACGGCGATCGCCGAGACGTGGTGGGCGACCATGTCGTGCAGCTCTCGCGCGAGGCCGACCCGCTCCTGGCTGCGAATCTGCTCCAACGCCCGGCGCCAGCTCTCGGCGCGGTAGCGGAAGGCCGCTCCGTCGGCCGCCGCCGCCGCCAGGATGGCGAACCCACCAATGACGCCGGCAGGCCCGGTGTAGTCGGCGACCGTACCGATGACCGCAGCGACCAGCACCACCGCCAGCCCGATCACGATCTCGCGCCCCGAGCCCCAGCGGACCAGCGCGTAGACGAGCACCAAGACGTAGATCATCGTGTCGAGGCCGACACCGGGGGCCCCGCCCGCCAGGCTCGCCAGCCCCAACACCATCGCGGTGCCGAAGGCCACCACGACACAGGCCAACGGCCGGGTACGCCGCCACAGCAGCACCGGCGCGAGGCCGACCGCCACGATCGTCACGAACGGCCGCCAGGCGACGTCGTCCCGGAGGAGTCCCTCGAGCAGCGCCGTCACCATCAACACCCCGACCAGCACCCAGTCGCGCGACACCCGTTCGGGAGCGTCGGCTGCGCGGGGCTCGGCCCACAGCGAGCGCAGGGCGTTGGTGATCACACACGAAGCCTAGGGACCGCCGAGGCGTCGTGGACCGACCGAGAGAACGAGACGTCGCTCCTCCCAAAGGCCGAGGCGGGTCCGGCCTCGACGCCGATGCCGGCCGGACCGGCGGTCCGCGAGCGTGGAGCCACCGGGCGGAGAGGCCGGACCATCGAACAAGGAGAAGATCCATGTCACGGTTGCTGTACCGCTGGGGACGCTGGTCGGCCGCCCGCCCCTGGATCGCCATCGGAGCCTGGGTGCTCCTCTCGGTCCTGGTCGTCGCCGCCTCGGCCGGTTTCGGGAAGCAGTTGGACGACTCGCTGTCGGCGCCCGGGACCGATTCCCAGGCCGCCGCCGAGCTGCTGGCGGGCGCCAACAGCGGCGCCCGCGGGCTCACGGCGTACGTCGTGGCGACGCCGAGGCAGGACAGTGTGACTTTCGCGGACTCCCGCCAGGCCTGGGTCGGCCTGGACCGACTGGAGTCGGCCGTGGGTGAACTGCCGAAGGTGCTGGGTACGACCCAGGAGGTCTCGCCGGACGGCCGGGTGGCAATGCTGCGGGTGCAGTACCCCGAGATCGGTGAGCTCGCCGTCTCCGACCTGGACGCGCTCAAGGCCGTCCTGGAGGAGTCGAGGGCGTCGTCGTCGCTGCGGCTCGAAGCGGGCGGTGACCTCTACTTCAGCTTCGAGCAGCCGCCCGCCAACGTGGGTGAGGTGCTCGGCCTGGTGGTCGCGGCGCTGATCCTGGTGGTGGCCTTCGGGTCGTTGCTGGCCGCAGGGCTGCCGCTGGTGGTGGCACTGTTCGGGCTGCTGGTGGGCGCCAGCTCACTGCCGCTGCTCGGACTGCTGATCGACATCCCTGTCTGGGCGCCGGTGATGGCGGCGATGGTCGGGCTGGGTGTGGGCATCGACTACGCGCTGTTCCTACTCTCGCGCCACCGGGAACACCTCGCCGCAGGCGTCCCGGTCGCCGAGTCGGTGGGCCGCTCCCTGGCGACCTCCGGGCGGGCTGTCGTCTTTGCCGGCGGCACCGTCGTTGTGGCGATCCTCGGGCTGGCCTTCGCCGGGCTGCCGTTCGTTACCGCGGCTGGCGTGGGCATCTCCGCGGTGGTGCTCATGATGGTGCTGGCGGCGATCACCCTGCTGCCGGCCCTGCTTGGGCTGGCCGGTCATCGGCTCCAGACCCGCGGTCTTCTGCTCCGGCTCCGGTTCCGGCTCCGGCTGGGGCGCGGGCGAGACGACGGGACCGACGCCGCGGTGCTGCGGTGGTCGCGCTGGGGTGCCCACGTCTCGCGTCACGCCGCGGCGTACGCCGTCGCCGGCACGATGCTGCTCCTCGCGCTCGCCGCACCCGTCCTCGCCCTGCGGCTGGGGCTGCCCGACCAGGGCAGCTACCCGCAGGTGCGCACCGAGCGGCGGGCCTACGACCTGGTCGCCGAGGGCTTCGGCCCCGGCGCCGCCGGGCCGATGGTGGTGGCCGTCGACGTCTCGCGGGACCGGTCGGTGGTGGAGCCGTTGGTCTCGGCCCTGGCGGCCGACCCGGGCATCGCCTCCGCCGCAGCCGCCCCGGTGGATGCGACGTCCGACGTCGCGGTCGTCATCGCCCAGCCGACGACCTCGCCGCAGGACGTCGCGACGGCCCGGACCCTCGACCGCGTGCGCAGCGAGGTGCTGCCCAACGCGTTGGGGAGCAGCCCGGCGACCGCGCATGTCGGTGGCTACACGGCCACCATGTCCGACCTCAGCCAGCGGGTCGAGGAACGGCTGCCGATCTTCTTGGTCGCGGTCGTGGCGATGTCGTACCTGCTGCTGATGGTGCTGTTCCGCTCCGTCCTGGTGCCGCTCAAGGCGGCGGTGCTGAACCTGTTGAGCGTCGCCGCGTCGTACGGCGTGCTGGTCATGGTCTTCCAGTGGGGCTGGGCCGCGAGCCTGATCGGGTTGGAGTCGACGGTGCCGATCATCTCGTTCATCCCGTTGTTCATGTTCGCGATCCTCTTCGGGCTGTCCATGGACTACGAGGTCTTCCTGCTCTCGCGGGTGCGCGAGGAGTATCTGCGCACGCGCGACAACGGCTACGCCGTGGTGCGAGGGATCGGGGTCACGGCGCGAACCATCTCATGCGGTGCCGCGATCATGGTGTCGGTCTTCGTCGGCTTCGGGTTCGGCGACGACCCCGTCCTGAAGATGCTCGGCCTCGGCCTGGCGACCGCGGTCTTCCTCGACGCCACGCTGGTCCGCCTGGTGCTGGTGCCCGCGACGATGAAGCTGCTCGGCGACGCCAACTGGTGGCTCCCCACGTGGCTGGACCGGCTGTTGCCGACATGGGACCTGGACGGCGCAGGCGACAACCTTCCCGCTCATGCGGAGCCCGACACGAACGGGCGGGGTCCACAGCTCCCGGTACGGGCAGGGTAGGTCCGCCCCGGCCAGCGGGTTGGGCTGGCGTCGGGAACCATCCGGATGGGGATGCGCACGCAGGCCGTACTGGCCGGCGGCCCTCGTCACATCAGCCTGAAGTTGGGCTTGTCGCTTGCCGTCACCTGTCCGCGTCCGCGAGTCGAACCGCACACGGCGCGCAGAACCATGCGAAGTGGACGTGAGGCGCCAGTGTCCCGTTGCCGTGTCGGACAAGGGACATCCGGCTCCCCGTGGAGGGATTCAGCGTCTGATCGCGGTCTCGGCGAGTTCGGCTCTGGCGTCGGGCAAGGAGCGCGAGAGCCGGTCCAGCTTGGTCACCACCAGGGTGTCGCCGGATCGACAGGCGGCCAGTGCTTCGCGCAGCCCGGGGCGCTCTCGGTCGGTGCCGGTCAGACCGTGGTCGACGTAGATCCGCTCCAAGGTCGCCCGAGCCCGCTCAGCCCCTCTCGCTGGGCGGTCAAGTCCTGCTCTTCGGCGGAGCATCGGGTGTACCCGACAAGTAGTGCGCTCACTGCGCACCTCGATGAGTTGGGCCGGCTCGAAGGAGTCCCCTCGGCTACCGGCAGCCGCAACAGCCGCTAACCCACGGTCCACCCCGCGACAACCACATGACGATCGACGACTGGTTTCGCTCAGCGTGGCGATTCACTGCGGCACGTTCTGCGTGCCGTTTGGAAGGTGGGATGGCATCGGCTGGCTCCGGCTGCGCGACTCTCGGCAGACCCGACTCACTCACCGTCACCCCACGTGGTGACGGCCGCGCCCGCTCATCGCCTCGATCACCATGTCGGCGTCTTCAACGGTGTTGTGTAGGTGGAATCCGACGCGAGCTGCGCCGTCGCGAACTGCAGCGGTCACTCCGCCCGCGGCGAGGCGTTCGGCTGCGTCGTCTCGGCGCAGGGTAAGGATGGCGGAGTCACCCAAGGGCATGTCCAATCGTGCCCGTACCCGGTTCGCGAGGCCGACGTCATGATCTCTTACCGCCGCGCGGTCCAGCGACGCCAGCCAGGGCAGCGCCACGGCAGCCCCCACGTGGGCCAACCAGGCCGGCGAGGCGTCGAGTCGCCGTGCGTCCGGAGCCAGGCGCAACGGGAGCCCATAGATGCTGTCCCATCTCGACGAGCCCGCGTACCAGCCCGCAGCAGCGGGCACGACCCGCTCGGGCCGTCATCAGGCAGGAGCACCGCCCACATCACGCTCTGAGCGCCGGCCTGGACCGGGCGGGCGCCCATCTGTTCGGCCCCGTCGAAGGTGGCAGTCAGACCAGGGCAGCCCGCGTTGACCAGGATCGGGGTGTCCGCGACCTCGGCTGCCAGCGTGCTGGTGAGAGCGAGCAGAGCCGCCTTGCTGATTCCGTAGCTGGCGGCCTGACCGCCGCGACGGGTGAGCCCGAAGGTGTCGTCACCGTGCGAGCCGCCACCGCTGGCGACGTTGACCAGGCGGGGCCGGGAGCTGCTCCGCAGCAGCGGCACCGCGGCCTGGGCCACCCGCCATGGTCCGTAGAGGTTGATGTCCATCACCGATTGGGCAGCGTCCAGGTCGGCCGACAAGCCGGTCTCGGACCAGTCGACGTACGCCGCGGCGTTGTTCACGACGACATCGAGCCCCCCTTCCTCAAGGTCGGCGAGGACGGTGCGAATGGAGTCGGACGAGGTGACGTCGAGAGCGTAGGCGCGATGTCCCTCACCGGGCAGGTCATCGGCCGCCCGGCCCAGGGACCCCGGCTCGCGCGACAGCTGGCCGTCCTCGTCGACGGCGCCTACCTCAGCACCGCCCACCTCGGCTCCGACGGGCCAGGATCCGAAGGCGTCGCACTCGCGCGGCAGTTGATCGAGGGCAGCTGACCGGCTCGTCAGCTCGTCGTCGTCGACCTCCGTCCAATCCCCACACTCGCTGCCCTGATGATCGTGACTGGTCGGCGTCGCGGTGCGTTCGGACCCCGCCCCACGAGCCGTGAGCTGAGCTCCCTTCCGGCCCGTGTCCAGGCTCCCCGCTCCCCGCTCCCCGCTCCCCCGCTCCCCGCTCCCCGCGAAGGCTATGAGCGCATTGGGTAGGAGACCGCGGCTTATCAACCAGACACCGAGTGCGATCCCTCCCACTGCGAGGGCCTTGAAGAGTGACGCCTCGCCTCGACGAGGCTTCGGTTGCGACACCCCGCTAGCCGGTCGCTGACGGCGCGCGGCGGTGCCCGCGAGGAAGCTGAGTACCGACCTGAGTACCTGCGCTGATGGCCGAGCCACGAGGAACGGGCACAGTCGACGTCATGACCGCACACCTTCCCCGCAGCGGACCACCCAACCGACCAGCCACTGGACCCGACGCTGCCGGCCCGGCACCGCGCCTCCGGACCACTCTCCTGACCAGCCGCTGGTCCCGCGCCGTCGTCCTCGCCGGCGCAGTGGTGCCCGGAACCTTCATGGTCTCCGGGTGCGATTTCGCCACCGACACCCCACTCAGCGTCACCTCGACCACCCGTGCAGTCGCCCCAGGTGACCCGATCGCCGGAAAGGTCATCTACCCCGACGGGAAGATCACCGTCACGATCGCACCCTTCGCCTCCCCCCGGAACGCCAAGCTGCACCGGACCGCAGGGGAGAAGGCGTGCGAGTACCACCGGTTCTCCAAGAGGTACTCCTGCCCGACCACCGACCTCGAGCAGGGCCTCTACATCGTCCAAGTCACCGACGCCGCCCAACCAGGTGAGGGAACCGCCGAGGCGCAGGTCGCAGTCACCGACGCGGTCACCGAGGCTGGCGGCTACAACCCGCACATCGTCATCAGCAACGCCGACGGAGAAGCCAAGGCCGGTCCCGCGACCCTGAAGCTGACCGGGTGGCGTCCCGGCGTCGCAGTCCAGATGCGGATGATCGATGAGAACGACAAGAAGGTCTTCACCGGCACCGCTGTCCCCGACAAGGACGGTGCCGCCACCGTGCGCACTCCGTTCCTCGAGGTCGGGCACTACAACCTCTCCGCCACCGACGGCCTGTGGAAGTTCAGCGGTGACGAGGGCGCGTACAACGACGTCTACGGTGGCCTCGAAGTCTCCTGAGTGCGAACGCGAATGCGAACGCAGCCGCAACTGGCGCGGCCAGTGACCCGTGTGCGCTCCCCGCCACCATGGCCGCATGACCAACGACCCGGAGGCCACCGCGGCCCCCTCAGCTGAGGGTGTGATCTTCGGTTGTGCGCGAAGTCGCGTCGATATAGCTCGACCACGCTCCGGCGCGAACGCCGCCGAGTCGCACGCCTGGACGGAGTGGTACGTCCGCCGTGGACCTCAGCCGGGCACAGCTGTCCTCCGCAGTCATCGACATACACTCTCATGCCGCTCTGCGGGCGGGACCCCGACCGCTGTCGGGCGGCCTTGAGGGTCATTCGAGCAGGGGTAGCTCGAGGTCGTAGGCCAGGACCACGGCGTGCGCCACCTGGACCTCTTGGTCGGCGCTGAGGTAGCCCGTCGGTGCGACCGAGCAGATCCTCGGGACGGTGATGTGGTCGTCGAGAGCCACCACCGTTCGCGGTGTTCGGTGTCGCGTCGCTAGCGTTGGTGGTCGCCAGAGACCAGGCCGGCGAGCCGTTCACCGCCTGCTCCGTTGGCGAGAAACGAAGCGGGTTCACGTCGGCCGGATCCTGTGGGGTCTGGGCCGGCCGTCGAAGTGGCGTTGTCGAGTCCTGAGGCGGGGTGTTGGGGGCGGGGGCGGCGGAGACCTCATGCCGGGCGGTTGTGGTCCGACGTAGAGGCGCGCAGACGCAGGGTCTGGCCCGGTCGGAGCTGGCCACAGCGGTCCACGTCGTTGTCGGCGACGTAGGCGATGACGGGGTAGCCGCCGGTCGCTGGATGGTCGGCGAGGAAGAGAACCGGCTGCCCGGACGGGGGGATCTGAAGCGCGCCGCGCACCATGCCCTCGCTGGGCAGCTCATCGTTGCGGGTGCGCGTGAGCGGCTCGCCTTCGAGCCGCACGCCCACGCGGTTGCTGTCGCCGGTCACGGTGTAACCATGGTTCACGAGGAGGTCCCAGGCCTCGTCGGTGAACCAGTCCCGTCTCGGCCCGGGACTTACCGGCACGGTGACGTCACCGCTGTCGGGATCTGGGACCGGCGCGAGGTCGACACCGGGTGGCGGGAGCCTCGGCTCGTCGACCGGCAGCACGTCACCGACCGCCAGGGTGGCCGGCCCAAGGCCGGAGAGCACGTCGGTGGAGCGGGACCCGAGGACCGGGTCGACGCCGAAGCCACCGCGGACCGCGACGTAGGTGCGCAGGCCGCTGGCTGGGACGCCGAGTCGCAGCTCGTCGCCCGGCCGCAGGGTGATGGGCGCATTGTGTGACCCGGACCCTGCACAGCGCGCACCGGTAGTCACCACCATCACCTCGTGATCGGCCCGCAGGTGCAACCCGCCGAAGGTCACCTCGAGAGCTGCGGCGTCCTCGGCGTTGCCGACCAGCCGGTTCGCCAGCCGGTACGACGAGCGGTCGCATGCTCCCGAGCGTCCGACTCCGAGCGCAGCCTGCCCCGGACGGCCGGTGTCCTGGACGGTGGTGAGGGGGCCGGTGGCCAGCACGGTGACCGAGCGCGTCATACCTGACCCACCTCGACGAAGCGAACGGGGGTGCCCGGACGCAACAGCGCGGCCGGGTCGCGCGACGGGTCGAACATGGTCAAGGAGGTGCGCCCGATCAGCTGCCAGCCGCCTGGAGACTCCCGGGGGTAGACGCCGCTGAACTCTCCCGCGAGGGCAACCGAACCAGGGGGTACGTTCTTGCGAGGTGAAGATCTCCGCGGCATCTCGATCTGCCAGCTCTTCGAGGTGAGGTAGCCGAAGCCGGGGACGAAGCCGCAGAACGCCACCTCCCACTGGTCGGCCGTGTGTCGTCTCACCAGCTCCGCGCCGTCGTAGCCGAGGAGATGCGCCGCTTCCTCGAGGTCCTCTCCGTCGTACCTGACGGGGATCTCCAGGAGCTCACCCGAGTCCAGGCGGTCGCTTCGAGGCTTCGTGCGGCGTACGGCTTCGGCGACCCTCGGGACGGGGCTGACATCCGGGTCGGTGACCACCAGGAGGGTGCGGGCTGCCGGCACGACGTCGACGACTCCTTCGGGCGGGTCGTCGACGAGCGCGGCGTACAGCCCGAGCACCTCGTCCAGGTCGGCAAGCTCGACCAGGCACGCGGTTGTGCCGCTGGGGAGGATGCGCATCAGGTCGTGAAGGGGGCGACGCTGACGCCGGATGTGGCGAGCGCGTCCCTGACCGAACGAGCGATGTCGACTGCTCCCGGGGTGTCGCCGTGCACACAGATCGAGTCGGCCGTCACGGTCAGCGAACCGCCTTCGATGTCAGCGATCGGCTCACCGGTGGCGATAGCGACACACCGCTGGGTGATCTCGTCCACGTCGTGGAGCACCGCTCCGGGTGAGCGACGTGAGACCAGGGTGCCTTCGGGGGTGTAGGCCCGGTCGGCGAAGGCCTCCCGCACGGTGGTCAGCCCTGCCTCCTGGGCCCTGCGCAGCCATGCCGACCCGGGCAGCCCGAGCACCGGCAGGGTGGCGTCGTAGTCAAGCAGCGCCTGGACCACCGCCGCCGCCTGCTCCTCGTGCCGCACGATGGCGTTGTAGAGCGCTCCGTGCGGCTTGACATAGGTCACCCGCGAGCCGGCGACCCGGGCGAACGCCTCGAGGGCGCCCACCTGGTAGATCACGTCCTGGGTCAGGGCCGCAGGCTCGATGTCAATGAAGCGCCTCCCGAAGCCGGGCAGGTCGCGATAGCCCACCTGGGCGCCGATCGCGACACCGCGCTCCACGGCCCGGTCACAGACGCGCCGCATGATCGAGGCGTCACTGGCATGGAACCCGCATGCCACGTTGGCGCTGGTCACGATGCCGAGCAACGCGTCGTCGTCCCCGAGAGCCCAGTGCCCGAAGCCTTCGCCGAGGTCGCTGTTGAGGTCCACAGTGGTCATCGTCTCCTCCTAGAACAGGTTCTTCAGGCCGGTCAGAGAGTTGTAGCCCAGGTAGATGGTCGCCACCCAGGCGATCGTGCCGATCGCCAGCAGCCACACCGGGTAACGGTAGCCGCCGATCAGGTCACGTCGCCGGGCCGCGATCCACAGCAGGATCCCCAGACCGAAGGGCAGGAGCAGGCCGTTGAAGGCGCCGGCGAAGACCAGCAGCTTGACGGGAGTGGTCTGGGCGATGAGGAAGATGAGCGTCGAGGTGACGATGAAGCCGCAGACCACCCAGCGCTCCCAGCGGGTGACCCAGTGGCCCATCACCTTCAGGAAGGACGTGGAGGTGTACGACGCGCCGATGACCGAGGTGACCGCCGCGGACCACATGATGACGCCGAACACGATCTTGCCGGTCTCCCCGAGGGCGTGGTCGAACGCGGAGGCGGCCGGGTTGAGCGCATCGAGCTTGCGGCCGCTGGCGACCACACCCAGGATCGCCAGGAACAGCAGCACCCGCATCACGCCGGTGATGATGACCCCGGTGATGGAGCTGCGGGTGATCTGGGGAACGAAGGCCTCCCCCTTCACGCCGTTGTCCACGAGCCGGTGAGCGCCGGCGTAGACGATGTAGCCGCCGACGGTGCCGCCGATGAGCGTGGTGATGACCAGGAAGCTGACGGTGTCCGGCGCGACCGTCTGACGCAGTGCCTCGCCGACCGGTGGTTGGGTCTTGACCGCCACGAAGGTCGTCAGACCGATCATCACCACGCCCAGCAGCACGACGACTCGGTCCATGGCCACTCCTGCCTGGCGCACGAGGAAGATGGCGACGGCGACCACCGCCGAGACGGCTCCACCGATCCGCACGTCGAGGCCGAAGATGGCGTTCAGACCCAACGAGGTGCCGGCGATGTTCCCGATGTTGAACACCAGTCCGCCCAGCACGTCGAGCGCCGCCAGCACGTAGCCGGAGCCGGGCAGCACACTGTTGGCGAGATCCTGGGCTCGACGCCCCGAGACCCCGACCACCCGCCAGACGTTCAGCTGGATCGCGATGTCGAAGAGGATCGATGCCAGGATCGCGAACGCGAACGCGGCCTTGAGCTGGGCGGTGAAGGTCGTGGTCTGCGTGATGAACCCGGGGCCGATGGCGGAGGTCGCCATCAAGAACATGGCGCCGAGGAACTTCGCGCGGCCGCTCAGGTGGGCGCTCGGCGGTGGCGCCACGTCGGGCGCCCCCCGTGTCCCAGATGCTGTCCGAGGTGGCAGCTGGCCCCCGGTGGGGGACGTCGGCTCGTGGTGGTCTGGCGTGTGCGACATATGCGCTCCAGTGTCGTGAGGAGGTCGACGCATCGAACGAAATGTCGTCGCGTCCCTCTCGTGGCTCGTCATAGACTAGACTTCGTTGAACAATCCCACAAGAGGAGAGTTGAACATCTGCGTGTAGGCTTCCTCGAGGTTGCGTCAAGTGGGGAGGAATCGGTGACTGTGAACGCGAGCGGCCTACCCGGAGGAGCTGGCGGCTCCGGATGGCTGCGCACCGTCGCTGCCGACATCGAGCTGTTCGACCGCACCAGCACCGCGGAACGAGTGGCCGACGTGCTCCGCCGACGCATCACCGAGGGTGACCTACCCCCGCGTACGCACTTGTCGGAGGAGCAGCTCAGCGCGGTCATGCGCGTCTCCCGCAACACCCTGCGTGAGGCGTTCCGCCTGCTCACGCACGAGGGACTGCTCGCGCACCAGCTGCACCGGGGAGTCTTCGTCCGCGAGCTGGACGAGGGCGACCTCGTCGATCTCTACCGGCTCCGGCACATCATCGAATGCGGCGTCCTCAGGTCGCTCAGTGACATCGACCCCGACCTGGTGGGACGCCTCAGCGACGACGTCGACGCCGGCGAGACGGCGGCACAGCAGGCCGACTGGACATCGGTCGGGACCGCCAACATGCGCTTCCATCGTCACCTCGTGGGGCTGGCGGGCAGTCCCCGTCTCAACGAGCTCACCGAGCGTCTGCTGGCCGAGCTGCGCCTCGCCTTCCACACCGCCGCCAGCCCCCAACGGCTGCACGAGACGTACGTCGGCCGCAACCGCTCACTGCTCGACCTCCTTTCCGCCGGGGAGTACGAACAGGCCGCTAAGGCGCTCGAGGCCTATCTCGGCGACTCCTTGGCCGAGCTGCTCGATGCCGTCCGTAGCCGACGGACCTGACCGCGGGAGACCTCTCGATGACGACTATGCAGGTGAGCATCCGGGTGCCGTTGGGGCGCCCCTTGCCGGAGCTCGCGGAGTTCGCTGCGCACTGCGAGCGGGCCGGCCTGAGCGGCGTCGGCGTGCCGGACCACCACCACACCGGTCGCGACGCCTACCTGGCCCTGGCGGCCATGGCACATCGGACGAGCCGGATCACCCTGTTCCCTGCGACGTCCAACGTGGTCACCCGGCATCCCTTGGTCATGGCGTCGCTGGTCAACTCGTTGGACGAGCTGTCGCCGGGGCGTGCGATGCTCACGGTCGCGCCGGGGTTCTTGTCGGTGGAGAAGGCAGGTGAGCCGCGTGCGCGCCGGCAGCGGCTGCGTGAGGTCGTCCTCGCACTGCGTGGCTTGCTCGGTGAGGGACAGTCCACGCTCGACGGCCACGAGCTGTCGCTGGACAACCGGCCGCAGGGGGGGTCCCGCGTCATCGTGCTGGCCTCCGGCCCCAAGCTGCTCGAGCTCGCTGGTGAGGTGGCCGACGGGGTGATGATGCTGGTGGGTCTGGACCCGCGCAGCGTCGAGGTCGCTCGCGAGCACGTCCGCCTCGGCGCCGAGCGCGCCGGCCGAGACGTGGCGTCCTTGGAGGAGATCTTCATCGTCCCGTTCGGGCTGGGCGATGACCGGGTCACCAGGGCATGGCCGCAGGGATGGTTCCGTGACGGGCACCAGTGGCTGCGGTATCCCAGCCCGTCCAACCTGCTGTGGCTGCGGTACGCCGGGATCGACCTGCCCGACCACTACGACCCCGCCGCCGTGTCCGACGGGCTGGCCGAGCGGATCTGCGACGCCTTCGGCCTCTTCGGCTCGCCCACCGCATGCGCCGAACGGCTGCTGCGCGCCCGCGACGAGATCGGTCTCAAGCACGCATTCATGTTCCCCGCGCACACCTGGGCGAACCACTACCAGCTCCCCCGCGCCGAGGTGGAAGCCTTCGGCAGCGTCATCGGCCCAGCCCTGCAGCCCTGATGAGGAGATCACCATGACCACCCACATCACACCGTCCCCCCAGTCGGCGGACGCCGTTGACGCGCGAGACCCGGCACGCTCGACGCCGACCCAGGCCCGACAGCTCTACCGCGAGGGGCTGGTGGCCCCCACCACCGGATGGGCCGCAGGCTTCACCCAGACCAACCTGGTCATCCTGCCCATGGACTGGGCCTTCGACATGCTGCTGTTCGCCCAGCGCAACCCGCAACCGGTGCCGCTGCTGGACGTCACCGATCCGGGCGCAACCAGCAGCGTGCTGGCCCCGGACGCCGACCTGCGCACCGACGTACCTCGCTATCGCGTGTGGCGGGACGGCATCCTCGTGGAGGAGCCGACCGACGTCACCGACCTCTGGCGCGACGACCTGGTCACGTTCTTGATCGGGTGCAGCTTCAGCTTCGAGACCGCGCTCATGGACGCCGGGGTGCCCGTCCGCAACCTCGACCAGGGCCGCAACGTGTCGATGTACCGCACCAACGTCGACTGCCGCCCTGCCAACCGGCTGTCGGGCCCGCTGGTGGTGTCGATGCGCCCGATCCCCGGGACGCACGTCGTCACAGCCGTGCAAGTGACCGAACGGATGCCCGAGGTGCACGGCGCGCCCGTGCACGTCGGAGCACCCGCGGCCCTCGGGATCGCCGACCTGTCGGCCCCGGACTTCGGGGAGCCGGTTCAGATGCACGACGGCGACGTCCCCGTCTTCTGGGCATGCGGGGTCACTCCACAGGCCGCGCTCATGGCGTCCAAGCCGCCCTTCGCGATCACGCACGCGCCGGGCCACATGTTCATCACCGACGTGCCCGACACGGTCTACCGGCGACTCTGAACGGCTTGAGAGCGCCGACAGCACGGAGCTGACATCTGCGCTGACCGGAAAGTCAGCTCCAGGCAACCACCGACCTTCCGGAGCTCTGGACGGGGGCGACTCGACCACCACGAAGATCACCGCAACGGGATCGGCCTGCGGTCATCTCACGGCCTCGACCATTGGTGGCTGAGGTCAGCGGTTGGCGCGGTACGCCTCCCGACGATGTGCAATGTCGATGACCGTCACCGTTCGCTCTGTGTCGTCGATGCGGTAGATGACGCGATAGGTGCCTCGCCGCGCGACACGCCGGCCGTCGAACGGGGCTTGGAGCCGCTTGCCGACTCGCTGGGGGTTGTCCAGCAACGCCCTGACGATGAACTCGTGTGCGGCGAAGGCAACGGCCTGAGGCAGATGCTGCGCAAGCTGGCGTCGTGCGGTGGGCGTGATGATGAGGGTATGGCGGCCGGCTTGTCGGTCACGCACGGTGCCGGCGTCGTGCGTTCATGGCTTGGGCGAGCTGTTCCTCGGACTCACCCTCGCCACGCGCGAGTTCTGCTTCCGAGGCGGCGAGACGGCTGAGGGTGTCGGGGTCGGACAAGATCGCGATGGTTTCCTCGAGGGACTCGAGGTCCTCGGTGGCAATGAGGACGGCTGAGGGCTTGCCGTGCACGGTCACGGTAACTCGCTCATGTTGGGTGTTCACCCGCCCAACAAGTTCGGAGAGGTGCGACTTCACTTCCGCCAGCGACAGGATCGTCATAGTCATAAGTATGACCATCATGGCGTCCCAGTTCAAGGCACTGGAAAACCGGATGTCAGCCCTTCCCCGGGGTTGCGCCCTGGCCGTGCGGTCGCAGCTTCGGTGGCGCCTGCTGGCGGCTCGGGCACCAACACGGTGCCCTACCCGCCATCCATGTCAACCCTGACCGGATCTACGGAGACCACGGCGTGCCCGGCAGCATCCGTGAGCGTCCCGTGCTCGGCCAGGCCACGTGGCGTGCCGGACCGGTGACACCTGAGTGTTTGTAGCCCTGAAGAAGCATTCGTCTTGAGCGTGCCGACGGACCGGGCCCGCCTCATCGCGGTGCCCGGCCCGTGGCCACTCGAGCTGGGGGGCCTCAGAGCCGCGGCACGAAACCCTCGACCCTGACGAAACGGTAGTCCGGGAGGAGCGAACCGCGCCTGGCGCCGACCGCCGCGTGCATGGTCGTCGTGTAGTGGTCCTTCCGTGACGGGCTGTACCAGGTGAAGAGGGTGCGGGTGCCCGCTGGCTTGGTGCGTCCGGGGTGGTACACGTAGCCCTCGATCCTGACGAAGCGGTAGTCACCGATGGCCGCGCCTGCTGATCCGGCTCGCTGGTGACTGGTGGACACAAAGTTGTCACCGCGCAGCGGGCTGTACCAGTGGTACAAGGGCACCGTGCCGGGTGGTCGCGGCCGGGCGGCAGCGAACACGTGCCCCTCCAGTCGGAAGAAGCGGTAGCCCGGCGACCTGATCGCGGAGTGGCAGCCCGCGAAGGAGTTGTCCGCGATGATGGCGTTGTCCTGGCGCTGGCTGCCCCACCAGGCACCCAGTGGCAGCGTGCCGGCCCGACGGAGCTGTGAAGTGGGGCAGTACAACGCCTCCGGCACAGCCTTCGAGAACAGTGCGGACACCGGCGGGAAGTCGAGGACTGGCCCTCGGAAGGTGGGTGTGTAGACCGGGTTCGTTCCGCTCTGCTGGGCGACACCGACGACGTAGCGGATCTTGGACGGGCTGGTCCAGATCAGCGGGGAACCGGAATCACCCGGTTGGATCGACGCACCGGCTTGCATGGCAGGGATCAGCTTCTCGTCGGTGCGGCTGCCGTACCGTGCGTCGGCCCGTTGCCTCAGCCTCGGAACTGAGCCGGATGCATCCAGACCCCACCCGTGGGCGGTGAAGCTCTCGCCCTTCAGCAGGTCAGCATCGGTCGTGCCGCGGTGGTCGCCCAGGTTGGCCAGGACCGGGATAGGCACCGCGATCCTGCGGGCAACTGCCCGGTCCAGCCGCAGCAGCACCATGTCCGCGCACGGGGTCATCGCGTAATGGGTCGTTCTCCGCGTCGCGGTTGGCGTTCTCCGGTCACGTCCGAAGGAGACGTTCCTGCCCTGCGTGAGCCGGTACCACCGGCCGGCGACCTGCCAGTTGTGCGGGCACCGCCCGAGCACCTGGGCCGGCGGGTGGTGCGGAGCGTTGGTGCCCCGGTCCTCCTCCGACAGGCAGTGACCTGCGGTCAGCACCACTGTGGGAGTGATCAGCGTGCCGGTGCAGCCGAGCAGGCGGACGACCGCGTCGGCCCCGGGGCTGCTGACGTCGGTGCGCCCGCCGCTGATCGCGGCCGCCGGCGGAACGGTGATCGTGGCCGTCACCGTGGCTGCGACCGCAGCCCCCGCTAGCGCCCCCGCCAGGGCGAGTCGCCGCCTGCGGCGGGGGACTGGGTCGGGCGGGCGTGCCGCCGACGAGAGGCGAACTTTCTCATCGATGGTGACTTCCATGGCTACTCCTCGGGTTGTGTGCACTTCGAGCGCGTGGGTTCCCTCCGAGAGTGGGCCCGTTGGGACGGCCCACCTCGGCCAGGAGCGACGAATCCGATGCGGGAACGGAGACGGCTCGAGGTTGCTGTAGTGAATGGACCGATCGTGCAGTCACCCATGGTGGTCCCGCATCGGGGGTGGCCCCGGAGATTGGGATCGGGTTTCAGGGTCCACCCCCTTTCTCAGCCTGGTGGTGGTTCGCACAATGTTCATATGTGTCGATGGGAGGCCGCTGGGACGACTGCGGTCGCCGCGGTCGCGCTCGGTGCGACCGTTGCGTGGCTGCGCCGGCCGGACTGGGGCCCGGCGTGGACGACGCAGTTCGCGATGGCACTGCTCCCGGTTTCGATCTGGTTGCTGGTCGCCGCGACGCTGGTCCTGGTGGGGTGGCGTCCAGCGGGTCGGATGTGGATTCTGATGGCGGCGCTGTCATTGGCGTGGTCGTGGTCCGTCTTGGCGATGATGACGCCGTTGCGCGACTGGGGTCTGTTGAGCTCCAGGGGGTTGACGCGACCGTCCATGTACCTGCTCTTGCTTGCGTGGCCGTCGGGACACCTGCGCAGCGCCGACAGGATCTGGTGGGCTACCTACAGCATCCTGCAGGCGGTCTTGCTGTGGTTCCTCCCGCAGTTCTTCCTCCGTGCGCAGCCCTCTGGGCTGCCCAAGGCCAACGGCATGCCGGCGATCGTCGAGATCGCCCACTCGTTCGGGCTCGCGATCGTGCTGCCCGTCGGCGGGGTCCTGCTCTACGTTTCGGTCCGACGGCACGCGGAGGGGCTCCCACCGACTGGGCGACGCTTGCAGCGGCCGATCGTGCTCGCGGCCGCCGTCGCGATGATCCTGGAGCTAGCTGGTGTGGCAGCGATCGCGAGTGAGTCCGGGTTCGACGAGTTCGGCCACCCCGAAGTGTTCGGCGGCCTGGTGCTCGTTGCCCGATACCTGCCCTATGCCACGACGCCTGTCCTGGCGGTCTTGGCGGTCTTGGCGGTCCAGCGAGCCCGAGTGCCAGCGCACTCATCGACCAGCATCGAGATCGGGCCCGCCGAGTCGGTCCTGCGCAACTCACTGATCGCGGTCGACCGCGATGATCTCGATGTCCGCTTCGCCGGACCGGGTGGCTCGTGGCTGGATCGCGAGGGTCGACCGGTACCCCCACCCAACGCGGGGAGAGTCGTCGAGATCCGTCGGGACGACGAGGTGATTGCGACAGTCTCGGCAGGAGGCCGGGGGAGCACCGTCTCATCGGACGGGGTGGAGCGGGCTATAGCTGCAGCGGGAGCGTCAGCTGACTTCGCCCGTCTGGCAGCCACCGCCAACGCGACCCGCAGGAATGCCGCGAACGCTCGCCGAGCCATGTCCGATGCTCGCGATGCAGCGTTCGCTCGGCTCGAGCGCGATCTCCACGACGGCGCGCAGCAACAGCTCGTCGGCTTGGCTTTGCAGGCAGCGATGGCGAACCGCTTTGCCCGCGACGACGACAACGTCGCTCGCGACCTCAGAACAGGCGTCACCGCGGCCCGTCAACAGATCGCCGAGGCGGCATCCGGGCTGTTTCCGGCCATCGTCGACTCCCGCGGCTTGGAGTCGTTGATCGCGCACCTGGGCGCGTGCACGGCGATGCGCATGGAGATCGATGTCGATCTGCCTGCAGACATTCCAGCGGTGATCGCTGCAGGTGCGTGGTTCATCGCCGCGGAATCGGTGGCCAACGCCTCCAAACACGCCGACGCCGACCGGCTGCGCGTCGTCGCGTGGGTGGTCGACAGCAACGGCGGAGGAGGTCGCCGACTCGAGTTGGTGATCGACGATGACGGGCGGGGTGGGGCCGACCTGAATGGCTCGGGCTTCGTCGGTCTGCGCTCGCGAGTGGAGCGCTTCGGTGGTGATCTCGACGTATCGAGCCCCATAGGTGAGGGGACCGTGGTCCGCGCCAGTATCCCACTGCCGACTACGGGAGGAGCCCTCTGATGACTCATCGAAGGCGTTGGGTGGTGCCGCTCATGTCGACGGCGGCGATAGCCGTGGTTGGCTGGTGGGGGTTCGAGGCCGAAGCCGCCCCGGGAACCCTCCGGTTCACCCCTGCGCTCCTGACCGGCGCGCTTGCAGCGCTGACGACCGTGGCGCTCGTGGGCGGGAGGAGACGACCAACCGACCGCGCACCGATCCGGTTGCTCATCGCGGCGGTCCTATTGACGGTGTCGTACTTCCGTTTCCTGCACTCACCTTGGTTGGCGGTGCTCGGTGCCGCGGTCTGGCTGGCGAGCCCGGCCTTCCTGCTCGTGGTCTTCACCGAGCCGTCACGCGACGGCCGTCGGCTTCCGGTTCGCGGTTGGACCGTGGTCTTGGCATTGATCACAGCCGGGACCCTCGTGGTCTCGGGCCCGGCGACAACGGAAGCCGTTTCGCTACCACCCCGTGCGATGAGCTGGGTGTGGTTCGATGCCGTACCTGACATGCTGATCCGCCAACCGAATCCACTGGCGTTCGCAGAGTCCGGCGGTGCGGCGATCGGGCTATCGGTTGCCTGGTGTCTCACTGTGGCGACCGTGTCTCTCTTGGTCCTGCGACAGATGGCGGGACCGTGGTGGCGGCTCGGTGTGCTGGTTTCTGTCATGGACTCGATCGTCCTCGCGCTCCCGGTGCGGCTCGACTACGCAGAGGTGCTCCTGAACGGTGCCTTCGCATATCTGTTGGTAGCCGTGCCCGTGATCGGCGCCGGCCTGTACGCTGCTTGGGCGGTCTGGGCGGAACTGATCACCCCTCGACTGATCCGCCCACAGGCTCTGGTGCTCCAGCTTGACCGCGATTCAACGGTGACCGCCACCCGCAGTCGGCTAGCGAGGGCATTGGGGGATCCATCGGCAGCCGTCGTATTCCCAACCGACAACGGCTGGGTCGACGAGTCCGGTCGACGACTCCCCCATGATCGTCCCCACCGCCGCCTCATCACCGTGACGCGCAACGGTGCGGCCATCGCTGCTCTCGATCTCGACGCGCTGACAGAGGTGCCTTCCGACCTCCTCGCCGACGCCGCAGGCTCCCTATCCGTGTCGTTGGAGGCACGACGGTTGGCCGCACTTGCCGAGGCCGCTGCCAAGGAGTCCGGCCAGGCGCACATGCGCTTGGTCAACATCGATCGCGAAGCGATCGAGGAGGTGAGCAACCACATCGAAGCCGGTCCCCAACGCACGCTCGCCGATGTCGATGCCCTGCTCGATGTCCGACCGCTCCCGCTTGCTGAGATCCACGACGGGCTGCGACTCGCACTCGAGCAGGTCCGCTCGATCGCCCATGGAGCAGAAGCGTTGACAGCCCAGCAAGGGACGCAATGAGCACGACGACTGTGATGTACGTCGACCTCGACCGATCGATCAGGATCCTGGACGAGATGGGCGAGATGGCGTACGCCTCACTCTTCAACAGTCACGTCGCCTCCATCCGCCGCGCGGTCGGGTCCCAACGCAGTCGGATCGACAAGGTCCTCGAGGACGGCGTCTTGGTCCACTTCGACTCCACCTACTCCGCGATCCGCGCCGCGCGCTCCATCCAGCAGTTGGTCGAGAAGTCCGAACGTGACTACCGGAGCACGCTCAAGGTGCGCATCGGAATGGCAGTCGGCGAGGTGGTCGAGACCGACGACGAGACGTACGGCGCCACCCTCATGCTGGCTCGCCGGCTCTGCCGCAGCGCAGCCCGTCCCGGGGACATCCTGGTCAGCGACCTCGTCCGTGCACTGCTGGCCAGCCGAGGCGACATCGAGTTCGAACCATTCGACTGTGCCCATGTCGAAGGCATTGAACAGCCCCTCGTGGCATGGCGTGTCCCCTGGAGCCCACTTCCGGCGGCCGAAAGGCTGCGGGTCATCGTCGCCGACGATGCCACGCTCATCCGCTCAGGGATCGTCCACCTGCTGCGAGACTGCGGATTCGAAGTGACCGCCGAAGCCGCGGACGCCCAAGAACTCATCGCCGCCGTGGAGGCCGATCCGCCAGACCTCGTTATCACCGACATCCGGATGCCACCAACGAACACTGATGACGGGCTGCGCGCAGCGAAGACAATCCGCAAGCATCGCCCCGACGTCGCGGTGCTCGTGCTGTCGCAGTACGTCGAGGCACCTCGCGCGGCCGAACTCCTCGACAACGGCTCTGCCGGCATCGGCTACCTCCTCAAGGAGCGGGTGAGCGACATTGACGAGTTCCTGGAGGCGTGCCGCTCGGTCGCCGCCGGTGGGTCGATCATCGACCCGACGATCGGAGAGCGACTGCTCGATGCCCGCCGCTCAACGTCGCAACTTGCTTCATTGAGCCAACGAGAACGCGACGCACTGGCCTTGATGGCGAGAGGTCGCTCCAACCAGGCCATCGCCAACGACCTGTGCGTGAGCGGCAAGACGGTCGAGACCTACGTCCGCTCGATCTTTCAGAAGCTCGACCTCGCCGAGACGGCCGACGACCACCGACGCGTCCGCGCTGTGCTCGCATGGCTCGGGGAGACCCGCACCGCCCAGGACGGCTAGCTAGCCCCAGTGACCGATCCCGCTGTGGTCACACTCCGCGTGTCGGGTCCCGCGTCCGGTCCTCCTCGGTCCGGAACCCGAAGGCAGGTGTTGTCGTGAGCTGTGCTGCTGGCGGGCAGTCGCCGTTGGTTGTCATGCGCACCGGCAGCGGCCAGTGATATCGTAGTGATGATATCGGAGGTGATCGTGGTGGAACAGATCCTGATCCGCAAGCTCCCCGCGGGGACCAAGGCCGCTCTTCGCGCGCGCGCCAAGCAACATCACCGGTCGTTAGAGGCGGAGGCCCGCGACGTGCTCGCCAGGGCGCTGGAGGGCGAACCCGTCACCATCGTTGACCGCCTGGGCACCGAGGACGGCGCCGACATCGAGTTCGAACCCGAGCGCCTTGGCCTGACAGCTCGCTCAGCACAACTGTGAAGTACCTCCTGGACACCAACGTGGTGTCCGCGTTGCGGGTCCGTGGACGCAACCCGCCCGTCGAGGTGTGGGCGGCATCGGTTCCTGTCGGTGACCTGTTCGTGTCAGCGTTCACCATCTCGGAAGTCGAGCGAGGAGTGATCGACAAGGAGCAATCTGATGCCCGACAGGGAGCGGTGCTGCGCCGGTGGTTCGACGAGAACGTCCTGCCCACGTTCGCCGACCGCGTGCTGCCCTTCGACCTGTCGGCGGCCAGGGTCCTCGCGGCGTCTCGAGTTCCCGAGCACGCGCCGTTCGCCGACGCGCTCATTGCCGCCGTCGCGGAGTCCGCACAGATGACCGTCGTGACGCGGAACATCAAGCACTTCGAGCCCCACGGCGTCGCCTGTCTCGACCCATGGGACATGACCATCGCCGAAAGCTGACTCGTCCACCGAGCGCGTGAATGCGCTCCAGCTGCACAGTCCGTGCTCGCTGGGTTGCGGTGCGTGATCTTGCGAAAGCCAGCTGGGTGGGCGCGGGCTGAGGCAATCGGGCATTGCCCGATGCTCCACAGGGCAACAAGACCTCACGGCCCAACGCGACGGCCTGCTCGGACTCGGTGCCGAGGCCGAACGGATCTACGTCGACCACGGCCTCACCGGCACCAACCGCGAACGTCCAGACCCCGCGCGGCACTCGCGGCCTGCCGCCCGGTGAGACCCTGGTGGTGACCAAGCTCGACCGGCTCGCCAGATCCCTCCCGGACGCACGAGCGGTCGCCGACGAGCTCACCACCCGGCAGATCAGCCTGAGCCTGGGAGGGCAGGTCTACGACCCGACCGACGCAGTAGGCCCACTGCTGTTCAACGTGCTCGCGATGGTGGCCGAGTTCGAGTCCTCCGCCTCAGACCCCACTGGCGGCACCGGTTGCGGTTGGGGAACGGGAACGGCGGCTGGCGACGACGACGACGACGACGACGACGACGAATCATCGCCAGAATGAGAGTGGTGCTGAACAGACCTCGAGCCGGAGCTAGTCGGTGGTGGGCCCTGGGAAGATATCGGAGATCCCTATCCCAAACGGGATCAGTTGGACTCAGATCAGCGTCCGAACCGGCCGCACGGAGGAGATATCCATGAATGCGTTGTCTCACCTGCTTGGAGCTGGGTCGAGGTGGGTGGTCGGTCCATGACCATGATCAGCGCGGGGATGTCTGGCGTGCCGAAGATGGTCGACCGCGCGGCTGAGTTCACTTACAGGCCGAAGCATCAGAAGGGCCCCGAGCGGTGGTCCTGAAAGGGCCAAAAGGTTGAGTCGATCGGTGGTTCTGCGCACCGAGAGCCGATCCCGTTACGGTGATTGCCGTTGTGGTGATCGGAGACTGGGAGACCGTTTCAGTCTGCAGTGACGGTCGTGTTGCTCTCGACGACCCTCGCGTGATACGCGCGCCGCGGTGGACGCGTGGCATGGTCTTGGCGGACCGACCACCCATCCCAGACCGAGCCCGAGGCGCCGCGCCGTCAGCACAGCGGCGTTCGCCTAGGACGAGTGGTGCCGCGGGCAACACTTCGACGGCGCAGCGCGGTGTGGGGCAGAGCGACGGCTCTCGTCGTATCGCTCGGCGCGTGACGCGTCACGCCGTGTCCCCCGTACCATCGCCTCATTGCCGGTTGGAGGGAGGCGCAGGTGCGGCTCGGATTGTCATGGACAGACGCCGCGACGGTGGTGGTCTCGACCATCGGTATCTACCTGACGTTTCTCGTACTGATCCGCATGGTCGGTCAGCGCGCCCTCGCGGCGATGTCGAACTTTGACTTCGCCGCTGCGGTGGCCTTGGGCGCGGTCATGGGCCGCGTCATCCTCGGGTACACCCCAACACTGCTCGCGGGCGTCATAGGGTTGAGTACGCTCTTCGCCCTGCAGGCCATCTTCGGGATCGTCCGCCGCAGCCCACGGGCCGACAGCGCGCTCAGCAACCTGCCGCTCCTGCTCATGACCGACGGACGCCTCCTCGACGAGAACCTGCGCAAGGCCCACGTCATCGAAAACGAACTGCGCGAGAAGCTGCGGCTAGCCGGCATACGCCGCTACGACGACGTCGCTATGGTGATTCTCGAGCGCACGGGCGCAATCAGCGTGCTGCGGCGCGGCGAGACCATCGGGCCCGAGCTCGTGGCCGACGTGCGGGGCCGCGACGCGGTCGGCTCCAGCGACTCAACGGACTAGCGTCGACCGAGCGATCGATCGGGCGCGGGTCCGCCTCTGGCCAGGATCGACCAAGCGCCGAGGGGCGGGCAGGGTCACGTTTTCTCCGGCACGCCCGGTGGGTTGCCGAAGACGGCCGAGGGCGGGACCGTCCCGGCGAACACGCCAGCGAACGCGTCCATCTCCTCCTGTTGATCGGCGATGGCGGCGACGAACTGCTGGAACGTCGGGGGTGGCGGCTCCAGAGAGGCAAGCTGCGCGGTGAAGTCGTACATGGGCGACACCCGGGCATCGCGACAGCGCTGGTAGTCGGCCATCGCCTCGTCGTACCGGCGAGAACCCGTCGCGTGGGCGTGGATGGCGTCGGCGCACAGCTCGGCGTCCAGGAAGGCGTCGGTGATGCCCTGAGCGGTCACTGGGTCGAGCAAGAAGCCGGCGTCGCCGACCAGTGCCCAGCCGGGTCCGTAGGGCTGTCTGAAGTGGTTCGCGACGCCGCTCCCGACGACCCTCTCCTCGCGGCGCGCGTCCGCGAGCCGCTCGCTGTACACCTCTCGGATGGCCTGCAGATAGTTGCCCTGTACGTCTTGCTTGACTGACGCGAGCTCCGCAGCAGGCCAGGCGGCCAGCACCAGGGTGAGCCCGTCGTGGGTGGGGAAGGCGCCGTAGCCGCGCCCGGGGCGGACCAACCAGCCGGCGTCCTGGACAGGGAAGCCACTCCAGTACGCGTAGTAGCCCACGCTCAGCATCGGCGCCTCGCGATAGCTGGCGGCGCCCGCGAGCTTGGCCACTCGGGAGTGGGCGCCGTCGGCCCCGACGACGATGTCGGCTCGCAAGATGGAAGGCGACACCGTATCGCCACCGCGGATCCCGACGACGCGGTCGTCCTCGATGAGCAGGTCGTGCACCGGGTAGCCCTCACGGATCTCCGCCCCTGCTGCGGCAGCTGCATCGAGAAGCAGCTTGTCCAGGACGGTACGCCGCGGACACAGCGCAACCTGGGTGCCGTCACAGGGTGGCGGCGTGCCGCGTAGCACGATCGGCCCGAAGTCGAAGGAGTACGTCGTGATGGCTGGGCAGCCGGTCGCCTGGAGCTGGTCCAGTAGGCCCCAACGCTTCAGGGCTGCCGCCCCCGGAGCATGGATCAGGTGCGTGGAGACGGTGTCGGAGGGGAAGTGTGCTCGGTCGGCGAGCAGCACTCGATGCCCCATCCGAGCCAGCAGCATCGCCGTGGCCGAGCCCGCGCATCGGGCACCAACGACGATCGCGTCGTACTGCGTCATCGCCGATCACTCCTCAGCGATCCCGCCGGCCACGCCGGGTGGCGGGGCACCGGCCTCGATCCAGTCCTTGATGAACCGCAGACGCTCCTCCCAGGTGCGTCGCGCCTTCTGGGCCATCAGCGGCGCAAGGACCCGCATCAGGCGGGGTGGCCGCAGGAAGCTCACCTCGTCCCCGGGCCGAGCAATGGTGGTGGTGCACTCGAAATGCGCCATGTCGACGACCTCCTTGTCCGATGTTGCTCGTCGCCGAGACAGTGCTGCACCGGGCTTTCATCGACCTTTCAGGGCAGCGCGGTCACAGCCACCGCACCTGGTAGCGGCACGTCGATCGGGTCCCTCTCCTCCAGCACGGTGAAGGCACCTCCGGTGGACTCCGCCGAGGCCCTGACGAGCACTTCCATGCCGCTGAAGAGGAGGTGCTCGCCGTCGCCCCGGCCGACCTTGTGCCCGAGCGGCCTGCCGTCACGGACCATCTGCTCACTCATCTCTGCTCCTCTCGCAGCTCTGTTGGTCTTGCCGTGAGCGGCCAGCATCGCGTGCCGTCCTTTCACGCGACATTCACCGGCGAAGAGGCGAGGATGAGGGGGTGCCTGACCTGAGATTCGGAGTTCTCGGTCCGCTGGAGGTGTGGCGCGACGGCAGCCGGCTGGCGGTGCCGGGTGGGCGCCGGGCCAGCGTGCTCGCGGCCCTGCTGGTTCACGCCGGACGAGCGGTCGAGGCCGACGCGCTGGTCGAGGCGGCGTGGGGTGAGCAGCTCCCGGTGGAACCGCGGCCGGCGTTGTACACCGTGATCTCGCGACTGCGAGGGCTTCTGGGCGAGGGCTCGATCGGCCCGGACCCGGCGGGATATCGGATCGAGGTCGCACCGGCCGGGTTGGACTCCCGGAGGTTCGAGGACCTGTGCCGCCGCGCCCGCGAGGTGGGACCGGAGCGGGCGGCCCGGCTCCTCGACGAAGCTCTGTCGTTGTGGCGCGGGAAGGCGTACGCCGAGTTCGCCGACCGTGGCTTTGCCGAGGTCGAGGCCCAACGCCTCGAGCTGCTACGGCTCGACGCCCGCGAGGAGCGTGCCCGGACCGCCCTCGACCTCGACGACCCGGCCGACGCCGTCCGACGCCTGGAGGGACTCCTGGCCGAGGAGCCGTACCGTGAGCAGGCCGTCTCGCTGCTGCTGACTGCCCTCGAGAGGTGCGGGCGCACCGCCGCAGCGCTCGCGCGGTACCAGGAGCACCGGCGTCGACTGGCCGATGAGCTGGGGCTGGATCCCGCTCCGGCCGTGCAGGCGCTCCACGCGCGGCTGCTCGCAGGCGGGGCGCCCCGCCGTACGCCGCCGGGTCCGGGTGTGCCCGCCTGGGTGGACACGTCCACCACGTTCGTCGGCCGCCGGCATGAGCTGGACGCCCTCGTCTCGGCGTGTGCCGTCAGCCGGGTGGTCAGCGTCACCGGGCCGGGCGGGGTCGGGAAGACCCGCCTCGTCGCCGAGGCGACTCCCGAACTGGCGGGCAGGCTCGCTCTCCCGGTGGCGGTCGTCGAGCTGGCGGCCGTCGCCCCGGGTCAGGTGACCGGCGCGGTCTCGGCTGCCGTCAGCGGAGGATCCGGCCCGGCGGACCGGGCCGAGCTCGTGGCGCGGCTTCGCGCCGATCCCACGATCCTGGTGGTGGACAACTGCGAGCACGTTCTGCGCGAGACGGCACAGCTCGTGGAGCTGGTGGCGCGGCGCTGCCCGGACATCCGGGTGGTCCTGACCAGCCGGCATCGGCTCGGGTTGCCCAGCGAACGCGTGCTGCCGCTCGCCCCGCTTCCCTGCCCGTCGACCGGCACCCCCTCGCCGTCGGGGAGGCTGTCACCGGCCGAGGTGCTGCTGGTCGACCGGATCCGGCGGGCCCGCCCTGCCTTCGAGGTGACCGAGCACAACACGCCGGTGCTCGGTGAGGTCTGTCGTCGACTCGACGGGCTACCGCTCGCCCTGGAGCTGGCCGCCTCCCGTGTCCATCAGCTCGGACTCGAGGGCGTCTGTGCCGCGCTCGCCGGGGACCCCGGTGTCCTGGACAAGGCGGCCTGGACCGGGCAGCCGATGCGGGCGCTCGTGGACTGGTCCTGTGACTTGCTGAGCGACGAGGAGCAGGACCTGTTCGCCGCCCTGTCGGTGTTCCCGGGCGAGTTCGGCCTCGAAGCGGTCGACCGCTTGGTCTCCGGCATACGCACAGATGACACGCAGGACACGAACGGCGATGCCCACGAGCAGCTGGCCGAGCTCGTCGACTCCTCGTTGGTGTCGGTCCGCGAGCGAGACGAAGGTCTGACCTACTGGTTGCTCACGGTGGTGCGCATCGAGGCGGCCCGCCGTCTCGCGGAGTCGGGACGCGCTGCGCGGGCCGGGGTCGCGCATGCTCGGTGGGTTGCGGAGCTCACCGAGGAGGCCGCCGACGACTGCACCGGGCCGGGTGCCACTGCGGCGCTGCTCCGGCTCCGGCGTGGGCGTGCGGACATCGAGGCGGCCTTGCGCTGGGCATTGCGCTACGACGAGCCGAGCCTCGCAGCGGCCATCGCGGGCGCGGTGCAGCGGTGCCCACACTGGTTGCCGCAACCGGGTCTGGACGAGCTGATCATCCAGGCCGGGGAGCGCAGCCTGCGCGACGGCGGGGCCCGAGCGGCGGAGGCGATGGGCGCGGCCGGCGTGGCCTTGGCGAGCCGCGGGGGTCTCGGCCGGAGCGCCGCACTCGGTGAGGCGGCGCTGCGGGCCGCGGCGAGTCCCACCGAGCTGTACCTGGCACACCTGGCCCTGGGGATCGCCTCGCTCTACGGCGGCGAACACGAGGAGTCGGGGCGCCACTGGCGGGCCATCGCGGATCTGGCGGGACTCCCGGTAGCGCTGAGGACGGAGGGACACACGTCCTTGGCTCTGGTGGCCCGCTTCGCCGGGGACCTCGACCTGGCCCTGGAGCAGGCGGACGTTGCGGTGCTGTCGGCGGATGCCTGTGGATCGACGCCAGTGCAGGCGTTCGCGGCCTACGCGGCCGGCGAGGCGGCGGTCGCCGAACCGGACCAGGCGATCGCGTCGCTGCGGCGCGCTGCGGACCAGGCGACCGCGACCGGCTGCGTGCAGATCGCCGTCCTGGCACGGATCGCGCTGCTCGCCGCCCTGGTGCGCGCGGGGCACCATGGCGCTGCGGGAGCCATGGGCGATCCGTTGTTGGCCGACGTGCGCCGGATGGCGATGTGGCCACAGCTGTGCACCATCGGGCGCATCGTCGCCGAGCTGGCAACCGCGACCGACCGCCCACAAGAGGCGGCGCTGCTGATGGAAGCGGCCGCAGCACAGCCGGGGTCACCTCCCGCGCACGGCCCGGACGAGCTTCGCTACGCCACGTTGCGTGAGCAGCTCGAGGAGCGGCTGGGTGGACGCCGCTTCGACAAGATCTGCGCGATGGCCGGGGGACTCAGCCGCGACCAGTTGGCCGACCGTGTGGGTGCCGTCCTGGCAGCGGCCCGGACCGGGCCTCCGGCACGACGGGTGCCGCCGGTCACCACCCGGTGATGTGGCCGCCGCGAGTCCGCAGCAACCCTCTCCTTCGTCCGCGTCTGCGCTGGGGATCCGAAGGCCGTGGCTCCCAACGGATCGGCTTCTGCGGCGCTGGACGATGTCGCTATCGCGTACGCCGCGGTCTTGGCCGAGGGCAAGCGGATTCTGAGAGATGAGCCTGTCACACACCTCGCAGGTCACACTGACACAGAAGCCGGCGTCACTGCGACACACTTGTGCGCACTTGGACAGGAACAGGGTATGGACTCCCCCACTTCGTGGCAGCGGGAGCGCGAACAGCGCTTCCGGGAGATCTACGACTCGGTGTACGTCGATCTGCTTCGTTTCGTGCGCAGGCGCGTTCATCCGACCCACGCCGAGGACGTTGTCGGTGATGTCATGGTCGTCGCGTGGCGCCGCCTCGACGAGGTGCCCGCCGATCTTTCGGCGGCGCGCGCCCGGCTCTTCGGCGTGGCACGCAAGACTCTCCAGAACACCCGGCGCCGTGACAGCCGGCACGATGCCGTCTCGGTGCGTCTCGCTGAAGTCCGTCACGGTCCCGCCGATGCCGGCCAGCACCCTGACCTGGTCGCCCACCGGGTCGACATCGCCGCAGCCTGGCCACTCCTGAGCGCGTTGCACCAAGAGGCGATCGCACTGCCCGTCCTCGACGGGTTGACCGCGCCCGACGCGGCCGCCGTGCTGGGCATCTCGCCCACCGCCTTTCGCCTGCGGTTGTCCCGTGCCCGGCGCACCCTGCGGCGCCACGTCGACTACTCCACCACCGCCGGCGACCGGGTGCACGGCCACCTTGCCTCCCACAGGAGCCCACGATGAACAAGCACTCCGTCGACACCATGACCACCGCCGCTCTGCGCGACCTCGACCCCGCACCGACAACCGTCCTGACCGATGAGGAGCTCGAACGCGCCGACGCGACGTTCGCCCGCATCCTGGCCACCCCTAGCCATGATCAAGTCCCAGAGGAATCCGATCGGCCGCGGCGGCGCTGGAGGCGGCTGCTCATGCCGGTGGGTCTGGTCGGCGCCACCGGTGCCGCTGTGACCGCACTGCTGCTCAGCGGCGGCTCGGCTTTCACGTCGTGGAGCCCGAAGCCCGAGCCACTCAGGGCCGCGGCCGTGGGTGAGGCCGCCACCACGTGCCGCGCCGCCCTCGAGATGCCCGACCAGGGAGAGCGGGTCGCGATCGCAGAGCGACGTGGCGGATGGACCTACGTGCTCCTCGCCGCCGGCAAGTCGGAAGGGGCCTGCCTGATGCCCGATGACCTCCTCGGGCACCACGATCCCGCTGACCACACGGGACAGGGATTCTTCGGGGGCTACACCCCGGACCCCGTCGAGGCCCCGACCCTGGCTCGGGACCGCATTGTCGAAACCGAGAACATGACGGGCAACGTGCCGACCCCGCGTCTCTGGCCTTTCAGTAACGACGAGGCGCGGTTCAGCCTGGTCCAGGGCTATGTGGGCAGTGAGGTCACCGGCGTCCTCGTGCACACCCCCGTGGGCCCCGACGTCCAAGCTTCCGTCGCCAACGGGCGGTTTGCCGCCTGGTGGCCGTCGGACCAACCCAGCAGCGAGAACCCCGAAGTGATGGGAGCGTGGACCTACACCGTGACCCTCGCCGACGGCAGCACGCGACGGGCCACGGGCTGATTCCTGGTCATCGACAAGCGGGGCGAGCGGCTGGCGTCGGGCTGCCCGGTCGCGAGACTCGGGCATGTGGCTGGGTGGGCTCTGCATGGACGAGGCCGCGGACAATAGGTTGCCGCGCAGGTCGCCGCGGTGCTGGACGGTCGGCTACAGCTCGGCGTCGTCCAGCATCCGAAGCCGGACCGGTTGTGAGGGCACCAGTCGCAGCCGGTGGATAGCGGCTGGCAGAGCGTGCAACGCCGCAGCAGGGGGGACCCGGAAAACCACGCGACCGCCTCGACACTTGGTCGCCTACCCTGGGAGTGGCAATCGACAAGTCGGTGACGGTCCGCGCGGAGTGGCCGCTCGGTCGCTTGTCCTGGGGATTGGGGACCGGTCCTGATGCAGCGACCACTAAGGACTCGCGACAGAATAACGTAGGTTTTAGCTGGTGAGGTCTCTACGCTTGTGCTATGTCGGAGATGGCGCAGGTCGCGGACGCGGTGGCCCGTAAGTACGCGGTGTTGCGTCCGCATCTCGATGAGCGTCAGCGTCGTCTGGTGCTCGGTGTGGAGGCCTGCGAGCTCGGTCGCGGTGGGATCAAGGCGGTCGCCGCAGGCGACCGGGGTGCATCCAGACACCGTCGCTCGTGGGGTTCGTGAGGTCGCCGGGGACGCTGAGCCCAGCCGCCGGGTGCGGGCGCCCGGCGGTGGGCGCAAGAGGCTCGCCGAGTCCGATCCGGAGCTGACCACGGCGCTCAATGCGTTGGTGGACCCGGCCACCCGCGGTGATCCGATGTCGCTGTTGGTGTGGACGACCAAGTCGACCAGGAAGCTGGCCGCTGCGTTGACAGCGATGGGTCATCGGGTCTCGGACCGGACCGTTGCTCGGATGCTGCGGGAGATGGGGTTCAGCCTGCAGGGCAACGCGAAAGTCACCGAGGGTCGCCAACACGAGGACCGCGACGCCCAGTTCGGCTACCTCAACACTCCCTGAGCGAGCCGCCATGGCGCCGGGCAACCGGTGATCTCGGTGGACACCAAGAAGAAGGAGCTCATCGGAGAGTTCAAGAACGGCGGCCGGGAGTACCAGCCGGCCGGGCGGCCCGAACGCGTCAACGTCCACGACTTCCCCGACCAGGACCTCGGCAAGGCGATCCCGTACGGCATCTACGACGTGTCGGCCAACACCGGCTGGGTCTCGGTCGGGGTCGACCACGACACCTCCGCGTTCGCGGTCGCGACCCTGCGCCGCTGGTGGCAGACCATCGGCACGCAGCGCTACCCCGACGCGGACCGGCTGCTGGTCTGCGCCGACGGCGGCGGATCCAACGGCTACCGGATCCGCGCCTGGAAGATCGAGCTCGCCAAACTCGCCGCCGAGACCGGCCTGGCGATCACCGTATGCCACCTCCCACCCGGAACCAGCAAATGGAACCGGATCGAACACCGCCTGTTCTCCCAGATCACCCTCAACTGGCGCGGCCGACCCCTGATCACCCACCAGGTCATCGTCGACCTGATCAGCGCAACCACCACCAGCACCGGGCTACGCGTGCACTGCGAACTCGACACCGAGCACTACCCCACCGGCCTGAAGTACACCAGCACCGACGTCGACGCCCTCCCCCTGACCCGCCACGACTTCCACGGCGAATGGAACTACACCATCCACCCCGACACGCCGTAGCGAACCCGCATTATTTCTTCGCGGGCCCTAAGTAAAGAACTTACGGTGTAAGGCAGATACTAGCGAGCGCTCGTAAGAATAGATTTACGCAGTGTCTAGACAGTCGGTTGATGCCGACGAAGGGGGCCCTAGTCACCGCCGCAGATGCGGCCACAACGGGTCGCCGGCGTGCCAGGCGTGGGAGACGGTGGGAACCGGCCCGCAGTGCGGAGCGCCACGGCTTGACGCTTCCCCCACGGACCGGCCGGCCGACACTTAGCGAGATTGCAAGCCTTGTCACACGGGGTCCAGATGCGCCAACCATTCGAGTGGACCACATCGAAGGTAAAGAGTCGAGGGCGACGGCGGAATGTCTAGCTAGTGAGGCACAGCTCGACCCTGAGGGTGACTGCGCCGCCACTGCGCAACTGATCCCGACCGGCAGCGTTGGCTGCAGGGAAGTGGCGTTTGCACTGGGACTTATGCCGCCTCTGTTGACCAGGTCGTTCTGTCGATGGCGTGCCACCTTGGGCTCGACGACGGCCCTATGCGGGGACGCCAATCGCTGCGCGCGGTTTGGTGCCACCTGGTTGGCGGGGTTTCGAGTGTCGCCTACCAATGGGCTGGGCGAACAGGTGGACTCGTGTGCGAGGTCGACGACATGATGTGTGGAGGCGCGTGAGTGGAGGCGGTCCGTGGCGACAGTGAGCGTTCGCTACATCGTCGACGACGTGGATGCGGCGATCGCCTTCTACTGCGGATTTCTCGGCTTCAGGGTGCAGATGCACCCGGCGAAGACGTTCGCGATGCTGACGCGTGGGCCGCTGCGTCTGGTGTTGAGCGCCCCAGGAGGAGGCCCGGGTGGCGGTCAGGCGATGGCCGATGGGACCCTGCCGGTGCCGGGGGGCTGGAACCGGTACTCCCTCGAGATCGACGACCTCGAGGACGCGGTGGCACGGCTTCGTGCAGCCGGTGCGCGGTTCCGCAACGACATCGTCACCGGGGTGGGCGGAAAGCAGATCCTCCTCGAGGACCCGTCCGGGAACCCGATCGAGCTGTTCGAGCCTACCCGCGCCGAGGCGCGGCTGGATGCCGGTGACTCCCGACCTCCCGCCGGGACGTACGAGGTGCGACCCATCGGGTGGGTCGAGTCCACGCTGGTCGATCCCGCGGCAGCGCCGAACCAGGGCGAACAAGGCGCACCAGATGCCTGGCTGGTGATCAACCACGAGGTGCGTGAGGGTGTCCGCGACCTTCGCATCGGCTCGGACGTCCTGGTGCTGACCTGGCTGCACCAGGCGCGACGAGATGAACTGGTCACCCGACCCGGGGACGATCCGACCGGTCCGGAACGGGGCGTGTTCAGCACCCGCTCTCCGGCTCGGCCGAATCCGATCGGCCTGCACCGCGTCACGATCGTCGCGATTGAAGACGGCAGACTCCGCGTGCAGCCGCTCGAAGCGATTCACGGGACACCGCTGGTCGACATCAAGCCAGTCATCGGCGTCCTCGAATGGTGCGGGGGAGGCTCAAGCGACGCCTGAGGGGAACGCACATGCACACGTGTAGCGCCGCCTGCATCGGCATCAGAGGACCGCGACGTACCGCTTGTCGGCGGGAGCACCCGTTCGGATGACTGTTCCTGGAAGACGATCCATCCCGGCATTGGCCCAGGAGGCTCGCGTGAGCGTCTACAGACTGACAGACCTCATCGGAACGAGCACTCAGTCCTGGGAGGACGCCGCGTCCGAGGCCATCAAGCCGGCGAGCGGGACGCTTTCGCGACCTGCGGGTCGCCGAGGTCGTCGCCCAGGACATCCACCTGGGAGACGACGGCGGAATCACCTATAGGACTAAGCTTCGCGTCTCGCTCAAGTACGAACCCGGAGAGTAGGCGCCACAGCGCACCGCCCCCGAGCTTCGCTCAGTCCACGTCGACGACTCGTTGACGAGTTGGATCGCGGACGTGCTCATCGGTAATGGCGGTTTCGACGCATCAACGGAATGATCGATCGCCCCCAGGTGATCGATCCCTGACCGGTACGACGACAAGGCCTGTCGTTGGCGCCATTGCGGAAGTCTCCGCCGCGGGTCCTCGCCATGCGGCGACGACCCGTGCCGATGGTTCCGGCCAGCCAGCGGGCGCCCGTCGTGGAAGCGGGAATCGCGGCAGATCCGGGCAAGCGGAGCCGCCCACAAGACGGCATGTGAAGGCGTTCGCGACTGGGGCGTGCCCGCCGCGCTCGCACCCGCGGGCATGAGCGTGTCTTACCCGAAGGAAGACCCGACGGGCACGCAATCGTGCAGTACCCACCAGCAGCTGAAAGACGCACCTGAATCGCGGCAGTTGCGGATCGCGGCAGATCCCGGGCGAGCGTAGCCGCCCCCAACGCGGCATGTCCGGACGTCAGTGCTCAGGCTCGGCTAGCACCTGGAGTCGTCACTCAGTCGCGGGGCCGCGTGAGTAGAGCCTCGTCGGTGCTCGATGCCTCGCTAAGCAGGCGCATGATCTCAGGCAGGTGGTCGACGACGGTCTGGGTGAACCTCAAGCTGCTGCGGCGGTGTTGGGTGGTGACGCCCGGGTCCTGTGGGTCGGGGGACCGCAGCACGACCTCAGCGGCATACTGGTCTCCGTCGGTCGTCCAGAGGCGGTCTATGCGCTCGGTCACCGCCAGGGCTGAGATGAGCGTGGGCAGTTGATCGGTGCGCAACACCGGTGGTTCGGCGTCCGAGGTGCGGAGATGAAGGTGCGGGCCGCGAGTGCCGCTGTCGGCGTGACTCGCGAACCAGCCTGCACAGATCAGGCGCTGGCCCCGGCGACCGGTCGCCACGGCGACGACTGCGTCGTCGTCATCCCGGTCGCGGTCGACTGGGTCGTTGAGCGGCATCTTCGGACCGTAGCCGTTCCGCCAGTCCTCGGCGACCGGATCGCGGCTCCGGTTGTGACCCTGCCCAACACTGGAACGCTCGCCCCGCCGCCCGGTTGGAGATGAAAGCGCCCGCACGAGCAGACGGTATTGGCCTTCGCGGCTGGCGTTAGCGCTGTTCCCCGTGGCGCTGAGCCTCCCACAAGGCGATCGCCTTCTTCTTCGCCTTGCGTGCGCGACGAGCGTCTAGCAGTCCTAGCAGACCACCGGAGACACCGGGGTTGGTGCTCAGTCCCTGCATCTGGCTGGACATGGCGGCGTTAGCGATCTGATCCGGCTCCGTGCTGTTCCCGACGGGGTTCTTCTCGCCCGGAAACCGTTTCCCATCAGCGCCCACCGACGACCTCCCTACGTGCGCGAGGGACCCATTGTCGCATCTGGTGCTGCCAATGTGTGCGCTTCGCAAGCGCGCATCGCGGCGGATGAGGACGTTCAGCCGTCGGCGACGCCCGGGGCCTGGTTCGCGACTTCCTTCGTCCAGACGGACAAGTTGGGTCTGTGAAAGCCAAGATGCCTATGAGATCGAAACGTGGGCGTGTCACCCCGAGAGCAGCAGTCCAAGGGCCGCCTGTCCAGCTACTCCGGCGATGAAGGTCGGCAGCAGCCACCGCGCGAGGGCAGGGTACTGACTCCGATGCCAACCGAGGACGACGGCCAGAAGGAGAGCGATAGCCCCGAACAGCGAAGCGGCTGCGGAGTAACCCAGCCGGAAGTGGTACGCGACCACGGCTTCACTGGCATACGCGGCGACCAAGAGGGCCGCTCCCAGACCGGCCGGGGCCGCGCGCCACCAGACGAGCCCCGCGGCCCCGAAGATTGCGCCACCCACGACCGCACTCAGAGACCACAACATGACGTAGCTCATCGAGACGCCGAAGCCGCGCACGTCTGCGGTGACGTCGTAGGCGACGACCGCCAGCGTCGTTGCAGCCACTCCCACCAACATCGCAATGGAGAGCCGGGACTGGAGCGCGCCGGCGACGAAGGCGGTCGTCAACCAGGGGCTCGCGGCGTTGACTAGCGCCAGCCAGGGGTAATCCAAGTGCGCCTGCAGGACCGAGGTGAGTACACCGACGGCGATACCCATGGCGAGGGCGAGGAGCACCGCGCCACGGCGACGCTGTTGCTGCAAGAAGGATTCCTCAGGGTTAGAAGCGGGCCGCGCCGAGCGAGCCTAGTCGTCGTCCGCACATCGGCATTTCCGGCCCTACTCGCACATCCGTGGGGCCCAATTCAGGACGAATCGGCCTCATCCGGGTTGAGCCACGCGCCTCGTGCTCGACAGGAAGTCCGCTGCCGGTCACCGATCGGCATACGGGAATCGTTGACCGTCACGGGGACTTCGAGCACCTCTGAAATCAGGGCCTTCCACTGCGGCGAGAGGCCCACCCTCTCCCGACGTCAGCGGCCCCAGCGAACCTCGGGACCCACCGCCTAGCGGAAACCTCACCCCCGGGGCAAAATCTGTCCAGTGATGTCCCTTCTGCACCGCCCAAGGTTCCGCTTGTGGAGCGGGCGCGAGCCGGAGCGGTGGGGGAACGGTGGGGTGAATCGGCCTCGCGCCTGACGGTCATACGTGGCTAGTCAGATGCGGGGCTCTCTGGGGCAGGTCGCTGTTGTGACGATCCGCCTGTGTCTTCTTGGCCTTGCCTGTTCAGGACGTCGCGGATGGCGCCGGCCTCTCGGTCGGACTGTTCGATGGTGGCGTCGAGATGGGCAGGTGGTGACGGTCGTTGTTTCCGCCACCGGGCGCCGCTGGCACGGTCCTCGAGGGCGTGCACGGCTGCCCACAGGGCGCCGAGTGCGCCGGTCGAGGCGGTGATGTGCAGGTCTCTGGGGTCGAACTCATGACCGGTAGCACAGAGGGCGCTCCCGCGGGTGACGTTCACCGGTCCACCGCAGGTCGGGCAGGCAGCTTGGCGCATGGTGATGAGTGTGTCTCAGGGGACGCATCGTGGAGTGCGGAACGCTCTACTTCAATCCCACCTGAGCCCGGCCCGCAAGAAGCCGGGCGGCTTCTCACTCAGGGCCCTCGTGTCAAGGGCCAGTAGGAACTGCCCAGGGGCGGTCATGAAACCTGCCCGGTGACGGTCACGAGAACTGCCCGGTGATGGCCATGGGATCTGCCCACGGGGTGGCCACCACCGGCCGGTTTGCTCAGTTCAACGGGCTCACCCCTTGGCCGGCGAGTGCTTGGGTCAGGCGCACGCTGTCGCCGGTGGTCTGGCAGATGTGGGCGTGGTGGAGGAGCCGGTCGACGGTCGCGGTGGCCAGGGTCTTGGGCATCAGCTCGTCGAACGCGGCGGGGTGGAGGTTCGAGCTGAGCGCGACGGAGCGTTTCTCATAGGCGGCATCGACGAGGCGGTAGAGCCCTTCGGCGGCGTCCTGGGCGACCGGCAGCAGGCCGATGTCATCAACGACGACGAGATCTGCGCGCAGGACCCGGGCGATGGCCTTGGTGACGGTGTCGTCGGCGCGGTGTCTGCGCAGCAGCACGCCGAGGTCTTCGAGGGTGAACCAGGCGACCTTGAGCCCGGCCTCGACGGCTTGGTGACCGAGGGCTTCGAGCAGGAACGTCTTCCGGTCCCCGATGGCCCGCAGACGACGAGGTTCTCCCGGCGTCCGATCCATTCCAGGGTCCGCAGTGCTTGTTGGGTGGGGGCCGGGATCGAGGACGCCTCGGGCTTCCAGGCCTCGAAGGTCTTCCCGGTGGGGAACCCGGCTGCTGCTCGTCGGGTGGCGAGCGCGGAGCGTTCCCGACCGGGGGCCTCCTCGCCGAACAACGCCCGCAGGACCTCGACGGGTTCCCAGCGTTGGGCCTTCGCGGTGGCGACCACCTCGGGTGCGTGCCGACGGATGTGCGGCAACCGCAGCCGCCGCAGCAGCGCCTCGACGTCCTCGGGCAAGGGCGGCGCGGTGGGGACCCCCAGCGTCGGCGCCGCGGCCCTCGTGCCCGTCCTCGTGGCTGGTCTTCGGCTGCGGTGCTCATGCGATCACCTCACCCTCGACGATGCCGTCTTCAGGCGGCGTGGTGCCGTGCCGGTGCCGAGCCCGTTGCCCGAGTCGGCCCAGGCGCTGGTGCCCTGGGTGAGGCTGTGGTCCTCACCGGCGCGGTGCTGCTCGTCGCTGGTGCGGGTGCTGGCGTGGTGGTCGAGGATGGAGGCGAGGTCGGCCTCGGCGAACCGGCCGTGGACCGCGGCGTGGCCGAGCGCCCAGTCGACCTCGACCGGGTCGAACAGCTTGGCCAGGCCGAGCGCCTGGGTCATCTTGACCCGCATCTTGGTCGACCCGGCCGCGGCGGCCTCGCTCGAGCCACATGTGGGCGCCCTCACCGAGGGCGAGGAACTCGACGTCGGCGGGGTTCTTCGCCTTCGGTCTGCGGTCCAGTGCCCCGGCTGGGGCAGGCGGGAAGTGCTCGGCGGTGATCTTCGGGCTGCCCGGGTGGCGCGCCGGTGTCGGGCGACCTCGAGCGGCCCGGTGGCGCCGATGTGGACGATGACGACCTGCTCGTCGACACCACGGCCATGCACGCGGACCCACACCGTTTCACCGACCAGGGTGTGCGGGACCGAGTACTGGCCGCCCTCGAAAGCGACCATCGGCATCGAGGCCGGCACCGTCCGGGTCAGCCCGAACGCGACCGTGTGCGGATGCGCCGGGACCGGATGCAGCCGGGCCTGTTCCTCGGCCAGCATCTCGACCGGTGCCCGGCGGGTGACCCGATGGACGCGGGTGTTGACGAGCTCGCAGAACACCTCACAGGCGGCCTCCAGCTCAGCGAAGCTGGCGTAGGCGCTCGAGCAGGTTGGTGTCCTTGGGCACCAGGTCGGCCTTGGCCAGCTTCACCGTCGACTCCGCTGCCGCCCTTCGACGCGGGGTCGGCCGGCTCGCAGGTGTGCACCGTGACGCCGTAGTGGCGGGCGAAAGCGACCATCTGCGGGTTGCGGACCGCGATCCCCGCGACGTGCTCCACGGTGACGGTCTTCTCGTTATCGGTCAGCACATAGGTCGGTGCACCGCCCAGCCGACGCAGCGTCACATCCAGGGCCGCGAACACGCTCGGCATCGTCTTGTCCCGGATCGCCAGCACGACCCGGAACCTCGACCACGCCAACCAGGCACAGAACAGCGTCGTCTTCACCCCGTCGATGACCGGGCCGTCACCGAAGTCGTACTGCAGCCACATCCCCGGCTCGGTGACCCAGGGCCGGTGCACCCGTCGCCCGCCCGGCACCGATAGTCCTGCTTCACCATCGCGACCGCACGACGGGTGGTCCGCTCCGACCCGGCATAGCCAAGCGCGAGCAGCTTGTCGTGTGCCTTGTCGGCGCGGATCTTGCCGCCCGACTGCTCGACCCACTCCTCGACCTTGGCCAGATACTCATCGATCAGCTGCGGCCGAGCCGCAGCCGATCCACGCAGACACGACCGGCGTCGCGGGCCGCCACATGGGCAGCGACCGTGTGATGAGAGCACCCGGCGAACTCGGCGGCGTCACGAAACGACCCAGTCAGATCGTAGGCTTCCAGAATTTCCATGATTTCCTCTGCAGACTTCAAGTAGTCCCTCCTCAGGGAGCGATCAGCGGCTTCAGCACTGCTGAGCGCACCTGAGGAGGGGCCTCAACCGTGGGACGCGGTGAGGCAGACGACGTCGTGTCGGGCAGATCTCATGGCCGCCAGCGGGCAATTCTCATGTCCGCCAGCGGGCAGTTTCGTGGCCGTCTACGGGCAGTTTCTCGTGGCCGCTGTCAGGCCCTCGTGTCAATGGCCAGGGCCCAGCCGATTCCCCTGGTTCGGCCGGCTGGCCGACCCGGGGACCGGCTGGTCAGCCCCCTCCCCCATGGTCTGGACCGGCCGAGTTCTCTGCTCGGGCCCGGCGAACTGCCCTGGGCGCTTTGGATGCCGAGGGGTTTCGCCGCGGACGGCGCCACCCATGGTGCGCGTTCACTGATGAACTACCTACTCCACTGACGCCGCGGTGCGGACAACGGGCGTCGTCTTAGGCTTCAGCGTTGCTGACCAACCAGCCGAGGGACGACCAAGTCCCCACATGAGCCAGGCGGGGTACATGTGGGTGACCATGAACAGCGGATCACCGTGCAAGTCGACCCGATCTGGACCGAACTGGTCTCTGCCTACGCCGATGCCGTGCGGCGAAGCCGCGGTGGCTTCTCACGGTCGTGCCCGGCGAGCTTGCCGACGGCGCCTCCAGGCTTGTCGCTGGAGAACCCGCGCCGCGCCTCGCGATGGGTTTGCTCGAACAGGCGAGCTGCTTCACGCGCATCCCGGCTCATCGCCCGCATTGGTGGGTGTCGACCGGTTACTACAGAGATGTGCGTTGATGGCAACCTCCGGTGCTGGTTTGTGCCGCAAACTGGCTTTCGGAGTTTCCGCGGAAGACGGCACGTCGACTTCAGGTCAGCTCAAGAGTGCACCGAGAGGAGTCCCATGCCGGGCCAGGACGACTACCTGAAGGTCTGGGCTGCCATCCGGGAGGGCGACCTCGATCGTCTGCTACGGCTGCTCGAGCAGGCTCCGGACGTCGTCACCTCGTGGCTCGGTGAGTTCGATCGCACCCCTCTTCATGTGGTGACCGACTGGCCCGGCTTCTTCCCCAACGGGCCCAGGATCGCCGAGATGCTGATCGCCTCCGGCGCCGACGTGGACGCCCGGGGACCCGACGGCACCGGCGAGACGCCGTTGCACTGGGCCGCCAGCAGCGATGATGCCGACGTAGCTCGAGTCCTGATCGACGCCGGTGCGAACCTCGAGGGTCCCGACGGCTCGATCGGCACGCCTCTGGACAACGCCATCGGGTACGCGTGCTGGAACGTCGCCCGGCTCCTGGTGGCCAGCGGCGCGCGAGTCGAGAAGCTGTGGCACGCCTCCGCCCTCGGGCACACCGACACACTCCTGGCTCTGTTGGATGCGGCGCCGGGACCCTCTCAGGTCCTCATCGACCAGGCGCTCTGGCATGCCGGCGCCGGGGGGCAGCGTCGATGCGCAGAACTTCTGGTCAACCGCGGAGCAGCCCTCGATTTCACGCCCGAGTACGCCGCCGGCACAGTCCTGGACGCCGCCTCGGGCGTCGGCACGCAGCGGACGAATCTCATCGCATGGTTGGAAGCGCAAGGTGCCCGGCGCTCTGCCTGAGCCGCGCACTGCCGATGACGCGGACGGCCTGGTGAGTCGCTTCACTTTTCCTGCGCGGGGACCATGATGGGCTGATGACCACGACGACCGCCTCATCTGAGGCTCGGAAGGGTGTGTTCGACGTCCCGTGGCCGGTTCTCCTGCTCGCGGGGCTGATGGTGGTCGCGCTGCTGGCAGTGTCGGGTGCCTACGGTTTCCATGGCGACGAGATGTACTTCATCGTGGCGGGTCGGCATCCGGCGTTCGGGTACGTCGACCAGCCGCCGCTGACCCCGCTGCTGTCCGCTGGGTCGGTGGCGTTGCTGGGTCTCACTCCAACCGCTGTGCGGGTGCTGCCCTGCCTGGAGATGGCGCTGGTGGTCGTCGTCGTTGCGCTGGTCTGCCGGGACCTGGGCGGCACCCGTCGCGCCCAGATCCTGGCCGCGTGCACGGCTGCACTCTCCGGCTACCTCGGAGCGGGGCATCTCGACACGACCACAGAGCCCGACCTGCTGGCCTGGGCGATCATCGTGTGGCTGGTCGTGCGTCTGCTCGATGGCGCAGACTCACGGCAATGGTTGGCGGTGGGGCTGGTGGCCGGGATCGCACTGGAGAACAAGGACACCGTCCTGTTCCTCGGCGCGGGCCTGGCCGTCGGGCTCGTCCTGTCCCGACGCTGGGACGTGATCGGTTGCCGG
Organism: uncultured Actinomycetota bacterium; assembly: GCA_963837995.1. Taxonomy (GTDB): domain Bacteria; phylum Actinomycetota; class Actinomycetes; order Propionibacteriales; family Nocardioidaceae; genus Nocardioides_B. Next base: position 336,674 of record CAWIPS010000007.1, read on the forward strand.
TGGGCCTGGGGGGCCCTCGGGATCGCCGTCCTGCTCTGGGCGCCCAACCTGCTCTGGGAGGCGACCAACGGTTGGCCGCAGCTCACCATGGCCTCCCGCATCGCGGAGTACGCCGCCGACAACCGCGCGCAGGCGGTGCCGCTGCTGTGGCTGTTCACCGGGCCGCTGCTGTTCCCGGTCAGTGTCGCCGGACTGGTCTGGGTCCTGGGGTCGAGAGCGGCCGTGTCCTGGCGTGCGATCGGGATCGCGGGTGTCGTGGCGCTGCTGCTCGTCCTCGTCACCGGGGGCAAGGCCTCCTACGCGATCGGGAGCGTCCCTGTCTTCATGGCCGCTGGGGCGATCCTCCTCGACCGGTGGCTGACCCGTGGCCATCCACGCCTCAAGGTGGCGAGCTTCGCGGTCGCCGCCGTACTCTCGGGCGCACTGATCGCGTATCTGACGCTGCCGATCCTGCCCGTCGCCACCTACGCGAAGACCTCGCTTGCCTCCGACGTGCCGGACACGGCCAACGAGATCGGCTGGCCGCAGTTCGTGGCGACAGTGGAAGGCGTGGTGGCAGGACTACCTGCAGCCGACCGGAAGCGTGCGGTCATCCTGACCAACGACTACAGCGAGGCAAGCCCGCTGGTGCTGCTCGGCAGCGGGCTGCCACCGATCTACTCGGGCCACAACGCCTACTGGGACTGGGGACCGCCTTCCCCCGACCGCACGCTCATCGTTCACGTAGGAGACTGGCGACCCGCCGACTTTCGACTGTTCTTCGTCGGATGCCGCAACGTGACCCACATCGACAACAAGCTGGGCATCCAGAACAGCGAGCAAGGCGAGGCCGTGTCGGTGTGCACAGGGCTGCGACGACCGTGGACGACCATGTGGCCAGGGCTCCGCACCATCAGCTGACGCGGGGGAACGCACCCGAGCGAAGCCGCGAGTCAGGATGCCATGCGCGCAGTCGACGTCGCGGACCCCGAGGGTCACGCCGAGCCCGCCGGTGGTGGAGGGTCACGCGGACGCGTGAGCACCCTCTGTTCGAGTCGGCCGCTCGAGCGGAGTGTCTGGATGCGGCCTCAGGCCTCCACTGCGAGCCACACGTTGGCGGTCGCGGCACCACGTCGAGCGCCCAGCGTCCAGCAACCGGGTTCGGGGAACCGGTAGCCGGCCGGCCGTCGCACCGCAGGACCCTTGGTCGGCCAAGGCAGCTCTCTTATCCGGGCGTGGCAGGTTCGAGCTCTGTCGGGGGCACGCCATCGTCGTCGACGACGATGGCGGCTGTGTCATTGACGTGGCGCTGCGGTATGAGGACAGTTGGTGGTGACCGGATCCCCCTTGGCGCCGCTTCGACAGCGTCCGACCAGGACCCAGCGATGTCGGGTGGGTCGGTGGAGGTCCACCGTGTTCTCTGCGAGCCGGAAGCCGATGCACCTCGCCTACGGGGCCCTGGTGCCGCTCCCCCAGGACGAGGCGTACGCCTTCGTGTCCGATCCGCTGAACTGGCCGTCCTTCTTCTCGTCGTTGCGCGACTCCAGCAGGAACGAGGACTGGGGCATCGGAGGCCGGGGCCAGATGTCAAACGTCGTCCTCGGTCGCACGATCACCTCGGAGATCGAGGTGACGGTGTGGAACCCCCCACACGAGTTCCGGTACCTGTCCCGACAGCCAGGCACACCGCCGCTCGACAACCGGAGGATCTTCGAGCCCGCTCCGGACGGAACCCGGCTCAGCGGCACGACGGAGGTCACTCCACGCCCTGGTCTGCCAGGTCTGCTGGACCGCGCCCGGGTGCTGGCCCTGCGGCGCATCTTCGCGGCCGCGATGGCCCGACTGCCTGAAGCAGCGCGGGCATCCCACGCGCCGCCCCCGCACTGAGCCTGTGGAACGTCGCGATGCGACTGACCACGCCTCACAGGTGTGGCGCGTGCTCACCAGGGTGCCCTTCGGCCTGGGCACCCTGATCGAAGACGCCCGGGGCGCTGGCGCCATCCGACGTGCCAGGGGCCATTCGTCTTCCTCTGGGCACACCCACCCCCGCTGCTGTGAAGGCCTTGAACTCCCGTCAAGACCGGTGGTATGACGCACCATGACTCGTGGGACGCCGTCGGCCAATCACGCTGATGTAGTGTCAGGTTCATGAAGAGACGGGCCTTCGTCGTGCTCAACCGTGTCATGAACTCCGTGATTTCGCGCGTGAAGCCTCGCCGGTTCCGAGGGGGCGACCTGCTGCTGTTGACCACCACTGGAAGGAAGACTGGCAAGCAGCGCACTACGCCAGTGCTGTATCTCGCCGACGGCGAGCGACGGATCGTCGTTGCTTCCAATGGCGGCGCTGACTGGGAACCAGGCTGGTGGCTCAACCTGCGCGACGGCGGCACCGGGGTGGTCGAAGTCAACGACATCCGGACGACGGTGTGGGGAACCGAGGTGGACGGGCACGAACGTGAAGAGCTGTGGCGGCGGTTGAACGCGAAGGTGTTCAACTATGAGTCCTATCAGCGGAAGGTCAGTCGGCGTCTCGCCGTAGTCGCCCTGAGCGCCGTACCAACCTGATCCAGGTGGTCCCATCTCGTAAGTTCAGACGCGAGCAAGCGCGCAGGCTGAACGGGTCCATACCGGTTCGATGCGTAGCACCCTTCAGCGCTCGACCACGGCATGCGCTCGACTTCACCGGCTGACGAAGCCCGAGCGTCAGCCGCCCTCGACACGGCGCAGACATCCAGTTAGCGCTCGATCGGCGACCCCTCTGAGGAGTCCTCGGTTTCAGCAAGGAGCAATGCCAGGTCCTGCATGCGTTCAGCGGGGATGTCATCCTTCCACTCGCGCAGAGCGGGCATGGAACCGCACAGACGCGTCATGCCCATGCTGGAAGCTGTGTGCGATGTCGAGCGCGAGTGGCAGCGAGGGGAGGTATCGACCGTTCTCGATCGAGGTGATCGTCTGCCGCGTGCAAGATGCCCGAGATCCTCCGCAGGCCCGTCGTCGTGCTGTCTCGCGACGGCGTGCAACGCGCGCGCCGCCACCCTCACAGCGGACCGCGACCGGGTTGACCGGCGGGCCCACCGCTCAGCGGTGCAGCACGGCCCACCCACGCGGCTCCAGCCGGACCTGCTGCGCGGCCGGATCGATCTGCCCGGCGCCGGCGACCACCTCGGTGGCGTCGGCGCATGGCAGCGTGACCTCCTCGCCGGCGAGGTTGAGCGCGACCACGACGGCGGCATCGTCGCGACCCGAGCGCAGCACGAGCTGCTCGTTCGCGGTGTGCAGAGCGAGTCGGCGCGGGCGGAGGCCAGCCACGGCTCGCGTCGGCGCAGGCCGATCAGCTGCTGGTGCACCTGGCGGGTGCGGCGGGCGGTCTCGTCGAGCTCATCCTCCCGGGGCGGGGTGGGCGCGAGCTCGGGCCGTACGGCGTCGTCGCCGCCGAGCCGCTCCTCCTTGACGCCGGTCGCGCCGTCCTCGTCGCCGGCGTACACGCTCGGCACGCCACCGACGGCGAGGAGGACCGCGAGCGCGTGCGGGACCAGGTCGGCGCCTACCGCGGAGGCGATCCGGGTGACGTCGTGGTTGCCGACGAAGGTGGCCGGCACCGAGGTCTCGAGCAGCGCCGAGTGGCGCTCGACCGCGTGGGCGAGCTCGAAGAGGTTGCGGTCGGCGATGCCGTGCCAGATCCCCTGCCACAGCTCGTAGGCGGTGAGCGAGTCGATCGTGGAGTCGCGCACGAACTGCGCGGCGTCGCCGTGGATAACCTCGCCGAGGAACCAGGCGTCGGGGTGCTGCTCGCGCACCCGCGGCAGCACCTGCGCCCAGAAGGCCGGCGGGACGGCGTACGCCGCGTCGAGGCGCCAGCCGTCGACACCCCGGGCCAGCCAGTGGTCCATCACGTCGGCGACCCAGTCGACGACCGCCGGGGAGTCGTGGTCGAGGGCGACCAGGGCCTCGTGGCCCTCGAAGACGTCGGCGCGCACCGGGTCGCCAGGGCTCCAGCCGCTCCAGTCGATGCGGAACAGCGACGCGGTCGCGGCGTCTGGGCCCTCGGCCTCGACCTGCTGGAAGGCGGGGTGGGTCCGGCCGACGTGGTTGAAAACGCCGTCGAGGAGCACCCGCAACCCGCGCTCGTGGGCCGCCGCGACCAGCCGGTCGAGGTCGGCGACGTCGCCGAGGCGGGGATCGATGCGACGGTGGTCGACCGTGTCGTACCCGTGCGTGGCCGAAGCGAAGACCGGCCCCAGCAGCAAGCCGTTGAGCCCCAGGTCGACGACGTGGTCGAGCCATGCCTCGAGCCGGCCCAGCCGGTGCACGACCGGCTCGTCGGGGCCGCCGAGCGGCGAGTCGCCGGAGGCGGGCCGGATCGGGGCTCCTACGGCTCCGAGCGGGTAGACATGCCACCACATCACGTGGTCGGTCCACGACGGCATCGGCGGTCTCCTCGGTACGGCGGGCGTGACCAGCCAGCCTACGCAGCCGGAGAACCACAGTGGTCGTTCCGGAGGGGACTTGCTGCACAGCGACTCACGGTGCCCGGTGCGTCTTGAGGTTGTCGTGCCGCAACCGGATCCCTTCTGGGACGTCGTCGGCCAACGACTCGGGCGGCCGACGGGCAGTGAGGACGCGCCGCAGGAGGTTCGTCATACGGGAGGGCTCCGGCGCACGCCAACCGAGGCCCATTGTGCGGCCAGAAATCCCGCCCCAAGACGCACCCATCCGAGCCCGTACCTTCACCGCCTTCCATTGGTGCCGGTTTCCCCACCTCTGTGTCCCTCGACCAAGAACCCGATGCGATCACTCGCGTTGTCTACGTCGACAGCGGGCCATCCAGTGACGGCACGGCCTTCGACCCCTCGGTCCCACCGGAGGTAGCCGAGGTCCCGCTACCACCCTTCGAGCAACTCGGTCAGGGGGCGAGCCTCGAAGGCCTCAGCGACGAAGATCTACAGCGGTTCCGTGCCCGTGCAGTACCGGAGCCCGGCTCGCTCACTGGTCTACCTTCCTGGTGTCAGCGCTTCCCGATGAAGTGTTGATGCACCCGAGGTGCCACCAGGTCATCGCCCAGCTCGCTCGACGCGTTTGATGTCCAGCATGAGATCTGCGAGGTCTGGTGGTCGCCCGGGACGTGCGGACCGTCGACAGGGCTGAGCGCCAGGGCCAAGTGCTGCGAGCGCCGATCAGTGAGCGAACCGGCAGCAACGTCCCGGCACCAGCGGCACCACATGAAGGTGCCTCCCCACTGGGACTAGCAGCGAGGAGGCTGACGTGAAGTCTGCCAGCAACACCCTGCCCGAGACACCCCCCAACGACGTGACGGCCGGTATCGACTGGGCCCGCGACGACCATGCCGTGTGCATCGTCGACGGCCGCGGTCGCCAGCTCGCCGGCACCATGGTCGAGCACACCGCAGCCGGCCTGCGCGAGCTGGTCGGCTTCTTGGCCCGGCACGGCGTCGATGAGGTCGCGATCGAACGACCCGACGGGCCGGTCATCGACACCCTGCTCAGCCACGACCTGACCGTGGTGGTGATCAGCCCGAACCAGGTCAAGAACCTCCGCAGCCGCTACGGGGCGGCCGGCAACAAGGACGACCGGTTCGACGCGTTCGTCCTGGCCGACACCCTGCGCACCGACCGACACCGGCTGCGTCGCCTCGAACCCGACACCCCAGCCACGGTTGCGCTGCGCCGAGCCTGCCGAGCCCGCAAAGACCTCGTGTCCCACCGCGTCGCAGTCGCCAACCAGCTCCGCGCGCACCTGCGTAACGTCTTCCCCGGCGCGGTCGGCCTGTTCGCCGACATCGACTCCCCGATCAGCCTGGCGTTCCTGGCCCGGTTCACCACCCAAGACCGAGCCGACTGGCTCACCCCCAAACGCCTCGGAGACTGGCTGGCCAAAGTGGGCTATTCCGGCCGCACCAGCGCCGAGGACCTGCACAGCCGTCTGGTCGCCGCCCCACGGGGCATCACCGGCGACGACGCCAGCACCCACGCCCACATCACCCAGGCACTGCTCGCCGTCCTGACCACCCTGGTCGAGCAGATCAAGACCCTCTCGACCCAGATCAGCCGCCAACTCGACGCGCACACCGACCAACACATCTTCACCAGCCTGCCCAAAGCCGGTCGCGTCCGAGCCGCCCGACTGCTCGCCGAGATCGGCGACTGCCGAGCCAAGTTCCCCACCCCCGAGTCCCTGGCCTGCCTCGCCGGCGCCGCACCCTCGACCCGACAATCCGGCAAACTCCGTGCCGTCACCTTCCGCTGGGCCTGCGACAAACAACTCCGAGACGCCGTCACCGACTTCGCCGGCGACAGCCGACACACCAACCCCTGGGCCGCCGACCTCTACAACCGCGCACGCGACCGAGGCCACGACCACCCCCACGCCGTCCGCATCCTCGCCCGCGCCTGGCTCTTCGTCATCTGGCACTGCTGGCAAACCGGAGTCGCCTACAACCCCGAACGCCACCACGCACTCCAACGCATCCTCGCCGCCAACACCCAAGTGGCTTGACACAGCGCTTCTCATGCGCGAGCCGGTACATCTGGGCAATGACGCTCGACGCGACGTTCCGACGACCATCATCGCGTGCTCCTTCCCCTCGGAGGCCGTGATGCAAATGGCGCGCGAGGGACATCCGATGATGGCCGAGGTCGCCACCCTGCGCGACCTCAAGCTCGTCGACCTCCCGACCGGGCACTGGCCGATGTGGAGCCGCCCAGCCGACCTCGCCGCTGCCATCTCCGACGCCGCCTAGCTGGCTGTAGGTCGCGTCAAGTCTCAAGGCGGGCAGGGAGGAGTGGCTCCGGGGCGCGGACCTGATTGTGGTCCTGTTGGTCGCCAGGGCCTGGCATGTCGGGTGCCGGGCGTCCACCCTGACGTATGCGACCTCGCGGTTGAGCGGGTCGTCTGGCTTCGTTCGGGCTGCCGTCATGGTGAAGGACCCGGGCGCCAAGCTAGCAGCGGCATAGCGCCCCTGCTGGGCGTCTGCCATAGCGGCGGCGTCTGGTCCGGGTCCTTCGTGCCTCGAGCCTGACACTGTCGACCGGAGTTGTGAAGTCTCTCGGGTCAGTCCTCCTGGGTCCGTCGGGTGGGGTCGTAGGTGCTCTGGTCGCGCAGTTGGGTGCCGTAGTTCTTGGCGGCGGGGTCGTTGAGCGACAGCCCGAGACCGAGGTCGATCACCGGCTGTCCACGACCCGCGAGCAGCAACTCGGTCATGGCCTGCAGCTCGATCACATCGGTCTTGATGGTGCGCTTGCCCAGCACCCGACGTTGCTCGATGACATGACCGGGGTTGAGCTCGAGCACCTCCCAGCCGACCGGCCACCCCGCGTCCAGCAGGGGCCGGTGGTAGTGCCCGGCCGCCACGATGCCGACCTTGACCACCGCATCGAGCGGCAGCACCTCGACGATCTCGGCCACCACCTGCACCAGCGACGGTCCCGTCATCGGGCACCCCGTTCGCGGTTTGAGCAGCAACGTGCGGGTCGCGTCGCTCACAGAAGACGCGAACTCGGTCTTGCCAACATCGACCGCGACAACGACTGTCGATGCTGTGACTGGAACAGCCTGAACAACCATCGGACCCACCTCGGGGGATTGCCAGAAGGCCACGGCGCGTCAACGCCCAACCTTCGGATGAAGAGAACCTGTCGATCCCTTCCAAGCACCACCGGAGGTGTCCGTGAAGGACCACCCCGACCTATCTCAGCGGCGCGGGATGGAGTCCCGTCCGCGCATCAGATCTGGTTGCGGTACCTCCCGACTCCGGTTCGACCGTTCGACAGCGAGGTCTTCTTGTCGTTCGTCAAGCGTCAGAGCGTTCGGGTGTCGCCACCAGTCCCAGGCGAGGACCGCGATGGTTCCCGCGCTGACCAAGGTCCCCAGCGTCGTCGCAGACACCTGGGCCTTGTGCCCGGATCGTGGTGTTCTAGGCGGTGAACGTTCCTGGCCTCTCGGTTCAGCTGCTCGAGCTGCGCCGCGGATCCACAGTTGAGCGAACGTCACGTCGGCGCCGGCGCGGCCGGACACCGAGCGGATTCTTTGCCTTTCATGGCACGCCCGATATGTCGCAGATAAACAAGATGATTGTCGAGGGGATCAGGGATCTCGCCCTCACCACGGAGGGGGAAGCGTCATGGTTACTGTCTTGTGCGTACGGCCGGAGGGTGGGCGGAACCTCGCCCCTTCCCCGAACGGATCCGCTAACGGATCAGGCGGACTCGCACGGGGAGGTCGAGCTTGGCCCAGGCACGATCGGCGGTCAGGCTGGCCGCCTGCACTTGGAGTCCGCCGGTCTCGGGCGGGGGGATCATGGGGTTGCGATAGACGTTGACGTTCTTCACCACGGCGGTGTCGGCTACCTTCTCGGCGAGGGGTTGGAGCGTCTCGGCGGCTTCTTCGGCAATGAGGGACAGATCGACGCGTTCGGGGGTGAAGGAGCGCTGGTCAGCACGGGTGAGGGCGAGCAGGGCCTCGGTGAGGTGAATCGCGCTGGTGTTCACGTCGCGGAGGCGGTCGTCGAGCTCGTTGGGTGGGCGGCTCGGGTCTGTGCGCGCGACGTCGAGGAGGGCTTGGGTGATGGCAAGTGGGGTTGCGCAGTTCGTGTGAGGCGTTGGAGACGAACCGCTGCAGCTCGGTGGTGTGCGCTTCGGGCCTGGACGGTCAGCAGGTTCGTGCCGAGTTGGTCGATCTCGGCTAGCAGGCGAACGCGATGACGTACCGGCGAGCGTCGACCACGCGGGGTCAAGGCGCCCATGACACCTCCCGTGACCCGGTTCGAACACCGGGTCTGCAACAGGGAGCACCTCGCGCCACGCAGGTTCAAGTGCACCACAGCCTTGACAGCCCTATCAGTGATAGGCAATTCTTCTATCACTGATAGAAGGCTGAGGGAGGGTGAGGACGTGACCGTCAGCAAGGTCGCTCAGCGCCGAGAGCTCAAGATCGCCTCGATCGTCGATGCAGCCTGGGGCCTGGCACGGGAGAACGGGATCCAGCTGGTCTCGCTGCGGGACCTCGCGAGAAAGGTCGGGATGCAGCAGCCATCGCTCTACGCCTACTTCGACTCCAAGAACGCCCTGTACGACGCGATGTTCGCTGACGGCAACCGGCAGTTGCTGAAGGTGCTGTCCGCCATCGACCCGAACGCCGACCCCAGGGTGGCGCTCAAGGCCTACCTCGGCGCCTTCACCGACTTCGCCGTCGAGGACCTAGCCCGAAACTCGTTGCTCTTCCGTCGGGTGATCCCGGGTTTCGAGCCGAGTGCTGAGTCCTACGCGGTCGCCCAAGAGGCCCTCGGTCGCATTGTCGCGGCGATGAATGCCGCCGGGGTGACCGACCCCGGCGGCATCGACTGCCTCGTTGCGATGACCGCCGGTCTGATCGAGGCCCAGCTCAGCAACGAACCCGGCGGCGACCGCTGGCTCCGGCACCTGGACCGGATGACCGACCTACTCGTCGACGACGCCATACAAAGGAGCCACCGATGAGAACCGCGAGCGCCACCGGAGTCACCCGCATCAACCGCACGGAGGCCCAGGGTCTGGCCGCTGCCGAGTTCGAGAAGTTCGCCGATCTGGCCGCCTCGCTCAGCCCGCAGGAGTGGGCGACCGACACGGACTGCGTCGGCTGGGACGTCCGCAAGATGGTCCTGCACGTCCTGGGCTCCGCGGACGCCCAGGCATCCCCGCTGGTCTTCCTGCGCCAGCTGCGTCGCGGCCTGCCGTTGAACAAGGAGATCGACTCCCACCACTGGGTCGACGGCCTCAACGAGCTCCAGATCCGCGAGCGAACAGGTCTGACCGACACCGAGGTCATCGCCCAACTCCGGGCAGTTGGCAAAAAGGCGGTCAAGGGCCGTTTCGGCACTCCTCTGCCCCTGCGCTTCACGCCGGTCCCGTTCGGGGATCCGATCGGCTGGAAGCCCGTGAACTACCTGCTCGAAGTGGGCTTCACCCGCGACGTCTGGGCGCACCGCATCGACATCCACGCAGCCCTCGGCCGTGCGATGCCGCTCCAGGCCTCCCACGACGGGCGCCTGGTCGCCGACATCGTCGCGGAGTGGGCAGACCTCCACGGGGAGCCGTTCCACCTCCACCTGACCGGCGCCGCCGGCGGCACCTTCAGCCAGGGAGACGGTGGTGAACACGTCGAGATGGACGCCCTCGACTTCGTCCGCACTCTCTCCGGACGAATCCCTGGCACCGGCGTGATGCGCCACCTCCTGCCCTTGTGAAACCAGCCGCGCACGGCACCTTCCCGCACAGTCCCGCCCTGTGAAAGGAACCACCATGACCAGCACCGCTGTCCAGCAGGACCTTCGCACGCTCGCGCACCGCTTCATCGACGACGTGATCAACGCCCAAGACCTCGAGCGGGCCCTGGTCGACATGGTCGCAGAGGACTTCGTCGAGCTGAACCCACTGCCCGGCCAGGGACCGGGACGGGCAGGTCTCAGCGACGTCTTGGCGACAATGTTCGCCGGCTTCCCCGACCTCCACTGGACGCTCCACGACACCCTCGTCGAGGGCGACCGGGTCATGGGATTCTCCACCTGGACGGGCACGCACGAGGGTGAGTTCATGGGTAACCCGGCGACCGGACGCACCGCCACCGTGGAGGCCTGGACCATCGACCGCTACCGCAACGGCATTCTCGTCGAGAGCCGCATCATCATGGACGTCGCCGCCCTGCTCGGCCAGCTCGGCGTACTGCCGACCCCAGAACCCGTGTGACTCGCGCCGAGCTCACCATCCCCACCGATGTCGCCTGCCCTCGGGTCACGGTCATCAATCCGTCCTCTTCGGTCCCGGGCCGACGCTCGACCACGCCGCGTGGGCGTGCGCTCACAACGATGAGACGATCCCGCTGTGTCTCGCGGAGAGCGCCAATGCGGGATCGTCTCCCGGAGCGTGATCAGTGACGGGACCGGCGAACGGGCCCAGCGATGTCCCGCGGTCAGACGATGCAGGAGTCGCCGTCGCAGGACGGGCCGCCGCCGATCGCCGCCAGCGGCTGCTCCGCCCACGCCTGCTCGAGTGCCGCGAGCAGCACGTCCTGCGGCTGGGCGCCGGAGACGCCGTAGCGGCCGCCGATGACGAAGAAGGGCACCCCGCTGATGCCGTAGGACCGGGCCTGTGCCTCGTCCGCGCGCACCGCCTCAGCGTAGCGGTCCGAGCCGAGGACAGCGTCGACTTCGCCGGCGGGCAGACCGATCTCGATTGCGAGCGCCCGCAGTGCCGTGCGATCCGAGGAGGGTGACCCTTCGGTGAAGGTGGCGCGGTCGAGCCGCTCCTTGAGCGCGTCCTGAAGGCAGTGGACGACGGCGAGGTGTAGCAGCCGGTGAGCGTCGAAGGTGTTGCCGGGCCGGGCGAGGTCGAAGCGGAAATCCAGGCCCTCGCTCGCGGCGGTCGCCGTCATCGTGTCGATCATTTGCTGGGCCTCCTCGGCGGTGCAGCGGTACTTTGCGGCGAGTCGTTCGACGTAGCTGCCGGCGGCCTTCGAGCTGGGCGGGGCGGCCGGATCAAGTTCGAAGCTGCGCCAGGTCACCGTGACCTCCGCGCGGTGGGCGAAGCGCCCGAGCGCCGCCTCGAAGCGACGCTTGCCGATGTAGCACCACGGACAGACGACGTCCGACCAGATCTCGACCTGCAGGCTCATTCCTGCGACAACCCCTCGGATGCCGATCGAATTCCCGGCGAACCCTGGCCGCTCACCGACGCCCCGCGGCAGGATGGGTCACGCGGAGCGTGCCGGTGCAGGATCCGTCGCTGGGATCTGAGCTTCGACCGTTCCGTACGGTGGTGGTGTGAACCTCCACCACATCCGTAGAGGCACGGGGAGCCCACTGCTGCTCGTGCACGGCCTCGGCGCTGGTTGGCGCTCCTGGGAGCCGATCCTCGACGCGTTGGCCGCACACCGCGAGGTGACTGCGGTTGACCTGCCGGGGTTCGGCCAGACGGCGCCGCTGAATGGCGAGGTCTCGATCGCCACGCTCGCCGATTCGGTCGAACAGTTCATCGTTGAGCAGGGACTGGATGGCGTGGCCACTGCAGGACAGTCAATGGGTGGACGGATCGTGCTGGAGCTCGCCCGCCGCGGGATCGGTGGTGACACGGTGGCGCTGGATCCCGGTGGCTTCTGGAGCGACCGTGAGCTGGCGGTCTTCAGCGCAACGCTCCGGCCCTCGATTGCCTTGGTCCGCGCCGTGCGCGGTGCTCTGCCTGTGCTGTTGTCCAATCCTGTCAGCCGAACGGCGCTGTTGGCGCAGTTCTCGGCGCGTCCGTGGGCGCTGACGGCGCAGACTGTGCTGCCCGATCTGCGGGGATTGGCCGATGCTCCGGCGACGAGTGCGGCCATGGATGCGCTGACAAAGGGTCCCAAGCAGCAAGGGGCGACGGCGGGCACGGTCCCCGGCCGCGTCACCATCGGCTGGGGACGCCGAGACCTGGTGACCGTGCCGCGGCAGGCTCGTCGAGCCGTCGAGGCGTTCCCCGACGCGACCCTGCACTGGTTTGCGGGGTGTGGACACTTCCCACAATGGGACGCGCCACAAGAGGCTGCCGAACTCATATTGGCTCGTGCCGTCTGAGGTACGGGTGCCAGCCCCTCATTGGCGCCAGAAGCGGATCGTCTTGCGGGACGCTCGACGCCGTCCTCCCGGACCTGCTGCACATCACCCATGAGGAGGCGGCCTCGTGACCGACCCGGCCCCGCTGAGGGCGTGGCTCGAAGAGCACCACGCGACGTCACTTGGCGTGCGGCCGGTGCTGACCTCGATGCCCAGCTCGTCGGCGAGCTCCTCGCGGAACGGTCCGACGACCCGCGTCCTTGCCGAGGAGACCACAGCGGTCGACCGGGCTGCCGCATGGGAGTCAGGAGCACGTAGGAGAATGGGATCGTCGTGACACGGGGAGGGGATCAGCCGAATGTTGCCGTCAGTCGACCTCGCCTACCCCTTCGAGGGCCGCTGGCTGACCCAGAACAGCCCCGCGAATCGAGTGCCCAGCCACGGCACCACCCTCTTCGCCGCGTCATTCGCGATCGACTTCGTCCCAGTCGACATGACAGGGCGAACCGCACCGATCACGTTGAGATCACTTCTGCGTCCCGAACCCGCGGAGCGATTTCCTGGCTTCGGGCTCCCCATCCTCGCTCCCGTCCGGGGCGTCGTCGTGGCCGTGCACCACACGGCACCTGATCACCACGCCTTCCGTGGGCTGCCGTCCGTCGGCTATGCCCTCACCCAGCGCCGCCGGGCAGCAGAGGGTTGGGCGCAACTGGCTGGCAACCACGTGATGATCGAAACCCACGACGGCCCGACGGTCGCTGTGTGCCACCTGCAACGCCGCAGCGTCCAGGTGCAGCTTGGTCAAAGCGTTCGGGTGGGCCAGACGCTCGGGCGTTGCGGCAACTCAGGCAACAGCACCGAACCGCACGTCCACCTCCAGGCCATCGACCGCCTGGACGTGCCCAACGCCATCGCCGTGCCACTCACCTTCGGTGGCCACCTGCCCCGCAACGGCGAGATAGTCGAGGCGAGGAGAAGGTAGCGCTCACCTCGCCGTACCAATCCGAGCGCCACATCGTTGGTCTCAGCACCGCTTGCGTGCACATGCCGGGATGGGCGTCCAGAGGCGACCTGCCGGGCGTGTCACCCGGTCACCGGTGGGGATACCGTGGGGCTGACCCGCACCCGTCGTGACCCCGTGGTGACCCGTCGTGACAGGAACGCAGGGAGGTGTCCTGCCGCACCGGGTCCTCCCGGAGGTGGGCGTCGATGCGATCAGTGGCGGGGCACGGCCAGAGGTGGACGGTGAGGTGGCCGGGGTGTTCGAGCGCTCCGGCTTCGAGCGGGTTGCGCTCGAGCAGGTGACGGTCACCGGGTGGCCAGCGACCACGTCTGGGGCGACGTACCAGGAGTCGTCCGTTCGAGCCGTGTGGCTGGTCCGGCGCATGCAGGACGATCGGCCCGCCTCAGTGACACACACCACCGCCTGGGGGTCCTGACACTGCTCCGGGTGGGCGCGCCGTCGGCGTGGTGCTCGCTGGAGGCCACTGGCTCCACGCGGTCAGGGAGGACAGCGACACCAGCTGCTGCCCGTCAGGACCGAAGTTGGCCTGATCCAGCCACTGCTCGTGCGCCCGGCGGACCTCGGGCCACTCGAGGCTGGTGACCGAGAACCAGTCGGTGTCGCGACTGCGGCCCTTGGTCACCATGTGCTGACGGAACCGACCCTCGTAGCCGAACCCGAGTCGGCAGGCCGCCCGCTGGGACGGCTCGTTCAGGGCGTCGCACTTCCACTCGAGGCGGCGATAGCCGAGCTCGTCGAAGACATGGCGCATCAGCAGGTGGATCGCCTCCGTGGCCGCGCGGGTGCGCTGCAGCGGCCACGCGAACAGCACGGCACCCACCTCGACCACCCCCGCCAAGGGGTCCATCCGCATCAGCGAGGCGACACCTGCTGCGGTGCCGTCGGCGGGGACGAGTGAGAACGTCACGGAGTCACTGGCCGCGAGGGTGTGCTCGATGAGACTCCGCATGCCGTCGACGTCATCCGGCCGTTCGGTCGTCCGGTAGGTCCACAGCGGCTCGTTCCGCGGCCCGCCCAGCGCGTCGAACAGCGCAGGTGCGTGGTCGAGGGCGATCGGCTGCACGGCGATGTACCGTCCCTCGAGCCGGACGGGCTCCGGCCTCGGCCGTGCCGACCACCCCGACACCTCGTCGCCGACCCACTGCCCGTATCCGTTGAGCTGCGGCATCAGACGACGGTGTCGATGTCCACGACGCGGACCTCGACCGCCGTACACGGATGCGTCACGTGATCCTCCCTCTCAGGTGGGGATGCGGTGGGTCGTCTAACGTGCCGGTATGGCGTTTCCTGACCTGTCCCGCTTCGCGTTGGTGGTGGTCGACGCACAGCAGGGCTTCGACGACCCCGGGTGGGGGCCGCGGAACAACGAGGCCTGCGACGACAACATCGACCAGCTGGTGCGCGCGTGGGCTGAGCACGGCCGGCCGTTGGTCTACGTGCGGCACGACTCCTCGGACCCCGGCTCGCCCCTGCATGCCGGGTCGCCGGGCAACGCCCTGAAGCCCTACCTGGTGGCGGAGCCGGACCTGAGGGTCACCAAGTCGGTCAACTCCAGCTTCCACGGCACACCCGACCTGCACGCCTGGCTGCTCGGAGCGGCGGTCGACGGGATCGTCGTGTGCGGCATCACCACCAACCACTGCTGCGACACGACCGCTCGGGTCGGCGGCAACCTGGGTCACCAGGTGCTCTTCGCCCTCGACGCCACGCACACCTTCGACCGTACCGGCCCGGACGGTCGGGTGCTGACCGCCGACGAGCTGGCACGCGCGACCGCCACCAACCTGCACGGCGAGTTCGCGACCGTGGTGACGACGCGCGACCTGCTCGAGTGACTCCCGAGCGCAGCCCGGCCCGCGCGTGACCGACTCACGCGGGATGCGACACCGGGTCGACCGCGTCCCACGAGCTCAGCTCCAGAACTCGCCGAGTCGCTCGGCGAGGGTGCTGCCTTGGTCGTAGCCTGCCCGAGCAGCACGCGGGCGCAGCGACATGTCCATCGCGTTGGCCCCGAACATGTGGTCCGCGCTGCTGACCGGGATGATCGTCTCCACCCTGCTTCCGTGCGCCCGCAGATGGTCGACCTGCACCGCGAGCTCCGTGCGCCAGTGCAGTGGGTGCAGAGTTCTGCCGCCGAGTGGCGACAGCACAAGCACGCGCTCGTAGCCGACGGCGAGATCGGCATTCTCGGCGTTGGCCCGGTAGCCGCCGTCGATGTAGGGGTTCTCCCCGATCCGGTAGGGAAGTCCACCACCAGCACAGCTCGCGGCGACCGCGTCCACCAGGCCGACTCCACCGTGGCGGTCGAACACGACCGGTTCACCGGTGTGGGCGTCGACCGCAGTAATGAGCAGCAAGCGTTCCGGCCAGCGCTGCGAAGGCAGACGCGAGGCGACGGTGGCGCGCCAGTGAGCCTGCCAGGCCCCGTCCGACGATGCTTCCGTCTCAAGTGCCGCCGCTCCCATTCTGCGACGCATGTCAGTCACATCCTCGGCGAGGGCGATGATCTTGAGGAGTCTCTCGAGCTGCCCCGCCATGGGCTTCTTGGGAAAGCGTCCTCGGTCCGATCCGACCGAGTCCGTGCGGTGCTGGGGAACAGCGGCAACGGTGGCGGCAAAGAGATCGGTCGGGCTCGCGCCGGCTATCTGGGCCGCGGCCGTCGAGCCGGCCGATGTCCCTATGGTCAGGTCGGCTGCGGTCACGTCGAGCCCTGTATCGAACAGGCCAGCGATGACGCCGATCAGCCACGCGTTGCCTGTCGAGCCACCGCCGCCGAGCACCAAGGCTCGCTCGCCGGTCGTCGCCGTGAAATGCCGAGTCGCAAGAAGTGTTGTGTTCATCAGGGTCGCCTTTCGCGCATTGCGTCGGGGCGCTCCCAGAGGCGACTGGCTCAGTCGCGGATGGTGCATTGCAGCGGAGCGCCCACTGTGGATGTTGCCTTCACGGGTCTCACCTCCTGCAGATCAGTCACGATTCCTGGGAATCTAACGTGTCGGCGACACGGTGCGCAATCGGCAGCATGCCCAGACAACACCGCGACATCTGCCTTCCGCTGAGGCTCGGTGCCCAACATGGGTTGCCCTGGCGGAGCGAGGTCGCGTCGCGCCCGATGTGGAGGACGGCGCCCCATCCGCGGCGGAGCAATCCGTCTGCTCGCTTGTCCAATCGGACCCTGATCTCCCTCAGGTCGAGTCGCGCAGCTCCCGCAGGGTGTCGTTGCGCGCCGCCCGTGACGCACGCGTGAGGGTGAACAGCGAGAACCGGTTGAGGCGCGCAAGAACCTGAGGCTGCTCTACACCGAGCAGGTGAGCGATGCGCTCGATGGCCTCATTGGTATCGGCCGCCTCTCCCAGGATGGTCGCTACCTCTGTCCAGTGGTCGGCGATGAGGCTGTGCAGCTCGAGGTCTTCAATGCGACGTTGTCGCTGAACCGCCGGGTCGTTGTCATCCGGTTCATCCCCTGTGAACCAGCTCTCACCGTCCTCCTCCCACATGCGGTCGATACGGCCGCCCACGGCGTGGAGTCCATCCACCAGGTCGGGAATCTGACTGGTCTTCAGGACCGCGTCGCCCGCGGTTGTTCGTGCTCAAGTGCACGTGCGGGCCGGGTGTGCCGGTGTCCGCATGGCTCGCACCCCAGCCTGAGAGGACGAGCAACTGCTCCCGAATCCCGGTGCGCAGCGCAACCTTCTGCGTCCCCGTCGTCGGAATCTTCCCGGGTCTTGGTCGTTCGGTGAGGCATGAAGGGACCGTACTCGCCGGCGCCACCCCGAGGCCGGTCGCACGCTGTGCCCGGGTCGGATCCGTGTTCTGGTGAGCACATCCGCACTGCGCCCTCACACCAGGTGGTGCTCATAGGCGAAGGCCGCAGCAGCGGTGCGGGAGCCGACGTCGAGCTTCACGAAGATGTTCGAGAGGTGCCTTGCCACCGTCTTCTCGGAGAGCGTCAGCTCCTCGGCGATCGCCTGGTTGCTTTGGCCGGCGGCAACGAGCCGCAGCACTTGCACCTCGCGCGGGCTGAGCCCGCCCGGCAGCGGTTCCTCCGCAAGCAGCGATGCGACCTTTCGCTCGGCGGGTCGTGCCCCGAGAGTGGAGAAGGCCCGGCGGGCCGCGGTCAGGTCGGCGGCAGAGGACTCCTCGTCGCCGAGGAGCCGGAGGGCGCGGCCGACGACCGTTCGACTGCGCGCGTGTTCGTAGGGTGCCGAGAGAGCGGCCCACAGCTCGACCGCTCGACGAGCCGCCTGCAGGGCCGGTTCACCAGCCCCCGCGGACAGGCAGGTGGTCGCGACGGCGTACTGTCCGGCAGCTTGGAGCGCGGTGCATCCGAACGCGTCGCCGAGGCTGCAGATCTCCTCTGCGAGCCGGGCTGCCTGCTCAAGGTCACCTGTCAAGCTCAGGATCTCGACAGCGGCCGGGAGGATCTGTGACTTGTGCACCGGGTCCAGCCGTTCGGCGATCAGCCGGTGGGCCGCCGCCCTGGCGGCTTCGTGTCGGTCCTGGTCCAGCCAGAGAAGGGCCCGGCCGGGCTGCGCGGGATGCCCGTGATCAGCGGCGGTGTCGTAGGCGGCCTCGGCCGCGTCGTACTCGCCGCGAAGGCGATGGACCTCGCCGCGCTCGTAGTGGGCGAGCCCGAGGGCGGGATCACCCCCGACGGCGTGATAGCGCTCCACCGCGCGATCCAGCTCCTCCAGCGCGTCGGCGTAGGCGCCATGGAGTCGGAGCAGCTGGCCGCGGTGGGTGGCGCATTGGCCCGTGTAGGCCACCAGACCCGGCTGGTCGTCGCACCAGGTCGACAACGCTCGTGTCCACGCGCCGGCACGGCCCAGGTCGTTGACCTCCTGGCACGCCTCGATCGTCGAGCAGTAGATCCGGCCGGCGTTCACCGGCGACACCTCCCCGGCCAGCACGCCGACGAGTGCCTCGTCCATCCTCTGCAGGCCATCGGCCACCTGCCCGGAGTACAGCATCAGGCGTCCCTCGGCATGCAGGCCGAGCGCGAGCAGGTCGGGTTCGTCGAAGGTACGGCCGTACTGTGTGATCCGCGTGGCCAACGGGAACGCCTCGCCGAACTCGCCCTTGAACACGTGCGCCATCAGCTGCAGATCACACAGGTAGCCATGCTCGGCCGCCTCGCCGTCGAGCTCCTCCGCGATCCGAGCCGCCCGTCCGAGCCAACCGTTTCCAACCGCCAGCTCCCCCGCTTGCCACAGGACCACGGCCAGGAGGTAGGCAGCACGCAGGGCGGTACGGCGGTCGTCGGCCCGCAGGCTCGTCTGGTGCGCGCGCTGCAATGCCTGGACGCAGTCGTTGCGCCGGCCGAGCAGGTAGGCGGTGGTGGCCAGGGCCACGAAGTCCTGCGCCTCGAGCGCACCGTCGTCGAGGTCGCACAGCGCCCGGTAGGCGAGAACCCATTCGCGGCGCTCGTAGGTCTCGCGGGCTCGGCGAAGGTCCTCGATGGCACCCAGGTCGTCCACCTCCCTGCGATTCCGACCCCCGTCGGCGGCAGCGACATCGGGTCTCAGTCTAGGCGTGAGCCGGCGTGCGGGTCCTGGCTCGCGCGTCGATCCGGCCGGCCACGTAGGCAGCGTCACGGCCGACGCCGGGAAAGACCATCGAGGCGAAGGCGTACTGGAACGCCAGACCGCAGAAGAAGAGACCGGGAACGTCGGGGACCACCCCGCGGTACTCCCTCGGCCACCCTCCGTCATCAGCGATGTCCGCCTCGATCCAGCTGAAGTCCGGCCGGAAGCCCGTCGCCCAGACGACGTTGGCCGCATCGAGCACCCGACCGTCATCCAGCACCGGACGCCCGTCCGCGGACACATCGGTGACCCGGTGGGTGATGCGTTCTCCACCCCGCTCGGCCAGGTGGTGCGCCTTCACCCGCACGGTCGGTCCGCCCTCGCCGCGCCGAACCTCGGCCATCATCTTGCGACCTATCGGCGTCCGGCGGGTCAGCACGTGCCTCCAGGCGAAGATGATCGCTCTGATCGCAACCTTGAAGGCACGCGAGTCCCACTCGAGCGGGATGTTTCCCCGGTCGCGCCCCACCAGGATCGTCGGCCGCTCCGCGGCCAGCTCGAAGGCGATGTCGTAGCCGGAGTGAGCCGCCCCGACCACGACAGCGTTGCCGGGGTGGAGCTGCGAGGGGTTCTTGTACTCACTCGAGTGCAGCTGTCGGATTCCGGGGTCGAGCGAGCCGGCCACCTCGGGGACGTACGGCTTGCGGCCGTAGGTCCCGGTGGCCACGACCGCGTTCTCACACTCGATGACGTCGCCGCCCAGGTGCGCGGAGAAGCCGCCGCCCCCGCGCGGCACCAGACGATCAACGCGGGTGTGCATGCGCACCGGCAGCTCCATCTCGACTGCGTACCGCTCGAGGAACTCAGCAACCTCGTCCTTGCCCGGGAAGTGCCAGGGATCGCCGGGGAAGTCCATGCCCGGAAGACCGTCGAAGCGCGCCGGGGAGTAGAGCCTCAGCGAGTCGTAGTGGCAGCGCCAGTTGTCGCCGATCCGGGCGTTGCCGTCCACGATCAGGAACTTCCGTCCGAGCCGGGTGAGGTGATAGCCGGTCGCAAGACCCGCCTGCCCGGCGCCGATGACCAGGGTCTCGGTGTGCTGAACGTTCATCGCGTTTCTCCTCTTCTGGTCGGGTGGTTGTCTCGCACGCCGTTCGACGGTGGGCGCTGGAACGACGAGAAACCGTCCGCCACGCCTGGGAGGCCTCGTGCCCGGTTGATCTGTCATGTGCGCACGGCCTCGACGCTAGGCGCCCGTTCGGGTGCTGCGCGTCGGGCTCGATACCCATCCGCGCCCAGGCCCGGTGCATGGTTCTACCCAGCACAGTGCCTGTACGGCGTACAAGGCGGACCCGCGACCGGCATACCGCGCGGGACCATCCCGTGGCCGCTGTGGGCGGCCAGGCAGAAGTGCCCCGGAGATCGATCTGGACCTGGCGTGCCAACATTGCTGCCGTGCAGCCCGAGGACCAGCAGATCTACGCGCGCGCGACCCGCAACCGTCTGCTCGCCGCCTCGATGTTCGCGAGTCTGAATGGGGCGCAGGGGCGCACGACGAGCCTGTGCGCGGGGTGGACGGTGCGTAGACGCCCTGGTGGGCGGCCCAGTCGAAGCGTCCCTCGATGAGGCCGTGCCCACCTGGATCGCTGACGTCTGGCCGCTCGCCCGAGTCCGGCACGTCGGATGTGACCTCACCTGGGAGGAGTGGAGTGCCTTGCCACCGATCTGATGCTGCTGGGCGAACGATCGGTCAGCGGGTGGGGGGCTGGGTCAGGCGCGTGCAGGTGGCGTGGCCCAGCGCGGCTCCAGCGCGTTCCAGTTCGGGAGGTCGGCCGCCAGGGCGGGATCACCGGTGACGGTGATCCCTCCGGTCAGGAGGGCGCGCGACCAGGCAAGCCGACCGCGGTGCCAGTCCAGAAAGCAACGGGTCTGCGCTTCGACGAACACCACTGGTTCGCCTCCAGGGTCGGTGTAGCAGACCTGCGCGTCACGGTTCTCGACCAGCAGCCAGTAGCTGCGGTGTCCGGGCGGCTGATCCACGAACCGGAAGGCGACGACCACGCGCTCCACCGGTAGCGCGTCGCGGTTCAGCTGCGCTGTGCACCAGGCCCAGAGGGCGAATCCCGGGTCCGTGTGCTCCGTCCCGATCTCGGCCCAGCGTTCGCCCCACGCCGCCATCGTCTCCAGCACTCCGGCCAGGTCTCGCCCGGCGGCGGTGAGGAGATAGCGGCTCCCGGCCCCGGCTGGCTTCGGCCCTCGGGTCACGATGCCCGCGTGCTCCAGCTCCTTGAGGCGGGTCACGAGCATCGACCGAGACATCGACGGGACACCCCTGGAGATGGCCGAGAAGGTGTCGGCTCCGAACATCAGGTTGCGGATCACGAGCGGGGTCCAGCGTTCGGCGAGGATCTCGGAGGCCCGCGCGATCGGACAGTACTGCCCATAGCTCCGCACCACTCGATGCTGCCACTGAAGCGCACCTGAGGTGAAGTGCTGAATCAGGTCTTGAGGTGTGCGCGCGGCAATGCCGACGATGGATCCATGACGGACGCGATGACTGGACAGGTGGACACCGAGGCCGCGGAGCTCTACGAGAGGTTCTTCGTGCCGGCGCTGTTCGGCCAATGGCCGGCGAGGCTGCTGGCCCTGGCAGAGGTCGGGAGCGGGGACAGGGTCCTCGACGTCGGGTGTGGCACCGGCGTCCTGGCCCGCGCGGCCCGCCGGGTTGTGGGGACGTCCGGCTCGGTCACCGGGGTCGACCCCAATGACGCGATGCTCGCTGTCGCTGAGCGGGCGGATCGTGAGGTCGACTGGTTGAAGGGCGTGGTCGAGGACCTCCCGATTGCCACCGCCACCATGGACCGGGTCCTGTGCCAGTTCGCGTTGATGTTCTTCGCCGACCCGAACAAGGCCGTCACCGAGATCGCCCGAGTCACGCGCCCAGGAGGCAGCGTCGTGGTCGCGACCTGGGCGGAGGTGTCGACCAGCCCGGGGTACGCGGCAATGGTCGATCTGCTCCGCAGGGTGGCCGGCGATCAACCGGCGGATGCGCTCATGGTGCCCTTCTCGGTCGGCACCGAGTCTGCTCTGCACGACTTGATGGCTCAGACCTTCCCCGAAGTCACGGTCCGACGGTGGGATGGCACCGCGCGATTCCCGTCCGTCCTGCACTGGCTGGAGACGGACATCCGGGCCTGGACGCTCCGTCCGCTCATCAACGAGGACGCCTTCACGGAACTGCGAGAGAGGGCACCTCGTGAGCTCGGCCGATTCTGCGAGCCGGACGGATCCGTGACGTTTCCCGCGCCAGCAGTGGTAGCTGACGTCCGCGTGCCTCGCTAGCCCACGCGAGGTCTTCCACCGGGTCGGAGGGGCCCGCACACTGGGCGCATGGGTCGGGACGACGGCGGGGTCAGGGTCGCGGAGCTGGTGGCGACCTTGTCGTACGCCGCGGACCTCGGGCTCGGGCAGCCGATGGAGCACTGCCTCCGCCAGACGGTCATCGCGCTTCGCCTGGCCGACCTCGCCGACGCCAGTTCGTCGGATCGCGAGGCAACGTACTACCTGGGAATGCTGGTCAGCGCCTACTGCCACGCCGACGCGTCGGAGCAGGCTCGCTGGTTCGGCGACGACATCTCGTTCAAGGGCGACGGGTTCGAGGTGTTGTCCATGTCGTCGGTGCAGACGGCTGCGCTCCTGCTGCGGAAGTTGGCGTCGCACGGCAGTGCGACCCAGCGGGTGCGCCGCCTCGCCGCGTTCCCGGTCGCGGGACAACGCGAGATGCTGACCTGGTTGACGACGCACACCAGGCTGAGCTCGGAGTTCGCCGAGCGGATCGGGCTGGGCGGCGACGTGTCGTCAGCGTTGTGGCAGGCCTATGAGCAGTGGGACGGAAAGGGCCCGCGGCACGTGCGTGGACAGGAGATCCCGCTGCCGACCCGCCTGGTCGCATTGGCCGCCACCCTGGAGGTCGTCGCCCGGCGATACGGGACCGAGAAGGCGCGGGGGGTGGCCCGCCGTCAGGCCGGCGCGGTCTACGACCCGGTCCTCGCGGACCTGTTCGTGGAGCACGCGGGCTCGCTCGTCGAGGGACTCGACGAGGCGGCGTCCTGGGACGCCGTCCTGGCTGCCGACCCGCGGTTGAGCCGCCGGGTCTCGGGGGCCCAGCTGGACGGTGTCCTCGAGGCGATGGCCGACCTGGTCGACCTCAAGTCGCCCTACCTGGCAGGACACTCCCGGGGGGTCGCGAACCTGGCGGCGGAAGCAGCCCGGCTGCTGGGCCTGGCGGACCTGGAGCGCACCACCATCCGGCGCGCTGGGCTGCTCCATGACCTCGGCCGGCTCGGGGTGTCGAACGCGATCTGGGACAAGGAAGGCCCGCTCACCGACATCGAGACCGAGCGCGCGCACCTCCACCCCTACTTGACAGACAAGATGCTGGTCCGCATCCGGGCCCTGTCCGCCAGCCGGGAGATCGCGGCCCGGCACCATGAGCGGCTCGACGGCTCCGGCTATCCGCGTGGGCTCACCGCGGCGTCGCTGACTCTGCCCGACCGGATCCTCGCAGCCGCCGACGACTATCACGCGATGACCGAGCCGCGGCCGCACCGCCCGACCCTGGAGCCCGGCCACGCGGCCACGCTGCTGCGGCGCGAGGTGGAGGCGGGCAGGCTCGACGGCGACGCCGTGCACGCCGTACTTCGGGCAACCGGGCATCGGGCACCCGCCCGGAGGTCCGGCCCCGGCGGCCTGACCGAACGGGAGGTCGAGGTCCTGGCGCTCGTGGCCAGGGGGCTGGCCAACAAGGAGATCGCACGCCGCCTCGGGATCACACCGAAGACCGTGTCCAACCATCTGGAGCACGTCTACGCCAAGATCAGCGTCGGCAGCCGCGCCGCGGCCACGCTGTACGCCATGCAGCACGGAATGGTCGGGAGCTTCACACCTCACCGATGACGTCGTTTCCCTGGGGTATTCGCCCCATGCGAGCCCGGCTGCTGGTTCCTACGTTGGGATCCACACACCAGCGAAGGAGTCGGCGATGACGACCCAGACAACTCCAGGTCTTGCGGAGTCCAAGCAGCGCACCAGGGCGACGTGGGCCGCGGGTGACTTCCCGGAGGTGGCCCGGTTGACCCTCTGGCCGGTCGGCGACCGCCTGGTCCGCCTGGTCGGCGTCGGTCGCGGCGAGGACGTCCTCGACATCGCCTGCGGCACCGGCAACGCCGCGCTCCGGGCGGCCCAGGCGGGTGGACGGACGACGGGGCTGGACCTCACACCGGAGCTGTTCGAGGCCGGTCGGGCGCTGGCGGCTGATGCGGGCGTCGAGATCGACTGGGTCGAAGGTGACGCGGAGGAGCTCCCCTTCCCGGACGGGAGCTTCGACGTCGTGCTCTCCACCTTCGGGGTGATGTTCGCGCCCCGGCACCGGCTGGCCGCCGGCGAGGCCGCGCGCGTGCTGCGCCCCGGGGGGCGCCTGGGGTTCTGCAACTGGACGCCGGAGGGGATCACCGGTGAGATGTTCCGGGCGCTGGGCTCGTTCGCGCCACCTCCGCCACCGTTCGCGGAGCCGCCGCTGCTGTGGGGGAACGAGGACCACGTCCGGCAGCTGTTCGACGACACCGGAGTCGCACTGGAGTTCGCCCGGGAGAGCGCACCTCCGGCACCGTTTCCCACCGCCGAGGCCGCCGTCGCCTGGAACGAGGAGAACTTCGGCCCGACCATCATGCTGCGCGCCTACCTCGAGCCCCAGGGCCGGTGGGCAGAGTGCCGCCGGCTGCTGATCGATCTCTACGACCCCACGGCCGAGGCGGAGTACCTCGTCGTCACCGGTCGCAAGGAGGGTTGAGGTTGAAGCCCTGTTGCCCGAGGTCCGGTCCGTCCTAAGGTCAGGGGTGGCGTCGCGACTGGAAGCAGTGACCTTCGAGGTGGCCGACGTGCCCGCAGTGGCGTCGTTCTGGGCCCACCTGCTCGACCGGGAGGTCCTCGAGGAGTCCGGAGGTGCACTGGTGCCGGGCAACGAGACGCGGGTCGGGCTTCGACTCGTCGCCTCCGTCGTCGACCAGCTCGGCTCACGACGGCTGCACTTGCACCTGACCAGCAGCAGCCTCGAGGACCAGCAGCGGACCGTCGAGACGGCGCTGCGCCTCGGCGGCCGACTCATCGACGTGGACCAGGAGCCCGACGCCGGCTTCGTCGTGCTCGCCGACCCTGGCGGCAACGAGCTGTGCGTGATCGAGCCTGGAAACAAGTTCCTGGCGGACACCGGCTACCTCGGCGAGGTGACCTGTGACGGCACCAGGGACGTCGGCCTGTTCTGGCGCGACGCGTTGGGCTGGTCGCTGGTGTGGGACGAGAACGAGGAGACTGCGGTCCAGTCACCGCTCGGCGGCACGAAGGTCTCGTGGGGCGGACCTCCGGTCGAAACCCAAGCACGGGAGGAACAGGCAGCGCCTCGACCTGGCCACTGACGATCTCACCGGCGAAGCGGAACGACTGGTCTCGCTCGGCGCCACCCGCCTTCGCGACCTTGCCGGCGGCGTCGAGCTGGCAGACCCGGACGGCAACGAGTTCGGGCTTCGCGCAGACTGAGGCTCACGCCGGCGACTCCCACGCTTCTCGGATGCTCGATCGTGCTCTTGTGCAGATGGCCGTCGCCGGCAGACTGGTCGCCGAGAACGGGTCGAGGCGATCCGTTACCGTCGTGTGGTGGTGGAGTCGCTGGGGACCGTGGAGTCCATCCTGGTCCTGGCAGGCTTTCTTCGCGACCGCTTGTCGGAGGCCGGGCTCTCCTTGCAGGCGGCGTCGTTCGACGGGCTCAGTGCGGAGCACGTGGCTGTGCGAGAGGCGGGTGCGGGGCTACCCGTCCTCGCTCACCTTCACGATGCCGTCGAGCACGCTCGCCATGCTCTGCCTGATCTGGTTGGTCAGGCACTGGCTCGATCCGCGCGGGACGCGCCGTGGACGCAGACCGAGGCCTACCTTGCCGAGCCCCCCAGCCGAGAGTTCCTCCATCGATACGCTCATGCAACCCTCGCGGGCCCTCCAGACCTGCCATCGGGGATGCCCGTCGGTCAGGGATTGCCCAATGGGCCGGCTTCGCCCTCCCGAACGCCGGTAGCCGTGGGGCTGCTCCTGCTGGCGCCGTGGGTTCGCTATCCGCACCATCAACATCCCGCTGACGAGGTCTACGTGCCGCTGACCGAGGCCCGATGGTCACATGGGCAGGACGAGCCGTTCGTCCGCCGGCCCGCCGGCACGCTCCTGCATCACCGTCCCGGTCAGGGCCACGCCATGGTCACAGACAGCGCCCCGCTGCTCGCCCTCTACGTGTGGACCGGGACCGTGACCGTGCCCGCCTCCTGGTGCTGATCGCGACTGCGCGACGACCGGCTCGCGGGCCGGGCATGACGGCCCCAGGAGGTCATCAGCGAGGTGTGACGGAGCGGGAGCCAGGTCCGTGTGTCGAGGGGCTCGGTCAGTCGTCCTGGTCGGCCACCTCGTCGGCGTACGCGGAGGGCGGACCGCTCACGTCGTCCACGGCGTCGTTCGTGGCGTCGCCGACCGGGCTGCGAGCCGGGGGTCGGCCGTCCCGTACGGTGTCGACGCTCTCGACGAGCCCCAGCGCCCGGCGGGCGTCCTCCTCCGTGAGCCCGAAGAGCCGGCGAATGTTGAGGTCCCGCTGGGGGAACGGGATCTCGATGTCATGGCGCTCGAGCGCGGAGTGCAGCGCCCAGGTGTACGCGGCCTGTACTGCCGCCGGTCGCTTGGTGGCCTCAGCGCCGAGCCACACCACCAGCTCGAAGTTCAGGGAGCTGTCGCCGAAGCCGAGCAGCCACACCTGCGGCCGCCGCGGACCTTCCAGCGCCAGGGTGAAGGGAAGCTCCGCAGCCGCCTCGAGCGCTGCCCGCTTCACGACCTCCTTGTCGGCGCCGTAGGCCACGCCGAACGGGACGCGCAACCGCCGGGAGACCTCGCGATGGGTCCAGTTCACCACTCTCTCGCTGACGAACTCCGAGTTCGGCACCAGGATGTCGATGTTGTCGTTCGTCACGACCCGGGTCGCGCGGATCTTGATGTCGCGCACCTCGCCAGTCACGCCCGACACCAGTTCGACGTAGTCCCCCACCTTGACCGACTTGTCCAAGAGCAGGATCAGCCCGGAGACGAAATTGCTGAAGATCGTCTGCAAGCCGAATCCCAGCCCCACGCCCAGCCCACCGGCCAGCACCACCAGCTTGTTCAGGGGGATGCCTACCGCGGAGATCGCCACCACGGCACCGATCGCGAGGACGGAGTACATCGCGATGCGGGACACGGTGTACCAGGTCGCACGTTGACTGTCGCCCTGCCTGGCGGAGTAGCTCAGGATCAGCCTCTGCAACACCAACGCCAGCGCGACCGATGCGACCAGGATCGCTCCGGCGCTGAGGACCCCGGCCAACGTGATCGGCTGCCCGAACACCTGCACCGAGGCGGCATGCTGCGAACCTCGGATCATCATCACCCCACCCCATCACAACGAGCCGTACGAGCGCCTCACGCGTCCGGCGCTGACCCTCGAGGCGGCCGCGACCTGCACCCTCGCGCAGCATGAGAAGTCGCGCTGGTGTCGGGCGGGTGCGGTCAGGCAGCACGAGCCAACCCCGGACGAACCTGCGGCGGCGCCCACCAGCCGGCGAGCGGGAGCAAGAGCCCATCGCCGCGAACGCTGCATCACGCCCCCAGGATGGGCCCAGCCGTCGGCGGCTTGATGACGCCGTACCGGAGCCCGTGACCGGCACCAAGCCCCAACGCGGAACGACGTCCGGGCCAAGCGCCGCTGCGCCGAGCTGCCGGTCTCGGCTATAGGTTGGCGCGATGGGTAAGGCGTCCCATTGGGCCAAGACGCCCCGGCAGAGCGTCGCCGAGATGTGCGCTGCGCGGGGAGTGGCTACCGTGGTCGCCGGTTGCGTCGATCTTCTGAACGGCAGACCGGCCGACGACGATCTGGTCCTTGCGCTCGGTGGACCCCCGGCTGGCTGGGTCCGCACGGGCGAAGCCCCCGGACCGCCGTACTGGCTGCGCGTGTGGGCCGCGCGGGGACTTCTCTACGCCTGGAATGACTCCGCCGAGGCAGCAATCCTGACGGCGCTGCGCGATGACGCGTGGCGAGTGCGGGAGATGTCGCTGAAGGTAGTCGCGCGACATCGTCTGCAGGCAGCGTCCCAGCGCGTCAGCGAACTTCGGAACGACCCCTCGGCTCGCGTGCGCGCCGCAGCGAATCGCACCGCCGAAGCCCTCAGCAGCCGGTGAATGGACGAAGGGTTCAGCTCTTCGACGCACTCACACGCCGCGACCGAGGCGTTCGAGGCCCTTACCCCTGGTCCTGCCCCGACTCGACGGTGAGCTGTTGGTGCTGCGCGAGTTCGTCACCGAGGACGAGTCGAAGCTTCTGGGCAGCTGCCCGCAGCGCTCGAGCGGCGCGAGACCGCCAGGTGTCGCCGGACGGGCTCCTGCCCCGAGCAGCCTCATCCACTCGCCGTCACGTCTCAGGCGAGACAGCGGTGAAGTCCCGGCTGGAGATGTTGACCGTCCCGCACTCGGCGAGCGGGATCGGTGCGTCGGGATCGAGGGCGTCGATCACCACCCAACCGTCCGGCCCGAGGGTCATACCCTGGGGGTGCACGGTGCGGGGGTGCGGACCTTGTGCCCGCACGTGGACGACGCGACGACGGCGCACCGCCTCGGCCAGCGCGGGAACGCGTTCGTCCTCCAGCACCTCCGCCGTCTCCAGGCGGAAGCGGGAGGCAGCGTGTCGGGCGATGGTGCGGCTCGTCTCGGGCAGCGACTCGATCAGCTTGGTGGTCGCCCGGGACGCGGCGGCACCCAGTCCGAGCGCGGCCAGCTCCGGAGACTGGCGTCCGAGCAGGACGCCGAGCGCCTCGGCCTCGTCTGCAGACAGCCCTGTGAGCCGGGTGCGGTAGTTGAAGCCGAGCTCGATCCCACCGCCGCGTCCAGACCGGACGACGATCGGGAGCCCCGCCTCGGAGAGCGCTTCGACATCGCGCAGGATCGTCCGCCGGCTGACCTCCAGCTCGTCGGCCAGCTCCGCGCTGGTCATGCGCCCGCGGTTCTGCACGAGCAGCAGCATCAGCAGCAGCCGGGACGCGCGCACGGCACCCCCGCGGGAGAATAGGTGACAGTAGACGTCACATTATGGCTGCTAGGTTCCCAGCCGGAAGAAGGGTGATCGCATGAGGGCCTACGAAGTACGGCGGCACATCGCGACGGAGCACCCCAGATGAGTCGGGTCACCTACGGCGACGGGACGCCCGAGGACCGCTGGCTGTTGGAGACGCCCCCACGCTCCTCCACCTACTCAGCCTGGCGCGAGGAGACTGCCGACCCGCCGGCCCTGGTGGTCCAGGTCGGCACCACCCGACTCTCCTACCACCTCCGTGCGCTCGATGACCTCCGCGCGATGCTGCACGAACGCGGGGACTGGGTGCCCCTGGGCAACGCCGACGAGGGCAAGCCGGTCAAGGACGGCACCGTCGAGGCGTGGGCACGCGACCCGGGCAACCCCGTCGGCGGCTACTACGGGCTTCGCAAGGGCTACCGCGGGCGGTTCGCCAACTACGTCACCCCGGTGCTCGAGCTGCTCGGCTGGGCCGAGCTCGAGCACCAGCCCCGCAACAACCGTGTCCGCGCCGCCCCCGATCCCCGGTAGAGGGCTGGCCGGCGAGGTCTTCCCTCATGAGGGTTGATCCGCCTAATGTTAGCCACTAACATTGGGCGCATGACGGTGACGAGCACCAGCAGGACCGCACGCACCCGGGCGCTGCTACAAGAAGCGGCACTCAGGCTGTTCTCCGAGCAGGGGTACGACGCGACCACCGTCGAGCAGATCGCCCGGGAGGCCGGCGTCAGTCACATGACCTTCTTCCGGCACTTCCCGACGAAGGATGCGGTCGTCCTGGATGACGGCTTCGATCCGGCCATCGCGGCCGCCGTGGCCACAGCGCCGACCGGACTCCCGCCCCTCATGCGCGTCTGCGCGGGACTCCGCGCCGCGCTCACGCACGTGGACCTGCCAGGGCAGGAGGAGACCCGGCTCCGGGTCAGGATCGCCGCGGAGCATCCGGTGCTCCGCGCCGGGACGTACGCCGCGACGGAGGCCACCCAGGAGGCGATCGCCGAGGTCCTGGTCGCGGACGGTGCCAGTCCGTTCGAGGCGCGCGTCGCCTCGGCCGCTGCGCTCGCCGCACTGACCGTCGCCCTGCTCGAGTGGTGCCTCAGCGATGAGTACGACCCGATGCAGAGCCGGCTCGGCGCCGCACTCGACGTGCTCGACGGGAGGGCGGGGCGATGAGCGCGCTGGAGATCCGCCGCCTGGCGCACCGCTACGACGACGCCGCCGTGCTGCACGACGTCGACCTCACCGTTGCTCCTGGCGAGGTGCACGCGCTGGTCGGTTTCAACGGGGCGGGGAAGTCGACCCTGATGCGCGCCGTTCTGGGGATGATCCGGCCGCAGGGTGGTGTCGTCCTCATCGATGGCGTCGAGGTCGCGCACCTCGACAGCGCGGGGTGGGGCCGCGTGGGGCACCTGATCGACACGCCGTTCGTCTACCCGGAGCTGACGGTCCGGGAGAACCTCTGGGCGGCGGCGCGGCTGCACGGTGTGCCCGCCTCCGTCGCCGGAGACCGCGCCTCCCGCACACTGGCCGACCTCGAGCTCGGGTCGTGGGCGGACCGCCGTGCATCGGCGCTCTCCCAGGGCAACCGACAACGCGTCGGCTTGGGCAGCGCGCTCGTCCACGAGCCGCGGCTACTGGTCCTGGACGAGCCCACCAACGCCCTCGACCCAGCGGGGGTGCTGCTCCTGCGCGAGCAGCTGCTGGCGCGCGCCGCTGCCGGGGTGGCCGCGCTGGTCTCCAGTCACCACCTGGACGAGGTGGCCCGGATCGCCGACCGCGTGAGCGTCATCCATGCCGGCACCATCGTGGGCGAACTGGACCCGCACGGCGTCGACCTGGAACGAGCGTTCTTCGCGATGGTGCACGCCGCCGACGAGGCGGCCCGGCGTGTGGAGCCGGTCCGATGAGCGCGGCGTACGCGGTCGAGGCGCTCAAGCTGCGCCGATCCCGCGTGGTCACCGTCGCGACCGTGGCCCTGCTCCTGGTGCCAGCACTGCTCGCCCGGGCCTTCCTGTTCGCCGCCGAAGGCGGCGGCGCTGACCCGATGAGCGCCAAAGCCTCCCTGCTGCTGCCGGGCGTCGGCTGGGCCGGCTACCTCGGCGGCCTGATCCAGATCTACGCCACCGCCGGCGTGGTCGGCTCCGGCATCGTGGTCGGCTGGTGCTTCGGACGGGAGTACGCCGACCGCACGGTTGTCTCGCTCTACGCCTCCGCGACCCCCCGCACCTCCGTCGCATGGGCCAAGCTGGTGCTCCTCGCGGCGTGGTCCGTCGCGGTGGGCATCGGCGTGGCCGCTGCGGCCGCGCTGATCGGGATCGCCTCCGGCCTCGGGCTTCCCGACGCGATCGACGGGCGCGTCCTCGTGCGGCTCGCGGCTCTGGCGGTCCTGTCCGGGCTCCTCGCGCTTCCCGTCGCTCTGCCTGCCAGCATCGGGCGCGGCTATCTTCCGGCCGTCGGTGGCCTGATGGTGCTCGTCGTCGCCGCCCAAGTCGCCATGGTGGCCGGCGCGGGCAGCTGGTGGCCGTGGTCGGTGGCAGCAGTCTGGGCCATGGGCACGGACGCGGGGATGGACCCCGTGGCTCCGGTATGGCTGACGGTCGTGCCATTGGTGGCCGCGCTGGGTGCGGCCGCCACGGTGGCATGGTGGCGACGCGCCGAGGTGGTCTGACCGGCAATGGGCCACACGGGCGGCCTCTCGCATCTCTCTGCGGGGGCGGGTGGTCGCCCTGCAGCCGCCACCCTCGGCGCACTGATCCGAGCCGGCTTCGTCCCTGCGGGCGTGCTCTCGGCCCGTCGTTCATGAGGGCGGCGGTGACCACCAGCTATGGGCCTCCGGAAACGGTGCGGTGGCCGAGGTGCCCGACCCCCGACCGGCCGAGGGCGAGATCCTGGTGAAGGTGTCGGCCACCACGGTCAATCGGACCGATTGCGCCTACCGGGCCGCACGGCCCTTCTTCATGCGGGCCGTCGCGGGCCTTCGACGGCCGAAGTGGGAGGTGCTCGGCACGGAGTACGCGGGCGAAGTCGTGGGGGTGCCCGGTCGCAGGACTCGTTTCGCAGTCGGGGACCGGGTGTTCGGCTACTGCGAAGGACGGTTCGGGGCGCATGCCGAGCTGCTCACCGTGGCCGTGGACTCCTCGGTCACGACGGTGCCTTGCGGGGTGTCCCTGCACACCGCTTCCGCGGCTACCGAGGGAGGCCACTACGCCCGCTCGATGCTGCGCCGGGCCGGCGTCGGCTCAGCAGACCGAGTTCTCGTCAACGGCGCCACCGGAGGCATCGGATCGGCCGCCGTACAGCTGGCGGCGGCCGCCGGGGCGCGGGTCACCGGCGTCTGCGGTCCCGAGCACCTCGACCTCGTGCGTGACCTCGGCGCGATCGAGGTCATCGACCGCACGGCCGAGGACTTCACCCGACGCGGGTCGAGGTATGACGTAGGACGCGGCCGACGCGTGGTGTTCCCCTTTCCCGACGGGGGCGTCGAGATGGTCGAGGAGATCCGCGGTCTGCTGGCCTCCGGCACCTTCCGACCGGTGATCGATCGCACCTACCCGCTCGAAAGGATCTCTGAGGCCTACAGCTACGTCGAGACCGGCCAGAAGATCGGCAACGTGGTGATCACCGTCACCGACACATGACGCCGACCGGTCGCGCCACTGGTCCGTTGGTCAGCGCATGCCTCACCGCCGATACGGGCCCGATCGCGCGATCTGACCTCCGCTTCGAGAAGCAGCGGTTTCAGGTGCCGACTCCTGGTGCCACCGGCTGGTCGGTGGTCGCGGCGGCTCGACGCCAGGCCACGATCGTCACGGCACCGGCCAGTCCCAGCAGCACGGCGCTCTGCATGACCTTCTCCGAGACTTCCACCCCTGGCGGCAGTGGGGCGATGAAGCCGACGACCGTGCGTTCGATGATGGCGGCCACACCGAGCGCGGTCACCTGGGCCAGACCCCAGCTCGAGGACCGTGAGGCGTGGACCACCCACGATCCCCCGACCGTGAGAACGACGACGCCGAGGCCCACCCCGACCCAGGTGGCTGGCAGCAGGTCGAGCGCGACAAGTGCCACGGCCGCCATCACGAGCGTGCGCACGGGCGTCCACACCGTCGGCGCCGACTTGGTCCGGGCGACGGGCCGACCGATCGGAGAGAGCGCAAGTCCGATCAGCCCGATCGCGACGAGCAGGCTCATCCATGACTGGAGGGCGCTCGGGTCGCTGGCGGCGTACTCGGGGTCGTTGCGGATCAGCAGCGCAGCGCTCACACACAGGAGCGCCACCACGACCAGTCCGGGCCTGCCCAGCAGGGGCCCGCCTCGGTGGCGCGGGGCGAGCGCGTCAAGCACCGCGAGGGGTGCCCCGATGCTGAACACGACATGCCCGACGACCCAGGAGAGCACCGGGAACACCGCGAATCCGAGCGAGGCGACCAGGGTGCCGGCACGCAGCTCGTCCCAGTAGGCGATCTCGGGATCGTGGACCAGCCACATCGACCCGTCGACCTGGCTGGTCATCAACAGCCCGAACCCCGCCGCCATCAACACGACGCCCGGCCAACCACGACCAGTACGCAGGGCGGTCTCGCGGATCAGCAGTGCCGCGCCGCCGTACAACGGACCCAGCACCAGCAGCCCCCCGGCCAGCACCAGGAAGTCACCGGTCTCCGGCAGATAGGCCTGCAAGTACTCCGCGGACACCGGGGCCCCCACGAGCAGCCCCACGATGGGGACGATGCGCTGGCGTAGTGGCACCACCACCCAAGAGTAGTGGCGCCGCCGCCTGCGTCGACTGCACCGGACAGGCGGCGTCGTAGGCTCCCCGCGGCGGAGGAGAGTCCTGTGGCTAGGTGTTGGCGCCGGTGAAGGAGGCGTCGACTGCCCGGGGCTGCGCGCCGACCCGGGGCAGTCGGGCCGCGTGCAGAGCCGCCAGCAGCAACACCAGCGCGTTGACGGCGTGGAGCATCCCGAGTGCCGGGACCGTGATGGTCGCGAAACCGAGCCCCACCTGGAGTGCTACCAGCCCGAGCACGATGCCCGCCCAGGGCAGGGCACCGTTGACCTGGCGGCGGACGATCACGGCCACCACCACGAAGGCGAGTGCCAGCAGCGGGATCAGCATCGCCCCGTTCACGCCGTGCAGCGCGTCGGCCGCTCGCCCGGTGATCGGCACGCCGCTGTTCTCCTCCAGGTCGGCCTTGGTCACGGTGTGGCCGTCGGACCAGATCCAGTGCCCCAGGCCGGCGGCGCCATAGGCGAGGGCCGCCGCCTGGACGGCGACCTCGAGCGCGATCAGGTAGGCGAAGACGCGATAGAGCCTCATGAGGGGACCTTCCGGTGGAGGGCGTGTCGAGCGCGGCCGGGGTCGGCCTCGCAGGTGGTCACGGTCAGAACGCACCCCAGGACGACCGCGAGCCACGCAACAGCGCTGCGGATCGGGTAGTCGAGGGTGCCGAGGGCGGAGAGGCTCACCCAGTGCTGGAGCGGGTTGGCGAGCACCACCAGCACCACGCCCAGCAACGTGACCACGCCGGCCAGGTCGCCGGGCGCCGGGTTGCCGGAGCGTCGGAGCCCCGCTGCGACAGCCAGGCCGACCATCATGCTGCCCGCCGACACCGGCAGCAGGTGCAGCCACGGGGTCCGGGCGTCGAGCCGGTGCAGCGAGACCAGCGCGGTCACCGAGACCGCCGTGGGCAGGACCAGCATCGCCAGCCGCCAGCCAACCCGGTGCGCCCTCGAGGTCGGGCTCGCGTCAGCGACCTCACCGGCCTCCTCGTCGAGGACGAAGGCAGCCGCGGCGCCGCAGATGCCGATGGCCAGCAGGGCCAAGAACGGAGCGAGCTCGTCGTGCCGGGCTAGGAAGGCCGCCCCGAACACGAGGCTCGCTCCCGACACCAGCCCCACCAGGACCGGCCAGGGTGCGGATCTCAGCACGGCGACCGGCCGAGCCGGCAGCAGCTCACGCATCCGGCACCGCCGGCTTGACCACGCTGGAGCTCCCGTCCGGGGTGTAGTAGACGAGGTGGTCGGCTCCGGTGCCGACCCCGGCGACCAGCGCGGCCACCGCGACGACAAGCGCAGCAGAGAACCAGCGCACCACGACCCGGCGGAGCCGGCCGGTGGCGCCGTGTGCGATCGCGGCGGTCGCGGCCATCGCGCACAGAGCCACCGTCCAGACCAGGAACCAGAACGCCGAGCCGGTGTACGACGTGACCAGGGTCGGCGGTGCGTTGCCGCCGGCGTTCGTCTCCACGAAGGCGGTGTACGGCGTGAAGAGGTGCAGCGTCCGTGCGAACAGCGACTCGGCGTCGAAGCGCTGGGCGGGGTAGTAGGCGCCGACCTGGGACCACAACAGGACGCCCAGCACCGCCAGCACGGTCGCGCCGCGGAAGCGCAGCCACCGACCCACCAGGACACCGAGCAACGGACCGCCTGCGCTCGCCACCACCGGGATCAGGATCGTGATCCACCACCGGTCGGTCGCGCTGTAGCCGGCGTACTCGTAGCTCGACGGCGGATCGGCAAGGACGAACAGTCGGTGGACGACGACGACCAGCAGTCCGGCGGCGGCCGGGACCGCACAGGCCAGGCAGAGGGCGGCGGTGCGCACCGGCTCGACGACGGGCGCGGCCGCGACCACCGGCCGGGAGGTGTCGGTCGCCGTGGCCAGGCGGGAGGCGACCACCAGCCCGAGAACACCGATGAAGAAGGCCGGCACCACCTGGTGGTCGAGCTCCACCGGCCCGTAGTTGCCGCTGCTGGCCAGCGCCAGCAGCAAGCCAAGCACGAAGAGCGGGTGCCGGGCATAGCGAAGCGCGTCGATCCTGGCGAGCCGCAACAGCACCGAGGAGGTCGCGGGTACGACGGCCGGCGCGGCCACGGCAGTCATGCCACGACCTCGTGCCCGGGCTCGGGGGCACCGCGAAGCAGCAGGTAGGCGTCCTCGAGCGTCGGCTCGGCAGGGGTGGCGCCCTGGGGCGCGAGCGGACCGAGGTTGCGGTACCTGCCGGTGCCTGTGCGCCAGGAGACCTGGGCTCGAGGATCGGGTCCGTCGGCCAGCCAGGCCCGGCCGGACGCCTGCCCGACCAGCTCGGACACCGGCCCGCAGAACCGGACTGCGCCGTCGTCCAGGACGATCACCCGCTCGCACAACGCCGCGATGTCCTCGGTCTGGTGGGTGGCCAGCAGGACGGTGGAGGCACGGCCGTGCTCGGACAGCACCTGCCTCAGTGAGACCCGCTGCTCGGGGTCGAGCCCCGTCGTCGGCTCGTCCAGCACGAGGAGCTCCGGCGAGCCCAACAGCGCCTGGGCCAGCCCGACTCGGCGGCGCTGGCCTCCCGAGAGCGCTCGGACCCGCCTGGTTGCACGGTCGGCCAACCCGACGGCCTCGAGCACCCGCCGTACCTCCGCTCGCCGAAGCGTCGGCTCCTCGAGCTCCTTGAGCACGGCCAGATAGTCCACGAACCCGTAGGCGGTGAAGCCCCGGGGATAGCCGAGCTCCTGAGGCAGGTAGCCCAACCGCCTGCGGATCTCGGCGCGGGAACGCCCTTCCGCAGGGTCTCGCCCGAGGATGGACACCTCGCCCCGTTCGGCGCCCAGGACGGTGGCCAGGATGCGCAGCAGGGTGGTCTTCCCCGCCCCGTTGGGACCGAGCAGACCGGTCACGCCGGGGTGGACGTCGAGGTCGACGCCGGACAGAACCGGCGTCCGGCCGAAGGCATGGGTGAGTCCTCGCAGGCGGATGGTCGCTTCGGTCATCGAATCGTCCTTTTCGTTCGCAGCGGTCTCACGGGAATGGTCAGAGCAGTCGCCATGACGGTCGGGCCCGAAGGAGCCGGCTGCCGAGGACCATCAGCCCGGTCACGAGCACCAGCGCGTAGCCGGCCATGGCCAGCGGCGCGACGACGAGAAGCGGGTCGCCCTGGCGGCTCGCCCAGGCGACGGCCACCACCCAGCCGAGCCCGGTCACGACGGCGGCGTACTCGGGGTCGACCCAGCTGCTCGCCGCCAGCACCACGACGGTGCACCCGGCTGCCGGCACCAGCCACGCCACCGCCGCCGTCGACGAGAACGGCAACAGGAGGCCGCCGAGGACCAGCAGCGGCAGCGAGGTGGCCAGCACCGCCACCGTCCGCAGCAGCACCAGCCGGGACATGGGATACGGCGCGACCAGCACGGCCTCGTACGACGGATCGGCGCTCGGGCCGTAGGCGACCGCGACCCCGGCGACCGGCACCAGCGGCGCGAGCGCCAGGAACGGTGCCAGGCCGCCGTCGTCGACGAGCAGTGACGCGACGACGGCGAAGCCGAGCACGACGCACACGCCGACGACCCAGCCGATCCGCAGCATCGGCGCAGTGTCGACCACCGCGCGGTCGGCCGGTCCGACCCCGACCCGGGTCATCAGGCGCACACCGAGCGACGGTGGCTCCAGCTCGACGGCCTCGAGGATCGACTCCCAGCTGCCGGGCACGTCGTCGGCCGGCACCAGTGATGCGACCACGCCGCGGCACCTCTCGCAGCGTCCGACGTGCTGCTCCACCGAGGCGCCCGTGAGCGGCCCGGCGGTGCCGTCCACCCAGCTGAGCAGCGCCTCGTCAGACGCGTGCCAGTCGGTCATGGCATTCCCTCCATCAGGTCGTGTCGCAGGTGCCGCTTGGCGCGTTGCAGCCGCGACTTCACCGTGTTCCTGGGCACGCCGAGAAGCACGGCGGCCTCGCTCGGGGTCAGCCCGTCCAAGATCGTCGCCTGCACGACCGCACGCATCTCCGGTGAGAGGCGAGCGAGCGCGACCCCCAGCTCGCCGTACTCGACCCCGGCCAGCACGTGCTCCTCGGCGCTGACGCCGACAGTCTCGTCGGCCCACTCCACCGGCACCTCCGAGCGCAGGTCGCGCCGGCGCAGTCGCGAGACCAGCCGGCGTACGGCGACTCCCCACAGCCACGCGCCCACGTCACCGTCGCCGCGGTAGCGTCCGGCTCCACGCCACATCGCGACGAACGTGTCCTGCAGGACCTCCGCCACCAGCTCTCGGTCGTGGCACCGCCGCATCAGGCGCACCGACAGCCAGCCCGAGTGCCGCTCGTAGAGGGTCCGGAGCGCGCCGGTGTCGCCGTCGGCGACGGCGTCCACCAGCTGCGAGTCCGGGGACTCTGCTCCGTGCATACCTGACCTGTCGCACCGAAGGACGCGAGAGGGTCCACTGTCCGACGAAAATCGGGCACCGGCAAGCCGACGGGTAAGGCTGTGGTCAGGTTCGGCTCCGCATGCTGCCGACGTGCTCACAGCACCACGACTCGCGGCTCGGCACGGCCGGTCGAGCCGATCTTCGCGAAGGCGTCAGCTCGGCGCTCCTTGGCTGGACAGGGCTGGGCTGGCCTCGTCGCCGTTCCTGGTGTTCGTGGCCGCGTTGGCGGTCCGTCTCTCCGTCCCGTTCTTCGGCGGGGGCTTGGACGGAGGCTACAAGTACGACGCGCCCGTCTACTACGCGGCGGGGATGGGTCTGATTCATGACCGTCTTCCCTACCGCGACTTCGTTCTGGTGCATCCACCGTTGATCGCTGTCGCCACTGCGCCGTTCGCGGCCCTTGGTGAGCTGACCACTGATCGAACGGGCTTCATAGCGGCGAACCTGGCATTCACACTGTTGGGTGCACTGAACGCGGTCTTGGTCTGGCGATTGGCTGTTCATCTGGGCCTCGGCCCTGGAGCGGCCACCATGGGAGGCCTCTTCTACGCCCTGTGGGCCGGTTCGGTGTCGGCGGAATACGAGATTCGGCTCGAACCGATCGGCAACACGCTGTTGCTTCTTGGTCTGCTGAGCTTGCTGCCCGGGCTCGCACGTGACAGCACACGTCTGCTGTTCGTCGCCGGGGCGATGTTCGGGATGGCAGTCAACGTGAAGATCTGGTGGGCGGTCCCGGCAGTCGTCGCCGTCGGCTGGGCGTGCAGTCAGGGGGTACGGCGGGCCGCAGCACTCATCGCTGGGGGTCTCGCGGTCGTGCTGCTCCTGGACATGCCCTTGATGTTGCTGACCCGCGGCAACATGTGGACGATGGACATCACCACCCAGCTCGGGCGATCGAGCGACGGCCGCTCGTTGGCACAACGGCTCTGGACGCTGAGCGGTGCCGCACCAGTGAGCAAGTACGCGTACGCGGCGGTTCTTGGCTCGCTCCTGCTTGTCGGGATGGCCGGCCTTCTGACTGTCTCCTGGCGAGTGGCCGGCTGTCGAGTCGTGCTCCTCATCTGCGCCGGGCAGGCGGCGGTGCTGGCCCTTGGTCCCACGTGGTATTCCTACTACCCCGACTATCTCGCCGTGCCGCTTGCCGCAGGCGTCGCCGGCGGCATCGACTTCATCCTCACCCGCTCCCGGCTGCGTTCCCTGGCGTTGCCTCTGACTGCGGTCATCGTCATGGCCGCATTCGGCGTGACCCTGACACGGTTGGACACCGGCAGCTTCGTGAGGACCATTCCGAATGAGACCGCAGTGAGTGCGGTCCTGGCTGCATCACCGTGTGTGGTCTCGGACTCGCCGATGCTTCTCATCTCGGTCGACGCCCTGGGACGGAGCTTCGACCCAGGTTGTCACAACTGGGTCGACACCTATGGCCTGGCCGGCTACACGAACCAGCTGGGGTCACGACTCGTGGACGCGAGCGTCCGACCGGGTCTTGTCAACTACTTGACCTCCGCCCCCACCGCCGTGATCACGCGGACGGACCCCAACGTCACCCGCCGCGACCTCAACGAGCTTCGTCATCGGGCGCGCATGCACCGAGTCGGCTCCGCCTATCTCGTCTCGCTCGGCCCCGTGGTCCGCACCGGGTCAGTTGATGCTTCGCACGCAGCGGAAGGATGAAACGAGCGCTCCGACTCCCGAAGCCTGTCCAACTGGGTCCGACGAGAGCGCCGCGGCCGGCCTGCCTGGGCGCACACCCGCGGTGAGGACTTTGGCGATGCGGCGGAGGGACCTTCGGCACTGCCGGATCCTCGATCGGCTGCCTAGCGTGGTGATGGCCGATAGGAGGAGGTCATGCAGGGATTCCTGGTCTGGGGGGTCTTCGAGACGGTCATCGCTGCGCTCATCCTGGCCGCAGGCATGGCCTTCCTGCTGACCCAGGACTTCCCCACCGACGCGTGGACCATGCTG
Source organism: uncultured Actinomycetota bacterium (assembly GCA_963837995.1). Classification (GTDB taxonomy): domain Bacteria; phylum Actinomycetota; class Actinomycetes; order Propionibacteriales; family Nocardioidaceae; genus Nocardioides_B. The sequence goes on from CAWIPS010000007.1 coordinate 377,093, forward strand.
CGCCCTCGCCGCCACCACGAGCCCGCCGTTGCGGCGCAAGACGCCCACCGCCCGGAGCTCGTGCCCGTATCGCACCGCCGAACCCACCTCACTGGACGGATGGACAGGAGTCGATGATGCTCACCCGAAGTCACTCGCCCACCCACTCCCCGCCTGCGTCGGCCGGTGGAGGCTCGATGAGCCGCAGGACGAAGGTCCTGCTGGGGCTACTGGTCTTCAACGGGTTGACCGCCGTGGTCGGGGGGCTCGCGCTGATGACCGACTGGATACCCGAGCAGGCGTCCTGGGTCCGGGAGACCGACTTCCCCAGCAACTACTTCCCGGGCGTGATCCTGCTCGCCGTGGTCGGTGGCAGCTCCCTGGTCGCCGCCACCGCCCTGGTGAAGCGCAGCGACGGGTGGCAGCTCGCCAGCATCCTTGCCGGGACCATCATGATCTTCTGGATCATCGGCGAGATCGCGTCTATCCGTGGCTTCCATGTGCTGCAGGTGATCTATCTCGTCACCGGTGCACTCATCGTGACGTGGACACCAGCACGGCAGACAGCGGCGAGGGAGTGAGCCGCCGGACCCGACTCCTCTGCGCAGCCGTGGCTGCGCTGGTGGTGGTCGCCGCGGTTCCCACGTTCTTCGTGGACGGGATCCTCAACGGGACGCCGGTGATGAACGGCTCCGCGCGCGGTACGGCGCTGACCATGTTCGCGCTGGCGCTCCCCGTGCTGGCGGTCGGTCTGGCTACGTCCACCCGCGACGCGGTCCGGGGACGGGCCGCCCTGATCGGGGCTCTCGCCTACCTCACCTACAACGCCGCCCTGCTGGCGTACGCCACTCCGTTCAACGAGCTGTTCCTGGCCTACGTCGCCCTGCTCGGGCTGTCGCTGTGGGCGCTGGTCAGCGCGCTGCTCGACCCGCGGCCCCTCCTGGCACCGGGCACCACGATGCCCGCGCGTGGCATCGCCGCCTTCGTCCTGACCGTGGTCGCCCTCAACGCGCTCGCCTGGCTGCGGGTCGTCGTACCGGACCTGGGTCAGGCCCCGCCCGGCTTCCTGGACGGGACCGGACTGACCACCAACCCGATCTACGTCCAGGACCTCGCGTTCTGGCTGCCGGCCCTGGCGATCGTCGCCGTGCTGCTCTGGCAGCGCCGACCCTCCGGCATGTTCCTCGCCGGAGCCGGGCTGGTCTTCTGGATGATCGAGGCCATCGGCGTCGCGGTCGACCAGTGGTTCGGTCACCGTGCCGATCCCACCTCCGACGTGGCGACCCTGGGTGGAGTCGTGTTGTTCGTCGTGCTCGCCGGAGCGACCCTCATCCCCCTGACCCTGTGGCTGCGCGCGGTCCCGGCGCGCACACACGACGAGGACCAACAACCGACACTCGGCCTCCCCGCGCCCTAGCCGAGGTCGCGTAGGGCGCGCCCCTCGATGTCGCGCAACACCTCGTCGGCTGCGGCCGAGGTGGCGGTCCCCTGTCGACGGGCATCGAGCACCAGCTCCCGCTCGACGCTCGAGGCCTCCTCCAGGATCTTGTTGAGCTGGTCGGCCCCCTCCTCGTCATCGCCGGAGACCGCACGGACCTCGGACATCGCCTTCTGGGCGTTCACGAACCCTTCGTACTGGGCGATCGCGGCACGTCGAACATGGTCGGCGACCCTGTCCGGGGGCACGGAGCGGACGTGCTCGAGGGCTGTCTCGGCGGCTCGCCGACGAAGGTCCCCGAGACCACCGTCGCCTCCGGCCTCCTCCGCGACGCCGAGCCTGGAGACCAGGGGCGCGAGGGTGAGCCCCTGGGCGACGAGGGTGACGAAGACACACACCAGCGCGACGACCACGATCTCGTCGCGGTGCGGGAACGCCGCACCGCCCGACACGGACTCGGGAAGGGCGAGGGCCGTGGCCACCGTCACCACCCCGCGCATGCCGGCCCAGGAGACGATCGTCGACTCGCGCCACCCTGTCGGGGCGGGGTAGTCACGCCGTCGCGCACGGTAGGCAGCGAACCAGGCCGCGGGAAAGATCCACGCCGCCCGGAAGACCACCAGCGTGCCCACGACCGTCGCGGCCATCGCTGCCGTGCTCGAGGCTCCCCTGGTCAGCGACACGACCTCCACGAGCTGGAAGCCGAGCACGGCGAAGACGAGGCTGGTGATGAGGAAGTCTGCGTACGACCACACGGCCCGACCCAACAGCCACCCTCCGGAGGTCGTGGCGGCATGCGCGTAGCTGCGGAGGAACAGACCCAGCGACAGCACGGCGAGGACCCCTGAGCCACCCAGGCGCTCCGCACCGACGTAGGCGAGGAAGGGGACCAGGACGGTGACGGTCGTCTCGGCATAGGCATCATGGATGGCGGCCAGCACCAGCTTGGCGGCCCAGCCGACGAGCAACCCCAGGGCTATGCCGAGCCCGACGGCCTGCAGCAGCTCCAGGAATGTGTCTGCGATGGTGAGCCCGCCGCTGACCGCAGCGATGACGGCGACCTTGTAGGCCACCAGCGCGGTGGCGTCGTTGAACATCCCCTCCCCCTCGAGGATGGTCACCAGCCGTTGTGGCAGCCGCAGCTTGCGCGCGACGGCGGTCGCCGCGACCGGATCCGGGGGTGACACGACGGCGCCCAGCACCCAGGCGGCGGTCCAGGGAAGGCCCAGGGCGTGCGTCACGACCGCCACGACGGCGATGGTGGCGACGGTCAGGCCGACCGCCAGGAGCAACACCGGACCGGCGTGCTCGCGGAACTCCTGGACGGTGGTGCGTTGCGTCGCAGCGAACAGCAGCGGTGGGAGGACGACCGGGAGGATGACATCGGGGTTCAGACTGATCGGGTGCGTGAACGGCAGCAGGACCAGCGCCGCCCCGAACAAGGTCAGAAGCACCGGCTGCGGCACTCCCGTGCGTTCGGCGAGCGGCGTCAGCGCGATCACGCCCGCGACCAGCGCAACGGTCAGTAGGACCGTATCCATCGGTTCGTCCCTTCTCGGTCAGTCCCGGACAGCGCGCTCGACGACACGTCGAGACGATACAGGCCGGGGCTGGCGCCGACCTGCATAGTCAGGCGTTGACGAGACACCACCGCACCCGAGCGAAAGGCGGCCACCCACCATGGATGATCCCGACAGCCGGCCGATGAGGATCGCCCTCTCCACCGTCCGCGACTCCATCAGGGCAAGCCTGTGGCCCATCCCCACCTTGGCACTGGTGGCGGCGATCGCTCTGGGAGTGGCGGTGCCGAGCCTGGACCGACACCTGGACGACTCGATGCCCACGTGGCTGTCGGGCTGGCTCTTCAACGGTGACGCCGGTGCCGCTCAGACGGTGCTGGACGCCATCTCCAGCTCGTTGATCACCGTCACCTCGCTCACCTTCTCGCTGACCGTCGTGACGCTGCAGCTGGCGAGCAGCCAGTTCTCCCCACGGCTGCTGCGAACCTTCTCCCGCGACCTCTTCGTCCAGGCCACCCTGGCGGTCTTCTTGTCCACGTTCGTGTACTCCCTCACGGTGCTGCGCCTGATCCGCTCGGCGGACAGCACGGTGGACGCGTTCGTGCCTCGGGCTGCGGTGACCCTGGCCTTCCTGCTCGCCGTGGCCAGCGTCTTCGCGCTCGTCCTGTTCCTCGGTCACCTGACCCAGACCATCCGGGTCGAGACGATGCTGCGCAACGTGCACCGGGAGGCGACCGGCACGATGCGCTCCACGCTTCCCGAACGGGGCGACTCCGGCAACCACGGCGGGGACGCGCCCACGGTCCCCGCCACGGCCGAGGTCGTGCTCGCCACCGCGTCGGGGTTCCTGACCAGCACCGACCGGGCCCGGTTGCTCGGAGCCGCGACCGAGGCCGGCGCCGTCGTGGTGCTCGAGGTACACCCCGGCAGCTTCGTCGTCGAGGGCGTCCCTCTGGCGCGCGTCTGGGCTGAGCAGGACGGTCCACTCGCACCCGACGCGCGCGACACCCTCACGCAGGAGGTGACGAGCTCCTTGCGCTTCGGCTTCGAACGCACTGCAGGCCAGGACGTCGCCTTCGGGCTGCGCCAGCTCACCGACGTCGCCAACAAGGCACTCTCCCCCGGGATCAACGACCCCACCACCGCCGTCCACGCCATCGGCCACCTCGCGGCGATCCTCAGCGACCTCGCGGACCGCGAGCTGGGACCCCGCGTGCTGCGCGACGAGGAGGACCACGTCCGGGTCGTCCTCGCCGGACCCACCTTCGCGGACCTGATGGAGTTGTCCGTCACCCAGCCCCGTCGGTACGGCGCGGGCGACCCGGAGGTCGTCAGCCAGCTGTTCCGACTCCTCACCCAGCTCGCCTACCGCGTCCCAGCCGACCTGCACCCCGTCCTGCTCCTGCACCTCGAACGACTCGAGGCCACCGTGGCCGCCCAGGACTACGACCACCATGAGACCGGGTTGCTGGCCGAGCTCGGAGGACGGGTGCGCGCCCTTCTCCAGCGCGGGCGCCAGCACCCGGAGCCCACGCCCTGACCAGGCGGCTGGTCGTGGAGGCAGTGGGGCCCGGGCCGGCCCGGGCCCGGCGTCCCGTTCGACGCTCAGACGATGACGCTGAGGATCATGACGCAGATCACCGCCACCACGGACACGACGGTCTCCATCACCGACCACGACTTCAGGGTCTGTCCGACCGTGAGGCCGAAGTACTCCTTCACCAGCCAGAAGCCGGCATCGTTGACGTGGCTGAAGAACAGTGACCCGGCCCCGATCGCGAGCACCAGAAGCGCCAGGTGCGGCTGGGTGAGGCTGCCGGTGAGCCCGCCGACGATGCCGGCGGTGGTGACGGTGGCGACCGTGGCCGACCCCGTTGCCAGGCGCACACCGACGGCGACCAGCCATCCCAGCAGCAGCGGGGAGAGACTCGAGTTCTGGGCGTAGTCGGCGATCACGTTCGCGACCCCGGAGTCGGACAGCACGGTCTTGAAGCCGCCACCGGCCGCCACGATCAGAATGATGGAGGCGACGCCCGGAAGTCCGGACCCGAGCGACTCGTGGACGCGGGCGCGGGGCATCCCGGAGGCATACCCGAGAGCAGCCATCGCGACCAGCACCCCGATGAGGAGCGCGACCGACGGCTCACCGAAGAAGTCGAGGGTGTTGCGGCCACCACTGCCCTCGGTCATGGTCAGGTCGGCGATCGCCTTGCCCAGCATCAGGACCACGGGCAGCAGCATGGTGATCACTGCAGCCGCGAAGGGTGGCCGGCGGAGGCTCGGGTCAGCCGCTGACGACGACGAGGAGTCGCCACCGCCGGCCGGTGCGTCGGAGCCGCCGCTCTCGCGCCCGCCCGTGTCGGTCTTCACGCTGCCGCGCGGCTCCGTGCCCGCCTCGGCCGCCACCTCCCCGGTGGCGCCCGATGAACGGCCGGCCGACTCGGTGGTGCCGGCATCGGCCGGCTGGTCGGCGTACACCGGCACCACTCGGTCGATCACCTGGGCGAGCACCGGTCCGGCGATGATCAAGGTGGGGATCGCCACGATCAGCCCGAAGATCAGCGTGTAGCCGAGGTCCGCGTTCAGGAGCTCGATCGCGGTGACGGGCCCCGGGTGGGGCGGCACGAGTCCGTGCAGCACGGAGAGCCCCGCCAGTGCGGGGATCCCCAGCTTCATCAGCGAGACGCCGGTGCGCCGGCCCACCAGGATGATGATGGGCACGAGGATGACCACGCCGATCTCGAAGAACATCGGCAACCCGATGATCGCGGCGATCAGCGCCATCGCCCACGGCAGGGTCTTGGGACCCACGCGGTCGATGATCCGGTCGACGATCTCGTTCGCGCCGCCGGAGTCGGCCAGCAGCTTGCCGAGCATCGCCCCGAGTGCGATCAGCAGACCGACGCTTCCGAAGGTGCTGCCGAGCCCGTCGACGAATGCGCCGACCGCGTCGAGCGGGGCGACCACGGCAACGGCGGCAAGCACGGCGGTGCCGAGGATGAGGGCGATGAACGGGTGGAACTTCGCCCACACGATCAGCACGACGACGGTCAGGATGGCCAGCACGGCCGCGAGCAGCAGCTGGGTGTTCCCCGCGTCACTCAACGGTGGCGGCTGAGCCGCCATGACGACGGTGGCTGGGGTGTGCATGATGCAGTTCCTCTCGTTGGTGTGCAGGACGCCTTCGTGGGGATGCTCAGGACTGGTCCGCCCCGGTCCGGTGCCGGGGTCTCTCCTCGGAGGAGCGGCGTGGCCGCGGGATGGCGAGGTTCAGCATCTGGCTGGCCAAGCGGGCACGGAGCCGCCCTCGACGGGTGTCGGTGACCGGCTCGACCACCTCGACCGGCTCCTCCGCCTCGACCCGGTCCGGTGGACCGATGCTCGCCGGCTGTTCGCCGGGGGGCTCCGGCTCCGCGGTGGCGGCGCCCGAGGGCAGGGCGGCGAGGTATCCCCGAGACGGGGTCAGGGGTCGGTGGCTCTCGGTGTAGGCACCTTCCGGGCTGCGGCTGATCGTGCCGGTCTCGCTGCCGTGGAGCAGCAGCGCCCGGTCCTGGCGCTGGAGGCTGAGGCACCAGCGTCTGGTGACGACGAATGCGATGACAGGCCCTGCGAAGACAGCGAAGCGGACGAACCCGATGATCTCGTAGATGTTGAGGTGAAAGATGAGTGCGATGACATCGTTGCCACCGGCGGCCCACAGCAGCCCGTAGAGGGTCACCGCGGCGGCGAGGAACGCGGTCCGGGTGGGGGCGTTGCGGGGGCGTTGGAGCAGGTGGTGCTCGCGGGTGTCGCCGCTGACCCAGGCCTCGAGGAACGGGTAGGACAAGAAGGTGACCAGGAGCACCGCCGGCATGAGGACCCCTGGCACGAAGACGTTCCAGCTCAACGTGAAGCCGAAGGCATGCGTCTCCCAGTTCGGCATGATCCGCAGCAGACCTTCAGGGACGCCCATGTACCAATCGGGCTGGGAGTCCGCAGTCACCTCGGAGGGCGAGTAGGGACCGTACATCCAGATCGGGTTGATCGTCAGGAACGCGCCCATCAGGGCGGCGACCCCGAAGACGATGAAGAAGAAGCCACCGGCCTTCGCCGCGTAGACCGGCACCATCGGATAGCCGACGACGTTGTGGTTGGTGTGCCCGGGACCGGGCCACTGGGTGTGCTTCTGGTAGACCACCAGCAGAAGGTGGACCCCTATCAGGGCCAGCAGCAGCGCCGGGATGAACAGCACGTGCGCGATGTAGAGCCTGGGGACGATGTCGTTGCCGGGGAACTCCCCCCCGAACACGAAGAACGAGACGTAGGTGCCGACCACCGGGATGGACAGCATCAGCCCCTGGGCGATCCGCAGCCCGGTCCCCGACAGCAGGTCGTCGGGAAGCGAGTACCCCGCGAACCCCTCGATGATCCCGAGGACCAGCAGCGTCCCGCCGATCATCCAGTTGATCTCGCGGGGCTTGCGGAAGGCGCCGCTGACGAAGACGCGCATCATGTGCACCAACATCGCAGCGACGAACATGTTGGCGGCCCAGTGGTGGACCTGGCGGAGCAGCAGCCCCCCGCGGACGTCGAAGCTCAGGTGCAGGGTCGATGCGTAGGCCTGCGACACCTTCACCCCGCGCAGCAGGTCGTAGGAGCCGTTGTAGGTGGTGTCGGCCATGCTCGGCTTGAACCAGAGCGACAGAAGGGTGCCGGTCAGCAGCAGGACCACGAAGGACCACAGTGCGATCTCTCCGAGCATGAACGACCAATGGTCGGGGAAGACCTTGCGGAGGTACTTGTGCGCTATCGCTGCGATGCCGGTGCGCTGGTCGACCCAGTCGGCCACCTTGCCCGCCGTCCCGGCCTGCGTCTCCGTGTCCGTGTCCCTCATGTCGAGCTCCTAGAAGGCGGTATGACGTCCGGCTCGTGCCTGTCGCGGCTCGTCATGGCGACTACCCCCTCCCGACGGCGAGTGGTCGGTCACGATGACGAGGGGCATCGTCGCTGGTTCGGTCCGTCGTGGCCGGGTGAGGACGGTCCAGCGTGGCGAGCCCGGCCAGCAGCACCAGGGCGCCGCTGGCAAGCTCGTTCACGAACGTGCGAGTCGCGTCGTGGTGCATCAGCAGGGCCGAACAGACCAGCAGCACACCGGACACCAGGATGACGCCGGTGGCGGCACTGCTGCGTCGGCCGACGACGAGGCGCAACGCCGCCAGGGTGACGACGACCGCGAGGCCGGTGTCGCGCAGCGCGGTGTTCTGGCCGGTCACGGTGAAGGGGTAGGGAAGCGCCCACTGACCCACCAGGAGCCACACTCCGGTGAGCAGCAGCACCCAGGCCGCGGCAGGTGACCAGGGCGGCATGGGCTGGTGCATCGAGGCCTCTTCGAGGCGATCGCTGCGCCTGGTCAGCCGGGCGGCACGTCGCTCGGAGCTGCGCTGCATCGCTTCGATCTCGCCACGCGTCGGCGGCCGGTCCGGTGTCCGCGCCTCAACCGGTGCCTGCGTCTCGTCCGGTGCCTGCGCCTCGTCCGGTGCCTGCGTCTCCGCGCCGGCTGGCGTCTCCTCAGAGGGCGGAGCTGCGGGGCGGGACGAGAGGTGCCGCAGGAGCGAGGGTCCGAGGGTGCCCGCCAGGAAGCCGCAGGCGACACCGGCGCTGGTCAGCGCCGGCCGTCGCAGTCGGGGTGAGGCGATGGCGAGGATGACCATGCTGGTCCCGTGCAGGAGGTCGACCGCACTGCTGAGGGCTCGTGCCGTCGTGCCGCGACGGGCGGTCAGAGCAGCTGCCTGGACGAGGTGCCGTCCCCCGAGGACCCGCGCGGTCACGGCGACTCCCCTCGAGTGCGGGTCTGCTCCCCACCACCGGGCCGCGACCCGCGGACTGAGCAGGCCCAGGGCGCCGATGAGCGCGCGGACGACGTTCAGGGCGGTCATCATGACTCTGAGCATGATCGCGAGCGCCGGGTGTAGGACGCGAGCGCAGCGCCGGCGGCTCCGAGACCGGCAGCCGAGAGGGCACCGATGACCCCGTGGTGCTGGGAGGCCCACAGCTGGGGTGAACGACCCTTGGCCTGGTCGTCGAAGCGGCCATGGGCACCGAAGTCGTGACCCTCGGGCCCGTCCGCGGGCTCCCACAGGTTCGCCGGCTGGTCCGGGTCCTTCGGCTCGTCGGTCTGCTGGCTGCTGAACCCGGTGCGGGCAAGATAGCGGTCCAGGAGCCCGGGTGCGACCGCGTTCGCGACCAGGGTCGCCATCGTGCTCGCACCCACCCAGTACTCCCGACGGTGCGGGTGGTCCGCGGCATAGAGAACCGCCCTCGCGGCAATCTCGGGCTGGTAGATCGGCGGCACCGGCTGCGCCTTCATCGGCAGCCGGGACAGCACCCAGGAGAACTGCGGGGTGTTGACCGCCGGCATCTGCACCATCGTCACCCCCACGTGGGACTGGTCGTGCAGCAGCTCGACACGCAGCGACTCGTGGAACCCCTGGATCGCATGCTTGGAGCCGCAGTACGCCGACTGCAGCGGGATCCCCCGGTAGGCCAGCGTGGACCCGACCTGCACGACGCAGCCACGGTCCCGAGGCACCATCCGTGCAAGCGCCGCCCGGGTCCCGTTCACGAACCCGTGGTAGTTCACGTCGGTGACCCGACGGAACTCATCCGGCTCGATGTCGGTGAACCGCGCGAACACCGACGTGAAGGCGACGTTCACCCAGACGTCGATCGGTCCCAGCTCCTCCTCCACCCGCTTCGCCGCCGCCTCCACCTGCTCATGCTCGGAGGTGTCCACGGGCACCACCAACGGACGGCCACCGGCCCGACGCACGTCGTCCGCCGCCGCCTCCAGACCCGTGATCCCCCGTGCCAGCAACGCGACCCGCGCACCCCGAGCCCCGAACGCTCGCGCCGTCGCCCGCCCGATCCCGCCACTGGCACCGGTGACCACCACTACCTGGGAACTGGCAGCTTTCCGCCTCTGCGCGCTCATGCGGACTCCTGATCGATGGGTGCCGACAGCGGAGTCATACCCGAATCAATTGCGGGTATGCAACCGAAGGCCCACCCGGGGCCGCGGGCGACTACCTGGTCAGCCACCGGGTGAGCAGGTGGGTGTCCTCACCCTCGGTCGCGGCCGACGCCAGCTGGTCGGCTGCGGCGTTGAACTTCTCCAGAGCCGTCATCAGGTCGCGCTGGTCCTGCGCGGGCATCGCGGCCACCAGCTCGGTGAGGATCACCTCACGGCGTCGCATCACGTCCTCGAGCAGCCGGCGTCCAGGTCGTGCCAAGGCCAGCGACAGGTTGCGCCGGTCATGGGGGTCCTCCTGCCGGTCGACGAGTCCACGCTTCACGAGCTGGTCGCAGGTGCGGCTCGCGTTCGACGCGTTGACACCGAGCCGGTCCGCGACACCGGACAGGTTCAGCCGGTCGTGCACCGACAAGATCACCAGCACCCGAAGCTGCGGCACGGACACGGTCGCGTCGACCGCGGCCAGTGAGCGGACGATGACGGCGTTGATGGTCCGGCTCGTCACCATCAGGGGCAGGATGTCCACCACAGCGGAGCTGCTCCCGGCCCCCCGCGCCTTTCCAGGTCTTACGCCCTTGGCCATGCCCCGATCGTACGGCGGATGGCCTGACGCGTGCGCACGCTTCACGATCCACGCCCCATGACCCCATGATTGCTCATGGTGCCGCAATGATTGCATACTTCCTCATGTGACCCTACGACCGGTGATACGAGGTGCCGCCGCGCAGCTGAGGTCCTCCGACACCGGCCTCCTCGCGCTGTCGCTGGTCGTGGGCGCAGGTGCGGGACTGGGTGCCATCGCCTTCCGCTGGCTCATCGAGACCTTCACCCTGGCCTTGTCGGGGCACCAGGACTACGCCGCCGTGGCGGGTGCGGCGAACCCCCACCTGCCGTGGCTGGGGCCCTACTTCGTCGTCCTGGCCCCCGTCGTGGCGGGCCTTCTGTACGGACCCCTCGTGCACTTCTTCGCGCGCGAGGCGCGCGGGCACGGAGTTCCGGAGGTGATGTACGCGGTCGCACGACGTGGCGGACGGATCCCTCCCCAGGTGGCCGCGGTGAAGGCGCTCGCCTCGGCCCTGTGCATCGGTGGTGGTGGCTCCGTGGGTCGGGAGGGTCCCATCGTGCAGATCGGCGCCGCCCTCGGGTCCACCCTGGGCGGCATCGTGCGGGTCCCGGAGAACCGACGCCGTGTGCTGGTGGCCTGTGGCTCCGCAGGAGGCATCGCCGCGACCTTCAATGCTCCGCTGGCCGGCGTCTTCTTCGCCATGGAGCTCATCCTGACCGACTTCGCGGCCCAGTCCTTCGGCATGGTGGTCCTGTCCGCGGTGACGGCCAGCGTCATCGGTCGCGCCGTCCTGGGGAACGCGCCGTTCCTGACCCTCCCGCCCTTCGCCACCGTCCAGATCCCCGAGTACCTCGTGATCGCGGCACTCGGCGTGGTCGCCGGCGTGGTCGGCGTGGGGTTCATCCGGGTCCTCTACGCGATCGAGGACCTGTGCGACTGGGCGTGGCGTGGCCCGGAGTGGCTGCGGCCCGCCACCGGCGGTCTGCTTCTCGGTGGGCTGCTGCTCGTCCTGCCGCAGATGTACGGCGTCGGCTATCCGGTGCTGGCCAAGAGCGTCGCGGGCGACTACGCCGTCGGGTTCCTGGTCGTGCTGCTGGTCGGCAAGATGATCGCCACGAGCCTGACGATCGGCATCGGCGGCTCCGGCGGGGTCTTCGCTCCCAGCCTCTTCATCGGCGCCATGCTCGGCAGCGCCTTCGGCCAGATCCTCGCCCGCACCCCGTGGGACGGCAGCGGGTCGGTGGGCACCTACGCCCTGATCGGCATGGGCGCGGTGTTCGCCGGCGCCGCCCGAGCTCCGATCACGTCGGTCGTCATCATGTTCGAGCTGACCGGGGAGTACACCATCATCCTTCCCCTCATGGTGGCGATCGTGCTGGCGACCGGGGTCAGCCACCTGGTGTCCGGCGACACGATCTACACGCTCAAGCTCAGCCGGCGTGGCATCGACCTCACCGAGCCCGTGTCGGCGCGCCGGCTCCGCACCACCACCGTGGCCGCTGCGATGGCGGACGCCAAGACCCCGGTGCCGGCACACACGGAGCTCGCCGAGCTCGTCAAGACGTTCGAGCGTGCGAGCCACAGCCAGCTGCCCGTCGTCGACGGCAACGACCGCTACCTGGGCATCGTCACCGCCCGCAGCGTGGCCGAGGCCATGGGCAACGACGTGGAGCGTGACCTGCCGACGGCGCGAGATCTGGTCGAGTGGCCACCCACCGTGACCCCCGAGAGCTCCGTCGAGACGGCGCTCGAGGCACTCGAGCGGGCCGATGTCCCCGGGATGGCCGTTGTCGAGGACAAGCGCCTGGTCGGCTGGATCACCGCGGTCGACGTCGTGCGCATCCTGCATCCCGTCGTCGACGTGCCGGGACGGACCTCGCCACGAGGTCCCTCGCCAGAGTCCGGGACGGAGACCTGAGCTCGGACACCGCCACAGGTCACCAGCCAGACACTCGAAAATTTGCTTGCGGGTCCGCATTTAGTTTGATAGATCTGGGTCTATCACAACGTGGCTCACCGAAGCTCGCGAACAGCGCAGCCGCTGAAGCAGACCGGCGGCTTCCCGTCTCTCCCAGGAGAGTTCGTGTACCGAGACGACGAGGTCCAAGCCCTGGCCCAGGTTCTGCTGAACAGCACCGACGAGCGCGCCGTCGCCGACGCACGCGAGCGTCTGGTGCACCTACACCTGAACGTCGCGAAGGCGCTCGCCCGCCGCTACCGCAACCGAGGCATCGATGCCGAGGACCTGGAGCAGGTCGCATGCCTGGAGCTGGTCGCGGTCTCGCGCAGCTACCATCCCGGCAAGGGCGAGAGCTTCCTCGCCTACGCCGTCCCCTGCATCCAGGGAGCCCTGCGCCGGCACTTCCGGGACCGTGGTTGGACGGTCCGACCGCCACGGCGCATCCAGGAGCTGCAGTACGACGTCCGGCGCTCGGTCGAGGAGCTGCACCACCAGCTCGGCCGGTCCCCGAGACCGTCAGAGATCGCCGCGCACCTGGAGGTCGCCATCGACGACGTGCGGGAGGCGCTGGCCCTGGGGGGCTGCTTCACGCCGACCTCGCTCGACCGGCCGCTCACGTCAGACGGGGAGGCCACCGCAGCGACCCTGCTCGACATCCTTCCCGCAGCGCGGGACGACTTCAGTGCCGCCGACGCCCGGGCCCTGCTCCGGCCCGTGATCCGTCGTCTCGGCGACAGGGACAGGAAGATCCTGCGGCTCCGATTCTTCGAGCAGCGCACCCAGCAGGAGATCGCCGCCGACATCGGAGTCACCCAGATGCAGGTGTCCCGGCTGCTGTCCCGCATCATGCGGGACCTGCGCGAGGAGCTGAACGCACCTCCGCGTCCGCCTGACGAGCAGCGGGATCCGCCGAAGGGACGTGTCCGAGCCAGGGCCGTCGCCGATGCGGGACGGGCCGGCCGATGACCGAGGGGCGAAGCGTCATGGGCGTCGAGATCCAGCGGCTCGAGGCGACCGCCTACACGGTCCCGACCGACGCCCCGGAAGGCGACGGGACCCTCGCCTGGGACTCGACCACCGTCGTCGTCGTCGAGGTGGAGGCCGACGGGGTCGTCGGGACGGGCTGGACCTACGGGCCGGCGGCGTGTGCGTCCCTGGTGCAGCAGAAGCTCACCTCGGAGGTCGTGGGCCGTGACGCCCTCGACGTCCAGGCCGGGTATCACGCGATGGTGCGGGCGCTGCGCAACGCCGGACGCCCCGGCATCGCGTCCCTCGCGGTCTCCGCGGTGGACACCGCCTGCTGGGACCTCAAGGCCCGTCTCCTCGGGCTGCCGCTGCACCGGCTGCTGGGGGGCGTTCGCGAGACCGTGCCGGCCTACGGCAGCGGCGGCTTCACGACGTACGACGAGCAGCAGCTGTGCGCACAGGTCGACGGCTGGATGTCGGCGGGCATGCGCAGGGTCAAGATCAAGATCGGTGAGTCCTGGGGCGCCGACGTGGCACGCGACGTGGCACGCACCCGGACCACGCGCAGCCTCGTGGGTGATGACGTCGAGCTCTTCGTCGACGCCAACGGCGCCTACACCGCGTCCCAGGCCCGTCGGGTCTTCGGAGACCTGGAGCCGCTGGGGGTCACCTGGTTCGAGGAGCCGGTCAGCTCCGATGACCTCCTCGGACTGCGGGATGTCCGCGAGCACGTCACCGCTGACGTGACCGCCGGGGAGTACGGCTACGACCTGACCTACTTCGAACGCATGTGCGCGGCCGGGGCCGTCGACTGCCTGCAGATCGACGTCACCCGCTGCGGCGGGATCACCGAGTGGATGCGGGTCTCCGCGGTAGCCGCGGCCCATCACCTCGACGTCTCGGGGCACTGCGCTCCGGCGCTCCACACGGCCCTCGGGGCGGTCACGGCGAACTTCCGGCACCTGGAGTACTTCCACGACCATGTCCGGATCGAGTCGATGTTCTTCGACGGTCTCCCCGAGCTGGTGGACGGCTCGCTCGTGCCGTCGCCGTCGCCGGGCAACGGGCTCACGCTGCGGCGGCCCGACGTGCACCGCTACCAGGTCTCCTGAACGCCGGGCCCTATCCGAGCCACCGGTCGACCCGGCGCAGCGACCGGGCCTCGGACCCGTCCGGGGCGCCGGTCTGCTTCGCTGCCTGGTTGAACGACTCCAGTGCGGTCATCAGGACCCGCTGCCTCTCCAGCGGCAGGGCGGCCACGATCGCCTCGAGCAGCTGTCGACGACTGCCCATCACCTCACGCACCAGACGGCGTCCCGACGGCGAGAGCCTCAGCGACAGCCGACGACGGTCGCTGGAGTCCTCGTGGCGCTCGACCAGGCCGCGCCTCGCGAGCTGGTCGCAGGTCCGGCTTGCGTTGGACTGGTTGACCCCGAGGTCCTCGGCGACCTCGGTGAGGCTGGCGCTGTCCAAGCGGGTCAGGATCACCATGACGCGCAGCTGGGGCATCGTGAGCCTCGCGTCGACCTTCTCCAGGGAGCTGACGATCACGGCGTTGATCGTCCGGGTGGCGACCATCAAGGGTTCTATGTCGACGCCGGGCGACGCGTGAGGAGGCCGGCTGGTCACGGTCGTCAGGCTACTCTGCGCGGCAGGAACGCACAGCCGTGCCGCGGATGCCTCATGTGTCTCCTCCTGCCGTGATGTCGTGCTCGCCGGTCCACGGTCGCCCGAGCCGCACAGCGCACTCGAGCATCAGGGCGTGGACGAACGCCTGAGGAAGGTTCCCCCGCAGCTGGCGCTGGAGGACGTCGTACTCCTCGGAGTAGAGGCCGGCGGGGCCGCAGGCCGAGCGGGCGCGCTCGAAGTGCGCGCGTGCGGTGGTGCTGTCGCCGACCTGGTGGAGTGCCAGTGCCGAGAGGAAGCCGCACAGCAGGAACGCGCCCTCGGCGTCGTGCAGGGGACGCGCGTCGTGCCGGAACCGGTAGACGAAGTCGTCGACGGTCAGGTCCGAGCAGACGGCCGCCAAGGTGGCGAGGCTGCGGGGGTCGTCGGCAGGAACGGCTCCACGGACCGCCGCGAGCAGCAGGGACGCGTCGACCCGGTCATCGTCGGGTGCCCGCTGCCAGCGTCCCGACGGGTGGAGGGAGTCCTTCGTCGCCTGGGTGACGAGCCCGTCCGCGAGCGACACCCACTCGGCCCCCTGGGCGCTCGGCGCCACCGCCGCGATCGCGCGCAGCCCCGCGGCGCAGCTGAGCCTCGAGTGCGTCCATCGTCGGGGGGACAGCTCCCAGATCCCAGCGCCCACCTCCCCCGAGCGCTGACGGATCGCCTCGACGGCGATCTCGGCGGCGCGCCAGTGCCCGGCGTCGAGGCGGTCATGCCTGGCGCCGGCCGCCAGGAGGACGAGCGCCTCTCCGAACGCGTCGAGCTGGAACTGCGAGTCGATGCGGTTGCCGACGACCCGGCCACCGCCGGGGTAGCCGACGAGCCGGTCGACGGTCCGGATGCTCGGGACGCGACCACCTTGGACCGTGTAGGCGGGTCGCAGGTCCGGGCCGTCGTCGTGGAGCCGCTCGCTGACGAAGCGGATGGCCGAGTCGAGGAGGTCGTGCGCACCGTCGGCGGCCACCGCACGCCCCGCGTAGCTCTGGTCCCGGATCCAGCAGTAGCGGTAGTCGTAGTCGCGCCCTGCCTCGGCCCGCTCCGGCAACGAGGTGGTGGCTGCCGCGACCATCCCGCCGGAGCTCGACGTCATCCCGCTGAGCACGGCGTAGGCGTGGCTCGCGTCCCGCTCGGCGATGCCGGCGCGCAGTGAGGGGACCCGGCGGCTCCAGACGCTCTCCGTCTCCTCCCACAGCCGGGCAGGATCGGGGGCCGGCCCCGAGGGAAGGGCCTGGTCCGAGATCTCCAGGACGAGGTCGTGGCTGCCCCCCGCCGGCAGGAAGAAGGTCTCCTCCAGGCGCCCGTCGGCCACCGTCGCCTCCGAGGCGCCGCTCCAGCGCACGTGCAGGTCACCTGCCCGCCCGGTCCAGACGCCGTCCTCCCGCAGCCGCAGGTCGCGCAGCCTCGTGCGCCCGAATCCCGCACCGACGTCCAGCAGGAGCCGCACGTGGGCGCCGCGGTCGACACCCTCGAGACGACGGAGCAGCACCGCGCGGTGCGGGTCGGGGGGCATCGCCAGCGCCTCACGGCACTCGATCGCGCCCTCCGAGGTGACCCACCGCGACCGCCACACGAGCGAGTCGGGCTCGTAGTGTCCACCCCACACGAACCACCGGTCCGCCGGAGTGACGACGTACTGGCCGGCGCCCCCCAGCAGCGCGGAGAAGACCGCGTCGGAGTCCCATCGCGGGGCACACATCCACACCACCTCGCCGCGAGGCCCGACCACGGCGCCGCGCTCACCATCGGCGAGGAAGCCGTACTCGCGCAGCACCTCGGGTGGGAAGAGCGGAGTTCTCGTGGCCACACAGGCTCCTCGGTCGCGGGTGGACGGGCATACCCGGACGGCGCCACCTCAAACGCGACGGCTGGTCCCCGGCCGCACCGTTTGACCGTCGACACCGTTGGGTAGACCGACCCACCCCCGACCCCCGAGGAGGTCAACGCATGCAGGGTCTTGACCAGCAAGCACCCAGAACCACGCCCGGTCGACCCTTCGTCAAGGCTTCCGCCCTGGCGCGAGCCCTGGGCGAGGTGGTCGAGGGCGAGGTCCGGTTCGACGCCGGGTCCAAGGCGATGTATGCCAACGACGCCTCGAACTTCCGCCAGGTCCCGATCGGGGTGGTCGTGCCTCGGACGATCGAGGACGTGGTGGCGACGCACCAGGTGTGCAGCAGGTACGGCGCACCGGTCGTCAACCGGGGTGGTGGGACGAGCCTGTCGGGCGAGACCGTGAACTACGCGGTGGTCATCGACAACTCGAAGTACCTCACCGAGGTCCTCGACGTGGACGCGGACGCGCGCCGTGTCACCTGCCAGACAGGGGTGATCAACGAGGACCTGAACGTCGTCACGGGTCGGTCCAACCTCGTCTTCGGCCCGGACCCCTCGTCGCACTCACGGTGCACGATCGGCGGGAACATCGGCAACAACTCCTGCGGCATCCACTCGGTGCAGGCCCAGCTGTACGGTCCCGGGCCCCGGACCTCGGACAGCACCCATGCCCTGGAGGTCGTCACCTACGACGGTGAGCGGTTCTGGGTCGGCGTCGACGAGGAGGACCAGCTCGACGAGATCATCGCCGCCGGTGGCCGCAAGGGGGAGATCTACCGACGGCTGCGGGACCTCCGCGACCGCTACGCCGACGCGATCCGCAGCGGCTACCCGTCCGTGGAGGAGATGCCGCGGCGGGTGTCGGGCTACAACCTCGACGAGCTGCTCCCCGAGAAGGGCTTCAACGTCGCCCGTGCTCTGGTCGGCACCGAGAGCACCTGTGTGACCGTGCTGCAGGCGACCTTGAAGCTCACCCCGGCCATGCTCGAGCGGACGCTGGTGGTGGCGCGGTTCTCCGACGCCGCGACGGCGGGTGACCACTGCCAGGAGATCATCGACCGGTGGCGCCCGATCGGCCTCGAGGCGATCGACCACCGGTTGGTCCAGGACCAGCAGGAGCTGTCTCTCAACGTCACCGACCTGCAGGAGCTGCCCGGGATCCAGAGCGAGGAGGGCGCCTGGCTGCTGGTCCAGTTCGGCAGTGACGACGCATCGGAGTCCGAGGACACGGCGAAGCGGTTCATGGACTGGCTCACCTCGGAGAAGGGCCTCGCCGACGACGACGTCCTGGTCTCCCGCAGCGTCCGGGACGGCGGGGAGAGCGAGAAGCTGTGGAAGATCCGGGAGAGCGGCCTCGGGTCGACGGCGTTCCCTCCCGACGGCGACCACTGGCCGGGCTGGGAGGACTCCGCGGTCCCTCCCACGCAGGTGGGGCCCTACATCCGCGACCTGAAGAGGCTCTACGCCAAGCACGGGCTCCTGGGCGCGATGTACGGCCACTTCGGCCAGGGGTGCATCCACTCGAGGATCAGCTTCGACCTGCGCACCGCGGCCGGGCTCCGCACCTACCGGGCCTTCATGGAGGAGGCCGCCGACCTGGTGGTGTCCTACGGCGGGTCGCTGTCGGGCGAGCACGGCGACGGCCAGCAGCGGGCCGAGCTCCTGCAGAAGCAGTACGGCGCCGAGCTGATGACCGCGATGCGGGAGTTCAAGGCGATCTGGGACCCGCAGGGGATGATGAACCCCGGGAAGGTGGTGGACCCCTACCGGTTCGACGAGAACCTCAAGCTGGGCGTCGACTACAACCCTCCCCGGCCCGACACCGTGTTCTCCTACGCGGCTGACGGCTTCGACTTCGCGCACGCGACCCTGCGCTGTGTGGGGGTGGGCAAGTGCCGCGTCCCGCAGACCGAGCAGGTGATGTGCCCCAGCTACCAGGTGACCCGTGAGGAGAAGCACAGCACCCGCGGGCGGGCCCGGCTCCTGTTCGAGATGCTGCAGGGCGAGGTCATCACCGACGGCTGGCAGTCACGCGAGGTGTCCGAGGCCCTCGACCTCTGCCTGGCCTGCAAGGGCTGCACGAGCGACTGCCCGGTGAACGTCGACATGCCGACGTACAAGGCGGAGTTCCTCCACCACCACTACCGGTCGCTGCGCAGGTGGCGACCCCGCTACTCCTACGCCATGGGGCTCATCGACCAGGCCGCCCGGGTCGCCGCCTGGATGCCGGAGGTCGCCAACCTGGTCACCCAGACACCCGGCCTGGCGCACCTGAGCCGGTTCGCCGCCAAGGTGGACCAGCGACGACCGGTCCCCCGGTTCGCGCCGATGACGCTGCAGGAGTGGTTCCGCCGCCGTGGCGGTACGTCGAACCCGCAGGGACGCCCGGTGATCGTGTTCCCCGACACCTTCAACAACCACCTGCACACCGATGTCGGAGTGGCCTGCGTGGAGGCCATCGAGGCGGCCGGATGGCGGGTCATCATGCCCGACGGGCACCTGTGCTGCGGTCGACCTCTCTACGACTACGGCATGCTCGACCTGGCCCGGCGCTACCTCCACCACGTCCTGCAGGAGCTCCGCCCGGAGATCCGCGCCGGCATCCCGGTGGTCGGCATGGAGCCCAGCTGCGTGGCGGTCTTCAAGGACGAGCTCACCAAGATGCTTCCGCACGACGACGACGCTGCGCGGCTGGCCGGCAACGTCTACCACTTCTCGGAGTTCATGACCGAGTTCGACGTGTCCGTGCCCAGCATGAAGGGACAGGCACTCCTGTGGGGACACTGTCACCACAAGGCCACCGGCGGCATGGCCCCCGAGCAGCAGCTCCTCGAGCGGATGGGCCTCGACGTGCACGAGGTCAACGGCGGCTGCTGCGGGCTGGCCGGCTCCTGGGGCTTCGAGAAGGGCAAGTACGACATCTCGATGGACTGCGGGGAGCAGGCGCTGCTGCCCGCGGTGCGAGAGGCGGCCCCCGAGACCTACGTGGTCGCGGACGGCTTCTCCTGCAAGACCCAGATCGCCCACTCGGACGCCGGTCGGCGGGCGCTGCACGTCGCCCAGCTGATCACGCTCGCCCGGGACCACCCGGCGGCTCGAGAGGTCCCCGAGGCGGTGTTCTCCCGACCTTCCCCGGGCGCAGCCCGTCGAGTCGCCCGTTCCGCCGCCGCGGTCGCCGGTGGGACCGTCGCTCTGACCGTGGCGACCCGCGGCGCTGAGGCGTCTGACCCAGACCCTGACCTCGACCTGACACGAAGGAGACCCATCATGTCGAACGTCGCGCAGTACATGCTCGAGCGCCTCCGCGCGTGGGGCATCCACCGGATCTACGGCTTCCCCGGTGACGGCATCAACGGCTTCCTGGGGGCCTTCGAGGAGGTCGGGGGCGACCCGTTCTTCACCCAGACCCGCCATGAGGAGATGGCGGCCTTCATGGCCTGCGCCCACGCCAAGTTCACCGGTCAGATCGGCGCCTGCATCGCCACCTCGGGCCCCGGTGCGGTGCACCTGGCGAACGGTCTCTACGACGCCAAGCTGGACCACCAGCCCGTCCTGGCCGTGGTCGGCCAGCAGAAGCGCATGTCGGTCGGGGCGCACTACCAGCAGGAGATCGACCTGCAGTCGTTCTTCAAGGACGTCGCCGGCTTCGTCTCGACCGTGATGGACGAGCACTCGGCCCGGCACGTTCTCGACCGCGCGATCAAGTCCGCGCTCACCGAGCGGCGTCCGGCGGTGGTGATCGTCCCCGAGGACGTGCAGGAGGCGACCTACGAGGACCCGCCCCGGGCCCATGGCGGGGTCCGGACCTCGGTCGGGTGGAGCCGGCCGCACATGGTCCCCGACGAGCGCCTGCTCCGCGAGGCCGCGACCGTCCTCAACGAGGGCGAGAAGGTGGCGATCCTGATCGGTCAGGGCGCCCGGGAGGCGGCCGACGAGGTGGTGCAGGTCGCCGAGCTCCTCGGCGCGGGCGTGGCCAAGGCGCTGCTCGGCAAGGACGTGATCCCCGACGACCTCCCCTTCGTCACCGGGTCGATCGGACTGCTGGGCACCGAGGCGACCAACAAGATGATCGAGGACTGCGACACGCTCCTCATGGTCGGCACCAGCTTCCCCTACAGCGAGTGGCTTCCCGAGGAGGGCCAGGCCCGGTGCGTCGAGATCGACATCGACGGCTCCCTGATCGGCGTCCGCTACCCTGCCGACGTCTCCCTGGTCGGTGACGCCCACGACACCCTCACGGCGCTCCTCCCCCTGCTGCGCCGCAAGGAGGACCGCAGCTGGCGGGAGAAGATCGAGATGGAGATCGCCACCTGGTGGCGGGTGCTGGACGACCGCGCCCACCAGGACGCCGACCCGCTCAACCCCCAGCTGGTCTTCCACGAGCTGAACAAGCAGCTGCCCGACGACGCTGTGATGACCTCCGACTCGGGGTCGGCCACCAACTGGTGGGCACGATACGTCGTCTCCCGTGGCAGCATGCGGTCGTCGCTTTCCGGCACCCTGGCCACGATGGTGCCCGGAGTGCCCTACGCGATCAGCGCCAAGTTCGCGATGCCCGACCGTCCGGTTGTCGCGTTCACCGGTGACGGCGCCTTCTCCATGCTGGGCATGAACGAGCTCCTCACCGTCAAGCGCTATGCCGACCAGCTCCTGTCCAAGAACCCGACCCTGATCTTCGCGGTGCTGGTCAACAAGGACCTCAACCAGGTGTCCTTCGAGCAGCGTGCCCTGGCCGCGGACCCGAAGAACCCGATGACCCAGACCGTCCCCTACGTCCCCGCCGCCGAGTGGGCGCGCCTCCTCGGCTTCGAGGGCATCAAGGTGGATCGGCCAGAAGACGTCGCGCCGGCCTGGGAGCGGGCCTTCTCCGCCGACGGGCCGGTGCTGCTGGAGTTCGTCACCGACCCCCAGATCAGCCCCCTCCCGCCGCACGTGCGGGTCCAGCAGATGAAGAAGACCGCCAAGGCACTGCTCAGCGGCGACGAGGACGCTGCCGGCATCGCGACCAAGGGGTTCAAGGGGAAGTGGGCCGAGTTCAAGGAGCACCTGCCCGGGAGTGACGAGGACTGATCTCCGACGGACCACGGCGTGCGAGGGTCGCTGAGGTCGCTGAGGGATCAGCCGCCGCTGGGCTCGTTGCTGGGCTCGCCCTGGGGCAGCCCGCCATGGGTGATGACGTGGCGGGCCAGCTCCGGCAGCGAGGTGGCGAGGCGGCGGCTCGCCTCATGGAGCTGGCGGTAGGCCTGGTCGGTCGAGAGCGACTGGTCCGTCAGCAGGATGCCGACCGCGACTCCGATCTCCCGGTGCACCTCCGCGGCACGGCGGGCGGTCACCCGGTCGGAGAGGACCCGCTCGGTGAACAGCACGAGGGAGCAGTAGGACGCGAGGATGGCGCCGACGCTGATGGCAACCTCGTCGAACGCGTAGGGCCAGTCGGACACGAAGACCAGCGCCGCCTTGTGCTGCGGGCCCAGGTGCAGGCGGTAGCAGGCCATGCTCCGGACGCCGAGCTGGGCGAACACCTCCGGGCCGAAGGTGGGCCACCGAGGATCACCCGTCAGGTCGCCGCTGACGACCATGTCGTTCGTGTCCTCGAGGGCGTCCAGCGCGGGCCCCTCCCCGACCTTCGCGCGCAGCCGGTCCAGCCGTTCCGGGAGGTCGCTCGAGGCTGCCACGGTGCGAGCGACACCCCGTTCCAGCAGCAACAGACCGGTGTGCTGGGCACGAGGCATGATGCGCTGCCCGAACGAGACCAGCGTCTCGACGTCCATGCCCACGGTGTGCCGAGCGGTCAGCAGCTCCACCATGGCGGCGAGCGCCTCCGACAGCTCCGCGATGGCGCGGAACTCCTCGGTTCGGTCGTCGGGTTCGTGGTTCGTCACGCGCAGTTTCCCTCCTCATGTGGCGACCCGCCCACTGCGGTCTGAACAGCAGCCCGGCGGCGTACACCAGCGTGAGGATTGCCCAACGGCATCATCAGTCTGGTGCGGGGTACGCCCCCAGCATGACGCTGGACCGTATGACGATCGAGTCCGAGCCGCAGCAGGTGTGGTCCGCGCTCGCCGACGGATGGCTCTATCCGCTGTGGATGGTGGGGGCCACCGCCGTCCGACACGTCGATCCGAGCTGGCCGCAGCCCGGATCGAGGATCCGGCACGCGACCGGCGCCTGGCCGCTGATGCTCGAGGACAGCACCCGCGTCCAGTCGGGGGAGCCGGAGAGACAGCTGGTGCTCCTGGTGAGGAGATGGCCCTTCGGGCGGGCCCGGCTGACGATCGGGCTCACCCCGCACAGCGGCGGGACCGAGGTCACCCTCGAGGAGGACGCGTTGTCGGGGCTGGGCGCATGGCTGCCGGAGGCGCTGAAGGCCCCGGTGCTGCACGTCCGCAACACCGAGACCCTGACCCGCATCGGCTTCGTCGCCAAGGGGCGCACCAAGGTCTCCGAATGACACCGGGGCGGGTCCGCGCGTGAGGGGAGAGCACGACGCGGTCGTCATGGGAAGCGGCCCGAACGGGCTGGTGGCGGCGCCGACCTCCGTCTCGAGCACGCTCCCTGCCCGCACCAGGCCGCCCAACCGCACGGACTGGGCGCTCGAGGGGCTCGTCACCAGGTCGGTCGGGGTCATGTAGTAGCTCAACGAGCCCTGGAGAGCGGCCACGAGGGCCAGAGCCAGACCGGCGACCACGACGGTCACCAGCAGAGCCAGGCGAACCATCCCGCCGCGAGGGTGAAGGACGTCAGGCTCAGGAGCGGGGCCGCGAGCACGCTGCCGGCGATGGGCGCCGGCTGGTCAGGGGTCAGGATCGTCGGCGGCTGGTGAAGGCCTCGCCACCGCAGCACCGAGAAGTACACGACGACCACCTGACCGGAGGCGACGATGCCCAGCACGGCGGCCCGCCGCCGTACCCGGGTGACTGGTCCGGGAAGGGCCCCCCAGGAGCCGGAGCCCCACATCGCCCCCTCCACGAGGGCCATCGCCGTCATCCCCGCCCCGAGCTCCGCGGCCGCCCGCGCGACGGCGTCGCAGCGTGGATGGAGGCCCGCCAGCACACCGAGGCTGGCGAGCAGCGCCGCACCGAAGCACAGACAGGCGGTCCAGGCACTCGGGACGTGGACATCGCTGCGGCTGGACGCGGCTCTCCGCAGCCCGGCTCTACAGCCGCCGGCGGGCCCGGAACGTCAGCTCCCGGCTCCCTTGATCGCGTCCCGTGTCCGGTCGACCAGCGACGCGAAAGGTCCCACCGCCCACTGCCCAGCCGTGGAGCCCGCGGTCGACGGGTGCGGGTGGGTCGGAGCGATGCCCTCCGCGGCTCGCAGACGCTTGCCCATGGAGGCACGATCCTCCTCGTCGCAGGAGGAGAGCACGTGCGGGAACTCCTCGCTCTCCTCGGCGTCGGCATGGTCGGAGACGGCCTTCTCGAACGCCGCAAGCTTCTCGTCGAACTCGGCGCTGTCCACGTCGAGCTTCTCCAGCTCCTTGAGGACCTCGTTGGCCTCGGACTCCTCCTGGTTGCGGGCGTCCACGACCGACTCGCCGGCCGCCTTCTTGCTCACCGGTCGCAGCACCATCTCCTCGGCCGTCTCGTGCACCGCCAGCAGCGCCCGCAGCTCGTCGAAGGCGTGGGACTTGTGCTCGCCTTCGGCTGAGGACACGTCGGCGAAGAGCTCGCGGATCCGTGCGTGCTGCTCGAGCAGGATCCTGATGACGTCCCCTTCGGCCAGGTTCGCCGCCCGTGCCCGTTCCTCTCCCGCTGCGCTCATGTCCGACTCCCTTCTCCTCGATGTTCCAGCCGTTGTCGGCGGGGCGGCATACCCAGGACGAAGGACGTCATGCCCCCGGCGCCCTGGTCGAGGAGGAGATCTACGTCTGGTCCTGGGGGAGCTCGGTGTCCTCCGGGACGTGACTCTGGCGGGGCCAGGCGCTCCACCGGCCGAAGACGGTCAACGCCGCGGGCAGGAGCAGCGAGCGCACGACGAGCACGTCGAGCATGATCCCCACGAACATCGCGAAGGCCAGCTGGCGGAAGGGCACCAACGGCACGACCGCCAGCAGACCGAAGCTGGTGGCGAGCGCCAGGCCCGCCACCAGGAGAGCCGAGACGATCCCGGGCATCGTCTCCTCGATGGCCTGCGGCAGCGGTCGGGTGCGCGACCGCTCCCAGATGGTGCCGACGGCGAAGATGTTGTAGTCAGAGCCGAACGCGAGCAGCAGGATGGCCGACGCGAACGGCACGTAGAACGTCAGGCCCGCTCCTGGAGTCAGCTTGTCGAAGAGAAGCATGGTCAGGCCGAGGGCAGCCGTCAGCGACAGGACACTGCCGGCGAGGAGGTAGGCCGCGGCCACCGGTGCACGCAGGAAGATGAGCAGCATCAAGAAGTTGGCCGCGAGAGCCGCCACGGCGATGCGCACCAGATCGCCACGCGTCTGCTCCACGATGTACGCCGCCGCCGCAGTGTCGCCGGCCAGCGAGGTGGTCACGCCCTTGAGCCCACTGGCGGCCACCAGCTGCGG
Source organism: uncultured Actinomycetota bacterium (assembly GCA_963837995.1). Lineage (GTDB taxonomy): Bacteria > Actinomycetota > Actinomycetes > Propionibacteriales > Nocardioidaceae > Nocardioides_B. The sequence goes on from CAWIPS010000007.1 coordinate 402,543, forward strand.
CAGCCGGTCCTGCAGGTGCTCGACCGAGCCGATGGCGGTGGCCCCGAGCGCTGGGTCGTCGAGCACCACCAGGTAGCGGGCAGCAGTGCCGTTCGGCAGGACCAGCAGCTTGGTCTCCAGCCGCCGTGGCGTGTCACCCGCCCCCAGCACTCCCGCGACACCCGGCTCGTGCTGCAACAGGTCGCCGAGGGCTCGCAGGCTGCGACGCTGCGTGTTCAAGCCGTCCCCCTCGACCAGGAGGGTGGTCGGTGACAGGATCCCCGGCGCGAAACCGGCGCGCGCCGCCTCCGCGGCCTGACGTATCCCGGTGTCCTCGGGCAGCGAGCCGACGAACGAGACACCGAGACCCAGCCCGACCAACGGAAGGGCGACCATCACCAGGACCGCCACGATGCCGCCCAGCAGTCCTGATGCCAGCCTCCTGCTGCCCGCGACGGCGGCCAGGAAGGCACGCCGCCAGCTGTTCCGAGGCTCTGGGCTCGGCCCCTTGGCAGGTCGCGGGTCCGTGGGCCAGAACAACCAGCGTCCCAGCACAGCCATCAGCGCCGGCACCAGAGTCACGGCGACGACCAGGGCGACGAGCACCGTGAAGACCAGCGCTGGTCCCAGGGCCCGGAAGAACAGCGACTTGGCGACCACCAGCGCAGCGGTGCCGGCTGCGACCGCCAGCCCGGCGACCAGCACGATGTGCCCGGTGTCGACCGTCGCCTGCTGCGCTGCGTCAACCCGGCCCCTCCCCGTTCGCAGCTGGCGTCGCAGGGCGGCGAGGAAGAACACGGAGTAGTCGGTCACCACACCGAGCAGCAGGGCCACGATCACCGGCTCCAGCTCGCTCGGCGTGCCGACGCCGAACAGCTCTGCCACGCCGCCGGAGAGCCGCAACGTCACCACGTAGGCGACACCCGTCGTCAGCACCACGATCACGGGCGCCACCACGGATCGGAACGCGAAGCCGACTATCAGCACGATCGCTGCGAGGGTCAGTGCCTCGACCTTCGGCAGGGACTCGCGGATGATGTCACCCTGCTCGGCTCTCGCAGGCACCGAGCCGGTGACCCCGACGAAGGCGTCGAGCGGACCGAAGAACAGGTCCGCGTAGTGACGGGCGGTCCGTCGCTGGGTGCCGAGGGACACCTTCGGGTCGAAGAGCAGATAGGTCAGGGCCGTGGTGCCCTGCTCGCGCGAGGCGGGGAACGCGCCCAACGCGTTCGTGATCGGCAGGGCTCCGCGCAGCGCCGGCATGCGGGGATCGGGTTGCCGGGTGACCCCCACGGCGCTCACCACCGTCCGGGCCTGGGCATAGGGCGACAAGCCGGCAGCTCTGCGTTGCACCAGCACGGTCCGTCCCGACAACGGGAAGCCGAACAGGTCGACGGACCGCAGCTCGGTGGTGATGGCGGGTGTGTCCCGGGGCAGCAGCCCGCGGAGGCCTGCACCCCCGTGCTCCTCACCCAGGCTCGGGAACAGGAACCACGAAGCCAGGCTGACACAGAACCAGAACCCGATCACCCACCAGCGGGCCCTGCCGAAGAACCGCGCCGCTGCGCGGGCGGCCCGCCTCTCTGACGGGCGACGATCGGTGGCCCGTGCCCGCTCGGACACGATGGTCAGACCCGGGGGCGCTGCACACCGAGCCGGCTCAGCTCGGCGTCGGCGAGGGCTCGGGTGCGTCCCTCGGCCAGTGCTCGCCACGGGTCCGCTTCGACCTGCTGCACCGCGGCGAACGGAAGCCGGCGAACGGCGCGCTCCGCGAGGTGGCGGTCCGCGACGGCTCGATCGGTCGACGTGCTCACCAACCGCCGCGCCTCAGCGACGTCGCGACGACGCGCGGCCCTCATCGGCAGGTACAGGCCCAGAACCGTGGTGGCGGGCAGGAGTGCGATCGCCAGCCCGAGAAGGATCGCCAGCTGCCGCCCCTCGGACCGCACCGCCTGTCCCCGTTGGGCGATGTCGTTCCCGGCGGAGACCACCTCGCCACCGAGCTTCGACGTGCGGTCGCCCACCACCGGCACGCCACCCAGCGACTGCAGCGCCTCCCCCGTGGAGCCGATCGCGTGCCCCGAGATGCTCACGGTGTCGCCCAGGTCCGAGAGCTGCCAGAGGGTGTATCCGGTCCACCCACCGATCACCACCCACAGGACCAACCAGAACAGCACGAGGCCGTCCAGACGACGTACCGATGTGTCATCGGCGGCCCGCACGTTGAAGTCCATGGCGGTAATCTAGTGTTCGGGCTCAACGCAGACCCCGAGGACACCCTCGGGAACCCCGGCTGGAACCCTCAATGCCGGGTCTGCGCCGAACTCGAGGAAAGGACCGGACGTGACCGATCGCCCGAAACCCGACGCCACCGATCCTTCTCCGGCCAGCCAGGGCGCCTCGCGGTGGTGGCCTGTCGTCGTTCCGTCGATCGCCCTGCTCGTCGGGCTGCTGATCGGCATCGTCGTGATGTCGGTGGCCAACACCGACGACAACGCCTCGTCCTCCGACCAGCAGCCGCAGACCTCGCCCTCTTCCGGCGGCCCCACGGGGTCACCGACCGGCAACCCCACCACCATCGTCATACCTGCCGCGTGCCTCGCGGCCGTGGACACGGTCGACCAGCTCACCGACCTCAGCAAGCAGGGAGCCGACGCCATCCGCAACTTCGCGCCGCAGCAGCTGCGCGACCTGCTCACCCGGCTGCAGAAGCTCGACCAGCAGGCCCGCCGGCAGGCGCAGGCCTGCCGCGATGCGAAGGTCGAGACGTCTCCCAGTCCCTCTCCCAGCCAGTAGGACAGTCCCTCTCCCAGCCAGTAGGGCCCTCGGGGCGCGAGCCCCGGATGCCGGTCGGCTGGATCCTTCTCCGACGCGAGAATGCTTGCGTCGGCGCAGGGGGTTGATGGGGAGGGCGACGTCGACAGTCTCCCGGCGTTCCCCGAGTCGGCGACAACGCCCATTGACGCTCACTGTGACGACCATGTGAACGACTCATCACGAGTCTGAATTTCTATGGACAACGCAATGATTGCGCCCTAGCGTTGGTGAGGCTGGTCGCTGGCGACCGGGTCCCGCAGCCGGAGAGGACAGTCGATGACTCAGAACACGCAGTCCAGGGATACCACCGAGGACGAGCCCCGGCTCAAGAGACACATCGGTCCGGTCGGCCTGCTCTTCGCCAGCGTCGGGTCGATCATCGGGTCCGGTTGGCTCTTCGGTGCACTGAACGCCTCACGCGAAGCGGGCCCGGCAGCGATCATCTCGTGGTCGATGGGCGCAGTGATGATCCTGCTGATCGCTCTGGTGTACGCCGAGCTCGGCGTGATGTTCCCCCTCTCCGGGGGCGTCGTCCGCTATCCCCACCTGTCGTTCGGGTCGTTCGCCAGCTACACGACCGGGTGGATCACCTGGGTGGCGGCCAGCACCACCGCACCGATCGAGGTGGAGGCCGCCCTCCAGTACGCCACCAAGTACGCCCCCTTCACGCGCGAGCACACGGTGAGCGGCCAGGTGGTCCACACGCTCACGGGCCTCGGCTACGGGACCGCGGTCGTCCTGATGGCGTCGTTCGTGGTGGTCAACTACTACGGCATCCGCTGGTTCGCCCGTATCAACAACGTGCTGGTGACCTGGAAGATCTTCATCATCCTGCTCGTGATCATCGCGTTCCTGCTCACCACGTTCCATGGCAGCAACTTCAGCGACCACGGCTTCAAGCCGCAGGGCTGGCACGGGGTCTTCAGTGCCATCGCCACCTCCGGCATCGTCTTCTCCTACCTCGGCTTCCGCCAGGGTGTCGAGCTGGCGGGAGAGACCGACAACCCGAGGAAGAACGTGCCCATCGCCGTCATCGGGTCGGTGCTGCTCACGGGGGTCATCTACGTCGCTCTGCAGGTCGCCTTCATCGGGGCGTTGGACCCCGGCCTGCTCAAGGGTCCTGACGCCTGGTCGAACCTGGACTTCGCGAACAGCTTCGGTCCCCTCGCGGCCGTCGCCAGCCTGCTGGGCCTGGGATGGCTCGCCGTGCTGCTCTACATCGACGCGATCGTGTCCCCCGGCGACACCGGCCTCATCTACACCACCCTCACCTCCCGGCTCTCCTACGCGATGGCCCGGAACGGGAACGCCCCCAAGAAGCTGGCGCAGACGACGGACCGGGGGGTCCCGATGTTCAGTCTCATCGTCACCTTCGTCATGGGTCTGATCGTGTTCCTGCCGTTCCCCAGCTGGCAGCAGCTGGTCGGGTTCATCACCTCGGCCACCGTGCTGTCCTTCGCCTCGGGCCCGCTCGTCCTGGTGGCGCTGCGCAAGCAGGTGCCCGACGAGCCGAGGCCCTTCAACCTGCCGGGCGGTCACGTGATCCCGCTCCTGGCCTTCTGGTTCTCGGACCTGATCGTGTACTGGTCGGGCTGGCTGACCGGCTGGAAGCTCTACGTCATGGTGCTCATCGGCTTCGTCCTGCTGGGCGTGTTCCACGTGTTCGGCGGAGTCAGCGCCCCCACCCTCGACGTGAAGGCCGGGGCGTCCTGGGTCCTGCCGTGGCTCGGCGGGCTGGCACTGATCTCCTACCTCGGGAACTTCCCCGAGAAGTCGGTCGGCGCCGGCAACCTGGGCATCCTCAACTTCGAGTGGTCCTTGGTCATCCTTCTCGTGCACGCGGTCCTCGTGTACGTGATCGCCTACAAGTTCCGGCTCAGCCCCGAGGACGCACACGAGCACATCGAGCGCTCGCGCGAGGAGTCCCGCATCGAGGAGGAGGAGCTCGGCGCGGCGCCGTGACAGGAGCGGGCGCCACACGGATGACGCCGGCCGTGACGGCGGGCGTCTCGCCTCCCAGCAGATAGAGGGAGCCGTCCATGCTCACCGACGCCGCATCCGCGACCGGATGCGGCAGGCGCCCCGCGCGGCTCCAGGTGCCTCGAGCCGGCTCGTACCACCACATCCGGGCGGTCACGGCACCGCCTGAGGTGCGACCGCCGAGGAGCAGGAGCCGGTCCCCGACCGACTCGACCGCTTCGTGACCGAGCGGTCGGGGAAGGTGACCAGCGCGCCGGACCCTCCCGGTCCTGAGGTCGACGCGGAGGACGTCGGCCAGCTCGACACCGTTCCGCTCCCCCCCAAGCACCCACAGATACCCTCCCGAGAAGCCGATGCCGGCGTAGCGGATCCCGGCGGGCAGTCGTGCGACCGGTGAGAAGTGGGAGCCGTCCCTGGTGAGGAGGACCGTGGCGGGGGTGCGCCGCCCGTCGTACCCGCCGACCACGACCGCTCGCCGTGGTGCCGGGGTCCCCACCGACAGGTCGGAGCGGGCCTGAGGGAGGTGGCCGACGACCCTCCATCGGCCCTGCGGGTCCAGCCGCTGTACGACGTCGAGCTCGGTGGCTCCGCCGCCCCCGAAGAGCGTGGGGCGCCCCGCGAGCACCGCCCCGGCCGAGTCGTGCGCCGGCTGCGCCAGATCGCTCAGCCGGTGCACGGACCCGGTGCGAGGGTCGACCTGGAGGACCCGGGGGGTGGAGACGTCTCCGGGGCCCAGGCCACCCGCGAGGAGCACCCCTCCGGCGTACCGGACCGCGACCGCGCGGCTCACCGGGTCGGGGAGCCGCCAGTGCACCAGCCGCGCGGTGACGGCGCGTGGGTCGCGGGACGTGCCTCTCACCGCGGGCCCACCGGTCCCTCCGGCCGACGCCGAGGGTCTCGACGGGGTGGCGCCGCCGGGCGCAGCGGTCGGCGCCGAGTGCGCGGTGCAGGCCCCGAGCGTGCAGGCCGCCGTCGTGGCCACGACAAGCGTCCGCACCGCTCCTCTCATCGCATGTTCCCCGTGTGGCCCAAGGAGTAGCGGCCGGGCTGCGGCCACACACAGAGGCCGTGCGGATCCCCCGGGACCGGGATCCGGGCCTTCAGCCTTCCGGTCCGGGTGTCGAACGCGTAGACCTCGCTGTCGTTGCGGCCGGACAGCCACAGCTCCTTGCCATCTGCAGACACCCCACCCATGTCCGGGCTGCCACCCCCGGGGATCGTCCAGGTGTCGACGATCCGGTTCGTGCGATACGACAGCACGCTGACCTTGCCGGCGCCGCGGTCCGAGATGTACATCCGGCGGCCGTCGCGGCTGGGGTAGAGGCCGTGCGGGTTCCGGGGCGTCCGGACGGCACCCACCTGCACGAGCCGTGCCGCGCTGATGATCCGCACCCGGTCGGTGCCCATGTCGGCCAGGTAGAACACCTTGCCGTCCGGGGACAGCCGGATGTCCTGGGGCATGCTGGCGGCCGGCAGCCGTAGCGTGTCGAGGACCTTGTGCGCGGTCGTCGACAGCTTCACGATCGTGTGGGAGAACTCGCAGGTGACGACCATGAACCGGCCGTTGGCGGAGAAGTCCGCGTGGTTGGGGCCCTGGCAGCCTGCCGGGTGCACGTCCTTGCGCTTCTTGAACGTGTGCGGGTCGGAGAACCGGATGATGTCGTGCTGTTCCACCATCACCACCGACTGTCTGCCGTCCGGGGTGAAGTAGAGGTTGTACGGCCGAGGCACAGCGATGTGGCGAGTCACCCGCACGGTCCGAGGGTCGATCTCCAGCAGCTCGTTGGACGCACTCGAGTTCGTGTAGAGATGGCGCAGGTCGTAGGAGGGGGTGACGTGCTGGGACAGGAAGCCCGCCGGCAGCGTCCGCACCACTGTGTGCGTGCGCTGCGAGATGACGGTCACCGTGCTGCCGAGGGGTGAGGAGTCCGGAACGTAGACGAGAGCCGGGTCATGCCGCACTCGTGGTGCCAGGTCACCGGCACGGGTCGCCGCATACACGTCGTCCCCGAGCACCGCCGGCATCCCGGGAAGAGGGTCGCGGAACGCCCGCGGCGTCTGGGCTCCGGCGCTTCTCGGACGGGGAGACGGCGGGCTCGGGACGGTGCTCGGGCCCGCTGCCGGGCTGCGCGCACCCGACCCGTCCTGCGCCGACGTCCGTTCCGTGGTGGTGCAGCCGGCGGCACCAGCGGCGAGCGCGACGCCGAGCACGACGGCGAGCACGGTGGTCCTGAGACGTCGCCCCATGCCACCTCGCCTTCCTCTCCTGCTCCAAGGCTGCACCCGTCTTCCTGATCGAAACCTGAACGCGGACGGGGCGGACCCGAGGCGGCGCTGGTGCTCCCCCTCGCTCGGAAGCGGTCCTCGACTGATCCACTGCGGTCAGGTTCTGTGCAGGTGGTCCCGGTGAGCGTTGAGCCAACGACGTGAGGAGACCAGTCATGGGAGTCACCACGGTCAGCACGATCCCCGGGCTCGACCACGCGCGACGTCCCTGGGGGTCGTGGGAGGTCCTCGAGCTGGGTCCTGGCTACAAGGTCAAGCGCATCACGGTCGAGCCGCACTCACGACTGTCGCTGCAGACGCACGCGCACCGGTCCGAGCACTGGCTGGTCGTCGTCGGCGTTGCCACCTGCACCGTCGGCGACCAGCAGATCCGGGCGGAGGCAGGGACGCACGTGTTCGTGCCGAGGGGCTCGGTCCACCGGATAGCGAACGACCAGAGGGAGGCGCTGATCATCGTCGAGGTCCAGGTGGGGTCCTACACCGGCGAGGACGACATCGTCCGCCTGCAGGACGACTACGGCCGCGACTGAGCCACGCATCTCCGGGCGGCGCCGGCGTCGGCGTCCTAGTTCGTGCCGAGGATGCAGCGGGCCACCCCCGGGACCCTCACCGCGCCATCTGTCTCATAGGCGCTGACCCTCGTCATGACGGCTCTCGCGATCCGCTCCCGCGTCGGTTGGTCGACGCGCCGAAGCGCCGCAACGGCCAGAGAGACGTGCTCGCTCATCACCTCCCAGTACTGCGCGGGCGAGCGCGTCACCAGCTCGACGGCGACGTCCCACTCGGCGACGTCGTGCAGCCCCGCGGCCACGTAGAGGTCACCGACGTACCCGGGGGCCGCGCACCGGAACATGTGCGGCCCGTCCGGGGCGGACGGTGGCAGCACCGTCTCGCTCGCGATCGCCTGGCTGATGATCGCCGTCCACGGGTTGTCCTGGGGTCTGACCCACACCGACGAGCAGAGACGTCCACCCGGCTTCAGGACGCGCGCGAGCTCGGCGGTGGCCGCGGCCACGTCGGGAAAGAACATGTAGCCGAACCGCACCGAGATGCTGTCGAACGTCGCGTCACCGAAGGGCAGGTGGTGCACACTGCACACCCGGGTCTCGATGTTCGTGATTCCCTGCGCCTTCGCTCGTCGCGTCGCGACGTCGAGCATCTCGGCCGACAGGTCGGTCAGGACCACATGCCCCCGAGGCGCGAGCCTGGCGACGGTCAGCCCCGGCTCACCGGTGCCGGCAGCGACGTCCAGGTGCTGTTGGCCGTCGGCGACGTCGAGGCTCTCGATGATCGCCGTGCCGACCGGGCCGAGCTGGTCCATGATGACCGCGTCCCACTTGTCCCAACCCGCGGCCAGCGCGGCCCAGGTCGCTCGCTGAGCATCTCGGATGCCCTCGCCGCTCGTCATCGGCCCTCCCGTCGTGTGACCCTACTCGGCCAGGTCAGCCGCTGACCCAGCGGCGCAGGTCCTTGCGCGGGAACCGGTGCCATGCCTTGGTGAACCTCCGTTCGGCGTCCTCGGCGCGTGCCTGCTCGAGGGCGTGGAGCCGACCGAAGGTGAACCCGTTCTCACCGCTGAGATGCGTGCGGGCGGCGAACTCACGCAGCTGGTGCCGCGCGAGAACGGTGTCCTGGTGCTCGCCGAGAGCCTCCTGCACCGCCTTGGCCCTGTCCCTGAGCAACTTGGCGCGGTGGGGGAAGACCGGGACCGCGGACTCGGCGGCGTACCGAAGCCGTTTCGCCTTCTTGCGGGCCTCGTGCAGGGCCAGGTCGTGCTCGTGTGGGCTGCCGGCGCGGTCGACCTGGCGTACGGCGCGGCGCAGCCGCTTGGCGTCGCGCCTGAGCAGACGGGGGACGACGTCGCGAGCCGGTTCGTCGGCGGCCGCGGTGACGGGCGGGTGCTCCACCAGCTCCTCGAGGGCGTCCAGCAGCCGGAAGTACCGCTGGCTCCCCAGCGCCTCCAGCGCCTGGTCGCGCCCGCTCCGGAACGCTGTGCCCAGCTCGTCGTCGATGCGCTGGGCGACCGGACCGAGCACCAGCTCGGCCGGCTCGGAGGCCACCAGCAGGCCCAGCCGCTCACGCATCACCTGTGCGTCGCGGGCCGGGCTGAGCATCTGCCCGAGCCAGCCCAGCTCCTCCCCTATCGAGTCGGTGGAACCGGTCGAGCCGGTCGAGCCGGTCGGGTCCGCCGGGCCCGCGGTGAGCAGGGGGGCGTAGGTCTTGAGCGCCGAGCGCAGCCGCCGCGCGGCGATGCGCAGCTTGTGGATCGAACCGGGACCCTCGGACCGCAGCCGCGCATCCTGGTGCAGCAGGTCCTCCAGGTGCTTCCTCAGGTGCGTCACCAGCAGCAGCTCGGCGCTGCCGCGCGCCAGCTGCTTGCGCGACGGCCGCGCTGCCGGCGCCGGCGGGGCGATGTCGCCCAGGGCGCGACGGAGCTTCGAGGACGTCGAGGCCGGTGCGGCGCCGGCCTCGACCAGCCGACGCTCGACGACGTCCAACAGGTCGATGCAGCCCTCGACGAGCTCCACCTCCCACTCCCGCCAGTCCTCGACATGTGCCGGACCCCGGAGCCGCTCGGCGTGCACCTCGTCGTCGCACACCTGCGCGAGCACCGTCGCGTCGCCGGCGAGCAGGTCGTACTCCAGCCGCCGCGTGCTGATCTCCGCGACCGGAGCCAGTGGCCGGTCCCGCACGACGGCCCGCACCGGCTCGAGCAGGTCGGCGGGCACCGTCTTCGTCGCGCGTCCCAGCGGCAACCGCACCTCGGTGCGGGTGTCCGTGCCTCCGGGCAGCTTCAGGTGCCATCCGGCGTCGTACCCCCCGGTCCGGCGGCGCAGCGTGATGCCGCTGCGGGCCAGGTCCAGGCCGGGGGTGTCGAAGTAGACCGCGACCAGCATCGTCTCCTCGGGCTGACCCACCCGCGAGACCCCGACGAGGCCGGACAGGTCAGGGAGCACCGTGGTGGACGCGATGTCGTACTTGCGCTCCACCTCATCCTGCCGTGACATGCTCATGCCCCGATTATCCGGTGCGCGTCCTCCAGTCCGTGCATCGGGCTCGACCAATCGGGCGGTCAGTCGCCGACGGCCTCCCGGCCGCGGATCACCAGCCGCGGGTCCGGTGCGGCGACCACGGACCGGTCCTTGCGGGGGTAGTCGAAACGGGACAGGAAGTAGCGCATCGCCTCGAGCCGGGCCCGCTTCTTGTCGTTGCTCTTGATGGTCATCCACGGCGCGTGCTCGGTGTCGGTGCGCAGCAGCATCTCCTCCTTGGCGCGTGTGTAGTCCTCCCACTTGTCCAGCGACTGGAGGTCCATCGGGGAGAGCTTCCACTGACGCACCGGGTCGACCTGCCGGATGATGAACCGCGTGCGCTGCTCGGACTGGGTCACCGAGAACCAGAACTTGGTCACGCTGATGCCGCTGTCGACCAACATCTTCTCGAACACCGGCACCTGGCCGAAGAACTGCTGGTACTCCTCGTCCGTGGCGAAGCCCATCACCCGCTCCACACCCGCGCGGTTGTACCAGGATCGGTCGAAGAGCACCATCTCCCCCGACGTCGGGAGATGCGCCACATAGCGTTGGAAGTACCACTGGTTCTGCTCACGGTCACTCGGCTTCGACAACGCCACCGTGCGCGCGTAACGCGGGTTCAGGTGCTCCATGAACCGCTTGATCGTGCCGCCCTTGCCGGCCGCGTCGCGACCCTCGAACAGCAGCACGTGCTTCCCGCCGATGTCCTCGGTCCAGTTCTGGAACTTCAGCAGCTCCACCTGCAGGAGGTACTTCTGCTCGTCGTAGACCTCTCGGTCCAGCCGCTCCTCGTAGGGGTAGTTCTCCCGCCAGGTGTCGACTGCGTTCCCCGCCGCATCGATCAGCACCGGATCGTCGTCATGGTCCTCACCCAGGGTGTGACCACTGATGTGGAGCCTGTCGATGTACTCCCGGACGTTCTCGAGCATGGAGGGGATTGTAGGCCCACCGGGTGAACTGCCCGATCACGTCGAGTTCACCGAAAGTTCGCCCAACGTTCACCGAAGCCGGGTGCAGACGGGCAAGGATCCTGTCCTATCGTCACGACGCTGTGCGGACGGGAGGGCACGGATGGAGCCCAGAACCTGGACGAGCGACGGTCTGGGTGCGCCCGGGCGGGTGGTCGTCGCGGAGGCGCGGGAGCTTGCCTGCCGGGTGCTGGCCGGCAATCCGGAGCGGATCCGGCACAGTGCGGCGGTCGCGGCCCGCGCCGCATCCTTGAGGGGTGCAGTCGCCGACAGTGACGCCGACCTGCTCGTCGCGGTGGCGTGGGTGCATGACATCGGCTACTCCACCGCCCTGAGGGACACGGCCTTCCACCCGGTGGACGGCGCCAGGTTCCTACGCTCGATCGGGTGGACACCGCTGCTCTGCAGCCTGGTCGCCCACCACTCGGGCAGCCGTTTCGTGGCGGCGATGAACGGCATGGGCGCGGCACTCGCCGAGTTCGAGTTCCTCCAGGACCCGCTGTCGGACGCCCTGACCGTCGCCGACCAGACCATCGGCCCGAACGGCCTGCCGTTGTCCATCGAGGAGCGCATGCAGGACATGCTGGAGCGCCACGGACCCGATTCGGCCCACGCCCAGGCACATCCCTGGCGACAGGCCTACATCCGCTCAGCCTTCCGGCGCGTCAACAGTCGGCTGGCCGCCGACGTGTCGTTGCTGGTCTGAGCGCCCGAGGGTCCAGGGCACGCCCTCCGTCGCGACCAGGACCACGCCGCCGGTGGCCATCCGCAGGACGGCGCCGTCCCGAGCGGGGATAGTAAAGCTTATGGACGTTTGTCCCAGGTGGGTGATTCACAGGACCGGTCCGGTCGCGCATGCTGGTATCGCGCCGGGTCAGTCCCCAACTGCGTGGCGCTCGGGAGCCCCCTCGCGCGTCGCACGTCCCGGCGACACGCGGGGTGGGTGCCTGACGGAGCCGCGGCAGCATCAGTCAGGTTGCCGTCAGGTTGCCCGCGATGAACTGGACCGTGCACTTTCTCCGTCGATATGCCCCGAAGGCGCTCCTCGTCGCGGGTGTGGTCGTCGGGGGGCTCTGGACGGCCACCCACGGGGTGGCCGGGGTGGCGTGGGCGGACGTCGTGCTCGTGCTGCGTGGAGTCTCCGGCGCCAGCCTGGCCCTGCTCTCGGGCATCTGGCTCCTGGGGCTGGGCATCTACTCAGCGGTCCTGTCCGCGGCCATGCCCGGCCTCGGGATGCGCCGCGGACTGCTGCTCAACCTGTCCGGGAGCGCGGTCGCGAACGTCGTACCGCTCGGGGGTGCGGTCGCGACGGCGATGAACTGGCGGATGGTGCGGACGTGGGGCCACTCCGACTCGGCGTTCGTGACCTACTGCGTGCTGACGAACGCGCTCGACGTCCTGACCAAGCTCTTCCTGCCGGTCGTCGGCGTCGCCGCCCTGTGGGCGCTGTCGGTGCACGTCCCACCGTCCTTGTGGGCCGTGACCGGAGCGTGTGCGGGAGTACTCCTGCTGGTCGTGGTCTCACAGCTGCTGTGGGGTCGCCTGCTCCCGGACCGGCAGGCTCGGCACGCCCGCTCGGCCCCGTCGGCAGTACGGCGCCTGCGAGGCTCCATCGCCCGGGTCCGCCGCCAGTTCGCCGGCCAGTGGCCGCGGCTGCTGCCGGGGAGCCTGGGCTACATCGCCGCGCAGGTGGCCCTGCTCTACGTGAGCCTGCGCGCGGTCGGTCTGGACCCCCCTGTCACCGCGGTCGTGATGGCTGCCGCCATCGAGCGGCTGGGAACCCTCGTCCCGATCACCCCCGGGGGCACGGGGGTTGCCGAGATCGGCACGGTCGCATGGCTGCTGACGGTCGGCCTGGACCCCGTCGAGGTGGTCGCCGGGGTCCTGCTGTACCGCCTGTTCCTCATCGCGCTGGAGATACCGGTCGGTGGGATGCTCCTGGGCGGCTGGGCCCTGCTCCGTCGGAGCGGCCCGGGACACGGTTCGGCCGGGGCGGTCGCATGAGGATCCTGCACCTGACCGACCACTACCTTCCCGTGCTGGGCGGCATCGAGACCCACGTCTCGGCGCTGGCGAGGCGACAGGCCGACCGCGGGGACGACGTCACCGTGCTCACCTCCACGGCGGCGACGGCCGACGGGCGTCACAGTGACGACACCGGACCGGTGACGGTGCACCGGGCGCGCTCGGTCTCCGAGGGGCGCACCTTCGACGTCAGCTCCTTCGACGTGGTGCATGCGCACGTCTCGGTGGTCGCGATGTTCTCCTCGCCCCTCGCGGCCGCGTATGCGCGCAGAGGCGTCCCGACCATCGTGACGGTGCACTCGATGTGGAGCCGGATGGGCCCCTTGCCGGGGGCGGCAGCAGCGCTCGCCGGGCTCCGCGGGTCACCGGTGATGTGGACGGCCGTCAGCCGGCTGGCCGCCGACCAGCTCGCGACCCAGCTGCGCTTGCCGTCCCGGATCGGGGTGCTGCCCAACGCGGTCGCCGTCGCACCCCGCACCCGGACACCGCTGCACCGGATCGGGCAGCCCGTCCGGCTGGTGACCACGATGCGGATAGCCCGGCGCAAGCGGCCGATGCAGCTGCTGCGCATGTTCGAGGCGCTGCGGCGATCGGTCGACGTACCGCTGGAGCTGACCGTGGTCGGGGACGGGCCGCTGCGGCCTCGCCTGCAGAGGGGGCTGCGTCGCGGTGGCCTGCAACGAGACATCACCGTGACCGGTCGGGTAGGTCCGGGCACGGTCCTCGAGCTCCTCGGTGACGCGGACATCTACGTCGCCCCCGCCGTCCTGGAGTCCTTCGGCCTCGCCGCTCTGGAGGCCCGCTGCGTGGGCCTGCCCGTGGTGGGCCACTCGGCCAGCGGCATGACGGACTTCATCCGGGACAAGGTGGAGGGACGGCTGTGCTCCTCCGACCTCGACATGGTGGAGCGGCTGCGTGAGCTGGTGCTCGACCACGACCTGCGGCGCCGGATCTCCGAGCACAACCGCACGGTCCCCTCGACGATGACCTGGGCGAACGCGATGCGCGCGCACGACGCGGCGTACTCCCAGGTCCGGTCGTCCCCGATGCGGTGCCGGAACTCCCGCCAGCTGGCGCTCGAGGGCTGAGCTGCATGCGACGCGACGGGGCGGACGGGATCGCCGGGCAGCGGTTCACCCTGGTCGCCTTCCACGCCCACCCCGACGACGAGGCACTGCTGAGCGGAGGCACCCTGGCACGGGCCGCCGCAGACGGTCATCGGGTGGTCCTGGTCACTGCCACCTCCGGAGAGCGCGGTCTGGCCGGGTCCCAGGACGGCCACGGACCTGAGCTCGCGCGGACCAGGGCCGTGGAGCTGGCGGAGGCGGCTGCAGCACTGGGCTGCGCACGCCTGGTCTCCCTCGGGTACGGCGACTCGGGGCTGAGACCCGACCCCGACGACACCGGGGCGTTCGCCCACACGGACGTGCAGGCGGCAGCCGAGCGTCTCGCCGACGTGCTCCGGGAGGAGGACGCCGACGTCCTGACGATCTATGACCCCAACGGCGGCTACGGACACCCCGACCACATCCAGGTCCACCGGGTCGGGGTGAGCGCCGCGCGACTGGCGGGGACCCCCGTCGTCCTGGAGGCGACCGTCTCCGCCGGCCTGTTCCGCCTCGCCCTGATGGTGGGGCGGGCGTTCGGACACCGGCCGCCCCTGGGCGTACGTCGGGTGTTCAGCGACCGTCGCGACATCACGCACCGGGTCAGGGTGCGAGACGTGCTACCCGCGAAACGGGCCGCGCTCCTGGCACACGCCACCCAGCGCCGGGCCGACGGACAGCGACGCGTCCTCGACCACGTCCTACGTCTGCCCCCGTCCGCCTTCGCGCTCGTCTTCGGGCACGAGTGGTTCGTCGAGCGCGGCCGCGACCCTGCGCATCGGCAGGACGACATCTTCGCCTCCCTCCGACCGGGTCCCCCATGACCACGGGGACCCGATGGGCACACGCCTGGAGCATCGCCGCGGCGGTCGGGGTGGGCTTCGCCAGCCTCCAGTGGTCACCGATCGTCGTGGTGCTCGACCTGCTGGCGACCGCGGTCGGCGCAGCGATCTGCCTGGTGATCTACGAGGAGTGGCGGCCACCCCCCGGAACCTCCCGGGCACCCTCTCGACGCCTCGCCGAGACCACCCGTCGCTCGCTGGTGGTCAGCTGCTGGGTGGTGGCGCTCTCGACGCTGACGGTCGCCTCTCCCCCGCTGGCACTGCTGGTCCTGCTCCTCGTCGGGGCCACCTCCCCGGTCGTCGTGGGGCTGGTCAGGAGCCGGTCCCCGGAGCGCCGGCTGCCAGCGGCAGCGGAGGCCCCGGCAGCAGAGGTCCCGGCAGCGGAGGCACCGGCAGCCGAGGCACCGGTCGAGCCGCTCCGGGCGGGGGGCAGGAGCCTGGAGCAGCTCGACGACGACGAGCTCTTCCGGCTGTGGCGGCACACCTTCTGGGAGCTGAACAGCCAGCCGAGCGTGGGCCAGCTGGCCAGCCTGGTCGCGCTGCGTCAGTCGTGCCTCGACGAGCTGGCCAGGCGCGATCCCGCCGCGCTGAGCGCCTGGCTGGACTCGGGGGCCCGTGCCTCGGGAGGACCTGAGCGGTTCTGGGGGAGGCCTCAGGAGCACGGTGGGCAGGGTGAGTGCCGATGACCCCTCGAGACGGGACCCCGTCAACGAGGCCGGCGGTCGACGTGCACGCCACCGATGCGAGCCCCTCCGGGAGGACGCTGCGGGCCGCGGCGGGCTACGGGTGGCTGGTGCGGGTGTGGGTGCTGGTCGCCCTCTTCGCCGCGGTGACGTGTCTGTGGTCGCTCCACGTGGGAGTGCCGCCGCGGGACCCGCGCGGGGCGG
This sequence comes from uncultured Actinomycetota bacterium, assembly GCA_963837995.1. Classification (GTDB taxonomy): domain Bacteria; phylum Actinomycetota; class Actinomycetes; order Propionibacteriales; family Nocardioidaceae; genus Nocardioides_B. The sequence continues at coordinate 418,468 of CAWIPS010000007.1, forward strand.
TCCTGCGGCTGCGGATCGCCATCTCGCTCGTCCTGTTCCTGGTGCTGGCCCTGGTCGACGCCGCGGCGCGCACGCCCCGCCCGGGGTGGGGTCTGCGGCGCATGTTCGGGGTCCTGCGGACCCGCTGGCCGGTTCGCCGCCTGGCGCTCGCGATGAGCGGACTGCTCGCCTACCACCTGGTCTACTTCTGCTACCACAACCTGAAGAGCTGGGACGCCTTCAACCACGTGCGCGACGACCTGCTGATGCGATGGGACCGATGGCTGTTCCTCGGGCACACGCCCGCCGTCGTCCTGCACGACCTGCTCGGCCAGCATGTCGCTGCCTACGTCCTGATGGTGGTCTACGAGTCCTTCTCCACGCTCGTGACGGTGTCGCTGGTGGCGGCCGTGGTCTTCGTGGACCGGATCAGGGACGGCTACGTCTTCGTCGCCTCAGCCATGTGGGTCTGGATCCTCGGCGTCGGCTCCTACTACCTCATCCCCTCGCTGGGCCCCTTCCACTACGCCCCGCAGGACTTCGCCGGCCTCCCGCACACGATGATCCAGGACACCCAGGCGAAGTACATGGCCCAGCGAGCCCACCTGCTCGCCGACCCGCGGGCCCATGACGCGTTCGCGCAGGTCTCCGCGTTCGCGAGCCTGCACGTCGCCGTCACCTGCTTCCTGCTGCTCATGGCCCACTACTACCGGCTGCGGGTGGTCACCCGGGTGATGGTCGTCTACCTCCTGGCGACCATGCTGGCGACCGTCTACCTCGGCTGGCACTTCGCGGTCGACGACCTGGCGGGCCTGGTGGTCGCCGGAGTCTCGGTGCTGCTCGGCCGGCTGATGATCCATCCCGCCGGTGTCCTCGCGCGAGGGGACCGACATCGCCGCTAGGCGGGTGCAGGCGGTTCTCGGCGCCTCAGCGCGACCAGCAGCAGGGCCGCCGAGAAGACCTGGGTCACCGCCACGAGTGCGACCAGGAGCGTCCGGTGCGTCGTGTACAGCCCGCCGGCCAGCGCACCGCCGCCCAGGGCCGCCGTCCCCTGGAACGCCGCGAACACGCCGTACGCCGTGGCCAGCCGCCGTTGCGGCACCAGGTCGGCCACCAGCGCCTTGACCGTGCTGTCCTGGACCCCCGTCACCGCACCCCAGAGCAGGACCCCCGCCATGACCACCACCAGGGTGCCGGACAGCGCGAGCCCCGGGACGGCGACGATCACGACCGGCAGGACGTACAGGACGGCTGCGCCCCAGCGGTCGTAGGCCACCCCGGTGGCCAGAGCAGCCAACGCCTCGACGCCCATGGCCGCGGCGTACACCAGCGGTACGGCGGCCGTCGGGACCAGCCCCGAGTCGACGAGGTGGTAGGAGATCACCCCGAACGTCATCAGCCCGAGGGTTCCCAGACCGCAGGAGAGGGCGAAGGCGTAGAAGCGGGCAGGCAGGGCGCGCGACTCGACGACCAGGCTGCTCGATCCTGGTCCGGGCCCTCGGCCCTCCGGTGGCGCCGGAGGCTGCAGGAGAGCGTCCCTGGTGCGACGCCGCAGGGTCAGGAGCAGCAGCATGCAGACGGCACCGGGGACGGCGAGCACCGCGAAGGCCGGCCACTGGGCACCGGTGAGCGCAATGACCCCGGCGACCACCAGCGGTCCCGCGAAGGCTCCCACCTGGTCGAGCGCCTTGTGCACGGCGAACCCGCGGCCGCGCCCCAGCCGAACAGCGACACGTGCCAGCAGGGCCGACTTCGACGGGCTCCTGACCGCCTTCCCCGCTCGCTCCGCAAGGATGAGCGCCGGCAGCGAGACCCAGACCGGCGCCGCCCACGAAGGGCGCCACCGCCAGGAGAGGGACGCAGACCGCCGTCATGGCGTAGCCGAGGATGGTCAGCGACCAGTAGCGGCCGCTGCGATCGGCGAGCGGCCCGGAGAAGAGGCGCAGCAGCAGAGCCATCGCCTCGCCGGCGCCCGTGACGAGGCCGACCACGAGGGCGGATGCTCCCAGGGATCCGAGGAACGGTCCGGCGATCGACCGCATGCCCTCGTAGACCATGTCGCCTGCCAGGCTGACCAGCCCGAACGCGACGACGGTCCGCCAAGGCGTCCAGCTCTGCCGCGTCGCCGCGCGCGGCTCGGTCGCAGGCGGGCCCATCTAGGGTCGGGCTCCTGTCACGCACCTACACCTCAGGTGCGCTCGGGCGACGCTAGCGGGTGGCCGCGACTCGACCACCCCAGGCGGCGCGTGCACCGGAGTCACCGACGCGGTAGACCTGCACCCCCGAGACGAGGGCGGCCACCACAGCGAGACCGGCCACCACCGTCGTCAGCCTGCGTCCCGTGGAGATGTCGCGCGGCGCGTAATACCTGTCCATGAGGACGAGAGCGGCCACGAGCACCAGCAGCGGGATGGTGAACCAGATCAGCTGGTCACCGAGCTCCGCATGCTCTCCGGGGTGACCGACCCGTCTCTGGAGCGCTTCGCCGCTGGACGTCGCGACGGGCATCAGGACCGTCGCGGCGGCTGCGAAGAACACGACGAGAGGTCCGTAGGTCCGCCGCCACGACGGGCGGACAGCCAGCAGGATGGTGCCGAGAATGGCGAGCGGCAACAGGACCACGACGCCGTGAACCACCAGCGGATGCCACGGGACGCCATTGACCAGGTCGAACAAGAGAGTCTCCTCCACGAAAGAATGGTCCACGGCACACAGGCGCGTGATGACGCGCGGCAAGACGGCTTGAGCGCGCGTAGCCAAGTCTCACACCCGCCACCTGAACGTCACCTGACTGCGCGCAGCGCTGGGCCGGGGGCTGGGGCTGGGGCTGGGCGGACGGGGGCAGCCGACCCTCAGGCGACCAGGGTGGTGTCGGGGAAGTAGAGGTCGAGCCAGCCGGGCTTCTGGGTGGCCGGCAGGGGCCTCTGGGCTCGGGCTCGTGCCTGGGGCTGGGCCTCGGCCGGGCTGGGGCGGGGGCTGGGCCTCGAGCACGGGCTGGGGCTGGGTGCCGGGTTGGGGTGGGGGTCGGCTGAGGTAGCGGTGTCCGGTGGGGGTGCGGGTCTCCACGGTGCCGTCGGGGTGCGGGGTGGCGCTCCAGCCGTCGGCTTCCTTGGTGTAGTTGCACGCCTCGCAGAGTCCTTGGGCGTTGCTGGTGCTGGTGGAGCCACCGCGGGCCACCGGAACAGGATGGTCGATGTGCCGGATCGGTGCGTCACACCAAGGAGTGCGGCACTGCTGGTCACGCAGGATCAGCAGCCGGCGCAGGGTGCCGGTGAAGACCCGGCGGGTCGAGTCGGTGGTCACCAGCACCCCGGTGCCGGGATGGGTGTAGAGCCGCCGCACCCAGACCTCGACGTCGGCGGGCAGAGCGCGCAGGTCCTGGCGGACCAGCGGCGCGGGCACCGGGCCGTAGCCCTCCAGGTACGCCGGCTCCTCACCCCCACCCCCACCCACATCCGAGCACGCGTCGGCGCCCGCACCGGCTTGTCCGTCGGTGGCGGCATCGGTGTCGGTGTCGGCGTCGCGTTGTCCGTCGCGTTGTCCGTCGCGTTGTTCCGGTCGGTTTCCCGGTCGGTTTCCCGGTCGGTTTCCCGGTCGGTTTCCGAGGAGGGCGTGGTCGGTGATCACCAGGTTGATCTCGACCGGGACGCCGTCGGCGGTGGCCTGGCCGGTGACCCGTTCGACCAGGGTGTCGGCCATCACCTGGCCCCGGGTGCGGGGGTCGCCGGTGCCGCGGCGGGTGTCGGCCTCCCGGACCAGTGCCGCGTAGACCGCGATCCCCTGCCGGGCCGGCAGCAGCCCGCTGAGCACCGCCATCGTGTCCGGCGCCGGCCGGCAGGTGACCCGCCGCTCGGACTCGGCGCGACGGGCCCGGGCGGTGACCGCATACGGGTCGAGCCGGTATCCGATCCGGGCCGCCTCCGCGGCCACCGCCCGGTCCCCGCACCCGGCCAGCCCACCGGGGCGTGCCGCCAGCTCCGCGTCCACCCGGGACCGGTCCGCCCGGGACAGGCAGCCGGTCTCCCGGGCCACCAAGGTGGCCCGCCACTCACTGATCTCCCCGCGCGTCAACGCCGCCAACGTGTGCGGCATCTCCCCCACCAGCGCTCGCGCCAACCCCAGGTGCCTTCCCCCACGAAACGGGCTGTCCCGCCGCGCCAGCCCGACCTGCGCGGCCACCCCGGCCCCCTGCCGACCCACCGGCACCCCCGCCGCCGCCGCAGCGGCCCGCCGGGACCGGTCGAACCCCACCGCCACCCGGGCCTGCGCCGCCGCAGCCGCCGACTTCAGCTCCTCCAACCCCCGCAACACATCCACCCGCCGAGCATCCTCGGCATCCCGCTACACCGTCCCGCATCCGGCCGACCCCGAGCCCCGGCCCGCGTCCTCGCGCGACTCGTGATCCGGGTCGTGATCCGGGTCGTGATCCGGGTCGTGATCCGGGTCCTCGACCCGGGCCAGGTCCCTGATCCACCCGGCCAGGCACGCAGGGGTGACCTCCACCGGATCCTCGCCACCGTCTTTGCCGCTGGTCTTTCCGCCCAGGAAGCTCTGGTCGAGCTCCACGACGCCGTCGAGCAGCTCACGGTCGGGGCGCACCATGGTGCGGCGCAGCTTGTGCAGCCACGCCCAGGCCGTCTCATAGGAGCCGAACCCCACCGCGTCCTGCAGACCCTTGGCCGACACGCCGTTCTTCTGCGAGGTCACGAACCACACCGCAGCGAACCACGTGGACAACGGGGTGTGGGAACGGTGGAAGATCGTGCCTGCAGTGGCCGACGTCTTCAGGCCGCACTCGGCGCACATCCACAGTCCGCGTGCCGGTCCGCCAGCAGCCGCCAGTACCCGCACCGAGGACACGAGAAACCGTGCGGCCAGCGGAGCCGACCCAGGTACTCCCGACAGGTCGGCCTCGTCGGGAAACCAGGACCGGAACTCCTGGTAGGTCCGCGGATAGTCCAGACCCCCGACCGGGCGCCGCTCGTCCGACATACGCCCCACGCTACTGCACTCAAGCAGATATGCAGGTCATGTGTTCGAGTATAGTCATCTCCGGGTCCGTACGCAAGAGCCGCGGCACCTCGGCGCCACCTCTCGTCGGCATCTTCGGACCTTCGTGCGAAGTGTCTGGCGTGCGGTTGCGGCCGCGGGGTGGCACGAGCCGGTTCGGACCTGACTGTCGTCGGACCCTTCGCTCGGGTGTCGGCCTCCCTGGGTCTGCTGGTGACATGGGTGCACGGGTCGTGCAGGAGTCGAGCATCGGCAGCACGTGCGGCCAGGGGAACATGCACCTCTGCTCACGTGGACGGCCCTTGGCGTCGGGCGCCGAGAGCTGCATGTTCCGGTGGCCGCAGGCGTCGAACAGCACCAGCCAACCGCCGGCTTACCCGCGGAGGCCGGCCACCAGCAGTGCCCGTCGAGCCAGCAGTGCCCGTCGAGCTAGCAGTGCCGGTCGAGCGTCCCGTCCTGGCGCGCGTCGTCCCCGATCCGTCGCGCCTGTGCCACGTCCGGGTAGACGACGCTGGCGGCGCCGGCGTACCCGGTCGGACCATTGAGCACGCAGCCGCGGAGCCTGGCGGGCCTGATCCCGATGACGGCCTGCGCGAGCCGGAACAGCTCGTCGGGTCGGAGGTCGGTGTCCAGGTTCGTGACCGCCGCGAGGACACCACGCTCCAGGAACCCCGGTCGCGCCTGACGGGCCCGGACCTTGCGCAGGATGCTGCGCAGCAGCTCCTGCTGGTTGCCCGACCGATCGAAGTCCCCCCGGGGCAGGGGGTGCCGGACCCGTCCGAAGATCAGCGCCTGGAACGGGTTGAGCCGGTTGCGGCCCTTGACGTAGCCCTGCGGCCGGACCGGGTCGGAGAAGGAGAACCTCGAGTGCACGGTGACCCCGTCGATCGCGCGCACCATCGCCCGGAAGCCGAGGAAGCCGGTGGTGAAGACGTAGTCCGGGCGGACGCCGACCAGCCTGCCCACCGACGCGGCCATCAGCTGGGGACCGCCGTAGGTCATCGCGGAGTTGATCTTGTTGCGCCCGTGCCCGGGGATCTCCACGTAGGAGTCGCGCGGGATGCCGATCATCGTGCCCGCCCCCGTGTCGAGGTTCAGGCCGACCATCTGGATGGCGTCGGCACGCTCGCGTGTCAGGCTCTGGCCGGGTCTCGCGTCCGAGCCGAGACACAGCACCCACACGACGGCCTTGGGGTGGTCGACCGCCTGGGCGGTGCGCACCCTGACCAGCGCCCCGGCACCGACCCGGGCGGTCGCCGGCGGCATCAGGAAGGCCGCCAGGGCGAGCATGACCACGAGCACGGCCGTACGGCGTCTCACGACCCGGCTCCCGCACTCGGGCGGGGCGTCCCGGGTGCCTTCGGGGCTCTGTCGAGGGCCGGCGACCTGGTCAGGTCGTAGCCGAAGATCTTCCACGCCCCCGATCTGTCGCGGGTCAGCAGCAGCCGACCGCGCATCTCGACCCGCTGCACCGGCTCCGGCTCACGGTCGACGTCGAAGACCAGGTCGACCGCGGCCACGACGCCGGCCACCCGTCTTCCGGCCGTCCGCTGTCGCGGTGCGAGCACGGAGAGGTACGCCGTACGCCGGGTCGCCCGCACGGACCGGGTGGTGGCACCCAGGGGCTGGTTGGTGAGCAATGCCAGGTCGCCGCGCGCCTCACGAGCCGCCCCGGGAGTGAAGGACGCGAACGAGCCGGCGAACTGCGTGCGCGGGTAGTCGCCGCCCAGGAAGGCCGCGTCGACGTAGGAGGAGATGGTCCGTCCGACCGTCCTGGCGAGCGCCGTGCGACCCGACGGGTCCAGCCTGCCGGCCACGTGCGTCACGGCCACCACCATCGGCACCGACCGCGGCCGCGCGGGGGGCGCCGCGGAGGGCGCCGGGGAGAGGGCAGCCGAGCCTGTCGAGGACCCCTCCGACGGCTCGGGCACGGAGCCACCCGTGCAGGCCCCGGTGCAGGCCGCAGTGCAGGCGACCAGCAGGGCCGACAGCAGCGTCGTCCGGCGAGGCAACGGGCTGTGCACTGTCGCCTCCTCAGCCATGCGCTCACGCTCCCGTTCACCGAATTCCATCACAGCCGGACCGGCAAGCGCCTGACCGACGCGGCTCCTTCGCCGACCCCACGGCTCGGGCGGCCCACGCCTCACCGGCGCTGGGAGGACGCTGGGAGCCCGCCTGCGCGCAATTGCTGTCAAGGTCTAGCCTGGTAGGAGTTCCACTCAGCAGATTCCATCGCAGTAGTTCGCGGAAGAGGCGATCCAGGCCGTGCCCGAGTCATCACCAGGCGCTCCCACCTCCGGACAGTCCCAGGGTCAACAGTCCCTCGATGACTCGCGCTCCGACTTCGGCGCGAACGAGTGGCTCGTGGACGAGATGTTCGAGCGCTACCAGAAGGACCCCGACAGCGTCGACAAGGTGTGGTGGGACTTCTTCTCCAAGAGCGAGCCACAAGACACCTCGGCCCCGTCGACGGGCGCCGCCCCGGGCAGGACAGGCGGGTCCACGGGCTCCGGCAGCAACGGGGCCGGCACCCGCCCGAGCAACGGGCGGAAGAACCGCTCGCCCGCCAGTCCGGCGGCCGGCAAGCAGGCCGCGGCGAAGCCGGACAAGCAGCCCGACAAGCAGGCCGACAAGCAGCCTGACAAGCAGGCCGCGGCGAAGCGCGGCGAGCCGGCGGCCAAGGACGCGCCGGCCCCGGCGACCCCCGAGCCGGCTGCGAAGAAGAGCGCCGAGCCGGCCGTCAAGCCGGTCCAGAAGCCGGCCGCCAAGGCGGCCCCGAAGTCGTCGGCCCAGTCGTCGGCCAAGTCATCGGTCAAGTCATCGGTCAAGTCGTCCGCGTCGCCGGTCCCCAAGGAGCCCGAGCCCGCTCCCAGGGCGGAGGCAGTCGACGAGCCGACCCTGACCGTGCTGCGCGGCGCGCCCGCCCGCACCGCCCAGAACATGGACGCGAGCCTGACCGTCCCGACCGCCACCAGCGTCCGCTCGGTGCCCGTCAAGCTCCTGATCGACAACCGGGTGGTCATCAACAACCACCTGGCCCGCGCCCGCGGCGGGAAGGTGTCCTTCACCCACATCATCGGCTGGGCGCTCGTCAAGGCCGTGACCGCGATGCCGGAGATGAACCGGGGCTTCGACGTCGTCGACGGCAAGCCGAACCTGATCACCCCTGCGCACGTCAACCTCGGCCTCGCCATCGACATGGCGAAGCCCGACGGCACCCGGCAGCTCCTGGTGCCGTCCATCAAGGCTGCCGAGACGATGAACTTCGCCGCCTTCTGGACCGCCTACGAGGACATCGTGCGCAAGGCCCGCAACAACAAGCTGGCCGTGAGCGACTTCCAGGGCACCACGATCAGCCTGACCAACCCCGGCACCATCGGCACCAACCACTCCGTGCCCCGCCTGATGAAGGGGCAGGGCGCCATCGTCGGCGTCGGCTCGATGGACTACCCACCGGAGTACCAAGGCGCCTCGGAGGAGACGCTGACCCGCAACGCGATCAGCAAGGTCATGACGCTGACCTCGACCTACGACCACCGGGTGATCCAGGGCGCCCAGTCCGGTGAGTTCCTCAAGCGCGTGCACGGGCTGCTGCTGGGCGAGGACGACTTCTACGACGAGATCTTCCGCGCGCTGCGGATCCCCTACGAGCCGATCCGCTGGGCCAAGGACATCTCGGCCAGCCACGACGACGAGATCAGCAAGCAGGCCAGGATCCTCGAGCTGATCCACGCCTACCGGGTCCGCGGTCACATCATGGCCGACACAGACCCGCTGGAGTACCAGCAGCGCAGCCACCCCGACCTCGAGGTCGAGAGCCACTGGCTGACCATGTGGGACCTCGACCGTGAGTTCGCCACCGGCTCCTTCGGCGGCGAGGGCCGGAGGTTCATGAAGCTGCGCAACATCCTGGGGATCCTGCGCGACTCCTACTGCCGGACAGTCGGCATCGAGTACATGCACATCCAGGACCCGGAGCAGCGCCGCTGGCTCCAGGAGCGGGTCGAGCAGCCACACGTCAAGCCGCCGCGTGAGGAGCAGCTGCGGATCCTGCTCAAGCTCAACCAGGCCGAGGCCTTCGAGACCTTCCTGCAGACCAAGTTCGTGGGCCAGAAGAGGTTCAGCCTCGAGGGCGGCGAGACGACCATCCCGCTGATCGACGAGATCTGCGAGGCGGCGGCGGGCGCCGGCCTCGACGAGGTCGCCATCGGTATGGCGCACCGCGGCCGGCTCAACGTGCTCGCGAACATCGTCGGCAAGAAGTACAGCCAGATCTTCCGCGAGTTCGAGGGCAACATCGACCCGCGCACCGTGCAGGGCTCCGGCGACGTGAAGTACCACCTCGGCGCCGAGGGCGAGTTCTCCGCCGGCAGCGGAGCGTCGGTGAAGGTCTCCGTGGCGGCGAACCCCTCCCACCTCGAGGCCGTCGACCCGGTCCTGGAGGGGATCGCTCGGGCCAAGCAGGACGTGCTGAACAAGGGCGCCGAGTTCCCGGTGCTGCCGCTGCTCCTGCACGGCGACGCCGCGTTCGCGGGACAGGGCGTGGTGGCCGAGACCCTCAACCTCTCCCAGCTGCGCGGCTACCGCACCGGCGGCACCATCCACCTGGTCGTCAACAACCAGGTGGGCTTCACCACCTCACCCGCCTCCTCCCGCTCGTCGCTGTACTCCACCGACGTCGCCCGGATGGTCCAGGCGCCGATCTTCCACGTGAACGGTGACGACCCCGAGGCGTGCATCCGGGTCGCCCGGCTGGCGTTCGAGTATCGCCAGGCGTTCAAGAAGGACGTGGTGATCGACCTGGTCTGCTACCGGCGTCGGGGCCACAACGAGGGCGACGACCCGTCGTACACGCAACCGCTGATGTACGACCTCATCGAGCAGAAGCGGTCGGTGCGCAAGCTCTACACCGAGTCGCTGATCGGCCGCGGGGACATCACGGTCGAGGAGGCCGAGCAGGTGCTGCGCGACTACCAGTCGCAGCTCGAGCGGGTCTTCACCGAGGTCCGGGAGGCCGGCGACGCCCCCGACGAGTGGACCACCGTCCCGGACTACCCGGAGAAGCACGCGGTGGAGGAGGCCACCGCCATCCCGATGGAGTTCCTGAAGAGGATCGCCGACGCGCACCTCAACGCCCCCGAGGGGTTCACGGTCCATCCCAAGGTCCTCCCCCAGCTGCAACGCCGGGCTGCGGCGATCACCGACGGCCCGATCGACTGGGGCACCGGCGAGATCCTGGCCTTCGGCTCCCTGCTGATGGACGGACGGCCGGTGCGGCTGTCCGGGCAGGACTCGCGCCGCGGCACCTTCGTGTCCCGGTTCGCCACGATCATCGACCGCAAGAACGCCGACGAGTGGACACCGCTGGCCAACCTCACCGAGGACCAGGCGCAGTTCTACGTCTATGACTCCCTGCTCTCGGAGTACGCCGTCCTCGGCTTCGAGTACGGCTACTCGGTCGCCCGTCCCGACGCGCTGGTGCTGTGGGAGGCGCAGTTCGGCGACTTCGTCAACGGGGCGCAGATCGTCATCGACGAGTTCATCACCGCCAGCCACACCAAGTGGCGCCAGCAGAGCGGCGTCGTGCTGCTGCTTCCGCACGGCTACGAAGGGCAGGGGCCGGACCACTCCTCCGCCCGGATCGAGCGGTTCCTGACGATGGCGGCCGACGAGGCGTTCGTGGTGGCCCAGCCGTCGACCCCGGCGAGCTACTTCCACCTGCTGCGCAAGCACTCGCTGGGTCAGCGCCACCGCCCGCTGATCGTGTTCACGCCGAAGTCCATGCTCAAGCGCAAGGAGGCGGCCTCACAGCCGGCCGACTTCACCGAGGGCACGTTCCGTCCGGTGATGGGCGACAGCACCGTGGACCCGGACGCGGTGAGGAGGGTCCTGCTGTGCAGCGGGCGGATCACCTGGGACCTGATGGTGGAGCGGAAGAAGCGGGAGGGCGACCAGCCCACGACAGCGATCGTGCGCATCGAGCAGCTGTACCCGCGGCCCGTCGCCGAGCTGAAGGCCGAGCTGGCGCGCTTCCCGAACCTCGAGGAGCTCCGCTGGGTCCAGGACGAGCCGGCCAACATGGGTGCCTGGCCGCACTACGCGCTGAAGCTCACCCCGGAGCTGGACGGGCTGCCGTTCCGCCGGTTGTCCCGGCCGGAGTCGTCCTCGCCCTCGGTGGGGCAGCACTCGCGCCATCTCGAGGAGCAGAGAGCCATCATCGAGCAGGCGTTCAGCTAGGCGGCGGGCGCCGGATGTACTTCACCGACCGCGGCATCGAGGAGCTCGAGACGCGCCGGGGCGACGAGGAGGTCACCCTCGCCTGGCTGGGGGACCGGATGCGCGAGTTCGTGGACACCTTCCCCGAGTTCGAGGTGCCCGTCGAGCGCCTCGCCACCTGGCTGGCGCGCCTGGACGACCCCGACGACGAGTGACCGACCGTGCTCAGCGGGTGAACACGACCTTCCCGAACACGTCCCCGCCGGCCATCGCCTCGAAGCCCTCACGCGCGTCCTCCATGGGCAGCACGCGGTCGATGACCGGCCGCACGCCGCTGACGTCGAGCAGCTGGGTCAGGGCCCCGAGCTCGCTGCGCGTTCCCATCGTGGAGCCGATGACGCGCAGCTGCAGGAAGAAGATGCGGGTCAGCTCGGCGTTGTCGGGGTTCGGGCCGCTGGTGGTGCCGGAGACCACCAGGGTGCCGCCGGGCCGCAGTGACCTGATCGAGTGGGACCAGGTCGCCCTGCCGACCGTCTCCATGACGGCGTCGACGCGCTGCGGCAGCCGGGCGTTGGTCTCGAACACCTCGTGCGCGCCGAGGTCCAGCGCCCGCTGCCGCTTCCCCTCGTCCCGGCTGGTGGCGAGGACCCGCAGCCCGGCGGCACGACCCAGAGCGACCAGCGCGGTGGCGACCCCGCCTCCGGCCCCCTGCACCAGCACGCTGTCGCCGGGCTTGAGACCGCCCTGGGTGAACAGCATCCGGTAGGCGGTGAGCCATGCCGTGGGCAGGCAGGCCGCCTCCTCGAAGCTCAGGGACGCCGGCTTGGGGACCACGTTGCGGCGCGGCACCGCCACCCGGTCCGCGAAGGTGCCCTGGTAGCGCTCGCTGAGCAGCGACCGCCGGGGGTCGAGGGTCTCGTCGCCCGACCAGGACGGGTCGCTGACCACGGCGTGCACGACCACGTCGTTGCCGTCCTCGTCGACGCCGGCCGCGTCGCAGCCCAGGATCATCGGCAGCGCCTCCTCCTTGAGGCCCACCCCTTTGAGCGACCAGAGGTCATGGTGGTTGAGAGCGGCGGCCTTGACACTGATGGTGGTCCACCCGTCCTCGACGACGGGGTCAGGCCGTTCCCCGACCTGCAGGCCGGAGAACGGGTCGTCGGTGGACATGGACTCGGCGTAGACGGCGAACATCTGCCGAGCCTATAAGCCTCAGCGTCGCGCGACGCCGTCGGCCCTGGCGGCCTCGGCCACCGCGGACGCGACGGCGGGGCCGACGCGAGGGTCGAAGGGCGACGGGATCACGTAGGCCTCGCTCAGATCCTCCCCGACCAGCCCGGCCAGCGCCGTGGCGGCAGCCAGCTTCATCCCCTCGGTGATCGCGGTCGCGCGCACGTCGAACGCACCGCGGAAGATGCCCGGGAACGCCAGGACGTTGTTGATCTGGTTCGGGAAGTCCGAGCGCCCGGTGGCCACCACCCGGGCGTGCCGGTGCGCGACATCGGGATGCACCTCCGGCGTCGGGTTCGCCATCCCGAAGATGATCGCCTCCTCCGCCATCGTCGAGACGACCTCCTCCGGGACGGTGCCTCCGGAGACGCCGACGTAGACGTCGGCACCTGCCAGCACGTCGGCGAGGGCGCCCGAGCGACCGCTGCGGTCGGCGGTCAGCCGGGCCAGAGCCGCCTTCACCGGAGTCAGTCCGTCCCGCCCCGAGTGCAGCACCCCCTGCCGGTCGGTGACGGCGACGTCGGTGACACCGGCCGCGAGCAGGATCTTGGCGCAGGCGACGCCGGCTGCCCCGGCACCGGAGATCACCACCCGGGTCTCCGACGCGGTCCGCCCGGTGAGGCGCAGGGCGTTCTCGAGTGCCGCCAGGACCACGACGGCGGTGCCGTGCTGGTCGTCGTGGAACACGGGGATGTCCAGCAGGGCCTGGAGACGCTGCTCGATCTCGAAGCACCGCGGTGCGGAGATGTCCTCGAGGTTGATCCCGCCGAAGCTGGGAGCGAGCCGGAGCACCGTCTCCACGATCTCGTCGGTGTCCTGGGTCGCCAGGCAGAGGGGTACGGCGTCCACCCCGCCGAACTGCTTGAACAGCACGGCCTTGCCCTCCATGACCGGCATGGCGGCGGACGGCCCGATGTCACCGAGCCCCAGCACGGCCGTGCCGTCGGTGACCACGGCCACGACGTTCGAGACCCAGGTGTAGTCCTGGGCCAGCGACCGGTCCTCGGCGATGGCCGCGCACACCCGCGCCACCCCGGGGGTGTAGGCGATCGAGAGGTCGTCGGCACCCTCGAGCGCGACGGTCGACGCGATCTCCATCTTGCCGGCCAGGTGCAGGTCGAAGACAGCGTCTCCCGCGAAGGGACCGGCGGCACGTGGCTGGGTGACGGGCACTGGGCGATGCTACCGCCGACGCGACGGCGCCCGGTGCCACCGCACCGGCCACACGCGTGCCCGGACCACGGCGAGGACGTCCGCGTCCGGGATGGCGCCGACCAGCCAGGAGTCGACGCCCTCGCGGGGGTTGTCGCGCTCCACCCACCAGCCCGCCGGCCGGTGCGCCGTCGCACGCTTCACCGCGACGACCCCGTCCGGGAGTCGCACGACGACCAGGTCACCCGGCTCCGGGGTGGCCCCGTGTCGCAGCAGCAGCCGGTCCCCGTCGTACAGCGTGGGCTGCATGGACCTGCCGCGAACCACCGCGAAGCCCCACGTGGCCAGCCCTCCCGTGACGGCGTGCAAGCCCACCCTGAGCCGCTCCGGGAACCGGGGGTAATGTCGCACTTGCTCGCTCTCTCCACCAGCCGAAAGGACCCGCATGTTCGCGCGACTGCTCGCACCGACGCTCGAAGTCCATGCCCACTGCGACCTGCCCTGCGGGGTCTACGACCCTGCCCAGGCACGCATCGAGGCCGAGTCGATCAAGGGGATCATCGCCAAGGTAGCCGACAACGACGACCCCGACTTCCGCACCCGCGCCATCCTGATCAAGGAGCAGCGCTCCGAGCTGGTCAAGCACCACCTGTGGGTGCTGTGGACCGACTACTTCAAGCCCCCGCACTTCGAGAAGTACCCCCAGCTCCACCAGCTGTTCAACGAGGCCACCAAGCTGGCCGGCGCCTCGGGTGCCAAGGGCAGCCTGGACCCCCAGGTGGCGGAGGACCTGCTCGCGAAGATCGACGAGATCGCGGAAATCTTCTGGGAGACGAAGAAGTCCTGATCCAACACCTGTCAGACTGTCCGAGTCTCGGCGGCTGACGATGCCTGACGGCGGGGTCGGACGCACGCGCGTCCGGCCCCGTCCTCATGAGCCCGCGGTCAGAACACGACAAGAAGGTGGCAGCACCCGTGACAGCGAAAAGCCCCGACGTGGAGCTCCGCATCCCTGCCGACAGCGCCTACCTGGCGGTCCTGCGGACAGCCACCGCGGGGCTCGCCGCACGCCTGGACTTCACCCTGGACGACATCGAGGACCTCCGGATCGCCGTGGACGAGGCCTGCGCGATGGTCATGCCCCAGGCCCGGGCAGGCTCGAACCTGACCTGCTGCTTCGACCTCGCCCCCACCAAGCTGACGGTGGCGGTCACCGCCGAGTGCGAGGAGCCCCGACGCCCGGACCGCAACGGGTTCGCCTGGACGGTGCTCTCAGCGCTCACCAGCGAGGTGCGCGCCGATGTGGACGGCAGCCGGCTCACCGTCACGCTCTCCCGCGGAACCGCCGACCCGGAGTAGGGCTGACGAGGCTATGACTGGGGGGACTGGGGTGACTGGGAGCTCCCGGGGGAGCGGGTCCCGGGGGACCGGGGGGACGTGGTCGGGCAGCGCCCACCTCAGCGTGATGCGGGCCAGGAGCGCGGAGCTGTTCCTCCTCCTCGGCGACGCCTCGAGCACGGAGACCGAGCGCAGCCGCTGCCGCGACGAGCTGGTCGGCCTGCACCTGCCGCTCGTCGAGCACTTCGCGCGCCGGTTCCTCAACCGCGGGGAGCCCTTCGACGACCTGCTCCAGGTCGGCACGATCGGGCTCATCAAGGCCATCGACCGGTTCGACAACGGGCGCGGCGTGGAGTTCTCCACCTATGCGACGCCGACCATCGTGGGGGAGATCAAGCGTCACTTCCGCGACCGGGGCTGGGCGATCCGGGTGCCGCGGCGTCTCCAGGAGCTGCGGCTCTCCATCACCACGGCCAGCGCCGACCTCACCCAGCAGCTCGGACGCTCGCCCACGGTGTCCGAGCTCGCGGAGCGGATCGGCGTCTCCGACGAGGACATCATCGAGGGGCTGGAGTCCTCGAACGCCTACTCCACGCTCTCGCTCGACGCGCCCGACTCCAGCGAGGACAGCGCTCTGGCGATGATCGACGTGATCGGCGGCGACGACGAGTCCCTCGAGCACGTGGAGAACCGCGAGACCATCAAGCCGTTGCTGGAGGCGCTCGACCCGCGGGAGAAGCACATCTTGACGCTGCGGTTCTTCCGCGGCATGACCCAGTCGCAGATCGCGGCGGAGATCGGCATCTCCCAGATGCACGTGTCGCGGCTGCTGGCCCGCACGCTCCAGCGGTTGCGCGAGACGCTGGAGGGCGAGGGCGTGCCGGGACGCTAGTCGGCGCGGTCGGCGCGGTCGGCGCGGTCCGTCCCGTCCAGGGCCCTGGTCGAGGACGGGTGGAAGACGCCGGCCAGCACCAGCACGGCCACCAGGCCCAGGGCGACGGCGACCCAGGTGGTCGATCCGCCGCGGAAGTCCCAGGCCACCGGCAGCTGGATCAGCTGCGCGAGCACCACCGGCGCACGAGCCCAGGACCTCAGGCGCAGCAGCTGCCAGGCGCAGGCCCCGAGCCCGACGCCGTACACCCCGAAGAACACGGCCGTGGTGGCCCCCATGGCGGCTCGGTCGGCGGACAGCATCCCCAGCTCCACCAGACCGACCAGCACCAGGGCGACCGCCTCCACGCCGACCAGGGCGACCGCGGCGACCAGCGGCGCGGGTGCGGCGGCGCGGCTCGGGGTGCTCACGAGAGCCGATGCTACGCACCTGTCGCATCCGGGCGGCCCGTGCGGGCGGCCCCGCTCCGGGGGCCCAGAGTGCAGACATCCCCGCCGAACACCTGTAAATCCGACTCCCCACCAGTTACAGTCGAGCGCTGTGACCAACGCGACGACGGCAGAGGGTTGTACCAGGATCGAAGACTTGCCAGTGTAGTCACGAGTCACCAACCAGTTCACACCTGTCACGGGGCGTGAACGCCCGTTCTCGGAGCGCTGACATCCCAGCGTCGGGCCACTCTTCGTGAAAGGCTTCACAACCAGGGCCGCCACACAGGGATTCCAATCAGGATGATCGGGTAAGCCCCGGCCAGCCGCTCACAGCACTACGAAAGGGAGTCATCCACCATGGATTGGCGCCACCGCTCTGCCTGCCTCGACGAGGACCCGGAGCTGTTCTTCCCGATCGGCAACACCGGTCCGGCCATCCTCCAGATCGAGGAGGCCAAGCAGGTGTGCCGACGATGCGACGTGCGCGAGCAGTGTCTGGCCTGGGCGCTCGAGGCGGGACAGGACCACGGCGTCTGGGGTGGGATGAGCGAGGACGAGCGGCGTGCGCTCAAGCGACGCAACGCCAGGGCCCGGGTGCGCACCGCCTGAGACCGAGCGGCCGGCTCGCGGTGCCACGTGGCTCATAGGGGCACCTCGAGCGTGACCCGGGTCCCCGGACCCCGCTGTCCCGGCTGACCGGCACCCATCCGCAGGCGACCTTCGAGCTCTGACTCGACGAGGGTCCGCACGATCGAGAGCCCCAGGCTCGTCGACGTCTTCACGTCGAACCCGGGCGGCAGCCCGCGTCCGTCGTCGTCCACGGTGACGAGCAGCCGGTCCTCGCGCCGCTGCGCGCCGACCGTGATGACGCCCGAGCCCCCGGAGAACCCGTGCTGCACGGCGTTCTGGAGGAGCTCGGTGAGCACCATCGACATCGGGGTGGCCACCTCGGCGCTCAGTGTCCCGAAGCTGCCCGTGCGCTCGGTCCTCACCCGACCCGTCAGCCCGCTGCTGGCGCCGACCTCGGCCACCACCTGCCCGAGCCGGTCCGCGATGGCGTCGAAGTCGACGAGGTCCTCGAAGGACTGGCTCAGCGTCTCGTGGACGAGGGCGATCGAGCCCACCCGGCGGACCGCCTCCTCGAGCGCCTCACGCCCCTCGGGCAGGTCGATGCGTCGGGCCTGCAGCCGCAGGAGTGCGGCCACCGTCTGCAGGTTGTTCTTGACCCGGTGGTGGATCTCCCGGATGGTGGCGTCCTTGGTGACCAGCTCCCGGTCCCGCCGGCGCAGGTCCGTCACGTCGCGCAGCAGCACCAGAGCACCGATGTGCTCACCGGCCGGGCACAGCGGGATGGCCCGCAGGATCAACACCGTGTCGCCGCCGATCTCGGTGTCGCGCGCGGCGCGCCCGCCCAGCACCGCGGACAGCGTCTCCTCGTCGGGCCGTCGAGCCGCCGGCACCAGCGTCCTCGTCGTCTCGGCCAGGGCCAGGCCGGTCAGGTCGGTGCTGAGCCCCAGCCGCCTGTAGACCGAGATCGCGTTCGGGCTCGCATAGGTGACCCGGCCTGCCGCGTCGATGCGCAGGAAGCCGTCGCCGACGCGTGGCGAGTCCGCATGGTCCGAGCGCTGCCCGGGGAACGGGAAGTAGCCGCCCGCGATCATCTGGGTCAGGTCGGTGGCCGTCTGCAGGTAGGCCAGCTCCAGACGGCTCGGCGTACGCACCCCCAGCAGGTTGGTGTTGCGGGCGATCACCCCGAGGATGCGGGTCCCGCGGCGCACCGGGATGGCCTCCACCCGGACCGGGATGTCGTCGCGCCACTCCGGGTCGCCCTCGCGAGCCACCCGTCCCTGGTCGTGTGCCGCGTCCACGAGCGGCTTGCGCCCCCTGGCCACGTAGGCGCCGACCAGGTCGTCGACGTAGGCGGTGGGGCCGGTGGTGGGCCGCATCTGGGCCACGGCCCAGTAGCCCCGGCCCGCACGGTCCGGGAGCCAGAGCACCAGGTCGGCGAAGGAGAGGTCCGCGATGACCTGCCAGTCCGCCAGCAGCGTGTGCAGCCAGTCGACGTCCTCGGGGCCGAGGTCGGTGTGGGTCCGCACCAGCTCGGTCATCGTCGGCACCGGGCCAGCATAGGAGCCGGCGCGCGGTCACCGGTGTGGCGCGTTGGCCGGAAGGCCCGCAGGTCACTAGCGTCTGGAACGCCAGTCGTTCTCGGAAGGTGGCGGACATGAACGGACCCGAGCCCGGGAGGAGCCCCGGTGCGAGCCCGGCGCGGAGCACCGGCGGGATGTGGGCGGCTGTCGGGGTCCTCCTCGGCATCGGCATCGTCGTCCCCCTCCTGGTGTTCCTCTACGACTCCGCCACTCCGACGCTCTGGGGCTTCCCGTTCTACTACTGGTTCCAGTTCGCGTTGATCCCGGTCGTGTCGGCGCTCACCTTCGGCGCATTCCGGCTGTCCCTGGTGGCCACCAGGAGGGACCGTGAGCGGCTCGGCATGCCGGCGGACCCGGGACGAGGCGAGCACTCGT
The DNA here is from genome assembly GCA_963837995.1 of uncultured Actinomycetota bacterium. Classification (GTDB taxonomy): domain Bacteria; phylum Actinomycetota; class Actinomycetes; order Propionibacteriales; family Nocardioidaceae; genus Nocardioides_B. Next base: position 437,241 of record CAWIPS010000007.1, read on the forward strand.
GAGCGGCGTCGACGGGGTCGAGCTGACCGTCTTCCTGATCCTGTTCCTGCTGGTGACCGTGCTCGGCTTCCTGGCCTCCCGCTGGCGTGCCGCCGAGTCGATGGAGTCCCTCGACGAGTGGGGCCTCGGCGGACGCGGCTTCGGCACCTTCATCTCGTGGTTCCTGATCGGCGGGGACATCTACACCGCCTACACGTTCATCGCGGTGCCGGCCACCCTGTACGCCGGGTCCGTCGTCGGGTTCTTCGCGGTGCCGTACACCATCGTGCTCTACCCGATCATCTTCATCTTCCTGCCGCGGTTCTGGTCGGTGTCGCACCGGCACGGCTACGTGACCCCGGCCGACTTCGTCCGGGGCCGCTTCGACTCCAAGCTGCTGGCCCTCATGGTGGCCCTGACCGGGCTGCTGGCCACGATGCCCTACATCGCCCTGCAGCTGGTCGGCATCCAGGTGGTGCTGGAGATCATGGGCATCGGCGGCGGGCAGGACTCCTCCTTCCTGGCGAAGGACGCCCCCCTGCTGATCGCCTTCGCGGTGCTGGCGGCCTACACCTACGCCTCGGGCCTGCGCGCCCCAGCGCTGATCGCGTTCGTCAAGGACACCTTGATCTACGTGGTGATCATCGCCGCGGTGATCGCGCTGCCCATCAAGCTCGGTGGGTGGGACGACATCTTCAAGGCCGCCACCGACTCGTTCACGCTGTTCAACAAGGACAACGCGGACGCGATCGCGTCCGGAGCCGCGTCCGCCAAGGGCATCATCCCGCCCCCGGCCGCGCAGTGGGCCTACGCGTCGCTGGCGCTGGGCTCGGCCCTGGCGCTGTTCATGTACCCCCACTCGCTCACCGGGGTGCTCGCGTCGAAGAACCGGTCGGTCATCCGGCGCAACGCCGCGCTGTTGCCGGCGTACTCCTTCCTGCTCGGGCTGCTGGCCCTCCTCGGCTTCGCGGCCATCGCGGCCGGGGTGAAGGTCGACAACCCCCAGCTGTCGGTGCCGGCCCTGTTCGACAAGCTGTTCCCCGGCTGGTTCGCGGGGCTCGCCTTCGCGGCGATCGCGATCGGAGCGCTGGTGCCGGCCGCGATCATGTCCATCGCGGCGGCGAACCTGTGGACGCGCAACATCTACACCGCCTTCATCAACCCGGCGGCGACACCGAAGCAGGAGGCCAGGCAGAGCAAGCTGGTCTCGCTGGTCGTGAAGTTCGGAGCGCTGGCCTTCGTGCTCGGTCTGGGGACGAAGCAGGCGATCAACTTCCAGCTCCTCGGCGGTGTCTGGATCCTGCAGACCATGCCGGCGCTGGTGTTCTCGCTCTACACCCGGTGGTTCCACCGCTGGGCGCTGCTCGGCGGCTGGGCGGTCGGCATGGTCTACGGCACCCTCACCGCCTACAACGTGGCAGCGGTCGGGCAGCCCGGCAGCCACTTCGGCGGCCCGCTGCAGCTGATCCCCTTCACCCAGACCAAGGGATACATCGCGCTCACCGCCTTCGTGATCAACGTCCTCGTGGCAGTCGTCCTCACCTTCGTGCTCCGGGCGGCGAAGGTGGCCGAGGGCGACGACCAGACGCATCCGAGCGACTACCACGCCGACGCCGGCGACCCGGGGGTCGTCGAGGAGCTGGCCGGCGAGCCGGGCACCGCCCCTACCACCGGGTAGCCTCTGGCCCATGACCGACTCCGACGGGCACGGGGGCGAGCACGCGGTCGCTGTCGCCGCCGCACACGGCGTCCGGACCCTGTTCACGCTCTCCGGCGCGCACGTCTTCCCCCTGTACGACGCGGCCGTGCATGCCGACCCGCCGATGCGGATCCTCGACGTCCGGCACGAGCAGACGGCCGTGTTCGCCGCCGAGGCGGTCGGCAAGCTGACCCGGGTGCCGGGCCTGGCCGTGCTGACGGCGGGACCGGGCGTCACCAACGGCGTCAGCGCCGTCACCCAGGCCTCCTTCAGCGGCTCTCCCCTGGTGGTGGTCGGGGGCCGTGCGCCTGCGAACCGCTGGGGCATGGGCAGCCTGCAGGAGCTGGACCATCCACCGCTGCTCGCGTCGGTCACCAAGTCCTCGCGGACCGTGCACCACCTGGGCGACCTCGCCGCCGCCGTCGACGAGGCGTTCACCCTGGCCGGCTCCTCGCACCGGGGGCCGACCTTCCTCGACGTGCCGATGGACGAGCTGTTCGCGCGAGCGCCTCTGCCCGGCGGCGGCCGCACTCCACGACCGGTCATCGAGCCGGACGGCGACGCCGTCGCGGCCGTCGGGAAGCTGCTCGCCGAGGCGGCGCGTCCGGTGCTGGTGCTCGGCACCGACGTGTGGGCCGACGGTGCCGAGGACGCCGCTCTGCGCTTCGTCGAGGACACCGGGATCCCGGTGGTGACGAACGGGATGGGCCGCGGCGTCGTTCCCGGAGGTCACCCGCTGCTGGTCACGAAGGCCCGGAGCAGGGCCTTCGGGACCAGCGACCTGGTCGTGGTCGTCGGCACCCCTCTGGACTTCCGGCTGGGCTACGGCGTGTTCGGCGGCAAGGACGGGGCACCGGCCGCGCAGGTGGTCCACCTGGCCGACTCCCCCGGTCAGGTCGCGGGCCACGTCCCGCTGGCCGCCTCCGCGTCCGGGGACCTCACCTCGGTCCTCGACGGGGTGCAGGCCGCGTTCGAGGGACAGCCGCACCGGCCGGACTGGTCCGCCTGGGTCGCTGACCTGCAGGACACCGTCGTGTCCGCCGTACGCCGGGACGCGGAGCTGCTCACCTCGCCGGCCGACCCGATCCACCCGGCGCGGGTCTACGGCGAGCTGGCCCCCCGCCTCGCCGAGGACTCGGTGGTGATCGGGGACGGCGGCGACTTCGTGTCGTTCGCCGGGAAGTACGTCGAGCCCCAGAGGCCCGGTGGCTGGCTCGACCCGGGGCCGTTCGGGTGTCTCGGCGCCGGCCTGGGCGCGGCCATCGCGGCCCGGATCGCCCGACCCTCGGCGCAGGTCGTGCTGCTGCTCGGCGACGGCGCCGCAGGGATGTCGCTGATGGACGTGGACACCCTGGTCCGCCATCGGCTGCCGGTGGTGATGGTGTGCGGCAACAACTCGGCCTGGGGGCTCGAGAAGGGGCCGATGCAGATGCTCTACGGCTACGACGTGGCGGCCGACCTGGCGCCCCGCACCCGCTACGACCAGGTGGTCACGGCCCTCGGTGGGGGCGGCGAGACGGTCACCCGGCCGGAGGAGATCGGGCCGGCCCTGGACCGGGCCTTCGCCGCCGGGACGCCGTACCTCGTCAACGTCATCACCGACGTGGCCGCCGCCTACCCGCGCGCCACCTTCGGTGTCTGAGCCGGCCCGCGGACCGTCCCCGCGATGACCGTGACGATCCGGCCGGTGCACCCCTCCGAGCTCGAGCGGGTCGGCGAGCTCACCGTGCAGGCCTACGCGGCCGACGGGTTCGTCGCCGAGACCGACGGCTACGCGCACCGGCTGCGGGACGCTGCCACCCGCGCGAGCGAGGCCGAGGTGTACGTCGCCGTGCTGCCGGACCATCCGGCCCGGGTGGCGGGGACGGTGACCTTCTGCCCCGAGCGCTCGCCGTGGTGCGAGCTGGCCGGACCCGGGGAGGGTGAGTTCCGGATGCTCGCCGTCGACCCCGGGTCCCGTCGGCGGGGGGTGGCGGCGGCCCTGGTCAGCGTGTGCGTGGAGCGGGCCGCCGAGCTCGGCTACGCGGCCCTCGTGCTGTCCAGCATGCCGGCGCAGCAGGACGCCCACCGGATCTACGAGCGCCTGGGCTTCCGGCGCACGCCGGACCTGGACTGGTCGCCCGAGCCGGGTGTGGACCTCCTCGCCTTCCGCCTGGACCTCCGGTAGACGGCGCCGCTGGACGGCGCGCGCTGGACGGCGCCTGCTCAGCGGGTCAGGCGGGACAGGAAGCGGTCCCGGTCCACGACCACCCGGGTCACCTCGCCGTGCGCGAGCAGCCGGCCGCGGGACGCCTCCTGCGACATCTCGTGGGCGGCCACCTCGAAGCGGACCAGCCGCCCGTCGACGTACGCCACGGTGGCGGTCACCTCCACGGTCGCGCCCACCGGGCTGGCGAGGAGGTGGTCGAGCTGCACGCGGGTGCCGACGGTCGTCTGCACCGCGGACAGCGAGTCGGCGACCGCGACGCAGGTGACCGCCTCGCACCAGGCCACCAGGCGCGGGGTCGCCAGGACCGGCAGGTCACCGGAGCCCAGCGCCTCGGCGGTGTCCTCGGGGGTCACCTGGAAGGACCGGGTCGCCTCGGAACCTTGCTGCATGGTCATCCTCTCGATTCGGCGGGTCATCCTCTCGATTCGGCGGGTCATCCTCTCGATTCGGCGGGGCGAGCCCCCGGATGAGACAATGGCCGCTCGCCAGCGTCGAGGAGGACAGCATGGGAAAGACCGGCCGCAAGCGCCGCGCCCGCAAGAAGAAGAGCGCCAACCACGGGAAGCGCCCCAACGCCTGACCCCGGACCCTGCGCGACCCGCCCGACCGGGCGGGGCGCGCCTCAGTCGCGATGCGTCGATCTCGACCTGCACCTCGCGGATCCGCAGCAGGACCTTGTCCCGCAGCCCCGCCGGGGCGTGCTCGGCGCAGGAGCGCTGACCAGCGCCTTGACGGTGCGCTCGAGGTCGTACTTCGCGAGGCACGGCCCGCACTCGTCGAGGTGGGTCTCGATGACGGAACGGTCGGCGTTCTGCAGCTCGTTGTCGATGAAGAAGAACATCCGCTCGAGGACCTCGGAGCAGTCGGTGTCGTGGTGCTTCCCGCAGCTCATGACGCCTCCCCCCGGGGGTTGGTGCCGGCGGCGGCGACACCCCGGTCGAGGGCGTAGCTCTGCAGCATCTCGCGCAGCTGCCTGCGACCCCGGTGCAGCCGCGACATCACGGTGCCGATCGGCGTGTCCATGATCTCGGCGATCTCCTTGTACGGAAAGCCCTCGACGTCGGCGAGGTAGACCGCCAGCCGGAAGTCCTCGGGGAGCTTCTGCAGGGCCGCCTTCACGTCGCTGTCGGGAAGGTGCTCGAGCGCCTCCACCTCCGCGGACTTCAGCCCGGTGGAGGAGTGCGACTCGGCGCGCGCGAGCTGCCAGTCCTCCACGTCCTCCGCCATCGACTTCTGCGGCTCTCGCTGCTTCTTGCGGTAGGTGTTGATGAACGTGTTGGTCAGGATGCGGTAGAGCCAGGCCTTGAGGTTGGTGCCCGGCTTGAACTGGTGGAACGCGGCGAACGCCTTCGCGAACGTCTCCTGCACCAGGTCCTCGGCGTCCGCCGGGTTGCGCGTCATCCGCATGGCGGCGGAGTAGAGCTGGTCGATGTACTGCATCGCGTCCCGCTCGAAGCGCGCGGACCGCTCCAGCTCGGTCTCCTCGTCCACGACGACGGCGACGTCGGTCTCCTCGTCGAGGACGGCCGGCCGGGGGCCGGAGTCGGGTGCAGGGTTCTCTGTCATCATCTCCCAGCCTACCGGGAGGGTCGGGTACGACGATCCGGCAGCCGAGGACCAGCCGCCCACCGGTGCCCTGTCACGGACTGCTGCTGGCCTCACTCCCGCTCCTTCGCGTGCCTGCGTCCTGCCTTCGTGCCCTACTCCCGGCCAACACGCCCCGGCGGGTTTCGATTCCCGCCCTGCGCCGAGGGGACGCCGACGACGTCGCGCACCACGAACTCCAGCACCGCCTCGACGATGATCGCCAGCGCCTCGTCGGGGGTGACCGCTCCCCGCTTGGGCACCCGGAACCCGTGGTCGGCGCCGGGCACCACGGCGAGGTCCCGGTCGGGCGGAAACTCCTCCGGCCGGCCGAACGCGTCCCGCTCGCCCTGCACCACGAGGACCGGCAGCTGGACCGCCTCGATCTCAGCCAGCCGGGAACGCTCCGGACGGCCGGGGGGATGCAGCGGGAACGCCAGGGCCACCACCCCGGAGGCTCCGAGCTCGCGGGCGGTGCGAGCCGCCGACCGGGCGCCGGCACTGCGGCCCCCCACCACCAGCGGGGTGCGGACCCGGAGCCGGTTGGCGACCGCCACGAAGCACTCGTCGAGGACCTGCGGCCGGGGCGCCACCTTGCGTCCCGCGACCCGCCACGGCTGCTCGACCCGGACCACGGAGATGCCGTGCCGGGGCAGGCCGGCGGCCAGGGCGGCCAGGTCGGGCGCCTCGACGCCACCGCCGGCACCGTGCCCGAGCAGCAGGGTCGCGATCGGGTGCCGGGACCGGTCGCGCACCAGTCGCGCGTCGCCGTACGGCGTGGGCACCAGCTGGCCGTCGGTCATGCGGAGGTCTCGTGCGAGGCCCGGTCCGAGGGCTCCGGGTCCAGCGGCTCGACCAGGTCGGGCCCGTTGTTGCGCACGTTGTTCACCTGGGTGCTGACCGGGTAGGCCTCCAGCCGCCCCGGCGCGGCGGGCACGAGCAGCCTCCGAAGCTCCTCGACCTCACCGTGGGACGGGTCGAGCCAGGCGGCATAGCGGTCCTTCTCGACGAGCAGGGGCATGCGGTCGTGGATGTGTCCCACGGAGTCCTCGGCCCGGGTCGTCAGGACCGTGCAGGTCCAGCGGAAGCGCTGTGGGTCGTCGGGGTCGTCGGGGTCACGGGTCGGGTCGCGCCAGATCTCGTACAGCCCGGCCATCGCCAGCACCCCGCCGTCCCGGGGGTGGATGAAGAACGGCTGCTTGACCGGCTTGCCGGCCTTGGTCCTCGCCTCGGTGGGGTACCACTCGAAGTAGCCGTCCGCGGGCAGCAGGCACCGACGCGACGCGAACGCCCGGCGGAAGGCGGGCTTCTCGTGCACGGTCTCCATCCGCGCGTTGATCATCCTGCTGCCGATCGAGGGGTCCTTGGCCCAGAAGGGAACCAGGCCCCAGGTGAGGGTCCGCAGCTGGCGCTCCGGTGCCCGCTCCACCACGGCGTACACCTGCTTGGTCGGGGCCACGTTGTAGTCCGGCTGGAGGGCCTCCTTGACCTCGACCTTGTCGATCTCGAACTCCTCGACGAGGTCCTCGGGTCGACGGCTCGAGGCATAGCGACCGCACATGCCCGTCAGGCTATCCGGAGGGCGCCGCTCGACCCTCAGCGGGCGAGGTCGTCCAGGAGCCGGGTGGCGGACTCCGTGCCGGCCGGCAGGCCCTCGATCCACACGCGTACGTCGACCTCCCCGAGGTCGAGGCCGGAGAGGTACTCGCGCAGCACCCCCACCGACACGCCGAGGTCGGCGGTCCGGGACACCAGGACGCCGGCCCGGTCGAGGCCCAGGCGCGCCAGGGTCTCGCCCCCGGAGTAGACCGCCCGCATCGCCTCGGTCACCTGGACCAGGCGCAGCGCACGGGTGAAGTGGTGACCGGGCACGCCGACCGGCCGCCGGAAGCAGAGCTCCACCACGACCAGCGCGTGGCTGCGGGAGACGGGCACATCGGTGAGCTCGGCCTCGCGGTAGATCTCGTCGAGACGGGAGCGGACGTGCGCCAGGCTGGCCAGGCCGGTCAGCGGGTCCACGCAGGAGAGGTCGTGGAGGTACTCCAGCGCGACGTCGCTCCAGGCCACCGACAGGGCCTCCGCCGCCTCGAACGCCGGCGCCGTGCCGACCACGAGCTCGTAGGTCGCCCGCAGCCCGGACAGTGCCTCTCCCAGCGAGGCGCCGTCACGAGCCACGTCGCGACCCACCACGGAGCACGCAGCGGTGACGTCCACGTTCGACGCCAGCGCCTCCCCGACCGCCTCGAACTGCAAGGGCAGGGCGAACCGGATGTGCTCGGGCAGGTCTCGCGCGAGGACCGGAGCGGGCTGGGCGGACCGCAGGTGACCCGGCACGGCCCGGGAGGAGAAGATCGGCATGCTGGCCCCCTTCGGCTCGCGCAGCCGCCGCCGCCCCCTCGGACGACGCTCGAACGGCCCTGCCCGGATGAGACGGGCGAGGGGCCGGGCTATGACGCGGTTCCCCCGCGGCGATGACCGCTTCGGACTAGTTTGGTTCAGAGGCGAAGACCTGGGCGGGTCGTGTCATGCGCGCGGCCGGCATCCGTCTCCTCCCCACAGGCCCATGACCGAGCTCCTCCGTGATGTCGAAACGCCCAGCGACGCCGAGCTGATCTCGCGTGTGCGCGGGGGGGACGTCGCTGCCTACGGCGAGCTGTTCAGCCGGCACAAGACGGCCGCGAACCGCCTCGCCCGCCAGCTCGTGCGCGGTCTGGACTCCGATGACCTGGTCGCCGAGGCCTTCGCGAAGGTGCTCACCGTCCTGCGGGACGGTGGCGGTCCCGACGTCTCGTTCCGGGCCTACCTGCTGACCGCCGTACGACGCCTGCACATCGACCGGGTGCGGTCCGGGCAGCGGCTCCAGACCACCGACGACATGACCCCGTTCGACGCCGGGGTGCCCTTCAAGGACACCGCTGTCGCGGGCTTCGAGCGGGGTGCGGCAGCCAGGGCCTTCGCCTCGCTGCCCGAGCGGTGGCAGCTGGTGCTCTGGCACCTCGAGGTGGAGGGCCAGAAGCCGGCCGACGTCGCCCCCCTGCTCGGGATGAGCCCGAACTCGGTCTCCGCCCTGGCCTACCGCGCCCGCGAAGGTCTGCGGCAGGCGTTCTTGACCATGCACCTCTCCGACACCTCGGACACCGACTGCCGCTGGGTCGGCGAGCACCTGGGTGCGTTCGTGCGGCAGGGCCTCTCGAAGCGGGACGCCGCCAAGGTGCAGAAGCACCTCGACGAGTGCCGACGCTGCATGGCCATGTACCTCGAGCTCAACGAGGTCAACTCCAACCTCGCCGGCATCATCGCGCCGCTGCTCCTCGGGGCTGCTGCCGCCGGGTACGTCGCCTCGACCGGCGCGTCGTCCGTCGGTGCGGTGGCGGTGCTGTCGCGGGCCAAGGACCTGGCCCTCGCTCATGCGGGCACGGCCGCCGCCGCCGGGATCGCCTCGGCGGTCGCCGCCGCAGCGGTGATCGCCGTGGTGGTCACCCAGAGCGGTGGGGACACCCGCCGGAACGTGGTCGCGGACCCGCCTGCGACGGTCACCTCCTCGGCGCCGACCAGTCCGGGCAGCTCACCCTCGGCACGCGTCAGCCCGGGCGCCGGCCCGTCCCTCGTGGTGCCCGGAGCCAGCGCGACCCCCGCCCCCGGCAGCACCCGGCCCAGCGTGAGCCCGGGCGCCGCAGCGACGCCCGGCGGCACCGCGACCGGCGTCCCGGCGACCCCGTCGTCGGCGCCCACCTTCTCGCTGGGCCCGCTGCCGCTGCCGACAGCGGCTCCGCCCACGAGCGCTGTCGCGTCACCGAGCACGCCTGCGGACACACCCTCCCCGACGATCTCCCCCAGCCCGACAGCCAGCGCCTCCCCCGACCCGTCATCAGGGCCGTCATCAGGGCCGTCATCAGGGCCGGTGCTGGCGCCGGACCGGGTCGTGGACCTCCCGGTGCTGCATCGGGACGGGACCGTGACGGTCAGGGTCCGCCATACCCGACCGAACGACACCGTCGACGTCACGATCAGCTCCGAGGACACGACGTTCCCCACCGGGCTGGATGTCGGTGGCTGCGTCGCGACCAGCAGCCGGCATGCCGTGTGCCTGCCGAACGGCTCCGGCGCCCGGACGGCCCGGGGCGCCCTTGGGCGGCACGGGCGGCACCGGGGGCGGCACGGGCTGCGGGGGCCGACTTCTCGGTCATCCTTCCGGTGAGCTTCCCGGACGCCATGGTCTCCGACGAGGTCGAGGTGACGGTCAGCGTGCGCGGGGTGCTCGATGCGTCCGCGTCGACCGGGCGCCGAGCCTTCCGGCCGGCACGGACGCCCCGGTTCGACTTCGTGGCACCGGTGCTGGGAGCTCCCGTGCACACGCTGGTCGGCGACGAGGACCGCTACGACCTGACCACCACCGCCGTCCTTCCGCCGCGGGTGACCGGCCTCGTCTACGACCTGGGCCCCCGAGCCCACTTCCGGGAGGCGGCCGTGGGCACGGCGTGCACGGTCCTCCTGGACGGCCGGAGGCTGCGGTGTCCCGGTCTGCGGGACGGCGACCGCGTCCGCCTGCACATGGGGGCGAACGGCCTGACCACCAGCCACCGGTTCGGCCTGCGGGTGTCGCCGGTGCACCGGTTCGTCGACCCGGTGCCGGAGAACAACACCGCGGCGATCACGCTCCGGCCAGGAGCAGACCTGGGCCTGAGCCTCGAGGTGGCGTCCGAGGATCCCGTCCGCACCGGACTCCTCACCCTGTCCGGTCGGCTCACCGGTGGCCGCGCCGGGCTGGGCGCCGTGGCCTACACGCTGTCCTCCGGTGCCACGTTCCTGGCCGGCGACTCCGACACCGGGCCCGGCTGCACACTGGGCGGGCAGACCCTCGTCTGCCCGGTCCCCGCAGAGGGGGACGTCACCCTCACCGTCGCGTCAGCCAGCCCAGAGAAGGAGACGCCGGTCACGGTGTCGGTGACCCCCGCAGCGCCGTTCGAGCCGGTCGGCGGTGACCGCGCGGAGGTCGAGCTCAAGCTTCCCGGCAGGCCGGTGCACGACTTCTCCCTCTCGAGCGTGGAGGTGTCGGAGCACACCCTGGTCGACGGTGGTGACCGGGACCGCTACACGGTGACAGCGAGGATCGGAGCCCTGCCGGTCACCGTCCGGTCGGTGGCCTTCACCCTCGAGGGCGGCGCCCGCTTCGCCACCGACCAGGGCGACGACGGAAACCGGTGCACCCTCGACCCGGCGACGGCCCAGGTGCGCTGCACGCAGGTGGCCTCCGAGGGACAGGTGGCCCTGGTCGTCGAGTCGACGCTGCCGGACCCGCCGCGGTCGCAGCAGGCGACCCTCACCCTGCTGCCCGCGGCACCCTTCGAGGACACGGACCAGGCGGACGACCGGGCGAGCACCCTGCTGGTCCCCGGCGTGGACCTCCGTCTGGCCGCGCTCACCCCGGACGACGGGTCCCCGGGGCCGCCGGCCAACGTCGACGACAGCCACGTCGTCGCCACGACGCTGTCGGGGGTCCGCCCCGGCCAGGGGTCGGTCACCTACGCGCTCACGGGCACGCCCCCGCCGGATGCCACCCTCGGCGGTGTCCAGGGTGCCACCTGCACCGGCAAGGGAACCACGACACTGACCTGCCGTAGCCCGTCGAACGGACCGGTCCGGCTGGTGGTGGTCACGAAGCAGAGCGCGAGCCGGGACGGCACCCCCGTCACCGTGACCGTCTCGGCCCCGGAACCGTTCGTCCAGCTGGAGCCGGCCGACAACACCCGCTCCACCACGCTGGCCGCGCGACCGTCGTACAACTTCGGCCTGGGTCCGCTGAGGCTGGCCGGTCACACCGTCTCCGGCGACACCGACCTGCTCACGCTCACCGGCACGGTGCGGGCGCCCGACGACATCGGCCCGCTGACGTTCGGGCTCGACGGTCAGGGGACGTTCACCGAGCAGCAGGCCACCGGCTGCCGGCGCGTGGACACGGCGCACGTGATGTGTGACCCGGGCACGTCCGGGGCGGTGGAGCTCCGCGTGGCGTCCACGTCGCACGCGGCTCACACGCTCACGCTGTCCGTGCTGCCCCCGGCAGGCTTCCGGGACCCGAGCCTCCAGGACAACGACTCCACCCTCCGCGTGACGCCCGGCGTCGACCTCCAGCTGGGACCACTGACGCCGGCCGACCCGGTGCCGAGCGGCGGGGCCTACCGGGTGTCCAGCGTCCTCACCGGCGTGCGCAGCGGGCCCGTCAGGTTCGAGCTGACCGGCCAGGCGAGGTTCACCTCGACGAGCTGCACGCTCACCAGCGGGACCGAGGTCACCTGTGAGGCACCGACCAGCGGCCAGCAGGTGGACTTCACGCTCGAGCCCACCACCGCCGCCGCGAGCACGGACGTCACGATCGGGGCCCACGCCGGCGACTTCGAGGAGCTCGTCCCGGAGGGCAACGAGGCGTCGACGACGCTGGCGCCGGACGTCACCATCTCCGCGCTCGACCAGCGCCCGGGCAGCAACCCGCTCTTCGCCGTCGTACGCGTGCAGGTCAGGGGCGTGCCCGCCGGCGTCTCGACCGTGCGGCTGCACCTGACCGGCGCCGACGTGGGACCCACCGGGCTGCGGTTCACGACCGGCGCCGCGGGAGCCGACGGCGAGGGCTCGGTCACCTGCTTCACCAGTGACGCCTCCGGGAGGGCCCGGGCGGACGACGTCTACGTCACCTGCACCGGCACCGCGAGGACCAGCAGCTTCTACGTCGACACCCGGGTGGCCCGGATGCCGCTGAGGAGCAGCGTCGTGGTCGTCACGGTGATCCCGGTGGGTGCCGACGAGGGTGCACACGCCGCCAACGACTCTCGCGGCATCACGCTCCACCTGGTCCTGAAGGCGCCGGAGTCCTCGGGTGACTCGGCCCGGTGACTCGGGCGAGTGACTCGGGCGAGTGACTCGGGCGAGTGACTCGGCGAGTGACTCGGCGAGTGACTCGGCGAGAAACGGGTAGGGACTCCCCATGACTGTGACCCGACGCCTTGCTCGTCCCATGCTCGCCTCGTCCTTCATCTACGGAGGCGTCCAGGCCCTCAAGAACACCCCAGCCCTCGCCGAGGCCTCCCGGCCCGTCAACGACGAGATCCGCGGACTCGCGCAGAAGGTGGCGCCGCAGGTCAAGGTGCCGGCCGACGACAAGACGCTGGTGAGGATCAACGCCGGCATCCACATCGTCGCTGGGCTGGGACTCGCCACCGGTCGCGCTCCGCGGCTCTGCTCGCTGGCGCTGGCAGCGACCCTGGTGCCCACCACGGTCGCCGGTCACCCGTTCTGGAAGGAGAAGGACAAGGACGAGCGCGCCAAGCAGAGCTCCCAGTTCTACAAGAACCTCTCCATGCTCGGCGGACTGGTCCTCGCGGGTCTCGACACCGAGGGCCGCCCCGGCATCGCCTGGCGCACGTCGCACGCGGTGGGCAACGCGTCGAAGGCGGTCGGCGCTGCCAGCGTCGGCGTGGGGGCCGCCACCAAGGGCGTCACCTCCGGCGTGGGTGCCGCCGGCAAGGGCGCGACCAAGAGCGGCAAGGCACTGGGCAGGACCTCGGGGAAGAAGCTCACCCGGTCGGCGAAGAAGCGGGCCCGGAAGTCCGCGAAGAGCCTCAGGTCCTGACCGACAGCACCTGCGCCCTCCTGCTGGGCGGATACGCTTCGCCTCGATGACCCCCTCCGCCCAGCAGCCCGGAAGCCGGCCAGATCGGCCCGACCGGCGGCCCGCGCTGTGGCGCGCACCGTCGCCTGCGACGGCGGTGGACGGGGTCGTGCGGCTGCCCGGCTCGAAGTCTCTGACCAACCGCGCCCTGGTGCTGGCCGCCCTCGCGGACGGACCGAGCGAGGTCCGTGCGGCGCTCCGGTCCCGGGACACCCTGCTGATGGCCGGTGCGCTGAGGCTGCTCGGCGTCGGCGTGGACACCGACCGCCAGGACTGGAAGGTCGCGCCGGGCCCGCTCCACGGACCTGCCGGGACGGTCGACTGCGGCCTCGCCGGCACCGTGATGCGCTTCGTGCCTCCCCTCGCCGCGCTGGCGGACGGACCGGTCACCTTCGACGGTGACCAGCACGCCCGGACCCGGCCGATGGGCGCGGTCCTGCGCGGCCTGCGGGAGCTCGGCGTGGACGTCGAGGACGAGGGCCGCGGGAGGCTCCCCTTCACCGTCCTCGGCAGGCGCCGGGTGCCCGGCGGCCCGGTCACCATCGACGCGTCCGCCTCCAGCCAGTTCGTATCCGCGCTGCTGCTCTCCGGGTCACGCTACGACCAGGGCGTCGACGTCCGGCACGACGGCGAGCCGGTCCCGTCGCTCCCGCACATCGCGATGACGGTCGCCGCGCTGCGCCAGCACGGCGTGCAGGTCGACGACGGGGTCCCCGACAGGTGGCGCGTGCCGCCCTCGGTCGTGCACGCGGTCGACGTACAGGTGGAGCCGGACCTGTCCAGCGCGGCACCGTTCCTGGCGGCGGCCGTGGTCACCGGGGGCCGGGTCACCGTCCCGGACTGGCCGGCCGGCACCACCCAGGCCGGCGACGCCCTGCGCGAGATCGTGACGCTGATGGGCGGCACCGCGGAGCTCACCGACGGGGGCCTGGTCGTCACCGGCACCGGGACGCTGCGCGGCATCGACTACGACCTGCACGACGTCGGCGAGCTGACCCCCGCCGTGGCTGCCCTGTGCCTGCTCGCGGACGGGCCGTCGCACCTGCGCGGCGTCGCCCACATCCGTGGCCACGAGACCGATCGGCTGGCGGCGCTCGCCACCGAGTTCAGAGGCCTGGGGGCGGACGTGACCGAGACCGCCGACGGCCTGCGGATCGCGCCGCGGCCCCTGTCGCCGGGCACGTTCCACACCTACGCCGACCACCGGATGGCCCACGCGGGCGTGATCGTGGGGCTCGCGGTGCCGGGGGTGCTCGTCGAGGACATCGCCACCACGGCCAAGACCTTCCCAGACTTCGCCGGCGCCTGGTCGGCGCTCGTGGGGCCGGAAGGCTGAGACGTGCCGCGCTACGACGAGTACGACGTCGAGTCCTACGACCGCCCGCGCCGGCACACCCGCCCACGGACCAAGGACCGGCCCAGCCACGCCGACGCCGTGCCCGGCCGCGTCGTCACCGTCGACCGCGGCCGCTACACGACGCTCGTCGAGGGCCGCACGGTGACCGCGATGAAGTCACGTCCCCTGGGCCGCAAGGGGGTGGTGGTCGGCGACGAGGTGCGGGTGGTCGGCGACGTCACCGGTGACGAGGGGTCGCTGGCCCGGATCGTGGCGGTCGACGAGCGCCGTACCGTCCTGCGCCGCACCGCCGACGACGACGACCCGGTCGAGCGCGTGATCGTGGCGAACGCCGACCAGCTCGTGGTGGTCGCGGCCCTCGCGGACCCCGAGCCACGACCCCGGCTGATCGACCGGGCGCTGGTGGCCGCCTACGACGCGGGCATGGCGCCGCTGCTGTGCATGACCAAGCCCGACCTGGCCGACCCGGAGACGCTGCTGTCCATCTACCGGCCGCTCGGGGTGCCCTTCGTCGTCACCCGGCGCGGGGCGGACCTGACCGAGGTGCGGCAGCGGCTGGTCGGCAGGGTCAGCGTCCTGGTGGGGCACAGCGGGGTGGGCAAGTCGACCCTGGTCAACGCGCTCGTGCCCGGGAGCGATCGCGCCATCGGGCACGTCAACGAGGTGACCGGGCGAGGCCGTCACACGTCCACGTCGGTGCTGATGCTCCCGCTCCCCTCGCTCGACGGGTCGGGCGGCGTGGACGGCTGGATCGTGGACACGCCCGGCATCCGGTCCTTCGGTCTGGCCCACGTGCGCCCGGGCCAGCTGATCGGGGCCTTCCCCGACCTGGAGGAGCTCACCGACAGCTGCCCGCGCGGCTGCACCCACGGGGAGGGCGAGCCGGAGTGCGGCCTCGACGAGGCGGTCGCGGACGGGCGCACCGAGGCCGCCCGCGTGGACTCGTTCCGCCGGCTGCTGGCCAGCCGCGAGCAGCCTGTCGACTAACGCCGGCGGGTCCTGACCGTCGCGCCCCTCGGCATGGCCCGGCCGGATCGGCGGTCCGGGGGCTTAGCCTGACCCCCATGCCCACCACCTTCACCGACGACCTGCGGCTCGCGCACGTCCTGGCCGACGACGCCGACTCGACGTCCACCAGCCGGTTCAAGGCCCAGGACCTGCACGTGGTCAACAAGCCGGACCTCACGCCGGTCACCGACGCCGACAAGTCGGTCGAGGAGGGCATCCGCCGGACCCTGTCACGGGCCCGGCCGCGGGACGCCGTGCTCGGGGAGGAGCAGGGCTCGACCGGGCACAGCCAGCGGCGGTGGGTCGTGGACCCCATCGACGGGACCAAGAACTTCGTGCGCGGGGTGCCGGTGTGGGCCACGCTGATCTCGCTGATGGTCGAGGACGAGGTGGTGCTCGGCGTCGTGTCGGCCCCGATGCTGCAGCGCCGCTGGTGGGCCGCCAAGGACGGCGGCGCCTGGACCGGCAGGTCGCTGATGAAGGCCTCCGAGTGCCACGTCTCGGACGTCTCCCGGCTCGACGACGCGTCGTTGTCCTACTCCTCCTTCACCGGCTGGGACGACCGGGACCGGCTCGACGCGTTCATGGCGCTGGCGAGGCGATGCTGGCGGACCCGGGCGTACGGCGACTTCTGGTCCTACATGCTGCTCGCCGAGGGCGCGGTCGACCTCGCCGCGGAGCCGGACCTGGAGCTCTACGACATGGCGGCCCTCGACGTCATCGTCCGGGAGGCCGGTGGGATGTTCAGCTCGCTGGACGGCACGCCGGGCCCGCTCGGCGGCAACGCGCTGGCCAGCAACGGACGCCTGCACGACCAGGCGCTCGCGTTCCTCGGCTCGCTGCCCGACGACGAGGACGACCCCGACGTGGCGCGGCGCCGGCCCGGCTCGCTGCACGACCTCAGCGCACGTCGGCGGCCGCCTCGCTCCGGCGAGGAGCCGGAGTGAGCCGTCGCCAGAGCAGCAGCAGGGACGGCGCGCCGGCCAGCGCTGCGAGGTCGAACCAGCCGTAGCCACCCGCCGCGCCCGAGGGCGGGTTCCCGATCGTGACCAGACCCGTGGGGTCGTGGGTGCCCCACGTCCAGGTGCCGAGGTGGGTGCCGACCAGCTCCAGCCAGCTGACCGCGACGAACGCCCCGAGGTAGACCGCCCGGGACGGCCCGAGGAACAAGAACAGTGCCAGGCACCCGAACCAGAAGGCGCCCAGCGCGTCGGGCCGGTCCGCCAGCAGCACGCCGTACGCCGCCCAGGACCCGCCCACCGCGAGCACCAGGGACACCGCTACCCGGGGATGCCTGTCCACGACGGCGGCGTGGCCGAGGGCGAGGGCGGACAGGTAGACCAGCCCGTGCCCAGGCGGCACGAAAGCCGGGACGTTGTGGAGGCGGTAGGTGTAGACCCCGAGGGTCGCGCTGAAGAGGTACTCGACCATCGTCGCGAACGCGACGACCACCAGTGTCTGGGCCCGAACGATGGGACTGACCCGCCACAGGGCGACCGCCAGGACCAGCCAGGTGAGCAGTCCCAGACCCCGCTGCTGCCACGGGCCGACGCCGCCGGCGGCCCGGTCCAGCCAGAGCACCAGGGTCAGCCAGCCCATCATCGCCGGGCCGGCCCACACCGGCAGCTCGCGCCTGGTCACCAGGGACCTCCCTCCTGCATCCTCCCAGCATGCCCCGACGCCTGTGGGCGCTGGCGCGGTCCTGGTTGTTCCTAGCCGGGCCGGGGTGCGATGTGGTTACCTTCTGGTGGACGAACCGACGACGGTGAGGAGCAGACCATGCGCATCAACGAGGTGCTCACCGGCAAGAGCACCCGCGACGTCGTCACCGTGCAGCCCGACGCGTCGGTGCGCGAGCTGCTCGGCATCCTGGCCGAGCACAACATCGGTGCCCTGGTGGTCAGCGTCGACGGCTCGGGGGTGGACGGCATCGTCTCGGAGCGCGACGTGGTGCGCCACCTGCACCAGAACGAGGCGGTCCTGGACTCGCCCGTGTCGTCGATCATGTCCAGCGACGTGCGCAGCTGCGACGGTCACGACACGGTCAACGAGGTGATGGCCCTGATGACCGACCTGCGGGTCCGGCACGTGCCGGTCGTCAGGAACGGGGTCCTCACGGGGATCGTGAGCATCGGCGACGTGGTCAAGAGCCGGATGAGCGAGCTCACCTTCGAGCGGGACCAGCTCGACTCCTACGTGCAGGGCAGCCAGCGCTGAGCCCCCGGCCGGTGGCTGGACCCGCCTGATGCGCGTCCGGTCGGTGCACGTGTATCCCGTGAAGTCCACCGCGCCCGTGCCGGTCCGGACCTCCAGGGTGACCCCGGCCGGGGTGCACCAGGACCGTCGATGGGCGGTCGTCACCGTCGAGGGACACCGCCTCACCGCGAGCGCCGCACCGGGACTCCTGCGGGTGACCGCGTCCCCGGACGTGCACGGCACGCTGCGCCTGTCGCATCCCGACCAGTCCCCGCTCGAGGTTCCCGAGCCGCGGGACGGTCCTCGGGTGACGACGGACGTGAGCCGGCTGGCCTACGCCGTGGACGCGGGCGATGCCGCCGCCGAGTGGTTCAGTGCGGCCCTGCTCCGGCCGGTGCGGCTGGTGTGGCAGGACGACCCCGGCACCCGGACCGTCTCGACGGCCCATGGCGGTCGGGGCGGGGAGCCGCTCAACCTGGCCGACACCGGCCCGGTCCTGCTGACCGTGACCTCCTCGCTGGACCAGCTCAACGCCTGGGTGGCGCAGGGCCCGGACCCTGCGCCGGTGCCGATGCAGCGCTTCCGCCCCAACGTCGTCGTGGAGAGCACCGGCCGGCCGTTCGAGGAGGACCGGTGGCGGCGGCTGCGGATCGGCGGCGTCCGCTACCGGTTCGCGGAGCACTGCGACCGCTGCCAGGTCACCATGGTCGACCCGCAGACCCTGCTCCGCCGCAAGGAGCCGATCCGCACCCTCGCCCGGCACCACCGGTGGGACGGCAGGACCTGGTTCGGCATCCGGCTGGTGCCGCTGGGGGTGGGGACCGTGGGCGTCGGGGAGCCGGTGACGGTCGAGGAGACCCTCTGACTAGGCTGGCCTGTCCCCCCGCCCAGCGAAAGGACCCCTCGTGACCCACGAGAAGCCCGAGATCGACTTCCCCGACGGCCCGGCTCCCACCGACCTGGCGGTCACCGACCTCACCGAGGGGGAGGGCGCCGAGGCCACCGCGGGCCGCACCGTGCAGGTGCACTACGTCGGAGTGGCGCACTCCACCGGTGAGGAGTTCGACGCCTCCTACAACCGCGGCGAGCCGCTCGCCTTCCGGCTCGGGTCCGGCCAGGTCATCGCCGGCTGGGACCAGGGCGTGCAGGGCATGAAGGTCGGTGGGCGCCGGCAGCTGGTGATCCCCCCGCACCTCGGGTACGGCGACCGCGGTGCCGGCGGGGTGATCAAGCCCGGCGAGACCCTGGTCTTCGTGGTGGACCTGGTCGACGTGCGCTGACCCCCACCCTGTCGACGGCGTGTCTGGCGGATCAGACGACGCGGAGGGCCTCCTCGCCGAGAGTGACCACGTCGCCCTTGACGAGCTGTCGGCCGCGCCGGGTCTCCGTCTCCCCGTTCACCGCGACCAGCCCCTGGATCATCAGCGGCTTCGCCTCCGCACCGTTGTCGATCACGTCGGCGAGCTTGAGGAACTGACCGAGGCGGATCGAGTCGTCACGGATCGGGACGTCACGGGTGCTCACGCCGTACATCCTCGCTGATGGCCGCGCGCTCGACGTACGACGTTCACCCCGGTGCTGCGCGGGAGCAACCTCGACCGGTCACCATCGAGATGTCAGCGACAACTCTGACCGAGGGACTCGACATGGAGCGGGAGCACGGCGCACCGATCGGCACTCTGGCGTTGGCCATCACCCTGGCCGTGGGCATCGTGGTCCTCGCCCCGGACGCCGGAGCTGCTGCACCTCCCGAGCAGCACGTCCGGCAGGTATCCCTGCGCTAGGCGTGCAGACGCGCCGGGTCGACGCGGTTCTCGGCCGCCACACACGCCGGGTCGACCTCAGGAGAGGACGCTGAACGTGTGGATCAGGAGGCCGACGAGCCCACCCACGATGGTGCCGTTGATGCGGATGAACTGCAGGTCGCGACCCACGTGGAGCTCGATCCTGCGGGCCGCCTCCTTGCCGTCCCAGCGGTTGACCGTGTGCGTGATGACGGCCGTCAGCTCCTTGCCGTAGCGGGTGACCCCGAAGACGGCGAGGTCCGCCGCGTAGCCGTCGATCCTCGACCGCAGCTCGACGTCGCTCTGCAGCCGCTCCCCGAAGGCGACCAGCTCGGCGAGCGCGCGGTGCCGGACCAGCCCGTCCGGGTCGGCGAGCGACTCCAGCAGTGCCCGACGGAAGGCGTTCCACAGCGAGGTCGCGGTGACCACCAGCTGTGGGTGGGTGAGGATCCGGTTCTTCAGCCGCTCCGCCCGCTCCTGGGTCTCGGGGTCGTGCAGCAGGTCGTGGGCCAGCTGCGCCAGCGCACTGTCCAGGGCGGTCCGCGCCTGGTGGTGCGGGTCGCTGCTGATGTCCTTGACCCAGGCGACCGCCTCGACGTACAGGCGGTGCGTGACCCGCTCGTTGACCGCCATCGGCGACCACCAGGGGGCCCGCTCCCCCACGACCTCGACGAACGTCCTCTCGTTCTGCTCGAGCCAGCGCAGCGCCTCGTCCAGGACGAGGTCGACCATGCCGTGGTGGGCGCCGTCCCGCAGCACCTCCTCGAGCAGGCTGCCGGCCACCGGGCTCACCGGCTCCTCGAGGAAGCGGGGCAGCAGCGCCTCCTCGACGAAGGAGGCCAGGTCCGCGTCGCGGACCGTGGACAGCGCCAGGTGCAGGACGCTGGCCGCCTCGTCGACCACCCGCCGGGCGTTCTCCTCGACCGCCACCCAGGCCCCGAGCCGGCCGCTGAGCCCCGCGATCGCCATCCGCTCGCGGATCGTGGACTCCTGCAGGAAGTTCTCGCCCACGAACTCCTCCAGGCTGCGGCCGAGGTCGTCCTTGCGGCGCGGGATCAGCGCCGTGTGCGGGACCGGCAGCCCCAGCGGGTGCTTGAACAGCGCGGTCACCGCGAACCAGTCGGCGATGGCGCCGACCATCGACGCCTCCGCGCCGGCATTGACGAACCCGAGGAACCCGACCTGGTGCAGGGTCGCGACGTAGACGACCGCGGCGAGCACGAGCAGCCCGACGGCGAGACCTCGCATGCGGCGCAGGCCCCGACGCCGCTGCTCGTCGAGCTCCGGGTTCGGGGTGAGGATCGGCTGCGCGGGAACGCTCATCGGCCTCGAACCTACAGCCCGCTCAGCTGCGGGCCGTCTCGCGCGCGGCGGGTACGGCGAGCAGCGAGGGCACCAGGATCACCGCCACCACCAGCAGGGCGTCCAGCACCCCGAAGTGGCTGCCGAGGAAACCGAGCAGGGGTGGACCGCCGAGGAAGGCCAGGTAGCCGATCGTCGAGACGACACTGACCCGCGCGGCCGCGTTGGCCGGGTCGTCGGCCGCGGCGCTCATCCCGACCGGGAAGCCGAGCGAGGCACCGACCCCCCACAAGACGATGCCCAGCGTGACGAGCGCCGGGACCCCGCCGAAGACCACGAGCAGGATCCCGGCGCCCGCCACGCCCATGCTCCCCCGCAGCACCCGCAACCGACCGAACCGGTCGAGGAGCGCCGTGCCGGTCACCCGGCCGGCGGTCATGGCGGCCACGAACAGGGCGAACGCCGCAGCCCCGAGCCACGCCGGGGCGCCGTAGCCGTCCACCATGGCGACCCCGATCCAGTCGTTGGCCACGCCCTCGGTCAGCGCCATCGCCAGCACCATCACCCCGATCATCAGGGTGCGCAGCTCGGTCCAGGCCCGCAGCGCGTGGCTCGCGGGCGCCTCCGCGTCGGTGGGTGTCACCGGCAGGAAGCGGCGCACCGACAGCCAGCCGAGCCCTGCCACGAGTACGGCGGCCACACCGGTGTGCCAGGCGATGCCGAGGTGGAGCGCCGTGGCGAGGGTGCCGATGCCCGCGCCCGCCACCGTGCCGAGGCTGAACGCGGCGTGGAAGCGGGGCATCACCGACCGGCCGAGCTGCCGTTCGACCTCGGCACCCTCGACGTTCATCGACACGTCCCAGGTGCCGTTCCCGAAGCCCACGAACAGCAGGCCCAGCGCGGTGAGGGGGACACTGCCGGCCGGGCCGGCCCCCAGGCCCACCAGCACCAGCCCGAAGCCCTCGACGGCGGCGCCGAAGACCACGACGCGCCGGGCGGAGAAGCGCTGCACCGCGCCGCCCGCGGCCGGAAGCGCCATCACCGCGCCGATCGACGTGGCCAGCAGCAGCAGGCCCAGCCGGCCCGGGTCCAGGTCCAGGGCATGCCGCACGGACGGGATGCGGGACGCCCAGGTGGCGAACCCGAACCCGTTGAGGAAGAAGGTGGCCAGCACGGCGTTGCGGGCGGAGAGGAGCCGGGCGGGTGCTGTACCGGTAGAGAGGCTCACCCGCAGAGCCTACCGCCCGGTCCGGCGCCGCCGGAACGTCTCCGGGACATGGCAGGATGCGGCCCATGACCAGGACGGTGATGACCTTCGGCACGTTCGACGTCTTCCACGTCGGCCATCTGCGCGTGATCCAGCGGGCGGCCTCCCTGGGCGACCGCCTGGTGGTCGGTGTCTCCGCCGACGCACTGAACGTCAGCAAGAAGGGCCGGGCCCCGGTCTTCTCCCAGGACGAGCGCCTGGAGATCGTGGCCGCCCTCAAGCCGGTCGACGCGGTGTTCGTCGAGGAGAGCCTGGAGCTCAAGCGGAAGTACCTCCTCGAGCACCACGCGGACGTGCTGGTGATGGGGGACGACTGGGCCGGCAGGTTCGACGAGTTCAAGGACATCGTCGAGGTGCACTACCTGACCCGCACGCCGGCCATCTCCACCACCGCCCTGATCGAGAAGATCTCCTCGGGACCTGTGTAGCCCCGGCCTCAGCCCTGCCCCCAGTTCGCGACGATGGCCGCCACCGGCGGGATCAGGGCCGCCACGACTGTCATCGCCAGGGCCGCCGGGACCGACCAGAAGCGCACGACGTTCCAGGCCAGCACGATGAGCGTGACGCAGGTGCCCATCATCGCGAAGTACATCTTCTTCCGCCGAGGCGAGGGTTCGCCGATCGGCTCGTCGTCGCGGTCCGGCACCCCTCCACGGTACGTCGCCGTCGTGGTCGGAGCAGCCCCATCCGACCGATAGGCTGACCCCATGTCCTCCGGCCAGTCCGGGCCTCCTGCGGTCCGCAAGCACCTGATGACGCCTGGACAGCCCCGCCCGCAGCAGCGCCAGACGAACATCACGACCGTGCAGCGCTGGGTG
Source organism: uncultured Actinomycetota bacterium (assembly GCA_963837995.1). Lineage (GTDB taxonomy): Bacteria > Actinomycetota > Actinomycetes > Propionibacteriales > Nocardioidaceae > Nocardioides_B. Next base: position 460,107 of record CAWIPS010000007.1, read on the forward strand.
ATGTCGTCCCTGACGGCCATCACCATCCTGCACCTCTCCGGGGGGATCGTGGTCGCGGCGTACGTCTCGGACCGTCGCAGCTCGCAGATCGGCCTGCTGGTGATCGCCGCTGCCTTCGGGGTGATCGCCTTCGCCGCCGCGCTGCTGATCCACCGGCGCAGCCCGCTGTCGTGGTGGCTGCTGCCCGGGCTGCTGCCGGCGATCGTCGGCGGCTACATCATCCTGCGCTGACCCCTGACGGCCTCCTCGGCGCGGTCGAGCGAGCCGTAGGGTGTGCGGGGTGAAGCCCTTCCTGTTGCTGGGCACCCGCGACGAGGACGAGGCAGCCGACAACGAGTACGACGCGTTCCTCGGGTTCACGGGGCTCGACGAGTCCCTGCTGCGGCGGGTGCGGCTGGAACGACGGCCGCTCGGCACGGTCGACCTCGACGACTGGTCGGGGATCCTCCTGGGGGGCGGGCCGTTCAACGCCAGCGACGACGCGGAGTCCAAGTCGGCGGTCCAGCAGCGGGTCGAGAAGGAGCTGGCGCACCTCCTCGACGACGTGGTCGCCCGCGACTTCCCCTTCCTCGGCGCCTGCTACGGCATCGGGGTGATCGGCACCCACGAGGGCGCCACGGTCGACCGCGACCACGCGGAGCCGATCGGCCGGGTGCAGGTCACGTTGACCCCCGAGGGCCGGGCCGACCCGCTGCTCGCGGACCTCCCCGAGGAGTTCGAGGCCTTCGTGGGCCACAAGGAGGCCGTCCACGACCTGCCTGCGCACGCCGTACACCTCGCCCGGTCGCCGCGCTGCCCGGTGCAGGCGTTCCGGGTCGGCAGGAACGTCTACGCGACGCAGTTCCACCCCGAGCTCGACGTGCACGGGCTGTGCACCCGGATCGAGGTCTACAAGCACGCCGGCTACTTCGAGCCCCACCAGGCCGACTCCCTGAAGGCGATGGCCCGCGAGGGGGAGGTCTTCGACCCGCCGAAGATCCTGACCCGGTTCGTGCAGCGCTACGCGCGGGCCTGAGCGGGCCGGGAGGTGGTGCCGCGCGGTCCGCAGTGCCAGAGTCTGGGCATGACTCCGGGCCAGACCACCGCCACCGACGCCTTCCGCTCCGCACGCGACCTGCTGCTCTCGCTCAGGGACGACCCGGACCGGGCCCGTGAGGAGTTCACCTGGCCCGAGCTCGGCGGCAGGTTCAGCTGGGCGGTCGACTGGTTCGACGCCATCGCCCGCGGCAACGACCGGCCCGCGCTGGTGGTCCTCGAGGACGACGGCACCTCCGCGGAGCGGTCGTTCGACGAGATGGCCCGGGCCTCCGACCAGGTGGCGGCGTGGCTCTCGGGCCACGGCGTACGGCGTGGGGATGCGGTGATCGTGATGCTCGGCAACCAGGTCGAGCTGTGGGAGTCAATGCTCGCGGTGATGAAGCTGGGGGCGGTCATCATGCCGACCACCACGGCGGTGGGACCCGCCGACCTGGCGGACCGGATCAGTCGCGGCGGTGCCCGCTTCGTGCTGTGCAACCCCGCCGACGTGGGCAAGCTCGAGGGTGTCCCCGGCGACTACCAGGTGCTCACCAGCGAGGCGCTGCACGAGGCCTACTCCCTCGACGTACCCCCGCCGCCCCACCCCGGGACCGCGCCCTCGGACCGGCTGCTGCTCTACTTCACCTCGGGGACGACCTCGCGGCCCAAGCTGGTCGAGCACACCCAGGTCTCCTACCCGGTCGGTCACCTCGCGACGATGTACTGGCTGGGACTGCGACCGGGCGACGTGCACCTGAACATCTCCTCGCCCGGGTGGGCCAAGCACGCCTGGTCGTGCTTCTTCGCGCCGTGGATCGCGGAGGCCACGATCGTGGTCTACAACTACGCCCGGTTCGACGCGGCCAAGCTGCTGGCCCGGCTGCGGGAGCGCGACGTCACCTCGTTCTGTGCCCCCCCGACCGTCTGGCGGATGCTCATCACCTCCGACCTCTCCGGCGGCCCGGGGAGCCTGCGCGAGGTGGTCGGCGCCGGGGAGCCGCTCAACCCGGAGGTCATCGAGCAGGTGAAGGCGGCCTGGGGGCTGACCATCCGCGACGGCTACGGACAGACCGAGACGAGCGCCCAGGTCGGCAACACCCCTGGTACGACGGTCCGGCCCGGGTCGATGGGCAAGCCGCTGCCGGGCCTGCCGGTGGTGCTCGTCGACCCGCTGACCGGCACCCGCGTCGAGGGGGTCGGGGAGGGCGAGATCTGCCTGGACCTCACCGGTCCGCAGGGGCACCCGCTGCCGCTGATGACCGGATACCAGGGCGACGAGGAGCGGAACACGACGGCGATGGCCGACGGTCTCTACCACACCGGCGACATCGCGAGCCGGGACGAGGACGGCTACATCACCTACGTCGGTCGCACCGACGACGTGTTCAAGGCCTCGGACTACAAGATCAGCCCGTTCGAGCTGGAGTCGGTGCTGATCGAGCATCCGGCGGTCGCCGAGGCGGCGGTGGTGCCCGCCCCGGACCCGGTGCGGCTCGCCGTCCCCAAGGCCTACATCGCGCTCGCGCCCGGTTTCGACCCGACCGAGGAGACCGCCTTCGAGATCCTGAAGTACGCCCGGGAGCACCTGGCGCCGTACCTCCGGGTCCGGAGGCTGGAGTTCTTCGAGCTTCCCAAGACCATCTCCGGCAAGATCCGCCGCGTCGAGCTGCGCGGCCGGGAGAGCGAGCTCGCGGCCGGGTCGGCCCAGTTCGAGAGCGGAGCGCGGGAGTGGCGCGACGACGACTTCCCCGCGCTGCGCGGTGGCTGAGCCCCCTCCTCCCCCCTCCGAGCTGGTGACCGACATCGTCCTGGAGGGTGGTGGCGTGAAGGGCCTGGCGCTGGCCGGTGCCCTGCAGTCGTTCGGGGACGCCGGCTACTCGTTCGCCCGGGTCGGCGGCACGTCGGCGGGCGCACTGGTGGGCGCGGTCCTGGCCGCCCTGTCCGCCCGCGGCGAGCCGGTGTCACGGCTGGTGGACATCGCCCGGACGCTGGACTTCACCAAGTTCGCCGACCGCGGGTTCCCGGGCCGCTACCTGGGACCGCTCGGGTTCCTCGCGGACGGGCTCTCGGTGCTCCTCGAGGACGGCGCCTACGAGGGCGACTACCTGCGCCGCTGGCTCTCCGGGGTGCTCGGGGACCTCGGCGTCTCGCGGTTCGGCGACCTGCGCACCGACGACCCGGGCGGCGACGGCTCGGTGCACCAGCGCTGGCGGCTGGCGGTGACGGCCAGCGACGTGTCACGCCGGCGGCTGGTCTACCTGCCCTGGCAGTACGACGACTACGGCCGGGACCCCGACGACCAGCTCGTCGTCGACGCCGTGCGGGCCTCGGCGTCGATCCCCTACTTCTTCGAGCCCGTGTCGCTGAAGGGCCCGCACGGGACCTCGACGCTCGTGGACGGTGCGCTCGTGTCCAACTACCCGATCTCGATGTTCGACCGACAGGACGGCCTGCCGGCACGCTGGCCGACCATCGGGATCCGGCTCAGCTCACTGGAGCCGACCATCCAGGATCCGCGCCCGGTCACCGGACCTGTCCGGCTCGGCGCGGCGCTGGTGCAGACGGCCATCGAGGGCTGCCAGGCCGACCACGTGACGGATCCGTGCAACATGGCCCGCAGCGTCGCCGTGGACACCGCCGAGGTCAGTGCGATCGACTTCGACATCGACGAGGCCGAGCGTGAGCGGCTCATCGAGGCCGGGCGGTCCGCGGCGCAGCTCTTCCTGGTCGGCTGGGACTACCAGACGTGGCTCGCGGCCTGCCGCCCCACGCGTCAGTCCGGTGGGCGCAGCTCGTCGGTGTAGGACACGGACAGCCGCCGCAGCACGCCCGCCTCGGAGACGTCGTACTGTCCCATCCGGCGCAGGGGCGGGCTGTAGGCGTGCACGGACACGGACCCGGGCTCGGCGCCGTTGAGGCGGTGGATGTGCTCGGGCCCGAAGCAGAACGCCTTCCCGGCCCCGATCCGGGTGTCCACCCCGCCGGTCAGCAGGGTGAGGTTGTTCTCGGCCAGCTCGCCGGCGACGACGGCCACGGCGCCGGAGGAGATGTCGTGGTCGTGCCAGCCGGTGTCGTTGCGAGGCGTCCAGCACAGCAGCCAGACGTCCACGTGGGCGTCGCGGTGCAGGGACGCGTAGACCCGGTGCTCGTCGTCGAAGCCCACGTGGTGCACCCACGACTCCGTGTCCCGCCCGACCGAGGCGACGAGGTCCCGCAGCTCCAGGGGCGTCAGGTCGCGCCCGGGGAGGTTGTGCAGACCCAGCGCTCCCGCTCCGGCGGCGATGTCCACGGCCTTGCGAGCCGGGAGGCGCGCCTCGACGCTCTGGTGCAGCAGGCTCTGCGTCATGATCTCCTCCGGTCGAATTCCCGAGTAACGCGATCAAGTTTATACACGATTTGGTCGCGGCGGTGGCGCTTCTCTCCAACGGCACGTCGACAAGGCCCGTAAACTCGGGGGGTGTCCGACCCCAGCAGCGCGCCCGACGCCGACCGGTCCCCGACGTTCGCCGACCTCGGGATGGACGAGCGGGTGCTGCAAGCGCTGGGTGACGTCGGCTACGAGTCGCCCTCACCGATCCAGGCGGCCACCATCCCGGCGCTGCTGGCCGGTCGCCACGTGGTCGGGCTGGCTCAGACGGGCACCGGGAAGACGGCCGCATTCGCCGTACCCATCCTGTCCCGTCTCGACCTGCGCCAGCGGCTGCCGCAGGCCCTCGTGCTGGCCCCGACCCGCGAGCTCGCCCTCCAGGTCTCCGAGGCCTTCGAGCGCTACGCCGCCCACCTGCCCGGCGTGCACGTCCTGCCCATCTACGGTGGCCAGGGGTACGGCGTGCAGCTGTCCGCGCTGCGCCGCGGCGTGCACATCGTCGTGGGCACGCCCGGACGGGTGATGGACCACCTCGACAAGGGCACGCTGGACCTGTCCGAGCTGCGCTTCCTGGTCCTCGACGAGGCCGACGAGATGCTCAAGATGGGCTTCGCGGAGGACGTGGAGAAGATCCTCTCCGACACCCCTGCGGACAAGCACGTCGCCCTGTTCTCGGCCACGATGCCGGCCCAGATCCGCCGCATCGCCAAGAAGTACCTCACCGACGCCGCCGAGATCACCGTCAGGAACAAGACGACCACCTCGGCCACCACCGTGCAGCGCTACCTGGTGGTGGCCCACCCGCAGAAGCTCGACGCGCTCACGCGCATCCTCGAGGTCGAGACCTTCGAGGCGATGATCGTGTTCGTGCGCACCAAGCAGGTGACCGAGCAGCTGGCCGAGCGGCTGCGGGCACGCGGGTTCTCGGCGGCGGCCATCAACGGCGACATCGTCCAGGCCCAGCGGGAGCGCACCATCAACTCGCTGCGCGAGGGCAAGCTCGACATCCTCGTCGCCACCGACGTGGCGGCGCGCGGACTCGACGTGGAGCGGGTCTCGCACGTGGTCAACTACGACATCCCCACCGACACCGAGTCCTACGTGCACCGGATCGGCCGGACCGGACGCGCAGGCCGCGCCGGTGACGCCATCTCGTTCGTCACCCCTCGCGAGCGGCACCTGCTCAGGTCGATCGAGCGGGCCACCCGCCAGCCGCTGACCCAGATGCGGCTGCCGACCGTGGACGACGTCAACGAGACCAGGGTCGCGCGGTTCCGCGACGCCATCACGGAGGCGCTGGGCTCGGACCAGGTCGGGTTCTACCGCGACCTGGTCGTCGACTACGAGCAGGAGCACGACGTGCCGGCCACCGACATCGCGGCCGCGCTCGCCGTGCTCACCCAGGACGACCGCCCGCTGCTGATGGCCCCCGAGCGCGAGACGGCTCCGGCCCGGGCCTTCGACTCCCCGAAGGAGGCCCGCAGCGGCGCCTGGGACCACGAGAGGGGCCGTCGCCGGGACGCTGAGGGCGGGGAGCGGCCCCGGCGGCGCGAGCCCGGCGCCCGTCGTTCGCGTCCGAACGTGCCGCTGGCGACGTACCGCATCTCGGTGGGCAAGCGGCACAAGGTCGAGCCGCGACAGATCGTCGGCGCGATCGCGAACGAGGGCGGCCTGGACCGCAGCGACTTCGGGCACATCGACATCCGCGGCGACCACTCGCTGGTGGAGCTGCCGGCGACCCTCTCCGAGCAGACACGTGCCGCACTCGAACGCACCCGGATCTCCGGGAAGCTCATCGAGCTGAGCCCGGTCGGCGTCGGGTCGTCGCCCGCTCCGGCCCCGGCGCGGGCGCGGAAGCCGCGCACCAAGAAGCGTGACTGAGGCCTACTCCGAAGGCATCATCACCCACAGCACGATGTAGACCAGGAACTGCGGACCCGGCAGCAGGCAGCTGATGACGAACAGCAGCCTGACGGTGTTCGGCGAGAGCCCGAACCGGGCGGCCAGGCCGGCGCACACTCCGGCGATGACCCGGTTGCGCGGACGGACGAGTGCTGTGCTCACGTGGTCTCCTCGGTGTCTGCAGACATCGTGTCCGGCGTCTGGCTCCGAGCCTAGCCGTCGGAATCCGCACGGGGGGTTTGCACAGCGCCCGAACGGGCACCAGCCATCGCGACCTGTACGTCGTCGTGATCCCCTGTGCCCAAGGAGCTGCTGGTGACTGCCCATCCGCCGGTCGACACCGTCGTCCTCGATCTGGACGGGACCCTCGTGGACACCGTCTACCAGCATGCGATGGCCTGGGTGACGGCGTTCGACAGCGCCGAGGTCACGGTTCCGGCCTTCCGGATCCATCGGGCCATCGGCATGGGCAGCGACCTGCTGATCGCCGAGGTCGCCGGCGACGACGTGGAGGAACGGCACGGCGACGCCATCCGGGACTGCCACGACCAGGTCTTCGCCGGCATGCTCCCCGGCATCCATGCGCTTCCCGGCGCCGCGGACCTGGTCGCGGACCTGCGCCGCCGCGGTCTCAAGGTGGTGCTTGCCACCTCGGGTAAGCCCGACCAGATCGGACAGCTGCTCGACCTCCTCGACGCCCGCGACCTGGCGGAGGGCTCGCCCACCACCGAGGACGTGGAGAACAGCAAGCCGGCACCCGATCTCGTCGAGGCGGCCGTGCAGCGGGCCGGCGGGGCGCGTGCAGCGGTGGTCGGCGACTCCGTGTGGGACGTCTCCGCGGCGAACAAGGCCGGCCACTACTGCGTCGCCCTCAACACCGGCGGCTTCAGCGAGAAGGAGCTGCGGGACGCCGGTGCCGACGAGGTGTACCCCACCCCGCGCGAGCTGCTCGAGGCTCTCGACCACACTCCGCTGCGCGGATGGTCGGCCAAGACGGCCTGACCGGCACCTGAGCGCTCATCAGAGTTGGCCGAAGTCCCGGCCTGAACCCGTGAACTCCAAGCGGACGGAGTCCTCGTCGCGCAGGACGATCATCGGCTCTCGGCCGGGTGTCCAGTTCGTCGGAACGAGGAAGAAACGTCCACCGGTGCGCTGGAGCAGGTGGAGCCCTGAGTAGACATACCGGTAGTCCCCGGGTCCTCCTTCGGGCACCGGGCTCGTGGCGTAGCGGAGGCGAAGGTCGACCTGCGAGTAGATCGTCACGCTGGGGTACTGGTTGGTCGAGCCAGCCACCAGCTCGGCCTTGCCTCGACCCACCACGCCGGCGAAGTTGGCGACCTCCCAGAACAGCGCAGCGGTGACGAGCACCCCGATGAGGACGGAACGGAAGGAGCTGACCCAGGGCGGTCTGTGACGTTGGTGGTCGGTCGTCCCGAGGGCCATCAGTCGCACGCCGTACTCGGCAAGAAGGAATCCGAGGGCCAGCGAGAGAGGCATGACGAGCTCTCCCCAGGCCGGCTGCACCCGCGCAACGACGGCACCCACCACGGGCAAGACCCACCATGCCGTCCAGGCGAGGATCCGACCGAAGCGGAAGACGCTCTCGCCCCCGTGACTCCGGTCGCTGAGGTCTACGAGCTTCCCGTGCAGGACGACCCACGACAGAAGCACCCCGGAGCCCACGATGAGCGGGAGGAACAGGGCCGGAAGGCTTCTCACGACGTAGTCGCGGGTCGACATGGCGAAGATGCTCTCGTCGACGCCCATGGCCCGTGACTGCGCAGCCGTCACGGCCCATCCGAAGTAGAAGAGCAAGGCCGTGGCGATGGTGACCGGTGGGCCGACGATGGCGAGGGCACGCAAGGCGTTGGACACCGCGAAGTCAGGACTCGCATCAGAAGACGGAGCTCGCAGCGTCGAGCCTCGCCGAGCCGTTCGCAGCTGACGGGAAGCCTTCCCGGGTCGGTGGTCTCGTGGGGACATCGTCATCCAGCCAAAGTGCCGCCATCGGGGCGCCCGTTCCGGGCGAGAACGGTGCTGCGGCCGCCCGGTGACGCCGTTGATCCTATGGTTCGTGTGAGGCCGTCGTCCAGCCTGTCGTGGTGGAAGCCACCAGCCCGCTTGGTCACCAACGTTCTCGGACTAGGAGTACGTGTACCGACCGAACAGGATCTCTCTGCCATCGCGGAGCGTCAGCTTGACCTGCGGGGAACCCGAGCCTGCGGAGGGGGACGTCACCCGCATGGCGAACTGGTCCAGCTGCTGGGGACCAGCACCGCCGAGCATGGCAGTCCAGTCACCGAACGTGACACGTGTCCCCGCGTAGGACATCCACGGCGCTCCGTCCCAGCTGAGCGTGACGAGCGTCCCGGGTGGCCCGCTCTCCGGGGAGATCCGCATGCCTGTCGGTGGACAGGCGTATCCCTCCGCCGGGCCCGCAAGGTCGATGTTGGGCCGGCCGCTCTCGGGGGTTGCGTCCTTCATGATCGCGTCGACCGTGCGCCTGACCTCCGTGGCCTGGCAACTCGCAGCCCTGTAGTCACTCCCACCGGTGAACCAAGCCTTCGTGGCAGCCCGCCAGGCCGTGTCGTCGGACTGCCGGAGGGCTACGCAGGCAAAGGCAGCCGCTTCCCAGAACGCTGCCTGGTTGCCCTGCATGCCTTCACTTCGCGGCGCCCGCGTCGCAGCGGCGCAGTCGGACTGAAGCCGCGCATACACCCGTGTGGGCGGGTCCGGGGTGTCTGGTGACGCTGGCCCGAACGGCAGCCACGACAGCCGTCTCGGCGACGGGGTGGTCGCTGCCGGAGCCGTCTGTGTCGACCCGGAGGACGTGGTCGCCCCAGAAGGTGCTGTCGGTCCGGAGCTTCTCGTCGGTGCAGGCCGGGAGGGGATGCCGGAGGATGATGCCGGCGCTGAGCTGCTCGCCGGTGGGTCCGCACCATCGGTTGGAGACGGGAGACGGGGGCTGCGGTGGTCTTGGGGTGCTCTGGTGGTCGTCGACCCCCGGGGAGGCAGGGGGTCATCGTCCGGTACACCTGATCCTTGCGAACCGGAGGACTCCAGCCCGTTGCTGGCTCCCGGCCGCCTGGGTGAGTCCTTCGATGCTCCCGGTGCTGGGGCAGATGGCTTCGGGGCTGTGGAGATGCTCGGCGAGGCTGCCTTGCCCGACGGCATGTCGACGGCCTTGTCCACACTCTTCGTCCCGCACGCTGAGGCGGTGACGCCGCACATGAGAAGCGCGGCGAGCTGCACCAGCCACCGGCCGGACTGCGCATGCTCCGAAGCATGAACGCGACGGGTGTCCGACACCTGCCGACCTCCTCAGCTCACTCATCCGAGTCAACACGTTGTCCTCCCACAAGTGAAGAGCGTGCCGAGCCGACCGTGATACCCCGACGGTGGTCCTGGCTCCTGGCGAGCGCGGTCCATCGCACCGGCGCGAACGCGGCGAGGACAGTGAGGCGTCGACCGGCTCGGTCAGCCCCGGGACACCGGGTGCTTGAGCTCGTACATCCGCAGGTCGGCGAGGTGGAGCAGGGCACCGAAGTCCGCGGCGTCCTGGGGGTACGTCGCGACACCGATGCTGGCGCTCAGACGGACCTCCTCGCCCTGCAGCTGGAACGGCACCTCGACCGCGGCGGCCAGCTCGCGGGCGACACGGTCGGCCCCGAGCGCGGCGGTGACCGGGTCCAGCCCGGTCAGGGCGACGACGAACTCGTCACCACCGAACCGGCCGAGGAGGTCGGTTCCCCGGACCTCGCTGCGCAGCCGCCGCGCGACCTCCTGCAGCAGCCTGTCCCCGACCGGATGACCCAGGGAGTCGTTGACGGACTTGAACCCGTCGAGGTCCATGAACAGCAGCGCCACGGACCGACCAGCCAGGCAGCTCTCGAGCAGGGCGGTCTCGACCTGGTCCTCGAAGCGTCGCCTGTTGGTCAGGCCGGTCAGCGAGTCGTGGTAGGCGAGGTGCTCGATCCGGGCGAGGTACCGGCGGCCGCGCTCGGTCTCCTGCGCCAGCGCTCGCTGGGCCTCCACCCTGGCCGTCACGTCGCTCTGCACGCCGATGAAGTGCACGACGCGGCCCGACTCGTCCCGCACCGGCGAGAGCACGATCTCGTTCCACCACGGCACCCGGGCGGGCCCTCGGTAGTTGAGCATCGTCTCGTGACACTCCTGGCCGTCGACGAGGGCGGCACGGATGCGGGTCAGGGCCGCCCGGTCGGTGTCGGGCCCCTGCAGGAAGCGGCAGTTGCGGCCCAGCAGGTCGGTGTCGGGATAGCCCGCGAGCCTCTCGAAGGCCGCGTTGACGAACACCAGCGGCTGGTCGGGGCTGGTCATGTCGGCGATGGTCACACCGCTCGTCGTGGCACTGATCGCGCGACGGGCGAGCACGTCCTCGAGCGGCGGCCAGGCTTCCTTCCGGACGGCCCGCAGGACGTCGTGCTCACCGGTCATCCAGGTGGGCGACGTTGCAGGACGACCACCGGGATGCCCGGCGGCACCCACGTCGGGCGTCGACGCGGCGAGGCCCTCGGGCCCCGGGTCGACCGGCGGCGCGACGCGGGACAGCAGTCCGTGTGCCGCGCGCACCACGGTGTCCCGCTCGTAGGTCAGCGCGTAGGCGAACATCCGGTCCATGTCCGGCCCTGAGTCGCCGAGGTCCCGGGCCAGCAGGGCGGTGCTGAAGTGCGGGCTCAGGACGACGACGTCCCACTCGCCCAGCACCGGGTCGCCGGGTGCCAGCGAGACGGTGCGCAGGCCGGGGACGAGCAGGTCGCCCAGGTCCTCGCCGAGAGCACAGACGAAGCCCGTCCGTTCCACGAGGTCGCGGTATCGCAGGGTGGTAGCGGGTGTGAAGTGCCTGTCGTGCTGGAAGGTGGACGCGACGATGCAGGTGTCGCCCACGCGAAGCGCCTCCCGCTCGAGCTGCTTGCTGAGCTCGATGAGCAGCCGCTTGGACGACTGCTTGAGCACGACACCGTCCGGGAGGCAGCTGAAGGGTGAGTCGGCGACCGCGGGACCCGTGGCCACGCGGCCGACGGTCAGGTCGAGGGCGACGGTCGGCTCGACGAGGACGGGGTCGGCCGTCGGCCGTCCGAACAGCCAGCCCTGACCGAGCGTGGCCCCCAGCGCATGCGCGGTCGCGAGGTGCTGCTCCGTCTCGATGCCCTCGGCGAGGATCAGTGCGCCGGAGCGCTCCGCGTAGGCGTTCACCGCGTTCATGATCTCGGCGATGGCCGGGGACGGACGGTCCTGCACGAGGGTGAGGTCGAGCTTGACGACGTCGGGACGCAGCAGGGCCATGAACGCCAGGGACGCCGAGTCGGCGCCGACGTCGTCGAGGGCGATGCCCCAGCCGAGGTCACGGACGCGCTCCACCGTGCGCAGCATCTCCGCAGGACGGGCGGCGAGCGCTCGTTCGGTGATCTCGATGACCACCCGCAGGCGTCCCGGAGCGGCGTCGGCGATCGCCAACAGGTCGGTGAGCGGAGCCTCGTCGAGCACCTCGGGCTCGACGTTGACGAAGACGGCGCAGGGCGCCACCAGTCCCAGACGACTCGCACCCTCGAAGGCGGCCAGCCGACAGGCCTCGTCCAGCTGGGCGAGGAGACCCGCCTCCCTTGCCGCTGCGAACAGCGCGTCGGGTGTCGCCAGCGGACCGAGCGGGCCCCGTGCCAGCGCCTCGTAGGCCACCACGGACCTGGACGCCAGGTCCACGATGGGCTGGAAGAAGCTCCGGACCGCGCCCGCCCCCAGGACCTCGCGGACAGCGGCGGTGCCGTGGACGGAGTGTGCGGTGGTCATGGTGCTGTCCCCCAGTGAGCTCCGGTCCGACCGGCCGCTCGGCCGGTGCCTGTCGCCTCGCCGGCGCTGTCAGGTCCTCGGTCCAGGGTAGGAAGCGGACGGACCGAGTGTGGGCTTTCGCCATCATCGGGTGCCGATAGGGTCGGCGGGTGCGATCGAGCCGCCATCCCGTCCCGGCCTTCCTCCACGGACTCGTCGACGATGCCGCCGCCCTTCCACCGGGGGCCGTCGCGCTCGACGAGGCGGTGCCCGCCCACGCCGCGCGACGCGCCTCCGACCGGGCCGACCTCCTCGGTGCCTTCCTGGTGTCGGACACGGACCTTCCCGGTCTCGCCGAGCACGTGACCGCGTCGCCGCTCTCCCCCCTCCCGGTGGCCGTGGTCGTCACCGGTGGCGCCGGAGCCCTGGCACCGGCGGTGCAGTGGGCGACGCGGGGCGAGCACCTGCGACTGGTCGCCGTGCACGTAGCGGTGCGCGAGTCGGACGCGGGCGACCTGGCGCCCAACGCGCGTCGCATCGTCGCCGCCGTCGACTCCCTGACAGCCACGGGCGACCTCGAGGAGGACGTCGCCGTGCACGTCGAGACACCGCGGCTGTACGGCGCGGAGCCGTCCGCCTCCTGGCTCTCGGTGCTCGACGAGGTGGCCGCCGTGGACCACCGGCTGACCCTGCGCGCCGGGGACCCCGACCCGGACGCCTTCCCTGCGGCCTCCGAGCTCGCCATCTGCATCGGCGCGGCCCTCGACCGGGAGCTGGCGTTCAGCACCGCGGGCCTGCTGCACGCCGTACGCCACCGTGACGAGACCACCGGGCTCGAGGGACACGGGCTCCTCAACCTGCTGCTCGCCACCCGCGCCAGCCTCGACGGTGCCGGTCCCGACGATGTCGCCGCGGTGCTCGAGGACCGGGACGGCGCTGCGCTGACGGGACGCCTCGAGCCGACCGCGCTGGCATCGGCGCGCAGGTGGCTCACGTCCTCGGCGTGCCGTGACGTGGACGACATGGTGCGCGAGCTCACTGCCCTCGGACTGGTGGAGGCCCCATGACCAGCCGGACCTGGGTGGACGGGGCCGCCGGCTCGATGTTCGACGTCGACAACCTGCCGTACGCCGTGTTCGCGCACGGTGACGAGCCGCCCCGGGTCGGCGTACGCATCGGCGACCTGGTGCTCGACCTCGCTCCGGTGGCCGCCGCGGACATGTGGGAGATGAGCCACGTCTTCGAGGCGCGCTCGCTGAACCCGCTGCTCGAGCTCGGCCGGCCGGCCTGGTCCTCGGTGCGCTCCTGGCTCACCGCGCTGCTCACCGAGGAGGCCCAGCGGGACCTCGTCGAGCCGCACCTCGTGCCGGTCACCGAGGTCACCTGCCTGCTGCCTTTCGAGGTGGCCGACTACGTGGACTTCTACTGCTCGCTGCACCACGCGACCAACGTGGGCCGGATCCTCCGCCCCGGCTCCGAGCCGCTGAAGCCGAACTGGAGGCACCTGCCGGTCGGCTACCACGGCCGCGCCGGCACCGTGGTGGTCTCCGGCACCGGCGTACGGCGGCCCTGCGGCCAGCACCGGGAGGCCGGCGACGACGCTCCCGCCTACGGGCCCAGCAGCCGCCTCGACCTGGAGGCGGAGCTCGGGTTCGTGGTCGGCGCGGCCACCCGGATCGGGGACCGGGTGCCCGTCGGGAGGCTCGCGGAGCACGTCTTCGGGGTGACGCTGCTCAACGACTGGTCGGCCCGCGACATCCAGGCCTGGGAGACGGTCCCGCTCGGGCCGTTCCTGGGCAAGTCGTTCGCCACCTCGGTGAGCGGCTGGGTCACTCCGCTCGACGCGCTGGACGCCGCCCGGGTCGACCTGCCGGCGCAGGACCCCGAGCCGCTGGACTACCTGCGGGTCCAGGGTCGCGACGGCTTCGACATCGACATCGAGGTGGTCCTCGACGGGGAGACGGTCAGCCGCCCGCCGTACGCATCGATGTACTGGGCGCCCGCCCAGATGCTCGCCCACCTGACCGTCAACGGCGCCTCGCTCCGCCCCGGGGACCTCTTCGGCTCGGGCACCGTCAGCGGCCCCGAGCGGGGTCAGAGGGGGTCGCTGCTCGAGCTGTCCTGGGGTGGCACCGAGCCCTTCGTGGTCGCCGGGGAGGATCGCACCTTCCTCCGCGACGGCGACACGGTCACCCTGAGGGCGACCGCGCCGGGGGCGCTCGGCGGCCGGATCGCGCTCGGCGAGGTGACCGGCACGGTGCTGCCCGCGCTGCCCGTGCAGGAGTGAGCGCCCTTCCCGGCACGCTCGGAGGTGGCGGGGGTCTCACCGCTGACGGATGACATTGCATAGGCTACCTATGTAATATCGCTTGCGTGAGCCAACCAATCCTGAGCCACCCGACGGTGGAGGAGCTCAGCGCCGAGCTGGTCCTGCACACGGGCCGGCTGGTGCGAGCCGTCAGCCGCGACACCTCCCGGGCGCCCCGGACCGCCGGCTCCCAGGCCCCGACGGCCAGCCTGCGGCTGCTCTCGGTGATCGAGGAGCTGGCGCCGGTCACGATCGGCGCTCTCGCCACCGCGGACCGGTGCTCGCAGCCGACCATGTCCGCCGGCGTGGGCACCCTGTGCGACCGCGGCTGGGCCGTGAAGCAGCGCAACCCCGACGACGCCCGCTCCAGCCTCGTCACCTTGACCGAGGCGGGGCGCACGGTGCTGGCCGAGGCCCGCGAAGAGCGGGCCGCCAGCGTGGCCGCCCGGCTGCGGGCCGACCCCCGCCACGACGAGCGGGACCTCGCCACGGCCGTCGCCGTGCTCCGCAGCCTGCTGGAGCAGTACGACCTGTCCGAGCGTGACGTCCCGTCCGAGACCACGAGCAGAGGAACCAAGTGAGCACCTCGAGCACCCACAGCAGCCAGGCCGACGCCCCGACCGCCTCCATCCTCAGGCAGCCCCGCGCTGTCTGGGCCGTCGCGTTCGCCTGCGTGATCGCCTTCATGGGCATCGGGCTGGTGGACCCGATCCTCAAGCCGATCGCGGACCAGCTGGACGCCACCCCCAGCCAGGTGTCCCTGCTGTTCACCAGCTACATGGCGGTCACCGGCGTGGCCATGCTGATCACCGGTGTGGTCTCGAGCCGGATCGGCGCCAAGCGGACCCTGCTGTCCGGGTTGGTGCTGATCATCGTGTTCTCGGCGCTGGCCGGCTCCTCGGGCAGCATCGGGGCCATCGTCGGCTTCCGGGCCGGCTGGGGCCTGGGCAACGCCCTGTTCATCGCCACCGCACTGGCCACCATCGTGTCCGCGGCCAGCGGCTCGGTGGCCCAGGCGATCATCCTGTTCGAGGCGGCGCTCGGGCTCGGCATCGCGGCCGGTCCGCTGGTCGGCGGCCAGCTCGGCTCCATCTCCTGGCGCGGCCCGTTCTTCGGCGTCGCCGCGCTGATGACCATCGCCCTGGTGGCCACCGCGTTCTTCCTGCCCGCGACCCCGCCGGCCGAGCACCGCACCTCGATCGTCGACCCGTTCAAGGCGCTGCGACACCCCGGCCTGCTGACCATCGCGGTGACCGCCCTGTTCTACAACATGGGCTTCTTCGCGCTGCTCGCCTACGCGCCGTTCCCGCTGGACATGACGGCCTCGCAGGTCGGGTTCATCTTCTTCGGCTGGGGCCTGATGCTCGCCTTCACCTCCGTGGTCGTCGCACCCTGGCTGCAGACCCGGATCGGCACCGTCCCCGCGATCCTCGCGGCGCTCGGCCTGTTCGCCGCCGACCTGGTCATGATGGCGGTGCTCACCGACCACCGACTCGCGCTGGTCGTCGGCATCGTGCTGGCCGGTGCGTTCCTGGGCATCAACAACACGCTGATCACCGAGGCGGTGATGGGCGCTGCGCCGGTCGAGCGGCCGGTCGCCTCGGCGGCGTACTCCTTCGTCCGGTTCTCCGGCGGTGCGGTCGCGCCGTACGCCGCCGGCAAGCTGGGCGAGAACGTCAGCATCCACGCACCGTTCTGGATGGGCGCCGCCGCCGTCCTGGTGGGCACCACCGTGCTGTTCCTGGGCCGCCGGACGCTGTCCGCGCACCGGTCCACCGGGCCCCGGGCACCCGAGGACGAGGCCCAGCTGGTCGCACTCGGCGACCTGGACTGAGGCCCGGCCCGCCGTGGGCGGGACCTGGGCCGGACCGCCTCAGAGGTTGCCGCGCCGCTGCTGCTCGCGCTCGATCGCCTCGAACAGCGCCTTGAAGTTGCCCTTGCCGAACCCGAGCGACCCGTGCCGCTCGATCAGCTCGAAGAACACCGTGGGCCGGTCACCGAGCGGCCGGGTGAAGATCTGCAGCAGGTAGCCGTCCTCGTCGCGGTCCACCAGGATCCCGCGGGACTGGAGCTCCTCGATCGGGACCCGCACCTCGCCGATGCGCGAGCGCAGCTCCTCGTCCTCGTAGTAGGAGTCCGGGGTGTTCAGGAACTCCACGCCGTTGGCGCGCAGCGCGTCGACGGTGGCCAGGATGTCGTTGGTGGCCAGCGCCAGGTGCTGGGCGCCGGGACCGCGGTAGAACTCGAGGTACTCGTCGATCTGGGACTTGCTCTTCGCGGGCGCCGGCTCGTTGAGCGGGAACTTCACCCGGTGGTTGCCGCTGGCGACCACCTTGGACATCAGCGCGGAGTAGTCCGTGGCGATGTCGTCGCCGATGAACTCCGCCATGTTCACGAAGCCCATCACCTTGTTGTAGAAGGTGACCCACTCCTCCATCTTCCCGAGCTCGACGTTGCCGACGATGTGGTCCAGGGCCTGGAACAGCCGCTTCGGCTGACCCTCGCGGGGGACCCAGGTGCCCTGCGCGGCGACGTAGCCGGGCAGGTAGGGACCGTCGTACCCGGACCGGTCCACGAGCGTGTGCCGGGTCTCGCCGTAGGCCGCGATGGCAGCGATCCGGATGGTCCCGTGCTCGTCGGTGACATCCTCCGGCGGGCGTACGACGGTCGCGCCGGCCCTCTCGGCCTGGGCGACGCAGCGGTCCACGTCGGGCACCTCGAGGGCGATGTCGACCACCCCGTCACCGTGCCGCCGGTGATGGTCGGCCAGCGGGCTGTCCGGGTCCACGGCACCGTTGAGCACGAACCGGATGGAGCCCGAGCGCAGCACGAAGGACTTGTGGTCGCGGTTGCCGTGCTCGGGACCCGAGTAGGCCTCCAGGGTCATCCCCCAGGCCGACTGGTAGTAGTGCGCGGCCTGGGTGGCGTTGCCGACCACGAACACGATCGCGTCCCACCCGGTCACCGGGAAGACGTCGGCGTCCTCGTCGTAGGTCACCAGCCCGACCAGCTGCTGCAGCTGCTCGAGGGTGAGGTCGGCCTTCAGCTCGTCATGGGTCAGGGCACCAGTCATGTCATGCAGCATGGGCGATGACGGCCGATCTGTGCAACAGTGGGCGCGGAACCTGTGCAGACTGCCCAGTCCGGAGGGTGTCGATGGACGAGCTGGACGTCACTTTGGTCCATCTGTTCGCTGCGGAGCCGCGCATCGGGGCGCTGGAGGCGTCCCGTCGGCTCGGGGTCGCCCGCGGGACGGTGACGGCGCGGCTGGACCGGCTGGCCCGCACCGGCGTGATCTCGGGCTGGGGACCGGAGCTGCGGCCGGAGGCGCTCGGCCACCCGGTGACCGCCTTCCTCACCCTGGAGATCCGTCAGGGGGCCGGGCACCAGTCCGTCGCTGAGCACCTGGCCCGGATCCCGGAGGTCCTCGAGGCGGTGACCATCACCGGGGCCGGGGACATGTGGGCCCGGGTGGTGGCCCGGTCCAACACCGACCTCCAGCGGGTCATCGACGCGGTCCTGGCCGACGACCGCATCGTGCGGTCCTCGACGGTGATCGCGCTGGCCACCCAGATCCCCTACCGGGTCCTGCCGCTGATGGATGCGGCCGTCGAGACGGGCAGGACCGGACCGGGCGGCCGGGGCGGCCGCTCCGGCGGCGGGTAGCCTCAGCGAATGCATCTCGTCGCGGGAGTGGACTGCTCCACCCAGGCCACCAAGGTCGTCGTGTGCGACGCGGACACCGGCGAGGTCGTGCGGGAGGGCCGCGCCCCCCACCCGGACGTCACCGAGGTGGACGCGCGCGTGTGGTGGCAGGCCTGGGAGAAGGCGTCCGAGGGGCTGCTCGACGGCGTAGAGGCGCTCGCGGTCGGCGGCCAGCAGCACGGCATGGTCCTGGTGGACGAGGCCGGGACACCGGTCCGCGACGCCCTGCTGTGGAACGACAACCGGTCGGCACCGCAGGCCGCTGCCCTGGTCGAGGAGCTCGGAGGCGCCCAGGCCTGGGCCGACGCCACGGGCAGCGTGCCGGTGGCCAGCTTCACCGTGACCAAGCTGCGCTGGGTCGCCGAGCAGGAGCCGGGCACGGCGGACCGGGCGCGAGGCGTGCTGCTCCCCCACGACTGGGTCACCCACCAGCTGCGCGGTGGCGCGGGCGAGCCGACGACCGACCGCGGCGACGCGTCGGGCACCGGCTACTGGTCGCCGGCCGAGGACGCCTACCGGCTCGACCTGCTCGAGCTGGCCTTCGGACGCGAGCTCGCGGTGCCGCGGGTGGCCGCTCCCCGCGAGCGGGTCGGGGAGACCCCTGAGGGCGTCGTCCTCGCACCGGGCACCGGCGACAACATGGCCGCCGCTCTCGGCCTGGACCTCCGGCCCGGCGACGTCGTCGTGTCGCTGGGCACCAGCGGCACGGTGTTCGCCCGGGGCGACCGGTCGACGGCCGACGCGTCGGGCATCGTGGCCGGCTTCGCGGACGCCACCGGCGCCTTCCTGCCCCTGGTGTGCACCCTGAACGCCGCCCGAGTCGTCGGTGCGGCACTGCGGATGGCGGGTGCGGAGCTCGAGGACCTCGACCGTCTCGCGCTGTCCGTGGACGACACCGCCGGCCTGGTCCTGCTGCCGTTCCTCGACGGCGAGCGCACTCCCGCGCTCCCGGACGCCACCGGCCTGCTGCACGGCCTGACCCGCGCGAACGCCACCCCGGCACACCTGGTGCGAGCCTCGGTCGAGGGGATGCTCTGCGGGCTCGCCGACGCGGTGGAGCCGCTCACCGAGACCGGTGTCATCGCACGCCGGCTGGTGCTGATCGGTGGGGCGGCCCGCTCCACCGCCGTCCAGCAGCTGGCCGCGGGGCTGTTCGCGCTGCCCGTGGCCGTGCCGGAGCCGGCGGAGTACGTCGCCCTGGGAGCCGCCCGGCAGGCCGCCTGGACGCTCTCCCAGGCCCCGGAGGCGCCGCACTGGCCACGGAGCGCCTCGTTCGTCGAGCCCGACGAGCGGCGCGCCGACTCCTTCGGGCGGGTGCGGGCCGCCTACACCGCCACGCTGGCCCGCGCCCTGCCGCTGCTCGGCGGCTAGTCAGCCGCTGCGCCGGGCGGCGGCCCACTCCCGGATCCGGTCGATGCGGGTCCGCAGCTCGTCGGCGGTCGCGGTGGCCGCGGCCGGACCTCCGCACTCCTTGCGCAGGGCCGCGTGGGTGACCCCGTGCGGCGCGCCGGTGCGGTGGTTCCAGGCGGCCACCAGACCGTTCAGCTCCCGGCGCAGCGTCGCCAGCTGCTCGTGGGTGGCCACCTCGGCGACGTCGGGCACCGGGGTCGCGCTCCGCTGCTTGCGGGCCCGCTCGCTCTGCCGCGACAGCAGCAGGTCGCGCACCTGGTCGGCCTCGAGCAGCCCGGGGATGCCGAGGAAGTCCATCTCCTCCTCCGAGCCCACGTGCACCTCCCCCGCGTGCCCGAACTCGCCGCCGTCGTAGAGCACCCGGTCGAAGCGGGCCCGCGAGCCGAGCGCCTCGAACGGCGCGTCGTCGGCCACACCCGCCGCCTCGGCGGCCTGCGCCCGGGCCAGCAGCTCGTCCTCCGGCGCGAGGAGATCGGTCTCCCCGGTGTCCACGCGTCCCAGCACGTGGTCGCGCTCGAGCTCCATCTCGGTGGCCAGCGCCAGCAGGCCGGGCACCGAGGGCAGGAACACCGAGGCCGTCTCGCCGCGGCGGCGGGCCCGGACGAACCGGCCGACCGCCTGCGCGAAGTACAACGGCGTCGCCGCCGTGGTGGCGTAGACCCCCACCGCCAGCCGTGGGACGTCCACGCCCTCGGAGACCATCCGGACCGCGACCATCCACCGGTCGTCGCTCTCGGTGAAGGCGGCGATCCGCCGGGACGCGGCCCGCTCATCGGAGAGCACGACGGTGGGTCGCTGCCCGGTCACCGAGGTGAGCAGCCGGGCGTAGGCCCGTGCCGACTCCTGGTCCGAGGCGATCACCAGGCCGGCCGCGTCGGGCACGTGGCGTCGTACCTCTTCCAGCCGGGTGTCGGCCGCCTCCAGCACCGCAGGGATCCAGGCACCGGCCGGGTCCAGCGCCGTGCGCAGCGCCTGGGCGGCGAGGTCCCGGGTCATCGGCTCGCCGAGCCGCGCGTCCACCTCGTCACCGGCCCGGGTGCGCCACTGCATCTCCCCGCCGTAGGCCATGAACAGCACCGGGCGTACGACGTGGTCCGCGAGAGCGTCCGCGTAGCCGTAGGTGTAGTCCGGGACGCACCGCAGCACCCCGGCCCCGTCCTGGGGCGAGGGGGCGTAGGTGACGAAGGGAATCGGGTTGACGTCGGAGCGGAACGGCGTGCCGGTCAGCGCCAGCCGGCGCCGGGCCGGCTCGAAGGCCTCCCGCACCGCCTCCCCCCAGGCCATCGCGTCCCCGGAGTGGTGGACCTCGTCGAGGATCACCAGGGTGGTGAACCTCTCGGTGCGGACCCGGTGCGCGAGCGGGCTCGCCGCGACGCCCGCGTAGGTGAGCGCCACGCCCACGTAGTCCTGGCTGGTCCTGCCTCGGCGGCCGGTGTAGGCCGGGTCGAGGGGGATGCCGGCCCGGGCCGCCGCGTCCGCCCACTGGGTCTTGAGGTGCTCGGTGGGGGTCACCACGGTGACCCGCTCGACCACCCGGCGCGCGAGCAGGTCCGCGGCGACGCTGAGCGCGAAGGTGGTCTTGCCTGCGCCCGGCGTCGCGACCGCCAGGAAGTCCCGGGGGCTGCGGGCGACGTACGCCTCGAGCGCCGCCCGCTGCCAGGCCCGCAGCTTCGTGGCGGTGCCCCACGCCGCCCGCGCGGGGAAGGCGGGTGGTAGGTCGGTGAGGAGGTCGGGGGTGTGGTCGTCGCTCACGCGTCGTGGCTGAGCTGCTCCCAGGCTTCCTTGCACTCGGGGCAGACGGGGTACTTCTCCGGGTCGCGGCTGGGGACCCACACCTTGCCGCACAGCGCCGTCACGGGAGTCCCCATCACCATGGCCTCGGTCAGCTTCTCCTTCTCCACGTAGTGGGAGAAGCGCTCGTGGTCGCCGTCGTCGGTCGGCGCCGTGCGCCGGTCCTCGATCGTCTCGGTGCCGGGGCTCAACTGGGTGCTCACGGTGCAGGAGTCTAGCGCCCGCCGCTCCGGAAGCCTCAGTTGAGGGAGGGGTCGGCCGGGCGGGTGGACACCCAGGCGAGCTCCCCGGGCTGGCGGCGCAGCACCCGCTTCCACAGGTCGAGGGGATCGTCGCTGAACAGGTCCTCGGGCAGGGAGGGCACGACGTACCACGCTCCCTCGAGGATCTCGGCGGCCAGCTGCTGGACCCCCCAGCCCGCGTAGCCGGCGAAGATCCGCACCCTGCGCAGCGCGGGCGCGATGGCCGGGGCGGGGGTCTCCAGGTCGATGATGCCGACGTCGCCGTACAGCGGGCGGAAGCCCGTCGGTGCCGACGGCTCCGCCGTGGTGGCCCCGACGGCCAGCGCCGAGTCGGTGCTGACCGGCCCGCCCTCGAAGAGCACGTCCGGCGTGCCGGCGAGGTCGCGCCAGTCGGGCAGGATCTCGGCCACCGCCACCGTGGAGGGGCGGTTCAGGACGACCCCGAGGGCGCCGTCCTCGTCGACGTCGAGCACCAGGACCACCGTGCGCACGAAGTGCGGGTCGAGCAGGGTCGGGGTGGCGACCAGGAGGTCGCCGACGCCGACGTGCTGCCCGATCGGCTCAGACATCCGAGGTCGGCACCTTCGAGGACTTCTCGGCGGCCGCGCGGACGGCAGCGGCGACCGCACTGTGCACGTCGGCGTGGAACACCGAGGGAATGATGTAGTTGGCGTTCAGCTCCTCGGCCGTGACCGCCGACGCGATCGCGTTTGCGGCGGCGACCAGCAGCGTGTCGGCGATGGTGTGCGCGTGGGCGTCCAGGAGCCCACGGAACACCCCGGGGAACGCCAGCACGTTGTTGATCTGGTTGGGGTAGTCCGAGCGGCCGGTCGCGACCACGGAGGCGTGCAGGCGCGCGACGGCCGGGTCGATCTCGGGGACCGGGTTGGCCAGCGCGAAAACGACGGAGTCCGGGGCCATCCGGGCCACGTCCTCGCCGCTGATCACGTTGGGTGCCGAGACCCCGACGAACACGTCGGCACCCTCCATGGCCTCGTGCAGCGACCCGGTCAGGCCGGCGGCGTTGGTGGCCTCCGCGACCCATTGCAGCGACGGGTCGAGGCCGGGCCGGTCACGGTAGATGACACCCTCGACGTCGGCGACCACGACGTCGTGGACACCGGCCTCCAGGAGCAGCCGCAGGATCGCGGTGCCGGCGGCCCCCGCACCCGACATCACGACCCGGACGTCCGCGAGCTCCTTGCGCACCACCCGCAGGGCGTTGGTGAGGGCCGCGAGCACCACGATGGCGGTGCCGTGCTGGTCGTCGTGGAAGACCGGGATGTCGAGGATCTCCCGCAGCCTGCGCTCGATGTCGAAGCACCGGGGCGCCGAGATGTCCTCGAGGTTGATGCCGGCGAAGCCCGGCGAGATGGCCCGGACGATCTCGACGATCATGTCGGGGTCCTGGGTGTCCAGGCACAGCGGCCAGGCGTCGATGCCCGCGAACCTCTTGAACAGCGCGGACTTGCCCTCCATCACCGGCAGGGCCGCCGCCGGGCCGATGTTGCCCAGCCCGAGCACCGCGGAGCCGTCGGTGACCACCGCGACCGAGTTGCGCTTGACGGTCAGCCGCCGCGCGTCGTCGGGGTTCTCGGCGATCGCGAGGCAGACCCTGGCGACGCCCGGGGTGTAGACCATGGACAGGTCGTCACGGTTGCGGATCGGGTGCTTGCTCTCCATCTGGATGGTGCCACCCAGGTGCATCAGGAACGTGCGGTCGGAGACCTTGTGGACAGTGACCCCCTCGATCTCACGGAGGGCCACGACGATCCGGTCGGCGTGGGCGGTGTCCGAGGCGGCGCACGTCACGTCGATGCGCAGCCGGTCGTGCCCGGACGCCGTGACGTCCAGGGCGGTGACGATCCCGCCCGCCTGCTCCACGCAGGTGGTCAGGCTGCTGATCGCGGACCCGCCGGCCGGCACCTCCAGACGGACGGTGATGGAGTAGGAGATGCTGGGCTGCCCCGGGCTGGGCTCTGCCGCACCGGAGGCGGGGATCTGGGTGACCACGACCTCATCGTGCCATGACCGGCGCTAGTGCGAGATGTCGACCCGACCGCCCTTCTCGGGCACCAGCTCGACCCAGGTGTGGCCCGCCGGGACCGTCAGCCTCCCGCTCTTCGAGGCCAGGGAGATGGTCGAGTCCAGGGTCTTCTTCCAGGTGCCGCGCACCACCCGCCCGCCGTGGAAGAGCAGCGCGGCGCCGGACCCGGTGAGCTTGGTCTCGGGGACCGGGTTGCCTGCCGGGTCGAGATAGCCGGCGTTGCCCACCCGCACCCGCAGGACCAGCACGTTGTCGGGCCGGAAGGCGTCGCCCGGGGCGGCGAAGCCGTTGTCGTTGGTGTAGGTGCCGTTCGCAAAGCTCCACCTGGTCGTGTGCCCGCCCGAGAAGACGGCGGACAGCCCGCTGGCGGGCCGTCCCTTCGGCAGGTCCCCGGCGCTGCCGAACGGCAGGTAGGCCGGCACCGTCGTGCTGGCCTTGAGGGTGGAGGCGAGCTTGCCCAGGGCCATGAACAGGTTGTACGGCGCCTGCCGGGCCAGGTCGCGGCGGTATCCCGTCGCGCCCTCGGTGAACGTCCTGATCCCGGCGTCCTTGACCCGGCGGACGGTGGGAGGGGCACCGCCGCTGGCGACCAGGACCGCCTTGGCCGGCTTGACGATGCCGATGTCGGTGGCGCGCATCGACCGCACCGGTCCGACCAGCTTCGGGACCCGGCTGTAGAAGAACACCGCGAGCCGGGTCGCGCCGCCCTCGACCAGCTCCTCGGTGACCAGGTCGGCCTTGCTCAGCCCGAGCTGGGGGTTGCTCGCCTCGGAGTTGTCGATCTTCACGACCAGCACCGGGTGCCGCGGCGCCTCGCCCCCGGCCGGCAGGCCGGTCAGCGGCCACTCCCCGGAGACGGTGAGCCCGCGCGCGGTGGTCTGGCTGCCCGGGCCGCCCGAGGCGGCTGTCTTGCCGGCCGTGCAGCCGCTCAGCGCCAGGGACGAGGCCAGGGCCAGCCCGAGGACCGCCCGCGCGGGCCGGGAGACGAGCGGGTGAGTGCCGACCATGGGCCCAGTGTGGCCCAGTCACGGACCCGGAACGGCGAGGCCGGCTGGCGTGTCGGGTGCCGGCCGGCGTGTCGGGTGCCGGCCAGCGTGTCGAAGGTCTCGGCGCGCTGGCGAACGAACAGTCGCGCGCGGAAAGTAGACTCGGTCGGTGCGCTCAGGTGGTTTCCGTTTCGCGGTGGTGATGTCCCTGCTCCTCGCGGCCGTCACGACGGTCGTGGCGATCGCCTATCACCTGCCGCTGCGCGACCCCGACGGGGTGGCCGTCCCGACGTACGTCCGGTTCCCGGCCATCCTGGGCCTGGCCTTCCTCACCGACGTCCTACCCCGCGCGGTGTGGCGCGGGCGGTCCCTGACCCGGCTGCCGCGCGCGCTGGTCGAGGTGGTCCGGGAGCGGTGGCCGTGGGAGCACATCAGGTTCGCGCTGGTCGGGCTCGCGGCGTGGTACCTCACCTACGCGGCGTTCCGGAACCTCAAGAGCTTCGTGCCGTTCGTGAACCGGGAGCTGTGGGACGACACCCTGAGCCGGTTCGACCGGATCTTCTGGCTCGGCCACGACCCGGCAGCGGTCCTGCACCAGCTGTTCGGGGTCGGCATCGCCGCGCACTTCTTCTCGTTCGTCTACGTCGCCTGGATCGTCCTCGTGCCGGTCTCGATCGTGGTCGCGCTGGCCTGGTCACGCAACCGGGCGGCAGGCGAGTGGTACGTCACGGCCGTGGCCGTGGACTGGGTCCTCGGGGTCGCGACGTACTTCGCGGTGCCCACGCTCGGCCCCATCTACGCCGACCCCCAGGACTTCGAAGCCCTCCCGCACACCTATGTCAGCACCCTGCAGACCTCGATGATCGCCGACCGGGTGGAGGTGATCGCGAACCCGTTCGGGACCCATGCGGTGCAGACCATCGCGGCGTTCGCGTCGCTGCACGTGGGCATCATGGTGACGGTGTGCCTGATGACCGAGCTGCTCTGGATGAGGCGCTGGATCCGGGTCGCCATGTGGGTGTTCCTGGGACTCACGGTGCTGGCCACGATGTACCTCGGCTGGCACTACTTCGCCGACGTCCTGGGAGGTGCGGTCCTCGGCGCCGTCGGTGTCTGGATCGCCGCGATCGGCACCGGGAACCACCACCGGTGCCGGCCACGGCTGGCCGCGGTGCAGCGTCCTGCGGCGACGCAGGGACGGCCCGAGCCGTCACTCCCCAGGTAGTCCGCCCTCCCGGGCGGCCAGGGCCGTGCGCAGGCGCTGGGCGTAGTCCGCCGACTCACCGGGACCGTAGCGGTGCCGGGGCCAGAAGAATCCGCGGAGCCCGTCGCCCTTCGTGCGGGGCACGACGTGGAGATGCAGATGGGCGACGCTCTGGCTCACCGTGTTGTTCATGGCCACGAACGATCCTTGGGCGCCGAGCCCGTCGACCATCGCCGACGCGAGCCGCTGGCCGGCCTCGAGGAACGGGTCACGGAGCTCGGCCGGCAGGTCCGGCAGCGTGACCAGGTGTCGGCGCGGCACCACCAGCGTGTGCCCCTTCTGGAGCGGCCGGTGGTCCAGGAAGCCGACCATCTCCTCACCCGCCAGCACCACGTCGGCCCGGACGCGGCCGGCGGCGATGTCGCAGAACAGGCAGCCGTCCGTCACGGTGGGACGACCTCCGCGAGCGCCGAGCGGGACCGCACCTCGAGCTTGAGGTAGATGTGCCGCAGGTGGTACTCCACCGTCTTCGGGCTGATGAACAGGGCCGCCGCGGTCTCCCGGGTGGTCCGCCCCGAGACGAGCAGCTGGGCGATCTGGCGCTCCTGCGGCGTCAGCCCGTCGGCCGCGCTGGCCTCGCGGCGACGGGCCCTCTCGCCGGTCGCCTCGAGCTCGCGCACCGCCTGGTCCGCCCAGGGCGCCGCCCCGAGCCGCTCGAACGTGTCCAGCGCGGACCGGAGCACCGGACGCGCCTCCACCCGCCTGCGCTGCCGGCGCAGCCGGGCCCCGAAGGCGAGCTCCGTGCGGGCCCCCTCATACCCGTCCCCGGTGGCCGCGTGCAGGTCCAGTGCGGTGCCGAAGTGCTCCTCGCCCGCCCCGTCGAGCGCGCAGAGGCCGGCGGAGCGGTGCGCCCTCGCCAGCGACCACGGCTGCCCCTTGGCGCGCGCCCGGTCCGACAGCTCCCCGCAGACCCGTTCGGCGTCTGTGCGTCGGCCGAGCTGCAGGTAGGTCTCGACCAGCTCGGCACCGCAGGACTGGTCAGGGTCGGCGAAGCCGGTCGAGGCGAGCAGCGACTCCAGTGCCTCGTAGTGCAGCACCGCCCCGCCGGGGTCGCGGGACCCGGAGGCCAGGTCGCCACGTGCGAACAGCACCCAGAACGTCCCCAGCCGGATGTGGTTGCGGTCGCAGACCTCCGCCGCGGTCGCGGCGCTCTCCCGGCACTCCTCGACCCGCCCCTGCCGCGCGTAGACGCAGGCGAGTCCGGCCAGGGAGACGGCGAGGTCGGTGCTCTGGCCGGTCTCGCCGGCCAGCCGGACCGCCTCCAGGTAGGACGCCACCGCGTCCTCCCACCGGTCGGTCGTCGCCGCGTCGCGCGCGACGTGGAACAGCAGGTAGGGCAGTGACCCGAGGGCCGCCTCGTCGCGGAGCCGGTCGACGGCCCGCCGCTTCTCCTCACGGTCCGGCCCCGCGTCGCGCAGCCACAAGGTGCCCTGCACCCGCATCGGCAGCCGGAACCGGTCGGTCGCCTCGTCCCCTGCAGTCGCCAGCAGGTCCGCGGCGGAGCGCACCATCGACGTGCCCTGCTCGCCGGCTCCGTCCAGGATGAGCGCCATGCCGCGGGCCATCGAGCCCAGGAACCGCGTCTGGTCATCGACCGCCGGGCCGCTCAGCTCCTGGATCGCTGCCGCCGCTCGCATCGCGGTGGCCGGGTCCGCGAGGTAGAAGCAGACATGCACGGCGTCGGCGAGCAGCCGGATGGCGGTGGCCGGCTCGGCGGCCCGGACGTCCAGGGCCGCCTGCATCAGCGTCTCCCGGGCCGCGTCCAGCGACCCGCACCTGGTCTGCACGGCGCCTCGCAGCTCCGCGACGTGGGCACGCACCACCGCGTCGGGCCGGTCGGCCAGGGCTCGGTCGAGAAGGTGCTCGGCCCGCTCGGTCTGACCGGCCAGCCACGCCGCCTCACCGCCGGCTGCGAGCCGCTGCGTCCGGACCCGGGATGCTGCGCCCAGCTCCGCCGCGCGCTGGTGGGCGTTCGCGGCGATGGCGTGCGCCCCTCGAGCGGACGCCGTGCGGGCCACCCTCTCCAGGGTCAGAGCGGTCTCCTCGTCCGGCGCGACGGCGCCCTCGGACAGGTGCCAGGCGAGCCGGTCGGACTCGTCCTCGGGCACCACGGCCGCCAGGGCGCGGTGGACGGCGCGGCGGGTCGCCGGCTCGGCGGCCCCGTAGACCGCTGACCGGACCAGCGGGTGCCGGAAGTCGAGCCGGTCCCCGCGCAGGGTGACCAGGCCCGCGTCCTGCGCCTCGGCCAGCTCCGGGTGGGGGAACCCCAGCCTCGCGCACGCCGCGACGACGGTGGTCACGCTCACGCTGTCCGCGGCGGCCACCAGAAGCGCTGTGCGGGCGCTCTCCCCGAGCTCCTCGGCACGACCGATGAAGGAGCGGGTGAGCTGCTCGGAGACGGGCAGCGGTCGCTGGGGCAGCACGTCCAGGCTGTCGAGGTGCGCACCGAGCTCGAGCAGCGCCAGCGGGTTGCCGGCGGTGGCCCCGTGCAGCCGCGCGACCCGCTCGCTGTCCAGGACTGTCGCGACGGTGGCCGCGGACCCGGCTCCTGCTGAGGCTCTCGCGCGGGTGATCAGCTCCCGTGCGGAGCCCAGGTCCAGCCCGGTGAGGCGCAGCGTCGGCAGCGAGAGCCACAGCTGGCTGTCCGGGTGGTCGGCACGTGCGGTGAAGACCATCGCCACCGCGTCGGAGACGACACGGCGGGCTGCGAACACCAGCGCGTCCGCGGACGGGCTGTCGAGCAGGTGCGCGTCGTCGACCAGCAGCGCCAACGGCTGGTCCTCGGCGGCCCGGCAGACGAGGCTCAGAGTCGCCGCGCCGACCGCGAAGCGGCTGGGCTCGACCTCCCCGGCCGGCGCGAGCAGGAGGGCCGCGCCGAGAGCCTTCGCCTGCGGAGACGGGATGTGGTCGAGCAGCGGCAGGAGGGGCCGGAGCAGTTGCAGCAGGCCACCGAACGGCACCGACTGCTCCGAGGGCACACCGGCAGCCTCGAGCACCCGCATGCTCGCGACCAGGGTGTCGGCCTCCCGCAGCAGCGCGGTCTTCCCGATGCCGGGCTCCCCGGTGATGACGAGCACGCCGCTGCCGCCGACCCGCGCACCGGCCAGCAGGGCGTCGATGGCCCGGCGCTCGGTTGTCCGACCGACCAGCACCTTCGTGAGTCTAGGGCTTCTCCGGTGGCCGGCACGGCGCAGTTGTTGACGCCTCGTCACCGGTGTGGTGCAGTCGACACCGACGCGCCACGTCGACGTGAGGAGCCCGGGTGGCCACGGAGCTGAAGGTCGAGCTGTTCGAGCCGGACGCCGATCCGGAGGCCGTGGACGACCTGACCCGGGCTCTGCGCCGGGAGCTGCTCGAGCTCGACGTGGACTCGGTCTCGCCGGTGCCGGCGGGCCCGCCCCCGGCGGGCGCCAAGGGCGTCGAGCTGGCCGCGATGGGCGCCCTGTTGGTGCAGCTGGGGGGCTCCGTGGACGCGGTCAGGACCGTCGTCACCGCTCTGCGGTCCTGGCTGCGGCGCGGCTCCTCGTCGCGCCGCAGCCTCAGGATCTCCGTCGACGGCCGGACCCTCGAGCTGACCGCCGCGACCGACGCGCAGCAGCAACGGCTCGTCGACGAGTTCGTCCGGACCCTCTCCACCTCCGCCTGACGCGCACGGCAGGACGGAGGCGGACCACACCCGAAGGCTAGGGGGGGCACCTGATGCGCGCCCCGGTCGCTCGGGCCTACGTTGCCGAGGTCAGCAGACTGAACCCTCCTCCCCCGAAGGACCCGCCATGACCGCCGTGCACGAGACCTCGACGCAGACCCCGGACCAGAACCGGCCGCAGGCTGCGGAGCCGGACTTCGACACGCTGATGGCGTTCGTCCTCCGGGCCGTCGACGAGGTCGGAGCGGCCCTGAACGCCGGGCTCGTGGTGATGGGCGACAAGCTCGGCTACTACCGGGCGATGGCGGCGTCGGGACCCACCACGCCGGCCCGGCTGGCCGACGACACCGGCACCGCCGAGCCCTACGCGCGGGAGTGGCTGAACGCCCAGGCGGCCGGCTCCATCGTCGCCTACGACCCGGCCACCGGGCACTACACGCTGCCTCCCGAGCAGGTGGTCGCCTTCACCGACGACTCGAGCCCGGCCTTCCTCCCCGGCTTCTTCCAGATCGCGCTCGGCACCCTGCAGGGCTCGTCGGCGATCGTCGAGCTGGCCCGCAGCGGTGCGGGATACGGCTGGCACGAGCACAACCACGACGTGCACGAGGGCTGCGAGCGGTTCTTCCGTCCCAGCTACAACGCCCACCTGGTCGCCGAGTGGCTGCCCGCGCTGGACGGCGTGGTCGCCAAGCTCGAGCGAGGTGCCCGGGTCGCCGACATCGGCTGCGGTCACGGGGCCTCGACGGTCATCATGGCCCAGGCGTTCCCCCGCTCGACGTTCGTCGGTGCGGACTACCACGCGGGCTCCATCGAGGAGGCACGCTCGCGGGCCGAGGCGGCGGGGGTGGCGGACCGGGTGCGGTTCGAGGTCTCCCCCGCCAACGCCTTCACCGGCACCGGCTACGACCTGGTCACCACCTTCGACGCGCTGCACGACATGGGCGACCCGGTGGGTGCGGCGCGCCACGTGCGCGAGGCCGTCGCCCCGGACGGCACCTGGATGGTCGTCGAGCCGATGGCCGGCGACCACGTCGAGGACAACCTGAACCCGGTCGGCCGGGCCTACTACGGCTTCTCCACGATGCTGTGCACCCCGGCGTCCCTCTCGCAGGAGGTCGGGCTCGCTCTCGGCACCCAGGCGGGTCCCGCGCGCATCCGGGACGTGGTCACGACGGGCGGGTTCGGCCGCTTCGCCAAGGTCGCCGAGACGCCCTTCAACCAGGTGCTGGAGGTCCGGCCTTGACCCGTACCGATGCGACCAGGGCCCGGGCGCCCGACGTGCGCGGCGTCGTCGAACGGGACGGGGTCCGGCTGGCCTACGAGATCTTCGGCGAGGGTGACACCACGGTGCTGCTGATGCCGACCTGGAGCATCATCGACTCGCGGTTCTGGAAGGCCCAGGTCGGCTTCCTCGCCCGGCACCACCGGGTGGTGACCTTCGACGGACGCGGCAGCGGACGCTCCGACAGCCCGGTCGGTGGCGCGGCGTACGCCGAGGCGGAGTACGTCGCCGACACGGTCGCCGTCCTGGACGCGACCGGGACCGGCCAGGCGGTGGTGGTGGCGCTCTCGTGCGCGGCCACCTGGGCGGTGCACCTGGCCGCCGACCACCCCGACCGGGTGCTCGGCATCTTCGCGATCTCGCCGGCGTGCGGGTTCGGGGTCCCGCATCCCGAGCGTGACGCCTTCGCGTGGGACCAGCGGCTGTCCACGACCGAGGGCTGGGCGTCGTACAACCGGCACCACTGGCTCGAGGGTGACTACGAGGGGTTCCTGCGCTTCTTCTTCGGCCAGATGTTCAACGAGGCGCACTCGACCAAGCAGATCGAGGACTGTGTGGGGTGGGCCCTGGAGGTCCCGCCGCAGACCCTGGTCGACTCCACGGCGGGGCGGATGGGCCTCGAGGGTGCCGTGTGCGCGCCGATGGCACCGGTGTGCGCCCGGGTGCGCTGCCCGGTGACGGTCGTGCACGGGACCGGCGACGCGGTCCGGCCCTGGCAGGTGGGCGAGCGGCTGGCCGAGCTGACCGGCGGCACGCTGGTGCTGCTCGAGGGCGGCGGGCACGGGCCGATGAGCCGGCACCCGGTGAAGGTCAACCTGATGATCCAGGAGTTCGTCGAGCGGCTCCGACCGACCGTCCGGCACGCCACCTGGGTGGCTGCGCCTCGTCGTCCGCGACGAGCCCTCTGTCTCTCCTCCCCGATCGGCCTGGGGCATGCGCGGCGGGACCTGGCCATCGTCTCGGAGCTCAAGCAGCTCCACCCCGAGCTCGAGGTCGACTGGCTGGCCCAGCACCCGGTCACCACGGTGCTCGAGGACGCCGGGGAGCGGATCCACCCGGCGTCGGCGTGGCTGGCCAGCGAGTCCTCGCACATCGAGAGCGAGGCCGGCGAGCACGACCTGCACGCCTTCGAGGCGATCCGCAGGATGGACGCGATCCTGGTCCACAACTTCATGGTGTTCGCGGAGGTCGTCGAGCAGGACAGCTACGACCTCGTGGTCGCCGACGAGGCCTGGGACGTGGACTACTTCCTGCACGAGAACCCGGAGCTGAAGCGCTTCGCGTTCGCGTGGATGACCGACTTCGTCGGCTGGCTCCCGATGGGCGACGGCGGCTCCCGCGAGGCTGCGCTCACCGCGGACTACAACGCCGAGATGATCGAGCAGCGGGCCAGGTTCGCCCGGGTGCGGGACCGGTCGGTGTTCGTCGGCAACCCCGAGGACGTCGTACCGGAGAAGCTTCGGGCCGGGCCTGCCCCTGATCAGCGACTGGGTACGGGACAACTTCGACTTCGCCGGCTACGTGACCGGCTTCGACCCGGCGCCTCTGGCGGACCGGGACGCGCTGCGGACCCGGCTCGGCTACCGCGACGACCAGCAGCTGTGCGTGGTCTCGGTGGGCGGGTCCGGCGTCGGTGCGCCGCTGCTGCGCCGGGCGCTGGACGCGGTTCCGCTGGTGCGCCGCCGGCTGCCCCACCTTCGGTTCCTGGTCGTGGCCGGCCCGCGGATCGACCCCCGGTCGCTTCCCGGCCGTCGCGGCGCGACCATCCGGGGCCACGTCCCGAGGCTCTATGAGCACCTCGCGGCCGCGGACCTGGCCGTCGTGCAGGGGGGCCTGACCACGACGATGGAGCTCACCGCCCAGCAGCGGCCGTTCCTCTACGTGCCGCTGCGGCACCACTTCGAGCAGAACCTGCACGTCCGCCACCGCCTCGACCGGTACGGCGCCGGGACGTGCCTGGACTACGCCGAGGCCGTCGACCCGGACGGGCTCGCGGACGCCGTCCTCAAGGAGGTGGGCCGCGAGGTCTGCTACCGGCCGGTGGAGTCCGACGGGGCCGCCGTTGCCGCGCGGATGCTGGCTGAGCTGCTGTAGACACCCGGCTGACCGCGACAACGACGCACAGGTGCCGTTGGCGCTCGGGTTTCGACCGATTCACCGCGACAACTACGCACAGGTGCCGTCGGCGCGCCCGCGCAACCGCCGATCCGGCGACGACACGCACGAGAGCCGCCGCGACTTGCGTCGGGACGGCTCTCGTTCAAGAGGTGGGTCGGGTGGAGCTGGCGGGAATCGAACCCGCGTCCTTCGGCGCCGATCCAGGACTTCTCCGGGTGCAGTCAGTGATGGCGTCTTCTCAGTCCCGGCACTCGCACTGACACGTCGCCGACGGACTCAGCCACGAAAAAGTCCCGATGAGTCCTCGTGGCCCGGACTCACCAGCAAGCCTCCTAGATGAGGCCAGGATCTAGAGCGGAGGCGCCTCTAGTCTGACCCGTTGTCCCGCCGTCAGGCGGCGAGAGCGAACGTACTGCGCTGTGTGTTGGCAGTTATTGGTTTCCAGGGATCGTTAACGAGATGACCTTGGATCCTCGACCCGCTTCTCCTGGAACTGACGTCCCAAGTCGAAACCGATCAGCCCCTCTTGAGTTGTGCTGCGTGGACCAGTCTACCGGTCGCTGCCCCAGAAGCACACCGGCGCGGTCCGGCCGCCCCGGCGGTGGCTCGGGTGGCTCGGGGCTCGGGGGCTCGCCAGGGCCTCACCCGAGAAGTGCGCTGGCGTTGGACCAGCAGACCTTGCGCAGCCACTCCTCGCCCAGCCCCAGCCCGTCCAGCGCCTCGAGCTGGTGGGCGTAGGGGTAGGGGATGTTCGGGAAGTCCGAGCCGAGCAGCACCCTGTCGGCGAGCCCGGCCAGCCGCGACAGGTGCGCTCGCGGGAACGCCGCCATCTCCTCGAAGAACCCGGTGAACGCCATCGTGGTGTCGAGGTGCACGCCGTCGTGCTTCTCGGCGATGTCCAGGAAGTCGAGGTACTCCGGTGCGCCCAGGTGCGCGACGACGACCGTGAGCCCGCGATGGCGTTCCACCAGCGCCTGCAGGGGCCCGGGGCCGGTGTGGGCGTTGCCGACCGGCCCCGAGGCCGCGTGGATGACCACCGGCGTGCCGGCGTCCGCGAGGATCTCCCAGACGCCGTCGAGGAGGGGGTCCAGCAGGTCGAAGTCACCCACCTGCACATGCACCTTGAACACCTCGGTGCCGGCCGCGACCAGGTCCGTGACGTAGGCCGCGACGCCCTCCTCGGGATAGAACGTCGCGCACCGCAGGCATTCTGGTACGGCGTCCGCGAACCCGGCCGCCCAGGAGTTGAGGTACGCCGCGATGCCGGGCCGGTGCGCGTAGGGCAGGGCGGTGAAGCGGCGTACGCCCATGGACCGCAGCCGGGCCACCAGCTCGTCGTCGGCACCGCGGTAGGCGAGCGGCCAGGGACGGCCGATCAGCGGGCCGGCCGTGTCGAACTGCTCGCGCACCTTGTGCATCACCGGCGGTGGCAGGAAGTGCACGTGCACGTCGAACAGCCCCGGGATGCCGAGCTGTTGCCACCACCGCGGGACGTCCGCGTCGGCCAGCGCCCGCGGCTGGCTCACTCGGCTCCCTTGAGCCGCCGGCCCATCGCCTGCTGCGCCTCGCGGTTGGCCTGCCGCTCGGCCAGCGCGTGCCGCTTGTCATAGGACTTCTTGCCCTTGGCGAGTGCGATCTCCACCTTGGCCCGGCCGTCCTTGAAGTACAGCGACAGCGGCACGATCGTCAGCCCGCGCTCGTTGACGCGGCTCTCGATCTTGTCGATCTCGTGCCGGTTGAGCAGCAGCTTGCGGACCCGGCGCGGCTCGTGGTTGGTCCAGGTGCCCTGGGTGTAGACGGGGATGTGCACGCCGTGCAGGAACGCCTCGCCGTGGTGCACCTCGGCGAACCCGTCGACGAGGGAGGCCCGGCCGGCGCGCAGGGACTTCACCTCGGTGCCCTGCAGCACCAGACCCGCCTCGAAGGTGTCCTCGATCAGGTAGTCGTGGCGCGCCTTCTTGTTCTGCGCGACGACCTTCCGCTCCGCCTGCTTGACCATGACTCCATTGTCTCAGCCGCTCAGAACCAGCTCATCGGGTCCACCGGGACACCGTCCTGCATGACGGTGAAGTGCAGGTGGCAGCCGGTCGACCAGCCGGTGGTGCCGACGTACCCGACGACCTGTCCCCGGGCGACCGTGTCGCCGACGCCCACGGCGTAGGAGCCGAGGTGGTTCGAGATGGTCGCCAGTCCGACGCCGTCGTGGATCCCGTGGTCGATGATGATGCGGTTGCCCCAGGCGGTCGCGAAGTACTCCTCGAGCACGCGTCCGGGCGCGGCGGCCCGGATCGGCGTGCCGCAGGCGGCCCCGAAGTCGGTGCCGTCGTGCAGCGACCGGTAGCCGAAGATCGGGTGCACGCGCCAGCCGAAGGACGACGTGACGGGACCCTGGACCGGGTAGTCCAGGAAGCCGTTGGAGCGCAGCGGCCCGTTGTCGCCGTGGATGCTCCGGGAGCCGGCCCTCCGGCCCGCCGCGGCCGCGGCGCGGGCCCGGGCAGCGTCGGCACGGCGCTTGAGGACAGCCGTGATGCGCCGCTGCTCGGCACGCAGGCCGCGCAGCTGGGCCAGGTCGGCGCTCCGGACCGCCTCGGCACGACGCCGGGCCGTCGCGCGGGCCACCACCAGGCTGTGCACCGACGCCTCGGCTGACCGGGCCTGCGCCTCCAGGGACCGCCTGCGGTCCAGCTCCTGCGCGGCGTCCCGCCGCTTCCGGGCGACCTCCGCCTTCGCGGCGGCCACCTCCTCGGCCTGTCCCGTGAGCATCGCGCGGGACGCCTCGAGCCCCTGGAGCACCACCGACTCCTTGTCCATGACGTTCTGCGCCGACCTGAGCTGACCGGTGAGGTCGGTGGGGTCCTGGCTGGTCAGCACCATCGAGAGACCAAGCAGGGACGGGTCGCCGGTCTGGTAGTCCGCGACCACCAGCTGGCCGAGCGTGTCCTCCTGCTCGGCGACGGCGTCCCGGCCGGCCACCAGGGCGGAATCGGCCGCCCGCAGGCGCCTCTGGGCCGCCGCGAGGCCGGCCGCCATCTCCTGGTCGAGCGCCCGGGCGGTCGCGAGCTGTCCCCGGGTGGTGGCGAGGTGCGCCTGCGCCGCGTCGAGCCGGGCACGGGCCGAGGCAAGCGCGGACGCCGCCCTGCGGACCTGGGCGCTGGACTCGTCGAGGTCCTGGTGGGCGCCGGCGATCCTGCGCTGGACCTGGTGCCGGCGACCCGGGAGGTCGTCGGCGTGCGCCACCGGCAACACCAGACCGGCCATCGGACCGGCCGCCAGCAGGCCGCCCGCGAGCAGGCCCGCAGCGACGCGCGCAGCAGGACGGGAGGGGAAGGTGCGGGCCACCGGGTGCCTTAGGTGTCTGCGGGGAAGAGGCCCCTCGAAACTAGCCGACGGCGCTCAGACTCTGAGGTATTTCCTGGTCATCACGAGTGTCGGGCCCAGCGTCAGCGCGAAGCCGATGGCCGCGATGTAGCCGATGGCCGTCAGCGCGTTGCCCCAGTCGATCCAGGCCACGATGTTCGAGGAGGGTCTCAGCGTGTGGTAGATCACGACCCACATGAACAGCAGCACCGCCCCGGAGGCGAGCGCCACCCCGATCACCGCCGCCACCACGGCCTCGAGGAGGAAGGGCAGGGAGATGTAGAGGCTCGAGGCCCCGACCAGCCGCATGATGCCGATCTCCCGGCGTCGCGCGAAGGCCGCCAGCCGGATGGTGTTGGCGACCTGCAGGACCGCCGCGACGACCAGGAAGGAGGCCACCGCGATCGCCCCCCACTTCATCACGTTGATCCAGAAGTAGATCGGCTTGAGCACGTCGCGAAGGTCCCGGACGGTGTTCACCCCGGGCAGGTCCTGGACCGCCGCCTTGATGCCCGCGAACCGGTTCGGGTCCTTCAGCTGCACCCAGTAGGACTCCTGCATGTCCGACGGCTTGATCGAGTCGTAGACACGACGCTCGGTGCCGCTGCCGGAGACGTAGGCCTCACGCCACTTGTCGTAGGCCTGCTGCTTGCTCTGCAGCCGCCAGGAGTCGACCTCGGGGTTGGTGTCCAGGACCTTCTGGATGGCCGCCTTCTGCGCGGGCGTCACCTCGCCGTCGATGCAGTTGGCGGTCGAGGAGTTCTGGTTGCACAAGAAGACCGTGATCTGCAGCTTGCTGCCCCAGTAGCTCTCGGCCTTGTGCGCCTGGGCGTTGAGCAGCAGCCCCATGCCGACCAGCGTCAGCGACACGAAGATGGTCACGACGACGGCGACCGTCATCGACAGGTTGCGTCTGAGCCCGTTGCCGAGCTCGGAGAACACGTAGGTCAGCTGCATGGTGCCCCTCGGTGCTGGTAGGCGGTGTCGGTCGGCGTCGGTCGGTCGTGGCCGGTCGGTGCCGGCGGCGTCGGTCAGTGCTGGTAGCCGTAGACCCCACGGGTCTGGTCGCGGACCACGGCGCCGTCAGCGAGCTCGATGACGCGCTTGCGCATCTGGTCCACGACCCCCGAGTCGTGGGTCGCCATCAGGACCGTCGTGCCGGTGCGGTTGATGCGGTCCAGGAGCTTCATGATGCCCACGGACGAGGTGGGGTCCAGGTTGCCGGTCGGCTCGTCCGCGATCAGGATCTTCGGCCGGTTGACGAAGGCGCGGGCGATCGCGACCCGCTGCTGCTCGCCACCCGACAGCTCGTCGGGCATCCGCTCGCCCTTGCCCTCCAGCCCCACCAGCTCGAGGGTCTCGGGCACGACCTGGTTGATGTGCGAGCGCGGCTTCCCGATGACCTGGAGGGCGAAGGCGACGTTCCCGGCGACGGTCCGGTTGGGGAGCAGCCGGAAGTCCTGGAACACGGTCCCGATCGTGCGGCGCAAGGCCGGCACCTTCCGGGCCGCGAGCCGGTTCACCTCGTGGCCGTCGACGAAGACCCGGCCCTCGCTGGGCCGGGTCTCCCGGAGCACCAGGCGCAGGAACGTCGACTTGCCGGAGCCCGAGGCGCCGACGAGGAACACGAACTCGCCCTTGTCGATGTCGACGCTGACGTCGTCGAGCGCAGGACGGCTCGTGGCGCCGTACTGCTTGGAGACGTTCTCGAATCGGATCACAGGTGACGTTCCAGCCGGGACGGGGACAAAGGGATGCAGGCCGAGCGGCCGCCCGTCTGACCCGAGGGCGAAGCGGCATCCGGCCAACTGCTGAGTCTAGGCGACGATCCTGAGCACACCGAATCGCTCGGGTCAGGCCGTGGCGACGGCGTCCGCGCCCCGGCGCCAGCGGATGCCGGCCTCCAGGAACGGGTCGATCTCCCCGTCGAAGACCGCCTGCGGGTTGCCGGTCTCGTAGTCGGTGCGCAGGTCCTTGACCAGCTGGTAGGGGTGCAGCACGTAGTTGCGCATCTGGTCCCCCCAGGACCCTTGCACGTCCCCGCGGAGCACGTCGAGCTCGGCGCGCTCCTCGGCCTTCTTGACCGCGAGCAGCTTGGCCTTGAGGATCACCATCGCGCTGGCCTTGTTCTGCAGCTGGGACTTCTCGTTCTGGCAGCTGACCACGATCCCGGTCGGGAGGTGGGTCAGCCGAACCGCCGAGTCCGTGGTGTTGACCGACTGGCCGCCCGGACCCGACGACCGGAAGACGTCCACCCGGACCTCCTCGTCCGGCACGTCGATCTCGTCGGTCTGCTCGAGCAGCGGCACCACCTCGACCGCCGCGAACGACGTCTGGCGCCGCCCCTGGTTGTCGAACGGGCTGATCCGCACCAGGCGGTGGGTGCCGGCCTCGACCGACAGCGTGCCGAAGGCGTACGGCGCGTGGATCGCGAACGTCGCCGACTTCAGCCCCGCCTCCTCGGCGTAGGAGGTGTCGAAGACCTCGACGGGATACTTGTTGCGCTCGGCCCACCGGGTGTACATCCGCATCAGCATCTCGGCGAAGTCGGCGGCGTCCACTCCGCCGGCGCCCGAGCGGATCGTCAGCAGGGCGTCGCGGACGTCGTACTCGCCGGAGAGCAGGGTGCGGACCTCGAGTGCCTCGACCGCCTTGTGGATGCGGCGCAGCTCGGCCTCGGCCTCGGCCTGGGTGTCGGCGTCGCCCTCCTCCTGGGCCAGCTCGAGCAGGACGCCGAGGTCGTCGATGCGGTCCTGGAGGTTCGTGAACCGGTCCAGGTCCCCCTGGAGGACCGAGAGCCGGCCGGTGACGCGCTGGGCGTTGGCCTGGTCGTCCCACAGGTCGGGGGCGGCCACCTCGGTGGCGAGCTCGGCGATCTCCGCTCGCATGGCGTCGAGGTCGAGCACCTGCTCGATGGTGCGCATCGTCGCCTGGAGCGTCTTCATCTGGGTCTCGAGATCGGGGCCTGCCACGTCAGGCAACACTACGCGACGTCGCACGGTCCCACGGCCGGTCGGCGGCGGTAGGGTGCCCGGGTGCGGGACGCCAGCGGCGAGGACGAGGAGTCGGTGCAGGAGCGGCTCACCCGCAACCTCAACGAGCTGCTCCAGGAGCTGCGGGTCACCCAGACCGGCGTGCAGATCCTGACCGGGTTCCTGCTCACCCTGCCGTTCTCGCAGCGGTTCGACGTCCTCGACGAGGTGCAGCGGGTGTCCTACCTGGCGATCCTGTGCGGGTCGGTGCTGGCGACCGGCCTGATCATCGCGCCGGTCGCCTTCCACCGGGTGCTGTTCCGGCACAGGGAGCGTCCCTGGATCGTGACGGCGGCCAACCGCGCGGCGCTCGCGGGCCTGGTGTCACTGGCGCTCACCACCTCCGGAGTGGTGTGGCTGGTGTTCGACCTGGTCACCGGCCGCACGCTGGCGCTGGTCGCCGGAGTGGTGTCGCTGGTGTTCTTCGCGGTGCTGTGGGCTGGAGTGCCCTCCCGCGCGGCCCGGCCGGGCTCGCCCTCGGGCTGAGCCCGCCGAGCAGCGTGCCCCGGGCCTCAGGCCAGCTCGGCGCGCAGGTCCTTGAGGATCCTCGAGAGCAGCCGTGACACCTGCATCTGGGTGACCCCGATGTCCTGGGCGATCTGCTCCTGGGTCCAGCCCTCGAAGAACCGCAGCTCCAGGATGCGCCGGTCCCGCGGGGCGAGGGCCCGGACCGCAGGCCCGAGC
Organism: uncultured Actinomycetota bacterium; assembly: GCA_963837995.1. Lineage (GTDB taxonomy): Bacteria > Actinomycetota > Actinomycetes > Propionibacteriales > Nocardioidaceae > Nocardioides_B. Next base: position 500,049 of record CAWIPS010000007.1, read on the forward strand.
ACGACGCGCGCCTCGGCGCTGGCGAAGTCCAGGTCGTCCTCCGGCATCAGGTCGCCGAGAGTGGCCGACCCGTCCTCCCCCACCGGCACGTCGAGCGAGGCCGGCGTGAACGCGCCGTCCGCCGCCAGCGCCTCGATGACCGACTCCACGTCGAGCCCGAGATGCTGGGCCACCTCGCTCGGTCGCGGTGAGCGGCCCAGCTTCTGGGTCAGCTCGCTGGACAGCTTGGCGATGCTGCCCTGCAGCTCCTGGACCCGTCGCGGCGGCCGCACGGCCCAGCCGAAGTCGCGGAAGTAGCGCTTGACCTCGCCCGTGACGGTGGGCACCGCGTAGGACAGGAAGTCGCGCTCGTGGGAGGGGTCGAAGCCGTTGACGGCCTTGACCAGCCCGACGTACGCCGCCTGCACGAGGTCGTCCTCGGCGAGGCCACGCTGGCGGTAGCGGTGCGCGATCGCCCGTGCGACGCCCATGTTGAGCACGACCACCTCGGCACGCAGCGCCGTGCGCTCGTCCTCGTCGGTGGTGTGGTGCAGCTCGTCGAGCAGCCGCGCGGTGGTCGCACCGCGGTCCTGCTCGGGGAAGGGGTGGGTCGTAGGTCTGGTCGCGGGGGCAGCGACACCGGACAGCTGTTCGGACATAGTCATACAGACGCCACTTTCCGTGGAGGGTCACGGGGAGTAGGGGCGGTTGCTTGACCACTACGACTTGCCCCTTCAGTAGACCACTTCTCCCCTGCGGTCACAAGGACGGACCAGCCGGCGTCGCCGGGTCGCAGACGCACGGGCGCGGGACAGCGCCCTCCGAGCACTTACGGTGTAAGTTGTCCGCGAGCGGGTTCAGCAGCAGCCTCGCCGAGCGGCCCTCAGGGCCGGGCTCGACGCACTGCCAGGGAGCCACACCGTCATGACGCTCGACTACGCCGTCCTCGACCCCTTCATCGCCTCCAACGAGGGCGCCTCGGTGCTGGTCGCATGGGGCGAGCTCGACATCGCCGCCAGCGGTCGGCTCCTGGAGGCCACCTGTCACGCCGCGGAGACCTCCGCCCACGTCATCCTGGACATGAGCGCGGTGACCTTCATGGACTGCTCCGCCCTCTCGGCCCTGCTGCGCAGCCGCAGGCGCCTCCGGCAGCGCGGCGCGGCCCTGACGCTGCGCTCGCCGCACCGCAGCGTGCTCTACCTGCTGCGGCTCACCGGTCTGGAGGACGCCTTCCCGATCGTCGGCAGGCCCGTCCCGTTCACGGGCTGACCACGACGACGGAGGCGGCGGTCGCCGAGATCGTCGGCCGGCTCTCCCAGCCGGGCGGTGTGATCGGCAGGTCCAGCGGTGAGGCCAGGCGTACGACGACCCGGTCCGTGCTGGTCTCCACCCGGTAGCTCAGGCCCGGGTAGCGGCTCGCCGCCCCCGTCGCGACCAGGTAGCCCGTGACGTCGCGACGGGCGGCCTCCGCATCGATCTCCGCGCGCTCACCGAGACCGCCCTCGTAGACCTGACGCCCCTCGATCCCGTCCGCGGCCGCGAGAGCGGCACCGTCGGCCAGCGAGTCGAGCCCCGAGCGTCGTAGGTAGGCGGCCGAGGCGTCCACCACGACCGCGACCATCATGATCGCGACGATCGCGAACCCGACGATCAGCACCGTGGTCTGCCCCCGACCCTCGCGAGACGGCTGCCGGCTCACGGACGCGCCTCCCGGAACGAGCCGTAGGGCACCAGCTGCTCGGCGGTCACCCGGATGCTGGGCGTGTCCGCGCCCAGCGCGTCCGGCATCAGCGGCAGGTCGACCTGGTAGGTGACCCGCACCCGGACCACCGACCCCGGGCTCAGGCAGGCGTCCGGGCTCGGGTCGCAGGACAGCGCCATCGAGCCGGCAGTGAGCCGGAGACCCTGGTCCGCCGCCGCGACAGCGGCCGCCGCCCGGGCCCGCCCGGCCGCCTGCTCCTGGGACGGTGCCAGCGTGTAGGCGCGTCCCGCGGCCCGGGTCGCCGCGTCGACGGCGAACGCCGAGCGCTGGACCTCGAACACCGCCAGCACGACGTACAGCAGCGGCACCAGCAGCAGGATCGACAGCCAGGTGACCTCGACAAGCGCGCTGCCGCGCTCCCCGCGACCGGTGGCGCCGGCGAGCCGACGACACAGGCGCATCGCCCGGGTCACGGGGCGGTCTCCTCGACCGCGTGGCCCGCCACCCTCAGGTGCACGGCGGGACCCCAGATCCCCAGCGCAGGCACCTCCGCGGACACGTCCACCTCGACGCCGGGTGCCCCGGCCACCGTGCTGGCTCGCGCCGTGACCTGGCTGGCGAACCTGTCCGCCAGCGCACCAGAGATCTGCTCACGGGTGCGCGCCGCTCCGGACCCGACGGGGCGGTCAAGCGTCGCGGCGTAGCGCGCACCCTCCGAGGCCGCCGCGGTCAGGGTGTTGCGGACGTGCAGCACCAGCGCCACCTGGAAGATGCCGAGGAACAGCGGGACCAGGACCACCAGGACCAGGACGAAGTCGACGACCGCCGCGCCTCGTCCCTCCCTGCGGCCGCCCGGCACGCGCTCAGCCGCGCACGGAGCTCAGCGCGTCACGCAGCATCTGGCTCAGCGCCGGACCCGCGATCGCCCACAGCGCCGCCACCAGGCCCGCGGTCATCACGGTCACCAGGACCCACCCCGGAACGTCACCGCGCTCGTCACGTCGCGGCTCTCGGCGGACGGCGAGCATCAGGAGCACGAGCAGCTGGGTCATGGCGGTTCCTCTCGGGGCGGGCATCGACGAGCGCAGGTTCACGGGGTCACGGGGTCACGAGGCTCAGTCCGACGACACCGGGCCAGAAGGCGAACACGACGGTGACCGGCAGCACCAGGAAGACGACCGGGACCATCATCGCGATCTCCTTGCGGGCACCGGACTCGATCAGCGCCCGCCGGCCGGCCTCGCGGACGTCGGCGGCCTGGGCGTGCAGGACACCGGACAGTGGTGTCCCCCGCTCGATCGCGACCGCCATCCCCTCGGCGAACCGGGACACCACCGGGAGTCCGGACCGTCGGGCCAGGGCGTCGAGGGCAGCGCTGACCGGCGTGCCGGTGCGGATCTCGGCGAGCACGACTGCGAGCTCGCCCGAGAGCGCCCCACGGCTGCGGGTGACGACCCGGTCCAGCGCGGACACCGGGCCCTCCCCGGCGCCGACCGCGAGGGCGAGCAGCTCGGCGATGGTGGGGAACTCCACCAGGATGCGGCGCTCCCGCTCGGCCACCTGGGCGCTCAACCGGTTCTCGCGCAGCAGCACACCGACGACGAATGCGACCGCGCACAGCACCAGCAGCGGCCCCGTGCGTCCGGGCGAGCGCAGGGACACCACCAGCGAGAGGGCCGCGGTGACGCCGAAGGCGACCAGGCCCCACAGCACCTGCTCGACCCGGAACTCCTGGACCGTCAACGGCAGGTCGGCGCGCTCGATCCTCCGCCTGACCGACGCCTTCCCGCCGAGCACCCGCTCCAGGGAGCCGGCCGCGGACAGGAGCACCGGGCCGAACACCGCCCGGAACGCTCCGGGCCGGGTCGGCGCCAGCACCGGCCGGTCGGCGTGCGGAAGGTCCCGCACATAGGGCAGCACGCGTACGGCGAGCAGCGGCCGGCGCAGGGCCAGCACCCGGGCGACCACGACCAGCAGGCCGCCACCCAGACCGGCGCCGAGCAGCGCACCCAGCGCCGAGGCGGTCACGACAGCACCCGCCGCTCCTCGGGGAGCCGGCCGATCCGCAGCATCAGGCGGTAGGCGACCAGGGACAGCGCCGCACCCGTGGCCAGCACCACGACACCCGCGGGCGAGGCGTAGCGGGCGATCACCTCGCGCTGGAAGCACAGCAGCAGGAGCACCATCCAGGGCGCGGCCACCGCGAGCCGGGCGCCGTTCACCGTCCACGCCTGGCGGGACTCCAGCTCGGAGCGGGTGCGGGCGTCCTCGCGCAGGAAGCCCGAGAGGTTGCGCAGCAGACTGCCGAGCTCTCCTCCGCCGACCTCCCGGGCGATCCTCAGCCCCTCCACGACCCGGTCCCCGACCGGGTCCGCCAGCCGCAGCTTGAGCCGGTCCAGGCTCTCGGCGAACCGGCCGGTGACCTGGTAGTCGATGCCGAAGGCGACGAACGGCTCCCGCAGCGGCTCGGGCCCGCGGTGGCCCAGCCCGATCAGCGCCTCGGGCAGCGACATCCCGGCCCGCACCGCCGACGCCATGTTGTCGACCGCCTCGGGCCACACCTCCGCCAGCTCGTGCTGACGCCGCCGGGCCCGTCCGGCCAGCGTCGCCACCGGCAGGTAGCCCGCCAGCACACCGAACGCCGCCGCCACCGTCACGGTGTGCGAGAGCACCGAGATGGCGACGAAGACCACCAGGGCGCTGCTGGCGCACACCGCCCACACCCCGACCACGGTGGTGCCCGGCATCCCGGCCCGGTCCAGCAGCTCCCGGGTGCGACCGACCCGCGCCCGTCCCGGCAGCGCTGACATCGATGAGGGCGCCGGCGTGGTCAACGACAGCCAGACCAGCACCAGACCGATCCCCACCCCCAGCCCGAGCACCGCGCCCATCTCAGGCCCCGGCGTTCAGGAGGGCCCGGACGTCGGTGCCGTCCCGCTCGTAGCGCTCGGTCCTCGGCGGCATCCCCTGGGTGCGCACCAGCTCGTCGCCACGGCGCACGAACAGCGGCTCGGTCTCGATCACGTCGTTCTCGACCCGCCCGGGCACGCCGAGAACCTCCTCGACCCGGCGTACGCCGTCACCGCCGATGCCCAGATGCACCACCAGGTCGACCGAGGCCGCCACCGTCGGCACCACGAACCGCGCCGAGATGTTCTCCGCCGCCAGCAGCGGGAGCGTGCACAGCTTGACCAGCGCCTCACGTCCGCTGTTGGCGTGCAGCGACGCCATCCCCGGCAACCCTGCGTTCAGGGCCAGCAGCAGGTCCAGGCACTCCTCGCCCCGGACCTCACCCACGATGACCCGGGACGGACGCATCCGCAGGCTCTCCCGGACCAGGTCTCGCAGCCTCACCTCACCGGTGCCCTCCAGGCCCCGCTGACGGGTCTGCATCGCCACCCAGTCCGGGTGCCCGAAGCGGAGCTCGAAGACCTCCTCCACCGACACCACCCGGTCCCGACCGGGGATGCTGGCCGCCAGACAGTTCAGCATCGTGGTCTTGCCGGCCTGGGTGGAGCCGGCCACCACGATGTTCAGTCCGGCCCGCACCGAGGCGTCCAGGAACGAGGCCGCCTGCTCGGTGAGGCTGCCCAGGGCGACCAGGTCGTGCAGCCGGGTGGCGCGAACGACGAACTTGCGGATGTTGACCGCGGAGAACCCGCGCGAGATGCCCTCGAGGACCACGTGCAGCCGGTGACCTCCGGGCAGCACCGCGTCCACGAACGGCTGGGAGCGGTCGATGCGACGCCCCGACGACTTCAGCATCCGCTCCACCAGGTCCTGGACCTGCGAGCTGCTGAACAGGGTGGAGGTCGAGCTCGTGGCGTCCGGCCCGGGCCACGAACACCCGGCTGGGGTCGTTGATCCACACCTCCTCCACGGTCGGGTCGTCCAGGTAGCGCTGCAGCGCCCCGAAGCCGGAGACCCGGGCCACCAGCTCCTCGACCACCCGGTCGTGCTCCTCGACGGGGGCGACCACACCGGTCAGGCTGCGCTGGTCATGGTCCCCGACGACCACGGTCGCGAGCCGCCGGACCAGGGCGGCGTCCCGCTGCGGGTCCACACCCTCGGCGCGGACCGCCACCCGCAGCTGCCCGTCCAGCTCCTCGATCAGCTCCTCGCGCGCATCCGCATAGGTCAGGCTCACGCTGCTGGTCCCGTCGGTTCGCGGCGGTTCGTCAGGGGAACGACCGGTTCGGGGAGTATCGCGGCATCATGCCCCGATCGGGAAACCCGGTCTCACCGTTGTGGACAACGTGGGACGGCAGGGCACCCGTGAGGCCGAGGAGGTCTGTTCCGTACCCCACCCTGTACCGCCCACCCGAGGTTCACCCGGGACGGTCGAGGACGCACCCGCCGTGCTGTCGCGTCGTGGGCGGTCACAGCTGGTGCAGCCAGTCGCTGATGTCCAGGGACCGGACGAGGGCGCGGCGGCCCATCATCGGTGCGTCGTCCGCTGCGCGCTGCCACCGCGCGACATCGACCAGGTCAGCGACCCGCGGGTGCAGCCGGTCCACGTCCAGCCGGCGGCCCGGGGTCGCGGCCGGCTCGCGGAGAGTCACCTGCCCCGGCCATGCTCTTGCCCGGCTTCCAGGCCACCTTGTCGGGCACGATGCCGCTGATCGCCCGCCGATGAAGGTACCGACCGGTGCCCTCGGCGTACTTCCAGACAGCGGGGGTGGAGAGGTACTGCTGCATCAGTCGCCGATCGAGCAGTGCCCACCGGTAGTCGATCCCGTAGGAGGCCGCGACGATCGAGCACTCGGACGTCCGGGTGGACACGAACGGCGCCCACCGGTTGCCCAGGATGAACGCGTTGACCGAGTCGTAGACCGAGTCGTAGGCGGCTCCCTCGGCGGTCCGGGCGTTCACCTCCGAGGACTCCAGCACCTCGGGCGTCAACGGGGACCAGGTCAGCCTCTCCTGCATCACCGCGAGCCGCGAGGACCGCGGCCGGTCCCGCAGCACGCGGGCCTTGGCCACCGACAGGGCCCTTCGCCACGCCGGGCCGCCGCGGTCACGCCACAGGGCGGCGTACTCAGCACGCAACAGCAGCTCGCGCCCGGCCAGCCCTCCCCCGTTCGTCACCATCTCGTCCCCGCCATGACCGGAGTGCAGGGTGCGTACGCCGAAGTGGTGGGCCATCTCGTAGAACGGTATGTGGCCGATGGCGTTCGCATGCTCGACGGGATGGCCGAGGCACTCCCACCCCCGGCGCATCCGGTCGAGGCGTGAGTCGTCGTCCTGGTCGAGGTCGGGCACCAGCACATGGTTGTTCCTGATCCCCAGCACGCGACTGGTCTCCAGCACGAACTCCGGCTCCAGTGGCTCGTGGACGAACCCGAAGGTGTGCATGCTGGCGCGGTGCTCGGGTTGGAGGGTCGCGATGATCGCGAGGATGGTGGAGGAGTCGATGCCTCCGGACGACTCCACGCCGACAGGGGCGTCGCTGCGGACGCGGGCACTGACCGACTCCATCAGTCGGTCGCGGTAGGCCTCCAGCCAGTCCGGTCGCCGGTCGGTCTCCCACGGAGCGTCGTCGAGGAACTCGTGGTATCGGACCAGGCGGGCACCGGTCGGGGTCGCGTGGAGCCAGTGTCCAGGCGGCACCTTGCGTATCCCGCGGAAAGGGGTGGAGGACCAGTCCATCGACACGCGATGGATGGACCGCGCGATCCACTCACTGCAGACGGAGACGTCCACGCCGTCGGCAGCGAGTGCCACCAGGGGCACGGCCGAGGTGGCGCACGCGAGGACGCGGACCCGCCTCGGCGTAGTAGAGGGGCTTGATCCCGGAGGCGTCGCGGGCGGCGTACACGGACCTCTCCGCGGGATCCCAGAGGACGAAGGAGAAGTCACCCTCGAGCCGGTCTGCACACCCGGTGCCCCAGCGCTCGAAGGCGGCGAGCACGTAGTCCGGGTCCGTGCTGTCCCTCCCGCGCGTGCCGTGCCAGCCGAACTCGGCCGCCAGCTCGGCACGATTGTCCAGCCGCAACCACGACACCAGGACGCGGCCGGAGCCCGCCTCCACCAGCGGGACGGACTCGCGACGTGACTCCGGGGTGGCCCACAGCAGGCTCTGACAGGCGAGGAACCCCTCGCGGCGCACCGCACCTGAGACGTCGCCAGGATGCGTGCGTCGCAGGACGGCCAGCAGCTCCTCGGCCGTCACCGACGGAGGGCCGGGACCTCGGCTCAGCACGGCGGCGAACACGTCGCCACTCAGCCCGTCAGCAGTCCGGCCGCCTGCAACGTGGTGAGGAAGGTCAGCGTCTCCTGGCGGATCACACCAGGCTCCGCGTCGAAGGCGCCCTCGAGCTCGGCGACGACCTGACCCACGGTGCGCTGTCCGTCCACCAGGGCCCAGATGTCCGCTCCCGCCCCGTCGGTGCCGTAGAAGCCGAGGTCGACCGAGCTCAGCAGGACCAGGTCGCCGTCGACCTCCGCCTGCAGAGCGGCGTCCGCACGTCGGGGGACCTGGTCGTCTCCGAGGCAGGGGGCTTCCACAGGTCGATCATCACACGCCCCGAGCCACCTGTCCCCGAGTCACAGGTTCCCGAGCAGGCCCCCGCCCAGCCACTGCGGCACCACCGTCGCGAACCCGGTGTTCCCCTCCAGGAAGACGGGTCCGTCCGCGCACAGCGCGAGGTCCCACGCGACCGCGAACACGCCTGGGAACTGCCGGTGTGCGACCGGGGCCATCGCGCCGGCTGCGGCCAGGTGGGGCAGACGCTCCCCCACCAACCGCTGGGCGGGTCCAGGAAGCTCGCGGTCGTGTGAGGGTGAGGCCCATGGCGGACGTACGTCGGAGCCGACAGCTCCGTCGGTGCTGACACCGAGGATCGTGTAGTGGGCGGGGCCCTCGCCCAGCGCACGAGGCAGCTCGAGGGTGGCGGAGAAGACGGCGGGGCCGGTGCCGACCCATCGGGTGACGACCCGCAGGGTGGTCACGTCGTGGGCGTCCGCGGCGTCGTGGAAGGCGGAGTGGCTCGTCAGCCGCTCCTGGACGAGGAAGGGCTCGTCGGCGAGGACCTCGTCCACCACGGCGCGTGGATCGGCCACGGGACGGCCCGACTGGTAGGGGGTGACCACGAAGCCGGCCTCGACCACGAAGGAGTTCCGCCCGCGGGAGCCGCGGCGCGGCTTGAGGAAGAGGGAGGCGTGCTCTCCGAGGCAGTCGCGGACCACCTCCGACCGGGTCCCGCGCGGGAGCTCACGGCCGGGGACGGTCGGGAGTCCGGCCTCGGCGAGACGTCTGTTCGTGAGCGACTTGTCGCTCAGGGCGGCGAGCGATCTGCGTTGCCCACGGCCGCTGGCTGCCAGGTTCCATCCGAGCAGTGCGTCCCAGACGAACTCCGGCCACCGCTCCAGCCATCCGTCGCGGACCAGGCCGAGTCGCAACGCGACCGCGGGCGGGACACCGTGAGAGGCGAGGAGCCGCAGCCGCCGCTCCTGCTCGGCTGCCCCCACACCCGTCGCGGCCGCAAAGGCCTCCAGGCGCTCCGGTGGCGGCGCGACGAAAGGCTTCCCCCGGCGGCGCGTCCGAGCACCGCCAGGAGCTGTGCCGGCTGAGCCCTTCGGCGCCCGTAGCCGCACAGGATCCTCGGTGCGTCCGCAGGGCGAAACCGGGCCGGGGACTGCCAGCATCTCGCGTCCCACGCGCCGAACCCAAGACGTGGTGGTGGGGTTGCGGTCGCACCCGGGGCCAGGTCAGGTGTGCTCACCGTGCGCCCTGTGGTCGTCGGGCCGCCACGATGCGGCCGGTGTCGATCCGGACGAGGTGGTCGGCGGCGGCGATCGTCGTACGCCGGTGTGCGATGACCAGGACAGTGACGGCGGGGACCAAGGACCCGATCCAGTCGACGACCGCGGACTCGGTCGCGTCGTCGAGGGACGAGGTCGCCTCGTCGAGGACCAGCAGCAGGGGCCTGCGCAGCATGGCTCGCGCCAGGGCGACCCGTTGGCGCTCCCCCCCGGACAGCCGCAGGCCATGGTGTCCCACCAGGGTGTCGAGGCCCTCGGGCAGCGCTCGGGCGAACCCCGCGACGCAGCGGTCGAGCGCGTCCCAGCACTCGTCGTCGGACACCTGACGACCCGCAGACCAGACGAGGTTCTCGCGCAGGCTGCCCGGTATCAGGACGGTCTCCTGCGGCACGTAGGCGACCCGGTCGCGCCACCAGGCCAGGTCCGCCCCGTGCAGGGGATTGCCATCCACGACGATCTCGCCGGCGTCAGGGGTGAGGAGCCCGAGCGCGAGATCCGCTGTGGTCGACTTCCCCGCACCCGACGGTCCGGTGAGCACGGTGACGTTCCCGCGCCGGACCACCAGGTCGACGTCGAAGACCCCGCAGGCGCTTCCCGGATGGACGTAGGTCACCTCCCGGAGCTCCAGCAGCGGTCCGCCTGCGTCGGGGTCCGGCTCCGAGCGGGGCGACATGGCCCCTGCACCGGCCTCGCGTTCGGCCAACGCACGGTCGGTGAGGCGTGCCAGGTCTCCCACCGCGGGCAACGCGTTCGTCAGGCTCGCAGCGATCTGGGTGAGGCTGCGGACGTTGCCGGCCAGCCGCGACACCAGCACGAGGACGGTCACCACGACTGCGCCAGGGACGTCGAGGCGCACGGCGAGCAGGATCAGCGCGGAGGCGCACACGGCCGACCCCACCGAGAAGGCGGCCGTCACCGTCGTCGTACGCCGGGTGGTCGCCAGCTGGACGTCACGGACGGCCGAGAAGGCCGATCCCAGCTGGAGGTTCCAACCCGTCGCAGCGTTGTGCACCCGGACGAGCCGCAGCGAGTCCATCGAGTCGGTCATGATCGCCTGCAGGCGGCGGTTCTGAGTGCCGAAGTCGACGCCCAGTCGGTAGGCCGGACCCAGCGTCGTGCGGGCCATGACGACGGCGAGGGCGGCAACTCCCAGCAGGGCAGCCCCGGCGAGCACGGGTGCGACGACGACAGCCACTGCTGCCGCGCCCGTCGCCATCAGGGCCGTGACCGCGAACGACGTCAGCTGCTGGAAGGCCATCCCCGTGCGCATCGCGCCGGATGTCACGATCTCGACGACGTCACTGCGGCGCAGCTTCAGCACGAACGACCAGCGCGCAGCCAGCAGCGCCTGGAACGCTCGCGCTCGGAGGCTGTCCACCATCCGCTGCTGGAGGACCAGCGCCGTCACCGCCGCACCACGCGCAACCAACGCCTGGACGGTCGTGAGCAGGACGAAGAGCGCCAGCAACGTGGGCAACGACATGGCTGGCAGCTGGACGCCCCCCGGCACGCCCGTCGCGGACGTCGGCGCTCCCCCGGTGGTCAGGGAGTGGATGATCGGCGCCAACAACAGCAGTGCTGCCCCGCCGGTGAGGCCGTTGATCGTGAGGAGGGTCAGCGTCTTCAGCAGCCGAGAGCGGTCCAGGCGCCAGGCGATGAGCAGAAGGAGCCGGAGGTCCTGACCGACCGGTGACCGCGCGCGAGATGTCACGAGAGGCGACCCGGGGCACGGGGAGCGTCTGGCCCCACGGTGTAGAGCGTCGCCGGGGTGTATCCCCGTGCCGCACCCGCCCCGGTCAGCGCGCCCTCCTGACCCAGCAGCCAGGCATGCGCGTCACACTGCACCCGAGACCCTTCTCCCGCACGGCGACGAAGCCCGATCACCACGACCCCAGGCTCGCCTCGGCGCCTCAACATCAGCTGGGCGGCGAGCGCCTCTGCGAGGCAGCTCGGCCTGCCGTGGAGCCGGCTGCTGGCGCGACGCGCCGCGACCGCGACCTGACGCTCCACCGCAGTGGCAGCCTGGAACGGCAGGGCCTCGGCGGGCTGGTGGCCCCAACCCTCCGGCACCTCCCGGGCCGACCCGAGCAGGAAGGCCCAGCGCGGCATGGGCAGCCACCGCTGGAGTGCCGTTCCGAGGGAGAGCAGCAGCATCGCCTCGAGCACTCTGGCCCGATGGCGCCACCGGCTCGCCCCGTCAGACACCCCACGACGGTAGTCGATTCTCCCGTTCCCGGCCCCGCGTTCACCAGTTCACATAGGGTCAGCGGGTGGCGGCCCCCTGCACCGGACCTCCGGCCCTGGACACGGCGGTCGAGCCCTGGCACGGGCATTTTCCCGGACTGGGGGAGATCTGGGTGACCGCCGACGGTTCCACACGGGTCAGGCCCGAGCTCGCCCCGGAGAGCGCCGGCGACTCGGTCGAGCAGCGGCGTCGCGCCCTCACGTGTGGGTGGGCCGACCTGCTGTCCTGGCACCGCCGCGGTTTCTGGCTGCTCTCGGCGGTGACTGTCTCGCCCGACCCCGCCTTCGGCTGCCTCGCGTTGGTGGCGTCCACCAGCCGCGCGGAGCGGGTGCTCGACCGCCTCTCCGAGCGGGGGTGGCTGTTCTTGGCCGACCGCCCCGCTCCGGCTCGCGTCGAGGGCGAGGACGTGGTGGCCCACCCGAGAGGCATGCGGTTCCTCGCGCGTGGCAAGCGGGGTCAGGATGACCCCGCCCGTGGGGACACCGATGCCGTCCTCGTCGAGCGACGTCGGCAGCCGGCACCCTGCGTGGTGCGGGGCGTCTGCTCCCTGGTCCGTCAAGCCGTGGGGGTCGAGCGCCAGGAGGCTGTCACGGGTCGGCACAAGTTCACGATGGCGGCCGGGCTGCGGCTGGACGGAGCGTTCGCCTCGCCGGCCCCTCGGGTTGATCCTGCTCCTGCGATGTCACCGGAGTGGGTCGCGTCCGTCGTCTGCCTGAGCAGGCTCCCGATGAGCATCGTCCCCGTGCGGCGCCTGGCTGCCGGCGGCCACGACGTCGAGGCCGACCTGATCGAGGCGTGGTGGACGACGGTGACCGGGCGATGACGGAGCCCGGTCAGCCGGCGAACGTGGTCTGGCTGGCGTCCTTCCCGAAGTCCGGCAACACCTGGGTCCGGTCCATCCTCACCGCTCTCAGCACTCATCACCTGCTGTTCGACGCGAACCTGCTCGGCTCCGGATCCCAGCCGTACGCCGTCGGAGGCCTCCTCAGCACCCTCGGACTCGACCCCCGGTGGTTGGACCGGGCGGACCTGCCCCGAGCACGCGACTTCCTGATCCGCGAGGAGGCGAGCGTCGCCGTACCGGTCGGCTCAGGCCACTTGCCGCGCTTCCGGAAGACCCACGAGGTCTATCGCGCGGGACGTCCGGGCGCCGAGCCGTTCGTGACCGCGTGCACCCGGGCCGCAGTCCTGGTGGTGCGAGACCCGCGCGACGTCGCCTGCTCGTACGGCCCGTTCTTCGGGGTCGATCTGGCCACTGCCGTGGACCGGATGGGCGCCTCCAGCCCCAGCTCGTCGAGTCCGTTCACGTGCGTGACGGAGAATCCTTGGGGGACCTGGTCGAGCCATGCCGAGAGCTGGCTGTCCGAGGAGCTGCCCTTCCCGGTCCACCTGGTGCGCTACGAAGACCTCCAGGCAGACGCGGTGAGCACCCTCCTGCCGGTGTTCGAGACGCTGGGACTTCCCTGCACCACGGATCAGCTGAGGGACGCGGTCGAGCGCGTGAGGTTCGACCGCATGCAGGAGTGGGAGTCGTCCCACCGATTCCGCGAGGTCGGCCCGCACACCACGCACTTCTTCCGGTCCGGAAAGGCCGGTGGGTGGCGCCAGCAGCTCACCGACTCGTGCCTGGCCGACCTCGAGGCCGACCACGGCGCGATGATGACCCGACTGGGCTACGACCTCAGCGGTGGACGCGACGAACGCCGGAAGCGGCTGGAAACGCGCGACTCCCTGCGACGCCAGCGACAAGAGCCCTGGTGGCACCTGCCACCAGAGCTGGGACTCGACGTCGAGGTGGGAGAGACCCCTGACCACCTTCCCGGGGTCCGAGAGCCCTCGACCATGGATAGAGGCCACTGCGGACCAGGCGCTGCTGCGGTTCGCCGGCGGGGCCGGGCTCTGGGTGCGGCACGGGCGCCAGGTGACCGTGGACCCGGCACCGTCGCCCGAGGAGTCCGGCGACCCGAGCTGGCTGCTGCACGGCTGGGCGGTGACCTTGGCGACTCTGCAACGGGGCGGGCTCAGCCTGCACGCCGCAACCGTCCGCGTGGGCGACCAGGTGATCGCCATCGCGGGGTGTCGAGGGGCGGGGAAGTCGACGACCTCGATGGCGCTCCGCGAGGCGGGCCACGAGCTGTTGACCGACGACGTCACCTTGATCGAGCTCGACGGAGCTCGGGCGGTGACTCGACCCTTCGCGCGCAACGTCCACCTCATGGAGGACTCGGCCACCGCGCTCGGCATGGACTTCGACGTTCTGCCCCGGCTCTCCTGCGGTCGGGACAAGGTGGCGTTCCGGGCCGAGCACCCGCCCACGACCCCACTGCCTCTTGACCGCATCGTGGTGCTGCGGCCGGATGCGGACGCCCTGCGCCCGGTGCTGGTAGGGGTCCAAGGTCGCGCTCGGGTCCGGGCCCTGACCCAGCACACCAGCCGCGACGGGGTGGCCGAGGTCGTCCTGGGGCCGCGACGCTACTTCGAGCAGCTGACGCGGCTGGCGGCGTCGACGCCGATATCGGTCCTCCGCCGGCCTCCAGGGGCCTGGACGATGCACGAGGTCGTCGGGTTGGTGGAGGACCTGTGCAGCAGCACGCTCGTCCACCACGTTCCGTCAGAACCCTGATGAACCGGTGGACCGGGACCCGCCCGTCCGAGGCGGTGCCGTCAGCTCGCCCCCAAACTGGATAGATTATACTCGATTCGGTAAAGGATCTTGCCGGCAGCATCGCTGGCGCCGACGAGAGGGACCAGCACCGGCGTCTGCCACGGGGGGCACGTTGATACGGACTCGGTCACGGCGAGGCCTCCTCCCGGTCAATGGTGCAGGAGAGCCTACCGCCGGACCGTCGGGCGCACCGACGAAAGCGATACACCAGAGCCCCGACGTCATCGACCTCCCCAGGCATGGACGTCGGACTGGCACCCGACCGTCCGAGGGGGTGCGGTCAGCTCGGCCCGAGGTTAGGGGATAACGTCTCCGACGGAGAGAGAAACTGCTTGCCGGCAGCATCGCCGGCGCCGACGAGAGGCACCAGCACCGGCGTCTGCCACGGGGGGCACCCTGATACGGACTCGGTCACGGCGAGGCTTCCTGTCGGTCGATCTCGCAGGAGAGGCTACCGCCGGACCACCGGGCGCACCGGGCGCACCGGGCGCACCGACGAAAGCATACACCAGCGCCCGGGTCCATGGTGTCGGCCGGTCCCGGCCAGCGCCGCGGTCCCCATCCAGGGACGGCGCCTCAGCCGGCTCATCTGCTGATCGGGCTCGCGACGGTCTCCGCTGGGTCTACCGTTCGCTCATGGTCCTGACCCCGGCCGCGGTCGATGCTCTCCGGGAGGCAGTCACAGCGAGTCTGGCCTACGAGGACGGCGCCGACTCGACTCCCTGGACCTTGCCCCAGGACGTCTCCCAGAAGGAGTTCCTGCACGCCGTCCAGCGGCACCGGGTGCTGCAGCTCCTGAGTGCCAATCGAGCCGCGCTCCGCCTTCCTCCGGAGCTCTGGGCGACACTCGAGCCGCGTCGCCGGGCAGAGGCCCTGCGGAGCCTGCTCCAGGTCCACCAGCTCCACCGCGCCTGCGAGGCGCTCCGTGCCGCCGACGTACCGGTCCTCGCCTTCAAAGGGCCGGCACTGGCCGTGATCACCACCGGAGACGTGACAGCGCGGGGCCACGGTGACATCGATCTCCTCGTCCCGCCGGAGCGCCTCGAAGACGCCTTCGCTGCTCTGCGGGCGGCCGGCTGGAACCACGCCGTGGACCTGCCGCGGGCCACGAGCTGGGCATGGAGCTATCTGGTCGAGTCCACCTACGAGTCCCCGATGGTGAGCGACCACAGCCGCATCGACCTCCACTGGCGGCTGGACGCCTCACGACTGGGCCTCCCGACCTTCGCCGAGTGCTGGGAGGCACGACGAGGCGTCGAGCTGCTGGGGCGCGAGATCCAGACGCTGGGCCCGCACCACACCCTGACCCACTCGTGCGTTCACGCAGCGAAGGACCAGTGGTCCTGGTTGCGGAGCCTGGCCGACGTGCACCGCCTCATGCGCCTGACCCCGGAGTACGCGCCGTTCGACCTGCGGCCGTGCGACCGACAGACACCTGCGGTGGTCGAGTGGTGCGTCGGACTTCCCAGCGCGTGGCGTGGGCAGCACCCACGAGCCGCGGCAGCGACCCTTGCGAAGGCGCAGCGGACCCAGTACAGCCGCATCCTGGGGCGCTCGGAGCGCCGCCCGGGCGCCGGCTGGGGCGCGTCTGTACGACGACGGGTGTCTGGGAACAGGTCCGTCGCGGAGTGGAGATGGGCACTGTGCGCTGTCGCGCTGCCGCCGGCGAGCTTCGCGGGGCAGGTCACACCCAGACGCACGAGCGCGCTCACCCTGGCTGTCGTTCGTCGGGCGTTCCGGGTGAGACAGCGAGTGCTCGAGTACGCCAACGCCCCGCGCAACCGACTGGTCCCCACCTCTGACGACGAGGGCGGCGACGAACGGCTCGTGCTGACGGCGCCACGTCGTCCACGGGGTTACCAATGCTGATGTGGGATGTTTTACTTTACTTGATTGCCGCATCCAGACCCCGTGCGGAGCTCGGCGGAGTGAGCGCCGTCCGGTCGGTCCGAGGGTTGTCAGGTTGGCCCGAAGGTGAGCCCGGTGGGCGGTCATCCCGCATCACATTCCCCGACCCTGGGCGGCGGGCGACGAAGAGACGGGTGCTGGATGATCTGGATATGGGTCGCCGTCGGTGCAGCGGTGTGGGTCCTGGTCGCGATCACCGTCAGCCTGGTGGTGTGCAGAGCGGTGCGTCTGCGCGACGAGCGGGAGCGGCCGGTCCTGGTCGAGCGTACGGCGGGCATCCGGTCCGGCGACGGCCACGAGGTGCACAGTGAGCGACGACTGAGGACGGGGGGGTGAACGAACGCGCGCCAGAGCACGCGAACAGCACCTCGAGCTCCCGGACGGGTCGTCGGGCAGGGTCGAGCAGACCATCGAGCGCTCGGACACGGACGGCTTCGGACAGCCGGTGACTGTCGGCGACCTCTGATCGCCGGCCGCGCCCTGAGAGTTTCGCCCTCCCGCCCGCGGGCACGGTGACGGAGCCGGCGCTCTCCCCTACTCGAACCCCGCCGTCTCTCGGGAGCGGCGGGATTCGTCCGTGGGGCCGGCGGCCGTGGCCAGGCTAGCGGAGCCCCGTGCCGTCGAGCCGGGGCCCCTCGAGCTGGGCCCCGAAGAGGTCGCCGTCGGCGTCCACGCGGTCGAGCACCTCGTCGAGCTGGAGCTGCCCGAGGCCCTCCTCGGCTCCCTGCTCGACCTCCTCCCAGGTCCGGGGGGCGGCGACGTACGGCCGGTCCCTGCCGCGCAGGGAGTACGGCGAGATGGTGGTCTTGGCGCCGGTGTTCTGGCTCCAGTCCAGGAAGACCTTGCCGGACCGCAGGGACTTCGTCATCTTCCACAGCACGAGGTCCGGGTGCTCGCGGGTGAGCTCCCGGGCGATCTCCTGGGCACGCTCGCGCACGGCGTCCGCGTCGAGGCGGCCGGGCAGGGCGGCGTACAGGTGCAGGCCCTTGCTGCCGGAGGTGACCGGCGCCGACCGCAGCCCGCGCTCGGCGAGCCGGTCGCGGACCAGCAGCGCCACCTGGCAGCACTCCTGAAGACCGGCCGGGGCGCCGGGATCGAGGTCGACGACCATCCGGTTCGGGTTCCTCGGCCGCCCGTTCCGGCCCACCGTCCACTGGTGCACGTGCAGCTCGAGGGAGGCCAGGTTGGCGAAGTAGGTCAGGTCCGCGAGACCCTCGACCACCGGGAACACGATCCTGTCTCCACCACCGCGGGACCCGGTCGACGGGACGGTGACGGTCCGCAGCCAGCTCGGCGCCCCGCTGGGCAGGTTCTTCTCGAAGAACTGCATGTTCCCGGTGCCGTGCGGCCAGCGGATCCGGGTCACCGCCCGGTCCGCGAGGTGCGGCAGCAGCACCGGCGCGACGCGCGCGTAGTAGTTCAGGACCTCGCCCTTGGTGGTGCCGGTGGCGGGGTACATCACCTTGTCCAGGTTGCTCAGCCTCAGCGTCCGGCCGTCCACCTCCACGTGTACGTCGGGGACGTCGGGTGACTCAGCCATCGACCAGCTCCGGGTCGGCGGCATCCAGGTCCTGGCGCACCCCGAGATAGGACGGCTGGCGCAGCCGCTGGCCGGGCGTGAGGCCGAGGGCGGCGATCTCCACGACCACCTCCGGGCGCACCCAGGTGGTGCCCAGGGCGTCGACCCTCGGGACCTCGTCGCAGAACGGTGACGTCGTCGCGGCCAGCGGAGCCAGCAGGTCGAGAAGCCTCCGGCCGGCCCGGCCGGCGATCCCACTGCCGACGCGCCCGCGGTAGGACAGCCCGCTGCCGGTCGGCTGACCCACCAGGACGGCTCCCAGCCGCGCGTCGCTGTCGGTCTCCAGGCGCCACCCCCCGACGACGTAGGACCGGGTCGGCCGGTGCGGAAGCTTCAGCCAGTCCGCGGAGCGCCGGCCCGGGACGTAGAGCGAGCCCCGCTTCTTGCTCACGACGCCTTCCAGCCCCTGCTGCTCGGTCAGCTCGTGGAGCATCTGCCCGTCGTCGTACGTCGCGGGCACCTGCCAGCGAGGTCCCTGCACCCCGAGCTGCTCGAGACGGCTGCGTCTCTCGGTCAGCGGTCTCGCCATCACGTCGTGGCCGTCGACCTCGAGCAGGTCGAACACCAGCAGTGTCACCGGGTTCACCTGGGCCAGCTGCTGGGCGCGGCGCACGTCGCGCACGTGCATGCGGTCGGCGATCGCGGCGAACCGGGGCACCCCGTCGAGGAGGGCGACGATCTCGCCGTCGAGCAGCACGTCGCTCCCCGACATGACCGGTCCCTGCAGCTCGGGGTAGGCGAGCGTGACGTCGTTCTCGTTGCGCGACCACAGGCGCACGGCGCCGTCCGTGACCCGGGCGAGGACCCGGATCCCGTCCCACTTCACCTCGTGCAGCCACTCGCTGCCGGTCGGGACGCGAGTCCCCTTGGTGGCGAGCATCGGACGCATGGCCTCATCCTGGCTGACGGTCGTAGGAGTGCGCCATGATGGGTACCCGGCATACACCGCCATGTCCGACACACGAACGGAGCCAGCCATGCGTGCCATCTGGAAGGGCGCAGTGTCCTTCGGCCTGGTCAGCGTGCCGGTCAAGCTGTACGCCGCGACCGAGAGCCACGACATCTCCTTCCGCCAGGTGCACGCCAAGGACGGCGGCCGGATCAAGTACCAACGCGTGTGCAGCATCGACGGCGAGGAGGTCGCCTACGCCGACATCGCGAAGGGCTACGAGACCGAGGACGGCCAGATGGTCATCCTCGACGACGACGACCTCGCCGAGCTGCCCGCCAGCAGCAGCAGGGAGATCTCGGTGGAGAAGTTCGTGCCCACCGAGCAGATCGACCCGATGTGGCTGGAGAAGTCCTACTTCCTCGAGCCCGACAAGGCGGCCGCCAAGCCCTACGCCCTGCTCCGGGAGGCGCTCAAGGAGGCCGACCGGGTCGCAGTGGTGACGGTCTCGATCAGGACCCGGATGACCACCGCGGTGCTGCGGGTGCGTGACGACGTGATCGTGATGCAGACGATGCTGTGGCCCGACGAGGTGCGCAAGCCCGACTTCGCCGGGCTCGGGGCCACCGAGCACGCAGCGAAGCCCAACGAGCTGAAGATGGCCAAGCTGCTCGTCGACACGCTGGCCGGGGACTACGACGCGGACGACTACGAGGACGACTACCAGAAGGCCGTGGAGGCTCTGGTCCGGACCAAGCTGGAGGGCGGCGAGGTCAAGGCCCCCGAGGAGCCGAAGAGGTCCACCGGCGAGGTCGTCGACCTGCTGGCCGCCCTGCAGCGGTCGGTGGATGCTGCCAGGACCTCGCGCGGGGAGCCGGTGCAGGCCGATGCGGCTGACGAGACCGAGGAGAACGACACCGAGGAGCAGGCCGCGACGGAGCCGACTGCGAAGAGGTCCGCCGCCGAGAAGCCGGCTGCCAAGAAGTCGGCGAGCAAGAAGCCGTCTGCCAAGAAGTCGACGAACAAGAAGCCCGCCGCCCAGAAGTCGGCGAGCAAGAAGCAGGCCGCCAAGCGGACCACCAAGAAGGCGGCCGAGAAGAAGGCCAGCTGACGCACGGGACCGACTGGCGGTCAGCGCAGGTCGAGCGCCTTCGCCGAGGGGTCCCAGACCAGCTCGCGGGCGTCGTCGCGGATCCCGCGCAGGACATGGGCGACCAGGTCGTCGACGTCGTGCCCTGGAGGCAGCCTCGGTGGGGTCCCGCTCAGGGCGCGGTCCGCGAGGCCGGTGGCCAGGTGCGGCGGGCGTACGTCGAGCACACCGACCCGCTGGCGTCGTACCTCCCGCCGAAGCGCGGCCAGGTAGCCCGACAGGGCCGCCTTGCTGGCCGAGTAGGCAGCCATCCCGGCCATCGGGGCGTCCGCGAGCACCGCGCTGAGCGCGACGAGACAGCCGCCCGGCTCCATCCGCGGCACGGCGGCCGACAGCACCGCGACCGGTCCCAGGGTGTTCACGGCGAAGAGCTCCTCGACGACCGCGTCCGACGTGTCGGTCGCCGCGCCGAACCCGGCGACGCCGCTCGCCACGACCACCAGGTCCAGACCACCCAGCCGGTCGGCGGCCGACGCCACGGCGTCCCGCGCGGCAGCGGTGTCCAGGAGGTCGAGCTCGACGGTCGCCTCCGACACTTCTCGCAGGTCCGCCAGCCGGCCGGTGTGGCGTCCGGTCACGACGAGCCGGGCGCCGGCGTCGTGCAGGGCCCGGGTGAGGGACCGACCGAGCACACCGGTCGCACCGACGACGAGACCCCGCGCACCAGTGAGCTCCATGCCCCCAGTGTGTCCGACGGGTGCTGACGGGCGGCTCAGCCCACGTCCGGGAGACCCCCTCCGCACCGGCGCAGCGTCAGCACCACGAGCGCCCGGGTCACCTCGACGAGCTGGTCCAGGCGGACCTTCTCCAGCGGCGTGTGGGCGTCCATCATGTCCCCGGGTCCGTAGTGCAGCGTCGGGATGCCGCCGATGCCGGTGTAGAGCCGCAGGTCACTGCCGTAGACGCCCGAGCCCCGCGCCGGGTGAGCGCCGACGGTGGCGGCGACCGCCTGCGACATCTCCCCCACCAGGGGATGGTTGACGTCAGTGCTGCCGCTGGCGAACTGCCCGCCCGGCCAGCTGACCACGGGGCGGTTGTCGCGCAGCCATGGGTCCTTGAGGGCCACCTCGGTGACCACGTCCTCGAACCGGGAGCGGGCCAGCCGGGGGTCCTCGTCGATCTGGACCCCGAAGCGGCCCTCGGCGACCAGGCGGTCCGGGACGTTGCTCGACCACTCCCCCGCCTGGACAACGCCGAAGGACAGCGCGTAGGGGATGGCGCCGACGAACGACGGGTCGGGATCCTGGTTGCGGTCGGCCTCGAGGTCCATCAGCGCGGCGTACACGGGGAGGAACACCTCGAAGGCGGAGACGCCCCTGTCCCGCATCGAGCCGTGCGCGGAGCGGCCGGCCACCTCGATGCGGAACGTGAGGGCACCGGCCGTCGCGGTGACGATCCTGCCGCTGGTCGGCTCGGTGATCACGGCGGCCTCGCCGATGTGGCCCCGGCGCAGCGTCGCGAAGGCGCCGAGCCCTCCGTCCTCCTCACCGACCACGCAGTGCACGGCGAGTGGCCGCTCGAGGGTGACGCCGGCGGAGCGGAGGGTCCGCAGGACGGCCAGGTTGGCGGCCACCCCGGCCTTCATGTCGCAGGACCCCCGACCGAACAGGAAGCCCTCCCGGATCTCGGAGGAGAACGGGTCGGTGCCCAGCCAGCTGTCCGGGTCCCCGGGCGGTACGACGTCCAGGTGACCCTGCAGCACCAGCGCGGGCATCTGGTCCCCGGCGCCGGAGCCGGCCGACCCATCCCCACCCAACGTGCCCACGACACCGACCGCCGCCGTCCGGGCGACCTCCACCCCGGGGAACCACGGGTCCTCGCGAAGCGTCTCGATGTCGATGTCCCAGCGGTCCACGTCCGCGTCCAGGTCACCGAGCATCCCGGCGGCGACCTCCTGCACCTCGATCTCGGCGTCGCTGCCACCCAGGCTGGGGATCCTGACCAGCTCCATCAGGGACTCGACGAGCGCCTGCTCGTCCAGGTGACCCAGGGCGGCGCGCTCGGGGGGCGTGAGGTCGTCGTTGCTCATCCCCCGAGTGTGCCGCACCGTCGCCCTGATCACCGGACCAGTCGGCACCCGAGGGTGAGGGGCGGGCGGTGGTGGGCTCGGATGTGGCCGCGAGGGCCCGTTGTCAGGCGTCCAGTTGGGTTCTGGTTCGGGCCGAGGGGCTCACGGACGCGGACATCGGCGGGGGCGATGGTCGGCAGATCGTCTTCGTGGCTCCCGAGGCGGTGGCCGGCCTGGACAAGAGCCACTCGTGCGAGCACTTCGTCACCGAGCTGCTCGGGTCCTCGACCTACCGGGATCTGGTCACCGGCCTGGTGTGTCGGCGGCGGTCGGGGTCCTGACTGGTCCTGGCTGTCTCGATGGCCTCGGCCGATGGCCTCGGCTGGTGGTGGGCTCATGGTCGGCGGTGGAAGCTTACTTGTCGGTGGGGGAGGTGGTGCATGTCGTAGTGCGGGTCGTGGGCTTTGCGGTGGTGGAAGGGGCAGAGGAGTCGGCCGTTGGTGAGGCTGGTGTCGCCGCCTTGGGACCAGGGGATGTCGTGGTGGGCGTGGCACCAGCCTGCGGGTCGGTCGCAGGTCTCGCTGGTGCAGCCGCCTTGTTCGATGTCGAGGGCGATCCTCTGGTGTTCGGTGTGGAACCGGGTGCGGCGGCCCATGTCCAGGACGACGGGGCGGCTGCCGATGACTCGCTGGTAGACGGCGGGGATGATGCCGGCCTCGCAGGCGAGCCGGCGGGCGGTGGAGGCGGAGATGGCTTGTCCGGTGTCGAGGTGGGCGGTGCCGAGTCCGGTGAGCAGCTTGTCGTAGTCGAGGAGCACCACGACGGTCGCGGAGACGCCGCCGGTGGTGGGGAGCCAGTCGTGGGGGATCCGCTCGAGGAGGTCGCAGAACGCCTGACCCATCCGGTCGGGACCGAGAGGCCTGAGACCGGCCGGTCAGCCGGCCGGTCAGCCGGCCGGTCAGCCGGCCGGTCCGCCGGTCGCGGTGGCGCCGGATCGTGGTCGCCGCTGCCGCCGGTGCTGCCGCCGGTGCTGCCGTCGGGGCTGCTGTCTGGGGTGGTGTCGGTCGAGTCCGACCGGCGTGGTGCCATCAGCGCGTTCAGGATCTTGGTGAGGGCGGCGGCGTGGAGGGAGGCGATCTTGAACCGGCCGGTGTGGGTGCCGTCGCGGTTGTCGAGGAGGTGGAGGTAGGTGCGGCGGGCGGCTGCGGTCTCCTCGGCGGCGAGTCTGCGGCCCTCTTCGAGGTCGGCGGCGTCGGGGTCGATGACCTCGAACACCCGCCGCCCGAGCATCTTCAGGGTCTTCTCGTCGTGGGTCTGGGCCAGTCCGATCAGGTGCTTCTCGGCCACCTCCGCGACTCCCGCCTCGACGGTGTCGGGCAGTGCCTGGACGGCGTGGATGATGACGCGGGCTTGTGCGGGGTCGAGGAGGCCGGCGGCGAGGGCGTCGCGGGTGGCGGTGCGGGGTCCGTCGAGCTGGTGGGCGAGCCGTACCTCGGCGCGTGCCGCTGAGCGGGGGCGTCGGGTGGCGTGGGCGAGCCAGGCGGCGGTGGAGGAGGCGCCGGAGTCGGCGGCGATGTCGGCGTGGTCGGCGGCGGCCAGCACCCGGAGCCGCAGCTCGAGGATCCGGGACTCGGCACGGGACAGCTCGATCAGCGCGGTGCGCTGCTCGGTCGGGGTCATCGACCAGGCCGGCGTGTCGGCGAGCCCGTCCAGCAGCTGATGGATCCGGCCGGTGAACCGGGTGATCGGGTGCCCGCTGCTCTCCATCCCGGTCGTCGACATACCCCCACACTAGACGCCACCACCGACACTTCCCGAGCGTGTGTTCGAGGCCGGTGGACAACTCGGTGACGACTGTGTCTGGGGACGAAACCCGGCCCGGAACGAACCGGCAGCCAAGGAGGAGGCCGGTTCGGCCGAACCCAGGGATGCGCTGATCTTCTCGACGGCTCTGCGGCGGCTCGCATGCGATGGATCAGCGCTTCGCAGCGCTACACCAGCAGCGTCCGCACCACGCGCAGCCCGACGGAAAGACGCGCCAGGTCGGCCTGGTCATCGGAGCAGATCTCCTCCAGAGTCGCCACCGCCCGGGACACGACGACGCTGTCGTGCTCCTCCCAGTCCGCGATCCGCACCGGGACCGGCTGGTCGCTGCCGGCGCCCGCGAGCACCTGGGCGGTCAGCCGGGCGTGCACGGCGTGCAGGTCGTCGCGCAGGGCGGCCCGGGCCATGGTCTGCCACCGGTCGTCACGCGGCAGCGCCAGGATGCGGGCCACGAGCATGGACAGGCCGAGCCGCTCCCCGAGCGCGAAGTGCACCCGGGCCACCTCGACCGGGTCGACGTCGTCACGCTTGGCGGTCTCGACGATGTTGAGCACGGTGTACGCCGGGGGCAGCACGGCCACCTTCAGGGCCAGGTCCTCGGGCACCCCCTTGCCGACGAGCCGGTCGTGCCGGGCCTGCATCGCGTCACCCTCACGGCCGGTCAGCAGCTCGGGGAGCGCAGCGAGGACCTGCTGGGCGACCACACCGAAGAACTCGACGGTCGCCTCGCTGTCCATCGGTGGGCGCCGGTTGTTGATCAGCCAGCGGGACGCACGCTCCACGAGGGTGCGCACCTCCAGCCGCATCCCGGTCGCCACCGCCGCGTCGATCGTGTTGTCGTAGGAGTTGATCTCGTCGACCAGGGCTCGGAACCCGAAGATCTCCCGTGCCACGAAGTTGGCGCGGACCAGCTCCTCCGCGGACGCCGCGGTCTCCTCCGAGAGGCGGTGGAAGAACGTCATACCGGCACCGTTGACCAGCGCGTTGACCACGCTGGTCACGATGATCTCGCGACGCAGCGGGTGTGACTCCATCTGGGCGCGGTAGGTCTGGCGCATCTTCTGCGGGAAGTAGCTGAACAGGTCCGTGCGCAGGAACGGGTCGTCCGCGAGGTCGGTCGTGACCAGCTCGTCGGCCAGCACGATCTTGGTGTAGGCGAGCAGGACCGACAGCTCCGGGACGGTCAGGCCCTCCCGGCGCTCCCGCCGCTCCGCCATCGCCTTGCGCGAGGGCAGCGCCTCGAGCGCCCGGTCGAGCAGGCCCTGCCGCTCCAGCCGGCGGATCCAGTCCTCGTGGACGTGCAGCAGCTGCGGCGCCTGGACCGCGGAGTTCGCGAGCGCCTTGTTCTGCTCGTAGTTGTCCACGAGCACCAGGTCGCCCACCTCCTCGGTCATCGACGCGAGCAGGTCGTTGCGCTGCTTCTCGGTGAGGTCTCCCTCGGCGACCACCTTGTCCAGCAGGATCTTGATGTTCACCTCGTGGTCGGAGGTGTCCACGCCGGCCGAGTTGTCGATGAAGTCGGTGTTGATCCGGCCGCCCCTGCCGTCGCAGCCCTCACGGGCGTACTCGATGCGGCCGCGCTGGGTCAGCCCGAGGTTGCCGCCCTCGCCCACGCACCGGCAGCGCAGCTCGTGCCCGTCCACACGGATCGGGTCGTTGGCCTTGTCACCCACCTCGGAGTCGGTCTCCGTGCGGCTCTTGACGTAGGTGCCGATCCCGCCGTTCCACAGCAGGTCCACCGGCGCTAGCAGGATCGCTCGCAGCAGCTCGGACGGGGGGAGCGCCTCCACGGAGTCCTCCAGCGCGAGCGCCTTGCGCACCTGCGGGCTGACCGGGATGGACTTCAGCGAGCGCGGGTAGACCCCGCCGCCCTCGGAGATCAGCGACGTGTCGTAGTCCTCCCAGCTCGAGCGGGGCATCTCGAAGAGCCGCTTGCGCTCGGCGTACGACGGGGCGGCCACCGGGTCGGGGTCCAAGAAGATGTGCCGGTGGTCGAAAGCGGCGACCAGCCGGATCGTCTCGGAGAGCAGCATCCCGTTGCCGAACACGTCACCGGACATGTCCCCGACGCCGACGCAGGTGAACTCCTCGGTCTGGCAGTCGATGCCCATCTCCCGGAAGTGCCGGCGCACCGACTCCCAGGCGCCGCGGGCGGTGATGCCCATCGCCTTGTGGTCGTAGCCGACCGAACCCCCCGACGCGAACGCGTCGCCGAGCCAGAACCCGTAGTCCTTGGCGACGCCGTTCGCGATGTCGGAGAACGTCGCGGTGCCCTTGTCGGCGGCCACCACGAGGTAGGAGTCGTCGCCGTCGTGGCGCACCACGCGCTGCGGCGGCACCGTCTCGTCGCCCTGCAGGTTGTCGGTGATGTCGAGCAGTCCGGAGATGAACGTCTTGTAGCAGGCGACCCCCTCGGCCAGCCAGGCCTCCCGGTTGCCCGTCCGGCTCGGATCCAGGGGAGGGAGCTGCTTGCAGAAGAACCCGCCCTTCGCGCCGACCGGGACGATGACGGTGTTCTTGACCATCTGCGCCTTGACCAGGCCGAGGATCTCGGTGCGGAAGTCGTCGCGGCGGTCCGACCAGCGCAGGCCGCCGCGGGCGACCGCCCCGAACCGCAGGTGCACCCCCTCGACGCGGGGCGAGTAGACGAAGATCTCGAACTTGGGCCGCGGGTCGGGCAGGTCCGGGATCGCCTGCGGGTCCAGCTTGAAGGAGATGTAGGACTTCGTGAGTCCCTCGGCGTCGGGCTGGAAGTAGTTCGTGCGCAGGGTCGCCCTGATGACGGTGAGGTAGGACCGCAGGATCCGGTCGGAGTCCAGGCTCGCGACGTCGTCGAGCTGCCGCTCGATGCGGTGCTCGATCTCCTTGGTCCTCAGCTCCCTGGTCTCCGCGTCCAGGCCGCCCGCGCCGTTGCGGCCCGGGTCGAAACGGGTCTCGAACAGCTCCACGAGACCGCGGGTGATCTCGACGTTCTGGGCGAGCGCGTGCTCGATGTAGTCCTGGGCGAACGGCGTGCCGCCCTGGCGCATGTACTTCGCGCAGGCCCGCAGGACGGTGGCCTGCCGCCAGGTCAGCCCGGCCGCGAGGACCAGGGCGTTGAAGCCGTCGACCTCGTTGTCGCCCTCCCAGACCGCGTTCACGGCGTCCTGGAACAGGGCCCGGCTGTCCGGCGGCAGCTCCTGGGAGTAGCGCAGCCCGAAGTCGTAGATGTGGGACTCGCGCTCCATCCCGACCAGCTCGTAGGGGCGCTCGTCGATCACCTCGACACCCATCGAGGACAGGATCGGCAGCACCTCCGAGAGCGAGAGCGGCGACCCGATCCGGAAGATCTTCAGCCGCGCCTCGTCCTGCCGGGAGTCCATGAGCTGGTAGAACGACAGGTCCAGGCCTCCCTCGGCGGGGATGCCCTCGAGCCGCCCGAGGTCGACCGCTCCGGTGCGCGGGGGGTAGTCCTCCTTGTAGGCCTCCGGGAACGAGTCGGCGTACTTGCGGGCCAGCAGGGCGCCGTCCTCCTCGCCGTACTCCGCATGGGCGGCCGAGATGAAGTCGTCGCGCCAGGAGCGGGCCGCGTCCGCGAGCCGGCGCTCCAGGTCGGCCTGGTCGAAGTCGCCGACGAGCTCGCCGGGCTTGGGGCGGATCACGAAGTGCAGGCGCGCCAGCATCGACTCGGAGACCCGGGCGGTGTACTCCAGCGAGTCGCCGTGCAGGCGGCGCTTGAGGATCTCGGCGATCCGCTCCCGGACCGCGGTGGTGTAGCGGTCGCGCGGGAGGTAGACCAGGCAGGACAGGTAGCGGCCGTAGGTGTCGCGGCGCACGAACAGCCGCAGCTGGCGGCGCTCGCGGGTGTGCAGCACCGCCTCCGCGATCGGCACCAGCTCGTCGATCGGGGTCTGGAACAGCTCGTCGCGCGGGTAGGTCTCCAGCACGTCCATGAGCGCCTTGCCGGTGTGGCTCTGCGGGTCGAAGCCGGCGCGGTCGATGACCTCCTGCGCCTTGCGCCGGATCACCGGGATCCGGGTCAGCGACTCGGTGTAGGCCGCCGAGCTGAAGAGCCCCAGGAACCGTCGCTCACCGACCACCTCGCCCTGCTCGTCGAAGGTCTTCACCCCGACGTAGTCCAGGTAGACCGACCGGTGCACCGTCGACTTGGAGTTGGCCTTGGCCAGCACCAGCAGCGTCTTCTCCCGGGCCTTCTCCGCCACCAGCCTCGGCAGCCGGCCGAAGGTCTCGGACATGTCCTGGTCCGAGCGGAGGATGCCGTAGCCGGTGCCGGGCACGGCGCGCAGGAAGACCTCCCCGCTGTCGCCGTCGCCGCCCTTGGCGTCCCCCGCGGCGTCCCCTGACCCGTCCTCGCGCGGACCCGTCTCCAGGCGGTACTCGCGGTAGCCGAGGAACGTGAAGTGCGTGTCCGCGAGCCACTGCAGCAGCGCCTGTCCCTCGGCGACCTCCTCGGCCGGGACCGGGGGTGGGGAGGTCTCCAGGTCCTTGATGATCTCCGCCGCCTTCGCGTGCATCTTCGGCCAGTCCTCGACGGCCTCGCGCACGTCGAGCAGCACCTTGGCGAGCGCCTTCTCGATCTCCTCGCGATGGCTCGGGCTGGACTCCCGGCCGATCTCGATGTGCATCCAGGACTCGCGGAAGACGTCGTGCGCCGCGCCGGGGCCGTCGCGCTGGTCGGCACGGTCGAGGCTGTCGAGGTCGGTGAAGACCTCCTGCAGCTGCCCCGCGACGTCGCGTCGCACCAGGATCTGCGGGTGCACGACCATGTGCACCTCACGGCCCTGCTCGGCGAGCTCCATGGTCACGGAGTCGACCAGGAACGGCATGTCGTCGGTGACCACCTCCACCACGCTGTGCCCACCCGCGGACCAGCCGTGCTCGGACACCGTGGGCGTGAACACGCGGATGTTGGCCTTGCCCTGAGGGCGGTAGGTGGCCAGCTTGTACTGGCTCATCGCCGCGCCGTACAGGTCCACCTCGGTGCGGTCGGTGATGTCCTCGACGGGCACGTGGCGGTAGAAGTACCTCAGCAGGTCGCCGGTCTGCTCGGGAGGAGGACCTCCGGTCCCCCGGCGGCCGGCGGCGAACGACGCCGCCCTCTCCAGGAGCTCCTCGCGTTGGCTGTGGGCGGTGTCGTCCAGCGTCATGGGCACGCAGCATCAACCTCTGTCCTTGCGTCGACGACACGTCGTTGTGTCGTCCCACCTGACACTAGAGCGTAGCGGCGGAGGCACCAACACCACGCGCTCAGAGCACCGAGCGAAGCTCCCACAGCAGCGGGTAGTAGCGCAGGTCGAGGCGGCTGCGGAGGTAGTCGGCGCCCGACGAGCCGCCGGTGCCCTGCTTGGTGCCGATCATCCGCTCCACCATCATCACGTGCCGCCCGCGCCAGGCAGCAGCGAGCTCGTCGTGCTGCAGGAGCGCCTCCGCGACGGCCCAGACGTCGCCGTACGTCGAGCGGTCGTGGGCTGCGCGGCGTACGGAGTCGGTGACCTCCTCGTCGTCGGCGACCGGGAGCCCGTTGCGGGCCAGGACCTGCAGGAACGCGTCCCACAGCGTCGGCTCGTCGAGACGGCGCCGGAGCCGCTCCCGCTCGTCATCGGTGAGGCCCTTGAACCGTCGTACGAACGACGCGTCCTGGGCGCCGGAGAGGAACTCCAGCTCCCGGAACTGCACGGACTGGAAGCCGCTGGCCGGCGCGAGCGCCTGCCGGAACTGGAGGAAGTCCTGCGGCGTCATCGTCTCGAGCACGTCGACCTGGTGCACCAGGACCCGCTCGATGACGTGCATGCGCTGCAGCAGGTGCTGGGCCCACCACAGCTGGCCGTGCTCCCCGTCGTCCCCTTCCTCCCCGTCCGCCGCCGGCCGCCGACCGCCGACGAGCATCGCGTCGCGGGCCGCGGTGGCCTCGTGCAGCAGCTGCTGGAACCACAGCTCGTAGACCTGGTGGATGGTGATGAACAGCAGCTCGTCGTGCGCCGGCCGACCGCCGCCCACCTCGGACTCGAGGCGCTGGGCCGACAGCAGCTGCTCGAGGTGCAGGTAGCTGCCGTAGGTCAGCCGGGCGCCCTGCTCGCCGAACTGGATCTCCGTCCCGCCCCACTGCCCGGCGACCGGGGCTGTGTCGCCGGTGCCGGGCAGGTCGGGATGGTGGTTGCTCACCCACCGAGGGTAGCGAGGACCGCCGTGGGGTATTGCTTGGTCCATGAGGATCCGACACGAGCTCCGGTACGACGCGTCCCCGGAGGAGGTCTATGCCATGGTGTGCGACCCGGGATTCCGCGCGGAGGTGGGTGCGGCGATGGACGTGGTCAGCCAGGACGTCAGCATCGAGCCGGCTGGGGACGTGACGCGGGTGCGGATCGACATGACCCAGCGCACGCAGGGGCTTCCGCCGGTCGCGCGCAAGGTGGTGGGCGACCTGACCCGGGTCGTGCAGACCGAGACCTGGGAGGCCGACGGCGCCGCCGACCTGGAGGTGCAGATCCCCGGCAGGCCGGGCCACATCCGGGGCCGGATCACCCTGAGGTCCGACGGCCCGCGGGGGACGCTGGAGTCCTTCGAGGCGCGGCGAGCATCGGGCTGCCCCTGGTCGCCGGTCGGCTCGAGGGGCTCATCGAGAGATCCGCCGGCAGGACACGAGCAGGCGGTCGGCGCCAGGTGGCTGGCGGGTGACCGCTCGTGAGGTTCTCCACCAGCTCACC
Organism: uncultured Actinomycetota bacterium; assembly: GCA_963837995.1. Classification (GTDB taxonomy): domain Bacteria; phylum Actinomycetota; class Actinomycetes; order Propionibacteriales; family Nocardioidaceae; genus Nocardioides_B. The sequence goes on from CAWIPS010000007.1 coordinate 530,466, forward strand.
TACGACGCGCCCCCCGACGAGGTCCTGGCGATGGTCACCGACCCGGCGTTCCGCGAGCGGGTGTGCGAGGCGATGCACGCCTCGAGACACTCCGTCTCGGTGACCGGGTCAGGTGCTGGCGTGAGCGTCGTCGTCGACCAGACGCAGCCGGCGCGCGGGATCCCGTCGTACGCCACGAGGCTGCTGGGCGACGAGATCCGCATCGTGCAGCGCGAGACCTGGACCGACGGCTCGCACGGATCCCTGACCCTGGAGATCCCCGGCAAGCCCGGCAGCTTCGAGGGCACCGTCGCGCTCGCCGGCGACACCAGCACCGTCGAGTCCTTCGACGGGGAGGTCAGGGTCCGGGTGCCCCTGGTCGGAGGCAAGCTCGAGGGACTCGTCGCGGACCTGTTCCGCGCGGCCCTCCGGGCGGAGGAGCGGGTGGGGCAGGCCTGGCTCGCCGGGGACGGTTGAGCGGGCCGTGGGCGCGAGGAGTCCTCCCCGGCCCGGCGAGGTTCACCAGGCGATGCAGGCAGCTCGCCGGATCGGCCGGCCCCCGGCGGCGGTCAGGCGCCGCTGTCCATGTAGGGGTAGCGGTAGTCCTTCGCGGGGTCGAAGGTCTCCTTGACGGTGCGCTGGGACGTCCAGCGCAGCAGGTTCTGCGGCGACCCGGCCTTGTCGTTCGTGCCGGACGCGCGGGCGCCGCCGAACGGCTGCTGGCCGACCACCGCGCCGGTGGGCTTGTCGTTGATGTAGAAGTTGCCGGCCGCGTAGCGAAGGACCCGCTCGGCGTGTGCGACGGCAGCCCGGTCCTGGGCGATGATGGAGCCGGTCAGGGCGTACGGCGCGAAGCTCTCCATCTGGGTGACCACGGACTCGAAGTCGCCGTCGTCGAAGACGTGCACCGCGAGGATCGGCCCGAAGTACTCGGTGTTGAACATCTGGTCGGTCGGGTCGCCGCCCTCGACGACGGTCGGCCGCACGAAGTAGCCGACCGAGTCGTCGGTCTGGCCCCCCGCCAGGATGTCGAGCTTCGACGACCGCTTGGCGCGGGCGATCGCCTTCTTGTGCTTGGCGAACGCGCGCTCGTCGATGACCGCGCCCATGAAGTGTGAGAGGTCGGTGACGTCGCCCATCGAGATCGACTCGACCTCGGCGACGAACCGGTCCTTCATCTTCGCCCACACCGAGCGGGACACGTAGGCACGCGAGGCCGCCGAGCACTTCTGGCCCTGGTACTCGAACGCCCCGCGCAGCAGCGCCACCCGGAGCACGTCGGGGTCGGCGGAGGAGTGCGCGACGACGAAGTCCTTGCCGCCGGTCTCCCCGACGATGCGCGGGTAGCTGCGGTAGGACGAGATGTTCTCCCCCACGGTCGACCACAGGTGCTGGAAGGTCGGCGTGGACCCGGTGAAGTGGATGCCGGCCAGGTCTGGGCTGGCCAGCGCCACCGCCGAGACCTCCAGCCCGTCACCGGGCAGCATGTTGACCACGCCGGGTGGCATCCCGGCCTCCTCGAGGAGCTCCATGGTGACGTGGGCGGCCACCTGCTGGGTCGGCGACGGCTTCCACAGCACCGTGTTGCCCATCAGGGCCGGCGCGGTCGGCAGGTTGCCGGCGATCGCAGTGAAGTTGAACGGGGTGATCGCGTAGACGAAGCCCTCGAGGCCGCGGTGGTCGGTGCGGTTCCAGACGCCGCGCGAGTTCGCCATCGGCTGGTCCTCGAGGATCTGCCGGCCGAAGTGCACGTTGAACCGCCAGAAGTCCGCGAGCTCGCACGCGGCGTCGATCTCGGCCTGGAACGCGGTCTTCGACTGGCCCAGCATCGTGGCCGCGTTCAGCCGCTGCCGCCACGGCCCGGCCAGCAGGTCCGCAGCCTTCAGCAGCACCGCCGCCCGGTCGTCGTAGGACATCGCCGCCCAGCCCGGCGCCGCCTCCCTGGCCGCCGCGATCGCCGCACGGGTGTCCGCCCGGGTGCTGTTGCGCAGCACCCCCAGGACGTGGGCATGGTCATGGGGCTGCACGACCGGGACCTCCGCCCCGCCCCCCATCCGCTTCTCGCCGCCGATGGTGGCGGTCAGGTCCAGCTGGTGGTCCTCCTGCCGCTTCAGCTCCAGCTCGAGCTCTGCACGCTCCGGCGTGCCGGGTGCGTAGGTCAGGTTCGGCTCGTTGACCGGGGCCGGCGGTTGGGTGATGGCGTCCATCACCTGATCGTCTCAGAAGGCTGCGGCTACGCCCAAGTCAGCCGGTCCCGACATCCTCGAGAAGCTGGTCGACCTCCTGCGCCGCCCACCAACCGAGCTCGTGGTCGAGACACAGCTCCAGGATCCGGTCCGCGTCCGGGGAGCCTTCGCCCACGGCGGCCCGCGCGGCGGCCACGTCCCGCGACGCGTCCCGGGAGTCGGCGAGGACCGCCGTCACCCAGGCCGTCGGCGCCTCGTCGGTGACCTGCACCTCCGTCGGGTCCTCGGCGTCCGGGTCGGCATGCACCGCTGGCACGTCGAGCGCGAGCACCATCCGACAGGCGGGCTCGTCGAGGCGCAGCAGCGCGACCGACGACTGGGCGGCAGCCGTCGCCGCGACGTGCTCCCACTCCTCGTCCCCCGCCTCGGCGAGGGCGGCACGCACGGCGTCGGTCACCGCGTGGGCGGTGAACGGGGCAGGACCGATGCCGCCCGCGGCACGGACCGCCCGCAGCCGCTGCACGGTGCACGGCACGTAGACCCGGGTGCTCACGGGAGCGACGGCTCCGGTCCGGCACCGGAGGGGGTGCGGCCACGAGGCGCCCGGCGCCTGCTGGAGGCCGTGTCGACCAGCTCCTCGAGCGCCTCGCCGACGCACTGGCCGAGGACGTCGAGGTCGGGCATGGCGTCCCGGTCACCGGTCAGCCCGAAGTAGACGCCGCCGTCGTAGGAGGTCACCCCGATCGAGAGGGCATGGCCGGGCAGCAGCGGAGGGACCGGGTAGGACTCGGTCATCTGCGCACCGGCGGCGTACAGCGGGAACTGCGGGCCCGGCACGTTGGTCACGACCAGGTCGAAGCCACGCCGGACCTGGGAGGCCGCCAGCCGCGAGCCCAGGGCATGGAAGGTGGTGGGCGCGAACCCGGCGATGCCGGCCAGCCGCTGTGCGGCCACCGCCCGCCCGGTCTCCTTGTGCGCCTTCAGCGCGTAGGACACCTGGTGCAGGCGCACCAGCGGGCTCTGCTCGCCGATCGGCAGGTTGAGCAGGTGACCCGCCACCTGGCTGCCCAGCGAGGTCGGCTGCAGGTCGCCGTCGATGACGCTGACCGGCACCATCGCGCGCAGCGACCGGCCGGTGGGCACCGGCTCGGCCCGGGTCATCAGCCAGGCGCGCAACGCCCCGGTCACCGTGGTGAGGATGACGTCGTTCACGGTGCCCCCGTGGAACCGGCGGACCCTGCGGTAGTCCTCCAGCGACGTCTCGACGGTCATCAGCCGCCGCTGCTCCGAGAGCCGCCTGGTGGTGGGGGTCTCGGCGCTCGACCGTCCGGCCAGGGCCGCGGCCGCGTCCACGAGCCGGCTCCGCACCGCCCCGGCGGTCCGCAGCACGGCACCGGCGTTCTCACCCACCGTGGTCAGCACCACGCGGGGGTCGACCAGCGAGTCCCGCAGCGCGCCCGCGACCAGCGAGGGGCTGCCCGGCGCCGGACGCGGGTGCCACTCGACGTGCGGCGTCGGCTTCGGGTCCGGCTCCACGTCGAGGATCACCTGGCCGATGTCGATCGTGGCCACCCCGTCCACCAGGATCTGGTGGGACTTGGTCAGCACCGCGAACCGTCCCCCGGCGAGCCCCTCCACGAGGTACATCTCCCACAGCGGACGCTGGTGGTCCAGCCGGCGGGACATGATGCGGGCGGTGAGGTCACGCAGCTGGGCGATGGACCCCGGGCGCGGCAGCGCCGAGCGGCGCACGTGGTAGGTCAGGTCGAAGTCCTCGTCGTCGACCCAGACCGGGTTGGCCAGCCGGCCCGGCACCGGCCGGATCACCTGGCGGTAGCGCGGGACGAAGGCGATCCGGTCCGCGACCAGGGCCAGCAGCCGGTCGTGGTCGAAGGCGCCGCGCGGCTCGAAGATCTCAAGCGTCGCGTTGTGCATCGGCGTGGTCGCCGAGTCCGTGAGCCAGAAGGCCAGGTCCTCGGCCCGGAGCCGCTGGGTCATGGCCATCCTTCCGCGGGTCGTTCTGCGGGCGTCGTACGATCTCGACACAGCCTGCCAGAGGCCCGCGTGCGACGGGCCCTCCACCCTCGCGACGAGGAGCGTCGATGGTCTTCGCGCACGGGATCGGCGGTGCCAGGGACCTGCCCGTCCCTGCCGGGTACGCCTTCGCGGGCGCGGCCGTCGCGCTGGCCGTGTCCTTCCTCGTGCTCGCAGTCGCCTGGCGGACCCCCCGCTTCGACGCGGCCCACAACGGGGTCCCCGCACCCGGGTGGCTGACGGCACTGGTGGAGAGCGCCGCGTTCCGGCTCACGCTGAGGGTGCTCGGCCTGGCGGTCTTCGGGTACGTCGCCTGGGCCGCGGTCGCCGGCCCCGACCTGCTGACGAACCCCACCTTCGGTGTCGTCTACGTGCTGCTGTGGGTGGGGATCGTGCCCGCATCGCTGCTGTTCGGGCCGTTCTACCGGTCCGTCAGCCCGTTGCGCACCGTGCACCTGGGACTGGTGCGGCTCGCCGGCGGCCGACCGGAGACCGGGCTGCTGTCGTTGCCGCGGTGGGTGGGGTGCTGGCCGGCGGCTCTGGGCCTGCTGGCGTTCGTGTGGCTGGAGCTGGTCTACCCCGGCTCCACCTACCTGACCCCGGTCCGGCTCTGGTTCGCGGCCTACATCGCCGTCGTCGTGGTGGGCGCGGCGGTCTTCGGCGACGAGTGGTTCGACGCCGCCGACCCCTTCGAGGTGTACTCCTCGCTGGTCGGGCACCTCTCGGTGTTCGGGCGGCTCGGCGAGCATGGGGACGGCGCGCTGGTGATCCGCACCCCGCTGGGCAACCTCGACGGGGTCCGGCCCCGGCCGGGTCTGGTGGCCGTGGTCGCGGTGCTCTTCGGCAGCACGGCCTTCGACAGCTTCAAGGACTCCAACGAGTGGCTCACCTTCACCCAGTCGGTCAGCCTCAGCTCCACCTGGCTGGACTTCGGCGCCCTGCTCCTGTTCTGCTGCGTCGTGGGGGTGAGCTTCGCGGTGGCGACCATGTCCACGGGCCTCGGGCCCGGGCTGGTCCGACGTACCCTCCCCGACCGGTTCGCGCACTCGGTGGTCCCGATCATCGTCGGCTACGTGGTCGCGCACTACCTGAGCTACTTCGTCGAGGTCGGCCAGCAGACCCTGGTGCTCCTGTCGGACCCGCTGGCGAAGGGCTGGAACCTGCTGGGCACGGCGGACTGGCCGATCAGCTACTGGATCTCCGAGCACCCCACCCTCCTGGCGGTCCTCAAGGTCGTCTCGGTGGTGACCGGACACGTGCTCGGGGTGGTCGCCGCGCACGACCGCGCCGTGCGGCTGCTCCCCCGACGGCACCAGCTGACCGGCCAGCTGCCGCTCCTGTGCGTGATGGTCCTCTACACCGTCACCGGGCTCTCCCTGCTCTTCGGCGCCTGAGCGGCCGCCGTCGCGGAGTGGACCCGACGGTGTCCCCGAGCACCCCCCGGGTGAGCGTGAGCATCGCCTCGCGCAGCGGCGAGCGGCCGCACTCGGCGAGGCTCCGGCCGGTCATCAGGGCCTGGTCGGCGGACGCCCGGTCCTCGGGCAGGAAGTGCACGTCGACGGGCCGCAGGAACCCCTCGACCATGCCGCGCACGTCCTGGTCGCTCCAGCCCAGGGAGGCGCGCGTGCGGTTGACCACCACCCGCGGCCGCACGCCCGGGAGCAGCGTGCCCAGCTCGACGAGCCCGCGGGCCAGCCGCGACAGCCCGACCGGGTCCGCGGAGCCCACCACGAGCACCTCGTCGGCCCGGGCCAGCGAGGCCAGGGTCATCTCGTTGCGCTGCGGTGCCGCCGAGCCGTAGGGGTCGGCGGGGTCGGCCTCGAGGCTGAAGCCGAGGTCCAGCACGACGTACGGCGCCAGCTCGGCGGCCCGGTCCAGCAGCTCGGCGAACGCCACCGGACGGACCTCCTGCCAGCGGTCGGGACGCGGCAGCCCGGTGAGCACCCGGAGCCGTTCGGCGACCTGCCGCGCGAGGGCCCCCAGCCGTTCGGCGTCGAGCTGTCCGGTGTTCGCCGCACGCGCCGCGGCCAGCAGCCCGGAGACCTCGTCCAGCACCCCGAGGTGCTGCGCGACCGCACCGCCGTAGGCGTCCACGTCGGCGAGAAGCACCTCCCTGCCACTGCGGGCTATCTCGCTGGCGACGCCGACCGCGACCGTCGTGCGGCCCGGCGCTCCGGTCGGGCCCCAGACCGCGAGCACCTGCCCCGGCACGGTGACGTCGTCGTCCACGGAGCGGCCGAGGTGCTCGGGGACGACCACGACCGTCCCGGCGCCCGCCCCGCGGACGGTCTCGGTGAGGCTGCCGAGCTCGGTGCTGGCGAGCAGGTGCTCGATGCCGAGCCGGCGCAGCCGTTCCGCGTCGCCGTCGAGCAGCTCCTCGGGAGCGGCCACCAGCACCAGACCGAGGCCCTGGCGGCGCAGCGTGGAGACACTGTCGGCGTCCAGCCCCGGCAGGGCCGGCGAGACGACGGCCACCGACGCGACCCCGGCCCGGGCCGTGACGAGCAGGTCCGGCAGGTCCACACATCGCTTGAGCAGGACGGTGCCGCTGCCCCGCCGCTCGAGCAGCTCCAGCGCCCGGGCCTCCCAGGCGGACCCCGCGGCGGCGACCAGGACCGAGGTGGTGGCCGGGGACGGCTCCGGTGCCCTGGCGCTGCTCATCGGCGGGTGGTCAGCGTCACGGCCCCGCTGGCCAGCGCGGCGATGGACCGGGGCAGACCGGCGCTCTGCGCGTCGTCGACACCGACGGTCACGTGCCGGGCCTCAGCCGGGCCGAGCGAGGTGCCGGCCTCGGGGACGGCCAGCACCCGCACGTCGCGGAGCACCAGGGTCGAGCGTCTCGCGGGGCCTGCGGACCCGGCACCGGTCTGCGGGGTCACCCACACGTCCACGGTGGACCCGATCCGCACGTCGGAGGGCAGCGCCTGCGCGCCCACCGACAGCGGCACCTCCGTGGCCGGCCCGGCCGCGGCGGAGCCGAGCGCCGACCGGGGCAGCAGCTCTCCCGGACCGACCGCCCGGTCGACCCGGGCGTCACCCGGCAGGCCGGTGCCGGCCGACAGGTAGTGGTCGGCGTCCCCCTGGCCGTCGAAGCGCACGTCACGGCGCACCAGGTCACCCACCGCGACCGACTGGCCCGGCTGCAGCGCGGTGCGGGCCGCCCACACGCTCACCGACTCGTCCGCCGCGGCGAGCGTTCGGGCGCCGACCAGGCAGCAGACCGAGATCACCCCGAGCCCCAGGGCCAGTCTCGGGTCGCCCCACCGGCGCCGGGACGCGCGGGCGGCCGCAGGCGAGGGGGTGCCCGCCACAGCCGGGCTCGGGGATGCCGCGACGCGTGGTCGCTGGAGTGCCATGGCCCCATCATGGGCACTTCGCCCCGTTTCGCCACTACCTGTCCACAGGTTGTCCACAGGCCGCAGTCCGGGCCTCGTGGAGCCGTGCACAGCCACCGCGGGTCAGCACCCGCAAACGGCTGCAAACGCTGGCATAGTGAGGCCATGCCCGAGTCTGCGACACCCGAGCCGGGGCCCGGAGGGGCCAGGAGGTTCCTCACCCTGGCCGACGTCGCCGAGATCCTCGCGACCTCGGTGGCCCAGGTCCGCTCGCTGGTGCAGGCCGGTGAGCTGCGCTACATCCAGATCGGTGGACGCCAGCAGTACCGCATCGAGGCGGTGGAGCTGGAGAACTACATCCAGCGCATGTATGCCCGCGTCGAGAACAGGACGCGCAGCACGGGCCGCGGGGCGGAACCGATCCAGCCGTGAGCTAGGAGGTCCGCAGCGCGGCCACCGCGTGGAACGCGACCGTGTGCAGGTGACCGGCCGTCCCCGCCTCCTCGGCTCCCGTGTCGAGGTCCAGGAAGTCCGCCCCGACCCGCACCAGACGACCGCGGCTGGTCGTCGCGTCCCTGCGGTGCAGGACGACCTCGAGGCGGTCCTCGGCGATCCGGCGCAGGGCCGACCCGATCCCGAGACGAGCCGTCACCGGGCGGGCCGGCACCGCGACACCACCCTCGGCCAGCCCCCGCAGCGACCAGATGGCCGCCAGCCGCACCAGCCACTCCTGGCCTCCGGTGCCCAGGAGCAGCCAGCCGGCCCCGACCCTGCGCAGCGCCCCCTCGAGGACACCGGGACCCTCGATGTCGAGCACCAGCACCCGGCCGAGCGACGCGTGCAGCCGCGCCTCGAGGTCGACCTGGGCGTACTCCGCCCGCGCGAGCTCGGCCACCTCGGCGTCTCGCAGGGTCAGCGCCAACCCGTCGGCCTGCTGCTCCAGGTCGTCGAAGAGCGCGCCGAGCCGGTCGTCCCATCGCATCCTCGAACGCTGACCTGCCCGTCCTCCCGTGTCAACCGTTCCGCCCCCTGTGGACAGCCGGTTGACCAGCAGACGAAAGTCCGCCTGAATGGAGCAAACAACATCAAACGACAGGATCGGCCGTGCATCGCCAGCTCTCGACGATCATCCGTGCGGCCGTCCTGCTGATGGGCGCTGCCTGCGGCGGCACTGCTGCCTACCGGCTGGCGGCGCCGCCGGCCGCCGTCCTCGTCACCCGGCTGCTCGCCGACGGACCGGACGGCCTCCGGGGGCTGGCGTTCGAGGCCGCACTGACCGGTCTGTGCGCCGCGGTCCTGCTCGGCTGCCTGCTCTGGCTCGCCCTCCTCTCGGTGCTGAGCGTGACGGCGTACGTCGCCCGGGAGCTCGCTCCCGGCAGCGGCCCGGCCCTCGCGCTCGGGCGGGCCGTGGACCGCGGCTGCCCCGCGGCCGTCGGCCGGCTGGTCGCCGCGGCGCTCGGCGTCGCAGTGAGCGTCGGTGCCGCCGGTCCGGCACTCGGTGGCCCGATGCCCGGCCACCCGGGGGGCGCAACCACCCACGGTGCGGCTCGGACGATGCCGGACCGGCTCGGCGGGCTCCGCTGCCCGACCGGCCGACCCGGGCCGACTGGAGGGTGCACGCATCGGTGGGCGGCGCCGCCCGGCAGGGGCCCGGCCCGCGTGCGGGCGGCACCCACCCCGTGACCGACCCCGTCGACCGACCCCGTGACCGACCCGGTGACCGACCCGGTGACCGACCCCGTGACCGACCCGGTGACCGAGCTCGTGGTCCGCCCCGGCCAGTCCCTGTGGGCCATCGCCGCTCACCTACTGCCCGAGCGGGCCACCGACGGGGACATCACCCGCGCCTGGCACCGGCTGCACCGGGCCAACGAGCGCGTGATCGGCGCCGACCCCGACCTGATCCTGCCCGGCACCCGCCTGGTGGTCCCGAGCCTGACCGGAGCACCGACCCGAGAGGAAGCACCATGAGCACCCGCCCGCGGCCCCTGTCCGTGACACCCACCCCCGTCCGGGAGATCGGCCGGGAGGTCGGCCGGGAGGTCGGCCGGGAGGTCGACCGGGAGGTCGACCGGGAGGCGGCGGCCCCTGGACGTCGCCAGCCGGCCAGGCGACCTCCGGGCCCGCTCGCGCAGACCGCCACCGTCACGCACCTGAGCCCGCCCGGCGACCGCCGGGAGACGGTGCCCGTGGCGTCCGTGCAGGGCGCCCTGGCCCTGGACCTCGACAGGGTCCCGCACGAGCCGGTCACACCCGAGCTGTGCGCGGTCCCCTCGGAGGCACCCCGCGAGCACCGGGAGGTGCAGGTGTGGGCGGCCCGGTTCGCCCAGGCCACTGTCGAGGTCCTCGGCGGCGACCGACCGGTCACCCAGCTGCTGCGCTGGACCAGCACGCGGGTCTACGTCGACCTCGACCGCCGGGTCAAGGTCCTGGGTCGCTCGGCGCCCCCGGTCCCGGTCCGCTCGGTGCGTCCCCAGGTGCGCAGCGTGCACGTGTGCCGGCCCGCGCCGACTGTCGCGGAGGTGAGCGTGCACGTGCGCCACGGACACCGCTCCCGGGCCCTGGCCGCCCGCCTGGAGAAACGCGAGGACCGGTGGCTGTGCGTCGCCCTCCAGCTCGGCTGACCTGCGGACCGCCGCCTCAGCGGGCCAGGGCGCGAACGCCCGGGCTCGCCGAGCCGGTCACGAACGCGCACTCCGCGAGGCGGGCAGCACCACAGGAGACGGTGAGCTCGACACCGGGCGACACGCGGTAGGGCGAGCTGTCCAGCACCGCGCCCAGGACGCGCCGGAAACGGGACACCTCGGCGCGGACGCGTGACCACGTGGGCCGGCGTCGCCGTAGAGGGCCCGGCTCAGGTCGGCGGCGCTCAGGCCGGCCCGCCCCGCGGCGTGCAGCTGCCGCAGGATCTCGGCGTGCCGCGCGGTAGCGGCGTACGCCAGCTGCCCTCGCCTCCGCTGACCTCGAGCACGGCGTCGCCCGTCAGGTGCAGCGTGACCGTCCACCCGGCGTCGCCGGCCGGACGGGCGCACCAGCCAGCCCTCGCCGACAGCCGCTCGGGCAGGCACAGCCCGAGCCCGGGGACGGCGAGCGCCCGGTCGCGCGCCCGGCACCGCGATCCGGTCCGGCCGCGATGCCGGCGTGGTGGGCCACCCAGCCGTGGTCGTCGACGAGCAGCAGCGGACCCGACGCCGTCGCCAGGACGTGCCGGCCGACCTGCCGCAGCCGCTCCAGCCGCTGCTCGTGGTGGCGCCACAGCTGGGCCTCGGCCAGCCGGACGGCGGTCTCCACCAGCGCGCCGATCGCCGGGTGCAGCGTCAGCGCCGGGCCGCTGACGTCGACGATGCCGAGCAGCTCACCGGTGCGCGGGTCGTGGAGGGGAGCGGCGGTGCAGTACCACGGGATCTGGCCCTCCTCGAAGTGCTCGGCCGAGAACAGCTGCACCGGTGCGGCCTCGGCCAGCGCGGTCCCGATGGCGTTGGTGCCGACCGTGGTCCTCGGTCCAGCGTCGCGCCCTCGCTGAAGCCGAGCGCGTCGGCCTGCTGCAGCACGCGCGGCCGACCCCTCGCGCCACAGGATGACGCCGTCGGCGTCGGTGACCACCATGATGAAGCGCGAGGCGTCGGCGACGCTGCCCAGCGACGGCGCGCACTCGTCGATCACCAGCGACAGCGGCGAGCTCGCGGCGCCGGCGCTCGATCTCGGCCCGCCGGAGCGGGTCGCGGGCGTTGGCCCGGACGGGGTCGAGCCCCAGGCTGCAGCACGCGCGTCCACGACCGCGCGACCAGCGGCCGCGGGCGCAGCGGGGGGCGTGCGCCGCCGAGCACGGCGTCGTGCACCCGCGCGCAGCGCGCGGGCGTGCTGCGCCAGGTCGGTGCCGGGCGGACCGCGCCGTACGCCGGAGTCCTCACGGCCCATCCAGGTCGCGCTCCGACCACAGCGTCGGCGACGCCGGCGGCGCCCGGTCGCCGCCGGTCGGCCGGCCGCCCCGGGTGCAACCCGTGCAACGCTTCCGCCGCGACGCGTGCTGGCGGTGTGCCGCTGCGCATCACACGCACGCTCGCCAGGAGCCCGCCGATGACCCTGACAAGGAGGCACTCGATGACCGACACCATGGGACGACCGCGGAGACCGCTGAGCGCTCCCGCCGGGCCCGCGCGGACGCCTGGCTCGCCGACGTTCGAGGCGGCCCTGCGCGGCCCGCGACGTGGAGCGGGCCGCCGGGCTGTTCGCCACCGAGAGCTTCTGGCGCGACCTGGTGTCCTTCACCTGGAACATCACGACCGTCGAGAATCGGGCCGGGCGTCGGCCGACCTGCTGGGCGCGACCCTCGAGCGGACCGACCCCCGCGGCTTCCGCACCAGCGAGCCGCCCGGCGGAGGCGGACGGGGTCGTCACGGCGTGGTTCGACCTTCGAGACCGCGGTGGGCCGCGGGCAGCGGGCTGGTGCGGCTCGTCAGGAGGACGGCGAGGAGGGCCTGGACCTTCCTGACGACGCTCGTACGAGCTGAAGGGCCACGAGGAGCCGAAGCGCGACCGCCGCCCGCCGAGGCGCCGAGCACGGCGCCGACAAGCACCGGGCCACCTGGAAGGAGCAGCGCCAGGCCGAGGCCGCGAGCTCGGGTACCACCACCCAGCCCTACGTGCTGGTCATCGGCGGCGGCCAGGGCGGCATCGCGCTCGGCGCCCGGCTGCGCCAGCTCGGCGTACCGAGCGCTGGTCATCGACAAGCACGCCCGGCCCGGCGACCAGTGGCGCAGCCGCTACAAGTCGCTGTGCCTGCACGACCCGGTCTGGTACGACCACCTGCCCTACATCAAGTTCCCCGAGAACTGGCCGGTCTTCGCGCCGAAGGACAAGATCGGCGACTGGCTGGAGTCCTACGTCAAGGTGATGGAGCTCACTACTGGTCCAACACCGAGGCCAAGAGCGCGCGCTGGTCGAGGAGGCCGGCGAGTGGACCGTCGAGGTCGAGCGCGACGGGCAAGCCGTGACGCTGCGGCCCACGCAGCTGGTCTTCGCCACCGGGATGTCGGGCAAGCCGAACGATCCCCGAGTTCCCCGGGCATGGACAGTGTTCCGCGGCGACCACACCACTCCTCGGCACACCCCGGGACCCGACGCGTACGCCGGCAAGAGGGCGGTCGTCATCGGCAGCAACAACTCCGCCTTCGACATCTGCGGGGCGCTGTGGGAGAACGACGCCGACGTGACGATGGTGCAGCGGTCCTCCACCCACATCGTCAAGAGCGACAGCCTGATGGAGATCGGGCTCGGGGCGCTCTACTCCGAGGAGGCGGTGGCCGCCGGGGTGACCACCGAGAAGGCGGACATGATCTTCGCCTCGCTGCCCTACCGGATCATGCACAAGTTCCAGATCCCGCTCTACGACCAGATGAAGGAGCGGGACAAGGACTTCTACACGCGGCTGGAGAAGGCCGGCTTCTGGCTGGACTTCGGCGAGGACGGGTCGGGCCTGTTCATGAAGTACCTCCGCCGGGGGTCGGGCTACTACATCGACGTGGGCGCCGCCGACCTGGTCGCCGACGGCGACGTGAAGCTCGTGCACGGGCCAGGTCGCCGAGCTGACCGAGGACGCCGTGGTCCTCGAGGACGGCACCGAGCTGCCCGCCGACCTGGTCGTCTTCGCCACCGGCTACGGCTCGATGAACGGCTGGGCCGCGGACCTCATCGACCCGGAGACCGCCGACCGGGTCGGCAAGGTGCTGGGGCCTCGGGCTCGGACACCACCAAGGACCCCGGTCCCTGGGAGGGCGAGCAGCGCAACATGTGGAAGCCCACCCAGCAGCAGGCGCTGTGGTTCCACGGCGGCAACCTGCACCAGTCGCGGCACTACTCCCTCTACCTCGCCCTGCAGCTGAAGGCGCGGCCGTGGGCATCGAGACGCCCGTCTACGGCCTCCAGGAGGTGCACCACACGTCATGAGCGACACGACTGTCCGGGCGCCGTCCCGACCCGTCCGGCCCGGCACCCTCCCGTGCGACCCGACCACCGAAGGCGGGTGACGGGTCGTGAGGGCGGCGCGCTTCTACGGCCGCGGTGACATCCGCGTCGACGACGTACCGGAGCCCGCGACGCGCCCCGGCACGGTCAAGGTCGAGGTGGAGTGGTGCGGCATCTGCGGCACCGACCTGCACGAGTACCTCGACGGCCCGATCTTCGCCCCCACGAAGGAGGCGCCGCACCCGCTCACCGGCGAGTCGGTGCCGGTCACGCTCGGGCCACGAGTTCGCCGGCGTGGTCGCCGAGACTCGGGGACGGCGTCGGCGACGGGCGGTCGGGTCTACGCGTCGGGGACAAGGTGGTCGTCGAGCCCTACATCGTCTGCGGCCGGTGCGACGCCTGCCGGACCGGTAGCTACAACGTGTGCGCCACCCTCGGCTTCGTGGGCCTGTCCGGGTACGGCGGCGGCTTCTCGCAGTACGTCGTCGCGGAGGAGCGCTGGATCCACCCGCTGGGCGACCTGGGGACGGACGTGGGCGCGCTCATCGAGCCGCTCGCGGTCGCCTACCACGCGGTCACGGCTGTCCGGTGCACGACCGGGACAGACGGCGCTCGTGTTCGGTGCGGGCCCGATCGGGCTGGTGACGACGGCGCGCTGAGGGCGGCGGGCGTCGAGGACGTGATCGTCGTCGAGCCGGCCGACGTCCGCAAGGCGAAGGCGCCGGGAGCCGGGGCGACCCACGTCCTGGACCCCACGGCCACCGACATCACCGAGAGGTCGCCGAGATCACCGGCGGGCGCGGTGCCGACGTCTCCTTCGAGTGCGCAGGCATCGACGCGGTCCTCAAGTCCGCGATCCTGTCCACCCGGGCCGGAGGCACCTGCGTCAACGTCGCGATCTGGGGTCACGAGGCGTCGGTGGCGATGAACGACCTCGTGTTCCACGAGATCAGCCTGCGTGGGCAGCCTGGCCTACGCGGGCGACCACCCGGCCACCATCGAGATGGTGGCGAGCGGGAAGGTCGACCCGTTCCAGTTCATCACCGGGCGGATCGGGCTGGACGACATCGTGGCGTCGGGCTTCGAGGAGCTGATCCACAACAAGGAGGAGAACGTCAAGATCCTGGTCCGCCCGTAGCCAGCCCGGGGTGTGGCCGGGTCAGCCGTTCACCCGGGTGGTCAGCCCGGTCGGGCCGCCGGGTGCGCCGTGGCACTTCTTGTACTTCTTGCCCGATCCGCACGGACACAGGGCGTTCCGGCTCGAGCCGGCGTAGGGGTCCTCGGTCAGCACCTGCTGGGGAGCTCCGCTGACCTCGGCGTCGCCGTCCTCCGACGGCGCCGAGTAGGACAGGTCGCGGGCCGGCTTCGGGGCGTCGAGGCCCCGGGCGCGGATCGCGGGGTGCTCACCGGACGCCGCCGCCTGGGCGAGCGCCGGCCCCCTGACGACACCGTCCGCCCCGTCCGGCCCGTCTGCTCCGTCCGCCCCACCGTCGCCCGACCCGTCGGCCGCCGCGCCGACGCCCACCGGACCGACCATCGGCGCCGGCTCCTCCTCGAGGGTGACCTCGAGGTTGAACAGGTAGCCGACGGCCTCCTCCTTGATGCCGTCCATCATCGTGTGGAACATGTCGAACCCCTCGCGCTGGTACTCCACCAGCGGGTCGCGCTGGGAGTAGGCCCGCAGCCCGATGCCCTCGCGCAGGTAGTCCATCTCGTAGAGGTGCTCGCGCCACTTGCGGTCCAGGACCGAGAGCAGCACCCGCCGCTCCAGCTCGCGCATCACCTCGTCGCCGAACTGCGCCTCGCGGGCGTCGTAGGCCCCCTGCGCGTCCGCCCTGAGCTCCTCGACGAGGTAGTCGCGGTCCAGGCCGTCGCGGCCGCCGGCCTCCTCCTCCAGCTGGGCCAGGGACCTGGAGACCGGGTAGAGCTGCTTCAGCGCCGCCCACAGGGCGTCGAGGTCCCACTCCTCGGGGAACCCGTCGGTGGAGCCGACGACGTAGCCCTCGACCACGTCGTCGATCATCGAACGGATCTGCTCATGCAGGTCGGCGCCCTCGAGCACCGCGCGGCGCTCCCCGTAGATGACCTCGCGCTGCCGGTTCATCACGTCGTCGTACTTCAGCACGTTCTTGCGGGAGTCGAAGTTCTGGGACTCCACCTGCGCCTGGGCGGAGGCGATCGAGTTGGTCACCGACTTGTTCTCGATCGGCACGTCGTCGGGCACCTTGAGCGTGGTCAGCACCCGGTCCACCCAGTCGGACTTGAACAGCCGCATCAGCTCGTCCTGGAGCGACAGGTAGAACCGGGACTCCCCCGGGTCGCCCTGCCGGCCGGACCGGCCGCGCAGCTGGTTGTCGATGCGCCGAGACTCGTGCCGCTCGGTGCCCAGGACGTAGAGCCCACCGGCGTCCTTGACCTGGTCGTGCTCGGCGGCCACCTGCCGCTTGATCCGCTCGACCGTCTCGGGCCACGCGGCCTCGTAGTCCTCGCTGTCCTCGAGCGGGTCCAGGCCCTGGCTGCGGAGCTCCTGGTCGGCGAGGAACTCCACCGAGCCACCCAGCATGATGTCCGTGCCGCGACCGGCCATGTTGGTGGCCACGGTGACCGCGCCCCGGTGCCCGGCCATCGCGACGATCTTGGCCTCGCTCTCGTGCTGCTTGGCGTTCAGCACCGTGTGCGGGACGCCCCTGCGCTTGAGCAGCCCCGAGAGCAGCTCGGACTTCTCGACCGACACCGTGCCGACCAGCACCGGCTGGCCCTTGTCGTAGCGCCCGGCGATGTCCTCGACGACGGCGTCGTACTTCGCCTCCTCCGTGCGGTAGACGAGGTCCGGCGCGTCGATGCGGATCAGCGGCTTGTTGGTGGGGATCGGGACGACACCGAGCTTGTAGATCTTGTCGAACTCGGAGGCCTCCGTCATCGCCGTGCCGGTCATGCCCGAGAGCTTCGTGTAGAGCCGGAAGTAGTTCTGCAGGGTGACCGTGGCGAGGGTCTGGTACTCCTCGCGGATGGTCACGCCCTCCTTGGCCTCGATCGCCTGGTGCAGGCCCTCGTTGTAGCGACGGCCCGCCAGCATCCGGCCGGTGTGCTCGTCGACGATGAGCACCTCGCCGTCCATGACGACGTACTCCTTGTCGTTGCGGAACAGCTCCTTGGCCTTGATGGCGTTGTTCATGAACGAGATCAGCGGCGTGTTCACCGAGTCGTAGAGGTTCTCGATGCCGAGGTGGTCCTCGACCTTGGTGATGCCCGGCTCGAGCACCGAGATGGTGCGCTTCTTCTCGTCCACCTCGTAGTCGACGTCCTTGACCATCGAGCGGGCGATCCCGGCGAACTCGCTGTACCAGCGGACCTCGTCCTGGGTGGGGCCGGAGATGATCAGCGGGGTGCGCGCCTCGTCGATGAGGATGGAGTCCACCTCGTCGACGATCGCGAAGTTGTGGCCGCGCTGCACGCACTCCTCGATGGAGTTGGCCATGTTGTCGCGCAGGTAGTCGAAGCCCAGCTCGTTGTTGGTGCCGTAGGTGACGTCCGCGGCGTAGGCGACCCGGCGCTCCTCCGGGCTCATCTCGGGGAGGATCACCCCCACCGACAGGCCGAGGAAGTGGTGCAGCCGGCCCATCCACTCGGCGTGGTACTTCGCGAGGTAGTCGTTGACCGTCACCACGTGCACGCCGTCGCCGGACAGCGCGTTGAGGTAGGCCGGCAGCGTGGACACCAGGGTCTTGCCCTCACCGGTCTTCATCTCGGCGATGTTGCCCAGGTGCAGGGCCGCGCCGCCCATGACCTGCACGTCGAAGTGCCGCTGACCCAGCACCCGCTTGGCCGCCTCGCGGACGGTGGCGAAGGCCTCGGGCATCAGGTCGTCGAGGGACTCGCCGTCGGCGAGCCGCTTCTTGAACTCGTCGGTCTGCCCCTGGAGCTCCTCGTCGGTCATCGCGACGAAGTCGTCCTCGATCGCGTTGACGGCGCGGGCCACCGCCTCCAGGCGGCGCAGGATCTTCCCTTCGCCGATGCGGAGGATCTTGTCCAGGATGGCAGGCACGGGCGTCGACTCCTCATGGTTCACGTGCGGCGTTCCACGGATGGCGGGACGGGTCCGGCCCACGCCGCGAGCCGCCTCGGGCGGTCAGGCGTCCCCGACCCGCGGATCGAACCCCGACGGCCATCGTAACGGCAGCCACAATGAACCGAGGAAGGCTGTCGAATCCGTCCGTCGGCGTCCGTCATCCCCTCTGAGGACACCCCCACGAAGAGAGGCTCCGAAATGACCCAGTACGTCGTACTCCTGCCCGGTGACGAGGCCCGGTGGCAGAGCGCCACCTCGGACGAGCGGGCTGTCGTGTATGCCCGGCACGAGAGGTTCATGCAGCTCCTGCACGAGCGCGGCCACCGGGTCGTCGGCGGCGCGGAGCTCACCCACTCCTCCCAGGCGAAGGTGGTGCGCGGCGAGCTCGACGCGGTCACCGTCTCCGACGGGCCGTACGCCGAGACCGTCGAGCAGCTGACCGGCTTCTACCTCGTCGAGAGCGACGACCTCGACGACCTGGTGAAGGTCTGTGGGCTGCTCGCCGGCACGGGCGCGGTGGAGGTCCGGGCGGCCGTGCGCGGGCCGGACGACTCCCCTGCCGCGCCCGCGGCCCACGCCGGTGCGGGGGTGGCCTGATGCAGTACGCCATCCTGCTCTACCAGGACGAGCGGATGTGGACCGAGGCCACAGCGGAGCAGCGGGCGTCGTACCACGCCGCGCACACCGCGTTCGACGAGGCGGTCCGGTCCCGGGCGACGATGCTCGGGGGCGAGGCCCTCGTCGGCGCGGCCGGTGCGACGACGCTGCGGCACGGGGCCGACGGGGCGCGGACGCTCACCGACGGGCCGTTCGCGGAGAGCACCGAGCAGCTCGGTGGGTTCTACCTCCTCGACGCCCCGGACCTGGACACGGTGGTCGACCTGGGTGCCCTGCTGCCGCACGCCTACGTCCTGGAGATCCGCCCGGTGGCCGACATGAGCGCTGCCGAGGACTGGCTGGACGCGTCCACGGCGTGAGCCGTCCGTCCTGATCAGCCGATGGTGACCGCCGACGTCGGGCAGGTATGGCGCGACGAGTGGGGCCGGGTGCTGGCCCTGCTCGTCGCGCAGTACCGCCGGCTGGACCTGGCCGAGGACGCGCTGGCGGACGCCTTCGAGGCGGCCGCGCGGACCTGGCCGGACCAGGGGACGCCCGCGCGCCCGGCCGCCTGGCTGCTGACCACCGCCCGTCGGCGGGTGATCGACCGGCTGCGCGGCGAGGCGGTCGCCGCGCGACGGCACCGGCTGCTCCAGGTGGACGCCGAGGTGCAGCAGCGAGCGCACGCCGTCCTGGCCGACCCGGGCGGTCTCGTGCCCGACGAGCGGCTCCGGCTGCTGCTGCTGTGCGCCCACCCCGCACTGGCCCCCGAGGCGGCGGCGGCGCTGAGCCTGCGACTGGTCCTGGGCGTGAGCACCGAGGACATCGCGCGGCTGTTCCTGACCAGCACCGCGACGATGGCGGCCCGGCTGACCCGCGCCAAGCGCAGGCTCGTGGTCGCGGGCGTGGCCCTGACCGTGCCAGACGAGTCGCACCTGGCCGAGCGGGTCGGCGTGGTCGCCTCGGTCGCCTATCTCGCGTTCACGGCGGGCTACGCCCCGGGCAGCGGGCCGGACCCGGTTCGGGTGGAGCTCGCCGCCGAGGGCATCCGGTTGGCCCGGGTGGCTCTCGACCTGCTGCCGGACCGGCCGAGCCTGCAGGCCCTGCTGGCGCTGATGATGCTGCAGCACTCCCGCCGCGACGCTCGCGTCGTCCGCGACGGTGCGGACGTCTCCCTGGTCCTGCTTCCGGAGCAGGACCGCAGCCGGTGGCACCACGAGGAGATCGCCGAGGCCCTCGGCCTGCTCGCTGAGGTCCTCACGCACGAGCCGGCCGAGGATGCCCGGACCCGGGAGCTGACCCTCCAGGCGATGATCGCCGCCGAGCATGCGACGGCCGCGACTGCAGCGGACACCCGCTGGGACCGGATCGCCCGCACCTACGCCGAGCTGGAGCAGCTCACCGGCTCGGCGGTGGTCCGGCTGAACCGTGCGGTCGCGGTCGCCGAGGACGAGGGACCCACGGCCGGGCTCGCCCTCCTCGAGGGGCTCGACGAGCGGCTGCCGACGTCCCACCGGCTGCCTGCGACCCGGGCCGCGCTGCTCGAGCGGAGCGGTCAGGTGCGGGCGGCCCGTGCGGCCTACGCCGTGGCGATCGAGCGGTGCGGCAACGATGCGGAGCGGCGCCACCTGCGGACGGCCCGCGACCTGCTGGGCCTCACGGACCTGTGACGGGCCTCCTGGCCGCGAGGGTGAGCTCCGCGGCCAGGTCGCCCCGGGGCTGCACCTCGACCTCGTCGAGACCGAGCCAGCCGGCCAGGGTGTGCAGCTCCGCGGCCAGCTCGGCCGCGGTCTGCGGGGGCGCGTCCGGCTCCGCGAAGGAGCCCAGCACCTGGAGGGTGCCGGCCCGCCGGTCGGCCTTCAGGTCGACCCGGGCCACGATCCGCTCGCCGAGGAGGAACGGCAGCACGTAGTAGCCGTGCACCCGCTTCCCGGCCGGCGTGTAGATCTCGATCCGGTAGCGGAACTCGAACAGGTGCTCGGTGCGCTCCCGCTCCCAGACCAGCGGGTCGAACGGCGACAGCAGCGCTCGGGCGTGCACCCGTCGGGGAACCACCGCGTCCCGGTGCAGGTAGGCGCTCCGCCTCTCACCCTCGATGCGCACCGGCAGCAGCTCGCCGCTGTCCACGAGGTCGGCGAGCGCCCCGCGGGCCTCGGCCGGGAGCATCCGGAAGTAGTCGCGCAGGCTGAGCTCGGTGGCGACCCCCAGCGCCGTCGCGGACCGCCGCACCAGCTCCCGCCAGGCCTCCTCGTCGGTCGGGGTGGGCGCGCCGAACACCGCAGGCGGTACGACGCGCTCGGGGAGGTCGTAGAGCCGCTCGAACTGCTGGTTGCGGCCGGCCACCGCCAGCTCGCCGGCCAGGAAGAGGTACTCCAGCGTCTTCTTGGTCTCCGACCAGTTCCAGCCCCAGTGCTCCTTCGTGCGCGGCAGCCCGTCGTCGAGGTCGCGGGGTGTCGAGGCGCCCCGCTCGGTGATCTCCGCCAGCAGCGACGAGACGAGCTCCTGCCGCTCGGGCAGGCCGATCCACTCGTGGCCCTCCACCCGGTAGCGCCGCATCCGGTGCCGCATGGCCGGCCACAGGTCGACCGGCATGAACGCCGCGACGTGCGCCCAGTACTCCACGATCCTGCGCGGCCGGTCCTCGGCCGCCCGGCGCAGCAGCTCGCGGGGATAAGGTCCCATCCGCGAGAACAGCGGCATGTAGTGCGCCCGCTGCAGCACGTTGACCGAGTCGATCTGCAGGACCGCCGTACGGGCCAGGGTGCGGTTGAAGGTGCGCATCGTCGGGACGGTGTGCCGCGGGTCCCGGAAGCCCTGGGCGACCAGGGCGACCCTGCGGGCCTGGGCGCGCGACAGGGTCGGCACGGCGGTCATGGGGCCACTATGTCTCGGCCGGGTCAGGGGATGTCGAGCAGCTTCTCGCGGACGGCGTACATCACGGCCTCCATCCGGGAGTGCAGCTGCAGCTTCTCCAGGATGTTCCGGACGTGGTTCTTGACGGTGTTCTCGCTGATGAACAGCCGCTTGGCGATCTCGCGGTTGTTCAGGCCCTGGGCGACCAGCTTGAGCACCTCCAGCTCCCGCTCGGTGAGCCGCGGGGTGGGCACCTGCTGTCGGTCCGAGCGGGACATCTGCTTGAACTCGTCGAGGAGCTTGATGGCCATCGACGGGCTGATCAGCGACTGGCCGTCGGCGACCACCCGGATGGCCTGGGCCACCTCGTCGGTCGAGGAGTCCTTCAAGAGGTATCCCGACGCACCGTTCTTGACGGCGTCGTAGAGATCTGCCTCCTCGTCGCTGACCGTGAGCATGATGATCCGTGCCGTGGGGGCGATCTCCTTGATCGCCAGGCAGGCCTCGATGCCCGAGCGCTTCGGCATCCGGACGTCCATCAGGATCACGTCGGGCGCGACGGACATGGCGAGGTCGGTGGCTGCCACACCGTCGCCCGCCTCACCCACCACCTCGATGTCGCTCTCGACCCCCAGCAGCATGGTGAGCCCGCGACGGAACAGCTCCTGGTCGTCGACGACGACGACCCGGATGGGCTCGCTTCCCGTCTCGGCGGGCAGCTCCTGGTCGATCACGAGACGATCATGGCATGCCTGAAGCGTCGCAGGGCAGACATTCGACACCTTTCGACGGCGCCGCGAGGACCTGTCGGCGGCGCCCGGCCCCCACCTGGGCCGTGTCTGGGCCGTGTCTGGGCCGTGTCTGGCCCAGCGCTGACCCCGGTCGCGCTCAGGTGAGGTCGAGGGTGATCACGCCGTAGTCGTAGCCGCGACGGCGGTAGACGACCGACGGCCTCTCACTGTCCTTGTCGACGTAGAGGAAGAAGTCGTGGCCGACCAGCTCCATCTCGTAGAGCGCCTGGTCGAGGGTCATCGGGCTTGCCGGGTGCACCTTCTCCCGGACCACGAGCGGGCCGTCGCCCAGGACGGTCAGGGGCCCGACGTTCTGCTGCCCCTCGGGCTCCGGCCGATCCCTCCGCGGGAGCGGTGCCGTTGGGCGAGGGGTCCACCCCGGCCAGGGCCCGCGCCACCGAGACCGGGGTGTGCCGGCCCCGGTGCACCCGCTTGCGGTCGGCGGCCCGGCGCATCTGCGCGGCCATCTTGTCCAGGGCCTGGTCCAGCGCTGCCATCTTGTCCTCGGCGCAGGCCTCGGCGCGGACGACGGGACCCTTGGAGAACGCCGTCAGCTCGACGCGTACGGCGCGGTCGGCCTGTCGGGGGTTCCGCTCCTTCTCGACCTCCACCTCGACGCGGATGACGCGATGGTCGTGCTTCTCCAATCGGGTGAGCTTCTCCTCGACGTGGTCCCTGAACGAGTCCGTGAGCTCGCAGTGCCGGCTGTTGAGCACAATGTCCATCGACAACCTCCGTTGTTCGGTGACTTTTCCCTGATCGGTCCTGGTTGTTCCCGTGTCCCGGTGGTTCTACCGCTCGTCCGTCCAGCGGGAGCGTGGGCTGGAGCCCGTCCGGCCGACCTGGTCTTCGACCCCACAACCGCCTGCCGAGGCTTCCGCAGCTTCTCCGCCACTACCGGCCTTCTCCCCCGGCCCCGCTGCATCTGGCAGCGGGCGGGAGGCAGGACTTACCTCTAAGCCGCACCGTGATCGACGTTCCCCCGCGTGCGTCACCAGGGGTGACCACGGTGGGGGGTCCGCTGGAACCCCCGCGTGCGTCACCAGGGGTGACCACGGTGGGGGGTCCGCTGGAACCCCCGCGTGCGTCACTAGCGGTGACCACGGTGGGGGGTCCGCTGGAACCCCCGCGTGCGTCACCAGGGGTGACCACGGTGGGGGGTCCACGGGGGGAACCCCCCGTGCGGCGTCTTACGTGGACCGTTTCGCCTGCGACTGGCATCGGCTAACCGGACGTCGTGCCTGCGGGGGGAGCCGTCGGTCGCTGGACCGTCGGCCCTTCCGCGCACCACTCCGTCGGCGCAACCACGGACCCGGACGGACTCCATGCAGTGACCGTATCCGCCAGCACCGCGGAACGGTAGGGAACCCCTCAACGGTTGCGGCCGCGCGGGTCAGGCGGTGGGGACCGGTGGCCGGACACCGAGGTGTCGCCGCCGGGTGGCGGCGACCGTCGCGACACCCGCGACCCGGACACCCGCGTCCTCCAGCGCCCGCTGCGCCTCCCGGGCGGTGGCCCCGGTCGTGAGCACGTCGTCGACGACGACCACGACAGTCCCGGGTACGACGCCTGCGACCGCCCCGGCCCGGGCCCGCATCGACCCGGCCAGGTTCAGGGAGCGCTCGACGGCGTCCAGCGTGGACTGGTCCCGCACCCGACCCCGTGGCAGGAGCAGCTGGCCGCAGGTCGCCCGGGTCCCCTGCCGCCGCAGCCGCGCGGCCGCCTCGCGGGTCACTCGCAGCAGCGGGTCGTGGCCGCGCCGCCTGACGACAGCGCGCCTGGACGGGACGGGGACGAGCAGCACCGACATGGTCGGCGCGTCTCCAATTCCGGGGCCGGGGCCGCAGCCGCACGCGTGCACGAGGTCCGAGACCACGTGGGACAGCACCCGACCCAGGGGACCTGCCAGCGCGAGGACCTGGTGCTCCTTGTGCGCGTTGACCATGGCCTTGAGCTGACCGTCGTAGTCTCCGGCGGCGTAGGGCAGCGCCAGGCCGGGGGTGTCGGCGTCGGCCAGGCGGGGTGCCCGTGTCGTGGCAGGGCGTGGTCGCAGGACCGGCACAGCACCGGCCCGGCGGCCGCGCATCCCACGCAGGCGCTGCCGAGGACCAGGTCCAGTCCGGCGTTCCGGGCGTCCGCGAGCATCGGCCCAGCCTCGTGCCTGCCCGCGGGTCCGGACACCCTGCTGTCCGCACCTGTGGACGGGTCAGCGGGAGATGCCGCTGGGGACGGGAGGGAGCCGGTCAGCCGACGAACGTGGGGGACCGCAGGCCCGGTTTGATGGCGCTGCTCCTCCACTGCCCCCGGTTGGACAGGACGTAGAGCTGCCCGGCGGCCGTCTGGACGTAGAGCGGTGCCCCGCTGGAGGCGGCCGTCACGACCCGGACCGCGCGGCCGCGGAACAGGACGGCGTCCGTGCTGAGGTCGGCGGAGTCCGAGGAGCCGTCCACCTTCACCAGCAGCACCTCGGAGCTCGCTGTCGGATCGGCCGCGAGCACGGCGATGGCTGCCGGAGTCCGCCAGGCGATGTCCCGGATGCGGTTCGGCGCACCCTGCATGACCAGGCGCCGGGCCCTCGTCACGCTCAGCACCCGACCCTTGGCGTCCCGGCGCACCCGCGCCACATAGAGCTCGTCCCGGCCCCGACGGCGCACCTCGGCGACCAGCCGGGTGCCGTCACGGGAGAGCAGGAACCGGGTCACCTGCGCGCCGCTCAGCCCAGGTGCCCCAAGCGTCCTCGCCTCCGAGCCGAGCACGACGCTCAGCCGTGCCCCTGACCGGGTCCGGTCCACGACCCACAGCTGACCGAAGAGGTCGTAGGAGGGCTGGATCAGCTGGGTGCCGTCCTCGTAGACGGTCTCGACGTCGCTGAGCGACGGGCTATGGGCAGGCGCAGCGTCCCGGGGGGCCACCAAGACCCGGCGCCCGTCGGCGCTCACCCCGGCGACGTGCTGGGCGAGCGGGTCGACGGCGATCCAGCGGGGAGCGAGCGGGAGCACACCGAAGGCTCCGGTGGTCGCCTCCTCGCCACGGCTGCTCTGGCTGACGACGCGCCGGTCGCGGACGCCGTACAGCTCGGTGGAGGCCCAGGCCAGCGCGGGGTCGAGCTCCGAGAAGTCGCTGACCGCGACATCCTGGTCGGTGCCCTTCAGGTCGACCGGCGTGCCGCCCACCGTGATGCGCAGCCGCTGCACGCCGGGCAGCTGCGCGAGCGTCCAGGCGAGCTGGGCGAAGACCAGCGAGAGCTGGTCTTCGCTCGCGTCGAGGACCGCGTCGCTCAGTGGCACCTCGGCGGTGCCGTTGCGGGTGACCGGGACGGATATGCCGTCCAGAGACGTCCCGGACGGGATGAAGGTCTGCTCGACGCCGGCCAGGTGCCGCTCGGGGCCCTTCAGAAGACCGGCGACGAGCAGCGTGGGCGCCTGCCGTCCGCGCGGCACGTAGACCGGCTCCGGCACCAGCACCTGTGCGGAGGCGTTGACGAAGTAGAGGAGATACTGCTGGTACTGCGAAGCAAGATGCGCGCGAGGGATGAGCAGCCGGTCGGGCGGGTCGCTGATCCGCCACTCCCCGCCCTCGCGCACCAGCCGGAGCAGGTAGTCGTGGCCCCGACCACCCGTGGGATCCCCTCGCCAGGCTCCGCGGTCGTCGAGCTCCACGACGTCGCGGAGCTTGAGGATCACCCCGCCACCGGGCGCGATGACCAGCTCCTGGCTGCCGTAGACGACGGTCCCCCGCTCGGGCACCCAGCGGGTGCCGCTGGCGGCGGTCAGGAACTCGCGAGCCACGTAGGTGTTCAGCGGCGTGGCCGTCATCGAGGTGAGCCAGTTGTCGACCAGGGGCACCGGGGCGCTGCCCGGCTTCGGGCCCGCGGGGGTGTAGTCGACCAGCGTGTCGCCATCGCCGTTCTGGGTGACGCTCCGGTCACGGACCGGGCCGTCCTGAGGCAGGCTGACACAGCTGCTGGTGGCCAGTGCCACCAGCATGGCGAGGACGAGGAGCAGGGCCCTTCTCACGACGTACCCGCCCGCCGGGCCGCCGCCAGCGCGTCCGCCGCCGGTGGGTCAGCCGCCGGTGGTGCCCCGTCCCTGCGGCCGGACGTCGCGTCCTCGGGAACCAGGGGCAGTGGGCTGGCCCCGATCGGGTCCCCAGCTCGCCGGGGCAGGGTCAACCGGAACTGCGCACCCTGGCCGGGCTCGCCCCACGCCTGGAGCCAGCCGCCGTGCAGGTGGGCGTCCTCGAGCGATATCGACAGCCCCAGCCCCGTGCCGCCGCTGGTCCGCGCCCGCGCCGGGTCGGCGCGCCAGAACCGGTTGAACACCATGGCGGCCTCACCCGGCTTCAGTCCCACCCCGTGGTCGCGTACGGCGAGCGCGGCAGCCTCGTCGTTGGCGGCCACGAGCACGATCACGTCCACGGTGTCGGCGTAGTCGATGGCGTTCACGACCAGGTTGCGCACGATCCGCTCGACCCGGCGGGCGTCCGCCTCCGCCACGCAGGGGCGCGCGCCCGAGCGGACCACCACGCGGATGCCGCGCCGCTCCGCGAGCGGACGCGTCGACTCCACGACCCGGTGCGCCAGGTCGTCGAGGTCGATGTCCTCGAGCTCCAGGACGGCTGCCCCGGCGTCGAACCTGCTGATCTCCAGCAGGTCCGAGAGCAGCAGCTCGAACCGGTCGAGCTCGTTCTGCAGCAGCTCCGCGGCGCGCGCCGTGGGCGGGTCGAACCGGCTGCGGGAGTCGTGCAGCACGTCGCCCGCCATCCGGACGGTCGTCAGCGGCGTCCTCAGCTCGTGGGACACGTCCGAGACGAAGCGACGCTGCACCCGGGAGAGCTCCTCGAGCTGACGGATCTGCTTCTGCAGGCTCGCCGCCATCTGGTTGAAGGAGCTGCCCAGCCGGGCGATGTCGTCGTCGCCCCGCACGTGCATCCGCTCCTCCAGCCGGCCCGACGCGAGGCGCTCAGCGACCCGGCGGGCCAGCCGCACCGGGGCGACCACCTGGCGGGTCACCAGCCAGGCGACACCGCACACGAGCAGCAGCAGCAGGACCCCGCCGGTGAGCAGGGCCCGGCGCACCAGCGAGAGGGTGTTCTCCTGCTCGGTCATCGGGAACAGGTAGTAGAGCGTGTAGGTGCCCCCGTCCGCGGGCAGCGTCACCACCGAGCCCGTCACCACCCCGGGCACCGCCGGCCGCCCGGTGGAGGAGGCGTAGCGGATCGTGGAGTAGGTGTACGACGTCTTGTCGGTGGTGCCCTCCTCGACCTGCCGGCGCAGCCGATCGGGGATGCTGCTGCCCAGCACGCCGGGCGTGGTGCTGGTGCCGGCTCCCGATGCCAGGCCCGCGCTGGACCCGGCCACCGGCCCGGACAGCACCACCTCGTAGCCCTGCACCGAGCCGCGCGAGACCAGGGTCGAGACCAGCTGGGTGAGCTGGGTGGCGGCGTCGAAGTCGTTGCCGTTGGCCGCCGACAGCCGGCTCTGGGCCTCGGCGGTCGCCCGTGCGGCCTCGGCGACGGAGGAGTCGGTCTTGCTGCCCACCAGACCCAGGGTGATCTGCTGGAGCAGCACCCAGCCCACGAGGAGCACGACGACCGAGGAGAGCAGCAGGGTGCTCAGCACCACCCGGGCCTGGATCGAGCGTCGCCACACCGTGACGACCCGACGGAGCGGTCCTACTGTCACCGGATCCCCACCCGTCTACTGGGCCGTTCCGGCCTTGTAGCCGACACCGCGCACTGTCATCACGATCTCGGGCGTCTCCGGGTCGTGCTCGACCTTGGAGCGCAGCCGCTGGACGTGCACGTTGACCAGCCGGGTGTCGGCCGCGTGCCGGTAGCCCCACACCTGCTCGAGCAGCACCTCACGGGTGAACACCTGCCACGGCTTGCGCGCCAGGCACACCAGCAGGTCGAACTCCAGCGGGGTGAGCGGGATCGACTCGGCGTCCCGCACCACCTCGTGGCCGGCGACGTCGATGCTCAGGTCGCCGATGGTGAGCATCTCCGGCGCCGGGTCCTCGAAGCGGCGCACCCGGGCCCGGATCCGGGCGACGAGCTCCTTGGGCTTGAACGGCTTGACGACATAGTCGTCGGCCCCGGACTCGAGGCCGACGACCACGTCGATGGTGTCGCTGCGAGCGGTGAGCATCACGATGGGGACGCCCGACTCCGCCCTGATCTCCTTGCAGACGTCGATGCCGTCCTTGCCGGGCAGCATCAGGTCGAGCAGCACCACGTCGGGGCGATAGTCCCGGAACTCGGCCAACGCCCGGTCACCGGTCAGGCACGCTCGCGAGTCGAAGCCCTCGTTGCGGAGCACGATCGTGAGCATCTCCGCGAGCGCCGCGTCGTCGTCGACCACCAGGACGCGACCGCGACCCGGCTGCCCGGACTGAGCCATCGTCTCCGTCGTCGCCACCTGTCCCGTTGTGCGGAAGCTGTCCGTCACCGACCCGGAGGTCAGTAGCGGTAGTGATCCGACTTGTAGGGACCGGCGACGTCGACGCCGAGGTAGGACGCCTGAGCGTCGCTGAGCCTGGTCAGCGAGACACCGAGCGCGGACAGGTGCAGGCGGGCGACCTCCTCGTCGAGGTGCTTGGGAAGCACGTAGACGCCGATCGGGTAGTCGTCGGTCTTGGTGAAGATCTCGATCTGGGCGAGCACCTGGTTCGTGAACGAGTTCGACATCACGAACGACGGGTGGCCGGTGGCGTTCCCGAGGTTCATCAGCCGGCCCTCCGACAGCACGATGACCGTCGTACCCTTGCGCTCCGCGGAGTCCGGGAAGGTCCACACGTCGACCTGCGGCTTGACGTTCTTGCGGTGCACCCCGGGGAAGCCCTCGAGCCCGGACATGTCGATCTCGTTGTCGAAGTGCCCGATGTTCGCCACGATCGCCTGAAACTTCATCCGCTGCATCTGCTCGACCGTGACGACGTCCTTGTTGCCGGTCGCGGTGATGATGATGTCGGCGGTGTCCAGCACCTCGTCCAGGGTCGAGACCTGGTAGCCGTCCATGGCCGCCTGCAGCGCGCAGATCGGGTCGATCTCGGTGACGATGACCCGGGCGCCCTGGCCGCGGAGCGACTCGGCGCAGCCCTTGCCCACGTCGCCGTAGCCGCAGACGACCGCGACCTTGCCCCCGATGAGTACGTCGGTGGCACGGTTGATGCCGTCGATGAGCGAGTGCCGGCAGCCGTACTTGTTGTCGAACTTGCTCTTGGTGACCGAGTCGTTGACGTTGATCGCCGGGAAGAGCAGCGAGCCCTCGCGCATCATGTCGTAGAGCCGCAGCACGCCGGTGGTGGTCTCCTCGGTGACGCCCTTCACGGCGTTGCCGACGGTCGTCCACCGGGTGGCGTCCTGGGCGAGGCTGTCGTGGAGGACCTGGAAGATCACCCGCTGCTCGGCGCTCTGCGCGGAGTCGAGCGCCGGCGCCTTGCCCTCCTTCTCCGCCTGCACGCCGAGGTGCACCAGGAGGGTGGCGTCGCCCCCGTCGTCGAGGATCATGTTGGCGCCCTCCTGGCCCGGCCAGGCGAGGATCTGCTGGGTGCACCACCAGTACTCCTCGAGCGACTCGCCCTTCCAGGCGAAGACGGGCACGCCTCGGGGGTCCTCGGGGGTCCCGTCCCGGCCGACGACGACCGCTGCGGCGGCGTGGTCCTGGGTGGAGAAGATGTTGCAGGAGGCCCACCGGACCTCGGCACCGAGAGCCACCAGGGTCTCGATCAGCACGGCGGTCTGGATGGTCATGTGCAGCGACCCGGCGATCCGGGCGCCGGCGAGCGGCCGGGAGGCACCGTAGCGCTCGCGCATCGCCATCAGGCCTGGCATCTCGTGCTCGGCGAGCGTGATCTCGGTGCGGCCGTAGTCGGCCAGGCCCAGGTCGGCAACCTTGAAGTCCATGTGTGTTTCCCTCGATGCGGTGGTCCGGCGGGCTCGTCGCGCCAGCAGGTCGATGGGGTCGCGCCACGGAGTAGCCGGACGGACCTGCTCCAGGGTACCTGCGGGGTCCGCAGATGCCGGAGCCGCGCTCGCCGGCGGTGTGGCGAGCCTCAGTGACCGGCAGGCGCCGGGGTCTCGGGGCGGGGGTCGCTGGTGTGGCCCTGGACGTAGATGTCGGGCTCGACATAGATCACCTGGGCCGCGGGCTCGGCCGCCCGCATGGCCCGCTCGGCTGCGTCGATGCTCCTCGCCACGCCGGCGGCGTCCGCGGAGCGAGGCACCCCGATCTTCACCGCCACGAGGAGCTCCTCCGGCCCGAGGTGCATCGTCTTCATGTGGATCACCCGCTCCACCCCGTCGGTCCTCATCAGGCTCTCGCGCAGGCGCCGCTGGGCGTCCGGGCTCGCCGCCTCCCCCAGCAGCAAGGACTTGGTCTCGATGCCGAGGACCACGGCGACGCCGACCAGGAGCACGCCGATGGCCGCCGTACCGGCGACGTCGAAGTAGCCGTTGTCGGTCAGCTTCGACAGCCCCACACCGAGCAGAGCGAGCACGAGGCCGATGAGCGCGGCGAAGTCCTCGAGCAGGATGACCGGCAGCTCCGGCGACTTCGCGCGCCTGACGAACTGGACCCAGGACACCGAGCCGCGGGTCTTGTTGCTCTCGCGGGTGGCGGTCCGGAAGGACAGCCCCTCCATGACGATGGCGCCGAGCAGCACCACGACCGCCACCCACCACCACCTGCCGTCCAGCAGGTCGTTGGGCAGGCCCTGATGGACCTCGTGGAACTTGTGGTAGGCCTCGTAGAGCGCGAAGAGGCCGCCCACGGAGAACAGCACGATCGCGACCAGGAACGAGTAGATGTAGCGCTCGCGGCCGAAGCCGAACGGATGCTCCTCGGTCGCGGCCCGGTCGGCGCGCTTGGCGCCGAGGAGGAGCAGCAGCTGGTTGCCCGAGTCGGCGACGGAGTGGATGCCCTCGGCCAGCATGGACGAGGCACCGGTCAGCAAGAAGGCGAGGAACTTCATCACCGCGATGCCGGTGTTGGCGAGAAGCGCCGCCATGACCGCCTTGGTGCCGCCTTCGCTGGACATCTGAGGTGGGCTCCTGAAGTGTCGACGTGAGCGAGCAGCCTACCGCCCGCAGCGCGCCCCGGTGGTCAACCCGGAGTGGCGTCGGGCGCCTGCGGTGACGTGGCGTCGGTGTGCCGGGGCGCTCGCCGGTTCTGCTTCCTCGCGTGTCCGGACGCGGCCAAGGTAAAACCTCAAGAAGTTGTTCCGGGCGCGGGCCGTGGGGTCGTTTTGGGGGCGGTTCTGTCGGTGGTCGCTGGGAGAGTTGTCTCCATGACCGAGACCACGCTCGTCGCGCCGCCGCCGCCGTCGCCGCCGGAGCTGCGGGGTGTGGATGCGGTGGGGGTGCTGGACCTGCTGGTCGGGCAGCGGCGGACCGCGGATGCGGCCGAGGCGGGCCTGTTGGCCTCGGTGGTGCACCTGGTGGACCTGCACCCGGTGCTCGACCCGGACACCGCGGCCCACGACCCGGGCCACGACCGGCCCCTGCAAGGGGTGCCCACCGGGACAGGGGGGTCGTCGTCGCGGGTGCCGATCGCTGGGGTCGGCTGCCCGGAGGTCACCGAGGACGGGGTGCTGGCCCTGGCCGCCGCGTTGGGGATCTCCTACCGGGCCGGGCTGGGACTGGTCGGGGAGACCCTCGAGCTGCGCTACCGGCTGCCCCGACTGTGGGCGCTGGTCCAGACCGGACGACTGCAGGCCTGGAAGGCCCGCCGGGTCGCCCGGGAGACCAGCTTCCTCTCGGTCGCGGCGGTCGGGTTCGTGGACCGGCACCTCGCCGTGGCCGGGGCCCGCGGCCACCTGCCCACCTTCCTGGGTCCGGTCCTGACCCTGGCGATCAACCGGTGCGACCCCGACCTCGCCGAAGGCCGCGAGGAGGCCGCCCTCGAAGCCCGCCACGTCACCTTCGCCTACTCCACCAGCACCGACACCGGCGCCACCGCCGACCTCACCGCCACCCTGGACCTCCTCGACGCCCTCGACCTGGACACCCAGATCAGCACGATGGCCACCCAGCTCGGCCGCCTCGGCGACCCGCACAGCCTGCACATCCGCCGCTCCCGGGCCCTCGGCATGCTCGCCCACCCCCAACACACCCTCACCCTCTTCGGCGACCCCGACACCACCCCAACAGCGCACCCCAACAGCGACCACGCCGACGGCGGCGTCCCGGCCGGCGGCGGCAACGACCGGGCCGGCGGCGGCGTCCCGGCCGACGGCGGGGCCGGTGCGGCCGGCGACCCCGGCTCAGCGGCAGGATCGGCGGGATCGGCGGGCGTCCAGGGGAGGTCCGGGACCGGGGTGACCGTGTATGTGCACGTCACCGCCGCCGACCTCGCCACCCACACCCCAGCCGGTGCCGGTGCTGGTGGGGGTGGTGGGGTGCGGGTGGAGAAGCTGAACGGGGTCACCCTGGGCCTGCTGGGCGACTGGCTGCACCGCGCCCACCAGGTCACCATCCGCCCGGTCCTGGACCCCTCCCGCACCGACGCCGTCGACGCCCACGACCCACCCGAGTGGATGCGACACGCCACCCTGCTACGCGACCAGCAGTGCGTGTTCCCCGGCTGCACCATCGATGCCCGCTCCTGCGACCTGGACCACCTGATCCCCTACCAGCCCCTCGACGAAGGCGGACCACCAGGCCAGACCAGCCTGGCCAACCTCGCCTGCCTCTGCCGCCGCCACCACCGCGCCAAAACCAGAGGCACCTGGGCCTACCAACGACTCCCCGACGGCGACTACCGGTGGACCAGCCCCCACCAACACCTCTACACCACCCGCCCCGGCACCCCACCCGGCATCCCACCGGACCCGCCCTGACCGCAGGCCCCGGAGCACGCCGACCACCCGATCCCAGAGCCGTCCCGCCGACCCGTCCACACCGCCGACCGCCGACCGCCGACCACAGAGCGCGTCCCGCTGACAGCCGACCGCTGACCCCGACACCCACCAGGGTGCTCGGGGCACCGGCACGCCCGCACCCGAGACCGCGAACCGCCCACCACCAAGCCGACCACCTCGACGCCGGAGCCGACTGTTGACCGCCACGCTGCCTGACGACGACCTCGACGCCGGAGCTGCGGAACAGAATCGGCCCCCACACCGCCCGGACACGCCCCAGACGTTCCCGAGCTCGCCCCACCCCCTGCCCCCGCCGGGTCCCGCACCGACAGACCCGACCCCGGCCACGCAAGGCCACGGCAGGCCACGGCAGGCGACCGGCAGTGGGCTCAGCTGCGCCCGAGCCCGACCCCGAGATACGCCGCGGCATAGCTCCCGGTGGCCAGCAGCGCCGCATAGCGGGCGACGTCCGTGCTCGCCTCGCTGGCGACGGTCTCGACCCGCACCCGGTGCTCCTCTGCGGCAGCAGCCAGCCGGCCCCGCTGCTCCCGGATCCCGGCGCTCTCGGCTCCGTCGTCGAGGACCACCAGCGCCGGGGGGCGGTCCCCCTCCCCGTCGTCGTCGAACGGGTCCGCGAACAGGTCGTGCACCGTGGCCGCGGCGATCACCGGCAGCAGGTGCTCGGCGTCACCTGCGAGCGCCGTGCGTCCGCTGGCCCGGCGTATCGCCTCCGCGACGCGACGCGCGGCACGCGCGGCCAGCACCGACCCACCCCAGACCAGCGGGGTCGCGTCGGCGAGGGCGATCGCCAGCATCTTGGCGGGGTTGACGGCGAGGTCACGGTACGGCGAGCAGGCCACCGCCACGTCGTCGAGCGCCTGAGCGACCGACTCGGTGTCCGTCTCGGGCCCCAGGTCCAGCCGGCTGAGGAACTGCAGCATCACCACCGCGGTCGCCAGCTGGTCACCCGACGGGCAGGGCAGCACGGTGCTGTCCCGGCCGGCGGCGTGCTCGGCCACCAGGGACCGCGGCGGGCAGGCGACCACCACCCGGCAGCCGCGCCTGATCGCCTCGGCGACCGCGGAGGCCGAACCGGTGTCGCTGCCCACCGGTGCCAGCACGACCACGAGGTCCAGGCCACCGGCCCAGCCGGGAAGGGACGGTCCGGGCCAGGCGACGAACGGCACCGGGCACCACGGCTCGAGGACCGCGCGCAGCAGCCGCGAGTCGGGCCCGGCGGCCACCACGGCCCGCGGTCGCACCTCGCCGGCCGCCTTGGCCACCGCCTCCTCGATGGCCGGGGCGGCCTCCCCCGCCTCCCTGCGCACCCGCGCACCCGCCTCCGCGAGGGGACGCAGCACATGGTCCGCGAGCGCGAGGGCCCTCTCGTCGTCGAGGCGTGAGTCGTCGAAGACGTCGGCCATCCGGGCTAGGCCCGCCCCGGGCGTCGGGCCTCGTCGACCAGCAGCACCGGGATGTCGTCACGGACGGGGTAGGCGAGCCCGCACGCCGTACACACCAGCTCGGAGGCCTCCTCGTCGACCGCGAGCGCGCCGTGGCAGTCCGGGCAGACGATGATCTCCAGCAGGGCCGGGTCGAGCTTCATGAGTCTCTCCTGATCGTGGCGAGCACCTCGTCGCGCAGCCGGTCCAGCGTCGCCTGGTCGGCGGCCTCGGCGTTGAGCCGCAGCAGCGGCTCGGTGTTGGACGCGCGGACATTGAACCACCAGTCAGGGTGCGAGACGGTGAGTCCGTCCAGATGGTCGAGCACCACGTCGCCGCGGCCGGCGTACGCCTTCTCGATGTCGGCCACCACCGCGGCCTGGTCCTCGACCGTGGAGTTGATCTCACCGGTCTCCACGTAGCGGGAGAACTCCGCCAGCAGCTGTGAGAGCGTCCTGTCGGTCTCGGCGAGCGCCGCGAGCACGTGCAGCGCAGCCAGCATCCCCGAGTCGGCGCGCCAGAAGTCCCGGAAGTAGAAGTGCCCGGAGTGCTCGCCGCCGAAGATGGCGCCCGTCTCGGCCATCGTGGCCTTGATGAACGAGTGCCCGACCCGGGTGCGCACGGGGGTGCCGCCGAGCTCGGTCACCAACTCGGGCACGGCCCGCGAGGTGATCAGGTTGTGGATCACCGTCGACCCGGGCTCGCGGGCCAGCTCGCGAGAGGCGATCAGGGCGGTGACCACGGAGGGGCTGACCAGCTGTGCGCGCTCGTCGACGATGAAGCAGCGGTCGGCGTCGCCGTCGAAGGCCAGCCCGATGTCCGCGCCGCTCGAGCGCACCTGCTCCTGCAGGTCGGCGAGGTTCTCGGGCTCGATCGGGTTGGCCTCGTGGTGGGGGAAGGTGCCGTCGAGCTCGTAGTACATCGGCACGACGTCGAGGTCGAGCCGGCCCAGCACCGCCGGCGCCGTGTGACCCGCCATCCCGTTCCCGGCGTCCACGGCCACCTTGAGCCGCCGCCCGGTCACCGGCGCCAGCGACAGCAGGTGGCGCGCGTAGTCCTCCAGCACGTCCTGCTCGCTGATGGTGCCGACCCTGGTCGCGGTCGACGGGGGCGGACCGGCCGCCACCAGGTCGCGTACGGCGGACAGCCCGGTGTCCATGCCCAGGGGTACGGCGTGCGCCCGGCACATCTTGATGCCGTTGTACTGGGCCGGGTTGTGGCTCGCGGTGAACATCGCGCCCGGCACCCCCATGCTGCCTGAGGCGAAGTAGAGCTGGTCGGTCGAGGCCAGGCCGATCATCGTCACGTCCGCCCCGGCGCTCGACGCACCCTCGGCGAAGGCCCGCGCCAGCCCCGGCGAGGAGGGCCGCATGTCGTGGCCGACGACGACCGAGCCCTGCTCGGAGCCGGTGACGGCGACGAACGCGGTGCCCACGGCCCGGGCCAGGTCCTCGTCGATCTGGTCGGGCACGGTTCCGCGCACGTCGTAGGCCTTGAAGACGGCGGAAAGCCGGGCAGCCGAGGTCGCGGACATTGCCGCAGACTATCGGCAGCCCCGGGTGGCGGGCGCTCAGGCCTCGGGCGCCGGCAGGACCCGCAGGTGTCCGCGCCGCCCGGTCTCACGACCCGCACCCCGCGCGTCCTCGGCGCCTCCGGTGGAGCGGCGCTGCCCGGGGCCGCCGTCGTCGGTGGCGGGTGCCGGTCGGGCCGCCTCGCGGACCGCGTCGGCCAGCGCGAGCAGGTCGTCGCCCGTCGGGCCGAAGGCGTCCGCGTCCGGGGCGAGCCGCAGCACCTCCCAGCCTCGCGGCGCGCTCAGCCGCTCGCTGTGCGCGTCGCAGAGGTCGTAGGCGTGCGGCTCCGCGTAGGTGGCGAGGGGGCCGAGGACGGCGGTCTGGTCCGAGTAGACATAGGTCAGCGTGGCCACTGCGGACCGCGTGCAGGCGGTTCTCGAACAACGCCGGGCAGGACTCACGGAGCAGACGGTACCGCCTGGCTCCGACGACGGCGGCTAGGCTCGCGGACGTGACCTCGTCACTCGAGAACGACCCGGGCCTGTCCGCCGCGGAACCGGGGAAGCCCGGCCAGGCGGCCGTCTCGGCCGGCGGCCAGCCGCGCCGCCGGCGACGGGACCGGCGTGGTCGCGGGATGCGCGGGCCGGGCCTGCGACCCGGACCGCTGTCCCCCACCGGCGTGCCGGCGGCGCGCAGCCCCAAGGCGGCGTTCGACGCGGTCGTGCTCACCGTCGTCCAGGAGCTCGAGGCCCGGTGGCACGCCGAGCTCGGGCTGGTGGAGTTCGCGGTCGAGGAGACACCGATGGTCCCCGACGACTGGGCCGCCGACACGGTCCCGCTCGCGTCGCTGGTGCGCGGGTCGTCCGGGCGCCCGACCCGCCTGGTACTCTTCCGCCGGCCGATCGAGCTGCGGTCGGACACGCGTGCCGACCTGTCCGCGATGGTGCTCACCGTGCTGGTGGAGCAGGTCTCGGAGCTCCTGGGTCGACCCCCCGAAGAGGTGGACCCGAGGTACGGCGCCGACGACGACTGAGCCCGCGACCGAGCCCACACCGACCGACGGTGAGGCTCCTAGACGGCGCGCTTCTTCAGCTTGCGCCGCTCGCGCTCGGAGAGGCCGCCCCAGATGCCGAAGCGCTCGTCGTGGCCGAGTGCATACTCCAGGCACTCGTCGCGGACGTCACAGGTGAGGCACACCCGCTTGGCCTCCCTGGTCGAGCCGCCCTTCTCGGGGAAGAACGCCTCGGGGTCGGTCTGAGCGCACAGGGCGCGCTCCTGCCAACCGAACTCCTCGGTCTCTGTGTCGAGCAGATACAGCTCCCGCACGGCTCTCGCCCTTTCGACCCGTGAGACCCTGACGAGTCCCGTTCCGGTGCCCTCTTCTCCCAGGGCCTGTCCTCACGCTAGCCGCGAGGAGGGAAGTCCGTCCCAAGAACGAACAACTTGAACAACACTGAGGGAATTACACGTCTGTCGGACCCGCCAAGTCAAGCCCGGGTCTGCTATACGCTCAACGCCCATGACCTCAGGCCAGCGGTACGCCGCCATCACCGTGCTGTCCGGCGGCGTCGGCGGTGCTCGCTTCCTCCAGGGCCTGCTGCACCTGCTCGAGAGGACCGGTCGGACCGACGCTCGGGTGACGGTCGTGGCGAACACCGCGGACGACATCTGGCTGCACGGGCTGAAGGTCTGCCCGGACCTGGACACGGTGATGTACACCCTCGGCGGCGGCATCGACGTGGAGCGCGGCTGGGGCCGCACCCACGAGACCTGGCACGCCAAGGAGGAGCTCGCGGCGTACGGCGTGGAGCCCACCTGGTTCGGCCTGGGCGACCGGGACCTCGCCACCCACCTGGTCCGCACCCAGATGCTCGAGGCGGGATACCCGCTCTCCGCCGTCACCACGGCCCTGTGCGCGCGGTGGAATCCGGGGGTGGAGCTGCTGCCGATGAGCGACGACCGGGTCGAGACCCATGTGGTCGTCGACGACCCGGAGCAGCCCTCCGGGCAGCGAGCCGTGCACTTCCAGGAGTACTGGGTGCGGCTGCACGCCGAGGTGCCGGCGCGGGCCGTCGTACCCGTCGGCATCGACGCGGCGACCCCCGCCCCCGGCGTCGTGGAGGCGATCACCGATGCTGACCTGGTGATCCTCCCGCCGTCCAACCCGGTCGTGTCCGTCGGCACCATCCTCGGCGTTCCCGGAGTGGGTGACGCGGTCCGCAGCACCCCGGCACCCGTCGTCGGCCTCTCCCCCGTCGTGGCCGGCAGCCACGTGCGCGGGATGGCGGCGCAGATGCTGGCCGCGATCGGGGTGGAGGTCAGTGCCGCAGGCGTGGGCCGGCACTACGGCGCCCGCTCCGAGGGCGGGGTCCTCGACGGCTGGCTGGTCGACTCCGTCGACGAGGCCGACGTCGAGCAGGTGGTCCGTGCCGGGATCGCCTGCCGCGCGGTGCCGCTGATGATGACCGACCTGGACGCGACCGCGGCGATGGCCGAGGCGACCTTCGCGCTGGCCGAGGAGACGCGGGCATGACCGGGCGGCTGACCTGCCTGCCGGTGCTCGGGATCGGCGAGGTCCTCGAGGGCGACGACCTGGCCGAGCTGCTCGTCCGCGCCGCGCAGCTCCGCGACGGCGACATCCTGGTGGTGACCAGCAAGGTGGTCAGCAAGGCGGAGGGGCGGGTCAGGGCCGCCAAGCGCGAGGAGGCGGTCGCCGACGAGACCGAGCGCACGGTCGCCAGGCGCGGGCGCACGTCCATCGTGCGGACCCACCACGGCCTGGTGATGGCCGCCGCCGGCGTCGACAGCTCCAACACTGCGGTCGGCACGGTCGTGCTGCTGCCGCTCGACCCCGACGGCTCCGCCCGCCGGCTGCGCGAGAGGGTCAGGCAGCGCACCGGATGCAACGTCGCCGTGCTGGTCACCGACACCGCCGGCCGCGCCTGGCGCCACGGTCAGACCGACATCGCGATCGGCGCAGCCGGGCTCGACGTGCTCCACGACTACGCCGGCCGGACCGACCAGGACGGCAACGAGCTGGCGGTCACCGCGCCGGCTGTCGCCGACGAGCTGGCGGCGGCCGCCGACCTGGTCAAGCGCAAGCTCTCCCGCCGCCCGGCGGCCGTGGTCCGGGGCCTGGAAGGCCTGGTGCTGGCGCCGGGGGTGCAGGGCCCGGGGGCGGTCGCCCTGGTCCGAGACGAGTCCGAGGACATGTTCGGCCTGGGGTCCCGCGAGGCGGTCCTGAACGCCCTGCACGGCGAGGACCCACGGGGCTTCGGGGCCCCCTGCTCGGCCGTCGAGCTGGTGGGGCAGCTGGCTGCGCTCGCCGGCTCCGCCGTCGTACGCGTCGAGGGGTCCGGAGCCCGCCCGGAGGTGACCGCGCGGCTGGTCGGCAGCGAGAGGGAGAAGGGAGCCACCGCAGCGACCCTGCGAGCCGCCGCGTTCGCCCTCGGCTGGCTGGCGCGAGCGGACGGGGACCCCGAGGAGGCCGTGCTCCTGCGGTTCCGGCCGGCCAGTCCGTAGACTGCCCCGGACCGCCCACACACAGCCGGAGACCCTCGCTCGCATGGCAAAGACCACCAAGGAACGGGACCGTCGCGCGGTCGTCGAACAGCTCCGCCGCCAGCAGCAGCGCGCCGAGAGGCGCCGGACGGTCGTGGTCCTCTCCGCCTGCCTGGTCGTCGCCCTGCTCATCATCGGGGCGGCCGCGATCCCCCTGCTGCGCAAGAACGCGCAGCAGGCCAAGCCGCTCGCGGAGCTGGGCGTGAGCGCGAGCAGCGCCGGCTGCCAGAAGATCGTGACCAGGAAGGCGACCGGCAACCAGGACCACAAGCCCGAGGGCACGGTCATCGACTACCCGGACGCGCCTCCCGCCTTCGGCCCGCACTACCCGACACCGGCACCGCTCACGCGGAAGTTCTACACCGCCAAGGACCGGCCGAGGATTGAATCCGTCGTGCACAACCTGGAGCACGGCTACACGCTGCTGTGGTACGACGACACCGTGGCCAAGAACAAGGACCAGCTGGCCGTGGTGAAGGCGATCGCCGCCAAGTTCAAGGGCACCAAGCAGACCGACAAGTTCATCGCCCTTCCCTGGACCGCCAAGGACGGCAAGGCGTTCCCGAGCGGGACCCACATCGCGCTGACCCACTGGTCTGCCGGTGGCGCCGCTGCGAGTGCTGCGGGGGAGGTTGCGCAGCAGAAGGGCATCTGGCAGTACTGCGCCCGGCCCAGCGGCGAGACGGTCACGACGTTCACCAAGGACTACCCCTACAGCGACTCCCCCGAGCCGTCGGCCGCGTAACCGCGAAGTGCCGCGGCTCCTCGAGGACATACTCTCCGTGCTCGGGGTGGGGTTCGTCTCTGCCCTCGTGCCGCTGGTGAACCTCGAGGCCTACCTGGGTGTCCGGGGCTCGGTGGCGAACGTCGGTGCCCTGTGGACCCTGTCCCTCGCCGCGGCGCTGGGCCAGATGGCCGGCAAGGTCATCTGGTACTACCTGGGGGCGAACGCCCTGAGCTGGGAGCGGGTGCGCAGGAAGATCGAGACCCCGAAGGCCCTGAGGCGGCTCGAGACCTGGCGCGCGCGCACCCATCAGCGGCCGGTCATCACCGGCCTGCTGGTGTTCGCCTCGGCCGCCAGCGGCTTCCCGCCGTTCGCGATCGTGGCGGTCCTGGCCGGCCAGCTGCGGATGAACCTGATGCTGTTCTGCGTCCTCGGCCTGCTGGGCAGATGGGTGCGCTTCGCGGCGGTCCTGGGCGGGGCGGAGTGGCTCAGCGGCCTGGTGCACTAGGGCACGGCAGAGACCGTGGGCAGCCGGGCCCCGCAGTCGACACGGTCACCCGGTGCCAGGACCGTGCCCGGCTCCAGGACCGCCCCGTCACCGACCGTGACCCCGTCCAGCCGGAGCCCCTCGCCGACGCGGGCACCGGGACCGACCACCGAGTCGAGCAGCACCGCGTCCGGCTCGACGGTGGCCCCGGCCATCAGCACGCTCCCGCTCACCACCGCGGCCCTGCCCACGCTCGCCCCCCGCACCACCACCGAACCGCCGTCGACCCTGGCGGTGGGGTCGACGTGGGCGGAGCGGTCGATACGGGCATCCGCCCCGGTGTCCACCTGGTCGGCCGGGACGGCCGGGCTCGCTGCGGTGCCCAGCACCAGGTCACGTGAGGCCGCCGCCAGGGCCGCCGGCGTGCCCACGTCGCGCCAGTAGGCGTTCTCGACGTGTCCCACGACGAGAGCGCCGTCGCGGACCAGGCCCGGGAACGTCTCCCGCTCGACGGAGACCACCCGGTGCTCGGGGATCAGGTCGACCACCCGGCGACGGAACACGTAGCACCCGGCGTTCACCTGGTTGGTGACCGGCCGGTCCGACTTCTCCGTGAACCCGGTGACCCGGCCGGTCCGGTCGGTGGGGACGCAGCCGAAGGCCCGGGCGTCCTCGACCTCCACCAGGTGCAGCGACACGTCGACCGGGCGACCGTCCCGCGGCGTCTCGAAGTCGCGCAGCTGCGCGGCGAGGTCGTGCCCGGACAGCACGTCCCCGTTCAGGACCACCACGGAACCCTCGGGGTCCCCGGCGAGCGCCCCCGACACGTTGCGGATCGCGCCGGCCGTGCCGAGTGGCTCCGCCTCCTGCACGTAGTCGACCCTGATCCCCCAGCGGCTCCCGTCGCCGAGCACCGGCTCGAACAGCTCGGCACGGTACGACGTCGCCACCACCACGTGCTCGACACCGGCCGCCGCGAGCCTGCTCAGCTGGTGCTCGAGGAACGGCACGCCACCGACCTCGAGCAGGTGCTTGGGGCGGTTCGCGGTCAGGGGCAGCAGCCGGGTGCCGAAGCCGCCGGCGACGATCACCGCCTCGGGCCGGCCACCCGGGCGCGCGGTGCTCGACGGTGCTGGTGGGGTCGAGTCAGACATGGGGCGCATCCTCTCACTCCGTAGCATGCCGTCATGAGCACCCCGGACGTCGCGCCATGACCCTGCTGCCGCCGGCCGGCCGGGCCACGTCACCGACCACCTTCCCGGCGGCGCTGGCCGCCGCCCTGGCCGCCGCGCCGAGCCGGCCGCTGGTGACGTTCTACGACGACGCCACCGGCGAGCGGGTCGAGCTGTCGGTCGCGACCTATGCCAACTGGGTGGCCAAGACCGCCGGGCTCGCGCGCGACGAGCTGGACCTCGACCGCGGCGGGCTGCTGCTCGTGGACCTGCCGACCCACTGGCTCGGCGCCGTCTGGCTCGGTGCGGCGTGGACGCTGGGCGCGGTCGTGACCGACGACCCGCAGCTGGCCGGCGATGCCGACCTGGTGGTCTGCGGTCCCGACTTCGCGCGCTACGGCCACGACGCCGACCGGGTGCCGGTGCAGGCGCTGTCCCTGCGGCCGCTGGGCGGCCGGTTCACCGACCCGCTGCCGCACGGGGTCACCGACTACGCGGCGGTGGTGCTGGCCCAGCCGGACGTCTTCATGGCCGACGACCCACCGCAGGCCGCCGACGAGGCCTGGCGCATTGCCGACGGCTCGGTGAGCCAGGGAGAGCTGC
Source organism: uncultured Actinomycetota bacterium (assembly GCA_963837995.1). Taxonomy (GTDB): domain Bacteria; phylum Actinomycetota; class Actinomycetes; order Propionibacteriales; family Nocardioidaceae; genus Nocardioides_B. The sequence goes on from CAWIPS010000007.1 coordinate 572,633, forward strand.
TGACCGAGGCGGCCGGCGGACCGGACGAACCGGTGGTCAGGAGAGGCGGCCGGTTGCTGACCGACGTCAACCCGGCCACCCGGCGGGGAGCTGCCACCCTGGTGGCGCCCGTGCTGCTGGACGCGGGCGTCGTGTGGGTGCGGCACCCGCAGGAGGAGGGCTGGTCGGCCCGGGCGGAGCAGGAGCGGGCCACGGACCAGCTCCGCCGCCCGCCACCGAGCAGCGCCGCCGGCTGACCCGTCGGCCTGCAGACGCGCCGACTCGGCAGGGTCCCGGCCTGCAGACGCGCCGACTCGGCAGGGTCCCGGCCTGCAGACGCGCCGACTCGGCAGGGTCAGCCGAACAGGTCGAACCGGCCGGTTCGGCGCAGGAACGAGTGCCGGGCGGCGAAGCCGCGCGCGGAGCCCGGCAGCAGCCACATCCGCCCGGTCGCGCGGGCCCGGCCCACGAGGTCCGGCCAGCCGTCGCGGTTGACGTCCCCGACCGCGACCACCCGGTCGTAGATCCGGCCCACCGAGCCGACCGTCCGGCCTCCGGTCAACCCGCCGGGGCCGTTGCCCGGGTAGAGCACCAGGGTGCCGTTCCGGGCCCGCAGGATCGAGTCCGGCGAGCCGTCGCCGTCGTACAGCCCGACGCCCAGCTGCGAGACGGCGTTGATCGCCGCGTGCGCCACGAAGCTGCCGTGGAAGCCGGCCATCCCGTTGCCGGGGTAGAGGCGCATCGCTCCTCCTCGGGGCTGACCGAGCAGGTCCGGCCGCCCGTCCCCCGTGAGGTCGCCCACCGACGCGAGCAGACGGACGCGGGCGAAGCTCTTGCGGCTCAGCTGCACCGGCGCCCGCAGCCGGCTCCGGACGCCGCCCCGCAGCAGCTCCAGGCGGCCGGTGGCGGCTGAGCGGGCGATGACATCACCCTTCCCGTCGCCGTCCCAGTCCCCGGCGTTCAGCACCAGGTTCACGCCCGGGAGGGACACACCGGTGCCGCGCACCCGGCCGGCGGTGCCGTTGGGGTGGGTGGCGATCAGGAAGAGCCGCCTGCTGGTCCGGTCCCGGGCCAGGACCACCGGGCGGACGCTGCCCGCGACCCGCGTCAGGCGGCCTCGTGCTGCGAACGAGCGCTGGTAGCTCGCGGCCAGTGCGCGGATGGCCGGGATCCGTGCGTAGAGGTAGCGCCCGGGACAGGCCGTCTGCCCCACGTCCCGGTGGCCGTTGATCGCCGGCAGGTAGCGCCTCTCGACCCACTGGCGGGTGGAGGAGGCGCGTACGCCGTGCAGGCTGAGCTTCCACGCGAACAGCCGCCCGAACGCGCGCACGGTCGCCGCGGAGGGCCGGGTGATGTCGTAGTTGCCGATGGCCGACATCGCGAACGCATCGTCGTTGTAGCCCAGGGTGTGGGCGCCGACCACCGGACGGCCCACTCCGCCGTGCCGGCCCTCCCAGATCCGGCCGAACCGGTCGACGAGGAAGTTGTAGCCGATGTCGGACCACCCCCGGGACTGGGTGTGGTAGGCGTAGATGCCGCGGATCACCGACGGCACCTGGTCGGGCCGGTAGGAGTTGGCGTTGACGGTGTGGTGCACGAACCCGCCGTGCACCTCCCCGTAGTGCAGGGAGGACCGGTCGCGCATCCGCTCGTCGGCACCCCACTGCGCGCGGGAGAAGATCCTCGGTCTGCTGGTGACCCGGGCCGCGGACAGGGCCGCCTGGTCGCCCCCGGCGGTGGAGCCGGTGGTCGAGCCGGCGGTGGAGCCGGTGGTCGAGCCGGTGGCGGGCGGGCGCTGGCGACCGGTGTCGATGGCCGGTGCCTCGGCCCGGGACGCCGCCACTCCCGGGTCGACCATGGCCAGGCGCATGCCGGCCGGGGCGGTGCCGCTGCGGGTGCGGGCCTGGACCTGGACGTCGTCGACCGCGCCCACGTAGACGGGGTCGGTGCCAGGCTCGGCACGTCGCCCCTCCCTGCTCGTCGGGTCCGGCCCCTCGTCCTGGTGGTAGGGGAGCCTCGTCCACCGCGACCAGGTGCCGTGGCGCTGGGTCCGGACCGTGAGGCTGATCGCGGTGTCGGCCACCTGGACGCCGTGCCTCCAGGTGACCCCGACCGTGGCCAGCCCGCCGACCCGCTGCGGCGCCGAGAGGGCGGCGAGCCGCGTGCTGTCGCTCGCGGCCCCGGTCGTCGCGGAGGTCAGCCGGGCCGCGTCCGGCGAGGTCCCGGCAGAGCCGGAGTCGGTTCGCAGGGCCCGTAGGCCGGCGCCGCTGACCCCGACGAGCGGGACGGCGCGGACCCGCGGCCGCACCGCCCTGGTGGCCACCAGCGCGGTCCGGGCAGCGGCCTGACCGGCAGGCCGACCGGCAGGCTGACCGGCAGGCTGACCGGTGGTCCCACCAGCGGACCGGCCGACGACACTGCCGTCGGGGTGGGGCGGGGAGACGATCTCCAGGGTCACCAGGTTGGCGGCGGGAGCTGCCACTGCGGCCACCAGCCCGAACGCCAGAGTCTGCTGACACAGGAGCACGAAACGGCTTCTGTTCTCGGGCATGCGGAGGTACTCCCTGGGGCAGGCGATCACACGAACCTCAAATGTCACACCAGCCACAGGTGCCTGCAAGGACTTCGTTCTAACTACAGATCTGTAATTCCCGCACCGCTCGGGTGGTCGGGCTCACCGGCGGTCCCCGACCCGGCGAGCAGCCCTACACATCGGCGCCGAGGATCTCGTCCTCGGTGTCGTCCATGTCACCGGTGGGCTTCTCGTCGGTCTCGTTGTCGTCGTAGTGCAGGTAGTGGATCCCCTCGTCGACCGGCCCGTCGAAGCCGAGCACGCCCTTCTCCAGCACCAGCACCCGGTCGCACATCTGCCGCACCGAGCCGGCGGCGTGGCTGACATAGACCAGGGTGCGGCCCTCGTCGCGGATCTCCTGCATCCGGGCCATGCACTTGCGCTTGAAGGGCCGGTCACCGACCGCGAGCACCTCGTCGATCAGGAAGATGTCCGAGTCGGTGTGCACCGCGACGGCGAAGCCGAGGCGGGAGAACATCCCGGAGGAGTAGTGCCCGACGGGGGTGTCGAGGAACCTGCCGATGTCCGCGAAGGCGACGATCTGGTCGAACTTCCGCTTCGTCTCCGCCTCGGACATGCCGAGGATCGCCGCGTTCAGGTAGACGTTGTCGCGGCCGCTCAGCTGCGGGTGGAAGCCCGCGCCGGTGGCGATCAGCCCCGCGATGCGGCCCCGGGTGAGCACGGAGCCCGAGTCCGGCTTCATCACCCCGCTGATCAGCTTGAGCAGCGTGCTCTTGCCCGAGCCGTTGAGCCCCATCAGCCCGACCGACTCTCCCTGCTGGACCGAGAACGAGACGTCGTCGACCGCCTTGAAGGTGTCGCTGATCTTCTGACGCCGCATCGCCGCGATCGAGATCTGCTTGATCGTGCGGTGGTAGCGGAGGGTGAACTCCTTGCTGGCGTGCTCCACCTGGATCGAGACCGTCATGCCGGGCTCCCCTTCGTCGGCCGCCGCGCCATCACAGACGCTCCGCGAACTTGCCCTCGAGGCGCCGGAACACCAGCTGGCAGAGGACCAGGATGATGCACGAGATGCCCAGCATCAACAGCCCGAGCGCCATGTAGTCGTGCGGCAGGTAGGGGAACCCCACGTCGCTGACCTTGTCGGGGAAGCCGTCCTTGCCGAGCGCCGTGGGGATCCAGAAGGCCCGCTGCATCAGCACCACGGCCGTCGTGAGCGGGTTGGACAGGTAGAGGCTGTAGAAGACGTGGTTCTGGCCGAGGCCACTGGTGGCGACCCTCTCGAACGGGTAGATCATCGGGACGATCCACGTGGTCAGCACCATGAACGTGGACACGATGTTCTGGAAGTCCCGGAAGAACACGTTGAGCCCGGCGAACAGGAGGGCGAGCGCCGTGCCGAGCACCGTGACGATCGCCAGCCCGAGCAGGGCGGCCAGCATCCCGACCAGGTCGGGCCTCCAGCCCGCGACAACGGACGCGATGAACAGGATCACCAGCTGCGGGAAGGTGTTGACGGCCGAGACGATCACCGAGGCGACCGGGAACATCTCGCGGGGCATCGGCATCTTGCGGACGATCGACTTGTTCTTCACGACCGAGCGGGTGCCCGAGGAGAACGTCTCGGTGAAGAAGTGCATCGCCACGATCGCGGCGAACATGTGGATGGCGAAGTTCGGGAACGACTTGTGCAGGCCCAGCACCAGGCCGATCACGAAGTAGTACATGCAGAACCGCACCATGGGCTGGATGTAGGACCACAGCACGCCGAGCAGGGAGCCCTGGTAGCGGGAGCGCACCTCCTTCTGCACCAGCAGCCGCAGGAGGTAGCGGCGCCGGAAGACCTCGATCAGGCCCCCTTGGCGAACGGCGGCGCGAGATCCGGCTCGGGTCCGCGCCTCGGTCCGGATGCGTACGGGATCAGGGTGCGTGGTCACGACCGCTCCTCCTCCGGGGCTGGAGCTGCCCGGCTGGTTGGGGACGCCTCGAAGGTCTTGGCCCACTGCTCCGGCGAGACGATGTCGGGCAGCGCGTTGCGGTAGTGCCGGGCCAGGGTCGGCCACTCGCGGTAGAGCCGCTGGTGGACCGCCACGGTGCGGCGCAGCAGGTCGGAGAACTCGTCCCGGTCGCGGTGGTACCACGCGGCGCTGGTGCCGTCGGGCATGGACACCACGACCGAGTCGAACTGGGCCACCATCCACCACTTCGCGTCCAGCGCGGACAGCCGGGCCTCGGGATGCTGCTCGGACAGGGTGCGCGGCGGCCGGGCCTGGCGCAGGGCGCTGGTGGCCGCCGCGAGCAGCTGGCCGACCCTGCCCCTGGGGAGCGTCGGGTCCTGGCCCCGCTTCGGCGGCCTCTGGCGGCGCACCGGCGGGAAGGCGTCGGGGTCCGCGGCGGTCCGGGCGTCGTCGTACCGCTTGCGCATCGCCTGCAGCTCGGGCAGCTTCGTGGTCAGGTCGGCGTGCAGCCGCTCGGGACCGGCCAGCACGTCCTCGAGGGCGAGGTGACGCAGCTCGGCGGTGGAGTACTGCAGGGCGAAGAGGTGCTTGACCTGGTGGTTGAAGCTCTCCTGGACCACCCGGCCGCCGTGCTCGTAGGGCGAGTGCAGCAGGGCGGCGATGGTGCGGTTGCGCTGGTGGAAGTAGGACTGCCAGTCCAGCGCGTCGTTCTTGTCGGTCCACGGCACGTGCCAGACCGCCGCGCCGGGCAGGGTCACGGTGGGGAAGCCGTGCTCGGCGGCCCGGACGCCGAACTCGGAGTCGTCCCACTTGATGAACAGCGGCAGGCTCAGACCGACCGTGCGCAGCACCTCGGTGGGGATCAGGCACATGAACCAGCCGTTGAAGTCCACGTCGATGCGCCGGTGCAGCCAGCGGGAGGACCGCAGGTTGCGCTCCGCGAAGTCCCAGTCCGACTGCACCGTGGGCGGCGACATCCACCAGAAGCGGTACTTGTTGATGATCTCGCCGAAGCTGTGCAGCCGCGACTTCGCGAAGAGGCTGAACATGTGCCCGCCCACGATCGTCGGCCGGCGGCAGAGGTCGCCGAACGTGACCGCGCGCACGATGCTCTCCGGCTCGCAGACGACGTCGTCGTCCATGCACATCATGTACGTCGACCGGCCGGCGTCGAGCGTCTCGAGCTGCGCCCGGGCATAGCCGCCGGAGCCACCCATGTTGCCCTGCTCGATCACCCGGAGCTTGCCCCGCAGGGAGCTCTCGGCGGCGGCGAACTGCGGGTCGTCGGTGACCTTGCGGGTGCCCTGCTCGGCGACCAGGACCTCGTCGAGGATGGCGTGCACGTCGTCGTCGCCGCCGATCTGGCGCAGGAGCGAGGCGCAGAAGTCGGGACGGTTCATGGTGGTGATGCCGATCGTCACCGACCCGGGGGCCGACCGCTCGGCGGGCACGTCGGCCTCCCACGAGGCCTCCTCCAGCACGGCCGCCTCCGGGCCGGCGATCACGTCGAACCAGTACCACCCACCGTCGGCGAAGCTGGCGAGCGACAGGTCGAACCGGAGGCCGACCGGCTCCGACCCGGTCACCGTCTGGTCGTCGACCCGCTGGGCGCGTCCGTCGGGCATCGAGCGGTAGACGATCACCGAGGCCCCCTCGCCGGTCACCCGGACGTGCAGCGACACGTCGGAGACGACGGTCCACTGCCGCCAGTAGCTCGCGGCGAAGGCGTTGAAGTAGGTGCCGAACGAGATCCGCGCGGACTCCTCGACGCGGTAGCGCCGGCGACCGAGCACGGCGTGCGGGTCGGGCTCGGACTCGGCGTTCGGCGGGGCCGGCGGGATCCGCCCGCGCTGCTTGAGCGTCATGCCCAGGGTGTTGACGTCGAGCTGCGGCCGGTCCGGGTCGACGTACAGCGGGAGGACGTCGGTGTCCCGGTCCACCGGCAGCACGACCCGCTGCAGCACCCGCCGCACGGTGCCCGCCGGGCTGGTGGCCGGGTTGGTGGCCGGGCTGTGTGTCTGGCTCATCCGTCGACTCCTCCGCTCGTCCAGGCGGCACCGGCCTCGAAGTGCGGCTTCAGCTTGTTGTCGTACATCGACAGCGCGGACCCGATCGCCATGTGCATGTCGAGGTACTTGTAGGTGCCGAGCCGGCCGCCGAAGAGAACCATGGGCTCCTGCCTCGCCAGGTCGCGGTAGCGCAGCAGCTTCGCACGGTCCTCGGCGGTGTTGACGGGGTAGTAGGGCTCGTCGTCCTCGGTGGCGAACCGGGAGTACTCGTGGACCACCACCGTCTTCCCCGGCAGGTGGGTGCGCTCGGGGTGGAAGTGCTTGAACTCGTGGATCCGGGTCCAGGGCACCTCCTCGTCGGCGTAGTTCATCACCGGGGTCCCCTGGAAGTCCTCCACGTCCTTCACCTCGGCCTCCAGGTCGACCGTGCGCCAGGAGAGCCGGCCCTCACGGTGACCGAAGTACTCGTCGACCGGCCCGGTGTAGACGACCGGGACCTTGCCGACGTACGCCTCCCGACCGTGCGGTCCCGGCGCCAGGAAGTCGGTGTCCAGCCGGACCTCGATGTTCGGGTGGTCGGCCATCCGGGTCAGCCAGGCGGTGTAGCCGTCGACCGGCAGCCCCTCATGGGTGTCGTTGAACCACCGGTTGGTGAAGTTGTAGCGGACCGGGAGCCGGCTGATGATGTCGGGGCTCAGCTCCTTGGGGTCGGTCTGCCACTGCTTGGCGGTGTAGCCCTTGACGAAGGCCTCGTAGAGCGGACGGCCGATCAGGGAGATCGCCTTCTCCTCCAGGTTCTGGGCGTCCGCGGTGTCGATCTCGCTCGCCTGCTCGGCCACCAGGGCACGGGCCTCGTCGGGGGTGTGCGAGCGACCGAAGAACTGGTTGATCAGGCCGAGGTTCATCGGGAAGGAGTAGACCTGGCCGCGGTAGTGGGTGAACACCCGGTGCTGGTAGTCGGTGAACGAGGTGAACCGGTTGGCGTAGTCCCACACCCGCTCGTTGGAGGTGTGGAACAGGTGCGCGCCGTAGACGTGCACCTCGATGCCCGTCTCGGGCTCCACCTCGCTGTAGGCGTTGCCGCCGATGTGCGCACGGCGCTCGAGCACCAGGACCCGGAGGCCCAGCTCGTTGGCGCAGCGTTCGGCGATCGTCAGCCCGAAGAACCCGGATCCGACGACCACGAGGTCGACCTTCACGCACACTCCTCGGCGCATTCTGGGAGGGAAGCAACACTGGAGTCTATCGGCCGCGGACCCCACGGTTGGCGATCAGGGCACGGTAGGCGAGCCGTCGCAGCGCCTCGGGCACGAGCCGGTAGCCGCCGCGCAGCGTGACGTTGCGCACGTACTGCGCCCTCGTGGTGATCCCCAGCTCCAGGAATCGGCGCTGCAGGGCCAGCTCGGAGCGGAGCAGCTGTCGTCCGCCGCGCCGCGCGTAGGCACCGGCGCCCACCCGGTAGCAGACCAGCGGGTCGGCGAGGTTCGCGGGCCTCGCTCCCCCCTCGACCATCCGCGCGAACAGCAGGTAGTCCTCCATCAGGGCCATGTCCGTGTAGCCGCCCGCGGCCTGCACGGCGCTGCGCCGGTAGACGATCGTGGGGTGGTTGAACGGGTCGCGGAACCGCATCGCCCGGCGGATCTCGGCGGGGTCCGTGGGAGGCGTACGGCGACCGACCACGTCCGTGACCGACGACTCGAACTCCAGCAGGCCGCTGCCGACGATGTCTGCTCCCGCCTCGAGGACGGGAAGCTGCCTCTCGAACCGGGTGGGCAGACTCACGTCGTCGGCGTCCATCCGGGCCACGATCTCGTGGCGACACGCGGCGAGCCCGAGGTCCAGCGCCGGTCCGAGCCCCAGGTTGTCCTCCATCACCAGGTGGTCCACGGGCACCGGGCTGTCCCGGACCAGCTCGGCGATGACCTCCGCGAGCGCGTCCGGCACCCGGCCGTCCTGGACGAGCACCACCTGCTGCGGGCGCCGGGTCTGCTCGTGCACCGTGGAGACGAAGGCCTCGCGCAGGAAGGCGGGGTCGTCCCCGCCCCAGACCGGGAGCAGCAGCGAGAACGGCTCGGGGGCCCCGGCCGTCCCGGCGCCACCTCCCTCGCGGGACGGCATCCCGGCACCGCTCAGCACCACGCCGTTGGGCCGCGGCCGGGTGAGCAGCCCGGTCACCAGTCCCCTGCGCAGGCCGCGGGCCAGCGTGCGACGGTCCCTCGACCGGGTGAAGGTGCGGGCCCAGCGCCGCAGGGTGGAGCCGCCGTACAGGAGCTTCTCGAGCGGAGCCAGACCACGGCTGCGGGTGAACAGCCACACCTTGTTGCGGACCTCCAGGAAGAACCGCTCACCGGGGTCGACGTCCGTCGAGCCGAAGGACGACGTCTTGTGCACGACCACGCTGGCCGGGACGGCGAGCCCGACGCGCGAGCGGATCAGCCGGGTGGAGTACTCGAAGTCGTCGTTCCACAAGAAGTAGTCGGCGACCGGCAGGCCCCGTTCGCGGACCACCCGGGCGTCGCACATGATCGACACGAACGACGCCGACCGGATCGGGACGCAGCCGACCGCGGACGCGGCACGGCGCTCGGCGGGGGACGCTCCCGGCTTCGGTCTGGGCGTGTTCATCGGGTGGTCGCGGCCATCGGTCCACACCACCCGGCTGGCGAGCACCGCCGGACGCGGCCCGGGCGGGGCCGAGGGGTAGGTGGACCACGCGGACACGAGCCCCTCGGCCGCCGTGGCGGTGGGCACCGTGTCGTCGTCGAGCAGCCAGACGAGGGCCGGGTCGAAGGTCAGGGCCCGCTCGATGCCCGCCGCGAAGCCACCGGCACCGCCGATGTTGCTGGTCAGCCGGACCACGTCGAGGTGGCCGAACCTGCTGCTCAGGAGCTCCCCGGTGCCGTCGGTGCTGGCGTTGTCCACGACCACGATGTGCTGCGGCGGCCGGGTCTGGGCCTCCAGGGCGACGAGTGACTCCGCAAGGAGGTCGCGTCTGTTCCAGGTGACCACGACGGCGCAGACCCGGACGTCGGGGAGCCGGGCGGCGCCGACGCCCTCGGCCGGCGCCGGGGGGGTCGCAGGGCCGGCACTCACAGTCGGCACCCTACCGATCTGCCGGCGTGCCGCCGGATCGCCCGGATCGGATCGCCGGATCGGATCGCCGGATCGGATCGCCGGGGCGGGTGCTCAACAGGCGCTGGACAGGTTGCTGGAGTCGTTGGCGGCGTAGCCGTCGTGCAGGTTGCCCACGGACCCACCGACCGTCTCCCGGTTCGTCTGGGAGAACCCCTTCTTCTGCACGGGCTTCGTGGCGTTCGTCTTCCCGGCGTCGGACGGTTCGTCCTTGCTGCGGGACCGGTCCAGCGCGGTCCGGACCATCGAGTGGATCTTGTCCACATCGGGGTCCGAGGTGGCGACGGCGGGCGGGACGAACGATACGGTGCGCACCGGCTTCGAGCGGGCCTTCATGGCCAGCTCGGCGAACCTGCCCAGCTCGGAGGCAGGCAGGTCGGTGTCGATCAGCTTCTCGCTGGCGGCTGCGATCTTCTCGAAGTTGCGGACCACGGTGGCCGGTGAGAGCTGTTGCAGCATGGCGTTCATCACGCACTTCTGCCGCGCCATCCGCGAGTAGTCGTCAGCGCTCTCGCGGGACCGGGCGAACCACAGGGTCTGGAAGCCGTTCAGCCGCTGCACACCCGGCTCGATGTGGCCGGTCACCGGACCGCCGACACCACCGATCGGGATCCGGTCCCGCACGTTGAGCGTCAGCCCGCCGACCGCCTGCACCATGGCCCGGAACCCGCGCAGGTTCACCATCGCGTAGTAGTTCAGCTTCAGCCCGGTGATGCCCTCGACGCCCTCCATCGTCGCCTCGACACCGGGGTCGGCGTAGCCCTTGAACAGGCTGGTGTGGTCACCCGCCCAGGTGGCCAGGCTGTTCAGCTCGCAGGTCGAGCAGTCGTACGTCGAGGGGAACTGCTGGGCCATCACCGACCCCTTCGGGAACGGGAAGTCGGTCATGTTCCTCGGCAGGCCGAAGAGCACCGTCCTGCCCGTGGTGGCGTCGATGCTGGCCACCGTGAGGCTGTCCGGCCGCAGGCCCCACCGGTCCGCGCCCGAGTCGCCACCGAGCAGCAGCACGTTGTAGCGGCCGTCGTGGGCGCCGGTGACGGCGCCGTCGCCGAACATGGCGGTGATGAAGCCCTTCTGCACGGCCACCATGTGGGAGGCGAACAGCAGCGTCCCGACGACCGTGAAGCAGAGCAGCCCGTTGAGGGCGACCACGGCCAGCCGCTGCTTCTGCCGCAGCCCGAGGGGCTGACCGAGCCGCCAGGCGTCCAGGAACAGCAGGGCCCAGCCGATCGCGAGCGCGCACAGCAGCAGCCGGACCAGCGTCAGCACGACGGTGTTGCTGACCATCCAGAAGATCACTCCGTGCCAGACCAGTCCCAGCGCGACGACGAGCACCAGCCCTGCCGCCATCCCCAGCGCCACCCGGAGCGCGAAACGGCCCACGTCGCGTCTGCCGGCGGCGATCTGGGCCGAGCCCGGTGCCAGGAGCGTCATCAGCAGCAGCGTCACGGCGCGCCTGAACCGCACCCGGGAGGCCGCCTCCGAGGCGCCGGGGGGCAGCGGGGGTCCGGACCTGCCGACGGCGCCGCTTCCGGGAGCGCCCACGCCGGGGGAAGTGACGGGTGGCATGACTGAGCCTTTCGAGTGCCGGCCGAGAGCGTCCAGTATCACCAGCCACATCCGTCACAGGCCGTCACGGCGCGCCGGAGCGGGCCGGTCAACCGCCGGCCAGCGGCCCGGCCAGCCGCCGGGCCAGCCGCCGGGCCAGCCGCCGGGCCAGCCGCCGGCCAGCCGCCGGCCGGGCCGCGGAGACCGGCGCAGGAGGGCGCTCACGGGCCGGCGCGGTACCGTCTGCGCCATGGCAGAGCGCCCCCCCAGGGACCCGGACGCAGGCGACGGCCCGGACTTCGACTGGCTCTACGGCTCCCGTGGCCGGGCCGGTGAGCCGGGCCGAGCGGGTGAGCCGGGCCGGGCCGATGAGCCGGGCCGGGCCGGTGAGCCGGGCCGGGGTCGTGAGCCGGGCCGGGCCGGTGGGGCGTCTCCGGTCGACCCCGACCCCACCCAGCGGCTTCCCGTGCTGCCCCGCCCCTCGACCGGAGGCCCCTACCAGGCGCCGCCTCCGTCCCGGCAGGGGACCGGTGCGAGGACGGCCGCTGGTGGACCCGGCGGACCGGGTGGGCCCGGGGGCGGTGGGCCCGGAGGATCGGGTGGCGGACCCGGCGGCCCGGGCAGTCGCCCACTCGCTCCCCCACCACAGGGACCCTCGCGGGGCCTCCCGCGGTTCCGGCTGCGCTGGCTGCTGGTCGTCGTCGTGGCGTGGGTGGTGTTCCTGGTCGTCGTACCCCTCGTGGCGTGGCAGCAGGTGACCAAGGTCGACGCGACACCGGACGGCGATCGCCCGTCGGCCCAGAAGGGGACGACGTACCTCCTGGTCGGCAGCGACAGCAGGAAGGGGCTGACCAAGGCCCAGAAGCGCCGGCTCGGCACGGGCAGCGCCGCCGGGCAGCGCACGGACACGATCATGGTGCTGCACACCGGGTCCGGGCCGAACCTGCTGATGTCGGTGCCGCGCGACTCGCTGGTGCCGATACCGGGATACGGCACGAGGAAGATCAACTCCGCCTACGCCCTCGGCGGTCCGAAGCTGCTGGTGCGGACCATCGAGGCCGACACCGGCATCCGGATCGACGACTACGTCGAGATCGGCTTCTCCGGCTTCGTCGACGTCGTCGACGCGGTGGGAGGAGTCCAGATCTGCCCGACACAGCGGATGCGCGACCCTCTCGCCAACCTCGACATCAAGAAGGGCTGCCAGGACGTCGACGGCCGGGTCGCCCTGGGCTACGCACGCTCGCGACACACGTCCGGGCTCGGCGACATCACCCGCGCCCAGCACCAGCGGGAGGTGGTCAGCGCCATCGGCGCCAAGGCGGCCTCGCCGTGGACGTTCCTGAACCCGGTGCGCTACTTCCGGCTGGCGATGGCCGGGGCGCGGGCGGTGACAGTGGGCAAGCACACCGGCCTGCTGGCGACCGCGCGCTTCGCCCTCGCGATGACCCGGGTGAACGGCAAGAACGGGCTGACCTGTGGCGTGCCGATCTCCGACCTGGCCGTGCACTGGGATCCCGTGCGGTCCGAGAAGCTCTTCGCCCTGATCAGGCAGGACCGCACCGGCGACGTGACGAAGAGCCTGTGCCGCGCGAGCGGGCTGAGCAGTGGGTGAGCGCTACGAGACACTTGACTACGCGGTCGAGGACCGGATCCTGACGCTGACCCTGGACCGGCCCGAGCAGCTGAACTCCTTCACCGTCACGATGGCCCACGAGCTGGTCGACGCGTTCGGCCGCGCCGACCGGGACGACGACGTGGCTGCGGTGGTGGTGACCGGGCGCGGGCGGGCGTTCTGCGCCGGCATGGACCTGACCGGCGACGGCAACGTCTTCGGCCTCGACGAGTCCCTCGAGCCCACCATGGACGACCTGCACACCCGTCTCGACGACCCGGAGGTCCTGGACGGCGTGCGGGACACCGGCGGCCGCGTCACGCTCGCGGTCTACGCCTGCAGCAAGCCGGTGATCGGCGCCGTGAACGGGGCGGCCGTCGGCATCGGCGCCACGATGACCCTCCCGATGGACGTGCGGCTGGCCTCGGAGGACGCGCGCATCGGCTTCGTCTTCGGCCGGCTCGGCATCGTGCCGGAGGCCTGCTCCTCGTGGTTCCTGCCCCGCATCGTCGGGATCAGCCGGGCCCTCGAGTGGGTGTACGCCGCCGACATCCTCACCGCCGCCGAGGCCCTGGAGGGCGGGCTGGTCCGCTCGGTGCACCGGGGCGAGGAGCTGCTGGACGCCGCCCACGACCTGGCTCGGCGCTTCACCCGCAACCGTTCGCCGGTGGCGACGGCCCTGGCCCGGCAGATGATGTGGCGCAACAGCGCCCAGCCGCACCCCGTGGAGGCGCACCGCGTCGACTCGCTGGCGATGTTCTACACGAGCCGAGCCGACGGGAAGGAGGGCGTCGCAGCCTTCCGCGAGAAGCGCGAGCCCCGGTTCACCGGTCGCACCACCCGGATGCCGCCGTTCTACCCCTGGCAGGACTGAGCGAGGCCCAAGCCGTCGACCCGAGGCCGTCGACCCGAGGTGCCTCAGCGGGCCGGACGCCCCCCGTGGTAGAGCTGCCGACCGCCGTCCGCGGCCCACTGCGCGCGCACGCTGCGCCGCAGGTCCTGCACCGAGCGCAACTGCAGCACCACCCCCACCACCGCCAGAGCGGCGTACAGCACCCACCAGCCGGCCGAGTCCTCGATGCGCGAGACCACCGCGTCCGAGCCCAGGTCGTCGGCGGTGAGCGACCCGGTCAGCAGCATGATCCCCGCGACCACCGTCCCTGCGCCGCCGAGCGCGGTCAGCACGGTCAGCACGAGCATCGGCAGCTGCCCCACGACCGAGAGCACCGCGAGCGCCAGGCCCACCAGCACCCCGACCAGGAGCACCACCCACGACCAGCGGACGTTCAGCCCGACCATCACGCTCGCCCCGAGGACGAAGCCGACCGCGGCCATCGCCAGCACCACTGACACCTCGTAGTAGAGGTAGGCAAGGAGCCCGAAGACGACGGCGAGGACGATGCTGACGAGCCAGGCCAGCGCGCCGACGAGGAATCCGTCGCTCGTGGTCCTGTCCACCACGCCTGCACCCACCAGGAACCCCGTGAAGGCACCCCAGACGGGGATCACCAGGCGCATCGTCAGGTAGCCACGGAAGCAGAACAGGCTGCCGACGACGATCGCCAGCAGGCCCAGCGAGATGTCGCGCACGATGTCCGTCCCCCTGTGGTCCGGCGGGTGTCCTGCCCACCAGCCCATCCCACCCACCCCGGACCCGCCTCACCCGAAGCAGGTGAGGTGCTGGGCAGAGCCGGGCGGGAGACGGGGGACGACGGCCGGGATGGCGGTGGGGCGCGGGTCCGCCCTGGCCCTTGCCGCCCTCCTGGTTCGCGACGACATGACTGAGGAGCCGATGACGGGTCCTCGCGCCAACTCCGCACAGGAGTGGTTGCCGCGCGCGGATCGGTCGGGTCGTCGCGCCAACTCCGCACAGGACCGCTTGCCGCGCGCGGATCGGAGGTGATGCAGCGGCTGGTGGCCGCGATGGTCGTCATGGTCGCCCCCACCCGCGGAGCGCCGGCCGTGGCGATGGGAGCGATGACCGTCGAGATCGCCGGGGCGGCACCGCTCAGCCGGCCCAGGACTCCTCGGTGCGCTCGGCCAGGTCCTCCACCACGGCGCCCAGGTCGCCCGTGGCCTCGAACACGCTGCGCTGCCTGGTGGCGCCGGTGCCCCGTGCCAGCACCCGCTCGAGGGACCCGGTCACCAGGTCCAGGTCCCCCGTCTCCTCCAGGGCCGGCCGCAGGTGGCGCACCACCGCGTCGAGGACCTCGCGGACCGGGGCCAGCCGGGCCCGCGTGGGGTGGACCAGGTCGGCGGCCAGCCCGAACCGGGCGGCCCGCCAGCCGGCGACCCGGAGCAGGTCACCACGCCAGGTCGGGGACGCGTGATCCTGCGCGGCCGTGGTCACGAGCGCGCGGGCCAGCAGCGCCACCAGGGCGACGTCCTCGACGTCGGTGGTCACGTCGGCGACCCGGACCTCCACCGTCGGGAACCGCTCGGAGAGCCTGACGTCGAAGTACAGCATTCCGGTGTCCAGCGCCCCGCCCCAGCCGATCATCGCGTCCGCGACGGAGCGGTAGGTCTCCACGTCACCGAACGGCTGGGCGGCCCCCGCCGTCGGCCAGCTGCCCCAGACCTGCGAGCGCCAGCTGGCGTGCCCGGTGTCGCGACCCTGCCAGTACGGCGAGTTGGCGCTCAGCGCGAGCAGCACCGGCAGCCAGGGGCGGATCCGGTCGATGACCCGAACGCCCTCCTCCTGGTCGGCCACCTCGACGTGCACATGGGTCGCACAGACCAGCGCCTGGCGGGCCAGCTCACCGTAGCCGTCGCCGATCCTCTGGTAGCGCGGGTCCGGGGCGAGGACCGGGTCGCTCTCGGCCAGCACCGGCGTCGCCATCGCCACTGCGCGGACCCCTGCCGACTCGGCCGACCTCCCGGCCGCCCGACGGGCGGTCCGGATCGACTCGACCAGGTCCTCGGCGCTGGTGGCGGGCCGGGTGGCAGTCTCCAGCTGCTGGCGGAACAGCTCGTGCTGGACGTCGGCCGCGCCGGTTCCGTCGCCGTCGCCGTCACCGCCGTCACCGCCGCCGCCGTCACCGCCGCCGTCGTCGCGGGCCCCGTCGTCGCGGCCGGCCCGCAGGGCGGCGGTCGCGACGGCGGAGAGCCGTCCGGTCGAGGGGTCGACGAGCATCAGCTCCTCCTCGACACCCACCGTGCGCACGACCATGGCCCTCCCTGCCCAGAACCGACCCCCGGCAATCGCCTTCGTGGGCGCCCCGACCGGGTCGGACCGCCCTGATCGGTCACAGTGACCGATCCTGGCGCAGCAACGTGGGTATCGAGGGCCGTATCGGGTCACGGTGACCGGTTATGGCGGTCGTCCCACGGTCGCCGCCACACCCGCCGGCTCGACCGGTCGCCGGCGGGATCGCTTACCTACTGTTCCACCTGCGCGGCCCGGACCACCTCGTCCAGGTAGCGCAGCACCACCGCCACCACGGCGACGGCCGGAACCGCGAGGAAAGCGCCGACGATGCCGAACAGGGTCGAGCCCAGTGCCACCGAGAGCAGCACGACGGCGGCGTGCAGCTGCAGGCTCTTGCCCTGGAGGACCGGCAGCAGCACGTTGCCCTCGAGCTGCTGCACGAGCAGGATGACGACCAGGATGATGATCGCCGCGGTCAGTCCGTTGGACACCAGGGTGACGAGGACCGCGACCGCGCCGACCGTGACCGCGCCGACGACCGGCACGAACGCCGCGAAGAAGGTCAGCACGGTGAGCGCGAGCGCCAGCGGCACCCCGACGATCACCAGGGCGAGACCGATGAGCACCGCGTCGATGAGGCCGACGAGGCTCTGCGTCCGGATGAAGCCGCCCAGCGTCTCCCACGCCCGGCGGCCCACCTCGCCGAGGTGACCCCCGACGCGGGGACCGGCGAGCCGCTCGACCCAGGGGAGGAACCGGTCACCGTCCTTGAGGAAGAAGAAGACCAGCACCAGGGTGAGCAGTAGCGTGACCAGCCCCGAGGAGAGGGCGCTCAGCCCCACCAGCAGTCCCGAGGCGATGTTCCCGGCGCTGGACGTGAGCCGCTGCCGCGCGGTGTCCACCGCATTCTGGATCTGGTCGCGGCTCACCGGCAGGCTGCTGTTCACCACCCAGTTCTCGATGCGCCCCAGGCCGTCGGCCGCGCTCGCGGCGGCATCCGTGACCTGCGATGCCACCGAGGGCAGGATCCAGGTCCCGATCAGCCCCAGGATCCCCAGTGCCACCAGCAGGGACAGCCCGGCGGCCAGGGCGGCGGGCAGGTGGAGGACGCGCCGGAGCCACCGCGTGGGCGGGGCCAGGACGGTGGCGACGATGAGCGCCAGCACCGCCGGCAGCATGATGCTCCAGGTCTCCCGGACCAGCAGGCCCAGCAGCGTCGCCCCGACGGCCACCAGCGCCCACCGCAGGCTCCACCGGGCCAGCCAGGTGATGCCGTCGCCGATGACGCTCTCCCGCGTCGACGGGCGGCTGGGGGAAGGGTCCTCGAGTGGTGTCGGCACGCGGCCCATCGTTGCAGGCCCGGGCACATCCGACCCGGGACGGGCCGGACCGGGTCAGAGCTCGCTCTGCACCCCGGCCAGCAGCTGACGGGCCATCACGATCCGCTGCACCTGGTTGGTGCCCTCGTAGATCTGGGTGATCTTGGCGTCCCGCAGCATCCGCTCGACGGGGTAGTCGCGGGTGTAACCGTAGCCACCGAGCACCTGTACGGCATCCACGGTGACCGCCATAGCGGTGTCGGCGGCGAAGCACTTCGCGGCCGCACCGAAGAAGGTGAGGTCCGCGTCGCCGCGCTCCGAGCGGCCGGCCGCGGCGTAGGTCAGCTGCCGCGCGGCCTCGACCTTCATGCCCATGTCGGCGAGCATGAACTGCAGACCCTGGAAGTCCGCGACCGCCTTGCCGAACTGCCGGCGCTCCTGGGCGTAGCCCAGCGCGTGGTCCAGCGCGCCCTGCGCGATGCCGACCGCCTGGGCCGCGATGGTCACCCGGGTGTGGTCGAGAGTCCTCATGGCGGTCGCGAACCCGGTGTGCTCCTCGCCGATCATGCGTCCGGCGGGGACCCGCACGTCGTCGAGGTAGACCTCCCGCGTCGGGGAGCCCTTGATGCCGAGCTTCCTCTCCGGCGCCCCGAAGGAGACACCGGGGTCGTCCTTGTCCACCACGAACGCCGAGATCGCGCCGCGCCGGTCCGGGTCCGTCACCGCGAACACCGTGTAGAACTGCGACACGCCTGCGTTGGTGATCCAGCGCTTGACGCCGTTGATGACGTAGCCGTCGCCGTCACGGACCGCCCGGGTCCGCATCGCGGCCGCGTCCGAGCCGGCCTCGGGCTCGGACAGGCAGTAGGAGAACATCGCGCCACCCGCCGCGACCTGGGTGAGGTACTGCTTCTTCAGCTCCTCCGAGCCGGCCAGGATCACCGGCAGCGTGCCGAGCTTGTTGACCGCGGGGATGAGGGAGGACGAGGCGCAGGCCCGCGCCACCTCCTCGATCACGATGCAGGTGGCCAGGGCGTCCGCGCCGGCTCCGCCGTACTCCTCCCCGATGTGCGGCGCCGCGAAGTCGGCAGCCACCAGGGCGTCGTACGCCTCCTGCGGGAAGCGGCTCTGCTCGTCGACCTCCGCGGCGTACGGCGCCACCTTCGCGTCGCAGACCGCGCGAACCGCCTCACGAACCGCCTGCTGCTCCTCGGAGAGCCCATACATCGGGTAGTCGCTCATGCCCCTCACGGTACTGCCGACTGCACGCCCTGGCTTGTAGCCTGCCTCCCATGGCAACCACCCCGTGGCTCGACAAGGACACCATCCGCCTGCTGCTCGACAAGAGCACGACCTGGGCCGTGGTCGGGCTGTCCGGCAACCCGCACCGCACCGCGTTCCGGATCGCCGAGTTCCTCCAGGGCCACGGCAAGCGCATCGTCCCGATCCATCCCGACGCCCCGACGGTGCTCGGTGAGCAGGGCTACGCCCGGCTGGCCGACGTGCCCTTCGACATCGACGTGGTCGACGTCTTCCGCCGCTCGGAGGCCGCGGGCCAGTTCGCCGACGAGGCCGTCGCGGTGGGTGCGAAGGGTGTCTGGTTCCAGCTCGGGGTCGTCGACGAGGCGGCCTTCGAGCGGACCACGGCGGCCGGTGTGCCGATGGTGATGGACACCTGTCCCAAGATCGAGTGGCCCCGCACCGAGTGGGAGCGATGAGGTTCCCCGTCACCCGACGGGACGACCTCACCGAGACGCTGCACGGCCACCAGGTGGCCGACCCCTACCGCTGGCTGGAGGACCCCGACGCCGAGGCGACCCGGGCCTGGGTCGCGGCCCAGAACCGGGCCACGCGCTCCCACCTGGACGCCGTCGCCTCCCGCCCCTGGTTCGAGCGCACCATGCAGGCCGTGGTGGGCAGGCCACGGGCCGGTACGCCGGACAGGCTCGGCGGCCGCTACGTCGTGAGCCGCAACGACGGCACCCAGCAGCAGGACCTGCTGTTCGCCGGGGACACCCTCGAGGACCTGCTGCACGGGGGCCGGCTGCTGGTCGACCCGAACACGTTCTCCCCCGACGGCACCTCCTCGCTCGCGGGCTGCCACGCCAGCCGGGACGGCCGGTGGCTCGCCTACCTGGTCAGCGACGGCGGAAGTGACTGGGCCACGATCCGGCTGCTCGAGCTCGGCTCCGGGCGCGAGGTCGACGACGTGGTGTCGAAGGTCAAGTTCAGCGAGGCGACCTGGCTGCCGGACCACTCGTCCTACCTCTACCTGCACTTCCCCAGCGAGGGCGCCGGGGTCGGCACGGACGCCGCGGCCCTGCCGGGTGGCAGGCTGCGCCGGCACCACGTCGGGGAGTCCCAGGACACCGACGAGCTGGTGCTGGAGTTCCCCGACGACCCGCTCCTGACCATCACCCCGACGCTGTCGCACGACGGCCGCTGGCTGGTGGTCAGCCTTCACGAGGGCACGTCGGAGAAGAACCGGCTGTGGGTCTACCCGGTGGCCACCGAGGGGGGCGCCACCACCCTCGGCGACCCGCTGAAGGTGCTCGACGAGGCCCGCGCCGGCTTCGGCTTCGTGCGCAGCGACGGCGCGGACCTCTACCTGCTGACCGACCTGGACGCCCCCCTGGGCAAGGTGGTCCGCCTGGACCTGGACGCGTTCGCACGGACCGGGGAGCCGGAGCTGGTCGAGGTCGTGCCGGAGTCGGCGGACCTCCTCCAGCACGTCGAGGCGGTCGGCGACGAGCTGCTGCTGGTGCACCTGGTCGACGCGTCCCCGCGGGTCTCCCGGTGCACCCTGGCCGGGGAGACCAGCACGGTCGACGTACCGGGCGGGTCGGTGGTCGCGGTCAACGGTGACGTCGGCGATCCCGAGGTGTTCCTGGGGATGTCGTCGGTCACCCGGTCCAGCACCGCCTTCCGCCTGGACCTGGCCACCGGTGAGGTCACCGAGCTCGACCTGGCGCCGGCCGGCGATCGGTCCTGGCAGCCGCCGGAGGTGCGCACCGAGCGACGCCGGGCGACCAGCCGGGACGGCACCGCGGTCCCCTACTTCCTCGTCCGTGGCCTCGACACCCCCGAGGAACAGGGGCCGCGACCGACGATGCTGTGGGGGTACGGCGGCTTCGGCGTGCCGGTGCTCGCGTCGTACCGGCCGGTGTTCGTGGGGTGGCTGGCCGCCGGCGGGGTGCTGGCCATCGCGAACCTCCGCGGCGGCGGCGAGCTCGGGACCGCGTGGCACGAGGGGGGCCGACTGAGGGACAAGCAGAACGTCTTCGACGACTTCGTCGCGGTGGCCGAGGATCTGGTCGCCACCGGGGTGACGACCTCGAGCCGGCTGGTGCTGCACGGCGGAAGCAACGGCGGCCTGCTGGTGGGCGCGACGATCACCCAGCGGCCCGACCTCGCCGCAGTCGCCCTGCCGACGGTCGGGGTGCTGGACATGCTGCGGTTCCACCTGTTCACCATCGGCGGCGCCTGGGTCTCCGACTACGGCTCACCGGAGGACCCGGCCATGTTCGAGGTGCTGCTGGGATACTCCCCGCTGCACAACGTGCGGGCGGGGACGTCCTACCCCGCGACGCTGGTGGTCACCGGCGACCACGACGACCGGGTGGTCCCCGCGCACAGCTTCAAGTTCACCGCGGCCCTCCAGCACGCCCAGGGCGGGGACGCACCCGTGCTCGCCCGGATCGAGACCTCCACCGGGCACGGGGTCGGGAAGCCGAGCTCGGTCGTGGCCGGGGAGACGGCCGACCTGCTCGCCTTCGCCGCCGAGCACACCGGGCTGGTGCCGCCGACCACCAGGTGATGCAGGACGATGGGCGCGGCCCGCAGCGAGGCCGCCCGCCCGCCTCAGAACCCGACCCGCTGGCCCGACTCCCCGCGGACCACCCGGCCCTTCTCGCGGGCGGTGTCGCGCAGAGCGGTCTGGAAGTCGACCATCCTCGCCCGGAGGTCCTCGTCGCCGGCGGCCAGGATGCGTACGGCGAGCAGCCCGGCGTTCCTGGCGTTGCCGACGGCGACCGTGGCGACCGGGACCCCGGCCGGCATCTGCACGATGGACAGGAGCGAGTCGAGACCGTCGAGGTGCCGCAGCGCCACGGGCACCCCGATCACCGGCAGCGGCGTGACCGCGGCGAGCATGCCGGGCAGGTGCGCGGCTCCCCCGGCGCCGGCGACGATCACGCGCAGCCCACGCCCCGCGGCGTCCCGGCCGTAGGCGAGCATCTCCTCGGGCATCCGGTGCGCCGAGACGACGTCGGCCTCGAAGGGCACCCCGAACTCCTCGAGGGCCTCGCCGGCGGCCTTCATCGTCGGCCAGTCCGAGTCCGACCCCATCACGATGCCCACGACCGGTGCACTCATGTTCCTCACTCGCTCTCGTTGCCGAGGTCGCCCCGGAACCACGCGGCTGCGTGCCGGGCCCGTGCGCGGACGTCGTCCAGGTCCTCGCCGTAGGCCGTCACGTGCCCGACCTTGCGGCCCGGCCGGACCTCCTTGCCGTACAGGTGCACCCGCAGCCGGGGGTCGCGGGCCAGCACGTGCGGGTAGCCGCCGTACAGGTCCCCCGACAGCGACCCGTTCCCGCCCCCCAGGATGTTCACCATCACCGTCCACGGGGACCCGCGCGTCGGGGGCGCCGAGGGGCAGGTCGAGAACGGCGCGCAGGTGGTTCTCGAACTGGCTGGTCACCGCCCCGTCGATGCTCCAGTGCCCGGTGTTGTGCGGGCGCATGGCGAGCTCGTTGACCAGCACCCGCCCGTCGCGGGTCTCGAAGAGCTCGACCGCGAGGATCCCCGTGACGTCGAGCTCGGCCGCCACCCGCATCGCGATCCGCTGGGCCTCGACGGCCAGCTCCGGGTCCAGACCGGGGGCGGGCGCCGTCACCTCCGAGCACACGCCGTGCAGCTGCACCGACTCCACGACGGGGTAGGCCGCCACCTGCCCGGACGGCGCCCGGGCCACCAGCGCCGAGAGCTCCCGGACGAAGTCGACGTTCTCCTCGGCGAGGATCGCCACGCCGGTGGCGGCGGCCGTCTCGAAGGCCGGAGCGCAGTCGTCGGTGGACCGGACCACCCACACGCCCTTCCCGTCGTAGCCGCCGCGGGTGGTCTTCAGCACCAGCGGGAGGCCGCCGAGCGAGGGCGCGGCGTCCAGCACCTCGGCGGCGGACCCCACCAGGCGGTGCCGCGGCCCGGGCACGCCCAGCCCGGCCAGCCGGGCACGCATCACCGCCTTGTCCTGGGCGTGCACCAGAGCGCCGGGACCGGGCCGGCACGGGTGACCCTCCGCCGTCAGGACGCGCAGGTGCTCGGTGGGGACGTGCTCGTGGTCGAAGGTCACCGCCGTGCAGTCCGCCGCCACCGCGCGAAGCGTGTCCAGGTCGCGGTAGTCGCCCACCACCGGGTCCCGCACCACCTGGGCCGCCGAGACCTCGGGTCCCTCGGCCAGCAGCCGGATCGGCACGCCGAGGGCCACCGCGGCCTGGGCCATCATCCGGGCCAGCTGGCCACCGCCCACCACGGCTAGCACCGGTGCCCGTGCCGGTCCGGGGACCGGCAGGGCCGGCCCGGAGACCGGATCGGGCGCGTGGACGGGTCGGGAGGCAGGAGCGGGCGCGGTCACCCGACCGAGCGTAAACGAGCGGCGGACCCGGGTGGTCCCGGGCGTCTGCCCAGGAGTCGACCCGGACGGGTCAGGACGCCGACTTCGCGGTCGCCGGCAGCTCGGAGTAGACGGGGGCCTCGGCCTCGAAGCGGAGCCCGCGGCCCCGGATCGTCGAGATCAGGGTCGGGCGGCGCGTGTCGTCACCGAGCTTCCTGCGGACCCATCCGAGGTGCACGTCGATCGTCTTGGCGGAGGTCCAGAAGTTGGTCTGCCAGACGTCGCGCATGAGCTCCTCGCGGGTGACGATCTCCCCCGGGCGGCTGATCAACGCGTGCAACAGGTCGAACTCCTTGTTCGACAGCCGGATCTCTTCTCCGTCGCGCCACACTCGACGCGCGGCGGCGTCCAGGTCCACCCCTTGCACACTGATCATGGGACGATCGTAATGCGACAAAAGGGACGGCGGGAGGCGATCCCCGAGATTAGCCCAAGATGACTATGTGAAGGTTAGTCATTTCGGGTCGAGGGTGCCCGAACGTTGTCGGCCGGTCACCGGCACGGGTCAGTTCCGTCGTACGGCGACCGGCTCGACCACTCCGAAGCCCCGCAACGGCCGCGCCGGCAGGGGACGGCACTCGAACGTGCCACCGGGCAGCAGGTCGGCCGTCGTGCGGTCGGTGATCACCCGGTTGCGCCGAGCCACGCCGGTGAGCCGGGCCGCCAGGTTGACCGGTGGGCCGAACACGTCGCCGAGCTGCATGATGACCGAGCCGGTGGCCAGCCCCACCCGCACGTCGGGCAGCCGGATGTCGTTGCCGATCACGTCCACGATGCTCAGCCCGATGTCCATGGCCCGGTGCGGGTCGTCGCACACGAACAGCACCGAGTCCCCCAGCGTCTTGATGATCCGCCCGGAGCGGGCGGCCACCACGTCCGCGCAGCGGGACTCGAAGATCTCGACGAGGTCCCCGATCCGGTCCTCGTCGAGCTCGTTGGACAGCGCGGTGAAGCGCACCAGGTCGGCGAACCCGACGGTGACCTGGGTGGTGTGCAGGTCCGACTCGCTGGCGCCGAGCGCCTCGACGCGTGCGACCGCCTGGGCGAGGTGCCTGCGCCAGGAGTAGACCAGCAGCTCCTCGAAGGGCACCCCGACCTGCTCGGTGAGCCGCAGGGCGCTGCCGATCCGGCTGCCGGTCGCCTCCTCCCCGGCCTCGAGCTGCTCGACCCGCGCCGAGAGGGTGGCGACCTGCCAGTCGGCGAGCCGGGCCATCGTCTGGCCGACGGCCCTGGTCAGCCGGACGGCGGTGTCGAAGTCGATGGCACCGGCGTCGACCGCCTTCATGATGGTGGCCAGCGCGGCCCGGTCCCGGTCGGTGAAGGCGGCCGCGTCCCCGGCCTCGGGGAAGCCGAGGGCCCGCCACAGCCGGCGGGCGTGGTCCAGGGGGACACCGGCATCGGCCGCCACGGCCTCGCTGGTCAGCGCCGGCGAGTCGCCCAGGATGGCCCGCTCGAGGTCGTGACGCGTGAACCTGGGCTCATGGTCGCTCGCCACGGCGGCATCATGTCACGGCCCGGCGACCGGGACCGGCACGTCGACTCACCTCGCCTGCCCTTGACTCACCTTGCCTCACCCCGGGCGGACGTGCACCACGTCCCCCGCGCCGAGCACCCGGACCGCGGTGCCGTCGTCGACCTGGAGCCGGCCCTCGTCGTCCACCCCGACCGCCAGGCCGGTCAGGCTCCCCCCGGTCGGCAGGTCGACCCGGACCCGGCGACCGAGCGTCGAGCAGGCCCGCGAGTAGGGCTCACGCAGCCCGCGGCCACCGGCGTCCTGCCACTCCTCGAAGCGGTGCGTGAAGGCGACCAGCACCGCTCGCAGCAGAGCCGTGCGGTCCAGCGAGGTGGCGCCCGCCAGCGCCAGCGAGGTGGCCGACCCGACCGGCAGCTCCTCCCGAGTCGAGGACACGTTCAGGCCCACCCCCACGACCGCCACGGCCCCCGCGTCCGTCCCCGCTCGGCGCTCGACCCGCTCCACCAGGATGCCCGCGACCTTCCGACCGTCCACCAGCACGTCGTTGGGCCACTTCAGGGAGGCCTCGACCCCGGCCGCCCGGCGTACGCCGTCGAGGACCGCCAGCCCGCTCAGCAGCGGCAGCCACGGCCAGCGCGCCAGCGGCACGTCGGGGGCCACCAGCAGGGAGAGGGTCAACGCCGCCCGCGGCGGGGTCACCCAGGTGCGGTCCAGCCGGCCACGCCCCGACGTCTGGTGCTCGGCCACCACGACGAGGCCCGGCGGCTCGCCGGCCAGTGCCCGCCGGGTGAGGACGGCGTTCGTCGAGGGCGACTCCGCCAGCACCTCGACCCGCCAGCCGGGAACGGCCACCCCCTGCTCGAGCGGTGGCCGGTCGGCCGGCCGGCTGGTCGTGGGATCTGGCACAGGCACTAGATTGACGCACGCCACTCCCAGGAAGCGACTGCACGGAAGGCGAGCCACCCCAGTGAGCGAAGCAGCGGAGTCCGGCCCGCCGCTCGGCGAAGGCACCGAGGTGCCGGCTGACGAGGGCGCCGAGATCGACATCCACACCACCGCCGGGAAGGTCGCGGACCTCGACCGCCGGCTGGAGGCGGCGGTGAACGCCGGCTCGGAGCGGGCGGTGGAGAAGCAGCACGCGAGGGGCAAGAAGACCGCCCGGGAGCGGGTGCTCGAGCTGCTCGACGAGGGCACCTTCGTGGAGCTCGACGAGCTGGCGCGGCACCGGTCGACGGCGTTCGGCATGGAACAGGACCGTCCCTACGGCGACGGGGTGGTCACCGGCTACGGCACCGTCGAGGGCCGCCAGGTGTGCGTGTTCGCCCAGGACTTCACGGTCTTCGGCGGCTCGCTGGGACAGGTCTTCGGGGAGAAGATCGTCAAGGTGATGGACCTGGCCATGAAGACCGGCTGCCCGGTGATCGGCATCAACGACTCCGGCGGAGCCCGCATCCAGGAGGGCGTCGTCTCGCTCGGGCTGTACGGCGAGATCTTCCGCCGCAACGTGCACGCCTCTGGCGTGATCCCGCAGATCTCGCTGATCATGGGACCGTGCGCCGGCGGCGCGGTCTACTCCCCCGCGGTCACCGACTTCACCGTGATGGTCGACCAGACCTCGCACATGTTCATCACCGGACCCGACGTCATCAAGACCGTCACCGGTGAGGACGTCTCGATGGAGGACCTCGGCGGAGCCCGCTCGCAGAACACGAAGTCGGGCAACGCGCACTACCTGGCGAGCGACGAGTCGGACGCCATCGACTACGTCAAGGCCCTGCTGTCCTACCTGCCGCAGAACAACCTCGACGAGGTCCCGGTGCAGCCCGGCTCCGAGCTGGCTGCCGAGGACCTCGAGGTCGACGAGGACGACGAGGCCCTGGACACCCTGGTCCCGGACTCCCCCAACCAGCCCTACGACATGCACACCGTCGTCGAGGCGGTGCTCGACCCCGATGGTGACGGTCCGGGCGAGTTCCTCGAGGTGCAGCAGCTCTTCGCACCCAACATGCTGGTCGGCTTCGGGCGGGTCGAGGGGCACTCCGTCGGGATCGTCGCCAACCAGCCGATGCAGCTGGCCGGCACGCTCGACATCGACGCCTCCGAGAAGGCCGCCCGCTTCGTGCGCACCTGCGACGCGTTCAACCTCCCGGTGCTCACCTTCGTCGACGTGCCCGGCTTCCTGCCCGGCACCGACCAGGAGTGGAACGGCATCATCCGCCGCGGCGCCAAGCTGATCTACGCCTACGCCGAGGCCACCGTCCCGCTGGTCACCACCATCACCCGCAAGGCGTACGGCGGCGCCTACGACGTGATGGGCTCCAAGCACCTCGGTGCCGACATGAACCTCGCCTGGCCCACGGCGCAGATCGCCGTGATGGGCGCCCAGGGCGCGGTGAACATCCTCTACCGCAAGGAGCTGGCGGACGCCGCCGAGGCCGGCACCCAGGAGACGAGGCGCGCCGAGCTGGTCGCGGAGTACGAAGACCACCTCGCCAACCCCTACATCGCCGCCGAGCGGGGCTACGTCGACGCCGTGATCTACCCCCACGAGACCCGCAGCGAGATCGTCCGGGCCCTGCGGCTGCTGCGCTCCAAGCGGGAGACGCTGCCACCGAAGAAGCACGGGAACATCCCGCTGTGACGAGCGACCCGCCACTGTTCGTGATCCGGGGGGGCGCCTCGCCCGAGGAGGTCGCTGCGATCGTCGCCGTGCTGCAGCTGGTCCGGGTCACCCATGCCGCCGACGAGGCGGAGCGGGCCCGCACGGGTGGCCCCCGCTCCGAGTGGTCCTCCCCGCACCGGCGGCTGCGCGGTCCGCACCGCGGGCCGACCGCGAGGCCCGGCGGCTGGCGCGGCAGCGGGCTACCGAGCTGAGCGGGACCGTCTGCGCCGGGCGGCGAGCCCGCACCAGGCCACTCCGCCCAGCACGGCCAGCCACCAGCTGGCCACCTCCACCGGCCATCCCGGGGGCGAGAACCTCACCGTGACGGTCCGGCCCTCGGCATCGGCGGGGAGCGCCACCGTGACCAGGTAGCCGTCCACGGGTGAGACGAGCGAGCCCGTGTCGGTCCGGTAGCCGGGCCACGCCAGCGCACCCAGCACCACCCGGCCTCCGCTGCGCGGCACCGCGTCGACGACGAACCGGGTGGTGCGGTCGTCGGCGGTGACCGCGGAGATGCGGGTGCCGGCCGAGGCCCACACCGGGTGCCCGGCGCCCGGGACCGGCCGGCGCCGCACCCAGGTGACCGTGTACGTCCCGCTGTCCGCCACCCGCCAGCCGGCAGGCGGCCGGGCGGGATCCCGGCCGCGCAGGTCCGCGCGCACCAGCACCAGGGTGCTCACCCCGAGCAGGTCGACCCGGTCCATGCCCGTGACGGGCTCGGTGGTGAACAGCGTGCGGAGCACCTGGGGCGGGGTCGACCCGTCGTACTCCACGGGGAAGCGCTCCCGGAACCTCCGGTTGCCGATGGTGGTGTAGGAGTTCTGGACGCGGTGCGGGTTGAGGTACCACGCCGACCCGTCCAGCAGCTCCCGGACCGCTGCCGGGTCGGCCTTCACGAGGCGGTTGATGTTCCCGACCACCATCACGTCCCCGCGGGCGCCTCGCAGCTGCGTCCGGTAGTCCGCGGCCCGGGCCGGCATGTTCCGCTCGGGTGACGGCGGGTCGGGGAAGTAGCCGTGCTGCAGAACCGTCAGGGCCAGGGTGAACACGGCGGCGAGCGCAGCACCGGCGCCCAGGGCACGACGACCGGGCCGCCCGGCCCTGGCCACCAGCCACAGGCCCGCGACCCCGGCCGCGACGACGACCGCACACACCAGGACGCCCGTGCGACCGGCGGGGTTCCGCTGCACGGCGACGGCGGCAGCGACGGCCACCCAGCCGACGCCGAGCACGAGCCGGACCCAGGAGGGCCGGTGCACGGCGTACCGGCTCAGCCCGACCGCGCACAGCACCACCAGCGCCTGCACGAGCAACGGCTGCAGGCGCAGGGGCCAGCGCAGCGGCCCGACCTGGGCCGGTCCCACCACGACCAGCAGCAGGACCACCGTCACCAGCAGCGCTCCCGCCAACGGACGCCAGTCGCGGCGCAGCCTCCCGGGGTCCAGCCAGGCCAGCACAGGGAGGAACCAGGCCGCGTAGGCGTAGGGCAGGACGTGCTCGGTGGTGCCGGGCACGGCCGCGGTCGGGAGCACCGAGGTGAGCATCGCGAACGGGTCGGAGTCGAACTTCCCGGACAGCGCCAGTCCCGTCTTGCGGATCGTCACCGGCTCGGTGAGCACGCCCGGGAGGTAGACGGTGAGCGCGACCAGCCCGCAGAGCACTCCGACGCCGAGGACCCGCAGCGCCCCGCGGACGTTGCGGGCCACGCCGCACTCGACCAGGCACGCGACCAGGACCAGGATCAGCAACAGCGTGCCGTAGACGTATCCCACGGTCACCAGCAGGTAGCCCAGCGCGAGCGCCGGCAGCGGGTTCGCCCAGCCGGCTCCTCTGCCGGCGGCCAGCCGCCGCAGGGCCCACCACACCCAGGGCAGCAGGGCCCAGATGGTCAGCCCGGCGAGCCAGGACGGCAGGTCGAGGTACTGCGACATGCCGCCCAGCGGGGCCGCCACCGCGGCCACGTAGGCGAGCGGCGGTGCCGCGCCGAAGGACCGCGCCAGCGCGAACACCCCGGTGGCGCCGACGCAGACGAGCACCAGCTTGGTCACCGACTCGAGGACCAGCACGTCGGCCGACACCGTGGAGAGCAGGGCGAGGCCCGCGGTCAGCGGGCTGAAGAGGCCGGCCTGCCCCTCGGCGACCATGTTGCCCGCCTGCCACGCGTGCGGGTCGAGCAGCGGCCAGTGGCCGGCCCTGAGCTCCTGACCGAGGTGGTACTGCCAGCCGAGGTATGCCGTCTGCGTGTCGGCGAAGAACAGGTAGCGGGGGTTGCCCAGCAGCAGCAGGACGAGCGGGAGCAGCACGGAGGGCACGACCGCCAGACCCCAGCCGGAGACGGAGCGGGTGCCCGGGGACCTCACCGACCCCGCCCGGGCCGACCCGACCGGAGCTGGCCCGACCGGAGCTGGACGGCCACGTCGGTCGCGGTGCGGGCCATCCCGACGAGCAGCGGCGTGCGCAGCCAGGTGTCGAGCTCGGGCCAGACCACCGACCGCAGGCGGAGGTCGCGGATCTGGCCGGACCCCTCCGTCGGCGCCTTGACGATCACCAGGGGACGGGCCCGGTAGTGCCGGGTGGAGTGCGAGATCAACGAGCCGATGGTCAGGCTCGCCCCGCTGGCGATCACCTTCACCACCACCTGCGGGGATCCTCCGGTCCTGGCCCGGAGGTCGGCGAGCGCGGCCGGGACGAGGTCCCCGACGTCAGCGGCATAGACGTAGTCACGCATCGTGTCCAGGGAGACGTAGATGGAGAGGGGCTCACGGGTCAGGTGCGCCCGGCTCAGCTGGGACACCAGCCCCTGGGGCTTGGTGAGGTCCTGGCCGGGGCCGTAGAGGTTCGCGATCCTGCCCACCAGGCAGGCGGTGCCCGACGCCTCCGCGAACCGGCTGACCTGCTGCTCCATGTCGAGCTTGGCGTGGCCGTAGGGCACCAGCGCGCCGGTGGCCGACTCCTCGGTGAACGGCGGCCGCTCGGGCGACCCGGCGTAGACCCCGCCCGCCGACGACGCCAGGAACAGCGCCCCCCTGTTCGCGAGCCGTGGCCGCCCGGCGAGCTCCTCGAGGAGCCACGCCAGGGCACTGCGCTCCTCCTCCATCGCCTCGGCGGTCGTCGCCACCACGCCGGCCCCCGCGCACCAGGACAGCTGCCACGGCCCCCCGCGAGCGGCCTCCTCCATCCGGCGTACGCCGTCCCGGAGGGCTGCCCGGGTCCGGTCCCGGTCAGCCCAGGGCACCGCGGACGTCAGCACCGGAGCGGACCGCCGGCGCAGCGAGTCGACGACGTGGCTGCCCAGCAGGCCGCGGGCGCCCAGCACCCAGGTCGGGCCGACCGGGTGCGGAGGCGCCTCGTCCGGGCGGCGCCGGGATGCTTCGAGCGCGGCGCTCACGTGTCGTCCCGCTCCGGCGGGCGCCGGCCGAGCGGTCCGGCGAGCGGGTCGGTGGAGATGAGGTAGAGCGGCTTGCCCATCGCCATGTCGACGGCGATGCCGAGGTACTCCGCCACGATCCCCAGGGTCAGCATGACCGAGCCGGTCCCGACCAGGAGCACCACCATGACCGACGTCCAGCCCTGCTGGATCTCCCCTCCGAGGAGCTTGTCGGCGACCAGGAAGACCGCGAACGCCAGCCCGAGCAGCGCGAGCATGGCTCCGACCACGGCCACCAGACGCAGCAGCCGGGTGCCGCTGGTCAGCACCAGCCGCCAGAAGTGCGACAGCAGGGTCCGCCAGCGGTATCCCGAGGGACGCACGCCCTCCTCTCGCAGGGTCACCGGACAGGTCGCGGCGATTCCCGCCACCCACCCCAGGGCCACGTCGAGGTAGACCCCGACACCGGCGTAGGCGGCCACCCCCCGGCCGACCTCACCGAGCATCAGCCGATAGCTGTGGTAGCTCTGGGCGTTGCCGTCGGAGACCAGCAGGCTCACCAGCCGCTTGGAGGCGGAGGACGCCAGGTTGCGCGCCGGCCCGTGCGGGCGGCCGTTCACCGGCCGGGCGTAGACCACCCCCACCTGCTGGTCCATCGCCCGGTCCAGCATCCTCGCGATGTCCGCCGGGTCGTGCTGCCCGTCCTCGTCGAGGGTGACGATCCACTCACCTCCGGCCGAGGCCATCCCGGCCAGCGTCGCCGCGTGCTGGCCGTAGTTGCGGCTGAGCCACACCGGGCGGACCAGGGGGAGCTCCGCCGCCAGCTGCCGGATCACGCCGGCGGAGTCGTCGGGGCCGTGGTCGTGGACCAGCACCACCTCGGTCACCTGCGCCTGGTGACCCTCGGGTGTGGTGAACACGTCGGCCAGGGCGAGGATCTCCTTCACCAGGGACGGCAACGTGGTCTCCCCGGCGTAGACCGGCACCACCACCGAGATCAGGTGGGGGTCGACGGGTGCCGGCTCGACGGGCCGGGGGGCGGGCTCACCGGTCATCGGCCGGTCTCTCATCGGCCGGTCTCCGGGGCGCACTCGAGGCCGGCTGGGCGGCGGAGCCGGCCGGACGTGGCTTCGAGGCGGCGAGCAGCACCGAGGAGCCGAACGGCAGGTCGTGTGACCTGAGCAGGCGTTGGTCCAGGTCCGTCAGACCCAGCAGCACCCGCTCGAGAGGCGGCGGCACCTCGGGAAGGCTCACGATGTCGGCCGGTGCCCCGAGGCGGCGCCGCCAAACCCGGTTCCGGGCCCGCCGGGCCAGCCGCTCGGCGGCGAAGAACGGGAACACGGTGGTGAAGGCGTACGTCGCCCTCTCGACGTCCAGCCCGGCGCTCCGCACCGCCTCGGCCGCCCGGCGGCGGGTGTAGCGGCGATGGTGGCCGTTCTCCTCGTCGAAGTCGCTCCAGGCCCACGCGTAGGCAGGCACCGAGAGCAGCAGCCGGCCTCCCGGAGCGAGGACCCGCGCCAGCTCGGTCAGCGCGACGGCCTCCGGCTCGCAGTGCTCCAGCACGTCGAAGGCGGCGACCACGTCGAAGCTCCCGCTCGCGAACGGCAGGGCCAGCGCCGAGCCGCAGACACCCCCCGGGGGGAGACCCCGCGGGTCGATGTCCAGAGCCGTGTGCCGCCCCTCGCCGCGCAGCCACCCGACGCTCGGACCGTCTGCGCTGCCCACGTCGAGCACCCGGGCCGCCTCACCGACGTACCCACCCAGGACGGTCCGCAGCAGGTCGGCGCGGGCGCGGTACCACCAGTACTCCGGTGCCGCGATCGACGCCGACCCGCCCTTGTGCGCGGACGGCTGGTCGGTCCCGGGACGAGTGCTCACCCCGGGACCCTAGACCGGATCACCTGACCAGAGGATGAAGGGCACGGACTAGCGGCGCACCCGTCCCGGAGCGAACAGTGCGGCGACGACCGCGATCGCGACCGTGGCGGCGCCCACCAGCAGGGCCGGCCCGATGGCGCCGGTGTAGCCGGTCGCGGTGAGGTGCCCGCCGTTGCCGAGGAAGACGGCGGTCAGACCGGCCACGCCGAGGGCCACCCCGAACTCCCTGATCGTGGAGTTCGCCGAGCTGGCCGTCCCGAAGTCGTCGTCCGGGAGCCCGTCGAGCACCGCGGTGGCGCTGGGCGCGAAGGTCAGCCCCATGCCCACCCCGGCCATCACCAGCCCGGGCACGAACGAGGCGTAGGACGAGCCCGCCTCGGTCACCACGGCGAGCCACACCAGCGCGGCGGTCTGCAGCACGAGCCCGGTGACCAGGAGGGCTCGCAGCCCGGTGCGGGAGGCGAGGGCACCCGCGACCGGTGCCACCACCATCGGCGCAGCGGTCCACGGCAGGGTGCGCAGGCCCGCCTCGAACGGCGAGTAGCCCATCACGATCTGGAGGTTCTGCGCGAGCAGGAACACCGCCCCGAACATCCCGACGGTGAAGCTCAGCCCGATCACGTTCGCCACCGTGAAGCCGCGCGAGGCGAACAGCCGCAGCGGCAGGACCGCCCAGCCGCGGCGCGAGGCGGAGCGGGCATGGGCGACGTAGGCGGGCAGCAGCAGCGCCGCGACCACGAGCGGGCCGAGGACCCGTGCGGAGGACCAGCCGTCGTCGTTGCCGTGCACGATGCCCCAGATGCCGAGGAAGACGGCTCCGCCGAGCATCACCGTGCCGCGCAGGTCCAGGCGCTGGCTGCGTCCGAACGACTCGGTGACCGCCAGCCACAGGAGAGGAAGCGCGACCACCGCCACCGGGACGTTCAGCCAGAAGATGGC
The DNA here is from genome assembly GCA_963837995.1 of uncultured Actinomycetota bacterium. Classification (GTDB taxonomy): domain Bacteria; phylum Actinomycetota; class Actinomycetes; order Propionibacteriales; family Nocardioidaceae; genus Nocardioides_B. The sequence goes on from CAWIPS010000007.1 coordinate 605,867, forward strand.
CTGCCAGCTGATGCCCTCGACGACCGCGCCACCCACCACCGGACCCAGCGCGACTCCGAGCCCGGACACGCCGCCCCAGATGCCGATCGCGACCGGGCGCATCGAGGTGGGCACGGCGGCGGCCAGCAGCGTCAGGGACAGCGGCATCACGGCGGCGGCGCCCAGGCCCTGCACCGCGCGCGCCGTGATCAGCTCACCGGTGCTGGTGCTCAGGGCGGCGCCGATCGAGGCCAGGCTGAACAGCGTGACGCCGCCGAGCATCACCCGCCGCCGTCCCCACCGGTCACCCAAGGTGGCCGCCGGCAGCATGAACGTCGCGAACGCCAGCGTGTAGGCGTTCACGAACCAGGCCAGGTCGTCGACGGAGGCGGCGAGGTCCGCGCCGACGACCGGCAGCGCACTGGTCATCACCAGGTTGTCGAGGGTGGCCATGAACATCGGCAACGACGTGGCCAGCACCGCCAGCCAGATCGGTGCGGTCCGGCGGTGGCTGGGAACGGCGGGGCCGGCCTGGCGGACGGGTCCGGTGAGGGTGACCGGCGGCAGGGGTGACGCGGTGAGCGGGGAGGACATCATGGGCTCCAAGAAGGCATCGGATGATTACTTGAGCACCTTAGGTAATCAACTGATAACCTGTCAACCATGGCTGTCTCGAGGACCGGCGCGGCGCCCGTGCCACGGATGAGCGCCGAGGCACGACGTGAGCAGGTGCTGACGGCGGGGACCCGGGCGTTCGCCCGCAGCGGGTACGCCGGGACCACCACCGACGCCGTGGCCCGTGAGGCCGGCGTCTCCCAGCCGTACGTCGTGCGGATGTTCGGCAGCAAGCACGAGCTGTTCCTGGCCGTGTTCGGCCGGGCGGCGGACCGGGTCCGGGACGCCTTCACCGACGTGCTCGACGCCCGGAGCGCCCCGGGCAGCCCGCGGTTCGACCCGGACAGCGACGAGGACTGGGGCGAGCTGGGCGCGGCCTACACCCGGCTGCTCGCGGACCGTGACTTCCTGCTGGTGATGATGCACGGCTTCGCGGCGGGGGACGACGAGGCCATCGGCGCCCGCGCACGCACCTGCATGGGCGAGATCTTCGAGGTGCTGCGCAGCACCGGCTGCACCCCGGAGAAGGCGACCGGGTTCATCGCCCACGGCATGCTGCTCAACGTGATGCTCGGGATGCGTGCCCCCGAGCACCTGCACGAGTCGCCCCCGTTGGCGGACCTGACGACCTGCGCCTTCGGTGAGGAGGGCCTGGGCGCAGCCGAGGCGGCCCGGTCCGCGGACGAGGGCCCCGGCGGGTGAGCCGGCTCGTGCTGGCCTCGGCCTCCCCCGCCCGCCTCGCCACCTTGCGGGCGGCCGGGGTGGATCCCGTGGTGATGGTCTCCGGCGTGGACGAGTCCACGGTCGTCGAGACCGACCCGGCGGCCTTCGTGTCCGAGCTCGCGCGACTCAAGGCGCACGCCGTCGTGGACCGGCTCGCCGGCGGGGCCCAGCCGGCGGAGGGCTGGGTGCTCGGCTGCGACTCGGTGCTGGCGATCGACGGCGACATCCTCGGCAAGCCCGTCGACGCTGCGGACGCCGTACGCCGCTGGGGCAGGATGAGCGGACGCTTCGGCGTGCTGCACACCGGGCACTGCCTCGTCGACCTGGCCGCAGGCGCCGTGGTGGAGCGCGCGGTGGCCACCACGGTGCACTTCGCCCGCGTGGGCACCGACGAGATCGAGGCGTACGTCGCGACCGGCGAGCCGCTGCAGGTCGCCGGGGCGTTCACGGTCGACGGGATCGGCGGCGCGTTCGTGACGCACATCGAGGGGGACCACCACAACGTGGTCGGGCTGAGCCTGCCCACGCTGCGGCAGATGCTCGCGGAGCTCGACGTCGCCTGGCCGTCCCTGTGGGGAGGCTAGCGGGGGCCGTCCATGGCCGTTCCGGACCGTTCCCGTCCCGGCCCGGTGGGCGCCACGCTTCTCAGCGACGCGCGAGCGGCCCGGACCTCCAGGCGCGCCGGGCTGAGGAAGATGAACCTCCGCAGCGCCCAGAACCGCGCCAGCGTCCCGAGCCCGAGGCCGACGACATTGGCCGCGATGTTGTCCGCGAAAGGGTCCGACAGGCCCAGGACGTAGCGGCTGAACGACAGGCAGGCCAGCGGGATGACCATCGAGACGATGTTGATGACGAAGAACATCAGGCGCCCGCCTGCGACTCCCACGGCCGCCCGGTCCCGGAACGCCCAGGACCGGCTGCCGCGATAGCTGACCAGCATCCCCACCGTGTTGGCGATCACGAACGCCACCAGCGGGTCGTCGTTCATCCGTCCCGGTCCGCCGAGATAGCCGTGCACGAGGCCGTTGAAGATGACGAACGAGACGAGGGTCGCCAGACCACCGACGGTGAGGAACTTCGCGGCCTCACCGAGCAAACGCGACATCCGGCGGCCCATGGTGGCCTAGCGTACGAGCCGCGCGGCTTATTCCGGACCAGGACCGACGCGTGGCGTCACTCCACCGGCAGGCCGAGGCCCCGCGCGATCAGCATCCGCTGCACCTCCGAGGTGCCCTCACCGATCTCGAGCACCTTGGCGTCACGGTAGAACCGGGTCACGGGGTACTCCTCCATGAACCCGTAGCCGCCGAAGACCTGCGTGGCGATCCGGGTGGCGGTGACGGCGGACTCGGTGGCGTACAGCTTGGCGATCGCGGCGGCCTGCTTGAACTCCTTCATCGGCCGGCCGGCGTCCTTCATGGCGGCCGCCTTGTAGGTCAGCATCCGCGATGCCGCGAGCATCACCTCGAGGTCGGCGACCTGGAAGGCCACCCCCTGCTTGGCCCCGATCGGCTTGCCGAAGGTGGTCCGCTGACCGGCGTAGTCCACCGAGGCGTCCAGGCAGGCCTGGATGCAGCCGACCGCGAGCGCGGCGATGGCCACCCGTCCGTCGTCGAGGGTGGCGAGGAACTGCGCGAAGCCACGGCCGCGCTGCCCGAGCAGGTGGTCCTCGGGGACGCGTGCGTCGACGAAGGTCAGGGGGTGGGTGTCGGAGGCGTGCCAGCCGAGCTTGTCGTAGGCCGGCTCGGCGGTGAAGCCGGGCGTGCCGGCCGGCACGATCACGGTGCTCACCTCCGCGCGCCCGTCGTCCTTGGTGCCGGTGCGGGCGGTCACCGTGACGAGCGAGGTGATCGAGGACCCCGAGTTCGTGATGAACTGCTTGGCGCCGTTGAGGACCCACTGCCCGTCGACGAGCTCGGCCTTCGTGCGGGTGGCCCCCGCGTCGGAGCCGGCGCCCGGCTCCGTGAGGCCGAAGCCGGCCAGGGTCCGGCCGGCGACCAGGTCGGGCAGCCAGCGCTGCTTCTGCTCCTCGGTGCCGAAGGTGAGGATCGGGTTGATGCCGAGCCCGACAGCCGCCTCCAGCGTGATGCCCATGGACTGGTCGACCCGGCCGATCTCCTCGATCGCCACGCACAGCGACGTGAAGTCTCCGTCCTCGCCCATCCCGCCGTACTCCTCGGGCGCGTTGAGCCCCATCAGGCCGAGCTCGCCCATCTGCGCGACCACGTCGGTCGGGAAGTGGTGGTCCTTGTCCCACTGCGCCGCGTGCGGCGCGATCTCCGCGAGCGCGAACTCCCGGACGCTCTTGCGGAAGGTCTCGTGCTCCGCGGAGAGCTCGAACGACGACATCGACATGGGTGGCTCCTTCGCCCTGCTACTACGTTTGTGCTTACGTCAACGTAAGCAGCGTAGGTCGCTTCCGCTACGGAAGGTCAAGGAGCCGATGACCGAGCACCTGTCCCGCGAGCCGGCTGCTGAGCCGGGGACGCGCACCTGGTCGATCACGCAGCTGGCGCGCGACTTCGGCGTGTCTCTGCGCACCGTCCGCCACTACGAGGACGTCGGCCTCATCAGCCCCGAGCGCCGCGGCACCACACGGGTGTTCCACGTCCGCGACCGCACCCGCCTGCGGCTCATCCTGCGTGGCAAGCGGCTGGGCTTCTCGCTGCCGGAGATCCGCACCATCGTGAACATGTACGACGAGCAGCCGGGTGAGGCCGGCCAGCTGCAGTACCTCCTGGACCAGATCGCCGTACGCCGGGCCGAGCTCGACCAGCTCCGCCGCGACATCGAGGAGACCGAGAGCGAGCTGGACCGCGTCGAGGCCCGCTGTCGGAAGGACCTGGCGAAGCTGGGGGCGAGCCGGTGAGCGAGGTCCAGGAGGAGAAGCGCGTCAGCTGGGCGGAGCTGTTCTTCGACCTCGTGTTCGTGGTGGCCGTGACCAGGGTGGCCACGGTCATCGAGCACGACCACGACCCTCTGGGGCTGCTGCGGGCCCTGGTCGTCTTCGTCCCCGTCTACTGGACCTGGGTGGGCTCCTCGATCCTCGCCAACCAGCAGGACGTCAGCCGCCCCGGAGTCCGGATCCGGCTGTTCGCGGTCGCCCTCGCCGGCATCTTCATGTCCCTGGCGCTCGTGCATGCCTACGGGGACGCCGGAGTCGTCTTCGCGGTGGCCTACTGGGCAGGGCGGATCGTGCTCGGCAGCACGATCATCCGGGCAGTCCTGCGCGGGCAGGGCACCTGGTTCAACCCCTACATGCTCAGCATGTTCGTCACCGGGCCCGTCCTGGTGGTCGGGAGCCTGCTCGACCCGGACGCCCGGCTCGTCGTGTGGGGCGCCGCCGCCCTGCTCGATCTCGCCAGCCCGACGCTGTTCAGGTTCAAGATGCGCGGCATGCACCTCGACGCCGCGCACTTCGCCGAGCGCTTCGGGCTGTTCGTCCTGATCGCCCTGGGCGAGTCCGTGGTCGCCGTCGGCACCTCCACCGACGTGGAGCACCTCGGAGTCGCCGAGGCAGGAGCGGTGAGCGCCGCGTTCGTGCTGAGCTGCGGGCTGTGGTGGGTCTACTTCCAGTTCGCCGCGGACGCCGTTCGCCACGCTCTCGCCACCGCGACCGTGCAGATCGACATCGCCCGGCTGGTGCTGTCCTACGGGCACCTGGTGTTCATCGCGTCGGTCATCGTGGTCTCGGTCGGCATGCACGACTCCGTGGCGCACCCGGCCGAGCACCTCGGGTGGGCGGTGACCGGCCTGCTGTACGGCGGAGCCGCGGCCTACCTGGCGACCTTCGGCTTCACGCGCTGGGTGATGTTCCGGCTGGTGTCGTGGACCCGCCTGTCAGCGGCCGCCCTGGTGCTGCTGCTCCTGCCCGCGGTGCACGGGCTGCCCTCCCTGGCAGCGCTGGTGCTGCTGGCCGCCGTACTCGTCGGGCTGAACGTCGTCGAGTGGCGGATGGTGGACCGGATCGGCTGGCGGGCCCGGCGGGCCGCGCGGGTCGCTGAGTGAGTCAGCCTGGACGGCGCTTTCGTTGACGATCCTCGGGGCGCAACGTGATGCGTGTGGTGACCCCGCCGATTGGGGCTGCCTCGGCGGGCGAGCAGCAAGCGGTGCCGAGCTGTGGAACGTCTCCGGCCTGCTGACGGGGTCTCGAGGCAGGCTCTGCTACGTAGCTGGCATCCGGGCGCGCCGGTACCCCGACCACCCTGGTGGGTGTCGGGGACCGGCGTATCCGTTCTGGGGCAGCGCTGACCCCGCCGCACCGATGCCGTTGCGTCCACGGTGCTCGATCGGCGGTGCTCCGGCGTCGGGCTCGGCTGTGAAGCGGTCCGACTCGGCGGTCGTCGTCAGGTTCTGTCGGGTCGTGCGCCGGGGTGGGTGAGGTAGACGTGTCCGTGGGGGCTCGTCCACTCGTAATGGTTGTCGGGGAGGCGTTGGTACGCCCAGACGCGTCTGGTTTTCAGCCCGTGGTGGCGTCGACAGAGGCTGGCGAGGTTCGCGAGGCTGGTCTGTCCTGGTGGTCCACCTTGGTCCATGGGCTGGTAGGGGGTGATGTGGTCCTGGTCGCAGCAGCGGGCGTCGGTGGTGCAGCCGGGGAACACACAGGTCTGGTCGCGGAGGATGACGGTCTCCCGCATCCAGGCGGGTGGGTCGTGCGGGTCCAGAGCGTCGGTGCGGGCCGGGTCCAGGACGGGCCGGATGGTGACGTGGTCGGTGCGCTGCAGCCAGTCGCGGAGCAGGGTGAGGCTGATGGCGTTGAGCTTCTCCACCCGCGCCGCACCCCCGGGAGCAGCCCCGGACCGGGCACGATCTGCAGCATCCGTGCCGGCTGCGACGGCGAGGTCGGCGGCGGTGATGTGCAGGTAGAGGGTGGCACCGGTCGCGTGCAACCGGCCACCGATCCCCCCGCGGACCCCACGGACCGCCGCCTCGGCCAACCCGGCCGACCCTCTGGTCACTGTGGAGTCGCCCGCCTCGCCGTGGTCGCCCGTGTCGCTGCTCGTGGTCGGGTCCAGGGCGGTGTCGGTGAGGTCGCCGAAGATGCGCAGGGTGTGTTGGGGGTCCGCGAGCATCCCGAGGGCGTGGGCGCGGCGGACGTCGAGACTGTCGGTGTCACCCAACTTGCCCATGGCGGTGGCCATCGCGGAGATCTGGTGGTCCAGGTCGAGGGCGTCGAGGAGGTCCAGGCGGGCGGTCAGGTCCGCGGTGGCACCGGAGTCGGTGGAGGTGGAGTACTCGAACGACACGTGGCGGGCCGCGAGGGCGGCCTCCTCGCGGCCTTCGGCCAGGTCGGGGTCGCACCGGTTCACTGCCATCGTCAGGATCGGCCCCAGGTTCGCCGGGAGGTGGTTGCGGATCCCGGTGACGGCCAGGTGCCGGTCCACGAACTCGACCGCCGCCACCGAGAGGAAGTGGGTCTCGCGGGCCACCCGGCGGGCCTTCCAGGCCTGCAACCGGCCCGTCTGGACCAGCCCCCACAGCCGCGGCAGCCGGTAGCACAGCTCCAGGGTCTCCCCGACCAGACTGAGCGCCGTCCGGTAGGGGATGCCGAGGGCGGCACCCAGGGCGGCGACCCCGTCGGCATGGATCTGGGGGCAGCCGGTCCCGGCGAGCGGCACCCGCGTCGACGGCCCGGCTTCGGCGGCGGTCAACGGCCGGTCGTTGGAGGCCACATAGGCGGCGTCCTCGGGGTCCAGGACCGGGAACAGGTCCACCAGCTGCACCACCCCCACCAACAGATCGGCCTCCGCACGATCACCCGCCCGCCGCTGCCCGACCAGCAGATCCAGCACCCCGCGCACATCGCGATCCCGCACATCCCCGAGCTGATCAACGCCGTCGGGTGGGAGGAGCGTGGTGTCGGTCATAGAAGCAACTCTCGCAGCGACCACCGACAGTCCTGGCCCAAGAAGCGGGCTCAGAACCCATTATCCACAAGGGGATTCTGAGACGGCCGGACTCGCTTATTTGAGGCCTGGAGTTCTACTTTGCGAGACCACGACCCCCGACCACGGCGATGACCGCGACGGAACGCCGTACGGAGGACCCGCTGCCACACCTCAAGGGCGCCATACCAAGACGACGGAACAGCCACCCCACAGAGGCGACGCGGCCACGACGTGAGCGGCTCGCGTGCCCGCTCCCGACCCGGCGTAGGCTCGTCGCGTGGGTGAGCTGAGCTTCCGGACCGTGGGCTTCGGCCGGTCCGCCGTCGAGTACGTGGCCGCATGGGACCTGCAGCGGGAGGTGCACGCAGCGCGTCGTCGGCGGCGCCCCCGACACCGTGCTGCTGCTCGAGCACCCCCCGGTGTTCACCGCCGGCAAGCGCACCGAGCCGCACGAGCGGCCGGTCGGCGTCGACGTGCCGGTCCTCGACGTCGACCGAGGCGGGAAGATCACCTTCCACGGGCCCGGCCAGCTGGTCGGCTACCCGATCGTCACGCTGCCCGACCACGTGCGGGTCGTCGACTTCGTGCGTCGCCTCGAGGAGGCGCTGATCGCCGTGTGCGCCGAGCTCGGGGTGACCACCGCGCGGGTGCCGGGACGCACCGGCGTCTGGGTCGCCGAGGACGCAGGCCCCGGCGGCCGTCCGGAGCGCAAGGTCGCCGCCATCGGCATCCGGGTCAGCCATGGGGTCACGATGCACGGCTTCGCCCTCAACTGCGACGTGGACCTGGCGTGGTACGACCGGTTCGTGCCGTGCGGCATCAGCGACGCCGGGGTCACCAGCCTCTCAGCGGAGCTCGGACGGGACGTGAGCGTCGACGAGGTCGCGCCCATCGCCGAGCGACACCTCCGGGACCTGCTGGCGTGGGCGCCGTACGTCCCCACGCCGGACTACCCCGCCAAGCCGAGCCCGGACCGCCGCATCACCCTGGTCGACCCCCTCGCGCTGAGGCTCGCGCGGGTCGGTGGGGAGCCATCCGTCGGCCGGTCGCAGGTTGGGCGAGCCCGGCGCCGCCGCGTAGAGTGTGCCCGCGTGACTCAAGCCCCGACCCAGCCCTCGTCGCCGGCGCCGGAGGGCCGCAGGCTGCTGCGCCTGGAGGTCCGCAACGCCGCGACGCCCATCGAGAAGAAGCCCGAGTGGATCAAGACCCGGGCGAAGATGGGCCCGCAGTTCCGTGAGCTGCAGGGGCTGGTCAAGTCCGAGGGTCTGCACACGGTGTGCCAGGAGGCCGGCTGCCCCAACATCTACGAGTGCTGGGAGGACCGGGAGGCCACCTTCCTGATCGGCGGCGACCAGTGCACGCGGCGGTGTGACTTCTGCCAGATCGACACCGGCAAGCCGGAGCCGCTGGACCGCGACGAGCCGCGGCGGGTCGCCGAGAGCGTCGCGACGATGGGTCTGCGCTACGCCACCATCACCGGCGTGGCCCGCGACGACCTGCCCGACGGTGGCGCGTGGCTGTACGCCGAGACGGTGCGGCAGATCCACGAGCTGAACCCCGGCACCGGGGTGGAGAACCTCATCCCGGACTTCAACGGCAGGCCGGAGCTGCTCGCGGAGGTCTTCGAGTCGCGTCCCGAGGTGCTGGCCCACAACGTGGAGACGGTGCCGCGGATCTTCAAGCGGATCCGCCCGGCGTTCCGCTACGACCGGTCGCTCGAGGTCCTGACCGCGGCGCGGGCGTTCGGCCTGGTCACCAAGTCCAACCTCATCCTGGGGATGGGCGAGACCCGCGAGGAGATCTCCCAGGCGCTGCGTGACCTGCACGCCGCCGGGTGCGAGCTGGTCACCATCACCCAGTACCTCCGCCCCTCCCTGCGACACCACCCGATCGAGCGCTGGGTCAAGCCCGAGGAGTTCGTCGAGCTCAAGGACGAGGCCGACGAGATCGGCTTCGCCGGGGTGCTCTCCGGTCCGCTCGTGCGGTCCTCCTACCGCGCAGGGCGGCTCTACCAGCAGGCGATGGCAGCCCGCAGCCAGGACCTCGACCCCAGCATCGCCGGGACCGGCTGATGCCGAGCACCGCTGGCGCGCCGGAGCCGGCCGGCTCCGCCAAGACGCCGAGGTCCCGGCTCCTGGGCAGGACCCCGAAGGCGCCGAAGGCAGGCAAGCCGCCCAAGCCGCCCAAGCCGCCCAAGAAGGACGGGCGCCTCAAGCAGATGGCGCTGGTCTACCAGATGACCAGGAAGACCGACCGCCGGCTCGGGCTCATCCTGCTCGGCGTCTTCGTGGTCGTCGCCGCGCTCGGCTACGTCGTGCTGTCCCTGGTGCTGCCCGGCAGCTGGATCCTGTCCGTGCTCACCGCGGTGCTGCTCGGCATCCTCGCAGCCCTCATCGTCTTCTCGCGTCGCGCCCAGAAGGCGCAGTACGCCGAGATAGAGGGCCGTCCCGGCGCCGCAGCAGCCGTTCTCGGCCAGCTCCGTCGCGGCTGGAAGGTCGAGCCCGGCATCGCGTTCAACAGGAACCAGGACCTGGTGCACCGGGTGGTCGGCCCGCCGGGGATCGTCCTCGTCGGCGAGGGCAACCAGAACCGGCTCAAGTCGCTGCTGGCCACCGAGCGACGCAAGCATGAGCGGGTCACCTCCGAGACGCCGATCTTCGAGGTCATCAGCGGCTCCGATCCGGGCGCCGTACCCGTCCCGAAGCTGAGACGCCACGTCACCAAGCTCGGGCGCAACATCAAGCCCGCCGAGATGACCGACGTGCTCCAGCGGCTGAAGGCCCTCGACGCCAACCGCTCCACCATCCCGATCCCCAAGGGCCCGATGCCCACGAACCTCAAGGGCGCCCGGCAGAACATGCGTGGTCGCTGACCCGGGCGCTCCGCGGGTCGCCGGGCGCGGGTCGCCGGGCGCCGGTCGACGGCCGTGCCGGGGTGGGCACCGACCCATCCACCTCTCATCTGAGGACGAACACCTCACATGAACGCCCACGCCCCCGCCCGTCCCACCGTCGCCGTGGTCGGTGGCGGCGTGTCCGGGCTGACGGCCGCCTACCTCCTGCAGCGGACCCACCACGTCACGCTCCTCGAGGCCGACGACCGGGTCGGCGGGCACGCCCACACCCACGACGTGACGATGGCCGACGGCGGTAAGGCGGCCGTCGACTCGGGCTTCATCGTGCTCAACGACCGCACCTACCCCCTGCTGCGCCGGCTCTTCGCCGAGCTGGGGGTGGCGACCCGACCCACCGAGATGACCATGAGCATCGAGTGTGCGGAGTGCGGCCTGAACTACGTCGGCGGGCGAGGCGCGAACGGCATCTTCGCCCAGCGCCGGCGGCTGCTCTCGCCGAGGTTCTGGCGTCTGCTGCTGTCCATCCGGCGCTTCCAGTCGGCGGCCGTCGCGCAGCTGGAGGAGGACCCGCACAGCACCCTGAGCTACGGCGACTTCCTGGACCGGCACGGCTTCGACCGGCACTTCGTCACCCACTACGCCCTGCCGATCGTCTCCTGCGTGTGGTCGATGGGCCACCAGGAGGCACTGGACTACCCGGCGTCGTACCTCTTCGCGTTCCTGAGCCACCACGGCTTCCTCGTCCTCGGCGACGCCCCCACCTGGCACACCGTGGTCGGTGGCTCCCGCTCCTACGTCCAGGCCGTCACGCAGCGGCTCGACGTCGTCCGGATCCGCACCCGGGTGACCGCCGTCAGTCGCAAGCCCGAGTCGGTCGAGATCGACACGGTCACCGGTGACGGGCCGGCCGAGCACCACAGCTTCGACAAGGTGGTGCTCGCCACCCACGCCGACGAGGCCCTGCGGCTGCTCACCGACGCCGACGAGACCGAGTCGTCGCTGCTCGGCGCGTTCGGCTACTCCACCAACGTGGCCTGGCTGCACCGCGACGAGACGGTGCTGCCGGACCTCGTGCGCGGCCGGGCCAGCTGGAACTACCGCCTCGACGGATGTACGGCGTTCACCGACCGGAGCAAGGTCTCCTACTGGATGAACCGGCTGCAGGGGCACCCGGAGTCCGAGCCGCTGGTCGTCACGCTGAACCCCGACGACGCCGACGCACCGGCCGACACCATCGCCACGACGACCTACCTGCACCCCACCTACACCGCCGCCTCGGTCGCCGCCCAGCAGGAGCTGCCGTCGCTGGCCTCGGACCGGCTGGCGTTCGCCGGCGCCTACCACGGCTGGGGCTTCCACGAGGACGGCTGCCGCTCGGGTGTGGCCGCCGCCGAGGCGCTGGGCGTGACGTGGTGACCAGCCCCGCCGTGCCGGCGCCCACCCCGTCCTACGTCCGGGCGAGGGTGACGCACCGGCGCACCCGGCCCTTCACCTACGCGTTCGCCACGTCCACGCCGATGTGGCTGGTCGACATCTCCGACCTCGACGCCGCCTTCCCCCGCCGGCTGCGGCGCCTCGCCTCGATCCGCAGCGAGGACCACCTCGCGGCCCAGGACGGCCGGCCGCTTCCGGACAAGCTGCGCAGCTGCCTCGACGCGCACCAGGTGCGGTGGAGCGCGGCGCGGGTGCTGATGCTGGCGAACGCACGGTCCTTCGGCTACGTGTTCGACCCGCTGACGACGTACTTCTGCTTCGACGCCGAGGGCCGGCTCGAGGGGGTGCTGGCCGAGGTGCACAACACCTACGGCGAGCGGCACTCCTACCCGCTGGACGTGGTGCGAGGGATGCCGGCGCAGGTCGACAAGGAGTTCTACGTCTCGCCGTTCTTCGCGGTCGAGGGCCGCTACGACATCCGCACCCACCTCACCGGTTCCCGGGTCGCCGTCGGCATCACGTTGTCCCAGCACGACGAGACGGTCTTCACCGCGTCCGTGCACGGGCGCCTCGAGCCGGCCACCCGGAGCCGGGTGCTCCGCACGCTCGCCCGCAACCCGTTCCCCTCCCAGCGCGTCTCCGCGCTGATCCGCTGGCACGGCATCCGGCTCTGGCTCAGGCGCCTGCCGGTCGTCCCACGAGCGCCCCACTCCGTCCCGGAAGGACTCTCATGACCACCGTTCCCCTGTCCGGCCTCCCTCTGCGCATCCCCGTCCCTGAGCCCGCCCCCGGCCCTGCGCCTGCGGTCGGAGCGTCCTCGGACGTGCTGCCCGACGCTCCGCCGTACGGCCTCCGGGGCAAGGTCGCCCGGCAGGTGGTGAAGCGGATCCTGCGTGGCGTGCCGGTGACCGCACGCCTCGTCGACGGCCAGGTGTACGGCGCCCCCCTCACCGACCGCCGCCCGACCATCGACGTGGACCAGCCGGACGCGTTCTTCGCCCGGATGGCTCGCAGCCCGATGATCGGCCTCGGGGAGTCCTACATGGCGCGCGAGTGGGGGGCTGGCGAGGGCACCGACCTCGCCGACGTGCTGGCGCCCTTCGCGGAGCGGCTGACCGACCTGATCAAGCCCTCGTTCTACCGGCTGCGGCACGCCGTGCTGCCCAGAGGTCTCAACCCGGCCAACACGATCGACGGAGCGCGGCGGAACATCGAGGCGCACTACGACCTGTCCAACGACATGTTCAGTCAGTTCCTGGACCCCTCGCTGTCCTACTCGGCGGCGCTCTTCGACACCCTCGAGACGCCGCCGGTGTCGGCGGACCTGGAGCCGGCCCAGCTGCGCAAGGTGGACGCGATCCTCGACGCGGCAGACGTGGTCAGCGGGTCCCGGGTGCTGGAGATCGGCACCGGCTGGGGGACGCTGGCGATCCGGGCCGCTCAGCGTGGCGCCCGCGTGGTCACCGTCACCCTCTCGGCCGAGCAGGCCCTGCTCGCCCAGCAGCGCGTGGACGCCGCGGGAGTCGGCGGCTCGGTCGAGATCGCGGTGCGCGACTACCGCGACCAGGACGGCCTGTTCGACGCCGTCGTGTCGGTGGAGATGGTGGAGGCGGTCGGTGAGGAGTACTGGCCGACGTACTTCGCCAAGATCGACTCGCTCCTCGCCCCGAAGGGCAAGGCGGCCATCCAGGCGATCCTGATGGCGGACCACCGGCTGGAGGCGACCCGGGACACCTACACCTGGATCCACAAGTACATCTTCCCCGGCGGCACGCTGCCCTCGACCGAGGCGGTCAGCCGGGTGCTCCGCCGCCACACCTCCCTGCACGTCTCGAGCACCCGGCCGATGGGCCGCCACTACGCGCACACGCTCCGGCTGTGGCGCGAGCAGTTCGTGGCCAACTGGGAGCACGTCCGGGAGCTCGGCTTCGACGACCGGTTCTTCCGGATGTGGGAGTTCTACCTGGCCTACTGCGAGGCCGGGTTCCGCACCGGCTACCTCGACGTGGCCCAGATCCGGATCGAGCGCTGACCCTGCTGCCCTGCTGTCGTGCGGGCGGGGTCAGCGGCGACGGACGGTGAGGGTGCCGGTCAGCAGGTCGTGCAGGCCTCGGCGGTCGGGGTTGTAGACCAGTGGAGGCACCACCAGGCAGATCATCGCCGTGCGCAGCATCGCGAGCAGCAGGCTGACCGGACGGCCGTCCAGCCGGACCACCGCGACGCGCATGACGAGCTGCCCGAAGGACCCGCCCACCAGGGCGGTGAACAGGCTGGCCTCGACCAGGAAGACCAGCATCGGGGCCCACATCTCCCAGCCTCGCGACCCCATCGCGGCACCCCCGGTCAGCGCCATCGCCACCAGCAGCGAGGCGACCCAGTCCAGGCACAGGGCCGCGAACCGGCTCCCCCAGCCGGCCACGGAGCCGGGGCCCTCCGCCGGGCGGCCCAGCCGCTGACCGGCGTACGACGTCCCGGCCGCTGCCCCGGGCCGGCGGGACCGGGCGGAGCGACCGGTGGGCGAGGAGGAGGTGCTCACCCCGTCCACGCTATCGGGTGGCACCTCAGCGACCCTCCGAGACTTGTTACATGGCGGAAACAAACCAGATACCGCAGAGAAACTGCCCGTGCATAGGTTGCGGTGCGAGGATGCGAGACGCGTCCCCGCTCGCCGAGCCGACGACCAGCCCGGATGACCTGGCACCGCAACCGACCGCCGAACACTGGCCCGCCGCGGCCAAGGAGGACGAATGTTCGCAAACAGCGAAGAGCTGCTGAAGTACATCAAGGACGAGGGCGTCGAGATGGTCGACGTGCGGTTCTGTGACCTGCCCGGCGTGATGCAGCACTTCACGGTGCCTGTCTCCTCCTTCGACCAGTCCGTGTTCGACGACGGGCTCGGATTCGACGGGTCCTCGATCCGGGGCTTCCAGGCGATCCACGAGTCCGACATGCAGCTGTTCCCGGACCCGACGACCGCGTGGGTGGACCCGTTCCGCAAGGCCAAGACGCTGATCGTGAACTTCTTCATCCACGACCCGATCACCGGCGAGGCCTACAGCCGTGACCCCCGCAACATCGCCCGCAAGGCGCTGGCCTACCTGAAGAGCACCGGCATCGGCGACACGGCGTACTTCGCTCCCGAGGCCGAGTTCTACATGTTCGACTCGGTCAAGTTCGAGACCAAGCAGAACGTCGGCATGTACGAGATCGACTCGGTCGCCGGCGCCTGGAACACCGGCAAGGAGGAGGAGGGCACGCGGGGCAACAAGGGCTACAAGGTCAAGTACAAGGGCGGCTACTTCCCCGTCTCCCCGACCGACCACTTCAGCGACATCCGCGACGAGATCGCCATCGAGCTGGAGAAGTCGGGACTCATCGTCGAGCGCGGTCACCACGAGGTGGGCACCGCCGGCCAGGCCGAGATCAACTGGCGCTTCGACGAGCTGCTCTCGAGCGCTGACAACGTGATGAAGTTCAAGTACATCGTCCGCAACGTCGCCCTGCGCAACGGCAAGACCGCCACCTTCATGCCCAAGCCGATCTTCGGCGACAACGGCTCGGGCATGCACGTGCACCAGTCGATCTGGAACGACGGCGAGCCGCTGTTCTTCGACGAGTCCGGCTACGCGGGGCTCTCGGACATGGCGCGCTGGTACATCGGGGGCCTGCTCACGCACGCTCCGTCGCTGCTGGCCTTCACGAACCCGACGGTGAACTCCTACCACCGGCTGGTTCCGGGCTTCGAGGCGCCGATCAGCCTGGTCTACAGCCAGCGCAACCGGTCAGCGTGCGTGCGGATCCCGATCACGGGCCCGAACCCGAAGGCCAAGCGCATCGAGTTCCGGTGCCCCGACCCGTCGGCGAACCCGTACCTCGCCTTCTCGGCCCTGCTGCTCGCCGGCGTGGACGGGATCCGCAACAAGATCGAGCCGCCCGCCCCGGTGGACAAGGACATCTACGAGCTGCCGCCGGACGAGATGGCCGAGATCGACCAGGTGCCGACCTCGCTGAACGCGGTCCTGGACAACCTGGAGCGGGACCACGAGTTCCTGCTCGAGGGCGGCGTCTTCACCCCCGACCTGATCGCCACCTGGATCGAGTACAAGCGCAGCATGGAGATCCTGCCCGTGCAGCTGCGCCCGCACCCGCACGAGTTCGAGCTCTACTACGACCTCTGAGCCGCATACCGCTTGTGACCTGCGGTTTCGCCCTCGCGGGCTGCCTCTAGTCCGCAGATAGTCCGCAGAACGCCCGAGTCTGAGGTTCCGTCCTGAGCCTCGGGCGTTCGCGTTCTGGTCGTACGTCGGGCCTCGAGGTGTCTCAGACGACGTCTCGTCGTTGCACGGCCACGAGTCCGGCGGCAGCGGGGACCAGTGCCCACGCGCCGATGGCCAGCAGGGCGGCCCACAGGCTCACGTCGGGGCTGACCCCGGAGATGACGGCGAACAGGGAGGGCGGGATCCAGGAGGCTGTGTCGCTGAAGAGCTGTACGGCGAGCGGCGGGATCACGAAGAGCACCAGCACGGCGGTCGTGACCGCGCCACCGATGTTGCGGATGAGCGCAGCCGAGCCCGGCGCCGAGGGTGGCGCCGATCGCTCCGGCGAGTGTCGTGGCGGCGAAGAGCCGGGCGACGTCCACCGGTGGAGACCAGGAAGCCGTAGTCG
Organism: uncultured Actinomycetota bacterium; assembly: GCA_963837995.1. Lineage (GTDB taxonomy): Bacteria > Actinomycetota > Actinomycetes > Propionibacteriales > Nocardioidaceae > Nocardioides_B. The sequence goes on from CAWIPS010000007.1 coordinate 622,025, forward strand.
GTGCTTGGCAGCGCCAGGGCGACCCCGGCGACCACCAGCGCCTGGCCGACAAGGGCCAGAGACGGCGCCAGCCAGCAGGACCGCGACCAGCTGGGCGAGCACGGCTCGGGTGCGGTTGGGGGAGGTCAGGAACATCGGTACGACGGTGCGGTGTCCGTACTCGCGGGCCACGGCGATGGCGCCGAAGAGGCTGGTGCCGATCATGGCGTTGAACGCGAAGGCCATCAGGGACTGCTGGTCGGCGGCGGTGGAGACGAAGGCCTTGCTGCCGTCCATGTCGGTGCCGAACGCGACGACCGCCGCATCGAGGCCGGCGATGACGACCAGGACGGCGAGGAAGCCCCACGGCAGCTTGGTGGTGGTGAGCTTGCGGATCTCTCCGCGGACGAGTCGGAGCGTGGTGGTCATAGCGGTACTGCCTGCCTTTCGGGCTCGGTCGGCGAGCCGTCGGGGTGCCGGTGTCGGCCTGGTCGTGGCGGGGGTGCTGTCGGCGCTCGTCCAGTCCGAGGAACAGCTCCTCCAGGGAGCCGGCCTGGGGGCTGAGCTCGTGCAGGGCGATTCCCGCGGCGCAGGCCCGGTCTCCGATCTCGGCGATGCCGATTCCGCGGACGACGAGCTCGCCCTCGGTGCCGGTGTGGACGGTGGCTCCGGCCGCCGTCAGCAGCGTGGTCAGTGCATCACAGCGTCGGTGCGGACCGAGGTGCCGGCCTGCTGCAGCGCGGCGAGGGTGCCGGTGGTGACGAGCTGGCCATGGTTGAGGACCACGATCTCGTCGGCGAGGTGCTCGACCTCGGCGAGCAGGTGGCTGGAGACGAACACCGTGCCTCCGGCGGCGGCGCGTTCGCGGAGCAGGTCGCGCAGCCAGCGGATGCCTTGCGGGTCGAGCCCGTTGCCGGGCTCGTCGAGCACCAGGACCGGTGGGTCGCCGAGCAGGGCGGCTGCCAACCCGAGGCGCTGTCGCATGCCCAGGGAGTAGCCACCCACGTGGCGATCCGCGGCGTGGGTCAGCCCGACCGCCTCGAGCATCTCGCCGATGCGGCTGGGGTCGATGCCCGCGCCGTCGGCGAGGATCCGCAGGTGGTTGCGGCCGCTGCGTCCGGGGTGGAAGGCGTTCGGCTCGAGCACGACGCCGACGGTTCGTGCCGGGTCGGGCATCTCGCGGTACCGCGTGCCGCCGATCGTGGCGCGACCGTGGTCGGGCTTGGCGAGGTCGAGCAGGATCTTCATCGCCGTGGACTTCCCGGCGCCGTTGGGCCCCAGGAAGCCGGTGACTCGCCCTGGCTCGACGGTGAAGGTGAGATCGTCGACGACGACCTCGTGCCCGTAGCGCTTGGTGACGCTCTCGAACTCAAGCGTGTACATGCGACGCTCCTCTCGGGTGGTCAAGTGGATGGGTCGGGCGGGTCAGCAGGGAGAGGCCCATGCCGGCGAACGCGAGGTCACGCACACCTGCGCAGAGCATCTGGGCGGCGCCCGGCAGCGGTGATGCCAGGGCGACCAGAACCACTCCGACGAGCAGGAGCACCCCCGTCCAGCGTGGCAGCACGCCGGCTCTGACGACGGCCACCCCGAAGGCCGAGCCGGCCAGCACCATCAGCAGACCGTGCACGGAGACCCAGGGTCCGAGGTCGGCCACGAGCGTGTCCCAGTCCGGTGACCGGTCCACGAGCGCCAGCAGCACGGTGCCGGTGAAGAAGACGTAGGCGTAGGCGTAGCCGACCGCCCCGAGAAGGCCGAGCCTTCCGATGCGCGGCCGCTGCACGGCATACAGGCCGATGACGAAGAGCGGGATGGCGGCCTCCGCGACGTAGGTCAGCACCAGCTGGGCCGTCGAGAAGCCGCCGTGGAACAGCTCGAGCACGTCGGACACGAAGTAGACGGCCGAGAACACGACCGCGGCAAGACCGATGGCCTGGGCCAGGGGTGTCCGCGCCGCTGAACGGTCGGTGGCGACGTTCATCGCGGGGTCTCCGCGACAGCCGTTGCTGCGAACACGCGCGCCATCACCAGCAGCACCACCGGCAGGATGACGGCGTACCCTGCGATGCCGATGTCCCGCACACTCATGTTGCCGGTCGCCGCCCCGACCAGCCCGAACAGGCAGACGGCGCCGCTGACCAGGAGTCCGCGACGCACGAGGCGAGGCGGGCCGGAGCCGGTGAAGGCGGTGGCGAGGCTCAGAGCGTCCACGGGAGGGACGTTGTTGTCGACCAGTGTGGTGGCCATGTCGTTCACCTGTTCACGACCCCATCCGAGGTTTGAGTCGATCGCCATCGTGGCGCGTTCACTCGACGTCTCGACTCGACCACATCGTTGCCGCGCCCACCAGTGCCGAACGTCCTGCTGGCCGGGGGACGGTCGGCCCTATCGATGGCAGGGCAGCACGCCTAGCGTCCTCGGCTAGGGAAGTGCGTCGCTGAACGTCCGGGCGGCGTGCCCGTCGTACACGGTCCGCCTCCTCGCTGACCCTTTCTGGAGTTCCGCATGACCCTCACCCGAGAACGCAGCTCAGCGGAGATCGACGGCCTCACCGACGGGGAGCCGGTTGCGCGGGCCGAAGACCTGTGCAAGGTCTACGGGACCGGCGACGCACAGGTCGTGGCCCTCGATCACGTCACCGTGGAGTTCGGTCGTGGCCGGCTCACCGCGATCATGGGTCCCTCGGGCTCCGGCAAGTCCACGCTGATGCACTGCATGGCCGCCCTGGACGCAGCCGACGTCCGGACGGGTGGACATCGACGGCGTCGACATCCGCGGCCTCAAGGACAAGGCCCTCACGCTGCTGCGACGAGACCGGCTCGGGTTCGTGTTCCAGGCCTACAACCTGGTGCCCGACCCTCACGGCGCGCGAGAACATCACTCTGCCCGTCGACATCGCCGGTGCGAAGCTCGACCTCGCGTGGTTCGACACGATCGTGGACACGCTGGGCATCCGGGACCGGCTCGGCCACCGACCCGACGAGCTCTCCGGCGGACAGCAGCAGCGCGTCGCGTGCGCCCGAGCTCTGGTACGCCGGCCCGCGATCGTCTTCGCCGACGAGCCGACCGGAAACCTCGACTCCCGCGCCAGCGCCGAGATCCTTGCGTTCCTGCGGCGCTCGGTCGACGAGTTCGGGCAGAGCATCGTGATGGTCACCCATGACCCGGTGGCGGCGTCGTTCGCCGACCGGGTGCTCTTCCTCGTCGACGGACGCATCGTCGATGAGATCCTCTCCCCGACGACCGCCTCGGTGCTGGACCGGATGAAGAGCTTCGAGCTCGCCGGACGGGACTCCTGAGATGCTGCACGTCACCCTTCGGGGGCTGCAGGGCCATGTGGTCCGTCTGCTCCTCACCGCGTTCGCCGTGATGCTGGGCGTCTCGTTCGTCACCGGCACCTTCGTGCTGCGCGACAGCATCGACAACACCCTCGGTGGTCTGGTCGCCCAGTCGGCCAAGGGGCTGGACGTGTCGGTTCGCGGCGCGGGGACCGATGCCGTCTCCCCGGTCTCCGTCGACGGATCCCCGTCAGGGCCGGGGTGCCGCTGGCGCTCGTGGAGACCGTCGCGGCTGTGCCCGGGGTCGCGCGGGTGCTGCCCAACCTGCAGGGCACCGCCATCCTGGCAGGAAGCGACGGCATCGCGGTCCGCAACGGAGGCGCCCCGTCGCTCGGGTTCGCCTTCGTCGAGGACGATCCGTCGTTCACCCTGGTCTCCGGACGAGGGCCGAGCGGCCCGGGCGAGGTCGCGGTCGAGACCAGCACCCTGGACCGGGCGCACCTGAAGGTGGGGGACCGCACCCGCGCCGTCATCGGCGACCGGGCACGGCTCGTCACGATCACCGGTGAGGTGCGCTTCGGTTCTCTGTTCGGTGCCACGGCCGTGCTGGTCGACCCGGAAACGGCGCGACGGGCGTTCGCCCCCGACGGCACCGTCACCTCCCTGTCGGTCACTGCGGCTCCGGGAGTCAGCCAGACGGCGCTGCGCGCGGCCGTCGCCCGCGCTCTACCGGCCGATGTCGAGGCGGTCACCGGGGCGACGGTGCAGAGTGAGACGGAGACCTCGGTGCAGAAGGGGCTTGGCGTTCTTCACGACCTTCCTGCTGGTCTTCGCCGGCGTCGCCCTGTTCGTCGGCGCCTTCATCATCGTCAACACCTTCTCGATGCTCGTCGGGCAACGCGCCCGCGAGCTCGCCCTGCTTCGCGCGATCGGAGCGACCCGGGCGCAGGTGATGCGCACCGTGCTCGGCGAGGCCGTCGTCATCGGCGTGGTCGGCTCGGTGCTCGGCATCGCCCTGGGGCTGCTGATCGCCGCCGGTGCCCAGGCGGCCATCCGGTCGTTCCTGAGCACCGACATCGGATCCGAGCTCCCCCTCGGCGCGACCACCGTGGTGCTCAGCGTGCTGGTCGGTGTGGTGGTCACCGTTGTCTCGGCCGTGCTGCCCGCCCGACGTGCTTCGCGGGTCGCCCCGGTGGCCGCGATGCGCGGCGACGTCGGTGCCGTCACCGGCGGCCTCGGCCGACGTGGTCTGGTGGGGCTCGCCCTGCTGCTTTCCGGCGCGCTGGTGCTGGGTGTCGCGGTGACTCGCGAGCACGTCTCCTGGCCGCTGGCGGCGCTCGGTGCAGTCGGGGCCGTGCTCGGACTGCTGGTGGGCGCCCCCCTGGTGACACGACCCGTGGTACGCGTCATCGCCTGGCCGTTCGTCGCGATGCTCGGAGCGGTCGGGAGGCTCGCGCGGGAGAATGCGCTGCGCGTCCCCCGCCGTACGGCGACCACGGCGAGCGCCCTGATGATCGGCCTGGCGTTGATCGCGGGCATCTCGGTGCTGGCGCAGAGCGTCCAGGCCAGCGTGAGCAGCGGAGTCGCCGACGAGCTCACGTCGGACTTCGTGCTGAACAGCGGCAACGTCGCACCGGTGCCCGGCCCGGTGGCCGATGCCGCCCGCAACCTGCCTGGCGTGCGCTCGGTCGCCGCCGTCGGGTTGCTCGACGTGCGGATCGGGTCCTTCCACACCATGGCCTCGGCCGTCACGGCTAGCGACGTGGCTGACAACTTCGTGGTGAGGATGGACGAGGGCAAGCTGTCCGCTCTCGACCGCCACACCGTGCTCGTGGACGAGACCACCGCGAGCGACCACGGCTGGCGCGCTCGGTGACACCGCTGACCGGCACGGTCGGCACCATCAAGGGCGAGCCGCTCGTGGTCGGCGGCATCTACCGCGACAGCCAGGCCTTCGGGTCGCACCTCATCGTCGACCGCACCCTCTACACCGCAACACTGCCGGCCAACCAGCGGGCCGATACCCGACTCTTCCTGCGGGCCGAGCCGGGTGCCGACCTCGGCCGACTGCGAGTCGAGCTGACCGACCTCGTGCGTCCCTACTTGATCGTCTCGGTCCAGGACGGCGCCGAGTTCGCCGATGCACAGGGCGCCTCGGTCGACACACTGATCAACCTGCTCTACGTCCTGCTGCTCTTCAGCGTCATCGTCGCCGTTCTCGGCATCATCAACACCCTGGCGCTCTCCGTGTTCGAGCGGACCCGCGAGATCGGTCTGCTCCGGGCGATCGGGCTGCGGCGTCGCCAGCTGGCCGCCATGATCACCATCGAGGCCGTCACGACGGCGGTGTTCGGTGCGGTCCTGGGAACCCTCCTCGGCCTCGGGCTCGGCGTGGCCCTGCAGCGCGGCCTGGTGACCCAGGGGTTGACCACCCTCGCCGTCCCCTGGGCGCTCATCCTGGGGATGCTGCTCACCTCGGGTGTGGTCGGGGTCCTCGCCGCCGCACTGCCCGCGCTCCGGGCGGTGCGCCTGAACATTCTGCAGGCCATCGCCAGCTCCTAGACAACGGACGACGTACACCGATGGGGTGAGGCCTGCTACGCCTGAGCGTTCGACGGTGGACATCACCTGGGCGAGTGAGCCGTCCGGGAGCGTGAGGCGCTCGCCGACGTCGGTCGGACGAAGGCGTTCCAGGATCACATCAACTCACCTGCGACGTTGCCGGAGCTCGCGGGGTAGTGCACCGACGAGGATCTTCAGATCTGTCCGCTGGGCATGGGCGAGGTTGCTGGCCTCCTCGATCGATCGGCCGAGTGAACGTTCGATGAAGACTTCGTCGCATCCTCGTGGTTGGTCCCCGGCTGGGGTAGGACTGTTGCGTCCACTGACTCAAGCCAGGAGTGCCGATGCAGTCGTTGGACGCCTTGATCGGTGGTTTGGACGGGCTGCTTGACGATCTTGGGCGGGCGGAGACCGAGCAGGCAGAGGTCATCGCTGCGGTGGCCGAGGAGCACCGTCGGGGGGCGGCGAATCTTCTTCACTACACCGTGCTTCGCCGACATGATCTGCGGGAGCTCCAAAACGACCTCATGGACATCGGAGCGACGTCCTTGGCCACCACTGAGGCGGACGTGCGAACGAAGCTCCGGGCGGCGCGAACGTGCTCGCTGCGCTTCGCGGCGATCCTGGTCCATGGAATCTCGAGGCGATCAACGCAGCGCTCGACGAGGGCGACGAGATCCTCGCCCTCAAGTCCGAGGCCTTGTTCGGGCCGATGCGCCCCGCCAGACCGACCCGCATCATGGTTACTTTTCCGACTGAGGCCGCCGATCATCCGGAGCTGGTCACGGATTTCGTCGACGCTGGAATGGACGTGGCTCGGATCAACTGTGCACACGACGATCGGACTGCCTGGGCGGAGATGGCTGGGAATGTTCGGGCGGCCGCCCGCGATGCGGGCCGACAAGTGGTTGTCTCGATGGATCTCCCCGGTCCCAAGCTTCGGACTGGCGTGATTCTGGATGGGCCGTCGATTGGACGCGCGCGGGTCACGCGAGATGAGAGCGGGAGCGTGACCTTTCCGGCGAGGATCTGGCTCACCTCAGATGGCACGTCCGCCCCACCACCGACGATCAGCACCGCACGCCCGACGCTCGCGGTGCACGTCGACGAGGCGTGGCTGAGGGTCCGCCGGACAGGCGACAAAGTCAGCATGCGGGATGTCCGGGGCCCGAAGACGCACGTTCACCGCAGCCCGGGTGACCGCCGAAGGCGTCCTCATTGATGGGCAGCAGAACGCGTACCTGACAAACGGCACGATCTTGCGCTGCGCAGCGTCCTCAACGACCGTGGCCGGCATCCCGCCACTGGTTCGACGGCTGACGCTCTCTGCCGGGGACCAGCTCGTCCTGACCTCCGACCCGACCCCGGTCGACGTGCCTGGTGTCGGACAGACCGCACGGATCGGTTGCACTCTTCCGGGAGGCCATCCTCGCGATGCGTCCAGGCGATGCCGTCCTCCTCGACGACGGTGCGATCAGCGCGGTCGTCGAGTCGGTCGGGTCTGGTGAGGCACCCTGCGGATCGTCTCGACCAAGCCCGGTGGGCAACGTCTCGGCGCGGAGAAGGGGATCAATCTTCCCGACACTCTGTTGCCGTTACCAGCGTTGACGCCATTCGACGATGCCCAGCTACCGTTCATCGCGGAACACTCCGACCTGGTGGCCATCTCGTTCGTCCGCACCGCCGATGACGTACGGCACGTTCTTGAACGTCTGGTCGCCGCGGACGCCGCTCACTTGGGCTTGATACTGAAGATCGAGACCCGCCTAGGTTTCGAGAACCTTCCTTCCATCCTGCTGACCGCCATGCGCCACCCACGGCTGGGCGTGATGATCGCGCGCGGAGATCTTGCGGTCGAGGTCGGCTTCGAACGGCTCTCCGAGGTCCCTCGCCAGATCCTGGCGCTCTGCGAAGCGGCGCACATCCCCGCCATCTGGGCGACGCAGGTGTTGGAGACCATGGCCAAGACGGGACAACCCTCCCGTGCGGAGATCACCGACGCCGCCGCCGCGCAACGGGCCGAATGTGTGATGCTCAACAAGGGCCCGCACATCATCGAGGCCATCCATGCCTTGGACGACATCCTGATCCGGATGGATGAGGTGCAGACCAAGAGCCGAACCCTGATGCGACGACATTCACTCGTGGGACCGTCAATGAGACCCGACCGCGGACGGGGCCTGTGAAGACAGCACTTCGCATGCGTCGCGCAACCCTGCCTGCGGGACTACGCGGCCTGACTGGTGCGGAGGATGTCGCCGACCTCCCGAACCATGAGGATGGGCAGGTAGGCATGCACCTTCGCCGGTGTCAGCCGGTCGTACGCGTCCTGGACGAGGGAATGGATGACGGCGGTGTCGACGCTTGGATGGAGTTCCCGCAGCTCAGACTCGGACGACGCGATCTCGCGCCGATCTCTCGGGTTCGGACGGTAGTTCCTGCAGCGACATGACCATAGCGTCGCATCGCAACATGAACAACAGAAATCGCGTGATCCGCAGGATGACGACGACGAGTCCGAGGTGGGGGTCCTCGCCGCGCGGGGGTTGACTCCGGATCAGACGACGTTCAGGCCGTGTGACCGGAACTGGCGCTCCACGCGGGCCACCAGCGCGTCCGAGGGCGGGGCCACCTCGCTCAGCTGGTAGGCGAGACCGAGCTCCGCCCGCTTGGCTTCCCCCAGCTGGTGGAAGGGCAACACCTCAACCCGGTCGACACCTGTCAGGGTGGCGGTGAAGGCGGCCACCGACTCCACGTTCTCGGGCGCGTCGGTGAGCCCGGGCACGAGGACGAAGCGCACCCACATGTGGTTGCCGCGGTCGGAGAGCCGTCGTGCGAATCGCAGGGTCGGCTCAAGGTCGGCGCTGGTGACGATCCGGTACGTCGCGGGATCGCCGGACTTGATGTCGAGAAGAATGAGGTCCACCAGGTCGAGGAACTCATCAGTGGCACGAGCGCCGAGGAACCCGGAGGTGTCCACTGCCGTGTGCAGTCCGAGCTCGGTCTTGCACCGGCTCAGCAGTGCCTCGAGGAAACGGATCTGCAGCATTGGCTCGCCGCCGCCTACGGTGATTCCGCCGTGTGCCGTGGTGACGAAGTCGGCATCCTTCGCGATCTCGTCGATCATCCTTCCCATCGTCACGCGGCGGCCGTTCCCGAGGGCCCAGGTGTCGGCGTTCTCGCAGTAGGTACACGTCGAGAAAGGTCGAGGCAGGCGAGGTGCTTGTCGGCCAACAGCCGGTCGACGCCGTACAGGGCCACTCGTCGGTAGTCGCCGATGATGCGTCCGCGACCATAGGCATCGGGCAGGCGGGTGATGACGTGGGAGCGACGGGCCGCGAGGATCTCCTGGGTGTAGGCGTCGAACACCCCGTCGTTGTGGGTCTTCCGATACTTCGTGAAGATCTCTTCGACCCGGAGGATCCACGTGGACAAGCCCGACGCCAGAAGACGTCGTGAAGGCAGCCGCGGCGGTCGGGGAGACGACCGGGGCGCGCGCATCGCGCACACCAACGATGCCGCCGCTGAAGTCAGCGACGTCGACTTCGTCTACACCGACGTGTGGGTCTCCATGGGAGGGCCCTCGAGGCGTGGGACGAGCGGATCGCGTTGCTGTCGCCGTACCGGCGCGCCAGAGGGCCCTCACCAGCCAACTGCGAAGCGCCGGTGTGCCGGGACGCCGCATACACCGCGAGTACTTCGACTGGCGCTAGGCAGGCCGCGCACGACCGGCCTCTCGTCGCGGACCCCTGGACGTCGCCTCGCTCACCCGTCATACTCGGTGAAGGCTCTGCTGACCCCAGCACGGATGGCGCAGTCTGGATCACTCCTCCAGCGCCCGAGACCCCGGTGCCTCTCAAGGCACAGATGGGTCTCGTCATGTATGCAGGTCGGATCACTGACGCGAGCGGACCCGTGAGGTGGCTTCGGGCTCACCGGGTTCACCACGTGAAGGTCTACGGGCGGCTATGGCTCGCCTGCTGGGCTGGACTAGGAGGGCTGAGCCTGCTCGTGGGTGTCGGCAGCTGGCCGGTTCCGAGCTTGGTCGGCGTCTTCGTGACCTCCGGCATAGTGGCCGGAGCCATCGCTGCTCTTCCAGAGGTCGTCGCTGACGACCGTCTGGTGAATGCTGTCCAACCGACGTGGAGGGTGATCCTCACCGGCCTTGTGGGCGGGCTCGTGGTCACCACGATCCTTGTCTCGCTCTCCGGGCTGGGAGCATTGGTCGGACCCTTGCTCGCACTGGCCGTCCTCACGTCGCCATGGACCATCCGGTGCGCCCTACGGGCGGCCCTGCGACCGCGTCTGGGCGAGTCGTCGGAGCAGCAACGAAAGCCCCACCCAGAGCGGGCTCGTGTCGCGTTGCAGGCATCCGACTGGAAGGCAGCCGTCCAGTCGCTGACCGATGAGGAGCTCTGCACGTCGTGGCGGGTGAGCTACGCAATTTTGGAAGTCGCCTGTTCCACGGACAGGGTCGAGCTCGTCACGTTGCGGCAGGCCTACCTCGACGACCTCGAGCGCCGCAATCCTGGAGGCCTGCGGGCCTGGCTCGACTCCGGTGCCCGAGCCGCCGGCAACCCCGCGAGGTATGTTGCGACCGATCATCGAGGGGTGCAGGCCCAGATATGATGCAGCGAGCCTTCGGCGTCCCGGACCCGGTCGACGTCACCTCGAGCGCGACGCTCAATCACACGATGCCCTACCGTTCGGCCCTACGTGCTCATGTGTTGGCCTCGATGGCAACCGCCGCCCCAGCCGGCGACGAGGGGGGACCCACAGGCGTGCTGAACAGGGCCTGCCGAACGATCGTGGCCGAGCTGGCTCTGATGGGTGCCGCAGTCAACCTGATGTCGTCTGGATCAGGTGCGGAGGCCGTTGTGGGCAGCTCCGACGCGCTGAGTGCCCGCGTCGACGACCTGCAGCTGACCGTCGGCGAAGGGCCTTGCCACGATGCCCTGGCGACGCATCGACCCGTTCAGGCGGCGAACCTCGCCGTGGAGACTCGCTGGCCGGGCTATTGCTCGGTTGCGCAGGAGCTCGGCGTTCAAGCCGTGTTCGCGTTCCCCTTGCAGTTGGGCGCGGTCAGCCTCGGTGTGATGGACATCTATGCCGCTGTCCCCACCACCCTCGATGCGGCTCAGCTTGCACTCGCTCTGGCGTTCGCCGAGATAGCTACGGAGACACTGCTGCATCAGGCTCGCCCGGGCGGGGGATCCTTCCTGGACCCGGGTATCCGGACGGCCATCGGCTCCCGAGCTGAGATCTACCAGGCTCAGGGCATGGTGATGATCGACCTCGGTACGTCGCTCGTGGACGCACTCGTCCGCATCCGAGCCTTCTCCTTCAGCCACCATCGATCGCTCGGCGACGTGGCCCACGATATCGTCACCGGAACGCTGCGCCTGGAGCGCGCCTTCGTCGAAGGCGAAGGCCAGCTGTGAATGTCTCGTGATCTCCGTGGAGCGACTCTCCTTCGTGTTCGCAGAGGTGGCCGACGCGCTCGTCGCGGACTTCGACCTCATCGACTTCCTGCACGAGCTGACCTGCCACGCCGCCGACGTGAGTGGCGCAGCGTCGGTCGGGCTGCTTCTGTCGGACGAGCACGACTACCTGCACTTCATGGCAGCCTCGACCGAGAGCGCGAGACTTCTGGAGCTGTTCCAGCTGCAGAACGAACAAGGTCCCTGTCTCGACTGTTTCCAAACCGGGCGAGCGGTCGTGAACTCCGATCTGTTGCAGGCAGGAGGACGATGGCCGCTGTTCACCGAACAGGCCAAGGACTTGGGGTTCCGTTCGGTCCACGCATTCCCGATGCGGGTGAGGAACCGCACCATCGGTGCGCTGAACGTGTTCGGCACGCAGGCTCTCGAGTTCCAACCAAGCGAAGTACGTCTGGTTCAGGCGCTCGCCGACGTGGCCACGATCGCCATCTTCCATGAGCCCAACGTCGCTCGCGCCGGCACCCTCACCGAGCAGCTCCAAGCGGCACTCAACAGCCGGATCGTCATCGAGCAGGCGAAGGGCGCACTCGCCCGTCTCCGCGATGTCGACACCGACGAAGCCTTCGTCCTGCTCCGGGCCTACGCACACGCCGAGAACCAACGACTGGGCGACGCCGCTCGTGCACTCCTCGCAGATCCCCACAGCCTTCCCCAGCTCAGTCGAAGCGGGCAAGGGAGATGAGTGCAACCCGAGATCAGGACCGACAGGGGCCCCGGCCGGGACCTTTGGCACTGTCGACGTTGCCGGCGTCGGTGGTGCACTGGGTCTAGGACCCGCAACCGAAGGAACACCGATCTCTTGAGCAATCTTCTCACCGTCGTCGCCCTCCTCGTCGCCGTTGTTCTCGCCCTCCTGGCCCTCGCTCTCAGGATCGTCAAGCAGTATGAGCAGGGCGTCGTCTTTCGGCTGGGTCGTGTCCATGGAGCCCGTGAACCCGGGCTGCGTGTCATCATCCCCGTGGTGGACGTGATGCACCGGGTCTCGAAGCGGATCGTGACGATGCCGATCCAGTCGCAGGGGATCATCACTCGCGACAACGTCAGCGTGGACGTGTCCGCTGTCGCCTACTACCGGGTCGTGGACACCGTCAAGTCCGTGGTCGCGATCGAGAACGTGCGAGCGGCCATCGACCAGATCGCGCAGACCACGCTGCGCAAGGTGGTGGGTCAGCACACGCTCGACGAGACTCTGTCGGAGACCGATCGGATCAACCTCGACATCCGAGAGATCCTCGACGTCACGACGGTCGAGTGGGGTGTCGAGGTCACCCTGGTCGAGCTGAAGGACATCCAGCTCCCGGACACGATGAAGCGAGCGATGGCCCGTCAGGCCGAGGCCGAGCGTGAGAAGCGCGCCAAGATCATCAACGCCGAGGGCGAGTCCCTCGCCGCGGCCGCCCTGGGAGACGCGTCCGACACCATGATGGCCCACCCGCTGGCACTCCAGCTGCGCAACCTGCAGAGCCTGGTGGAGATCGGCGTGGACAAGAACACCACCGTGGTCTTCCCGGCGCCGCTGATGACGACGATCGCCGAGCTCGGCGCCTTCCTCGCCCGCGAGAAGGAGGCCGCGACGCAACCGACCGTGCACGAGGCGAAGCCGCAACCGCGCCAGGTGGTGCCGCTCCTGGTCGGCGCCCATCCCGACGGGACCAGTAACGGCGCCGGTGCCGTTCAGCGAACTCACGACTGACCTGCTCGATATGGGCGGACCGTCGTCGCGGTCGACATCGAGGGGGACAAGCTCCCACTCGCGCAGGAACTCGGCGCCTTGGGCCTCTCACCGAAGGCGTAGAACGCATGAAGAACCTCCTGCCACCGGAGGGCTGACGGCTCACGTCGCCAGGTGCCCACGCTCGGATGGGCACACGGTCGGCCCGGGATATGACGACCGGCCGGACAGAGGCGATGTCGCTGGAGACTCTCCTGGCGTCCCCGAAGCGCACGACCTCAGGCCCGGCCCCGTCCCGCGGACAGCTGCCGTCGGGCCGTTCGCCTCTGGCGGGTGGTCCGGGAGCAGGAGACAGTGGGCGGCATGGGCAGCACTGGCTTGAGCTCGGTCGAAGCCACGCGGCGCCTGGCGGACGTGGGCACCAACGAGGTCACGCAACGGGGCCGCATCTCGGTCTGGTCCAGCATGGGGCTCCAGCTGCGCGACCCGCTGATCGTGGTCCTGATCGCCGCATGCGCCCTGACGCTGCTCACCGGCGACGTCACCGACGCCGCGGTCATCGCGTTGGTCGTGCTTGTCAACACCACCGTCGGCGTCACCCAGGAGGTGAGAGCGGACCGGACCATCACCGCGCTGGCCCAGCTCACCTCACCGCGTGTGCGGGTCCGACGGGACGGAGACGAGATCTCCGTGCCGGCTGCCGACCTGGTGCCTGGTGACGTCGTCCTGCTGGCCGAGGGCGACATCGTGCCGGCGGACTGCGACCTCCTGGAGGCGTCCTCGCTGCTGGTGGACGAGTCGGCGCTCACTGGGGAGTCGATCGCCGTCGCGAAGAGCGCAGAGGGCGGTGAGGCGGGCGACGAGCTGTCGTCGGGCACGGTGTTGGTCAGGGGCCGTGCGGTCGCGCTGGTCCGGAGCACCGGTTCGTCGAGCGCGCTCGGACGGATCGCCGCCCTCATGGACACTCGCGTCCAGCCCACTCCTCTGCAACGTCGGCTGGCCGGCTTGGGACGCACGCTCGCTCTGGTGGCGGTCGCACTGTCTGCAGTGGTCCTCGCCCTCGGCCTCGTGCGCGGCCAACCGCTGGAGCTGATGCTGGTCACCGCGATCAGCCTCGCCGTCGCCGCCGTACCGGAATCGCTGCCCGCCGTCGTCACGCTCAGCCTGGCCCTCGGCGGACGCCGGATGGCCGCACGCAACGCCGTGGTCCGGCGGCTTCCAGCGGTGGAGACCCTCGGGTCCGTGACGGTGCTGGCAACCGACAAGACCGGCACGCTCACCGAGGCGCAGATGCTGGTGGAACAGCTCTGGACACCGCTGCACCTCGTGGCTGTGTCCGGGGAGGGCTACTCGCCGCACGGCGACCTTGTCTCAGGTGGGGCGGAGCTGGACCTCGACCGGGCGCCGGACGTGGTCGAGCTCCTCCGCGCCTGCGCGCTGTGCAACGACGCCAGCCTGGTCCCGCCCGCCGGCGCCGGCGAGTCGTGGTCGGGGCTGGGCGACCCCACGGAGATCGCCCTGCTCGCGGCCGCGGGCAAGGCTGGTCTCCTCAGGGAGGAGGTGGAGGTCGCCTGCCCCCGCGTGGCGGAAGCGCCCTTCGACAGCGCGAACCAGCAGATGACGACGGTCCATGTGCTCCACCATGGGGGTGCCCGCAGGCTGCTGGTGGTCACCAAGGGCTCCGTGGAGGCCCTGCACGCGCGCTACGGGCGCGGGAAGCAGGACGCGGACTGGCGCTCGGCCCTGCATCATGCGGGCCTGCTGGCCGAGCAGGGCTTCCGGGTGCTGGCGGTGACGTGCGGAGAGGTGGTCGACGGCGGGGACTGGGAGGCGGCCGACCAGCGGCTGCTCGGCCTGGTGGCCATGAACGACCCGGCCAAGCCGGCCGCCCGCGCCACCATCGACCAGTGCCGCAGGGCCGGGATCGTGCCCGTGCTCATCACCGGCGACCACCCGGCCACCGCCAGGTCGGTCGCCATCCGGGTGGGCGTGCTGCCGGCAGAGGCCGACGACGAGGGCGCCGTCGTCACCGGGCCGCAGATCGCCGCCGGTGACGTCGACGACCTGACGTCGGCCCGGGTCTTCGCCAGGGCCACCCCTGAGCAGAAGCTCGACATCGTGCAGGCCTGGAAGGACCGGGGCGCGGTGGTGGCCATGACCGGTGACGGCGTGAACGACGGTCCGGCGCTGCGCCGAGCAGACATCGGGGTCGCCATGGGGCACCGCGGCACCGAGGTCGCCCGGCAGGCTGCTGACCTCGTGCTCGCCGACGACGACCTGGCGACCGTGGTGACGGCCGTGGAGGAGGGTCGCCGCGTCTACGCGAACATCAGGCTCTTCCTCGTCTTCGGCCTCGCCGGCGGTGCGTCCGAGATCATCGTCATGCTCCTGGGCCCGTTCACCGGCCTCGTGGTGCCGCTGCTTGCTGCGCAGATCCTCTGGATCAACCTGCTGACGCACGGGATGACCGGAGTCGCGATGGGTGCCGAGCCTCCCGCGCCGGACCTGATGGACCATCCCCCGAGACCGCCCGAGCAGAGTGTGCTCGGTGACGGGCTGTGGCAGCGGGTCCTCCTGGTCAGCGGGGTCCTCTCCCTGGTCACACTGACGCTCGGCATCTGGGCCCAGGGCAGCGGCCGGCACTGGCAGACCATGATCTTCGTGGCGCTCACCTGCCTCCAGCTCGGCGTGGCCGTCGGTCTCCGACCCAAGCAGCTCACGACCGAGAACCCGTTCCTGCCGGCGGCGGTCGCCGGCTCCCTCCTGCTGGCGCTGGCCGGTGTCTACCTGCCGCTCCTCCAGGACCTGCTCGACACCGTCGCGCTGCCCGCGGGTGACCTCGCCCTCGCCGTCGGGACGGGTGTCATCGGGTGGGCCGCCGCACGGCTCACCCGGCCGCGCTCGACTTGAGGAATACCCCAGGGGGTGTCTAGGGTTGACCTTTGTACATACCCCTACCCGTATGAAGAACAACTCCCAACAGGAGGACTTTCACCGATGAGCCGGACCTGCCCACAGATCGACATCGAGCAGCTCGCGCGCGCCGCGTCCGACAACGCCGCCGTGGTCGACGTCCGGGAGCCGGCGGAGTACGTCGCCGGCCACGTGCCCGGTGCGGCCCTGGTGCCGATGGGACAGCTCGCCTCCCGGCTGGGTGACCTGGACCGGACCCGACCCGTCTACGTGGTGTGCGCCTCAGGGAACCGGAGCGCCACGATGACCGACCTGCTGGTCGCAGCAGGCTACGACGCCTACTCCGTGGCCGGCGGCACCAGCGCCTGGGCCTGGTCCGGGCGGCCCATCGAGACCGGCGCTCCCGCCCGTGCCTGAGCCCGACCGAACCCACCGTACGACAGCGACTGGAGACCCGATGAGCCATCTGACCATCGTTCCGATCGAGACCCCCTCGCTCGGTGACCGCAGCTACGTCGTCCACGACGGCGACGCGGCGTTCGTGATCGACCCGCAGCGCGACATCGACCGCGTCCTGGAGCTGCTCGAGGAGCACCGGGTGCGGCTGACGGACGTCTTCGAGACCCACATCCACAACGACTACGTCACCGGCGGCCTCGCACTGGCCCGGCGCACCGGCGCGGCGTACCACGTCAACGGCGCGGACCAGGTGTCCTTCGAGAGGACTCCGATCGCCGACGGCGACGAGGTCGCAGTGGGGACGCGGATGAAGGTCCGGGCGATCTCCACCCCTGGGCACACGTTCACCCACCTGTCCTACGCCCTCACCGATGGTGAGGAGCCGCACGCGGTGTTCACCGGCGGCTCCCTGCTGTACGGCGCAACGGGACGGCCGGACCTGCTCGGCGAGGAGCACACCGACGCCTTGGTGCGCCACCAGCACGCATCCGCGCACAAGCTCGCCGCACAGCTGCCCGACAGCGCTGAGGTCTTTCCCACCCACGGCTTCGGGTCGTTCTGTGCCGCCACCCAGTCCGAGGCCACCGAGTCCACGATCGGTCAGGAGAAGCAGTCCAACCCGGCCCTGACCCAGGACGAGGAGACCTACGTCCGCGAGCTCCTCGACGGCCTCGGTGCCTGGCCCGCCTACTACGTGCACATGGGGCCGACCAACGCGGCCGGCCCCGACGGCGCCGACCTGTCCCCGGTGCAGCAGGCCGATGCGGAGGAGCTGCGCCGCCGCATCGAGGCCGGAGAGTGGGTCGTGGACCTGCGGAACCGAACCGCGTTCGCAGCCGGCCACGCCCCTGGCACCTTCAACTTCGGCCTCGACGGGGCGTTCGCCACCTATCTCGGCTGGCTCATCGACTGGGGCACCCCGGTGACGCTGCTCGGCGAGACCGCAGACGACGTCGCCACCGCCCAACGTGAGCTCGCGCGGATCGGCATCGACCGACCCGCCGCGCAGGCCACCGGCGGCCCGCAGGACTGGACCGAGGCGCGGCTCGCGTCGTTCCCGATCGGCACCTTCGCCGACCTCGAGCAGGTCCGCCGCCACCGGCCGGTAGTCGTCCTGGACGTCCGCCGGGCCGACGAGCACGACGAGACCCGGATCACCGGAGCGGTGAGCATCCCCATCCACGAGCTCCCCCGGCGCGTCGACGAGGTGCCCGCAGGCGAGCTGTGGGTGCACTGCGTCAGCGGCTACCGCGCCAGCGTGGCGGCCTCCCTCCTCGACGCCGCCGGGCGGAAGGTCGTCGCGATCGACGACAGCTTCGAGAACGCGGAGAAGGTCGGCCTGCACCTGGTCCGCCCCGACGCGTGACCAACCGACCGTGACCCTGCTGCTGGCTCTCGCTGCGGGCGCGCTCATCGGGCTCACCCTCGGCGCGCTCGGCGGCGGTGGCTCCATCCTCGCCGTCCCGGTGCTGGTCTACGTGCTGGGCCAGGACGCGGGACAGGCGACCACTGGCTCGCTGGTGGTCGTGGGCGTCACCTCACTGGTCGGTGCGGTCACGGCGTACAGATCAGGCAACGTGATGCTGGGCCGCGGTGTCACCTTCGGCATCGTCGCGATCGGTGGCGCCGCCGCGGGCGCGAAGGCGTCAGCACACGTGAGCGACGCCGTCCTGCTCGCCGCCTTCGCAGCCCTGATGCTTCTCGTCGGCGGACTGATGGCCGTCCGGCAGCTCCGCCACGGCCGCGACGGCTCCCCCACCTACCACGGTCTCGCCCCCGGCTGGACGACCCCATCATCGCCTTCCGCGCAGGGTTCCTGTGCGACTGCCCCCGGGCGGCCAAGGTGCTGCTCACCGCGACTGTGGTCGGGCTGGTCACCGGGTTCCTCGGCGTCGGCGGCGGCTTCCTCGTCGTGCCCGCTCTCGTGCTCGCACTCGCACTTCCGATGACCTACGCGGCGGGCACCTCCCTGGTGGTCATCACGGTGACCAGCGCCGCCGCGCTCGCTGTGCGTGCCGGCGTCGGGTCCACCCCCGACTGGACGCTGGTCGCCGCACTCACCGCCGCCTCGGCGGTAGGTGGCTTCGGCGGTGCCCGGCTCGCCGACCGCATCGACACCACCAAGCTCTCGACCGCCTTCACCGTCCTGGTTCTCGGGGTCGCCGTCTACACCGCCACCCAGGCGCTCCCCGCGATCGTCTGAGGTCCCGACCTCGACCTGCGGGCCTGGGGGCTTGCCGAGCGGGGGGCAGGACGCCAGAATGCCGAAATGCGTCCTCGTTCCGCGCCGATCGTGGGGCTCATCGTGGTCGCCACGCTCATCGGGGGCTGCGGAGGGGATCCCTCGTCGTCACCGCCCGCGTCGTCGGACGCTGCGACGTCGGCCACCTCGTCGGCCGACGTCCCGTCTCCGGCAGGCTCGACCGCTCCCCCGTCGGTGACAGCCACGCCCAGCGACGCGGGCGCGTCGCCCAGGCACGAACGACACACCTGCGCGCCACAAGGCGACATCAGGATCACGATCGTGAGGGGCCGGATCGACTGCGCGTCGTCCTATCTCGTGGCGGCGCGAGTCGATCTCAACGGACAGAAGCGTCAGGACATCAACGGCTACGTCTGCGAGTTCGGCAACGCCATGACGCGCCCGACGATCTTCGCTTGCACCAACCGCAAGGCTCGTGCCGAGTTCGCCGTGGACCAGGTCAGCGGCCGCGCACGACCATCCGCATGATGCGGCCGTTGATGGCCGCGAAGCGAACGGCCTGGATCGCCAGGTTGCTGCGTCGACGCAGGGTGCGGCGAGTCGGCAGAGGGGCCATGGCGATCTGCTCGTTGACGTTGTCCATGTCAGCCTCCTGACCGGGGTGGCGGTCGGTGCCGGTGGCGGTGCCGGTGCCGTTGTGGTGGGTGCGGGTCGGGTCACTCGGGGATGAACTGCCATCCCGGTCGGCCCTTCGCCTTGTACATGAACAGGTGGTGCAGCATCAGCTTCACCCAGTGGCCGGACAGCCCGATCTCGCCACGGGTCTCACGCAGGTCACGCCCGGTCGGGTAGCGCGTGTAGTCGGGGACCACCGGCATCAGCGTCATGGCGGCCGCCGTACCCGACGTCAGGCCCGCACCTGTGGAGGCCACACACGCCGCTCCCATGCGGGCCATCGACGCCCTGTGCGCCGGCGCGTCAGCGCCGTGCGTCACCCGGTCCACGATCGTCCTCGCGACGGCCTTGCCCATCACTCCCGACGGCATGCCGGTGCGAGGTGGAGAGGGCGAGATCACGACCCCGCCCGCGGTCTTCCGTGGCCGCGAGATCGGATGGGGAGGGGCGAAGGCGATGCCCACGGCGAAGACGTTCGCGAACAGTGGACTCTGGTAGGTCTCGGGCCAGTCCTCGGGCACCCAGCTGTCGTACGGCTTCGCGGTGTAGTCGGCGTCGACGCGCATGAACCTGTTGGGGGCGAACATCTGGTCGGTGATGTCGGAGCCCTGGCGGTCGAGGACCTGGAGCCCGACACCGGTGAACGGCGGCAACAGCATGGCGAAGTCGAAGGCGAGTGTCTCGGTGCTGTCGTCGAGCTGGCGGTACTCCAGCTTGCCCTCCTCGATCCGCTCCACGTGGGCACCCGAGATCGCCCGGATGCCGCGCTCGTGGAACAGCGACTCGGTCCACAGCTTGCTGGTGGTCTGCATGCCACCGCCGGCGAACACCATGCCGTCGACGCCGAAGTCGCCCAGATCCTTCTCGTTGGTCAGGTACACCAGGTCGGCACGGTCACGGACACCCGCCTGCCGTAGCTCGTGGTCGACGTTGAACGCGTACTCGAACGCGGCACCCTCGCAGGTGCAGGTGCCGTGACCCATGCCGACGACGAGGGTCTGCCGCTGCCCCGACCTCATCCGCTCGATGGACTCGCGCAGTCGCGCGGCTGCCTCGAGCGCGTGGTCGGCGGTGCAGACCGAGACGGTGTAACCGCCACCGTCGGGACCCAGGCCGGGCGTGGCACCGAAGTTGAGCTTCGGTCCGGTGGCGTTGACCAGGTAGTCGTACGGGATGCTCTCGGTCTGGCCCAGCCTGCCTGGAGCTGTGTACTCGATCTCCACCGTCGCGGTCGCGTCGGCGAGTGTGCCCTCGGGCCTCAGGGTCAGCGCCTTGGCCTGGCGGAAGTCGATTCCCTTACGGCGGTACACCGGCTCCAGCGGGAAGACCACGTCCTTCTTCTCCATCTCGCCGACCCCGACCCAGATGTTGGACGGGATCCAGTTCCACTGCGAGTTGGGCGACACCACGGTCACGGAGTGCTGCTTGCCCAGCTTCCGACGCAGGTGCAGTGCGGCAGTGTGCCCGGAGACACCGGCTCCCAAGACCACGACGCGAGCCATGACTCCTCCTGCTGGTAGCTAGCTGTTCCCGCCCTCGACGCTCTCAGGCTAGGCACGGGACCCGGCGACCCACAGGGCCGAAGGTCCCCTGCACGCCGACGGACCGAGCACTGGCTGCGAGGCCGGGGGCGGCCGTCTGATCACGCTTCGTCCGTCGGGGCCAGCGTGATCGCGATGTCGGGTGCCTGTGTGATCGACGTGTGCACGGTGCAGTGCGCTGCCTGCGCCAGCAGGCCTGCGCGTCGCTTCGGGGGTAGGTCCAGCGGCAGGTGTATCTCCATCTCCACGGCCTCGACCCGCGCGGGCCTGGTGCCCATGCGGTAGCGGGTGGTCACCTCCAGGCCGGCCGGATCGAGGTGGTGCCGGCGCAGGTATCGGCGCGCGTAGAAGCCCACGCAGGACGCGAGAGCGGCGACGAAGAGCTCGGTCGGGGTGGGGCCCTCGTCGCCGCCGCCGAGCTCGGCCGGCTGGTCGACGGTGACGGTGTGGCCGCGGACCTGGATGTCGAACCGGTCCTCGGACCGCCACCGCACCTGCAGGGTCTGTGCGTCCGTGCTCGCCCCTTCCCGGCGCAACCAGCGCAGATGCTCGACGTCTCCGACGAGATCGAGTCGTCGCCACAGGATGCTGGTGGGCACGGCCTGGCTCGCGTGGGCGAGGCTGGCCATCCGCTGCCGTTCGCGGTCGACGGGGACCACCAGGTCCACGTCGTGGTGGGCATGACCGACGAAGGCCGCGCCGAACTCGTCGTTCAGCTCCTCGGCGGCCGACTGGGGAATCGTCCAGCCGAGCACGGGCAGGCCCCTCCGGGCTGCCGCGTCGAGCGCCGCCTTGGTCGCTGCCGTGTGGTCGGGGTGGCCACTGACCCCGCTCGGGTCGAAGACCAGGACCCCCTGGACCGGCCGCGCATCCACCTCACGCAGCACCTCGGTGACCAGCGTCTCCGGTTCGACCTGTGCCAGCCCGCCGTCGGGATACGCACGCAGGACCGCCGAGGCGACCCCCAGCTGCCGGGCGGCGCTCTGGAGCTCCATGGCGCGAACCTGGCTGAGGTCCGGTCCAGGCGTGCCGACGGTCGACGCCTCACCGCGCGTCAGGCACAGCACCGAGACCGTCGCGCCGGCCCGGGCGAAGCCGTCGAGGACGGCACCCAGACCGAAGGACTCGTCGTCGGGATGGGCGACCACGGCCAGGACGGACTCCCACCGCGGAAGCTCCTGCAGGGTGGGCGCGGTCCCTGCGCCGGTCGACGCCGGCTCACCGGCGCCCGGCTCCTGGCGGGTCATCTCGTCGCCCTGGTGACGGCTGCGCGAGGCAGGTCGAACCAGCGGAGACGCTCGAAGTCGGCCGGCATCACGTCGCTCGCCCCCTCCGGATCGGCGGGGGCGGCGGCCGCGAGGATCCGGCGGGCGTCGTCGAGGTAGTGGCGCAGTGCCGACTCCGGTGCGGTGGTCTCGTGGTGCGGGTAGCGCATCGAACCGTCGGGTGCGTAGCTCACCTCGCGCAGCCGCAGCGGCGGCTCGACGGGCCCGTCCTGGTGCACCCACAGGCCTCGGGGGGCATCGAAGCGGTAGGCGCCGAGAAGCCGCCAGCCGTGGCGGGCGACGAGCAGCACGGCCTCGACAACGTAGTCGAAGACGGCCTCGGAGATGAAGTAGTTGAAGCTGATGCGCACCCAGCCGGGCTTGATGCCCTCGCACCCGTGGACGATCTCGCGCTCGAACTCGCGGGACCGCTCGACGCCGATGCCCAGCAGCTGGTGACCGTAGGGCCCCGCGCACGAGCAGCCACCGCGGGACTGGATGCCGAACAGGTCGTTGAGGACGGCGACGACGAAGTTGTGGTGCAGGTGCCTCCCGGTCGGGGAGCGCACCAGGAACGAGACGATCGAGAGCCGTTCGGCGTCGAGGTTGCCGAGGATCTCGATGGCCGGCTCCTGCTGCCAGCGGCTCACGGCGCGTCGCAGGTAGCTCTCCTCGTGCTCTCGGATCAGCTCGACGCCCACCGCCTCCTTGAGCTGGAACACCAGTCCGGCGCGGATGGCCTCGACGATCGCGGGAGTGCCGCCCTCCTCCCGCTGCGCCGGGTCCGAGAGGTAGTCGTGCTCGTCGGCGTTGACGTAGGCGACCGTTCCGCCGCCCGGCACGTCAGGCACCCGGTTGGTCAGCAGCTCGCGCCGTACGACGAGGACGCCCGGCGTGCTGGGGCCCCCGACGAGCTTGTGCGGGCTGAGGAAGACCGCGTCCTTGTAGCACAGCGGGTCCTCGGCGGCGGGACCGTACATCTCGATGTCGACGTACGGCGCCGCGGCTGCGAAGTCCCAGAACGACAGCGCGCCGTGGCGGTGCAGCAGCGAGGAGATGCCGGCAGTGTCGCTGAGGATGCCGGTCACGTTGCTGGCTGCCGAGAAGCTCCCGATCCTCAGCGGTCGGTCGGAGAACCGGTCGAGCTCCTCCTCGAGCCGAGCGAGGTCGATGTGGCCGTCCGCGTCCGCAGGGATCGCCACCACGTCCGCGACCGACTCCCGCCAGGGCAGCTCGTTGGAGTGGTGCTCGAAGGGCCCGATGAACACCACCGGGCGCCGCTCGGTCGGGATGCGGTCGCGCAGGTGGTGCTCGTCCTCGAGTGCGGACGGGATGCGCAGCCCCAGGATGCCGATGAGCTTGTCGATCGCTCCGGTGCACCCGGAGCCGGCGAAGATGACGACCGTCTGCTCGTCACCGCCCACAGCGTCACGGATGATGGCCCGGGCGTCCTCGCGGAGCCTGGTCGTCTGGAGGCCGGTGCCACTGGACTCGGTGTGGGTGTTGGCGTAGCGGGGCAGGACCTCGTTGCGGATGAAGTCCTCGAGGAACGAGAGCGCCCGCCCCGAGGCGGTGTAGTCGGCGTAGGTCACGCGCCTGGGACCGAACGGGCCGACCATGACCTGGTCGTCGCCGATCACGCCGTCCCGGATGCGGCACAGCAGCGGTGTGTCCACCGGTCCTTCGGCGGACGGCGCGACGTCCATGCCGTGACCATAGTCGCGCACCGGCCCGCGCGTGAGGGCCGAAGGTCCCTCTGCGGTCGGTGCCATGCAGCCGCGGGGAGCCGCTCCGACAGGCACTCACGGCCCGCGGCAGCCCGAGTCACGCGGAAGGGGCGACCCGGGTCCCCGCGAGTGCCGGTCCGAGCGGTCGTGAGATGACCAGCCCGTGCCGGCTAGGAGTGGGTCTCGTGCTCGTGGTCGCTGTGGGCGGCCGACTCCAGCTGGAACGTGGAGTGCTCGACGTCGAAGTGCCCCATCAGGCACGCCTGCATCTCGTCCAGCAGTCGAGGGACATGGCCGTCGACGAAGCACTCGTCGTCGACGACGACGTGTGCCGAGAGCGTGGGAAGGTCGGACGTCAACGTCCACACGTGGAGGTCGTGGACGTCCTGCACGTGAGGGTTCTCGGTCAGGTGAGCACGGATGTCGCCGAGGTCGACGCCCTGGGGCGCTGCCTCGAGCAGGATCCGTCCCGAGTCCCGCAGCAGGCCCCAGGCCGCATGGATCATCAGCGCAACGACGATCAGCGAGGCGATCGAGTCGGCCCGCGTGAAGCCGGTGAGCAGGATGACGAGGCCCGCCAGGACGGTGGCGATGAAGCCGTAGAGATCGGTCAGGATGTGCCGGAAGGCGCCCCTGACGTTCAGGCTCGACCGGTTGGCCTGGGCCAGCGTCCAGGTCGCGGCGAGGTTGACCGCGACACCCAGCAGCGCCACCGCGAGCACCGGTCCGCCCTGCACGGGTGCGGGGGCGAAGAGCCGGCGGATCGCCTCGATCGTCACCACGCCGCTCACGACCAGCAGCGTGATCCCGTTGACGGCCGCCGACAGGATCTCGGCCCGCTTCCATCCGTAGGTCCACGCCCCGGCCGCAGGACGGGCGGCGAGCCGGATCGCCCAGAGCGACGCAGCGATGGCGCCGGCGTCGGTCAGCATGTGCCCGGCGTCCGACAACAGCGCCAAGGAGTGCACCAGGAAGGCGACGACGACCTCGACGGCCATGAAGCCGACGATCAGGGCCAGGGCCACCCGCAGGTATCGGGTGTCCGCATCGGCGACGACACCGTGGGTGTGGGCTTCAGCGCCGGCCTGGTCGTGGCTGGTCACAGCGGTCCTCTCGGTCCTGGTGGAACAAGTCCGCCGCCGTGTACGCGGACGCTGGCGGTGCCAGCCTAGTATCACCGTATGGCGATGACAACGCGATCCGACGTTGACACGGTCGGCGTCGAAACAGGCTCCCTCACCGTGGCGGCGTGCCTGTTCCACGGCTTCAGTGACGCATCCCGCTTGGCGATCCTGCAGCACCTCGCCCTCGGTGAGCACCGGGTCGTCGACCTGACGGCGCACCTGGGACTGGCACAGAGCACCGTCTCCAAGCATCTGGCCTGTCTCCGTGACTGTGGCCTGGTCACCTCGCGAGCCCGGGGCCGCGCCTCGGTGTTCTCCCTGACCCACCCCGAGGCGCTGATGAGCCTGTTGGCCGCCGCCGAGCAGCTGCTCGACCTCACCGGCGACGCCGTCGCTCTCTGCGGCACCCACGGGATCGCCGCCCGGCACGACGACGACCCGGAGCTCCCATGACCACGCCGGGTCGCAACCCCGACCTGGACCGTGTCGGCTCCCGGGAGCGGGGCGAGCTGGAGCGCCGTGCCCGCCTGCTCGCCGGGGCGTCGGTGACCTACAACGTCCTCGAAGCCGTCGTCGCCGTCTCGGCCGGGCTCGTCGCCGGCTCGGTGGCCCTGGTGGGCTTCGGCCTGGACTCCGTCGTGGAGGTCTCCAGCGGCCTCATCGTCATCTGGCAGTTCTCCCACCGGCTGCCTGAGACCCGAGAGCGCCGGGCGCTCCGCCTCATGGCTGTCGCGTTCTTCGGCCTGGCCGCCTACGTCACGGTCGAGTCAGCGCGAGCGCTCCTGGGCGGCTCTGACCCGTCGCCTTCCCCGGTCGGCATCGCCCTCGCAGCTGTCTCGCTGGTGGTCATGCCGTTCCTGTCGTGGGCGCAGCGCCGTACCGGCAGGGCGTTGGGGTCGAACGCCGTCGTGGCGGACGGAACCCAGACCCTGCTGTGCACCTACCTGTCAGCGGTGCTGCTCGTCGGCCTGGTGCTCAACTCCACCCTCGGCTGGAGCTGGGCTGATCCGGTGGCCGGGCTGGTCATCGCCGCCGTCGCCGCCAGGGAAGGCCTCGAGGCCTGGCGCGGCGAGGGCTGCTGCGCTCCTCCCGGTGCCGGCACTGCCCCCGCCTGTGGCCGCGACGACACCGAAGGCGAGTGCTCCGGATCCGCGGGACGCAACCAGAAGTCGTTAGGAGAGCCGAGCCTGCTGCCCTATGCTGGCGAACATGCCGCACATGAGGATCCGTGACGCAGCCGGGTTCATGGGAGTCAGCGACGACACGGTCCGTCGCTGGATCGAGCACGGCTCGCTCACCGCCCACCAGGACGGCTCCGGACGGATGGTGATCGACGGCTACGAGCTGGCTCGGTTCGCCCGCAGCCAGGCCACGACGGCCCCGAACCCGCTGGGCGTCGCGAGCTCGGCCCGCAACCGCTTCGTGGGCCTGGTCACCGACATCCGGATCGACCGGGTGATGGCCCAGGTCGAGCTCCAGTGCGGACCCTTCCGGGTCGTGTCGCTGATGAGCAGCGACGCCGTCACCGACCTGAGGCTCGAGCTCGGCTCGGTGGCCGTCGCCGTCGTCAAGTCGACGACGGTCATCGTCGAGACACCACAGGTCCATGCACCACAGGGCGAGTCATGAGGCGCTGGACGGCGGTGGTGGCCGCCGTGCTGCTGACGGGAACGGTGGCGGGGTGCGGGTCGGACTCCTCCGGCAGCTCCTCTGGGTCCACGGCGTCGTCGGGATCCTCGGGGCGGACCACGCTGACGGTGTATGCCGCGGCGTCCCTCACCTCGACCTTCACCGAGATCGGCACGAGGTTCCAGGCGGCCCACCAGGACGTCGAGGTCAGGTTCAGCTTCGGTGGCTCCTCGGACCTGGTCGCCCAGATCCAGCAGGGCGCTCCCGCGGACGTGTTCGCCTCCGCCGACACCGCGAACATGGACAAGGCCGTGTCCGCGGGGGCCGTCGAGGGCCATCCGGTGGACTTCGCGTCGAACACGCTGGAGATCGCCGTACCCCCGGACAACCCGGCGGGCGTCACCTCTCTGCAGGACCTCGCCCGGCCCGGGACCAAGGTGGTGGTGTGCGCCCCGCCGGTGCCGTGTGGTGCGGCCGCGCAGAAGGTCGAGCGGTCGTCGAAGGTGCGGATCAAGCCGGTCAGCGAGGAGCAGTCGGTGACCGACGTGCTCACCAAGGTGGAGTCCGGGGAGGCGGACGCCGGGCTGGTGTACGTCACCGACGTGAAGTCGGCTGGCGACAAGGTCACGGGCATCACGTTCCCCGAGTCCTCGTCGGCGGTGAACACCTACCCGATCGCGGTCCTCTCGGACAGCAAGGAGCCCGCCCTGGCACGGGAGTTCGTCACCTTCGTGACCGGCACCGGGGGGCAGCGCGTCCTCACCGACGCCGGGTTCGCCAAGCCCCGGCCGTGACGTCCCGGCTGCGACCGGTCGGCCTTCCCAGGTGGGTGTTCGTCCCCGCTGCCGTCGGGGCCCTGTTCGTGGTGCTCCCGCTCGCGGCGATCATCAGCCGTGTCGACTGGCGCCACTTCGTCGCTCTGGTCACGTCGGAGTCCTCGGTCGCCGCCCTGGGGCTGAGCCTGCGCACGTCGGCCACCAGCACCTTCTTGTGCGTGCTGCTCGGCGTGCCGATGGCCATGGTGCTGGCCCGGACGCACTTCCGCGGTCAGCAGCTGGTGCGCTCCCTCGTGCTCCTGCCGCTGGTGCTGCCCCCGGTGGTCGGTGGCATCGCCCTGCTCTACACCTTCGGGCGGCGAGGCCTGCTCGGTCACACCCTCGAGGTGCTCGGCATCCAGGTCGCCTTCTCCACCACCGCCGTGGTCATGGCGCAGACCTTCGTGGCGCTACCGTTCCTGGTCGTGAGTCTCGAAGGCGCCCTTCGCACCTCGGGCGAGCGCTACGAGGCGGTAGCCGCGACACTGGGGGCCCGTCCCACGACGGTGTTCCGTCGGGTCACGCTGCCGCTGGTGCTGCCGGGGCTGGCGGCGGGAGCCGTGCTGTCGTTCGCGCGGTCCCTCGGGGAGTTCGGTGCCACCATCACGTTCGCCGGCAGCCTGCAGGGCGTGACCCGCACCCTGCCCCTGGAGATCTACCTGCAGCGCGAGGTGGACCCCGACGCCGCGGTCGCCCTGTCCCTGGTCCTGGTCGTGGTCGCCGTCCTGGTCATCGGAGTGGCACGGGGCAGCCGGGCAGCCTGATGGTCCTCGAGCTCACCTGCACCGTCCGGGACCGGGGCGTGGACATCGGCCTGCACGTCGCAGACCGGGAGGTCGTCGCGCTCCTGGGGCCGAACGGGGCCGGGAAGTCCACGGTGCTCTCGGTGGTCGCCGGGCTGGTGCGGCCTGACTCCGGCGCGGCCACCCTGAACGGCCGGACCCTCTTCGACGTCGGCCGGTCGCAGGCGGCCGGGGTGTGGCTGCCGGCCCATGCGCGCGGCGTGGCGCTGCTCGCCCAGGAGCCCCTGCTGTTCCCTCACCTCACCGCACGCGACAACGTCGCCTTCGGCCCCCGCAGCGCGGGGCACGGGCGCGCCGAGTCACGCGCCCGCGCCGACAGGTGGCTGGCCGAGGTCGACGCCACCCGGTACGCCGGCCGCCGACCGGCGCAGCTCTCCGGGGGCCAGTCCCAGCGGATCGCCGTCGCGCGCGCCCTCGCCACCGACCCGCAGCTGCTGCTGCTCGACGAGCCCATGGCGGCCCTTGACGTCGCCGTCGCCCCGGCCCTGCGACAGGTGCTGCGCCGGGTGCTCGCGGACCGGGCGGCGATCATCGTGACCCACGACGTTCTCGACGCGCTCCTGCTCGCGGACCGGGTGCTCATCGTCGAGGACGGGCGCATCGTCGAGGAAGGCCCGACCTCCCGGGTGCTGGGCCAGCCCCGCAGCGCCTTCGCGGCGCAGATAGCCGGCCTGAACATGGTGCGCGGCACCTACGACGGCCGCGGCGTGCGCAGCCAGGACGGGCTGGTCGTCGAGGGCCTCACGGAGGACGCCCTCGTTCCAGGGGACAGCGCCGTGGCGGTCTTCCGACCCAGCGCCGTCGGCGTCTACACGCGGCCACCCGGTGGCAGTCCCCGCAACGCCGTCGACGTCACCGTCACCGAGCTGGAGCCACACGGGGACCAGGTCAGGGTCCGCACGGCCGCCCTCAGCGCGGACATCACGCCGGCAGCGGTCGCCGACCTCGGCCTCACCCCGGGCGCTCGGGTCGTCTTCACCGTCAAGGCAAGCGAGATCGCCGTGTACCGGGTCTACTACCGGGTCTGATCTACCGGGTCTGATCTACCGCATCCGAGCGGCCACCGTCGACGCCCGCAGCCGCTCGACCTCGTTCTCCGCGACCCCGACCGCGGAGACCAGCGCCGCCACCGCCTGCCCGGCGGTCCGCTGCGGCGCGTCGTTCCACCGGGTGATGTCACGCACGTGCGACATCCGGACCGAGGGGGCGGGGCACCACCTCACCGGCCGCCGGGCGTCCTCGTGCAGGGCATGCCAGAGCAGGTCCAGGGTCCGCTGCACGAGCTGCGAGCGGACCGTCGCGGGCCCTCCGGCCGCATGCACGACAGCTCCCACCAGGCAGCCGCCCGACACCGGCCGGCTCTCGAGGAGATGCAGGTGGTGGGCGTCGACCGTGTGCGCTCGGCCCTGCCCGTCGGACACGCTGAACCAGCCGTGCTGGACCCATCCGCTGCTCACCGTCGCGACCGCCGAGGTGAGCAGGGCCTTGATGCTGTGCAGCTCGGCCAGCCGCGCGCTCACCCGGTCTTGTCGTGCCAGCTCCCGCCGGGCCCCTCGGCTGCGCTGCGCGAAGGGGTCGCCGGGGGTCCCGGTGCGAACGCGGGCCGGATGCCTGGCCGGTGAGGTCGACGCTCACGACGTCCTCCGTCGAGTCGGTGCGGGTCGGGCTTTCTCTGCACCCAAAGTACCCCCTGGACGATCGTCCTTGGCGGGACCGTTCCCGACGACCGGCGCGGTGGCGGCCCAGCACCTCCGCCTACCCTCGTGTGCATGCTGAGTGTCAAGGACCTGACCCGGGTGTACGGCGACCAGACGGTGCTCGACCGCGTCTCGTTCGACGTCAGACCCGGACGGATGACGGGCTTCGTCGGCGCCAACGGAGCCGGCAAGACCACCACCATGCGGATCATCGTCGGCGTGCTGTCGCCCACGGCCGGCATCGTGAGCTGGGACGGCGCGGAGATCGGCGTGCAGCAGCGGCGCTCGATGGGCTACATGCCCGAGGAGCGCGGGCTCTACCCGACCATGTCGTCGCTCGACCAGCTGGTGTTCTTCGGACGGCTGCACGGCATGAGCTCCGCCGACGCGGAGGCGCGCGGCCGGATGCTGCTGGAACGGCTCGGCCTCGGCGACCGTCTCACCGACCCCCTGGAGAAGCTGTCGTTGGGGAACCAGCAGCGGGTGCAGATCGCCGCCGCCCTGGTGCACCAGCCCGTCGCCCTGGTGCTCGACGAGCCGTTCAGCGGACTGGACCCGCTCGCCGTCGACTCGATGGTGAGCCTGCTGCACGACGAGGTCACCTCCGACGTGCCGGTGCTGTTCTCCAGCCACCAGCTGGAGCTGGTGGAGCGGATCTGCGACGACCTGGTGATCCTCTCGAACGGCTCCCTGGTGGCAGCCGGCACCGTGGAGGAGCTCCGCGGGCGGCAGGAGACCCGGTTCCGGGTCACCCTCGCCGACGACCAGGACGCCGGGTGGCTGCGGGGCCTCGGCGGCATCGACGTCCTCGACACCACCGGTCCCGTGGCGCTGCTGTCCCTGGGCGCGCGGCGGCCGGAGGACGTGCTCGCCGAGATCGTCGGGCGTGCCAGGGTCGCCGAGTTCGCGCAGGTGACCCGTCCCCTGTCCGAGGTCTACCGGGAGGTGGTCGCGTGACCGCGTCCAGCACCCCGACGTGGCGCATCGTCGCCGAGCGCGAGGTGACCACGAGGCTCCGGGACAAGACGTTCCTGTATGCCACCGCCTTCACGCTGCTGCTCCTCGTCGCGGCGTTCGTGGTGACGGCGGTCCTGAGCGGGCGCACGAAGTCCTACGACGTGGCGGTGACCTCCTCCGCGGGGTCCTCGGCGGTCCGGGACGCCCAGGCGGCCCTGCGCGCGTCGGGGTCGGAGGACGCGGTGGTCGAGGCGCGTCGCGCCGGCAGCCGGGCGGAGGCCGAGCGGCTGGTCCGGGACGGCGACGTGGACGCCGCGCTCCTGTCCAGCGGCAACGGGTTCGAGGTGGTCGGCAACGACGAGGTGGACAACGACCTCCGGACCGCTCTCACCGCGGGGGTGGGGCAGGCGGTGCTGAACCGCAACGCGGCCAGCCAGGAGGTGGACCTCGGGGCGCTGCAGGACGGCACGACCGCGCGGGTGCGCCTGCTGGACCCGGGTCCCGCGGACGCCGGGGCCAGGTCGGTCGTCGCGTTCGGCTTCGCGATCATCTTCCTGTTCACCGCCCTCGGCTTCGGCATGACGATCGCGCAGAGCGTCGTGCAGGAGAAGGAGAGCCGGATCGTGGAGATCCTGGCGGCCGCCGTACCCATCCGGGCGCTGCTGTGGGGCAAGGTCCTCGGCAACACGCTGCTGGCGCTGATGCAGATCGTGCTGATCGCCGCCGTCGGCATGGTCGGCCTGGCCGCCACCGGACGCGGGTCGCTGCTGGCCGGTGTGGGACCGGCGGTCGCGTGGTACGTCGCCCTGTTCGTCCTGGGCTTCGTGTCCCTGGCGAGCCTGTGGTCGGTGGCCGGGTCGCTGGCCTCCCGGCAGCAGGACCTGCAGTCCACGACGCTGCCCGGTCAGTTCCTGCTGTTCATCCCGTACTTCGTCTCCATCTTCGGCAGCGACCAGGTCAAGACGGTCTTCTCGATGCTCCCGATCGTCTCGACGATGACGATGCCCGGACGGATCGCGGAGGGTCATGTCCCCGGCTGGCAGATCGCCGTGGCCATCGCGACGACCGTGGCCGCGGCCGCGGTGTTCATCCGGATCGGTGAACGGCTCTACGAGCGGACCCTGCTGCACACCTCGAGCCGGGTCAGCTACGCCGACGCGCTGCGGGCGGACGCCTGAGGCTCAGCCCCAGAAGACCCGCTCGACCACGAGCCGGGCCCGACGGGTGACCCGCAGGTAGTCGTTGAGCATCTGGTCGGACTCCCCCGGCGGGTAGCCGCGGATGTGCGCGACCGCGGCCCGCTCCCGGATGTCGTGCGGCAGCGCGTCGGCAGGGCGTCCGCGGACCTGCGTCACCGCGTTCCGCAGGCCTCCGGCCATCCGCCAGGCCGCCGCCAGCGCGTCGGCGTCGTCCTCGGCGAGCAGACCGGCGCTCACCGCAGCCGTCAGCGCCTCGAGGGTGCGCGTCGTGCGGAGGCCCTCGACCGCGCCGGCGTGCTGCATCTGCAGGAGCTGGATGGTCCACTCCACGTCGGCCAGACCGCCACGACCGAGCTTGAGGTGGGTGGTCCGATCGGCCCCGCGCGGCAGCCGCTCCTCGTCGACCCGGGCCTTGAGCCGCTGCACCTCGCGTACGGCGTCCGCGCTGATCCCGCCCGCCGGGAACCGGAGCGGGTCGATGAGCTCGGTGAAGCGGCGGCACAGGTCCTTGTCGCCGACCACGGCGCTGGCGCGCAGCAGCGCCTGCGCCTCCCACACCGCCGACCACTGCGCGTAGTAGCGGGCGTAGGAGTCCAGGGTGCGGACCATCGCGCCCTGCCTGCCCTCGGGACGCAGGCCGGTGTCGATGGTCAGAGCCGGGTCCGAGCCGGGCAGCTCCAGCATCCGGCGGAACTCGTTCGCGACGTCCCGGGCCGCGCGGGCCGCGTCCTCCCCGGAGGCGCCGGGAAGCGGGTCGTGGACGAACATCACGTCGGCGTCGCTGCCGAAGCCGAGGTCGCCGCCACCGAAGCTGCCCATCGCCACGATCGCCAGCCGGGTCGGCAGCGGTGCCCGACGCTCGGCCTCGACGGCCAGCCGGGCCGCGGTGAGCGCCCCCTCGAGCGTCGCGTCCATGACGTCGGTCAGGGCGTAGGCGACCTCCGCGACGTCCAGCAGGTTCAGCAGGTCCGCCACCGCGATCCGGAAGAGCTCGCGGCGACGGATGGCCCGCACGGCGGTGACGGCCTGCACGGGGTCGGTGTGCCGCTGGGCGGCCGAGGTCATCTCGTGGTCGAGCGACGCACGGCTCAGCGGCTTCAGCGCCTCGTCGGAGGCCAGCATCCGGACGCCCTCGGGCTCGCGCTGCAGGAGGTCCGTGGCGTAGCGGCTCGAGGACAGCAGGGTCGCGAGCCGCTGGGCGACCTGGCCCTCGTCGCGGAGCGTCTGGAGGTACCACGGCGTCGACCCGAGCGCCTCGGAGATCCGGCGGAACCCGAACAGGCCGGCGTCCGGGTTCGGCCCGTCCGCGAACCAGCCGAGCATCGCCGGCAGCAGGGTCCGCTGGATGCTCGCCGTGCGGCTCACGCCCGTGGTCAGCGCCTCGAGGTGCCGCAGGGCGGCCAGCGGGTCCTCGTAGCCGAGCGCGGCCAGCCGCTGCTGCGCGGACTCCGGCGACAGCCGCGCCTCGTCGGTCGGCAGCTTGGCGACAGCTGCCAGGAGCGGACGGTAGAACAGCTTCTCGTGGAGCCGGCGCACCTCCCGGCTGTGCCGGCGCCACGACTGGTTCAGCGTCTCGACGGAGTCGCGCATCATCCCCATCGACCGGCCCAGCCGGCGCAGCGAGGGCTGGTCCTCGGGGAGCACGTGGGTGCGGGTGAGCCCGGAGAGCTGCATGCGGTGCTCGAGGGTGCGCAGGAACCGGTAGGCCTCGTCGAGGGCGGCCCCGTCCTCCCGCCCGACGTAGCCCTCGCGGGTGAGGTTGGCCAGCGCCGACAGCGTGGCCCGGCCACGCACCCGCGGGTCGGAGCGGCCGTGCACCATCTGCAGCAGCTGTACGGCGAACTCCACATCGCGCAGCCCACCGGCACCGAGCTTGATCTGCCGTGCCGCGTGCGCGGCGGGGATGTTCTCCAGGACCCGGCGGCGCATCGCCTGCACGTCGGTGACGAAGCCCGGGCGCAGCGAGGCCGACCACACCATCGGGGCCACCAGCTCGGTGTAGTCGTGGCCAAGGGCCAGGTCGCCGGCGACCGCGCGCGCCTTGAGGAGGGCCTGGAACTCCCAGGTCTTCGCCCACTTCTGGTAGTAGCCCTCGTGGCTGGCGAGGGTGCGCACGAGCGGGCCGGAGCGACCCTCGGGCCGCAGACCGGCGTCCACCGGCCAGATCGTCCCCTCTCCGGTGTGCTCGGAGCAGATCGTCATCAGGTTCGACGCGAGCGCGGTCGCCGTCCGCAGCGCAGTCGACTCCGCGCAGCCGTCGGCGGGCTCGTAGACGAAGATCACGTCCACGTCGCTGACGTAGTTGAGCTCGTGCCCGCCGCACTTGCCCATCGCGACGACCGCGAGCCGGGCTCCGGACGCGGCCGCGCCGACCCGGGCGCGCGCCACGGCGAGCGCGGCATCCAGGGTGCCGGCCGCGAGGTCCGAGAGCTCGGCGGCGACGTCGTCGATCGCCACGTCGTGGCTCAGGTCGCGGGCGGCGAGGCGCAGGAGCAGCCGACGGTAGGTGACCCGCAGAGCGTCGACGCAGGCAGCGTCCCCGCCCTCGGAGACGGGCGTCGCCGCGGTGTGGTCGGCGTGGACCGCGGCGAGCAGCTGGGCGCGCATCGCGGCGGCGGTCGGCCGGCTCGAGCCGAGGTGCGGGTCGGTGAGGTCACGCCAGTGGTCCGGGTGCAGCAGGAGGTGGCGGCCGAGGGCCTTGCTCGCTCCGAGGACGCAGAGCAGCCGCATCGCCGTGCCCTCGTCGTCGACGAGCGCCTGGACCAGCTCGTCGCGGTCCTCGAGCCGGTCCTCCAGGTCGGCGAGGCAGGCGGCGGCCTGGTCGGGGTCCGCGGTGGCGGCCACCAGGTGCACCAGCGGCGCGGCGGCGGGTCCGAGACGGGCGAAGGACGAGGCCGATCCCTCGGCGTCCTCGAACCCCAGCCGGGCCAGCCGGCCGGCGGCCGTGGCGACCCGGCCGGCGCTCACCGCGGGACCCGCGCCGCGGTGCGCGCGACGGTGTCCGGACCGGTCCCCCGGCACAGCGTCGCGAAGGCGTCGGCGAGCACCCGCCAGGTCTCCCGCAGGTCCGCCCGGGCGGCCACCACCTCCTCGACGTAGGCGTCGAGGTCCACGCCCCGCTCGGCTGCGTCGTCGCGGTCGTGGTCGGCCCAGGGCCTGATGATCTCCTCCCCCGCCTCGGGATGCCACTGCACGCCGTACACCCCGGGTGCGAAGCGGACCGCCTGGATCTCCTCACGTGCGGTCCGGGCGAGCACGGTCGCGCCGTCGGGGAGCCGGGTGACGACGTCGTTGTTCCACTGCACCGCCGGGCAGCGCTCGGGGCGCGCGACGAGCGCCGCGACCAGGTCGTCGGAGCGCGCGGCTTCGGTCCAGCCGACGTCCAGCACCCCGATCTGCTGCCCGTGCGGGTTCGGGCCGACCCCGCCATCCCAGTGCGACGGCGGCCAGCTGGTGACCCAGGCAGACGCCGAGCACGGGCGTCCTCGCGGCGACTGCGTCGCGCACCAGCCGCTTGACGTCGGTGAGCCAGGGATGGGTCTCGTCGTCGTGGGCCCCCATGTCCCCGCCCAGCACCAGCATCCCGCCGTGCGAGGACAGGTCGTCGGGCAGCGGGTGGCCGGCGTAGGGCCGGCGTACGTCGAGCCGGGCACCGGCGTCGGTGAGCCACTCGCCGAACCAGCCCGGCGGGCACTGCGCTTCGTGCTCCACCACCAGCAGGGGCAGGGGTCCGGTGCTCACCCGAGTGAACCTACCGCGCCGTGCCCACGTCATCAGACAGGTGATCAGAGCAGGGGGAGCATCCGGTCGCGCTCGAACGCGGAGACCTGCACGCGGTAGTCGTCCCACTCGGCGCGCTTGTTGCGCAGGAAGAAGTCGAACACGTGCTCACCGAGGGTCTCCGCGAGCAGCTCGGAGCTCTCCGCGACGGTGATCGCGTCGTAGAGGTTCCTCGGCAGCGGGTCGATGCCGAGCAGCTTGCGCTCGCGCTCGTTGAGCGACCAGACGTCGTCCTCGGCCTCCGCAGGCAGCTCGTAGCCCTCTTCGATGCCCTTCATCCCGGCTGCCAGGACGACGGCGAAGGCGAGGTAGGGGTTGCACGCGGAGTCGATGGTGCGCAGCTCCATCCGCGTCGACTGGCCCTTGTTCGGCTTGTACATCGGGACCCGGACCATCGCCGAGCGGTTGTTGTGCCCCCAGCAGATGTACGACGGCGCCTCGCCGCCCCACATCAGCCGCTTGTAGGAGTTCACCCACTGGTTCGTGACGACGGCGATCTCCGACGCGTGCCGCAGGACGCCGGCGATGAACTGACGCCCGGTCTTGGAGAGCTGGTACTCCTCCCCGGCCGCGAAGAAGGCGTTGCGGTCGCCCTCGAACAGGGAGACGTGGGTGTGCATGCCGCTGCCGGGGTGCGTGGTGAACGGCTTGGGCATGAACGTGGCCCAGATCCCCTGGCTCAGCGCGACCTCACGCACCACGGTCCGGAAGGTCATGATGTTGTCGGCGGTCGACAGCGCGTCGGCGTAGCGCAGGTCGATCTCCTGCTGTCCGGGGCCGCCCTCGTGGTGGGAGAACTCCACCGAGATGCCCATCGCCTCGAGCATCGTGATCGCCTCGCGGCGGAAGTCCGAGCCCATCGACTGCGCGGTGTGGTCGAAGTAGCCGCTGCGGTCCACCGGCACCGGGTCGCCGCCGGGCGTCGGGGTGTCCTTGAAGAGGTAGAACTCGATCTCCGGGTGGGTGTAGAACGTGAAGCCGTTCTCCGCGGCCCTGGACAGGGTGCGCTTGAGGACGTAGCGCGGGTCGGCGTACGACGGGGAGCCGTCCGGCATCCCGATGTCGCAGAACATCCTGGCCGTGCTCGGTCCCTCGCCCCGCCACGGCAGGATCTGGAACGTGGAGGGGTCCGGCTTGGCGAGCATGTCGGCCTCGTAGACGCGCGCGAACCCCTCGATGGCCGAGCCGTCGAACCCGATGCCCTCGGCGAACGCGCCCTCGAGCTCGGCAGGTGCGATGGCCACGGACTTCAGGTAGCCCAGCACGTCGGTGAACCAGAGCCGGACGAACCGGACCTCGCGCTCCTCGAGTGCGCGGAGCACGAAGTCTTCCTGCTTGCCCATCCAGGCCCTTCCTCTCGGTTCGTGCTGCAGCCCCGTCGCCGCCGTCAGTGTGACTGTGCCATGTTTCGCGGCGGTGAACCGCCCTCCTCCTCAGCCGCCCGGGACGTTGCGCTCCAGCTCGGCGAGCCAGGCCCGGGCGTTGCCGTCCGAGGGAGCGCGCCACTCCCCGCGCGGTGACAGCGCCCCGCCGGCCACCACCTTCGGACCGTTCGGCAGGGCGGACCTCTTGAACTGGCTGAACGCGAAGAACCGCCGCAGGAAGACCTCCAGCCAGCGCCGTACGGCGGGCAGGTCGTAGGACAGCCGGGCGTCCTCGTCCAAGCCGGGCGGCCAGGAGCCGGCGTCCACGTCGGCCCAGGCGTGCGTGGCCAGGAACGCGATCCGGCTGGGCGGGAAGCCGTAGCGGAGCACGAAGAAGAGGGTGAAGTCGTGCAGGGCGTAGGGGCCGATGGAGTCCTCGGTGCTCTGCGGCTTCTCGTCCTCGCCCACCGGCACCAGCTCGGGGGAGATCTCCTGCTCGACGATCGCTCGCAGCAGGCCGTTGGTCTCGGCGTCGAACTGGTCGGTGGAGGCGACCCAGCGGATCAGGTGCTGGATCAGCGTCTTGGGAACCCCGGTGTTCACCGCGTAGTGCGACATCTGGTCACCGACGCCGTAGGTGCACCAGCCGAGCGCCAGCTCGGACAGGTCGCCGGTGCCGAGCACGATGCCACCGCGCTGGTTGGCGAGCCGGAACAGGTAGTCGGTCCGCAGCCCCGCCTGGACGTTCTCGAACGTGACGTCGTAGACCGGCTCGCCACGGGAGAACGGGTGTCCCATGTCCGTGAGCAGCTGCTCGGCGGCCGGCCGGATGTCGAGCTCCTCGAAGGTGACCCCGAGCGAGGCGGACAGCCGGGTGGCGTTCTCCTTGGTGCCCGCGCTGGTCGCGAACCCGGGCAGCGTGAACGCCAGTATGTCGCTGCGCGGCCGACCGAGCCGGTCCATCGCCCGGGCGGCGACGATCAGCGCGTGGGTGGAGTCCAGGCCCCCGGAGACGCCGATGACCACGGTCGGGTTGCCGATGGCGCGCAGCCGCTGCTCGAGCCCGGACACCTGGATGTTGTAGGCCTCGTAGCAGTCCTGCGCCAGACGCGCCGGGTCGTCGGGAACGAACGGGAACCGGTCCACCTGCCGGCGCAGGCCGAGGTCGCCACGCGGGGGGTGGAGGTCGAACGCGACGGTCCGGAAGGCGCCGGCGCCGTGGGCCGCCCGGGTCCGCCGGTTGTCGTCGAAGGTGCCCTGGCGCATCCGCTCCTGGCGGATCCGCATGAGGTCCACGTCGGCCACCGACCGGCGAGGCCCGTCGGGGAACCGGTCAGTCTCGGCGAGCAGCTCGCCGACCTCGTAGACCATCGTCTGCCCGTCCCAGGACAGGTCCGTGCTGGACTCCCCCGCCCCGGCGGCGGCATAGAGGTAGGCCGCGAGGCAGCGCTGGGACTGCGAGCGCACGAGCAGCCGTCGGTCGTCGGCCCGGGCCACCGTGATCGGGCTGCCGGAGAGGTTCAGCAGCACCGTCGCCCCGGCCAGGGCCGCCTCCGCGCTCGGCGGGACCGGCACCCACAGGTCCTCACAGATCTCCGCGTGGACGACGAGCCCCGGCACGTCACGGGCCCGGAAGAGCAGGTCCGGGCCGAACGGCACCGTCGCCCCGCCGAGCTCGATGGACTCACCGCGCCGGTCGTCCCCCGGCGCGAAGTGCCGGCGCTCGTAGAACTCGCGGTAGTTGGGCAGGTACGACTTCGGCGCCACCCCGAGCACCGCACCACCGTGGATGACGACGGCCGTGTTGAGCAGCCGACCTCCGTGACGCAGAGGGGCACCCACGACCAGCACGCAGTGCAGGTCCGCGGAGGCCGCGACGACGTCGGCGACGGCCTCCTCGACCTCGTCGAGCACGGCCTCCTGCAGGAGGAGGTCGTCGACCGCGTAGCCGGTCAGCCCGAGCTCGGGGAACAGCGCGACCGCGACGCCCTCCTCGTCACAGGCTCGTGCCTCGGCGATGACAGCCGCCGCGTTCGCCCGGGGGTCCGCGATCGCGGTCCCCGTCGTACAGGCGGCGACCCGCACGAAGCCCTGGTCGTACACCGAGTCGAAGTCCACGCCTGGAGTCTGTCAAACAGGTCGGACTAGCCTCGGACGTGGTCCGGGGACTCACCAGGGAGCCTCGAGAGCGATGTCTGCGAGGACAGCATGAGCGAGACGACAGCGCCGTACGGCGGCGGCCCGGCCGAGAGGCAGCCGGCCAGGCCGGTCAGGCGGATCCGCACCCACCACCTGCGCGAGATGAAGGAGCGCGGCGAGAAGTTCGCGATGCTGACCGCCTACGACATGTACACCGCCGCGGTGTTCGACGAGGCGGGCATCCAAGTCCTGCTGGTCGGTGACTCCGCCTCCAACAACGTCTACGGGAACGAGACGTCCCTGCCGGTGACCGTGGACGAGCTGATCCCGCTCGCCCGTGCGGTCACCCGCTCGGTGACCAGGGCACTCGTCGTGGCCGACCTGCCCTTCGGGTCCTACCAGGCCTCACCGGAGCAGGGCTTCCACACGGCTGTCCGGTTCATGAAGGAGGCGAACGCGCACGCCGTCAAGCTCGAGGGCGGGGCCGAGATGGCGCCGCAGGTGCAGCTGCTGACCCGGTCCGGGATCCCGGTGATGGCCCACATCGGCTTCACCCCCCAGTCCGAGCACGGGCTGGGTGGCTACCGGGTGCAGGGACGCGGTGAGACGGGGCGCCGGCTGCTGGCGGACGCGCAGGCGATGGAGGCCGCCGGGGCGTTCGCGTGCGTCCTGGAGATGGTGCCCGGGGACGTGGCCGCGGAGATCACCAAGACACTGGCGATCCCGACCATCGGCATCGGGGCCGGGGCCGACTGCGACGCCCAGGTCCTGGTGTGGCAGGACATGGCCGGACTGCGCACCGGGAGACTGCCGCGTTTCGTCAAGCAGTACGCCGACCTGCACGGCGTCCTGCTCGGCGCCGCGAACGACTTCGCTGCGGACGTGGCGGCCGGCACCTTCCCCGGGCCCGAGCACACCTTCTAGAGAAGGCCCTCGTAGGAGCCGTCGGACTCGGCCAGGCGCCGCTCCACCCGGAGCACGCTGGCCTCGTGCTCGGCGTCCCCGGACATCACCGCTGCCAGCCGCAGGTGCGGCAGCGCCTCGGCGTAGCGGGACTGACGCTCCAGGACGCGTCCGAGGGCGAACCGGGCCCACACGTCGGTCGGGCAGTCCTCGACCAGGCGGCTCAGGTCGGACTCGGCGCGCTGCAGCTGAGCGCTCAGGAAGTACGCCCAGGCGCGGAGCGTGCGCAGGCTCGCCGACCGCGGTTCAGCATCGATCGCCGGGTCGAGCAAGGCGATGGCACGCCGCGGGTCCCGCTCCTCCAGGAGCAGCCAGGCCTGGCGGTAGGCGTCCACCGGGCTGGGATCGAGGGGCGCGGCCAGGAAGGCGGGCATGTCGAGGTCCACAGGTCGTCATCTCCAATCGCCTCGGTCAACGCGTGACCACCGACCCAGATTCCCCCGCCGGGACGACGCAGCAGCGGCGCAACGCCGGTTGGTCTAGACCTGAGTGTCAGCGTGTCATGAGTGGGAAGAACGGGGGGTGAGCGCATGCCTCCCCCCGGGCGATGCGCTGGCCCGCCCGCCGCCCCCCTCTGCGGGCGGGCCCTTTCGCTTCCTCTCCTGCTAGGGTCACACCACACCCGACCGTCCATGACGGCAGCGGCTCGCTCGGGGGAGGTTCTTCATGCGCCCGTCCACTGGAGTGGCTCTCGCGCTGGTGGTCGTCGGCCTGATGTTCACGCTCGCCGAGCTGATGTCGCCCTCGAGGCTGTACTGGACCGGCGACGCCGTCCAGGGAACCAACAGTGGCGGCATCGTCTACTACCGGGTGGCCGGTCGCGACTACACCCTGGACGCTCCGGGCGAGGCACCGGCACGGGACACCCGTGTCACCGTGTACGTCAACCCCGACGATCCCACCGACGGCCTGATCAGCCGCCCCACCCGTTGGGTCGACGCCGGTCTCGTCGTGGTCTGGTTCCTGGCCGCGGCCGGCTGCGTGGGTGTCGCTGCGCTGCGGCGTACGTCGGCCCGGCGCCGTCGAGAGGTGAGCCTCACCGGTCCGACCTTCGGTGACGGGTTGGGGTCGGACCTGGTCGATCGCTACCTGCAGCAGAACCGCCGGCCGCCTACCCGTCCCGCACCGCCGGGCTGACAGCCGTCAACCGGGTCGGACACCGGCGCTCGCCGTTCGTCGCCGCACATCCTCGGCCTGCCCCTCGGGGTCAGGTGTGGGTGAGGAGGAGCCGGGCGATGTGTTTCTCCGCGGCGCTGGTGTGGTCCTCGAGCAGGGTCCGGTCGACGATGTCGAGGTGTCGGCCCAGGGTGTGGGTGCCGTGCTGGTCGACGCGGGCCCAGTGTCCGTGCGGGGTGCGCCAGTAGTGCACCCCGGGCACGGGTTGGCGGTGGACCCAGCCGGCACCGTGGGTCTTGACCCGATGGTGGTGCCGGCCCAGCGGGGCCAGGTTGCGGGTGCTGGTCTGCCCCGCCGGTCCCCCCTCGGCCGGTGACCGGTAGGGGACCACGTGGTCGTGGTCGGCGACCCGGGCCGGCGTGGTGCCGTGCGGGAACACCTCGACCGGGGTCGTCAAGGTCACCTGCTCAGCCATCCGGGGCGGAGTCTGGTAGCCGTCCACGGCCCACTGCCGGTGCAGGTCGATGACCGGCTTGACCTGCACCCGGGTGTGGTGCAGCAACGCGACCGCGGCCTCCACCGTCACCGGGCCGATCGCCTCGGCCCGGACCGCGCCGCGGGTCTGACGCAGATACTGCTCCAGCGACATGTGCACATAGAGCACCGAACGCGGCAGAAACCGGTCCAGGTCCACCCCCGCCCCGATCACCAACCGTGGCGCCGGACCATCCCGCAGGCCAGCCACCACCCCACCCCGACCACCCCGACCTCCCGGGTCGCCCGGGTCCGGCGGATCATCCGGATCACCCGGGTCCGGCGGATCTGGTGGGTCTGGTGGGTCGCTCGGGTCCGGCGGATCGCTCGGGTCGACGGGGTCACGCAGATCACCCGGTCCCGGCCGCGGCTCGGGTCGGCCGCGTCGTCACCGACGGCATCGTCACCGGCTGGATGCGCACCGGGCCGGTCGTCGCCGACACCCGGACACGGACTGCCGGCAACGCCTACCCCGACACCTGCCCCGGCGGCGACCCCGAGATCGAGGGCCGGATCCAGAGACGGGTCGGAGCCTGGGTGCAGGCCCAGGTCGAGGTCCACGCCTCCCACGCGGTCGCCGCCGCTGTCGCCGCGCCGACAGCCGTCGTCGTCGCCAACGCTGTCGCCGTCGCAGACGGTCCCGAGCTCGTCGTCGTCCCGGTCCTCCTGGTCGTCCTGGTCGTCGGGGTC
Source organism: uncultured Actinomycetota bacterium (assembly GCA_963837995.1). Taxonomy (GTDB): domain Bacteria; phylum Actinomycetota; class Actinomycetes; order Propionibacteriales; family Nocardioidaceae; genus Nocardioides_B. The sequence goes on from CAWIPS010000007.1 coordinate 664,610, forward strand.
GTCGGGGTCGTCGGGGTCGTCGGGGTCGTCCTGGTCGTCGGGGTGGGTGGTGCGGGTGCGGTGTTCGGCCGCTTGGAGCAGGGCGGCCGCGCGCAGCGGGGTGCCGAGCCAGCCAATCGCCTTGGACCGCAGCACCTCGATCGGATCCGGGTCACCGTGGGCGGCGAGGATCTGCGCGATCCGGTCACACATCGCCATGAACGCGATCGCATGCCCGGCCTCCACATGCGCATACAGCGTCTTCAAGCCGTGCTCGTTGGACTGCCCGGACCGCACGAACCGCTCCATCGCCTTCTCCAGACGACGCCGCTCAGCAGCCTCCGGATCGGCCTCGATCACCGCCGCCTCCACCAACCCCAGCATCCGCCCCCACGACACCCGCCCCAGATACGGCGCGGTCCGGACATCGACATGACCCGCCCCCACCCGATCCAAACCAGCCGCATGCGCCATCCGGGTGATCTGCCGCGCCTGCCAGAACCGCGCCCGACCCTCCACCACCGCCGCCCACAACAACCGATGCCGAAACCGCAGATCCAACACATCGCGCAACAACCCCATCGCCGCCGTGGTGGACATCTCCAACACCACCCCCAGCTCCGCAGCCGCGAACTCCCGCACCCGCGGCGTCCCCTCCCCACCCGGACGGACCCGCTGCTCCATCCCCGCCAACACACCCCCCACCGGACCGGCGCCGACCCGGCCGCCGAACCGCTGGCGCCGCCGTCAGCGCCGCTGCCGCCCACGAGGTCGCCCGCGCTGTCGCCGTTGCACAGGTCCGCCCACGCCGCCACCAACCGCACCTGGGTCACCTCAGCCGCCACCACCGCCGCCCGCGACGCCGCCAACGCATCCACACACACCACCGCATCCAGCTCCGCCGCCGCCACCACATCCACACCCCCCACAGACACCCACAGACCCCGCAGCCCCCACAGCACTCAGCGTCCGCGGTGACCCCGGCAAGCCCCGCCCCGGTGACCTCGGCGACCCCAGTCGCCGCCCCGGCGTCCCCCGTGACCCCGGCGACTTCAGTGACCCCGGCAGGCTCGGCGGCTTCCGCGGCCTGGGTGACCTCGAGTCCCTCGACCCCCGCGTCGACGGCGATACCCGCGTCGACGGTGGCCGGGTCCACCACCCCAGCCTCCGCGGCACCCTCGAACTCCTCCATACCCGAACTCTCCCAGCGACCACCGACACTTTCGGCCCCGATCCGGGGGCCCTCAGAAAAGAAGTCCGAGAAATCTTCCTGTACTCCGGAAGTCATGCGGCTTCGCAGTGTCTGTGTCTCCTGTAAGTCGCAGAGCGATCGGCGTCAGCGCCACTCCCCAAGATCGTGCAGGCGAAAGATGTCGGCTTCTCCATCACCCCCACCGACTCGCCAGCAGCCGCCGCCCCCGCCAGCCAGGGCGGGTCGAGACCGCCGTGCTCCCGACACTCCGGGCCCGCCACACCCGCCGGGTCGACACCCCCGGGCCCGCCACACCCGCCGGGTCAAGACCGCCGTACTCCCGACACTCTGGGCCCGCCACACCCGCCGGGTCGACACCCCCGCGCCCGCCACACCCGCCGGGTCGACACCCCCGCGGCCGCCAGACACGCCGGGTCGAGCCTAGATGAACAGGAGCTGGGCTCCCTCGGTCTTCTCGATGAAGTCAGCGGCGCTGATGATGGCCTCCACCTCGTCGTAGAGGTCCTCCTCCTCGAGGTGCTGCATGTCAGCGGACATGCGGCATGCCCAGAGATGACCGCCGGAGTCCACGATCTGCTGGAGGAACTCCGGCACCTCGGGCACGCCGATCTCGGCGATCGACCTCTTCATCTGGTGGGTGGCCACGGAGGTCATGCCCGGAAGACCGCCCAGGCCCTGCGGCAGGTGCGTGGCCGTGTTGCCGAGCATCGTGAACTTCAGGTCACCCATCGTCTTCTTGTTGATCATGTCGAAGCCCCAGAAGGTGAAGAAGAGATGTGTCTCCACCCCCTCGCCGAGGGCCGCGTTGGCGAGGATCAGCCCGGGATAGGCCATGTCGAGGTTGCCCTTGGAGCAGATGATGGCGAGCTTGCGGCCGCTCTCCGCGTCGTCGTCGAACGACGGCACGAGGGGGGCGTTCTCTGTGGTGGTCATGCTGTCCTCCTGGTCACACGCAACCGCGGGGCTTCGGAAGCCCGGCGATGTAGGCCATCTTCTTGGCCGGCTTCTTGGGGAACATGGCGAACAGCTGCTTGGTGGGGATCCCACCGACCGTGGAGACGCGGCGCAGGGTTGCGGTCTCACCCTGCTGTGGGAAGTCCCTGCGCAGGAAGCGGATCGCTTTCCAGTGGTCGTCCGTCATGTCGACACCGATCTGGCGGGCGAGCCTCTCCCCGAGGTCCTCGGTCCACTCCCCGTAGTCGGTCATGAACCCCTCGTCGTCGACATGGATCTCGCACCCGTCGATCACCGTGGTGGGCATGTCAGGCCTCCTTGTCGTGGCTGTGGGCGGCACTCTTGCCGAGCATGCTCATGTGTGCCGGCAACGGCACCGGACGTCCAGGGAGCAGCACGTTCCAGTAGACCCAGCGGAAGCCGAGCTTGCCGAGGTGGTTGACCCTCGTCTCCTTCAGCAGGTCCATCGGGCCGAGGACGGGGAGCGGGTACTTGCCCGGCAGAGGCTCGGTCTCGTAGTTGAAGTCGATCAGCAGCGCCTTGTCGTCACCGGACTCCACGAAGCAGTTCGCGTGGCCGTCGAACGCGCCGGTCATCGTCCGTCCGGCGATGTGCTCGAGGAAGTTGTCGACGAAGATCTCGACCGCGAAGTGCGCCACCGAGCCGGCCTTCGACGCAGGGATGTCGCTGGCGTCGCCGATGGCGAAGATGGTGTCGTGCTCCCGCGAGAGCAACGTCTGCCGGTCCACCGGCACATAGTTGAGCTCGTCACCGAGACCGGACCGGGCGACGAAGTCGGCGCCCATGTTCAGCGGCACGGTCACGAGCAGGTCGAAGGGAACCTCTCGCTCGTCGTAGGACACGAGCGCCTTGCGCTCGTCGTCGATCCGCTCGACGAGGAAGTCTGTCTCGACGTGCACCTTGCGCTCGTCCAGCATCCCGCCCAGGTGCGCGGACGCGACGGGCTGGGTGAACGCACCGTCGAGAGGGGTCACATAGACCAGCTCGACGCGGTCCCGGATCCCTCGACGGCGCAGATAGGACTCGACCAGGAAGGTGAACTCCAGTGGTGCCACTGGGCACTTGATCGGCATCTCGGTGATGTGGACGACCAGCCGCCCCCCGTCGAAGCGGGCGAGCGCCGCCGCCAGTGCCTCGGCGCCCTCGAGGGTGTAGAAGTCGAAGATGCTGCGGCGCCACTCCGGCCCGAGCATGCCGGGAGTCTGGTCCGGACGGGGGGTCGTCCCGGTGGCGATGACCAGCTCGTCGTAGGCCAGTGCGCGACCGTCCTCGAGACGTACGACGCGAGCGACCGGGTCGACCCGGTCGATGGTGCCGGTCGTGAACTCGACGCCGTCCCTCAGGAAGTGGTGGCGCGAGCGCACCACCTGCTCGCGGGTGTACCCACCGAACGGAACGAACAGGTACCCCGGCTGGTAGTGGTGCTCGTCGTCGCTGTCGACGACCGTGATGGTCCACGCCGACCGATCCAGCCGGGGCCGCAGCTTGTTGGCCACCATCGTTCCGGCGGTTCCGCCGCCGAGGATGACGAGACGCTTCATGATGCTCTCCTGTCGCTTAGCCTTCGACGCTAGTGCGACGAGGCGTCCGCGGAGCAGAGGCCAAGGTCCCGCATCACAGTGACCAACGCCGCCTCTCAAGCCGAGGCGTCGACGAGCCGATGAATCGAGTATGGACTCACAGCGGCGGCCGTGGCCCCTCGCCCTTCTCGCGTTGGGTGTGCTCAGCTGTGCGACCTATTGGTGGATCGCGCCGAACGACGCGCTGGGCGCTGCGTGGTACCTCGCGACCGCAGCGTTCGGCACCGGCATGGCCATCTGGGGCGCGTGCACGGCGCGGCCGCCCCGTCGGCGGATCTGGCTGGCGTTCGCGCTGGGCTCGGTCCTCTACCTCGTCGGAGACGGCCTCTGGGTGCTCTACGACATGCTCGACATCTCGCCGTACCCGTCACTCGCCGATGCGGCGTACCTCTCCCGCTACGTGCCCATCACCGTGGGACTGTGCTGGCTGGTGCGCGGACGACAGGTCGGCCGCGACCGCGCCGCGTTCCTGGACGCAGCGATCCTGACGTCCGCCTTCGCGCTGCCGGCGACGATGTTCTTCGTCCTGCCCATCTTCTCGCAGAGCGGGACCTCGGTGCTCAGCATGGTGGTCGCTGCGGCATACCCGATCGGCGACGTCCTCGTCCTCGCGGTGCTGCTGCGACTCGTCACCGGTCCGGCCTCCCGGAACCTGTCGTTCCTCACGCTCGGCGCGGGTCTGACCCTCTTCCTCGCCACCGACGTCTACTACAACCTGCTCGTGTCGTGGGATGACCCGATGCCCGTCTGGATCGACGCGTGCTACCTCCTCACCTACCTGCTGGTCGGCTTCGCCGCCATGCACGGCTCACGGGACGCGCTGAGCGAACCCACCGCGCGCCTGCCCACCCGGCCCGTCGCGGTGAGAGTGATGATGCTCGGGTGTGCCTCCCTTCTTGCCCCCGGCCTGTTGGCCGCTCTGGTTCTCACCCACTCCCTCCACGACACACTGGTCATCGCGATCGGCGGCGCGGTGAGCTCCACGCTGGTCCTGGCCAGGTTCCTCGACCTGCTTCGCCACTCCGAGTCACAGTCGGTCCAGCTGGCCGTGCTCGCCCGCACCGACGGACTCACCGGCCTGCCCAACCGACGGAGCTGGGACTACCAGCTGGCGCGGGCGACCGAGGATGCCCGTGCCGAGGGAACCTCCCTGTGTGTCGCGATGATCGACCTCGACCACTTCAAGCTCTACAACGACACGTTCGGCCACCTCGCCGGTGACCTGGCCCTGAAGGAGACCGCAGCGGCCTGGACCCACCTCCTGGACGGCAGCGGCTACGTCGCTCGGTACGGCGGGGAGGAGTTCGGCCTCTTCATCCCCGACGCGGTGCACGCGGTCGCCGAGGCCCTGGTCAGGCGGGTGCACGAGTCCGTCACCCGAGGACTGACCTGCTCCATCGGAGTCACGCAATGGCAGCCGAGCGAGCAACCCGCGCAGGCGGTGGCACGAGCCGACGAGGCACTCTACGAAGCCAAGCGAAGTGGCAGGAACCGGATCGTCTGGGGCACAGCCGGGGGCAAGGACGCGCGCCCTCTCGCGGCCACCCCCGTCGGCCACGACCTCCTCCCGTACTACCAGCCGATCGTGGACATCCGGACCGGGCTCACCGTTGGACACGAGGCGCTCAGCCGGTTCCCGGAGTCCTCGGCCACCGTGGCCTTCGCTCGGGCCCGGGTGACGGGAGACACCGGCGCCCTCGAACGTGCCGCCATCGCGGCGGCCCTGGCAGCCGACCATGGCGCCGGGTGGCTCTCGCTCAACGTCAGCCTCAGCACGATCCTGGACACTCGCCTCGACGACGTACTGCCCTCAGATCTGTCCGACATCGTCTTCGAGATCACCGAGCACGAGAGCCTGAGCCTGCTGGACACGGACTCCGCGGACGCGCGGCTGCTGGCGCTTCGACAGCGAGGTGCCCGGATGGCCATCGACGACCTCGGAGTGGGGTTCTCCAACCTCGGCCGGCTGCTCTGGCTGGAGCCCGAGATCATCAAGCTCGACATCTCGGTCGTGCGGGACATCGACCTGTTGCCCCGTCATGCCATGATGATCCGCGCGCTCGCGGGCTACGCCTGCTCCACCGGGGCCCGACTGTGTGCGGAGGGCGTCGAGACCGCCGAGGAACGTCGTGTGCTCATCGCCGCCGGCGTCCACCTCGCCCAGGGGTACCTCTTCGGCAGCCCCCTGCCTGCCGGAGACGGCACAGCCCTCGGTGCGCGAGCCGAGATGCTCCCGCTCAAGTCCGGACAGCGCGGCGCCGATAGAGAGGGTGCGACATCTGTCGCGCAGAGCGCGGCACCCGGGAGACACAGATGAGAGCGCCACGGCTGAGCCGCGACATCCTGCCGCCGAGGTCGGACCAACGTCTCGCCCGGCACAGCCGCATCGCGGGTGCAGGCCTGGTGCTGATCCTTCTCGCGGTGAGCGGCTTCGCCGTGGTGTCGTCCCAGGCGACGAGCGCAGCGGCGCACAGCGCGGTGCACGCCAGCAAGCTCTCGGACGACTTCGCCACCGCGGCCACCGCGGTGGCCGGCGAGGAGTCCCTCGAGCGCAAGTACCGCCTGGAGCCAGGTCCTGAGGTCCGGGCGCGCTACGACATGACCGCCGCCAGCTTCGTCGACGCACTGGGCGAGGTCCCAGCGCGACGGCGACGCCGGCGACCGTGCCTTCGTCGCCACCATGCTCGCCCAGCACCATGACTATCTCGTAGCCATCCAGCGGATGTTCCGTGCGGTCGACCGGGCGGACACTCCGGCGGTCCTGCGCATCGATGGTGGCGAGGTGGACCCCACGTTCGGTGCCATCGAGGAAGCGGTGCTCGCAGCCGCCGCCGGCAAGCACCAGGAGTCGCTGACGGCGCTGAGCAGCCTCAAGCACCTGGAGGAACGGACCTCACGTCTGACGCCGTTGATCCTGGTCCTGGGGCTCATCATCGCCGCGCTGCTCGCCGCCATCACCCGCAGCTACCGGCGGCTGCTCGGCGTCGAGCGCGCACAGGCGGTCCACGACTCCCTGCACGACGCACTGTCCGGGCTGCCCAACCGCACCCTGCTGACCGACCGGCTCGACCAGGCGCTCCGCGCCGACGCACGCGTCGGGACCAGCACCGGTCTGCTCCTCATCGACCTGGACCGCTTCAAGGAGATCAACGACACCTTCGGTCACCACTACGGCGACGAGCTGCTTGCCCAGATCGGACCTCGCCTGACCGCGGTGCTGCGGGAGGTCGACACGGTCGCGCGCCTCGGGGGTGACGAGTTCGCGGTGCTGCTGCCCGATGTCGGCTCGGTGGAGAACGCCCTGATGGTCGCAGCCAAGTTCCGGGACGCCCTGCGGGCCTCGTTCCAGGTCTCCGGTGTGGATCTCGATGTCGAGGCCAGCGTCGGTGTCGTGGTCTCGGGTGAGCACGGCCTGGACGCGGTCACCCTGATGCAGCGCGCGGACATCGCCATGTACGTCGCCAAGAGCCAGAACCTCGGCGTCTTCGCCTACACCCCCGAGATCAACAAGCACTCCCCTGCCAGGCTGGCCCTGCTCTGCGAGCTGCGCCACGCCTTGGACAACGGCGACCTCGTGCTGCACTACCAGCCCAAGATCGCCACCTGCAGCGGTGACGTCGTCGGCGCCGAGGCACTGATCCGCTGGGACCACCCTCAGCGCGGCATGATCCTCCCCGACGAGTTCATCCCGCTGGCCGAGCACACCGGCCTGATCGGGCCGCTCACCCACCATGTGCTCGACACCGCCCTCGCGCAGGTCCGCTCATGGTCCGACGAAGGCCGACCCCTGACGGTCTCGGTGAACCTGTCCGCCCGCAACCTCCTCGACGAGCGGCTGCCCGACGAGGTCGCCGAGCTGCTCGCCGTACACGGTGTCCCGGCAGGGTTCCTCGAGCTCGAGGTCACCGAGTCCGCGCTGATGAGCGAGCCGGCACGCGCCAAGGAGATCCTGGAACGACTGTCCGGCATGGGCATCCGGATCTCCATCGACGACTTCGGTGCCGGCTACACCAGTCTGAGCCAGCTCAAGACGCTCCCGGTCAGCGAGCTCAAGATCGACAAGTCGTTCGTCCTGTCGATGACCGAAGACATCGACAACGCCATGATCGTGCACAGCGTCATCGACCTGGGACACAGTCTTGGACTGTCCATCGTCGCCGAGGGCGTGGAGACCGACGAGGCCCTGACCGCACTCACGGACTTCGGCTGCGACGTCGCACAGGGCTACTTCATCAGCCACCCCGTGACGGCCGAGGCCCTGGACACCTGGCGTGCCGGAAGGGTCGGCACCCCGCCGCCAAGCTCCGACCTGCTGGTCCGACCTCTCTGAACGGCAGCGGTCAGCGGCCCCACAGCCTGCTGATCCAGCCACCACCGGTGCGCTCGGCCTCCGGGTGGCCGCCGCACCACTGGTCGTCGGGAACGCCGGCCTTGACGTATCCGACGTGCTGGCCACAGCCGGCCCACGTCGTCCTGCCGCAGGTGCGGCATCTCACTGCTCGACACATGGTGATCTCCTCAGAGGTGGTTCCCCGACCGGTCCTGAGCCATCTGGTGGAATACACCGGGGGGTATTACTGTTGAGGAGTGTAACAACCCCGCGGGGGATCTACGACACGAGATGAGGATGGCTCTGATGGCTACCATGAACCTGGGCGCGGAGAACTTCGAGCGCACCGTGAGCGACAACGACATCGTCCTTGTGGACTTCTGGGCGTCCTGGTGCGGCCCCTGCCGCATGTTCGCCCCGGTCTATGAGAAGGCGTCGGCGGCTCATCCCGACATCGTGTTCGGCAAGGTGGACACCGAGGCTGAGCAGGGCCTCGCCGCCGCTGCGCGGATCACCTCGATCCCGACGCTGATGGCGTTCAAGGCAGGCACGTTGGTGTTCTCCCAGCCCGGCGCCCTGCCGGCTGCCGGCTTGGAGCAGGTGATCGCTGCGGTCCGTGACCTCGACGTCGAGGCCGCGCGGGCCCAGGCTCAGCAGCAGAGCGCCTGATGACCGGGTTCACGCTCACCGTCACGCTGGCCCAGCCGTACGACGAGGCGGTGCCGGCGGTCCGGACCGCCCTGGGCGAGCAGGGATTCGGGATCCTCACCGAGATCGACCTGAAGGCGACCCTGAAGGAGAAGCTCGATGTCGAGGTGGCGCCGCAGATCATTCTCGGTGCCTGCCGGCCCGCGCTGGCCTACGAGGCGCTCAGGGCTGAGCCGTCCATCGCGGCGGTGCTGCCCTGCAACGTGGTGGTCCGGGCCGTGGACGGGGACGGGATCGGGGACGCAACGATCGTCGAGGCGTTCGACCCGGAGGCGATGATGGGACTGGCCGACAACGAGGCCCTCCGCGGCGTCGCCACCGACGCCAGGCAGCGACTCACCGCGGCTCTGGCGGCACTCGGATCGACCCAGGCGGTGGGCTGATGGAGCTCGACCCCACGGAGATGACGCCGGTCGTCAACCGGATCAAGCGCGCCCGCGGGCAGCTCGACGGAGTGCTGCGGATGCTGGAGGAGGGCCGTGACTGCGAGGACGTCGTCACCCAGCTCGCCGCGGTCTCCCGTGCCCTGGACCGCGCCGGCTTCGCCATCGTGGCGACCGGACTGCGACAGTGCCTGGCAGACAACGACGACGTCAACAGCCTGGACGTGAAGAAGATGGAGAAGCTGTTCCTCTCGCTGGCCTGAGCAGTGACCCTTACGAGCGCCGCGGTGGGCTCACATCTCCTCGTGGGTGTCGGGATCCCCTCCGAACAGGCGCCCGTCGGGATCGGCCAGCGCGGAGATGGCGTCCACCTCGTCGTCGGTGAGCTCGAAGCCGAACACCTCGAGGTTCTGCCGCTGGCGCTCGGGGCTCGCCGACTTGGGGATCGGCAGCGAGCCGAGCTGCACGTGCCAGCGCAGGATCACCTGCCCCGGCGTCACGCCGAGTCGTTCGGCAGCGCGGGTCACCGACGGCTCCTCGAGCGGCGCCCGTCGCTTGCCCATCGGGCTCCAGGCCTCGGTGCGGATGCCGAGCCGGTCGTGCACGCGGCGCATCTCCTCCTGCGGGAAGCGCGGGTGCAGCTCCACCTGGTTGACCACCGGGGTGACGCCGGTGGCGTCGATGATCTCGGTGAGATGGGCCTCGGTGAAGTTGGAGACTCCGATGGCGCGGACCAGACCCTCCTTCTTCAGGTCGACGAGTGCCCGCCAGGCCTCGACGTACTTGTGGACGCTCGGGTTGGGCCAGTGGATGAGGTGCAGGTCGATGTAGTCCAGCCCGAGACGCTCCAGCGAGCCGTGCACCGACGCGATGGCATCGTCGTACGCATGATCTCGGCCGGGCAGCTTGCTGGTCACCTGCACCTCGTCGCGGGGGATCCCGGACCTGCGAAGCGCCTCCCCGACCTCGGTCTCGTTCTCGTAGTTCACGGCGGTGTCGACGAGCCGGTAGCCGACCTCGAGGGCGCTGAGGACGGCATCGATGCCGTCGTCGCCCTTGAGTGGGTAGGTGCCCAGGCCGATGGCGGGCAGGGTGCTGTTGTCGTTGAGCGTGTACGTCGGAATGGTCGATGGGTCAGCCATTGGTCCACTCTGTCAGGTGCTCGGCCACAGTCAGCGGGGTGGTCCTCAGCTTGAAGCCCCGAACGCTGATCGACCCAGCCATCCAGGCGAGCGACGTCGACGCGCAATCGGCGTGGACGGAGCGGTCAGTGACCGCCTCGCGTCAGCTCCGGCCGGACTCGGTGAGACCCGCTTGGAGGATGCCAACGATTCTGCCGAGCTGGCCGTTGGCGAGGAGCCCAGGACCCAGGGGACCCGACGAGTTCTGACCGATGGGCGGAAGAGCTCGCAGGGCGGCGTGAACCGCTGCCGACGCGTGCTCGAGCTGCCAGCGAACCTCCTCGTCGACGGCCTCCGGCCGATCCGGGTCCGCAAGGCCGGCGGCCCTGGCGGCGTACGCGGCGGCACCGAGCGCGTGCGCGCCCATGTGGCAGACGGCGACGGCCTGTCCGGCGGCTCGCGCAGCGGCCACAGCGGCGGGGGTCTTCACATCACCAGAACCGACGCCACCCGCGAACCGGCGGCGGATCTCCTCCGCGGTGTCCAGCTCTCCTCGGGCGAAGGCGCGGGTGCGGGCGACAAGAGCCCGAGGGCGGTCATCATCTGGAGCCTCAGCCTCGAACACCTTCAGAACCCGCTCTGCGCAGTCAGCCGCCCAGCCGGCGACAAGGCGTCGGTCGGCTTCGCTCAACGTCTGCGGAGACCCCACCAGCCTCACTCTAGGTGCGCCTGCCCAGCGTCGACGAGAACCGACGTGCGCGGTGCCCGCTTGCGCAGCAGGTGCGGGACTAGGGTGGCGCAGTGAAGCAGCGTCACGCCACTGGTCGTAGAGCAGACGCCATGGTCGGGCATGCCGACCGGGTGTGGGTGCCCGGGCAGCCCGGGCTGCGCAGGGCGGGTCGGGACCGACTGGGCTCACGGCACCTCGGTTCGTTCGATCCGCTGCTGTGGATGGTCGGGGCCGGTGCTGTGCTCACGTATGCCTTGCACGGCTTCAGCGGCATGCTGTCGCGTGACCTCGGCATGTACAGCTATGCCGGCCAGCAGGTCGCCGACGGGGTGCCGCCCTACCTCGGGGTCCTCAACCGTGCGGGACCTCTCGCGCACCTGCTGCCTGCCGTCGGTGCGCTCGTCGCGCGCCTCGGTGGGTTGGACGACCTGGTCGCGATGCGGCTGTGGTTCATGTGATCGCGACGGTCTGTGCCGTGCGCCGTCTACCTGCTCGGTCGTGACGCCTTCCGCTCGCGGCTGGCCGGCCTGGTGACGGCGCGGGCACTTCCTCGACCTTCCACGGCTTCATCCAGTACGCCTCGAACGGGCCTCGCGAGAAGACGCCGATGACGCTGTTCGTGGTGTGTGCCCTGTGGGCGGTGACCGGGCGCCGCTGGTTCACCGCAGGCGTGTGCGTCAGCCTCGCCACGCTGTGCCTGCAGATCGCCTTCTTCCCCACCTTCACCGCCGTGGTGGCCGGCGTGCTGCTCCTCGCGGCCGGCCGTCGGGTGCGCGCGCTGGTGCGGGTCGCCGCGGGTGGCCTGCGTGCCCGTGTCGCGGTGCGTCGTCTGGTTCGCGCTGGCGGGGTCGCTGCGTCAGTCGGTCGATGCTTCTCCTCGTCAACGGCGCTACACGGTACCCGAACCCGCTGCTGGACAAGCTGAGTGAGGAGCATGGAGGACCTCGTAGCCGCCTACGGCGTTACGGTGTGGCTGCTCCTCGGCGGGGCGCTTGCACTGGTCGCGCTTCCACTCGTCTGTGGCGCTGCCGAAGCGCGGAGCCCGAGCCCCGCGGCTCCGGTGCTGGCTGCTTTCGCCTGGGGCTGGCGGTGGTGGCGTGGAACCTGCGGGACTACGACGCCTGGCCGGACCTGTTCCCGCTGCTGCCGCTCGCGGCGGTGGGCATCGCCGGACCCTTCGTAGTGGTGACGCACCGGCTCTCGCGGACCTCGCCACTCGCGGTGGCTGTCGCCCTGGTCCTGGCACTGACAACGACTGCGGTGCAGAGTCCGTCACCACGCGCGACGACACGCTCCAGGCGCAGCGGGCCTCCGTCGCCGCGGTGCCTCGACGAGCTGCCGCGGACGCGACGATCACCTCGATCGAGGCGCCGCAGCCGCTGGTGCTGACCGGACGCACCAACCCGACCCGCTACCAGATGTTCCGCGGTGGCCTGCAGGACTACGTCGACGACACCTGGCCCGGCGGGCGTGAGGCCTTCGCCGGCGAGCTGGTGAGACGGCCCGCGACGCTCATCGCGGTCGGTGACACGATGTCGCTGCGCTGGCGGCGCGCGATCCAGCCCAGTACCTCTTCGTCGGTCGGCGCCCGGGTGGGACTGGTACGCCAGGACCTCGTTGGGCGCCGCCACGCTGGCCGCGCTGCGCCCCGCCGGCTGGCTACGACCCGGGCCGACCCGCCTCGCCGAGCTGCCGACGCCGGAATGACGCGACACCGGCGCGCGGCTCCGCGGTCGTCGCGGGGTCGGCCGTCAGCGGCCTGCTCGCCTACGTCTGTTCGCCGCTCGATCACCCGAGGCCTCGGGGCGGAGGTCGCGGCCCCGGTGTCCGTGCTGTGGACCTACTGGGCCTTCTCCGGTGCGGCGCTCACCTTCCCTGTCCAGCACTGGATCATCCGGACCGTGGCAGTTGAGGGCGAGGGTGCCGTGCGAGCGCCGCCGCCCACGCTCGGTGTCGTGGTCGTCGCGGCGTCGCTGGCCCTCGGTGGCCTGGCGTGGCTGGCCGGCGACTCCTTTTCCATCGCTCGGACGCGTGGTTCCCGGCGATGTTCTCGCTGACCACGGTCGGGTCCGCGCTGGTCGGCGCGGTCCGCGGCGGGCTGGGGGCACGCGGTCGGTTCGGAGCGGTCGCCTGGAGCCTGGTCGCTGAGAACGCACTGCGCTGTGTGCTCGTCGGGGGACTGTTGACGATCGGCGTCACCACGCCGTGGCGCACGGTCTCTGTCTCGTCGCCGGTCAGCTGGTCGTCGTTCTGTGGCCGTCCGCGCTCCGGTACGACGGAGCCCGGGACCCGGCTGGCGGAAGCAGCCCTCTCGTGTTCATCACGGGGGCCGGCTTCGCCCAGCTCGCCAGCCAGACCGTGCTCACGGGGGGCCCGGTCGTGCTCGCGCTCAGTGGCGGCTCCGCTCGTGACGTGACCGTCATGTTCGCCGCCCTCGCGCTCTACCGAGCGCCGTACATGCTCGCACTGGGAGCTGTGCCGCAGCTCAACGCCCGGGTCGGCCAGCTGGGCCTGACGGGGGAGTCGGCGACGCCTGAGCGTCGCGCTCCGCAGGCTCTGGGCGGCGACCGCGACGGCTCTGGTGCTGGCCGGGGTCCTCGGCGCCTGGGTGGGACCGACCCTGCTGCGACTGGTGTTCGGCAGCTCGGTGGTGACACCGCCCGCGCACTCCGCGCTGCTCGCCGCGGGCTGCACGCTCGCCGTCTCCAACCTGCTGCTCATGGTCTTCACCCTGGCGCGCGACCGACCGGCCTGGATCGCGCGTGCGTGGGTGCTGGCGATCGTGCCCGCCGCGCTCGTGCTCGTGATCCCGCAGCCTGCCGCTGCGGTGGAGACGACGATCACCAGCTTCCTGGTCGCCGAAGCCATCGCCTTCGGCGCGCTCGCGGTCGCGGCCAGGCGTTCGCTGCATCCCTCGGTGTCAACCGACGTCTGAGGTGGGTGGAGGGGCCGCGGGAACCGGTCTGACCGCGGCCAGGAACAGCGACGACCCGAACGGAAGGTCCCACCTGTGAAGGAGTCGGCGGTCCAGCGCCGACAGCCGCATCAGGACGCGCTCCGCGCGTGGCGAGACGGCCGGCAGCCGGACCCGGACGCCTGACCCGCGAGCGGCGCAGCCGGCGGGCCACCCGCTCGGCGACGAAGAGCGGGAAAGTGGAGCCGAACACGTAGGTCGAGCGGGCACTGCAGCCCGGCGTCCGCGACGAGCCGGTGAAGCCGGGGCCGGGTGTAGCGCCGGTGGTGGCCGGCCCGGACGTCGTGGTCGGACCAGGCCCACTGGTACGCCGGCACGGAGAGCAGCATCCGGCCCCCCGGGCGCCAGCGACGCGCGCGAGCTCGGCCAGCGCGCGCGCGTCGTCCTCGCAGTGCTCCACCACGTCGAAGCGCGCAGACCACATCGAAGACCTCGTCGGCGAACGGCAGCGCGGTGGCCGAGCCGCAGACGCCCTCGCCCGGGGACGAGCCCCTCGGGGAACAGGTCGAGCGTCACCCGCGGCGGTCACCGCGCATCCAGCCCACGCTCGGAGCGTCGGCGCTCCCGACGTCGAGGGTCCTCCCCGCGTCCGCCTCGAGGGACCGAACACCTCCTGCAAGAGGTCCGCCCGCGCCCGGTACCACCAGTAGTCCGGCTCGCGAGCGAGGAGGAGCCGGTTGGGCGAGGGTCACGAGCGACCTAGATCCCCGACGTGGCCGACTGCGCCGAGAGAATGCGGCCACCACGCGGTCGATGCTCGGCATCGGTCAGGTCGTTGTGGAACGGCAGCCGCAGCAGCCGGCCGCTGATGTCGTCGGTCACCGGGCAGTCGGTCTGGCGGGCCGCGAACGCCCGGCCGGCGTCGGAGTTGTGCAGCGGCACGTAGTGGAAGGTGGCGTGGACGCCCGCCTCGCGCATCGCCTCCAGCACCTGGTCGCGCCGGTCCCGGTCGGGGAGCAGCACGTAGAACATGTGGTACGCCGACCCGCTGGCCGGCGGCGTCTCGGCAGCTCGAAGCCGAGGTCGGCGGCGCCGGCGCGAGCAGCTCTCGTAGTGACTCGTAGACGGCCCGCCGCGTGGCCTGGATGGCGTCGCGCTGCTCGAGCTGGGCGAGCAGGTAGGCCGCCAGGACGTCGGCGAGCCCGAAGGAGGACCCGGTGTCCTTCCAGGTGTACTTGTCCACCTGGCCGAGCAGGAACGCGCGCCGGTTGGTGCCCTTGTCGTAGAGCACCCGGGCGCGGTCGACGTCCGCGGCGTCGTTGAGGACCAGCGCGCCGCCCTCGCCGCAGACGAAGTTCTTGGTCTCGTGGAAGCTCTGGGCGGCGAACCGGCCGAAGCTGCCCAGCGGCTGGCCCTGCCAGCAGCCGAACAGGCCGTGGGCGTTGTCCTCGATCAGCGCCACGTCGGGACGGCGGCGAGCACCCGCCAGAGCCCGCCATGTCGCAGGCGACCCCGGCGTAGTGCACCACCACGACGGCGCGGACGTGCTCGTCGAGGAGGGTCGCGAGGTGCGCCGGGTCGAGGCCGAGGGTGCGCGGCTCGATGTCGCAGAACACCAGCCGGGCGCCCTGGCGCGCGAAGGCGAGCGCGGTGGTGGTGAAGGTGAACGAGGGCACGATGACGGTGTCGCCCGGCCGAGGTCGAGCAGCATGGCGGACAGCTCCAGCGCCGCGGTGCACGACGTGGTCAGCAGCACCTCCTCGGCCCCCGTCTCCTCGGCGAGCAGCGGCGCCGCGCGCTCGGCGAAGGCCGCCCGAGGAGGGGTGACCGCCGCGGATCGCCTGCTGGACGTAGGCGAGCTCCGTCCCTCGACGCTGGCCGGTTGAACGGGATCGGGTGCCGGTCGGCTCGCCGCGTCGGCCATCGTCCGTTCTCCCTCCGCCGCCTCGGTCGGCCCACGGCAGCTCCTGCCCGAGCTGGCGGCCAGCGCGCGTTGCTCGCCTCGAAGTAGCCCGAAGCTCCGCCAGCAGCTCCGGATGCAGCTCCGGCGCCGCGCCTCGCTCTCGTTGACGGCCTCCGACGGGGCGGACGGTAGCCCGTCGACGTCGAGGCGGGCGTACAGCCGACAGCACCCGGTCGTCGCGGACCAGCTCGTCGAGGAACAGCACGTGCGGGTCGCCGGGAACTTCTCCCACGGCCTGCAGGTAGTCGGCGTAGCGGCCGCGCTCCAGGTAGGCGAACGGTGAGACCGAGGTCCGCTGCGGTCCCAGGCGTGCTCCCCGCCGAGGTTCCCTCGAGGGCCACCTCCAGCGCTCGGGTCTCGAGCCCGTTGTCGGTGCTGAACCGCCAGTTCGACACCGCGCGCTGAACCGGGTCGCGAAGCAGCACGACCACGAACGTCCGCCGAGCACCGCCGCGGCGCGCGGGGGCGGTCGGGTCCTCGAGGTAGCTGGTGCTCTTCTCCCCGAGCACCGCCTCGCTCCGGGCGTGGCCGAAGTAGGTCTCGCGGTACCACTCCCGCCCGCGGGCGGACACCTCGTCGGAGCGGAAGACCTTGGGCTCGGGCCGCGCCGGCCGGGCCATCGTGATCTCCGGGTGCGCGTCGAGCAGCCTGTGCAGGTAGGTGGTGCCGGAGCGCTGCGCGCCGATGACCAGCAGGTGACGGGTCACGAGGAGACCCGTTCCGGGACGTGGTAGGTGTCCTCGGCGCTGACGGCGTTGAGGGTGCGGACGACGTACTCGCCCAGCATCGAGAGCAGGGCGATGACCACGCCGTTGAAGATCGACAGCAGCACCGCGATCGTGGTCCAGCCCGGCACCGTCGTGTCGACGAAGAAGCCCGTACCAGGTAGAAGCCCCGAGCAGGAAGCTTGCACCGCAACCACGAAGCCGGTCGCAGCCGCGGCCCGCAGCGGGAACAGCGAGTAGCTGAACAGGATCGTCAGCACCAGCCGGAGGATGCGGCTCAGGCTGTAGTTGCTCTTGCCGACCGGCCGCGGCTCGTGGCGGACCGGCACGTCGGCGGGGTTGCTGGAGTACATCAGGGCCTGGCCGGTGACGTACGGGTGGGCCGTGCGGGACTCGCAGATCCGGTCGACCACGTCGCGGCGCAGGATCCGGAAGTTGGAGACGGTCAGGTCGGCGGCTGCCCGAACACCCGGCGGTTGATCTGGGCGATCATCATGCTGCCGAGCCGGCGGTAGCCGGCGGCCTGCTTGCGCTCGAACCGGCCGAACACCACGTCGCTGCCGTCCATCGCCTTGTCGATCAGCACCAGCGCCTGGTCGGGCGGGTTCTGGAGGTCGTCGTCCATCGTGATCACGTAGTCGCCGGTCGCCTCGCGCAACCCCGCCAGGTTGGCGTGGTGCTGGCCGTAGTTGCGCAGCAGGTCCAACGCGACGACATGCGGGAGTTGCGCGCCTTGTCGGCGATGACCTCCCAGCTGCCGTCGTGGCTGCCGTCGTTGACCAGGATGAGCTGGTAGCGCAGGCCCGCCGCCTCGAAGACCTCGACGATCGCGGTCGATCGTGGTGCCGACCACGCCGACGCTGTTGAAGACCGGGATGACCACCGAGTAGGTGAAGAGTCGCCGATCAGCCAGCGAGCGATCATCCGGCTGGCCCGGCGGCGTCCCAATGGTGCTCAAGCCCCACCTCATCCCTGGCGACAAGCATCCCTGGCAACCTAACGCCTCGAAGGCTCCTGCCGTGGACCGGGCCGCGATGTTGCGCCGCCGGCGAGCGTTCTCGTGCTGGCTATGCGCACCCGTGGACACCCCGCACAGTCCATCGACGCGCTCCTCGACGCGGGGCGAGATCCGCCTCCACGCCAGACCGCAGTACGTCGGCAGTCGACCCCTCGCCGAACGCATTGTCGCAGTCAGGGCGGTGCGAGGGATGAGTCGGCCTGTAGGCCGGGTTCTGTCTCCGTGCGCCTCGCGGCGGCACGGTCGGCGACCATCCATCTAGGGCTGCCGTTGCCGACAGCCTCGTGCGGTCTACCCGCGAGCTCGGGCGGGCCGCCCTCGAACACTCGCGCAGGAGCACGGGTCGCCCCGTGCTCCCTTCTTGACCTTGCTCCGGGTGGGGTTTGCCTAGCCGCTCCGGTCACCCGGAACGCTGGTGGTCTCTTACACCACCGTTTCACCCTTGCCGCGTCACCTGCCGGAGCCGGCGACGCGGCGGTCTGTTCTCTGTGGCACTGTCCCGCGGGTCACCCCGGGTGGGTGTTGCCCACCACCTTGCCCTGTGGAGCCCGGACCTTCCTCGACGAGCTTGCCCGCCGCGGCCGCCCGGCCGACTCATCCAGGGGTCAGTCTAGGCCCCCTCAGAGCTCGAAGCGGACGGTGCGGCTCTTCACGTCGGCCTCGGCGAGACGGGCCACCACGTCGGCGCCGAGCGGCAGCTTCGCGGAGGAGGTGACATGGGACTCGATCGCCGGGCGCTGGACCACGAAGTCTCCCCGGCGGGGGTCGTCCGCGTCGACCTGCACGACGACGCCGGGGAAGTCCTCACCGACGTGCGGGCGCAACACGGCTGCCTCCACCAGGGACAGCACCGCGTTCTCGTACTGGTGCGCGCGGTGGTCGGCCGACTGCATCGTCCTGGGGAGCACGTCGAGCTTCTCCAGCACCCAGGACGGCACGTCCGCACCGGCACACAGCGCCACGCACACCTCGCCCGCGTAGCGGTCGGCGAGCCGGCGGAGCGGGGCAGTGACGTGGGCGTACTCCGAGGCCAGCGCCGCATGCTCCGGCTGCTCGGGTGCCTCCCCGTTGAACCCGGCATAGCCGGACCCGCGCAGCAGGCGGGTGCACGCCATCACCATCGCGGCGTGGTTGGGCAGCCCCGGGTCCAGGGAGCGGATGAAGTCAGGGGCCAACAGCTCGGCGGGCCACTCGATCCCCAGCGCCTTCGCCGTCCGGTGCAGCCGCTGCACGTCCCGGGGCTCCGGCGGCGGCAGCGTGCGCAGCAGCCCCACTCCCGCGTAGACCATCAGCGATGCGGCCGCCATCCCCGTCAGCAGGGAGATCTGGGCGTTCCACTCCTCCACCGGCAGCATCCTGCGGAAGCTGAGCGACCAGGTGTCGCCGTCGACGTCGATCTGCTGCTCGGGCAGCGGCAGCGAGACGCCGCCGCGGGCCGCCTCGCGCTTCTTGCGCAGCTCACCGACCTCGGCGAGCAGGCCGATCATCGGGTCGGCGGTGCCGGAGTCGACCTGCTTCTGCAAGCCCTCGTAGTGCAGCTTCGCCTGGCTGCGCACCAGGGCGCGCTCGACGTGCACGTCGGTGCCCTCGCCGTCCCCGTCGACCTTGATCGTCCACAGCAGGGCGGGACGGATCGTGTCCGGCAGCAGGGACGCCGCCCCCTCCGAGAGGACGGTCGGGTGCAGCGGGATCGTGGAGTCGGCGCCGTACAACGTCTCGCCCCGACGGTGGGCCTCCTCGTCGACGGGGTCCCCCGGTGAGACGAAGGCCGCGACGTCGGCGATCGCGTAGTGCACGACGTAGCCGTCGCCGTCCCGCTCGAGGTGCAGCGCCTGGTCGAGGTCCATCGACGTCTCGGGATCGATCGTCACGAACGGGATGTCGGTGCGGTCCAGGGCCGGAAGCCGTGGGGTGGCTGCCACCTGGGCAGCGGTGCGCTCCACCTCCTCGGGGAACTCAGGGGTGAGCTGCAGCTCGTGCTGGATGACCGCGATGCCGTCCCGCAGCGGTGCACCCTCGGCGTGATGGAGCTTGACGACTCTTCTCGGCACCGGCATCACCTCTGGTCCTGGTCGGCTCCGGCCAGCATAGGGTGACCGGATGCTCATCCTGCTGCCTCCGTCGGAGGGGAAGACGGCCCCGCGCCGAGGCAGGCCGCTCGACCTGGGGTCACTGTCCTTCCCGGCCCTGGAGCAGGACCGTGCGGCGGTGCTCGACTCGCTGGTGAGGCTGTGTACGACGTACCCGCCGACCCGTGCGGCGCAGCTGCTCGGCCTGGGGACCACGCAGACCGGGGAGGTCATGGTCGACGCACGGCTGCGGCAGGCGCCGACGGCCCGGGCGGACTCCGTCTACAGCGGGGTGCTCTACGAGGCCCTGGGCCTGGTCGGCCTCAGCGCCGCCGCGCGACGCCGGGCGACGGCGTGGCTGGTGGTGACCTCGGGGCTGTTCGGGCTGCTGCGGCCCAGCGACCGGATCCCGGCGTACCGGCTCTCCGGTGCGGTGACGCTCCCCGGCATCGGGGCCGTCTCGGCGTTCTGGGGAGGTCGGCTCGACGCGGCGGTCCGGGAGGCAGCGGGCCGCGGGCTGGTGGTCGACCTCCGCTCGTCGGCCTACGCGCCCTTCTGGCGGCCCGCCGGTGACCTGGCACGCCGGGTGGTGACCGTGCGGGTGCTGCAGGAGTCCGAGGGCACGCGCCGGGCGGTCTCGCACCTCAACAAGGCCACCAAGGGCAGGCTGGTCCGCGCGCTGCTGGAGGACGGCGCTGCCCCCACCAGCCCGCAACGGTTCGCCGACCACCTCGGCGCCCTGGGCTGGAAGGTCGAGCTCGGACCGGCCGGCAGGCGGGCCAGTCAGCTCGACGTGGTGGTCAGCGACCTGTGAACGCGGCGTCGGGAGGGCGGGCGTTGAACATCCGCATGGCGGCGTTGCCGTCGGCGAAGAAGGACAGCACGCTCACCGACGCGGGGGCCATCTCCATCCGGAAGACGGACTCCAGCGGCGCCCCGAGCGCGCGGGCGACCAGCACCTTGATGGGCGTGACGTGGCTGACCAGGAGGACCGTCCGCCCGGCGTACTCCCCCAGCAGCTGGTCGAGGCTGGCCAGCACGCGCTCCTGGACGACCCGGAACGACTCCCCGCCGCCGGCGGGATGGTCCAGGGAGCCCAGCCAGGCGTCGAGCTCGTCGGCGTGCCGCTCGCGCAGCTCCTCGAAGGTGAGCCCGTCCCACGACCCGAACTCCATCTCGGCGAGCCCGTGGTCGGTGCGCACCTGCTTGTCCAGCCGCGCCCCGAGGATCTCCGCCGACTCGTGCGTGCGGCGCACCGGTGAGGAGACCACGACGTCGATCTCCTCGGCCAGCGGAGACAGCCAGTCGGCGGTGGCCCGCACCTGGTTGCGGCCCTCCTCGGAGAGCCCGGGGTTGCTCCCGCCGAGCCCGCCAGAGAACCGCTTGTCGACGGTGTGCGACGTGACGCCGTGCCGCACCAGCACCAGGGTGGTCGCCTGCCCCGGCGGGGACCAGCCACGCCGCTCCTCCTTCGCCGGGGCGTCGCGTTCGGGGGTCGGTCGGCGCGGGGCCGTGCCTGCCTGCGTGTCCAGCGCCTCGTTGAGGATCCGGTCGGCGTGCTTGTTCTTCTCGCGCGGGATCCAGGTGTACGTCGTCCCGAAGGGCGCGAGCATCTGGGCCCGGGACGCCAGCGGGACCATGCTCGGGTGCTTGACCTTCCAGCGGCCCGACATCTGCTCGACGACCAGCTTGGAGTCCATCCGCACCTCGAGGTCCGCCTCCGGCGTGTGCTCGAGGTAGAGCTCGAGGCCGGCGATCAGGCCGTGGTACTCCGCGACGTTGTTGGTCGCGCGTCCGATGCACTCGGCCCGCTCGGCGATCACCTCCCGGGTGTCCGCGTCGAACAGGACCGCGCCGAAGGCGGCCGGACCGGGGTTCCCGCGGGAGCCGCCGTCCGCCTCGATCAGCACCGACCTGTGTGGGGACGGCCCGGTCATCAGATGCCGGACTCCGAGGTGCGGACCAGGATGCGGTTGCACTCCTCGCAGCGCAGCACCTCGTCGGGTGCCGCCTTCGCGATGGCGCCGAGGTCGGCGGCCGTCAGGTCCAGGCTGCACCCGGTGCAGCGACGGCGCACCAGAGCGGCCGCTCCGACGCCGCCCTTCTGGGCCCGGACCTTCTCATAGAGCGCCAACAGGTCGGCCGGCACGTCCTGCACGGTGACCTTGCGCTCCTCGCTCGCCGACGACACCTGCGCGGTCAGCTCGGCGGCCTTCGCGTCCCGGCTCGCGGTCAGGTCGGCGGCGCGCACGTCGATCTCGCCCAGCCGTTCCTGCAGGCGCCGCTGTTCCTGCTGTGCCGTCTCGAGGCGCTCCATCACGTCGAGCTCGACGTCCTCGAGCTCGGAGATCCGGCGGGCCAGGGAGACGAGCTCCTGCTGCATGTGGGCGAGGTCCTTGGGGCTGCTGACGAGCCCACGGTCCATCCGGTCCTGGTCACGCACGCGCCGTGCCCTGACCTGCTCCACGTCCGCATCGGCCTTGCGCTGCTCGCGGGTGAGGTCGTCGATCTCGATCTGCGCGTCCCGCGCCAGGCCGTCGACACGCGACCGCTCCGCCGACAGGTCCCCGAGCTCCTGGGTCTCCGGGAAGGTCGCCAGCCGGTGCCGCAGCTGGTCGATCCTGGCGTCCAGCTCCTGGACGTCGAGCAGCTTGAGCTGTGAGAAGGCGTCGGCTTTCAGCGTGTGCTCCCTGTGGTGTTGTTCGTCGGTTCGAGCCCGGGTCGGGGTTCAGTCGACGCGGAAGGTCCACGGGTCCGTCACCGTGGTGCTCACCCGGGTCTCCACCGTAGCGCCCTGCTCCTGCACGGCGTCGACCAACTTCTGCTCCACGACCGGCAGCCAGGTCCACTCCGCGGCCCAGTGCGCGACGTCGACCAGCGCGGGTCCCAGGTGCTCGCGGAACTCCGAGGCCCGGTGGTGGCGCAGGTCCGAGGTGAGGTAGACGTCGGCGTCGCTGCCGAGCACGGTGTCGAGCAGGGAGTCACCGGCTCCGCTTCCCACAGCCACGGTCCGCACGCGACGGTCCGCCTCCCCCGAGACCCGGACACCGTGGGCGGTCCTCGGCAGGGCGGCGTGCACCCGGCGGGCGAACTCGCCCAGGGGCACGGGCGCCTCGAGATGGCCGATGCGTCCGTGGCCGCGCACGGGGAGCGCGTCCGGCTCCGGTGCGAGCTCCTGGACGTCGTAGGCGACCTGCTCGTAGGGGTGCGCCTCGAGCAGCGCCGCGACGACCTGACGTCGCAGCCGGCGGGGCAGGACCGCCTCGATGCGCGACTCCGCGACCACCTCGACCTCGCCGACCCTGCCGAGCACCGGGTCGGCCCCAGCGAGGGGGCGGAACCGGCCCTCCCCGCTCGAGGTGAAGGTGCACCGGTCGTAGTCCCCGATCGCGCCGGCTCCCGCGTCGGTGAGCGCACGGCGTACGGCGTCCGCGTGCTCGTGCGGAACGAAGGTCACCAGCTTGTCCCGACCGCTCCCCTCACCGGACAGCACGCGAGGGTCCACGATGCCCACCGCCCGTGCGAGCGACTCGTTGACCCCGTCCTGGGGGATGTCGGCGTTCGTGTGCGCGGTCAGCAGCGCGGCCCCGGCTCGCAGGAGGTCGTGGACGACCCGACCCTTCGGGGTGGTCGCGGGGACCCCGTGCACCGGCCTGAGCAGCAGCGGGTGGTGGCACACGACGAGGTCGGCGCCCCAGCCGACCGCCTCGGCGACGACCGCTGGAGCGGGGTCCACGGCGAACAGCACCTTGCGGACCGGCTGGTCGGGATCCCCGCACACGAGTCCGACCGCGTCCCAGTCCGCGGCCGTGGCCGGGTCGTACCAGCCGTCCAACAGGGCGGTGACGTCCGAGAGGCGCAGCGACATGGCGTGCAGCCTAGTGTCGGCGCCCCGGAGACCCGGGTCCACATGACGACGTCCCCGCCCGAGGGCGGGGACGTAGCAGTCACGGCCCCGACGGAGCGAGGTCGACCGGCACCCGCGGTGGGCGCCGACGCCACCCGAGGGACGCGGTCCAAGTATCGTCACCTTGACGGAGGAACTGAAGACCTCCGGGGCGCGGATCCTGTGAGCTAGGTAAAGGTTTCAAAAATCGGCGAGATGGCCTAACGGTTGCCGCCCTCGGGTAGTTCAATAGACAGTGCAACGACCGCTGGTGACCCGAGACGCCGGCGGTCGTTGTTCGTCTTCCGGCCCGACTCGCGTAGGCTGTGCCGCGCTCGCCACCACCCTTCGGCGGCTGACCGCCACCTTCGTGGAGGAGCTCCCGGGCGTATAGCTCAGCGGTAGAGCACCTCCCTTACAAGGAGGTGGTCGCAGGTTCGATCCCTGCTGCGCCCACCGAGGAACCAACCCGTATGTAAAGAGCACTATACGGTTTTTCGGGACAGACCACACTTTGCCCTGCTTAACTCCTCCTAGGAGTTGATGGCCATGTCCGAGCTCGTGACGGCACTGCCCCAGCAGACGGTGGCGGCGTCCACCCCCTTCCACGACCACCGGTGGCACCGCGTCGCGACCGCGCTCGAGACGCGCCGAGGTGTTCCGGTGCGACGAGTGCGGCGTCGTCTGGGGCTGCTGAGAGCCGGCTCTCAGCCGAGGTCGGCCAGCACCCGGGCCTGTTCCTGGAGGTCCCTGGCCTGCGGCATCGCGTTGTGCACCTTCCACCGCACGACGCCCTCCTTGTCCACGATGAAGGTCGAGCGGTCGGCGGATCCGCGCTGCTCGTTGAAGACGCCGTACGCCCGGGCGACCTCGCCGTGCGGCCAGAAGTCGGAGAGCAGCGGGAATGTCAGCCCGTCACGCTCGGCGAAGGCCCGCAGCGAGAACATCGGGTCGCAGGACACGGCGAGCAGCGAGACGTCGTCGGACTCGAAGGTGGGCAGGTTGTCGCGCACCGAGCACAGCTCGCCGGTGCACACCCCGCTGAACGCGTACGGGTAGAACATCACCGTGACCGCCTTCGCGCCGCGGAACGAGCCCAGGCTGACCTGCTGGCCGTGCTGGTCGCGCAGCTCGAAGTCGGGTGCCGGCTGGCCGATCTCCAGGGTCATGCGGTCTCCTCGGACGGGGGGTGCGGGCCGAGCTCGCGCTTGACCACCTTGCCGGTGGCGTTGCGCGGCAGCTCGTCGACGAAGACGATCTCACGCGGCACCTTGAAGCCGGCCAGCGTCCCCCGCACGTGGTCCTTGAGCTCGGCCTCGGTGGCCTCCGCACCCTCCTGGAGCACGACGAACGCCCGCAGCCGCTGACCGTAGTCCTCATCCTCCACACCGACCGCTGCCGCCTCGGCCACCGCCTCGTGACGGGCCAGCGCGTCCTCGACCTCGGAGGGGAAGACGTTCTCGCCGCCGGAGACGATCATCTCGTCGTCGCGGCCCTCGACGAGCAGCCGGCCGTCGTGGTCGAAGCGCCCGACGTCACCGGTGGCCATCAGGCCATCCACCCGCTCCTTGCCGCCCCCGCCGGTGTAGCCCTCGAGCAGCAGACCGTTGCCGACGAAGATCCGTCCCGTCCGCCCGTCGCCGACCTCCTCGCCGTCGTCGTCGAGGATCCTCACGACGGTCGCGAACGGCGGCCGGCCCGCCGTACCGGGGGCTGCGCGCAGGTCGGCCGGGGAGGCGACCGTCGCGTAGGCCACCTCCGTGGAGCCGTAGACGTTGTAGAGGTGGTCGCCGAACCGGTCCATCCAGCGCACCGCCAGGTCACCGGGCAGGGAGGACCCCGAGGCCGCCACCACCCGGACCCGCGACAGGTCGTAGGCGTCGAGGGTCTGCGGTGGGAGCGCCATGATCCGCTGCAGCATCACCGGGACCACCACGAGCGACTCGCAGGCCTCCTGCGTCACGGCGCGCAGGCAGCCCTCCGGGTCGAACCTGCGGCGAAGCACGACCGTCGAGCCCAGCAGCATGGACAGCGCGAGGTGCGCCCAGCCCCAGGTGTGGAAGAGCGGTGCTGCGACGTGGCTGCGCCAGCCGGCTCGCAGCGGGAGACGGGAGAGCAGCGCGGTGGCGGCCTCGATGCCCGCCTCGCTGCGGGGGGCACCTCTTGGGGGACCCGGTGGTGCCCGAGGTGAGGATCACGACCCGCCCGGGGCGACGCGGCGGGGGGTGCGGAGACCGGGGCGCCGGCACGGATCAGCGACTCGACCGTGGGGACCCCGTCCTCGGGCTCGTCGGCCCACCCGACGACGCGCGTGACACCGTCGGCACCGGCGAGCAGCCCGGCGAACTCCTGGTCGTGGACCACGAGCACCGGCCGCTCACGGGCCAGCACCTCGGCGAGCTGCGGCCCGGCGAACGCCGTGTTCAGGTAGACCACGTCCGCGCCGAGCTTGGCCACCGCCAGGCTCACGTCGACGAGGCCCCGGTGGTTGCGGCACAGGACGGCGACGCCGTCGCCCGGGCCGACGCCGCGTGCGAGCAACGAGTGGGCGAGCCGGTCGCTGCGCCGGTCGAGCTCGGCGAAGGTCAGGGCGCCGAGCTCGTCGACGACCGCGGGCCGGTCCGGGTGCAGCACCGCCATCGACGCGAACCCGCCTGCGGGACCGACCCCCCAGGCGTGCAGCCGGCTCGCGACCCGGGCCAGCCGCATCGGCGGGTAGGGGCGGACCACGCCGGCCCGGGCCAGCACCCGGAGCATGGTGGGTGAGCGCCTGACCAGGCCGAGCGTCCTGGTGAGGTCCGGCGAACCGGTCAGTGTGCCGACTTGGGGGCGACCAGCCGGGTCGCCGTCCAGTCCTGGCTGACCGCGACCGTGGTGGTGGTGGCCAGCCCGGCCACCGGGGCGGCCTCGGCGATGTCGGCGGGGTCCACCACGTTGGGCCGGCCCACCTTGGGGGTCAGCAGCCAGATCACCCCGCCGGCCACGAGGTCGCTCAACGAGTCCATCAGGGTGTCCACGAGGTCGCCGTCGCCGTCGCGCCACCACAGCACGACCGAGTCGACCACGTTGCCGTAGTCCCCGTCGACCATGTCGGCGTCGATGGTGTCCTCGATCTCGGCCCGCAGGCCGTCGTCCACGTCCTCGTCCCAGCCGAGCTCCTGGACGACCATTCCGGTCTTCAGCCCCAGCCGCTCGCCGGCGGTCTGGGTGGCGGTGCCTTCGTGGCCACCCGCGGTCGCACTCACGTCACTCCTCCACATCTCTCACCGGTCGCAGCTGCCCGTCTCGCTGTCCTGCTGGTGCAACCACGAGTCGTTGCGGGTAGTCCATCCGATGTCGTCCCGGTGCGCAAGGGCGCCCGGTGGGTGCCAGGCTAGTGCCATGCCCTCTTCCGGGCGCGAGGATCGACCCAGCCCGCGCCTCGGCCGGCCCGGCTGGTCCGCCTCGGGCGGCGAGGTGCCCACCGTGCGGACGGCCCCAGTCGGACCGAGGGGTGGCCGGACTTCTCGCCTCCGGCGATGAGGTGGCACGATGATGGAGGACGGTCCCACGAGAAGGGTCCGCCTGCATGCCCGACCGCATCTCGGGCACCCAACGGGCACACCGAGCACGAGAGCAGAGGAATCGTGGCCACAGGTTCTCAGCAGTCCACCGGCAAGTCCGCGGGCCGGCCGCCGGTCATCCACGAAGGACTTCCCACCCAGCTTCCCGACATCGACCCCGAAGAGACCACCGAGTGGCTGGACTCCTTCGACGCGATGGTCGACGACCGCGGACGCAGCCGCGCCCGCTACCTCATGCTCCGGCTGCTCGAGCGCGCCCGGGAGAAGAACGTCGGCGTCCCGGCCCTGCGCAGCACCGACTACATCAACACCATCGCCCCCGAGCAGGAGCCGTGGTTCCCCGGTGACGAGCACATCGAGCGACGGATCCGGGCCTTCCTGCGCTGGAACGCCGCGGTCATCGTGTCCACCGCGAACCGCAAGGGTCTCGAGGTCGGCGGGCACATCGCGACGTACCAGTCCTCGCGCCTCGCTGTACGAGGTCGGCTTCAACCACTTCTTCCGCGGCAAGGACCACCCCGGCGGCGGCGACCAGATCTACATCCAGGGGCACGCCTCCCCCGGCATCTACGCCCGCGCGTTCCTCGAGGGGCGGCTCAACGAGACCCAGCTGTCCCGCTTCCGCCAGGAGGTGCAGCACGGCGTGGGCCAGGGGCTCTCGTCGTACCCGCACCCGCGGCTGATGCCGGACTTCTGGGAGTTCCCCACCGTCTCGATGGGGCTGACCGCGCTGAACGCGATCTACCAGGCGAGGTTCAACCGCTATCTGGCGAACCGCGGCATCAAGGACACCAGCGACCAGCACGTGTGGGCCTTCCTCGGCGACGGTGAGATGGGCGAGCCGGAGTCGCTCGGCGCGATCGGCGTCGCTGCCCGCGAGGAGCTCGACAACCTCACCTTCGTCATCAACTGCAACCTGCAGCAGCTGGACGGGCCGGTGCGCGGCAACGGCAAGATCATCCAGGAGCTGGAGTCGACGTTCCGCGGTGCGGGCTGGAACGTCGTCAAGGTCGTCTGGGGCCGCGAGTGGGACGACCTGCTCGCCCGCGACGTCGACGGTGTCCTGGTGAACAAGATGAACAGCACCCCCGACGGGCAGTTCCAGACCTACTCCGTCGAGTCCGGTGACTACATCCGGGAGAACTTCTTCGGCGGTGACCCGCGGCTGCGCAAGATGGTCGAGCACATGAGCGACGACCAGATCGTGAAGCTGCCCCGCGGCGGCCACGACTACCGCAAGGTGTACTCCGCGTTCGACGCGGCCACCAAGCACGTCGGCCAGCCGACGGTGATCCTGGCGCACACCATCAAGGGCTGGACCATCGACGCCCTCGAGGGCAAGAACGCCACGCACCAGATGAAGAAGCTGACGAAGTCCGACCTGAAGACCTTCCGGGACCGGCTGTACCTTCCGATCACCGACAAGGAGATCGACGAGTCGGACGTGGCGCCGTTCTTCCACCCGGGCGACGACTCCCCCGAGATGGAGTACATGATGGAGCGCCGTCGCCAGCTCGGCGGCTCCCTGCCCAAGCGGGTGAACCGCTCCAAGCTCCTCAAGCTGCCCGGTGACAAGACCTACGCGGAGCTCAAGCAGGGCTCGGGCAAGCAGGCCATCGCCACCACGATGGCCCTGGTGCGACTGCTGCGGGACCTGATGAAGGACAAGGAGATCGGCCAGCGGATCGTGCCGATCGCCCCCGACGAGTACCGCACCTTCGGCATGGACGGGATGTTCCCGACGGCCAAGGTGTACAACCCGATGGGGCAGCGCTACGAGTCCGTGGACCGCAACATGCTGCTGGCCTACAAGGAGTCCGCGCAGGGCCAGATGCTGCACGAGGGCATCTCCGAGGCAGGTGCGATGGCGTCCGCGACGGCGGCGGGGTCGGCGTACACCACCCACGGGGAGCACATGATCCCCTTCTACATGTTCTACTCGATGTTCGGGTTCCAGCGCACCGGTGACTCGATCTGGGCGATGGCCGACCAGCTGGCCCGTGGCTTCCTGATCGGCGCCACGGCCGGTCGCACGACGCTGACCGGGGAGGGGCTCCAGCACGCGGACGGCCACTCGCCGCTGCTCGCCGCGACCAACCCCGCGGTCGTGCACTACGACCCGGCGATGGCCTACGAGATCAGCTACATCGTGCAGGACGGGCTGCGCCGCATGTACGGCGGCACCGAGGAGCACCCCGACGGCGAGAGCGTCATCTACTACATCACCGTCTACAACGAGCCGACGGTCCAGCCCCCGGAGCCGGACGACCTCGACGTGGAGGGGCTGCTCAAGGGCATCTACCACCTGTCCCCGCCGCCTGAGGTGTCCCGTGCGGAGAACCCGCCCCGCGTGCAGCTGCTGGCCTCGGGGGTCGGCCTGCCGTGGGCGACGCACGCCGCGAAGATGCTCGCCGAGGACTGGGGGGTCGCCGCGGACACCTGGTCGGTCACGTCCTGGAACGAGCTCGCCCGGGACGGCGCGGCCGCCGAGGAGTGGAACCTCCTGCACCCCTCGGAGCCGGCGCACGTGCCCTACGTCACCGACAAGCTCAAGGACAGCGAAGGGCCGTTCGTGGCCGTCAGCGACTACATGCGGGCGGTGCCGAACCAGATCGCCAAGTGGGTCCCCGGTGACTACCACGCGCTCGGCGCCGACGGCTTCGGCTTCGCGGACACCCGGCCCGCGGCCCGCCGGTTCTTCCACATCGACGCGCAGTCGGTCGTCGTACAGGCGTTGCAGGCGCTGGCGCTGCGTGGCGAGGTCAAGCCCGAGGTGGTCCAGGAGGCGTTCGACACCTACCGGATCGACGACCCGACCGCGGTGCGCGGGGTGAAGCAGGAGGGCGGGGACGCCTGAGCCCAGCGTCGACCCGGCGTGTCTGGCGGAATCAGCGCGCGCGGCGCCCGCCAGAGCCGCCGGGTCGACGGGTGCCAGCCCGCCAGACGCGCCGGGTCGACGTCAGGCGATCTCCATCGCCGGCAGGGCGGGAACCGCGTCCGCGACCGGAAGCGCTGCGGGGGAGCCGGCCGTGAGCAGGGCCCGCCACCGGTGCCGGTGGTAGGTCGCGGGGGCGTGCGTGCTGACGAACTCGTGGAGGATCGCGACGAACTGCTCGGGGTGGTCCTTGTGCGGGAAGTGCCCGGCGTCGTCGATCACCTCCACCGTGGCCCCGGGAGCGAGCTCCGCCGCGATCCTGGCGTGCCGCACCGGGATCACCGAGTCCTCGCTCCCCCACACCACGCACATCGGCATCGCCTCGGTGAGGTAGGCACGATCCGCCATCGTGACGATCTGGCCGCGCCAGTCCACGACCGCCGACACCACGTGCCGGATGGCCCTGCGGGCCCGGGGGTCCTTGAAGGAGTCGACGATCCCGGCCACCTCGTCGAGGTCACGCAGCTGCGGGACCCCTGTCGCCGCGAGTGCTCGCAGCCCGGTCATGGTGAGCTGACGCACACCCGGCAGGGTGACCACGCTCATCGCCTGGTGGAAGCCCGGCATGG
The DNA here is from genome assembly GCA_963837995.1 of uncultured Actinomycetota bacterium. Lineage (GTDB taxonomy): Bacteria > Actinomycetota > Actinomycetes > Propionibacteriales > Nocardioidaceae > Nocardioides_B. The sequence continues at coordinate 695,271 of CAWIPS010000007.1, forward strand.
TGATCGCCCGGATGGCAGGGGTGACCTCGGGGCCGAGGCCGCCCGGTGAGACCAGCACCATCCGCTCGGTGCGCTCGGGGAACTGGTAGGCGAACTGCATCGCCACCCCGCCGCCGAAGCTGTGCCCGACCACGGTGGCCTTGTCGATCCCCAGCACCGTCAGCAGGTCACGCATCCCGTTGGCATAGCCGCCGAGGCTGTAGTCGGCTCGGGGCTTCGCCGACCGACCGTGGCCCAGCAGGTCCGGGGCGATCACCGTGTAGCGGCTGGCCAGGGACGACAGCACCGGCTCCCAGGTCGTGTGGTCGCACCCGAGCCCGTGCAGCAGGAGGAGTGCAGGGCCTCGACCGGCCTTCACGAACGCGCGCCGGTGCCCGTGGATGGTGAGGTACTGGACCTCGGGCTGGCCTGGCATGGTGCTCCTCACTCGCGGTGGTTGCATCCAACAATATCCAGAACGGCGCATTTCCGGCAGGTTAACCCCCGGTGGTCGGCCAGGCCGACACCCTGCCGAGGTCGGCCCGGCTGCACGCCGAGAGCTCAAGCGCCGGTGCCGTGCCCGTTCCAGCGCCGGGCTGGATCAGTTCCAGCCGGTTCTCGGGAGCGCTCGGCACGACATATCGGAACTGATCCAGCCTCGTTGGGGCGCGACGACGCGGGCGTGCAGACGGGCCGGGTCGGCAGCATTCCCGCCGTGCAGGCGGCCCGGGTCCCAGGCAGGTGGCCTAGGGTCGATGCGTGAGCAGGGCCAGGACGACCGATCCGGACCGGGAGGCGATCGGGCGACGGCTGCGGAGCGCGGTCGGGTCGCTGACCACGTCCACGCTCACCCGGATGGAGCGGGAGATGCCGTGGTTCCGCGGCCTGTCGGCCCAGGACCGGTCCTGGATCGGGCTGATCGTGCAGGCCGGCATCAAGGCGTTCGTGTCCTGGTACGAGGAGTCCCCGCACGCCTCCTCACCGGTGACCGCCGAGGTCTTCGGGGTGGCACCGCAGGCGCTGACGGGTGTTGTGAGCCTCCACCAAACCGTGGAGATGGTGCGGCTGACCATCGAGGTGGTCGAGGAGAACGTCACTGATGCTGTGGGCGAGGCGGACGCCCCCTCGGTCCGGGATGCGATCGTCCGCTATGCCCGCGAGGTCGCGTTCGCCACCGCCGAGGTCTACGCCCGCGCCGCGGAGATGCGCGGCGCCTGGGACGCCCGTCTCGAGGCGCTGGTGGTGGACAACGTGCTGCGCGCCGAGGCCGACGAGACCGTGCGGTCCCGCGCGAGTGCGCTGGGATGGGAGTCGGCGGGTGACGTGGTCGTCGTGCTGGGCCGGGTCCGGGACGCGCAGGGCCCCGCGCGCGAGTCCATCATCGACGACGTACGGCGGGCAGCGCGGCACGCCAGGCTGGACGCCCTGTGCGCCGTCCAGGGTGACCGGATGGTGGTGGTCCTCGGAGGGGTGGACAACGCGGACAAGGCGGGCGCCGCCGTCGCCCCGCACTTCGGCGACGGTCCGGTGGTGGTGGGTCCGGTGGTGCCCGACCTGGTGCACGCCAGCATCTCGGCGCGCGCGGCGACCGCCGGCCTGCGCGCGGCCCCGGGATGGCCCGAGGCCCCCCGACCCGTCACCAGCGACGACCTGCTGCCCGAGCGCGCGCTGTCCGGGGACGGCCACGCCCGACGGCAGCTGGTCCGGGAGGTGTTCCTCCCGCTGTCCCAGGCGGGGGCCGCCACCTTGGACACCGTCTCCGCGTTCTTCGAGCACGGCGGGTCCATCGAGGGGACCGCCCGGGCGATGTTCGTGCACCCGAACACGGTGCGCTACCGCCTGCGCCGCGCCGCCGACGTGACCGGCCTGTCACCGAGCGACCCGCGGCACGCCTACACCTACCGGATCGCGCTGACCCTGGGCCGGCTCGCCGCGCCGGACGCGGCCGGCTGACGCCCGACAGATGATGCTTGTAGGGTTCCTACAAAGTTTTACCGGCAATCTTCGTGCGCGTCCAAGGCGCGTCCCGGACCCCCGAGGCGGGAGAGTAGACAGGTGCTCGTCATCGTCGCTCCCGGCCAGGGAGCCCAGACCCCCGGATTCCTGACGCCCTGGCTCGAGAACCCGGCCTTCGCGGACCGGCTGACCTGGCTGTCCGCCGTCAGCGGCCTCGACCTGATCCACTACGGGTCCGAGGCGGACGCGGAGACGATCCGGGACACCGCGGTCGCGCAGCCCCTGCTGGTCGCCGCCGGGCTGCTGGCCGCCCTGGAGCTGTTCCCGCACCCGGCCGACGGCTTCGACCGCATCGGTGCGGTCGCCGGCCACAGCGTGGGGGAGCTCACCGCCGCGGCGGGCGCCCGGGCGATGACCGGTGAGCAGGCGATGGTGCTGGTCCGCGAGCGCGGCCGCGCGATGGCCGCTGCCGCCGCCGTCACCCCCACCAGCATGACGGCCGTCCTCGGCGGTGACCGCGAGGAGGTCCTCGCCAAGCTCGCCCAGCACGGGCTGACGGCGGCCAACGACAACGGCCCCGGACAGATCGTCGCCGCCGGCACGGTGCAGCAGCTCTCCGACCTCGCCGACGACCCGCCCGCCCGGGCGCGGCTGACCCCGCTGTCGGTGGCCGGAGCGTTCCACACCGAGCACATGGCACCCGCGGTCGACGTGCTCAGCAGGCTCGCCCGCTCCGTCTCGACGCACGACGCCCGCATCCCGATCATCTCCAACCGGGACGGCCAGGTCGTCCACGACGGTGTCGACGTGCTGAGGCGGATCGTGTCCCAGGTCCGGACGCCGGTGCGGTGGGACCTGTGCATGGAGACCATGCTGGACCTCGGCGTGACCGGCATGCTGGAGATGCCGCCGGCCGGCACCCTGACCGGGATCGCCCGGCGCGCGATGAAGGGCGTCGAGACCTTCGCGCTCAAGACCCCGGACCAGCTCGACGACGCCCGCTCGTTCATCGACAAGCACGGTGTCGCCTCGCAGATCGACACCAACCCGACCTGGCGGATGCTGGTCGCCCCGTCCAAGGGGACCTTCCACCAGACCGCCGACCTGCGGGAGGGGACGATGATCGCCCCCCACGACCGGATCGGGGCGGTGCACGGCCGGCAGGACGAGGCTGCCGTCACCGCGCCGTACGGCGGCACCATCGTGGAGTGGCTGGTCGAGGACGGCGACCTGGTCTCGCCGGGGCAGCCGCTCATCCGCCTGCACCCCGAGGGGGTGCCCTCGTGAGCCCGCGCAGGAGCCCCAGGCTGAACAGCTCCGGTGGGGCACCCGAGGCCGCCATGCTGGGCATCGGCACCTACCGCCCGAGGCGGGTGGTCCCGAACAGCGAGCTCGTGGACGCCATCGACTCCAGCGACGAGTGGATCCAGCAGCGTTCGGGCATCAAGGAGCGACGCTTCGCCGGGCCCGACGAGACGGTCCGGTCCATGTCGGTCGCGGCGTCGCGACAGGCGCTCGAGCGGGCCGGCATCGAGGCGGCCCAGATCGACTGCGTCGTGGTGGCCACCATCTCCCACATGATGCAGACCCCGGCGGTGGCCACCGCCATCGCGCACGATCTCGGCACCGACGCACCCGCGTTCGACATCTCCGCGGCCTGCGCCGGCTTCTGCCACGGCCTGGCGCTCGCCTCCGACATGATCCGGGGCGGCAGCGCCAAGCACGTCCTGGTGGTCGGCGTGGAGAAGCTCACCGACATCACCAGCCTCACCGACCGGGGAACCGCGTTCATCTTCGCCGACGGGGCCGGGGCGGCCGTGGTCGGCCCCTCCGACGAGGTGGGGATCGGCCCGGTGGTGTGGGGCTCCGACGGCGAGCAGTACGACCTGATCCGGATGAACGAGGACTGGGGCGACGTGCTCACCCAGGACAGCCCGGCGATGCCGCACCTGGTCATGCAGGGCAGTGCGGTGTTCAGGTGGGCGTCCTTCGCGATGGCGAAGATCGCTCAGCAGACACTCGACCGGACCGGCATCACCGTCGACGACCTCGACCTCTTCGTCCCCCACCAGGCCAACATGCGCATCACCGACGCGATGGCCCGCACGATGAAGCTCCCGCCACACGTGAAGATCGCCCGGGACATCGCCCAGCAGGGCAACACCTCGGCCGCGTCGGTGCCGCTCGCCCTCGGTCGGATGATCGACGACGGAGAGGCCAGCAGCGGCGACACGGCACTGCTCATCGCCTTCGGTGCCGGCCTGTCCTACGCCGCGCAGGTCGTGAAGGTCCCCTAGCCCTTCCCCAGTTCCCCGCGCACCGTGTGCACGGGTCCGCAGCACCATCACTTCCCACCACCCAGAAGGAGCTCGCCGCCATGGCAACCACTGAGGAGATCCGCGCCGACCTCGCCGAGATCGTCAACGAGGTCGCCGGCATTCCCGCCGACGACGTCCAGCAGGACAAGTCGTTCGTCGAGGACCTCGACGTCGACTCGCTGTCCATGGTCGAGGTCGTCGTGGCCGCCGAGGAGAAGTTCGACGTCAAGATCCCCGACGACGAGGTGAAGAACCTGAAGACCGTCGGTGACGCCGTCGCGTTCATCGAGCGCGCCCAGAACGGCTGACCAGAACGACTGACCCGAACGGCCGACGTCCTGTCCCGCTCGTCCGACGCCGGGGTGCGGAGCGTGACCGACAGGTCACGGTCCGCCCCCGGGTCGGCGGAGCCCCCGTCGATCTGCACTCGCAAGCCCGCGCAACCCATGAGGTGAACAGAACATGAGCGCCACTCGCGTCGTCGTGACCGGACTCGGCACGACCTCCCCCGTCGGCGGTGACGTGCCGACGACCTGGGCCGCCCTGCTGGCCGGCAAGTCCGGCGTCCGCCGGCTCACCGAGGAGTGGGCCGAGCAACTGCCGGTCAAGATCGCTGCGCGTGTCGCGGTCGAGCCCACCGAGGTGCTGGAGCGGGTCAAGGCACGCCGTCTGGACCGCACGGCGCAGTTCGCCCTGGTCGCCGGCATGGAGGCCTGGGCCGACAGCGGTCTGGACCAGGGGGGTGTGGACCCCGAGCGGCTCGGCATCGCGATGGCCACCGGCATCGGCGGTGTGCAGACGTTGCTCGACCAGTACGACAACCTGATCCACAAGGGCCCCCGCCGGGTCTCACCGCTTTCGGTGCCGATGCTGATGCCGAACGCGCCGGCCGCGAACCTGAGCCTGTACGTCGGTGCGCGGGCGGCCGTCAACACCCCGGTGTCCGCGTGCGCCTCGGGCAACGAGGGCATCGCCCTGGCCCTCGACCAGATCCGCCTGGGCCGTGCGGACGTGGTCCTGGCCGGCGGCACCGAGGCCGCGATCCACCCGCTGCCGATGGCGGCCTTCGCCCAGATGATGGCCCTGTCGAAGAACGAGGGCGACCCGACGACCGTGTCCCGCCCCTGGGACGTGGCCCGCGACGGGTTCGTCCTCGGCGAGGGCGCCAGCGTCCTGGTCCTCGAGTCCGAGGAGCATGCGAAGGCGCGCGGTGCGAGGATCTACGCCGAGGTCCTCGGCGCCGGCATCACCGCAGACGCCCATGACATCGCCCAGCCCGACCCGTCCGGCCAGGGTGGCTCGCGGGCCATGAGGATCGCGATGCGGGAGTCGGACCTCGAGCCCGCCGACATCGTGCACATCAACGCCCACGCCACCTCGACCCCGCTCGGGGACATCGCCGAGGGGCTGATGATCCACGCCGTTCTCGGTGCGGCCGCGGACCGGGTGGTGGTCACCAGCACCAAGTCGATGACCGGCCACCTGCTCGGCGGCGCGGGCGCCCTGGAGTCGATCGCGACCATCATGGCGCTGCACGACCGGGTCGTGCCACCGACGATCAACCTCGACGACCGGGATCCCCAGGTCGACCTCGACATCGCCACGAAGCCGCGGGACCTGCCCGAGGGCGACATCGCCGCGATGAACAACTCCTTCGGGTTCGGCGGCGCCAACGTGGCCGTGGCCTTCAGGTCCTACGCGTGACGACGGCACCAGCACCGGAGCGGACCACTGCTCCGGTCAAGCCGGTCAAGGTCCCCCGCGACCAGGACCCGCGCAACCCGAACACCCGGCTGGCAGCCTTCTTCGACGAGGGCACCTGCGAGCTGATCACCGCCGACGACGGCAGCGGCATGCTCGCTGCCGTGGGACAGGTCGACGGCACTCATGTGGTGGCCTTCTGCTCCGACGCCACCGTGATGGGCGGCGCCATGGGCGAGGTCGGCTGCAAGGTCGTCGTCCGCGCCTACGAGCGGGCGATGGCGGACCTCGCGCCCGTCGTCGGGCTGTGGCACTCCGGCGGTGCCCGGCTCGCCGAGGGAGTGCTGTCCCTGCACGCGGTCGGCGCGATCTTCCATGCGATGACCCAGGCCTCGGGCAAGATCCCGCAGATCTCGGTGGTCCTCGGGCCGGCGGCCGGTGGCGCGGCGTACGGCCCCGCGCTGACCGACCTGGTGATCCTCGGGCCGGAGGGCCGGATCTTCGTCACCGGTCCGGATGTGGTGCGCTCGGTCACCGGGGAGGACGTGGACATGCTGCGGCTCGGGGGCCCCGAGCCCCACGGCCGGCGCTCCGGGGTCGTGCACATCCTCACCGACAGCGAGCAGGAGGCCATCCAGCGCGCCCGCGGCCTGGCCACCCTGCTCGGCGCCCAGGGCACCCTCGACGTGGACGCCGTCTCCGACATCGACCTGTCCGCGATGCTTCCGGAGTCGAAGAAGCGGGCCTACGACGTGCATCCGCTCGTCGAGGCCATCCTTGACGAGGGCACCACCCAGGAGGTGCACGCCAAGTGGGCGCCGAACATCGTCACGGCGCTCGGCCGCTTCGGGGGCCGGACCGTCGGGGTGATCGCCAACAACCCGCTGCGCCTCGGCGGCTGCCTGGACTCGCTGTCCGCGGAGAAGGCGTCGCGGTTCGTGCGGATGTGCGACGCGTTCGGCGTGCCGCTCGTGGTCCTGGTCGACGTGCCCGGCTACCTGCCCGGCGTCGGGCAGGAGTGGGACGGCGTCGTACGACGGGGAGCGAAGCTGCTGCACGCGTTCGGGGAGGCGGTCGTGCCGCGGGTGACCCTGGTGACCCGCAAGACCTACGGCGGCGCCTACATCGCGATGAACTCCCGCTCGCTGGGCGCCACGAGGGTGTTCGCCTGGCCGGGGGCGGAGGTCGCGGTGATGGGCGCGGTCGCGGCGATCCGGATCCTGCACCGGCGCAAGCTGCTGGAGGTGGCTCCCGAGATCCGTGCGCAGGTCGAGGCGGAGCTGGCCGCCGAGCACTCCCTGCTCGCCGGCGGGGTGGAGAAGGCCGTCGAGATCGGGGTCGTCGACGAGGTGGTCGAGCCGACCGCCACCCGCAGCGCGCTGGCGAGAGCGATCGCCGACGCCGGGGTCGTGCAGCGCGGCGCGCACGGCAACATCCCGCTCTAGCGCCGCCCAGGCTCGGAACGCGCCGAACCGGCGAGGCCGAGGGCTAGACGACCTGGTGCAGCCAGCGCACCGGGGCGCCGTCACCGGCGTGCCGGAACGGCTCCAGCTCGTCGTCCCAGGGCCTGCCGAGCAGCTTGTCGATCTCGACGACGAGCGTGGTGTCCCCGACCGACGCCTTCACCACGGCGGCCCGGAGCCGGTCCTCGGGGATCATGATGTCGCCGTGCACGCCGATCACGGCGTGGAAGATGCCGAGGGACGGGGTGTAGGAGTAGCGCGCGCCCTCGGTGCCGCCCTGGCCCGAGGCCGTGGGCTCCTCGGTGACCTCGAACCGCAGGTGGTTCCACCCGCGCAGTGCCGAGGCGATGGCGGCGGCGCTGCCCGCCTCCCCGGTCCAGGAGAACTCGGCCCGGTAGGCGCCGGCCTGTGCGGCCTGCGGAGTCCACTCCAGGCTGACGGCGCAGCCGAGCACACCGCCCGCCGCCCACTCGATGTGGGGGCACAGCGCGGACGGCGCGGAGTGGACGTAGAGCACGCCCCGGGTGTGAGCCCGTGTCGCTGGTCGTGTGGTCACCGTGGCCTCCTAGATCCGGCGTCGAGATACGCCTTCCCCAGCGGTCTCTCTCGGATCAGAGGCTGTGGTTGCCCTACGACGGGGCGACCGTGTGCTGTTGTGTTCCCAGTGTGACGCACGAGGCGCCACCTGCACCACTTATGGCCCGATCTCGCGGTCGAGCGCCTCGGCGCCAGCTGCAGGCTTCGTGCCCGGGAAACCCTGCCGTGGCCGTCGCGAAACCTCGGTCGGCGATCTCTACCGCCGCTGCTCGGCGGCCACCTTGGAGCGCCGCTTCCACTCCCCCGTCGGGCACCTCCGCGAGCAGGCCGTACGGCGGCTGGTCTCGCCGCCGCACGGCTGGAGCCTGGTGGCGACCACGGGCCCCGATGTCGTCGGCCACGGCTGCGCGGGAGAGCTGTCCCCGACCACGGTCGAGATCGGCCTGCTGGTCGACGACGCGTACCAGGGCACGGGGGTCGGGACCCGGCTGGTGCGCGACCTGGCGGCGACCGCGACCGAGCGGGGCTACCACTCCATGGTCTGCCTCGTCGAGCCGGACAACGACTCGGTGCTGCGCACACTGCGACGCGCCGGACTCACCGGGGCGCCGGTGTCCGTCGACGGGCTCATCGAGATCGACGTGGCACTTCCCCGGAGCCGGGACCGACGGCAGCCGGCCTAGTCATCTCCTCACTCATGGTTGCCTCTCCTGAACGAATGTGTCTATCTTTTGGTAGTCACTTTCATTCGGCGAAGGCGGTACGTCATGGACACCTCCCCCTCACCCCGCCGCTGGTGGGCCCTGCTCTCGCTCGTCCCGGCGGCACTCGCCGTGAGTCTGGACGCCACCGTCCTCAGCGTGGCCCTCCCGACCCTCGGCGACCGGCTGCACGCCTCCACCGGCCAGCTGCAGTGGTTCGTGATCGCCTACTCGCTCGCGTTCGCCGCCGCGATGATCCCGGCCGGGATGCTCGGTGACCGGTGGGGCCGCAAGCGGGTGCTGCTGGCCGCGCTCGTGGTGTTCGGAGCCGGGTCGCTCGGGTGCGCCCTGTCCGGGACCGCGACCTGGTTCATCGTGTCCCGGACGGCACTGGGCGTCGGCGCCGCCGCGATCCTGCCCATGGCGCTGGCCGCGGCACCCATCCTCTTCGCCGAGGAGGAGCGGACCCGTGCGGTCGGGGTGCTGATGTCGGTGACCATGCTCGGCTTCCCGATCGGCCCCGTGCTGGGCGGCTGGCTGCTCTCCCACACCTGGTGGGGCTGGGTGTTCCTGATCAACCTGCCGATCGTCGCTCTTGCCCTCGTCAGCGTCGGCGCCCTGATGCCCGAGAGCCGCGGTGGGCGGCGCGAACGCATCGACGTCCTCGGGGTGGTGCTGTCCGCGGTCTCCCTGAGTGTGCTCAGCTATGGCGTCATCGAGGCCGGCCACCGGGGCTGGTCCGACGCCCGCAGCCTGAGCCTGGTCGCCGGCGGCCTGGGCCTCGTCCTCGCCTTCGTCTGGTGGGAGCGGCGCGTGCCGGACCCGCTCGTCGACCTCACGCTCTTCCGGGCCCGGACGTTCACCGGGGGTGCGGTGCTGGCCACCGTGGTGTCCTTCGTGATGATGGGACTGCTGTTCGCCCTCCCGCTGCAGGCCCAGGCGGTCGCCGGTCTGGACGCCCAGGGCAGCGGGCTCAGGCTCCTGCCGCTCGTCGGCGGCCTCCTGCTCACGGCGCTCCCGTCCGGGATGGTGTCCCAGCGGGTCGGTCCCGGGCCGGTCGTCGCGGCCGGGCTGGCGGTGCTGGCGGCCGGGCTCGCCTGGGGCGCGACCACAGGCACCGCCGACGGGGGCATCTTCTCGGCCGGGTGGACCGCGGTCTGCGGCGCCGGCATCGGCCTCGCGCTGCCGTCCTCCATGGACGCCGCGCTCGGGACGCTCTCGGTCGAGGCCGCGGGGACCGGCTCGGCGGTGCTCCAGGCGATGCGGATGGTCGGCAGCTCCTTCGGTGCCGCCATCCTCGGCGCCGTCCTCAACTTCGGCTACCGCTCGGGCCTCACGGCGGACGACCCGACGCTCAGCGGCCTCTCGACCTCCGTGGTCACCTCCGTCCGGGACAGCATCGTCGGTGCCGTCCACGTCGCCCAGGTGACCGGCTCGGACGCGCTGCTGCTCGCCGCGAGGTCCGCCTTCGTGGACGGCTTCGACCTGATGCTCCGGGTCGGTGCCGCCCTCGCGGCGATCGGTGCGGTGCTCGCCGTACGCCTGATGGCCGGCCGGCCTCCCGCCGAGGCCGAGGAGGAGGCAGGATCGCCCCATGAGCTCCACCCCGCCCCGTGACGAGACCCGGCCCAGCCTGCGCGAGCGCAAGAAGACCCGCACCCGCTTCGCCATCCAGCAGGAGGCGCTGCGGCTGTTCCGGGAGCAGGGGTACACCGCGACGACGGTGGAGCAGATCGCCGACGCGGCGGAGGTCTCGCCGAGCACGTTCTTCCGCTACTTCACCACCAAGGACGCCCTGGTGCTGACCGACGACTACGACCCGGTGATGGTCGAGCGGCTGCGCGCCCAGCCGCCGGACCTGGCGGTGGTGCCCGCGTTCCGGGCCGCCCTCCGCGAGACCTTCGCCGACCTTCCCCAGGAGCAGCTGGAGGCCGCCGAGGAGCGCAACGCCCTGATCCTGTCCGTGCCGGAGCTGCAGGCAGGTTTCGCCGAGTTCGTGCTCAGCTCGGTGCACCAGGTCGTGCAGCTGGTCGCCGAACGCACCGGCCGCGCCACCGACGACCCGGAGGTGGTGGCCGTGGTGGGCGCCGTGATGGGCGTGATCTTGTCGTCCTTCCTGCTCCCCAGGCGCGACCTGCGCAGCAAGCTCGAGATGGTCCACGCCCAGCTGGGACACCTGGAGACCGGCTTCACCCTGTGAGCGGCGGAGGCGAGAGCATGGTCGCGCGGATCGGCATCTCCGGCTGGCGGTACGCCGGGTGGCGCAACGACTTCTACCCGACCGGTCTCGCGCAGCGACGGGAGCTGGCCTACGCCTCCGAGCGGCTGACGTCGATCGAGATCAACGGCTCCTTCTACTCGCTCCAGCGACCCACGTCCTACGCCGCCTGGCGCGCGGAGACCCCGGACGACTTCGTGTTCGCGGTGAAGGGGGGCCGATTCATCACGCACCTCAAGCGGCTCGTCGACGTCGAGACGCCGCTCGCCAACTTCTTCGCCTCCGGGGTGCTGGCACTCGGCCCGAAGCTGGGCCCGATCCTGTGGCAGCTGCCCGAGACCCTGCGGTTCGACCCGGACGTGCTGGAGGCCTTCTTCAGCCTGCTCCCCGCCTCGACCGGTGAGGCGGCCCGGCTCGCGGAGAGGCACGACGACAAGGTCAAGGAGGGTCGCTCCCTGACCACCACCGAGCAGGACCTGCCGCTGCGCCACGCGCTGGAGTTCCGGAGCCCGACGTTCGCGGTCCCGGAGGCCTACGAGGTGCTGCGGCGGCACGGGGTGGCATGCGTGCTCGCCGACACGGCCGGGCGCTGGCCCCGGGTCGAGCAGGTGACCGCCGACTTCGTGTACCTGCGGCTGCACGGTGACCAGGAGCTCTACGCCAGCGGCTACTCCGACGAGGCGCTGGACGAGTGGGCGGCGAGGTGCCGGCGGTGGCAGGGCGACGGCCTGGACGTCTTCGCCTACTTCGACAACGACGCCAAGGGCCATGCGCCGTACGACGCGATGAGGCTGATCGAGCGGCTCTCCTGACGGCCCGGCCCGGTCGTGGACCCGTCAACCATCCGGATTATCGGAAAGTTTTCTGTACAGATCCTTGCATCGTCGATGTCGATGCTGTTGAGTCGACCTTGTTGGTGGACTTACGCAGGACACCAGCTGCAGTGGGCGCCCCTGACCGGCTTGACGTCTCGGACGGTGAGGGGCGTCCAGCATGCGCCGGCGAGCCGGCGCCTCAACCCTTCTCGATGTCGTCGTCGGTGTGGCTGTGCTTGTCGGGTTGTCCGTGAACGGCGCGGCCGGCCTCGAGCCGGGCGATGGGCACCCGGAAGGGTGAGCAGGAGACGTAGTCCAGGCCGGTGTTGTGGAAGAAGTGGATGGACTCGGGGTCTCCCCCGTGCTCCCCGCAGACACCGGTCTTGAGGTCGGGTCGGGTCCGGCGCCCCTCGCGGTGGGCGATCTCGACGAGCCGGCCCACGCCGTCCACGTCGAGGCTCTCGAACGGGGAGACGGTGAAGACGCCCTTGTCGAGGTAGGCGGCGAAGAAGGCCGCCTCGACGTCGTCGCGGGAGAAGCCCCAGGTGGTCTGGGTGAGGTCGTTGGTGCCGAAGGAGAAGAACTCGGCGACCTCGGCGATCCGGAACGCCGTCAACGCGGCGCGGGGCAGCTCGATCATGGTGCCGACCGGGATGTGCAGGTCGACGCCCTCGGCGGCCGACACCTCGGCGAGGATGGCGTCGGCCTCGTCACGGATCAGGTGCAGCTCCATCACCGACCCCACCAGGGGGACCATGATCTCCGGGCGGGGGTCACCGCCCGCCTTGACGCGCTGCGCGGCAGCCTGGGCGATGGCCCGGACCTGGAGGGCGAACAGCCCCGGGACCGTCAGACCGAGCCGGACCCCGCGCAGCCCGAGCATCGGGTTCGACTCGTGCAGCCGTTCCACGGCCTCGAGCAGGTGCACGTCCTTCTCGTCGACCTGTCCGCGCTCCTCGGCGAGCGCGACCTTGACCATCAGCTCGGGCCGGTCGGGCAGGAACTCGTGCAACGGCGGGTCCAGCAGCCGGATCGTGGTCGGCATCCCGTCCATCGAGGTGAGCAGGTCCACGAAGTCCTGGGTCTGGGCCGGCACCAGCGCCTCCAGGGCGGCGTCACGCTCCTGGGCGCTGTCGGCCAGGATGACCCGCTCGATCAGGGTCCGGCGCTCCCCCAGGAACATGTGCTCGGTGCGGCACAGCCCGATCCCCTCGGCGCCCATCCGGCGGGCCCGGTCCGCGTCCGGAGCGTTGTCGGCGTTGGCGCGCACCCCCAGCCGTCGTACCCGGTCGGCGTGGTTCAGCAGCCGGTCCACCGCCCGGACCACGTCGGCGGTGCCCTCGTCCCCGCCGGCCGCCAGGCTGGCGACCGCCTTCTCGAGACCCTCCTCGAGGTAGAGGACCACCGGGGACGGCACCACCGGCAGCTCCCCCAGGAACACCTCGCCGGTGGTCCCGTCGATCGAGAGCACGTCGCCCTCGTGGACGGTGACGTCTCCGGCGCGGGCCACCTGGTCCTCGGAGTCGACCTCCAGGGACTCGGCGCCGCAGATCGCGGTCTTGCCCATCCCCCGGGCGACCACCGCCGCGTGCGAGGTCTTCCCGCCGCGGCTGGTCAGGATCCCGGTGGCGGCGATCATCCCGCCGAGGTCCTCGGGGTTGGTCTCCTTGCGGACCAGCACCACCCGCTCCCCGCGGGCCGCCCACGCCACCGCGGTGGCCGAGTCGAACACCACACGGCCCACCGCCGCGCCGGGTGAGGCGGCCATCCCCCGGGTCAGCAGCGTGCGCTCCGCCGCGGAGTCGAACTGAGGGAACATCAGCTGGGCCAGCTGCGCTCCGGCGACCCGCTCGAGCGCCTCGTCCATGGTGATCAGCTGCTCGTCGACGAGCTGCGTCGCGATCCGGAAGGCCGCCGCGGCGGTCCGCTTGCCGACCCGGGTCTGCAGCATCCACAGCTTGCCGCGCTCGACGGTGAACTCGATGTCGCACAGGTCCCGGTAGTGGTTCTCGAGCCGCCGCATGATCTGCCGCAGCTCCTTGTACGACGTCGGGTCGACCTCGGCGAAGTCGTCCAGCGACAGGGTGTTCCGGATCCCGGAGACCACGTCCTCGCCCTGCGCGTTCACCAGGTAGTCGCCGTACTCCCCGGGCTTCCCGGTCGAGGGGTCGCGGGTGAAGCAGACCCCGGTGCCCGACGTGGACCCCAGGTTCCCGAACACCATCGTGCACACGTTCACCGCCGTCCCCAGCCCGTGCGGGATCCGCTCCCGCCGCCGGTACAGCCGGGCCCGGTCGGTGTTCCAGGAGTCGAAGACCGACAGCGTGGCGAGGTCGAGCTGGTCACGCGGGTCCTGCGGGAAGTCCCGCCCGGTGTGGTCCCGGACGATCGCCTTGAACGCCTCCACCAGCGCCTGGAGGTCCTCGGCGTCGAGCTCCACGTCGGTCTTCACGCCCTTGGCGGCCTTCGCGGCGTCCAGCGCCGACGCGAACGCCTCCCCGTCCACCCCCAGGACCGTCTTGCCGAACATCTGGATCAGCCGGCGGTAGGAGTCCCACGCGAACCGCTCGTCCCCGGACTCCTCGACCAGGCCCACCACCGAGCGGTCGTTGAGACCGACGTTGAGGACCGTCTCCATCATCCCCGGCATGGAGTACTTCGCCCCCGACCGGACACTGACCAGCAACGGGTCCGTCGAGTCCCCCAGCCGCCGGCCCACCTGGTCCTCCAGGTGCCGCAGCGCCATCGTCACCTGCACCCGCAGCTGGTCCGGCTGATGCCCCTGCTCGAGGTAGAAGCGACACGCCTCCGTGGTGATCGTGAAGCCGGGCGGCACGGGCAGGCCCAGCCGGGTCATCTCCGCCAGGTTCGCGCCCTTGCCCCCCAACAGGTCCTTCTGGTCCTTGTCACCCTCGCTGAACTCGTACACCAGCTTCGCCATCACGAACCGCTTCCCTCAGAGATCGGATCTCACAGTCTGGTGGAAGTCACCTTCCTGCACCAGCACCGCCGGCGCCAGCGGAACCAGGAATCACGGCCGGGGAAGGTCTCCGCGAGGGCCCCGGGTTGTGGTCACTGCGGCGGTGGCCGGGGGGTTCGTGGTCACTCAGGCCGCCGGGTGGGCCGTCGTACGAGCCCGGAGTGACCAGGAATCCGGGAGACGGGCGCCCCGCTGGGTCGACTCTCCGTCCGGGTGTGTGGGGCGGGTGGGGCTCGAACCCACGACCCAAGGATTATGAGTCCTCTGCTCTGACCGGCTGAGCTACCGCCCCTGGTGGCGACGGCATCGTAGCGTCATGCCGGCTCCGCGCCGATGAGCCGCTCGACGTACCGGCAGGAGGCCTCGGCGAACGAGAGTGAGTCTCATGGCGTTCGCCCGCGTGTCTTGCCGACCATCACCAGCAGAGCCATCGGCCACAGGAAGAAGAACTGACAGGTGTCCGTGGGCGGTGACCGGGTCGCGAGCCGATCGACGTACGGTGCTGTTCCGCCCAGGAGGAGGGAGACACGCCCGCATGGACCACAGCCCCCGCTTCGACGCCACGGTCGGTCAGCTGCGCGCGACCGGTGGCCTGAAGTGGACGCAGCACCCGGACGCCATCGGGGCCTTCGTCGCCGAGATGGACTTCGGCACCGCGCCCCCGATCGCCACCGCGATGCATGACGCCGTCGACGCGGGCCTGCTCGGCTATCTTCCCGAGCACCTCGCCGCCCGGATGTCGGCCGCTTGGAGCGGCTGGGCCGCCCAGCGCTACGGGTGGGAGGTGCCACCGGGGCAGGTCCGTCCGCTCGGCGACGTGATGGCCGGGCTGGAGGCCGCCGTCCGGCACTTCAGCGAGCCGGGAGCTCCGGTCATCCTGCCGACCCCGGCCTACATGCCGTTCCTGGTGGTGCCGCCCCTTCTCGGCCGCCGCGTCATCGAGGTGCCTATGCGGACCGAGGGCGGCCGAGAGGTCTACGACCTGGACGCTCTGCAGGCGGCGTTCGACGCCGGCGGCAACCTGCTCGTCCTGTGCAACCCGCACAACCCGATCGGACGGGTCCTCGAGCGCGCCGAGATGGAGGCCGTGGCCGAGGTCGTCGAGCGCAACGGGGGCCGGGTGTTCTCCGACGAGATCCACGCACCTCTGGTGTACGGCGGTCACCAGCACGTCCCCTATGCCTCGCTGTCGCCGGTCACCGCCGCTCACACCGTCACCGCCGTCTCGGCCTCCAAGGCCTGGAACCTGCCCGGCACCAAGTGCGCGCAGCTGGTGCTCACCAGCGAGGCGGACGTCGCGACCTGGCAGGAGGTGGGTCTGCGTTTCGAGCAGGGCGCCTCCATCCTCGGGGTGGTGGCCTCCATCGCCGCCTACGAGGACGGCGGTCCGTGGCTCGAGGAGGTGCTGGGCTATCTGGACGGCAACCGCCGGCTGCTCGGGGAGCTCCTGGCGGACCAGGTCCCCGAGATCGGCTACACCGCACCGGAGGGCACCTACCTGGCCTGGCTGGACTGCCGGGCCCTCGGGCTGGGTGACCACCCGGCCGAGCTGTTCCTGGCGAAGGCCGGAGTCGCGATGACCGACGGACTGCTGTGCGGCCGGGTCGGGGCCGGCTTCGTGCGCTACACCTTCGCGACGCCCAGGCCGGTCATGGAGGAGACGGTGGCCCGGCTCGCGTCGGCGCTTCAGCATCGGTGACCACCGAGGTGCCCTCGGGAACGCTCCACTAGCCTGGACTCGTGAGCCGGGATATGGCCCGACCCAGCGGTACGACGCCGTCGAGCGGACTCGCCCGGCGGCTGCTGGTCGTCGAGGTGCTGCTCGTGCTGGCTCTCTCGCTGGGCCGGTCGGGAATCTATGCGCTGGTCAACCTGATCGCCTCGGCGACGGCGCCCGGCTCCCTGTCGCAGCAGAAGGCGGTGCTCAACGGCAGCCTCGCGCCCGGACGCCCGTGGTTCGACCTGACCTACCAGCTGCTGGCACTCGGGTTCGGCGTCATGCCCGTGCTGCTCGTGGGCTACCTGCTGGCCCGCTCCGATGACGACCCTCGCGGGCTGTGGTCGACGGGGGCCGCCGAGCACCGCCGGGACACTGTCCGCGGGCTGGTGCTCGCGGCCGTCGTCGGTGGCACGGGGTTGGCGTTCTACCTGCTCACCCATGCGCTCGGGGTGGACCTGACGGTGGTCGCGGAGAGCCTTCCGCACGTGTGGTGGCGCTACCCGGTGCTGCTGCTGTCCGCGCTGCAGAACGCGCTGCTCGAGGAGTTCGTCGTCGTGGGCTATCTGATGACGCGCCTGCGGCAGGTGGGGCTCGGCACTCCGGCGGCGATCACCACCAGCGCGCTGGTGCGCGGCAGCTACCACCTCTACCAGGGGGTCGGCGGGTTCCTGGGCAACGCCGCCATGGGCCTGTTGTTCGGCTGGCTGTACACCCGCTGGGGGCGGGTCACCTCCCTGGTCGTCGCACACACGGTGCTCGACGTGGTGGCGTTCGTCGGCTACGCGCTGCTGGCGGGCCACGTGTCGTGGCTGCCCACCTGACCGCCGCCGGCTGCGGACCGCGACTCAGTCGCCGGTGCGGTCCAGCAGCTGCCCCCGGGCCACGACCGAGCCGACCTTCCGGAGTCCTCCGCTGGTGTCGACCTGCGGGTCGACGCCGTCCTGGAAGAGGATGATGATGTCGGAGCCGCCGAACTGGAAGAACCCGAACTCGTCGCCCTTGACGACGTTGCTCCCCTCCACGGCCGTCTGGGTCACAGAGGCCACGTGCGACATCCCGACCGGGACCACGGCGACGACACCGAGGTCACCGTGCCCCGATCCCGCGGTGTCCAGGGTCAGCACACCGCGGGTCTGGGAGAACTCGTAGCCGGACTTGGTGCTGTCGAGTGAGGCGAGCTGGTGGTTCTCCAGGGCGACCTGCATGAAGACCTTGCCCTGCACCACGAAGGACTCCTCGACCCGGCCCGAGACCGGCACGTGGAAGCGGTGGTAGGCCGAGGGGGGCAGCATGTAGTGGACGAACGTCCCGTTCGCGAAGGCGTCGGCGTAGCGGCTGCCCTCCAGCAGCTGAGCGATGTTGCCGTAGTGATGCGAGTGCTTGATCGTCGTGTCTGGGATGTTCCCGTCACCGTCGATGCCGTAGCAGTGCTGGAAGAAGCTGTCCGCGGGGGAGGTGACCACCCGGTTGTCGGTGGGGTCACTGGTCGGACGGAGGCCGGGGTTGAGCTGCCGGGCGAAGAACTGGTTGAAGCTCATCCAGCCGCTGGGCATGTTGGGTTGGCCACCCGTCATCGACTCCTCGATGGTGTACTCCGGTGCGTCCTCAAGGAAGGAGTCGAGGAGGTCCTGGCTGAAGGACTCGGGGGTGTCGAGGAACTCTCCCCACCGGCCGGCGAAATCGGTGAGCCAGTCGCGGAACCGATCGGAGTTCTCCGCGACCGCAGTGCCTTCGCGGTGCACCGACTGGTCCACCAGCCAGAAGAAGTGCGCCAGGCGGTCGCTGACCTCCTTGGCGTAGCGGTCCTCGGGTGCGGTGACCTTCCAAGCCGGTGCCGAGGACTGTTGGGGGATCCACCGGATGAACCGCCCCAGGTAGGCGTAATAGCCCTCCAGGTCCAGCGGCCACTCCAGCGCCTGGTAGAGCTCGGGGTCCAGGTCGGCCTCCGCGCGCCGGTGAGCAGTCTTCAGCGACTCATCGAGCAACGAGGCGAGATCGGGGTCCTGCTCCAGGATGCCCTTGAGGTCGTGGATGATCTGGTCGGTCTCCGCCATCTTCTCTCTTCCTGGGAGGGGCTATCTGACACATTGTCAGTACCCCACGGACTAGGCATGATGCGTGAGGCGTTGCCCGAACAGGCACGACGACGAACCCGACGTGGAAAGGGTGTGCAACAGCAGAGAACCGCTGGAGGTCACTCCCAAGCGGGATACGACTCGAGGACACAATCGCGACCACGGAGTCCGACCCGCCGCCAGACCCGGAGGCCGGTCGAGACACCGAGCGAGACTTCGTGCTCCGTTACAGCGGGTAGCCCTGGTGCGATACGGGGCTCGGCACGCGCGTCGCCTGAATGACCCCGTCCGGTGCCATGGCGGCCACTGTCAGCAACGAAACAACAGTGTCCTTCCACCGTCAGTCGGGCACGCGCACGCGAAGCTTGAGCCTAGGCGTCGCCGAGCTACCGGCACTCCCCGTCGTCAGCGCCAAGCCGCGTTCGGACCCCGCGTCTCTCCGGCCGGTCTCGGGTGGTGACGGCCGCAGGCGACACTGAGGTCGGATGCCGAAGATCTCGAGCGCTGTCCGGCCGGGACGAGTCGAGACCGTACTGTGACCACATGAGGGCGCTGCTCGTCGTCCGGTTTCTCGCCGAGCTGGGCATGCTGGGTTGCCTCGGCGTGGGCGGATGGCAGCTCGGTGACTCACTGCTCGCATCCATCGCACTCGGTGTCGCGCTGGTGCTCGTGGCCACGGTGACTTGGGCGCGCTGGATCGCCCCACGTGCCCCGCGCCGACTGCGAGATCCCGCCCGCCTTGGTGTGGAGGTCACCCTCTTCGCTGCCGCACTCCTCGCCGTCATGACAGCGAAGCCCTCACCTGCGATGGCGAACGTCGGGCTCGCGGTTTGGGCTGCGTTTCTGGTCAGCATTCCCTCTCGGGGACATGAGGCCGTGCCGTCCCGACCTGTTGTCACCAAGGGCGTGCGTTGAGGCTCACTAGCCTCCCGCAGGCACGAGACAGTGTTGAACCGCCTCGCGCGGACGGCGCTCCGGACCCTCTCCCTTGGTGGGCCTATACACTGTAGGGAATCACCTACACAGTGGAGGCGCGGGCATGAGAGCAGGACTCAACGCCGACGTCCTGGTGACGGCCGGCGCCGAGCTCGCAGACGCCGAGGGCTTCGATGCCGTCACCGTGTCGGCGATCGCGCGCCGCTTCGACGTCAGGTCGGCCAGCGTCTACTCACACCTGACGAGCTCCGACGACCTCCGCACCCGCATCGCCCTCCTCGCGCTCGCCGAGCTCGCCGACCGGGCGGCCCTGGCCGTGGCCGGGCGCTCGGGCCGGGATGCCCTCGTCGCACTCGCCGACGTCTACCGCGACTACGCCCACGAGCACCCCGGGCGTTACGCCGCCGCACAGCTCCGCCTCGACGCGGAAACAGCAAAGGCCAGTGCCGGGCCGCGGCACGCGGCGATGGCGCGCGCCGTTCTCAACGGGTACGACGTCGGTGAGCCGGATCGCACGCACGCCGTACGGCTCCTCGGCAGCGTGATCCGGGGCTTCGTCGACCTCGAGCTCGGCGGCGCTTTCGACCACAGCGAGCCCGACGCCGAGACGTCGTGGCGTCGCTCGTTGGACGCCCTCGACACGCTGCTGCGCCGGTGGGAGCATCGATGACCCCGCTCACCGCGGACGACATCCGCGCGTCCTTGGTCAACTGCTCGAAGGGTGAGGCCAAGCGTGCCGCGCTGCCCGACCTCGACACGATGCCGTGGCCTGATCTGGACTTCCTCGGCTGGCCCGACCCGTCAGGGTCACAGCGCGCCTACCTCATCCTCGAGCGCCACGGCGAGCCTGTCGGTCTGCTTCTGCGCCAGTCATCAGGCGTCGGGGCCGTAGGCAGCGCGATGTGCCAGATCTGCATCACGTCACACTCAGGCAGCTCGGTGGCTCTCAGCGTCGCTCGCAAGACCGGCGCGGCCGGCAAGAAGGGTGACTCGACCGGGATCTACATCTGTCGCGACCTCGCCTGCTCGCTGTACGTGCGCGGCAAGAGGGTCTCCGGCGCGGCGAGCCTTCGCGAGACACTGCCACTGAAGGCCAGAGTCGAGCGGCTCCAGCGCAACCTCGACCAGTTCGTCGACCGAGTGCTCGTCGGCCGTCCACAAGGCTTCGGTGGCCCCTGACCTGGCATGGCTGCTGGAGGGTTCCGGCCTGTGATCTGACGCAGATCTCAGCACGTCGCGGCCTCCGAGAAGCGCGCAACGACTCTGCCCGCGGTGTCTCCGACGAGGCCGCGCGGCCGCAGCCCGCCCACGTTGGAAACTTCCGGAACCACATTCCAGTCTCTGAGGTCCCCGCCCCGACGTTCCCCCAGGTCAGAATCTCGCCGTGGCGCGTTGGCGCTGGTTGACGGCTCTTGACAGAGTCTATGGACGGTTCTTGGACACCTTCGAGTCCATGGTGAAGCATCTCCGCCCGTATGACGGCCAAGCTCCGCATGTCTCGATCCATGTCTGGTGGGAGGGTGTGCGGATGGCGCCTCCAGCGCGCCATGGATGTGCCCCACTCCCCCAGTGGGCGGTACGGCGACGCAAGGAGAGAATCGAGGACATCTGCCCCGGAGCCTCGATGCAGGATCACCGCGACCGTCGCCGTACTGGACCTCATGTTCGCCCGCGGACGCGCGGCCGTTTCCAAGCGGGCAGACCATTCACCCATTCAGAGGCGGCCTCCGGTTTCGCTGCCTGAGCGACGCAGGTGTCGGCGGCCGCGGGTAGCGTCGAACCCATGGCAACCCCGCTGCCCGAGCTGCTCGTGACCGACCCGGCCGCGCTGCGGGCGTGGCTCGAAGAGCACCACGCGACTTCACTTGGCGTGCGGCTGGTGCTGACCAAGAAGGGCGGCTCGGTCACCACGATCACGTGGGCAAGCGCGGTCGAGGAGTTGCTCTGCTTCGGATGGATCGACGGCCAGGCTGGCAAGCGCGACGAGGACAGCTACACCGTGCGCATCACCCCGCGCCGGCCCAAGGGCAGCTGGTCTCAGCGAAACGTCGCGCTCGTGGCGACGCTCGAGGAGCAGGGCCGGATGACCGACGCCGGGCGCACCGCGGTCGAGGCCGCGCGCACCGACGGGCGGTGGGACGCGGCGTACGCCGGACCGTCGACCCGCCAGGCGCCCGACGACCTGGCCGCGGCGATCGCGGCGGAGCCGGACGCGCAGGCGATGTTCGACGTGCTCACGAGCGCCAACCGGTTCGCGCTGATCCATCGCGTCGAGAGCATGAAGCGCGCTGAGAGCCGGGCCCGCAAGATCACCGAGATGGTGGAGATGCTCGAGCGCGGCGAGACGCTCTACCCGCAGAAGGCGGGTCACCCCGGACGGACTGGCCAAGGCGCCGACGCCCGGCAGCAGGGTCGCCCATGACCAAGCGGGAGAACCTGACGGCGTCGATCCTCAAGCACGCCGCGAAGCAACTCCTCGACACGTCGGCCGGGAGGGCTGGGAGCTGGTGCACATCGCGCCAGGCATGAACCCACGTTGGGCGAGCTGCCGCGATCCGCGCGGTCGGCATCTGCGACTTTTCGTCGCGTACCGTCCAGGTCAGTCCGTCGCCAGCTCTGCGCGGATGGAACGCGGCAGGCCGGCGACGACCAGACCGTAGGAGTCCGCGACCAGGCCGCGCACCACGTCGTCCTCGACCGAGCCGTCCAGGTCCACGGTGTTCCAGTGGCGCTTGTTCTGGTGATAGCCGGGTCGGATGCCGGGGTACATCTCGCGCAGTTCGAGCGCCTGTGCAGGGTCGCACTTGAGGTTGACGGACCCGGGCTCCTCGAGGAGTGGGACCAGCGCGAACATTCTGCCGCCGACCTTGATCACAGCGACTCCGTCGCCGAACGGGTATGTCTCCTCGGCTCCGGGCAGGTTGAGGCAGATCGCCAAGACCTCGTCGCGAGTCATGGCCCCAGTGTGGCCTCCCGCCCGCCGGTCGGGTAGCGCAAGGGGCGCTGCACGCGCAGTACGTCTCCGACCGCCCACGCCGGCTGCCGTCCGCGATCGAACGCGTGCGCACCGAGGACCGTGGGCTGCTCGAACGCCTCAGCAGGTAAGCACACGGGAGCCCGACCTCCTCACGGTCGAGGACCTCCTGGACATCGCAGTAGGCGTGCTCGACGAGGTGGCAGTCCGCGACGTCGGCCTGCTGGCCGCTGCTGCCGACCGGCCACGGACGACCGTCTTCGGAAAGGACGCCTACCCTGCCTTCGAGGACAAGGCGGCCGCCCTGTTGCACTCGCTGGTGCGCAACCACGCCCTCGTCGACGGCAACGAGCGGCTCGCATGGGCCGCACCCGGCGTCTTCCACCTGCTCAACGGACGTGACATCTCTTAGAGGTTCCGCAGATAGGTGCGCGTCGCTGCACCGAAACAGGCACAAGCACTCGGAGGATCACGGGTTGTCGAGACTCGTTCTTCCCCACGAGGTGCTTGTGCCTGCTTTGCCATTGTCTGTCATCGAACCGCTGTGGCACCAGTTCGCCGCGTTACTGCCAGAACGCGAGGTGGTCCATCCGCTTGGCTGTCACCGACCACGTATCCCGGACCGTGTCGTGTTCGACAAGCTCGTCCAGGTGGTGGTGCTCGGTGCCGCCTACGAACGCATCGCGGATTCCAGTTGCTCGGCCACCACGATCCGCAACCGACGCGACGAGTGGATCGAGGCCGGAGTGTTCGAGGCGCTGGAACAGATCTGCCTGGAAGCCTATGACCGCATCGTCGGTCTCGAGTTGGAGAACCTCACCGTGGACGGCTGCATCGTCAAGGCACCCTGCGGTGGCGAGATGGCCGGAAAGTCCCCCGTCGACAGGGGAAAGCAAGGAACCAAACGCTCCCTGCTCACCGACGGGGCCGGGATCCCGCTGGGCTGCGTCAGCGCACCCGCCAACCGTCACGACTCACCGCTGCTCCGGCCGACCCTGGAGAAACTGGCCCGGTTCGGGCTGGCCCTGCCCGAGCAGATCACGGTGCATCTCGATGCCGGCTACGACAGCGCGGTGACCCGCGCCCTGCTCGACGAGCTCGGCTGTCACGGAGTGATCAGCATCAGGGGCTTCCCGCTTCAAGCCGGTGCCCGCTGGGTCGTCGAACGCACCAACTCCTGGCACAACCGCGGATTCAGGAAGCTCGCCATTTGCACCGAACGCCGAGCCCGCGTGATCGACACCTTCATCGCCCTAGCCAACGCCGTGATCATCACCCGACGACTCCTCGCCGAGGCTTGGACCACCCACCGCTGGAACACCCGACCAAACCGCCGACCGTGACCTATCTGCGGAACCTCTTACACCGTCGACGTCGCCGAGCGCGCCCAGCTCACCTCCTGCCGCAAGGCAGGTACTGCGACCCACCAGGCGTGGCCGACACGTGGCCGACATTGACGGCCAGCGCTCGGTGGATGGGGTCAGGCTCTGGACGCGGCGTCCCACGGATCAAGACAAGGCAGGCCGAGGGGTTCAAAGTGCCTGGTGTTCCGGGTCACGACGGTCATCTCTGCAGACTCCGCGACGGCGGCAGTGAGGGCGTCGTCGAACGGTGCGTGCTCGGGAACCCGATAGGCCGCGAGGATCCGGGCCGCCGACAGGTCGAAGGGCAGCACCCGGTCGGCGAACGTGGGCAAGACGTTCTCGTCGAACCAGCGACGCAGGACCGCTCCCTGCTCAGCGTCGGATCGCTCCCTGGCAACCACTCCTCGCTCGATCTCCGCGATGGTGAATGCTGAAACGAACTGGTCGCCGACGGGAACCGACGCTGCCCACACCTCGACGGGGACGTTGCGCCCTCGGACCCGCAGTGCGGACACCACGTTGGTGTCCAACAGGTACCTCACAGTTGCGCTGACCGAGCCGTCAGGCCCAGGCGCTCGGGTTCGAACTCGATGTCGCCACCTTCGTCAGTGCCCAAGAGATCAACGATTGTGACGGGCTCACCCTCCAGCGCCCTGGTGAGCATCTCGCGCGCCTCCGCCTCGACAGACGTGTGACGCTGCTTGGCACGCGCGCGAAGCGCGGCCTTGGTCCCCGCGGGAAGGTTGCGGATCAGGATCTGTTCCACATGACCACCTCCGATATCATCACAATGATATCACTGCTCGCGTTGAGGTGACGTTGCCCCATGACAGCACCGGCGCGACCGCCTGGTGGCGGCGGCCCGGATAGCGAGCACCTGCCTCCGGGCTACCGGTCCCATCACCGGATGCGATGGGCACGCGGAGCGTGCTGGGGACCGATGGGCAGGCAGATCGTGCCGGAAGGGTGACAGGTCTTGGCGGTGCTCGCCACGCGCGTGGGAGACTCTGACGGTGCCTTCGCGCGATGTCTTGATATGCCACGCAAGTCCGGACAAGGCCGCCTTTGCGCGCCCTCTCGCCTCATGAACGGGGAGCGTGACCAGAACGGGATCCGGTTGCGGGACACGCGGGGCTGAGGAACGCGGCCGGCTGCAGCGTCACCGGATCCGGTTGGTCAATCGGTACCTACTCGGACACGGCTGCGCCGTTCAGGCCGACGCCGCGTTCGCAGCCGGCAGCAGAGACCTATGGGTTTCACGGACCGCTCCGAGCCGCTGACCAGCAATCGTTCAGTGTCATGCCCACACGCCGGAACCTAGCTGAGGCTCAATTCCAGCACTCCAGGTCCGCCCCGACCTCCGGATGCACGCATGCCAGAAGAAGATCCGGGTACGTCCAAGCCCAAGTCCTTGGTCGGTGATAGTCCCCCGACCAGTGACAGCCAGTCACCAGCCGAGGTGAATCGGAGGCAGCCCCCATGACCTTAGAGGTTCCGCAGATAGGTCACGGTCGGCGGTTTGGTCGGGTGTTCCAGCGGTGGGTGGTCCAAGCCTCGGCGAGGAGTCGTCGGGTGATGATCACGGCGTTGGCTAGGGCGATGAAGGTGTCGATCACGCGGGCTCGGCGTTCGGTGCAAATGGCGAGCTTCCTGAATCCGCGGTTGTGCCAGGAGTTGGTGCGTTCGACGACCCAGCGGGCACCGGCTTGAAGCGGGAAGCCCCTGATGCTGATCACTCCGTGACAGCCGAGCTCGTCGAGCAGGGCGCGGGTCACCGCGCTGTCGTAGCCGGCATCGAGATGCACCGTGATCTGCTCGGGCAGGGCCAGCCCGAACCGGGCCAGTTTCTCCAGGGTCGGCCGGAGCAGCGGTGAGTCGTGACGGTTGGCGGGTGCGCTGACGCAGCCCAGCGGGATCCCGGCCCCGTCGGTGAGCAGGGAGCGTTTGGTTCCTTGCTTTCCCCTGTCGACGGGGGACTTTCCGGCCATCTCGCCACCGCAGGGTGCCTTGACGATGCAGCCGTCCACGGTGAGGTTCTCCAACTCGAGACCGACGATGCGGTCATAGGCTTCCAG
Organism: uncultured Actinomycetota bacterium; assembly: GCA_963837995.1. Classification (GTDB taxonomy): domain Bacteria; phylum Actinomycetota; class Actinomycetes; order Propionibacteriales; family Nocardioidaceae; genus Nocardioides_B. The sequence continues at coordinate 721,083 of CAWIPS010000007.1, forward strand.
GCAGATCTGTTCCAGCGCCTCGAACACTCCGGCCTCGATCCACTCGTCGCGTCGGTTGCGGATCGTGGTGGCCGAGCAACTGGAATCCGCGATGCGTTCGTAGGCGGCACCGAGCACCACCACCTGGACGAGCTTAGCCCGACGCTCGCTCGGTCTGGTCGTCGTCGGTGTGACCGCAGCCGTCGGCCTCGCCGGCTGCTCGGGTAGTGGTGGCAGCAACGCCGGAGGCTCGCAGAGTTCGTCTCCCAGCAGCTCGGTGAACAGCCCGTCCGCGCCGGCCAGCAGCCCGTCCGCGCCGGCCAGCAGCCCGTCCGCGCCGGCCACCACCTCGTCCGTGATGACGGTTGGTGGGGGCACGACAACGCTGAAGCTCAAGTCGGCGCCGGCGACCGCCCTGCGTACGATCGGGGTGTCGATCTCAGCCACCGCTCCGGCGAAGGCCGCGTCGGCGCAAGCCTTCCGTTTCCCGATCACCGGCGGACGACTCACCGGGGTCACGGCGGGCTCGACCGGATCTGTTCGCCTACGGCACAGCGGCGGCCTCAGGTTCTCCGTCGCGGGCCAGAGCCTGACGGCCACTGACTTCCGGCTCAACCTGGGGCGCAAGGTTCTCACCGGTGTCGTGCAGGGTCGACGGGTGCCGCTGTTCTCCCTCGAGACGCAGGCCGTCAAGGTCAGGAAAGGCTCCGGGACGGTCACCATCTCGGGGATCTCGGCCACGTTGGGTCGGCAGTTCGTCAAGGACCTCACCCAGCAGGTGAACGCGCCGACGCCACCTTCGGTGGCACTCGGAACCCTGACCAGTCACGTCACGAACGGCTGAGCGCGTCCGCAAGCAGCGCGAGGCCGCGAGGCCGCGAGGCCGCGAGGCCCATACAAGCGGGCTGGTCGCCCCTTGGACTGCCGGTCGAGGTCGTCCGCTCAGCAGCCGTGGTCGAGCGTCCCATCCCGGCGGGCGTCGGCGTCCAGACGTTCGGCTTGGGGCAACGTCCGGGTAGACGACGTGGGCGGTCCGACATATCCCGACGAGCCGTAGAGCTCGCATCCCCGCAGCCTGGCGGCAGAGATGCCAGCCACGGCCTGCGCGAGACGGAACAGCTGGGCCAGCGACAGGTTAGTACGACGAATCCGCGACCTGGATCGACGATCTACGACCCACGCCGGCACCGCGCGGCCTCTCAGCCGCCCCTGGAGGCGACCGACCCGCCGCCGCTGGCCCGCACGATTGGTGGACCAGACGTTCGCGACGAGGCGTCGCCTGAGGCCTGAGCCGAGCAGTGCGAAGTGCACGAGGGTGTCCAGCGATGCGAGCAGGGTTGCGCCCGTTCCCACGACGATTGAGTCGACGAGGCTAGCCGGGAGGAGGCGCCAGGGCCTGGAGGAGGTGCGCCAGCATCGGCCATAACACCCTCTGTTCCGGTTCGTCGACGATTCGCACCAGTCCGGACAGCTCGAGCATGACGTAGCCGTGCAGCGCGCTCCAGAACTGCGCCGCCACCTCGCGTGGGTCGCCGGGGAGCAGCGCACCCGCGTCCATCGCCCGCTCGATGCGGGACGCGATCTGGTCGAAGGCCGCGATCGAGACCTCCGGGTCGGGTCCCTGCCCGTGGAAGCCACCGAGGCTGATCGCCCCGAACATCACACCGAAGAGGTGACGGTTCTCCAGTGCGTTGTCGCGGTACGCCGCAGCGCTCCGTCGCAGGTCATCGATCGTGTCGTCGGAGCGACCGACCGCGTCCACATGGTTCAGCGGATCTCGGCGATGGTGCGGTCCAGCCACTCCGTGAGCAGCTGACGCTCCCCGTCGGTGAGGCCAGGGATGTGTGGGACGGCTGTTCGGAAGGCGATCGCAAGAGGAGCCAGGTTCGAGGCCGACAGCGATGGAGTTGTGGTCAGGAAGGCGCGGAGGACCGCCTCCAGCATGGTGTCGGCCAGTGAGGTGTCGCGGCTCTCCGCAGGCTGCTGCAGCAGTGCCAGCACGGCTCCCGTGCCTGCGGCGTGGATCAGCTCAACCGCCTGGGGCTCGGGAACCGCAAGTAGCCCAGACTCCGCTAGCCGTCGTACGCGGGCTTCGAGCACACCGGCGCCTGCGGCGGTCGCGGGCGACCGTGCGACGCGTCCGGGGGTGCTGAGCAGCACGAAGAGGTCGGGGTTGGTCAACCCGAAGTCGATGTGGGAACGCCACGCCTCACGGAGGTCATCGACCGGGTCGCCGTCCTCACGGCACGCCACCTCGGCCTTTGCGGCGACGTACGTCGCCATCACGTGTTCGGCCACGGCGTCCATCAGGCCGTCCTTATCGCCGAAGATCCGAAAGATCGTCGGCGTCGGCACGCCCGCAGCGTTCGCCACTGCGCGCGTGGTGACAGCGTGGACGCCGCCTTCCCGCAGAAGAAGCGCTGCCGCTTCGGTGATCCTCGATCGGGGCGACGGCGCGTCGACGTCAACGGGTGAACCCATGGATCGACGGTATCACTGAGGTGCTTCCACCGGTACGGATCACTGATAGCCTTGCAGCCGAAACGTCGATCCCTAGGAGCAGCATGATCATCGTTACCGGCGGCACCGGCCGCCTCGGGTCCCAGGTCGTCTCCCGGCTGCTCGACCGTGTGCCGGCCGACCAGGTGGGCGTCAGCGTCCGCGACGTCAGCAAGGCCGAGGCTCTGACGTCACGCGGCGTACGTGTCCGCGCCGGAGACTTCACTGAGTCCGCCACCCTCGACTACGCCTTCGAGGGCGCCGACCAGGTACTCGTCGTGTCTGCCGCCATTCGAGGGCCGGGGGCTGGCGAAGCGAACCGGACGGCCATCGAGGCCGCGGTGCGTGCCGGAGCCACCAGAGTGCTCTACACGAGTCATCAGGCAGCGTCCCCCGCGTCACTGTTCCCCGCCCAGCTCCAGCACGCCGCCACGGAGGCGGTCCTCGCCGAACAGGGCGTCGCTTGGACGGCGTTGCGACATGGGTTCTATGCCAGCACCTTCGAGATCTTCATCCCGGCTGCGCTCGAGACCGGAGAGTTGCGACTGCCTGAGGACGGGCCGTTCTCCTGGACTGCGCACGCCGACCTCGCCGAGGTCGACGCCATCGCCCTGACCCGCGCGGACGCGCTCGACGGTGTGTCCCCCGCCCTCACGGGCTCCGAGCAACTCGACTTCGCGGACGTTGCCCGCATCCTCAGCAGCATCACCGGACGCCAGATCAGGCGCGTCGTCGTGGATGACGACGAATGGAGGGCCTCAGCGATCGAACGCGGCCTGCCCGCCCCAGCAGCAGACTTCACCCTGGGCATGTTCCGCGCTGCCCGAGGTGGTGAGTTCGCGTTCACGGACCCGACGCTCGAGCAGCTACTCGGACGCCCGGCCATCTCGGCACGAACGACGATTGAAGCCATAGTGGAGGGACACCGCTAGGACGAACAAGCGCGTCATAGCGCCGCCTGGAGGACGCGCACATCTTCCCCGACATGGCGTCCCGCCGAGATCGACCCTGGTCGGGTCTGGATCGTTCGAGCAGGTCTGCAAACGTCACGGTGACGGATTCAACGGACTCCGCGCCACTATGCTCTGTGTCAGGCCGCGGGCGGGAGGGTCTCATGGACGAAAGCGACCGAGCCGACTCGCAGCTGGGAGAGCTGCGGGTCTCCGCCCGCGGGTGGCACGGCGTCCAGCTTGCGGTGCTCGGGTTCATCGGACTGTGTGGTGTCCTCCAGCAGGACGCCGGCAAGGCGAACCCAAACTGGTTGCAGGTGGCCGCCGGTGTGCTCGTGGTGACGGCCCTCGGGACCGCGTGCGTGGCGACCGTACTGATCGCCCTGGCCGCCTGGCCGGTCTACGGGGCCGGGCCAGCCGCCGACGGTGCGGCGGACGATATCGCGCGGACCCGTCGTCGACTCCGGGTCGGAATAACGCTCACCTTCGTCGCAGTCGCGATGCTGGCACTCGGCGCGTCCTCGACGTGGTGGCCCAACCTACAGGCCGGTTCCTCCTCGCTGGCCGTTGAGGTGAGCACCCGCGCAGGCGTCATCTGCGGAGAACTGAAGGAACCGCCCGGCCAGGGGATCCTCGAGGTCTCCGCCGCCGGACAGCTCATCGAGATACGTCTTGTCGACTTGGTCTCACTGCGTCCCGTCGATCGATGCGAATGAGGCTCTTCGCCGACTTGCACTGTCTCACTGGGCGGCCATCAATCGGCCGGTGCCAACTACACGGCTCGGCAGTCCCGTTCCGCGCAGGCCTTCAGCGAGGCAAGGAGGCGTCGCGAGAAGAACATGGGTCTTTCCGCCGCGAAACAACTGGTCGGGCAACTCGGCGCGGTTGCGGCCACCGGTCGGCCGACTCCGTACAGGTACCTATCCCGCGTCAGCTCCGCGTGGCCGCCGTTTGTCGTCGCCCAGGGTGCCGTCACTGCGGGCGGCGAACCGCAGCCTCGAACTGCTGAAGCGATCGTTTCGTGCTCGTCTCCAAGTCACGCACCACTCGCTTCAGGGACGACAATTCGTCGTCGTTCTTTTCGTGCCAATGCTTGTGCCGATACGAATCGGCGACCGCTGCCCCACACTTGCTGCACGTCTCCAGGTCTGTCATCTCCACCTTTCCGGTCGGCGGCCTTCGTCCCGGTTGGGACGTGTGTGACTCAAGGTAGTCGCTATCCACGCGGACCGAGCCCACGATCTTGCAGCCAGGTCAGCGTCTTACCACGCCTTCGACGCACTGGAGAGCAAGTTTGGTGCACGACCCCGCTGGTGCGACACGAAGCTCAGTGCTTGTATGCCCTGACGCTTCTCATTGGAACTCAACCGTCGGTGCATAACGTGGCCACCACGCACCCCGACACGCTCGACTGGTCGATCGTCGAACTGATTTCGCTGGACCTCGCGAGTTGACTACTTCCAAGTGTCCGTGATCGCCTCAGGCGGCCCGTCTATCATGGTCGGCGCACACAGACCTCGATCTGGTGAGAGATGCCCATGACTATCACGAACCCGCCCACCGAGGACCCCGCCTTCCTCGCGTTCTTGACCGATCGGCTCTCCGAGGAGAGGGCCGACGCCGCGAGCCGGTGCAAGACCGCAAGCCGGGAAGAGGCGGAGCAGATGGAGCGAGGACTGCGCATGCTTGACAGCCTCGTGCAGGACCTTGAGCAGGGCAGAACACCGGATCGGATGACGATCGGTCTCCTCACGGTGGCCTACGCCCGCCGACCTGACTTTCGCCGTGAGTGGAGCCGCTGGGCGGAGTGACGCGCAGCGCCCTTTCACGTGAACGTCGCCTGGGGGTGCCGCGCAACAGCCTACTGAACCCGCGTCGCGTCGGCCTGGGTGACCTGGTTGCCGGCTTCAGCGAGGGACTCGAGGAGGAGCTTGACTTCACCGTCGAGCTCGGCAACGTACAGGCCGTCGACGCCGCCCAGCCCGCGGAGGCAGAAGTCCGAATGCCCCAGGTGTACCGAGCCCGGTCGACGCGCAAGTTCCGGGCCTACTGCCGGACGCACGACTGTCCTGGTGATGGAGCGCCTGCAGTCGATGCCGCTTTCCTGGGCCGGGCCCGGTCATCGTCGCACTCGACGAGCAACGCCGCCACGACCTGGCCGACGCCCTTCCGTCGGTGGTCCTGAACCAGATCGTCGTGGGCCGGGGTGTTCCACGCTGACCTGCATGCGGGCAACGTGCTCATCGAGGACGGGGTCGGGTGGGTCTCCTGGACTTCGGCTCCGTGGGCCGGCTGGACCGGACCGCGCGTCAGGCGGTCGGTCTGCTGCTGATGGCGGTGGACCGGCAAGGCGCGGCCGCCGCCATGTCGCTGGTCGAGCTGCTGGACCGAGGCGTCACCCTCGACGGCCGGATCTTCGAGTGTGACGTCGGCACACTGCTCATGCGCTTCGGCAGAGGGTCGGCGTCCGGCGACAGCGGTCGGGTGCTCGTGGGGATGCTCCGACTCGTGGTGCGACACGGGCTGTCGGCCCCACCGAACGTCGCGGCGGCGTTCCGGGCGCTCGGCTCGCTGGCGGGCACCCTCCAGGTACGTCCCCCGTCGGCTCAACAAGATCACCGAGGACCTCAAAGCCGGCCGGTTCACCGTCACGATGTGCACCCTGCAGCAACCGCGCGAGCGCGACTTCCTCCCGGGCTCGCCCAGCAGGTGATCATCGCGCTGCTCGCCTCGGCCACCGCGATGGGCGGCATCTTGGCGATGACGAGCGAGGCGGCCCTGAGGATGACGAGCACGTTGTCGCTCCGCCCCGCGGACCCCTACGTCTGAACCTGGACAGGGCCCTGACGGCGTGCCAGATTTGCCCGACCCGGTCACGAGCCAACGACGAGGAGCCGACATGGCCTTTCCATCCCCGAGCCGCGCCGACCTCGAGGCCTCCGCTGCGAAGTTCCGGATCACGCTGTCCGACGAGGACCTCGACACCTACCTCGGCCTCGTGCAGGGCTCTGCGGCCAGCTACGACCTCGTGGAGAAGCTGCACGACGAGACCGCCCCGCCGGTCCCCGACGCTCGCCAGAGCAGCTGGCCCGGCGACGAGGACAACCAGCTGGGTGCGTGGTACGCCCGCACCGACATCGCCGGCACGCCAGGTGGACCCCTGGCCGGGGTCCGGGTGGCGATCAAGGACAACATCTCGGTGGCGGGCGTGCCGATGATGAACGGCTCCCGCACCGTGGAGGGCTTCGTCCCGAAGTACGACGCGACCGTGGTGACGCGGCTGCTCGAGGCAGGAGTGACCGTCGTCGGCAAGGCCGTGTGCGAGAGCCTGTGCTTCTCGGGGGCCAGCCACACCTCCGACACGGGGCCGGTCCGCAACCCCTGGGACCCCAGCCGCACCAGCGGCGGCTCGTCGAGCGGCTGCGCGGCGCTGGTGGCCACCGGCGAGGTGGACATGGCGGTCGGCGGCGACCAGGGCGGCTCGGTCCGCATCCCGAGCGCGTTCTGCGGCACGGTCGGCCACAAGCCGACGTACGGCCTGGTCCCCTACACCGGCGCCTTCCCGATCGAGCTGACCATCGATCATCTGGGCCCGATCACCCGGACCGTGTCCGACGCGGCCCGCATGCTGTCCGTGCTCGCCGGCTACGACGAGGGAAGGGACCCGCGACAGCCGACCGGGGTGCAGTCCGCGGACTTCGACGCAGACAGTGACGGCGATGTCGCAGGACTTCGGATCGGGGTGGTCACCGAGGGCTTCGGCCACGACGGGCTCTCGGACCCGGAGGTGGACGCCGCCGTCCGCGTGACGGTCGAGCGGCTGCGCGACGTCGGTGTCACCGTCGAGGACGTCTCGATCCCGTGGCACCTACACGGCATGGCGATCTGGAACGTGGTCGCCACCGACGGAGCCACCGCGCAGATGGTCGACGGCAACGCCTACGGCTACAACTTCAACGGCTGGTACGACCCCGACCTGATGGCCCACTACGGACGACAGCGGCTCGAGCGCGCCGACGAGTTCTCGGTGACCACGAAGCTCGTGGCGCTCGGCGGCGGCCACTCGCTGGCCGCGACGCACGGTCGCTACTACGCGATGGCGCAGAACCTGGTCCCCCGCCTGCGGCAGGCGTACGACGACGCGCTCGCGTCCTACGACGTCCTGGTGATGCCGACGCTGCCGATCACCGCGACGCCGCTGGTCAACGAGGACGACGACCTCACGACCAGCATCACCCGCGCGCTGGAGATGATCATCAACACCGCCCCGACCGACTGCACCGGTCACCCGGCGACGTCGGTGCCCGCGGGACTTGTCGACGGACTGCCGGTCGGCATGATGATCATCGGGCGGCACCTCGAGGACGCGACCTGCCTCAAGGTGGCCAAGGCCGTCGAGGCCCAGGCCGGCGGCTTCCCTGAGCCGCCGGCTCGCGGCTGATCACAGGCCGCCCTTCCCCAGCAGATCGGCGATGGCTCCGCCTGCCGGATCGCCAGCGCGACGATGGTGAGGGACGGGTTGGCCGCGCCACCGGTGGTTATCTACGACCCGTCGCTGGTGAACAGCCCCGGTACGTCGTGGGCCTGACCCCACGTGTCGGCCACCCCGTCCTGGGGACGCTCGCTCAGCCGGCAGGTGCCCAGGTTGAGGGTCGCAGGGTACGGCGGGGTGTGGTACACGCCGACCGCACCGACCGCCTCGTAGAGCAGGTCGGCCCGGCGGTAGCCGCGGTTGCGCATCGCGACGTCGTTACGTAGGTCGAAGGACCGGCGCGAGGAGCTGGGCGCTGGCCGGAAAGTGCGGTGGCGCCCGCCGGCTCGCCGCCGGGGAACTGATACCCGGTGCTCGGTGTCGGTCAACGTCCCAAATCAGCAATCAGAGCCGCTGGTTCCGCGACGGTGAAGGTGGCGCCGGGATGCCTGATCCGGCCGGTCGGGTCGATGGCGCGGACGGGCTCATGGAAGAGCACGCACACCGCGCAGTCGCCGTTGGTGGCGAACGTGATGCCGCGGTCGGCGAAGGACAGGTGCGCCGGCCCTGCCGTCTTCGCGAAGTTGAAGCCGCCGGTCTCACTCGTCGAGGCGACGTTCGCGCGCGGCGTGCGCAGCGACCAAGGCCCGAACCGCGCCCGCAACTCGACCTCGTCGGTCTCGACCCAGGCGGTCGACGGCGTCACGCCGAACAGCAACGCGGGGAGGCGGTACGACGAGGAGAACTTGAATGAGAACCGCTGCACGTCGCTTGTCGTACCCGCCGGCGGTGTTGCTAACCGCGGCCGCGCTGGGTGACACTTTGGGCCGTCCCGAGCGCCTCGGCTGAGCACGGTCCCCTGCGCTGGAGCAACGCGGCCCAGCGCGTCGGGCGTCCCTATCGGATCCGACCTGCGGCTTTTCGCCGCGAAGGCGGCTGGTCAGTGCGGCACTCCTGTAGCACAGGAGGAACCCGGAATGTCCAGCCGCCGGCCCGCGCGAATGCTCAGCAGGTCACCCAGGTGCAGACCAGGGTCGTGGGGGACGTCGGGTCGGGGGCGACTGATCCGTGCCCCCACACGTGATCCTGGCGCGGATCGGCGCCGGGTCGCACGACGTACATGGCGCCGACCCAGACGTCGGGGCCGTCCGGGGCGCTCTCACCGTTGGTGCTCGGCTGGACCTCCTGAGCGGTCCGGAACCAGGCATCGATCACGGGAGTGCCCTCCCGGCTGTACTGCGAGACCTTGCGGCCCTCGTCGGTGTTGTCGTAGGTGATGGAGCCGTAGCCCATCAGGGTGTGGAGCCCGTCGAAGGCTCCATCCCACCGTGTCAGCACGTCGCCGCCACCGGCCGCGATCACGTCGTCCTGCAAAGGGCCGCAGGCGGCCACGATGACCCACTCCAGGTCCTGCGCCCCCCAGTGATCGCCCGGGGTCTGCGGCGAAGACCCGACGACGGACGGTGTCAGGAGGACCCGCGTGGTGGTCCCGGGTGTCACCAGCTGCCAGCCGTTGAGGTTGGCGTGCCCGGTGTAGAACACGAAGTCCGCGGCGTCGACCCAGTCGTCGTCATTCGCGTCCCAGTCGGACTGCCAGGCGTTCTGGTTGCCCCAGTTGAAGTTGACCGTCCAGCCGTCCTTCGCGAAGCCGTCGACGAAGCCCTGAGCGTTCTGCTGGCTGCCGTTCAGGCCGCCGAGCGTGCCGATCCACGACGTGCCGACCTCGGACGGGTTCCCGGCCGCGGCCGCGGCACCCGTCGCAGCGGCGCTCCCCGACGGCCGTGGGCGTCGCTTGCGCGGCTCCTGCGGCCACGACGGCGGCGTGGCAGGGCCGAACTCGGTGGCCGCCACCAGCGATCTGCGCATCGGCACCCGCTCCTTGTCGACGTCCAGGAAGCCGCCGACCACCCAGACCGGCGTGAGCAGCTCCTGTGCGGTGTCGCCGGGTGCCGCGTAGTAGGCGAGCGAGGCGTGCGGCTCGCGGATGTCCAGGTGGGAGTTCGCCTCGAGGTACTTGCCGATCGCCTCGTTCCGGTCCAACGCGTCGACCCCGCGGCGGCCGGTCACCGGCCGCCAGGCCCGGTGCAGACCGGCGAGCCGCTCCTCCTCGCCGAAGCTGAGCGTGAGCTTGCCGCCTCCGCCGACGACCGGGATACGGTCGGGCTCACCCTCGACACCCGGGTTGGCCAGTGTCACGGCGTACCGTGCGGCGACCTCGACCTGGAACTGGTTGCGAGAGCCCCGGTCGGTACGGGTGGCGACGAACGCGCCGCCAGCCTTCAGCGGCGTCGTCTCGATCTCCCCCGCACCGACCGCGTCGCCGTGGACGAGGGCGAGGCCATGACGCTCCAGCAGCTCCGCCGCGAGCTCGTAGACACGCTCGGCCGACGGCAGCCCCTTCGGCGGGCGCTGGATGCCGGCCAGGAGCCGGCCCTTCGGTACGGCGTGCAGCATTCCGCTTGCTGGAAACAGCTCCACGTCGACGTCGTCACCGGCCACGACCAGCCGGTCGCCTCGCTGCTCGGGTGCCACCTTCTCGAGCCCGAACAGGTTCTCGGCGAGACGCGTCAGGTCGGACGTTCCCCACTTGTCGTTGGTGAGATCGTAGACGGGCAAGGTGATGGACAAGGCATTCCTCCGCGGTCGGCGTATACATCCCAGGAGTGCCGACCTCGGTCTGGTGATACGCCGGCCGTCGGTCGAGCGGGCAGCCGGCGTCACGTCCTCGCCCCGGACGGCGCGCCAGTGTCATTGCGCCACGATGGATTCGCAACCTCGCTTCTTCGGCCCCGAGCGCCCACCTCGGCACCAACGACGGCCTCATCGCACCGTCCGCACCTTGTACCGCTCCGGCAGGTCGCCCATCCACTCCATAGGTCGCGAAGCCCCTCGCTCAGGGACAGCGACCGGGCCCTGAGCAGTCGCGCCAGTCGCCTCGGTCCCCCATCAACTGGACCCGATACCGGGTCAGCATCTAGCCGCCGGATCTCCGGCGGCGGCACGAACGACGGCGCAGCCCGTGCTCGAGCAGCTGCGCGATCCACTCGGCGTCCCGCACTCTTGCGTCCCGGCACCGCCTTCATGTGCGCCGCGTTCAGCAGCCACACCTCCATCACGTCCTCCAAGCCTCCACCCCTGACTCCACCAGCCAGTCCCGCATCAATCGCAGCGACCCCGTCGTGGTCTTGAACGCCCGCGTCTCCCCGTGTCGCCGACCCCGACCAGCACCCGGGTCCGGACGCAAACCACCGACGCCTTCCCGACATCGACCCCGGCGACCCGCTCGAACACCACTTCCACCTCAACCACACCCCTTCGGAACCCCGGCCACGGCCATCGCGGCCCAGCGTCGCCCGGAGGGTCCTCTGCCAGGACACAGACCCACGTGCTCGCAGCAACAATCCACACGCACCCGAAGACCCCGCGTCATACACCTCAACGGGCTCACCCGCACCAATGTGTGCCGACGTCACCGGACGACCCACCGATTCTCATCCCCCACGACAGCGCGACGAAGGAGCGCAAACCCTTACACCTCATGCAAAGTGTTGATGACCCGGTTCGGCGACGGGCGCTGAGATGGTCAGCCATTCTTGCTCTAGCACGCTCGCACCTGGCCCCAACCTGCCCTTGGTTCGGTGGATCGGGGCTCAACGCTGAACCGGCTGACACAGCCGTTACACGCGTGAGATCGGAACGTGCTGACCGGACGGGGCGAAAGCCACCCATGGTGAGGGTCGGCCAGCATTGCTCGTCCAACTAATCGTGGAGAGGACCTGACGCGTGTGCCGGCCCGCGGGCTCGGTCCCGCAACTCAGTCTTGATGATCTTTCCAGTCGCTGTCTTTGGTAGGTCACTGAAGACGAACCGCGCAGGGCACTTGAAATGCGCGAGCCGGTCGCGACAGTGCTCCCGCAGCTCGACATCGGTCACGGTCGCCCCTGGACGGACGGATACGAAGGCCACTGGGACCTCTCCCCAACGCTCATCCGGCTGCGCTACAACCGCGCACTCGATGACGCCCTCGTGCTGGACAAGGACCTGCTCGACCTCGACGGTGCTGATGTTCTCACCGCCAGAGATGATGAGGTCCTTCTTGCGGTCCCGCAACTCGATCTGGCCGTCGGTGTGCACGACGCCGATGTCGCCCGAGTGGAACCATCCACCGTCGAATGCCTCGCGGGTGGCTTGAGGGTCGTCGAGGTAGCCCGTCATCACGGCGTTGCCTCGCATGCACACCTCACCAAGGGTCTGACCGTCTGCGGGGACTGGAGCACCGTCGTCCGCTAGCACCTCGAGCTGGCCCGCCGTGACATTGGCGAAACCCTGTCTCGCGCGCACCCGGTAACAGTTGAGGTCCTCGGCGGTGTCCACGCCGTTCGTCACGTTGACGGTGAACGGCCCGTAGGTCTCGGTCAGTCCGTAGACGTGGTCGACGGCGAACCCGAAGTGCTCCATCCGCTCGATGATGGTCGGGGAGGGGGCCGCACCCGCTGTGACGATACGAACGGGACTGCCGACAGCGGTGGCAGACGCAGACTCGGCAAGCATCGTGAGGACCGTCGGCGCTGCACAGAGATGAGTGACCTCGCCCGATGAGCAGAGATCCCAGATCTGCTCGGGATGTATCTGCGGGAGACAGTAGTTGCGCGCACCGACGGCGACCGTGGCCCACGGATAGCACCACCCGTTGCAATGGAACATCGGCAATGTCCAGAGGTAGGTGCTGTCGGCGGTGAGTCCATGGTCCAGGGCCATCGCGAGGGCATTGAGGTAGGCGCCGCGATGATGGTAGATCACGCCTTTCGGTCGGCCCGTCGTCCCGGATGTGTAGTTGACGGAGATCGACTGGCCCTCGTCTTCGACATGCCAGCCCGCAAACGCCTCGGATCCGTGATCCAGTCCGCCGAGGAAGTCAGCATCCAACACGACCCGGCTCAGGCCCGGACGGGCCACCAGGCTGTCACTTAGCTCGGGCGAGACGAGAGCGACCCGTGCACCGGAGTGGTCGAGGATGTAGTCGACCTCGCGAGGGTGCAACCGGGTGTTGATCGCCACCAGGTCGGCACCGGCCATCGGGACGGCGAAGTGCGCCAGCAGCATCGGCTCGCTGTTGCTTGCCATCACGGCCACGCGATCGCCCAGCTTGACGTCGAGTGAGCGGAGCTGTCCTGCAAGACTCATGGCGCGCCGATGCCACTCGGCATAGGTGTACTGCACGTCCCCGTCGACCACGGCGATCCGGGACGCGTGCACCCGCGACGACCGGTCCAGGAACGACAGTGGCGTCAGGACGTCGAAGTTGGGCTTGGGGCGGTGGACAAGGGCGCCATCGCTCCGTGCAGTCCGCTGATCCATTACGGCCTACCGTTCCTTGTCATCGATCCCAGACGGTTGACCGCGACGAGCAGCGGATCCCAGACCGGCGCGAACGGCGGCGCGTAGCCAAGGTCGAGATCGGCAACGTCTCCCACGGTCATCCCCGCCTGGAGGGCCGTCGCGACCACATTGGTCCTCCCTGGCACCCCCGCACGCCCGACGATCTGAGCGCCCAGCAAACGACTCGTCGTCGCATCGGCGACGATCTTGACGGTGGTCGTGCTGGACCCCGGATAGTAGTGCGCGATGTCATCGGCGGTGATCCTCGTCGAGGCGACCCTCATCCCCAGCCTTTGTGCCTCGGTCTCGGTCAGACCGGTTCGTCCGACGTGAAGATCGAAGACCTTCACCAGGCTGGTGCCCACGACTCCGCCGAACCGCGCAGACCCGCCGATCATCGATGACCCCGCAACGCGATCCTGCTTGTGCTCGCCTCGAGCATCATCCTGCCGTGCTCGCCTGACGCGGGGTCTCCTTCTTGCTGTCGATGAACGGCATCTCCGTGACGACTCCCCGCCGGGTTTCGCCGTCAACGATCACGTCGTAGCTCATGCCCACGTCGGCGTCGCCATTCGGCAGGATGACCATGCCGATGTTCTTGTCGAGCCGCGGCGAATGGCAGGCAGACGTCACGTGTCCGATGACGTCGCTGCCGTTGACCACAGGATACGGCTCCAGCATGCTTCCGTCGTTGTACGAGCCCAGCCGCGCGCCATCGATGGTGAGCCCGACGAGGCGTCGAGAGGTGCCTTCACCCTTGATCTTGCGCAAGGCCTCCTCGCCGACGAACCCACCGTCCTTGTCCAGGCTGACCATCCATGGATAGCCCAGGCCCACCTCGTAAGGGTTCGTCGAGAGGTCGGCATCAGCGCCGTAGGCGAGGATGCCGGCCTCGATGCGACGGATGTGGCAGACGCCACCGACTTCGAGGCCCCAAGGAAGCCCGGCCGCAACCACGCGCTCCCACAGCTCCGAGCCGTGCTTGCTGGCGTCGAGGAGATAGAGCTCATATCCAAGCTCTGCGGTGTAGCCGGTCCTCGAGACCAGGACGCGCATCCCGTCCAAGGTGAACTCGGCCACGCGGTAGTAGGCGATGTCGCGGATCGACTCACCAAGAAGGTCGACCATGACATTGAGCGACTTCGGTCCCTGGACCTGGATCGGCCCCATGTCGGGCTCGGATATCGTCACATCGAGACCGCTGTTGACCGCGAGACCCTTGGCCCACAGCAGACCGTCGCTGTCCGCGAGGGTCAGCCAGAAGTGGTTCTCGCCGAGGCGGAGCAGGACAGGGTCGTTGATGATCCCGCCGGACTCATCGGTGATGAAGGTGTACTTGCACTGCCCGACCTCGCACCTGCTGAGGTCTCGAGTCACCATTCGATTCGTGAACGTGAACGCGTCCGGACCCGTGATCTCGATGGCGCGCTCGACTCCGACGTCGGCGAGGTTGACGTTGGTGAGCAGGTTCCAGTACTCGGCCACAGGATCGCCGAAGTGCCGCGGGACGTACATGTGGTTGTAGACGCTGTACATGGCGACGCCGTGCTTGCGAGCGGCATGGAAGTACGGTGACTTACGGATGCGCGGGTACAGGAGCATCTCCGCTTTACCGAGGTCGGCGGGCATGGGGAGACCCTTTCGCTGGGTGGTGGTTGTCGTCGAGGCACTGGTGACGCCAATCCAGCGTGTCGGACCCGTGACAAAGGGGACTGCGGGGGCTACTTGCCCTGCCAGACGGGTTCGCGCTTGGTGAGAAACGCGTCGATGCCTTCCTGTGCGTCGCAGGCGACAGCGTTGGTCGCCATCGTCTCCGACATGAGGGCGTAGGCTTGCGCCTGTGGGGCATCGATCTGCTGATAGAACGCCTGCTTGCCGATAGACATGGTCAAGGGGCTCGATGCGGCCAGCTTCTCGACGAACGTCCAGACTTCGTCCTCGAGCTGATCTGCCGGGACTGCTCTGTTGATCAGGCCCCACTCGACAGCGGTCGCGGCTGTGATCGGGTCACCGGTGAGCAGCATCTCCATCGCACGCTTGCGCCCGACGTTGCGACTCAGCGCCACCATCGGAGTCGAGCAGAACAGGCCGATGCGTACACCTGGTGTCAAGAACAGGGTGGAGTCGGCAGCCACCGCGAGATCACAGGTCGCGACCAGTTGACAGCCAGCCGCCGCCGCGACGCCGTGGACCTGAGCGATCACGGGCTGGGGAATCTGCTGGACGGTTTGCATCATCTCGGTGCAGACGTCGAAAACCTCGCGCTGTTCATCGAGAGCGCGGTCAGTCATCTCGCGGAGGTTGTGGCCCGAGGAGAAGATCTTGCCGGCGCCCCTGATCACGACCACGCGGACCTCGTCGTCACTGGCCAGGCCCTTGAGCTCATCGCTCAGCGCTCGCATCAGAGCGACGGACAACGGGTTGCGCTGATCGGGCAGGTTCAACGTGATGATCGCCGCCGGCAGGCGACGCTCCACTGTGACCTGGTCCTCAGCCGTCGCGTTGAGCAATGCCTGTCTCCTCGACGTCTACCGTGCTAGGAAGAATTTTCTTACAGACCTGTATAGCAAGCGAGGGGACACCGGGTCAAGGGATTCGCGGCCGCGGTGGCTGAGGGCCGGGCGCTGGAGCGTGTCGGCCACCCAGTCCTCCGCATCGGTCGTTCAGGCGCCGACGGCGATCGCGCCAGAGTGGGCGGCGACTACGTACCCGGCGACTTCCTTCGCCCGATCTGCGACGCTGGGATCCTCTTCGACCAGCGCCGTGATGATGGCCCCCTCCATCAGGAGCATGACGTGCGCCCCGACCGCCGCGGGCTCGCTCAGCCCCGCCTCATCAGCCAGGCCCGCGATCCACTCGCGCATCCGCTGCTTGTGGTTGAGGATCGGCCGGCGTGCCGGATGCTTGGGATCGGCCAGCTCGACGGTGGCGTTCACGAAGACACACCCACGGAAGGTCGGCTTCTCGAACCAGTCCTTCAGCGCATCGAAGATTCCGAGTATCTGCTCTGCCGGTGTGGTCGAACCTTCGGCAACCCGTCGCTCGAGCCATAGCCGGTAGCGTTCGTCGACGCTGTCCAGGCACGCGACGATCAGTCCGTCCTTCGACCCGAAGTAGGAGTACAGCGTCATCTTCGATACGCCGGATTCGGCAGCGACCGTGTCAACGCCCACTGCGCGTATGCCGCGGTCGTAGAAGAGCTTCCGGGCCTCGCGGAGCAGTGTCTCGCGTTTCCCTGGTCGCTCAGCCACCAATTTCCCCTCTGTCGTTGCCGCCCGGACGTTTTCTGTACAGAACGGTACTGTGCTGTGTCGTCCCTGCGCAACGTACCTGGCGCGGCCGGGCAGGTCACCGCGATCTTCAGCAAGGCGCGACCACCTCCGCGCGCCGTCCGAGGATCGGAGTGGTGGTCGGGAGACCGGCAGCGGTGGGAGCTGGCCGGACCGGCGCTCCCGTGTGCGCGGCGACGAAGGGAACCGGCGGCTTCGCCAACGCTGGACCACCATGCGCGCCCGGGCACAAGCGCCACATCTTCACTCGATAGGTGGCGAAGCCCCTCGCTCATGGACAGCGACCGGGCCCTGAGCCGTCGCCGCAGTCGCCTCACCAAGGACGGCGAAGTTGTGACGAATCCCCGAGCGCAAGAGCGGCCGCAGGCCAGGGCCCTCTTCTGGCTCCCCCGGCTGGACTCGAACCAGCAACCCTCCGGTTAACAGCCGAATGCTCTGCCAATTGAGCTACAGGGGATAGTGCAGCGGCAAGGTTAGCAAGGAGTCAGGTCCGCCGCTAAATCGCGGGGCCGCCGTCTCGGGGGACCGCTTGGCCCTCCCCGAGCTCGCGCTGGGCCGCCCGCAGGCCGGCGGCAGCCGCTGCCGCGACATCCGGGTTCCCGGGGTCCACGCCGGGGTCGAGCTCGTAGGCCCAGATCACCTCGCCGTCACCGTGCGGTGCCCTGCGGGCGACGACCCGCAGCCCCTTCCGGCCAAGCACGTCGACCCGACGCTGCAGCAGCACGCTCGCGGTGACGCGCTCCCGGATCATCGGGAGCAGCGGCCCAGGGTCGGGGAGCGTGAACGTGTGCACGGGCCGAGGACGCCCGAAGTCGGCGACCTCGCTGACCCGCAGCCGGTCGTCGTCCCGCTCCCACTCGGCACTCTCCACGCGCTCCCAGGGGATCCGCACCCGCCCCGCCGGCTGCGCGGCGGGCACCACCAGCAGCGCGTCCCGGGTCCCGAGCAGCCAGGTGCCGTCGGTGGCCCTCGCCCTGGCCAGCACCCTCTCCCCGCGTCCCAGCGCGGCCCGGGCCAGCACGTCGGCCGGGACCCGTCCGCCGCGGTCGAAGAGCTTGGTCACACCTCGCCGCCGATGGCCTTCTCACGCAGCGAGCGGGCGTGCGCCTCCAGTGCGACGAGCTCTCCGAACATCCGGTTGTATTCGGTGGGATGCTCGACCGGGTTGGTGCGCTGGAGCCTCGACTTCAGCTCCGCGATGCGGCGCAGGACGGTCACCTCCTGCAGGCGGTAGACGTGCTCGGCGGCGTACGCCGTGGTGGCCTCACGCTTGAGAGGCTCGACAGCGAGCGCGGACAGCGCCGAGGACACGACCGGGTCCGTCACGCTGTCCCGCAGCTTGGCCACCCACACCTCGCCGCCGGGCGCGTTCGCCGGGCCGCCGCAGGCGGTCACCACCTCCCACACGGCCCGATAGGTGGGGTGCCGGAAGTCCTCGCCGTCCACGTCCTTGGCCATCCGCCCGACCGACTCCGGATGCTGTACGACGAGCTTGAGGGTCTCCCGCTCGAGGAAGAACCGCGGGTCGCGCAGATGAGGAAGCGGGGGTGCGGCGGGCTGCTCGGGAGCCGTGGCGGCGGGGGCGCCCGGACGGGTGCCGCGTCCGTCGGGACGCCGGTTGCCGGCGCGCCGGACCTCCGCGCGTGCCTCGTCCACGTCGACGCCGACCATCCCGGCCAGCTCGCGGGCGAAGGCCTCGACCTTGGACCGGTCGCGGATCGCCGTGACCAGCCTGGCCGCCTCCCGCAGGGCGTCGACCCGGCCGTCGGCGCGGTCCAGGTCGTAGCGGGAGACGACGTTGCCGAGCACGAAGCGGTAGAGCGGGACTCGTCGGGCGACCAGCTCGCGCACCGCTGCGTCACCGTGCTGCAGGCGGAGGTCGCACGGGTCCAGCCCACCCGGCTCCACCGCGACGTAGGTCTGGCCGGCGAAGCTCTGGTCGCCCTCGAAGGCCCGCAGCGCCGCCTTCTGACCGGCGGCATCGCCGTCGAAGGTGAAGATGACCTCGCCCCGGAACTCGTCGTGGTCGTGCAGCAGCCGGCGCAGCACCCGCCCGTGGTCGTCGCCGAAGGCGGTGCCGCACGTCGCGACGGCGGTCGGCACACCCGCGAGGTGGCACGCCATCACGTCGGTGTAGCCCTCCACGACGACCGCCTGGGAGGCTCGGGCGATGTCACGGCGGGCCAGGTCGATGCCGTAGAGCACCTGGCTCTTCTTGTAGATCGGCGTCTCGGGTGTGTTGAGGTACTTCGCCTCGATGCGGTCGTCGTCGAAGATCCGCCGGGCGCCGAACCCGATGACCTCGCCGTTGGTCTCGCGGATCGGCCAGAGCAGCCGTCCGCGGAACCGGTCGTAGTGGCTCCGGTTTCCCTGCGCGACGAGGCCGCCCGTGACGATCTCCTCGTCGGTGAACCCCTTCTGCCGAAGGTGCTTGTAGAGGTCGTCGCCGCCCCGGGGTGCGAACCCGACGCCGAAGGTCGCCGCCGCGTCCGGTCGAACCCTCGCGAGTCGAGGAACTCGCGCGCCTGCCGGGCCTCGGGCGTGTCGAGGTGTCCGGCGTAGAAGACCTGGGCGACCTTGTGGGCCTCGATCATCCGGGGGCGCAGGTTGTGGTCGCGCCTGGCGGGCCGGTCGGCGCTGCCCGTGCCCTCGGTGTAGCGGAGCTGGACGCCGTACTTGTCGGCGAGCCGCTCGACGGCCTCGGAGAAGCCGAGGCCGTCCATCTTCATCAGGAAGCTGATGACGTCGCCACCCTCGCCGCACCCGAAGCAGTGGTAGACGTTGCGGGAGGGGTTACGTTGAAGGACGGGCGTCTTCTCGTCGTGGAACGGGCACAGGCCCTTCTGCGAGCCGCCACCGGCATGCTTGAGGGTGACGTAGGAGCTGACCACCTCGTCGATCCGGGCACGCTCACGCACCAGCGCGATGTCGTCGTCCCGGATCAGCCCTGCCACGGCGCCGAGTCTACGTGCGGTCGGACCGGGCTGTTCGCGTCGAACCGCACCGGCGCCGCGACTCCGGCGATGATGGTTGACATCGGCAAGGAACGCGGCCAATGTCTGGACATCGCGCCCGGGCGCTCGGCGAGCGGCGCTTCCCCCAAGGAGTCCGATGTCCTCCCTCTTCCTCCGGACCCGCCTGTCCCGCTTCTTCCGGGCCCGGCGCCTCGCCGTCGTGCTGGCGGCCTCGCTGGCCCTGGCCGGCGGCCCGCTCGTCGGCGCCACGGCGGCCTCGGCGGACGCCGTACAGCTCGGCGGGCACGGCGGGCACGGGCACGGCTGGCACGGGCACGGCTGGCACGGGCATGGCTGGCACGGGCATGCCCGCTACCTCGCGCTCGGGGACTCGGTGCCGTTCGGCTACCGGCCGCCGGCCGTCACGCCGCCGGCCGACTACCTCGACCCGGACAACTTCGTCGGCTACCCGGAGCTCGTGACCCACCGGCTACACACCCGGCTGACCAACGCCTCCTGCCCGGGCGAGACGACGGCGAGCATGATCAGGGTCGGGGCGCAGAGCAACGGCTGCGAGAACTCGGTCGGGTCGCGCGTCGGCTACCGAACCCTCTTCCCGCTGCACACCGACTACCAGGCGACGCAGCTGGCCTTCGCGGTGCACTACCTTCGACACCACCGCCACACCCGCCTGGTGAGCGTGATGATCGGCGCCAACGACCTGTTCGTGTGCCAGAGGACCACGACGGACGCGTGCACGGGCACGGACTTCACCGCGACGCTCGCGCAGGTGCAGCAGAACCTGGACACGATCCTGGCCGCGGTGCGGGCCGCCCACTACCGGCACCGGCTGGTGGTCGTGACCTACTACTCGCTCGACTACGCGGACGCCGTTGCAACGGGGGGCATCCAGGCGCTGGACGCCGCGCTCGCCCGTGCGGCGGCTGCCCACGGGGCCGTCGTCGCGGACGGGTTCGGCGCCTTCCGGAGCGCGACGGCGGCGTACGGCGGCGACTCCTGCGCAGCAGGCCTGCTGATCCGGCTGCCGAGCGGCGGCTGCGACGTGCACCCGACGGTGCAGGGCCACCGAGTGCTGGCAGACGCCGTGCTGCAGGCCGTCCGCGCCCCAGCACGGTGAGGCGCGACGGTGGGGCCGCTCAGGCGAGCATGTGGTGCCAGGCCACGGCCGACGCGTCGGTCAGGGACGCCACCTGGTCCACCACCACCCTGAGCCGCGCCGCGTCCGAGTCGGCCGACGCGAAGTCGGCCCGGAACGCCGGCATGAGGCCTCCCGGGGCCCGGCCGAGGAGCAGGGTCACCAGTGCGGTCACGGTCTCCCGCTGCTGCTGCAGCACCGCCACCCGGTCCTCCGCCCGCATCACGTAGTGCGCCGCCACGCCCTTGAGCGCGGCGATCGCCAGACCGGTCCCGCGGGGCACGACCAGGTCGGCGGCGTAGCGGGTCAGCGGGCGGTCGCCGTACGCCTCGATGGTCGCGTCGCGGACCTGCCGGCAGAACATGCCGATCAGGTCGCTGGTCAGGTCCTTGAGCGCGGCCAGGGCGCCCCGGCTGCCGTCGTAGGAGCCGTCCGGCCAGGACCCCACGTCCCGCAGCACCAGCAGGGCCTCGTCCAGCTCGGCGTCCTCGACGTCGGGGAGGTACCACTCCCGCACCGTCGTCCACACCTGCCTACGCGCGCCGGGGTCGGCGAGCCGGGCCAGCTCCACCTTGCCGGCCACGATGCCGTCCTCGAGGTCGTGGACGGAGTAGGCCACGTCGTCGGCGAGGTCCATCACCTGCGCCTCGACGCACCGGCGGGTGCCGCTCGCGCCCTCCCGCATCCAGTCGAAGACCTCCCGGTCGTCGTCGTAGACACCGAACTTGCAGCCGCCGCCCCCCGAGTCTCCGGCGGTGGCCGTGCCCGGCACCGCGGCCGCCCGTGGCCAGGGGTACTTCGTGCTCGCGTCGAGCGTCGCGCGGGTCAGGTTCAGCCCGACCGACCGACCCTCGGCGTCGAGGGTCTTGGCCTCGAGCCTGGTCAGCAGCCGCAGGGTCTGCGCGTTCCCCTCGAAGCCACCGCAGGAGCCGCTGACCTCGTCGAGGGCGCGCTCGCCGTTGTGCCCGAACGGCGGGTGCCCCAGGTCGTGCGCCAGCGCCGCCGTCTCGACCAGGTCGGGGTCGCAGCCCAGCGTGTGCCCGAGGTCGCGAGCCACCTGGGCGACCTCGAGGGTGTGGGTCAGCCGGTTGCGCACGAAGTCGTCGGTGGCGGGGCCGACGACCTGGGTCTTCCCGGAGAGCCGACGCAGCGCCGCGGAGTGCACGACCCGCGCCCGGTCCCGCTCGAAGGCAGTGCGCTCCAGCCGCTTGGGCGGCTCGTCCACCCAGCGGGCGCGCGCCCGCTCGTCGTACTCCCGGCTCGACCTCATCGGGAGCGACCCTACTGCCGGCCCGGGACACCTCGGTCCCGCGCGAGGATCTCTGGCGGCGGTGTGGCAGGTGTCGACGGTGCTGTCGACGCTGCTGTCGACGCTGCTGTCGACGCTGTCGGTGGAGCTGTCGGTGGGGGTGCCTATGCTCGTCGCCATGACAGTGGTCGGACGCGACACCTCCGAGCGGCTGCGCGACTGCGCCGCCGTCCGGGGCTATGTCGAGAGGGTGTGCTTCAAGACAGGACCACCCGGGCTGGTCGGCACGGAGCTGGAGTGGCTCGTCGCCTTCGCCGACTCCCCCGCCGAACCGGTTCCCATCCCGTTTCTCCGCGACCTGGTGCGCGCCGCCGGCCCACCGCCGCAAGGCAGCTCGATCACCTATGAGCCCGGAGGCCAGCTCGAGCTGAGCTCGCCGGCCTTCCGCGGTCCCACCGCCTGCTGGAAAGCGCTGGCCGAGGACGCCGAGCACGTACGCCGGTCCCTCGCCCCCGCAGGTGTGGTGCCTCTGCCGACGGCCATCGACCCCGTCCGTTCCCCGCAGCGCCAGCTCCAGCATCCCCGCTACGACGCGATGGCGGCCTACTTCGAGGCGCTCGCCGACCCGATGGGGCCGGTGATGATGACCAGCACCGCCTCGGTCCAGGTGAACCTCGACATCGGCACCGACCCGGCCGACGCCTCCCGTCGGTGGCGGCTGCTGCACTGCGTGGGCCCCACCCTGGTGGCCGCCTTCGCCAACTCACCCGTGCACGCGGGCGTCGACACCGGCTGGAAGTCCGCCCGGCAACGGGTCTGGCAGCAGCTGGACAGGTGCCGAACGGCGCCGCCCGGCGGAGTCGACGCGGGAGGAGATCCGGCCGGTGCCTGGACCGACTACAGCCTGGACGCCCGGGTGATGCTCCGGCACCGCGACAGCGGAGACTGGCGGGTCGAGGCCGGACTGACCCTGCGCGAATGGCTCGACCGGGAGGACGCACCCAGCCCGGCGGATCTCACCGTCCACCTGAGCACCCTGTTCCCGCCCGTGCGGCCGCGCGGCTGGTTCGAGGTCCGCTACCTCGACGCGCAGCCCTGGCACTGGTGGCCGGTGCCGATGGCGGTGCTGTCGGCGCTGCTCGACGACCCGGTCGCCTCCGCCGCCGCTGCAAGGGCCTGCGCCGGGCTCGGGGACTGGGCCGCAGGCGCCCGCAACGGCCTGGCAGCACCGGGTCTCCAACAGGCCGCGGAGAGGTGCTTCGACGCCGCCCTCGCGGCCCTGGTCCGCGCCGGCGAGCACGCCGACCTGGTCGCGCTGGTCGCCGCCTTCGCCGAGCGTTACGTCCACCTCGGCCGGTCCCCGGCCGACGACCCCCTGGAGGCCGCATGACGACCGCGCGCACCACCCCGACCCTGCCGGGCCCCGCCCCCGGCTCGCTGGGTGAGGGACCGCTGAGGCAGTACGTCGCCGACGAGCTCGAGCGTGGACGCGCCCGCAGCCTCGCGCTGACCACCGGTCTCCTCGACGAGCCCGAGCTGCTGGCCCAGCACTCCCGGCTGATGTCGCCGCTGGTCTGGGACCTGGCGCACGTCGGCAACTACGAGGAGCTGTGGCTGCTACGCGAGGCGGCCGGCATCCCCGCGATGCGACCCGAGCTGGACAGCATCTACGACGCCTTCGAGCACCCCCGTGCCACCCGGCCGAGCCTGCCGCTGCTGCACCCTGCCGAGGCCGCCGACTACATCGCGCTGGTGCGCCGCAAGGTCCTCGACGCACTGGACCGGCTGCCGCTGCAGGTCGACGGCCCCCGTTCCGGGCTGCTGGACGCGGGGTTCGTCTTCGGCATGGTGCTCCAGCACGAGCACCAGCACGACGAGACGATGCTGGCCACCCACCAGCTCCGCCGGGGAGACCCGGTGCTGCCGGCGACGGACGCCGTGCCGGCGCCGCCCGCGCTCGTCGCCTCCTCCGAGGTGCTCGTCCCGGCCGGCACCTTCTCGATGGGCACGTCGAGCGACCCGTGGGCGCTGGACAACGAGCGTCCGGCACACGAGGTCGAGCTCGGCGCCTACCTCATCGACACCGTGCCGGTCTCCAACGCCGCCTACCGCGCCTTCGTCGAGGCCGGCGGCTACGACGACGAGCGGCTGTGGACCGCGGCGGGCTGGCGCTGGCGCTGCGAGTCGGGGAAGAGGTCCCCGGCGTTCTGGCTCCGTGAGGGCGGGAGCTGGCTGCGGCGCCGGTTCGCGCGCGTCGAGCCGCTGCCCGACGACGAGCCGGTGCAGCACGTCTGCTGGTTCGAGGCGGACGCCTACGCCCGCTGGGTGGGGCGCCGGCTGCCCACCGAGGCCGAGTGGGAGAAGGCCGCGTCCTGGGACCCGTCGACGCGGACCAAGACCCGTTTCCCCTGGGGGGACGAGGCGCCCACCGACGAGCTGGCGAACCTCGGCCAGGCCCGCTTCCATCCGGCACCGGCCGGCTCGTTCCCGGCCGGCGCCTCCCCCAGCGGTGCCCTGCAGATGGTCGGCGACGTGTGGGAGTGGACGTCGAGCGAGTTCACCGGCTACCCGGGGTTCCGCTCGTTCCCCTACAAGGAGTACAGCCAGGTCTTCTTCGACGACGGCTACCGCGTCCTGCGCGGTGGCTGCTGGGCGACCGACCCGCTGGCCTGCCGCACGACGTTCCGCAACTGGGACCATCCGATCCGCCGGCAGATCTTCGCCGGCTTCCGCACCGCCCGGGACGCCTGACGTGTGCCGGCACCTCGCCTACCTCGGGGCACCGCGCACCCTCCAGTCACTCGTGGTGGACCCACCGCACTCGCTCTACGAGCAGTCCTGGGCGCCCCAGCGTCAGCGTCACGGCACGGTCAACGTCGACGGCTTCGGGGTCGGCTGGTACGTCGACCCCCAGCATCTGCAGGACGGCGCCGGCGGCGGGGCACAGCGAACGGTTCGCTACCGCCGGGCCCAGCCGATCTGGACGGACGCATCGTTCGCCTCCCTGGCACCGACCATCGCCACGACCTGCGCGGTAGCCGCGGTGCGGTCCGCGACCGCCGGCATGTCGGGCGACGAGTCGGCTGCCGCACCCTTCACCCACGGCCGCTGGCTGTTCAGCCACAACGGCCGTCTCGCGGACTGGCCGACCGCACGCAAGGCGCTGCTCCCCGAGGCGTCCGACGTGCCGGACACCAGGGCCGGCGTCGACTCGGCGCTGCTGTTCGGGCTGGCGATCTCCCGCTGGCAGGCCGGGGCCTCGCTCGCCGACGGGCTCGCCGACGCGGCCCGGTCCGTGCTCGACCATGGCGGCGGCCGGCTGACCATGCTCGCCTCCGACGGCGGGTCGATCGCGTCGGTGGTCCTCGGCGAGCCGGTGCACGTGCGGGACACAGCCGACGGAGTGCTGGTCGCGTCCGAGCCGTCCGACGACGGGCCGTGGCGAGAGGTGGCCGACGGCACCGTGGTCGGCGTAGATGCGCGGGGCGTCCACGAGACCTCGCTGTAGATCAGCCGCGGGTGAGGGCGTCCTGGATCAGCCGGGTGGCCTCCTCGGGCCGTTCCAGGGACGGCAGGTGCCCCGCCCAGGCGAGCTCGACCATCCTCGCGGCGGGCATGCCGGCGACCAGCAGACGCGCCGTCTCGAGGAAGAACGGGAAGTCGTGGGCGCCGACGAGGACGGTGGTCGGCATGGTCAGCAGGTCCAGGCGCACCTCGAGGTCGTGCCCCTCCACGTCACCGGCGGCCACCTGCGCGACCAGGGCGTCGTGCTGCATCGTCCGGACCAGCTCGCGCGCCGCGTCGTCGGCCTCGGGACCGAGCCAGGCAGCGACGTTGAGCTGGGTCGCCGCGACCAGGTCGCCGGCCTCGACGAGCCGCTCCTCCTCCGCCCACAGGGCCCGCAGCCGGTCGTCGGGCTCGCTCAGGTCCGCCGGAGGCGCGAGCAGCACCAGCCGGCGTACCAGGTGCGGCGCGGCCGACGCGAGCTGCAGGGCCACGTTCCCGCCCATCGAGGCCCCCACCACCGAGAGATCGGTCGCTCCGAGCTCGTCGAGCAGCGCCAGCACGTCCTGCGCGTCGCCGTACGGCGCACCCGGAGCCAGCGGTGACCCACCGAACCCGCGGAGGTCGCAGCGCACCACCGTGTGCGTCCGGCTCAGCTGGGGCAACTGGGGCTCCCACATGCGCAGGTCGGCCACCCCGGCGTGCAGCAGCAGGAGCCAGGGACCGGCCCCCTCGACCCGGTGGTTCAGCGTCATGCCTGCGCCCTCCGCTTCCCCTGTCAGTCTCCTACCGGCCTCGGCCCCAGTCTGACCTGCGCCCCGACGGGCCTCACTTGCGACCCTGACATAAGGTGCAGGGTGCTGGACCCTGGCCGGCCTGGTGCCGGGGTTCCCCTCACTCTCGACGTCACCGAGGAGACCTGATGGCGGGCAAGCGGGCTGCGCGCCCAGCCGGGAAGAACCGGGCGCTCAGGGCCGGCATCGCCGCCGCCGTCGCCCTGCTGCTGGTGGTCCTGGTGGTCTGGGGAGCGTTCACGGTCTTCGGCGGCGACGACGACACGACGGCCACCCCGAGCGGTCAGGACACCAGCGCCGAGGCCAGCACCGACACCAGCGCCGACCCCAGCACGGACACCAGGACCGGCACGTCCGCCAGCTCCTCGCCGACCTCTGGCCCGAGTGCCTCAGCGTCGCAGGAGCCGGCAGCGCTGCGCGCGTGTGCTCGCGAGATCACGGCCGCGCAGAAGGTCGTCTCCGCGGCCAAGCCGGGCGTCGCCCACTGGCATCAGCACGTGCAGGCCCGCACCGACATGCTGGAGGGACGGATGAGCGTCTCGAAGATGGACGCGATGTGGAAGGCCACCAGGCTCGCCGGCCCGGCCGACCAGCGCAGGTTCCGCGGCGCGATGGACTCCTACCACCCGAGCCCGGCGTGCACGCACCTCGGCTCTGTGCCCGCAGCGGACAAGAAGGCCGCAGCCGACTGCCGCGTCCGCTACCGGAGGGCCCAGACGGCGGTGGACGCGGCCAAGGCGGCGATGGCCGACTGGAGGTCCCACCTGAACGACATGGCGGCCTTCGCCGCCGGGAAGGTGTCCACGCAGCAGGCCCAGGACAACTGGGTCGAGGCCTGGAGCAGCGCCCCGCCGCACATCAAGGCCTACGAGAAGGCCCGCACGGCTCTGAACGACGCGCCGTCCTGCCCCGCCTGAGGCTTTCAGTCGCTCTCGAGATGGCCGCGCTGCTGGAGCAGGTAGAGCAGCGCCAGCGAGGGTACGACGAGCAGACCGGCCACCACGAAGACGACGGTGACCGTCACCAGGGACGCCTGCGGCGCAGCGGTCTCGGTGAGGCTGGCGTGGGTGCCCAGCAGGTAGGGGTACTGGGCGGTGCCCCACCCGACGACCAGCGCGGCCACGGCCAGCCCCGCCAGCGAGCGGACCAGTCGGGGCGACCCTCGCTGCAACAGCGCCAAGGCGGCTGCACCGGCCACCACCGACACCAGGACGGCGGGCAGGGCGGGGCCGAAGAGCCGGTCGAACAGCCGGCGGGCGTCCGCGTGGGCCACCACGAGGGCGGCCAGGCTCAGCGCCCCGGCCACCACGGCCGCTGCCCAGGCCCGGCGGCGGAAGTAGGTCTCCAGGTCCGCGTCGCCGCCACGGCGGGCCTCGGCGGTCAGGTAGACCGCTGCCAGGTAGGCGCACACGGCCACCGCCAGCGCACCGGCGAGCAGCGAGGTGGGGTTCACCCAGCTGGTCAGCGGGTCGCCGTTGCCGTCGGTCGGCACCCGCCCGGAGGCGATGCCCCCGCCGGCGGTGCCGAGGAAGAAGGGGGTGATCACCGAGGAGACGGCGAAGGCGGCGCCGTTGAGGCGCCGACGGCTGGTGCCCACCACGACCTTGCGGAAGGCGAACCCGGTGCCGCGCAGCACGATGCCCAGCACGGCGAGCCCGAGCGGGAGGTACAAGGTGGAGGCGATCGCCGCGAACGGGACCGGGAAGCCGCTCCAGAAGATCACCAGGCAGTAGATCAGCCAGGTGTGGTTGGCCTCCCACACCGGCCCCAGCGAGTGCTCGATCAGCGTCCGCGGCGCGTTCCCACGCTCCGCGCCGCCGGCCACCAGGTCCCAGAAGCCGGCGCCGAAGTCCGCACCCCCGAACAGCGCGTAGGCCACCACCCCCAACAGCAGGCCGGCGGCGACCACCTCGCTCACGACACGCCCTCGCGCTCGCCGTACGGCACCGCCACGGGCTCCTCCGGGTTCTCCGCCCACCGACGGCTCATCGACCGCAGCACCAGGACCGCACCGACCCCGACCACGACGTAGATGACCAGCGCCCCGGTGAAGAACGCCCACACGCTGCCCGAGGTGGTCACCGCGTCCCGGGTCAGCAGCAGGCCGCGGACCGTCCAGGGCTGCCGGCCCACCTCGGTCACCACCCAGCCCGACTCCAGGGAGACCACCGCGACGACCCCGGCCACGGCTGCCGCCCGCAGGAACCAGCGGCTCTGGGGAAGGTCTCGTCGTCGCCACCACACGAAGCCGAACCAGGCCGCCAGCGCGAGCAGTGCCGTGCCGGTGGCGACCATGACGTCGAACGCGATGTGCACGATGTTCACCTCCCGCTCGGTGGGGCGTACGGCGGCCGGGATCGCCTCGAGCCCCTTGATCTCGGTGGAGGGACGGTAGCCGGCCAGCAGCGAGGCCCCGTTCGGGATGTCGATGCCGTAGCGCACCTCACCGTCCACGAGCAGCCCGCCGAGTGTCTCCGGCACGTGGGTGGAGGTGCGCGGCAGCATCTCGATGGCCGCGAACTTGGCCGGCTCGTGGTGGAACACCTCCCGGGCGGCGACGTCCCCGACGAACAGCTGCACCGGGATGACGACGGCGGCCGTGGTGAACGCGATCAGGAACCCCAGCCGGTGGTGACGGTCACGGCGGCCCTTGAGCATCCCCGCGGCGTAGACCCCGGCCACCACGAACCCGGCGACGACGTACGCCGCGAGGAACATGTGGAGCGCCTCGTACCAGAAGGCGCCGTTGAGGAACACTCCCGCAGGCTGGACGTCCACGACTCGGCCGTCCTGGAGGGTGATCCCGCCCGGCTGGTTCATCCAGCTGTTCGCGGCGACCACGGACGCGGTGCCGCCCAGGCCGGCGACGACCACCGGCACCCCCGACCAGAAGTGCGGCCACGGCCGGAGCCGCTTCCAGCCGTAGATGTAGATGGCGACGAAGATCGCCTCCACGAAGAAGAAGATGCCCTCCACGCCGAACGGCAGACCGTAGGCCGCACCGAAGCGGCTCATCAGGCCGGGCCACAAGAGGCCCATCTCGAAGGACAGGACCGTCCCGGACACGGCGCCCACGGCGAAGAGCACCGCCGAGACCTTGGACCACCGCTCGGCGAGCACCAGCGCGTCGTGGTCGTCATGGCGGATGCCGCGGTAGTTGGCGACCAGCATCATGAACGTGAAGGCGACCCCGAAGGGGACCAGCACGATGTGGAAGCCCAGGGTGAACGCCATCTGCTCGCGTGCGGGAAGCAGCTGGCTGGGGTCACCGCCCGCCGCGCCCAGCACGCTCAGCGCCGCGGACTGCATCATCGCCGTCATCGTGTCCATCACCGTCATGGAGGGGGCCTACCCGGATGGCGTGCGGACATTATCAGAGCCAGCCGTTGAGCTCCGCGAGCCGGGTCGCCTCGGCCCGGTTGGCCGAGCCGGTCTTGCCGATCGCCGAGGACAGGTGGTTGCGCACCGTGCCCTCCGAGAGGTGCAGCCGTCCGGCGATCGCGGCCACCGAGGCGCCTTCGCGAGCGGCTCGGAGCACGTCGGACTCGCGGGCCGTCAGGGGGCTGTCCCCGGCGACCAGGCTGTCCGCGGCGAGCTCGGGGTCCACGACACGCAGCCCCGCGTGCACCCGTCGTACGGCGTCCGCCAGCTGCCGGGCGGGGGTGTCCTTGACCACGAAGCCGTCGGCACCGGCCTGCAGCGCCCGGCGCAGGTAGCCCGGCCGGCCGAACGTGGTGACGATCAGCACCCGGGTCGCGGGGAGCGCCTTCTTGAGCGCCCGGGTCGCCTCGATGCCGTCCAGGCCCGGCATCTCCACGTCGAGCAGCGCGACGTCCGGCTGCCTCTCCCTGGCGGCCGGCACCACCTCGTCCCCCCTGGCCACCTCGGCGACGACGGTCAGGTCGGGCTCGAGGTCGAGGAGGGCGGCGAGGGCGCCCCGCACCAGTGCCTGGTCGTCGGCCAGCAGCAGGCGGATCGATCGGTGGCTCGCCGGGTCGCTCACCGGGTCGCTCACCGGGTCGCTCACCGGGCGAGGACCGACAGCGCGAAGCCGCGCGGCTCGAGCGTCCGGATCACCAGCGTCGCGCCCGCCGCCGCGGCCCGCTGGCGGAGCCCGTCGATTCCTCGCCCGGACAGGGTGCCGGAGCCGCCGTCGGGCCCGGCGCCCGACCGGTCCGGCGTGCCCGGCCCGGTCCCGTCGTCCCGGACCTCGACCTCCCTGGGCGCCAGCCGGACCGTGCACCGGGTGGCGCCGCTGTGCCGGATCACGTTCGTGACGCCCTCCCGCACCGTCCACGCGAACAGCTCCCGCAGCTCGGAGGGGACCTCGTCGGTGCTGTTCGGCAGCTCGGCGTCGATGTCGGCCGCCCGCAGCGCCTCCCGGGCCCGCGCCAGCTCACCGGGCAGCGTCAGGTCGTGGTAGCCGTGCGCGGCGCGGCGGACGTCGGCCAGGGCGTCCCGGCTGAGCCGCTCGAGGTCGTCGAGCTCGGCCCGCGCGCGTGCGGGGTCGACGTCGAGCATCCTGCTGGCGAGCTCGGCCTTCACGGTGATCACCGTCAGGGAGTGTCCGAGGATGTCGTGCAGGTCCCGCGCGAACCGGCTGCGCTCGTCGGCGACCGCGAGCCGGGCGTTCTCGTCACGGGCGCGCAGCAGGTCCAGGTTGCGCAGCATCAGCTGGTTGACGCCCCACATCGCGAAGGCAGCGGTGCAGATCGCGAAGGCGAGGCTGTCGTCGTGCCCCCAGCCCGGGACCACCCGTCCGGAGAGGTCCGAGGCGGCTGCGAGGACGGCGACGACGGCGAGGGCCGCCCGCCCCGGCAGCCACATCACCGCGGTCACCCCGACGTAGACGGCCGTCGCTGTGCCCGCCTGACCGATCGCCACGCACACCACCAGCCCGAGTGCCGCCATCACCGCGAGCAGGGCCCCCGCCTGCGCGGGGGTGTGCCCGGGCAGACCACGCATCCGGCGCCGCCGGGTGACCGCGAAGGACGTGAGGTACGTCGCCGCGAACAGCACGAGGGCCGCGATGCCGACCCAGCCGGACAGCGAGCCCCTCCGGTCCCAACCCTCCTGCAGGGGAGTGACCAGGAACACCAGCCAGACGCCGGCGAACAGGATCCCGAGCCTGCCGGGGCGACCGTCCCGGCTCGTCCAGCCGCTGCTGCTCGTCTCGGCCACGCCACCCACGCTATCGCTCACGACGGCTCCCGCTCCCGTCTCCTCAGACCCGCGCCGTGTCCTTGCTCATCCGCCAGGCCGCACCGCACACGAAGACAGCGAGCCAGGCGACGGCGTTGACGACGGCGTACCACGGCAGATCGTGGGTCAGCGGCGCCCGGCTGACCTCGGCGACGCCGAACATCGGAGTCCAGGAGGCGATGTGCCACAGCAGGGTGCCGTCGTCGATCGGGATGAACACGTTGCCCAGGAAGGACAGCAGCGCCAGCCCGGGACCGAGGATCTGCATCGCGTTCTCCCCTGGCACCAGGAAGCCGACGAAGACCCCGAGAGCGGCGAAGACCATCGTGCAGGCCAGGGTGAGCACGGCGCAGCCGACCCAGATGTGCACCGGCATCGAGGCCCGGCCCTGGAAGATGCCGACCAGGTTGACCACCGAGATGGCCACCGCGCCCAGCAGGAGCGCGATCAGCGCCTTCATGCCGATGTAGACGGCCGGGTTCAGTGGCGTCAGCCGCAGCTGCCGGGACCAGCCGAGGGCCCGTTCGGTGGCGACCATCGCGCCTCCGGCCGCGGCGGTCAGCGCAGCGCCGTACAGCGCCATGGAGACCATGATGTAGGCGGCGACGTTGCCCTCGCCCACCTTCTCCTGCCAGCCGCTGCTGGATCCGATCGCGAGGAAGAGGGCCGCCGGGAACACGAAGGTGAAGATGATGGTGCGCCGGTTGCGCAGCATCCGGGACAGCTCGATCCGCAGGACGGTCACGTTGAAGCCGCCGAGCGGCGGCACCCGGCGGCTGGCCGGGTCGATCATGGAGGTGCTCATCGGGGGGCTCCTTCGAGGGTGCTGGACTGGTCGGTGATGTCCTCGGGGTCCAGGCCGTCGTCGCCGGTGAGGGCCAGGAACGCCTCCTCGATGCCTCGGGTGGTGATCTCGAGGTCGTGGGCCGAGGTCTCGTTGAGCAGGTAGCGGGCGACGGCATCGGTGTCCGTGGCGTGCAGCAGCACCGAGTCCCCCCGCACCTCCACGGAGTCCACCCCGGCCAGCCTGGACAGCACGTCGTGGTCCGGGTGCTCCAAGGTGGCCCGCACGGTGCGGCCGGCGGCGAGCGCCTTGATCTGCGACCCGGAGCCGTCGGCGACGATCCGGCCCTTGCGCATCAGCACGATGCGGTCGGCGTACTGGTCGGCCTCCTCGAGGTAGTGGGTCGCGAAGAGCACGGTCCGGCCCCGCCCGGCGTCCTTCCGGATGGCGGACCAGAAGGCGCGGCGGCCCTCGACGTCCATGCCGGTCGTCGGCTCGTCGAGCAGCAGCAGCGCCGGGTCCGGGAGGAGCGCCATCGCGAAGCGGAGCCGCTGCTGCTCGCCGCCGGAGCACTTCGCGACCTTGCGGCCCGCGATGCCGGTGATGCCTGCGTGCGCCAGCACGTCGTCGACCGGCTGGGTGTCCGCGAACAGGCTGGCCATGTAGCTCACCGTCTCGCGCACGGTGAGGTCCTTGAGCAGCCCGCCGGTCTGCATCACCGCGGACACCAGCCCCCGGGCGATCGCCTGCCGGGGCTGCAGCCCCAGCACGTCGACGCTGCCGCTGGTCGGCTGGGACAGACCGAGCATCATGTCGATGGAGGTGGTCTTGCCCGCTCCGTTCGGCCCGAGGAAGGCGACGATCTCGCCCTGCTCGATCGTGAGGTCGATGCCGCGCACCGCCCGGACCGGGCCGAAGGTCTTGGTGACGTCGTCGAGCCGGATGGCCGGGACGCCACCCGAGCTCGGGTGGCCGGCGGACCCTTCGGCGAGGGATGAGGTGTTCATGCGCCCAGCCTGCCGCAGGGCCGGCTCCCGCGCCTGCGTGCTCCGTCACGGAACCGGGGTGACAAATGTCAGCCCCCCGGCCCCCTGCCGACCCGGCGCGTCTGGCGGCGCAAACCTGCCGACCCGGCGCGTCTGGCGGCCCAAACCTGCCGACCCGGCGCGTCTGGCGGCCCAAACCTGCCGACCCGGCGCGTCTGGCGCCCATGGGGGTCGCATGATGCCGTTCGCAAGGCGAAGTCGACCCGATGAACGGGCTGGCAGGCGATCGACCGGCGCCCATGCGGTACGGGCGTGAGCGCTGCCTGCCAGCGTGCCGAGGCCGCTTCGGCGCCGTTGCCTACATCTGAGGAATGTCGCCCTCCCGGGCACGGCGCCGGCGCTCAGGTCTCCGCGAGCAGAGGCGCCGGGTCGGCCGGTATCCGGCCTGCAGAGGCGCCGGGTCGGCAGGGTTTTCAGCCTGCAGACGCGCCGGGTCGGCCGGTATCCGGCCTGCAGACGGGCCGGGTCGGCAGGGTCTCAGCCTGCAGACGGGCCGGGTCGGCAGGGTTCCGGAAGGGTCAGTTGACGGCGATGTGCACGTGGTCGTAGTGGTTCGCCGTGGACGAGCCGCGGTCCGGCATCGAGCGCCAGCCCTCACCGGAGCGCACCGGCGTCCAGATGTGCTGTGCCCAGATCACGTCGTAGAGGTCCAGCTGTGAGGCGTGGGCGCGCGCCCAGTCGGCGACCGCCTGGCCGAGGGAGGAGCTGGTGACCATGAAGTCGATCGCCTTGCCGCTGGAGTGCTCCCCGTGGCCGTCGTACCCGCCGTAGGAGCTGAGCGCCGGGAACGCGTTGCAGACCGAGCGGAACAGGCGCACGGCCGACGACGTGAGGCCGGACTCGGTGCCCGAGCCGTCCGGGCAGGGCGCCGTGGAGATGCCTGCCGCTGAGCCGGTGGACGCAGAGGTCGACGAAGAGGTGGCCGCGGAGGTGGACGACGAGGTGCCACCTCCGGTGCTGGAGGTGCTGGTCGGCTTGGGCTTCGGCTCGGGCTTCGGCTTCGGCTTCGGCTTCGTGACCACGAGGTAGGCGCTCTTGACCCAGCGGATCCGGCCGTCGTGCAGGATCTGGGCGAAGGCCGCCTTCCGGACACCGGTCAGCGCGACCCTCCCCCGCGCCGGGAGTACGGCGAGCGGCCTGCCCTTCTCGCGTGGAGCGGGCCACATGTTGAGGGGCGCGGTCATGAACCTGTGGCCCGTGACCTCGGGCTTGCGCACCAGGGTGACGCGTCTCGCCGACCGGGAGATCCGCTCCGACCGGTCGGCGCGCGCGACGTAGGTGTGTGCCCGGACCGGGGCGGCCGACGACGCGGCAGACGCGGGCGAGCCCTCTGGGGCAGCGGCCGAGCCCAACGACGCGTCGGCCGCCCGCACGGAGTCAGGTGCGCCGCTGTCCCGGGAGGCGACACCGGCCACGCAGGCCGTGGCGAGCGTGACGGCGGCCGCCACCTTCGGGAGCCGCCGCAGGGTCACGGACGGGCGCACGGAGATCTTCCGGTGTCGGGCAGGGGTCACGCAGGATCACCATCGCAGACTGGGGGGCAATGGGCGCAAGGAAGCACAAAGGCCGCAGTCAAGCACAGGAGTCCCGAGCGCGTCATACCGGTCTGCACCGGTCACCCGCCCACGAATGACCGATCTGTGGCCGGTCTCACACGTGCGGGGCGTCCGCCCAGAGCTCGGCGACCTCCTCGAGGCTGCTCACGGTGTACGTCGGATCGGTGAAGATCCCGGGGAAGGGTGCGCCGGTGCGGTTCACCCAGGCCGACTGCAGACCTGCCCGGCGGGCGCCGTCCACGTCCCACGGGTGCACGGCGACGAGCAGCATCTCCTCGGCGGCGACTCCGCACTCGGAGGCGGCGTAGTGGTAGGCCTTCGCCGAGGGCTTCCACACCCCGGCGTCCTCCACCGACATCAGCCGCTCGAAGCGGTCGCGGACGTTCCCGTGGGTCAGCAGCCGTTCGGCCACCGAGGTCGCCCCGTTGCTGAGGGTCACCAGCCGGAAGCCGTCCTGCTGCAGCCGGTCCACCGCACTCGCGACGTCCGCGTGCAGCTCGAGGCTCGCAAACCCGTCCATGACGTGCTTGGCCGCGTCCTGCACCGAGCGGTTCAGGGTGCTCTGCGAGAGCTGGTTGAGGAGCAGCTCACGGGCCACACCCGCGAACGGCGGGTTGTCCCCGGCAGCCGTCAGCGCGAACCCGTCCCGCAGGATCGAGGCGAACCACAGGGGCGCAGCGCTGGCCGACGCCCCGACCTCGACGAACCGGGCGCCGAGGGGCGAGAGGTCGGACAGGGTCTCGTTCACGTCGAACACGATCACCGAAGGGCGCATGCACACCACTGCCCGCCCGGCGCGATCCCATGCCCCCGGCGTCAGCCTCCGGAGTGCATGTCCTCCGCCACCGGGCAGCCTGTCCCGTCGGTGTCCTCCAGCCAGCCCTGCGGCAGTACGACGCGGCGCGCGCTGCCCTGCCGGCCGCGCGGGGTGCCCAGCTCGGCCACCGGGAACGGCTCGTTCGGGTCGAGGCGGGACAGCAGCCCGTCGAGCTCGTCGAGCGAGGACGCCAGGGCCAGGGCGTGCCGCAGCTCGCCGCCGGCGGTGAAGCCCTTGAGGTACCACGACACGTGCTTGCGGAACTCCCGGCAGCCGCGTGGCTCGCCCAGATGGTGACACAACAGCTCGGCGTGCCGGCGCATCATCGCGGTGACCTCGCCGAGTCGCGGGAGCGTCGCCACCTGCTCTCCCGCGAAGGCGGCGGCCAGGTCCCGGAACAGCCACGGCCGGCCGAGACACCCACGCCCCACGACGACCCCCGCGGCGCCGGTCTCCTGGACCATCCGCACCGCATCGGCGGCCTCCCAGATGTCCCCGTTGCCGAGCACGGGGATGTCCACGTGGTCGACCAGCGCTGCGATGGCCGCCCAGTCGGCCTGCCCGGAGTAGGCCTGGTCGACCGTCCGCCCGTGCAGCGCGATCGCCGCGCAGCCGGACTCCTGCGCGATCCGTCCGGCGTCGAGGTAGGTCAGGTGCTCCGCGTCCAGGCCCTTGCGCGTCTTGATGGTGACGGGTACGTCGTAGGGCTCGGCCGCACGCACGGCATGCTCGAGGATCTCCGCGAGCAGCCGGCGCTTCCACGGCAGGGCGCCGCCGCCACCCTTGCGGGTCACCTTGGGCACCGGGCAGCCGAAGTTCAGGTCGATGTGCGCGACGCCGTACTCCGCGCACAGGATCTCGGCGGCCTTCCCGACGTAGACCGGGTCGGTGCCGTAGAGCTGGACCGACCTCACCTCCTCGAGCGGGTCGAAGGCGAGCATCCGCAACGACGTCTCGTCTCGCTCGACGATGCCTCGGGAGGTGATCATCTCGCACACGTAGAGCCCGGCACCCTGCTCCCGGCAGAGCCGGCGGTAGGCGGCGTTGGTGATCCCCGCCATCGGTGCCAGCACCACCGGCGTGCCGACGCTGACCGAACCCAGGCTCAGCCCGCGCGGCAGGTCATGAGGCAGCCGCTGACCGGGCCGCCGGGTCGAGGTCACGCCCCCATTGTCCGACGCCGGCGCTCGGCCGGACAAATCGGCCGGACAAATCGGCCGGACAAATCAGTGGCCGTCGGAGCCTCACGAGCGCTTCTTGGCGGGCTTCCGGGGCGGCGTCGGCGGCCGCTCGATCGCACCGGTCCAGGTGATCGGGTTGAACCCCTGGCTGGGCCGGTAGCTCACCCCCGTCAGCCTGGTGCCGTTCAGCGCGAGGTAGACCAGGCACGACGTCTCGGACGCGCCCGGGGGGAACCTCGCCGGCAGTCGTTGCGAGGGGCAGCGGGCGAAGCGGGTGGTGAAGCTGACGGGCGGGAGCAGTGTGTTCGCGGAGCTGACGCCCAGCAGCGGCACCGCCGTGCCGCCCACGTCGCCCGTGCCGACGTTCCGCACCGCGACCGTGGCGTAGTAGTAGGCCGCGCGGCGCCGGTAGCGGTCCGGGAGGATGAAGCCAGCGAAGTCCGAGACCCGGCCCTGCTGGACCCGTCGAACGCTGAGCTGCAGCACCGTGCGCCGGTTGCGGGCGCCCTCGAAGGCCACGTTGGCCCGCTCACCGAAGGACAGCTGGGTGCCCGGAGCGGTCAGCTCGACGCCGGTGGGGACCGAGACGGGGGACGACGGCGTCGACGAGCCGGGGGACGCGCCCGACGGGCTCGACGGCGTGGACGAGGCCGCCGCCGGCTCCGGGCTGTCCGAGCTCGACGTGCACCCGGCCAGTCCACCGGTCAGTCCCAGCGCGGCCGCCGTCGTCAGGGCGGCCAGGCGCAGCGCCGGACGCGGCAGGGGGAAGGGCACGTCCCTCATTGTGCACACCGCCGCAGCCGGCCACAGCGGGACGCCACGAACGGCGGTGGACGGGTCAGCAGCCGAGCAGCCGTTCGCCGAAGTAGGCCCTCACCTGGGCGAGCGGGATCCGCTCCTGCTTCATCGTGTCCCGCTCACGGACCGTGACGGCGTCGTCGTCGAGGGTGTCGAAGTCGACCGTCACGCAGTACGGCGTGCCGATCTCGTCCTGACGACGGTAGCGGCGGCCGATCGCGCCGGCGTCGTCGAAGTCGACGTTCCAGCCGACCCCGCGCAGCTCCGCGGAGAGGTCGCGGGCCTTGGGCGACAGGTCGCTGTTGCGCGACAGCGGGAGCACCGCGACCTTCACCGGTGCGAGCCGGGGGTCAAGGCGCAGCAGCGTGCGCTTGTCGACGCCGCCCTTGGTGTTCGGGGCCTCGTCCTCGGTGTAGGCGTCCACCAGGAACGCCATCATCGACCGGTTCGGCCCACCGGCCGGCTCGATGACGTAGGGCGTGTAGCGCTCGCCGCTGGCCTGGTCGTAGTAGGACAGGTCCTGCCCCGAGAACGTGCTGTGCTGGGTGAGGTCGAAGTCGGTGCGGTTCGCGATCCCCTCGAGCTCCCCCACTCGTTGGCCGCGAACCGGAAGCGGTACTCGATGTCCACGGTCCGCTTGGAGTAGTGGGACAGCTTCTCCGCAGGGTGCTCGAAGTGCCGCAGGTTCTCCGAGCTGATCCCCAGGTCGACGTACCAGCGGGTGCGCTCGTCGATCCAGTACTGGTGCCACTCCTCGTCCTCGCCGGGCTTGACGAAGAACTCCATCTCCATCTGCTCGAACTCGCGGGTCCGGAAGATGAAGTTGCCGGGCGTGATCTCGTTGCGGAAGCTCTTCCCCTGCTGGGCGATCCCGAACGGCGGCTTCTTGCGCGAGGCCGTCATGACGTTCATGAAGTTCAAGAAGATGCCCTGGGCGGTCTCGGGCCGCAGGTAGTGCAGGCCGGTCTCGTCCTCGATCACCCCGAGGTAGGTCTTCAGCATCATGTTGAACTGGCGCGGTGCGGTCCAGGCCCCGCGGGTGCCGCAGTTGGGGCATGCGATGAGCGCCAGGTCCACCGTGTCCGGGTCCTCGATCCCCTTCTTGGCGGCGTACCCCTCCTGCATGTGGTCGGCCCGGAACCGCTTGTGGCACGACTGGCACTCGGTCAGCGGGTCGGTGAACGTCGAGACGTGGCCCGACGCCTCCCAGGTCCTGGTGGGCAGGATCACCGAGGAGTCCAGGCCGACGATGTCGTCGCGCCCGGTCACCATCGAGCGCCACCACTGCCGCTTGATGTTCTCCTTCAGCTCCACGCCGAGCGGGCCGTAGTCCCAGGCCGACCTCGTGCCGCCGTAGATCTCGCCGCTCGGGAACACGAACCCGCGGCGCTTGCAGAGGGAGACGACGCTGTCCAGGACGGATGACTTCGACGTGGCGCTGGACATGGGGAACCGGACCTTCTCATCGGGGTGCGCCGCCTGGCTGACGGCGAACGCCCAGACTATCGGCCGCTTCCACACCGCGTGGTCGGAGGGACCGGTCCGGTCGAGGCCGGAGGCGCGTAGGGTCGCCGAGGTGATCGTGGTGAACCGGTTCCGGGTCGACGAGGCCGACGTGGGAACCTTCCGTGCCGACGCGTCAGCGGCGCTGGAGGTGCTGGCACAGCGGCCCGGGTACCTCGACGGGCGGATCGGGCGCAACGTCGACGACCCGGACCTGTGGGTGCTCGCCACCACCTGGGCCGACGTCGGCAGCTACCGCAGGGCGCTGTCCGCCTACGACGTGAAGGTGAGCGCCGTACCCCTGCTCTCCCGGGCCATCGACGAGCCGTCGGCCTACGAGACGCCCGAGCCGGGAGCCCCGACGAACACCGCGGTGCCGCGCAGCCTCGGCTGAGAGCGCTCAGCGGGCGCGGCCGTAGCGCCGGTCCCGCGAGGCGTAGATCTCGATCGCGTTCCACAGCGCCAGCCGGTCCACGTCCGGCCAGAGCACGTCGGTGAAGACCAGCTCGGCGTACGCGGCCTGCCAGAGCATGAAGTTGGACAGCCGCTGCTCACCCGACGTGCGCCACACCAGGTCGGCGTCGGAGAGCTCCGGCACGTAGAGGTGCCGGGCGAAGGTGCGCTCGTCGACCTTGTCCGGGTCCAGGCGGCCGGCGGCCACCTCGCGGGCGATCGAGCGGGCCGCGTCGGCGACCTCCGAGCGGCCTCCGTAGTTCACGCACATCGTCAAGGTGAGCACGTCGTTGTCGCGGGTGAGCTCCTCGGCGACCTGCAGCTCCTTGATGACCGAGCGCCACAGCCGCGGGGTCCGGCCGGCCCAGCGCACGCGGACGCCGAGCTCGTGCATCTCGTCACGCCGGCGCCGGATCACGTCCCTGTTGAAGCCCATCAGGAACCGCACCTCCTCCGGCGAGCGGCTCCAGTTCTCGGTGGAGAACGCGTAGGCCGAGATCGCCCGGACACCGATCTCGATGGCGCCCTCGACGACGTCGAACAGGGAGTGCTCCCCGCGCTCGTGCCCCGTGGTCCTGGGCAGGCCCCGCTGCCTGGCCCAGCGGCCGTTGCCGTCCATCACGACCGCCACGTGTCGCGGGACCAGCTCCGGTGGGAGCTCGGGCGGCCGGGCCCCGGAGGGGTGCGGCGTCGGAGGGCGTACGTCGCGCCTGGTGCTCCTGCGGGCCACGGTGGCTCCCTCCCCTGGTGCGGGACCTACACTGCATCCAACACGACCCGATGAGGCCTTCGGAGGTCAGCCCGCATGGACACGGCCAACGAACAGATCGAGCAGCAGGTGACCGTGCTGCTGCGGCGCGTGCAGCGCATCCATCTCTCGACCGCCAGCGGCGAGGTGAACCTGGAGCGCTCCGCCTACGGCATCTTGTGCAAGCTCGCCGACGAGGGCCCGCAGCGGCTCGGGGCCCTGGCCAGCACCTTCGGCCTCGACCCGTCCACGATCACCCGTCAGGTGCAGGCCCTCGAGGAGATCGACCTCGCGCACCGCACGACCGACCCGTCGGACCGGCGCGCGTCCATCCTGGACCTGACCGCCGCCGGCCGGGAGGCACTGGACCAGACCCGGTCGCACCGGCGGGCCCGGCTGCGTCAGGCGCTCTCGGACTGGTCGGACCAGGACCGCGAGGACTTCGCCCGGTTGCTGGTCCGGTTCAACCTGTCCCTCGACCGGCTGCTGGAGAGCACCAGCTAGCCAGCGGCCGGCTAGCGGGGCAGGTGGGCCAGCGACTTCAGGGCCCGCTCGAGGTGCCACTGCAGGTAGGCCGCCACCAGGCTGGTCGCCTCCTTGCGGTGCCGAGGGTCGGCGGACTCGACGACCGCCCAGTCGCCGGCGAGCAGGGCACCGAGCACGAGGACCGTCCCCACCGCCGGGCTGGCCGTCCCCGGGACCCGGCACGTCGAGCACAGCATCCCGCCGGCGGCCGGGCTGAAGGACCGGTGGGGTCCCTCGA
Organism: uncultured Actinomycetota bacterium; assembly: GCA_963837995.1. GTDB lineage: Bacteria > Actinomycetota > Actinomycetes > Propionibacteriales > Nocardioidaceae > Nocardioides_B. The sequence continues at coordinate 762,159 of CAWIPS010000007.1, forward strand.
CGCCGCACCGTGCGCACGCCTCGAAGGTGGGGGCGTAGCCGGCGACGGCCAGCGACCGCAGCAGGAACGAGTCGAGCACGGCGCCCGGCGCGCGTCCGGTGTCGCAGACCGACCGCAGGGCGCCGACCAGCAGCAGGAACTGCTGCAACGCCGGCTCCTTCTCCTCCACCACCAGCCGCTCGGCGGTCTCCAGCATCACCGTGCCGGCGGTGTAGCGCTCGTAGTCGGATCCCATCAGCGCGGCGAACGGGTCGAGCGTCACCGCCTGGGTGACGACGTCCAGGGAGCGGCCCTCGGCGAGCTGCAGGTCCACGTGGGTGAACGGCTCCAGCCGGGACCCGAAGCGGGAGGTGGTGCGGCGTACGCCCTTGGCGACCGCTCGGACCCGTCCGGAGCCGCGGGTGAGCAGGGTGACGATCCGGTCCGCCTCCCCCAGCTTCTGGGTGCGCAGCACGATCGCCTCGTCACGGTAGAGCCCCATCGTCCTAGTGTCCCTCCCCACGCCCCCCGGTCCGGCGCCGCGGGAGGCTCCCGGCCGTCACCGTTCGAGGCGCAGGCCGAGGCGCGCGTCCGCCGACGACCAGCACCGCTCCACGAAGGCCACCGCCTCCTGGTCCAGGCGGGCCGGGTGGACCCGCCACTCCAGAGCGCTGCCGGCCCTCACGAACCGTGCGTCCGGCAGCTCCTCGGCGAGCATCTCCGCGTCCGCGGCCGGGTGCAGCAGGTCCCGCTGGTGGCCGACCACGAGTGCCGGGGCGTCGATCCGGCGGCGGCGCCGGCTCGGCGGGGCGATGCGGCCGAAGAAGACGCCGTGGACCACCGCTGCCAGCGGAGCCGGCCGCTGGTCGAGCGCGTCCAGCCCGACCCGGGCCCAGAAGGGTACGGCGCTGCGCGGCACCAGCCCGGCCAGGAACCTGGCTGCGACCACCGAGACGGGCACGAACCGGGCCAGGAACAGCACCGGGGCGAAGGCGACCAGCCCCGCCTCCAGTGCGTTGTCGAGCACCGGCATCTCCAGCAGCAGGCCGGCCACCCGCGGGGGGCTCGCGTCGGCGACCTCCAGGGCGACGTTGGCGCCCATCGACGTGCCGGCGATCACCGCCCGCTGCGCCCCGAGGTGGTCGAGGAGGGCGACGACCTGCTCGCCGAAGAACGGCATGGAGTAGCCCTTGGGGTCGAGCGGCCGGTCCGAGCGTCCGTGCCCGAGCAGGTCCGGTGCCACCACGTGGAAGCCCGCACCGGCCAGGGTGCGGGCCAGCGGGTCGTGCATGGCCCGGGTCATCAGCTGGGCGTGCACCAGGACCACCCAGCGGTCGCCGGCGCCGTACTCGGTGTACTCCAGGCGGTGGCCGTCCACGAAGAGCTGACCGACGTGCTCCGAGACGAGGGTCGCCACCCCTCGAGGATAGCCACCAGGTCCCGCGGGCCAGGTCCGCGACAGGCCGGCGTCGCCGCATGGTTAGGTTGGGTGCATGCCTGGATCCCAACGTCAGCTGATGCATGTCGTGGTGATGGGGGTCTCCGGCACCGGGAAGACCTCGGTCGGCGACCAGCTCGCCGCCGAGCTCGGGTGCGAGTTCGTCGAGGGTGACGACCTCCATCCCCGTCAGAACGTCGAGAAGATGAGCGAGGGCATCCCGCTCACCGACGAGGACCGGTGGCCCTGGCTGCAGGCCATCGCCGAGATGGTCGCCGTCAAGGACTTCGAGGGCACGTCGACGGTCGTCACCTGCTCGGCGCTCAAGCACAGCTACCGGGCCGTCCTGAGCGACCCAGCTCCCTCGTTCTTCGTGCACCTCGATGCACCGTTCGAGGTGCTCGAGGAGCGGATGGCGCACCGGAAGGGGCACTTCATGCCCACGTCGCTCCTGAAGTCCCAGTTCGACACGCTCGAGCCGCTCGGGGAGGACGAGAGCGGCGCGGTCATCGACGTCTCGCCCCCGCTGGAGGAGGTCGTCGAGGAGGCCCTCAACGCGGTCCGCGTGCACTACACGCAGTAGCCCGAGGGGAGGACCGATGACGCTGAGCCGGGAGCGGACCAACCGGGCGATGCTGCGGGTCCGCGACGCCCTGGACCGCGACTACGCCAGCGAGCTGGACCTCGACGCCCTCGCCGCCTCGGCGCACGTGTCGCCGGACCACCTGATCCGCACCTTCCGCTCGGTCTTCGGGGAGACGCCGCACCGCTACCTGCAGCGTCGCCGGATCGAGCGGGCGATGTTCCTGCTGAGGACCACCGACCTCGCCGTCACCGACGTCTGCCTCAGCGTCGGCTACACCAGCCTCGGCACGTTCAGCCGGCTGTTCAGCGCCGTCGTCGGGATGTCACCCTCGCAGTACGCCCGCGGCGGACCGCCGCTCCCGGTGCCCGGCTGCTTCGTGATGCGCTGGACCCGCCCGAGCTCGTTCACCCATCCGCGTGAGCCCTCCGTCGAACCGTCGGTTTCGGAGAAGCAGCCGACCGGCGTCTCGGTCTAGCGTCACCGTCATGAGACTCGCCCACACCACCCTGTCCTCGATCTACGTGCTCGACCAGGACCAGGCCCTGGACTTCTACGTCGACGTGCTGGGGCTCGAGGTCGGCACCGACGCCGACCTCGGCTTCATGCGCTGGCTGACGGTCCGGGTCCCCGGCCAGCGCCAGGAGATCCTGCTCGAGCGCCCGGGTCCGCCGGCCCACGACCCGCAGACCGCCGAGCAGGTCCGCGAGCTCGTCGCCAAGGGCGCCGCCGGCGGCTGGGTCGGCTTCCACGTCGAGGACGTGGACGCGGCGCACGCCGAGCTGGTGGAGAAGGGCGTGGAGATCACCCAGCCGCCGACCGACCAGCCCTACGGCCGCGACATCGGCCTGCGGGACCCGTTCGGCAACCACCTGCGCATCGGCACCCTCACCATGTGACCGTCCCGGGTGGCTCTTCAGGGTGCCGCTGGCTCCCCGAGACAGCCGCAACCGCGCACAGGACTCGTTGCCGAGCGTAGATCGCTTGACCCGTCGCGCTGATCGCGCACAGGCGCCGTTGCGGTGCCTGCTTCGCTCGACTCGTCGCGCTGATCGCGCACAGGCGCCGTTGCCGCGAGCCGGTCCCGGTGCCCCACGGTCTCAGTGGCCGGGGAAGAACGGACGCCACTCCTCCGACAGCCGCCGAGGCAGTACGGCGCCCCGCGACCGGAGCGCCGCCTCGACACGGCCGACCGTCTTGGCCGGCTCGCGGAAGATGCCTCGCGAGAACACCGGGACCACCAGCCAGCCCTGGGCGTCGAGCCAGTCGCGGCGGTCCGTGTCGTGGTCCCACTGGTCGAGGTCGGCGCGGTGCTGACGCCCGTCGTACTCCACGAGGACCTTGAGGCCGGGATAGCTCAGGTCGAAGCGGTAGAGCACCCGCCCGTCCGCGTCGAACACCTCGACGTTCACCTGCGGCTCGGGCAGTCCCGCCAGCACGATGAGCATCCGGAGCCGGGTCTCCATGGGCGAGTCGACCCGGGACCGGACGTAGGCGGCGGCCCGCCGAGCCCGCCTCGCTCCACGGTGGCGCGACGCGGCGCAGAAGGCAGCCAGCTCCTCCGGCGTGCACCGCCCGGTGCGGACCAGCCAGTCACCGACGACGACCAGGTCGACCAGACCCAGCTGCTCGGCCAGCTCGACGAAGGTCTGGCTGGGGGCTGAGGCGCGGACTCCTCGGACCGCGGCGACAGGCGTGCCCGGCACAGCGAGATGCGCGACGAGCCCGGGCCGGGGCCTGCGGTCCTGCTTGCGCAGGACACTGACGTGCTCGTCGCACAGGGTGGGGAGCGGCATGCCGTGCAGCCGGCCCGCACTGGCGTGGCTCGCGAACGCGCCCGGTGGATGCAGCATCACCGCCGCCTCCACCCTGATCAGCGGGTGGGCGGGGACCGACGCGTGCACGTGCACACCACGGAACAGGGCGCGGAACCTCGGCCCGCGCAGCGCTGCCGGGGACACGCCGGCACGCATGGCGTCGGCGTAGGTGAACGGCCGGCGCATCTCGAGGTCGACCGGTCGGGGAGGCATCGCACGAGGGTGCCACGACCGGGCGGGTGCGCGTCGCGGGCCGTCCACAGTCCGCTGGGCGGGGCCGGCTGTCCACAGGCGCGGTGGCGCCATGCGGGTGGGCGTCGGTCGCACACGGGTGGGCGCGGCTTCTGGCCCGGCAGCGACCGCGGCAGCTCCGCACAGGCGAGGTCGGCGTCAGCGGCAGGAGCAGAGGACCGCGGCAGCTACGCACAGGCGCAGCTGCCGCGGGGCGGACGTCACTGGCCCCGGTAGGAGCCGAAGCTCCACTGGTTGCCCTCGGGGTCGCGCAGCGTGCAGCCTCGGCCGCCGTAGTCCTGGTCCTCCGGACGCCGTACGACGGTCGCACCGGCCGCCACCGCCCGCTCGAAGAGCCGGTCCACGTCCTCGTCGGTCTCGGTGACGCAGTAGCACTGGCTGCGACCGACCGAGTCGACCCACTGCTCGTCGTGACGGCGGGAGGACCCGAACATGATGCCGCCGCCGGGCGGCCAGTCCATCTGCGCGTGCATGACCCTGGACGCGTCGTCGGGGTCGGTGTAGATGCCGTGGGAGACGAATCCGAACGCCGCGGACAGGAACTCCGCGGCCGCCGGGGCGTCGTCGTAGGACAGGGAGTGGAAGACGGTCGGCTCTTTCATGTCGTCCACGATCTCAGCCCGTCGGCTCCGCGTCTTGAACGAATGTGAGGCTCTCGCGTCGCCACTGCGTCGGCGTGCATCCGCCCAGCGCCCGGAACTCGCGGGTCAGGTGTGCCTGGTCGGCGTAGCCGCACCGCGCCGCCACGTCCGCGACGGCGAGTCCGGTGCCGAGCAGGTGACGGGCCTGCTGGAAGCGCTCGATCCGGGCGGCCTGCTTGGGACCGATGCCGTACTCGTCGGTGAACCGCTCGGTGAGGTGCCGCCGGCTCCAGCCCACCTCGTCCGCGAGCTCGGCAACCCGCACGGCGCCACGCGTGTGCCGGATGCGTCGCCAGGAGTGCGCGAGCTCTCCCCTGATCGGCTGCGGGTCCGAGGCGGCCACGCGGGCGAGCAGCAGGTCGTCCAGGATCGCGAACCGCCTGTCCCAGCGGGAGGTCGAGGCCATCGCGTCGTACGCCCGGTCCATGTGCAGCGACACCAGTGACCTGGCCAGTGCCCCCGCCGGAGCCCCGAGCAGCGCCCGGGCGCCCAGCGGCGTGAGGGCCAGCTGGATGCCGTGCTGGAAGCCGTGGTGGTGGATCAGCGCCGGGTCGGTGTGCAGGCCGGACAGCATCGCCCAGTGCTGCCCGCGGGAGCCCGGATCGGACTGCCACGCCACGTCGAGCGGCTCGTCGAAAGCCACGACGACGGTCAGGCTCGTCGACGGCAGCCCGTGGTGCACGCCCGGGGCCAGCGAGTCGTGGAAGTAGCCGTGGTAGTCGGTGACCAGCTCCCGCAGCGCCGGGTGCGGCGCGCGCCGTCGCGGTGCGCGCTCCGCCTCCCCGGCCACCACCGCTGCGACCCTAGGCGCGGTTGACGGCCGAGATGACGGCCTTCAGGGACGCCGTCACGATGTTGGCGTCCAGACCGACACCCCACAGCAGCTGGTCGCCGACGGCACACTCGACGTAGGCCGCCGCGATCGCGTCGCCACCGGAGGACAAGGCGTGCTCCTGGTAGTCAAGGACCCGGATGTCGTTGCGGTTCTCGAACAGTGCGCTGCCCCTGGACAGCTCGTCGTCCGCGAGCTCGCCGAGGGCGCTGACGAAGGCGGCGATCGGGCCGTTGCCGATGCCGGTCAGCATCCGCAGCTCACCGTCGACGTAGACGTTGACGTTCAGCGCGTCCTTCTCCCCCGCCGCCGAGGAGGTGTGCACCGAGTTGAGCTTCAGCGGCACGTCACGGTCGAGGTACTCGGCCCGGAACGCGGCCCAGATGTCGGCCGGCGACATCTCCCCGCCCGCATCGTCGGTGTGCTGCTGCACGGCCCGGCTGAACTCGATCTGCAGCCGCCGCGGCAGGTCCAGCTTGTGCTCGGACTTGAGGATGTAGGCGACACCCCCCTTGCCGGACTGGCTGTTGACGCGGATGACCGCTTCGTAGGTGCGGCCCACGTCGTGCGGGTCGATCGGAAGGTACGGCGCCTCCCACGGCAGCTCGGCCACCGGTCGACCGACCTCGGCCGCTGCGACGTCGAGGGCCTCGAGACCCTTCTTGATCGCGTCCTGGTGCGAGCCGCTGAACGCCGTGTAGACCAGGTCGCCGGCGTAGGGGTGACGCGGGTGGACCGGCAGCTGGGTGCAGTACTCCACCGTGCGGCGGATCTCGTCGATGTCGGAGACGTCCACCTTCGGGTCGATGCCCTGGCTGAACAGGTTCATCGCCAGAGTCACCAGGTCGACGTTGCCGGTGCGCTCCCCGTGCCCGAACAGGCAGCCCTCGACGCGGTCCGCGCCGGCCATCATGGCGAGCTCGGTGGCGGCGACCGCCGTACCCCGGTCGTTGTGGGGGTGCAGGGAGATCGTGGTGTTCTCCCGCCGGGTCAGCTGGCGGGAGAACCACTCGATCTGGTCCGCGTAGACGTTGGGCGTCGCCATCTCCACCGTGGCCGGCAGGTTGAGGATGATCTCCCGGTCGTCGTCGGGCTGCCACACGTCGCTGACCGCCTCGCAGACCTCGACCGCGAACGGCATCTCCGAGCCGGTGAAGATCTCCGGGGAGTACTCGTAGCCGATCTCGGTCTTGTCCAGGTAGCTCTCGGCGTACTTCATGGTGATCTCGGTGCCGCGCGTGGCGATCGCCTTGATCTCGTCCTTGCCGGCGTGGAACACGACGCGCCGGAACAACGGCGCGATGGCGTTGTAGAGGTGGATGTTGGCCCGGGGCACGCCGACGAGGGACTGCACGCTCCGCTCGATCAGGTCCTCACGGGCCTGGGTCAGCACCGAGATCGTCACGTCGTCGGGGATCCGCTCGCCCTCGATCAGCTGGCGGACGAAGCTGAAGTCGGTCTCGCTGGCCGACGGGAAGCCGACCTCGATCTCCTTGTAGCCCATCCGGACGAGGAGGTCGAACATCGCCATCTTGCGGGTCGGCGACATCGGGTCGATGAGGGCCTGGTTGCCGTCACGCAGGTCGGTCGAGAGCCAACGGGGCGCCTGCGTGATGCGGGCGGTCGGCCAGGTCCGGTCGGGCAGGTCGATGGGAGGGAACGCGCGATACCGGTGGTAGGGCATCGGGCTCGGCTGCTGGTGGTGGGTGCCCCGGTGGAGGGCCGAGTGCAGGGTCATGGTGTGCGCTCTCGCTGTCGGTGGTCGAGGTCCGGAGGCGACGACGAACTCCGCAGCGAGGGGGTCCGGGTCTCCCTCAGAGGGAGCGAACCTCGCTGCGGCAGCGAAGAAGGAGGCTGCTCGGGTGCGTCATGGTGCCTCCACCTTAGCCCCGTCCACGCCGCTCCCGCATCCCCGGCCTGCCGACCCGGCCCGTCTGCACGCCCGGACCCTGCCGACCCGGCCCGTCTGCACGCCTGGAGCCTGCCGACCCGGCCCGTCTGCACGCCCGCACCCGGCCGACCCGACCCGTACGCTCGGAACATGTCCCCGGACAAGGCTGCGTAGGTGCGGGTTCGTGCGGGTCGTGGTGCGCCAGCCCGTCCCCCGGGCGTGCCCGCCCGGCCGACCATCGCCGACCGGGTGAGAAGGCGCCTGGACGGCGCGGTCGCCGCGGTCCGGGCGAACCCGCTGCTCCAGCTGGTGCTGTTCGCCACCGTCGGCGGACTCTTCAACGTGCTCTACGGTCTGCTGTACGTCCTCCTGCGCAATCTTCTCGATGCCCAGTGGGCGAACGCCATCGCCCTCGTGGCGTCGACGATCGCAGGGACGGCCGGCCACCGCAGACTCACCTTCGGGGTGCGGGGTCCGGCGAGGGCGGTCCAGCACCAGGGGCTCGGCCTCGGGCTACTGGGCTTCAGCCTCGCGGTGACAGCCGGCTCGCTGTGGCTCCTCTATGCGCTCGAGGACAGTCCCAGCCGGCTCGCGGAGCTGGCTGTGCTGGCCGCGGCGAACCTCGGTGTCGGACTGGTGCGCTTCATCGCCTTCCGCGTGTCGATGGTCCCGGAGCAGGCGCAGCCGCACGTGTAGCCCCGGTCGCTCGGCCTGCGGACGCGCCGACTCGGCAGGGTCCGGCCCTGCGGACGCGCCGGGTCGGCGGGTGTACGCGCGCTCCTCGAGCAGGTTCAATGGCGAGGTGCTGGTCGAGCGTGAGGAAGCCCTCGCTTCGCTGACCGTCCTCCTCGAGGAGACCGCCGCCGGACACGGCCGCCTGGTCTTCGTGGGGGGCGAGGCGGGCGTCGGCAAGACCACCCTGACCTCGGCCTTCGCGACCCTCGCCGAGGGCCACCGGATCCGGCGCGGCGCCTGCGACAACGTCACCACGGCCGCCGCGCTCGGCCCGCTGCTCGACGCGGTCCCGGAGCTGGTCGACCTGATGGAGGACGACGCCGGCGTCAGCCGGTTGCAGCTGTTCCGGCGGCTCCGGGCCCTCCTCGGCTCCGAGCCGACCCTCCTGCTGCTCGAGGACCTGCACTGGGCCGACGAGGCGACGCTGGAGGCGACCCGGTTCCTGGGCCGGCGCCTGGAGGGGGTGCCCCTCCTGGTCCTCGCCACGTTCCGCGAGGACGAGGTGGACCGCGCCCATCCCCTCACGGTCGTGCTGGGTGACCTGGCGACCTCCTCCGGGGTCCGGCGGATGCACCTCCCGCCGTTCTCCCCTGCAGGCGTGCGGCGGCTGGTGGCCGAGGCCGGCTCGGCGCTGGATGCGGAAGTGCTGTACGCCCGCAGTGGCGGCAACGCGTTCTGCGTCACCGAGGTCCTGGAGGCGGGCACGCTGGAGGTGCCGCCGACCGTGCGCGACGCGGTCCTGGCACGCGCGTCGAGGCTGTCGGCCGACGGGCAGGCGGTGCTCGAGGCAGCGGCGGTGCTCGGGCCGCGGGCAGAGATGGCGGTACTGGTGGCCGTGTCCGGCCGACCTGCCGAGGCGGTGGACGAGTGCGTACGACGCGGGGTGCTCGTCGCGGACGGTGACGCCCTGACCTTCCGGCACGAGCTCGCCCGGGTCGCGGTCGAGGAGTCGCTGACGCCCGGGCGGCGTACCGCCCTGCACCGAGCAGCTCTGCGGGCACTGGGCTCCTCCGGCATCCCCGACCACCGACGTCTCGCGCACCACGCCGCCGGCGCCGGGGACGCGGCCGCGGTGCTCGAGCACGCCCCTCGGACCGCGGCCCGCGCTGCCCGGCTCGGTGCCCATCGACAGGCGGCCGACCAGTACCGGCTGGCGCTGCGGTTCCACGACCAGCCGGACCTCGCCCGCGCGGAGCTGCTGGCGGCCCTTTCCTACGAGTGCTACCTGACCGACCAGCTCGCCGAGGCCCGGGACGCCCGGCTGGAGGAGATGCGGCTGGACGAGAGCTTCGGCGCGACGGTCGCCGTCGGCACGGCGCAACGCTGGCTGTCCCGCCTGAGCTGGTTCCTCGGACGCAACGAGGACAGCGAGAGGTACGGCGCCGCCGCAGTCGCCACCTTGGAACCGCTCGGGGACGGGCACGAGCTCGCGATGGCCTACAGCAACCTCTCCCAGCTGCGGATGCTGGCCTGGAACGTCCCGGAGGCGGTCGCCTGGGGTGAGCGGGCCATCGAGCTGGCCCGCAGGATCGAGGACCGCGAGGCCGAGACCCACGCGCTGAACAACGTCGGGACCGCGATGGCCACCGGGGACTCCTTGCTCGACGGGCTGCGACGCCTGACGCAGAGCCTGGACCTCGCACTGGCCGCGGACATGCACGAGCACGCGGCACGCGCCTTCACCAACCTCGGCAGCACCTGCGTCACCCAGCGGAGGCTCACCGAGGCCGAGCGGCACCTGCGAGCGGGCATCGGGTACTGCACCGACCGGGATCTCGACTCGTGGCGGCTCTACATGAGTGCCGAGCTGTCGCGGTGTCTCGGCGAGCAGGGCCGCTTCGAGGAGGCACTCGAGTGCGCCACGACGGTCCTGCGTCACCCGCACCTCTCCGCGATCTCACGGATCCCGGCGGCCGTGGTCGTCGGCCAGCTCGCCGTACGACGCGGCGCCGAACCCGGTCCCGAGCTCGACGAGGCCCGGGAGCTGGCCGCGAGGACCGGGGAGACCCAGCGGCTGGTGCCGGTGGCGGCGGCCCGGGCGGAGGCCGCCTGGGTCGCAGGGGCGACCGACCGGATCGTGACCGAGGTCGACCGGGCCTGGAGCACGGCGGTCGCGCACCCGCAGGTGTGGGACCTCGGAGAGCTCAGCTGGTGGCTGTGCGTGGCCGGCGTCCGGAGGGAGACGCCGGTCCCCCTGGCCGAGCCGTTCGCCCTCATGCTGGACGGGGCGTGGCAGGAGGCCGCAGAGCTGTGGCGGGCGACCGGCTGTCCGCTGTGGTCCGCCTACGCGCTGGGGTTCTCCCCGGACCTGGCCGACGCCCGCGAGGCGTTCGCGACCATCGACGGCCTCGGGGCACCGCAGGTGCGGGCAGCCCTGGCCCGCGAGCGGCATGCCCGCGGGCTCGCCGTGCCGCGCGGACCACGGGCGGTGCAGGTGCCGAACGCCTTCGGGCTGACGGCCCGTGAGAGAGGTGCTGACGCTCCTCGTCGACGGCCTGTCCAACGCGGAGATGGCCAGCCGGCTCTTCCTGTCGGAGAAGACGGTGGGCCACCACGTCTCCGCCGTGCTCCGCAAGCTGGGCGAGCCGAGCCGCTCCCGGGCGGTGGCCGCCGCCCTGCGCCACGGTGTCGTGTCCCCAACATAGGGAGCTCTCCCGATGCGGTGCCCGTGCCTCTTCGGGTGTGCTGAGCAGGCGGGCAACCGGCCCGCGGACGACAACCGCGGTGGACGACCGCAGGACGAAGGAGACACACATGACGCTGTTCATGGACATGCACCAGCTGGACGCTCCGGTGAGCGTCGAGGACGTGGCGAAGGCCCACGCCGCCGACCTGGCGACGCAGGACGACTACGGCGTCAACTACCTGCGCTACTGGGTCGACGAGGGACAGGGCAGGATCTTCTGCCTCGTCGACGCACCGGACGCCGATGCGGCCAACCTGGTGCACAAGGAGGCCCACGGTCTGGTCGCCGACGAGATCCACGCGGTCGTCGAGGGCGAGTGACACGATCTGACAGAGGGACCCACCGGGCGGCCTCGTCCGGTGGGTCCCGGCGTGCAGACACGTCGGGTCGGCGCGCCTGACACGATGAGGCGGTGACGACTCGGCGCCCGAACACGCAGGCGGCCGCGATCGTGGTGCTCGTCCTCGCCTGGGGCTCCACGTTCGCCGCCGTGAAGGTCGGCCTGGACAGCGCCCCGCCGATCCTCTTCGGCGGGCTCCGGTCGATCCTCGGCGGGGCGGTCATGGTGGCGCTGGCCCTGGTCCGGTCCGGTCGCCCGGCACTGCGCGCCACCTGGCCGGCGTACGCCCTGCTGACCCTGCTCAACGTGGTGCTGTTCTTCAGCCTGCAGACCCTGGCGATCCTCGAGCTGCCCTCCGGGCTGGCGGCGGTGCTGATCTACCTGCAACCGGTGCTGGTGGGGGTGCTGGCCGCTCCCCTGCTCGGCGAGGCCCTGACCGCCTTCAAGATCTCCGGCCTGCTGCTCGGCTTCACCGGCATCGTCGTGGTCAGCGTCGGCGCGTTCAGCGGGCACGCGTCGCTGCTCGGCGTCGGGTACGCCGTCACCGGCGCACTGGTCTGGGCCCTGGGCACCATCGCCTTCAAGCGGTACGCCGCGGTCGTGGACGCCTGGTGGGCGGTGGCCATCCCGTTCGTCGCCGGCGGTCTCGTGATGTCCGTCGGGGCGGCCACCTTCGAGGGCACCGCCATCACCTGGTCCGGGCGGTTCGTGTTCGCCTTCGCCTACGCCTCGCTGGTCGGTACGGCGCTGTCCTGGGCGCTGTGGTTCGGGCTGGTCTCCTCCGGGGAGGCCGGCCGTGCTGCGGCGTACATCTTCTTCGTGCCGCTGATCTCCCTGGTCATCGGCGCGGTGTTCCTGCACGAGAGCCTCGGGCCGTCGCTCCTCGTCGGGGCGGCCCTGGTGATCGTCGGGGTCTATCTCGTCAACCGCCGAGCGGCCGCCTCGGGCTAGGATCGGCACCTCTCGGGGTGCAGGTCTGGCAGGAGGGCGAGGGTCGTGGCTCTGGTGCGCACCGCGAGCCCGCTGCTGTGCGCCGCCCTCCTGATGGCCGGCTGCACCGGCGGGTCGCCGGCCCCGACCTCCGCGTCGTCAGCCGCGTCCAGCGGAACGGCCGCGTCGTCAGCCGCGTCCAGCGGAACGGCCGCCTCGCCGGCCCGGCCGCCCGCGCCGCCGAGGGACGCGTGCTACCGCCTCACCAGCGGCCAGCTGACCCGGCCCACGAACGACTCCCGACCGGTCCCCTGCTCCGGGTCCTACACCGCCCACACGGTGCACGTCGGCCGCCTGCACACCGTGGTCGCCGGCCGCCCGGTCACCGTCGGCTCCGACGCCGTGCAGCACAGGCTCGCGGCCACGTGCCGGCGCTCGTTCGCGGCATACGTCGGCGGATCGAAGGACACCCGCAGGCTGTCCCGGCTCGCCGTCGTGTGGTTCAGCCCGACCCCCGCGCAGGCTGTTCGCGGGGCCGACTGGTTCCGCTGCGACGTCGTCGGGTTCGCGAAGGGTGACGCCCTGCTGGAGCTGCCGCCACCGGACCGGCTCGAGGGCCTCCTCGACCGGCGCGGGGCGCTGGACACCTTCGGTCTGTGCGGTACGGCGGCCCCGGCGACGCGCGGGTTCGAGCGGGTGGTCTGCGGCCGTCGGCACGCGTGGCGCGCGATCAGCACGATCGACCTCTCGGGTGGGGCGAGGTATCCCGGCGCCGCCACCGTTCGCAGGGCCGGCGACTCCGGCTGCAAGGACGCCGCCCGCTCGCGTGCCCACGACAAGCTGAAGTTCTCCTACGGATGGGAGTGGCCCACCGCCGACCAGTGGGCCGCGGGCCAGCACTTCGGCTACTGCTGGGCGCCCGACTGAGCCTCCTGCGGCTCCTGGGCGTGCTGCCGGGTCGCGGCAACTCCGCACAGGCGCCGATGCCGTGCACGGATCCCGCGGATCGGCGCGGCAACTCCGCACAGGCGTGGTCGCCGTCGCGGTCGGCCCGCGCTCAGGACCCCGCCACCACCCGTTCCGCCGGGCCCGGCTCCGGGCTCCGGGCTCGTCTCAGAACCCCAGCCGGCGCAGCTGCTTGGGGTCACGCTGCCAGTCCTTGGCGATCTTGACGTGCAGGTCCAGGTAGACCGGCGTGCCGAGGAGCGCCTCGATCTGCTTGCGGGCGGCGGTGCCCACGTCGCGGAGCCGACTGCCCTGGTGGCCGATCACGATGCCCTTCTGCGAGGAGCGCTCGACGAAGAGGTTCGCGTGGATGTCCAGCAGCGGCCGGTCGGCGGGCCGGCCCTCCCGCAGGCCCATCTCCTCGACCAGCACCGCGATCGAGTGCGGGAGCTCGTCACGCACCCCTTCCAGGGCGGCCTCGCGGATCAGCTCCGCGACCAGCGTCTCCTCGGGTGCGTCGGTGAGGTCGCCCTCGGGGTACAGCGCCGGTCCCTCCGGCAGCTGGGCCACCAGCAGGTCGGTGAGCAGGGCGACCTGGTCCCCGGACCGCGCCGAGACCGGCACGATCTCCTGCCACTCGGTGGCCGTCTCCTCACCGAGCCGGGCGATGGAGAGCAGGTGGGCCCCCATCTGCTCGGGCCCCGCGAGGTCGGACTTGGTGGCCACCGCGAACTTGACCGTACGGCGCACCTTGGCCAGCTCCTTGACCAGGAACCTGTCGCCGGGACCCACCTTCTCGTCCGCCGGGAAGCACACCGCCACCACGTCGACCTCCGCCCAGGTCGAGGTGACCAGGTCGTTGAGCCGCTCGCCGAGCAGCGTCCGTGGCCGGTGCAGCCCCGGGGTGTCCATCAGCACCAGCTGCGCGTCCGGCCGGTGCACGATGCCGCGCACCACCGTGCGGGTCGTCTGCGGCTTCGAGGACGTGATCGCCACCTTGGTCCCGACCAGGGCGTTGGTGAGCGTCGACTTCCCGGCGTTGGGTCGGCCGACGAAGGACGCGAAGCCGCTGCGGAACTCAGGCACCCGGCGATTGTCGCACCGCGCCGGCACCCGGTCGTGCCGAACGCCGGTCAGCTGAGCCAGTCCGGCCGCAGCGGGAAGTGGGCGTCGCCGTCCTGGTCCGGCTTGACCGCGAGCACCTGGTGCAGCTGGATCTCGTTGCGCTCGAAGGACCGCCGGGACCCGGCCATGTAGATCCCCCACACCTTCGCGGTCCCGACGCCGACCTCGCGCACGCAGTCGTCCCAGTTGTCGACGAGGTTCTGCGACCAGTCCCGCAGGGTCATCGCGTAGTGCTCGCGGAGGTTCTCCGCGTGCCGCACCTCGAGCCCGAGGTTCTGCATCTCGGTGATGATCTTGCCCGAGCCCGTGAGCTCGCCGTCGGGGAAGACGTAGCGGTCGATGAAGTAGCCGGTGTCCTTGGTGACGTTGAACGGCCGGGTGATGCAGTGGTTGAGCAGCCGACCGCCCGGGACCAGCTTGTCGCGCAGGAACTTGAAGTACGACGGGTAGTTCCTGACCCCGATGTGCTCGGTGAGCCCGATCGAGCTGACCGCGTCGAACCCGGTGTCGCGGATGTCGCGGTAGTCACCGAAGCGCACCTCCGCGACGTCGTCGATGCCGTCGCGCTTGATGGCGTCCTGTGCCCACGCCGCCTGCTCACGCGACAGCGTGACCCCGACGACCTCGACGCCGTAGTGCGTGGCGGCGTGCCGGACCATGCCGCCCCAGCCGCTGCCGACGTCGAGCAGCCGCATGCCGGGCCTGAGCCCGAGCTTGCGGGCGACGAGGTCGTACTTGGCGTACTGCGCCTCCTCGAGGGTGGCGTCCTGGTGCGGGAACGCGGCACAGGTGTAGGTCATCGACGGGCCGAGCACCAGCTCGTAGAACCGGTTCGACACGTCGTAGTGGTGGTGGATCGCCTCCGCGTCGCGGCCCTTGGAGTGCCGCAGCCCCTCGAGCATCCGGCGCCACCGCGGCAGTGCCTCCTCCGGTGGCGGGGGCGGTGGCTTGAGGTAGCTCCAGCCCAGTCCACGCACCAGCTTCAGCGCCTCGGCGGGCGGCGGGATCCTGATGCCCGCCTCGTGCTGCATCAGCATCAGCACCGGGTAGGGGTCCCCCGGGTGGATGCCGGTGATGGTGATGTCACCGGACACGTAGGCACGGGCGACCCCGAGGTCGCCGGGGGCGGTGAGCAGGTAGGACAGGCCGCGCTTGTTCTCCAGGTGCACGTGGATGGGCGAGTCCTCGGGACCCGCGCTGCTTCCGTCGTACGCCGTGAAGTGGAAGGGGACACCGTCCGGCATCAGGGTGGTGACGGCCTCACCGATGGTGACGCTGGGAGCGGAGTGGTGACGGTTCAAGGTGCTCGTCATCGACGATTCACCGCCTTCTCGTAGAGGCCCGTGAGCCGGTTGTCGGGGTCGGTCTGCTGCTTGACGCGGGTCAGGTTGGTGACGCCGTACAGCTGGGAGAAGGTGTCGCGGTCGTAGTAGGCGTCGGAGTAGAGCGACTTGTGGCCGCCGAGCTCGGTCACCTTCGCCTCGATCGCGCGGTTCTTGTCGCCGTCACGCGCTCCGGCGTCGATGGGCATGGTCCCCCAGAAGCCGACGTTGACATAGGTCTCGCGCTGCTCCAGCGGGTACGACGGCCAGGCGCGCGTCGCACGCAGCGGGCACAGCCACACCGGTCGCATCCCGATCGTCTCGTCGAACCAGCGCAGGAACGGCACCACCTCGTCCACCGGGACCTCGATGTCCTGGATGACGCGCTCCCGGTCGGGGCGGCCCCGGAGCCGGTCGATCCGGGCCATCACGCCGTAGCGGCCCTCGAGGGCGACGATCCGGCTGTAGACGTCGCTGCGTCGCCACCGCCGCGGCCACAGCCGGCGGATCCGCGGGTTCTTCAGCCCGAACGCTCCCGAGCACCAGAACCAGTCGGTGTCCCAGCGCCACAGGTAGTCATACATCGTCAAGGTGTCGGTCTCGCGCTGCTGCAGCGAGCGGTAGTAGATGTCCATGCCGGTGTAGTCGCTGGTGCCGGCGGGTGCCTCCTCCCGCCAGGTGGCCAGCGTGAGGTAGGCCTCCCCCGGCTCGAAGACCACGCCGTCGAGGCCGTCGACCCGGACGCCGTCGTGCTCGCCGTGCTCGACGATCACGTCGAGGGTCTTCGCGAGGTCGTCGAGGTCGTCGAACCGGAGGTGCCGCAGGTCGACGTAGCCGGGCACCCTCTCCAGCCGGATCCTGATCCGGGTCGCGTAGCCGAGCGAGCCGTAGGAGTTGGGGAACGCGTCGAACAGGTCCTCGCCCGGCGTGGTCGTCACCAGCTCGCCGGCGCCGGTCAGCACGTCCATCTCGAGCACCGAGTCGTGCGGAAGCCCGTTGCGGAACGACGTCGACTCGATCCCGAGACCGGTGACCGCGCCGCCGAGGGTGATGCTGCGCAGCTGCGGGACGACGTAGGGGATGAGGCCGTGCGGCAGCGTGACGTCGACGAGGGTCCTCGTAGGTGCACATGCCCTGCACGTCGGCGGTCGGGCCCTCCGGTGAGTCCAGGTCCAGCGCGACGACCCCACCGAGCCCCGAGACGTCGAGCCCCGGCGTCCTCACGTCGGAGCGGACGCGGAACAGGTTGGACGTGCGCTTCGCCAGCCGGACGGGTGCCCCGGCCGGGATGGCGTCGTAGGACGCGCGCAACCGGGCCACGGCCTCGTCGTGGGCGGCCCACCCCACCGTCTCACTCACGAGAGCAACCTACCGACCCCGTGTTTCGCGCCGGTGTCCGGGGTTTGCTTGGTGAAACCAGGTGTACCGGCGACGGTGGGGTCAGGTGTGCACGGTGCCGACCAGCACCCCGTCGGGGGCCGCGACGTGGACCGGCACGCCGGCCCCGGCCAGGTCGCGTACGGCGGCCAGGTCGGCCTCGCGCGGCACCGGCTCCTCCCCCAGCACCAGCACGGCCTCCAGCCCGCGCGCCCCGCTGGTGACTGCCATCGCCACCGCCACCTGGACCGCGCTCAGCTGCAGGCTGTCCAGCCGGACCGTCGCACCGGCGTAGGTGCGTCCGTCCAGGTCGCGCACGCAGGCACCCTCGGCGGCGCGGGTGCGGGCCCGGGTGGAGCGGGCCAGGGTGAGCAGCTTCGCGTCCTCGGGGTCGGAGAGCGCCCCGGCGCCTGGGTCAGCCGGCATGGCTCTCCGGCGCGGGCTCCGGGTCCCGGCCGCCTCGGCCCTCCCGCTCGGCTCCCACCTCCACCGGCGGCACGAGCCGGCTCACCAGCACGGTGCCGATGCGGTTGCGGCGCCCCGCCGGGGCCTCCGCCTCCAGCCGCAGGCCCTGGACCTCGACGACGGAGCCCGGGATCGGGACCCGTCCCAGGTGCTTGGCCATCAGCCCGCCCACGCTGTCCACGTCGTCGTCCTCGACTGCCACCCCGCAGACCTCCTCGAGGTCGTCGACGGGATAGCGGGAGCTGACCCGCACCCTGCCGTCCTCCAGGCGCTCGACGTCGATCCTGGCGACGTCGTACTCGTCGGTGATCTCCCCGACGATCTCCTCCACGAGGTCCTCGATGGTCACCAGGCCGGCGGTGCCGCCGTACTCGTCGACGACCACGCCGACGTGCTTGCGCTCGGCCTGCATCTCGCGCAGCAGCGCGTCGATCGGCTTGGAGTCGGGGATGTAGAGCACCGAGCGCATCACCGAGTCGACCCGCTCGGTGGTCTCGGCCTCGTGACGGTCGAAGACGCGTTTCGTGAGGTCCTTGAGGTAGGCGAAGCCGACGATGTCGTCGAGGTTCTCCCCGACCACCGGGATGCGTGAGTAGCCGCTGCGCAGCGCCAGCGACATCGCCTGGCGGATCGTCTTGGTGCGCTCGATGAACACCACGTCCGTGCGCGGCACCATCACCTCGCGGACCAGGGTGTCGCCGAGCTCGAACACGGAGTGGATCATCTGCCGCTCACCGGACTCGATGACCTTGCTCGCCTCGGCGAGGTCGACGAGCTCACGCAGCTCGGCCTCCGAGGCGAACGGGCCCTCGCTGAAGCCGCGGCCGGGCGTGATCGCGTTGCCCACGAGGATCAGCAGCCGGGGCAACGGTCCGAGCACCTTGGTGAACGCCACCAGTGGTCCGGCGGACAGCAGCGCGACCCGCTTCGCGTGCTGACGGCCGACCGTCCGCGGTGCCACGCCGATCACCACGAAGGAGACCACCAGCATGATCGCCAGCGAGGCCAGGACCGCCAGCCAGCGGTCCTTGTCCATCCCCGGGCTGGTCCCGGACCCGGCCCCGCCCCCGGCGACGAACAGGTCCAGCATCACCACCGTCACCAGCACGACCGAGGCGGTCTCGGTCAGCATCCGCAGGAACAGGGCGGTGTTCAGGTAGCGCGGCGGGTCGGCGAGGATCACCAGCAGCCGCGTGGAACCGGAGGAGCCCATCTCCTCGGCGCGGGCCTTGGAGAACGACGACAGCGCGGCGTCGGCGCTGCTGAACAGGCCCGCCACGAAGGCCAGCACGGCGGCCGCCAGCAGCAGCCAGACGTCCACGAGACTCATCGGTCGCGGCTCATGAGGTGGGTGCACCCTGCCACTGCTGGAGGAGCTCGGCCTGCAGGTCGAACATCTCCTTGTGCTCCTCCGGCTCGGCGTGGTCGTAGCCGAGCAGGTGCAGGATCCCGTGCACGGTCAGCAGCTGCACCTCGTCCTGGGTCGGGTGGCCGGCCTCCTGCGCCTGCCGCTCGGCGACCCGCACGCACAGCACGATGTCACCCAGCACGCCTTCCTCGGGCTCCTCGTTGACCAGCCCCGGGCGCAGCTCGTCCATCGGGAAGGCGAGCACGTCGGTGGGTCCGGTCTTCTCCATCCACCGCTCGTTGAGCTCGGCGATCGTCTCCTCGTCGACGAGCTTGATGCACAGCTCCGCCAGCGGGTGCACGCGCATCTGGTCCATAACGAACCGCGAGAGCCGGGAGAGGGCCGCCACGTCGAGGGTCTCGCCGGACTCGTTGAGCACCTCGATGCTCACCGGGGTCTCTCCTCCTGCGGGGGCCCGCTCACGCGCGTGTGCTCCGAGGCCCTCGACGGTGGGTGTCGGGTCCGGGCTCGGTCGCCTCGCCGCGGGCGTCGTACTCGTCGTAGGCGGCGACGATGTGCCCGACCAGCCGGTGGCGTACGACGTCGTGCGCGGTGAGCCGGTTGAACGACACGTCCTCGATGCCGGTGAGGATGTTCTCCACGATCCGCAGACCGCTCCTGGTGCCCGAGGGCAGGTCGACCTGCGTGACGTCGCCGGTGACGACCATCTTCGAGCCGAAGCCCAGCCTGGTCAGGAACATCTTCATCTGCTCGGGCGAGGTGTTCTGCGCCTCGTCGAGCACGATGAACGCGTCGTTCAAAGTACGGCCGCGCATGTAGGCCAGGGGTGCGACCTCGATGGTGTTCGCGGCGAGCAGCTTCGGGATCGACTCCGGGTCGAGCATGTCGTGCAGCGCGTCGTACAGCGGGCGCAGGTAGGGGTCGATCTTCTCGCTGAGCGTGCCCGGCAGGAACCCGAGCCGCTCCCCCGCCTCGACCGCGGGCCGGGTCAGGATGATCCGGTTGACGTTCTTGGACTGCAGCGCCTGCACGGCCTTGGCCATCGCGAGGTAGGTCTTGCCGGTGCCGGCGGGGCCGATGCCGAAGGTGACCGTGTGCTTGTCGATCGACTCGACGTAGCGCTTCTGGTTCAGCGTCTTGGGCCGGATCGTGCGACCGCGGTTGGACAGGATGTTGAGCGAGAGCACGTCGGCGGGCCGCTCGGTGGTCTCCGTGCGGAGGATGCCGATGGCGCGCTCGACCGTCTCGGGCGTCACGCCCTGGCCGGTGCGGATGATCCTGACCAGCTCGTCGAGGAGGCGCTCGACGAGGGCGACCTCGGCCGGCTCACCGCGCAGCGTCACCTGGTTGCCCCGCACGTGGATGTCGGCGGTGAAGGCCCTCTCGATGAGGTCCAGGTGCTCGTCGCCCGGCCCGAGGAGGGCCACCATGTTGACGCTGTGCGGCACCACGACGGAGTGAGCGGGAATGTCGATGGGTGGTCCGGACCCGTTCGAGACGGCTGGCTGACCGGCTGCTGACGGGGCTGCTGACGGGGTTGCCGGGTCGGTGGTGGGTTCTGTCATGGGCGGCGTAGGAGCCGACCTCCCGATCTGTGGGCGCTGATGGCTGTCTCCAGTTTACGGGAGGCGGCGACCCCGCGCGGCATCGCGTTTCCAGAGCTCGGCGGGCGACACCCAGGTGCTCCCCGGACCGCCCGGCTACAGTGTGCGGATGCACGACCAGGGCGACCCCGACGGCGAGGATCTCGAGCTCATCAGGCCCGAGGACTTCCTGGCGCGCAACCCGTTCCCGGTCGACGCGCAGCGGATGGGGATCGACCGCTGGAGCGACGACGCCGGGATGATCGCCATCGCCGCCTCGCTGGACCCCCGCAAGCTCTCCCACAAGATCATCGCCTGGGTGATGCTGATCGCGCTGACGTCCTGGCTCGTGTTCACGCTGTGGTCCGAGATCACCTGACCTACCCGGGGGGCCAGCCCATCGACCGGCCGCCGAGCACGTGCAGGTGTGCGTGGAAGACCGTCTGGTGCGCGGCCCGGCCGGTGTTGAACACCAGCCGGTAGCCCTCGCCGAGGCCGTCCTGCTGCGCCACGGCGGCCGCCGCCTTCACCAGGTCGACCAGCGTCTCGGGCTCGGCCGCAGCGAGGGTCGCGGCATCGGGGTGATGGCTGCGCGGCACCACGAGGACGTGGGTGGGTGCCTGCGGGTCCAGGTCGCGGAACGCGATCGTGGTGCCGCTCTCGTGGACGACGTCGGCCGGCAGGTCACCGGCGACGATCTTGCAGAACAGACAGTCCGGGCCGCTCGCCATGGGCCTCACTGTAG
>CAWIPS010000008.1:0-548367 GCA_963837995.1 uncultured Actinomycetota bacterium
CCACAGCTCGGGGCGAGGCGAGCTCCGACCCGCACTCGACCGAGCCGGGCCAGCAAGACGGGATCGGCCAGGGCCGACGCTCTCAGGTCGGCCACGTGGTGAACTGCCGACAGCTCGCTGGGCAGCCGAGCACGAGGACGACAGCAACACGGCACCGAGCCCGGCGGCCCACGCCCCACGACCCGCCGCCCGACGCCCCCGCCGGCCCGACGACCCCACGACCCGACGACCCGACGACCCGTCGCCGTAGGGGAGGATGAGCCGGTGAGCAGAGGGGCCGTCGAGGCGGGTGCGGTCCGGGGAGGGACCGAGAGCCGGGCCCAGCGGGCCCTCGTCGTGGTCGGCATCGTGGTCCTCGGCTTCAACCTGCGTCCTGCCGCGGTGAGCGTCGGCCCGGTGCTCGACGACATCACCAGCGGGCTGTCCATGTCTCCCACCACCGCCGGTGTACTCACCACCCTGCCGGTCGTCGCCTTCGCCGGCTTCGGTGCCGCTGCCGCCTCGCTCGCCCGGGCCGTCGGGGTCCATCGGGTCACGCTGCTAGCCCTGCTGGCGGTCGTGCTCGGCCTGGGGCTGCGGTCGCGGACGTCCGACGTACCGCTGTTCCTGCTGCTGTCGCTGCTCGCGCTGGGCGGGATGGCCACCGCCAACGTGCTGCTCCCCTCGCTGGTGAAGCTGCACTTCCCGGACCGGGTCGGACTGATGACGTCGGTCTACACGACCGCGCTCGCGATCGGGCTGACGCTGGCCTCGGTGCTCACGGTGCCCATCGCCAACGGCTTCGGGTCCTGGCGGTGGGGACTCGCCGCCTGGGCAGTGACCGCCGGAGTCGCCGCGCTCCCCTGGCTCGCGCTGGTGCGCCACGACCAGGCGCCCGACCCCGAGAGCCGGACCATCTCCCTGCGCGCGGTCGCCCGGACCCGGCTGGGCTGGGGGATGGCGCTCTTCTTCGGCTTCCAGTCACTCCAGGCTTACGCCGTTTTCGGGTGGTTCGCGAAGATCTTCCGGGACGCTGGCTTCTCACCCAGTACGGCGGGACTGCTGCTCGGCGTGGTCACGGCGATGAGCATCCCCCTGTCGTTGTGGCTGCCGGCCTGGGCCGCAAGGATGACCAACCAGACCTGGCTCGTCGTGGCGCTCGTCGGCTGCTACCCGGTGGGCTACGTGGGAATGATCCTCGCGCCGGTGGCCGGGGCCTGGGTCTGGGCGGTGGTGGTCGGCACCGGTGCGGCCGTGTTCCCCGTGGTCCTCACGCTGATCGGGCTGCGCGCCCGCACCAGCGAGGGGACGGCCGCCCTGTCCGGGTTCACCCAGTCGGTGGGCTACCTGGTGGCAGCGGTCGGGCCGTTCGGGATGGGGCTGCTCTACGACCTCACCGGCGGCTGGACGGTTCCGCTCGCGGCGCTGACCGCTCTCGTGGTCCCCCAGCTGCTCGCCGGGCTGGCGGTGTCGCGGCCGTCGTACATCGAGGACCAGCTCCGCCGAAGCTGAGCCGAGCGTCCCGTGCTGCGGTCCGCGCGCGAGCCGGCGGAGCAGCGCGCCTACGATCGACCGAGGAACAGGGAGGACCGACCGAAGGGCACCGGTGATCGCGGACAGGTACTCGCTCGTGCGGGAGGTCGGGCGTGGCGGCATGGGCGCCGTGTGGCTCGGCCGCGACGAGTCGCTCGGGCGGGAGGTGGCGCTCAAGCGGATCGGCCTGCTCCCGGGCGCCGACAGCACCGACCTGGCCCGCGCGGAGCGGGAGGCGCGGCTCTCGGCACAGCTGAACCACCCGCACGTGGTGACCGTCTTCGACGTCGTCGTGGACGCCGACACCGGCGGTCACTGGCTGGTGATGGAGTACGTCGACGGCACCGACCTCGGAAAACTGGTGCGGGCCGAGGGCAGGCTCTCCCCGGACGACGCAGCGGGTCTGCTGGCCCAGGCGGCCGACGCCCTGGTCGCTGCGCACGCGGCAGGCATCGTGCACAGGGACGTCAAGCCCTCGAACATCCTGGTCGACAGGAACCGTCAGGTGAAGCTCACCGACTTCGGCATCGCCCGCACCGCCGGTGACGCGGCCCTGACGCAGACCGGGCTGGTCACCGGCTCGCCGGCCTACCTGGCCCCGGAGGTGGCCTCCGGACACCGCGGCGACGAGGCCTCCGACGTGTGGTCGCTGGGGGCCACCCTGTTCCACGCGCTCTCCGGCCGGCCGCCGTACGACGTCTCCGACCACGTCCTGGGCGGGCTCTACCGTCTCGTCAACGAGGAGCCGCCCCGCCTGCCCGACGCCGGCCGGCTCGGTCCCCTGCTGGAGGCCACCATGGTCCGGGACCCGTCCGCACGGTGGTCCATGGAACAGGTCCGTGACGTCCTCGCCGGACGCGCCGACCCGGGGACGACACCGAAGCCCGCGTCCCTGACAGCGGGCCGGGCAGAGGACCCGACGTCCACCCGGCAGCTGGGGACGGTCCGGTCCGAGGGCACGCAGGCGCGCGCCGTGCCACCACCACCACCGCCGGCGGCTCCCCGGTCCCCTTCTCCGGTGCCAGCCCGCAGGCGCCGACTGCTCCTCGGCCTCGCAGCCCTGGCGCTGGTCGTCGTGGTGGCCGGCGTGCTGTTCGCGCTCCGGCGGGACGGCGGGCAGGGCTCCGGCGCTGCGACGACCCCCAGCCCGTCGGCCAGCCCGTCGCAGACCACGTCCAGCAGCCCGACCGCCACGCCGAGAGCCACCGAGGCGGGGATGGAGTCGTTCGTCCGCGGCTACGTGTCGGCGTTGTCCAGCGATCCGGCGACCGCGTGGAAGATGCTGACCCCGAAGTTCCAGCGGGAGAGCGGTGGGTTCGCGAAGTACCGCAAGTTCTGGAGTGGCGTCGGCAACGGCCACATCCTGGCGATGTCGGCCAACCCGCGCAGCCTCGTGGTCAGCTATCGGGTCCGGTTCGACAACTTCGGGACCGGACGCCGCCCGACGGTGCTGCAGCTGGTGTACGACGGGAACCGCTACCTGATCGACGGTGAGCTGACCTGAGCCGCCGAGCACGACGCCCCGCCGTGCTCACATCACGCTGAGCGGCAGGAGCTGCCTGCCGGTGGGCCCGACCTGGATCTCCGTGTCCATCGACGGGCAGACCCCGCAGTCGTAGCACGGCGTCCACCGGCAGTCCTCGACCTCCACCGCGGCGGCCGGGTCGATGGCGTCCTGCCAGTCCTCCCAGAGCCAGTCCTTGTCGAGCCCGGAGTCGAGGTGGTCCCAGGGCAGCACCTCGGCGTAGTCACGCTCGCGCACCGTGAACCAGTCCAGGTCGACCGGCGTGTCCGCCAACGCACGCTCCGCGGCGGCGGCCCAACGGTCGTAGGAGAAGTGCTCGGACCAGCCGTCGAAGCGCGCACCGTCGCGCCAGGCCGCCTCGATCACCCGTCCGACGCGACGGTCACCACGCGACAGCAGTCCCTCGATGGTGCCGGGACGCCCGTCGTGGTAGCGGAACCCGATGGCCCGGGCGTACTTCCGGTCGGCCCGCACGTCGTCGCGGAGCCTCTTCAGCCGGGCGTCAGTGGTCTCGTGGTCCAGCTGTGCCGCCCACTGGAACGGCGTGTGCGGCTTCGGCACGAAGCCGCCGATCGACACGGTGCAGCGGATGTCGTTGTGCCCCGAGACCTCGCGGCCCTTCGCGATCACCTTGCGCGCCAGGTCGGCGATCTCCAGGACGTCCTCGTCGGTCTCCGTCGGCAGGCCGCACATGAAGTAGAGCTTCACCTGCCGCCAGCCGTGGGAGTACGCCGTCGCGACCGTGCGGATCAGGTCCTCCTCGGTGACCATCTTGTTGATCACCTTGCGCAGCCGCTCCGACCCGCCCTCGGGCGCGAAGGTGAGCCCGGAGCGCCGGCCGTTGCGGGACAGCTCGTTGGCCAGCGTCACGTTGAAGGCGTCGACGCGGGTCGAGGGCAGCGACAGGGACACGTTGCTGCCGTCGTACCTGTCGGCGAGCCCGGTGGCCACCTCGCCGATCTCGCTGTGGTCGGCCGAGGAGAGGGAGAGCAGGCCGACCTCGTCGAAGCCGGTGGCCCGGATCCCGCTCTCCACCATGTCACCGATCGTGGTGATCGAGCGCTCCCGCACCGGCCGGGTGATCATCCCGGCCTGGCAGAACCGGCAGCCGCGGGTGCAGCCCCGGAAGATCTCCACCGAGTAGCGCTCGTGCACCGTCTCGGCGAGCGGCACCAGCGGCTTCTTCGGGTAGGGCCACGCGTCGAGGTCCATCAGCGTGTGCTTGTGCACCCGCCACGGCACCCCGGAGGTGTTCGGTGCGACCCGCTTGATGCGGCCGTCGGGGAGGTAGTCGACGTCGTAGAACTTGGGGACGTAGACCGAGCCCGACACCGCGAGGCGGTAGAGCAGCTCGTCACGAGGCGTGCGCCCGTCGCCCTGGTCGCTGCCCGGGCGACCTTCGTCCTTCCACTCGCGGACCACCTCGGAGATGGCCAGCACGATCTCCTCGCCGTCGCCGAGCACGGCGGCGTCGACGAAGTCCGAGACCGGCTCGGGGTTGAAGGCGGCGTGCCCGCCGGCCAGCACGACGGGATCCCCCTCACCGCGGTCGACGGCGTGCAGGGGGATGCCCGCCAGGTCCAGCGCGGTCAGCAGGTTGGTGTAGCCGAGCTCGGTGGCGAACGAGATGCCGAGGACGTCGAAGTCGCGCACCGGCCGGTGGCTGTCGACGGTGAACTGCGGGATCGGGCCGGAGGCGTCACCGGCGCGCATCACCGCCTCCATGTCCGGCCACACCGAGTAGGTGCGCTCGGCGACGATCCAGTCGCGCTCGTTGAGCACTTCGTAGAGGATCTGCACACCCTGGTTCGGCAGCCCGACCTCGTAGGCGTCGGGATACATCAGCGCCCAGCGGACCGTCGAGCCCTCCCCCGCCGCGTCCCAGGGCTTCGTCGTGGAGTTCAGCTCGCCCCCGACGTACTGGATCGGCTTCTGCACCGAGGGGAGCAGCGGCTCCAGCCTCGAGAACACCGACATGTCGGGGGCGGGGGTGGTCGACGGCACGGCGGGCGCACTCCAGCGGGGCGAGGGGACGGAACACCCCAGGGTACGACGGCCCGCAGAACCCGACGCCTCGGCGGGGTAGGGGGCCGCGAACCTGACGCCTCGACAGGGATGTGGTGAGCCGGTATGACTGGGTCATGTACGCCGTTCGCGCCCCGCGCGCCTTCGACGGGGCAGCGTTCACGGCCCGCGGTGCGACGGTGCTCGTCGAGGACGGCCGGATCGCCGGCGTCGAGCCGTTCGGCTGCGACCTTCCGCACGGGTGCGAGGTGCGGACGTTCGACGGCACGCTGCTTCCCGGCCTGATCGACACGCACGTGCACCTGGTGACCGACAGCGGGCCCGGGGCGCTGGACCGGGTGGCGGGCTACACCGGGGAGCAGGTCGACGAGGTCGTCACGGAGGCGCTGCGGCGACACCTCGGCGCCGGCGTCACCACCGTGCGTGACCTCGGGGACCGGGACTTCGCGGTCGTCGACCGCCGCGACCGCCAGCGCGGGTCGGAGGTCCTCGAGCCCCGGATCGTCGCGGCCGGTCCACCGGTCACCACACCGGGTGGGCACTGCCACTTCCTGGGCGGCGAGGTCGAGGGCCACGGCCAGATCCGGGCTGCCGTGCGGGAGCGGGTCGAGCGCCGCGTCGACGTGGTCAAGGTGATGGCCAGCGGCGGGATGGCGACCCTCGGCACCGACGTCACCGCGCCGCAGTTCTCCCTCGAGGACCTGCGGGTGCTGGTCGACGACGCCCACGCCGCCGGCCTGCCGGTCGCCGCTCACGCGCATGCCGCCGCCGCGGTGGACCAGGCGGTGGCGCTCGGGGTCGACTCGATCGAGCACGCGTCCTACCTCCGGTCCCCGGAGGTAGGCGTGCCGACTCTCGCGGGTCCCGGTCCGCCACCGCCCGGAGGAGCCAGCGACGAGCAGCTCGAGCGGCTGGGCGCGAGCGGCATCGCGGTGTGCCCGACCCTCGGCGGCTTCAGCCTCCGGATGCTCCTGGAGGCGCCCCCCGAGATGGTCGCGAACATGCGCCGGTTCGGCGTCTCCCCCGAGTCGCTCGTGGAGGCGCGCACGTCTCTGCTGCGGCGGATGGCGGCGGCCGGCGTGCGGTTCGTCTCCGGGGCGGACGCGGGCATCGTCCCGCCCAAGGCGCACGGCAGGTACGCCGATGCGGTGATCGAGCTGGCCGACATCCTCCGCATGGACACGGCTCTGGCGTCGGCCACCTCGGTCGCCTCCGACGTGTGCGGGCTGGCAGGCGTCACCGGTCGGCTCGCCGCCGGCCTGGACGCGGACCTGCTCGTGGTCGACGGCGACCCGTCGGTCGACCCCGACGCCCTGCGGCGGCCGGCGCACGTGGTGGTCCGGGGGCAGCCCGTGCTCTAGAACCGGGAGCGGTGCACCCGGGACCTGGCCACCCCGATGCCCTCGTCGCTGCGCAGGTGGATGTTCTGCAGCAGGCCGATCGCCATCAGGCTCGCGAACATCGAGCTGCCGCCGTACGACACGAGCGGGAGGGGCACGCCGGTCACCGGCATGATGCCCAGGCACATCCCGACGTTCTGGAACGCCTGGAAGCCGAACCAGCACGCGATCCCGGCGGCCGCGACCCGCCCGAACAGGTCGTCGGCACGGGCGGCGATGCGCAGCGCCCGCCACAGCACCACCCCGAGCAGGGCGATGAGGAGCGCCGAGCCCACCAGACCGAGCTCCTCGCCCGCGACGGTGAAGATGAAGTCGGTGTGCTGCTCGGGGACGAAGCCGGACCGGGTCTGGGACCCTCCGAACAGTCCCTGGCCGAAGATCCCGCCGTTGCCGATGGCGATCCGGGCCTGGGTGGTGTTGTAGCCCGCGCCGCGCGGGTCCAGTCCGGGGTTGGTGAACGCCATGAACCGGTCCAGCTGGTAGGCCTTCAGCACGTGCAGCCTCACCGCGAGCGTGGCGGTGGCGAGGGCGCCCGCGAACAGGCCCAGCAGCCACCCGCGCCCGGCGCCGGAGACGGCGATGACCCCGAAGACGGTCGCCGAGAGCACCAGCATCGTGCCGAGGTCGGGCTGCAGCAGGATCAGGGCCGCGGGCACTGCGGCGATGCCCAGCATCCCGGCCACCTCGACGGACCCGACCTCCCAACGGGAGGTGGTGCTCAGCGAGCCCTCGGTGCGCTCCGCGACCAGGAGCGCCATCCCGATCACCACGGCCAGCTTGGCGAACTCGGCCGGCTGCACCGACATCCCGCCGAGCTGGATCCAGGACCTCGACCCGTTGATGGTGGTGCCCATCGCCAGCACCAGCACCAGGCCGAGCACCGAGGCGACGTAGACCAGGGGCGCGAGGATGCGCACCCACCGGTGGTCGGTGGCGGCCACCATCACCCCGAGCACCACCCCGATGGCGATGTTGACCAGCTGGCGCTTGAGGTAGGACTCGGGATCCCCTCCGGTGAGGCCGTCGCGCGCTGAGGTGGCCGACCAGACCAGCACCGCCCCGAGCCCCAGCAGCACGGCGGAGGCCGACATCAGCATCCAGTCCAGGCGGGCGGCCCGCACCCGGGTGGTGGTCTCCGGCCGGGCGCTGCGGGGCCGCACCGCGACGACGGTCATCGACCGCTCCCGGCCGAGGACGTCGGCGGCGGCAGGATCTGGCCGTCCTTGGCGAACACCGGCAGCCGGCTCGGTGGCCTCGCGTCCGGCAGGGCCGCCTTGGACGGGCGTACGTCGGTCCCGCGGACGCCGTACAGCGCCTCCCAGATCTTGCGGACCGCCGGGCCGGACGTGCCGGAGCCGGTGCCGGCCTGGGTGACCATCATCAGCACGACGTACCTCTTGTCGTAGGACGCGACCCACGACGTGCTCTGCTTGCCGTGCACCTCCGCGGACCCGGTCTTGGACCGGATGTGGATCTTGTCGAGCGGGAAGTCGATGAACTTCCAGGCGGTGGTCCCGGTCTTCGCGGTGCCCAGCAGGGCCTGGTCGACGTAGCGCAGGGAGGACTCGGAGACCTTGACCCGGCCGACCTTCTTCGGCGGGATCCTCCTGATCACGCGCCCGTCCGGTGCGACGACCGCCTTGGCCACCCGCGGCTCGTAGAGCGTGCCGCCGTTGGCGAGGGCGGCGTAGGCGCGCGCGGACTGGAGCGGGGTGACCAGGGTGTCGCCCTGGCCGATCACGAAGTTCACCGCGTCGCCGGCGCGGTACTGGTAGCCCTCCGCGCAGAACTCGCGGGCGAACACGTGCAGGAAGTCGTAGCCGCCCTTCTTGGCGACCTTGCAGTAGTAGGCCTTGTTGGCCTTCCAGTACTCCTTCTTCCACGCGCGGTCCGCGATCCGCCCGGAGGCCTCGCCGGGGATGTCGATGCCGGTCGGCCTGCCGAAGCCGAACAGCTTCGCGGTCCTCACCAGCGGGTCCTTGGCGTTGACGTCGGACTTGTCGGAGCCGTACTTCGCCCAGTAGTGGTAGCCGACGCGGTAGAAGAACGTGTCACAGGAGATCTGCAGGGCCTTGTCGAAGCCGATGAAGCCGTAGGACGCGGACTCGTAGTTCTTGAACCAGCGGTTGCCGACCTGGAACCCCGAGGAGCAGTCCAGGCGGGTGCCGGGCCCCATGTCGTCGTTGAACGCGCCGGTGGTCATGAACGGCTTCCAGGTCGAGCCGGGCGCGAACTGGCCCTGGGTGGCGCGGAACAGCAGCGGGTAGTCCGCCTTGGCGGAGTAGAGCCGCTTCAGCTGCTTGCTGGTGATGCCACCGACCCACTCCTGCGGCCGGTACGTCGGCGCGCCGGCCATCGCGACCACCCGCCCGTTGTGCGCGTCCAGCACCACGACGGCGCCGGAGTCGGCCCGGTAGTTGCGGCCGGTGACCTTGTCGAAGGTGCCGCGCGCGGTCTTGATGGTCTGCGAGAGCTGCCGCTCCACGACCCCCTGCACACGTGCGTCGATGGAGGTCACCAGCGTGTCCCCGGCCGTCCCGTCCACCTCCCCGGAGTCCCCGAGCACCCGGCCCATCGAGTCGACGGTGACCTGCTTGTAGCCGGGCCGTCCCCGCAGGTAGCGGTCGTAGGACTTCTCCAGCCCGGCCCGGCCCACCACCGACGCGCCGTGCACCGACGTGTCGTGGTCGGCCTCGGCCTTGTCGAGCTCCTGGGAGGTGATCGGGCTGAGGTAGCCCAGCAGGTGCGCCGCGTTGACGCCGTACGGCGCCGGGTAGGACCGGACGCTCTGCGCGTCGACCAGCACGGACGGGAAGTCCTCGCCCTGCTCCATGATCGAGATGGCGGTCTGCTGCCTGATGTCCTCGGCGACCGGGACCGGCTGGTACGGCGACCCGTTCCAGCAGGTCCCCGCCTTCGAGCCCGGCTCGCCGCACAGCAGCGTGCGGGCACGGATCTTGCGGACCTTGACGTGCACCGCGGCCGAGAGCCGGTGCAGCAGGGTGCGCTGGGCCCGGTCGGTCATCTTGTGCAGCAGCGTCCGGTCGATGCTGACCACCCACGACGTCCGGTTCGCGACCAGGGGACGACCGAGGTCGTCGACGATCAGTCCGCGCGCGGGCTGCACCACGAGCTCGCGCACCGACTGCTCGGCGGCCTGGGCCTGGTAGGCCTCGCCGCCGAGGACCTGCATGTACCACAGCCGGGCGAACAGGGTCACGAACAGGGAGAGCACCAGCGCCTGCACCACGAGCAGCCGCAGCCGTCCCTTGGTCGCGCTGGAGGCCCGCATCCCTCCCGAGGCCGCGCCCCCCCGTCCGCTGCCCGCGACCATCAGTACGCGACCTGCGGCGGCTGCATCCACCGGAACAGCCGCAGCACGAGCGGGAGCAGGAACGGGGTCACCGCGACGTCGTACAGGACGGCGAGGGGGATCACGTGCAGCGCCTGACCGACGGGGATCGCGGGGTCGTGGAGCAGCATGCCGGAGAGCGCGAAGACCGAGGTGCCGACGAAGGAGCAGGCGGCGACCGTGGCGAGCGCTGCGAGCGCCGAGGTGCGGGCGTCGGGGCGGACCCGGCCGGCCAGGTAGCCGACCACGACGAGCGACAGCGCCCAGCGGCCGGCCACGTGGTCGGCCGGCGGCGCGAGGTCGATGGCGAGCCCGCCGAGGAAGCCGAGGACGGCCGCGAACTCGGGCCCCCGCACGAGGGCGGCGCCGACCACGACGACGAGGGCCAGGTTGGGCACCACGCCCTCGTAGGAGACCAGGGAGAACACCGCCACCTGCAGGACGACGGCGAGGACGAGCACCGTGGCGAGGACGGAGGCCCGGACCAGCGACATCAGTGCCCTCCTTCTGCCGGGGAGCCGGCCCTGATGACCGTCCGGTCGCTCTTGGTGTCCTTGTCCACGACGACGCCGACCAGGTCCAGGGTGCTGAAGTCGACGAACGGCGAGATGACGGCGTGCGTGGACTGCTGGCGGGGGGTGCTGTAGAGCGCGGAGACCCGGCCGACGGGGATGCCGGCGACGTACGGCGCGCCGTCCTTGCTGCCCCAGGTGACCAGCGTGTCGCCCGTGGCTGCCCTCGCCGACGGGTCGACGAGGTCCAGGTCCAGGCGCGCGTCGCGGCCGACCTGACCGCCGCGGCCGCGCAGGAAGCCGACCTCCATGCTGGAGCCGAGGCGGCCCCCGACGACCGACTCCTGGTCCACCAGCAGCAGCACGGTGGCGGTGGAGCGGTCAGCGCGCAGCACCCGGCCGACCAGGCCGTCGTTGTCGACCACGGTCAGGTCCGGTCGCACCCCGGAGGAGCGTCCCGCATCGATCGTGACGGTCCGCGAGAACGACTGCGCGGGCCCCATCGCGACCACCCGCGCCGGCACCAGCGCGTAGCCGGTGCGCCGGGAGCTGGCCAGCAGCCCGTCCAGCTCCGCGGCCCGGTTCCGGTCCAGCGCGCCGGCGGCGAGCTGGCTCCTCAGCCGGGAGTTCCGGGCCTTCAAGGTGACGACGTCGCGGCGCAGCGCGGCCGTGGTGCGGAAGTGCTCGGGCACCGCTGCGAAGGGGCGTACGGCGGCCGCAGCACCGCTCTCGACCGGGCCGAGCACGTCGCCGGCCGCGGACCGGACCGGGTCGAGGGGCGAGGTGTCGCCACCTCGGGCGTCGAGGGTGATCACCGTGAAGCAGGCCAGCAGGAGCACCACGAGGACGGCACGGGAGGGGCGCCGCCCCGAGGGCGCCGTCCGCAGCTCGTGTCGCGTGCCGGCTCGCATGGTCAGGCTCCTAGCGCCGCGGCTCGGAGACGAGGACCTGCCGGAGCGCCTCGAACTCCTCGACGCACTTGCCGGCACCCATGACGACCGACAGGAGGGGCTGGTCGGCGACGTGCACCGGCATCCCGGTCTCGTCGCGGATCCGCTCGTCGAGGCCCCGCAGCAGGGCGCCGCCGCCGGTGAGCACCAGGCCACGGTCCATGATGTCGCCCGCCAGCTCGGGAGGGGTCTGGTCCAGCGTCGTGCGGACCGCGTCCACGATCGCGTGCAGCGGCTCCTCGAGAGCCATCCGGACCTCCGAGGAGGACACCACGACGGTCTTCGGCAGCCCGCCGACCATGTCCCGCCCGCGCACCTCCGCCTCGGGCTCGGAGGACATCGGGAACGCCGACCCGACGGTCATCTTGATCTCCTCGGCGGTGCGCTCCCCGAGCATCAGGGAGTGGTCCTTCTTCATCCACGCGATGATCGCCTGGTCGAGGTCGTCGCCGGCGGTCCGGACCGACAGGCTGGTCACGATGCCGCCGAGCGAGATGACGGCCACCTCGGTGGTGCCGCCGCCGACGTCGACGACCATGTTGCCGGTGGCCTCGTGCACCGGCAGGCCGGCGCCGATCGCGGCGGCCATCGGCTCCTCGACGATGTAGACCCGGCGGGCCCCCGCCTGGTAGCCCGCCTCCTTCACCGCACGCTGCTCGACCGCCGTGATGCCGCTGGGCACGCAGATGACCAGCCGGGGCTTGGCGAAGTAGCGGCGTCTGTGCACCTGCTGGATGAAGTAGCGCAGCATCTGCTCGGTCGACTCGAAGTCCGCGATCACGCCGTCCTTGAGCGGCCGGATGGCGGTGATGTTGTCCGGGGTGCGCCCGATCATCCGCTTCGCCTCGTGGCCGACGGCGAGGATCTCGCCCGTCGAGGAGTTCAGCGCCACCACCGACGGCTCGTCGAGCAAGACGCCCTTGCCGCGCACGTAGACCAGCGTGTTGGCGGTGCCGAGGTCCACGGCCATGTCCCGGCCGATGAAGCTGTTCGCCATGCGTGCGGTCCCTCGTGTCGCTGTCTCGGGTCGTCCCGGCTGCGTGCGTGCTGGCTGCCTGGTGGACGCCTCCACCGTGAGGACAGCGTAGGAGCGCGGTCCCCCTCCGCCCCTCACGACACGCTGGTCACCGCGGTCCCACCGGTCACCGGGTGCTCGGACTTCCGCCCGAGGTGCTCAGCGGTCGAGGAGACGTCCTGGCACTGGGATCGCTGACGGCGATCGTCGGATCGTCGTACCAGGGCCGACCCGGCGTGTTTGGTGGGCCGACCCGGCGTGTTTGGTGGGCCGACCCGGCGTGTTTGGTGGGCCGACCCGGCGTCTCTGGCGGCTGGCCCTAGATCAGTTCCTCCAAGCTGTCCCGGGTCGGCGTGGCGACACATCGGAACTGAGTCAGCGCTTCCCCCGGTCATGTCTGCCCCGTCCGGCCGCCAGAGACGCCGGGTCGACGGGACCGGACGCTCAAGCCAGGTCCGCGGCCCGCCGGCGGACGTGCTCGGGCACGGGCAGGCCGACCGCGTCGGCCGAGGTGACCGGGTCGCCCGCCCGGGTGCGCAGCGGGAGCACTCCGGCCCACACTCCCCCGGCGGCCACGTCGAAGTCCTCGTCCTGCGGGTCACCGGTCCGCATCTTCACCGACGCCTCCTCCAGCGACAGCGCCAGCACCGTGGTCGCCGCCAGCTCCTTGCGCGTCGGCCGGCGCAGGGCCGCCGAACGGCCGGGGGTGACGTGGTCGACCAGCACGTCGAGGGCGTGCGAGCGCTCGGCCTCGTCGCTCACCAGCCGCGGCCGGCCGACCACCACCGCCGACCGGTAGTTCATCGAGTGCATGAAGCCCGACCGGGCCAGCACGATCCCGTCCAGCACGGTCATGGTGACGCTGAGGTCCTGGCCCGGTGCCTGCACCAGGGACCGGGAGGCCACGGAGCCGTGGAGGTAGAGCGTGCCTCCGGCGTCCGGGCCGGAGAGGTCGACGCCGAACACGGTGGGCAGGGCGAGCGGGACCCCGTCCACGACGACGGCGAGGTGGCAGACCAGGGACGCGTCCAGGACGTCGTACAGAGCGGTGCGATCGGTCCGGGCACGCTCCTTCTCCCGGCGCGGGGTGCTGCGGGGCGTCGGCGAGAGCGGGAGGGGCGCGCTCCCAGGGTCGGACATGGTGACATCGTCGCAGCCGGACTCCGGCAGGGGCACGTGCGTATCACCGCCAGGGTGGCGCGCTCCTGAGCGTCAGCACCTCACGGACCGGAGCTGGCCGCCATGACCCCCGCCTCGCTCGCCCTGCTGTTCCTGCTCGGGCTCGGGCTCGCCGCGGCACCCGGTGCTCTGAACGTCGAGACCGTGCGCCGCGGGCTCCGGCACGGGTTCGGCTCCGCGGTCACCCTCCAGCTCGGGGCGCTGCTCGGCGACGCGGTGTGGGTCGTCGCGGCAGCCGTGGCCGGCGCCTCGGGTGCGGACCTCACGTCGGCCGGACCGGCCTGCATGCTGCTCGGCGGGGCTGCCCTCCTGTGGACGGCGTGGCAGATCCTGCGGCCCGAGGGACGACCCACCCGGCCCGGGGCCATGCTGCCGTCGCCTCGATGGGGGCTCGCCCTGGGCGCCACCCTGGCGCTGAGCAGCCCGCTGACAGTGGTCTTCTGGGCAGCCGTGCAGTCCATGCTCAGCGACCGGCTGGGGCGGACCGCCACCACGACGGAGCTGGCGATGGTGGCCGGCGCCTACGCACTGAGCGTGCTGGTGTGGGCGGTCGGGCTCTCCGGTGCCGCCGCGCGAGGAGGCCGACTCGTTCGGCCGCAAGCGACGAGGACGGTCAGCCTCGCCTGTGCCGTGCTGCTCGCCGGTTGGGGCGTGCAGCTGCTGGGGCGCGCGGCCTCCGTGCTGGCCTGAGATCCGGCCTGAGAGTCAGCCTGAGGGCCGCTCGGTCGAGCCGGCGGCTCAGAGCTCGGGGAACCAGATGGCGATCTCGTGCTCGGCGGACTCCGGTGAGTCGGAGCCGTGCACGAGGTTCTCGCGGTTGGACAGGGACAGGTCGCCGCGGATGGTGCCGGGTGCCGCCTTGCGGCCGTCGGTCGCGCCGTTGATGGCCCGCACCACCTCGACCGCCTCGTCGCCCTCGAGGATCGCGGCGATCATCGGCCCGGAGGTGACGAAGTCGCGCAGCGGCGGGTAGAACGCCTTGTCCACGTGCTCGGCGTAGTGCCGGTCGGCCAGCTCCCGGTCCACCATGCGCATCTGGAGGGTGACGATGCTCAGTCCCTTGGCCTCGAAGCGGGAGAGCACGTTGCCGACCAGGCCACGGCGGACGGTGTCGGGCTTGAGCAGGACGAGGGTGCGCTGGGACATGACCTCAGCCTAGGGACCGGG
This sequence comes from uncultured Actinomycetota bacterium, assembly GCA_963837995.1. Lineage (GTDB taxonomy): Bacteria > Actinomycetota > Actinomycetes > Propionibacteriales > Nocardioidaceae > Nocardioides_B. Next base: position 14,638 of record CAWIPS010000008.1, read on the forward strand.
GACGCCGTCGCGCACACCGGCCGCGACTAGCCCGCGACTATCCCGGGCCATCCGCGTCGGCACCGGCCGGCTGCCACAGCTGGATGCCGTTGCCCTCGGGGTCCCGGAGGTCGGCGAACCGGCCGTTCGGGTAGTCCTCCTCGTCCACGCGCACCTCCACCTCGGCAGCCCGGAGCTGGGCCACCATCGCGTCGAGGTCCTCGACGCGGAGGTTGAGGGTCCAGCCAGCACCTGAGACGTGCTCGGCCCCGGCCGCCATCGGCGCGAACGCGGTCGGACCGGCCTGTTGCCACCACGACGGGTCGTCGTAGGACCGGGGTGGCGGCACGACGCCCAGCTGCTCGGCGTACCAGCGGCCGAGCGCATCGGGATCGGCGGCCCGGAAGAAGAAGCCTCCGATGCCGGTCACCCGTTGGCGCTCAGGCACCGGAGGCCCGGTCGTGCTGCGCCCGCCACTCGGCTTCCAGGACCGCACGCTCGGCACGCTCCTGGTCGATCCGGATGCCCAGGACGTACGCCGTCACCCACAGCAGGGCGAAGACGGCGCCGACGAAGAACATCACCGGGACCACCGTCCCCAGGACCACCGAGACGACCTGCACCAGCCAGCCGAGCGGGTAGCCTCCCGGCCGGCCGAGCATCCCGGCCGCCACGACGCACACCGCTGCGAGCCCGGCGCCGAGCAGCAGCGACCTGCCGGCTCCCAGGTCGGTCACCCCGATCGTGACCACTCCGGTCAGGAACAGCACGATGGCCTCGAGGGTGAGGATGGCGGCGCACATCGACCGCTGCGCGGAGCGCCTCACGTCCGTTCCCTCCTCTTGAGCATCGTGCGGGCCTCCCCGACGGTGACCACGGAGCCGGTGACGAGCACGGCGCCGGAGCCGATCGCCTCCCCGAGCACCCCGCCCTCCTCGGCCAGGGTGGCCGCCTGCTCGATCGCGTCGTCGAGCCGCGGAGCGAGGTAGACCCGGTCGATCCCGAAGATGCCCCGGGCCACGTCCGCGAGCCGGTCCGCGGGCAGCGCGCGAGGCGTCCCGTTCTGCGTGCACACGATGGCCGCCATCGCGGGCTCGAAGGTGGCCAGCAGGCCCTCGTAGTCCTTGTCCGCCATCACCGCCACCACCCCGATCAGCGGGTCGAAGGTGAAGGAGTCGTCGAGCGCGTCGACGACGGCGGCGGCGCCGTGCGGGTTGTGCGCCGCGTCGAGCACGATCGCCGGGCTCCGGCGGATGATCTCCAGCCGGCCGGGGGACGTCACCTCCTCGAAGGCGGCCCGGACCAGGTCCCCCTCCAGCGGCTCCTCGCCGACGAAGGCCTCGACGGCCGCCAGGGCCACGGCGGCGTTCTGCCCCTGGTGGGCTCCGTAGAGCGGCAGGAAGACCTCGTCGTACTCCGCGCGCAGGCCCTGCAGCCGCAGCATCTGACCACCCACCGCCGGCACCCGCCGGGTGACGCCGAAGTCCCGGCCCTCGACGTAGAGGGTGGCGCCCACCTCCGCGACCCGCTCGGCGACCACAGCGGCGACCTCGTCGCTCTGCGCCGCGCACACCACCCGGGAGCCCGGCTTGATGATGCCGACCTTCTCACGGGCGATGTCGACCGGTCGCGAGCCGAGGTAGGAGCTGTGGTCCACGGCCACCGGCAGGATGACCGCCACGCTCGCGTCCGCGACGTTCGTCGCGTCCCAGGCGCCACCCATGCCCACCTCCACGACCGCCACGTCGACCGGGGCGTTCGCGAAGGCCGCGAAGGCCATCCCCACCACCGTCTCGAAGAACGACAGCGGATGCGTGGCGTCCTCGTCGGCGAGGGCGGCGATGGCGGCGACGTCGTTGTAGGCGTCGAGGAACTGCTCCTCGCTCAGCGGCTGACCGTCCAGGCAGATCCGCTCGGTCATCGACTCCACGTGCGGGCTGGTGAACCGCCCGGTCCGCAGGTCGAGCGCCCGGACCAGCGTGTCCACCATCCGCGAGGTGCTGGTCTTGCCGTTCGTGCCGGTCAGGTGGATCACCGGGTAGGTCCGTTGCGGCTCCCCGAGCAGCTCGGTGAAGGCGGCGATCCGGTCCAGGGTCGGATCGAGCCGGGTCTCCGGCCAGCGGCCCAGCAGGGCGCGCTCGGCCTCGGCGTACGTCGACGCGCCAGGGCTCACCGCAGCGGCGGAGGGGGTCTCGGACATGGTGTCCCGAGTCTACGGTCGGGGTCCGCCCCAACGCGTTCGCGGCGTCCGTCGGCCGCCCGTAGGATCTGCCTCTGTGACCACCGAGCGGCTGAGCCCCGACCTGTCCACGACGACGACCGCCCCTGCGGTCGTCGTACCGGACAAGCCTGCGCTCGAGGGCCTCGAGGCGACCTGGTCCGAGCGCTGGAAGGCCGAGCGGACCTACGCGTTCGACCGGTCGAGGACCCGAGCCGAGGTCTACTCGATCGACACCCCTCCTCCGACCGTGTCGGGGTCGCTCCACGTCGGGCATGTCTTCTCCTACACCCACGCCGACCTGGTCGCACGGTTCCAGCGGATGCGCGGCAAGGAGGTCTTCTACCCGATGGGGTGGGACGACAACGGCCTGCCCACCGAGCGCCGGGTGCAGAACTACTTCGGGGTGCGCTGCGACCCGTCGCTTCCCTACGACCCGGACCTCACACCCCCCGCGAAGCCGGATCCCAGGCGGCAGGTGCCGATCAGCAGACCGAACTTCGTCGAGCTGTGCGAGCGGCTCGTCGAGCAGGACGAGCAGGTCTTCGAGTCGCTGTGGCGGACCCTGGGGCTCTCCGTGGACTGGGACCAGCACTACACGACGATCGGCCGCAAGGCGCAGACCGTCTCCCAGCGCGCGTTCCTGCGCAACTTCGCCCGCGGCGAGGCCTACCTGCAGGAGGCGCCGACCCTGTGGGACGTCACCTTCCAGACCGCGGTCGCGCAGGCCGAGCTCAAGGCCCAGGAGTACGACGGGCACTACCACCGGGTCACCTTCCACCGCGCCGACGGCGGCACCGCCGAGATCGAGACCACCCGCCCGGAGCTGATCGCCAGCGTGGTCGCCCTGGTCGCGCACCCCGACGACGAGCGCTACCAGTCGCTGTTCGGCACCACCGTGACCAGTCCCGTGTTCGGCGTCGAGGTCCCCGTCCGGGCGCACGCCGCCGCCGAGATGGACAAGGGGTCCGGCCTGGTCATGTGCTGCACCTTCGGCGACCTCACCGACGTCACCTGGTGGCGCGAGCTCGACCTGCCCGTGCGCACGGTGATCGGCCGCGACGGTCGGCTGACCCGGGACACCCCGGACTGGCTGTCCGGCGAGCGCGCGGCCACGGCGTACGCCGAGCTGGCGGGGAAGACCGCCTTCTCGGCCCGCGAGGCGATGGTCCGGCTGCTGCGCGACAGTGGCGACCTCGTCGGCGAGCCGACGCCCACCAAGCGGATGACGAGCTTCTACGAGAACGGCGACAAGCCGCTCGAGATCGTCGCGACCCGGCAGTGGTACGTCCGCAACGGCGGCCGCGACGCCGAGCTGCGCGCCGAGCTGGTCGAGGACGCCTCGGCGATCAGCTGGGTGCCGGCGCACATGCGCAGCCGCTACGAGAACTGGGTCGGCGGGCTCAACGGCGACTGGCTGATCTCCCGGCAGCGCTACTTCGGCATCCCGTTCCCCGTCTGGTACCCGCTGTCCGACGAGGGCGAGCCCGACTACGACCACCCGCTGCTGCCGCGCGAGGACGAGCTGCCGCTCGACCCGTCGACGGTCGCGCCGTCGGGCTACACAGAGGACCAGCGTGGCCGACCGGGCGGCTTCATCGGCGATCCGGACGTGATGGACACCTGGGCGACCTCGTCGCTCACCCCGCAGATCGCGGGCGGCTGGGAGTCCGACCCGGACCTGTTCTCACGCGTGTTCCCGATGGACCTGTGCACCCAGGCGCACGACATCATCCGGACCTGGTTGTTCGCCCGGGTGGTGCGCTCGCACTTCGAGCACGGGGTGGTGCCGTGGTCGCACGCGATGCTGTCCGGCTGGATCCTCGACCCGGACCGCAAGAAGATGTCGAAGTCCAAGGGCAACGTGGTCGTTCCCGACGAGATCCTGTCCCGCTTCGGCACCGACGCGGTCCGCTGGCGCGCCGCGATGGCCCGACCGGGCATGGACTCCCCCTTCGACGAGAACCAGATGAAGGTCGGTCGGCGGCTGGCGATGAAGGTGCTGAACGCCTCCAAGTTCGTGCTCGGCAGCGTCGGGGCCACCGCCCTCGAGCCGTCGGCGGTCGTCGAGCCCGTGGACCGGGCGATGCTGACCGGCCTCGCGGAGACGGTCACCCGAGCCACCGACGCCTTCACCGGCTACGACTACACCACGGCGCTCGAGGTGTCGGAGAAGTTCTTCTGGGAGTTCTGCGACGACTACCTGGAGCTGGTCAAGGAGCGGGCCTACGGCACCCGCGGCGCCGACGCGGCCGCCTCGGCGAAGGCCGCTCTGGCCATCGCCCTGCACGTCCAGCTGCGGCTGCTCGCGCCGTTCCTGCCCTACGTCACCGAGGAGGTCTGGTCCTGGTGGCAGGAGGGCTCGATCCACCGGTCCTCCTGGCCCGACGCGTCCGACGCCCTGTCGCACGCCGGGCCCGCCGAGGAGGCAGCCGGACCTGCGATGCTCGCCGCGGTGGCGGCCACCCTGCGGGGCATCCGGGGCGCCAAGTCCAACGCGAAGGTCTCGATGCGCACCGAGCTGTCCCGGGCCGAGGTGAGCGGCCCGGAGTCGGCCGTCGCACTGGCCGAGCGCGCCAGTGAGGACCTCCGGGCCGCCGGCAAGATCTCCGGCGACCTGGTGTTCACCGTCACCGAGGACGCCGAGATCACCGTCGACGCCGAGGTCGCCTGACCCCTGCCGACCCGGCGCGTCTGGCGGCCCGATCCCGCCGACCCGGCGTCTCTGGCGGCCCGATGCCGTCGACCCGGCGTCTCTGGCGGCCGGATGCCGCCGACCCGCCGTCTCTGGCGGCCGGAGGGGGCAGACATGACCCTGGGGCGCTGAATCAGTTCCGATGTGTCGCCGCGCCGACCTGGGGCAGCAAGGAGGAACTGATCTGGCCCGAAGTCGCCCGGTCGCCGGGTCGGCGCACCAAACGCCGGCTCGGCCCGGGTCGGCCCACCAAAGCCGCCGGGTCGACAGCCAAAGACACCGGGCCCGCCCACCAAAGCCGCCGGGTCGACAGCCAGACACGCCGGGCCGGCCCACCACACACGCCGGGTCGGCCCGGGTACGACGATCTCTGTCAGCGATCCCAGTCCCAGGACGTCTCCTCGACCCCTGCGCCCCAGGGGCGGAAGTCCGAGCGACGCACCCAGACCGGCCGCACCGACACGTGCACGATGTCGGGGTCGGCGGCGCGGCCGGCCCCGTCGGGGAACCGGGCGAGATAGGCCCTCAGGCACCGCTCACGCTCCGCGCCGCTGAGCACCACCGCGTCACCCTCGCACTGGACGGTGACCTCGTCGTTCCACCCGACCACCACGGCGACCCGGGGGAAGTGCTGGAGGTTGCGGCACTTGCGAGACGTGCGGGAGGTGTCGAACACGATCTCGCCGCGGTCCGTGGCGGTGACCCCGACCAGCGCTGCCTCGGGTGACCCGTCCGGCGCCCGGGTGGCGACCACCGCGAGCCCTCGCCGGCGGACGAAGTCGGCCAGCTCGCGCCTGTCCATGGACGGCCGGCCAGAGGAGGCGGACCCCGAGCAGGCTCTACGCCGACTTCTTCTTCTTCGCCTCGCGCTCGCGCGGGACCAGGGTCGGGTTGACGTTGTCGTTGACGACCTCGGCGTTCACGACGACCTTGGCGATGTCCTCGCGGGACGGGACGTCGTACATCACGTGGAGCAGGACCTCCTCGATGATGGCCCGCAGGCCGCGGGCGCCGGTGCCGCGCATCATCGCGAGGTCGGCGACGGCCTCGATGGCGTCGTCGGTGAACTCCAGCTCGACGCCGTCGAGGTCGAAGAGCTTCTGGTACTGCTTGACCAGCGCGTTGCGCGGCTCGGTGAGGATCTGGACGAGGGCCTCGCGGTTGAGCTTGTCGACCGTGGCGATCACCGGCAGGCGGCCGATGAACTCCGGGATCAGGCCGAACTTGAGGAGGTCCTCGGGCATCACGTTGGAGAAGATCTTCTCGAGCTCCTTCTCCTCCTTGCTCGGGATGCTGGCCCCGAAGCCCAGGGTCTTCTTGCCGATCCGCTGCTCCACGATGTGCTCGAGACCCGAGAACGCCCCACCCACGATGAACAGGATGTTCGTGGTGTCGATCTGGATGAACTCCTGGTGGGGGTGCTTGCGCCCACCCTGGGGAGGCACCGACGCGGTGGTGCCCTCGAGGATCTTCAGCAGCGCCTGCTGGACGCCCTCACCGGAGACGTCGCGGGTGATGGACGGGTTCTCCGCCTTGCGGGCCACCTTGTCGATCTCGTCGATGTAGATGATGCCGGTCTCGGCCTTCTTGACGTCGTAGTCGGCGGCCTGGATCAGCTTGAGCAGGATGTTCTCCACGTCCTCACCGACGTAGCCGGCCTCGGTGAGGGCCGTCGCGTCCGCGATCGCGAACGGCACGTTGAGCATCCGGGCCATCGTCTGGGCGAGGTAGGTCTTGCCGCAGCCGGTCGGCCCGATCACCAGGATGTTGGACTTGGCGAGCTCGACGACCTCCTCGGCCTTGTGCCGCTGCGCACCGGACACCACACCTGCCTGCACCCGCTTGTAGTGGTTGTAGACGGCCACCGCGAGGGCCTTCTTGGCGTTCTCCTGACCGATGACGTAGGAGTTCAGGAACTCGAAGATCTCCCGCGGCTTGGGAAGCTCCTCGAGGCCCACCTCGGTGCCCTCGCTCAGCTCCTCCTCGATGATCTCGTTGCAGAGGTCGATGCACTCGTCACAGATGTAGACACCCGGACCCGCGATCAGCTTCTTGACCTGCTTCTGGCTCTTTCCGCAGAACGAGCACTTCAGCAGGTCGCCTCCGTCGCCGATGCGTGCCACAGGCGGGACTCCTCACGGTTCAGGCCGGCGGCGCCCGAGGTGACCCCAACGTGCGGGACTCGCCTCCACCAGCGATGTTCTGCTGCTCTGCTACGACCTTGAAGGTACCCCGTTCCACCCCCAAATGGGACAGGACACGGGCGAGTCGCTGGCTCAGGCGCCGATCGAGGCCGGGGTGCCCTTGAGCGACTCGAGGATGGCGTCGATCAGGCCGTACTGTACGGCGGCCTCCGAGGTGAGGATCTTGTCCCGCTCGATGTCGGAGTTGACCTCTTCGGGCGTCTTGCCGGTGTGGTCGGAGATCAGCTTCTCCAGCAGCTCGCGCATCCGGAGGATCTCGTTGGCCTGGATCTCGATGTCCGAGCTCTGGCCGTAGGACCCCTCGGTGTAGGGCTGGTGGATCAGGATCCGGCTGTTGGGGAGCGCGAGCCGCTTGCCGGGGGCGCCGGCGGCGAGGAGCACGGCCGCGGCGGAGGCGGCCTGGCCCAGGCACACCGTCTGGATGTCCGGCTTCAGGAACTGCATGGTGTCGTAGATCGCGGTCATCGCGGTGAACGAGCCGCCGGGTGAGTTGATGTAGATGCTGATGTCGCGGTCCGGGTCCATGGACTGCAGGCAGAGCAGCTGTGCCATCACGGCGTTCGCGATGTCGTCGCTGATGGGGGTGCCGAGGAAGATGATGCGCTCCTCGAACAGCTTGCCGTAGGGGTCGATGCGGCGGAACCCGTAGGAGGTCCGCTCCTCCCACTGGGGGATGTAGTAGTTCATCGACGGCGAGACGTCTGGTGTCGCCGCGGCGGCCCCGAGGCCGGGGATCGTGGTGCTTGTCATGTCGGCTCTCACTTGTTCCGGGCCGGACGGCCCTCGTCGGCGACCTGGCGGGTGCTGGTGATCACCTTGTCGATGAAGCCGTAGTCCCTGGCCTCCTCGGCGGTGAACCAGCGGTCGCGGTCGGCGTCGGTCTCGACCTGCTGGAGCGGCTGGCCGGTGTGCTCGCTGATCAGCTCGAAGAGCACCTTCTTGATGTGCAGCGACTGCTGGGCCTGGATCTTGATGTCCGAGGCGGAGCCCCCCATGCCGCCGGACGGCTGGTGCATCATGATGCGCGCGTGCGGCAGGGCGTAGCGCTTGCCCTTGGCACCGGCGCAGAGCAGGAACTGGCCCATCGAGGCGGCCAGGCCCATGCCGACGGTGGCGACGTCGTTGGGGATGTAGTTCATGGTGTCGTAGATCGCCATCCCCGAGTCCACCGAGCCGCCGGGGCTGTTGATGTGCAGGAAGATGTCGGTCTCCGGGTCCTCCGCGGACAGCAGCAGCATCTGTGCGCAGATCGCGTTGGCGTTCTGGTCTCGCACCTCGGAGCCGAGGAAGATGATGCGCTCGCGCAGGAGCCGCTGGTAGATGTGGTCGTCCAGCCCGTACGCCGAGCCGCCACCGTTCATCGAGATGTCTGTGTCACTGGGGTTCCTGGGGTTCTTGGGCACGCCCCCGACCCTAGCCGCAAGCGCGGACACAACCACGGGGATCCCGCGGGTGTTCGCGCAGAGCGCACGCCCGGGGCCGGGGCTCCGGACCGGGTGCTGGTCACCTGGTCCGGGCCCGAGGGCGTCAGGCGTCGCGCTGCTCATCCTCGCCGGCGCCTGCGTCCGGCGCGCTGTCCGCGCCCTCGCCGGCGCTCGCGCCCGTCGCGCTGTCCGCGCCCGGCGTGCTGTCCGCGTCCGCGGCGTGCTGTCCGCGTCCGGGCTGCTGTCAGCGGAGTCCTCGGCCTCGGGCGGCTCGCCGATCGAGCCGTCGGGCTGCAGGTTCCTCAGCTCGACCGGGTTGCCGGACGCGTCGGTGACGGTGGCAGCCTCCACGACGGACGCCAGGGCCTTGCCGCGCACCACCTCGGAGACCATCTCAGGGATGTGGTTGTGCTCGAGCATGTGGGAGATGAACTCCTGGGGGTTCTGCCCGGACTGCTGGGCCCGCCGCATCAGGTGCGCCTGCAGCTCGCCCTCGTTGACCCCGATCTTCTCGGCCTTGGCCACCTGGTCGAGCAGGAACTGGGCGGCGACCGCGTCCCGCACCCCCTTCTCCAGGTCGGCCTCGAACTCGTCGACCGTCTGCTCCTCGTTGTCGAGGTAGGCCTGCATGGTCATCCCGGCGAAGCCCAGCTGCTCCTCGACCTGCTCGCGGCGAGCCTTGAGCTCGGACTCGACGATCCCGTCCGGGAGGGGTACGTCGGCAAGGTCGAGCAGCTTCTCCAGGACGGCGTCCCGGGCGGCGGCCGCCTGCTCGAGCCGCTTGCCGCGCAGCAGACGGGTGCGGACGTCCTCGGTGAGCTCCTCGACCGTGTCGAACTCCGAGGCCATCTGGGCGAAGTCGTCGTCGAGCTCAGGAAGCTCCTGCTCCTTCACCGAGCTGACCAGCACCTCGACGTCGACGTCGGAGCCGGCCTCCTCGCCGCCGACCAGCTGCGAGGTGAAGGTGGTGGTCTCCCCGGCGGACAGCCCGGTCAGGGCCTCGTCCAGCCCGTCCAGCATCCCGCCCTTGCCGACCTGGTAGCTCATGTCGCTCACCTCGGCACCCTCGACGACCTCGCCGTCGCGGCGTGCGACGAGGTCCATCACCACGAAGTCACCGTCGGCGGCGGGGCGCTCGACCTCGGTCAGGCTGCCGAACCGCTCGCGCAGCACCTGCACCTGCTCCTGGACCTCCTCGTCGGTGACCGCGAGGTCCTCGACACTCACCTCGAGGTTCGAGTAGTCCGGAAGCTCGATCTCCGGTCGGATGTCCACCTCCGCGGTGAACTCCAGCGCCTCGTTGTCCTCGAACCGGGTGATGTCGATCTCCGGCTGGGCCAGCGGCTCGAGCTCGTTGGCCTCGAGTGCCTCGACGTACAGCTTGGGCAGCGCCTCGTTGATCGCCTCGTCGAGGACGGCGCCCCGGCCCACCTGACGGTCGATCACCATCGGCGGCACCTTGCCGCGGCGGAAGCCGGGGACGTTGATCTGCTGGGAGATCTTCTTGTACGCCGCGTCGAGGCTCGGCTTGAGCTCCTCGAAGGGCACCTCGACGGTGAGCTTGGCCCGGGTCGGGGTCAACGACTCGACGGCGCTCTTCACAGGTGTTCTCCTCGGTCGGTGCTGGTGGACGTGTGGTGGACGTGGATGAGGGACGTGCAGCCGGAGGCCCGGTTCGGGACGGATCGGCGGACTGGTCGGGGCGACAGGACTCGAACCTGCGGTCTCCTGCTCCCAAAGCAGGCGCGCTAGCCACTACGCTACGCCCCGGTCCACCCCCCGCACCGGTCGTGCGGCCCCGGTGAGGGAGCCCACGGGAGTCTACGGGAGAGGGGGCCCACACCCGTAATCGCGGACCGCCCTCCGGTCCTGGCGCGAGGGCGGCGTGGCTCGGGCGCCTGGTTGGTGGAGACCCGGGATGCTGTGCGACCATGGGTGCCGCTCGGGCCGCGACGGACGGCGCCCCGAGACCGGCGGATGTAGCTCAATGGTAGAGCCCTAGTCTTCCAAACTAGCTACGCGGGTTCGATTCCCGTCATCCGCTCCACGTCCCCGCCGCAGGACCGCTGGACCGGCACCCCCGACAGGACCGGACACGACCGGACAGCGCCCGGGGCCGGTCACAGGCGGTGCAGCAGCAGCAGGGCACGGTCGTCGTGGTGCGACTCGACCCGCTCCACCAGCCGCTCGGCACCGTGCTCGAAACCGCCGAGCAGCAGCTGCTCGGCCTGGCCGATCAGCTTGTCGACGCCGAGCGAGATGTCCCGGTCCGGTGTCTCGACCACGCCGTCGGTGAACAGCAGCAGCGCGTCCCCGCGCTGCAGGGTGCCCGACACGGGCCTGAACGGCGCTCCCGGCAGCAGCCCCAGGACGGGCCCCTCAGGCTCGAGCACCAGCCAGCGCCCGGTCCCCGCGGAGAGCTGTACGCCGGGGGGGTGGCCGGCGGACCGGAGCTCGAAGGCGCCGGTGTTCAGGTCGAGGGACAGGTGCACCGCCGTGGCGAAGCCCTCGCTCCAGTCCTGACGGAGCAGGTAGTCGTTGGCCGCCGGCAGGAAGTCGGCGGGGGGAAGCGCCCCGAGGAGGCCACCGAAGGCGCCGGAGAGCAGCAGCGACCGGGAGCCGGCCTGCGCGCCCTTGCCCGACACGTCGACCACGGCGACCTGCAGGGACCGCTGCTGCGAGAGGGACCCGACGATGAAGTCCCCCGCGAAGGCGGAGCCTCCCGCGGAGCGCGTCACCGACTCGGCGTACCAGCCGTCGGGCAGCCGCGGCATCTTGGCCTGCTTGTTGATCCGGTCGCGCAGGTCCACCAGCATCGTCTCCCCACGGGCGCCGGCGACACCGAGTGAGGTGCGCCGGAAGGACGACAGCAGGATGACCAGCCCGACCACGAAGCTGACCAGCACGCTCCCGATCCGGCGCCCGTCGAGCTGGTGAGGCGTGGCCGCGACCACGACGACCAGGACGGCGAGCACGAACACCAGCGTCCAGGGGAGGGTGCGCGGTCCCAGGACCACGTTGCCGATGACCATCGGGATCACCAGCGTCGTGATCGGGACCGAGCCGAGCCCGACCGACGCCGTACCCACCTGGGTGACGCCGATCGCCAGCGCGAACGCGCACAGCAGCAGCACCGGCACCAGCTCGGACTCCCGCAGCCGGCGCACTCCGTGGCGCCACCCACGACCGATGGCCCGACCGGCCGACATGCCCGGAGGGCGGCTGGTCTGGCGGACGGTGACCACGGACCAGACCCTAGTGGCCCCGACGCCCCTCGTCCCGGCGACGCGAGCAGGAGTCCGGCCGGTGAGCCGACGCGGCAGCCGGCCGGTCACCCGGCCGGTCAAGCGGTGCGGGCGCGGCTCCGGAACCTCGGCTGACACCGCGGGCACCAGAACAGGTTGCGGCCGGCCAGCAGCTCGGTGCGGATCCGCGCCCCGCAGCGGTAGCACGGGAGCCCTTGGCGCCGGTAGACGTAGACCTCACCGCCGTGGTCGTCGACCCGCGGTGCCCGGCCCATCGCCTCGGGCGTGTGGTCGACGTGCACGGTGTCGATCCGGCCGGTGCGCACGCCCTCGCGCATCAGCAGGACGAGGTCCTGCCACATCGACTCGAACTGGCCGCGACGCAACGTGTTGCCGGGCCGGAGCGGGTGCACCCGGTGCCGGAACAGCACCTCCGCCCGGTAGACGTTGCCGACCCCGGCGAGCACCGCCTGGTCCATCAGCAGCCCACCGACGGGCGCCCTTGCCCGGGTGACGCGGTCCCACGCCCGCGTCCAGTCGGCGTCCTCGCGCAGGGGGTCGGGGCCGAGCCGGGCCAGGACGGCATCGCGCTGCTCGCTCGTCAGCAGCTCGCAGGCCGTCGCACCGCGCAGGTCGCCGTACGACGGGCGGGGCGGCCCGCAGCTGATCCGCAGCCGCACCTGGCCCACCGGCGGCGGCGGTGGCCCGTCGGCGAGGTCGAACCGGCCGTAGAGCCCGAGGTGCACGTGCACGAACCGCTCGCCCTCGTGCTCGATGAACAGGTGCTTGCCCCACGACTCGGCCCCGACGAGCAGCGTGCCGTCGAGCCGGGCCGCCGACTCGGCGAACCGGCCCTGCGGGCTGCTGAGGGACACGACGCGCCCGGCGAAGCGGTCCCGGATGTCTCGAGCGAGCCGGAAGAGGGTGTGCCCCTCAGGCATCGCTTGATGGTGGCGGCTGGTGGCCGACGGCCGACGCCGGCAGCGGCGGCAGGTTCCCGGTCCTCTCGTAGTCCGTCATCATCCTGATCCGCCGCGCGTGCCGGGCCTCCTCGGAGAACGGCGTGCTCAAGAAGACCTCCACGAACCGGGTCATGTCCTCGACGGTGTGCATCCGTCCCCCCACCGAGAGGACGTTGGCGTCGTTGTGCAGCCGCGCCAGCTCGGCGGTCTCCTCGCTCCAGGCGAGCGCGGACCGGACGCCGTCGACTTTGTTGGCCGCGATCTGCTCGCCGTTGCCCGACCCGCCGATCACCACGCCCAACGAGTCGAGACCGTCCTGCTGGTCGGTCGCCACGGCGTCGGCGCAGCGCAGGCAGAACACGGGGTAGTCGTCCTCGGCGTCGTAGACGAAGGGACCGTGGTCCACGACCTCGTAGCCCTCGTCGGCCAGCCGGTTGAGCAGGTGTTCCTTGAGCTCGAGACCGGCGTGGTCGGAGCCGAGATGGACGCGCATGCCGCCCAGTGTTTCAGACGTGCTTCCTCAGGAAGCCCGCCGCCTCGGCCAGTGCCTCCTCCGCTGCGTCGAAGGCGTCGGGGTGGCGCCAGAAGCCGTGGATCATCCCTGGGTACGTCGTCAGCCTCACGTCCACGCCGGCCTCGGCGAGCCGCCGGGAGAGCAGCTCGTCCTCGTCCACCAGGACGTCGTGCTCGGCGGCCTGCACCAGGACCGGCTCCGGCAGCCCCAGGCGTTCGGGCGGTGAGAGCAGCGGCGCCAGGTCGGGGTCGTGGAGGTCCGCCGGGGAGGTCGCGTAGTGCTGCCAGTACCACCGCGCCTCGCCACGGGTGAGGCCTCCGTCGGGGCGGTCGTAGGAGGGCAGCTCGGCGGACGGGTCGAGGAAGGGGTAGACCAGCACGGTCGCCGCGAACCGGCCCGGTCTGCGCAGCGAGGCCACCAGGGCCAGGTTGCCGCCGGCGCTGTCCCCGATCGCCGCGACCCGCGACGTGTCCAGGCCGTGGTCCCCGCCATGGCGCTGCAGCCACTCCAGGGCGGTGTCCACGTCCTCGGGGGCGGCCGGGAACCGGTGCTCGGGTGGACGGCGGTAGTCCACGGCCAGCACGGCCAGCCCGGTGCGGTTCGCGAGGCGGCGCGACTGCGGATCGTGGGTGTCCAGGTCACCGAAGACGAAGCCGCCGCCGTGCAGGAACACCAGCACTCCGGGACCGTTCGGGCCCGCGGCCGTGGCCGGCACGAACAGGCGGCACGGCACGCCGTCGGCGTCCACGTCCTCGACCCGCTCGACGGGCTCCTTGGCCTCCTGGGCGGCCTCCGCGCGCCCGGACGTGCGCTTGTCGTCGATGTCCGCGGGCCCGAAGCCCGGATCGGTGACGTGGGGGCCCTTCGCCCACTCCCCGAGCGCGGCGACCGCCTGCGGGTGCAGGGTCATCGCGCCAGCCGGGACAGCTCGTCGTCGACCACGGACGGGTCGAGCTTCGTGAACACCGGGGCCGGCTTCGCGATCGGGGTCCCCACCACCACCGCACGGCGTCCCCAGGCCGGGGCACCGGAGTAGTCGCCGGTGATGACGGGGTAGCCGGGGCCCCCGTCCAGGTCCTCGACCTCGTGGACCTCCGGCATCGGCGCCACGTCCCCGGCCCCGCCGAGCACCCGGTCCACCGCGTTGGCGCTGTGCGGCAGGAACGGCGCGAGCAGCAGGTTGCAGTCCGCGACGGCCTGGACCGTGACGTGCAGCACGGTGGCGAGCCGGTCGCGCTCGTCGGTGCCCTTGAGCTGCCAGGGTGCCATGTCGGAGACGTACTTGTTCACCTCGGCGACCGTCCGCATCGCCTCGGCCAGGGCGGCCTTCTGACGGTGCCGCTCGACCAGCTCGCCGACGGTGTCGAAGGCCTGCTCGACGAGGTCCAGCAGCGCGTGGTCCTCCAGCGTCAGCTCCCCGGCAGGGGGGACCTGGCCGAAGCTCCTGGCCACCATGGACGCGGTGCGGTTCACGAGGTTCCCCCAGCCCGCGACGAGCTCGTCGTTGGTGCGGCGCACGAACTCGGCCCAGGTGAAGTTGCTGTCCTGGTTCTCCGGGCCCGCTGCGGAGATGAAGTAGCGCAGCGCGTCGGGCTGGTAGCGCTCGAGCATGTCGTGCACGTAGATCACCACCCCCCGCGAGGACGAGAACTGCCGGCCCTCCATGGTCAGGAACTCCGAGGAGACCACCTCGGTGGGGAGGTTGAGGACGCCGTACTCCCCCGGCTCGCCGCCGCGGTCGCCGCGCCCGTCGTAGGCGAGGAGCTCGGCGGGCCAGATCTGGGAGTGGAAGGTGATGTTGTCCTTGCCCATGAAGTAGTAGGACAGCGCCTCGGGATCGTTCCACCACTCCCGCCAGCGGTCCGGCTCGCCGCGACGCCGGGCCCACTCGATGGAGGCGGACAGGTAGCCGATCACGGCGTCGAACCAGACGTAGAGCCGCTTGGCGGGCAGGTCGCGCCAGCCGTCCAGGGGCACGGGGATGCCCCAGTCGATGTCGCGGGTCATCGCGCGCGGCCGGATGTCCTCGAGGATGTTCTGGCTGAACTTGATCACGTTCGGCCGCCACAGGCCGGTCGCCTCCCGCTCGTCGAGCCACGCCTTGAGGGCGGTGGCCAGGGCCGGCAGGTCGAGGAAGAAGTGCTGGGTCTCCACGAACTCCGGCACCTCCCCGTTGATCTTGCTGTGCGGCTCGATCAGGTCGGTGGGGTCCAGCTGGTTGCCGCAGTTGTCGCACTGGTCGCCGCGTGCGCTGTCGTAGCCGCAGATCGGGCAGGTGCCCTCGATGTAGCGGTCCGGCAGGGTGCGCCCGGTCGACGGGGAGATCGCGCCCTTCGTGGTCTGCTCCACGAGATAGCCGTTGCGGTGGACCGTCGTGAACATCTCCTGGGCCACCGCGTAGTGGTTGGGCGTGGTGGTGCGGGTGAACAGGTCGTAGGACAGCCCCAGGTCGTGCAGGTCCTGCACGATCAGCCGGTTGTTGCGGTCCGCCAGCTCGCGGGGGGTGACGCCCTCCGCGTCCGCAGCCACCAGGATCGGGGTGCCGTGCTCGTCGGTGCCCGAGACCATGAGCACGTCGTGCCCGGCCATCCGCATGTAGCGGCTGAACACGTCGGAGGGCACGCCGAAACCGGCCACGTGACCGATGTGGCGCGGACCGTTGGCATAGGGCCAGGCGACCGCGGACAGGACTCTTGCCATCCCCCGAGCCTAGTGACCGCGCCGGGACGGCGGAGTGGAGGCCCAGCCCTCGAGGAGCGTCCCCAGGGCCCCCTCGAGGGCGACGAACCGACGTCGCTCGTCCGGGGTGTCCTCGTGCGGCCTCGAGAACCGCGCCGCCGACTCGCAGAGCACCGACAGGTGCTGCTCCAGCTCGAACAGCTCCAGGGTGTCCGGGGAGAGCGGGTCCGGCCGGCCACCGGACTCCATGTAGGAGTACCACGGCTCCTCGCCGTCGGCCTCGCCCAGCACCTCCCGCAGGTCCCGCTCACGGGGGGCGAGCGCCACGGTGCTCCAGTCCAGCAGGCGGGGACCGTCGGCGGTGCGCACCAGGTTGCCGGTGTGCGGCTGGCCGTGCGTCACCACCCATCGTTCGAGGTTGTGCGTCACCGCGGCCGCCAGGAGCACGTAGCGACGCAGGGCGGCGTGCAGCACCGGCCTCGCATCGAGGACCAGGCGGCCCGCCGGCGCCGACCAGGGCCCACCGGACCAGGCATCCTGGGCCAGCCGGTGCTCGAGGTCGCGCTGTCCGCCGTCGGCGTGCCGGCCGAGCTGTGGGCGCCACACCGCCAGCCGGCGCGGCCTGCTCCGACCGTGCAGCTCCCCCACGAGAGCGGCGACCACGACCCGGTCCCCGTCGTCCGCGAGCGGGCCGACGCCGAACGGGACGCTCTCCTGGAACGGCGTCAGGGTCAGCAGCAGACCCTCGTCGACGTCCACCGCGATCCGCGCGTCGCGCGTGTGCACCGGCGCGACCGCGAACGGCAGGTGCTGGGCCAGCTCCCACGCGGACTCGAAGGCCTCAAGGAGCGCGCTCCGCTCCCGGTCGGTCGGCACCGGGTCCATGGTCGCGAACCATCGGGGCCCCTCGTCGTCGCCGAGCACCCAGTGCCAGCAGGACGAGCCGCTCGGCAGTGCGTCCACGGTGTTGACGTCGACCAGCCACTCGCGTCGCACCAGCTCGCCGACGCGGCGAGCCGAGATGTCGGGGTGCTCCGCGATCACCTCAGCACTCTAGGTGGGCTCGGGAGTCGTTCCGGGCGGAGTAGCCGTTTGTCAGGAGATGTCCGCTCCTCAGGAGAAGTCCGGGCCCTTCTCACGGGTGCGCTTGAGCTCGTAGAAGCCGGGTGTCCCGGCAACCAGCAGCACACCGTCCCAGAGCCGCCCGGCGGCCTCGCCCTTCGGGGCGGGAGTCACGACGGGGCCGAAGAACGCGACGCCCTCGACGCTGACGACCGGGGTGCCAACGTCCATCCCGACCTGGTCCATGCCGGCGTGGTGGGACTTCTTGAGGTCCTCGTCGTACGCCGTGGTGCCGGCCGCGTCGGCCAGCGAGGTGGGCAGCCCGACCTCCTCGAGCGCCTCGACGATCAGCTCGCGATCGATGTCGCGGCCCTGCAGGTGGATGCGGTTGCCGAGCGCGGTGTAGAGCGGGAGCAGCACCTGGTCGCCCTCGGACTGAGCGGCTGCGATCGCCACCCGGACCGGACCCCAGGCGGGCTCGAGCTTCTCGCGGTACTCGTCGGGAATGTCCTTCTCGGAGTTCAGGTAGGCCAGGCTCATCACATGGAACGACGGTGCGATCGGACGCACCTTCTCCACCTCGAGCAGCCAGCGGGAGCTCATCCATGCCCACGGGCAGAGCGGGTCGAACCAGAAGTCCACGGGTGTGGGACCGGTCCGGTCGCCGGTGGGCTCGGTGGTCTGGCTCAGCTGGGTCATGGTGGCTCCTGTACGTCGGGGGGGTGCGTCGAGCGGGCCCTCACCTGGGTCAACCGGACCGCTCGATGGGGTTATTCCCCTCCACCGCGGGCACAATCCACCACATGCCTGGAACCAACCTGACCCGCGACGAGGCGCGCACCCGCGCCGAGCTCCTCGAGGTCGACTCCTACACCGTGCTCCTCGACCTCGACCCGGCCGATCCCGGGCACTTCGGCTCCACGACCGTGATCCGGTTCTCCAGCCGACGCGAGGGCGCGAGCACCTTCGCGGACCTGGTCGGCGCCACGATCAGCGAGCTGACGCTGAACGGTCGTCCCCTGGACCCTGCCGAGGTCTACGCCGACGGCCGGATCGCCCTGGATCGACTGGAGTCGCGAAACGAGCTGCGGGTGCAGGCGCGGTGCACCTACAGCCACACCGGCGAGGGCCTGCACCGGTTCGTCGACCCCGCCGACGACCGCGTCTACCTCTACTCCCAGATGGAGGTGCCCGACGCCCGGCGCGTGTTCACCACCTTCGAGCAGCCGGACCTCAAGAGCGTCTTCTCCTTCACCGTCACGGCTCCCGAGCACTGGAAGGTGGTCTCGAACGCGCCCACCCCGGAGCCGGAGCCGGGTCCCGAGGGCCTGGCCGTGTGGCGGTTCCCTCCCACCGAGCGGCTCTCGACCTACGTCACGGCCATCGTCGCCGGCGACTACCACGAGGTGCGCGACTCCTACGTCGGACGTCACGGCGAGATCCCGCTGGGCCACTACTGCCGTCAGTCGATGGCTCCCTACCTCGATGTCGACGAGCTCGCCGACATCACCAAGAAGGGGTTCGCGTTCTTCGAGGACGTCTTCGACTTCCCCTACCCGTTCGGCAAGTACGACCAGCTCTACGTCCCCGAGTTCAACAACGGGGCGATGGAGAACGCCGGCTGCATCACGCTGCGCGACGACTACCTTCCTCGCAGCCAGCAGGCCCGCTGGTTCTACGAGCAGCGCGCCAACACGGTGCTGCACGAGATGGCGCACATGTGGTTCGGCGACCTGGTGACGATGCGGTGGTGGGACGACCTGTGGCTGAACGAGTCGTTCGCCGAGTGGGCCTCGCACCATGCGCTGGTCGCGGCGACGTCGTACCAGGACGCGTGGACGGGGTTCACCAACAACCGCAAGAACTGGGCCTACCGCCAGGACCAGCTCCCCACGACGCATCCGGTCGCCGCCGACAACGCGGACCTCGCGGCGGTCGAGGTCAGCTTCGACGGGATCACCTACGCCAAGGGCGCCTCCGCCCTCAAGCAGCTGGTGGCCTGGGTCGGCGAGGACGAGTTCATGGCCGGGCTCCGGCACTACTTCGTCCGGCACGCCTTCGGGAGCTCCGAGTTCGGTGACCTCCTCGGGGCGCTGCAGGAGACGTCGGGGCGCGACCTCGGCCCGTGGGCGCAGGAGTGGCTGCGCACCAGTGGCGTCAACACGCTGAGCGCCGACTTCGAGGTCGACCAGGACGGCTCGTTCTCCTCCTTCGCGGTCGTGCAGACCGCGGAGCCGGCGACCCCGACGCTGCGCCGGCACCGCATCGGCGTGGGCCTCTACGACCGTGACGACGCCGGGCGTCTGGTCCGCCGTACGGCGGTCGAGTGCGACGTGACCGGTCCGCGCACGGACGTCTCGAAGCTCCTCGGGATGCAGCAGCCGGACCTGCTGCTGCTCAACGAGGGCGACCTCACCTACGCGAAGGTCCGCTTCGACACCCGGTCGCTCGCCACCGTTCGCGAGTCCCTGCACACCCTCGAGGACTCTCTGGCCCGCGCGCTGTGCTGGGGGGCGCTGTGGGACATGACCCGCGACGCGCAGGTCCGGGCGACCGACTTCGTCGACATCGTGCTGCGGGGGCTCGCTGCGGAGACCGACGAGACGGCGGCCAAGCAGCTGCCGGTCTACGTGCAGATAGCGATCGACCAGCTCGCGAGCCCGGCCAACCGCGAGCGGCTCCGAGCCGCCTGGGAGGACGGGCTGCGGGGTCTCATCGAGGGCGCGGCCCCCGGCAGCGACCACCAGCTGACGTTCGTCAAGGCGTTCGCCGGGGTCACCGGCAAGCGGATCCCTCCTTCGTCCTACGGCGGGGCGGCCCGCAGCACGGCCGGCCTCGACCTCCTCGAGGGCCTGCTGGACGGGACGTCGGACCTGCCGGGGCTCGAGGTCTCCGACGACATCCGGTGGGCGGCGCTGACCGCGCTCGCCGCCCACGGCCGGGCCGACCGCGAGCGGGTGCGCGAGGCCCTGGAGCGGGACAACACCATCTCCGGTCGGGAACGTGCGGCCGCGGCGCTGGCGGTGCTCCCCACAGCGGAGGCGAAGTCCGAGGCCTGGCACCAGGCGGCCGTCCGCGACGACGTCGCGAACGAGACCCAGCGCAGCGTCGCCTACGTCTTCGACGCCGTCGGGCAGGAGGAGCTGCTGGCGCCGTACCTCGAGAGGTACCTCGACCTCGCCGAGACCATCTGGGAGGACAGGGGCACCCACATGGCGACCACGACGCTGGAGTACATGTTCCCGCGCGCGCTCACCAGCCGCGAGACGCTGGACCGGCTGGACGCCTGGCTCGGGTCGACCCGGGCCAACCCGGCGGCCACCCGCTACGTCCGGGAGATCCGCGACGACATGGCGCGCGCGCTGGCCGCCCAGGCGTGTGACGGGGCACGTGACCAGGCGCCCGGCGCCTGAGCCGGGACGCGGGCCGGACTCAGGTGCTGTGCCGGGTCGTCGGCCGGCGGGCGTGCTCGGCGAGCTGCTGCACGCCATGGGTGATGCCGCCCACCAGGTCGCCGGCGGCGAACGCGGACTGCATCGTCAGGACGGCGAGCCGGACCTCGGCGTCCTCCAGGACCCGGTGCGCCTCGGTGCCCGTGACCACCTCGAGCAGCCGGGCGACCGGGTCGACGACCACCAGGACGGAGCGGTCCGGGGCGACGAGCGTCGCGTGCAGCCTCTCCGCGAACGGCCGGGTCTCTCCCTCGGACCTGCCGACGAACACCGAGAACTCCAAGCCGGGACACCGTCTCGGCCTCCCGGATGGCCCGGTCGATCTCCTGGCGCTCGCTGGAGGTGAAGAGCTCACCACCTGCCACTATCGCCTCCCCGGCTCGGGCCGGAGGCCTGGTCGCTGAGAGCCGGCTGCTCTGCCTTGTCGACGGCCTCCAGTCCCTCTCTGGGACCTCCGAACCACTCGGCCTCGCCGCGCCACTCCTCGCTCGTGCGTCCGCTGCCCCTCATCGAGGGCAGGTAGACGAGCAGGGTGATGAGCGCGAACAGAGCCAACGGGATCACCCCGAGCACCACGATGACGTAGAGCGTGGAGACGCTCGGACCGCTCGGCCACGAGTCGGGAGCCGTGGCGAAGGCAGCGCCCGCGGTCGTGGTCACGAGCAGCGCGGGGGTCAGCGCGAGGACGCGGGCAGCCCGTCGTACGCCTGGGTTCGAAGGACGGTTGGTCACCCGGACAGGGTAGCGAACCCGGTTTGGCCGCAGCCAGGACGTCTCGTAACGTCGCGGCCATGACCACGCCTGCGACGACCATCGCGCGCGCCTCCGACGTGCCCGTGCTCGGGGCGGCCGCCGACCGGTGGAGCGACCTGATGCACGGCTGGCTCGGCGCGGACTGGCAGTCGCAGGTCGTGACGTGGCTGGTCACCAAGCCGCTGGCGATCCTGGGGCTGGTGCTGCTGGGGGTCGCCGCCCGCTGGTTCCTGCACCGGGTCGTCGACCAGCTGGTGCGGCGCGCTGCCGACGGGATGGCGAGCCCGGTGCTCAGGCGTCGACACGAGGAGCCCGACGACGAGCCGCCCCTGCTGGTCAGCGGCCGCCGTGTCCAGCGCGCCGAGACGATGGGGTCGCTGCTGAAGAGCGTCGCCTCGATCGTCATCTTCACGGTGACCGCCATCACCGCGGTCGCTGAGATCGGCTATCCCGTGGGACCGCTGATCGCGAGCGCCGGCATCGCCGGTGTCGCGCTCGGCTTCGGTGC
This sequence comes from uncultured Actinomycetota bacterium, assembly GCA_963837995.1. GTDB lineage: Bacteria > Actinomycetota > Actinomycetes > Propionibacteriales > Nocardioidaceae > Nocardioides_B. The sequence goes on from CAWIPS010000008.1 coordinate 36,333, forward strand.
CCAGAGCCTCGTCAAGGACTTCCTGTCCGGCATCTTCATGATCTTCGAGGACCAGTACGGCGTGGGCGACGTGGTGGACCTCGGGGAGGCGGTCGGGACCATCGAGGCGGTCGGGCTGCGGGTGACCAGGCTCCGCGACGTGCAGGGCACGGTGTGGTACGTCCGCAACGGGGAGATCCTCCGGGTCGGCAACCAGAGCCAGAACTGGGCGCGCACCGTGCTGGACATCCCGGTGGCCCTCGACCAGGACCTGACCCGGGTCCAGGACGTCCTGCGCGACGTGGCCCACGACCTGTGGGACGACGAGGACTACCGGCACCTGATCATCGAGGAGCCGGAGGTCTGGGGCGTCCAGGACCTCACCCCCAACTGGGTGCTGGTCCGGGTCACGCTGAAGACGGCGCCGCTGGAGCAGTGGGGGGTGGCCCGGGAGATGCGCAAGCGGGTGAAGATCCGGTTCGACCACGAGGGGATCGAGTTCGCGCACCCCGTCGCGATGCCCACAAGTGCCCCCGCCTGACCCCGACGCCGAGAGGTTCGCGGAGGCGTCAGGCAAGGGTCAGGCGAGCGAGACATCCGGGGGGCGTCCCGGGAGGCGTCAGGCGAGCGAGGCGTCCAGGGTGATCGTGGTCCCGGTGAGCGCCTGGGACACGGGACAGTTCTTCTTGGCGTCCTCGGCTGCCGACGCGAAGTCCTCGGCGCTCAGCCCCTCGACGCGGCCCACCACGGTGAGGTGGATGCCGGTGATGCCCTCGCCCGGCTGGAACTTCACGTCCGCCTGCGTGTCGACCGACTGGGGCGGCGTACCGGCTCCGGCCAGCGCGTGGGAGAGCGCCATCGAGTAGCACGCCGAGTGGGCAGCGGCGATCAGCTCCTCCGGGCTGGTGCGCCCGTTCGCGTCCTCGGCCCGGGAGGCCCAGGTGACGTCGTAGGTGCCGACCCCGGAGGACTCGAGGGAGACCGAGCCCTGGCCCTCCATCAGTGAGCCCTCCCAGTGGGTCTTCGAGGTGCGGGTCGTGGCCATGGTGTCTCCTTCGGGTGGGGCGGGGTGTGGGGCGTGGTCGGGTTAGCGGGGTTACGGGTGGTGATGAGGGGTGTGCTCGCGTGCTCTTCGTCTCAGTGCTCGCGGAGGTGGCACCTGAGCCTTGCCCGCCCAGCGACAATGGGAAACGTGACAACCCCGGCGGATGGACAGCAGACGTTCTACGACGCGATCGGCGGCTTCCCGGTGATCGCGGGCATCGTCGAGCGCTTCTACGAAGGGGTCGCGACCGACGAGGTGCTGCGTCCGCTGTACCCCGAGGAGGACCTCAGGGACGCTCAGGAGCGGTTCACGCTGTTCCTGGTGCAGTACTGGGGTGGGCCGACGACGTACTCCGACCGGCGTGGTCACCCCCGGCTGCGGATGCGGCACGCCCCGTTCGCGGTCACGCCGCGAGCCAAGGACCACTGGCTGCGACACTTCCGCGCTGGGCTCGACCAGGCGCAGCTCCCGCCGGAGCTGGACGCACAGTTCTGGGACTACGTCACGCACGCGGCGCAGTTCATGGTGAACACGTTCGAGGACGCCCCGGCCGCGTCGGAGCGGGGAGCCCGCTCCTAGACGCCTCCGAGGAGGGCTGGGCCCTCGACGGGCTCCAGGACGTCGTGGAGCCGCTGCCGTTCGAGGTCGCCGAGGCGTCGCGAGCGCTGGGTGGCGACGTCGAAGGCCACCAGCCGGACGACTGCGTTCGAGTAGACAACGACCTGGTCACCGGCGTCGTCGACGATGCGGCAGGACAGGTCGTAGGACGACGTCCCGATCCTGGTCACCCGGGTCTCGACGACGTACGGCTCCGGGCGGAAGAGGATCGGACGGCGGTAGTCCACGTCGATGCGGGCCACCACCTGGCGCTCGGTCGACCCCTCCTCGAAGAGGGTCCGGCCCCCGTCGCCGAGGACCAGCGATCGGAGGAAGGCGATCCGGGCCTCCTGGTAGTACTCGAAGTACTTGACGTTGTTCACGTGTCCGTAGACGTCGACGTCGGAGAACCGCACATGGCAGTCGTAGGTGTGGCAGCTCATCCCCGCTCACCCGCCGGGTCGGGCTCCAGGAAGCGCTCGAGCACCGCACGCTCCGCCTCCCGGATCCGTCGGGGTCGCTCCTCCGCGAAGATGTACGGCGTCAGCACCGTCCGCGCGCGGGTGTAGACGTGTCGTCCTCCGTCGGGCAGCTCGTCGAGGATCTCGTAGGCCATCGTGAACGACGCGCGGCGGATCCGGGTCACCCAGGACTCGATCCGCACCGGCTCGAACCGGAACACCAGGGGCGCGGCGAACTCCACCTCGTGGCGCACCACCACGGTGCCCTCTGCCAGCTGCTCGCCCCCGGGGGCCGCCGCGTGCACCCGCAGCATGTCCACCCGGGACTCCTGCAGGTAGTCGACGTAGGTCACGTTGTTCACGTGCCCGAGCGAGTCCATGTCGGCCCAGCGCAGCGGGCAGAGGTAGATGTGTCGGACCACCCGCGCATCCTTGCAGGTCGCCGATCTAGGCTTGCCGGGCGTCCAGCGGCCCGCTGAGGTCGCTCCCCCGTCCAGCCGAGCACCAGGAGGCCTCCGTCATGCCTGAGGCAGTGATCGTTTCCACGGCCCGATCCCCGATCGGCCGTGCTTTCAAGGGCTCCCTCAAGGACCTGCGCCCCGATGACCTGACCGCGACGATCGTGCGCGCCGCCCTGGACAAGATCCCGCAGCTGGACCCTGCCGACATCGACGACCTGCTCCTGGGGTGCGGCCTGCCCGGTGGCGAGAGCGGGTTCAACATGGGCCGGGTCGTCGCGCTGCTGCTCGGCTACGACCACCTGCCGGCGGCGACGATCACGCGCTACTGCTCGTCCTCGGTGCAGACCTCCCGGATGGCCTTCCACGCGATCAAGGCGGGCGAGGGGGACGTCTTCATCTCCGCCGGTGTCGAGACCGTGTCCCGGTTCGTCAAGGGCAGCTCGGACAGCCTTCCGGACACCCAGAACCCGCTGTTCGCAGAGGCCGGTGCCCGCACCGAGAAGCTGGCCCAGGGGGGCCTGGACTGGACGGACCCGAGGGAGAACGGCGAGCTTCCGGACGCGTACGTCGCGATGGGCCAGACCGCCGAGAACGTCGCCCGGCTGCGCGGACTGTCGCGCGAGGAGCTCGACGAGTTCGGGGTCCGGAGCCAGAACCTCGCCGAGGAGGCCATCAGGAGCGGCTTCTGGGCCCGGGAGATCGTCCCGGTGACGACCCCCGACGGCACCGAGGTGACCCGCGACGACGGACCCCGTCCCGGGGTGACGCTGGAGGCGGTCCGCGAGCTCAAGCCGGTGTTCCGCCCCGACGGGGTCGTCACCGCCGGCAACTGCTGCCCGCTCAACGACGGCGCAGCCGCGGTCGTGGTGATGTCGGACACGAAGGCCGCGGAGCTGGGTCTGACTCCCCTGGCCCGGATCGTGTCCACCGGCGTCACCGGCCTGTCCCCGGAGATCATGGGTCTGGGGCCGGTGGAGGCCGCGAGGCAGGCGCTGGGCCGGGCCCACATGAGCGATCGACGACATCGACCTCGTGGAGATCAACGAGGCGTTCGCGGCCCAGGTGGTGCCGTCGTACCAGGATCTGGGGATCGACCTGGACCGGCTGAACGTCAACGGGGGTGCGATCGCGGTCGGGCACCCGTTCGGCATGACCGGGGCACGCCTGCAGACCACCATGGTGAACTCGCTGCAGTGGCACGACAAGCAGACCGGGCTGATCTCCCTGTGCGTCGGGGGTGGCCAGGGCATGGCCATGGTGCTCGAGCGCCTGTCCTGACCCCTCCTCAGCGCGGCCCCGTCGAAGCGGCGGGGCCGTGCTGCGATCGACGAGCCGTCAGACCGCCGGAGTCTCCTGGAGGACGGCCTCGATGGCGATGACGATCTCGATCTTGTCGCCGACGAGCAGCCGGCCGCCGTCCATGGGGACGTTGAAGTCGACGCCCCACTCCTTGCGGGACAGCGACGTGGTGCCCTCGAAGCCCACGCGCGTGCCACCCCACGGGTCGGTCTCCACACCGAAGAGCTCGACGTCGAGCGTGACCGGCTTGGTGACGCCCTTCAGCGACAGGTCGCCGGTGAGGAGGAGTCCCATGCCACCGTTCTCGACGCTGGTGGACACGAACGTCATCTGGCCGTGGGTCTCGACGTCGAAGAAGTCACCGGAGCGCAGGTGCGCGTCGCGGTTCTCCTCGTTGGTGTTGATCGAGCCCAGGTCGATCGTGGCGTGAGCCGACGGGTTCTCACCGGTGACGATCTGGCCCTCGAACCTCTCGAAGCGGCCCCGGACCTTGCTCATCAGGTGACGAGCGGTGAAGCCGACCTCGGAGTGGGCCGCGTCGATGGACCAGGTGCCGACCGGGACGGTGGTGCTCTGCATGCTGTCGATGCTCATGGGCGTCTCTCTCATCAGGGGAGTGAAGCCAACCATTGAGGCTTCAAGTGTTTCTACTGTACCAACAGATCGTTCAACCTTCAACTACGGCGTGGGTAAACTCGTCCCATGACGGATGACAGCCCGGACGCCATGTGGCTGGACCGCGAGCAGCAGCGGTCCTGGCGCGCGTTCCTCGTCGGCACCACCTTGCTGATGGACCGGCTCGACCGTGAGCTGCGCGAACAGCACCGGCTGTCGCTCCCGGAGTACGAGATCCTGGTCCGCCTCTCCGAGGCCGAGGGGAACCGCATGCGGATGGCGATGCTCGCGGACTCCGTCAGCCACTCACGCTCCCGGGTCACGCACACCGTCGCCCGCATGGAGAAGGCAGGTCTCGTGGTCCGCGACGCCTGCCTGGCGGACGGGCGAGGGGTGGAGGCGGTGCTCACCGAGCAGGGGCGACAGGCCCTGGCGGACGCGGCCCCCACGCATGTGGCCGGCGTACGACGCCTGCTGATCGACCTCGTCGACGAGGAGGACTTCCAGGCCGTGGGCCGGGTCTTCAACGCCGTGACCGACGGACTGATCGAGGGCAACCCCGCGATGGACATCCGCTGACCCCTGCCGACCCGGCGCGTCTGGCGGCCAGAACCCCGTCGACCCGGCGCGTCTGGCGGCCAGAACCCCGTCGACCCGGCGCGTCTGGCGGCCGGAGCATCGGCGGCGCCAGCCATCCACCGGATCCCCACGGTGCGCGGTAAGGGCCCAGATCTCGGGGCCTATGCCGTCGTTGCATCTACGTAGACGACGACGGTCCGTTGTTGGCAAGCGGCCTTCGGCACAGCTTGCCGGTCTGCTGGTCCGACCAGGCTTCGCTTCCTGTGCTGGCGGATGGGCAGCGCCCCTGGGCGTGGGCATCCCCGCCTGTCCTGAACAGTTCGCGGCCAGCCAGAGTCGCCATCTTCGGTCACGGTGACCGAAGATGGCGTCCGCTTCCGGCAACCGGTGACCATTCCGGGTCACCGTGACCGAAGATGGCGATCGCTTCCGTCTTCAGAGGTCGAGGAGCAGGTCCGGGCGCCATCGGCCGCCACTCCTGGTCGTCGCACGCGAGACCCCGGACGTGTGCAGCCGCCGCCGGTACGCCTCTGGATGGTCCAGCTCCTTCAACGAGCCTCCAGGCCACAGGGCGAGGCGTGCAGACACGCCGGGTCGACAGGGTCCCGGCCGCCAGACACGCCGGGTCGACGGGGTTCTGGCCGCCAGACACGCCGGGTCGACAGGGTCCCGGCCGCCAGACACGCCGGGTCGACAGGGTTCCGGCCGCCAGACACGCCGGGTCGCGTCAGTCGCGCGTGAGCCGGCGGTGGGTGACCCGGTGCGGGCGGGCGGCCTCCGCACCGAGCCGCTCGACCTTGTTGGCCTCGTACGAGGCGAAGTTGCCCTCGAACCAGAACCACTTGCCCTCGTCCTCGTCGTCGCCCTCCCAGGCGAGGATGTGGGTGGCGGTGCGGTCCAGGAACCACCGGTCGTGCGAGGTGATGACGGCACAGCCCGGGAACTCCAGGAGCGCGTCCTCCAGCGACTGCAGGGTCTCCACGTCGAGGTCGTTGGTCGGCTCGTCGAGAAGCAGCAGGTTGCCACCCATCTTCAAGGTGAGCGCCAGGTTGAGCCGGTTGCGCTCCCCACCCGAGAGGACGCCGGCCTTCTTCTGCTGATCGGGGCCCTTGAAGCCGAAGGACGCGATGTATGCCCGGCTCGGCATCTCGAAGCTGGCGACCTTGATGAAGTCCAGCCCGTCGGACACGACCTCCCAAACGTTCTTGTTCGGGTCGATGCCTCCCCGGCCCTGGTCGACGTAGGAGATCTTCACGGTCTGCCCGACCTTGAGCTCCCCGTCGTCGGGCTTCTCCTCGCCGGTGATCATCCGGAAGAGCGTGGTCTTTCCCACGCCGTTCGGCCCGATCACACCGACGATCCCCGCCCGGGGCAGCTTGAAGTCGAGGTCGTGGATCAGGATCCGGTCGCCGAAGCCCTTGGTGAGGTCCTCGGCCTCGAGAACGATGTCACCGAGTCGGGGGCCTGCGGGGATGTTGATCTCGGACAGGTCGACCTTGCGGTTGCGGTCGGCCTCGGCGGCCATCTCCTCGTAGCGGGCCAGCCTCGACTTGCTCTTGGCCTGCCGGGCCTTGGGGTTCGACCGCACCCACTCCAGCTCCCGCTCGAGCATCCGGGAGCGCTTGGCGTCCTTGGCTCCCTCGATCTTGAGGCGCTGCTGCTTCGTCTCCAGGTACGTCGAGTAGTTCCCCTCGTAGGGGTGTGCCTTGCCGCGGTCGAGCTCGAGGATCCAGCTGGCCACGTTGTCGAGGAAGTAGCGGTCGTGGGTCACGGCCAGCACTGCACCGGGGTAGCTGGCGAGGTGTCCCTCGAGCCACTGGACCGACTCGGCGTCCAGGTGGTTGGTGGGCTCGTCGAGGAGCAGCAGGGACGGCTGCTGGAGGAGCAGCTTGCACAGCGCCACTCGCCGTCGCTCGCCTCCGGAGAGGTTGTCGACGAGCAGCTCCGGGGGTGGGCAGCGCAGTGCGTCCATCGCCTGGTCGAGCCGGCTGTCGAGGTCCCAGGCGTTGGCGTGGTCCAGGTCGGTCTGCAGGTCCCCCATCTCGGCCAGCAGCTTGTCGTAGTCCGCGTCGGGGTCCGCGAGCTCCTCCGAGATCGCGTTGTAGCGGTCGAGCTTGCCCTTGATCTCCCCGACGGCTTCCTCGACGTTCTCCAGCACCGTGCGCCCCTCGCTCAGCGGCGGCTCCTGCTGGAGCATCCCCACCGTCGCGTCGGGGTCGCGGGTCGCCTCGCCGTTGGAGGCATGGTCCAGCCCGGCCATGATCTTGAGCAGGGTGGACTTGCCGGTGCCGTTGGGTCCGACGACGCCGATCTTGGCGCCGTGCAGGAACGAGAGGGTGACATTGTCGAGAACGACCTTGTCACCGTGGGCCTTGCGCACGTTGCGCAGCGTGAAGACATACTCAGCCATGATCGGTCCAGCGTACGGGCGGGCAGGCCGGGGGCCGAAATCGGCCTGCCCGTCTCTCCTCAGGACCCCCGAGTCGCCGGAGTCCCCGGCGATGGCTCCCGCTGCCGGCCCGAGCTGTCCAGCTGAGGCATGTCGAAAGCGCCGTCGTGGATGATCTCCTTCATGGCGCTGACGGTCTCGTCCTCGACCTCGGGACGGTCTGGCCGGACCGCCTTGACGAACACGGACGTGCCCTTGCACGGGTCGTGACCCAGGTAGGTCGCCTTCAAGACGTCTGGGTCGGTCTCCGGCTTGACTGCCTGTCAGCGAATATCAGCCGAACCCGTGCACAGCGGATGGCGAAACTCGACGACAGCCGTCCCAGGCAAGCTCGGACGCTACAACGCGATCTCCGAGGAGCTCGCGGACCCTGACGCGAACTACGACGAGCTGGTGGGCGGGCGGGCCGGGGGCCGACATCGACCCGCCCGGCTCTCCTCAGGCCACCCGGGTCGCCGGCGTCCCCAACGACGGCTCCCGCTGCCGGCCCGAGCTGTCCAGCTGAGGCATGTCGAAAGCGCCGTCGTGGATGATCTCCTTCATGGCGCTGTCGGTCTCGTCCTCCACCTCGGGACGGTCGGGGCGGACCGCCTTGACGAACACGGACGTGCCCCTGCTCAGGTCGTGGCCCAGGTAGGTCGCCTCCACGACGTACGTCACCGAGCTCTGACCGCCCTCCCGCTCCCAGACGTCGGTCCGCAGCCGGCCGTGCACCAGGACCGGCTCCCCCTTGCGCACCGAGTCGCGCACGTGGTCGGCCAGGCTGCGCCAGCAGCTCACCGAGAACCATGACGTCGGGCCGTCCACCCAGTCCCCGTTGCGCTTGCGGATCCGGGGGGTGGTCCCCACCCGCAGGTTGGCCACGTTGCCCTGGACCGTCTCCCGGTGGACGACGTCGTTGCCGACCCAGCCCTGGAACGTCACGAATGCCTCGTTCATCGCGTTGGCTCCTCGCCTGTTGGTTGTAGCTCGTCTGCCCTACGAGACACACCCTTCCCCGGGACCACCGGGCCGGGCAGTGCCGCTCCGGCAGCGGTGGACGAGCGGGGCAACCGTGTCGCTGTGCACGGAAACTGGCCCGGCACGCAGAGCGACGCGGGCCGCCGCGGATCAGCGCAGCGCCGTGGAGAGCCCCGCTCGGGTCGCCCGGTAGGCCTCGATCTCTGCCTGCACGGGATCGACCACCAGCCGGTCGGTGACCTCGGTGATGGCCGTCCGCAGTCGCCGCTCCGCCGATCTGGCCTTCGCCCGCGCCGACAGCCGGACCACCAGCGCGCAGAGCAGGCCGAGGGCGATCCCCGCGACGACGCCTCCGAGCAGCATCAGGGTCGGCAGCGGGAAGCCGCGGTACCGGGGCGTGGTGGGCGCCGGCATCTGCAGGTAGCCCATCACCGCCAGACCCGCGAGCCACAGCCCGCCGGCCAGCGCCGCCAGCACGAGGATCCACTGGACCACCCGGACCAGCCGCCACCACACCGGCGTGCGCGAGACGCCGAGGTCGGTGGACGTCACGGCCTTGTCCAGCGCGTCACCGAGATCCGGCAGCCGGGACAGCGAGGCACGGCGTACGGCGTCCGCCCAGGGCGGCGACAGCTCAGCGCCGACGTCGTCGGAGACTGCTCGCACCGCGGTGTCGACACGGGCCCGCTGCACCAGGGTCGCCTCGGGGACGGAGGCGCGTGCGGAGATGGTGAGCTCCTTGCCACGGGACCCGAGGTCCAGGTGGAGACGGCGCAGCGGGTCCGGTCGGAGGCGGGTGAGCCAGGACGTCACCGGCCAGCCGGTGGCGTGCGCGGCCCGACGCCTGGTGGACTGCTCCACCGCGCGCACGACGGTCGGGACGCCGGCCGCGTCCGCGAAGGCGTCGACGAGGTCCGCCTTGCGGGCCCGGCCCACGTCCTCGGGCTTCACGTCGCCGTTGACGGCCTGCATCCGGGTGGCGACCGAGGACACGTCGGCCATCAGCCGCGCCTTGACCGCCTTCTTCGCGCTCACCTCACCGGCGATGGCCGCCTTCAGCTCGGGGATGCCCTCGCCGTGGCGGGCCGAGGTGGCGATCACCCGGACCGTCTCGAGACCGTCCTTGGCGAGCAGCCGCCGGAGGTCCTCGACCATCGCCGGTCGCCGTGCCGCGGGCACCTCGTCGATGTGGTTGAGGACCACGAGCATGATGTCGCGGTGAGTGGCCAGCGGTCGCAGGTAGCGGTCGTGGACGGCAGCGTCGGCGTACTTCTGCGGGTCCAGCACCCACACCAGCAGGTCGGCCATCTTCACCAGCCGGTCCACCTCGACGTGGTGGGCGACCTCGGTCGAGTCGTGGTCAGGCAGGTCGAGCAGCACCAGCCCGTCGAGCTCCTCATCGGTCGGTGCGGCGCCGAGCAGGCCGGCACGCATGACCTGGTGCCGCTGAGGCACGCCGAGCCAGCTCAGGAGCTCGTCGGCGTCATCGGCACCCCAGGCGCAGGCCATGGTCCACGACGTCGTCGGACGGCGTACCCCGGTCGCCGACAGCTCCAGCCCGGTGAGGGCGTTGAACGTCGAGGACTTGCCGGAGCCGGTGGCCCCGGCGAGGGCCACCACCGTGTGGTCACCGGAGAGCCGGAGCCGGTCGCCGGCGCGGCGGGCGACGGCCTCGGCCTCGTCGACCAACGGGTCCGGCAGCCGGCCGCGGGCGCTCCTGACCGCCTCCTCGAGACCGTCGATGCGGTCGGTCACGTCCCCGCCGCGCCCGGTCACGAGCCTCTTGGCGCCTCCGACGAGGCCGGTCAGCTGCGAGCTCATCTGCTCCTCATCGCCCGCCCCGGCGCGGGCGGCCGGGCATCGGCTGGTCTCGGGCGCGGAGGTCGTCGACACGTCGGGAGGCGGCCCGCAGCCGCTCCAGCGCCGCGGTGTCGACCTCGAGCCCGTCGAGCACCTCGAGGTAGCGGTGGCGCTCGGAGTCCATCAGCCCGGTGACCCGCTCCCGCAGGTCGCGGCGGGCGGCCTCCGCCAGCCGGCGTACGGCCTGGTCGCCGAACACCGCCTCGAGCAGCTTCTGCCCGACCACGGCACTGCCCCCCGCGATGCCCACCTCGGCTCCGGACACGCCCGCGGTGTGCGCGAACACGACGACCATGAGGGCCACCGACAGGCCGTTGAAGCCGAACGCCAGGAACCGGGCCGTGGACCGCTTGTCGGCGCCCTCGGTGCGGACCATCTCCAGGACGCCGTGCTGCCAGTCGCGTACGGCGCGCTCGGCCCGGGCCCGGAAGTCACGTGAGGCCCGGCCGAGGTCCCGCCCGGAGTCCTCGAGGAGGTGCTGTCCCGCGGAGACCGAGCGCCAGGAGGCCTCGGCGCGCTCGGCGGCGTTCTCCGCGTGCTCGAGGATCAGCGTCTCGAGGCCGGACTCGACCGCCACCGTGACCCGTTCGGCCGACTGGGGACGACCGCGGGCCCACCCCACCACCCGGTCTCGGAGCCAGCCGACCTTGGTCTCCAGCGAGCGCAGCAGCTCGCCGGTGCCGACGAACTCCTGCCACCGGGCGAGCACCTCCCCGCGCAGCAGGGTGCCGTCGGCCGAGGCGTCGTCGACCCGCTCGACCGCCTCGTCGTAGGACCGGTCCACGTCCTCCCGCAGCCGCGCCACCATCGCGATCTGCTCCTGGGCCGCGTCCGCGATGTCGTAGGTGCGGCGCGACAGCGAGCCGATGGCGCCGTCGAGGGTCTGCTTGACGACGGCGGCGCGCGCGGTGGCGTCCGCGGCGAGGGTCTCCAGCCAGGTGCGGATGTCCGCGACCTGCTCGGGTCCCAGGAGCCCGTCCTCACTGACCGGGCTCTCGGTGACGGTGAACAGGGGTGAGTCCTGCAGCCCTCGCTCGGTCAGCATCCGGGCCAGGTGGTCGCTCACCTCGGCGACCGCGTCGGGTGCCGTGCGGTCCAGCACGATGGCGACCGCGGTGCTCCGCTCGGCCGCGGCCCTCAGGAAGCCCCACGGCACCTGGTCGGCGTAGCGGGCCGCCGAGGTCACGAAGAGCCACAGGTCGGCTGCTGCGAGCAGCTCGGCGGCCAGCGTCCGGTTCCGCTCCTCGACCGAGTCGATGTCGGGAGCATCGAGGACGGCGAGCCCCTCCGGGACGGTGTCGGCGGCGACCAGCTGCAGGGCCCCGGGGTCGCCGGTCGCCCGGCTCGTGCGGGCCAGGCCGGGAAGGATGCGCAGCTGGTCGAACCACGCGACATCGCTCGGGTTGTGCACGAGGACCGGTGAGCGGGTGGTGGGGCGGAGCAGTCCCGGCGCGGTGACCCGCCTGCCGACCAGCGAGTTGACCAGGGTGGACTTGCCGGCTCCGGTGGACCCGCCGACCACGGTGAGCAGCGGGGCCTCGATCTGCGCCAGCCGCGGCAGCACGTAGTTCTCCAGCTGGTCGACCATCTCCCGGCGGGTGGTCCGGTGCTCGTCGGCGTCGGGTACGTCGAGGGGCAGGGACACACCGGCCAGCGCCTGTCGCAGGTCGGTCAGCGCGGTGACCATCTCGGTGGTGGCTCCGCCCGGGCCCGCTCCCTCGGTGACTCCTTCCCCCGAGGTCGGGACGGGGACCGAGGTGCTCACCGACCGGTCCTCCACTGCGCGGGCTGCGGGAAGCCGACGTAGGGGCGCAGCGCCCGGAGCCGCTGCACCATCGCCGAGCCACGCTGCGCGAAGTCGCGGGGCGCGGTCCCGCGAAGCCAGCGGGCGTGCAGGAAGCCGAGCTCGACGGCCTGCTGCTGGTACTCGCGCATCACCCGGTCCGCGATCGGGCCTCCGTGCTCTCGTGCGTAGCGCCGGCTCGCCCTCCGCGCCGGGAGCCGGACCAGCCAGGGGACCTCCGCGGGGTCCAGCAGCCCGCGGCTGGCAGCGTCGGTGAGGCTGCGGGTGAGCATCCGGCCCTCGCGGCCCCGCGCCCACACGGCGAAACCGGCGAGCAGCAGGAACGCCGGCACCATCGCGAACAGGTAGGTGAGCACGAACAGCTGACCTCCCGCGAAGGAGGCCGACGCGTTCCAGCAGCCGTGGGCGGTCACAGCAGCGGCGTACCCCAGAACCGGGGCGAGCAACCTCCAGAAGCTGCTGCGGGTGACCACCGCCACCCCCACGCCGATGCCGGTCAGCGACGTGAACAGGGGATGGGCGAACGGGCTGAACACGCCGCGTATGACGAACAGGGTGGTGGCCGAGCCCAGGCCGCCGGGACCCATGTCGTTGCCGCCCATGTAGGCCCCGCCGAGATAGAGGATGTTCTCGGTGAAGGCGAAGCCCACCCCGACGAGGCCGGCGTAGACGATCCCGTCCAGGACGCCGTCGATCACCCGACGACGTGTGACGAGGAGCAGGACCACGAACAGGCCCTTGGCCGCCTCCTCGGTGACGGGGGCGACGATGATGCCGGTCCAGGTGTCGGGGGTGCCCAGGACGGAGCGGTCGGCCAGCTGCAGGACGAGCGCGGCGGTCGTGGCCACCAGGGCACCCCAGCCGAACGCCATCACCAGCAGGGGCACGGGCTCCGGCTCGTAGCGGTCCAGCCACAGGAAGGACGCGATGACAGGGCCCACCGGCAGGGCGGCGAGCACCACCCCGACCGCCAGCGCGTTCGGCGCGTTGGCCACCAGCAGGACCAGGCACATCACAGCGGCGCCGACCAGCATGGCCAGTGAGACCAGGACGGCGAACAGCACGTTGCCACGACGGCGCGGCCGACGCAGCAGCTCGCGGGGAACGGTCGCCGGCTCGGCCCACGGGCCCGAGGAGAACGCCTGCTGACCACTCATCGGCCAAGCCTAACGGGGGTGTGTCCCCGTCCGCCCCTTCTCCGTGCCTGCCGTCCCGGAGGTCCGCTGCATGCGCGCCGGACGTCGTAGAGTGACCAGATGACCGAGCACGGAGAGACCACCCGCGACGGCCTTCCGGAGGCGCACACCCCGCCGGCCACCGAGTCGCACGACCAGGACGTGCCGGAGGCCTACGCGTCCTTCATGCGTGAGGGATGGGGGGTCCGGGAGCTCGACCTGCCGCGGCACCCGGTGGCCGACCGGGCGGCCGCTCGTCGCGACCGGCTCGCCGAGAGCTTCCCCGGCGAGCGGCTGGTGGTCCCCGCCGGCGGGTTCAAGGTCCGCGCGAACGACACCGACTACCGGTTCCGGGCCGACACGGCTCACGTGTACCTCAGCGGCAACCAGACCAGCGACGCGGTCCTGGTGATCGAGGGCGGCGAGTCGGTGCTCTACGCCCGGCCACGCTCCTCACGGACGACCGACGAGTTCTTCCGCGACCGCCGCTACGGCGAGCTGTGGGCCGGGCGCCGCCCCTCCCTGGCCGAGATCTCGGACTCGCTCGGGATCGAGGTCCGGCACCTGGGCGAGCTGGAGGAACGACTCGAGAGCCCCGCCAAGACGCGCGTGCACCGTGGCGTCGATCTGTACGTCGACCGCACCGTGCACGCCGACCCGGCCCGCGACCACGACCTCGCCCGGACGCTGTCGGAGATGCGGCTGGTCAAGGACGAGTGGGAGCTCGAGCAGCTGCAGGAGGCCTGCGACATCACGGCCCTGGGGTTCGCCGACAGCGTCGCGGACTGGGACAACGTCCTGCGCCACGGCGAGCGCTGGCTCGAGGGCACGTTCTTCCGCCGGGCGCGGGCGATGGGCAACGACCTCGGCTACGACTCGATCGTGGCCGGCGGCTCGCACGCGACCACCCTGCACTGGACCGAGAACTCCGGTCCGGTCACGCCGGGGGACGTGCTGCTGCTGGACATGGGGGTGGAGGGCCGCAACCTCTACACCGCCGACGTGACCCGCACCCTGCCCGTCGACGGCACCTTCACCCCCGTGCAGCGTGACCTCTACTCCCTCGTGCTCCGCGCGCAGCAGGCCGGCATCGACGCCGTACGCCCGGGGGCCGCGTTCCAGGCGCCCCACGAGGCGGCGATGCACGTGCTCGCCCACGGCTTGGAGGGCCTGGGCCTGCTGCCGGTGTCCGCGGAGGAGGCGCTGTCCCCCGACAGCAGGGTCTACGCCCGCTGGACGCTGCACTCGACGAGCCACATGCTCGGCCTCGACGTGCACGACTGCGCGTCCGCCGCTCCGGAGCGCTACAAGCTCGGGGAGCTCGCCGAGGGCATGGTGCTCACCGTCGAGCCGGGACTGTACTTCCAGGAGGACGACCTGCTGGTCCCCGAGGAGCTGCGCGGCATCGGGATCCGCATCGAGGACGACATCGTCGTCACCGCCCACGGCGCCCACAGCCTGTCCGCCTCGCTGCCTCGTGAGCCGGACGCGGTCGAGGCGTGGATGGCGGCTCTCCGGGCCTGAGACGAGCCTGCCCCCGAACCTCACGCGAGGGGGCGACAGGCTTCCACCGCCCCTGACCCGAGGCGCCTAGGATGCCGGACAGGTGCGCACGCATCGACACGCCCTCGTAGCTCAGCTGGACAGAGCGCCGGACTTCTAATCCGATGGTCGCAGGTTCGAGTCCTGCCGGGGGCGCCACGTTTCTGCAGGTCAGCGCGTTGGCACGAGTCACCACCCTACTGATGCGGAGTGAGTCTGCTACGCACTTGACAACGTGCGTGACCGATCCTCCGGCGTAGCGGTGTCACATGCGGACACTGGCTCCGCGGCGGGCCTCAACATCAAAGGTCGCCATTGGCCGCCGACGTACCTGACAAGCCGTATGACTTCACGTGGTCGAGCCCGCTGACCTCCATTCCGGCACGGTGTCCCAGAGCGACCGAGTCCGCACTCGATGCGCGATGTTGCCAGCCTCGAGACGCCAACGGGATCTGCCGATTTGGGGCTCTTCTGACGCTTCCGTGGATGGTTGAGCGTGTCGGTATGTGAGCACCCGTTCTCTGTCTAGGTTTCTGGCTGCTCGAGAGTCAGGAACCAGGGAACGGAGAACGGCGTGCAGAACGCCACCTATGGCGTGCCCTCTTGGGGTCACGAAGACGCTCGTGGAGGACATCGAGTTCGATGAGGACGAGCGGTTGCTGGTGGCTCACGTAGGGGTGGGGGCCGGCGGGCCTCGTGCCCGGTGTGGTCGGTGTGGTCGGTGTCATCGAGGATCGCCTGCAACACCAAGATCCGACTGATGACCAGTACTTGCCTGTCGAGTGCTTTCGGGCCTTCAACGGTTGTCGATCCCGCTGTGGTCACGCCCCGCGTGACGATCGACATGCGGCGACGAGCGGCGCCGTGCCGTCGGCCGTGTGCGACGTCAGCCGCACGTCGTTGGTCCTACGGTGGGCAGATGCGGTCGTTCGGTGTGGAGTTCGATGTCGGTCCGGGATACTTGAATACTCCTTCGATCGGTGTGCCGCCGCGCATCGTGGTGGAGGCGGTTCGGGCCTCGGTCGAAGCGTGGGCGATCGGCGGCGCGGCCGCGCCGGACTTCGATGCCGCCGTGGAGACCGCTCGGTCGGCGTTTGCCTCCCTCGCGGGAGTGCCGGTGGCGTCGGTGGCGATTGGCGACGTCGTCTCGTCGATGCTTGGTCGGGTTGCGGCGTCGCTTCCTCGGGGCACTCGGGTGTTGACCGCAGCGCGGGAGTTCACCAGCGTGAGCTTCCCTTTCGCCGCTCAGGGCCACGAGGTGGTCGAGGCGCCTCTTGCCGCTCTGCCCGAGGAGGCTGCGTCGTTCGACGTGGTCGCGGTGAGCGTCGTGGCGTCGGTCGACGGCGCGCTGGTCGACCTACAAGCACTGCGGGCAGGGTGCGGGGGCGCCCTTGTGGTGCTGGATGCCACGCAGTCGTTGGGATGGTTGCCGGCTGAGTTGGGGTGGGCCGACGTCGTGGTTGCTGGCGGCTACAAGTGGCTGCTGCTCCGCGCGGGTGATCCTCGATGGCGGCTCGGACAGGCTGCGCGAGCGGGTCGCCCGCTGCTGCGGGCTGGGACGATGCACCGCGATGAGCGATCACCTTTGGCGTCCGTCGTTGTGGCAACCGGGCCGGCGCCTACCTTGTCGGGTTGGCCCTGTGCTGGTCTGCTGTTGCGCTGCCGTGGCTTACCTCGCTGGACCGCGCGGCGGTAAGAGATCACGACGTCGGCCTCGCGAACCGGGTGCGGGCAGGGTTGGACATGCCCTTGGGTGACTCCGCCATCCTTACCTGGGCCGAGACGACGCAGCCGAACGCCTCGCCGCGTGCGGAGTGACCGCTGCAGTTCGCGACTGCGCAGCTCGCGTCGGGTTCCACCTACACAACACCGTTGATGACGCCGACATGGTGATCGAGGCGATGAGCGGGCGTGGCCGTCACCAAGCGGGGTGACGGTGAGTGAGTCGGGTCTGCCGAGAGTCACGCAGCCGCAGCCAGCCGATGCCATCCCACCTTCCGAACGGCACGCAGAACGTGCCGCAGCGGAATCGCCACGCTGAGCGCAACCAGTCATCGATCGCCATCTGGTGCTGCACCGGTGTGAGGGATGGCCCGCGGGCGTTTCAGAATGGCGTGGTGCTCGGTGAAGGGCGTATTGCGGGCCTCGTCAACCGCATCGCCGGGTCTCCGGGCTGGTGGGTGTCCCGTTGGGTGGCGCCAACGTCCTTCCAGAATGCACGAGGGTACGTGACCGCATCCGCCGCCGGATGAGTTGGCGCTCGACGGCGGCGGCGACCAGCTCGGGTGGTTTGGCGTTCTTGCGGATCTTCGCGACAGCTGGTGCTCGCCGGCGAAGTGGCGCGCGTAGAGCTCTCGGTGGTCGGGCTCGAGACGGTCCTCGAGCTCGTCGATGATCTGGTCCATCTCGTGCCAGGGATCGGTGTCGATGACGCCCGGCTCGACGAGGGCGACCTTGGACACCGAAGGGGCGCAGTTCGACCCGCAGACAGTCGGCGACGGCCTCGATAGCGAACTTCGAGGAGTTGTACATCCCGGTGAAGGGGAAGGACACCCGACCGTTGATCGAGGAGATGAAGACCACCCGCCGCAGGCGCGGCTGAGCCGAGGCAGCAGGGCCCTGGTCAGCGCGAGCGGCCCGATCAGGTTGACCTCGAACTGGTGGTGCATGTCGGCCGGGACAGCATCTCGATCGGTCCGGCGACGCGATACCGCGTTGTTGACCAGGGCGTCGAGTGCTCGGGGAGCGCGGTCGAGCGCGACCAGGTGTTCGGGGATGGTGACGTCGAGCTCGACCGGCGTGATCAGTCAGTCCGCTGCCAGCTCTTGGCGGCACGTCGGTGCGGACGCCCCGCTGCCGTCATTCATCTGCTGATCCATCGACGCTTCTGCCCTGCCTCACGCTGGCGCACGATCACCCTGGGGCACCAAGCATCAAAAAAAAAAAAAAAAATACCTCGGCGCCGTGACCCTGGGGCAGCATCCTCACGTGACCCAGGGCGTCGCGATGCGTGCCAACAGCAACAACGATCTCGTGATGTTCGACGGTGAAGGTGGCCTTCAGCTCCAGTTCGGCGTTGACCACATGTGGTGGAAAGGTGGAAAGCCGGTGAGCCAAGCGACGAAGAGGCGCTGGAGGTCCGCGCCGGTGGTGCTCCTGCGCGAACTCGACGAAGTCGTCGGTGGTGACCGTGCCGTGGGCGTGCGCGGGCGACCCAGGCGCGCAGGACAGTCGAAGAAGCCGTCGTCGCCCACGGTGAGCCGCAGAGCGTGCAGAGAAGGGCGCCCCGCTTGTAGACGCGGTCGTCGAACATCAGCTCGGGTCCGGGGTCGCCGAGCACGCAGGTCCTGGTCGAGCGTCGTCGAGCCGCTGCCAGTGCTCGAGCCGCCCGCTCGTGCGGCGGACGGCGTGCCGGACTCCTCGGACCAGAGCCACTCGCGTAGCAGGCGAACCCTCGTGCAGCCAGATGTCGCGCCAGGTCGCCACGGTGAGGCTGTTGCCGAACCACTGGTGCGACAGCTCGTGCGCGACCAGCCGCTCGGCGTGCCAGTCGGTCGCTGAGGAAGTTGGCGCCGAAGATCGACAGGCCCTGCGCCTCGAGCGGGATCTCCAGCTCGTCCTCGGTGACGACGACGGTGTAGCCGGCGAACGGGTAGGGGCCGAAGAGCCGCGTGAACGCCGCCATCATCTCGGGCTGGCGGCCGAAGGCGCGCGTCGAACGCCCTCGACCAGGCGCGGCCGGGACGCACGGCGCGCACGGCACGGCGGCCGTCGAGCTCGACGGCGGACTGGTAGCGGCCGATCTGCACGGTGGCGAGGTACGGTCGCCATCGGCTCGGCCTGCTCGTAGACCCAGGTCGTCGCGCTGGCGCCGCGCTGCTCGGCTGGAGCGAGCGTGCCGTTGCAGACGACGTGGTAGGCCGTGGGCGCGGTGACTCGATCCGGTAGGCCGCCTTGTTGCGCGGCCGGTCGTTGCACGGGAACCAGGAGGGCGCCCCGTGGGGCTGCGCCGCGACGATGACGCCGTCGGTGAGCTCCTCCCAGCCGGCCGTCGCCCAGCGGTCTTGCTCGGCACCGGCGTCGGGTGCCGCGCGTAGTGCACCGCGACCGTGAACTCCTGGCCCGGCGGCGACCGGGGGTCCGAGGCGGAGCGACGAGCTGTCCTGCGCGTGGCGTGTACCTGCGCGCGGCGCGCCGTCGACGATCACCTTCGCCGCACGTCGAGCCCGTGCAGGTCGAGCGCCAACCGGTCGAGGTCCTCACGCGCGACGCAGTCGAGCGCGCGCCCTGCCGGTCGAGCTGGTTGCCGTCGACGCCTGTAGGTCGAGGTCGAGGTCGTAGTGGCGTGACGTCGTAGGACGGGGTCGCCGTGCCCGGGGACGTAGTCGTCGCCGTCGCGTGCGTCGGCTCACGCGGCGTGCTCGCCGGTCGTCCTCGTCGACCCACGGACCGATCGGGTTGCCGATCCAGCGGGTCTTGTCGGGCACGGACTCGCCTCTCATCACCAGCGACACGGGCCGACCGTAGCGTGCCGCCCAGGACGCCGCCGGGAGGATGACGCTGTTGGGCCCGAGCGTCGACCCGGCGCCGCAGCGTCACCCTGTCCATGCTCAGCATCGCGGTCGTGGAACAGGTGGGTCTGCACCACGCAGCCCTGGTTGACGGTCGACGCCGTCGCGCAGCTCGCACCAGGTCGGCCTCGGGCAGCCAGTAGGTCTCGCACCAGACGCCCGCCGACGTGGCGCCGAGGGCGCGCAGCCAGACGTTGAGAACCGGGGTCCCGGTCGCGGCCGCGGGCGAACCACGGAGCGCGCCGACCACCTCGACGAAGGTGTCGGCGAGCTCGTTGCGCCACACGAAGGAGCTCCACAGCGGGTGCTCGCTCGACCCGGACCCGGCCGACCAGGACCCACTTGGCCGCCGCGGCGAGCCCGGCGGCGACCGCGCCCGCCGACCATGAGCACCGGGCCCGCCGACGCACGGCGGCGAGCCAGGCAGCCGCCGACGCCGGGCCACACCTCGAGGACGAGCGACGACGCCCAGCGACGACGGCGACAGTGACACCATCACCGGCACGAGCCGGCAGCAGCTCGACGAGCGCGCGGGCGACCCGGAGCCTGGCGCGGCGGCTGGTAGGTGCGGCTGGTGTCGCCGTCCTCCGACCGGCCGCCGCAGCTGGGTGGGAGGGCTGCCGAGCCAGGACATCCCGGCCTTGGCCTTGGTCCGCCGCGGGGCCGCGGACAGGACCGCGACCAGGCCTGCTTCGGCACCTTGCGGCCCGGAGCGGCCATGCCGGAGTTGCCGACGAAGGCGTGCTTGCCGATCTTGACCCGCTCGATGCGCAGCCAGCCGCCGCCGAGCTCGTAGCCGCCGAGCAGGGTGTCGTCGGCGAGGAAGGCGCCGTCGTTGACGGTGGTCAGCTTCGGGATCAGCAGCACCGTCGAGGCCTCGACCTCCGCCCGATCCGGGCACCGAGCAGGCGCAGCCAGGCGGGGGTGAGGGTGCTGGAGTAGAGCGGGAACAGCCAGGTGCGCGCCTCGTCGAGCAGCCGGAGCGTGGACCAGGCCTGCCACGCCTGCCGGCTGTGGACCGGGTGGTGCCCGGCGCGCAGACCGAGGCCCGAGGAGCCGCACCAGCGCCCCGACCAGGAGGGCCAGCGACGACGAGGCCGACCACGGCCGACGAGCGGCAGGCACGGCGAGCAGCAGTCGCGGCGCAGCGCCGCCGAGCGAGCTCGGCGTCGGCGCAGCCAGCGGCCACGGCGACGCCAGCGCCGGCCAGGACGGCGAGCAGCGGCAGCACGCGATGCAGGCGCGCCGATGCGCGGCGTACGCCACGGACCCAGCCGGGCGGTTGTCCGGGCGGCCGCTCGCCGCCACGGACCGCGCGCCGGCCGGCGCGCCGGCGGGCGCAGCCCGCCCAGTACTCCCCGCCCGGGACCGCTCCGAAGACGGCCGAGCCGGGCGCGACCTCGGCACCGCGGCCCGATCGACGGCGCCCGGGCAAGGGTGCTGCGGGCGCCGACGCGGGCGCCCGCGCCCGACCGCGACGCGCCCGAGGTGGAGGACGTCGCCGTCGAGCCAGTGCCCGGTCAGGTCGACCTCGGGCTCGATCGAGCACCCGTCGCCGAGCGTGAGCATCCCGGTCACCGGCGGGATCGAGTGCAGGTCGACGTGCCGGCCGACCTTGGCCCCCAGGGCCCGGGCGTAGGACGCGCATCCAGGGGGCACCGGCGAGGTTGGCGGCGCCGAGCTCGTCGGCGAGCCGCTCGGCGAGCCAGAGCGCAGGTGCACTCGCCCACCGCGCGGGTAGGCGCCCGGGCCGACCCCGCGGAGCAGGAGCCGGGCGCCGACCGCCGTGAGGACCATCCGCCCGGGCGGGACGACCAGCAGCAGCCAGCCGACGGCGACCCACCACCAGGGCAGCCGTCGGCAGGCAAGTCCAGCCCGACCAGCGACGAGGCCGAGGTTGTTGCCCGCCGCGACCCAGGCAGCCCAGCGCAGGCCGGAGAGCGCCCGCAGCGGGACGGTGAACGACGACCTGGCCGGCCTGGGTCTTCGAGCGGCATCGGCCGCACCGTCCGGTCGAGCCGCTGGCCGGCGGCGCCGTCATGCGTCGAGGGCGGCCGCGAGCGCCACCGACCGTCGGGCTGCTCGTAGAGGTCGGCGACGGTGACCTCGGGGAACCGCTGCACGCAGCCGGGACACCAGCTGGGCGGCGGTCAGGCTGCCCCCGCCGAGGTCGAAGAAGTCGTCGCACAGGTCGGTGACGACGGCGCCGAGGACGTCCAGCCAGAGCTGCTGCGATCCAGGCGCCGTGCCGCTCGAGCGCAGCGGCTCGCGTGCGCCGGTCGCCGCTGGTCGGCAGCGGCCATGGCAGCGCGTCGCGGTCGATCTTGCCGGAGGTGCGGGTCGGCAGCGCGTCCACCTCGGCGAGCCGCGGCACCAGCGCAGCAGGCAGCGCGGTCGCGCAGCTCGCCAGGGCCGCGGCGGGTCGAAGCCGTCGGTCACGGCGACGTAGCCGACGAGAGCTGGTTGCCCGGCACTTCGTGCTGCGGACCGCGGCGGCCGCGCCGGTGACACCGGGCAGCGCGAGCAGGGCGCTGTCGATCTCGCCGAGCTCGATGCGCCGGCCGCCGAGCTTGACCTGGTCGTCGGCGCGCCCGACGAAGACGAGCCCCTCTGTCGTCGTAGCGGACCAGGTCGCCGCTGCGGTAGGCCCGCGTCCCAGCCGAGCGCCGGCATCGGCGCGTACTTCTCGGCGTCCTTGTCGGGGTCGAGGTAGCGCGCCAGCCCGATGCCGCCGATGATCAGCTCGCCGGTCTCGCCGAGGGCCGACGTGCTGCCGGTCGGCGTCGACCACGGCGAGGTCCCAGCCGTCCAGCGGCAGCCCGATCCGGACCGGTCCTCGCCGGTCAGGCGGGCGCCGCAGGCGACGACGGTGGCCTCGGTGGGGCCGTAGGTGTTCCACACCTCCCGTCCCGGCTGGACGCAGCCGCGCGCCGATCTCGGGCGGGCAGGCCTCACCGCCGAGGATCAGCAGCCGCACGCCGGCCAGCGCCTCGGCCGGCCACAGCGCCACCAGGGTCGGCACGGTGGAGACGACCGTGATGTCGTTGGCCACCAGCCAGGGGCCGAGGTCACATGCCACTGCGCACCAGTGAGCGCGGCGCCGGCACCAGGCAGGCGCCGTGCGCCCACGCCAGCCAGATCTCCTCGCAGGAGGCGTCGAAGGCGACCGACAGGCCCGCCATCACCCGGTCGCCCGCCCCGAGCGGGCGTCCTGCAGGAACAGCCGCGACTCGGCGTCGACGAACGCCGCCGCGGAGCGGTGGGAGACCGCGACGCCCTTCGGCGTGCCGGTGGAGCCGGAGGTGAAGATGATCCACGCGTCGTCCGCCGGCGCCGGGGGCTCCGGCAGTCCGCGGCTCCGCCGCCCGCCGCGACGCCGGCGATCGCCAGGTCGTCGCCGATCACCGCCGCGACGGCGGCCTCGTCGAAGACGGTGCGCGCCCGCTCGTCGGGGTCGTCGGCGTCCACCGGCACGTACGCCGCGCCGGCGACCAGGACGCCCGAGGATGGCGACGTACAGTCGACCGTGCCCGAGCGGATGCCGAACCCCGACCCGGTCGCCCGCGGCCGACACCCAGCGCGTTCAGCTCGGCGGCAAGCTCATCGGCCGCCTCGCCGAGCTCGGCGTAGGTGAGCACCTCGACCCCGTTGTCGAGGGCCAGCCGCGGCGCGGTGCTCGGGAGCGGTCTCGCTGAAGATGTCGACCAGCGTGCGGGGCGGCGGCGCCCTGTCCCCACGCAGCAGGCCGTCGTCCGGGGGTCGGGATCGAGCACGCGGTCGGTCGGCATCGCCGCATTGTGGACCGCTCAGGTGAACAACAGGTGTGCGACGCGCAGCATGTGGAGCTGGTGCTCGGTCCGGTCGCGCAGCGCATCGATGACGACCTGAGCGTCGCGTTCGGGGCCGGACGCGACGATGCCCTGCAGGCGTTGGAGGGCGACCGGTACTACGGCCTGTTGGACGCCCTGGACGAGCTGGTGCAGGCCCATGCCGACGAAGCCGAGCGCCAGTTCGAGAAGGCCTGGAGCGGCGTGCCGCCCCAGAAGCTGAGCCGCTGGCTCCGCGGCTAGCGACTGGCGGCCTCGTCCAGCCTCCCATCTGCTCCCCAGCCTCGCCACTGTCACCGAGCTGCCCTGAACACTCGCAGGAGGCCGGATTCAGCGCCAGGCGTAGCGGCGCTCGGGTCGTCCGACCTCGCCGTAGCGCAGCGACACCTCGACCTTGCCCTTCTCAGTGAGGTGCTCCAGGTAGCGGCGTGCGCTGACCCGGGAGATGCCGAGCAGCGCTGCTGCCTCGGCCGCGGAGAGGTCGCTGTCCTCGGGACCGCGTCCTCGCACCGTCTCCTCGACGAGCCTGAGCGTCTCGGGGCTGAACCCCTTGGGGAGGCGCTTGTCCGCGGGGGCGATGTTGAAGACCCGGTCGATGTCGGCCTGGTCGGCGTGCTCACCGGCGATCGGGGCGTAGGCCTGCTGGTAGTGCTCGAGCCGGACCCGGAGGTCGTCGTAGGAGAAGGGCTTCATCAGATAGTGCACGATTCCTCCGCGCAGGGCGCGCCGGACGGTGTCGGCTTCCCGCGCTGCAGAGATGACGAGCACGTCCACCTCCGGGGCTGCCTCACGCAGGTCGCTGAGCAGGTCGAGACCGGAGATGTCGGGGAGGTAGACGTCGAGGAGCACCAGGTCCGGCTGCAGACGCTGAGCGGCCTCGCGGGCCTCAGTGCCGTTCTTGGCGACTCCGGTGACCTTGAAGCCGGGGGTGCGCTCAACGTAGCCGGTGTGGATGCGGGCGACCATGAAGTCGTCGTCGACGACCAGCACCTCGATCATGTGGTCACCTCGGCGCGGTCGTCAGCCGGGCTGACAGGCAGGGTGGCGGTGAAGACGGCGCCGTGGTCTCTGCGGAGCGTCACGTCGCCGCCGCGACGTCTGCAGATGGAGCGCGTCAGGGCGAGACCGAAGCCGCGGGCGGCGTCCTCGTCGCCGCTCTTGGTGGTGTATCCCTGGCGGAACACCGGGTCGCCGTCGGGGACGCCCGGGCCGGTGTCACCGACCTCGACGGCAACGACTCCCTCGGCGTCGGTGATGAGGACGGTGACGGCTGCAGGGTCGTCGGACGGTGTCTGGGTGGCTGCGTCGAGTGCGTTGTCGACGAGGTTCCCCACCACCGTGGTCAGGTCCCGGGACAGGGCGCCGTAGACCTTCCCGAGCCGGGACTCCGGACGCAGGAGCAGCTCGACTCCGCGCTCACTGGCGAGGCTGGCCTTGGCGATGAGCAGGGCGGCGACAGTGGCGTCGTCGATCCGCGAGGTGACCTCCTCGTAGAGCGACGTGCGGCTCATCCGCACCCCGTCGATGAATCCGAGGACCTCGTCGTACTCCTCGAGGTGGATCAGTCCCGAGATCGTGTGGAGCTGGTTGGCGAACTCGTGGGTCTGCGCGCGAAGCAGTGTCGCTGGTGGCGCGACTGCTGCCGAGCTCGCGTTCGAGGGCGGACAGCTCGGTGCGGTCCCGCAGGGTGGTGACCGACCCGATCACGGCACCGTGCGAACGCATCGGTCGGCGGTTGAGGGCGAGGACCCGGTGACCGACAAGGAGCAGCCGGTCGGCGCCGGACTGGTGGTTGCTCAGCACATGCACGATCTGCGGGTCGAGCTGCATCTCCTCCAGCCGGCGGCCGACCGCGTCCGGGGGCAGCTGGAGCAGCTGCCGGGCGCTGTCGTTGACCACGGTGACCCGGTTGTCGCGGTCGAGCGCGAGCACTCCTTCCTTGACGCCGTGCACCAGCGCCTCCCGGTGCTCGACGAGCTCGGCGATCTCTGTCGGCTCCATGCCGAGTGTCTGTCGCTTCACCCGGCGCGAGAGCATCAACGAGCCGCCCAGGCCCAGGACGCTGGCCACTCCGAGGTAGGTCAGCAGGTTCGGCGTGACGTCGCCGAGCCGCGTCCACACGGAGGGGACCTTGCGCTGGACGGACGGCCAGCCCCACCGACGAGACCATCCTGGTCGTACACCGGGACCTGGGCGACGACGAGCGTGCGGTCCCCTTCCTGCTGGGTGCCGGTCCAGGATGCGCCTCGAAGGACGCGGCGGTCGATCAGGGCGACCCTCTTGCCTACCTGCGTCGGGTCCGACGACACGAGCGCGACTCCTTCGGCGTCGGTCAGCAGCACCCCGGTCGAGCCTGACACGGTGCGCACCGACTCGGCGACGGATGCCAGGGCGGAGCTGCGGCCCGGGCGAGCGGTCGGGATCCGCTCGCGCACGAGCGGGTTCGCCGCCAGGTTCTCGGCGGCGCTCCGTGCGGGCCGGATCTCCTGGCGCTCGAAGTCTCGGGCCGACTGGGCGATGGAGATGGCACCCACGGCCATGAGCACCACGAGAACGATCAGCCCCTGGAGAAGGAGGAACTGTCGCGCGAGGGTCATGCCACTTCGTCTCACCCGCCCAGGATGGCACCACAGCCCGGCCGTGTGAACGTGACCACAATGAACACAAAGTCCCCTGAGAACGCAATCGTGACCGCAGTTTCCGGAGCAGCGAGTGTCTACCTCGAAAGATTCCTGACGCTCGGAGAGGAACCACTATGCGTCGCTTCACATCAAGACTCGCTCGCCTCAACCGGGTGGCCGTCGGTGCACTCGGGCTCACCCTTGCCGCGACCACGCTGTCCGCCTGCGGGGGCGTCACCGGGAAGTCCTCGGACGCCGACAGCGGCAAGACGATGTCGGACCTGAGGATCATGGTCCCGAACTCCGCCGGTGGTGGCTACGACATCACCGCTCGGACGGCGGCGAAGGTCATGGAGGACGAGAACATCACCAACGGCACCGAGGTGTTCAACCTCGAAGGTGCCGGTGGGACCGTCGGCCTCGCGCGCACGGTCAACGAGAAGGGCAACGCGAACCTGTCCATGCTCATGGGGCTCGGGGTCGTGGGCGCGTCGTACACCAACAAGTCCAAGGCGACCCTGTCCGAGACCACCCCGATCGCCAGGCTGATCGAGGAGTACGGCGCGGTCATGGTGCCGAAGGACTCGAGGTTCAAGACCATCGACGACCTGGTGAAGGCATGGAAGGCCGACCCGGGGTCGCTCAGCGTCGGTGGCGGGTCCTCACCCGGCGGGCCGGACCACCTGCTGCCCATGGAGCTGGCACAGGCCGTCGGGATCGACCCGAAGAAGGTCCGCTTCGTGTCCTACGACGGCGGTGGTGAGCTGCTGCCGGCCCTGCTCGGCGACAAGATCGACTTCGCCACCTCCGGAACGGGCGAGTTCAAGGACCAGATCGCCAACGGCGACATCCGGGTGCTTGCGACCAGTGGGGAGAAGCGGGTCGAGGGGGTCGATGCGCCATCACTCAAGGAGGCCGGCATCGACCTGGTCTTCACCAACTGGCGCGGTGTCGTCGCTCCTCCCGGCATCAGTGCCGAGGAGCAGGACCGCCTGATCGGCGTGTTCGAGAAGATGCACGAGACCCAGGAGTGGAAGGACGCTCTGAAGGCGAACAGCTGGGCGGACGCGTTCGAGACCGGGGACGACTTCGGGACCTTCCTGAAGAAGCAGGACCAGCAGGTGGCCGACACCCTGGGCAAGCTGGGGCTGGCATGAGCACCACTGCGGAGGCGCCTACCGAAAGGCCGGGACGCAAGAACCTTCCCGAGCTGGGGGTCTCACTGCTGTTGGCCGCGGTCGGCGCGGCGGTCGTGTTCGACGCGGCGCGTCTCGACGTGCCCTACTCCCAGTCGGATCCCGTGGGTCCGCGCACCGTGCCCTTCATCGTCGGTGGGCTGCTGCTCGTGTGTGCGGTGGCCCTGGCTGTGAACGTCCTGCGAGGCGGTCGCGGGGAGGCCGAGGAGGGTGAGGACATCGACCTCGGTGCACCCACCGAGTGGCGGGTGGTGCTCCCTCTGCTGGGTGCCTTCCTGGCGAACATCCTGCTCATCGACGTCCTCGGCTGGGTGATCTCCGGCGCCATGCTGTTCTGGGGCTCGTCGTGGGCGCTCGGCAGCCGGCACCTGGTCCGCGACGCGGTGATCTCGGTGGTCCTTGCGCTCGTCACGTTCTACGGCTTCTACGTCGGTCTCGGGGATCCCGCTGCCCGCCGGTGTCCTCGAGGGGGTGCTCTGAGCATGGACGTCTGGTCCTCTCTCCTCGACGGGTTCTCCACGGCCCTCACTCCGATGAACATGCTGTACGCCCTCATCGGGGTGCTCCTCGGCACCGCGGTGGGCGTGCTTCCGGGCCTCGGTCCGGCGATGACGGTGGCGCTGTTGCTGCCGGTCACGTTCGCTCTCGAGCCCGCGAGCGCCTTCATCATGTTCGCCGGCATCTACTACGGCGGGATGTACGGCGGCTCCACGACCTCGATCCTGCTCAACACCCCCGGGGAGTCGTCCTCGGTGGTGACGGCGATCGAAGGTCACAAGATGGCCAAGGCCGGCCGAGCGGCGCAAGCGCTGGCGACGGCAGCGATCGGCTCCTTCATCGCCGGCACGATCGGCACACTGCTCCTCGTCATCTGCGCCCCGGTCGTCGTCAAGTTCGCGATCAGCCTGGGCAACCCGAGCTACCTCGCGATCATGGTCCTCGCTCTGCTTGCGGTGACCGCGGTGCTGGGGGACTCGCGACTGCGGGGCTTCTGCGCCCTGGGCCTCGGCCTCGCGGTCGGGCTCGTCGGCTCGGACCCGGTCACCGGGCAGCAGCGGCTGACCTTCGGCATGCCGCTGCTGGTCGACGGCATCGACATCGTCGTCGTGGCGGTGGCGATCTTCGCGGTCGGTGAGGCGCTCTGGGTCGCAGCCCACCTGCGTCGTACGGCGGCGCACGTCATACCGGTCGGGCAGCCGTGGATGGGCAAGGAGGACTGGAAGCGGTCCTGGAAGCCCTGGTTGCGGGGCACCGCCTACGGATTCCCGTTCGGCGCACTGCCGGCCGGCGGCGCCGAGATCCCCACCTTCTTGTCCTATGTCACGGAGAAGCGGCTGTCGGCGCACCCCGAGGAGTTCGGCCACGGCGCCATCGAGGGTGTTGCCGGTCCCGAGGCAGCGAACAACGCCTCAGCCGCGGGCACGCTGGTGCCGATGCTCTCCCTCGGACTGCCCGACAAACGCGACGGCCGCGGTGATGCTCGCGCGCGTTCACCCAGTACGGCATCCAGCCGGGTCCGCTGCTCTTCGACCGTGAGCCGAAGCTGGTGTGGGCGTTGATCGCCTCGCTGTTCATCGGGAACTTCCTGCTCCTGGTGATCAACCTGCCGCTCGCTCCCGCCTGGGCGAAGCTGCTGCAGATCCCGAGGCCCTACCTGTACGCCGGCATCGTCTTCTTCGCCACGCTCGGGGCGTACTCGGTGAACCTCCAGGCCTTCGACCTGGGCATCCTGATGGTCCTCGGGCTGCTGGGCTTCCTGATGCGCCGGTTCGGGCTCCCCGTCCTTCCGCTGGTCCTCGGCGTGATCCTCGGGCCGCGGCTGGAACAGCAGCTTCGGACCTCGCTCCAGCTCAGCCAGGGACACATCTCCGGGCTCTTCTCGGAGCCGCTGGCGATCGTCGTCTACGCCATCGTCGCCCTCGTGCTCGCCTGGCCGCTGGCCCGACGGTTCCGACGTCGCACGACCACCGGCCCCGTGGACACCGAGCCGGACACCGGCTCCGACGCCGACACGGACCAGCGGGGAAGGGTGAGCTCGCCATGACCATCGTGGTGGGATACGTCCCCACCCCTGAGGGGGAGTCTGCACTGAGTCACGCACTGGAGGAAGCGCGTGGCCGCAAGTCGCGGCTGCTGGTGGTCAACACCTCCCGGGGCGACGCGCTCGTCGACGAACGGTTCGCCGACGACAGCCAGATGCAGGCGCTGCGTGAAAGGCTCACCGCCAGCGGCGTCGACCACGAGGTGATCCACGTCATCCACGGACGTGAAGCGTCCGAGGAGATCCTCTCGGTCGCCCGGGACCGGCGTGCCGACCTCATCGTGGTCGGGCTGCGCCGCCGGTCCCCGGTCGGCAAGCTGATCATGGGATCCACGGGACAACGCGTGTTGCTCGAGGCGGACTGCCCCGTTCTCGCGGTCAAGGGCTGAGGGACGAGGGCACCGCTCGAGTCGACGGTCGGATCGTCACTGGACCTCCGCGTCGTCGTCGCTGTCGGAGGACAACGCGCTGGTCAAGGCGACGCTGTCCGAGCCCGGCCGAGGCAGGGTCCTCGTCGTCGACGGCCTCGGCTCCCTGCGCTCCGCGCTGATGGGCGACATGATCGCCGAGATCGCCATCGGCAACGGCTGGGAGGGAGTCATCATCCATGGGGCCGTCCGCGACGTGGACCTGATCGACCGTCTCGACATCGGCCTCAAGGCCCTCGGGACGAACCCCCGCAAGAGCGCCAAGACCGGAGTGGGACACCGCGACCTTCCTGTCTCCTTCGGCGGCGCTCTGTTCACCCCGGGGCGTGAAGTGGTCAGCGACGCCGACGGCATCGTGGTCCTCCCGTGAGCCGGCCCGACGAGGCGGACCGCGAGTCGTCGGGACCGGCGGCACCGGCGAACGCGACGGCGTCGCTGTCCATGACGGTCCTGATGACCCCTGACATGTCGAACTTCGCCGGGAACGTGCACGGAGGGCAGCTCTTGAAGCTGCTCGACCAGGTCGCGTACACGTGCGCCAGTCGCTACGCCGGGGCATACGCGGTGACCCTGTCCGTGGACCGGGTCGTCTTCCGGGAGCCGATACATGTCGGAGAGCTGGTGACGTTCGATGCAAGCGTCAACCACACGGGCCGCACGTCCATGGAGATCGGGATCCGGGTCACCACGGAGAACCTTCGAGGAGGTGCGAACCGGCACACCAACAGCTGCTACTTCACCATGGTCGCTGTTGATGACCATCGCCAACCCGTCCCCGTGCCCCCGTGGACCCCGCACACCAGCATCCAGCGCCGTCGCCAACGCGCGGCCGTGCACCGCCGCGCCCTCCGCCAGCAGATGGACCGCGGCCCATGACGCGCCGCCGGCCGTGGAGAGCGCCGCTCAGGGCACCCGAAGCACGGTGACGGCGAACGGTGCATCATCGCGCCATGGGCGCAGGTCCCAGGTGGCGAAGCGGTGCTCGAGCACGAGACCTGCACCCGAGGCGTGGGTGTCGAAGTCGGCCAGGGAGTAGCCGCGGTCGGTGCCGAACCCCACGACGAGGAACGCATCCTCGCGCAGATTCCCAGCCAGATTGGTGAGCACGGCCTGCTCGGTGCCGGGCGCGAGATACGGCATCACGTTGCCGGCGACGACTGCGGCGTCGAATGGTCCCGGCTGGCCGGCGGCCACCAGATCCAGGTCGGCCAGGTCGGCGACGAGCCACACCGGGCCAGGGTGGTCTGCCCGCGCCGCCTCGATGAGCTGCCGATCAGCGTCCACGCCGACCACGTCATGCCCGCGGGCGGCCAGCTCCGCGCCGACCCGGCCAGGACCGCAGCCGGCGTCCAGCACCCGGGATCGCCGCGCGAGCATGGCGTCCAGCAGCCGAGCCTCGCCGGCGAGGTCGGCCCCTTCGGCCGCCATGTGACGGAACCTGTCGACGTACCACTGGGAATGACCGGCGTCATGCGCCGTCACCCATCTCGTCGGTTCACCCACGCCGCCACCGTAGTCGACCGCCGAGGCGACGGACTGCCTCGGGACCCTCGGGACGAAACGAGACCGCCCGGCGCTCTGGGTGACACCCTGGGAAGGCCTTCAACAGAGTCGGGGGCGGTCGTCGCTCGACAGGCGTCCGGTCTCCGTCCACGAGGGTCGGGGACCATGTACCAACGCCGCCTGCTAAGTAAAGAACTTACGCCTTACGGTCACCGGTGGCGAAGGGCCGTAAAGGTACGTTTAGGACGTGTCTAGACACGTCCCGCTACAGCCGCCATGTCGCCGGAGGGGAGCCGGCGAGCACGCCGGTCACCGACCGCGGCCTTGCACCCGGCGCCGTCTCGAACCGGACGCGGCTCGTGGTGCAGGTGCCCACCCGCATCGGACCCGCCTCGACAGCCCGGTACGACGGCCGGGCCCGACCCACGCGGGTCCGCGAGGTCTCGCCGTACACGTCTCCGCTGCGGTCCCGCAGTGTCCACTCGACCGACGCCGAGGTGAAGAAGCTGTCGCGGGCCCGGAAGGTCGCGTCGCTGCACGTCTCGAGCACGAGGACCACGAGCCCCGTCCGGCCGCTCCGCTGCGCGGAGGGCACCGCTCGGACTCTGAGGGTTCCTCCGGCGAACGCCCGGACGGCCCCCAGGCGGAGACCGGCCGATGCGCCGGCCGCAGGAGTGCGCGTCACGTCTCGGGACGTGTGCGTCGGCCCCGACGCGTGCCGGCGGTCCTGCGCGCCGCAGGAGCACAGCAGAAGTGCGCCGCACACGGTCGCGACAGCCATGACGTTGATGTGAGTCCTGATGGCGCCCCCCGGTGTCCTCTCCACTAGCATATGTGAGTTATGCCCGATTGCGACCGGTCGGCGGCCAGTCTTTACCGCAACGACCGGGTCGGGAGCCGTCACGGCGGCGCCATCCCCGGCGGAGGGGCCCGTCGGGAGACCCACGTGGCGACCCGGACACTAGGATCCGAGTCAGTCTGCAGGGAGGGACCGGTGATGACCGACCAGTCCGGTGGCCAGTCCGGTGACCCGCCGGGTGACCTGCCCGGCGAACCGACCGGCGGCCCTGCACCGGAGCCGGAGACGGGGCCGGGAAGGGCGATCGCGCACGAGGACGGTGAGTCCCCCGTTCCGGACCGCACCCCGCCATCTGTGGAGGCAGCCGAGCCGGTGGTCGTCCCGCGGTGGGTGCAGCCGGTCGTGGTGGCGGTGGCGCTGTTCGCGCTGGCAGGTGTCGCCCAGGCGGCGGCGCCGGTGGTCCTGCTGTTCCTGGTGGCAGCCGTGGTGGCCCTCATCATCAACCCGCTGGTGACCCTGCTCCAGCGGGCCCGGATCCCCCGCGGGATCGCGATCGCGGCGGTCTTCGCGCTCTTCTTCGCCGTGCTGGCGGGGACCGTGGCGCTGCTGGTCCAGCCGGTCACGAACCAGGTGACAGCGCTCGAGGACGACCTGCCGCGACTGGTGGGATCGGCCAACTCGTCCCTGGCGGACTTCCAGCGCTGGCTGGACGACCGCGGAGTGGACATCCAGGTCAAGCAACCGGGACAGTCTGCACTGCAGACCCTGCAGACCACGGCCCTGCGCGGCTCCACCGACGTCGTCTCCTTCACCCGGGACCTCGTCACGCTGGTCGCCGAGGCGGGCTTCCGGCTCATCCTCATCCTGGTGATCTCGGTCTACATGCTGCTGTACGGCGAGAACATCGGTGGCCTGACCCGGCAGCTGATGCCGCCCGGCAACGGCACCGTCGAGGACGACTACCCGTCCCGGGTGCAGCGGGCGGTCTTCGGCTACGTGCGGGGGCAGGTCGCGTTCAGCCTGGTGATGGGCCTCAGCGCCGGTGTGTCCCTGTGGCTGTTCGGGTTCCTGGGGATCTTCCCGGCCGGTCGGGCCTACGCCGTGTTCTTCGGGGTGTTCTACGGGCTGATGGAGCTGGTGCCCTACCTGGGGCCGGTCCTCGGCTCCCTGCCGGCGATCCTGGTGGCGCTGTTCCAGGGTGAGCCGCTGACGGCCCTCTGGCTGGTGCTTCTGTTCGTCGCCCTCCAGCAGGTCGAGGGACACGTCGTGGTGCCGCTGGTGTTCGGCCACAGCCTGCGCATCAACCCGCTGCTCGTCATCTTCGCGCTGCTGCTGGGTGGCCACCTGCAGGGCATCCCCGGAGCACTGCTCGCCCTGCCCCTGGCCGCCATCGCCAAGGAGACAGTGGTCTACCTGCGCCGGCACCTCGTGATGGAGCCGTGGGGGACCCCGAGTGCGGCGACGCTGGGCTCCGGACCCGGCCGCTGGGCCCGGCGTCGCGCTCAGGCTCAGGGCCGGGTGGACGACTCCGCGTAGGTGTCGATCTCGGCGAGGACCGCCGCACGGTCCTGCTCGGGCATGAAGGAGGCGCGTACGGCGTTCCGGGCCAGGTCCGCGATCCCGTGCTCGTCGAGGTCGAGGAGCTGGGCGGCGATCTCGTACTCCGCGTTCAGGGTGGTGCCGAACATCGGCGGGTCGTCGCTGTTGACGGTGACGTTGACGCCCGCGGCGTACAGCTCGCGGATGGGGTGGTTCTCCAGTCGGTCCACGGCGCGGGTGGCGATGTTGGAGGTCGGGCACACCTCGAGCGGGATGCGGTGCTCGACGAGGTGGTCGACCAGAGCAGGGTCCTGCACCGACGAGGTGCCGTGCCCGATCCGCTCGGCACCCAGGTCCCGCAGCGCGTCCCACACGGTCTGCGGCCCCGTCGTCTCCCCCGCGTGCGGCACGCTGTGCAGTCCCGCGGCGCGGGCCCGGGCGAAGACGTCGGCGAACTGCGGCCGGTCCACGCCCGCCTCGGGGCCGCCGAGACCGAAGCCGACGAGCGTGCCGGGGCCGTGCTGGAGGGCGTAGCCGACGGTGTCCTCGGCCGAGGGCAGCCCGAACTCCCCCGGGACGTCGAAGATCCAGCGCAGCACCACGCCGTGGTCGTGCTCGGCGGCCACCCGGGCGTCCTCGACCGCCTCGACGAACGCCTCGATCGGGATGCCGGTCTGCACCGACGTCCACGGTGTGAGGGTCAGCTCGGCGTACCGGATGTTCTGGGCAGCCATGTCACCGGCGACCTCGTAGGTCAGCAGACGGATGTCCTCGGGCTCCCGCAGGAGGTCCACGACGGAGAGATAGACCTCGATGAAGTGCGCGAAGTCGCGGAACGTGTAGAACTCGCGCAGCGCAGCCAGGTCGGACGGCACCGGGCCGGGGTGCCGGGCGGCGAGCTCGGAGACGGTCCTCGGCGAGGCGGAGCCGACGTGGTGCACGTGCAGCTCGACCTTCGGCAGGCCGGCCACGAACTCGGCGTACGGCGAGAGGGGGCTCGGCCCCGGCTGCACTGACATGGTCCTGAAGGCTACTTGCTGCCCGCAGCGATCGCCTTCTCGACCTTCGCGACCAGGTCGCCGATCGACTGGGACTGGATGGTCCTGCCGTCGACCTTCACGGTCGGGGTCGCCCTCACGCCGTTCTTGGAGGCATTGTCGGTGACGTTCTTGACCCACTGCTGGAACGCCAGGTCCTTGATCCCCGACGTCACCTGGGACCGCTGCGCGCCGGCCTGGGCCGCCAGGTCGACCAGCGTGCTGTCGCTGAGACCGGCGCTGCCCTCGGCGGGCTGGTTCACATACAGGAGGTCGTGGAACTTCTTGGCCACCGTCGGCCCGGCCTTGTCGAGCACCACGGCCAGGGCGTTGGCCGAGCGGGTGGAGTAGTCGGTGCTGGAGCTGCTGTCCAGGAAGCTCACCACGTGGTACTGGAACTGCGCCTTGCCCTGGGCGATGGCCTTGTCGAACGCCGTGCGGCCGGCCGCCTCGAACTGACCGCAGAACGGGCACATGAAGTCCTCGTAGACCGCGACCTTCACGGGTGCGGACGCCGGGCCGCTCGGCACCGCGTAGCCGCCGACCACCCCCTTCGGTGCCGCCCCGGGCGCGCCACTGGTGTCCTTCGAGGACGTGCTCAGGGTCACGATCAGCACGATCACGGCGAGCACGACCACACCGACCGCGGTCACCACCAGCGTCTGCCGGCGGCGTTCCTTGCGCTCCTGGGCCCGACGGATCTCCGCCGCTCGCGCGGACGCTGCCGTCGACTCCGCCCGGCGGGTCGCGGTGGACTTCTTCTTCGCCATCAGTGGCAGCCTCTGTCTCTCGGGTCGGGTTCGCAGGTCACGTGCAGGCGACGTGCAGCGGCGGCGCTCGGTCTCATGCCTCGGCCGGCAGCAGGCGTCGGTCCAGGGACCACCTGGTCCGTGGCCGCCACGCCAGCAGGACGCTGAGCACCAACAGGGCGACGTCCCTGGCGATGTCCCACGGGTACGCCGCGGTCGCGTCCGCCGAGGGGCCGGCCCCGCCGCCGAAGCAGCCACAGTCGATGGCCAGCCCGCGCGCCCAGGCGGCGCTGATCCCGACCACGAAGGCGAGCAGCATCAGGGCCGACACGGTGGCCGTCACCCGGGTCAGGAAGCCGGCCAGGAGCGACACGCCGACCACGATCTCCAACGCCGGGAGGGCATGCCCCACCAGGGGTACGACGGCCTCCGGAAGGATCTGGAAGGCCCGCACGCTCCGCACGTTCTCGCTCGGGTGCGGGAGCTTCAGCACGCCGGCCACCACCCACACGCCGCCCACGACGAGACGGGCGAGCAGCCCCACGACGGCTCGGGTCCGCCGGGCGCGCGTGTCGACGCTCGTCACCATGTCTTCACTGTAGGAAAGATCTCTGAGAGCAGACTGAGTAGTGTGCAGGACGTGAACGACCGACTGGTGTGGATCGACTGCGAGATGACCGGGCTCGATCTCGGTGAGGACGCCCTGATCGAGGTCGCCGCGCTCGTCACCGACTTCGAGCTCAACGTGCTCGGCGAGGGTGTCGACGTCGTGGTCAAGCCGCCGCCCGAGGCGATCGACCAGATGGACGACTTCGTGCGGAACATGCACGTCTCCTCGGGGCTGCTCGACGAGCTCCCGACCGGCGTACCGCTCGCCGAGGCGGAGCAGACGGTGCTCGGCTACGTCAAGGAGCACTGTCCGGCCGGCAGCCGGCCGCCGCTGGCAGGCAACACCGTCGCCACCGACCGGGCGTTCCTGGCCCGGGACATGACCGACCTGGAGTCGTTCTTGCACTATCGGATCGTCGACGTCTCCTCGATCAAGGAGCTGGCGCGCCG
The DNA here is from genome assembly GCA_963837995.1 of uncultured Actinomycetota bacterium. Classification (GTDB taxonomy): domain Bacteria; phylum Actinomycetota; class Actinomycetes; order Propionibacteriales; family Nocardioidaceae; genus Nocardioides_B. The sequence continues at coordinate 72,529 of CAWIPS010000008.1, forward strand.
GTGGTACCCCCGTGCCTACTTCAGCGCCCCGGTCAAGTCCGGCAACCACCGGGCGCTCGCCGACATCCAGGAGAGCATCGAGGAGCTGCGCTACTACCGTGCGGCCGTCTTCGTCCCGCCGCCCGGGCCCGACTCGGAGCGGGCCAAGGCACTGGCCGCCGAGCACGGCGGGGCGCTGACCGGCGCCGTCGCGCAGCCCGGTGCGCCGGCACCGGACCGTGGTCCGGCCGGCACCTGAGGACGGGTATAGTCCTTCCTGCTTCGGCTTCTCCTGGCTCGACTCGGAGGGGCCGACACGGCTGTTGGACGGGTCCGCCACGGGCCGGTCCGAGCTGTGAGAGGCACATGGTGGGCGTAGCTCAGCTGGTAGAGCGCCGCGTTGTGGTCGCGGATGTCGCGGGTTCAAGTCCCGTCGTTCACCCCGAGGAGCCGCAGGTCGGGCGGCCTGCGGCTCGTCCCGGGCGGGCACCGTCTCAACCGCCGGTCCGGGGGTCAGCCTTCGACGATGTCGTTCGACAGGCCGTGCACGGCGGGCACCCGACCCATCCTGCCCCTCCTGAAGTCCTCGAACGCCGCCACCACCTCGGCCCTGGTGTTCATCACGAAGGGTCCACCCCAGGCCACCGGCTCGCGGATCGGCCGGCCGCCGAGAACCAGGACCTCCATGGAGCCGGAGCGGCTGTCCCTGCCCTGCGACGCCGTCACGGACACGAAGTCGCCGTGGCCGAGGACCGCGAGCTGGCCCGCCTGCACTGGTCGCTGCTCGAGGCCCACTGCGCCCGAGCCGGCGAGGACGTAGACCAGGGCGTTGTAGTCGACCTGCCAGGGCAGGTCGAGACGGGCCCCCGGCTCGAGGGATCCGTGGACCATCGTGATCGGGGTGTGCGTCGAGCCGGGCCCGGTGCGGTCCCCGACCGTGCCCGCGATGACCCGCACCAGCGCGCCGGCGTCGGGCGTGGTGACCAGACCGAGCTGGCTGGAGCGCAGGTCCTGGTAGCGCGGTGTCGCCCACTTCAGGTCCCGCGGCAGGTTCACCCACAGCTGCACCCCGTGGAACAGCCCCCCGGCGACGACCAGCCACTCCGGAGGCGTCTCGATGTGCAGCATCCCGGACCCCGCCGTCATCCACTGGGTGTCGCCGTTGGTGATCGACCCACCGCCCCCGTTGCTGTCCTCGGTGGTCCATCACCCCGTCGAGCATGTAGGTCACCGTCTCGAAGCCCCGGTGCGGGTGCCAGGGGGTGCCCTTGGGCTCACCGGGTGCGTACTGCACCTCGCCCATCTGGTCCATGTGCACGAACGGGTCGAGAGCGGCGAGGTCCACCCCGGCGAAGGCGCGACGCACCGGGAACCCCTCCCCCTCGAGGCCACGCGGTGCGGTCGTCAGGCTCAGCACCGGGCGCACGACGTCGCCGAGGCCCGGGCCGGTCATACGCGGCAGAGTGGTCAGGTCCTCGACCGTGACGGCGGGCATGGCGTCTCCTTCAGCAGGTGTGCCATGTCAACGGTAGTTGAAAGCAGAACATTCCGCTGCCCAAGCCGCCGGGTCGGACCGCCGGCGATGCCGGCAGGGTCGAGCTACACGTCCTCGGGGTCCATCGTGACGATCGTCCGCCCGGTCGGCCTCTTCGAGCCGCCGGCAGGCTCGACGGTGATGGCGACCGTCGTACCGGCGGCGGGGATGGGCATCACCTTGCCGGCCTTCAGGTCGTCGATGAGCCCCACGCTGGTCGCCCGGTCGTTGCGGACCGCCCACATCTGGTAGGTCCGGTGCTCCAGCTTCGGGAGGCCGCGGGTCTCCACCGCCATCTCGCCTCGCTCGGCCGACGTGGCGACCCGGAGCCGACCCCCGTTGGCGGTCGTGACGGTCGCGGTGTGGGCGTCGGGCGCCTCGAAGACCTGGCTCACCGGGGCTGCCACCGTGGTGGAGTCGGACTGCCAGGGTCGCGTGATGCCCAGCACCGCAGCGGCGAGCAGCACCACCGCCGCTGCAGCGCTGGAGACCCGCGCGACCCAGCGACGCGACCGGGCCTGCTCGATCGGGGTCACCTTCGGCGGAAGCTGGGGCTGCTGGTCGGCGGCAGCCAGGATGCGGTCCTTCAGCGCGGCCGGCGGTGGGGTCGCCTCCACGGCACCGAGCCGGGCAGCGACGTCCTGCAGCTCCTGGACCTCCTGGCGGCAGCTCGGGCACTGCTCGAGGTGCGTGCTGAACTCGGCCGCCTCCTCGGCGCTCAGCGCGTTGAGCGCGTAGGCACCCGAGAGCGTGTGCAGATCGATGCTCATCGGTGCCCCTCCAAACAGTCGCGGAGACGGATGAGTCCGTCCCTCATTCTGGTCTTGATGGTGGGAAGTGGCTTGTCGAGCAAGGTCGCCACCTCGTTGTAGGTGTAGCCGTTGAAGTAGGCCAGCCGCACCGACTCCAGCTGCAGCTCGGTGAGGGTGTCCATGCACTGGCGAACCGCGCCGTGCTCCTCGGTCTTGATCAGCGTGTCCGCCGGCTCGTCGTGGCTGATCTCGTCCGGTGTCGCGCGGTGGTCCTGCCGCTTCTGCGACTCGCTGCGGCGTACGGCGTCCACGGCCCTGCGGTGGGCGATGGTCAGAACCCAGGTCTTGGCCCTGCCGAGGCTGCTGTCGAAACGAGCCGCCTTGCGCCATACCTCGAGGAAGACCTCCTGGGTGACGTCCTCCGCACGGGCCGGGTCCCGCACCACCCGCCGGGCCAGCCCGAAGACCACCGAGGACAGCTCGTCGTAGAGCTTCTCGAAGGCCTGGGCATCGCCCCGCGCCACCCGCCTGAGCAGCAGGTCCACATCGTGAGGACCCTGGGAAGGGACCAGCCGAAGCCCGGGTTCGGACATCTGCTGCTCCCTTCATCCCCATGACGATCGTCGCGTGTAGATTGTTCGCCCCCGGGGCTCCACCGGATGGGTCTGGGACCAAACTAGTCGTTGGCGCCGTTCCTCACGAACCATGCTGTACCGGACGGATGTCAGTGATTTCATGCTGGCGAGGATGCGCTGCTAAAGTTCCCCACGCTTCGCGCGCCATTAGCTCAATTGGCAGAGCAGCTGACTCTTAATCAGCGGGTTCGGGGTTCGAGTCCCTGATGGCGCACAAACCCCCAGGTCAGACGGCCTCACGGTGCCTGACCTTCGTCGCCGGCCATTGTTTTGGCCCAACGCGGCCAGTTCGCCGAGAGCAGCCTCCAGCGCTACGGCCGCCTGGGAGTCGACCGCCCGACCCCCATGTAGAGGTCCTGAGTCATCGACGGCCGACTGTGCCCGAGCTGATCGGCGACCAGGCGCGCCGATAGGGCGGCCTCGTCGAGGATCGTCGCCGCGGTCTTGCGGAAGCTGTGCGAGGTGATCCACGCCAGCGCCTCGGTGCCACGCGCCGCCCGGAGATCCCGCCGGACGTTGGCCGGGTCCCGGAAGCCGCCGAGCACGTCCGGGAACAGCGGCTGGTCGAGCCGAGCCCCCGTCATGAACCGGCGCCGGAGCAGCGCGATTGCAGTCATGGGAAGGGGTAGGGTCCGCTCGCCCGCCCGGCTTTTGGTCCGCTTCCTGAGCAAGCCCTTGCCCTTGCTCGTTGGCCCGACGCAGTTCACGGACCTCACGCTCGAGCTCGGCCAACCTCTGCGCGTCATCGCTCGTGGTACGCGGCCGGACCCCGCCATCGATCTCGGCCTGACGAACCCAGTTCCGCAGAGCCTCTGGGTGGACCCCCAGCTGATCGGCGACCCGCTTGATCGCCTCACGCGCAGACTCAGGATCCTTCCGGGCATCCAACGCCATCCGCGTCGCCGGCTGCTGCAACTCAACGCTGTACTTCCTCGGTGCTGCCATGACTCTCATCATCCTTCCCAGGATTGAGAGCCTCCATCAGACCCGAGGCGATTCACTCCCAGCGACGGCCTCGCCGAGCACCTCCACGAACAGTGGTTGGTCCCGACGTGCCCCTCGTCCATGAAGGATGACCGAGCGGCACAAGCCTGCTGTCTACCACCGGCAACGGCGATGTGCGCAACGGGTGAGGGCCGCGGGTGGCCGGTACGGTGCACCAGCCACCCGCGGCGTTGTTCAGGCCAGGGTGATGAGGTAGGCGACACCTTCGGCCCAGTGGTCCTTGATGTACTTCAGCACGGCGTCACGGACCTGCTCGCCCCAGGTTTCGCTGTCGGGCCAGCCGATGTCGGCTCCGACGGTGCGGTCGAAGGAGATCAGCGGCTGCCTGGTCACGGTGTTGTAGATCGCCAGCCAGTCACCAGATCGGACCTGCGTGCCGATCTTTCCGCCCAGCAGCTTCCACTCGTACCTCGGGGTCCTGGACCAGTCCAGGTTGATCCCGAAGGTGCGGTTGGCGTAGCGGATGTAGGAGGGGTTGGCGCCGTTCCCGATCGCGATCCGGTCGCCGTAGCGCAGCGGGCGGGTGGTGTCGGGACGCGTGAAGAACCACCGCGACACCGCTTCGGCGGTCCTGGGGGACGCGTCGTCGGTCCAGCCGAGGTTGATCCCGAAGGTCTGCCGTTCGTGCTGGAGGAAGCGGTGCTCGTACTTGTTCTTCAGGTTGGTGTTCTTCCTGGACGGTCCGTTCCAGCTCGACTTCGCGTACAGGGGGTGGTGCGCGTGGTTCGGGTCGAACATCCACTGTTTGAGGTAGCCCGCGGCCGTCGCGGCGGGGCTCGCCGCTGGGAGCGCGGACACGGTCGAGGCAGCGTTCGCGTCGCTGACTGGTGGCGCCTCCAGAGCCGCGAGTGCCTGTGGCGACATCCCGCAGGACATGGCCGCGAGGACTGCTGCGGCGGGGATGAGGGTACGACGATTCCTGTTCATCACGTGCTCCTTGATCTTGTTTCCTGTCACTTCGAGGGCTCTCGAGGTGGTTGTTCTGTTTGCGGGTTTCTGCGTCACTGACGGCCGTCGTGCGGGCGTCAGCGGTTGCTCGTCCCGGCGGAGTGGGTGCTGCCGGGACGGCGGATGCACGGGACGGTGGCGGCGATGTCCGCGGACGGGGGCTGCGCCCTTCCCGTCACAGGACTCCGCGCAGAGCAGCGCCGAGGATGCCGGCGTAGGCTTGGTGCCCCGGTCCGTTGGGGTGGGCAGTGCCGTCCTTGTTGCCCTGGTTCCGCATCGACCACTCGAGTCGCGTGAACCATGTGTCGCTGCCGCAGTAGGGGTGCGAGAAGAAGGGCGCGTCGAGGTCGGCCACGGCCCTCCAGCGGTACGGTTCGGCCGCGTTCGCTCGAACAGCGGTGCCGATGGCCCGGTTGAGCCGTACCCCTACTCGCGCGATCGCTTGTCCCTTGGACCGCCAGATCCCGCGCAGTGCCCCACAGGCGCCGTCCTTGAAGAGGTGCGCGGGGTAGTTGTTCACCAGCACCCGCGCGGTGTTCGGCAGTTGCCTGGCGATCTCGCTGGCCAGGCGCCGATAAGAGGCGGGTAGCCCGGCGAGGTTGGCGTTGCGGTCGGCCATCCGGACGCATCCATCACCGGTCCAGAACTTCGCGCAGCGTTCGATCAGGTTGCTGAAGTAGAGGTCGTTGACACCAGCGGACATCAGGAGTGCGTCGATCCGCCGCCCACCTCGCAGGGAGCGCGGACCGACCAGGGTCGCCACCTGGTTGACCTGCGGCGGATATCTGAAGGTGCCCGGTTTCATGCCGTCGTAGCCCTGGTGCGAGACGTTGCCTATCTTCGCGCCGGAGCATGCGACACTGACGAACGTCACCGACGAGTGCGAGTCGGCGTCCTCGATGGCTCGGGCGGCTCTAGCGGGTCCGCTCGAGTGCTGACCGGTGGCATCGTCGGTCCTTCCACTTGGCGGTCTTGTCAGCGCCGGGCGAGTAGTAGTCCCCTCGTTCGTCGGGGTTGCCCTCACCGGAGGCCAGGGAGTCGCCCATCGACACGATCAGAGAGTCCTTCAACGTGACGCGCGTGCGGATCTCCTCGCTGACCCCGTCCGCTGTCCCCCAGTCGGTCTTCAGCGAGAGCCGAATGTCGTAGGTGCCCAGGGCGGGCATGGCGCTGGTGGTGGAGCATCGCCTGGTGGTGGTGTTGCGTCTCCAAGGAGCCCCGTCGACCCGGCTGATCTCGTAGACGTAGCCGGTGATGGCGTGTACGGCGGTAGAGCTGCACGCGTTCAGCTGGACAGGCCACACTCTCGGGGTGACGAAGCCCGGATCGTAGCTTCCGCTGCGGGTGCTGTAGGCCGCCCAGCTTGCGTCGTACCGCTCGGGCATGGCCCAGCCGAAGGCAGGGTGAGCGGTGGTGTCGAAGATGACCGGTGTCCCGGAGGAGACCGAGAGCGGCGGGTCAAGCACAGTGGGCGTCGCTGATGCCGCGGTGGATGCGGTAGATGCGGTGATCGCCGCCGTGACCGCGGCCGCGGTACACACACGGCCCCGGGTGAGTGTCCTGGGCATGATGGTCTCCTTCGATGGCCTCCGCGGACGGCGCTTGATGCCCACGTTGCTCCTGGAATCGCTGTTGCCCTTGAGGCGTGACACCGGGTGTGCCACCGGTGTGCCGCCCGCGAACACGCTGAAAGGCCCTATTCGTGGGGGTACCTGCCGGTGATGGACCCCGGACAGTAAAGGCGGGACAATGACTTCAGGCCGGTGAGGGGAGAGAGGCGCGTGGCCATGTCCGGGATACCAGACCCACGCGCTGCGGTCGCGACGGGCCAGCACACGCGTGTGCTGGCCGCACCTGACGTCTCGGACGGCTGGGACCAGCTCACTGCCGGAAGGACCGCCCTCGAGGTGCACGGACACCTCGCCTTGGCACGCGAGCACTTCATGCGGGCAGCGGACGAAGCCGACACCGCAGGCGACGGCGAGCTTCTCGGACAGGCGGTCCTCGGCTGGAGCGGTCTGTGGGTCCACGAGAACCGCGGCGTCGTGGACGCCATCCGAGTGCAGACCTGGCGTGAGCGGGCCCTTCGCCAACTGTCGCCGTCGTCGCCTACGGCGCGGCGGCTGGCGGTCCGGATGGCGGCCGAGGACGACTACAACGACGGCGCGGTGGGACGCGTCGAGCGATCACTGGTGCAGGCACGGACGGCATCGGACCCGCTTCTTCTCGGCGAGAGCCTCGCGTTGTGCCACCACTGCATGCTGGGGCCCGAGCACGCGACGGCGAGACGCCTCATCGCCGACGAGCTGGTCGCCCACGGCGCCACGCGGGGGCGCGGCATCGATCTGCTGATGGGACTGACCTGGCGCACCGTCGACCTGCTCCTGTGTGGTGACCCGCACGCGGACCGGGCGCTGTCAGAGCTCGAGCGGCTGGCGTCGGACCCGGACCACCTGGCGACGCTGTACCTCGTCCGCGCGGTGAAGGTCATGCACATGATCCGCTCGGGTCGCCTCGAGGAGGCTGAGGAGGCGGCAGCCGCCTGCTTCGAGCAGGGCGAGCAGGTCGGCGACGCCGACGCGTTGGGATGGTACGGCGCACAACTGTGCTCGATCCGCTGGTACCAGGGTCGCAGCGCCGAGCTCGTGCCCGTCATCGCGGACCTCGTCGCCTCGGAGACGATGGCTTCCACCAATGACGCCTACCTGGCGGCGCTGGCTGTCGCCACCGGCGCTGGTGGTGAGTCCGAGGCCGCCGCGTCGGCGCTGAGGCGCCTGCGCGGGTCCGGTTTGGCGGCACTTCGCTCGTCCAGCACCTGGATGGTCTCCATGATGGGAGCCGCCATCGCCGCGCACGCGCTGCACGACCGAGACGTCGCATCGGAGGTCCGGGACCTGCTCGCCCCGTACGCCGACCTGCCGGTGATGGCCAGCCTGGGGGTGGCCTGCTTCGGGGCCGCGCACTACCCGCTCGCCCTGTGTGCGCTCACCCTCGAGGACCGGGCCGGCGCTCGACGCCACCTCGAGAAGGCTGTGCGACACGACCAGATGTTGGGGAACCTGCCCGCAGCACGGTTGGCGCAGCAGCTGCTGGACGCGCAGCATGTCCTGGTGCCGGGCACACTCACCTCTGCGCTCACCGCGCCGGTCACTGATCCGGTCACTGATCCGATCATCGGCTGCGAACTCGAAAGCGATCGGTGGCGGGTGTCGATGGGTGAGCGGAGGGCCGTGGTCCCCGACTGTGTCGGTATGCGGTACCTCGCTGTCCTCGTCGCGACCCCGGGGAGGGAGGTCCGAGCCACCGAGCTCGCCGGGCGGCCCTCTGACTCACTGAGCGACGAGCCGGTGCTGGACTCCCGCGCGGTCGCTGCCTACCGCAGGCGCGCCGAGCAGCTGCAGGAGGAGATGGCGGACGCCGCGGACGACGAGGTTCGCCTCGACACGGCGCAGCGCGAGTACGACGCGCTTATGGACGAGCTGATGCGCACCCGTGGACTCGGCGGCCGCACGAGACGCTTCGTCGGGTCGGACGAGCGGGCCCGCACCGCGGTGCAGAAGGCGCTCAGGAGGGCGGTGACCAAGATCAGGGCGGGTGACCAGGTCATCGCCGACATCATCGAACAGCACCTGCTGACCGGCTACGTGTGCTGCTACCGGCGTGAAGCGGTGTCTGCGCAGGACCGACGGACGGCCGGTGCGGGCGGATCAAGAGCGCCCAGATCCCGGTGAGGGTCTCGGGTTCGCGCACCCGGGTCCGTCACCGTGGCAGTTGACCACCAGACGGCGAGAAGCGCCCCTCCGGCCTGGAGTCGGGGAGTTGGCCGAGAACGACGCGCGGGACCCCGAGCCGGCGTCGCTACGCGATCGAGCGGCGCGGTTGCGGGAGGCTGGATCGCCGTGAGCAGACGCCCCGCGCGGTCACCTACGCGGATGCCTTCTCGATCACGTTGCGGCGTGCCTCGATCGGCTCGCCCAACGTCGCGTGCTCGAGGTTCGGCTCGTCCCAGTCGATCCATCGAAGTTTCGCCCGCGGTCTCCCTCCCATCGTGTTTCAACCCAACCAACCTCTTACAACACACGCATCGCTGGCGCCCAGGCCGAAGGTCTGCCGGTCACCGTCCGACCAGGTCCCCCGATGCCACGGTTGGTCGCTAGGCACGACCTCGACGGGCTCATCGAGCAACACGTCGTACCAGCACCGCAACCGGGTGCAGGCGGGACGTTCGGCGCGCATGTGGGGCCGACCGACCCTGCCGTGTCGTGTATCTGCGCGCCACCCTGGTCACCATGAAGAGGCTCGACCGCAGCAGGCATGGTGCGGATCTCCCACACGCACGGTTCCGCTACTGCCACCAGGAGATCGTGCAGGTGCCCGACGTCGGCTGGCTCGATCCGAAGTTCGGCGATGACTACGACCTGTGTCCAGCCAGCCCATACGCCGACCACGAGCCGAGCGACGCCCGCGGCGATCCGCTGCTAGGCGGACCGGTGCTCTGAGGATCAGTCGCGCTTCCGGCCTGCGGACGCGCCGACTCGACCCCCAGTCCGGCCTGCAGACGGGCCGACTCGGCGCCCTCCCGGCCTGCAGACGGGCCGACTCGACGCACCTTTGCTCATAGGATCGCCAGGTGTCGACCCCGGTGCTGGCCACCAAGCTGTTCGCGCCGACGCGGCGCACCGCGCTGGTCGCCCGGCCCGGACTGGTCGAGCGGCTCGACGCCACGCTCGAGCCGGGTCACCGGCTGACCCTGGTGTCCGCACCGGCCGGCTTCGGCAAGACCAGCCTGCTCGGCGACTGGCTCGGGCACCTCGACGAGCAGGCGACCCGGGTCGGATGGCTCTCCCTCGACAGCGACGACAACGACCTGCCGCGTCTGCTGGCCCACCTGGTCGCTGCCCTCGGCGGGCTCGGCGTCGACGTGGACGGCACCGTCCTCGAGTCCCTGCCCACCGCCGCCACCACCGACGTCCTGACGGCGGTCGTCAACGACGTCGCTCGCGCGAGCCTGGCCGCACCAGGGACCCTGCGGGTCCTGGTGCTGGACGACTACCACGTCATCGAGGGCGCCGAGGTGCACGAGGCGGTGACCTTCCTGCTGGACCACCTCCCCGAGCAGGTGCACCTCGTGCTGGCCACCCGCTCCGACCCGCCTCTGCCCCTGGCCCGGCTGCGCAGCCGCGGGCAGCTCACGGAGGTGCGTGCCACCGACCTCCGGTTCACCCCCGAGGAGGCACAGGAGCTCCTCAACCAGGTGATGGGCCTGGACCTGACCGACGCGGACGTCGATGCGCTCGAGAGACGCACCGAGGGCTGGGTCGCCGGCCTCCAGCTCGCGGCCCTGTCCCTCCGGGTCATCCCCGAGCGCCGGGACGTGGCCGGCTTCATCGACGCGTTCACGGGCAGCAACCGCTTCGTCATCGACTACCTCGCCGACGAGGTCCTGGCCCGGCAACCGGGCGAGGTGCGCGACTTCCTGCTCAGCACCGGCTTCCTGGACCGGCTCACCGGCTCCCTCTGCGACGCCGTCACCGGTGGAGCCGACGGCGCCCGGATGCTGGAGGACCTCGAGCGCGCCAACCTGTTCCTGGTCGCTCTGGACACCCGCCGCTCCTGGTATCGCTACCACCACCTCTTCGCCGACGTCCTGCAGGCCCGGCTGGTCGCCGAGCGGCCCGACGAGCTCCCGCGCCTGCACCGGCGAGCCAGCGACTGGTACGCCGCGCACGACCTCGTCGAGGACGCGGTCCGGCACGCGCTCGCCGCCGAGGACTTCGCCCGGGCGGCCTACCTGATGGAGGAGGCTCTGCCGGAGCTGCGCCGAGCCCGGCAGGACGTCCTGCTGCTCGGCTGGATGCGGTCCCTGCCGGAGAACGTCGTACGCCGGAGCCCCGTGCTCAGCGTGTTGTCGGCCTGGTCGATGCTGATGCAGGGTGACCTCGACGTCGTCGAGCGCCGGCTGGACGACGCCGACAGGGCCCTGGCAGCCGGCGCAGCCGACCCTGACCTTGCCGCGGCCTGGGCGGACACCGACGACCTGCGCACCGCGCCCGCGACGATCGCGGTGCACCGCGCGTCCCTCGCCCAGGCCCGCGGAGACATCGAGGAGACGGTGCGCCAGGCTGGTCACGCGGTGGACCTGGCGAGGCCGGAGGACCACCTGGTCCGCGGCGCCGGACTTGGCTTCCTCGGCCTGGCGGCCTGGTCGAGGGGGGACGTCTCGCAGGCACTGTCGACCTTCTCCGACGCAGTCAAGAGCCTGCACGCCGCGGGCAACCTGGTCGACGCGCTCGACGGCACGGTGGTGCTGGCAGACCTGTGGGTGGCCTCGGGCCGTCCGGGTCGCGCGCGAAGCCATGTTCGAGCAGGCACTGCGTACGGCGACCGACGGTGACGCGCCGCTCCCGAGGGCCACCGCCGACCTGCATGTCGGGCTGGCCGAGCTGGACCGCGAGCTCGACGACCTCACGAGCGCGCGGGCGCACCTGGAGACGGCGCGGGTCCTCGGTGAGCACGGCTCCATCAGCGAGAACCGGCACCGGTGGTTCGTGGCGATGGCGCAGCTGCACGCGGCCGAGGGCGACCTCGACGCCGCGGGCCGGCTGCTCGACCGGGCCGAGGGGCTCTACCGGCGCGGCTTCTATCCCGAGATCCGCCCGATCGCCGCGACGAGGGCCCGATTCGACGTCATCCGGGGCGACCTGCGCGCGGCCTCCGCCTGGGCCCGCGCCCGTGGGGTCGACGTCGACGACGAGCCGGACTACCTGCGGGAGTACGACCACCTGACCCTCGTGCGGCTGCTGCTGGCCCGACACCGGACGGAGGGGCACGGGTCGGTCACGCCGCTGAGCCCTGCTCGACCGGCTGCACGCCGCGGCGCTCGAGGCCGGGCGGGACGGCAGCGTCCAGGAGATCCGGGTGCTGCAGGCCCTGACCCACCACGCGCTGGGTGACCGGGCCGCGTGCGCTCGCGGCGCTGGAGCAGGCCGTCACCGGGGCGCCCGAGCCGGACGGCTACGTGCGGCTGTACCTCGACGAGGGCGCCCCGATGCTGGAGCTCCTGCACCTTGCCGCGGGCGCCGCCGGGAAGGGAGACCCGAGGCACGACGACGCTCTGCGGCGCCATGCCCGTCGGATCCTCGGGCAGGAGAGCACGCGGGGAGCGGAGGCACCCCTGGCCCTGGCCGACCCGCTGAGCCGGCGGGAGCTCGACGTTCTCCGGCTGCTCGACAGCGACCTGACCGGTCCCCAGATCGCCCGGCAGCTCTACGTCTCGGTGAACACCCTGCGCACCCACACCAAGCGCATCTTCACCAAGCTCGACGCCACCACCAGGGCCGCGGCCGTCCGGCGGGCCCGCGACCACGGGCTGCTCTAGCCACCGCGCCAGCCCCCACTCCCCTCACAGCGCCAGCCGCCGCATGTCACCACCTCGGTCACATCATCTGGTGACGCGCCATCGCCCCGTCGCGTCCTAGGTTCAGCTCACACCCGCTGGAGCTGCCGCGGACCGACGCACAGGAGCCGACATGGCCATCACCGCTCGCACCCTCACCCGAGCGGCCGGCGCATGCGCCGTGGCCGCCGGGCTGATCTTCATCGGAGTCCAGGTGAACCATCCGGCGCTGGACGCCACGACCGTCGTCACGAACGACTTCGGGATCCGCAGCCTCTTGAAGGCGCTGATGGCCGCACTGGCCCTGGCTGGCATCACCGGCATGTACCTCCACCAGGTCAAGCAGGTCGGCGTGCTCGGCCTGGTCGGCTACGTGCTGTTCATCGCCAACTACCTCGTCATCATGTGCACGTCCTTCGTCGCCGCCTTCGTCCTGCCCTCCATCGCCGCGACCGACCCCGGCTACGTGAACGCCGTCCTCTCGGCGGCCGAGGGACACGCGACCGGTGACATCGGCGGGCTGCACGCCGTACTCATCGTCGAGAGCGTCCTCTTCCTGACCTCCGGCCTGGTCTTCGGCATCGCGCTGTACCGCGCCCGGGTCCTGGCGCGCTGGGCCGCAGCGCTCCTGGCCGTCGGCGGCGTCGTCACCGCTGCCCTGCACGTGATGCCCGAGGCCTTCTACCGGCTGCTGGCGCTTCCCAACGGCGTGGCCCTGGTCGGGCTCGGCTGCTCCCTGTGGCTCAGCGCGCGCACCCTCACCCGGCCCGTGCCGACCGTCGAGGACGCCCCGCTTCTCGCACCGGTCGGTCCCCAGTGACCGCGACCACCGGTCGGTGGGTGCCGTTCGGGCTGGTCGCCCTCGCCGCGATCCCCGTCCTGGCCGGCAGCGCCCGTCTCGTCGAGGTCCTCGGCGGGCCGGAGCTCATCCCGACGGACGCCCGCTTCGCCGCCTCGCCGGTCCCGGTCGTCATCCACGTCGCGACAGCCATCGGCTACGCCCTGCTCGGCGCCTTCCAGTTCTCCGCCGGCATCCGTCGGCGTCATCCCGGATGGCACCGCCGGGCAGGTCGGGTGCTGGTCGCCCTCGGACTGGCCGTCGCGCTCTCGGCACTGTGGCTGACGCTGACCCTCCCCCAGAAGGAGGGCACCGGTGAGCTCCTGGTCGTGTTCCGGCTGCTGTTCGCCTCGGGCATGACGCTGAGCATCGTCCTCGGGCTGGCCGCGATCCGGAACCGGGACATCGCCCGGCACCGAGCCTGGATGACCCGGGCCTACGCCCTGGCTCTGGGCGCCGGCACCCAGGCGCTCACCGTCGGGTTCGGCGTGGCCGTCCTGGGTGCCGGGGTCGTCCGGCACGACCTGCTGATGGGAGCCGGCTGGGCCATCAACCTCGCCGTCGCCGAGTGGGTCATCCGCCGGCCTTCCCAACGCCGGCCTTCCGTACGCCGGCCTTCCGTACGCCGGGCCGGCAGGACCCGCACACGGCGCGCACCGGCAGGGGCGCAGTGAGCACCGGGTCCGGGCTCGGAGCACCCGTCTACTACGAGATCCGGGTCGAGGGACACCTCGACGACCACTGGTCCGGCTGGTTCGGCGGGCTGACCCTCACCCGCGAGCAGGACGGGACCACCACCTTGGCGGGGGATGTCAGCGACCAGGCAGGTCTGCACGGCCTGCTCACCAAGGTGCGCGACCTCGGCGCCACCCTCGTCTCGGTCAGCTGTCCTGACCCGCCGGGTCCCCGGCGTGACCCGGGCGGCGCCGGGGCTGACAGGGCGTGATCGTCACCGGTCCGGCCACGATCGGTGGTCGGCCGGACCATCCGGTCGGACCGGGACGCTGCGGCCGCGGCTGACGGGGCGGTGTCGTCGGCTGTGCCTCGGCCGGGCCCCGCTCGTGGAGTGGCGCGGTCGCCGAGCGCTCCGGTGGTGCCGGGGGGCCCGTCAGGACGTCGTAGGCCTCGGTGAGGGAGGCGAACTCCTGGCCGGCGGTGGGGTCCGTCCGGCCGGTCACGTCGGGGTGGGACGACTTCGCGAGCCGGCGGTAGGCACGGATGACGTCGGCGGGCGACGCCGTGGCGGGCAGCCCGAGGACCGCGAGCGCCTCCGCCCTGGTGCGGGGACGAGTCGCCATGCTGCACCTCCCCGGCCGTGCCGTCGGGTCGTGCCCGAGCTCCGTCAGCCGCCTCCCATTCTAGGCCGTGCGCGGTCCAGTCGGCCGCGGCCCGAGCACCGGGTCTCAGCGCCCGGCGACCGACCGGTCCCGGCGCCGTCCCGTGACCGCACCCCTCCAGCCAGTCCATCACCTGGGAGCAGGTGTCGGCATCCGCTCGCAGCTGGTGACCGATCGAGTCCACGACGTGATGAGCCACCTCGTGCAGCTTGACGTTCCCCCTCATCGAGCGTCGCCGCAGCAGGTCGAAGGCGGTGTCGGCATCGCAGCCGGTGGCGAACATCAGCACGCCCTTGGCCTGCTCGATCACGGCACGGTGCTCGGCGATGCGCATCAGAGCGACCTCCACGTCGGCCTGGGTCTCCGTGCGCCGTACGTCGGTCAGGTCCACGTAGAAGCCGGCGACCGCCTCGACCTCCCCGGTGCCGCCGCGATGCCCCCTCCCGACCGCCAGCACCGAGCGCACCCGCTGCCCCCGGTCGACGATGCGGTGGTAGCAGCTGAAGGGAAGCCCGTGGCGGGCAGCCGTCTCGAGCTGCTCGAGCGTGCGAGCACGGTCGTCGGGGTGCTTGTGGTGCAACAGCAGCTCCGTGGAGGCGGGGACCTCGCCAGGTGCGTACCCGTGCAGTGCGTAGAGGCCGTCGGACCAGGACCACCGGTCCTCGGCCACCCGGTAGGTGTAGTAGCCGAGCGGAGGCCCGGTCTGGCTGCCGTCGAAGGCGCGTGGCGACATGTGGCTCTCCCGAGTTGCCTGACCATGGGCGCCGGCGGGGCCGCGATCCGAGTCGCCGTACCGCCCGGCGGTTGAACGGCCAACAAAATAGTCGCGGCCGACACCGGGTGTCAAAGGTTTGTACAGCGTCCGCCGTCCCGGATAGCCTGGACAAAGGGTGTACACGATCAAACAGGCGTCCAAGCTGAGCGGCGTGCCGGAAGCCTCACTTCGCGCGTGGGAGCGGCGGTACGCCGTCGTTTTGCCGCGTCGCAGCGAGGCCGGCTACCGGATCTACGACGACGAGGCGGTGGCCGCCGCGACCGCGATGCGCAAGCTGGTCGAGGCCGGGTGGGCACCGGTCGAGGCCGCCCGCGCCGTCCGGCAGGGCTCCCAGCCGCGGTCGGCACCGCGCGCGGCCGCAACCCCATCGGCTGCTCCCTCCGAGACGTCCCGGACGACCGGCGGAGGGGGACGACCGCCCGGGTGGGCCGGAGCGGTCGCCTCCATGGAGCTGTTCCTGACGTCCGCCGCCGCACTGGACACCGCAGGCATCGAGGCGAGTCTCGACGAGGGCTTCGCGCTCGGCAGCTTCGAGCATGTCGTGGACTCCTGGCTGTTCCCGACGCTCGAGGCGCTCGGCGAAGGCTGGGCCCGCGGCGAGATCGACGTGGCCGGGGAGCACGCCGCGAGCAACGCCGTGCACCGCAGGCTCGCCGCCGCGTTCCAGGCGGCCGGCAGCAGGGCTCGTGGACCGTCGGTGGTGGTCGGGCTCCCGGCAGGAGCCAAGCACGAGCTGGGTGCGCTCGCGTTCGCGACGGCCGCCCGGCGCAGGGGCCTCGACGTGCTCTACCTGGGGGCCGACGTGCCGGAGGCGAGCTGGCAGGCGGCCGTCCGGACCCGGCAGGCGCGGGCAGCCGTCCTCGCCGTGGTCACCGCCGCCGACCGGCCACGCGCCATCACCACCGTCCAGCGGCTGCTGCGCGAGCAGCCCGACCTGGTCGTCGCGTCCGGCGGCGCCTTCGGTGGGCGGCTCGCCGCCGGGGTCCGCACGCTGGCTCCGACGATCGCCGCCGCCACCGAGGAGCTCGACGAGCTGCTGCACTCCTGAGCCGCGGACCGGTGCCTCACCAGTTCTCGACGGAGTTCCTCAGGATGCGCGCGATGTCGTCCTCGTCGGGGGTCTTGGGGCAGGTGGCCAGCAGCCGCTGCTGCTTCATCGTGCCGGGCACCAGGTCGGGGACGTCCTCCTCGGAGTACCCCACCGCCCCGATGCCGTTGGGGATCCCCACGTCGCGCATCAGTGCGGTGAGCGCCGCCGGCAGCTGCTCGGAGGGGTCGTCCAGCCTGTCCATCTCCGGTGCCAGCAGCGAGGCCGCACGCAAGTGCCGCTCGGGTGCGCTGTCGAAGCTGAAGCGGAACGCCTCGGGCGCCGTGAGCGACACGGACTGGCCGTGCGGGACCATCGGCTCGTCCTGCGGGTAGCCGGCCGGCCGGTAGTCCCGGACCATCCCGGCGATCGGGTAGGCGTTGGCATGGGGGATGTGCACGCCGGCGTTCCCGAAGCCCATCCCGGCGAACGTCGCGGCCATCATCATGTCGCTGCGGGCCTCGAGGTCGTCGCCCTCGTGCACGGCGGTCCGGAACGACCGGGCAACGAGACCCAGGGCGCGCTCGCACCACAGGTCCGAGACCGGGTTCGAGCCGCAGTAGGTCACCCGGTCCTCGGGGCGCTTGCGGTCGTAGCGCTCGAACCACCGGGCCGTGTAGGACTCGACCGCGTGACAGACGATGTCCATGCCGGACGAAGCGGTGACCTCCCGAGGAAGGGTCAGCGTCAGCAGCGGGTCGACGATCGCCAGCGTCGGCCGCAGCCGCCAGTGGCTGATCCCGGTCTTGACCCTCATGGACAAGACGTCGAGCACGCACATCGCCGTGCTCTCCGAGCCGGTGCCGGCCGTGGTGGGGATGGCGATGAGCGGTTTCAGCTGGCCTCGGGGGGACTGGGCGTTCCCGACCGGCTTGTTGAGGTAGTCCATCAGCTCGCCGCCGTCGGTGGTGACCAGGTTGACCGCCTTCGCCGTGTCGATGGCGGACCCACCGCCGACGGCGACGAACGCGTCCCAGGGCCCCTGCTCCCGGGCGTACCCGGCGGCCTTGTCCATGCTGTCGTCGGTGGGTTCGACGTGACAGCCCTCGAAGATCTCCGAGGTGATGCCGTGCTTCGTCAGTGAGTCCGCCACCCGCTGCGGGATGCCTCGCGCGTGGACACCCGGATCGGTCAGGATGAGCACCCGCTTGGCGTTGAGCTGCGTCATCTCGAAGCCGACCTCGTCGACGGCTCCCGCTCCGAACTTCAGCGGTGGCGCACCCCAGGTGAAGATCGTCTCGTCGGTCGGCTCGACGTCTGCACCAGCAGTGCTCATGGTGGCTCCAAGGTCGTCGTACGGCGGGGTGGCCGGCGGGTGGCGGACGGGTGGGAGGCGGGTGGCGGGGTCGGGGTCCACGCAGGCGTGAGGGGTGTGACCCCGACCGCAGGAGTACCCACGGGAGGTGACGCTAACGCCTCCGGCGGGCAGACCGACAGTCCGCGAGTCGCCCCGGTTGTCCTCAGGGATGGGGTGGGGTCCTTAGAGTGAAGGAGTGACCGCGCTCGCCATCACCCTTGCGCTGCTGTGCGCCTCGTTCTTCGCGGTCTCCTCCTCAGTCCAGCACCAGGCCGCCCAAGGGGCACCGGAGTCGGCCACGGGGCTCTTCGAGCTGCTCGGCTACCTGGTCCGCCGGCCCGCGTGGCTGGTCGGCCAGTTCCTCGCGGTCTGCGCCTTCGCGCTGCATGCCAGCGCCCTGCACGCCGGCGCGATCGCGGTCGTGCAGCCGATCGTGGTGAGCGGGATCGTGTGGGCGGTGCCGGCCCGCGCCGCCCTCAGCCGGCGATGGCCCTCCCTGGGTGAGCTGAGGGCGGTGCTGGTCACGGCGACCGGTCTCGCGGTCTTCCTCGTCGCATCGAACCCCAGCGCGGGCACGCATGCCGACCTCGGGCTCGGGACGCTGTCCTTCGTCCTGGCCGGAGCGGTGTTCGCGGCTGCCGCGAACGTGGCCGCCTCCCGGGTCCACGACAACCCCCGGCGCAGGGCCTTCTTCCTCGGTGTGGTCGGAGGCATCCTGTTCGGACTGGTGGCCGGAATGCTCAAGCTGGCCCTCCAGCAGCTGAACACCGGTGGGATCCCTGGGCTGCTGACCGCGTGGCCGACGTACGGGCTGCTGGTCGCCGGCGCCGGCGGAGTCCTCACCAACCAGCGGGCCTACCGGACCGCCGGCCTCTCCGCGTCCATGCCGGCCCTCAACATCGTCAACGGTTTGACATCCCTGGCCTTCGGCTTCACCGTCTTCAACGAGGTGCCCCGGCACTCGCCCCTGCTCGTGCTGGTCGAGGTGGCCGCGCTCGGCTGCATGGCCTACGGCCTGATGATGCTCATCCGGCTCGAGGAAGCGATCCTGGACCACACCCCCACCGAGGCTGCGGCCCTGGACCCCACGTGAAGGAGGCAGCTTCGATGCGCAGGCGGCTGACCGTGCTGGTCACCCTGGCAGCGTTGGCGCCCGGTCTGAGCGCCTGCGGTGACGACAGCTCCGGAGACGGTGCCTCCGGGGGTGCCGGCGCCTCGGCCAGCGCCAGCTCACGCCCCTCCGGCACCTCGATCGACATCACCCTCAAGGACGGCAAGGTGTCCCCGAACGGCGACCGGGTCAAGGTCCGGGTCGGTGAGCCCGTCACACTGCACATCGACGCCGACTCGGCCGGCGAGATCCACGTGCACTCGACCCCGGAGCAGGAGATCAAGTTCGCCAAGGGCACCAGCACCAAGAAGCTGACGATCAGCAAGCCGGGCATCGTCGATGTCGAGGACCACGCGCTCGACCAGGTGATCGTGCAGCTGGAAGTGAGCTGACCCAGGCAGAGGTCACCCCGTCGAGTCGGCCCGTCTGCAGGGCCGTAGACCCCGTCGAGTCGGCCCGTCTGCAGGGCCAGACCCCGTCGAGTCGGCCCGTCTGCAGGCCGTACCGCTTCGCCCGCTCCCGAGCCGAGCGCGGACTCGGTTTGTCGTGATGGACAGAAGGGTACTTCCGCCCATAACTCCTATGAGAGAAGGCGTCATGCCGAACTGGGTGATATGGGTCATCGTCGCCGTCGTCGTCATCGCGATCATCGCGGCGATCGCGACGGCGGCCAGCAAGAAGAGGAAGGAGGCCAACCGACAGCAGGCGGCGGAGCTGCGTGAGCGGGCGGCTACCTCCGCGACCGATCTGCACAAGCGTGAGGCGCACGCTCGGGAGACGGAGGCCGAAGCCGCCGCCGCTCGCGCCGAGGCGGACCGCAAGCAGGCCGAGGCGGAGCGACTCGCTGCCGAGGCCGAGCAGCGGCGGCGAGTGGCGGACTCGCAGCGCACCGAGCACGACGAGCAGATGCGCCAGGCCGACGAGCTCGACCCGGACATGAACACCCGCAGTGACGACTATGCGGGTCCGGCCAAGCACCGCGTCCCGGGCGCCGAGGACGGTACGACGGACGAGACCGGCACCCGCACGACAACCTTCGACTCGTCCCACGAGACGAGAGAGGGCTCGACCGAGGACCTCTCGACCCATGAACAACGAACGGACGAAGGCCACACTCGAGACGGCCGGACGGACGAGAGCACGACCCGGGACGGCCGGCCCGGGGGGTCGCGCCGTGTCTGAACGAAGCCGGGCCCGTTGGCGCAACCTGCCGCTCCGCCGACTCGGCCAGTGTGCACGCCGCCACCCGCCGAGTCGGCCGGTCTGGCCGCCGGCGCCGATCTGTTCGCCACAACCGGTCACCGTGACCCGATGACGGCGCTGTGCTGCGAAGAATTGCGCCATCATCGGTCACGGTGACCGATATCGGCGCCGTCAACACCGGAGGCCGCAGAGCGCGACGCAGGTCCGACCCGCGACTGACGGGGCCCGATCGTGCAGATGGGCCGACTCGGCAGGGTCTGGCCCTGCAGACGGGCCGGGCCGACGGGGTCTGGCCCTGCAGACGGGCCGAGCTCGGCAGGGTCCGGCCCTGCAGACGGGCCGGGTCGACGGGGTTTGGGCCTGCAGACGGGCCGGGTCGGCAGGATCAGAGGTAGAGGCCGGTCTGGCTGTCGCCCAACCGGTCGCTGGCGACCGCGTGCAGGTCGCGCTCACGCATCAGCACGTAGGTCTCCGCGTTGACCTCGACCTCCGACTTGTCCTCGGGGTCGAAGAGCACCCGGTCCCCCACCTCGACGGCGCGGACGTGCGGGCCCACGGCAGCCACCCGCGCCCAGGAGAGCCGGCGTCCGCCCAGGGCGGCGGTGGCGGGTATGACGATCCCGCCGCTGGACCGCCGCTCGCCATCGGTGTCCACGGACACGAGCACCCGGTCGTGAAGCAGCCGGATCGGGGTCTTCTCAGGCACCGGCGGACCGCCTCTGCTAACGGGTCACCCGGCGTGCGACCACCACGAACACGAGGAACCCGGCGACCGCGCCGGCGACCTTCAGGATGTTGTCGGTGCGCGGGTCGCCCTGGGCGTCGACGAAGTGAGCCTTCAGTGTGGCGTACTCGCGGCGAGCGATGGTCTTGGGGCTCGCGCGGTAGACGAGCTGGTCGATGGTGTCGGCGAGCCGCGCACGGGTGGCCTCCATGTCGTCCTCGATCGAGGACGGAGCGCGCTCCCCCACCTTCGGGTCGGGCTGGGCCACGATGTCTCTCCTCGTCGTCACGGGGGTCCGCGGAACGTCGCGGACGGCTGCCCTGCGAAGGTTACCTGTCGGCCGCCGTACCGGCGCCGGGACCCACCGAACCCTCAGGAGCCCTCATGAGTGAGACCCCGACAGCCAGGAACCGCCTGTCCCCCGGGGACGCCGCGCCGGACTTCACGCTGACCTCCGACACCGGGGAGGAGGTGACGCTCTCGGGGCTGCGCGGGAGCAAGGTGATCGTCTACTTCTTCCCCGCCGCGATGACACCCGGCTGCACCACGCAGGCGTGTGACTTCTCCGACTCGCTGGCGTCGCTGCGCGGCGCCGGCTACGAGGTCCTCGGCATCTCCCCCGACCAGCCTGCCAAGCTCGCGAAGTTCCGGGAGCGCGACGGCCTGGGCATCACGCTGCTCTCCGACCCCGAGCGGAAGGCCCTGACGGCGTACGGCGCATTCGGCGAGAAGAAGCTCTACGGCAAGACGGTCGAGGGGGTGATCCGCTCGACGTTCGTGGTCGACGAGGAGGGCCGGCTGGAGCTCGCGCAGTACAACGTGAAGGCCACCGGCCACGTCGCCAAGCTGCGCAAGGACCTCGGCCTGGCATCGTGACCGGGTCCTAGACTGCTGGCGCGCGCCCGTAGCCCAATGGCAGAGGCAGTCGGTTTAGGTCCGGCCCAGTGTGAGTTCGAATCTCACCGGGCGCACCCGACCTCATCGGCCGGTCAGGACGCTGGCGACGAGCGGGGCGATGTTGCGCAACGCCTTGCCCCGGTGGGAGATGGCGTCCTTCTCGGCGACCGACAGCTCCGCGGACGTGCGTTCGTCACCGGGGTCCTGCCCGGGTCGCGGGTCGGCCACGAAGAGCACGTCGTAGCCGAACCCGCGGGTGCCCCGCATCTCCCGGATGACCCGGCCGGGCATCTCCCCGTGCACCACGTGCTCGACGGCGGGCCTGCCGCCCTCGCCCGGGTGCACGAACGCGACCGCACAGGTGAAGTGCGCACCCCGGCGCTCGCCCGGGACGTCGGCCAGCTGCTGCAGGAGCAGCGCGTTGTTGGCCGAGTCGTCCTTCGCGGTCCCCGACCACCGCGCCGAGAGGACCCCGGGCATCCCGTTCAGCGCATCGACGCACAGGCCGCTGTCGTCGGCCAGTGACGGGAGTCCGGTGGCTGCGACGGCTGCCCGCGCCTTGAGGAGGGCGTTGCCGGCGAACGTCGGCTCGGTCTCGTCCGGCTCGTCGTAAGGTGCCACGTCGTCGAGCCCGAGCACCCGGAGGTCGGGCACGTAGTCGAGCAGGATGCGGCGCATCTCGAGGAGCTTCTTGGCGTTGCGGGAGGCCAGGAACAGCCGCGGACCCTCAGCCAAGACCGAGGGCCTCTCGCTGGCGAAGCGTCAGGTCGGCACAGCCCTGCTCCGCCAGCGTCAGGAGGCGGTCCAGCATCCCCCGGTCGAACGGTGCCGCCTCGGCCGTCCCCTGCACCTCGACGTAGGCGCCGTCGCCGGTCATCACCACATTCATGTCGGTCTCGGCGCGGACGTCCTCCTCGTAGGGCAGGTCCAGCCGCGGCTCGCCGTCGATGACCCCGACGGACACGGCGGCCACCGAACCCGTCAGCGGGTCTCCCTTCAGCGAGCCCCGCCTCTCGAGGTGGGCGCATGCGTCGGCGAGCGCCACGTAGGCGCCCGTGATCGCGGCCGTGCGGGTGCCTCCGTCGGCCTGCAGCACGTCACAGTCGAGCACGATCGTGTTCTCGCCCAGCGCCTTGTAGTCGATCACCGCGCGCAGGGACCGGCCGACGAGCCGGGAGATCTCGTGCGTGCGGCCGCCGATCCGGCCCTTGACCGACTCGCGGTCCGAGCGGGTGTTCGTGGAGGCGGGGAGCATGGCGTACTCCGCGGTGACCCACCCGAGCCCGGAGCCCTTGCGCCAGCGCGGCACACCCTCGGTGGCGGAGGCGGCGCACAGCACGCGGGTGCGGCCGAACTCCACCAGGACCGACCCCGCCGCGTGGTCCAGCCAGTTGCGGGTGAGGGTCACCGGTCGCAGCTCGTCGTCGCTTCTGCCGTCTGCTCGTGTCATGCGTCTGCTCCGGTCATGTTCGTGACCCTATCCATGCCCAACCCATGCCCAGCGCGGACCGCCTCGCCGCCGGAGCGGATGCAGCCGCTGGGACAGGCACTCGGGCGCGGCCCGGCGGCGGCCCACGCTCAGCCACCGCCCGGATGCGGCTCGAGTGCCCGTCCGAGCGGACGGCGGTGATCATGAGGTCACGCTACGACGGGACTCGGTACAGAGCCCGAGGCCGCGACGTCCTAGACTCCGCGAGGCGGCTGCGAAGACGCCAAGTAGACGTCCGGACAGGAGCACAGCCCACAAAGGAGACTCGCCGTGACCGGTACGCCGGAGGTCAAGCCGCTCACGAAGGTGCTCGTGGCGAACCGGGGCGAGATCGCCGTACGCGTGGTCCGGGCCTGCAAGGACGCCGGCATCGCGAGCGTCGCGGTGTACGCCGACCCGGACCGGGACGCCCTGTTCGTGCGGCTCGCCGACGAGGCCCACAGCCTGGGGGGTGCCACTCCCGCGGAGACCTACCTGGACATCGAGAAGATCGTGGCCGCCGCGAAGAGCTCCGGCGCCGACTCCGTGCACCCCGGCTACGGCTTCCTCGCCGAGAACCGTGACTTCGCCCAGGCGGTCATCGACGCGGGAGTGGTCTGGATCGGTCCGCCGCCGTCGGCCATCGAGAGCCTCGGTGACAAGGTGAAGGCGCGGCACATCGCGGAGCGGGTCGGGGCACCCCTGGTCGCCGGGACCAAGGAGCCGGTGGCGAACGCCCAGGAGGTGGTCGACTTCGCCCAGGAGCACGGCCTGCCGATCGCCATCAAGGCCGCGTTCGGTGGCGGCGGCCGGGGCCTGAAGGTGGCGCGCACCGAGGACGAGGTCACCGACATGTTCGAATCGGCGGTCCGGGAGGCCGTCGGCGCGTTCGGCCGCGGCGAGTGCTTCGTGGAGAAGTACCTCGACCGCCCCCGCCACGTCGAGACCCAGTGCCTGGCCGACCAGCACGGCAACGTCGTGGTGGTCTCCACCCGCGACTGCTCGCTGCAGCGCCGGCACCAGAAGCTGGTGGAGGAGGCCCCCGCGCCGTTCCTGTCCGAGGAGCAGGTGAAGACCCTGTACGACTCCTCGAAGGCCATCCTCTCGGAGGCCGGGTACGTCGGAGCCGGCACGTGTGAGTTCCTCGTGGGCCAGGACGGCACCATCTCCTTCCTGGAGGTGAACACCCGGCTGCAGGTCGAGCACTGCGTGTCCGAGGAGGTCACCGGCCTGGACCTGGTGCGCGAGATGTTCCGGGTGGCTGCCGGTGAGCAGCTCGGGTACGACGACCCGGAGGTCCGGGGCCACTCGATCGAGTTCCGGATCAACGCCGAGGACCCCGGCAACGGCTTCATGCCCGCACCCGGCACCCTGACCAGGTGGCACGCACCCGCCGGGCCGGGGGTCCGGCTGGACGGGGGCTACGACCAGGGCGAGACGGTGCCGGGGGCGTTCGACTCCCTGGTGGCCAAGCTCGTGGTCACCGGGCAGGACCGCACCCAGGCGCTGGAGCGCTCCCGTCGGGCCCTCGACGAGTTCGTGGTCGAGGGGATGCCGACCGCCCTCCCCTTCCACCGGGTGGTGGTCGACGACCCCGCGTTCGTCGGCGACGGTGGGTCGTTCGGCGTCTACACGAGCTGGATCGAGACCGAGTTCGACAACCGGATCCCGCCGTACGACGGGGACACCCCGGACCCTGACAACTCGACCACCGAGGAGCGTCAGGCCGTGACCGTGGAGGTGGACGGGCGCCGGATCGAGGTCGTGCTGCCCGCCGGGCTCGCCGGGCTGACCGCGACGGCCGCCCCGGGTCGTGAGAGGAAGCCCCGCCGTCAGAAGAAGAAGTCGGGTGCGGCGACCAGTGGCGACGCGGTCACCTCCCCGATGCAGGGCACCATCGTCAAGGTTGCCGTGACCGACGGGCAGGAGGTGGCCGAGGGGGACGCGATCGTGGTGCTCGAGGCGATGAAGATGGAGCAGCCCATCAAGGCCCACCGCGCAGGCACCGTCACCGGTCTGTCCGCACAGGTCGGTGACAGCGTCACCAGCGGTGCCGTGATCTGTGAGCTGAAGGACTGACCGTCCGGCCCACCCACCGGCTGAGACTTCGTATCGCTAAGGAAACGACGGACCACTAGCCTGCTGTGCATGTTCTCCAAGGTGCTGGTGGCCAACCGTGGTGAGATCGCGATCCGGGCGTTCCGGGCCGCCTATGAGCTGGGTGCCCAGACGGTCGCGGTGTTCCCGCACGAGGACCGGAACTCCGAGCACCGCCTGAAGGCGGACGAGGCGTATGAGATCGGGGAGCGGGGGCACCCGGTGCGTGCCTACCTGGACCCGGACGTCATCGTCGCGGCAGCGGTGAACGCCGGTGCGGACGCGGTGTATCCCGGCTACGGGTTCCTCTCGGAGAACCCGCTGCTGGCGGAGGCGTGTGCGAACGCGGGGATCACGTTCATCGGGCCGTCGGCGGAGGTGCTGACGTTGACGGGGAACAAGGCGCGTGCGATCGCGGCCGCGAAGGCGGCGGGGGTGCCGACGCTGGCGTCGGTGGAGCCGTCGACCGATGTGGATGCGCTGGTGGCGTCGGCGAGCGAGATGCCGTTCCCGCTGTTCGTGAAGGCGGTCTCCGGTGGTGGTGGCCGCGGGATGCGCCGGGTGGACCGCCCCGAGGACCTGAGGGCGGCGGTGGAGGCCTGCATGCGCGAGGGCGAGGGAGCGTTCGGGGACCCGACGGTGTTCATCGAGCAGGCGGTGGTCGAGCCGCGGCACATCGAGGTGCAGGTGCTGGCCGACGGCACCGGCGCGGAGGGCAGTGTGATCCACCTGTTCGAGCGGGACTGCTCGGTGCAGCGACGACACCAGAAGGTGGTGGAGATCGCCCCGGCCCCGAACCTGGACCCGGCGATCCGGGAGCGGATGTGCGCGGACGCGGTGCGGTTCGCCACAGAGATCGGCTACAAGAACGCTGGCACCGTCGAGTTCCTGCTGGACACCAAGCTGGTGGAGGCCGGGGGGCAGTCGGGGGGCGGAGCCCCCCGACCGTACGTGTTCATCGAGATGAACCCGAGGATCCAGGTGGAGCACACGGTGACCGAGGAGGTCACCGACATCGACCTGGTGCAGTCCCAGATGCGGATCGCGGCCGGGGAGACGATGGCGGACCTGGGGCTGTCCCAGGACCGGGTCTACCTGCGGGGTGCGGCGTTGCAGTGCCGGATCACCACCGAGGACCCGGCCAACGGGTTCCGTCCGGACACCGGGATGATCACCACCTACCGCTCACCGGGTGGTGCGGGTGTCCGGTTGGACGGGGGGACCACCTACTCCGGGACCGAGGTCAGCGCCCACTTCGACTCGATGCTCGCGAAGCTGACGTGCCGGGGGCGCGACTTCGCCACCGCGGTGGCCCGGGCGCGGCGGGCGGTCGCGGAGTTCCGGATCCGGGGGGTCTCGACGAACATCCCGTTCCTGCAGGCGGTGCTGGATGACCCGGACTTCCGGTCCGGGCACATCACCACGGCGTTCATCGAGGACCACCCGCAGCTGTTGACCGCCCGCTCGTCGGCCGACCGGGGCACGAAGCTGTTGACCTATCTGGCCGACGTGACGGTGAACCAGCCGAACGGGTCGGTGCCGGTCTCGGTGGACCCGGCCACCAAGCTGCCGGGCCCTTCGGTCCTCGACGTGGCGGTGCCCGCTCCGGACGGCACCCGTCAGGCGCTGCTGTCGGCGGGCCCGGAGGGCTTCGCGCGGGCGCTGCGGGAGCAGACCGCCGTGGCCGTGACGGACACGACGTTCCGCGACGCGCACCAGTCGCTGCTCGCGACCCGGGTCCGGACCCGGGACCTGGTCACGGTCGGCCCGCACCTGGCGCGGATGACGCCGCAGCTGTGGAGCCTGGAGGCGTGGGGCGGGGCGACGTACGACGTGGCCCTGCGGTTCCTGTCCGAGGACCCGTGGGAGCGGCTGGACAAGCTGCGCCAGGCGGTGCCGAACATCTGCCTGCAGATGCTGCTGCGCGGCCGGAACACGGTCGGCTACACGCCGTACCCGACCGAGGTGACCGAGGCGTTCGTGCAGGAGGCCGCCGACAGCGGCATCGACGTGTTCCGGATCTTCGACGCGCTCAACGACGTGGAGCAGATGCGCCCGGCCATCGAGGCGGTGCGGGCCACCGGCACCACGGTCGCGGAGGTCGCGCTGTGCTACACCGGCGACCTGTCCAGCCCGGCCGAAACGCTCTACACCCTCGACTACTACCTCGGTCTGGCCGAGCGGATCGTCGAGGCGGGCGCGCACGTGCTGGCGATCAAGGACATGGCCGGGCTGCTGCGGGCGCCGGCCGCCCGGACGCTGGTGACGGCGCTGCGGGACCGGTTCGACCTCCCGGTGCACCTGCACACCCACGACACGCCCGGTGGCCAGCTCGCGACCCTGCTCGCGGCCATCGACGCGGGCGTGGACGCCGTGGACGCCGCCTGCGCGGCGATGGCCGGCACCACCTCCCAGCCGGCCCTGTCCTCGCTGGTGGCCGCCACCGACCACACCGAGCGGGCCACCGGCCTGGACCTGGACGCGGTCTGCGACCTCGAGCCGTACTGGGAGTCCACGCGGCGTGTCTACGCGCCCTTCGAGTCGGGGCTGGCCTCCCCCACCGGACGCGTCTACACCCACGAGATCCCCGGCGGCCAGCTCTCCAACCTCCGCCAGCAGGCGGTCTCGCTGGGGCTGGGTGAGAAGTTCGAGCAGGTCGAGGACATGTACGCCGCCGCGAACGACATCCTCGGCAACATCGTCAAGGTCACCCCGTCCTCCAAGGTGGTCGGCGACCTGGCCCTGCACCTGGTCGCGGTCGGCGCCGACCCGGCGGAGTTCGCCGACGACCCGGGCACGTTCGACGTCCCGGACTCGGTGATCGGCTTCCTCTCCGGCGAGCTCGGCGACCCGCCCGGCGGCTGGCCCGAGCCGTTCCGCACCAAGGCGCTGGCCGGCCGGACGGTCAAGCCGACCGTCACCGAGCTCGACGAGGACCAACGCAAGGGCCTGGCCGGCGACCGACGCCAGACCCTGAACACGCTGCTGTTCCCCGGTCCGACCAAGGAGTTCGCCGAGTCCCGACAGAAGTACGGCGACCTGTCCGCGCTGCCCACCGCGGACTACCTCTACGGCCTGCGCACCGGCGACGAGCACGAGGTCGACCTGGAGGAGGGCAAGCGGCTGTTCTTCGGGCTGCAGGCCGTCAGCGAACCCGACGAACGCGGCATCCGCACCGTGATGTGCACCATCAACGGCCAGCTGCGACCGATCAACGTCCGGGACCGGTCGGTGTCCGCGGACGCCGCCACCACCGAGCGGGCGGACCCCAGCAAGCCCGGGCAGGTCGCGGCACCCTTCGACGGCGTGGTCACCATCCAGGTCACCGAGGGCGACACGGTCGAGGCCGGCTCCACGGTCGCCACCATCGAGGCGATGAAGATGGAGGCCTCGATCACCGCACCCGTCTCCGGCACCGTCGAACGCCTCGCACTCGGCGGCACCCAGCAGGTCGAGGGCGGTGACCTGGTCCTCGTGCTGCGCACCTCCTGATCCCGGGAGCGGCCGGTCGCCGCACCCGAGGCCGCGGCAGGGGCGGGACGGGCCGGTCCGTCAGGGGGTGAACCAGGTCGAGCGGAGCCCGAACGCGGACCGGAACCGCTCGCCGGAGACCGTGACGTCGCGTCGGCTGCCGTCGAGGACGACCCTCAGGACCCGGCCGCCCCACTGGCCGTTGCCGTCGCGGCGGGTGACGAACAGCCGCTGCAGCCTGCCGATCCGCGGGAACGCGCGCTGGACCTGCGCCCGACCCAGCCGCACCGTCCAGCTGTGCACCGGGTTGGTGGGGCGGTCGTCGTAGGCGTCCCGCTTGGCGACGAGGTAGGGCCGGGAGCCGGCCGCCGTCCAACCGCCACTGCTGGCCGAGAACTGCGTGAAGGCCGCCGCGTCGCCGTAGGCGAGGATCCGGCTGACGGTCCGGGCGACCGCCACGTCGGCCCGAGGGTCCTCGGCCGCAACGCCCGGGTAGGACTGGCAGGAGGAGCTGTCGCAGATCTGCCAGGAGCGCCCCGACCGCTGGTCGCGCGACCACACCGCATAGGTCCGCGCCGCCACCGCCTGCGCCTCGAGCGCCTCGACCGGCCAGGACGCAGGCATCTCGGAGGGGACGACGGCCCGCAGGTAGTCCTCCAGGGTGACCACGTCCACGGTGTCCCGGTCGCGGGACCCGGGCACCGGTGAGGCGGCCCGCAGCCCGCCGCGGTAGGTCCTGCTGCCCGAGGGCGTCCAGAGCGTGAGCGGCCCGTCGGCACCCAGCTGGCCGTCACCGACGAGCGCCGGCCGGCGGCCGGGGGCGAACCGGTGCCAGCCGGTCGTGCGGTAGTCCAGCACCGTCCGGGTGCCCTCGACGCCGAGCCGCCACCGGGTGGCGCCCGCGACGACGGGGAGCCGGTACGTCGCCCCCGACCCCAGGTCGTGCACCACCAGACCGGGTGCGGGGCTCACCACCAGGTCAGGGGTCGTGTCGGCGGTGACCAGGACCCGCAGCCGGCCACCGGCGACAGCCGGAGACGTCCCCGGGTAGTAGTAGCGCAGGATCTCCTGGTGGCCGACCCCCCTCGCCGCGGCCCCGTAGGCGCCGTACTGGGAGAGGCCGTGCCCATGGCCGGACCCGTGGCCGTGCAGGGTGTAGGTGCCGCTCGCCGGGACCGGGTGGGTCCGGCTGCGTGCGGGTGCGGACCCGGGTGTGGTGGACCCGGGTGCGGTGGACCCCGCAGCAGCCGCGCCGGACAGGACGAGAGCCACCACCGCGAGCCCGGCCGCCCCGGCGAGCGTCGGTCGGGGACACGGCGACATGGAGCCAGTATGGCTGCGGAGCGCTGGGTACCCTGGCGAAATGACCCTTCTGGCACTGGTCCTGGTCATCGCGGTCGTCCTCATGGCCATGTCGGCAGTGAGGACGCGGCAGGATCGGCGCGCCGCCGAGCAGCGACGCGAGGCCGACCTGGAGGCCGTCCGGAGGGTCGCGGACGAGGACGTCACCCGCTTCGGTGAGGAGCTGCAGCGGCTGGACACCGACCTGATGACCGACAGGCTCGACGAGGCCACCCGTCAGGACTACCAGCGGGCCCTGGACTCCTACGAGTCGGCCAAGGAGTCGCTCACCCGGGTCACCCGGTCCGAGGAGGTCCGGCACGTCACCGAGGCGCTGGAGGACGGCCGCTACGCCGAGGCGTGCGTGCGGGCCAGGGTGGCGGGTCGCCCGCTGCCGACCCGTCGTCCGCCATGCTTCTTCAACCCGGCGCACGGCCCGTCCACGACCGACATCCAGTGGGCCCCACCGGGTGGGCAGGAGCGGCAGGTCCCGGTGTGCGCCGCCGACGAGGACCGGGTGCGGCAGGGTGCCGAGCCGGACGTCCGCACGGTGCCCTCGGGCGCCGGACGGGTGCCGTACTGGCAGGGCGGCAGGGCGTTCTCGCCCTGGGCGTCGGGCTACTTCGGCGGCTACGCGATGTCCGGGCTGCTGCCGGGGTTCATGCTGGCGACCCTGCTCTCGCCCACCTGGGACGGCATCGGCGGCGACGGGTTCGACGACGGCGGGGCGGGCGACGGCGGGGCGGGCGACGGCGGCGCAGACGGTGGTGACGGGTTCGACGGCGGAGGCGGCGACGGCGGCGGCGACGGCGGGTACGACGGCGGCGGCGCAGACGGTGGCGGAGACGGCGGCGGCTTCGGGTTCGGTGACGGCGGAGGCTTCGACTTCGGCGGCGGGGACTTCGGCGGCGGGGACTTCGGCGGCTTCTGAACGACGTACGGCTCAGGTCGTCGGCTCAGGTCGTCGGCTCAGGTCGTCGGCTCAGGTCGTCGGGGTCAGGTCTCGAAGCGGTGCAGCCGACGGGCGGCCTCGGCGACCGAGCCGCTCATCGACGGGTAGACCGTGAACGCGTGGGCGAGCTGGTCGGCGGTCAGGCGCTGCGAGACCGCGATCGCGACCGGGTGGATCAGCTCCGAGGCGCGGGGGCCGACCACCACGCCCCCGACGACGATGCCCGTGCCCGGCCGAGCGAACAGCTTCACGAAGCCGTCCCGCACCCCCTGCATCTTCGCGCGTGGGTTGCCGGCCAGCGGCAGCGTGATGGCCTCCGCGACGACGTCTCCGGCGTCGACCTGGTTCTGGGACCAGCCGACGGTGGCGATCTCGGGGGCGGTGAACACGTTGGACGAGACCGCGTTGAGGTCCAGCGGCGCGACGGCGTCACCCAGGAAGTGCCACATCGCGATCCGGCCCTGCATCGCAGCCACCGACGCGAGCATCAGCACCCCTGTGCAGTCACCGGCGGCGTAGACGCCTCGCGCCGACGTGCGTGAGACCCGGTCCACCGTGACGAACCCGCCCGTGTCGAGCTCCACACCCACCTTCTCGAGCCCGAGGTCGGCGGTGTTCGGCACCGAGCCGAGGGCCAGCAGGCAGTGCGAGCCGACCACGGTGCGGCCGTCGGTCAGGGTCACGGTCACCGAGTCCCCGTGCCGGGTGACCGACCGCATCCGCGACCTCCCCAGGACCGTCATCCCCCGGCGCTTGAAGACCTGCTCCAGCACCTCCGCGGCGTCGGCGTCCTCCCCGGGCAGCACCCGGTCCCGGCTGGAGACGAGGGTGACATCCACCCCGAGTGCGTTGTAGGCACTGGCGAACTCTGCCCCGGTGACACCCGAGCCGACCACGATGAGCCTCTCGGGCATCTGCTCGAGGTCGTAGACCTGCTCCCAGGTGAGGATCCGCTCCCCGTCCGGCTGCGCGGTGTCCAGGGTGCGGGGTGCGGCTCCGGTGGCGACCAGCACGGCATCGGCGTCGAGGACCTCCTCGGCGGAGTCGTCGACCCGCGTGGCGACCACCCGGTCGGG
This sequence comes from uncultured Actinomycetota bacterium, assembly GCA_963837995.1. Classification (GTDB taxonomy): domain Bacteria; phylum Actinomycetota; class Actinomycetes; order Propionibacteriales; family Nocardioidaceae; genus Nocardioides_B. The sequence goes on from CAWIPS010000008.1 coordinate 104,452, forward strand.
CGCGTCCAGCCGCGCGCGGCCCCGGATCACCCGCACCCCCTCGCGGGTCAGCCGGCGCTCGATGTCGGAGGACTGGGCGAGCGCCAGGTGCTTGACCCGGGCGTTGACCCGGTGCAGGTCGGTGACGAGGGTGCCGGTGCCCTGGAAGCGGATGCCGAGCTCCTCGGCCTCCTCCATGTCAGCCATCAGCTCGGCGGTCGCTATCAGGGTCTTGCTGGGCACGCAGTCGGTGAGCACCGCGGAGCCGCCGAGGCCGTCGGTGTCCACCACCGTGACCCGGGCCTCGAGCTGGGCGGCCACCAGCGCCGCCTCGTAGCCCCCGGGACCGCCTCCGACCACCACCACATGCTCCACGTCCGTCATTCTCGCAGGCGGCACGGTGGCCGGCGAGGGCCCCGGATCCCCCCGCGCCGGATGCCCTAGGCTGCCGCCGTGCCCCTGTACGCCGCCTTCGGGTCGAACATGGACCCCCGCCGGATGGGGGACCGGTGCCCGCACTCGCCGCTGCGGAGCACCGGCTGGCTGGTCGGCTGGCGGCTCACCTTCGGCGGCGAGGAGCACGGCTGGGACGGTGCGCTGGCGACCATCGTCGAGGACCCGCTGGAGCAGGTGTTCGTGGCCCTCTACGACGTCACCGACGAGGACGTCTCGCACCTGGACGTGCTGGAGAGCGCCGACACCGGGCTCTACCGCAAGACCAGGGTCCGGGTCGCCACGCTGCTGGGTGAGCAGCTGGCCTGGGCCTACGTCCTGGACGCCTACGAGGGCGGCCTGCCCTCCGCGAGCTACCTGGGGATCCTCGCCGACGCCGCCGAGGCGGCCGACGCCCCGCAGGACTACGTCACCGCGCTGCGCGCCCGTCCCTGCCGCTCCATCGGCCCGTGACCCCCGCCGAGCTCGCCGCCGACGCGGCCGCCGCGCTCCGGGAGCGCACCGGGGTGGACCGCCACGACATCGCCGTGGTGCTCGGCTCCGGCTGGCTGCCGGCCGTGGACGCCCTCGGTGAGCCGACCGCGGAGCTGGGTACGTCGGACCTGCTCGGGTTCGCACCCCCGACGGTGGCGGGCCACGCCGGCCGGATCCGCTCGGTCCGCGCGGGCGACCGACGGCTCCTGGTCTTCCTGGGACGCACCCACCTCTACGAGGGTCTCGGGGTCCGGCCCGTCGTGCACGGCGTCCGCACGGCCGCTGCCGCCGGGTGCCGGGTCGTGATCCTCACCAACGGGTGCGGAGGCCTCGACGAGACCTGGCAGCCGGGCACCCCGGTGCTGGTCAGCGACCACATCAACCTGACCGGCACCTCACCGCTCGAGGGCGCCAGCTTCACCGACCTCACCGACCTCTACAGCCGGCGGCTGCGGGACCTGTGCCACGAGGTCGAGCCGGACCTCGCCGAGGGGGTCTACGTCCAGTTCCCCGGCCCGCACTACGAGACCCCAGCGGAGATCGCGATGGTGCGTGTCATCGGGGGTCACCTCGTCGGCATGTCCACGGCCCTGGAGGCGATCGCCGCCCGCGAGGCCGGCCTGGAGGTGCTCGGCCTCTCCCTGGTCACCAACCTCGCTGCCGGGATCACCGGCGAGCCCCTCGACCACGCCGAGGTCCTGGAGGCGGGCCGGGCGGCAGCCGCCCGGATGGGCGGGCTGCTCAGCCGGGTGGTGCCCCGGATCTAGCCGCGATCCAGCCACAATCCAGCCGCAACACCGTCCAGTGACGACTACAGCTGTGGTGGGCCGGTCACGGCAACCGCTCCCGTGCGCAGTTGCCGCGGCGATCCGACCCGCGCCCGCGCGGCAATCACTCCTGTGCGGAGTTGGCGCGACGTACCGACCGATCCGCGCGCGGCAAGGGCTCCTGTGCGGAGTCAGCGCGAATCTTGGCGACCTAGACCGCCCGGTCCCGACCCTCCCAGTAGGGCCTGCGCAGCTCGCGCTTGAGGATCTTGCCCGTCGGGTTCCGCGGCAGAGCCGGCACCACGTCGACGGTGCGCGGGCACTTGAAGTGGGCGAGCCGGTCGCGACACCAGGCGACCAGCTGGTCGGCGATGTCTCCCTCGTCGACCTCCGTGCCCGGCCGCAGCGAGACGACGGCCTTGACGGTCTCTCCCCACGTGTCGTCGGGGACGCCGATGACCGCCACCTCCAGCACGGCCGGGTGCTCGGCCAGCACCCGCTCGATCTCCGGGGAGTAGATGTTCTCGCCGCCGCTGATGATCATGTCCTTGAGCCGGTCCTCCACGAACACGAAGCCCTCGTCGTCGACTCGTCCGAGGTCGCCGGTGCGGAACCAGCCGGCCTCGGTGACGACGGCCGCGGTCTCCTCGGGCCTGCCGAGGAAGCCCTTCATCAGCTGCCTGGTGCGCAGCCAGATCTCGCCGTGCTCCCCGACCGGGACGTCGGTGCCGGTGGCCGGGTCGACGATGCGGACCTCGACCCCGGGCAGCGGCTGTCCCGCCGACGTCAGCCGCTCGGGATGCTCCGGGTCCCGGTGTGCCTCGGGCATCAGGTGGGTCGCCACCCCGGCGACCTCGGTGAGCCCGTAGACCTGGATGAAGTCGGTGTCCGGCCAGGCCTGCATGGCGGCCCGCAGCAGGGGCAGCGGCATCGGCGCGGCGCCGTACGTGTAGGTGCGGAGCGCGCTGAACAGCCGCACCGCGTCGGGGCCGTTCGCCAGCACCTGCGCGAGCACCGCCGGGACCAGGAAGGTCCGGTTCGCGCCACGCATGATCGCCGCCGCGAGCGAGGCGCCGTCGGGCTCACGGGTCATCACGCTGGGGATCCCGTCATGGATGCCGAACAGGACGTAGGAGGACCCGCCGACGTGGAACAGCGGCATCGCCACCAGGCTCTTGTCCCCCGGCTCGAACTCCCAGCCGTCGTGGGCGGCGACGGTGTGCTGGACCATGTTCGTCTGCGTGAGCATCACGCCCTTGGGCCGGCCGGTGGTGCCGGAGGAGTACATCACCAGGCACACGTCGTCGGGTTCCACGTCGTCGGGGCGGCTGACCGGAGAGGACGTCGCCAGCCAGGCTTCGTACTCGTCGTCCTCGCCGCCGTCGGGCGTGACCTCGATGACGTGCCGGACCGCCTGCAGACGGTCGCGGACCTTGTCGACGGCGGGCACCAGCTCGCTGCCGACGAACAGCACCGCGGCGCCGCTGTCGTTGACGGCGTAGTGGATCTCGTCGCCCGCGGAGCGCCAGTTCACGATCGCGTTGGCGGCGCCCAGCGAGGCAGCCGCCAGGCTGATCTCCACGCACGCGGGATGGTTCTTGTCCAGGAACGCCACCACGTCACCGCGCCCGATGCCGAGCGACTGCAGGCCGCCGGCGGCGCGACGGACGCGGTCGTCCCACTCCGCCCAGGTCCAGGTCCGGTCGCGGTAGGTCATCGCCTCCGCGTCGGGGGTCTCGCGTGCCCAGTGGGCCAGCCGGTCGTCGACGTACTGGGGAGCAGGTGCCGTCATGCTCGAAGTGTGACCCAGAGCACACCGGCCCACAAGCGTCCGGATGCTCTAGCCTGCACGGCATGCGCGTACTCGTCACCGGAGCCGCCGGCAGCATCGGCACCGTGGTCTGCAGCGGGCTGACCGACCGCGGTCACGAGGTCGCGGGGCTCGACCGGGTCCCGGCGCGCGAGGGCTTCACCGGCCGGTGGTTCACCGCCGACTGCAGCGACCCGGATGCCGTCGAGGCGGTCTTCGCGGCCCTCTCCACGTCCGGGAGCCCCGAGGCCGTCATCCATCTGGCCGGCAACCCCGACGAGGCGTCCCTGCCCGAGGAGCTGGAGTCGCACGTGGTCACCACCGCAGCGCTGCTCGACGCGATGGTCTCCCACGCCGTCACCCGGATCGTCTACGCGAGCAGCAACCACGCCGTCGGCCTCACCCCCCGAAGCGACCGGACCGGGGACCTGCTCGCGGTGGGGACCCGGCCGCGACCGGACACCTTCTACGGTGTCGCGAAGGTCGCCGCCGAGGCCCTGCTCAGCCTGTACGTCGACCGCCACGGCATCGACGCGGTAGCCGCCCGGATCGGCAGCTTCCTCCCCCAGCCCGAGAGCCGGCGCGCGCTGTCCACGTGGCTGTCCCCCGACGACGCGGTCCGGATGTTCGAGGCCTGCGTGACCACGCCGGACCCCGGGTTCGCGGTCCTCTACGGCGTCTCCGCGAACACCCGCGGGTGGTGGGACCTCGGGCCCGGCCGGGCGCTCGGCTATGACCCCGAGGACGACGCCGAGCGGTACGCCGACCAGGTCCTCGCCGCACCCGAGACCGACCAGGACGCGGCCGAGGCCCGCCACGTCGGAGGTCCCCTCGCGACCGACGCGTTCGCCCGCCCCGCCCTGGACCGGACGCCGCTGTGAGGGACCTGCTGGCCAGGGCGCGCGCCTGGGCCGGCCAGGACCCGGACCCGCGGACCCGCGCGGAGCTCGAGGCCCTGGTCGCCGAGGTCGAGCGCGACCCGGACGGACGGGCCGCCGACGACCTGGCGGACCGCTTCGACGGCGGGCTCGAGTTCGGCACCGCCGGACTGCGCGGGCCCCTCGGCGCCGGCCCGAACCGGATGAACAGGGTGGTCGTGACCCGCACGGCGGCCGGTCTCGCGGCGTACCTCCTCCACCAGGGCGCCGGCAGTCAGGACACCGTGGTGGTGGGGTACGACGCGCGCCACGACTCCGACGTCTTCGCCGAGGACACCGCCGCGGTGCTGGCGGGCGCCGGGCTGCAGGCGGTGCTCCTCCCCCGCGCCCTGCCGACGCCGGTGCTCGCCTACGCGATCCGGCACCTGGGCTGCGTCGCCGGGGTGATGGTGACCGCCTCGCACAACCCGCCGCAGGACAACGGCTACAAGGTCTATCTCGGCGACGGCACCCAGATCGTGTCCCCCGCTGACGCCGAGATCTCCGCCGAGATCGAGGCGGTGGGCCCGCTGGCCGGGATCCCCCGCTCCGGGGGCTGGCGACGGCTCGGTGAGGAGATCCTCGAGGACTACCTGGCCGACGTGGTCGCGCTGGTCGGGGTCGGCGGTCCGCGGGAGCTGAGGACCGTCTACACGCCGCTGCACGGTGTGGGTGGCACGACTGTCGCGACGGCGATGCAGCGGGCCGGGTTCGCCGCCCCGCACGTCGTGCCCGCGCAGGAGCAGCCGGACCCGGACTTCCCCACGGTCGCGTTCCCGAACCCGGAGGAGCCGGGCGCGATGGACCTCGCGACGGCGCTCGCCGCCGAGGTGGACGCCGACGTCGTGCTCGCCAACGACCCGGACGCCGACCGGTGCGCCGTCGCCGTCCCGGGCCCGCACGGGTGGCGGATGCTCTCCGGTGACGACGTGGGCGCGCTGCTCGGTGACTTCCTGCTCCGGTCCGGGGTGCGGGGGGTCTACGCGAACTCGATAGTGTCCTCGTCCCTGCTCGGCGCCCTCGCTGCGTCGTACGCCCAGCCGCACGAGGAGACCCTCACCGGCTTCAAGTGGATCGCCCGGGTGGAGGGGCTGGCGTTCGGCTACGAGGAGGCGCTGGGCTACTGCGTGGCACCCGGGCTGGTCCGCGACAAGGACGGGGTCTCCGCTCTGCTCCGGGTCGCGGAGCTCGCGGCCCTGCTCAGGAGCCAGGGCCGGACACTGACCGACCGGCTCGACGACATCGCCCGCGAGCACGGGGTGCACGCCACCGACCAGCTGTCCGTCCGGGTCAGCGACCTCGGCCTGATCGGCGAGGCGATGCGCCGGCTGCGTTCCGAGCCGCCCCGCGTCCTGGGAGGGCTGGCCGTGGAGTCGGTCGACGACCTCGCCCGGGGGGGTGCTGGACTGCCGCCGACGGACGGGCTGCGCTACCGCCTCGCCGAGCGGGCCAGGGTGGTCGTCCGGCCCTCCGGCACCGAGCCCAAGGTCAAGTGCTACCTCGAGGTGGTGGTGCCGGTCGAGCCGGCGGGTGTGGCGGAGGATCCGGCCGACGCCGTCTACGCCGCCCGCATCGTGGCCGCCCAGCGGCTGGACGCGATCCGCAAGGACCTGGCGGTCGCGATCGGCCTCTAGCGCCGGACCCTGCCGAGTCGGCGCATCTGCAGGCCCGGACCCTGCCGAGTCGGCGCATCTGCAGGCCCGGACGCAGCCCCATCCTGCTCGTGCCCTGCTCGCACCCGGAGCGCTGAGGAGGAGCGGGACCGCCGCAACCGGTCACCGTGACCGATGGTGGCTCCCGGAGGGCGCGGGGCCGCGCCCGGATCGGTCACCGTGACCGGACGTGGCGACCCGCCGGACGCCGGTGGTTGACTGCTCCCCCATGACCGACCTCCCCGCCATCGAGGCCCCCCGCGAGCCGGCCACCACGCCCTACCACGGTGTCGACGTCACCGACGACTACCAGTGGCTGGAGAATGCCGCCGACGAGCGCACCCGGTCCTGGACAGCGGCACAGGACCGGCGCACGCGTGACTACCTGGGTGCGCTCCCGGTCCGCGAGCGCATCCGGCGGAGCGTCGAGGAGGTCCTCACGGTCCGCTCGACGACCTACGTCGCCCTGGACCGGCGCAGGCTCGACGTACTTCGCGCTCAAGGCGCAGCCCCCACGGCAGCAGCCGTTCCTCGTCACGCTGGCCGGCGTGGATGACCCGGCCGACCTCGACGGCGAGCGCGTGCTGCTCGACCCGAACGACCTGGACCCGAGCGGCGCCACCACGATCGACTGGTTCGTGCCGTCCCCCGACGGCTCACTGGTCGCCGTGTCGCTGTCCGAGCGCGGCACCGAGGACGGCACCCTGCACGTGTACGACGTCAGCTCCGGCCGCGCCGTCGACACGGCCGTCCCCCTCGTCAACAGCGGCACCGCAGGTGGCTCGCTGGCCTGGCGGTCGGACTCCCGCGGGTTCTGGCACACCCGGCATCCCGCCCCCGGGACGGTGCCCGACACCGACCTCGGCTTCTTCCAGGAGGTGTGGTTCCGCGAGCTGGGCACCCCGCCCGAACGCGACCGGCGTGAGCTGTCGGGAGGGGCGTTCGCGGAGCCACGGATCGCGGAGAGCCTGCTGACGGCGTCGGCGGACGGACGGTGGGTGCTGGACCGCGTGCAGCGCGGCGACGGGGGCGAGTGGCAGAGCTTCGTGCGTCCCCAGGCGGGCGGCGAGTGGCGTCTGGTGGCCGACCTCGGGGACCGGTGCACGAAGGCGGCGCTCGGCCCGGACGCGCTGTTCCTGGTGTCGGTCAAGGACGACCCCCACGGCCGGGTGCTGCGCCTCACGCTGCCCCACAGCGACGGACCCGCAGCGACGGACCCCGCAGCGACGGGCCCGGGAGCGACGGACCTCGGACCGACGCCGAGCCGGTCGAGGTGGTCCCGGCCGGTGGGACCACCGTGGCGGGGATCGCCGTCACCGACGCCCGGCTCTGGGTGGTCGGCATGGACGGCGGGCCGTCGTCGCTGCACAGCTACGACCACAACGGCACGCCTCTCGCGCCGGTGGACACCCCACCGGTCAGCTCGGTCGGCTCACTGGTCCGGCTCGGTGCGGACGAGGTCGCCTGGGCGGTCGAGTCGTTCGTGGCCCCCCGGTCGTGGTGGGTGCACGCCGACCAGGACCGGGCGCCGCGCAGGACTGCCCTGGACACCGTCACGAGCGTGGACTTCTCCGGCATCGAGGTGCAGCGGGTCCTCGCCACGTCCAAGGACGGCACCCAGGTCCCCGTCAACCTGATCGGCCGCCCGGACCTGCTCGACGGGGGCGGCGCGCCCACCCTGCTCACCGGCTACGGCGGCTACGGCATCTCGGCCGGCCCGTCGTTCCAGCCCGCCCGTCTGGTCTGGCTCCGCGAAGGCGGGATCGTCGCGGTCGCCAACATCCGCGGCGGTGGGGAGTACGGCGAGGAGTGGCACCAGGCGGGTCGGCTGGCCGCCAAGCAGAACTGCTTCGACGACTTCATCGCCTGCGCGGACCACCTCGTCGCGACCGGGGTCACCACCCGCGACCGGCTGGCGATCCAGGGCGCCTCGAACGGTGGGCTGCTGATGGGCGCCGTCCTCACCCAGCGGCCCGACATCGCCGCGGCGGTTCTCTGCCTCGTCCCGGTGCTCGACGCTCTGCGGAGCGAGACGACGCCCAACGGGGCCTTCAACGTCACGGAGTTCGGCTCGGTCGAGGACGAGGCGATGTTCCGCGTCCTGCACGCCTACTCGCCGTACCACCGCGTCCGCGACGGTACGGCGTACCCACCCGTGCTGTTCACCGCCGGCGAGTTCGACCCCCGGGTCGACGCCTGGCACGCGAAGAAGATGGTGGCCCGGCTCCAGGCCGCGACCGCGAGCGACCAGCCGATCCTGCTGCGGATGGAGGCCGGGGGCCACGGGATCGGCCGGTCCCTCGACCAGCTCGTCGATCTCTGGACGGACCTCTACACCTTCCTGGTCGACCGCCTGCACCTCGAGCGCGGGGGCGACCCTAGGATGGCGTCATGAGCGGCGACCTCGAGGACCAGCCGGAGCCCCATGTCGACGACAGCCCGAGCGCACACCGGGCGGCGCCGACGCGGTCCCCAATGCCGAGAGCGACGCCGGGGCGGGCTCGGACGGCCCGCCCGTGACTCCCGACCAGCCGCTGGCGGCACAGCAGGACGAGGCCGGGATCCCCTCCGAGCTGCAGGAGCCGGAGCCACCGGAGCCGGAGGAGCAGGCCACCGACAACACCGACGAGCCGTCCGCCTGAGCGAGCACGCCGCCCACGGGCGTCCTCAGCAGCAGCGGGACTGCGGGTGCTCCTCGCGGTGCTGGGCCCGGTAGCGCTCGAAGTCCCGCCGGGGCACCGGCACCACGCCGACCCGGGCACACCGCTGGACGTACTCGTCCCACTTGGCCTCGCCGGTCACCTGGCGCAGGTACCACCGCAGCCCGCGGGCGGCCCGCACGACGCTGTCCCGCAGCTGCGCGGTGCTCATCGCCGCTCCCCCGCCCCGGATCCGGACAGCTGGCGGGACGCCTCCCACTCCCGCACCGCCTCCTTCTCCTCCTTGGTGGCGAAGAAGTCCGAGGGCGCCACCAGGTGGGAGGGGTGGTGCGGGACCTCGGTGGTGGGCAGGCCACCGGACCGGAAGGCCCGCACCCACACCGGGATGGCCGAGGCGACCACGGTCAGCGTGAGCAGCGCGAAGACCGCCTGCAGCACGCCGTTCAGCGTGGAGTTGAAGACGACCTGGTGCATCTGGTCCATGCTCGTCGCGGGGGAGACCAGGTCCCCCTTGTCGATGGCCCCCTGGTAGGTCGAGCGCTGCTCGAAGTACCCGATCTTCGGGTTGCTGGAGAACACCTTCTGCCAGCTGGCGGTCATCGTGGTCGTCAGGTCCCAGGCCAGAGCGATCCCCGGGACCCAGGCCCACTTCGCCTTGCCGTGCTTGAACAGCAGCGTGACGCAGAGGGTCAGGGCGATCGCGGCGAGCAGCTGGTTGGAGATGCCGAACAGCGGGAACAGCTGGTTGATGCCGCCGAGGGGGTCGGTCACGCCGACGTACAGCATGTAGCCCCACAGACCGACGACGACGGCACTCGCCGACCAGGACGCCGGCTTCCAGGAGATGTCGGCGTAGCGCGGCCACAGGTTCCCGACGCTGTCCTGCAGCATGAACCGGCCGACCCGGGTGCCGGCGTCGACCGCGGTGAGGATGAAGAGCGCCTCGAACATGATCGCGAAGTGGTACCAGAACGCCGCGAGGCCGCCGCCGAACGCCTTGGCGAAGATCAGGGAGATCCCGAACGCCAGCGTCGGCGCACCACCGGTGCGCGAGATCAGCGTCTGCTCGTCCACCGACGCGGCGGCCGACGTCAGGTCGCTCGGGCTGATCGAGAAGCCGAGCGTGCGGATGAAGTCGGCGGCAGCACCCGGATCGCCACCGGTCGCAGCGGCAGGGCTGTTGATCGCGAAGTAGAGCCCCTGGTCGATGACCGACGCGGCGATCAGTGCGCTGATCGCCACGAACGACTCCATCAGCATCCCGCCGTAGCCGATCATCTTGACCTGGCTCTCCTTGGCCACCATCTTCGGCGTCGTTCCCGAGGAGATCAGCGCGTGGAAGCCGGACAGCGCGCCGCAGGCGATGGTGATGAAGACGAACGGGAAGATCTTGCCGGCGAAGACCGGACCGGTGCCGTTCTTGGCGAACTCGGTGACCGCCTGGTTCTCGAGCACCGGGTGGGCGATGACCAGGCCGACCGCCAGGAGCGCGATCACGCCGACCTTCATGAACGTGGACAGGTAGTCGCGCGGCGTCAGCAGCATCCACACCGGGAGGATCGAGGCGACGAACCCATAGACCACCAGCGCGATCGTCAGGTTCTCCTTGGACAAGGTGAGCACGCTCTCGAGCCCCATCTGCTCGACGTAGCCGCCGCCGATGATCGCGAGCAGCAGGAGCACCACGCCGATGACGGTCACCTCGAGGACCCGACCGGGTCGGAGGACGCGCAGGTAGAACCCCATGAACAGGGCGATCGGGATGGTGAGCCCGATCGAGAACACGCCCCAGGGCGACTCGGCCAGCGAGTTGACCACGACCAGGGCGAGCACCGCCAGGATGATGATCATGATGGCGAAGACGGCTATCAGGGCCGCGATGCCGCCCACCGGGCCGATCTCCTCGCGCACCATCTGCCCGAGGCTCTTGCCGTCGCGGCGCATCGAGAAGAACAGCACCACCAAGTCCTGCACGGCGCCCGCGAAGATCACCCCGACGATGATCCAGATCGTGCCGGGCAGGTAGCCCATCTGCGCCGCGAGCACCGGGCCGACCAGCGGCCCCGCTCCCGCGATGGCAGCGAAGTGGTGCCCGAACAGCACCCGGCGGTCCGTGACGTCGTAGTCGAAGCCGTTCTCGAGCCGCTCGGCCGGGGTGGCCCGGGTGTCGTCGACCTGGAGAACCCGGTGGGCGATGAAGCGGGCGTAGAAGCGATAGGCGATGGCGTACGACGACAGCGCGGCGAACAGGATCCACAGGGCCGAGACGTTCTCGCCGCGGGACAGGGCGAGCACCGTCCAGCACACCGCGCCGACCACCGCGACCGCCACCCAGATCGCGATCGATCGCGGTGTCATGCCGGGCTTCGGCGAGGAGGTTCTCCGGGCGGTGGCGGTGGCCATGGCTGCTCCTGGGGTCCGAGTCGTCCGACGTCGCTGCTGTGGGCCTGCTGGTGATGCGGGGATGGGTCGGGCTGTGCGGTAGCTAGGAAGGTGTCCTGGAAGGTGTCAAGGTACGCCCCGGTCCGCCCGGAGGCGAGACCCTATGCTGGGGCGATGAGCGCCGGAACCGTGGTGAGCCCCCTACCGGCCCCGCTGGAGACCGCCGCCGCCTCCGACACCTCCCTGCGCCGGTTCCTGCACGGGCTGCCCGGCGTCGACCAGGTCGGTGCGGAGGCCCGGGCCGCCGCGCTCGGGACCCGGTCGATCAAGGCGACGGCGAAGGCGTTCGCGATCGACCTGGCCATCTCGATGGTGGATCTCACCACCCTGGAGGGCGCCGACACCCACGGGAAGGTGCGCGCCCTCTCCGCCAAGGCGATGCGCCCGGACCCCACCGACCCGGCGTGCCCGGCGACCGCCGCCGTGTGCGTCTACCCCGACCTGGTCGCCACCGCCCGTGCGGCCCTGGGCAGCAGTGGCGTGCACGTCGCCTCCGTGGCCACCGCCTTCCCGTCCGGCCGGGCCGCCCTGCCGGTGAAGCTGGCCGACGCCCGGGACGCGGTCGAGGCCGGCGCCGACGAGATCGACATGGTCATCGACCGGGGAGCGTTCCTGTCCGGTCGCTACCTCGAGGTCTTCGAGCAGGTGGTGGCCGTCCGCGAGGTCTGCGCCCGGCCCGACGGGAGCCTCGCCCACCTCAAGGTGATCCTGGAGACCGGTGAGCTGGCGACCTACGACAACGTTCGACGCGCGTCCTGGCTGGCGATGCTCGCCGGCGCCGACTTCATCAAGACCTCCACGGGCAAGGTGTCCCCGGCCGCGACCCTGCCGGTGACCCTGGTGATGCTCGAGGCGGTCCGAGACTTCCGGCTCGCCACCGGGCGGCTGGTCGGGGTCAAGCCCGCCGGGGGGATCCGCACCACCAAGGACGCGCTGAAGCACCTGGTGATGGTGAACGAGGTCGCGGGACCGGACTGGCTGCGTCCCGACCGGTTCCGGTTCGGTGCCTCCTCCCTGCTCGACGACCTGCTCATGCAGCGCGCGAAGCTGACCACCGGCCGCTACTCCGGCCCCGACTACGTCACCGTGGACTGAGCGCCGTGCCCGCCGACGAACCAACCCCTCGGCCAACCTCGGCCCCTCGGCCAACCCCTCGGCCGGCCGCCACCGCCTTCGACTACGCGCCGGCCCCCGAGTCCCGTTCCGTGCTGGACATCAGGTCCTCCTACGGCCTGTTCGTCGACGGCGAGTTCGTCGACCCGCTCGCCGGCCGGTCCTTCAAGACCGTCGACCCCGCCACCGAGGAGGTGCTGGCCGAGGTCGCGGACGCCGACGCGGCGGACGTCGACCGCGCGGTCCGGGCCGCCCGCCGCGCCTACGACCGGGTCTGGTCGCGGATGCCGGGCCGCGAGCGGGCCAAGCACCTCTTCCGGATCGCCCGCCTGCTGCAGGAGCGCAGCCGCGAGCTGGCGGTGCTGGAGACGGTCGACAACGGCAAGCCCATCAAGGAGTCCCGCGACGTCGACATCCCGCTGGCCGCGCAGTGGTTCTTCTACTACGCGGGGTGGGCCGACAAGCTCGAGCACGCGGGCGCGGGTGGCGAGCCGCGGGCGCTCGGCGTCGCCGGCCAGGTGATCCCCTGGAACTTCCCGCTGCTGATGCTGGCATGGAAGATCGCCCCCGCCCTCGCGTGCGGGAACACCGTCGTCCTGAAGCCCGCCGAGACCACCCCCCTGACGGCGCTGCTGTTCGCGGAGATCTGCCAGCAGGCCGACCTGCCGCCCGGGGTCGTCAACATCGTCACCGGCGCCGGCGACACCGGCCGCGCGTTGGTCACCCACGACGACGTGGACAAGGTGGCGTTCACCGGCTCCACCGCGGTCGGCAGGTCGATCGCCCGTGCCGTCGCCGGCACCGACAAGTTGGTCACCCTCGAGCTCGGCGGCAAGGCCGCGAACATCGTGTTCGACGACGCCCCCCTCGACGAGGCCGTCGAGGGGATCGTCAACGGCATCTTCTTCAACCAGGGCCATGTGTGCTGCGCGGGCTCCCGGCTGCTGGTGCAGGAGTCGGTGGCCGACGACGTCCTCGAGCGGCTGAAGCGGCGGATGGCGACCCTGCGGGTCGGCGACCCGCTGGACAAGAACACCGACGTGGGTGCGATCAACTCCGCGCAGCAGCTGGCGAGGATCCGCGAGCTCTCCGAGGTCGGCGACGCCGAGGGCGCGGAGCGCTGGTCACCGCCCTGCGACCTGCCCACGCAGGGCTTCTGGTTCCCGCCGACCCTCTTCACGGGCGTGACCCAGGCACACCGCATCGCCCGTGAGGAGATCTTCGGGCCGGTGCTGTCGGTGCTCACCTTCCGCACCCCGGCCGAGGCGGTCACGAAGGCGAACAACACCCCCTTCGGTCTCTCCGCCGGTGTCTGGAGCGACAAGGGCTCCCGCATCCTGTGGGCGGCGGACCGGCTGCGCGCGGGCGTGGTGTGGGCCAACACCTTCAACAGGTTCGACCCGGCCAGCCCGTTCGGCGGCTACAAGGAGTCCGGCTACGGCCGCGAGGGCGGCCGCCACGGCCTGGAGGCCTACCTACGATGACAGCCTCGAAGGACGACGGCGGGCCGGGACGCCTGGACGTGCGCAAGACCTACAAGCTGTACGTCGCAGGGGCGTTCCCCCGCTCGGAGTCCGGCCGCACCTACGTCGTCACCGACAGTGACGGCGGGTTCTGGGCGAACGCAGCCTCGGCCTCGCGCAAGGACGCCCGGGACGCGGTGCAGGCGGCCCGGAAGGCCGTCGGCGGGTGGTCGTCGCGGACGCCGTACAACCGCGGGCAGGTGCTCTACCGGGTCGCGGAGATGCTCGAGGGACGCCGGTCCCAGCTGGTCGAGGAGGTCCGCCGCTCCGAGGGCGGCACCGAGGCGGAGGCCCAGGCGGTCCTGGACCTCAGCGTGGACCGGCTGGTGTGGTACGCCGGGTGGGCGGACAAGATCGCCCAGGTCCTGGGCAGCACCAACCCGGTCGCGGCGCCCTACTTCAACTTCTCCTTCCCCGAGCCGACCGGAGTGGTCGCCGTGCTCGCACCTGCGGGCTCCTCCCTGCTGGGGCTGGTCAGCGTCCTCGCGCCGGTCGTCGTCACCGGCAACGCCGCCGTGGTGGTCGCCTCGCACCGGCGCCCCCTGCCCGCGGTCACCCTGGCGGAGGTGCTGGCCACCTCCGACCTGCCCGGTGGGGTCGTCAACGTGCTGACCGGGCCGCCCGCGGACACGGCACCCACCTTGGCCTCCCACCTGGACGTCAACGCCCTGGACCTCACCGGTCTCGCGGGTCCCGCCGAGGAGCAGGCCCTCGCCACCGAGCTGGAGCAGGCGGCAGCCGAGAACCTCAAGCGGGTCCGGCGGGCGCCCAGCGAGGAGCCCGACTGGACCCTGGACCCGGGTCTCGAGCCGATGACCGCGTTCCTGGAGACGAAGACCGTCTGGCACCCGATCGGGACGTGAGGCGGGTGCAGGCGTGCCGGACCCCTGTGCCGGATCCTGTGCTGCGCGGGCCGTTCGGAGCGCCGGGTTAGCCTCGGGGCCGTGGACACCTTCACCTTCGGCCCCCTGACCGTGCGCCGCGTCGGCTTCGGCGCGATGCAGCTCCCCGGACCGGGCGTCTTCGGTCCGCCCCGGGACCGCGACGAGGCGATCGCCGTCCTGCGGCGTGCCGTCGAGCTCGGCGTCAACCACATCGACACCGCGCAGTACTACGGACCCGACGTCTCCAACGAGCTGATCCAGGAGGCGCTGCACCCCTACCCCGACGACCTCGTGCTGGTCTCCAAGGTCGGGGGCAGACGCGACGACACCGGCGGCTGGCTGCCCGCCCAGACCCCGAAGGAGCTGCGCTCGGGGGTGGAGGACAACCTGCGGTCGCTGAAGGTCGAGCGGCTCGGCGCTGTCAACCTGCGGCTGATGGACGAGCACGAGCGGGCGCCCGGCGAGCAGGTGCCGGCCCTCGAGGACCAGCTCGCCGAGATGGTGGCGCTGCGTGAGGAGGGCAAGATCGCCGGCGTCGGGATCTCGACCGCGAGCCTGGAGCAGGTCGACCAGGCGATCGAGAGTGCCGGGGTGATCTGCGTGCAGAACCCCTTCAGCCTCCTCGACCAGCACGACTCCGCGGTGCTGGACCGCTGTCAGGAGGCGGGGCTGGCCTACGTCCCCTACTTCCCGCTCGGCTCCGCGTTCCCCGGGATGCCCAAGGTGACCGAGAACGACGCGGTCCGCCGGGTGGCCGAGCGACGAGGCGCCACGGCGGCGCAGGTCGGGCTGGCCTGGCTGCTGGCGCACCGGGACAACATCCTGCTGATCCCCGGCACGTCGAGCATCGCGCACCTCGAGCAGAACCTGGCGGTCGCCGACCTGGTGCTGTCCCCGGAGGACATCAGCGAGCTGGAGGCCGGGATCCCGGCCCGCTAGCTCATCGCCGACAGCACGGCGTACGCCGGCTTGATCTGCTCGTCGATGATCCGCAGCCGCTCGTCGAACGGCACGAACGCGGACTTCATCGCGTTGACGGTGAACCACCGAAGGTCGTCCATGCCGTAGCCGAACGCGTCGGCGAGCAGACCCAGCTCCCGAGTCATCGAGGTGCCGCTCATCAGCCGGTTGTCGGTGTTCACGGTGACCCGGAACCGCAGCCGGGTCAGCGTGCCGATCGGGTGCTCGGCGATGGACGGCGCTGCCCCCGTCGAGACGTTGGAGGAGGGACACATCTCCAGCGGGATCCGCTTGTCGCGCACGTAGGCCGCCAGCAGCCCGAGCGACGGCTCCCCGTCACCGGACACCGTCACGTCGTCGATGATCCGCACCCCGTGGCCGAGCCGGTCGGCGCCGCACCACTGGATCGCCTGCCAGATCGAGGGCAGCCCGAACGCCTCACCGGCATGGATGGTGAAGTGCGCGTTCTCCCGCTGCAGGAACTCGAACGCGTCGAGGTGCCGGGTCGGGGGGTAGCCCGCCTCGGCGCCGGCGATGTCGAACCCGACCACCCCCTGGTTGCGGTAGGCGACCGTCAGCTCGGCGATCTCGCGGCTGCGGGCCTGGTGCCGCATGGCGGTCAGCAGCTGGCGTACGACGATCGGCATCCCGTCCCGTCGTGCTTGCTCCTGGCCCTCCACGAAGCCGTCCCGCACCGCCTCCACGACGGCCGTCAGGGTGAGCCCCTCCGCCAGGTGCTGCTCGGGTGCGTAGCGCACCTCGGCGTAGACGACACCGTCACTCGCCAGGTCCAGCACGCACTCGCGCGCCACCCTGCGCAGGCTCGCCGCGGACTGCATCACCGCCACCGTGTGCTCGAACGTCGCCAGGTAGCGCTCCAAGGACCCGGAGTCCGCCGAGTCCTCGAACCACGTCCGCAGCGAGTCGGGGTCCGTCGCGGGCAGCTCGTGCCCCAGCTCCGCTGCCAGCTCGACGACCGTGGCCGGACGCAGCCCTCCGTCGAGATGGTCGTGCAGCAGCACCTTGGGTGCCCGGGCCACGAGCTCGCGGGACAGGGGACGGTCGGTGGGCTCGGGCATGTCCCCATCCAACCAGTCGCCCACGACGCCCAGGTCGTGCCATGGCCCGGGTTCGTCATGCGTCTGCAACACAACGGCTTTAGGCTGGTTGACGTGGCAACCAGCGTCGAGGGGCTCGACTGGGGCACGGTCGAGGCCGTGCTCTTCGACCTCGACGGCGTGATCACCCCGACCGCCGAGGTCCACATGCACGCCTGGGCAGAGATGTTCGGCGACTACCTCGCAGGACCAGCACGTCGCGCCGTACACCGAGCGGGACTACTTCGCGTACGTCGACGGGAAGCCGCGCTACGAAGGCGTGGCCGCCCTGCTGAGGGCCCGCGGCCTCGACGTGCCGTGGGGCGACCCCGGCGACACGCCGGACACGAACACCGTCTGCGGCCTCGGCAACCGCAAGAACGAGCTGTTCGGCGTGGTCCTCGCCCGCGACGGCGTCCGGGCCTACCCCGGCTCGCTGGAGCTCCTGGACGCGCTCGAGGTCCGCGGCACCCGGATGGCGATCGTCTCCAGCTCGGCCAACGCCCGCGACGTGCTGGGGGCCGCCGGCCTCCTGGACCGCTTCGAGACCGTCGTCGACGGCGTGGTGGCCCGCGAGCACCGGCTGCCCGGCAAGCCCGCGCCGGACACCTACGAGTTCGCCGCCGACGCCCTCGGCGTGCCGCACCGCCGTGCCGTCGTGGTCGAGGACGCGGTCTCCGGTGTCGAGGCCGGTGCCGCCGGCGACTTCGCAGCGGTCGTCGGCGTCGACCGCGGCGCCGGCGCGCAGACCCTGCTCGCGCACGGCGCCGACCTCGTCGTGGAGGACCTGGCCCAGCTGGTGCACGGGGTCCAGGCACGCCCGGCCCCGGCGGCGCGATGAGGACCACAGGCGGGTCGCACCCGCCGCTGGACGTCCGGGACCCGCTGGACCGGCACCTCTTCCCGGTGCACCCGTGGAGGCTCAGCGAGACGATCTACGACCCCCACCACCTGGGCCGCAACGAGACGCTGTTCGCGGTCGCCAACGGCTACCTCGGGATGCGCGGCAACGTGGAGGAGGGTCGCGAGAGCTTCGCGCACGGCACCTTCGTCAACGGCTTCCACGAGACCTTCACGATCCAGCACGCCGAGGAGGCGTTCGGCTTCGCCCGGGTCGGCCAGACGATGGTGAACGTGCCGGACGCGAAGCTGATCCGGCTCTACGTCGACGACGAGCCGCTGCTGCTGTCGATCGCCGAGCTGGACACCTACGACCGCACCCTCGACTTCCGCGCCGGCCGGCTGACCCGCTCGATGATCTGGCGCACACCGGCCGGCAAGCGGGTGCAGATCGACTCCAGCCGGATGGTGTCGATGACCGACCGGCACCTGGCGGTGATGACCTTCGAGGTCACGCTGCTCGACGCGGACGCACCGGTGGCGATCTCCTCCCAGCTGCTGAACCGGCAGGACGGCGAGGACGAGTACTACGTGCGATCGGCCGCGATGGGCGAGGGCAGGGACCCGCGCAAGACCGCGACGTTCCAGCGACGGGTCCTCGACCCCCAGTCCATCGGCGTCGAGGCCGACAGCGACCGGATGATCCAGGGCTACCGGTGCGCCGAGTCCGGCATGACGATCGCGGTGGCGGTCGACCACGTCTTCGAGACCGACAACGACTTCGAGGCCAACCACCACTTCGACCTGGACGTCGCCCGGATGACCTACCGGGTCGACGCGCGCCGCGGGGTCCCGATCCGGCTGCAGAAGAACGCCGTCTACCACACCTCGCGCGGCGTGCCGGTGCGCGAGCTGGTCAGCCGCTGCCGCCGTACCCTGGACCGCGCGTGCGCCCGCGGCCTCGACGCACTGGTCGCCGACCAGCGCACTTGGTTCGACGGCTTCTGGGAGCGCTCGGACGTCGAGGTCGACGGTCCTCCCGAGGTGCAGCAGGCGGTGCGCTGGAACCTCTTCCAGCTCGCCCAGGCCGGCGGGCGCGCCGAGGGCGGTGGCGTGCCCGCCAAGGGCGTCACCGGCACCGGCTACAGCGGGCACTACTTCTGGGACACCGAGATCTACACGCTTCCGTTCTTCACCTACACGACGCCACGGTGCGCACGCTCGGCGCTGCGGTTCCGCTACGGGCTGCTGGCCGCCGCCCGGCTGCGCGCCGCCCAGATGACCCAGCGGGGGGCGCTGTTCCCCTGGCGCACCATCAACGGCGAGGAGGCGTCCGCCTACTACGCGGCCGGCACCGCGCAGTACCACATCGACGCCGACATCTCCTACGCCTGCAGCCAGTACATCGCCGCCACCGGCGACCTGGAGTTCATGCAGCGCGAGGCCGTCGACATCCTGGTCGAGACCGCCCGCATGTGGGCGGACCTCGGGTTCTGGCGGGTCAACGGCAACGGGGTCTTCCACATCCACGGGGTCACCGGTCCCGACGAGTACACCACCGTCGTGAACGACAACCTGTTCACCAACGTGATGGCGCAGGGCAACCTGCGCGACGCCGTGGACACGGTGCGGTGGCTCGCGGTCAACGACCCCGACGGCCATGCCCGGATGGTCGCCCGTCTCGGGCTGGAGGCGCACGAGCCGCAGGAGTGGCAGCGTGCCGCGGACCGGATGTTCGTGCCCTACGAGCAGCACCTCGGCATCCACCCGCAGGACGCGCACTTCCTGGACCGTGAGGTGTGGGACCTGGAGGCCACTCCGGACAGCAGCCTGCCGCTGCTGCTGCACTACCACCCGCTGGTGATCTACCGCTTCCAGGTCCTCAAGCAGGCCGACGTGGTGCTCGCGCTCTTCCTGCGCGGTGAGGAGTTCACCGACGAGGAGAAGCGGGCCAACTTCGAGTACTACGACCCGATCACCACCGGCGACTCCACGCTGTCCGCGGTGGTCCAGTCGATCATCGCCGCCGAGGTCGGCTACCACGAGCTCGCCCTGCACTACTTCTACCAGTCGCTGTTCGTGGACCTCGGCGACCTGCACTCGAACGCCAGCGACGGCGTGCACGTCGCCTCCACGGGTGGCGTGTGGAGCGCGCTGGTCTACGGCTTCGGCGGGTTCCGCGACGCGCGCGGGGTCTACAGCATCGACCCGCGGCTCCCCGAGGGGTGGACGTCCCTGACCTACCGGGTCACCCTCAAGGGCGCCCGGGTCCGGGTGTGCGTCGACGACCGCCAGGTGGTGCTGGCACTGGAGACCGGTGAGCACGCCTTGCTGACCGTGCGCGGCAAGGAGCTCGAGGTGACGCCGGCCGAGACGGTGACCGTCCCGCTCGACGGTCAGGGTCCGCGACTCCGCCGGCGGTCCGCCGGCCTGGGGCCGGGACGGGGTACGCCGCGCGGACGGCACCGTGATCAGCGCCTCGGTCCCACGTGCCACCGAGCCACGCCCCTGACCTTCGGGGCCGGCTCCCGCGTCGCAGGGCCAGGCGGTAGGTTCGTGCCCGATGCGCACCTTCACGACGTTCGAGCAGCTGGGCGAGGCGGTCGGTGAGGACCTCGGGACGACCGCGTGGCTGGAGATCACCCAGGACCGGGTCGACGCGTTCGCGGACGCGACCGACGACCACCAGTGGATCCACGTCGACGTCGAGCGCGCCAGGCAGGGCCCCTTCGGTGGCACCATCGCGCACGGCTATCTCACCCTGTCGCTCATCCCGCACTTCGCGCCCGAGCTGTTCAGCCTCGAGACGCCCGGCCCGCGGCTGAACTACGGGGTGAACAAGGTCCGGTTCCCACACCCGGTCAAGGTGGGCGCACGGATCCGGGCCAGGGCCCAGATCGACTCGCTGGTCGACGTCGCGGCCGGCAAGCAGCTGGTCACCCGCTACACGGTGGAGATCGAGGGCGAGTCCAAGCCGGCCTGCGTGGCCGAGACGGTCGCCCTGCTGCTCGGCTGACTCCCGGCCCGGGGCCGCTCACACCGACGAGCGACCGCTCGGACAGGCACTCGCTCGGCCGGGTCGGCCCTCACCCGCTCAGCCGGGCCCGTCGGCGCCGCATGTGCCTGTCCGAGGGGTCGCTCGTCAGCGGGAGCGGACCCGGGCGGCCCGCTTGGTGAGGTGGTCACGCTCGGCGACGCTCGTGGTCCGGGACGCCGCGCGACGGTAGAGCTCTGCCGCCTCGTCGCGGCGGCCGGCCCGTTCGAGCAGGTGCGCCCGGACCGCGTCGAGGCGGTGGTGGCCCGCCAGCGGCTCGTCGAGCTCCTCCAGCGCACGCAGCGCGACGAGCGGACCGTCGACCTCGCCGAGCGCGACCGCTCTGCTCAGGGCGGCCAGCGGGTTCCCGGTGAGGTCCACCAGCTCGTCGTACCAGCTGAGCACCTGCGGCCAGTCGGTCTCCGCAGCCGAGCGTGCGTCGTCGTGCAGGGCGGCGATGGCGGCCTGGATCTGGTACTCGCCCCGGCGGTCCTTCGCGAGGGCGGCCTGCAGGATCCCCACCCCCTCGACGATCGTGGCCTCGTCCCACCGGGTGCGGTCCTGCTCGTCGAGCGGGACGAGGGCGCCGGTCGCGTCGCTGCGCGCAGCCCGGCGCGCGTCGTGCAGGAGCATCAGCGCGAGCAGCCCGGCCACCTCGGGCTCGTCGGACTCGAGGGCCAGCCGCCTGGTCAACCGGATCGCCTCCGCAGCGAGGTCCACCCGGCCGGCGTACCCCTCGTTGAAGATCAGGTAGAGCACCCGCAGCACCACCGCGATGTCCGCCGGGGTGGAGAACCGCCGGCCGGCCACGGACCGCTTGGCGCGGGTGATCCGCTGCGCCATCGTCGCCTCCGGGACGAGGAAGGCCTCCGCGATCTCCCGGGTGCTGAGTCCGCCGACGGCCCGCAGGGTGAGCGCCACCGCCGAGGCGGGGCTGAGCGAGGGATGGCAGCACAAGAACAGCAGCAGCAGGGTGTCGTCGGTGTGCTCGGTCCGACCCGGCCCCGGCTCCAGGGCCACCGCCTCCTCCCGGCGCCGACGCGCCGCCTCCGAGCGCTGCGCGTCGATGAGCCTGCGGGAGGCCACGGTCACCAGCCAGGCCAGCGGGTCGAGCGGCTGCTCCTCCGCCCACCGGGTGTGCGCTGCGAGAAGCGCCTCCTGACACGCGTCCTCGGCCGCCGCGAAGTCGTGGCCGCGACGGACGAGGACGCCGAGCACCCGGGGGGCCAGCTCGCGCAGCAGGTCGGTGCCGACCGGACCTTCGACCGGTCCGGTCACTCCGCGGGAGCCGGGGCGCTCAGCACCTGCCGCACCTCGATCCACTCGTGGATCGGTGCTCCGTCCTTGCCCGGTGCGGACGAGGCGAACGCGGCGATCTCGTGGGCACGTGCCTCCGAGTCCACCTCGACCAGGAACCAGCCGGCGACCAGCTCCTTGGTCTCCGGGAACGGGCCGTCGGTGACCACCGGCGCGGCGCCCGGACCGCCGTAGCGGACGTAGGCTCCCTGCGGGCTGAGCCCCTGCGCGTCCAGGAACTCGCCCCGCTCGGTGAGCATCCGGACCACGTCGTGCTGGAACTCGATGTGAGCGCTGACCTCCTCGGGTGTCCACTCGCTCATCGGCACGCAGCCCGGCAGCGGCTCGGGGCCTCCGTTGTAGTGCTTGAGCAACAGGTACTTCGGCATGGTGTCCTCCTTGTGTGACGGTCAGGCCGGTTGCCGCACCGTCTCTCGCCCAGGGGACGGAGCGGTCCCGCGGTTCTCGACATCCGGATCGGTCAGGGGGCAGAGATCCTCTCGATCACCAGCGGCTGCGAGGGCGGGGCCGAGCCGGCGTCGGAGACGACCAGCCCACCCTCGAGCGCCGCGAACGCCCGTTCGAAGCGCTCGGGCTCGTCGGTGTGCAGGGTCAGCAGGGCCTGGCCCTCGGTGACCCGGTCCCCCGGCTTGGCGTGCATGACCACGCCGGCTCCCGGCAGCACCGGGTCCTCCTTGCGCGCCCGCCCGGCCCCCAGCCGCCACGCCGCCAGCCCGACCGCCATCGCGTCCAGGGTGGTCAGCACCCCGCTGCGGGTCGCGGTCACCGCATGCGTGTCCCGGGCGTGCGGCAGCGGAGCCGACGGGTCGCCGCCCTGCGCCGAGATCATCCGCCGCCACACGTCCATGGCCGACCCGTCCCGGAGCCGGTCGGCCGGGTCGACGTCGTCGACCCCGGCGGCCAGCAGCATCTCGCGGGCCAGCACCACGGTCAGCTCGACGACGTCGTCCGGCCCTCCGCCGGCGAGCACGTCGAGGGACTCCGCGACCTCGAGGGCGTTGCCGGCCGTGCGCCCCAGCGGTGTGGACATGTCGGTGAGCAGGGCGACGGTGGTGACTCCGGCGTCGCTGCCCAGCGCGACCATCGTCTCGGCGAGCTCACGTGCGCCGGTGAGGTCCTTCATGAACGCTCCGCTGCCCACCTTGACGTCGAGCACCAGGGCACCGGTGCCCTCCGCGATCTTCTTGCTCATGATCGAGGACGCGATCAGGGGGATGGCCTCGACGGTGCCCGTGACGTCGCGCAGCGCGTAGAGCCTCCTGTCGGCCGGGGCCAGGCCGGCGCCCGCCGCGCAGATGACGGCGCCGACGTCCTCCAGCTGGTCGAGCATCTCGGCGTTGGACAGGTCGGCGCGCCAGCCGGCGATGGACTCGAGCTTGTCGAGGGTGCCGCCGGTGTGCCCGAGACCCCGTCCCGACAGCTGGGGTACGGCGACCCCGCACGCCGCGACGAGCGGTGCCAGCGGCAGCGTGGTCTTGTCCCCCACACCGCCCGTCGAGTGCTTGTCGGCCGTCGGCCGCGACAGCGAGGAGAAGTCCATCCGCTCGCCGGAGGCGATCATGGCATCGGTCCAGCGGGAGATCTCCCGGCGGCTCATGCCGTTGAGCAGGATCGCCATCGCCAGCGCCGACATCTGCTCGTCCGCGACGACGCCCCGCGTGTAGGCGTCCACCACCCAGTCCACCTGCGAGTCGGTGAGCGCAGCCCCGTCCCGCTTCGCGACGATCACCTCGACGGCGTCGTGCACCTGCTGTCCGGGACCTGTCATGTCTGCCTCCTGACGAGAGCCTCAGCCGGGTGGGCGAGCGGGTGTGAGCGCGTCCGGACCGAAGGCGTCGGGGAGCACCTCGGACATCGGCCGCACCCCGGAGACGGTGAGCAGCAGCAGACCGGCGCCGCCCGCCTCCGACAGCAGCTGCCGGCATCGTCCGCACGGCATGATCACGTCGCCGGCACGGTTCACGCACACCACGTGGGTGAGGCGGCCCCCGCCCGTCGCGTGCAGCGCCGAGACGAGCCCGCACTCGGCGCACAGGCCCACGCCGTACGACGCGTTCTCGACGTTGCACCCGACCACCAGGCGGCCGTCGTCGGCGAGACCGGCGGCACCCACCTGGTAGTCGGAGTAGGGAGCGTAGGCGCGGCCCATGACGCTCACCGCCTCCTCGACCAGGCGGGGCCAGGGCGCGTCGGCGGCACCGGCACCGGCAGCGGGGTCCTCGTCCATGCTCACTCCTTCACGTAGGGCTCGCCGTCGGCGGCGGGAGCGTGCACGCGGCCCACCAGACCGGCCACCGCGAACACGGTCGCCACGTAGGGCAGCATCAGCAGGAAGTTCGTCGGGATCTTGACCGGTGTCGCGGTGAACGACAGGACGGTCGCCACCGAGGCGGTGAAGCCGAACAGCAGAGCGGCGGCCACCGCCCCGCGCGGGCTCCACCGGCCGAAGATCACCGCCGCCAGCGCGATGAAGCCCTGCCCGGAGGTGATGTTCTTGCTGAACGCCCCGACCGAGCCGAGGGTGAGGTAGGCCCCCGCGAGCCCGGCGACCGCCCCACCGAGCACGACGTTGCGGTAGCGCATCGCCAGCACCTTGATGCCCACGGTGTCGGCGGCCATGGGATGCTCGCCGACGGCCCGGGTGCGCAGCCCCCAGCGGGTGCGGAAGAGGGCCACGTCGACGGCGACGATCAGG
This sequence comes from uncultured Actinomycetota bacterium, assembly GCA_963837995.1. Taxonomy (GTDB): domain Bacteria; phylum Actinomycetota; class Actinomycetes; order Propionibacteriales; family Nocardioidaceae; genus Nocardioides_B. The sequence continues at coordinate 129,069 of CAWIPS010000008.1, forward strand.
ACGTACATCGCGTAGACGATGATGTTCGCCTCGAACAGCAGCGGCCCCAGCACCGGGATGTCGGAGAGCAGCGGGACCGAGATCGGCTCGAAGATCTGCGGGCTGTTGAGCGCGTCGGCGTTCGGCTGCATCAGCGCGTCGTAGACGAAGCCGGTCAGGCCCAGCGCGAGCCCGTTCAGCACCACGCCGAGCACCACCTGGTTGACCAGGTAGCGGATCGCGAAGACGGCGAGCAGCAACCCCATCAGGGCGCCGGCCAGCACCCCTCCGACGACCCCGACGTAGCCGTTGGAGGCGATGCTGGCCACCAGTGCACCGGCGAAGGCGCCGGCCAGCATCTGTCCCTCGATGGCGACGTTGATGACCCCGGACCGCTCGCACAGCACGCCTGCCAGGGCCCCGAGAACGAGGGGTACGGCGGTCAGGATGGTGTTCTGCAGCAGACCGAGCAGGTCGAAGGAGGCGCCCTGCTGACCGGTCACCGCCCAGCACAGGAAGCTCAGCACGAAGCACAGCAGCGCCGCGGACAGCACCCAGCGCATCGCCGAGCGCGGCCAGCCGCGCACACCGTGCCAGAGGCCGAGCAGGACCACGACGGCCCCCAGCACCAGGCAGGTCGCCCGTGCAGGCAGCCTGACGGTGATCTCCGGGGAGGCGGGCGAGAGCGCGAACGCAGCGGTGCCGTGCGCCGGGAGGCCGAGCAGCAGCGCGCACACCACCCCGACCCCGACCAGGACGCAGGCAGCGGTCAGCCGGCGGCGCAGCGTCACCGGCGGCTCGCCGGCCCCGGGGACGACGGAGGGGGCCTCGGGGCCCACGCCGGTCGCGGTCATCCGTTCCACCCCTTCGCCAGCTGCTGGCCGACGCCGGTGCCCTGGCTGCGGATCCGGAAGATCGACCGCACCAGCCCGGGCGCAGCGATGAACAGCACGATCAGCGACTGCACCACCACGACCAGGTCGATCGGCGTGCCGGTGGCCGACTGCATCTGCACGCCACCCGCGTGCAGGGCGCCGAAGAGCAGCCCGGCCCAGACGATCCCGCCCGGCCGTCCCCGACCGAGCAGCGCCACCGTGATCGCGTCGAAGCCGATGCCTGCGTCGATGTCCTGGGTGATGGCGCTGTTGGTGCCGAGGATCTGGCTGACCCCCGCCAGCCCGCACAGGGCGCCGCTGAGCAGCATCACCACGACGTAGCTGCGCTCGACGCTCATCCCCGCGGTGCGGGCCGCGAACTGGTTGGCGCCCACGGCGCGCAGCTGGAAGCCGAGCGTGCTGCGCGTCAGCAGCCAGTGCACGGCGTACGCCGCGACCAGCGCGACCAGCAGCCCGGTGTGCAGCCGCAGGTTGCCGCCGAGCAGGTGCGGCAGCCGGGCGTCGCCCTCCACGACGTTGGAGATCGCCTGGCCGTACGGCGGCCGCTGGAATCCCCTCACCGAGAGGAGGTAGGCCAGCAGGTAGTAGGCGACGTAGTTGAGCATGATCGTGGTGATCACCTCGTGGGCGCCGGTGCGGGCCTTGAGCCAGCCCGCGATGCCGCCCCACAGCGCCCCGCCGAGGATCCCGGCCAGCACGGCGACGACGACGTGCAGCACAGGTGGCAGGTGCCAGGCGAAGCCCACGTAGCCTGCGAACACGGCGCCGATGATCACCTGCCCCTGCCCGCCGATGTTGAACAGGCCGGCCCGGAAGGCCAGCCCGACCGCGAGTCCGCCCAGGATCAGCGGCGTGGCGTTCACGAAGGTCTCCGAGAGGGGCCCCAGGACGCCCGCCAGGGTGCCCTTCGACGCGGTCCCGGGGTTGAAGATCGCCCCCTCGAACAGCGCCACGTAGCCGTCGGCGACGGCCCGGCCGGCGGCGGTGAAGGTGTCCCACGGGTAGGCGGTGAAGTACTTCGCGGCGGCCTGGGTGGGCGCGTCGGCGACAGCGATCAGCACCGCCCCGATGACCAGCGCCACCACGAAGGCGAGGGCGGTGACAGCCACGTTGCCGGTCACCCGGAGCCTGCGTCGCGGCTGCGCCTCCTCGCTCATGCGGCCTCGCTCATGCCGCGCCTCATGCGGTCTGTCTCATGCCGGTCCGTCTCATGCCGGTTCGGCGACGTCGTGGGCCGAGCCGGCCATCAGCAGCCCGACCTTCTCCGGGGACGTGCCTGCGGGGACCTCACCGACGACCCGGCCGCGGTACATCACCGCGATCCGGTCCGCCAGCGCCAGCACCTCGTCGAGCTCGGTGGAGACCAGCACGACGGCCGCGCCGTTGTCGCGCTCGGCGACGATGCGGCGGTGCACGAACTCCATCGAGCCCACGTCGACGCCGCGGGTCGGCTGGGAGACCAGGAGCAGCCGCAGCGGGCGGGACAGCTCGCGGGCCAGCACGACCTTCTGCTGGTTGCCTCCCGACAGCGTGGACACCGGGTCGTGGATCGACTGGGTGCGCACGTCGTACTCCTCGACCCGTGCCCGGGCGTTCGCGTCGATCGCGTCCAGGTCGAGCGAGACCCGGTTGCCGTAGGGGTGCTGGTCGAAGACGTCGAGCACGCAGTTCTCGGCGACGGTGAAGCTGCCGACCAGCCCGTCGTGCAGCCGGTCCTCGGGGACGTAGCCGACGCCGCGGCCGATCACCTCGTCGACGCTCGCCCCGGTGATGTCGTCGCCGCCCAGCCGGACCGTGCCGGACGCGACCGGGATGAGCCCGACGAGCGCCTCGGTGAGCTCGGACTGGCCGTTGCCCTGGACCCCGGCGACGGCGTAGATCTCGCCGGCGTGCACGGTGAAGCTGACGTCGTCGACGACCACCTGCCCCCGGCCGTCGAGCACTCGCAGCGAGTCCACCACCAGCGTCTCGTCGCCGGGCTCGGCGGGCGTCTTGTCCACGGTCAGCTGCACCGGGCGGCCGACCATCATCGAGGCCAGCTCCGCCTCGGACGTGCCCGGCTCGGCCTCACCGACGACGGCACCGCGACGGATCACGGTGATCCGGTCCGCAACGGCCCGCACCTCCCGCAGCTTGTGGGTGATGAAGAGGATGGAGGTGCCGGAGTCGCGCAGCGCGCGCATCACGTCCATCAGCTCGTCGGTCTCCTGCGGCGTCAGCACCGCCGTGGGCTCGTCGAGGATCAGCACCCGGGCGTCACGGACCAGCGCCTTGATGATCTCGACCCGCTGCTGCACCCCGACCGCCAGGTCGGAGACCAGCGCGTCCGGCGGCACCTCGAGGCCGTAGCGGCGGGAGACCTCGGCGACCTCGCGGCGCGCCCGGCCCCGGTCGAGCCAGCCGAGCCGCCGGGTCTTCTCGTGCCCGAGCTCGACGTTCTCGGCCACCGTGAAGACCGGGATCAGCATGAAGTGCTGGTGCACCATCCCGATCCCGGCGGCCATCGCGTCCCTCGGCCCGGTGAACGACACCGGCTTCCCGTCGACCGAGATGGTGCCCTCGTCGGGGTGGTAGAGGCCGTAGAGCACGTTCATCAGCGTGCTCTTCCCGGCGCCGTTCTCCCCCAGCAGGGCGTGGATCTCACCGGGCTCGACGACGAGGTCGATCGCGTCGTTCGCGGTCAGCGAGCCGAAGCGCTTCGTGATGCCGCGAAGCTCGAGCCTCACCTCACTGTGGCTGGCTGGGCGAGGTGATCTTGATCTTGCCGCTGGAGATGTCCTTCTTCACCGTCTCCAGCTCGCTCTTGAGGTCGCTGGGGACCTTGCTGTCGAAGTCGTGGAAGGGTGCCAGGCCGGTGCCGCCGTTGCTGAGCGTGCCGACGTACGCGCCGGTCGGGAAGCTGCCGCCGGCCGCCTTGGTGACGTAGTCGGTGACCGGGTCGGTGAGGTTCTTGGTCACGCTGCTGATGAAGTACTTGCAGTACTGCGAGGCGGACACGCAGCCGTCGGTGTCGACCCACAGCAGGTTCACCTTGCCGCCGGCGGACTGGGCGGCCGCGCCCGCCCCGAGGCCGGTGCCGCCGGCGACCGGGAAGATCACGTCGGCGCCCGCCTGGACGAACGCCCGGCTGATCGCCTTGCCCTTGTTCAGGTCGGTGAAGGAGTTGGCGAACGTGCCGCCCTTCTGGTTCTTCTCGTCCCAGCCGAGGACCTTGACGTCCTTGCCCTTCTGCTTGTTGTAGTACTGCACGCCCTCCCAGAAGCCGTCCATGTAGATGGTGACCGGCGGGATGTTGAGGCCGCCGAAGGTGGCCACCTTGCCGGTCTTGGACATCCCTGCGGCGAGGTAGCCGCCGAGGAAGCCGCCCTGGGCGGTGTTGTACTGGAAGCCGTAGACGTTCGGCGCCGACGGGGCGCTGTCGATCTCGGCGTAGTGCTCCTTGGGGTTCTTCTTCGCGACCGCCTTGACCGCGTCGGCCATCAGCCCCCCGACGGCCAGGACGGTGTCGCAGCCCTTGTTCGTCTCGGCGTTGAGGTTCGGGACGTAGTCGTTCTGGGAGCTCGACGACACGTAGGAGATCTTGATGCTGGAGTCCTTCTTGGCGGCCGCCTGCATGCCTGCCCACGAGGACTGGTTGAAGGAGCGGTCGTCGACGCCACCGGTGTCGAGGACCATGCAGGCGCTGAACGCCTTGCCGGAGCCGGCGCTGGAGCTGCTGCCGCTGCCCGACTCCGAGCTCGGCTTCGAGCCGCAGCCGGCGAGCAGCAGCCCGGCCGCCCCGACGACCGCGACGATCTTGGTGGCGTGGCGCACAGTTTCTCCTCCGCGGAAGGCCCGGCCCGGGTCGGGCGGATCCTGCGACACCTTAGTACGCGTGAGGGGGTTGCTCGCCCACCCGTGCCTGTTCCGGCCGATCGTTATGAGTCGGTGACCAGGGCGCGCAGCACGACGGACGCGAGGACCTTCGCACCGATCGCGACCGCCCTCTCGTCGATGGCCAGGTCCCCCTGGTGCAGGTCGTAGGTCGCGCCACCCGGGGTGCGCGTGCCGAGACGGCCCATCGCCCCGGGAAGGGACTCGAGGTACCACGCGAAGTCCTCGCCGCCGAGGCTCTGGGCGGTCGCCACGACACCCTTCGGCCCGAGCACGTCGCACACCGACGTCTGCAGCATGCCGGTGGACACGGGCTCGTTGACCACCGGCGGCACGCCGCGGACGTAGGTCACCTCCGCTCCCACGCCGTACGGCGCCAGGATCTGTGCCACCAGCTCGCGGACCAGGTCCTCCGCGTCGGCCCAGGCGACGGCGTCGAGCATCCGGAGGGTGCCGGCCACCTCGCCGCTCGCCGGGATGACGTTCTTCGCCGCGCCGGCCCGGACCACCCCCCAGACCAGGCTGGCACCGGCCCGCGGGTCGAGGCGGCGCGAGAGCAGCGCGGGCAGCTCGGTGATCAGCTTCGCCAGCGCGAAGGTCAGGTCCTCGGTCAGGTGCGGGCGCGAGGTGTGCCCGCCGTGGCCGCTCAGCCGCACGGTCAGTGCGTCCGCGGCCCCGGTCAGCGGGCCGACCCGCAGCCCGATGCTTCCGACGTCGACGGTCGGGTCGCAGTGCAGCCCGAAGACCCGCTGGACGTCCTCGAGCGCCCCGGCGGAGATCACCTCGAGCGCCCCACCGGGCATGATCTCCTCCGCGGGCTGGAAGAGCAGCCGGACCCGTCCGGGCAGAGGCTGGTCACGGTGCGCCTCGGACAGCGCCAGCCCGGCGCCGACCAGGGCCGCGGTGTGCACGTCGTGCCCGCAGGCGTGGGCGACGCCGTCCACGGTGGAGCGCCACGGAGCCCCCGTGCGGTCGTCGACCGGGAGGGCGTCCAGGTCCGCACGCAGCCCGATCAGCGGGCCCTCGGCCGAGCCGACCTCGGCGACCAGGCCGCTCTTGGGCAGCAGCTTGATCTCCACCCCGGCCGCCTCCAGCCGCCGGGCGACGGTGACGGTGGTGCGCTCCTCGGCCCAGGCCAGCTCCGGGTGCGCGTGCAGGTCCCGGCGCAGACCGACGAGCTCCCCCTCCAGCCGGTCGACGGCAGCAATGACGCGACCGAGATCAGGGGAGGGCACGAGACGCAAGGCTACCCGAGCGCGTCCGTCTCCCGCCGGGAGACGGTCGGCGCCTGACTGATTGCCAGGGGAGGCAGGGCGTGCGTGCCGGCGGCCGAACCGGTCACCGGACGAGAACGGGACCAGAACGGGGGTCAGCCCAGGGTCAGCCCGTGCGGGAGGTCCAGGCAATCGCCCGGCGCGCCAAGTCCGCACAGGAGCCGTTGCCGCGCGGGAACCGGTCCGCGCGTCGCGCCAACCCCGCACAGGAGTCGTTGCCGGGCCCCGGACTAGAACGCGTCCGGCGGCACGTAGACGCCCCAGACGTCGCGCAGGGCGTTGCACACCTCGCCGACGGTCGCCTTGGCCCGCAGCGCCTCCTTCATCGGGTAGAGCAGGTTGTCCTCACCCTGGGCCGCCTCCGCCAGCGCGGCGAGGTGCTTGTCGACCTCGCCCTGGTCCCGCTCGGCCCGCAGCGTCGCGAGGCGTGCGGCCTGCTGCTCCTCGATCGCCGGGTCGACGTACGGCGTCTCGTAGGGCTCCTCCTCGTCGGCCTGGAACCGGTTGACCCCGACGACGACGCGCTCGGTGGTGTCGATGTCGCGGGAGATCTGGTAGGCGGCCTTCTCGATCTCGTTCTTCTGGAAGCCGGCCTCGATCGCCGCGACGGCCCCGCCGAGCTCCTCGACCTGCTCCATCAGCTTGCGGGCCTCGGCCTCCACCCCCTCGGTCAGCGCCTCGATGGCGTAGGACCCGGCGAACGGGTCGACGGTCTTGGTGACGTCGGACTCGTAGGCGATCACCTGCTGGGTGCGCAGCGCCAGCCGCGCCGACTTCTCGCTCGGCAGGGCCAGCGCCTCGTCGTAGGAGTTCGTGTGCAGCGACTGGGTGCCGCCGAGCACCGCGGCCAGCGCCTGGATCGACACCCGGACCAGGTTCACCTCGGGCTGCTGGGCCGTGAGCTGCACCCCGGCGGTCTGGGTGTGGAAGCGCAGCATCTGCGACTTCGGCTTCTTGGCTCCGAACTCGTCGCGCATCACCTGGGACCAGATCCGGCGGGCGGCGCGGAACTTCGCGACCTCCTCGAGGATCGTGGTGCGGGACACGAAGAAGAACGACAGGCGGGCCGCGAAGTCGTCGACGTCGAGCCCCGCCTTGACGGCGGCCCGGACGTACTCCACACCGTCGGCGAGGGTGAACGCGATCTCCTGCGCGGGGGTCGCACCGGCCTCCGCCATGTGGTAGCCGGAGATCGAGATGGTGTTCCACCTCGGCACCTCCGACTTGCAGTAGGCGAAGATGTCGGTGATCAGCCGCAGGGACTGCTTGGGCGGGTAGATGTAGGTGCCCCGGGCGATGTACTCCTTCAGCACGTCGTTCTGGATGGTGCCGGTGATCTTGGCGCCGTCGACGCCGTTCTCCTCGGCGACGAGCTGGTACATCAGCAGCAGCAGCGCCGCCGGCGCGTTGATCGTCATCGAGGTGGACACCTCGTCGAGCGGCAGCCCGTCGAAGAGCAGCCTCATGTCCTCGATGGAGTCGATGGCCACCCCGACCTTGCCGACCTCGCCGTGCGAGATGGGGGCGTCGGAGTCGTGCCCCATCTGGGTCGGGAGGTCGAAGGCCACGCTCAGCCCGCCGGTGCCGTTCGCGACCAGCTGCTTGTAGCGCTCGTTGGACTCCTTGGCGGTCCCGAACCCGGCGTACTGGCGCATCGTCCAGGGCCGGCCGGTGTACATCGTGGGGTAGACCCCGCGGGTGAACGGGTAGCGGCCCGGAGCGCCCAGCTTCTCCGCCGGGTCGAAACCCTCGAGCGACTCGGGTCCGTAGAGGGACTGGAAGGGGAGGCCGGACTCGGTGCGGTTCACGTCCCCCGCGCCCGGCGCGCCAGCGGTGGGGCTCTCGGCTTCGGTCATGCGAGACAGGGTACGGCGACCACGTCCCGCGCGCATCACCTGACCGTGCTCGATGTCACAGCCGGCTCCTCCGGACCGGCAGAATGCTGTGGATAAGGTGGGAAACACCCTTGCAGCCGGCCCTCTCCGGGGCCGACGTCTCGGAGTCCTCGGTCCAAGGACGACTTCTAAGGAGCTGCCACATGGCCAGCGCGCCCGTGGGGACGCTGTACCGGGGTCGAGAAGGCATGTGGACCTGGGTGCTGCACCGCATCACCGGTGTCCTGGTCTTCTTCTTCCTCTTCGCGCACGTGATCGACACCTCCATGGTGCGCGTCTCCCCCGAGACCTACAACACCGCCGTCGACACCTACAAGAACCCCGTCGTCGGGCTGATGGAGGTCGGTCTCGTCGCCGCCGTCCTCTTCCACGCCCTCAACGGCATCCGCATCGTGCTGGTGGACTTCTGGGAGAAGGGCCCCCGCTACCAGCGCCAGATGACCTACGGGGTCCTCGGCGTCTGGGTGGTGCTGATGGTGCCCTTCGTGGTCCGGCACCTCTCGAACGTGTTCGGAGGCTGAGGGTGAGCGCACCCACGATCCCGTCCCCGCGGGCGCCGTACAGGGCGCGGCGGAGCGGCAACTTCGAGCTGAACAGCTGGCTGTTCATGCGCGGGTCCGGCCTGCTGCTCGTCGTGCTCGTGTTCGGGCACCTGTTCGTGAACCTGATGGTCGGCGAGGGGATCCGCGCGATCGACTTCGCGTTCGTCGCCGGCAAGTGGGCGAACCCGTTCTGGCAGGTCTGGGACCTCGCGATGCTGTGGCTGGCCGAGCTGCACGGCATGAACGGCCTGCGCACGATCATCAACGACTACGCGACCAAGCCCACCACGAAGCTGCTGCTCAAGACGCTGCTGTACTTCTCCGCGCTGGTCGTGATCGTCCTCGGCACCCTGGTGATCTTCACCTTCGACCCGTGCACGGACCCGAGCTCCACGCTGTCGGTCTGCACCAGATGACAGCCCCCGTGACAGCCCAGCGACACGTGAGGAACGCCATGGTCTCCCACCACAGGTACGACGTCGTCATCGTCGGCGCGGGCGGTGCCGGCATGCGTGCCGCGCTCGAGTCGGGGCAGCGGGCGCGCACCGCGGTCCTGACCAAGCTCTACCCGACCCGGTCCCACACCGGCGCGGCCCAGGGCGGCATGTGTGCCGCCCTGGCGAACGTCGAGGAGGACAACTGGGAGTGGCACACCTTCGACACCGTCAAGGGCGGTGACTACCTGGTCGACCAGGACGCCGCGGAGGTGATGGCCAAGGAGGCCATCGACGCGGTGCTCGACCTGGAGAAGATGGGGCTGCCCTTCAACCGCACCGAGGAGGGCCGGATCGACCAGCGGCGCTTCGGGGGCCATACCCGCAACCACGGGGAGGCCGCCGTCCGTCGTTCCTGCTTCGCGGCGGACCGGACCGGACACATGATCCTGCAGACGCTCTACCAGCAGTGCATCAAGCACGATGTCGAGTTCTACAACGAGTTCTACGTCCTGGACCTGCTCATGACCGGTGGCCGGGTGTCCGGCGTCGTCGCCTACGAGCTGGCCACCGGGGACATCCACGTCTTCAACGCCAAGGCCGTCATCCTGGCCACCGGTGGCTTCGGCAAGGTCTTCCGCACCACCTCGAACGCGCACACGCTCACCGGCGACGGCATGGGCATCGTGTGGCGCAAGGGCCTGCCGCTCGAGGACATGGAGTTCTTCCAGTTCCACCCGACCGGGCTGGCCGGTCTCGGGGTGCTGCTCTCCGAGGCCGCCCGCGGTGAGGGCGGCATCCTGCGCAACAGCGAGAACGAGCGGTTCATGGAGCGCTACGCCCCCACCATCAAGGACCTCGCCCCCCGCGACATGGTCGCCCGGGCGATGGCCAACGAGGTGCGCGAGGGCCGCGGCGCCGGACCCGACAAGGCCTACGTCTACCTCGACGTCACGCACCTGCCGAAGGAGCAGATCGACGCCAAGCTGCCCGACATCACCGAGTTCGCGCGGACCTACCTCGGTGTCGAGCCCTACACCGAGATGATCCCGGTCTTCCCCACGGCGCACTACGCGATGGGCGGGGTGCCCACCAACATCAAGGGCGAGGCGCTCGCCGACAACCACACGGTGATCCCCGGCCTCTACGCCGCCGGCGAGGTCGCGTGCGTGTCGGTGCACGGCTCGAACCGGCTCGGCACCAACTCGCTGCTCGACATCAACGTGTTCGGCCGCCGCTCGGGGATCTACGCCGCCGAGTACGCCGCCGCGAACGTGCACCTCGAGCTCCCCGAGGACCCGGAGTCCGGGGTCGTCTCGATGATCGAGTCGATGCGCGACGCCGGCGGCTCCGAGCGGGTCTCGGCGATCCGCACCAAGCTGCAGGCCACCATGGACATCAACGCCCAGGTCTACCGGACCGAGGGATCGCTCAAGCAGGCGCTCTCCGACCTGGAGGGGCTCAAGGCCCGCTACGCGGACGTCTCCGTGCAGGACAAGGGCAGACGCTTCAACACCGACCTGCTGGAGGCGATCGAGCTGGGATTCCTGCTCGACCTCGCCGAGGTCCTCGTCACCTCCGCGCTGGCCCGCAACGAGTCACGCGGCGGGCACTTCCGCGAGGACTATCCCACCCGGGACGACGTCAACTTCATGCGTCACACGATGGCCTACAGGGAGCACCGGCCGGATGGCTCCACCAGCATCCGGCTGGACTACAAGCCGGTCGTGCAGACGCGCTACAAGCCGATGGAGCGCAAGTACTGACATGGACGTCACCGTCAAGATCCACCGCTACAACCCCGAGGTCTCCGACGAGGCGCACTGGGAGAGCTACGAGGTCACCGCCGAGCCCACCGACCGGGTGCTCGACGCGCTGCACAAGGTGAAGTGGGACATCGACGGCTCCCTGAGCTTCCGCCGCTCCTGCGCCCACGGTGTCTGCGGCTCGGACGCGATGCGGATCAACGGCAAGAACCGGCTGGCCTGCAAGACGCTGCTGAAGGACGTCAACCCGTCGTCCCCGATCACCGTCGAGCCGATCAAGGGCCTGCCGGTGCTCAAGGACCTGATCGTGGACATGGAGCCGTTCTTCGACGCCTACCGCTCGGTGATGCCGTTCCTGGTCACCAACGGCAACGAGCCCACCCGTGAGCGGGTGCAGTCCCAGCGCGACCGCGAGCGGTTCGACGACACCACCAAGTGCATCCTGTGTGCTGCCTGCACCACGTCGTGCCCGGTCTACTGGACCGACGGTCAGTACTTCGGCCCGCAGGCGATCGTGGGTGCGCACCGGTTCATCTTCGACAGCCGCGACGAGGGCACCGACCAGCGCCTGGAGATCCTCAACGACAGGGAGGGGGTGTGGCGGTGCCGCACCACCTTCAACTGCACCGAGGCCTGCCCCCGGGGCATCGAGGTCACCAAGGCGATCCAGGAGGTCAAGCGGGCGCTGATCTTCCGCCGCTGAGGCCGGCGTGGCGGGGACCGCAGGCCCGGACGCCTCAGCCGGGGTTGCGGCGGGCGATGCTCGCGGTGAGGGTGCTCGCGAAGCCCACCCATGCGGCGTACGGCGCGAGCAGCCGGTGCGCCCGCGTGTCGACCCGGCGGGCCCGGCGCAGCAGGTCCAGCGTGGACGCCTCGAGCAGCAGGACCTCGGCGAGCGCCCAGCGTGGTCGCTTCGCGGTGAAGAACACCCAGCTCCAGCCCGTGTTGAGGACCAGGTTGACCCCGAGCGCCGCAGCGAAGGAACGCCGCTCCTCGGGCTCGGCGCGGTCCAGGACCCTGCCGGAGCCGACCGCGATCAGGGCGTAGAGCGTCGTCCAGGCCGGCCCGAAGACCCAGCCGGGCGGCTGCCAGGACGGCTTGTCCAGGTCGGCGTACCAGTCCGAGGACACGTCCGTGCCGAGTCCCCCGGCCACGGCCGTCGCCGTCACGGCAGCGGCGGTCAGGGGCAGGTGTCGCCTCATGCGTCGACCTCCTCGCGGGTGCGGGTGGCTCGCCAGGACTGGACCCCCAGCCGGCCGAGGACCACGGCGACCAGCAGGTTGACCACGATCAGCACCGTGTGGGCGACCCAGTATCCGGTCGGGCGGTCCTCCCCGCGGGCGTGCGCGGCCGCGAGGTTCCTCGCGAACGTCGACCAGTTGAAGACGTTCCAGGCGGCGATGGCCAGGAAGAGCACGGCATGCCTACGCTCGAACCTCATGAGACCTCCTCGAGCGCGCGGGCGACCGCGCGGGCACCCGTGTCGCTCATCACGATCGTGTAGTGGTTGGTGTCCGGGACGTCGCGTGCCGTGATGTGCGGGAACGCGGACAGGTGCGCATCGACGAGCTCACGCGGATAGAGGCCACCGGGGTCGTCGAGCATGCCCCGCGGAGCCCGCAGGAACAGGGTTCCGTCGGGCAGCCCCGCCGCCCACCGGGCGGCCACGTCCGGGTCGAGCAGCCCCGCTGAGTCCTCGCGTACGGCGTCCAGGGAGACGCTCGACCGGGTGCCCTCCAGGTCGTAGCGGAAGTAGGCCTCGACCTCGGGGGACCAGTCGCGCGCGAACGCGGGGTGCGGCCGCCAGAAGTCGAGGTAGTCCTCCGGGCTCGGGAAGGTCATGGTCAGCCGCTGGGCGGAGGGCCCGATCGTCGCGGCGAGCGCCTGCTCGGTCGTGACCCCCTCGGGCAGCCGGGGGAACGGCAGCCCGCCGTCGACGAGCACCGTGCCGGACAGACGGTCCCCCACCCGGTCGACCAGCGCCGTGGCCACGAACCCGCCCATCGAGTGCCCCACCAGCACCGGTGGCGGACCCTCGAGCCGGTCCATCAGCGCGACCAGGTCGCGAGCGTGCTTCCCCATCCCGGCGGCGCCGACCAGCCGTCCGCTGCGGCCGCGGCCGCGGAGGTCCGGAGCCACCACGGTGAAGCGGTCCAGGGCCCCGAGGAACTGCCAGGCGAGGTGGTTGGCGGTGACCCCGTGCACGGCTAGCACCACCGGGGCCTGCGGGTCACTGGCGGTCCAGCGGCCGACCCGCAGGTCGCCACCGTCGACGGGCACGTCGAAGGTGTCGTAGGTCGGACCGCTCACCGTCGTGCTCCCTTGCCCAGCAACGCCATCAGCGCCGCACCACCTGCCGCTGCGCCGGCCGCGAGCAGCCAGCGGCTCGGTCCGGTCGTCCTCACCGTCGCAGGATACGACGCGGTCGGTGACGGACCAGGGGCGGCGTCGCCGCCACCTGGGACCAGCGCCGCCCCCGGTGCCCGGATCGCCTCGGCCGTCCGCAGCGACAGCGCCCTGGGGGCGGTGTAGGCCCAGGCTGCGGAGTACATCACCAGCCGGGAGAAGTAGTTGATCCACACCAGCAGGATCAACGCGACCCCGAATGCCTGGAAGGCGGGCTGCTGCTTGGTCTGGGCCAGCAGCAGGCTGGCCGCCAGCTTGAGCACCTCGAAGCCGACCGCGCCCAGCAGGGCACCCGAGACCAGGGACCGACGGGGCACGTTCGACTCGGTCAGCAGCGAGAACATCGAGAAGATGAGCACCGTGGAGGCTGCGATGCCGAGGGCGTGCCCCACGAGGTTCAGGGCCAGGGCGGGCAGGGTGGCGCCCGGGTCGATGCCGACCAGCTGCAGGATGTCCCCCGAGAAGCCCGTCACCGCACCGGAGAGAGCCACCGAGAACAGCAGCGTGACGCCGATCAGGACCAGGACGGCGAGGTCGCGGAGCTTGCCGAGCACCAGGCCGGGCTGCTCCTGCCGGGGCACCACGAACATCACCTCCAGGGACTGGCGCATGCCGGAGAGCCAGCCGAGTCCCGAGTAGAGCAGGGCGACCAGGCCGATCGCACCGGCCGCTCCCGAGGCGCTCTCGACGCTCTTGAGAGGGATCTGACCGGACTCCGACCCGATCACGCCCGGGAAGACGTCGTTGATCGCCTGCACCATCTGGCCGCGGATCTCGGGGTAGACCCCGGCGAGCAGCCCCACCACGAAGAACGCGATCGCGAGGATCGGGAAGAACGACAGGAACCCGAAGAACGTGACAGCCCCGGCCTGGCCGCTGCCGTTGACCGCCCCGTAGTGCGCGAGCATGGCGAGCAGGTGGTCCAGGACCGGGAACCGCTCGCGCAGCCGCGCCACGGCGGCAGCCAGCCGCTCCTTCACCGCACGTGCGCGGTGCGGGCCAGGCGGAAGTGCCTGGTGGGGGCCCAGCCGGTGGCGCGCTCATGGACGTAGAGGGAGAACCGGTCCACCACGAAGCTGCACTCGAAGTCGGCCATCTCCTCGAAGGCGCGCTCCAACAGGTCCTCCGGGAGGTGGTGGGCCACGGTCACGTGCGGGTGGTACGGGAACGGCTGGTCCAGGCGCAGCGGTCCGCTCCGGACGGCGCCGGCGAGCTCCTCGCACGCGGAGATCCCCTCCGCGACCGTCACGAAGACGACCGGCGAGACCGGCCGGAAGGTGCCGGTGCCGCGCAGGTGCATCCGGAAGGCGCCGATGCCGGACGAGGCCGACACGAGGTGCTCCTCGAGGGCGGGGAGCCCGTCCACGGCGATCTCGGTGGGAGGCACCAGCGTGACGTGGGTGGGGATGCGCTCGGCGTCGTCGTCACCCAGGGCGCTGCGGTAGGCCTGCAGCTGTGCGCCCCAGGGGTCCGGTACGGCGATGGCCACGCCGATGGTGGTCGTGGTCGCCGTGCATGCCGTCGGGGTGGTCACCACGCAAGTGACCCTAGCCGCCCAGCGGGAGGAACCCGACGCGGTCATAGACATCCGCCAGTGTGCGCTCCGCCACGCTGCCGGCCCGTTCGGCGCCCGCGTGCAGGACGGCGTCGAGCTGCGGGCGGTCCTCGAGGAGCTCCAGGGTCCGTTCGCGCAACGGTGTCACGACGTCGACGACGACCTCCGCGAGGTCCTTCTTCAGGTCGCCGTAGCCCCGCCCGTCGTACGCCTGCTCCAGCTCCTGGACCGCGCGCCCGGTCAGCGCCGAGTAGATCGTCAGCAGGTTCGAGACGCCTGGCTTGTGCTCGCGGTCGAACCGGATCTCGGTCTCGGAGTCGGTCACCGCGGAGCGGATCTTCTTCGCCGACACCTGCGGGTCGTCGAGCAGGTCGATGATCCCGGCCGCCGAGGAGGCGGACTTCGACATCTTGGCGGTCGGCACCTGCAGGTCGGTGATCTTCGCGGTCTCCTTCAGGATGTACGGCTCGGGCAGCCGGAACGTCTTCTTGTAGCGGTGGTTGAACCGGCCGGCGAGGTCCCGGGTCAGCTCGAGGTGCTGGCGCTGGTCCTCCCCGACGGGGACGTACTGCGGGCGGTAGAGCAGGATGTCGGCGGCCTGCAGCACCGGGTAGGTGAAGAGCCCCACCGAGGCCTGCCCCGCTCCCCCCTTGGCCGCCTTGTCCTTGAACTGGGTCATCCGGCCCGCCTCCCCGACACCGGTCAGGCACTGCAGCACCCAGGTCAGCTGGGCGTGCGCCGGCACCTGGGACTGGACGAACAGCGTGGAGCGCTCGGGGTCGACCCCCATCGCCAGCAGCTGGGCGGCGGCCCGGCGCACCCGGTCCCGCAACAGCCTCGGGTCGTGCTCCACGGTGATCGCGTGCATGTCGGCGATGAAGAAGAAGGTGTCGAAGTCGTCCTGGAGCGCGACCCACTGCCGCAGCGCCCCGAGGTAGTTGCCGAAGTGGAAGGAGTCGGCGGTGGGCTGGATGCCGGAGAGCACCCGGGCTCTGCCCGGTGTGCTGCCGGACGTGCTGCCGGACGTGCTGCCGGACGTGTTGCCGGGGGGGACTGGAGCTGCCTGGGACATGCCGGGCATTGTTCCAGGCCCGCGGTGGTGTCGATGTGGGCGGCTAGCCGTGGCCGGCGACGTCCTCGCGCTCGGCGTGCCCGTCGATCGCCCCGGCGCCGACCGCCCGGTCCGCAGGCGCGACGTCCAGGGGCCGGTGCCCGTCCACGGGGCGGTCCTCCCCGGACTCTTCGGGCGTCTCGGACTCCGCGGGCTCCTCGGGGACCACGGCGGTCGAGCCGCCTCGCTCCGCTGCCGGGGCGGTCTCGGCACCGGCTGGGGGTACGGCGGTCACCAGCACCCGCCCGACCCGACGGCCCTCGACCCCGCGCACGGTGATGCGTCTCTCGGCGTAGTCCACCCAGTCCCCGACCTGGGGGAGCCGGCCGAGCCGGGCCATCAGGAAGCCCGCGACCGTCTCGTAGGGTCCCTCCGGCAGCTCCACGCCGGTCTCGTCCTCGAAGTCGTCGAGGTTGAGCAGCCCGTCGACCTCGACGTCGCCGCCACGGTGCACGGTGGTCTCCGCCTCGTCGAGGTCGTACTCGTCCTTGATGTCGCCGACCAGCTCCTCGACGAGGTCCTCCATGGTGACGATCCCGGCGGTGCCGCCGTACTCGTCGGCGACGATCGCCAGATGCACGCCCTCGCGCCGCATGTCGGCCAGCGCTGCGAGGATCGGGCGGGTCCAGGGCAGCACCAGGATCGGCCGGGAGAGCTCACCGACGCGCAGCGAGCGGCTGGCCATCTCGGGGTCGAGCAGGTCCCGGACGTGCACGAAGCCCATCACGTCGTCCGCGGAGCCCCGGGTGACCGGGTAGCGGGAGTGCGGCTGGTGCAGGGCCTCCTTGGCAGCCTTGTAGACCAGCGTCGACGCCTCCAGGAAGTCGACCTCGGTGCGCGGGATCATCACCTCGCGGATCTGCCGGTCCCCCGCCTCGAAGACGTCCTCGACTATGCGCCGCTCCTCCTCACCGAGGGTCTCGTGGGTGTTCACCAGCTCACGCAGCTCCTCGTCGGACATCTGCTCGCGCTGCGCCGAGGGATCCCCGCCCGCCAGCCGCACGACCACGTCGGTGAGCACCGAGAGCAGCCAGATCACCGGCCGGGTGATCTTCGCGATCCGGTCCACCGACGGTCCCAGGGCCAGGGCGAAGCCCTCGGCGCGCTGCAGGGCCAGGCGTTTGGGGGCCAGCTCCCCCAGCACCAGAGACAGGATCGAGATCGCGATGGTGACCAGCACCAGAGCCGCCGGGTCGGCGGCGCCCCGGGGCACGCCGAGCCGCTCCAGCTGGGGCGACAGGTCCCCCGACAGGGTCGCGCCTCCGAAGGACGCCGAGAGGAAGCCGGCCAGCGTCACACCGACCTGGACGGCGGCCAGGAACCGGTTGGGGTCCTCGGCCAGCCGGGCCACCGCCTCCCCGCGACGCCCGCGGGTCGCCATCGAGCGCACCTGGCTGTCGCGCAGCGACACCAGGGCGATCTCGGCGGCCGCGAACAGGCTGCCGACCAGGACGAACACGACGACCAGGCCGATGTTGGCGAGCGTGCTGCTCACGGTTGCTCGCCCTCGGTCATGCCGTCAACGATAAGGGCTCGGCCCGCACGTCGCGCCGGTGCACGAGAACCGACAGCGCGAGGACGGCCAACCCGGCCACCGACAGCCCGGCGCCCACCAGGCTGGGGGCCGTGTAGCCGAGCCCGGCGGCGATGACCAGCCCGCCCAGCCAGGCGCCGAGGGCGTTGGCGAGGTTGAGAGAGGCATGGTTCATGGCCGCCCCGAGGGTCTGGGCGTCGCCGGCGACCCGCATCAGCCGCATCTGCAGGGTGACCGCCAGCACCGAGCCACCCGTCGAGACCAGGAGCACGGTGAACCAGGCGGCCACCGGCTGCGCGGCGGTCACGGTGAACAGCAGGAGACCCAGCCCCATCGCCACGTTCGCCGCCACGATCGAGCGGAGCAGCGACCAGTCGGCGCCGAACCCGCCCAGGGTGGTGCCGAGGATGCTGCCGACCCCGAACGCCAGCAGGTAGACCGGCACCATGGACGCCGACAGCCCGGTGACGTCGGTCACGGTCGGGGCGATGTAGCTGTACATCGCGAACATCCCGCCGAAGCCGACGGCCCCCACGAGCAGGGTGAGCCAGACCTGCAGCCGGGCGAACGCCCGCAGCTCGCGTCGACCGGTCGCCCGGCGGTCCGCGGCGATGACCGGAACGAACAGCAGCACCAGCACCAGCGTCAGCACCCCGAGCCCGGTCACCGCGCCGTACGCCGTCCGCCAGCCGAAGGTCTGGCCGAGCCACGCGGCCGCCGGCACGCCGAGCAGGTTGGCGACGGCGAGCCCGAGCATCACCCGGCTCACCGCGCGCCCGGCGCGGGCCGGGTCGACCAGGCTGGCCGCCACCAGCGAGGCGACCCCGAAGTAGGCGCCGTGCGGCAGGCCGGCCACGAACCGGGCACCGGCCAGCGACAGGAACGACGGTGCCAGCGCGGTCGCCAGGTTCGCCGCGGCGTAGGCCACCATCAGAGCCACCAGCAGGCCCTTGCGTGGCAGCCGGGCGCCGAGCACCGCGATCAGCGGCGCACCCACGACGACGCCCAGGGCGTAGGCCGAGATGACGTGACCCGCCTGCGGGATGCTGACCTCGACCCCCCGGGCCATCTCCGGCAGCAGGCCCATGGTCACGAACTCCGTCGTGCCGATGGTGAAGCCGCCGACGGAGAGGGCCAGCACGGCCAGCGCCACCGCGCGCGGTGTGGCACCCCGGTCGTCGGGCCGGGGGTCGGTGTCCAGAGGAGCGGCGGCGGTCGTCACCAGGGGGCAAGGAGCATTCCTGGCCGACTATTCCCCCCGGCTCGTCTCCCCGGCTCATCACTGCGAGCGCCGTCACTGGCGCGATGAAGAAGCCGGGGGCACCGTGGGTCCTTGACAGCCCTGCCGCCAGGACCAAGACTCCGACACACGCACCGCCGACCTGGAGGCTGGATGCTCTCCCGCACGCACTGGCAGCGGCACATCGCCCGCCTCGACCCGGACACGGACTTCGAGGAGATCTACCGGATCCTGGTGGCCCACGAGTTCCCGTGGGACCTGCACCAGTCGCTGTCCTTCGCGCTCTTCCGCACCTATGCCGTGCCCTCGATCGGCAGGCTGCTCGACGAGACCGGCGAGCTCGTGCGCGCCACCCAGAAGCGCTACGACGACACGGTGCTGCTGCTCGACGAGCCGCTGGTCAGCGGCCTGCACAGCGACGCGGGGCTGCGGGCGATCCGGCGGATCAACCAGATGCACGGCGCCTACGACATCGACCCGGCGGAGATGCGCTACGTGCTGTCCACGTTCGTGGTGGTCCCCCGGCGGTGGCTCGACGACTTCGGGTGGCGGCCGATGTCGGGCGCCGAGGTGCACGCCAGCGTCCGCTACTACCAGGAGCTGGGCCGGCTGATGGGGATCAAGGACGTCCCGACGACCTACACCGGCTTCGAGGAGCTGATGGACGCCTTCGAGGCCCGGCACTTCGCCTTCGACGAGGGCGGCCGCCGGGTGGCCGAGGCGACGATGCGTCTGCTGGTGGCGTTCTACCCCGCCGTCCTGAGCCGGCCGGTCGAGCTGTTCAGCCGGGCCCTGATGGACGACCCGCTGCTGGCGGCGTTCCGGTTCCGCCGGCCTCCGCGGCTCGTCGTGCTGGCGGCCCGCTCCGGGATGCGCGTCCGGGCCCGCGTCGAGTCGGTGCTCCCGGCGCGACGCCGGCCACTGCACTCCGCGGACCTGCCCAGGATCAGGTCCTACCCCGAGGGCTACCAGGTCGACGCGCTCGGCACGTTCCCCCGCGGCTGCCCCGTGCCGCGCGGGTCCGGCGCACCCCGTCGGGAGAGCGCCTGATGGCCGGCCCGACCAGAGGCTTCCTGGGTCGCCGCCGTCCGCGGGAGCCGGGCCGGCTGCCGCCGGGACAGTACGACGTGGGGCGCGACTGGCCGGTGCTCACCGCGGAGGTGACCCCGCGGCTGGACCCCTCGGAGTGGACGATGACCGTGGACGGGCTGGTCGAGCAGCCCACCACCTGGACCTGGGACCAGGCGCACGCGCTGCCCGGCTCGGAGTACGCCGGCGACATCCACTGCGTGACGACCTGGTCGAAGTTCGACACCCGGTTCGGTGGCGTCAGTGTCGACGTGCTGCTGGAGGCGGCCCGTCCCACGCCGGAGGCGGCGTTCGTGCTGGCCACCTGCACCACCGGCTACACCACCAACCTGCCGCTGGCCGACGTCACCGGTGCCAAGGCCTGGGTGGTGTGGACCTACGAGGGGGCGCCGCTGCCGCGCGAGCACGGCGGACCGGTCCGGCTGCTGGTGCCGCACCTCTACTTCTGGAAGAGCGCGAAGTGGGTGACCCGGCTGACCCTGCTCGACCACGACCAGCAGGGCTTCTGGGAGCGCAACGGCTACCACGACCACGGCGACCCATGGCTCGAGCAGCGCTACCAGGGCGACTGACCGTGACCGACCGCGGCCAGCGAGCGACCCAGCGAGCGACGGCGATGGGCTGGTCATGGACGGCTGCGCGGGAGCGCCCGGCGGCCGATGGTGCACCGGCGTGGTGCGCGAGGTGGCCCACCCGGACCCGCGTGCGGTCCGGCTCCGGATCGAGGTGCCGGGGCGCGTCGACCACCTGCCCGGTCAGCACTACGTGTTCCGGCTCACCGCACCGGACGGCTACTCGGCCTCCCGGTCCTACTCGGTCGCGTCCGCACCCGCGGACCCGCTGCTGGAGTTCTACGTCGAGCGGCTCGACGACGGGGAGGTCTCGACCTACCTGGCCGACGTCGTGGAGCCCGGTGACGAACTGGAGCTGCGCGGCCCGATCGGGGGCTGGTTCGTCTGGGAGGGCGACGTGCCGGCGGTCGGGGTCGCGGGCGGCACCGGCGTCGTGCCGCTGGTGGCGATGCTGCGGCACGCCCGGGACCTGGGCCGCGAGGACCTGCTGCGGCTGCTGGTCTCGGCCCGGACCCTGGACCAGCTGCCCTACCGCGACGAGCTCGCCGGCCACCGGCTGCTGCTGACCCGGGCCGACCACGACGGTCGGCCCGCGGGTCGGATCACGTCGGGCGACCTGCGGCCGCTGCTCGCCGGCGAGATGCGGACGGCCTACGTCTGCGGGTCGGCCGGCTTCGCCGAGACGACCAGCCAGCTGCTCGTCGGGCTCGGCGTGCCTGCCTCCGACGTACGCGTGGAGCGGTTCGGGCCCGAGCGGGTGAGCCGCCCTAGCCCAGCCGGGAGTGCAGCGCCCCGATGATGTCGTTGAGGGTCTTGGACGGACGCATCACCGCGTCGGCCAGGGTGTCGTCGGGCCGGTAGTAGCCGCCGATGTCCGCGGGCGAGCCCTGGACGCCCAGCAGCTCGGCGTTGATGGTGTCCTCCGCCTCCTTCAGCGACGTCGCCAGCTCGTCGTACGCCGCGGCCAGCTCGGTGTCCTCGGACTGGGAGGCGAGCTCCTCGGCCCAGAACAGCGCGAGGTAGAAGTGGCTCCCGCGGTTGTCGATCTCGCCGACCTTGCGGCTGGGCGACTTGTTCTCGTTGAGGAACCGGCCGGTCGCCCGGTCGAGGGTGTCGGCCAGGATCTGCGCACGCGAGTTGTCCGTGGTGGTCGCCAGATGCTCGAAGCTGACCGCCAGCGCCAGGAACTCGCCCAGGCTGTCCCAGCGGAGGTGGTTCTCCTTCAGCAGCTGCTGGACGTGCTTGGGCGCCGACCCGCCGGCACCGGTCTCGAAGAGCCCACCGCCGTTGATCAGCGGCACCACCGAGAGCATCTTGGCGCTGGTGCCGAGCTCGAAGATCGGGAACAGGTCGGTGAGGTAGTCGCGCAGCACGTTCCCGGTCACCGAGATCGTCTCCTCGCCCCTGCGGATCCGCTCGAGGGAGAAGGCCATCGCGTCCTCGGGGGACATGATCTCGATCTGCAGGCCGTCGGCGTCCCCCACGACGTCGCTGTCCGAGAGGTACTCGCGGACCTTGGCGATCAGGTTCGCGTCGTGCGCCCGGCCCTCGTCGAGCCAGAAGACCGCCGGGGCGCCGGTGGCGCGGGCCCGGGTGACGGCCAGCTTGACCCAGTCCCGGATCGGCACGTCCTTGGTCTGGCACATCCGCCAGATGTCCCCGGCGCCGACCGCGTGCTCGAGCAGCGTGTCACCGGCCGTGTCCACGACCCGGACGGTGCCGGTGGCCGGGATCTCGAAGGTCTTGTCGTGGCTGCCGTACTCCTCGGCCGCCTGCGCCATCAGGCCGACGTTGGGGACCGTGCCCAAGGTGGCGGGGTCGTAGGCGCCGTGGGCGCGGCAGTCGTCGATGACGACCTGGTAGATGCCGGCGTAGCTGCTGTCCGGGATGACGGCCAGGGTGTCGGCCTCCTCGCCGTCGGGACCCCACATGTGCCCCGAGGTGCGGATCATCGCGGGCATCGAGGCGTCCACGATGACGTCGCTGGGCACGTGCAGGTTGGTGATCCCGGCGTCCGAGTCGACCATGGCGAGCGCGGGGCCGTCCTCGATCCCCTGGCGTACGGCGGCCTCGATCGCGGAGCGCTGGTCCTCGGGAAGGTCGGCGATGCCCTTGAGCATCGCACCGAGACCGTCGTTGGGGCTGACCCCGGCCGCGGCGAGGGCCTCGGCGTGCTCGGCGAACAGCCTCGGGAAGAACGCCCGCACCACGTGACCGAAGATGATCGGGTCGGAGACCTTCATCATGGTCGCCTTCAGGTGCACCGAGAACAGCACGCCCTCCGCCTTGGCCCGGGCGATCTGCTCGGTGAGGAACTCGCGGAGCGGTCCGACCCGCATCACGGTGGCGTCGACCACCTCGCCCTCGAGCACCGGCACCGACTCGCGCAGCACGGTGGTGGTGCCGTCGTCGCCGACCAGCTCGATCCGCAGCGAGCCGTCGGCGGCGATCACGGTCGACTTCTCGGTCGAGCGGAAGTCGTCGGCGGTCATGTGCGCGACGTTCGTCCTGGAGTCCTCGGACCAGGCGCCCATCCGGTGCGGGTGGGCGCGCACGTAGCTCTTCACCGACGCCGGGGCGCGGCGGTCGGAGTTGCCCTCCCGCAGCACCGGGTTGACAGCGCTGCCCTTGACCTTGTCGTAGCGGGCCCGCACCTCCCGGTCCTCCTCGGTCCGCGGGTCGTCGGGGTAGTCCGGGAGGTCGTAGCCCTGCTTCTGCAGCTCGGCCACGGCCGCCTTCAGCTGCGGGATCGAGGCACTGATGTTGGGCAGCTTGATGATGTTGGCCTCGGGCTGCTTCGCGAGCGCGCCGAGCTCGGCGAGCGCGTCGTCCACGCGCTGCTCGGGGCCCAGCCGGTCGGAGAACCCGGCGATGATCCGGCCGGCCAGCGAGATGTCCCGGCTCTCGACGTCCACACCCGCGGTCGAGGCGTAGGCCGAGATGATCGGCAGGAAGGAGTACGTCGCGAGAAGCGGCGCCTCGTCCGTGCGGGTGTAGATGATCGCCGACTTCTGCGTGGTTAGCGTGGTCCGTCACCGAGGCTCCGTTCGCCGTGCCGTCTGGGTGCGGGACGGGACCAGGGCCCGGCGCCGCAAGTTTCTTGATGTCAAGATATCTCAGTGGTGTCGACGCGTCCACCGCACTCGACCGCTGCACTCGACCACTGCACCTCGACGAGCCCATCGTGCACCGGTGGTCATGGCCGACGCCTGCTGGGGTATGACTGGTCTACCCGGTCCTACCCCTCCTGAGGAGCACCATGTCTGCCCCGTCGACGCCTCCCGACCCCCAGCCGACCGACCCCGCGGGTCCCGAGGGCCTCTCGCACCCCCACGAGAGGGGCGCGCGACCCAGCACCTCCTCCCCGTTCGTGACGGCGGCCGAGAGCGTGGAGGACCTCACCGTCCTGGACCCGGTCGTGCGCGCCGTACGCCCGCTGGCCGACGCCCTGGTCGCCGAGCCGTTCCGCAGGGACCTGCTGCGTGGCACCTGGCTGGGGCATGCGCTGCACCCGATCCTGACCGACGTGCCGACCGGACTCTGGACCTCGGCGGTCGTCCTGGACCTGGTCGGCGGACGGGGTGCTCGCCGGCCCGCGCAACGGCTCGTGGGGCTCGGCGTGGTCTCGGCGGTGCCCACCGCCGTCACCGGCTGGGCGGAGTGGAGCGGCACCGGCCAGCGGGAGCAGCGCGTCGGGGTGGTGCACGCCGTCTCCAACGTGGTGGCGTCAGCCTGTTCGCCGCGTCCTGGCGGGCCCGCCGCGCGGACCGGCATCTCACCGGAGTGGCACTCGGGCTGGGAGCGGCCTCTGCGCTCGGGGTCGGCGGGTTCCTGGGCGGGCACCTGGTGAGCGCCCGCAAGGTGTCCAGCCGGAACCCGAGGTTCGAGGACTAGCCCCCTCCCTCCCGGCGCCCGGGCTTGCTAGCGTCCGTTCATCCCGCCCCCACCAGCCTCCACCAGCCCCAACCGGTCCCCCGTCCCCGTCCCCCCGTAGGAGCCTCTCGTGAGCACACCACCCGTCAAGGTCGCCGTCACCGGTGCCGCCGGACAGATCGGCTACAGCCTGCTCTTCCGCCTCGCCAGCGGCGACCTGCTGGGCAAGGACACCCCGATCGAGCTGCGGCTCCTCGAGATCCCGCCGGCACTGAAGACCCTCGAGGGCGTGGTGATGGAGATCGACGACTGCGCGTTCCCCACCCTGGCCGGTGTCCGGATCGGCGACGACGCCACGAGCATCTTCGACGGCGTCAACCTCGCGCTGCTCGTCGGCGCCCGGCCCCGCACCAAGGGCATGGAGCGTGGTGACCTCCTCGAGGCGAACGGCGCCATCTTCACCGCGCAGGGCAAGGCGCTCAACGAGGTGGCGGCCGACGACGTGCGCATCGGCGTCACCGGCAACCCCGCCAACACCAACGCGTTGATCGCGATGTCCAACGCCCCCGACATCCCCCGGGAGCGGTTCTCGGCACTCACCCGCCTCGACCACAACCGGGCGCTGTCGCAGCTGGCGGCCAGGACGGGGTCCGCGGTCAGCGACATCAAGAAGCTGACGATCTGGGGCAACCACTCCGCCACCCAGTACCCCGACATCTTCCACGCCGAGATCGGCGGGAAGAACGCCGCCGAGGTCGTCAACGACATGAACTGGATCGAGAACGACTTCATCCCCACGGTGGCCAAGCGGGGCGCGGCGATCATCGAGGCCAGGGGCTCCTCCTCCGCCGCCTCCGCAGCATCGGCCACCATCGACGCGGCCCGCGACTGGCTCAGGGGCAGCCCCGAGGGCGACTGGGTGTCGATGGCGGTCGCCTCCGACGGGTCGTACGGCGTGCCCGAGGGGCTCGTCTACTCCTACCCCGTCACCACCAGGAACGGTGACTGGGAGATCGTCCAGGGCCTGGACGTCAACGACTTCTCCCGTGCCCGGATGGACGCCACCGCCGACGAGCTCGTCGAGGAGCGCGACGCCGTCAAGGAGCTCGGCCTCATCTGAACCGGTCTCGACCGGTGCAGCGGCCCGGCTCACCGTGCAGGACCCACCGCTGACCCACCGCTGGGAGGCCGTCGTCGACTGAGCCATTCCCAAGATGACCGGAACGGGCTATGTGGCCCGGCCACCCAGCTGTGCTTCCGTAGAAGCGTTCGGTAAAGACTTGGGTCGGACGCGTACGGGGGTACTCGATGTCCGGTGCGCCGCGGGTGGAGCGGTGCCGTCGTCACGGGCGGCTGCGCCCTCATGGTCATCCTCAGTCTCCTGCCTCGCTCTCCTCCTCGGCATGGGCTCGGCGTGGCCACCGGCCGCCTCCGCTGCAGAGGGCGCTGTCCCGACACTGTCGCTGAAGCCCGAGTCGGCAGCACCGGGGGTCAGCGTCACCGCTCGCGTCTCGGGCTTCTCCGGGTGCGTGGACCAGACGCCGCAACCGCCCGACCTCGACGCGTCGCTCCCTCAGCGGGCCACCCGTGCGGACCGCAGACGCCGCCGGTGGACCGACGGCCGCAGGCGACGCCGGGCGCGGAGGACACCCTGCCCGGCACCGTGACGATCACCTTCGACGGCACCGGGGTCGGGAGCACCGCAGTGCCCGACGGGGACGGATCCCTCACCTTCCGGGTCCCCGAGGATGCGTCGGCGGGGCCGCACACCGTCCGGGCCGGCTGCGACCAGGACGACACGATCCTCGACAGCCGGACGCTCGCGGTGCCCCCTCCGGAGCAGCAACGAGTCGTCGTACCGGACCTCATCGGGTCCAGCCTCCAGGAGGCCGAGGTGCAGCTGGACGCGGCGGGGCTCAGGCTCGGTCGGGTCAGCGGTCCCGCCGGCGAGCCGGTGCTGTCCCAGAGCATCGAGCCGTTCGCGAAGGTGGACCCGGACTCGAGTGTGGACGTCGAGCTCGGCAGCCCGGTCGAGCCGCGGCAGGTGCCAGATCTCCTCCGGCTGTCGAAGTCCCAGGCCGAGCGCGCGCTTGCGGCCCGACAGCTCAGGCTGGGGCGGGTCTCGGGAGGCACCGGTGTGGTGGTCGGCCAGGATCCTCCGGCCGGAGACCGTGTCCCGCCGGGCACGAAGGTCGACGTGACGCTCGGACCGGCGGCACCCGCGTTGGTCACCGTGCCCGACCTTCTCGGTCACCGGGTGCGCGGCCTCGCCGGCTACCTGCGGGAGCGGAGTCTCGCGATCGGGACCGTGGACGGCGAGGGGACCCGGGTGCACGCCCAGCGACCGCGCGCCGGCGCCCGGGTCCGGCCGGGCAGCGCCGTCAGTGTCACCACGACCGCCGTTCTCCCTCCACCTGCCGGTGTTGTGGTTCCCGACCTGCGGGGGCTCCCGGCCCGGCGCGCGGCCACGGCTCTGTCCGGCGTCGGGCTGCTGCTGTCCCCCGTCGACCCTGACGACCTCGCCCGCCGGGTCACCGGCCAGAGCCCTGCAGCAGGCACCCGGGTGCCCAGCGGCAGCACCGTCAGCGTCACGCTCGCACCGCCGAGCCTCGTCGTGGTGCCCGACCTCGTCGGCCACAAGGTGGAGGATCTGCGCGGCCTGCTGCGCGAGGGGCGTCTCCGGTTGGGCACGGTGAGGGGCGACGGGCCGAAGGTGCGAGCGCAGCTGCCACGGGCCGGCACCCGGGTCCGGCCGGGCAGCGCGGTGAACGTGACCACGGTGGCGCGCCCGCCGAGGCACCTGGTGGCCGTGCCGCAGCTGCGGGGGCACAGCGTGGATCAGGCGCGTGACCTGCTGGGCGCCGTAGGGCTGGGGTTATCCCTGCCCGACCCGCACGACCAGGGGCAACGGGTGACCGGCCAGAGACCCGCCGCGGGGACCATGGCGCCCGTCGGCAGCACCGTCGCGGTGCGGCTGGAGGCCGCGGCCATCGGCTCGCCCGGCTTCGACCTCGCCCGATTCCTGTCGCCCCTGTCGCCGCTGGGCCGGCTGGCCGCCGCCGCGCTGGCGCTCGTCGTGGTCGCCGGAGCGGGCTTCGCCGCCCGGCTCGCCCACGCCCGCCGGGTCCGGCACTGGGTCGGCGACCATCTCGAGCTGCGACCACGTGACGTCGTGACCCCCGCCGCCCGCGCCCGACCACGTGACGACCGATCGCCGCCGGACCTGGTCGTCGCCGTCCAGGGACGGCCGGACCCCGGCACGCAGATACTCGAGGAGGCCCACCAGTGAGCGGCTCACCCACCACAGCCCGAGACGTCCTCTTCGACGAGCAGGGGACCGGCCTGGCCCGGACGCTGCTGGACAGTGGCGCGGTGCGCACGGGCATCCGAGGCGTACGACGGCTCAGCGCCTCCGTGACGAGGACGGTCACCGAGGAGCTGGGTGCCGTCGGCGAGGAGCTGCTCGAGATCGACCTCGGTGACGCACTCGTCGCGGGATGGCGCACCCATGCCTCGCTCGAGCAGGCGGCGCGACGTACCCTCGAGCGACCCCACAGCGAGGAGGTCGTGGTGCTGGCAGCGCACACCATCACCTCGACCCACCGGCCCGCCGTGGACCTGTGCGTCGACGGCGTGGTCGTGAACTCCTTCGAGTTCGAGCTGGTCGTCGTGCTGGTGCTGACCGGGGTCGCTGCCGTGGTGAGGGCCGGTCAGCTGGTCGCTGTCCGGGGCGGCCGCTGCGACGCGACCGTGACGCTGAGCCTGGAGGGTGCCCGGCTGCTCAGGCGCGAGCGGAGCCTGGACCTCGCGCTCCTGCTGCCGCTGCGGCCGCCACGTTCGCTGGTCGCGAGTCCTCCAGCGATCCCGAGGCAGAGCACCGGCTCACGACTGGCCGAGCACACCGGCGTGCACGAGGGCTAGCGGGGCACCCCGGCCCCTTCGTCGGGCGGCCAGGTCAGGCGGTGGGCTGGCTGGGGACCACGAGGGACAGCACGATCAGGCCCACGCCGGCGACCGTCAGCATCAGCACGTCGGTCCACTTGCGGCGCACGCGCAGCATGCCGGCGCCGCGTTCGGAGAGCACCGCCCGGGTGAGGGAGGCAACCAGCAGCCCGACGCCGATCCACCCCAGCCCGGTGCGCCAGGCGCCGGCCAGGACGATGCCGAGCCCGACGAGGGAGGCGGCGAGGACCCCGAGGTAGACCACTCCACCGAGGGTCTGAGGCCTTCTGAGCGGCCCGTCCTCGCGCACCGGCCGTTCAGACCTGTGCCGGCTCGGACAGGGTGTCGAGGGACTGCTCGGCGACGGCGACGATGTTCGAGAGCAGCATCGCCCGGGTCATCGGGCCCACGCCCCCGGGGTTCGGGGACACCCAGGCGGCGACGTCGTAGACCGACCTGGCGACGTCCCCGGCGATCTTGCCGTCCACCCGGGAGACCCCGACGTCGAGGACCGCGGCTCCCGGCTTGACCATGTCGCCGGTGATGATGTCCGGCACTCCGGCGGCCGCCACCACGATGTCGGCGCCCCGGACATGAGCGGCGAGGTCCCGGGTGCCGGTGTGGCACAGCGTGACGGTGGCGTTCTCGCTGCGCCGGGTGAGCAGCAGGCCCAGCGGCCGTCCCACGGTGATGCCGCGTCCCACCACGCACACGTCGGCTCCCGCGATCGGCACGTCGTGGCGACGCAGCAGCTCCACGATGCCGTACGGCGTGCAGGGCAGCGGCGCCGGCTCACCGAGCACCAGCCAGCCCAGGTTGGTCGGGTGCAGCCCGTCCACGTCCTTGGCGGGGTCCACCTGCGCGAGGACCGCGTTGGCGTCCATGTGGTCGGGCAACGGCAGCTGCACGATGAAGCCCGTGCAGGCGGGGTCGGCGTTCAGCTCGGCGACACTGCGCTCCACCTCGGCCTGCGTGGCCGTCGCGGGCAGGTCGACGCGGATCGAGGTCATCCCCACGTCGGCGCAGTCCTTGTGCTTGCCGTTGACGTACCACCGCGACCCGGGGTCGTCGCCGACCAGCACGGTCCCGAGTCCCGGCACCACTCCGCGCCGGCGCAGGGCGGTGACGCGGTCGGTCAGGTCGGCCTTGATCGTCTTCAGGGTCGCGTTGCCATCCAGGATCTGTGCCGTCACGCCAGCATCCTCCCACGCGGCACCCGTCGAGCCGGCGCGTGTGGTTGCCGCGTCAGTGGAAGAAGTGCCGGGTGCCGGTGAGGTACATCGTGACGCCGGCCCTCTTCAGCGCATCGATGACGTCGGAGTCCCGCACCGACCCGCCGGGCTGCACGATCGCGGTCACGCCCGCGTCCACCAGGATCTGCGGCCCGTCGGCGAACGGGAAGAACGCGTCGGAGGCGGCCACCGACCCCGCAGCCCGCTCGCCGGCCCGCTCGACGGCGAGCCGGCACGAGTCGACCCGGTTCACCTGCCCCATCCCGACCCCGACCGAGGCCCCGTCGGAGGCGAGCAGGATGGCGTTCGACTTCACCGCACGACACGCCTTCCAGGCGAACGCGAGGTCGGCGAGCCGGCGCGGCGTGGCGGGCTCGCCCGACACCAGCGTCCAGGCGGACGGGTCGTCCCCGCCACCTTCGACGACCGCGTCGACCGCGTCGGTGGCCTGCATCAGCAGGCCGCCGGTGATCGGGCGTGTCTCCACGCCACCACGAGCGGGTGCGCCGCACTCCAGGAGCCGGATGTTCTTCTTCCGGGAGAGCACGTCGAGCGCCCCCTGCTCGAACCCGGGCGCCACGACGACCTCGGTGAAGATCTCTGCGACCTGCTCGGCCATCCCGGTCGACACCGGCACGTTGGTCGCGATGACGCCGCCGAAGGCGGACACCGGGTCGCAGGCGTGCGCCTTGCGATGCGCCTGTGCCACGTCGGTCCCGACCGCGATGCCGCACGGGTTGGCGTGCTTGATGATCGCGACCGCCGGCTCGTCGAAGTCGAACGCCGCCCGCCGCGCCGCGTCCGCGTCGACGTAGTTGTTGTAGGACATCTCCTTGCCGTGCAGCTGGCGCGCCTGGGCGAGACCACCGGCGGCCGCGAAGCCGCTGGTGTACAGCGCGGCCCGCTGGTGCGGGTTCTCGCCGTAGCGCAGCACCGCCGCCCGGTCCCAGGTCGCGCCGACCCACGCCGGGAAGCCAGTGCCCCCGGAGGTGTCGGTCAGCACGCTGCCCATCCACGAGGCGACGGCGACGTCGTAGGTCGCGGTGTGCACGAAGGCCTCCGCGGCGAGCCGCCGCCGCTGCGCGAGCGTCGTCCCTCCTTCCCGTACGGCGCTCAGCAGCTCGCCGTACTGCGCCGGGGAGGTGAGGATCGCCACCGAGGGATGGTTCTTCGCCGCGGCCCGGACCATCGAGGGGCCGCCGATGTCGATCTGCTCGACGCACTCCTCGGGGGTCGCGCCGGAGGACACGGTCTCCACGAACGGGTAGAGGTTCGAGACGACCAGGTCGAACGCCTCGATGCCCAGCTCGGCGATCTGCTCGCGGTGGGACTCCCGCCGCTGGTCCGCGAGGATGCCCGCGTGCACGGCCGGGTGCAGCGTCTTGACCCGTCCGTCCAGGCACTCCGGGAAGCCGGTCAGCGTCTCGACCTCCGTGACGGGGACGCCCGCCCCGGCGATCCTGCCGGCCGTGGAGCCGGTGGACACGATGACGACTCCGGCGGCGTGCAGTCCCTGGGCCAGCTCTTCGAGCCCGGCCTTGTCGTAGACGGACACCAGCGCCCGCCGGACCGGCCGACGGTCGCCCGCGCCGGTTCTCTCGATGCTGTCGGTTCCCTGGGTGCTGTCGTTCTTCGGGGTGCTGTCGGTCACTGGGCCGAACCGGACCTTCCTGTCGGAGATGGTGAAGCCTTCGCGGGCCATCCGGCCCACGGTGGCGACGAGCATCGCGCGCTCGGCGACCTTGATCCGCTCGTGCAGGGTGCCGACGTCGTCGTCGTCCTCGACCGGCACCGTCGTCTGGGCGACGATCGGTCCGGTGTCCACACCGGCGTCGACGACGAACAGCGTCGCGCCGGTGACCCGCACACCGTAGGCGAGTGCGTCCGCCGGACCGTGCATGCCCGGGAAGGACGGGGACAGTGCCGGATGGGTGTTGACGCAGCGGCCACCGAAGGCGTCGAGGAACGCCGAGCCGGTCAGCCTCATGAAGCCCGCCAGCACGATCAGGTCCGGGTCGTGCGCCCGGCAGGAGGCGGTGAGGGCGGCGTCCCACTCCTCGCGGGTGCCGTGGTCACTGAGCCGGTGCACGAAGGTCGGCACCCCGGCCCGCTGGGCACGCGCCAGCCCCTCGATCCCGTCGCGGTCCGCGCCGACGGCGACCACCACGGCGCCGTACCCAGGATCGGTGCACGCCTCCAGGAGCGCCTGCAGGTTCGTCCCAGCACCGGAGACGAGCACGACGAGGCGCGCCGGAGGGCTGGAGGAGGGGGGCACGGCCGCCAGGCTACCGGCCGGGTCCCCGCCCAGGGTCGCCAGGGTCGCCCAGGGTCGCTCAGTGCCGCCGGCCCCACCAGGTGGCGCCCATGCCCGCGAACAGTCCGCCGGCCCCCATCGCGAGGGTCGACGAGATGACAGTGTCCAGGAGGTCGGCGCCGACGTCGGCCATCCGCCCGGGGCCGACCGCGCCGCCCGCCAGGGCGACGAGCACGGTGAGCAGCAGACCCCCGGCGACCCCGGCGCCGACCCCGCGCAATGAGCCGCTCCGGTAGGTGAACGCGGGACGGCGCCGCAGCATCAGCACCACCCCGACCACCGACGCCACGACCGGCGCGACGACGAGCGCGCTCAGCCAGTCCGGTTGCGCACCCTGCGACGGCAGCGCCGCCAGCAGGGGGAACGCCGGGACCGGCCCGAGGGTGACTGCGGCCGGCGACACGAGCGTCCCGGTGCCGACGGCGAAGCCGGGGCCGAGGAGGTACGCCCCGGTCAGGAGTACGGCGTTGGGCGCGACCGCCGCCACCAGGGCGGTGTAGAGCAGGCCCCCGGACACGTCGGCGTGCAGCCGCGACAGCACGTTCGCGGCCGTCCCGAGGTCCCGCAGCAGGGCCACGGCCAGCAGCAGGGAGGAGGCGGCGACCAGGAGCAGCACCGACGCGGCGGCGCCCAGCGCCACCGTGCGCACCGACTCGGGCAGCTGGGCCGGCCAGTCCACGAACTCCCGGCTGCCCCGCAGGAGGCCGCTGCCGCCGCCCACCAGGGCGACCAGGAACCCGCCGACGAAGGACCCCAGCAGGCCGGGCCGGGCCTGCTGGGTCGAGGCCAGCACCGCCGTCACCAGGGCGACCAGTCCGTAGACGCCGGCCATCACCAGCACGCCCAGCAGCAGGCCGCGCAGGTCCTCGACCGCGGAGGTGGCGGCTGCCCGGAGGCCGAACCGGTGCGCGGCGTACAGGCTGAGCACGGTCAGGCCCAGCGGGACCGCCGTGATCGTCGCCGGGACGCCACCGGCGACCAGGCCGAGGTGGGCGCCCTGCCCCAGCAGCCAGCCGTCGGCGCCCACCCTGAGCGCGTCCCTGGTCGTGCCGTGGCCCCCCGCGTCGGAGGCGAACCAGCCCGCCAGCGCGAGGGCCATGCAGCCCAGCAGCACGACCAGGGCGGAGCCTGTGCCGGCCACGGCGGCACCGACGGCCAGGGAGCGGGTGGGACGGTCACCGGAGGGCGTGCCCGATGGCCGGTGGGTGCCGGGGGGGTCGAGAAGGTCGGTCATCGCCAGCCCATCCTGGGCCAGGGAGGCCGTGATCCCCGGCTCCCACGCCGATGTCGCGATCGGGGTCCCGGGACGTACGGTGAAGGGTCGCCCCGGACCCCGGCCAGGAGGTGTGATGTCGCAGCAGGAGCGCTTCGACTCCTTCTACGAGTCGACCCGGCGGGCCGTCCTGGTGGCGACCTACGCCCTCGCCGGTGACCGGGCGGTCGCCGAGGCAGCGGTGCGCGAGTCCTACACGCGTGCCTGGCAGCGCTGGCGACGCGTGTCCGCGCTCGACGACCCCCTGGACTGGGTCCGGCAGCGCGCCCGGCGGGCCGCCGAGCGCAGCCCAGCGGTGCGCTCGGGAACAGAGGTGACGGGCGTCCTGGCCGGACTGTCCCGCGAGGAGCGCCGACGGCTCGCAGCCCTGGTGACGGTGCAGGCCGTCCCCGACCGGCTGGGCCCGCTGGCCGCGGAGGTGGCGGGAGCGTCGTACCCGCAGGCGGCCGTGATCCGCAGGGCCGGCGGGAGACGGCGTCGCTCACGGCGGTGGCTGGGGACGGCCACCGCTGTGGCCGCGGCCCTGGTGGTCGTCCTGCTCACCGGGGTGCCGGGCCGCGGACCGGACGCCGCCACCGACGCGCGGGCGTCGGCCGCGAGCCGCACCCCCGGTTCCACGTCCACCCCGACCTCGGCGCCCACCCCGGACTCCGGCTCGGACTCCGGCTCGGACTCCGGCTCGGACTCCGGCGCCGGGCTGCCGGTCGCCGACGACCTGCTGGGCAGCACCCAGGCCCGCCGCCTCGGCGGCCCGGGGAGCCCGGGCTGGACGGTCGACCGCACCGACGCGAACACCTCCGGGGACGGGATCAACTCGGTGTGCCAGCAGCGACGGTTCGCGGACCCGCGGGGGCGCTCGGCCCTGGTGCGCACGTTCCACGCGGCCGGCACGAGGCGCCGCTCAGCGGTGCAGACCGTCGAGGTGTCCGACTCGCCGGGCCGGGCGCGGCGGACCTACCTCACCACCCTCGGCTGGTACGCCGGCTGC
The DNA here is from genome assembly GCA_963837995.1 of uncultured Actinomycetota bacterium. Classification (GTDB taxonomy): domain Bacteria; phylum Actinomycetota; class Actinomycetes; order Propionibacteriales; family Nocardioidaceae; genus Nocardioides_B. The sequence goes on from CAWIPS010000008.1 coordinate 162,857, forward strand.
CAGGTCGCGCGCCTCCGGCTGGTGGCGTCCTACCGGGTGGAGGGCGTCGGTGACCAGGCACAGATCCTCGAGCTCCGGAGGTCCGGCCGGTCGGCCTCCTCGATCACGGTCGCCCTCGCACGCACCGGAGCAGTCGTGACCTCGGTGGTCGGCACCGTCGTGGGCGTCGGCCCGCCGGCTGTCCGGCCGGTCGTCGTGACGCTGGCGGACGCGGTGCGGAGGCTGTGCGGAACCGGTGTCGCCGGCCGGTGCGTCACCAGGCCGCAGGTCAGCGTCGCACCGCCGCCGCCCGCGGGCCCGGTCGAGGACCGCGGCACCCTCGCGGTCGTCGACCTGCCCCCGGTGGGCCGGGTCGACAGACCGTGGGTCGGCACCCGAGCGGCCCGGCCGCCGACCCACACGCCGGTCCCGTGCGTGGGACGCAGCCTCCGGGCGGCAGGTGCGGTCCGCAGCCGGGCCAGGACCTACCTCATCCCCGGCTCGGGTCTCCCTGACCGGTTCGGGCTCACCGAGACCTACGGCATCTTCGACTCGGAGAAGGCGGCAGCCCGCTTCCTGCGCACGGTGCGGGACCGGCTGGCCGGCTGCGGACGACGCGACGCCGCCACGGAGGTCGGGACCGAGCATCGTCGGACCGGTCCGCGGACAGAGGTCTCCCGGTGGGTGGTCACCACCGCCGTCTCGTCGAGCGAGAAGGTGCGGTTCCGCATCGGCCTGGTGCGGGTCGGCCGGTCGGTGGCCCGGGTGACGTTCACCCCGACCCCTGGCGCCGACCTGTCCGAGGCTGTCTTCGGCTCGCTGCTGACCCGGGCCGGCGAACGCCTGCACGAGCTCAGCCCGGCTCGCGCCGGCTCCGGGGCCGCAGGACCGTAGGGTCACGGTGTGAGCCCTCCTCCCCTGACCCGCGAGCAGGCCGTCGAGCTGGACCGCAGCAGCCCCCTGCGGGCTCGTCGCGACCTGTTCGCCCTGCCCGAGGGGCTGGTCTACCTCGACGGCAACTCCCTGGGCGCCCTGCCGCGAGGTGTCGCCGACCGCCTCGACCAGGTGGTTCGCCGGGAATGGGGATCCGGGCTGATCTCGTCGTGGAACACCGCGGACTGGGTCGGGCTCAGCCGCCGGGTCGGCGCGAGGATCGCCCCGCTCATCGGCGCCGGCGTGGGCGACGTGCACGTCGGCGACTCGACCAGCGTGACGCTGTTCAAGACGCTCGTCGCCGCGAGCCGGCTTCGCCCGGGCAGGCGCGTGCTGGTGCTGGAGCCGACGACCTTCCCGACCGACGCCTACGTCGCTGCCGGGGTGGCACGCGCCTTCGACCTCGAGCTCCGCTGGTGCGACCCGGCGGACCCGGCAGCCTCCCTGGACGACGACGTCGCGGTGCTGGCGCTGACCCACGTGGACTTCCGGACCGGCGCGATGTTCGACCTCGCCGGTCTCACCGCCGCCGCCCACGGCGCCGGCGCGCTCATGCACTGGGACCTGTGCCACTCCACGGGCGCCGTCCCGGTCGACCTGACGGCCGCCGACGCCGACGTCGCGGTGGGCTGCACCTACAAGTACCTCAACGGCGGCCCCGGGTCGCCGGCGTTCGCCTGGGTGCACCCCCGCCACCAGCCCGCCTGGGACCAGCCCGTCACCGGGTGGTTCGGCCACGCCGACCCCTTCGCGATGTCGCGTGACTACACCCCGGTCGACGGCGTGGCCCGGATGGCGTCCGGCACCCCGCCGGTGCTCGCGCTCTCCGCCCTCGACGCCGCCCTCGACGTGTTCGACGGCGTCCAGGTCGACGTGCTGCGAGCCGGGTCGCTGTCGCTGACCGACCTCTTCATCGACCTCGTGGACGCCCGGCTGGGCTCGGAGCTCGAGCTGGTCACCCCGCGTGACCACGCAGCCCGCGGGAGCCAGGTGTCACTGCGGCACGAGGCGGCGTACGGCGTCGTGCAGGCCCTCATCGCGCGCGGGGTCGTCGGCGACTTCCGCACCCCGGACGTGGCGCGGTTCGGCTTCGCCCCGCTCTACGTCACCCACGCCGACGTCCACGACGCGGTCGAGCAGCTCGTCGAGGTGTTCGAGCACGAGGAGCACCTGCGCCCGGACTACTCCGTGCGCAACGCCGTCACCTGACCCTTCCGGACCGAGGACCGGGGCCGCGACGGCCCCGGCGCGGCGGGCTCAGAGGCTCTCGACCAGGTCGCGCATCAGCTGGGCGGTCTCGGACGGCGTCTTGCCGACCTTGACTCCGGCGGCCTCGAAGGCGTCCTTCTTGGCCTGCGCCGTCCCCGAGGAACCGGACACGATGGCGCCGGCGTGGCCCATCGTCTTGCCCTCGGGGGCGGTGAACCCGGCGACGTACCCGACGACCGGCTTGGTGACGTGCTCCTGGATGTAGGCCGCCGCCCGCTCCTCGGCGTCCCCGCCGATCTCGCCGATGACCACGATCGCGTCGGTGTCGGGGTCCTCCTCGAACGCCTGCAGGCAGTCGATGTGCGTGGTGCCGATGATCGGGTCGCCGCCGATGCCGACCGCGGAGGAGAAGCCGACGTCACGCAGCTCGTACATCATCTGGTAGGTCAGTGTCCCGGACTTCGAGACCAGCCCGACCCGGCCGGCCTTGGTGATGTCGGCGGGGATGATGCCGGCGTTGGACTGTCCGGGGCTGATCAGCCCGGGGCAGTTCGGGCCGATCACCCGGGTGGTGCCCTTGGCCTGGGCGTAGGAGAACAGGTCGGCGGTGTCGTGCACGGGGACGCCCTCGGTGATCACCACCACCAGCGGCATCGCCGCGTCGACGGCCTCGATGACCGCGGCCCGGGTGCCGGCGGGCGGGACGAACACCACCGACACGTCGGCGCCGGTCTCGTCCATGGCCTCCTTGACCGACCCGAAGACCGGGACGGAGGTGCCGTCGAAGTCGACGGACTGACCGGCCTTCTTGGGGTTCACGCCACCGACGATGGTCGTCCCGGAGGCGATCATCCGGCGGGTGTGCTTCTGGCCCTCGGAGCCGGTCATCCCCTGGACGACGACCCGGCTGCTGCTGTTGAGGAAGATCGACATGGCTCGGCCCCTACCTGTTCGCCAGCTCGGCGGCGCGGTCGGCCGCACCGTCCATGGTGTCCACCAACGTCACCAGCGGGTGGTCGGCCTCGTCGAGGATCCGTCGGCCCTCCTCGACGTTGTTCCCGTCCAGTCGTACGACGAGCGGCTTGTCGGCCTCGTCACCGAGCATCCGCAGCGCCTGCACGATGCCGTTGGCGACGTCGTCGCACGCCGTGATGCCGCCGAAGACGTTCACGAACACGCTCTTCACCTGCGAGTCGTTCAGGATCACGTCCAGGCCGTTCGCCATCACCTCGGCCGAGGCGCCACCGCCGATGTCGAGGAAGTTGGCGGGCTTGACACCGTCGTGCCTCTCCCCCGCGTAGGCGACCACGTCGAGGGTGGACATCACCAGGCCCGCGCCGTTGCCGATGATCCCGACGGAGCCGTCGAGCTTCACGTAGTTGAGGCCCTTGGCCTTGGCCTTCGCCTCCAGCTGGCTCGCCGCGTCGGTGTCCGTCGTCTCGAAGGCGGCGTGGTCGGGGTGCCGGAAGCTCGCGTTCGCGTCCAGGGACATCTTGCCGTCCAGGGCCTCCAGGGTGCCGTCGCCCAGCAGGGCCAGCGGGTTCACCTCGACGAGGGTGGCGTCCTCCTGGACGAAGACGTCCCACAGCCGCTTGACGACGTCCTGCGCCTGGTCGGCGACCTCGGCGGGGAACCCGGTCGCCGCGACGATCTCGGCAGCCTTGGCGTCGTCGACTCCGGCCTGCGGGTCGATCGACACCTTCGCGAGCGCGTCGGGGTTGTCGTGCGCGACGACCTCGATCTCCACCCCGCCCTCGACGCTGGCGATGCACAGGTAGTCGCGGTTGGCGCGGTCGACCAGGAACGAGAAGTAGTACTCGTCCTTGATGTCGGCTGCCGGCGCGAGCAGCACCCGGTGCACGGTCAGGCCCTTGATCTGCATGCCCAGGATGTCCCCGGCGTGGGCCACGGCTTCCTGCGGGGTCTCCGCGAGCTTCACCCCCCCGGCCTTGCCGCGACCGCCGGCCTGGACCTGGGCCTTGACCACGACCCGTCCGCCCTGCTCCTCGGCGGCGGCAGCCGCGTCCTCCGCCCTGGTCACGACCGTGCCCACCGTGCACGGCACGCCGTGCCTGGCGAACAGCTCCTTGGCTTGGTACTCCATCAGGTCCACTCTGGTGTCCGCCCTCTTCTCGGTCCGGCCGCTGGTCACCGGGCGTCTCGTCGGACCCGGGCGGCGTCAGGGCCGACCTTAGTCCCGCTCCGCGACCGGCTGCCACGCTGCCCCTTCGTCGGCCCTTCGTAGGCTGCTCCACATGGTCACCCCGCCTGTCCCCAGCCGCGTCCGGTCCGGCGACGTCACGCTCGCCGTCCGCGAGCACGGACCCGCGGGGCCGGACCGGCCGACGGTGGTGCTCGTGCACGGCTACCCCGACCGGCAGGACACCTGGGACGCCCTGGTCGCCCACCTGCCCCTCGAGCGCTGGCACGTGGTCACCTACGACGTCCGCGGTGCCGGCGGCTCCGACGCGCCGCCGCGGCGTGCGGACTACCGCACCGAGCGGCTCGTCGACGACCTGGTGGCGGTGCTGCACGGCGTCTGCTCGCCCGGGGAGCGGGTGCACCTCGTCGGTCACGACTGGGGCTCGGTCCAGCTGTGGGACGCGGTGGCCGCCGAGGCCACGGACCCCCGGCTGTCGGGCCGGATCGCGTCGTTCACGTCCATCTCGGGCCCGTCGCTGGACCACGTCGCGCAGCTGTCCCGGCGACCACGCGGCCGGCGGGGCGCGCTGCGGCGGCAGCAGGCGCACTCGTGGTACGTCGCCGCCTTCCACGTGCCGCTGCTGCCCGAGCTGGTCTGGCGCATCGGCGGCGACCGGATCGGCACGGCGCTCGCGGCCCGCGAAGGACTGCCGGGCGACCACTGGGGACCCGGCCTCGCCGAGGACGCCGTGCACGGGCTGGAGCTATACCGCGCCAACATGCTGCGACGGCTGCGGGCTCCCGCGTCGCTGCACACCGACGTCCCGGTGCTCGTCGTGCACCCGACCCGGGACCGCTTCCTGACCCGGGTGCTCCTCGACGGGCTCGACCAGGAGTGCAGCGACCTGCGGGTGGTGGAGGTGGACGCCGGTCACTGGGTGGCCTGCACCCACCCTCGCGAGGTGGCGGACCTGGTGAGGGACCACGTCGACCGCCATCGAACCACCACACAGGAGTGAGACTGGTCCGGTGCTCGACACCCTGTCCCCGGCCCGACGGCGGCTGATGCTGCTGCTCGTCCTCGGAGCCCTGCTGCTCGCGCTCGCCGGCACCGCGGTGGTCGTGGTCCGCGCCGTGGGTGACCGGGTCCGGCCGGTGGCCCAGGACCAACCGGGACCGGTGCTGCTGGTCAGCGGGTACGGCGGCTCGACCGGCTCCCTGGACCCCCTCCGCAGGGCGCTCGAGGCGGCCGGCCGCGACGTGGTGGTGGTCAGCCCGGTGGGTGGGGGGACCGGCGACATCCAGGCCCAGGCACGCTCGCTGGCCGAGGAGGCGGACGCTGCGCTCCGCCGCTTCGACGCGTCCTCGGTCGACGTCGTCGGCTACTCCGCCGGCGGGGTCGTCGCCCGGTCCTGGGTGCGCGACTTCGGGGGCGAGTCGGTCGCCAGGCGGGTGCTGAGCATCGGCTCGCCGCAGCACGGCACGTCGCTGGCGGAGCTGGCGGTCGAGGTCGCCGGCTCGTGCCCCACGGCCTGCCGCCAGCTCGCCCCGGACAGCGAGCTGCTGCGCAGGCTGAACGCCGGCGACGAGACACCCCCCGGCCCGGTCTTCGTCTCGGTGTGGTCGACCACGGACCGGACCGTCGTACCCCCGGAGTCCGCGCGGCTCGCCGGGGCCCTCGACTTCACCGTGCAGTCGGTGTGCCCCTCCTCGCGCACGTCGCACGGCGACCTGCCGGGTGACCCGGTGGTCGTCGCGGCACTGCCCACGACGCTCGGCCGCGCCGCCCCGCAACCCCCCGAGCCGACGTGTCAGGCGCCCTAGCGACGTGAGCGCCTGACATGTCGGCGCCGGGTCAGGACGTGATGTCCTTGGTGGTGAAGTTGGCCCACGCGGCACCCAGGAACACCGCGACGTACACCCCCTGCAGCAGCACCCCGCGCACGATGTCCCGCCACAGGATCGGGTCGCGGAACAGGTCGACGAACGACAGCCAGTAGCGGGTGGGCAGATAGGGCTGCAGCGCCGCGGCCGCGTCCAGGCTGAGCAGCAGGGTGGACGCGATCAGGAAGGCGAGCGCACCGAGCGCCGCACCGATCGGAGAGTCGGTCACCGTCGAGAGCAGGAGGGCCAGCGCCGCGACCCCCATCATCGAGAGGGAGACGTAGACCACCGCCATCAGGGTCCGCTCGACCAGCTGGGTCGAGGTCAGGCTGCTCCCGGAGATGCCGGTGACGAGGGTGGTGGCGTCCCCGCCACCGAGCAGCAGCCGGCCCACGACGTAGCCGACCACCGCCACCACGACGACGGCGAGCAGCACGAAGGCCAGCACGCTCACCAGCTTCGCGACCAGCAGCCGGGTGCGGCCCACCGGACGGGTCAGCACGTAGCGCAGCGTCCCCCCCTGGGCCTCGCCGGCGATCGAGTCGCCGGCGACGACCGCCACCGCGACCGGCATGAACAGCGGCAGCACGATCGCCAGTGCAGCCAGGGGGAACAGCGTCCCGTCGGTCAGCACCGCGGACAGGAACGCGGGTCCCTCACCCGGCTGCGGGCCGATGTCGGTGACCGCCAGCAGCACCGCGACCACGGTGGGCAGGGTGTTCAGCATCCCGATGGTGATCCAGGTGCGGGGTCGCCGCAGCATCTTGACCAGCTCGACGCGGATCACGTGCGGATCACCTGCGGGTCACCGGGACAGCCCGACCTGGCCGGGGTCGGTGGTCGCCTCGAGCACCACCTGCTCCAGCCCCCGCCGCTCCGGACCGAGCTCCTCGACCCGGACCCCCGCGTCGACCAGCGTCTGGTTGAGCGCGGCGGCGTCCGGTGCGCGTACGACGAGCCGTTGCCCCTCGCGCACCTCCACCCGCCCGTCGAGCATCCCCACGACACGGTCGGCGTCGGGGGTCACCACGAAGGTCCGGCCGGTCGGCCCCTGCAGCAGCCGCAGCTCGTCCTGCACCACGAGCCGGCCGCGGTCCAGGACGCCGACCCGGGTGCACATCTGCTCCACCTCGGCGAGGAGGTGGCTGGAGAGGAAGATCGTGACGCCCTGGGCGTTGAGCTCCAGCAGCAGCCGGCGCATCTCGCGGATGCCCTGCGGGTCGAGGCCGTTCGTGGGCTCGTCGAGGACCAGCAGCCGGGGCGACCCCAGCAGGGCCGCGGCCAGCCCGAGCCGCTGCCGCATGCCCAGCGAGTAGCCGCTCACCCTGCGGTCCCCGGCGACCCCGAGCCCGACCCTGTCCAGGACCTCGGCGACCCGGGCCCGGCGGGAGCGACGACCGGGGGCTCCCCGAGGCGGGCCCATGGCGTCGAAGAGCTGCAGGTTCGCCCGACCGGTCAGGTGCCCGTAGGCTGCCGGCCCCTCCACCAGCGTGCCCACCCGGGGCAGCACGGTCGAGGCCGCACGCGGGATCCGCCGGCCGAGCACCTCGACCTCGCCGGAGGTGGGCAGCACCAGACCGAGCATCATCCGGACGGTCGTGGTCTTGCCCGACCCGTTCGCTCCCAGGAAGCCGTAGACGTCGCCGTCGCGGACGTCGAGGTCGATGCGGTCGACGGCCAGGACCTGCCCGTAGCGCTTGGTCAGCCCCCTGGTCGCCACCACCGCCTCCCGCCGGGGCGCCTGGCCCGCAGCGGCCACTACCGGAACCTCGGCGCGGGGTCCGACACCAGCTCGTCGACGGCGTCGGTCAGTGTCTTCTCGGTGACGGTGCCCGCGACCAGCCAGCTGTCGTCGCCGCGCTCCGGCACAGCGAGCAGCAGGTGCAGCGGCGCGGCTCCGAGCAGCAGCCCCTGGTCCACCGTCCGCACACCGGGCTGGCTGCGGAGGTCGTGGCGCACCCGCTCCGCCGTACGCCGCCACAGCGGGATCGCGAACAGCACGGTGGGGCCGCGACCATAGACGCCGACCGACCCCCGCAGGGACGACCGGCCCCGCGCCGGGAGGCCGGCGAGGGACGCCGGCGGGATCCTGGCGGCGAACCGGTCAGCGGCCGAGGCGAGGTCCACCACGCTGTCATAGCCCTCGCGGGCGTCGGCCGGGGCGGTGAACCGCAGCGTCCGGGCGGCCGGCCGGCCGACGGTGAAGTCCAGGAAGCGGGACGTCAGCACGGGGGGCCGCCTTCCGGAGGCGAAGACCTCGACCTGCAGCGGCACACCCGAGGAGCGGTCGGCGTAGACGTCGACACGGGCGATGGCCGCCTGCGGGTCCGCAGGGGTCAGCCGCAGCCCGAGGGCGTCGCGGCCCGCGACCCGGCGCGCGGGCAGCCGGCTGACCTCGGAGGGTCGGGCACCCGAGAGCACCCGGCGTGCCAGCTCGTGCGGGAGCAGGTCGTTGGCGGTCGGCAGCCGGACCGGCACGTCGGGGTACGTCGTCGCCCGCTTCGACTCATACACCCAGCGGACCGTCCGGTCACCGGTGTGCACCAGGTCGGTCTCGCCGGTCGGGCGCAGGGTCGCCGTCCGCCAGGTCCTCGGGTCCTGCCACCACACCCGCACCCGGTTGGTGTCGCTGAGCAGGTTGCTGACCCCCGTGAGTGCGTCGCTCGCCGGCAGCGCGACGTTGCCGGCGGTCTCCGCCATCCCCGAGAAGGACACCGCCCGCGAGCCCCGGATGCGCTCCAGCAGGCTGCTGCTCGACACGCCGGAGTCCTGGGCCGGCAGGGCCCGCACCAGGACGGGAGAGGCCAGCAGGAGCAGGACGCCGAGCCCGACCAGGAACCAGCGGCGTCCGGCGGTCATGACGCCAACGGTACGTCGACCACCGCAATGACCACCGCGACGTCGGCTGTGCTCCTCACTGCCCAGCGGTCCTCGTTGCGGCCACCATCTGTCCGCAAGCCCGGATAGGGTCCAGACGTGTCCAGCTCCGCCCGCATGCTGTCGCTGCTGTCGCTGCTGCAGACGCGCCGCTACTGGCCCGGTGCCGAGCTCGCCGGCCGGCTGGAGGTCAGCGACCGCACGCTGCGGCGCGACGTGGACCGGCTGCGCAGCCTCGGCTACCCCGTGAACGCCGCCCGCGGGACCGCCGGGGGCTACCAGCTGGAGGCCGGCGCCGCGATGCCGCCCCTGCTCCTCGACGACGAGGAGGCGGTCGCGATCGTCGTCGGCCTGCAGGCAGCGGCGGGCGGCATGGTGCAGGGCATCGAGGAGACCTCGGCCCGGGCGCTGAGCAAGCTCGTGCAGGTGATGCCGCCGCGGCTGCGCCGCCGGGTCGACGCGCTGGTGTCCTACTCGGTGCCGGCCGTGCTCGCCGCCCCTTCCGGCCCCACCGTCGGTGCGGGCCTGCTGGCCACGCTGGCCCAGGCCTGCCGCGACGACGAGCGCGCATGCTTCGGCTACCGCACCCGGGACGGCGAGGAGATGGAGCGCACCGTCGAGCCCCACCGGCTGGTCAGCGTCGGGCGGCGGTGGTACCTCGTGGCCTGGGACCTCACCCGGCACGACTGGCGCAGCTTCCGCCTGGACCGGATGGACCGGGCCACCACCACCGGCGTCCGGTTCCGGCAGCGCGAGCTCCCCGCCGCGGACGCCGCGGAGTTCGTCAGGCGCGGCCTGCGCAGCGTCCCCCAGCGCCACCACGTGTCGGTGCGGGTGCACGCTGCCGCTGACGTCGTAGGCCGTCAGGTCGGCGGCTGGGGCACCGTGGAGGAGCTCGACGGGGAGCAGTGCCGGCTGCGCATGGAGGTCGACGACCTCGCCTGGCCGATGCTCACCCTGGCCGGCCTCGGTGCCGGGTTCGAGATCGAGGGACCGCCCGAGCTCGTCGAGCGTACGGCGGCCGTCGGCGTCCTGTTCACGCGCGCGGCCGAGGCGTCCCGCCACCCGTCCCCGAGCTGACGGGAGCTGCCGAGCTGGCCGGAGCTGACCCGGAAGCTGGCCGGGATCTGGTCCCGGGGGCCGGCCCCGAGCTGGCCTGGGGGCTGGCCCCTGGTCTGGCGTCGCGGTCAGGCCTTGGCCGTGGTGTCGTCCACGACGTTGGCCTGCACCCACTCCACGATCTGGGTCGTCGGCGCCCCGGGCGTGAACACCTCGGCGACACCCATCTCCTTGAGCACCGGGATGTCGGCCTGCGGGATGATGCCGCCGCCGATGACCACGATGTCCGAGGCGTCGCGCTCCTCGAGCAGCCCCAGCAGCTTCTTGAACAAGGTCATGTGCGCGCCGGACAGGACCGAGAGCCCGATGACATCGGCGTCCTCCTGGATCGCTGTCTCCACGATCTGCTCGGGGGTCTGGTGCAGGCCGGTGTAGATCACCTCATGACCCGCGTCCCGCAGGGCCCGGGCGATCACCTTGGCGCCGCGGTCGTGCCCGTCGAGTCCCGGCTTGGCCACCACGATCCGGATCGGAGCCACCGTGTCACTCATGCTCACTCACCGTCACTCACCGTCACTCACCTTCGTCGGGACCGCCGTCACGCGGCGCGGGCTGAGCCGGCCGGGACCGGCCTGATCCTTCGAACCTTAGCGGACCTGCGGACCACCGTCGCCTCCGGCTTCCGAGGGTGACATGCCTCACCCGTCATCCTCGGCGGGCGTCGCGGCTGAGCGGGGGACCGGCGTGCTGGTGTGACCCGGTGCACACAGGCCGCCACATCGCGAATAGGCGGGACAGGACGGCGGCCGGTATGGTAACGCGTCGCCCGCCCCCGCTTGCAGGAGATGCCCACCTTGGCCCACCACCGTGCAGACAGGCACGCCGCGACGCGGCGTCCACCTCTCACTGCCGCGGGCAGCTCCAGTGGTCGGTCCGGACAGCACCGGACCCAGCTCGGCGTCACGCGCACGGATCCCGACCCCGGTCGGACGCCGACGCGCCCGCGACCGCGGTCCACCCGGCGGCTGGTCGCTGCCGGGATCGTCGCCGTTGCGGTCGCGGCGGTGGTCTCGGTCCCGTCGGTCGGCCCCAGCGCCCTCGGCACCGGCGGCACCGACGGGGCAGCAGTCATCGCCGGCGGCGCGCTCTCCAGCGGTTACCCGGACCGGGTCGCGCCCGGTTCCGCTCCCGCGCGGACGGCACCGGACCTGGGCACCGCGACCGCCACCAGCGTCTCCACCGCCCCCTCCGCCAGCGTCCTCCACCTCCACCTCCACCTCCGCCGACGTCGCCACCGCTCCGTCCCTCACGACCGTCACCGGCATCCGGGACCGCCGTGAGCGTGCAGTCAGCCGCGACGCACACCGCGAGGCGCGGGCCGGGGCGGCGGAGCGACGACTGCAGGTGGTCACCGAGCAGGCTGCCAGGAGGCGCGCGGCCGCGCTGGCCCGGGTCGCGGCCAGAGCGAGGCATCGGGCGCAGGTGATCGCCGAGAACGCCTGGCAGCTGCCGGTGGCTCCCGGCGCCTACCACCTGACCTCCCGCTTCGGCGACTGCTCCTCGCTGTGGTCGCACTGCCACACCGGGCTGGACTTCGCGGCCCCCGACGGCACCCCGGTGCACGCCGTGGCTGCCGGCACGGTCAAGCACGTCGGCTACGCCGGCGCCTACGGCAACCAGACGATCATCACGACCTCGGACGGCACAGACCTGTGGTACTGCCACCAGTCCGCCACCGCCGTACAGCCGGGAGACCGGGTCCGTGCCGGGCAGGTCATCGGCGCCGTCGGGTCGACGGGCAACACCACCGGGCCGCACCTGCACCTCGAGGTGCGCCCCCGTCCCAAGGACCCGGTCGACCCCTTCGCCGTGCTCGTGTCCCACCACCTGCATCCCTGACCTGCATCCCTGACCTGCATCCCTGACCTGCATCCCTGACCTGCATCCTGGGCTGGCTGCACCGCCGGCGGGTCGCTCGAGGTGCTGGTCCCCTGGGTGTTCCCTTGCCGATCCCTTGCTGTGACGCGGCGTCACAGCGGCATGCTGGGCCGGGTGAGAGCCAAGGAGATCGCGGATCTGGCCGGCACCACCGTGCGGACGATCCGGCACTACCACGCCGTCGGGCTGCTCCCCGTCCCCCAGGTGCGCCACGGACGGCGGGACTACGACCTGTCCCACGTCGCCCGCCTCGGTCGGATCCGCTGGCTGAGCGAGTCAGGGCTGCCGCTGGCCCGCATCGCATCGATCCTCGCGGAGGACGCCGGCCCGCGCGAGGACGACCAGCGGGCCTCCGTCCTCGTGGACCTGCGCGCCACCCTCGCCGTGCTGGAAGAACGCATCGAGAGCCTGAGCGCCCAGCACGACCGGCTGGCCGGGCTGGTCGACGCGGTGCAGCAGGGCGAGTCGCTGTCCCCCCTGCCGGCGCACGTCACCGACTTCTACGACGAGCTCCTGGCGCGTGCGCCCGACGAGCTGACCCGCACGGCGGTCGGCCGCGAGCGCGAGTTCCTCGAGCTGGCCTACCTTCGCGGCGAGGTGCCCGCCGAGGCGGAGCTGCTGTTCGCCGCGGTCGACGAGCAGCAGACGAGCGCGAGCCTGCAGGCGTTCGGGAGCTCGCTGGTCGGCGAGCTGACCGACGAGCGCGTGGAGGAGACCGCGGCAGCCGTCGTGGAACGGATGCGGCAGAGCTTCGGCGGCCGGCTCGCCGACGTGGCGCACTCGATCGACACGGACGCCCTGCGCCGGCTCTACGCGCTGTTCGCTCTCACCGGCGACGACCGGGACCGCCGGATAGGCGAGGCGGTGCTGCGGCACCTGCTGGCCGTGATCGCGGAGGCGAGGGAACAGTGATGACGTCGGGGGACGCGGTCATCGACATCCGCGGCATGGTCAAGGACTTCGGCGGCCTCAGGGCCGTGGACGGTCTGGACCTCCTCGTGCAGCCGGGGGAGGTCCACGGCTTCCTGGGGCCCAACGGCGCAGGCAAGTCCACGGCGGTCCGGGTGCTCCTGGGTCTGTACCGGCGAACTGCCGGCTCGGTGTCGGTGCTCGGCCGGGACCCCGCAGACCATCCGGAGGAGGTCACCCGTCGCGTGTCCTATGTCCCCGGCGAGGTGTCGCTGTGGCCTCACCTGACCGGACAGCAGGTGCTCGACGCTCTCGCCGGCATCCGAGGTGCCTACGACGAGGAGGCAGAGAAGCGCCTGGTGGAGGAGTTCCACCTCGACCCCCACCGCAAGATCCGGACGTACTCCAAGGGCAACCGACAGAAGGTCCTCCTCGTCGCCGCCTTCGCGGCGCGCACCGACCTGCTCGTCCTCGACGAGCCGACCTCGGGACTGGACCCGTTGATGGAGGAGGTGTTCCAGCGCTGTGTCGCCGAGGCGGCCGACCAGCAGCGCACGGTGCTGCTGTCCAGCCACATCCTCAGCGAGGTGGAGCGGTTGTGTGCTGCGGTCACCATCATCAAGGACGGCAGGGTGGTGGAGTCGGGCCAGGTCCGTGACATGCGGCATCTCGCGCTCTCGACGATCACGGCGCAGGTCCGCGGACCCGCGCTCGAGGGCCTGCGGACCGGGTTGCACCGGCTGGGACTGCCGGACGCCGTGGCCGCGACAGGAGCGGTCGACGCCCGGGTCGCCGGGGAGGATGTCAACGCGGTGCTCGCCCTGCTGGTGGCGGCCGGCGCGGAGGGCCTCACCTGCACCCCGGCCAGCCTGGACGACCTGTTCCTGCGGCACTACGAGGTCGCGGCCCGGTGAGTGGTCAGGGGAGTGGTCAGGTGGGTCGACCGGTGGGAGCTCTGGTCGCGTTGCTGGCTCGCCGGGAGGCGGCTTGGGTGACGACGTGGACGGCCGTCGTCGGGGTCCTCGTCGTGGTGACGCTGCCGGCGTACGCCTCGACCTACAGCGACCCGACCGCTCGCCGGGTCGCAGTCGCCCTGGCGCAGAAGGACGCTGCGACCACGCTTCTCTACGGGCGGCTGCCCGATCCCGGCACACCCGGTCAGATGTTCTCCTGGGAGATCGGGGCCTTCGCGACGGTGCTGGTGGCGATCATGGGCGTGCTGACCGCCGTACGCCTCACGCGGGTCGGCGAGCAGGACGGCACGCTGGAGGTCGTCCGCGGTGCCGGGACCGGCCGGCAGGGACCTCTCCTGGCTGCGTTCGTCCTGCTGGGCGGAACCGCGGCGCTGCTGTCGCTGGTGTGCGTGGGCGGGGTCGGTGTTCGGGTGGGCCACGTCGCAGGCGTGGACTGGTCCGGTGCCGGCGCCCTGGGCCTCACGGTCGGGTGCACCTTCGCGATGATGGCGCTGCTCACCATCGTGCTCTCCCAGCTCGTGCCCACGGCCAGGGCGGCGCGGGTGACGGGCATGCTCCTGCTGGCCGGCTTCCTCGCCGCACGTGCGGCGGCCGACACTGCCGATCTCGCATGGCTCAACTGGCTCAGCCCGCTCGGTCTGAGGGCCACGGTCCAGCCGTTCACCGCGGACAGCTGGACGCCGTTCGTGCCGGTCGCCGTGGCCGGCGTGGCGTCGGCCCTCCTTGCCGCCGGGCTGAACGCGCGCCGAGAGCTGGGCGGCAGTGTCCTGCGAGGACGCGCACGTCACCCGGGACGGCTCCGCGTGCGGACCCCGTTCGAGCTCGCCTGGCACCTGCACCGCTCGACCGTGCTGGCGTGGACCCTCGGCAGTGCCCTCGGCGGCGCCCTGTTCGTCGCGATGGGCTCAGGCGTCGTCGAGAGCGCCAGGCGTGGGCAGGTCTCCGGCGGGTTCCTCAAGTCCCAGCTCGGCGACGGGGACCCGGTGGCGGCCTACCTCGGCTACACGGGAGCGGTCATCGCCATGGTGGTCACCGTCTTCGCCATCGTGAGCACCATGACCTCCGTGGCCGACGAGCGGGGCGGGCTGGCCGAATGCCTGCGGGCGACCGGAGCCTCGCCCGCCGCCGTGGTGGCGGCGAACGCCGCGGTCGCGCTGGCCGGCTCTGCGGTGGTGATCGGCTCCACCACCGTCCTGACCGCGGCCGTCGCTCCCCGCGTCATCAGTGCGGGTGGCGGCACCGTGGGCCAGGTGGTGGCGGCGATCGGCGGCCAGTGGTCGGGGGTGCTGGTGCTGGTCGGCCCGGTGCTCCTGCTCACGGCCTGTCGGCCGCGGCTGGCGTGGCTGGGATGGGTGCCGTACGCCGCCAGCGTGGCACTCGCCCTGGTGGGCAGGCTCCTGGGGGTGCCGCAGTGGCTGATCGGCCTGGGCGCCTTCGACCAGGCCGACGGCCTCCGGACCCCGCTGGTGCGCGTCCTGGTGTTCCTCGTCGCGGCTGCGATCGGCCTCACCGCCGTGCGCAGGCGGGACCTGGCCCTCGGCTGAACCGCCCGCTCAGAGCTTCTCGACGGGCGCATAGCGCAGCAGCAGCCGCTTGACGCCCTGGGAGCCGAAGTCGATGGAGGCCACCGCCTTGTCGGCGACCCCTTCCAACGCGACGACGCTGCCCATCCCGAACGAGTCGTGGATCACGCGGTCGCCGGGCGCCAGTGAGGGCACCTGGCGCCTCTGGGCCTTGGCATCCGCGTCGGCCCGGGCGGCCGCGGTGCCGAAGCGCCGGGTCGGCGGGCCGGCGTTGCGCTGTGGCAGGGAGGGCAGGACAGGACGGTTCCACGAGGTCTGGGCCTCCTGGGTGCGACGCCACTCGACGAGGTCGACCGGCAGCTCGTCGAGGAACCGCGAGGCCGGGTTGTGCGCGGGTGCACCCCAGGCCGAGCGCACCACGGACCGGGTCACGTAGAGCCGCTTCTGGGCCCGGGTCAGGCCCACGTAGGCGAGCCGCCGCTCCTCCTCCAGCTCCGGCAGGTCGCCCAGCGAGCGCATGTGCGGGAACACCCCGTCCTCCAGCCCGGTGAGGAAGACGACCGGGAACTCCAGCCCCTTGGCGGTGTGCAGTGTCATCAGGGTGACCACGCCGGTGCTCTCCCCGGTGCTCTTCGGGTCCTGGTCCGGTATCTGGTCGGTGTCGGCGACCAGCGCCACCCGTTCCAGGAACTCGGGCAGGCCCGGACCCGCGTCGCCCGCAGGCTCGTCCTCGGTCTCCAGGGCGGTGTCCGCGGCGGGCGACAGCACCGGCTCGTCGGCGAACTCGCGGGCGACGGCGACCAGCTCCGCGAGGTTCTCCACCCGGGTCTCGTCCTGCGGGTCCTCGCTGTCCTCGAGCTCCTTGAGGTAGCCGCTGGCGGCGAGCACCCGCTCGAGCACGACGTCGGCCCGCTCCCCCGCGTCGACCATCGACTGCAGCTCCTCGACCATCTCGACGAAGCCACGGATGCGGGTCAGCGACCGGGTGGCGATCCCGGGCGCCTGCTCCGCTCGACGCAGCGCCTCGAAGAAGGTCACCCCCTGCTGTTGGGCCAGTGCCTGCACGCATGCCTCGGCACGGTCCCCGATGCCCCGCTTGGGGACGTTGAGGATCCGCCGCAGGGACATGTCGTCGGCCGGGTTGACGAGCACCCGCAGGTAGGCGAGCGCGTCCTTGACCTCCCGGCGCTCGTAGAACCGGACGCCCCCGACCACCTTGTAGGGCATGCCGACCCTGATGAACACCTCCTCGAACACCCGGGACTGGGCGTTGGTGCGGTAGAACACGGCGACGTCTCCGGGGCGGGATGCCTCCGCGTCTGTGAGTCGGTCGATCTCCTCCGAGACGAACCGCGCCTCGTCGTGCTCGTCGTCGGCGACGTAGCCGATGACCGGCTCCCCGTCACCGGCGTCGGACCAGAGGTTCTTCGCCTTGCGTCCCCGGTTGCGGCTGATGACGGCGTTCGCGGCGGTCAGGATGGTCTGGGTGGAGCGGTAGTTCTGCTCCAGCAGGATCGTGCGCGCGGTCGGGTAGTCCTCCTCGAAGGCGAGGATGTTGCGGATGCTGGCGCCGCGGAAGGCGTAGATCGACTGGTCGGCGTCCCCGACCACCATCAGCTCGGACGGCTCGATGCCGTCGCCGTCGGGCGCGTCGGGGTCGGCGCCCCCGACGCCGGCGGGTCGTCCGACGTCGTGCGCGCACAGCTCCCGGACGAAGGCGTACTGCGCGTGGTTGGTGTCCTGGTACTCATCGACCAGCACGTGCCGGAACCGTCGACGGTAGCTCTCGCGCACCTCCGGGAACGCCTGCAGCAGGTGCACAGTGGTCATGATCAGGTCGTCGAAGTCCAGGGCGTTGGCCGCCCGGAGCCGCTGCTGGTAGAGGGCGTAGGCCGAGGCGTAGGTCGCCTCCAGGTCGGTGGAGGCCTTCCTCGCTGCGTCCTCGTGGTCGAGGAGCTCGTTCTTCTGGGTCGAGACCCAGTTGAGGACCGCGCGTGGCGGGAAGCGCTTGACGTCGAGGTCCAGGTCCTTGCACACCAGGGTCATCAGCCGTCGCGAGTCGGCAGCGTCGTAGATGGAGAACGTCGACTTGTAGCCGAACCGGCTGATCTCCTTGCGGAGGATGCGGACGCAGGCGGAGTGGAACGTCGAGACCCACATGATCCGTGCACGGCGCCCGACCAGCTCCTCGACGCGCTCGCGCATCTCCGCGGCCGCCTTGTTGGTGAACGTGATGGCCAGGATCGAGCCCGGGTGCGCGTTGCGCTCGGCGATCAGCCAGGCGATGCGCCGGGTCAGCACCCGGGTCTTGCCCGAGCCTGCGCCGGCGACCACGAGCAGGGGCGCGCCGGCATGCACGACGGCGGCCCGCTGCGGCTCGTTGAGCCCGTCGAGCAGCTCCTCGGCCGTCGGGCCTCGACGCTGGGTCCCTGGCTCAGGCAGGACGGCGGTCGCAGAGCTCGACCCCGGAAGGTGCGGGATGGGGAACGACGTGCTCATGTCGCGACCACCCTACGTGCCGCCGCGGACAGGGCGGGAACCTCAGAGCAGCCGGCGATCCGTGGCCCACCGGGTCAGCTCGTGCCGGGACGAGAGCTGCAGCTTGCGCAGCACGCTGGACACGTGGGTCTCCACGGTCTTGATCGAGATGAACAGGGCGGAGGCGACCTCCTTGTAGGCGTAGCCGCGGGCGATCAGCCGCATCACCTCCCGCTCCCGCTCGGTGAGCCGGTCCAGGTCCTCGTCGACCTGGGCGACCTCGATCGACCCGGCGAACGCGTCCAGCACGAAGCCTGCCAGCCGCGGTGAGAACACCGCGTCCCCCCCGGCGACCCGGTCGATGGCGCTGACCAGCTCGGGCCCGGTGATGGTCTTGGTGACGTAGCCGCGGGCGCCGGCCCGGATGGTGCCGATGACGTCCTCGGCCGCGTCGGAGACCGACAGGGCGAGGAACCGGGTCTCCGGGTGGCGGGGGCCCACCCGCCGCATCACCTCGGCGCCTCCGCCCCCGGGGAGGTGTACGTCGAGCAGCACCACCTCCGGACGCAGCCTCGTGACCGCTGCCACGGCCTGGTCGACGTCCTCCGCCTCGCCGAGCACCTCGACCCGGTCCGGGTGCGCAGCCAGCTCGGACTTCACCCCGGTGCGGAACATCGCGTGGTCGTCGACGACCACCACCGTGCGTCTGGTCATCGCTTCTCCTCCGTGTCCTGGCTCGGCCCGGCAGCCGTCATCAGCAGCCGCACCTCGGTCCCCTCCCCGGGGGTGCTCCGGATGGTCGCCGTGCCGCCGTGCCGCCGCATCCGGTCCAGGATGCTGTTGCGGACGCCGAGCCGGTCCTCGGGCACCGCCTGCTCGTCGAAGCCGCGGCCCCGGTCGCGCACGAAGACCTCCGTGGACCCTCCGGCGCACTCTGCATAGACGTCGACGTGGTCGGCGCCGGAGTGCCGGGCAGCGTTCACCATCGCCTCCCGGGCAGCCAGCACCAGCGCGCGGGTGCGGTCGGAGGCGGCTGTGTCACCGACCACCACCACCTCGACGGGCACGCCGTGGGCGTCCTCCACCTCGGCGGCGGCCACTCTCAGGGCGCTGACCACCGACGTGTCGGCGGGTGCCTGGTCGCCGTACAGCCAGGCGCGGAGGTCTCGCTCCTGCGCGCGGGCCAAGGTGGCGACCGTCCGGCCGTCCCCGGCATGCTTCTGGATCAGGGCGAGGGTCTGCAGCACCGAGTCGTGAAGGTGCGCGGCCATGTCGGCGCGCTCCTGGGAGCGGACCCGGGCGGCACGCTCCTCCGAGAGGTCCCCGGTGAGCCGGAACAGCCAGGGGCCCACCGTCAGGGCAAGTCCGGCGACGCCCAGCACACCGGCGATGACGACGTCCCGGGCCAGCCCGAGCCGACCGGTCTGGGTGGTCTCGACAGCGAACAGGACCAGGGCCAGGACCAGGAGCCCCACCCCGGACGCCAGCCGGGCGTAGGAGCCGATGCCACCGCTGCCGACCACGGCGCGGAGGAAGTCGATCCGGCCGGAGCTGTCCACCCACCGCTCGCGCTGCGCCTCGTCGGCCTGGCGCCACAGGATGGTCAGCCCGAGCAGGCCGAGCAGCACCGGCCAGAACAGCACGGACCCACCGATGAGACGGTGCGCCAGGGCGGCGACCCCCAGCGCGAGCGCGCACAGCGCGACCAGCGGCCCGACGTCCTGGAGCCGCCGGGCGCGACGTGGACGCTTGCCCTGCCGGCTGGCGGCCTCGAGGCCCGGACTGGACCGCTCGAGCCGGTTGTCGATCGGCAGGACCAGCCACAGCCCCGCGTACGTCGCGATCCCGAAGCCGCCGACCGCTGCCATCAGCACGAACGCCACCCGGACGTAGACCTTGTCGACGCCGAGGTGCTGGGCGATCCCGGCCGCCACGCCACCCAGCAGGCGCTCGTCGCCGTTGCGGAACGCCTTGCGGGGCCCCGGCGCCGGCGGCGCCGACGGGGAGGGCCCGGCCAGGGTGGGGGCAGCCGCAGAGGGCAGGTCGGTGCTCATCGTGACTTCATCGTCACACAGCGCCCGAGCCCGAGCCATGAGTGACGACCCTGGTTCACACCGGGGCCCCCCGCCTCGGGAGACCCCGGTGCGAATCAGGGCCTTCCCTGATGGTGCTGCCCCGCCCCGGGAGCCAGGATCGTCCACATGAGCCAGACACCAGGCCCGTCCGCGACGGACGACCACCAGCACACACCGACCGACGGGCCCCCTCCCGGACAGGACGGGATCCGGCTGCCGAGCCTCGAGCAGCTGCGGCGGAGCACCAGCGACCGCAAGATCGCCGGTGTCGCCGGAGGTCTCGGCCGGCACCTCAACATCGACCCCACCATCGTCCGGGTCGTGCTGGTGGTGCTGTGCTTCTTCGGCGGGTCGGGCTTCCTGCTGTACGGCGCCGCCTGGGCCCTGGTGCCCGAGGACGGGCAACGCGACGGGAACATCCCGGTCCGTCCCAGCACCCGCAGCGCGCTCCTGGTCATCGCCGCGGTCGTCGCCACCCTGCTGCTGCTCGGCGACAGCTGGGACGGCATCGGCTTCCCGTGGCCGCTGTTCGTCGTGGGAGTGGTCGTGCTGGTCTACCTGTCCGTCCGGGACCGTGGTCAGGCACCGCCTCCGCAGGTGCCGCCGCCGGGCCAGTACGCGGCCAGTACGCCGGCCAGTACCCGGGCCATTACGCGGCCCAGTACGCGGACCAGTCGGTGGACCAGTCGGTGGACCAGTCGGTGGCCCCGGCCTCGGGGCCGGTCGGTTCACCGCAGACCCGGCCGGAGCCGCCGTACGCCCAGAGCCCGCCGCCCTGGATGGCCCCCTCGCCGCCACCGGCGGCGTACCCACCGCCGCGTCCCCGGCACGGGCCCCGGCTGTTCGGCCCCACGCTCGCCCTGGTGGCGGTGGCGCTCGGCTCGCTCGGGCTGTACGACGCCACCGGAGGCAGCGTCGTCGACTCGGCCTACCCGGCGCTGGCGCTGGCCGTCGTCGGCGCGATGCTGGTCGTCGGCGCCTTCGTCGGCAGGGCGGGGGGGCTCGTGCTCCTCGGCATCGTCGCGGCCGCCGCTCTCGCGGTCACCTCCCTGGTCGGAGCACTGGGAGGCATCGGGGACGGCGACGGGCAGCGCATCAACGCCACCCCTCTCACCGGCAGCGCCCTGAAGGACAGCTACTACGTGCCCAACGGCCGGGTCGTGCTGGACCTCAGCAAGGTCCGGGACCCGGCCCAGCTGGCGGGACGCAGCATCGACGTCGGCGCACGCGCCGGTGAGCTGGTGGTGATCCTCCCCGACGACGTGGTCACCCACGTCGAGGCCGAGATCAGCGGCCCCGGCCAGATCGACCTGCCCGACCACTCCACCGGCGGGTTCGACAACACCCTCAGCGAGACCCTCGGCTCCGGCGCGAGCACCCTCTCGCTGCGCACCCACCTGTTCGCCGGACACATCGACGTGAGGACCCCCTGATGCGAAGCGACAAGCGCCTGACCCATCCGCTCAACGTCACCTACCTGGTCCTCGGGCTGGTCTTCCTCGGCATCTCCGGCAGCTGGGCGCTGCGCTCGGCCGGCGTCGTGGACACCCGCGGCATCGGCTGGCTGGTCCCGCTGATGCTGGTCGCCGCCGGAGCCGTGGGACTGGTGGCGTCGACGGCGAAGGGCCTGCGCCGCAGCCGGACCCGAGGGGACGCCGACCACCCGTTCGACACCGATGATGCCCCCGAGGTCGACGGGTGGGCGGGGTACACCGCCGACACGTTCGACCCCGGACTCACCGGGTTCGCGGTCGACGACCTCGACGAGAAGCTCGAGCGGGCGGCGAGGGCCCACGAGACCGGCAGCACCAGCCGGGCCACCACCGACGAACCCGCCGACGAACCCACCGGCATCACCGGCGACACCACCACCGGCACGGACGCCACCACCGGGGCGCACACGGAGGAAGCGGACCCCCGGTGAGCGACCAGCCACTCCGGTCCTGTGCCCGAGGGGGTGACTACTCCGCGGAGGTGTTGGGCCGACGCCAGGAGCGCTCGAAGGGCAGCCGCCAGGCGTGCGGTGCGACCAGCTGGTGGATGGCGTTCGGCCCCCAGCTGCCCGGTGCGTAGGTGCGTACCTGTGGCGGGTCCTCGACCAGGGCGCTCGACTTGGCCCACAGCTCCTCGATGCCGGCGGCGGTGGTGAACAGGGTGCGGTCACCGCGCATCGCGTCGTGGATCAGCCGCTCGTAGGCCTCCAGCACCCCCTTGGAGCTGCCCGTCTCGTGGGTGGCGAACTGCATGGACAGCTTCTCCAGCTTCATCCCGGGCCCGGGCCGCTTGCCGTAGAACGAGAGGGACATGCGGGACTGGTCGGCGAGGTCGAAGGTCAGGTGGTCCGGCCCGGCGGACCCCACGCCGGACCCCGGGGGGAACATCGTCCGCGGCGGCTCCTCGAAGGCGATCGAGATGATCCGGGCGCCTTCGGCCATCTTCTTGCCGGTGCGCAGGAAGAACGGCACGCCGGCCCAGCGCCAGTTGTCGATCTCGACCTTGAGAGCCACGAACGTCTCGGTGTCGGAGTCGTCGGCGACGTCGGGGTGGTCGGTGTAGCCGATGTACTGACCGCGCACGACGTTCTGCGGGTCCAGAGGCCGCATGGACCGGAAGACCTTGAGCTTCTCGTCGCTGATCGGGTCCGGGGCCAGCGAGGTGGGCGGCTCCATGGCCATGAAGGCCAGCACCTGCATCAGGTGGGTGACGACCATGTCCCGGAAGGCGCCGGTCGACTCGTAGAACGCCGTACGCATCTCCAGCCCGAGGGTCTCGGGGACGTCGATCTGCACGTGGTCGATGAAGTTGCGGTTCCAGATCGGCTCGAAGAGGCCGTTCGCGAACCGGAACGCGAGGATGTTCTGCGCCGCCTCCTTGCCCAGGAAGTGGTCGATACGGAAGATCTGCTCCTCCGCGAACACCTCGTGCAGAGACGCGTTGAGCTTCTCGGCGGACGCGAGGTCGGTGCCGAAGGGCTTCTCCATGATGATCCGGGACCGCTCCACCAGGCCGGCCTCGGCGAGCTGGTGGACCACGGGCAGCGCCGCCTTGGGCGGCACGCTGAGATAGTGCAGGCGACCGATCTCCCCCTCGCACTCGTCGGCCAGCGCTGCCTCCGCGTCGGCGACGGCGTCCGCGAGCGCCTGCGGGCCGTCACTCTGCCGCACGAAGGTCACGCGGCTGGCGAAGTCGTCCCAGCAGGACTCGTCGAAGGGCCTGCTGAACTCGTCGACCGCCTCACGCGCGAGCTTGACGAACTGCTCGGTGTCCAGGTCGTCCAGGGAGGTGCCGACGATCCGGCAGTCCCGCAGCAACCCTGCCTCGAGCAGGTGCACGAGCCCCGGGATGAGCTTGCGGCGGGCGAGGTCACCGGTGGCCCCGAAGAGCACCACGACATGCGGCTGTTCCATGCCTAGATGGTAAGGGGCCTCGCGACCGACCGGGTTGCCGCCGGGTAACAGCCGGTCATCCGACGACTGCGCCGGAGCGGGCACCGACCGCGCGGCGGTCCAGCCACTGCCGGCGCGCCTCGACGGCGGTGTCGGCATGGTCGGTGATGATCCCGTCGACTCCTGCATCGAGGAGCGCCTGGGTCTGGGCGGCGGCGTTCCCGCGTGCATGCGGGTCGTCGCCGACGCGGTAGGCCGCGTCCAGGAACCGGTTCTCGTCCCGCACCGTCCACGCGTGCACCACCAGCCCCTCGGCGTGCGCCGTGTCCACGAGGCCCGGGGTCCCCGACCGGCCGCCGACCACGCTCGTGGGCACCCCGATGCCGGCGGCGTAGCCCGCCACCTCGCGCAGCCCGTCCGGCGAGACCAGCGCGGCATAGGTGCAGGGGTCCCCCGCCTGCACCCGGTCGTACGGCGCTCCCTGGGCGGCTACCAGCTGCACCAGGGGGACCGTCGAGGAGGACGCGATGGTGCGCAGCACCGCGGTCTCGAAGGACTGCACGAACACGGGGGCGTTCGGCCGGTCGAGATGGTGACGCCGCAGCGCAGCCAGGAGCGGCTCCTCCGGCGGCAGGCCGACCGAGGCGAAGTAGGTGGGGCTCTTCAGCTCCGCGCAGACCCCGACCGTCACACCACGACGACGGCTGCACTGCTGCACGAGCAGGAGGATCTCGTCGAGCGTCGGGACCTCGAAGTGCCCGTCGTACCAGGTGTTCGCGGGCCGCACGAGAGGCATCGGCTCGCGAGCGCGCAGCCTCTTGAGCTCGGCGATCGTGAGGTCCTGGGTGAACCACCCGGTGACGGCCCGTCCGTCGATGGTCCTGGTGGTGCGACGCGCAGCCAGCTCCGGGCGCGTCGCGATGTCCGTGGTGCGACTCAGCTCGCTCTCGTGCCGGGCGACCAGGACACCGTCGCGGGTGGGGACCAGGTCCGGCTCGACGTAGTCGGCGCCCATCTCGATCGCCAGCCGGTAGGACGCCAGCGTGTGCTCGGGCCGGTAGCCGGCCGCTCCGCGGTGGCCGATGACGACAGGCGCGAGACCGTTCATGCCCTCGACGGTGCCGGGGGGAGGTGTCACCGCGCCCCCGCTGGGATGAACTGCGGGTGAAGGCTCGCCGTCGGGTGGGCCCACGTGGCCCCGTTTGAGGGCAGCGGACACCGGGCACCGTCGAGGTGACTCGAACGCGCTACCCGGAGTCGACCCCCACGATGAGGAGCTGACCATGAGAGGCAAGATCTCACTGCTGGCCGGAGGTGCCATCGGATACGTGCTCGGCACCCGCGCCGGCCGAGAGCGCTACGAGCAGATCAAGACCCAGGCGCAGAGCCTCTGGAACAACCCCAAGGTGCAGGAGAAGGCGTCCCAGGCCCAGGACCTGGCCAAGGACAAGGCGCCGATCATCAAGGACAAGGTCTCCGAGTCCTCCTCGAGCACCGACTCGTCCGCGGCTGAGCACCGCGTCGGTGGCGTCGGCGAGGTCGGTGACGACCTCGGCGGCGGCGTCCAGGGCACCGCCGGCCACCCGACGTCGACCACCGGTCTCGGCTGAGGCAGGTCCCGTGCGCCGTACGGCTGGTGCGGCGCGGGCCCGGGTGGACTATTTCTTCAGGTCCACCTGGGCCACGACCGTGTCGGTGCGGTTCTTGCCCGTCAGCAGGACGCTCCAGCGACCCTTCCCCGGCTTCCCGCACGGGTGTGCCGCACTCGCCGGTGAGTTCGAGCAGGCCATGCTCAGCACCTTGCTCAGCCCTCGGTCACCGACCAGTGTCACCCGGGACGGGCCCACCCTCGGACTGTAGGTGATGTGCAGGGCAGTCACGCGCACCAACGCACGGCCGGGGACCGACGGACTCCTGTCCACTGCGCCCGTCAGGGTGTAGCTGAGGTAGACGACCTGGGGAGGTGCGCTGAAGAACAGCCGCTGGCCCCTCGCTCCTACCGTCGCCGGCCGGTTCAGCAGAGCCTGGTCGCTGGCCACGACCACCTTCGTGGCCCGCGGCAGTCGCTGGGCGCCCGGTGCTGCCGGCATCTCGAGGCGCACCGCGACCATCGGCTTGGGGCTGCGCACCCATTGGCGGACCTGGACCTGCCCGTTGGCCAGCACCCGGCTCTCCACGTAGGAGCCGCTCTCCGGCGCTGCCGACGGAGGGGTGGGGATGGCAGCGAGGACCCGGCTGTCCTGAGGTCGTGGGGGACGTCTGATGGAGCGCGGACCTGACCAGGACTGCGGTGAGCACGACCACGACGACCAGGCACGCCACGAGGGCCACGTCCCGCACCGGGAGTCGTCGACGTGGGCGTCCGGGCTTCGGGGCGGCCCCGTCTCCTGCGCCCCCGGTGGAGCCTTCCTCGGTGTCCGGTGGCTGGTCCTGGCGAGCGCCGAACAGCTCAGCCAGGGCGCTATGCTCGACAGCCCGGGCCGCCTCGTCGGCGCTCGGCGGCGCCCGGGGTGCCCCTGTCCACGGCTTCGACCCCTTCCGGCGCGGGTCGTCGTCCGGGTCCTCCGCCGCCTCGGTCTGCTCGGCCGGCTTGGGAGCGGTTCGGCCACGGGCGTCTCCTCAACGGGCTCCCGGTCCTGCGCGGGGGCCTCGGCCGGCTGCGGGGTGCGTCCTGGAGCCGGGACCGTCCTCCTCGGGCCGGTCGTCCTCGTCTCCGCAGAGGACTCGTCGTAGGCCTCGGCTGGTGCCTCGGCCTCGACATAGGGCTCGACTGGTCCTCGGCCTCGTCATAGGGCTCGGTCCGTGTCCTCCCGCACGCCGAAAAGACGCGCGAACAGGCCGGGCCTCCTGCCCTTCCTGCGGGAGTCCTCCTCCCAGTAGCCCTCCTCCCACTCGCCCTCCTCCCACTCGCCCTCCTGCCAGTGGCCCTCCTGCCGGGAGCTCTCGAGGCTCCTCGGGGGCGACCGCTGCGGCGTCCGCCTCGGAGACGTCGCCGGCCGTCGCACTGGTCGTCTCCTCGACTGGGCGGCTGAGCCGGCTCGTTCTGGTGTCGGGTCGCCCTGCTGGCGGGACGAAGCGGCGGACCGTCGCCCGCGGGCACCGCCGCGATCGCGACGATGACCTCCGGCGGCAGGCGGCCCGGATCGTTCCTCTTCATCGACTCACCTCGAGACGGGGTCGGCAACCGGTGCGGCGGTGACCACGGCGAGATTCTGGTATCCGCCGCGGCTGCTGTCATAGGGCGGCGCGCAGGTCACCATCATCAGCCGCGGCGCACCTGCGGGGGAGAACAGCCAGCGTTCGTGGACGAGCGAGCCCTGGGGCACGAGTCGTCGGGACCGGATCACGAAGTCCTGCCGCAGGTGCCGGGTCGTCACGCGGACCCGCTGGCCGGCCCGCACGGTCAGCAGCGCGGCGTAGGGGCCGAGGCCCTGGGTCACCGAGTCGATGTGTGCGGCGACCACCATCGAGCCGAACGGGTCGCCGACCCGCGAGCCGCCGCGCCACCAGCCGGACGTGGTGATGTCGTGCGGGACGTCGAGGGTCCCGTCGGCACGGGTCGACACCGGGGTGACGGGGACCACCCGGCCGGTGGGCAGCCGGATCGCCACCGGGGCCTCGGGGGTGACCAGACCCGGGAGCCGACGCGCCGGCACAGCGGCGCGCGAGGTCACGGACGCCTCGGGTGTGCCGCCTGTCCTCGGGGTGGACGCGACCGGGGCCGCCTCGACCGCGGGTGACGGCGACCTCAGGGCCGGCACCGCCAGGACGGCCGCAAGCGTGACCAGTGCCGCGACACCGCCGGCGACAAGCACGGCCCTCGGTCCCGGACGGGACCGCCCCCGAGGACCTGGGCGCGCGCTCAGCCGACCCTCCGCCAGCCGACCCGGCCGACCGGGTCGGCCGACCACGATCCGACCGCCGCAGAGGGCCGCCGCACCGACCGCGCTGAGCCACAGCCACCCCGGCAGGGGCGACCGACCGCCGGCGACGTGGCCACCCTGTCCGGGGTCGGTCCCGAAGGAGCTGACCGCGGTGTGCGCCGCGAGGCCGGCGGAACCGGTCTTGATCGCCGCCGGGCGCACGGTGCCGTCAGAGGCGATCGGCGCGGCGTGGGCGATCACGTCCATGGAGCCGTTCGAGGGTCGACCGACGGCGTAGACCATGGTCACCGTCCGTGGCGCCAGCGTGACGTCGAGGGGCCCGAGGATGGGATGCGACTTCTGGCCGGTGGGCAGCAGCGCGACCTGGTGGCTGCCCGCGGGCACGTCCGCCTCCGCGAACTCGCCGTTGGCGATGTTGGTGAAGACGACCTTGCCGTCGACGCGCACGTCGGCCGGCGCCACCGTCGCGGTGTGTGCCACCAGCACCCGGGCCTTGCCCGGTCCGATCGGCTTGCGGGGCGTGCTGTAGACGTTGACGACCGGCTTGCCGCCGACCGCAGCGGGGCTGTGCAGCACCACGTCGCTGCTCGAGCCGGGACGGACCGTCAGCGAGGCACTCGTCGAGAGGTCCCCGGAAGGGGCCGCGAACGTGACCGAGTGCCGGCCCGCGGACAGTGGGTAGGGGCCGAGGACGGTGCCTTCGTCGACTCCGGTCCTGACCTGCCTGCCGTCGATCGCCACGCGCACCGAGGTCCCGGGCACCGCCTGGACGACCTGCACCACTCCCTTGTCTGTTGCCGCGTGTGCTCCCGTGTGGGCCTGTCGCGCTCTGCGCCGCCTGGCTGACCGGTGCCGGGGCGGCGAGTGCGAGCGCGCAGGCGGCTGCGCCGGCGACGACGTAGCGTCGGGACGAGCGCGATGACGCTGATGACCGTGATGACGCGTGATGATCATGGCTTCCCCTGCCCCGTGGTGCGCCGAAACCGGCTGCCGATGGTCCCCCGACCTCGACCGAGGCCGCTGGTCAGGGTACCCGCTTGCCCGTGGTTCTACGCATTCGTGCAGGTATGTCGAACCCTCTGTGCCGCTCAGCCGGACCGCGCCAGCCCGGAGATCGACGTACCGGATCGGGTCTTGTAGCGCTTGTTGATGTTGATCAGGACGGCGGTCCACGGCTCGAGCTGCCGGGCGATGCGCAACGGGCCGGCGTCGACACCGTCGCGCGAGGTGACCGCCCGGGCCAGCTCCACTGCGACCGTCTTCGCGTCCGGGTCGTCGCCGCACACCAGCACGTCCTCGTGGTCGAGGTAGTCCGCCTCACCCCACAGGGTCACCGCGGACACATGGTGGAAGGCGCCCACGAGCCGCGCCTCGGGCACCAGGGCGGCGGCCGTCTCCGCGGCGCTGCCACCCGGGACGTCCAGACCGTAGGGACCCTGCTTGTCGAAGCCCAGCGGGTTCACGCACGAGATCACCACCTTGCCCCGCAGCTGAGTCGGCCAGCGACGCCACCAGCTCGTCGTGCCCGTCGTACGGGACGGCCAGCACGACCACGTCGGCACCGTCGGCGGCGGCGGCGTTGCTCGCTCCGGCCACGGACGCGTCCGGCAGCCGCCCGAGGATCTGCGCGGCCGTCTCCTCGGCCCGGTCGGCGGACCGTGAGCCGGTCACGACCCGGTGGCCGTGCCGCGCCCACCGGTAGGCAAGGCCCCTCCCCTGCGGGCCGGTCCCTCCGATCACGGCGATGTCGTAGGTGCTCACCGGTGGCTCCTCGCTGCAGTGGGTGGCCGGCCGGACGGTGCGGCCGGGGATGCTGACAGCGATACTGTCACGGTAGGGTCGAGGCCCACCCGCCCGCTCACCCTCGAGGACCTCATGAAGCTCTCCACCCAGCTGGCCTACTCCGGCAACCCGCGGGAGGCCGCCGACCAGGTCGCCGCCCTGGAGGGGGCCGGGCTGGACACGGTGTGGGTGGCCGAGGCCTACGGGTTCGACTCCCCCACGTTGATGGGCTACCTCGCGGCCCGGACCCGGACGGTGGAGATAGGTGCGGCGATCCTCAACGTCTACTCCCGCACCCCCGGCGCGCTGGCCCAGACCGCGGCCGGCCTCGACAACGTCAGCGGCGGCCGAGCGATCCTGGGTCTGGGCGCCTCCGGCCCGCAGGTGATCGAGGGCTGGCACGGGATGCCCTACGACAAGCCGCTGGGCCGGACCCGCGAGGTCGTCGACATCGTCAGGGCGGCGCTGCGCCGCGAGCGTCTGGAGTACGACGGCAAGATCTTCCACCTGCCGCTGCCGCCGGACCAGGGCACCGGTCTCGGCAAGCCCCTGAAGCTGCTCACGAAGCCGGAGCGCAGTGCCGTGCCGATCTACGTGGCGGCGCTGGGGCACAAGAACGTGGAGGGCACCGCGGAGTACGCCGACGGCTGGCTGCCGTTCATGTTCGCACCGGAGAGGGCTCGCGCGGTGTGGGGAGCCGCTCTGGACGCCGGAACCGCCCGACGGCAGGAGGGCCTCGGCCCGCTGGCGATCGCCGCCGGCGGCATGGTCGCCGTCGGCGAGGACGTGAAGCACATGCTGGACCTGGCCCGGCCCAGCGCCGCGCTGTACATCGGCGGGATGGGCGCCAAGGGCAGGAACTTCTACAACACGCTGGCGTGCGAGTACGGCTTCGAGAAGGAGGCGGCGCAGATCCAGGACCTGTACCTCGGCGGCAACAAGCGGGACGCCGAGGCGCTGGTGCCGACCGAGCTGCTGGAGATGTGCAACCTGGTCGGGCCGGAGTCCTACGTGAAGGAGCGGATCGCGGCCTTCGCCGAGGCGGGAGTCACCAACCTGCAGATCACCCCGGTCCCCGCCCCCGGGGGCGACCCGGCGACTCTGGTGGCGCAGGTCAAGGAGTGGGTGTCCTGATGAGCGACCGGCCCCTGCTGGAGGCGGAGCACGAGGCGTTCCGTCGTACCGTCCGGGCGTTCGTGGAGCGGGAGGTGACCCCGCACCACGAGCAGTGGGAGGCCGAGGGCCAGGTCAGCCGCGAGGTGTGGACCGCGGCCGGCGAGCAGGGGCTGCTGTGCTTCGACGTCGAGGAGGCGTACGGCGGCCCCGGGGTCAGGGACTTCCGCTACAACATGGTGCTCGCCGAGGAGATGACCCGCGCCGGTGCGCACGGGCCCGGCTTCGGGGTGCACACCGACATCATCGTGCCCTACCTGAGCAGCCTCGGGACGGCCGAGCAGAAGCAGCGGTGGCTGCCCGGCTGCGTCAGCGGCGCGACGATCACCGCCGTCGCGATGACCGAGCCGGGGGCCGGCAGCGACCTCCAGGGGATCCGCACGACGGCGCTCGACAAGGGCGACCACTACGTCCTGTCCGGAAGCAAGACGTTCATCAGCAACGGCGCGATGGCCGACCTGGTGGTGGTGGTCGCGCGGACCGACCCGTCCCCCGATCACCGCTCAGGCCACCGCGGGATCAGCCTGCTCGTCGTCGAGCGGGGGATGCCGGGCTTCGAGCGCGGCCGCAACCTGGCCAAGGTGGGGATGGCCGCCCAGGACACCTCGGAGCTGTTCTTCGACGGCGTCGAGGTCCCCAAGGCCAACCTCCTGGGCCCCGAGGGCAGCGGGTTCGTGTCCCTGATGCGCAACCTGCCGCAGGAGCGGCTCTCGATCGCGGTGACCGCGGCGGCGGCCTGCGAGGCGGTGCTCGAGATGTGCCTGGCCTACGTCAAGGATCGGGAGGCGTTCGGCCGGCCGATCGGGACGTTCCAGAACACCCGCTTCGCCATCGCCGAGATGGCCACCGAGGCACACATCGCACGGGTCTTCGTCGACGACTGCGTGCGCCTGCACAACGCCGGCGAGCTGGACGCCAAGGGAGCCTCGATGGCGAAGTGGTGGACCACCGAGCTGCAGAAGCGCACGGTGGACCAGGGGGTGCAGCTCTTCGGCGGCTACGGCTACATGCGGGAGTACCCGATCGCCAAGGCGTTCCTGGACAGCCGGGTGCAGACGATCTACGGCGGCACCACCGAGATCCAGAAGGAGATCATCGGCCGAGCCCTCGGTCTGTGAGGGTGAGGCGGCGCGTTCGGCGGCCCTCCGGCCTGCAGACGCGCCGGGTCGGCGGGGTCGCGGCCTGCAGACGCGCCGGGTCGGCGGGGTTGCTCAGCGCAGGGCGGCCTGGGTCCGCAGCCGGACCGGCAGTGAGTCGACGCCGTACACCAGGGAGTTCTCCCGGAAGGTCAGCCGGTCGGTCGCCACGGCCAGGTCGGGGAACCGCCGGGCGAGGGCCGGGAACGCCGTCCGCAGCTCCATCCGGGCCAGCTCGGCACCGACGCACCGGTGGAAGCCGTGCCCGAAGGCCAGGTGTGAGGTCGGGGCCCGGAGGGCGTCGAACTGCTCGAGGCCCGCACCGGTGCGGTCGTCGCGGTTGGCGCCGGGGAGATGGCAGATGACGACGTCGCCGCGGGCGATCCGCTGTCCCCCCAGCTCGACGTCCTGCTTGGGGAAGCGGCCGAACGCGACCTGCACCACCGAGAGGTAGCGGAGCAGCTCCTCGACGGTGCGCTCGACCGCGGCCGGGTCGTCGGCGACCCGACCGTAGTCGTAGGGATGGTCCAGCAGCACGGCCGTGCCGAGCGCCAGCATGCTGGCACTGGTCTCGAGGCCGCCGGTGAAGACGCCGTCGGCGAGGCCGGCGAGGTCGAAGTCGTTGATGTCGTCGCCGTGCTCACGGATGATCTGGCCGATCAGGCCGTCGCCGGGGTTGCCGCGCTGCCGGTTGGTGGCCTCCATCAGGAACTTCCGGGAGCCGGACACCGCGCCGAAGGCACCCTGTCCGCCGTAGGACACGTCGAACCGCGCGGACCCCAGCTCCCGGAAGGTGTCCCGGTCCTCGTCGGGGAGCCCCAGCAGCTCGCAGATGACCAGGAACGGCACCGGGAACGCGAACGTCGGCACCAGGTCGACGGTGCCTCCGTCGGCGCCGAGCCGCTCCACCTCGTCGAGCTGGCGCTCGATGATGTCCGCGACGAGGGGACGGAGCCGTTCGAGACGCCGCATCGTGAACTCGGGCGTGAGCAGCCGGCGCAGCCGGGTGTGGTCGGGCGGGTCGGTGAACCCCAGGCCGCCGATGTCGCCGTCGGTGGTCGAGCCGCGGCTGCCCATCAACGGCCGGATGTCGTTGCTGTAGCTGGTGGTGTCGGCCAGCACCTCGCGCACCTCGGCGTCACCCGTGACGATCCAGATGTTCATCCCCAGGAACGACGTCAGCTTGCTCACCGGCTCCCGGGCGCGCAGCTCACCGAGCCGTTCGACGGGGTCCACCCCGTTGCGCTGCAGCGGCCAGGACAGCGTCTCGGGCACCTTGTCCAGCTGGGAGAGGTCGATGCCGTTGCCGGCGACGCGCGCGAGTACCCGCCGTCGGACCTTGTCCTTGAGGTACGTCGTGAGGCGTGGCACGGTGAGCTCTCCTGGGCTGGGGTGTCGCGAGGACGGGACTTCACTGAAGTATGCCGGAGCGAGGTGCGTCTCGAGGACGCGCACCGCGGACCGGTGCGGATCGGAGCGCTGCGACGCGCTTGACGGCGCGCTCAGAGGGGGTCGTCGTGCAGGATCCGCTGGTAGAGCCGATGGTCCTGCCAGGCGCCCCCGATGAAGAGGTACCTCGGGGCCAGGCCGTAGGGCTCGAAGCCCGACCGCTCCAGCACCCGCTGCGAGGCCCTGTTGTGCACCAGCGTGCCCGCCTCCACCCGGTGCAGCCCCCTGCCCTGCGCCTGGGCGCACACGAAGCCGACCGCCCCGGTGGCCAGCCCCCGACCGACGTGCTTCCGGTCCACCCAGTAGCCGATGCTGGCGCTGCGCAGCACCCCCATCACGATGTTGGTGAGGTTGATGCGGGCCACGATCTGCTGGTCGCGGGCGACCACCCAGGCGGCGCTGAGCCCCTGCTGGGCCCGGGCCACCTGGTCCGCTGCCGCGCTGGCCTGGCCCTCCTCGGTGAAGAAGCTCTCGGGCCGGGTCGGCTCGAACGGAGCGAGGTGCTCGCGGTTGCGCCGGTAGGCGTCGGCGAGTGCGGCCGCGTCCGAGGTCGAGAGGTCGCGGATGACGTAGCCCTCAGGTAGCACGTCGAGAGGCTAGCGCCCGGCCGGTGCACCGCCGTGGCCGACCGCCGTGGCCATGGGGGCGGTTTGACGCTTTTGGAGCCAAGCGGTGAGGACGCGGCTAGCCTTCGCAGAGTGCTTTACCATCACATGCGGCCCGGTTCCACCGGACACGCTCGGCGCCCTGTCGCACGCCGTGTCCTGACCCGGTGGGTCGCCACCGCGGCCCTGTCCGCCCTGGTGGTCGGCATCGGCGTCGTCGCTCCCACCGATCCCGCCCAGGCGCGCAGCGCCGCGCAGACGGCAGCCCGCACGGCTCGCGCCGGGGCGTTCGTGCCGGTGGCCGGCCCGGTCTTCGGGGACCCGACCGCCCCGAGGAACGCGATCATCACGACGTTGCTCCACAACATCGCCAACACCCCGGCCGGGGCCACGATCCAGATCGTCGGCTACTCGTTCTCCCTCAACAAGGTGGCCACGGCTCTGCTGGCCGCCCACGCCCGTGGCGTCAACGTGCAGGTGGTCATGAACGGGCACTCGCGGGCCTGGTCGCCCGCGAAACGGATGGTGCCGGTGCTGGGCACCGACGTCGCCGCCCCCTCCTTCTTCGTCCTCACCCACGGCTCGGCACGCGGCAAGGGAGGCGTCACCCACCAGAAGTCGTGGACGTTCAGCCAGGTGGGGGACACGCCGGACGTCGTGATGGTCGGGTCCACGAACCTCACCGGCTACGGCACCGAGGTCCAGTTCTCCGACGTCTACGTCTACACCGACCGGCCCGACGTGTACGACGTCTACGGCTCCCTGTTCGAGCAGCAGAAGCTCGACGTACCCGTCCTGGACCCCTACCGCGCCGCACCCTTCGCGCACGGCAACGTCTACTTCTTCCCCAAGCCCGGCTCGAACGCCGACACCGACCCCACGGCGCTGCGGATCCGGGCGCTCCCGGCCAACCCCAGCACGACCGTCCGGGTGTCCCAGTTCGCGTGGTACGGCCCCCGCGGGATGTGGCTGGCCGAGGCGCTCGCGGACCTGAAGAGAGGCGGCGCCACGGTCAGCGCGGTCGTGGGAGAGTCGGTGGGCGCCAACGTCCGCAGGGCGCTCACCAGCGTGGGCATCCCGATCTACTCGGGGATGTACCCACAGGGCAAGCGCATCCACACCAAGCTGATGCTCGCCTCCTGGTGGGCCCGCGGACGCAGCCACCGCTCCATCTGGACGGGGTCGGACAACTGGGCCGACCAGTCCTTCAGGAACGACGACGACAGCCTCGAGGTGGACGACGACGTGGCCGGCTACCACCGCTACGTGAGGTTCTTCAACCGCCTGGCCTACCCGGCGGGAGAGGGGGCCCCGCCGCCGGTGGTGACCCCCGTCGTCCAACGCAGCACCTCGGTGTCGGTCCGGCTCTCGCACGTCCGGGCGCACCGTCGGCACCGGATCACGGTCAGCGGCACGGTGCTGCCCGACTACGTCGGGCGCCGCGTGCTCCTCCAGCGGCACCGGTCCGGCGCCGCGGGATGGCACACGACGGTGACGTCCGGCCCGCTCAGGCAGCCGGCCT
This sequence comes from uncultured Actinomycetota bacterium, assembly GCA_963837995.1. GTDB lineage: Bacteria > Actinomycetota > Actinomycetes > Propionibacteriales > Nocardioidaceae > Nocardioides_B. The sequence continues at coordinate 197,774 of CAWIPS010000008.1, forward strand.
ACCGGCTCCGGGTGCCCACGCGGGAGCTCGGCAGCTGGAGGTTCCGGATCCTGGTCCGCGCCACCACGCTCGCGAGGACCGGCCGGTCCCGCGTCGTGGCGCTGCGGGTGATCCGCTAGTCGCACCGCCGCAGGTTCGTCGGGGGTTGGCTCGTGCCGAGGCCTGCGACCATGCTCGACTCGCGCCACCCACGGCCGGAACCGCACGCCCAGACCTCCGACCAACGTCCGGGGTCGCGCACCAGCACCGGTACGGCGCGGCTGTTGACGCCTCCTCCCGCGGGTGGTGCGGTCGACATCGAACGCCCCGCGTCGAGGTCGAGGAGCCCGGGTGGCCACGGAGCTGAAGGTCGAGCTGTTCGAGCCGGACGCGGTCCCGGCGCCGTGGACGACCTGACCCACGGCCTCCACCCGGGGCTGCTCGCCGGCTCCGTGGAGGCGCCAGGCAATGGTCACGGCATGCGTTCCTGGCTGCGCCGGGGCTCCTCGTCCCGGGTCGCCGCGCGGATGCTGGCTGAGCTAGAGGCACCCGGCTGACCGCGACAACTACGCACAGGCGCCGTTGGCGCTCGGGTTTCGACCGATTCGCCGCGACAACTACGCACAGGTGCCGTTGGCGCGCCCGCGCAACCGCCGATGGCGCCTTCTCAGTCCCGGCACTCGCACCGACACGTCGCCGACGGACTCAGCCACGAAGAAGTCCCGCTGAGTCCTCGTGGCTCGGACTCACATAGGTGCGCAGGAGGGCGTCGACGTCCTGGGGTCGGCGTCGATGGGGCCGAGCGTCGGCACCGCGACGTACGTCGCCACCCCGAGGACCCAGTCCACGGACAACGGCAGGCCGTTCGGTCCGATGGGCCACGGCCGTGACGTGCCACTCGCCGGCCGCCCGGTTCCGTGACCACGCCAGCGCGACCACGATCGAGACCGGCACGAGGACGACCCAGGCGACGCCGCGGCCGGGTGCAGGGTTCCGGGGGGGGCTACTCCCACTCGATGGTGCCCGGCGGCTTGCTGGTGACGTCGATGGCCACCCGGTTCACCTCAGGCACCTCGTTCGTGATCCGGGTGGAGATGGTCTCGACCAGGTCGTAGGGCAGCCGCGCCCAGTCCGCGGTCATCGCGTCCTCCGACGTGACCGGCCGCAGCACCACGGGGTGCCCGTAGGTGCGGCCGTCCCCCTGCACGCCGACCGAGCGGACGTCGGCCAGCAGCACCACGGGGAACTGCCAGACGTCGCGGTCCATCCCGGCACGCGTGACCTCCTCGCGGGCGATGGCGTCCGCCTCCCGCAGGATCTCCAGACGCTCGTGGGTGACCTCGCCGATGATCCGGATCCCCAGGCCGGGCCCCGGGAACGGCTGCCGCCAGACGATGTCGGCAGGCAGGCCGAGCTGCTCGCCCACCAGCCGCACCTCGTCCTTGAACAGGGTGCGCAGCGGCTCGACCAGCTCGAACTCGAGGTCCTCCGGCAGCCCGCCGACGTTGTGGTGCGACTTGATGTTCGAGGTGCCGGCGCCGCCCCCGGACTCCACCACGTCGGGGTACAGCGTGCCCTGGACCAGGAACGCCACCCGCTCCCCGGCGGCCGCCGCGTCACCGAGGACCTCGGTCTCGGCAGCCTCGAACACGCGGATGAACTCGCGGCCGATCACCTTGCGCTTCGCCTCCGGGTCCACCACCCCGGCCAGCGCGTCGAGGAACCGCTTCTCCGCGTCGACCACGTGCAGTGACACTCCGGTGGCGGCGACGTAGTCACGCTCGACCTGCTCCGCCTCGCCCTTGCGGAGCAGCCCGTGGTCGACGAACACGCAGGTCAGCTGGTCGCCGATGGCGCGCTGCACCAACGCCGCCGCGACCGCGGAGTCCACGCCCCCGGACAGGCCGCAGATCGCCCGCCGGTCGCCGATCCGGGTGCGGATCCTCTCGACCTGCTCCTCGACGATGTTGACCATCGTCCAGGTGGGACGGCATCCGGCGATGTCGACCAGGAAGTGCTGGAGGACCCGCTGGCCGTGCTCGGTGTGCAGCACCTCGGGATGCCACTGCACCCCGGCGAGGCGTCGCTCCAGGTTCTCGAACGCGGCGACCGGGGTGCCGGCCGTCGAGGCGAGCACATCGAAGCCCTCCGGCGCCGCGACGACCGAGTCGCCGTGGCTCATCCAGACCTTGTGCCGGCGCGGGACGTCGGCGAGCAGGGTCCCCGGGGCGAGCACCTCGACAGGGGTCCGGCCGTACTCCGAGCGACCGGTCCGTCGTACCTCCCCGCCCAGGTTCAGCGCCATCGCCTGGAAGCCGTAGCACATCCCGAACACCGGCACCCCGGCACCGAAGACGTCGGCGTCCACGTGCGGGGCTCCCGGCTCGTAGACCGAGGAGGGACCGCCCGAGAGGATGATCGCCTTCGGTCCACGAGCCAGGATGTCGGCGACCGGCATGGTGTGCGGCACGATCTCGGAGTAGACCCGGGCCTCCCGCACCCGACGGGCGATGAGCTGGGCGTACTGCGCCCCGAAGTCCACCACGAGGACCAGGTCGTGCTCGGTCACGGCTGGGCACCGGGCCCTTCTGGAGTGGGTGGCTGACGGTCAGGGCGGCAGTCTACCGGCGGCCGGTCACCAGGGGATGCAGGACGTTCGGCGCCCCAGTGGGAGCCCCATTGAGCCTCCCAGTCGATGCCCCAGTCGATGTCAAGTCGCTCCCAAGAGCCTCGGTCGACAGTGGTGGCACACCCCGACCGGGGCCCACCACACCCAGTCCGAGGAGATCCACCCATGACCATCGAGTCCGCCGACCAGCTCGTCCCGGCCGTTCCCGTCGCGCACCTGACGGCGGCGCCGGCCGAGCGCCTGCGCGGCCTGTGCGCGGGAGCCGTGCACCTGCCCGGCGACCCCGGGTACGACGCGGCCCGGATGCCGTGGAACGTCGCCGTCGACCAGCGGCCCGCGGCGGTCGCCTGCCCGACCAGCGCCGACCAGGTCAGCGAGGTCGTCCGCGCCGCCGGCGGATCCGGCCTGCGGGTCGCCCCGCAGGGCACCGGCCACAACGCCGGCCCGCTCGGTCCGCTCGAGGACTGCGTCCTGCTGCGCACCTCGGCGATGACCGACGTGCACATCGACGTCCGGAACCGGGTGGCCCGCGTCGGCGCCGGCGTGCTGTGGGCCGACGTCGTCGAGGCGGCTGCCGAGCACGGCCTGGCCGCGCTGCACGGCTCCTCGCCGGACGTCGGCGTGGTCGGCTACTCCCTGGGCGGCGGCATCGGGTGGTACGCCCGCCAGCTCGGCATGTCGGCCAACAACGTCCTCGCCGTCGAGCTGGTCCTCGCCGACGGCACCCAGGTCCGCGCCGACGAGCACACGAACCCGGACCTGTTCTGGGCCGTGCGCGGCGGCGGCGGCAACTTCGGCATCGTCACGGCGATGGAGCTGCGGCTGTTCCCCATCGAGACGGCGTTCGCCGGGATGCTGATGTGGGACCAGGACCACGCGGAGCGGGTGCTGCGCACCTGGGCCGCCTGGACGGTCGATGCGCCGGACTGCGTCTCCACCTCCTTCCGGATGCTGAACCTGCCGCCGCTGCCCGAGCTGCCGGACTTCCTGCGCGGCCGCCAGCTGGTGGTCATCGACGGCGCGGTGCTCGCCGAGGACGACCGGGCCCAAGAGGTCCTCGCCGACCTGCGGGCCCTCGACCCGGAGATCGACACGTTCGCCCGGGTGCCGGCCGCCTCCCTGACCCGGCTGCACATGGACCCCGAGGGGCCCACCCCGGCCGTCTCCGCGTCGACGATCCTGGCCGACCTGCCCGACGCGGCCATCGAGTCGTTCCTCGCCCTGACCGGTCGCGGCTCCGGCTCGTCGCTGCTCGGTGCGGAGCTGCGTCAGCTCGGCGGCGCCCTCTCCCGCCCCGCCGAGGGTGCCGGAGCGCTGCCGATGCTGGAGGGGAGGTTCGTGCTGTTCGGCGTCGCGGTCGCCGCCACGCCGGAGATGGGAGCACGGGGGCACGCCGACGCTGTGGCACTCGTCGACGCGCTGTCGGCCTACTCCTCGGGTCGCGACTACCTCAACTTCGCGGAGACGGCCGTGGACACCAGCCGGTCCTTCCCCGAGGAGACCTGGCTGCGGCTCAAGGCCATCCGATCCGCCGTCGACCCGCACGGCGTCCTGGTGGCCAACCACCGGGTGCCCCGCTTGTTCGAGAACGGCCTGCGAGCCCGCTGAGCGCCGGAGGACGCACCGACCCGGTGCGGAGACCAGAGCCCACCAGCACAGCCACGTCACAGCCCACGCCACAACCCACGTCACAACCCACGTCACAACCCACGTCACAACCCACGTCACAGCAAGGAGAGATGGTCATGAACGAGGTACAGGCAGCCCAGGCGCTCGGTGCCCTGTCCCACCTGGGTCCCCGCACCGAGCTGGCAGCGGCCCGGGCGCTGGCCGACCTGGGCAAGGCCCGGCAGGCCGCAGCGCAGCCGGCGTCCAGGTAGGCAGCACAGACGGCACCCCTCGGTCCACCGGGCCGGGGGGTGCCGCCCGTGGTCGTGCAGACGACGGGGTCCCGGGGTCAGGTCAGGTCAGCTCCACGACGGTCCGCGGGCCGGGCGAGGGCAGCCGGTCCGCCGCCACCGGGTTGACGGCCTGCGCGACGCTGACCACCGCGGCCTCCAGGTCGGCGACCACGAGGGCCGGCGACTCGTCGCCGGCCCGGTCCAACGGGTGACCCTCGGGGTCGTAGACCGCGCTGCCCCCACTGAAGACCCCCGACCCGCACGGCCCGGTCAGGCCGGCGAGGACGACGTAGATGCCGTTGTCGAGGGCCCGGGCGGCGTGGCGCAGGTCCCGCCGGTGCTCGGCCCCCACGTAGTAGGCAGCCGGGCACAGGTAGGCCGACGCCCCGTCGTCCGCGGCCGCCGCGGCGTGCTCGGGGAAGCACGCGTCGTAGCAGATCCCGATCCCGAGCCGCCAGCCGTCCACCACCAGGGTGGTGCCGCCTGCGCCCGCCGTGAAGAAGTCCCGTTCCGGTCCGGACAGGTGCTGCTTGTCATAGACCGCCTGCGCCCCGCCGCCGGGGTCGAACACGAGCGCGGAGAGGGTGGACTCGTCCAGCGCCCGTCGTACGGCGGCGCCGGCCACCACCACCACCGACCGTGCGGTGGCCGTCTCGCGCAGCGGTCCGAGCGCCGGGTCGTCGAGCAGCAGGCTGGCGTCGTGGTTCCACGCGTCCGGGTCGTAGCCGGTGAGGAACAGCTCGGGCAGGACCACGAGCCGGGCGCCGCGGTCGGCGGCCGCCGTCACCGACGACACGGCGGTCGCGACATTGGTCGTGAGGTCGCCCGGCACCGAGCGCGCCTGTGCGGCCGCGACCCGGAGCCCGCTCACTGGACGACGACCTCCACCCGCTGGAACTCCTTGAGCTCGGTGTAGCCGGTCATCGCCATCGCCCGGCGCAGCGCACCCACCAGGTTCATGGTGCCGTCGGCGGTGCGCGAGGGCCCGAACAGGATCTCCTCCAGCGTGCCGACGGTGCCCATCTCGATGCGCTCGCCACGCGGCAGCTGGGGGTGCCACGCCTCTGAGCCCCAGTGGTGCCCCTGGCCGGGTGCCTCCTTCGCGCGGGCCAGCGGCGACCCGATCATCACCGCGTCGGCGCCGCACGCGACCGCCTTGGCCACGTCACCGGACCGGCCGATCGAGCCGTCCGCGATCACGTGCACGTAGCGGCCACCCGACTCGTCGAGGTAGTCCCTGCGGGCGGCGGCCACGTCGGCGACTGCCGAGGCCATCGGCACCGAGATGCCCAGCACCGTCCGGGTGGTGTGCGCCGCTCCCCCGCCGAACCCGACCAGGACGCCCGCGGCCCCGGTCCGCATCAGGTGCAGGGCCGCCTGGTACGTCGCGCAGCCGCCGACGACCACCGGGACGTCGAGCTCGTAGATGAACTCCTTGAGGTTGAGCGGCTCGGCCTGGCTGGAGACGTGCTCGGCCGAGACGGTGGTGCCGCGGATCACGAACATGTCGCAGCCGGCGTCCACGACGACCTTGGCGAACTCCCGGGTCCGCTGCGGCGACAACGACCCGGCGACGGTGACCCCCGAGTCGCGCATCTCCTTGAGCCGGGCGGTGATCAGCTCCGGCTTGACCGGCTCGGCGTAGATCTCCTGCAGCCGCGACGTCGCCTCCCGGCCACCGAGCCGCGCGACCTCGTCGAGCAGGTCGCTGGGGTCCTCGTAGCGCGTCCAGAGGCCCTCCAGGTCGAGCACCCCGAGACCGCCGTGCCGGCCGAAGGCGACCGCCGTCTGCGGCGACATCACCGAGTCCATCGGGGCCGCGAGGATCGGCAGCTCGAACCGGTAGGCGTCGATCTGCCAGGCCACCGACACCTCCTCGGGATCGCGCGTGCGCCGGGAGGGAACGATGGCCACATCGTCGAAGGAGTAGGCGTGCCGACCGCTCTTGGCCTGGCCGATCTCGATGTCCCGCATCCCCCGAGCCTAACGGTGGGCGCCGACGACCAGGGGATGCAGGAGCGCAGGCCGGGGGCAGGACCGGGTCGACGGCACCTCTCAGCGCAAGCGGACCTGGGCGGACCCTGGGCCCCGAGCGGGTCTCGGCGGCCTCAGCGGCCGGTGTAGTTCGGTGCCTCGACGGTCATCTGGATGTCGTGCGGGTGGCTCTCCTTGAGGCTGGCCTGGGTGATCCGGATGAACCGACCCTTCTCCTGCAGCTCCGGGACGGTGCGCGCTCCGACGTAGAACATCGACTGACGCAGGCCGCCGACGAGCTGGTGGGCGACCGCGGCCAGCGGTCCCCGGTAGGCGACCCGGCCCTCGATCCCCTCCGGGACGATCATGTCGTCGCGCTCGACCTCGGCCTGGAAGTAGCGGTCCTTGGAGTAGGACTTCTTGCCACGCGAGGACATCGCCGCCAGGGAGCCCATGCCGCGGTAGGACTTGTACTGCTTGCCGTTGACGAAGATGAGGTCTCCCGGGCTCTCGTCGCAACCGGCCAGCAGCGACCCCACCATGACGGAGTCGGCGCCGGCCACGATGGCCTTGGCGATGTCGCCCGAGTGCTGCAGCCCACCGTCGGCGATCACCGGGACGCCGGCGTCCTTGCAGGCCAGCCAGGCGTCGTACACCGCGGTGATCTGCGGCGCGCCGACCCCGGTGACCACCCGTGTCGTGCAGATCGAGCCCGGCCCGACCCCCACCTTGACCGCGTCGGCGCCCGCGTCCACGAACGCCTGGGCGCCTGCGCGGGTGGCCACGTTGCCCCCGACCAGCTGGACGTGCCGGGTCGCCGGGTCGCCCTTGAGCCGCCGGACCATGTCCAGCAGCAGCCGGACGTGCCCGTGTGCGGTGTCGGCGACCAACACGTCGACGCCCGCCTCGACCAGCGTGGTCGCCCGCTCCCACGAGTCCCCGAAGTAGCCGATCGCGGCACCCACCATCAGCCGCCCGTCACCGTCGTACGACGCGTCCGGGAACTGCTCGGACTTCACGAAGTCCTTGACCGTGATCAGACCGGTCAGCCGGCCGGCGTCGTCGACGATCGGCAGCCGCTCCCGCTTGTGCTGACGAAGCAGGCGGGTGGCCTCCTCCCGCTCGATGCCCTCGTGGCCGGTGATCAGCGGCATCGGCGTCATCACGTCCCCGACCAGCCGGGCGCCCCACTCCGCGACCGGGACGAAGCGGAGGTCACGGTTGGTGATGATCCCCAGCAGGGTGCCGTCCTCGTCGATGACGGGGAGCCCGGAGACGCGGTACTGCCCGCAGATCTCGTCGAGCTCCTCCAGCGTCGCCTTCGGGTGGATGGTGATCGGGTTAGAGATCATCCCCGTCTGGGTCCGCTTGACCAGGTCGACCTGGTAGGCCTGGTCCTCGATGGACAGGTTGCGGTGCAGCACGCCGAGGCCGCCCTGGCGGGCCATCGCGATGGCCATCTGGGACTCGGTCACGGTGTCCATCGCGCTGGAGACGAGGGGGGAGCGCAGCTCGATCTCCCGGGTCAGCCGGGTGGTGGTGTCCACGTCGGAGGGCACCACGTCGGTCTCCCCCGGCAGCAGCAGCACGTCGTCGTAGGTCAGCCCGACCGCAGCGAACTTGTCGGGTACGCCGGCAGGGGTGTCGGCTGGGTCGGACGTGGTCATGAGGGCCCTTCTCTACACCGGGTGGGCGCGCGAGAACCCAGTCTAGGCACCCATGTCAGGCACCGGGTCGTCAGGCGCCGGCGTCGTCGGCACCGGGCTCAGGCACCGGGGTCAGGCGCCGGGATCGACACGTCCGGACCCGGACCGCGGAGCCATCGGCGTGACCTGGCGCACCACGGGCACGCCGGTCGGGGCCGGTGCCGGTCGCGCGGGAACGGTGGTGAGCGGCTTGAGCCCGTCCACGGCGACGGTGACCACCGTCGTGTCGACGTCGAGGCGGACCCGGGCGCGCAGCCCGCAGGCGAAGGCCAGCGACATCAGCGCAGCGTTCTGGGTGCGGCTGCGGAGCACCACCTCGTCCGCGCCCTGACCACGAGCCAGCCGGGCTGCCGAGGACAGCAGCCGGGTGCCCAGTCCGCGACGCTGCCAGCCGTCCTCGACCAGCAACGACACCTCGACCTGTCCGTGCCGGCACGCGGTGAGCGTCGCGACGGCGACCACCTCGCTGTCGACGGCCGCCACCAGCGCACCGCCTCCGGCGCTCAGCAGCCGGCGGGCGAAGCGCTCGTCGATGCGGGGCAGCGGAGCGCCGTAGCGACGGTTCACGGTCTCGGTGGAGCACCTGTCGTGCATCCGGCTGAGGGCCTCGGCGTCCTCCAGCGTCGCGATGCGCACCGCCGGGTGGTGGACTCCCGAGACCGGGGTGGGGCCCCAGGCGGCGGCGGCACTGTCCGGGCCCAGGTCCGCCCCGACCAGCTCGGTGGCCACCTCGGCGAAGGCGATGGCGCGGGCGTGCTCGGTGGCGGTGAAGGGTGCCGTGCGCCGGAGCACGACCTGCCGGGTGCCGACCTGGACGGTCATCGAGTCCTGGACGGCACTCAGGTCCGGGCGGCTGCGCGGCTCGCCGGCGTGCTCGGCGGACCCGTCGCCGGTGCGGGCGTCCAGCAGCCGGGCGAGCACCTGGGGAAGGGTGGACGGGTCATGGGCCAGCCGCCCGAGCGCGTGGAGGTACTGCACCGGGCCGTCGACCAGGGCGTGCTCACTGCAGGGCGCCAGTGAGACGTTCGTGCCGCCCGCGCCCTCGACGAGGGACGCGACGTCGGCGCTCCGCCACCCCTCGGGGACGCGCAGCACCAGCTCGTCGGTCACTCCACCGACACCCGGGAAGATCTGCACGCCCAGGATGTTCACCGAGCGCTCGCCGCAGCTGCGGGCCAGGGCGGCCAGCGAGCCGGGACGGTCGGGCAACGTCGTACGCACTCTCCACAGCACAGCGACCTCCTCCTCCGAGCCCGACGGAAGGGCTCGTCCCGTCCAGGATCGACCAGGGACGTTGCCGGCAGGAGGCGTCGATGTTGCCGGGGTGCTAACAGCGCTCCGGACGGTGGCGACTGCCGGCCGGCTGGTCATCACAAGGAGGCGACTGCGGCCGGGTCCATCCACATGACCTCCCAGGCGTGACCGTCGAGGTCGTAGAAGCTGCGGCCGTACAGGTAGCCCTCGTCGGAGGGCTCCTGGGCCGGGTCACCACCGAGGGCCAGGGCGCGGTCGACCACGGTGTCGACCTCCTCGCGGCTCCTCGCCGAGACGGCGAGGATCACCTCGGTGCGGGACGCGGCGTCGGCGACCTCCTTGGCGGTGAAGGAGGAGAAGTACGGCGTCACGAGCAGCATCACGCAGGCCTGCTCGCTCAGCGTCATGCAGGTGGCCCGGTCGTCGGAGAACCGTTCGTCGAACTCGAAGCCGAGGCGGGAGAAGAAGTCGACGGACCGGGACAGGTCCCGCACCGGCAGGTTGACGAAGATCATGCGCGACATGGGTGCCCCTGATGCTCTGGACCGGTCCTGGTGCCTGGTGTCCTGGTTGGTGTCCTGGTTGGTGTCCTGGGTAGACCGCCCAGCACGGCCGGACTCATCGCCCGCCGCCCGCCGCCCGCCGCGTTCCGGCGCACCGCGCGGCCGGAGACGCCGAACGCCGCCCGGAGGGACCGGGCGGCGTTCGGGTCGAGCGGTGGTGCGGGTCGTGCGTTCGGATCAGTGACCGTGGCCGTGGCCGTGGCCGGCACCCGCGTGCGCGGCGTCGTCCTCGTCCTCGGGCTTCTCCACGATCAGCGTCTCGGTCGTGAGCAGCATGCCAGCGATCGACGAGGCGTTGACCAGGGCGGAGCGGGTCACCTTGACCGGGTCCAGGACGCCCTGGGCCACCAGGTCGCCGTACTCCTCGGTGGCGGCGTTGTAGCCCTCACCGACCTTGCCCTCACGGACCTTGGCGACGACGACGAAGCCGTTGACCCCGCCGTTCTCGGCGATCCAGCGCAGCGGCTGGTCGGCAGCCTTGGCGACGATGCGCACACCGGTCGCCTCGTCGCCGGAGAGACCGAGGCTGTCGCTGAGGACGCTGACCGCGTGCACGAGGGCCGAGCCGCCGCCGGCGATGATGCCCTCCTCGATCGCGGCGCGCGTCGCGGAGACGGCGTCCTCGATGCGGTGCTTCTTCTCCTTCAGCTCCACCTCGGTGGCGGCGCCGACCTTGACGACGCAGACGCCGCCGGCCAGCTTCGCGAGCCGCTCCTGCAGCTTCTCCCGGTCCCAGTCGGAGTCGGTGTTCTCGATCTCGGCCTTGATCTGGTTGACGCGGCCGGAGACCTCCGCCGGGTCGCCCGCGCCGTCGACGATCGTGGTGTTGTCCTTGGTGATCGTGACGCGACGGGCCTGACCGAGCACCTCGAGGCCGACCTGGTCGAGCTTGAGGCCGACCTCCGGGGAGACGACCTGCCCGCCGGTGAGGGTGGCGATGTCCTGCATCATTGCCTTGCGGCGGTCACCGAACGCGGGCGCCTTGACGGCGGCGGCGTTGAAGGTGCCGCGGATCTTGTTGACCACCAGCGTGGACAGCGCCTCGCCCTCGACGTCCTCGGCGAGGATGAAGAGCGGCTTGCCGGCCGAGATGACCTTCTCGAGCAGCGGGAGCAGGTCCGCGATGGCACTGATCTTGCCCTGGTGCAGGAGGATGTAGGGGTCGTCGAGGACGGCCTCCATGCGCTCCGCGTCCGAGACGAAGTACGGCGAGATGTAGCCCTTGTCGAACTGCATGCCCTCCGTGAACTCCAGCTCGGTGCCCATCGTGTTGGACTCCTCGACGGTGATCACGCCGTCCTTGCCGACCTTGTCGAACGCCTCGGCCAGCAGCTCGCCGATCACGGAGTCACGCGAGGAGACGGTGGCGACGGCAGCCATGTCGGCCTTGTCGTCGACGTCGCGGGAGGCGTCGCGCAGCGCGGTTCCCATCGCCTCGACGGCGAGGTCCATGCCGCGCTTGAGGCTCATCGGGTTCGCACCCGCGGCGACGGCGCGCAGGCCCTCGTGCACCATCGACTGGGCGAGCACGGTCGCGGTCGTCGTACCGTCACCGGCGACGTCGTTGGTCTTGGTCGCGACCTCCTTGGTGAGCTGGGCACCGAGGTTCTCGAACGGGTCGTCGACCTCGATCTCGCGGGCCACGGTCACACCGTCGTTGGTGATGGTGGGCGCACCCCACTTCTTGTCCAGGACGACGTAGCGGCCCTTGGGACCGAGCGTGACCTTGACGGCGTTGGCGAGCGCGTCGACGCCCCGCTCGAGTGAGCGGCGGGCGTCCTCGTCGAACTCCAGAATCTTCGGCATCTGTTGATGCACCTTCCCTGTTGCGTCTGTGGTTGAAGCTGTTAGACATGCGCCCCAGGGGCCCGAACGAACTCAGGCCGCCCGGGGCGGTGTCAGGGTGGAGCGTGCCCTCAAGGGGCGGGTGTCGGCGTCAGCCGATGACGGCGAGCACGTCGCGCGCCGAGAGGATGAGGTACTCCTCGCCGGAGTACTTGACCTCGGTGCCGCCGTACTTGCTGTAGATGACCTTGTCGCCGACCTTGACGTCGAGCGGGACCCGGTTGCCGTTGTCGTCGATGCGACCCGGTCCGACGCTGAGGACCTCGCCCTCCTGGGGCTTCTCCTTGGCGGTGTCCGGGATGACCAGGCCGGAGGCTGTGGTCTGCTCGGCCTCCAGGGCCTTGACGACGATCCGGTCCTCGAGAGGCTTGATGTTGACCGACACTGTTGTCGACCTCCACTTTCTCCAGTTGGTTCTGCGAATGTTCGAGACTGGTGTTGTGCGCGCTGCCTGCTTCGCCGTACGCCGTCGCGGGGGTCGCACTGCTCCGCAGGAGCTGGCACCCTCGGTGTGAGAGTGCTAACGCGAATCTAGCACTCGCTCCACCAGAGTGCCAGGCGGGTCTGCGAGGATGGCGAGGTGGACCTCGAGGCCTTCCGGTGGCTGCTGACCGACGCCGGCCAGCGCCTGCTGGAGCGGGCCGCCGAGGTGTACGTCGAGCAGGCCGGTGACCCGGTCCGCAGCGCAGCCGCCCTGCGCTCCCTCGCCGGAGTCGGGGACGGGGACCCGGCGCACGCCTCGGCGGCCCTGACCCAGGTGCAGCTGCGGCACCGGGCGGTGGCCAAGCTCGGAGCCGACGCCGCGCGGATGTACTTCACCCCCGACGGGCTGGAGCAGGCCACCCGGTCCCGGGTCGCGGCGCATCGCGCGGCCCGGGTCGCGCTGAGCAGGCCCACGTCGGTGCTGGATGTCGGCTGCGGGATCGGCGGTGACCTGGTGGCGCTGGCGCGGGCCGGGCTGACCGTGGCAGCGGTCGACCGCGACGAGCTGCGCGTCGAGGTGGCCCGCGCCAACCTGGCCGCCCTCGCCCTGGGCGGCGCCGTGCAGGTCGCCTCCGCCGAGGACCTGGACGTGTCCGGCTTCGGGGTGGTCTTCGCCGACCCGGCCCGCAGGAACGCGCGCGGACGGGTCTTCGACGTGGAGGGGTGGTCGCCGCCGTGGCCGTTCGTGGAGTCCCTGCTGCGGGGGCCGTCCTGCGTCAAGGTGGCACCCGGGATCCCGCACCAGCTGGTGCCCGACGGCGTCGAGGCGGAGTGGGTCTCGGACGAGGGCGAGGTCAAGGAGGCCGCCCTCTGGTCGCCGCAGCTGGCAGCGGTCCGCCGCCGAGCCACCGTGATCCGCGGCCCCGGGCTGGTGACGCTGACCGACGAGGACGACCCGGGCGCGGCGCCGGTGCGGGCGGTGGGCCGGTGCCTCTACGAGCCCGACGGGGCCGTGGTGCGCGCCGGGCTGGTGACGGCCGTGGCCGCAGGGGTCAACGGAGGCCTGGTCGACGAGCACATCGCCTACGTGACGAGCGACGAGGCCTTCTCCACGCCCTTCGCGCGGTCGTACGAGGTGCTCGAGGAGCTGCCGTACCGCGAGAAGCCGCTCCGTGCAGCTCTCCGGGCCCGGGGTGTGGGACGGCTGACGATCAAGAAGCGCGGGGTCTCGGTCGTCCCCGACGAGCTGCGCAGACGGCTGGCCCTGCGCGGGGACGGCGAGGCCACCCTGGTGCTGACCCGGGTCGCCGGGAAGGGAACCGCCCTGCTGGTCCGGCCCTTCTGAGCGCCCGGACCCCGCCGACCCGGCGCATCCGCAGGCCCACACCCCGCCGACCCGGCGCATCCGCAGGCGGGGGCCGGCCGGACCTGGCAGGCTCAGGCCTGCCGTTCGTAGGCGGCCGGCGGAGTCCCCACCACGGCCGTGAAGGCCCGGGTGAGATGCGCCTGGTCGCTGAAGCCGAGATCCACGGCGAGCATGGCCCAGTCGACAGGCTCACCGGTGTGCGCTGCCGCCGCGGCGTCGAGGATCCGGTTCCGCGCGATGACCCACTTGGGACCGATCCCGACGTACTCGCTGAACAGCCTCTGCAACGACCGAAGGCTCATCGACCGCTGTGCGGCGAGCTGCTCAGCACGCGTGATCGTGCGGTCGTCCTCGGCGAGCAGCACCAGCGCGCGTACCTCGTCGACGACCGGGTCCGGCTCGGGACCCAGGCCCACCAGGTAGGACTCGAGCGCCTCCACCATCACCCGCGGGTCGGAGACGTCGAGGATGCGTTGCGCCGCCGAGCGGTCGTCGAGGGCGAACAGCTCGCCCGCGGGCACGACGCGGTCGCACAGGGTCCCTACCCGGTGCCGCAGGAGAGGCCGGAACCCCCCGGGGTGGAACGCCGCACCCAGCGTGTGGCCCGAGCCCGAGAGGGTGCGGAAGAAGGGCTGGCGGCTGATCCCGTGCACGAGCAGCCGCCCGTCCTCGGCAGCGACGTGCACCCTCGGTTGTGGCACGACCTGCTGTCGGTGCGGGTCGTCGACCTGCCATCCGACGTACCAGTAGTAGTCGACGAACGCGGCGAGGCCCGGCGAGGGCGACACGCGTTGCAGAGTGATCGCCCGCTCAGCGTCCGAGGGTCGCAGGATGGCGTCGGGCCGGCCTCGCGGGACGTGCATGCCAGCAGCCTAGAGCGTGTCGCGTTTGTCCAAGAAGGATGCCGCCGCCGGTTCGTAGCCTCGGGGCATGACCTACACACACAAGGCAACCAGCAGGTTCGACGTCGCCTCGTGGACGGAGAAGACGTACGTCGACATCGACCCTGGAGAAGGTACGACGGCCGGGGACAGCTACTACCCGAAGCGGGGCCTGACCGAGGCCGAGGTGAGCTACACGTACGCCGGCGAGATCGAGGGGTCCTCGACCTTGCGCTACCTCAACGCCTACAAGTCAGACGCTGCACCTGTGATCGGGCTCGAGCAGTTCACCGGCTCGATCGCGGGGCAGGAGGGCAGCTGCGTCTTCCTGCACATCGGGAGCCACGAGGAGACGTCGGTGACGGTCCACGTGCAGGTGGTTCCGGGCATGGGGACCGGCGGTCTGCAGGGCCTGCGGGGCGACGGTGACCTGCAGATCGCGGGGCACAGCGACGACGGGTACGAGCTGGTGCTGAGCTACGACCTGGACTGACCTGCAGATGCGCCGACTCGGCAGGGTCCCGGCCTGCAGACGCGCCGGGTCGGCGTCAGGGGGCGGCGTGCCGCCACGCGTCCTCGAGCAGCTCCGCGACCACGCCGGCGTCGCAGGCGGGCAGCTCCACCTGGACCGCACTGAGCCTCCTGCCCCACCAGAGCTCGGAGCACCAGGCGGGCCACTCGGCGACCGCGGCGCGGATCTCCTCCTCGGGCAGCATCACCCGCAGGTGCTCCTCGTCGGGGATCGTCGCGAAGATGCGCCGGGCGGTCCGGAAGGAGGGGAAGCCGTGGTGCAGCCGCTCGTCCGCGCCGGACAGCGACAGAGCCGCCGACCGCACCTCCGCGGGGCTCACGCCTCCCGCCCGAGTGCCGCCAGCAGCCGCTCCTGGGGCGTCGCGTCGGGGCCGGGGTCGAGCTGGCGGGCGATCACGCCGTTCTCCAGCATCATCGGGCCCATCCTGTCCACCATCGCCTGCACCTGCTCGACGTCGCCGGGCGGGATCGTGTCGTCCTGCCCGGTGGCGCGCGCGAGGTCCCAGCCGTGCACGACGAGGTCGAAGCAGACGAAGCCGTCCACGGATGCGCCGAAGCTGGACCGGCCGAGCCGGCCGTCGTACTCCTCCGCCGCCTTCACGGGGTCGTCGAGGTCGGCCTGCATCTGGTCCCGGACGGCGACCCAGGCACCGAGCGGGTCCTCCTCGACAGACGGGTGGTCGACGAGGGAACGACCGACCAGCTGCTGGAACCTCCCGTGCACCTCGATCAGGTGTCCGAGCAGGTCCCGAGCAGTCCATCCCTCACACGGCGTGGGGCTCGACCAGGCGCCGTCGGGAACCCCGGCGACCCGGTCCGTCATCAGCCTTGACAGGCGGCGGTAGCGTTCGGCTGCGTCCATGGCACGACCCTGCCAGCGACCACCGACGGTTGTCACCAGGGACGAGCTCAGCGGACGCGGACCACCGCAGCACTGCGTGCCGGCACCTCGACCTGTCCGTCCCGCTGGGCGACGTCCGGGGACCAGCCGAGCACCACCTCGCCGTCGACGCGACACAGCCACGGCTGGTCCGCGAGGTTCACCAGCACCCGGTGCCCACCGCGCACCACGAGCAGGTGCCGGTCCGCCCAGGTCACCTCGACGAGGTCCAGGCGCGGGTCGCGGAGGTCAGGCTCGGCGCGGCGGAGCGCGAGCAGGTCGCGGTACCACCCCAGCAGCCGGGCGTGCGGCTCCTGCTCGGGCTCGGACCAGTCCAGACGCGAGCGCAGGAACGTCTTGGGGTCCTGCGGGTCCGGCACGTCGCTCTCGTCCCAGCCGTGCGACCCGAACTCGGCGCGCCGGCCGTCGCGGGTGGCGTCGGCGATCGCGACGTCGGTGTGGTCGGTGAAGAACTGCCACGGCGTGCGAGCCCCCCACTCCTCGCCCATGAACAGCATCGGGGTGTACGGCGAGGTGAGCAGGATCGCCGCACCGCAGGCCAGCACGCCGGGGTCCAGGTCGAGCTGGGCGCCGGAGAGCCGGTCGCCCTGCGCACGGTTGCCGACCTGGTCGTGGGTCTGCAGCGAGGCGACGAAGCGCCAGCCGGGGACCGTGGCGGGGTCCACCGGACGACCGTGGCGGCAGCCGCGGAAGGAGGAGTAGGTCCCGTCGTGGAAGAACGGCGTGCGGAGCACCTTGGGCAGCGCCTCAGGGACGGCGAAGTCCGCGTAGTAGCCCTGCGTCTCGCCGGTCAGTGCCGCGTGCAGGGCATGGTGGATGTCGTCGGCCCACTGCCCGTGCAGGCCCTGGCCGGCCACCTGGAGGCCGGTGCCGCGCGGCGTCACGGTCCGCACGTCGTTGCGGTCGGACTCGGCGACCAGCCACTTGACGCGGCCGAGCTCGGCGGCCAGAGCGTCCACCTCCCGCGACATCTCCTCCAGCACGTGCAGGGCGCTCTCGTCGTGCAGCTCGTGCACGGCGTCCACGCGCAGACCGTCGACGTGGAAGTCGCGCAGCCACTGCTGCACGTTGTCCAGCACCCAGCGACGCACCTCGTCGCTGTCCGGCCCGTCCAGGTTGAGCCCCTGTCCCCAGGGTGTCGCGTGCGCGTCGGTGAAGTACGGTCCCATGTCGGCCAGGAAGTTCCCGTCCGGCCCGAGGTGGTTGTAGACCACGTCGAGGCAGACGGCGAGCCCGTGGGCATGCGCGGCGTCGACGAACCGCTGCAGGGCGGCCGGTCCGCCGTACGTCTCGTGCACGGAGTACGGCGCCACCCCGTCGTAGCCCCAGTTGTGCCGACCGGGGAACGAGGCGAGGGGCAGCAGCTCGACGACGTCGACGCCGAGCTCGACCAGGTGCGGCAGCCTGGCCACCGCGTCGTCGAGCGTCCCGCCGCTGGTGAAGGTGCCGACATGGGCCTCGTAGAGCACCGAGCCGGCCAGCTCCCGGCCGTGCCAGTCATCGTCGGTCCACGCGAAGTCAGCGAGGTCGTACCACGCGGAGAGGCCGTGCGGACCGTCGGGCAGCGCCAGCCCGCGCGGGTCCGGTCGCGGGTCGCCCCCGTCGACCGAGAACCCGTAGCGCTCGCCGACGGCCGGCGTCGTGTCGCTGTGGAACCAGGCACCCGGCCCGCGGGTCATCGGCGAGCGACCACCCTCGGTGACCAGCTCGACGGCACCGGCGTACGGCGCCCACAGCCGTGGCGTGCTCATGAGCGTGGCATCCGGCGCAGCAGGGCGACCGGGAACGTGGCGAACGCGTCGGCGCAGAGGTTCTCGGTCCCCTCCAGCTCGGAGCCGGTGAGCTGGTCGCGCCACCGTCCCTCCGGGAGCGTGAACCTCGCGCCGCCCCAGCCACCGGCGACCTCGAGCCGCCGGGGGGCGCGGGTGACCAGGGTGGCCACCTCGCCGCCGCGCACGAAGCCGACCAGGTGCCGCGACGTGCCGACGAGCGGCTGGTAGTCGCCACGGTCACCGAAGCTCTCGCGGCACTGCCGGCGCACCGTCAGCGCCTGGTGCGTCACCAGGAGCTTCTCGTCGTGCAGGTCGCGAGGCGCGTGGTGTTCCAGGTGGGACAGCCGCGCTCGGCGGTCCTGGTAGTCGACCGGGCGCCGGTTGTCGGGGTCGACCAGGGACAGGTCGACCACCTCGCAGCCCTGGTAGGTGTCAGGCACGCCGGGAAGGGTGAGCTGCAACAGCTTCTGCCCGAGGACGAGCGCGCGGATCGCCTCGAGGTTGCGGTCCACCGCTGAGCGCAGCAGGTCGTTGAGCGGCCCGGGACCGTTGCAGGTGCGGGCCAGCGTCAGCACCTGAGCCTCGTAGTCCGGGTCCGCGGCGAGCCACGAGGTGCGTTGCTTGGACTCCCGCATCGCCTTGGTGAGGTAGCCGGTCAGCCGCTCGTCGTCGATCTCGCCGACCCCTACGAGCGTCTGCCAGACCAGGTGCGCGGTCGCCCCGTCCACACCGAGCTCGGCCGCTGCTGCACCCACCGCGTCGCTGCACCGCTGCCAGGACTCAGCGTCACCGGAGACGGCCAGCAGCCGGGCCCGGACGTCCTCGCTGCGCTTGGTGTCGTGGGTGGACAGGGTGGTCATCCCCAGCGGCCAGCTCTGCTGCTGGTGGATCGCCCAGGCGTGCATCTGCTCGGGTGCGGCGTCGTCGAGCAGCCCCGGGTCACCGCCCACCTCGTTGAGGGCGACCAGCCGGTGCCACCGGTAGAACGCGGTGTCCTCGATCCCCTTGGCCATCACCGGGCCCCAGGTCTGCTGCAGCCGCAGCGCGAAGTCGCGCGCGGGGTCGCTGTGCGGGTCGGTGGCCAGCTCGACGAGCTGCTGCAGCTCGGCCTTGAGATCGGGGCGTACGGCGACGGCCGCCTCGAAGGCGTCGTCGAGCCGCTGGCGGGCGGCCTCGTCGGCGGGCCGGCCCGGGCGCACGTAGGCGCGGTAGACCTCACAGGCCACCAGCAGCTCGACCAGGGCGTCGGCCAGCATGGCCGGGTCGGCCTCGGGCAGCGCCTCGTGGGCCCGGCGGAGCAGCCGCCGCCGCTCGGGCACCAGCACGTCGGAGACCACCTGCCGCTTGGACTCGGCGATCGTGTGCTCCAGCGACGGGTCCCCGCCGGCCGCCTCCCACGCCGACGTCAGGGCCGGGGCCGTGGTGCGGTCGACCAGCGCCCGGGACACAGCCGTGACGGCGTCGTACCCGGTGGTGCCGTCGCACGCCCACGGTGGCAGCAGCTCCTCGCCCTCGAGGATCTTCTCGACCCAGATCGCGGTGCCGGGCACGGTCGCGGCCCGCAGCTGCTCGAGGTAGCCGGTGGGGTCCGCGAGACCGTCCGGGTGGTCGATGCGGAAACCCTCGACCAGGCCGGCATGGTTGAGCTCGAGGAGCACCCGGTGGGTCGCCTCGAAGACGTCGCGCTCCTCCACCCGGACCGCGATCAGTGAGTCGACGTCGAAGAACCTGCGGTAGTTGAGGACCTCGTCGCGCTCACGCCAGCCCGCCAGACGGTAGTGCTGCCTCTCGAGGACGGCGCTCACGTCGGCGCTCGGGTCCCCGTCCCAGGTGCCGCTCGCCACCGGGAACACGTGGTCGTGGTAGCGCAGCACCTGGCCGCCCTGCTCGTCGCCGAGCCGCAGGTCGCCCTTCGCGAGCACGTCCTGCAACGGCTCCCACAGCACCGGAAGGCCGATCCGCTGGTCCAGGGCGTCCCAGTCCACGTCGAACCAGTGGGCGTGGTCGGCCTCGCGGCCATGGGTCAGCACGTCCCACAGAGGGGCGTTGCTGCTCTCCGGGGCGACCAGCGCCATGTGGTTCGGGACGATGTCGACGACGATGCCGAGGCGGTGCGAACGGGCGGTGCGGGCCAGCGACTCCAGCCCGTCGCGGCCGCCGAGCTCGCTGCTCACGCTCGTGTGGTCCACCACGTCGTATCCGTGCTGCGAGCCGGGAACGGCCTGCAGCACCGGAGAGAGGTAGAGGTGGCTGACCCCGAGGTCCGCGAGGTAGGGCACCACCGCCTCGGCGTCGGCGAAGGTGAAGCCGGCGTGCATCTGGAGTCGGTAGGTAGCAGTCACTCGGAAGGCCTACCCGCATCGGCGCACGCTGACACGCCCCGGTGCCGCATTTCGCCCTCCCGGCTACGGCAGGGGCGGGACATGGGCGCGTTCCTCGCCCACGGTGGTGTCCTCCCCGTGGCCGGTGTGCACGACCGTGCCGTCGGGCAGCGCGAACAGCTTCTCGCGGATCGAGCCGACCAGCACCTCGAGGTCGCTGTAGGACCGTCCGGTCGCACCTGGACCGCCCGAGAACAAGGTGTCCCCCGTGAAGACGCACCCCAGCTCGGGGACGGAGAGGCAGACCCCACCGGGTGAGTGCCCGGGCGTGTGCAGCACCCGGAGCGTGGTGCCGGCCACCTCGACGCTCTGCCCGTCGGAGAGGTCGGCGTCCCACAGCTCGTGGGGGTGGGTGAGCTCCCACAGCGGCTGGTCGTCGGGGTGCAGCAGGATCGGCGCCGACACGCGCTCCCGCAGCGCCGGAGCCACCCGCACGTGGTCGTCGTGTGCGTGGGTGCACACGATGGCCTTGACCCGGCGGTTCCCGACCGCCCCCATGATGGCGTCCACGTCGTGGGGCGCGTCGATGACCACGCACTCCTCGTCGTCGCCGAGGACCCACAGGTTGTTCTCGACCTGATGGGTCTCACCGTCGAGGGTGAACGTGCCGGCGACGACCCGGTGGTCGATGCGTGCGGGCATCACTTCGGGGTCCCCGCGGAAGCGTGAGCGGAGCGAGCGGTTTCGTGGGGTGAGTCCAGAATCACGACGCTGCGCAGGACCCCGCCGGAGTGCATCTTGTCGAAGGCCGCCTCCACGTCGCCGAGGCCGATCTCCTCGGTCACGAACGCGTCGAGGTCCAGGCGCCCCTGCAGATAGAGGTCGACGAGCATCGGGAAGTCGCGGGAGGGGAGGCAGTCGCCGTACCAGCTCGACTTCAGCGAGCCGCCTCGTCCGAACACGTCGATCAGCGGCAGGTCGGGCACCTTCATCTCCGGGGTGGGTACGCCGACCAGGACCACCGTGCCGGCGAGGTCGCGGGCGTAGAAGGCCTGCTGCCACGTCTCGGGGCGGCCGACCGCGTCGATCACCACGTCGGCGCCGAAGCCGCCGGTGAGGGCCTGCACCGCCTCGACCGGGTCCTGCTCGGAGCTGTTGACCGTGTGCGTGGCGCCCAGCCCGGTGGCCCACTCCAGCTTCTGCGGGTCCAGGTCGACCGCGATGATCGTGCCCGCCCCGGCCAGCCGGGAGCCGGCCACCGCCGCCGCCCCCACCCCGCCGCAGCCGATCACCGCCACGCTCATCCCCCGGCCGACGTTGCCGGTGTTGATCGCCGCGCCGAGGCCGGCCATCACCCCGCAGCCGAGCAGGCCGACGGCAGCAGGACGCGCGGACGGGTCGACCTTCGTGCACTGACCGGCGTGCACCAGTGTCTTGTCGGCGAACGCGCCGATGCCCAGGGCGGGGGTCAGCTCGGTCCCGTCCTCGAGCGTCATCTTCTGGGCGGCGTTGTGGGTGTCGAAGCAGTGCCACGGCCGGCCGCGGCGGCAGGCCCGGCACTCGCCGCACACGGCGCGCCAGTTCAGCACCACGAAGTCTCCGGGGGCCACCGAGCCGACCCCCTCGCCGACCGACTCGACGGTGCCGGCGGCCTCGTGGCCGAGCAGGAACGGGAAGTCGTCGTTGATGCCGCCGTCGCGGTAGTGCAGGTCGGTGTGGCAGACCCCGCACGCGGCGATGTCCACCACGACCTCCCCCGGTCCGGGGTCGGGGATGGTGACCGTCTCGATCGAGACCGGCTCGCCCTCTGCCCTCGCGACCACGCCACGGACCTGCTGCATGGGACCTCCTCCGCCTCTGCGCCCGACCACGCCTCCCTGCCGAGGCGTCGCGTGCTTGCGATGCAGGCTAGCGGGCCACCAGGAGGCCGACCGCACCGACGTAGGCGAGGACGAGGACGGCACCCACGGGCCGCCACAGCACCCCGCGGTGGCGACCGACCAGCAGCACCAGGGGCAGCACGGCCGTCACCGCCGCGACAGTGATGATCACGTTGTGCCGGCCCAGGAGCAGCGGGCTCACCAGCGCCGCCAGCCCGAGGGTGACCGTCGCGTTGTAGGCGACCGACCCGACCGCGCCGGCCACCACCAGGTCGGTGAGCCCCCGCCGGCGGGCGGCCCACACCAGCGCGACCATCTCGGCGCTCGTGGCCAGGGCGAGGACTGTCAGCCCGACCACGGACTCGCCGAGGTGCAGCACGTCCACCAGGCCCTCAGCTCCCCGGACCGCGAGGGCCCCGCCGACGACCATGGCGACCACCCCGATCAGCACCAGGCCCAGGGACCGGCCGGTGGCGTCGTCGCCGTCGGGTACGTCGGACCCGCCGGCCTTCCCACGCGGACCCGCCGGCCCGGCCAGCCCGGCCAGCTCCCCGATGAGGGGCGGCTGCTTCTCCCGGCGCCAGACCCAGACCACGCCGCCGACGTACAGCAGGACGAGGAGCAGGCCCTCGACCCGGCTCAGCACGCCGTTGAGCAGGAGGATCCAGGCGACCGCGCCGGCGACGGCTGCTGCCACGGCGTAGTCCACGGCGGCGCGGCCGACCGGCAACCGGGTCACCAGCGCCGCGAGTCCGAGGGTGAGCGTGGAGATGACCAGGTTCGCCCCGATCGCGTCCCCGGCTGCGAGAGCGGGATGCCCCTGTCCCGAGGCCAGCATCGCGGTGACCGCCTCCTCGGGCTCGGCACCGGCCAGCAGCAGCCCGAGGGCGAGCACGCTGACGCCCAGCCGGGACGCTGCTCCGGTCACGTTCTCGGCGAATCCCTCGGCCCCGGCGGTCAGCAGGGCCGCTCCGACGACGAGGAGGAGCACGGGCAGGACAGCGTCGACCACCCCTGCAGTTTCCTCCACGGGCTTGGCCCCCCGGCCGGTCAGACCAGCACGGAGGTCACGGGGAGGGACGAGTCGGCGGGCAGGTCCAGGGCGGAGGGACGCCGGCCGCGGCGGACCATCTCGGCGCCGAGGGCGGCCACCATCGCCCCGTTGTCGGTGCACAGGCCTGGGCGGGGCGCCCGGACCCGGATGCCTCTGGCGGCGGCGCGCTCCTCGAGCAGCACCCGCAGCCGCGAGTTCGCGGCCACCCCGCCACCGAGCAGGAGATCAGGGATCCCCTCGGCGACGGCCGCGGCGACCGCCTTGCGCGTGAGGACGTCGCACACCGCCTCCTGGAACGACGCCGCCACGTCCCCGACGGGCACCGGTGTCCCGGACAGCTCCCGGGCCTCGACCCAGCGGGCCACCGCCGTCTTCAGGCCGGAGAAGGAGAAGTCGAACCGGTGCCGTTGCAGGTCCCGCTGCGAGGTCAGGCCCCGCGGGAAGTCGATGGCGACCGACGACCCCGACCGGGCGGCGCGGTCGACGTGCGGGCCGCCCGGGAACGGCAGCCCCAGCAGCCGGGCCACCTTGTCGAACGCCTCCCCCGCGGCGTCGTCGATGGTCGCCCCCAGCGGCACGACCCCGCGCTCGCCGGCTCGCGAGTCCGGCTCACCGCCCGTCACGTCGGAGACCCGCAGCAGCGAGGAGTGGCCGCCGCTGACCAGCAGGGCCACGCACGGCTCGGGCAGCGGGCCGTGCTCGAGCTGGTCGACGGCCACGTGCGACGCCAGGTGGTTGACGCCGTAGACCGGCCTCCCGAGCCCCACGGCAAGGGCCTTCGCCGCCGCGACACCCACCAGGAGAGCTCCGGCCAGCCCTGGGCCGCTGGTCACGGCGACCGCGTCCACGTCCTGCAGCTCGACGCCCGCCTCCAGGCACGCCCTCTCCAGGGTCGGCACCATCGCCTCCAGGTGCGCGCGGGAGGCGACCTCCGGCACCACGCCCCCGAACCGGGCGTGCTCCTCGACGCTGGAGGCGACGGCGTCGGCCAGCAGGGTGTGACCCCGCACGATCCCGACCCCCGTCTCGTCGCACGAGGTCTCGATGCCCAGCACCAGCGGCTCGTCGCTCACGGCTCCCCCTCACCGCCTCGCAGACGCCGCTGCATGACCACGGCGTCCGACCCGTCGCGGTAGTAGCGCGCACGGCGGGCGATCTCGGTGAATCCCTCGGCGGCGTAGAGCGCCAGCGCGGCCGGGTTCGAGCCGGACACCTCGAGCAGCATCCGCTCCCCCTCGGCCTCCTGCAGCGCCGTCCTCAGCAGCCGCCGCGCCAGCCCCCGCCGCTGGTGGTCGGGGCGTACGCCGACCCGCTGCAGGTCGACCACGTCACCGACCGTCGACGTCACCAGGTACCCGACCACCGTCCCGGCACCGTCACAGGCCACCGAGGCCACCGAGGCCGCCCGGCGCGGCCCGGTGAGCTCCTCGCGCACGGACGTCTCGGTCCACGCGTCCACGCCGAACAGCTGCTCCTCCAGCACGCGGACCTGCGCGACGTCGTCCTGGGTCGCCGCGCGCAGCGTCACCACCCCCACTCTCACGACACCCGCTTGGGGCGGCTCGGTGCGGCCACGTCCGGGCGTCGCAGGTAGAGCGGCTCCGGGTCCAGCAGCTCGGCCCGCTCCTCGCTGACCACCTGCGCCAGCATCCCGGCGTCGGGGAGTGCCGGGCCGGCGGGGCACGGGAAGGCCTCCGGGTAGAGCAGCGCGCCGCTGCCCACGACCGGGCCGCTGCTCGCCACGTCCACCGGCCGGGACACGTGCGGACCGTCGAGGCGGGCACCCTGCTCGTCGTACGCCGCCCAGTAGACCTCCTTGCGTCGCGCGTCCGTCGCGACCAGGAACGGCTCGGCGACCTCACCGGTGTCCACGGCCGCGGCAGCGAGCACGTCGAGGGTGCACACGCCGTAGACCGGGATGTCCAGGACCAGCGCCAGGGTCCGCGCCGTGACCAGGCCGACCCGCAGTCCGGTGAAGGGTCCCGGCCCGACACCGACGGCGATGGCCGTGACGTCCTGGCGAGGGACCCACGCCTCGTCGAGCACGCAGGTGATGCCGGGCGCGAGCAGCTCCCCGTGCCGCATCGCGTCAACCCTGGTCAGCGAGGCGACGACCCGCTCGCCGTCGTGCAGCGCCACCGTGACGGCAGGCGTGGCGGTGTCGAAGGCGAGCAGCACGCGGACGAGGCTACGCGCCGGGCGCTCGGGCGCGGAGGACGGACAGGTCCACACCCGCCCAGCGGTCCCCGACCGCGGTGACCCGCAGCGTGCGTGCCTCGCCCTGCTCGTCGCCGTGCGCACGCAGGATCTCGACCTCCAGCCGGTCCTCGGCCAGGGCCTCGGCCAGCCCGACACCCCACTCCACGACCGTCACCGCCTCGTCCAGGTAGGCGTCCAGGTCGAGGTCGTCGAGCTCGGCGGACGCGCCGAGACGGTAGGCGTCCACGTGCACCAGCGCAGGACCGCCACGCACGGACGGATGCACCCGGGAGATCACGAACGTCGGCGAGGTCACCTCACCGCGGACGCCGAGCCCGCCGGCGAGGCCCTGGGTGAAGGTGGTCTTCCCGGCGCCCAGGTCGCCGCTGAGCACCAGCAGGTCGCCGGCGCGCACCAGCCCGGCGAGCCGGGCGCCCACCGCCCGGGTCGCCTCCGCGGAGTCGGCCGCCAGCTCGAGGTCCGGGCTCACGGGATCTGGGTGGCCCTCGGGCCGGAGGCCTGCTTCACCAGGTCCTCGAGAGCGGCGTTCACGCGGTCCTTCTGCTCCAGGATCACCATGTGCCCCGCCCCCGGGCACTCGACCAACGTCGCGCCGGGGATGCGCTCGGCCATCGTCCGGGCCAGCTCCAGCGAGGTGAGCGCATCGTCGGTGCCGGCGATGACGTAGGTGGGGATCCGGCCGAAGCTGACCAGGACGGTGTACTTGTCGAGGGCGTCGAAGTTCGGGAAGAACTGCGCGAGCACCTCGAAGGGGGTCGAGGCGAGCATGTTGTCCACGAACTCGACGTAGGAGGGGGGCACGTCCCCGCCGAAGGCGAACTGGTCCGCGACCAGGAACCCGATGTTCGACCCGCGCCGGCGCATGCTGTCGACCAGGCCGGGCGCGCGGGCCAGCCCTGCGATCAGTCGCGGACCGAGCTGACCGCCGACGACGTCGGGGATCAGCCTGCTGACCACGTGGTGGGTCTTGAGGCCACCGGCGGTCGTGGCGACCAGCGCGACACCGCGCACCCGCGCCTCGAACACCTCGGGGTGCCGCTCCGCGAAGGCCATGATCGCCATCCCGCCCATCGAGTGGCCGATGAGCAGCACCGGCCCCTCCGGCACGACGTCGTCCAGCACCCGGGCCAGGTCGTCACCGAGCTGGTCGATGGTGGCGTGGGCGTTGTCGGACTTCTGCGAACGGCCGTGGGAACGCTGGTCGTAGAACACCAGGCGGTGCTTGCCGCGGAAGAACTCGCGCTGGAAGTACCAGCAGTCCAGGCTCAGCGCGTAGCCGTGCACGAACACCAGCGTCGGCTCGTCCGGCTCGTGCCGGCCCTCCGAGGCGTACGGCGCCACCTCGTCGACCTCCGCATGCAGGAGCAGCCCGTCCGGGGTGCGGACCGTCATCTCGTTCCCGCGCAGGCCGCCGAGCTGGTCGGCGCCGGAGGAGCCGGCACGCCGGGAGCGGACCACGCGACGCTCGACCACGACACCGGCGGTCACAGCAGCGGCCGCCGCTCCGGCCCCGGCGGCTGCGAGCCCGAGCCAGCCCTTCCTGCTCACGGTTCCCCCCGGGTCACCGGACCGGCCGAGACGTGCCTGCGGACGAAGCGTCCGCCGATCCGGGTGACGATCTCGTAGGCGATGGTGCCGCACGCCTGCGCCCAGTCCTGCGCGGTGGGGGACCCGTCCGTGCCGTCGCCGAAGAGCACCACCTCGTCCCCCGGGTCGGCGCGGTCATCACCGAGGTCGATGACCAGCTGGTCCATGCAGACCCGCCCGGCGATGAGCCGTTGCCGGCCCGCGGCGAGCAGGTGCGCCCGGGACGACGCGTGCCGAGGCACCCCGTCGCCGTACCCGACGGGCACGAGGCCGACGGTGGTGTCCTGCTCGGCGACCCAGGTGTGGCCGTAGGACACGCCGGCGCCCGCGGGCAGCCGCTTGACCATCGCGAGGCGGGCGCGCGCCGTCATCGCCGGGACCAGCCCCAGCTCGGCGGTCGTCACGACGTCGGGCGCCGGTGAGATGCCGTAGCAGGCGATGCCGCACCGGACCAGGTCGTAGCTCGACCACGGCCGCAGCACGGTGCCCGCCGAGTTGGACAGGTGCCGCACCTCGGGCTCGACGCCGACCGCGTCGACGACCTTCAGTGCCTGCACGAACGCCCTCTCCTGCGCGTCGTTGGCGGGGTGCTCGGGCTCGTCGCTGCACGCGAAGTGCGACCAGACACCGGTGACCCGGATCGCCCCGGCCTGCTCGGCGTCGGCGGCCGTCTCCACCAGCGACGGCCAGAGCGCCTCGCCGGCGCCGCCGCGGCTCAGTCCGGTGTCCACCTTCAGCTGGACCCTGGCCCGCATGCCCACCGAGCGGGAGGCGGCGGCGATCTCGTCGACCTGCTGCACGCTGGAGGCCGTCAGGTCGACCCCGGCCTCCACGGCACCCGTGTAGTCCTCGCCGGGGACGGCCAGCCAGGTGAGCATCGGGCCGGTGTCACCGGCACTGCGCAGGGCGAGGGCCTCCTCGAGCACCGCCACCCCGAGCCAGTCCGCGCCCCCGGCCCGCGCCGCCCGAGCGGCCTCGACCAGCCCGTGCCCGTAGCCGTCGGCCTTCACCACCGCCATCATCGCCACCCCGGCCCGCTGCCGCAGCGCGGCCACGTTGTGCGCGATCGCGTCGAGGTCCACCACGACCTCCGCACGCGAGCCCATCTCGGGCAGCGTCCGCGCGACGCGGTGGCCCATGGGGTGGCTCATGGGGTGGCCAGCAGGGTGCGGCACAGGCCCGGCAGTGCCGCTGCGACGTCGGGGGCCGTCACCGGACCGTCCTGCCCCGCGGCGACGGCCGCTGCACCGTGCAGCCACGAGCCCACCGAGCCGGCGTCGAACGGGTCGAGGCCCGCCGCGAGCAGCGACCCGCACAGCCCTGCCAGCACGTCCCCGGCGCCGGCGGTGGCCAGCCAGGACGGCCCGACGGTGGTCACCCGCACGTCCCCCGCGGGCGTCGCCACGAGCGTGTGCCGGCCCTTGAGGAGCACCACGGCGTCGTAGCGCTCGGCTGCGGCCCGCGCGAAGTGCAGCTGGCGGGCCTCCACCTCGGACCGCTCGACACCCAGCATCCGGGCGAGCTCCCCGGCGTGCGGGGTGAGCAGCGCCGGCACGCCGAGCGGCCCGGTGACGTGGCTCAGCCCGTCGGCGTCGACCACGACGGGTACCTGGTCCGACAGTGCCTCGGACAACGCCTGCCCGGCGTCCGACCCGCCCCCGGAGCCGATGACCCAGGCCTGCACGCGGCCCTCGCCGACCACCACCTCCGGGTGCCTCGCGCGCACCAGGTCGGCCGCACCCCCGAGGTAGCGGACCATCCCGGACAGTCCGGTGCTCGCGCCGGAGACGCACAGCACTCCCGCCCCCGGGTACTGCTCGGAGCCGGCACGCACCCCGACGACCCCCCGGGTGTACTTCTGGGCATCCGGTGTCGGCCTCGGGAGCAGCGCGGCGACGTCGGGTCCCTGCAGCGCGGTCACCGCCGGCGCGGGGAGGTCGAGCCCGATGTCGACGAGGTGTACGGCGCCGCACGCCATTGCCGCCGGGTCGACGAGGAGGGCCACCTTGTGGGTCCCGAAGGTGACGGTCAGGTCCGCGCGCACGTGGTCGCCCTCGAGCTCACCGGTGTCCACCTCGATGCCGGACGGCGTGTCCACGGCGATCACCGGCGTGCCGGCGAGCGCGGAGACCACCGACGCGGCGTCGTCACGGAGCCCGCCGCGACCGCCGATGCCGAGCAGCCCGTCCACCACCACGTCGGGGCGGTGCGCCCGCTCCACCGCGGCGACCACCCGCCCACCGGCCGTTCGCAGGGCGTCCACCGCGGCCGGGTCGGCCCGGTCCGGGCTGAGCAGCAGGGCCTCGACCTGCACCCCGCGCCGGGCGAGCACCACCCCGGCGTACAGCGCGTCACCGCCGTTGTTCCCGGCCCCCACCAGCAGCAGCACGCGGGCCCCGTAGGCGCGCCCGAGGTAGTCGAGGACGGCGTGCGCCAGCCCGCTCGCCGCGCGTTGCATCAGTGCACCTTCGGGCAGGCGCGCCATCAGCGCCTTCTCGGCCTCCCGGACCTGCTCGACGGTGTGCGCGCTTCGCATGCAGCCACCCTATGCGTCCTGCGACGCGCGGGCCGGACCGGAGGCCGCGACCCAGGGCCAGGTCATCAGCGCCCACCCGGCCAGCAGCACGGCCGCCCCGACCAGGAGGTACACCGGCCACGGACCGAGCGGGTCCAGCAGCGAGGCGGACCGCGGCTTGTGCACCAGGTAGCCGTAGTTGACGTCGAGGGCGACATCGACCAGGTAGACGACGACCGCCCACACCGCGGTGACCGCGGCGCTGCGGCGGTAGTCCCGCCACCGCGGTCCCAGTCCCAGTCCCAGGGTGAGGTACAGCGCGGACCAGACGACCAGCAGGTGCATCCCCCAGAAGGCGAAGAAGCGTGGGTCCGGGAAGGCCTCGGCCAGCGAGGGCGTGAGGATCCCCTGCGCGGTCAGGGTCAGGCCCCAGAAGTAGGTCAGCGCCACCGCCAGCGGCCGCCGCGTCCACAGCGCGACCACCGCGGCCACCCACGCCAGGTCGCACAGCTGCAGCGGCAGCGAGGTGTCGAGGTCGAAGTCGCCCGGAGTGAGCTGGTAGGCCTGGCCGGGCACCGCGACGCAGCACAGCAGCACCGCGAGGACCCGGCTGGTCCGGCGGCCCGCGGGACGCGACGCCTCGGCACGACCCAGGACCACCAGCCCCACGGCTCCGAGGACGAACAGCGCCACCAGGGTGAGGTGCTGGCCGCCGTACGGCTCGAAGGCGCCCGCAGCCGGCCGCACGTCAGGACTCGAGCACCACGACCGCCGACGCGATCCCCGCGTCGTGGGACAGCGAGACGTGCACGCTGGCCACCCCCAGCTCCGCGGCGCGCGCGAGGACCGACCCGCGCAGCTCCAGCCGGGGGTCGCCGGTCGGCGCGTTCACGACCTCCGCGTCCAGCCAGCCCATCCCGGTCGGTGCGCCGAGCGCCTTGGCGAGCGCCTCCTTCGCCGCGAACCGGGCGGCCAGGGAGGCCAGCGAGCGCTGCCGCTCGGTGGCCGTGAACAGCCGCTCCCGCATGGCGGGGGTGCGCTCCAGCGTCTCGCCGAACCGGGCGATGTCGACCACGTCGATGCCCACGCCCAGGATCACCCGCCCATCACCCCGACGTCACCCGAGTCCTACTCGACGGTGACGGACTTGGCCAGGTTGCGCGGCTGGTCCACGTCGTGGCCCATCTGGGTGGCCAGCTCGCAGGCGAACAGCTGCAGGGGCACGACGGCCACCATCGGCTGCAGCAGCGTCGGCACCCGCGGCAGCCGGATCAGGTCGTCGGCGTACGGCGTCACCTCGTCGTCGCCGTCCTCGGCCAGCACGATGGTCCGCGCACCGCGTGCCCGGACCTCCTGGATGCCGCTGACCATCTTGTCGTGCAGGTGGTCACGGCCCTGCGGGGGCACGATGCAGAACACCGGCAGCCGGTCCTCGACGAGCGCGATCGGCCCGTGCTTGAGCTCACCGGCGGCGAACCCCTCGGCGTGGATGTAGGCCAGCTCCTTGAGCTTCAGTGCCCCCTCGAGGGCGATCGGGAAGCCGGTGTGCCGGCCGAGGAACAGCACCGAGCGGGCGCTGAACAGCTCTCGGGCCAGCTCGTTGACCTGCTCGGCAGCCTCCAGGAGCCGCTGCACGTGCGCCGGCATCTGCTCGAGCTCGCGGACGACCTGCGCGATCTCGTCGCGGTACTTCGTGCCGCGCACCTGCGCGAGGTAGAGACCCAGCACATAGCAGGCCACCAGCTGGGTCATGAACCCCTTGGTGGACGCGACGCCGATCTCGGGGCCCGCGTGGGTGTAGATCACCGCGTCGGACTCGCGCGGGATCGTGGACCCGTTGGTGTTGCAGATCGCCAGCACCTTGGCGCGCTGCTCACGGGCGTGCCGGATCGCCATCAGGGTGTCCGCGGTCTCCCCGGACTGGCTGATCGCCACCACCAGCGTGTCCCGGGTCAGGATCGGGTCGCGGTAGCGGAACTCGTGGGCCAGCTCGACCTCGCACGGGATGCGGGTCCAGTGCTCGATGGCGTACTTCGCGACCATGCTCGCGTAGTTGGCGGTGCCACAGCCGACCAGGATGATCTTGTCCACGCCGCGCAGCTCGTCCTCGGTGATCCTCAGCTCGTCGAGCTGCAGCGCACCGTCGACGTCGTGACGCCCGAGCATCGAGTCGGTGATCGCGCCGGGCTGCTCGTGGATCTCCTTGCGCATGAACCAGTCGTAGCCGCCCTTCTCCGCGGCCGACAGGTCCCAGTCGACGTGGTAGGGCCGGTAGCTGCCCGGCTGCGCCGGCGTCCCGTCGAAGTCGGTGACCGTGACGTCGTCGCGGGTGATGGTGACCACCTGGTCCTGGCCGAGCTCGAGAGCGTCGCGGGTGTGCCCGATGAAGGCGGCGACGTCGGAGGCCACGAAGTTCTCCCCGTCCCCGATGCCGACCACCAGGGGCGAGTTGCGCCGGGCCGCCACCACCCGGTCCGGGTCGCGGCCGTCCACGGCGACCAGCGTGAACGCGCCGGCGAGCCGCCCGCACACCTGCTGCATCGCCTCGGTCAGCGTGCTGCCGTCCTCGACGGCGCGCTCGACGAGGTGGGCCGCGACCTCCGTGTCGGTGTCGGAGAGCATCTCGTGGCCCTCGGCGACCAGCTCGTCGCGCAGCACAGCGAAGTTCTCGATGATCCCGTTGTGCACCAGCGCCACCCGGCCCGTGGCCCCCAGGTGCGGGTGGGCGTTGCGGTCGGTCGGGGCGCCGTGCGTGGCCCACCGGGTGTGCCCGATCCCGGTGCCGGAGGCCGGCAGCCCGTCCTCGGCGAGCGCCTTGTCCAGGTTGGCGAGCTTGCCCGCGCGCTTGTCCCAGGCCAGCGTCCCGTCGTGCACCAGGGCGATGCCCGCGGAGTCGTAGCCGCGGTACTCCAGCCTGCGCAGGCCCTCCACCACGACGTCCTCGGCCTGCCTCGGCCCGACGTACCCGACGATTCCGCACATGACGGTGACTCTACCGGCGTGACGCCCGGCACCGGGCCGAACCCCTCGGCCGCCCGCCTGCGACAATGCGCCGCATGG
The DNA here is from genome assembly GCA_963837995.1 of uncultured Actinomycetota bacterium. Lineage (GTDB taxonomy): Bacteria > Actinomycetota > Actinomycetes > Propionibacteriales > Nocardioidaceae > Nocardioides_B. Next base: position 230,136 of record CAWIPS010000008.1, read on the forward strand.
CACGCAGGGGCAGTGGCGGTGCCGGCGAGCGGGAGTCCGGCCCCTACGTCGAGCTGGACCGGGACGCCTGGGCGGCACTGGGCACCGCCACCGAGGCTCCCCTGACGTCCCAGGAGATCGACCGGGTGCGCGGCCTGGGCGACGAGCTGGACCTCAGGGAGGTCGTGCAGGTCTACCTCCCGCTGTCCCGGCTGCTGTCCATGTACGCCGAGAGCGCCGGGCAGCTGCACCGCGCCCAGGGAGAGTTCCTCAACCAGCCGCAGCCGCCGCGCACGCCGTTCGTGATCGGCGTGGCCGGGTCGGTCGCGGTCGGCAAGTCCACGACCGCCCGGGTGCTGCAGCAGATGCTGGCGCACTGGGCGGCCAACCCCTCGGTGGAGCTGGTGACCACCGACGGGTTCCTCTACCCGAACGCCGAGCTGGCGCGCCGCGGTCTGATGGACCGCAAGGGCTTCCCGGAGTCCTACGACCGCAAGGCGCTGCTCCGCTTCGTGATGGACATCAAGTCCGGCAAGGAGGAGGTGGAGGCGCCGACGTACTCCCACCTGGTCTACGACGTCGTCCCGGACCGGCGGGTCGTGGTGGCGCATCCCGACATCGTCATCATCGAGGGTCTCAACGTCCTGCAGCCCGCGGGCAGCCGCGACGACGGCCGCACCGGCCTGGCGATCAGCGACTTCTTCGACTTCTCGGTCTACGTCGACGCCGCCACCGCGGACATCCGCAAGTGGTACGTCGACCGCTTCCTGCGGCTGCGGGAGACGGCGTTCCGGGACCCGGCGTCGTACTTCGCGAGGTACGGCGGTCTCACCGAGCCCGAGGCGGTCGCCGAGGCGAACCGGATCTGGGACAGCGTGAACGGGCCCAACCTGGAGCAGAACGTGCAGCCGACCCGGGGGCGCGCGAACCTGGTGCTCCGCAAGGCGCCGGACCACTCCGTGCGGTTCGTGCGGCTCCGGAAGCTCTAGACCTCCTCGCGTGCCAGACTTCGCCCGTGCTGCACCTCCAGCTCCGGGTTCCCTCCCCGCTGACCGACCAGGTGGTGGACCTGCTCATCGCGGATGACACGGTGACCAACGTCGCCGTGCTGCGCGAGGCCTACGCGAAGCCACCGGGGACGCTGGTGATCGCCGACGTCGCCCGGGAGGGCGCCAACCCGGTCGTCGCCTCGCTGCGGGCCCTGGACCTGCACCACCGCGGCTCGATCATGCTGTCCGAGCCGGCCTCCCTCTTCTCCGACGAGGCCGACCGCGCGGAGCTGGCGGCGCCGGGCACACCCGACGACGGCGTCGTGTGGGACATGGTCGAGAGCCGGGTGCGCACGGAGAGCGTGCTGTCCTGGGCGTTCCTGTCCTTCCTGACCCTGGCGACGCTGATCGCCGGTGCGGGCCGGCTGCTGGACCAGCCGATCCTGATCATCGGGGCGATGGTGGTCGGGCCGGAGTTCTCCCCGGTGGCGGCGATCTGCCTGGCCCTGGCCCGGCCGCGGCTCTCGCTCCTCCCGCAGGCGACCACCACCCTGTTCGGGGGGCTGTCGCTGGCGGTCCTGGTGGCGGCACCGCTGTGGCTGCTCGCCAACGCCGTGGGCCTGGCGTCGCGGGCCGAGGCGGTCCGCGGCCCGAGCACCGACTTCATCGTGCAGCCCGACGTCTGGTCGTTCGTCATCGCCCTGCTGGCAGGGGTCGCCGGCGTGCTGGCGCTGACCACCTCGAAGTCCGGGCCGCTGGTAGGCGTGTTCATCTCGGTGACCACGGTGCCGGCGGTCGGGACGCTGGCGCTCTGCCTCGGTCTCGGGGTGTGGTCGGAGATCCCCGGTGCGCTGCTGCAGCTGGGGATGAACCTCGCGGGACTGGTCCTGTCCGGGTCGCTCACCCTGCTGGTGCAGCGGGTGGCGTGGGCGCGGGTGGAGAGCGCGCCCCCGCTGGGCCGGTTCCGCTGAGCCCGGCCTCGGTGCGAGGCGTCGCCTCAGAGCCGGCGCTGCATCTCCAGGCAGCGCTCCACCTTGCGGTAGCCGAGCTCGTCGTGGTCACCAGCATCCGGCGACCCCTCTCGCGGGCCACGTCGTAGGACGCCTCAGCCAGTGCGCGGCCGACCCCCCACCGCTGCCGGTCCGGGTGGACGAAGTAGGTGACGTGCGCGGAGTGCAGGTTGTCGTGCAGCGGTGCTCCACCTGGGCCGTGCCTGCGACCACGTCGTCCTCGAAGGCGCCGAGCAGTACCGTCTCCAGGTCGTCGCGACCCTGCGAGAGCAGCTGCGACGCAGCCTCCCACGACGGGTAGAAGTCGTCACCCGGGTTTTCGCTCAGGACAGGGTGAGCTGCTGGCGTACGACGTTGGCGAGACGTCGCGCGATCGCACCGGCCTGCTCCGCGGTGGTGGCCTCGACCATCACCCGCACCAGCGGTTCGGTGCCCGAGGGACGCAGCAGCACCCGGCCACCGTCCCCGAGCTCGAACTCGGCCTCGGCGACCGCGGCAGCCAGCAGGGCGTCCTCGTCGGCCCGAGACTTGTCGACGTCGGGGACGTTGACCAGCACCTGCGGCAGGCGGTCCATCACCCCGGCCAGCGAGGCCAGCGGCTGCTGCTGCTGCGCCATCCGGTCCAGGACGTGCAGCGCGGTCAGGATCCCGTCCCCGGTGGTGGCGTGGTCGCTCATGATGACGTGCCCGGACTGCTCGCCCCCGAGGGTGTAGTGGTGCGCCGTCATCGCCTCGAGGACGTAGCGGTCCCCGACCTTGGTCTGCCGCACGCCCACCTGCTCCCGGCGCATCGCCTGGACGAACCCGAGGTTGCTCATCACGGTGGCGACCACGGTGTCCGCCCGCAGCGTCCCGGCGTCGCGCATCGCGAGCGCCAGCACGGCGAGCAGCTGGTCGCCGTCGACGACGTCGCCGCGGTGGTCGACCGCCAGGCAGCGGTCGGCGTCGCCGTCGAGGGCGAACCCGACGTCGGCACCGTGCTCGAGCACCGCCCGCTGCAGGACGTCGAGGTGCGTGGAGCCGCAGCCGTCGTTGATGTTCAGGCCGTCCGGCTCGGCGCAGATGGCGACGACCTCCGCGCCGGCTGAGCGCAGCGCGAGGGGGCCGGCGGACGAGGCTGCTCCGTGCGCGCAGTCCAGGACCACCTTGATCCCACCCAGGTGCCGCCCGACCGTGGACACCAGGTGCTCGGCGTAGTCCGTGATCGCTGCGTCGTACGGCCTGACCCGGCCGACGCCGCCACCGGTGGGACGGTCCCAGGGCTCCCGCAGGCGCTGCTCGATCGCGGCCTCGATGGTGTCACCCAGCTTGACCCCGCCGCGGGAGAGGAACTTGATGCCGTTGTCCGGCATCGGGTTGTGGCTGGCCGACAGCATCACGCCCAGGTCGGCCTTCAGCGAGTCGGTGAGGAACGCGACCCCGGGCGTGGGCAGCACGCCGAGGAGCAGCACGTCCACGCCGGCCGAGGCGAGCCCGGCGACCACCGCGGCCTCGAGGAACTGCCCGGAGATCCGGGTGTCCCGACCCACCACGGCCAGCGGCCGGTGCCCGACCGAGCGGTCGAAGGCACCTGCCTCACCGAGCACGTGCGCGGCGGCCACCGACAGGTCGAGCGCCAGCTCGGCTGTCAGGTCGGAGTTCGCGAGCCCCCGGACCCCGTCCGTGCCGAAGAGTCGACCCATGACCCGAGCCTCCGGGCTCAGCGCTTGCTGTACTGGGGAGCCTTGCGGGCCTTCTTCAGGCCGGCCTTCTTGCGCTCGATGACCCGGGCGTCACGGGTCAGCAGCCCCGCCTTCTTCAGCGAGGGGCGGTTCGCGTCCAGGTCGATGGCGTTCAGAGCCCGGGCCACCCCGAGGCGCAGCGCGCCGGCCTGACCCGTGATGCCGCCGCCGTGGATGCGGGCGATGACGTCGAAGCGACCCACCAGGTCGGTGTTCACGAACGGCTCGTTGACGACCTGCTGGTGCAGCTTGTTCGGGAAGTAGGACTCCAGCGTGCGGCCGTTCACCGTCCACTGCCCACTGCCCGGCACCAGCCGGACCCGTGCGACAGCCTCCTTGCGACGCCCGGTGGCGTTCGCCGGGGCGATCGTCGCCGGACGGGGTGGCGCGTCCAGGGACGGTGCGCTCTCGGAGCTGTAGGCGACGCCCTGCTCGTTGGCCTGGAAGGTCTCCTCGACCTCGGTGCCGTCGGCTGCCGCCGGGCTGGTGGTGTCAGTCACGCGTGTTCCTCGCTACTTGTCTGCAGGGTTGGTCGGCAGGTTCTGTCGGCAGGCGTTCGTCTGCTGGCCCGTCTGCCTGGGGCCGGTGCTACTGGGAGACCTGGCTGATCTCGAACGGCTTGGCCTGCTGGGCCTGGTGCGGGTGGTCCGGCCCGGCGTACACCTTGAGCTTGCTGAGCATCTGCCTGCTGAGGCGGTTCTTGGGGAGCATCCCCCACACCGCCTTCTCGATCGCCCGGCGCGGGTCCTTCTCCAGCAGCTCCCCGAACGGCGTCGAGGACAGGCCGCCGGGGTAGCCCGAGTGGCGGTAGGCCATCTTCTTGGTCGCCTTGTCCCCCGACAGCGACACCTTGCCCGCGTTCACGACGATCACGAAGTCGCCGCCGTCGACGTGCGGAGCGAACGTGGGCTTGTGCTTGCCGCGCAGCAGGGTCGCGACCTGGACGGCGAGCCGGCCGAGCACCACGTCGGTGGCGTCGATGACGTGCCACTCGCGCGTGATGTCTGCGGGCTTCGGGCTGTACGTACGCACGTTCAACTACTCTCTCGGGTCGCTAGGACGGTGCTCGGTCGTTGCTGGAACATTGCTGGGCTGCTCGGGGACATGGCGGGGCTGTGCACACCCGAGTCCTCCGGGACGGTCCAGCGTGGCCAACGGGCCTTCGCAGCACGCGCTCGAGCCCTCGAGACCGCACACTGGGCTCATAGGACACTCGCACGGTGGCAGCCGCGACTCTTCAGTTTACGTGTGACGCCCGCCGGAGGTCAAAACGGCCCCCGGTTCGTGCAGCACGCGTGTCAGGCATAGGTTAGCCGGGTACCCGCAGAGACCCCCGGCGTACGCCGAACGGCGTCAGCGTCGCCGGACACGACGAGCGAGGAGTCGACGTGACCGACCACACGGCCACTGCTTCGAAGGGCAGCACGAACGGGGGGTCCGACCAGAGTCCGGGTGAGACCCTGACGATCCGGGACAACCGCACCGGTGAGTCCTACGACGTACCGATCATGGACGGCGGCGCCATCAAGGCCTCCGACATCGGCAAGATCAAGGTGGCCGAGGACGAGCCGGGGCTGGCGCTCTACGACCCGGGGTTCGTGAACACGGCCTCGTGCAAGAGCGCTGTCACCTACATCGACGGCGACCGGGGGATCCTGGAGTACCGCGGCTACCCCATCGAGCAGCTCGCGGAGAAGTCCAGCTTCCTCGAGGTGTCCTACCTCCTCATCCACGGCGAGCTGCCCACCCGGGCGCAGTACGACACGTGGGTGCACGAGATCACCTACCACACGTTCGTCCACGAGAACGTCCGCTCGTTCATGGAGGGCTTCCGCTACGACGCCCACCCGATGGGCATGCTGCTGGCCTCGGTCGGCGCCCTGTCCACGTTCTACCCCGAGTCGCGCAACATCGCGGACCCGGAGAACCGGCACATGCAGATGGTCCGGCTGATCGCGAAGATGCCCACGCTGGGGGCCTGGTCGTTCCGGCACGCGCAGGGCAAGCCCTACGTCTACCCCGACAACGACCTCAGCTACACCGCGAACTTCCTGGCGATGCTCTTCAAGATGAGCGAGACGAAGTTCGAGGCCGACGAGCGGCTGGTGAAGGCCCTCGACGTGCTGCTGATCCTGCACGCCGACCACGAGCAGAACTGCTCGACCAACGCCGTGCGCTCCGTCGGCTCGAGCCAGGTGGACCCCTACTCCGCGACCGCGGCCGGGATCGCCGCGCTCTACGGTCCCCTCCACGGCGGCGCCAACGAGGCGGTGCTGCGGATGCTGCGCCGGATCGGCTCGGTCGACAAGATCCCCGAGTTCATCGACGGCGTGAAGAACGGCGACGAGAAGCTGATGGGCTTCGGGCACCGGGTGTACAAGAACTTCGACCCGCGCGCCAAGATCATCAAGAAGGCCTGCGACGACGTCTTCGCGGTCACCGGGGTCAACCCGCTGCTGGAGATCGCCCAGGAGCTGGAGCGGATCGCGCTGGAGGACGACTACTTCGTCAGTCGCAAGCTCTACCCGAACGTGGACTTCTACAGCGGCCTGATCTACGAGGCGCTGGAGTTCCCTCCGGAGATGTTCACGGTGCTGTTCGCGATCGGCCGCACCCCCGGCTGGCTGGCGCAGTGGCACGAGCTCGTGGAGGACAAGGAGCAGAAGATCGCGCGCCCCAAGCAGATCTACACCGGCGCCCGGGACCTGGACTTCGTGCCCGCCTCCGAACGCTGGGCGTGACCCCGCCCGATCAGCCCGCCCGATCAGCCCGCCCGATCACCCCGATGAGCCCACGGTGAGCCCTCGCCCCACCGCCGTGGTGTTCGACATCGGCAACGTGCTGATCCGGTGGGACCCGCACCCGGCGGTGGCCGCGGGGGTCGGGCCGGACCAGGCGAGCCTGTTCCTGGCCGCCGACGACTTCGACTTCATGGCCTGGAACCACGGCCGGGACAGCGGCGGGTCCTGGTCCGAGGGCGAGGACGAGGTGGCCAGGAGCCATCCGCACTGGCACCGGCACGCGCTGGCCTACCGGGAGAACTTCGACCTCAGCCTGGTCGGGCCGATCGAGGACAACGTGTCGGTGCTGCGGGACCTCGCCCGGGCCGGCGTACCGGTGTTCGCCCTGACCAACTGGTCCGCCGAGCTGTTCCCGCGGGCGCTGGAGAGGTTCGACTTCCTCGGGCTGTTCCGCGACATCGTGGTGTCCGGGGTCGAGGGGGTCGCCAAGCCGGCGCCGGCGATCTTCGACGTGCTGGCGCAGCGGGTGGGGCGGCCCCTCGCCGAGTGCGTGTTCGTGGACGACTCGCCCGCCAACGTGGAGGCGGCTGCCGCTGCCGGCCTGGACGCGATCCGGTTCACGCCGGACGAGCCGCTTCGCCGTCTGCTGAGGGACCGCGGACTGCCGGTCTGACCGGTCACGGCCGTCAACCCGACGGGATGTGGAAACGGGACGTATCAGGCCGCCCGCCCTCGTCTCCTCTCGCACATGACTCCACACCCGTTGGCCACCTGGGTCCAGATGACGGTCTCGCCGCAGCGGCGGGTGAACCGGCGACGTCGCCGGCTGCGCGCGGCCCGGCTGGTCAGGGCTGCCGCGGGCTCGCCGACACCCGTGCGCCTCCCGATGCAGCGCCGGGCACCCGAGGCCCAGCCCCGCCACCCCTGACCCGACGCGCTCTGACCCGACACGCTCTGGCCCGACACAGCTCTGGCCCGACACAGCTCTGGCCCGACACAGCTCTGGCCGGACACCAGCCGGGGCCGCTCCGGCGTGACCGACCCGGCCGACCCGGTCAGCGGGCCCGCTGCACCCGGCCCTCGTCCCACACCGGGCCGTCGGACTCGAAGACCGTGCCGTCCTCGCCGTAGACCAGGAACCGGTCGAAGCCGCGGGCGAACCACCGGTCGTGGGTGACGGCGAGGACGGTCCCCTCGAACGCCTCCAGGCCCTCCTCGAGCGCCTCCGCGGACTCCACGTCGAGGTTGTCGGTCGGCTCGTCGAGGAGCAGGAGGGTGGCGCCGGACAGCTCGAGCAGCAGGATCTGGAAGCGCGCCTGCTGGCCGCCCGAGAGCGACTCGAAGCGCTGCTCGGCCGCGTAGGCGAGCTCGTAGCGGTCCAGGGCCCGGGCGGCCGGCTCCCGGGGCATCCCGGCACGATGAGCGTCGCCGCGGTGCAGGATCTCCAGCAACGTGCGGCCCAGCAGCTCGGGGTGCTCGTGGGTCTGCACGAACCAGCCGGGTCGCACCCGAGCCCCCAGCCTCGCCCGGCCGGTGTGCTCCACCGGCTTGACCGGGACCTCGCTGACCGGCCGGTGCTCGATGTCCGGGTCGCTGCCGCCTGCTGCGAGCAGCCGCAGGAAGTGTGACTTCCCCGAGCCGTTGGAGCCGAGCACGGCCACCCGCTCGCCGTACCAGACCTCGAGGTCGAAGGGCCGCATCAGGCCGGTGAGCTCGAGCTGCTCGCAGACCACGGCACGCTTGCCGGTGCGACCGCCCGACAGGCGCATCCTCACCTGCTGCTCGCGCGGGATCGCCTGAGGAGGGCCGGCCTCCTCGAACTTCCGCAGCCGGGTCTGGGCGGCGCGGTACTGGGCGGCCATCCCGTCGTTGTACTCCGCCTTGATGCGGTAGCGCAGCACCAGCGCCTTGAGCTTGGCGTGCTCCTCGTCCCAGCGGCGGCGCAGCTCCTCGAAGCGCAGGAACCGGTCCCGGCGGGCCTGGTGGTAGGAGGAGAAGCCCCCGGGGTGGGTCCACACGGTGTTGCCGGCAGCCCCCAGCTCCACGGTCACGACGCGGGTCGCGGTGTTGTCGAGCAGCTCGCGGTCGTGGCTGATGTAGAGGATGGTCTTCGGCGAGTCGTTGATCCGCTGCTCGAGCCACGTCTTCCCCGGCACGTCGAGGAAGTTGTCGGGCTCGTCGAGGAGCAGCACGTCGTCGGGCCCGCGCAGCAGGAACTCGAGCACCAGACGCTTCTGCTCTCCTCCGGACAGGGTGCTCAGGTCGCGATGCTGGGCCCGGGCGAAGGGCACGCCGAGGGCGGCGACCGTGCACACGTCCCAGACCACCTCGAGGTCGTAGCCGCCGGCGTCGGCCCACTCCGCGAGCGCCTCCGCGTAGCGCATCTGGGTCTTCTCGTCGTCGGCGTCCATCATCGCGAGCTCGCTGGCGTCCACGGCCGCCGCGGCATCGCGCACGCGCGCAGGTGAGACCGACAGCAGCAGGTCGCGGATCGTGGGCCGCTCGATGTCCCGGCTGATGTTCTGGCCGACCATCTGTCGCATCACGCCGAGCCCGCCGCTGCGGGTCACCACCCCGGCGTGCGGAGCGAGGTCACCGGTGATGATGCGCAGCAGGGTCGTCTTGCCGGCGCCGTTCGCCCCGACCAGCGCGACCTTCGCGCCCTCGCCCACCCGGAACGAGACGTCGTCGAGCAGAACGCGCCCGTCCGGGAGCTCGAACCGCACACCGGCCACGTCGACATGTCCCACCGCGACAGTGTCCCGCACCGCTCACGGCGGCGCGAGCGCTTAACCCTCGCTCAGCTGTTCCGGATCCGGTTGCGTCGTCGCCCGCCGCCCTCGGCCCTCACCATCCGGCTGCGGAACACGGCGTAGTACATGCCCAGCAGGATGGCCCCGATCACCGTGACCGGGATGAGTGCTCCGTGCACCCACAGTGCGCAGATCACCACGGCCAGGCCGTAGACCATCGGGAGCGCTGTGTCGAGCTGCCTGCGGTCCATGTGCGTCCTTCCGGAGCCGGACCCTCGGTGGTCCTGCTGCCTCCAGGGTATGACGCCGGCGGTCGGCGCGGGTAGGACCACGCCGAAGCCCTGGCCCAGGCGCTCAGTCGGCCGACGACCCGGCCCACAGGTTGATCCCCGCGTCGGTCGCGTCCTGGTCGATGGCGGCCAGCTCCTCGTCGGTGATCTCAGGTCCCTCCAGGGCGTCGAGGTTGGAGTCGAGCTGCTCGACCGACGAGGCGCCGACCACGAGCGAGGTCATCCGGGGGTCGCGCAGCGCCCACTGCAGGGCGAGCTGGGCGAGGGTCTGACCCCGCTGCCGCGCTATCTCGTTCAGGCGGCGGACGTGCCCCAGCGTCGCCTCGCCGAGGTGCTCGTCGGGGATCGTGCTGTCGCCGCGGGCCGCGCGCGAGTCCGGCGGCACACCGTCGAGGTATCGGTCGGTGAGCAGCCCCTGGGCCAGCGGCGAGAACGCGATGCAGCCCATCCCCTGGTGCTCCAGCTCGTCGAGGAGGTCGGTCTCGACCCAGCGGTTCAGCATGGAGTACGACGGCTGGTGGATCAGCAGCGGCGTGCCCAGCTCCCTGGCGATCGTCGCGGCCTCCCGGGTCCTCTTCGCGGAGTACGACGAGATCCCGACGTACAGCGTCTTGCCGGCCCGCACCGCCCGGTCCAGGGCCATCATGGTCTCCTCGAGGGGCGTCTCGGGGTCGAAGCGGTGGCTGTAGAAGATGTCGACGTAGTCCAGACCCATCCGGGACAGGGACTGGTCCAGCGACGAGAGGACGTACTTGCGCGACCCGCCGCCCTGGCCGTAGGGCCCCGGCCACATGTCGTAGCCCGCCTTGGTCGAGATCAGCAGCTCGTCGCGCAGCCCGGAGAAGTCCGCGCGCAGGTAGCGGCCGAAGTTCTCCTCGGCGCGGCCGTACGGCGGCCCGTAGTTGTTGGCGAGGTCGAAGTGCGTCACGCCCCGGTCGAAGGCCCGCCGCAGGATGGCCCGCTGGGTCTCCTCCGGGCGGTCGGTGCCGAAGTTCTGCCAGAGCCCGAGCGACAGAGAAGGCAGCTGCAGGCCGCTCCGGCCACAGAAGCGGTAGTGCATCGACTCGTAGCGGTCCTCGGCGGGCTTGTAGTCGCTCATGGGTCCATCGAACCATCCGCCCCGTGTGCCGAAGACCCCGACGTCGCGGGTGCGGGCGCGCGAGGCTCAGCCGGCCCGTCGCACGGCCTCGGCGACCAGTCCGCGCAGGGAGCCGGGTTCGACGCCGCAGGCGGTGATCGTGTCGAGGACCATCCGGTCCCCCTGCCGGACCAGGCCGAGCAGCAGGTGCTCGGTGCCGATGTGGTTGTGCCGCATCGCCACCGCCTCGCGCAGCGCCAGCTCGAGAACCTTGCGGGAGGCCCGGGCGAACCGCGGCCTGCGGCGTCCCGGCAGGGCACCGCCGAGGTTGCGGTCGATCCGGCGCACCACCTCGTCGAGGTCGATGCCGATCGTGCGCAGAGCGTCCGCGTCGTCGGCGTCGAGCCCGTCGACGTACTCCAGGCGCCGACGATCCAGCTCCGCGCGGAGCCGGTCGAGTGGCGCGCCGGCGTCGGCGAGCACGCGCACGGCCAGGCAGCCGTCGGCGGCGAGCAGCGCCGCGAACAGGTGGTCGGGGCGTGTCTCCCGCGCAGCGCTCTGTCGCGCGAAGATGGCGGCCTGCTCCACCGCGGCTCGCGCCGGCTTCGTGAACCTCTCCAGCATGTCGTCCTCCTCCCGCTCAGCGGCGTCCGTGCTTCTTGTGCACGGCCTGCCGGCTCACTCCGAGCACCTCGGCGATGTCCTGCCAGGACCAGCCCAGCTCCCTGGCCCGGCGCACCTGCGTCTCCTCGAGGTGCTCGACCAGCCGGCGCAGCGCCCGGACCGCCCGCAGGCCGACCCGCGGGTCCGCTCCGGCTGCCGCCGTGGCCAGGTCCGAGCCCTCCGTCATGGTGTCAACCTACGTTGACGTGCGGCCGATGTCAACTGCGGTTGACATCCGTGGCTGGACTCCATACAGATCCACTGACCGCTGAGTGCGCCAGGTCCCAGGATGGTGGGGTGGGCACCAGCGATGCCTCCCCTGGTCGCGACGTGCCGCGGGTGGAGTGCCGGCCCACGTTCACCGCGACCGCGCGGACGACGCTCGTGCTGCTCGTCCTCGTGAACGCGTCGGCCCAGGGCGTCTACCTCACGTGGCTGCTGAGCCCGGCGCGGTGGACGGCCCCTCGACACGCACCTCGATCTCGTCGTACACGAGTGCCGGAGCCGCCACGGGTCACGACCTCACGTGCGGTTCCACCGGAGTGCGATCTTGAAGTTGGCCTCGCCCCCGGTGCGGGCGATGATCACGCCGGAGTCCGCCGACAGCTTCACCGAGAACTCGACGGTGACCTCCGCCGGCCAGTCGGTCGCCTCGCGCAGCTGGGTGACGATCCCTCGCACCGCTGGGCCGATGCGCCCGACGACGTCCTCCAGCGACTCCGTGGCCTTGGCGACGACGGAGTCGGTGCGGCCACCGCGCATCACCGGGCCGCGCTCGTCCTCGACCTCGACCAGGACGGAGCCACCGTCCTTCAGGTCGTAGGACACGAGGGTGCTCATCTGCAGCACCAGCGCAGACGTTCCATGGTGACGGTCACGCTACTACGACTCCGCCCCCAGCCGTCACTTTCGAGCCGAGGGTCTCTGCGTCAGGGCCTGGCCTCCAGGACCCGGAACCCCTTGGCACTGGCCAGCCGCTCGGTCGGATAGCCCTGCTCCCCGAGCCATCGCTGCAGGGAGTCGGCGCCCAGGTTCCTCCCGACCACCAGGACCGCCCGCCCCTCGGGCGCGAGGCGGGGCAGCCAGCTGAGCAGCAGGTCGTGCAGCGCCTGCTTGCCGATGCGGATCGGCGGGTTCGACCAGATCTCGTCGTAGCGCTCGTCGGCCGGCACGGCCTCCGGGGTGCAGGCCGCGAACCGGTCCGCGAGGCCGAGCGACCGGGCGTTCTCGCGGGCCAGGAGCACCGCCCGCTCGTTGACGTCCACGGCCCGGACCACAGCGTCGGGGACGGCCAGCGCGAGGGCGAGACCGATGACCCCGTAGCCGCACCCCAGGTCGAGGAGGCGACCGGCCTCGGGCGGCCGGGTCTCCCGGAACAGCACCGCGGTCCCGACGTCGACCCGGCCCTGCGCGAAGACCCCGGACCCCGAGACCAGCGAGAGCTCGTGGCCCCATACCTGGGCACGCACCGGGGACCGCCGGAAGCCGACCGCCGGGTCCGCGGTGAAGTAGTGCTCACCCATGGCACCTGACCCGTCTCGTCGCCCGGGCCTGCGACGCCAGCTCGGCGTCCGGTGGGTAGCCGACCTCCTCGAGCGTCAGCCCGTGCGGGCGTACGACTGTCACGCCGGGGTCGCGCACCCGCCGCCGGAGCACCTCGCCCGCCCAGCCGGGAGGTCGCCGCCCTTCTCCCACGGCGACCAGGCAGCCGACCAGGGCGCGCACCATGTGGTGGCAGAAGGCGTCGGCGCGCACGGTCGCGACCGCGAGGCCGGCGTCGTCCCGGGCCCAGGTCAGCTCGCGCAGGGTCCGCACCGTCGTCGCGCCCTGCCGCCTGCGGCAGAAGGCCGCGAAGTCGTGCTCGCCGAGCAGCCCCTGGGCCGCAGCGTTCATGGCGACCAGGTCCAGCTGACGCTGACGCACCAGCACGGTGTGCCGCGCCAGCGGGTCGACCAGCTGGGGCGCGTCCGCGACCCGGTAGGCGTAGCGCCGCCACAGCGCCGAGAACCGGGCGTCGAACCCGTCCACCGACTCGGCGACCCGGTGCACGCGCACGTCGGGAGGCAGCACGCCGTTCAGCCGCCGCAGCAGCGCCTCCGCGGGGGTGGCAGCCGTGGTCCGCCCGGTCGAGGCCCGGAAGCTCTCGTCGTCGACGTCGAGGTGCAGCACCTGACCGCGGGCGTGCACGCCGGTGTCCGTGCGCCCGGCGCACGTGACCTGGACGGATTCCACCCGCAGCACCCGGGCGAGCGCCTCCTGCACGCACCCCTGCACGGTGCGCAGCCCCGGCTGGGCGGCCCAGCCGTGGAAGTCGGTGCCGTCGTAGGCAAGGTCGAGTCGCAGCCGCACCGGGTCATCCTGTCAGGCGGTCCGCGGCGGTCGGACCTGCACAGGCCTATCGTCGCGTCATGGACATCAGCATCGACCCGACGTCCGAGGTGGCGCCCTTCGAGCAGCTCCGCGCGCAGGTCGCCGCCCGGGTCGCGACCGGGGACCTGCCTGCGGGCACCAGGCTGCCCACGGTGCGGCGGCTCGCGGCCGACCTCGGGCTGGCCACCAACACGGTGGCGCGTGCCTACCGCGAGCTCGAGGCCGACGGTGTGGTCGCGACGCACGGCAGGGGTGGCACCATCGTCAGGTCTGCGGTGCTGGAGGACCGGGTGACATCCGGGCTGGCCGAGAGCTACGTGCGCAGCGCCCGGCAGCGTGGGCTCACCCTCGCCGAGGCAGTGGCCCTCGTCGAGCGGACGTGGTCCTCGAGCAGCCCCGCTCGGTGACTGGACGACGAGGCCCGTCGCCCCTGTGGGGCGACGGGCCTCGTGCTGCCCTGCGCGAGGATCCGGTGGCTACTCGCCGGCCTTGCTGAACCCTGCGGCCTCGGCCGCCTCCGCGGAGGCGAACCAGACCTCGGCGGTGGTCCGGTCGTACCACTGGCTGTCGGGCTCGTGGTACCTCATCGAGTCCTCGTTGCCCTTGACCGGGAACCCCTCGGGCGCCTCGTCGGCGTTCTCGAGCGGGACGTGCGAGCCGTCGTACTTCCCCGCGACGCCACCGCTGGTCTCCTCGAGGGCCTCCTCGTCGGCGCCCTCGGCCGTGGCCACGGGTGCCACGTCGGCGCCGTCGGCCAGGTCCGCGACCGGGTCGGTCACCACCTGACCGTCCGCAGCCTCGGTCTCGTCCTCGGCGGGCGCGGCGCTCGGAGCCTCGGCCTGGGCGGGTGCGGCTGCCGGAGCGGAGGACCGCGCCGCCGTCGAGCCACCGCCCTTGGGCGAGTAGTCCTCGGTCACGAGCTCGATGACCGCCATCGGGGCGTTGTCCCCCTTGCGGGGACCGATCTTCGTGATCCGGGTGTAGCCACCCGGACGCTCGGCGAACCGCGGCGCGATCTCCTCGAACAGGGCGTGCACCACGCCCTTGTCCTTGATGGTGGCCAGCACCTGGCGTCGGTTGTGCAGGTCGCCCTTCTTGGCCTTGGTGATCAGCCGCTCCGCGACCGGACGCAGCACCCGCGCCTTGGCCTCGGTGGTGGTGATCTTGCCGTGCTCGAAGAGACTGGTCGCGAGGTTCGCGAGGATCAGCTTCTGGTGTGCGGGGCTGCCGCCGAGACGGGCGCCCTTCTTGGGGGTGGGCATGAGGGTCCTCGATTCTCCCGAGCCGTGTGAGGTACTCGGGTAGATGGGGTGTTCCGGCTGGCGGTGCTGGTCAGTACTGCTCGTCCTCGACGCTGATCAGTACTGTTCGTCTTCGACGCTGATCAGTACTGTTCGTCTTCGACAAAGCTGTCGTCGTCATCGTCGTACGCCGCCAGTGCCGCCTGCGGGTCGAAGCCGGGAGCACTGTCCTTGAGCGAGAGACCCATCTCGTGCAGCTTCGCCTTGACCTCGTCGATCGACTTGGCGCCGAAGTTGCGGATGTCGAGCAGGTCCTGCTCGGAGCGCGAGATCAGCTCACCCACGGTGTGGATGCCCTCGCGCTTGAGGCAGTTGTAGGAGCGGACGGTGAGCTGCAGGTCCTCGACCGGCAGGGCGAGGTCCGCGGCGAGCTGCTCGTCGACGGGCGACGGGCCGATGTCGATGCCCTCCGCCTCCACGTTGAGCTCCCGGGCCAGCCCGAACAGCTCGACGAGGGTCTTGCCTGCCGAGGCGATCGCGTCGCGGGGACGGATCGACGGCTTGGTCTCGACGTCGATGACGAGCTTGTCGAAGTCGGTGCGCTGCTCGACACGGGTGGCCTCGACCTTGTAGGTCACCTTGAGGACCGGGGAGTAGATCGAGTCGACCGGCATCCGGCCGATCTCGTTGTCGCCACCCTTGTTCTGCACCGACGACACGTAGCCGCGGCCGCGCTCGACGACCAGCTCCATCTCGAGCTTGCCCTTGTCGTTCAGGGTGGCGATCACGACGTCCGGGTTGTGCACCTCGACACCGGCCGGGGGCGCGATGTCGGCTGCGGTGACGACACCCGGGCCCTGCTTGCGCAGGTACATGGTGACCGGCTCGTCGTGCTCGGAGGAGACCACGAGGTCCTTGAGGTTCAAGATCACCTCGGTGACGTCCTCCTTGACCCCCTCGATCGTGGAGAACTCGTGCAGCACGCCGTCCACCTTGATGCTGGTGACCGAGGCGCCGGGGATGGAGGAGAGCAGGGTGCGGCGGAGTGAGTTGCCGAGCGTGTAGCCGAAGCCGGGCTCGAGGGGCTCGATCACGAAGCGTGACCGGAACTCGTCGACGGACTCTTCGGACAGACTCGGACGCTGGGCGATAAGCACTATGTATCCTTTTCTGAGCCCCCCCGCTATATGACGGGCTCGAACACCGAGGACGTAGTCCTCGTTGTGGTGGTTGTCTTTCTCTTCAGTTGTGTTTCGTTGCTCGTCTTGGACTCGTGCTCTGCGGTCGAAGGGCAACCGCCCAAGCCGACCCCGGTTGGGGGGCACACGGGGGGCGAAGCCCCCCGTGCGGGGGACTACTTCTTGGAGTAGTACTCCACGATCAGCTGCTCCTGCACCGGCAGGTCGATCTGCTGACGCACCGGCAGCGAGTGGATCAGGATCCGCATCCGGCCCGGCAGCGCGTCCATCCACGCGGGCACCACGCGCTCCCCGTGGGTCTCGCGAGCCACGATGAACGGGGTGGTCTCCAGGGACTTCTCCTTGACGTCGATGACGTCGTGGGCGCTGACCTGGAACGACGGGATGTCGACCTTCTTGCCGTTCACCTTGAAGTGGCCGTGCACCACGAGCTGGCGGGCGTGCCGGCGGGTCCGGGCGAACCCGGCCCGGTAGACCACGTTGTCGAGACGGCACTCGAGCAGCTGGAGCAGGTTGTCACCGGTCTTGCCCGCGCGACGGCTGGCCTCGGTGTAGTAGTTGTGGAACTGCTTCTCCAGGACGCCGTACGTGTAGCGCGCCTTCTGCTTCTCACGGAGCTGGAGGAGGTACTCGCTCTCCTTGATGCGACCGCGGCCGTGCTGGCCGGGCGGGTAGGGGCGACGCTCGTAAGCCTGGTCGCCACCGACGAGGTCGACACCGAGGCGGCGCGACTTCTTCGTCATGGGTCCGATGTAACGGGCCATGGTGGGAAATCTCCTTCTTCGCTGGTGTCGGGATCAGACGCGGCGGCGCTTGGGCGGCCGGCATCCGTTGTGCGGGGTGGGCGTGACGTCCGCGATGGTGCCGACCTCCAGGCCGATCGCACCGAGGGACCGGATCGCGGTCTCTCGTCCCGAGCCGGGGCCCTTGACGAAGACGTCGATCTTCTTCATGCCGTGCTCCTGCGCCCGACGTCCAGCCGCCTCGGCAGCCATCTGCGCGGCGAACGGGGTCGACTTGCGTGAGCCCTTGAAGCCGACGGTGCCGGCCGAGGCCCAGGCGACCACGGCGCCGGTGGGGTCGGTGATCGTGACGATCGTGTTGTTGAACGTGCTCTTGATGTGGGCTTCGCCCTGAGCGATGTTCTTCTTCTCCTTGCGGCGGACCTTCTTGGCGCCGCTGGCCTGTCGGCTCTTGGGTGGCAACTGATGCTCCTATGACGAGATCTGGTGAGTGCGTGGTGAGCATCCTGGGATGGACGCCCGTGCGAGAGGGGCTGACAGGGAGGCTGGCTCAGCCCGGAGCAGGCTCCGGTCTACTTCGCCTTCTTCTTGCCGGCGACCGTGCGCTTGGGACCCTTGCGGGTGCGCGCGTTCGTCTTGGTGCGCTGCCCGCGGACGGGCAGGCCCTGACGGTGCCTGCGTCCCTGGTAGCTGCCGATCTCGATCTTGCGGCGGATGTCTGCCTGGACCTCGCGACGGAGGTCACCCTCGATCTTGAAGTTGGCTTCGATCACGTCGCGGAGCTTCACCAGCTCCTCGTCGCCCAACGCGTGGGTCCGGGTGTCCGGGTCGACCCCGGTCTCGGCCAGCAGCTGGTGGGCGCGGGTGCGGCCGATGCCGTAGATATAGGTGAGTGCGACCTCGATGCGCTTGTCGCGCGGGAGGTCCACACCAACGAGGCGTGCCATGTGGTGGCCGTTTCCTTTCAGAAGAGCACCAGCTCTTCGGTTCTCAGAGGTGTCTGGTCGTGTCGCGCCCCTGGTGCCGTTCGTGCTGCGGGTGCGCTGCACCCGCCGACCTCAGGGCCCCGGCCTCTGGCCCGGGGGTGGCCCCGTCCGGCCGGAGCCGAGCGGGGAGCGATCACGTTCTCGTGTTCAGTTGTCCTGCAGCGCGACGAACAGGTCCGCAGACCTGGTCAGCCCTGGCGCTGCTTGTGGCGAGGGTTCTCGCAGATCACCATGACGCGGCCGTGGCGACGGATCACCTTGCACTTGTCACAGATCCTCTTGACACTCGGGTTGACCTTCATCACGACTTCCTGGTTCTCGGCTGGTTCGACACTGTCTGAGGTGCACAGCGTCCGGGGCGACGGGGCGGGAACCCCTGCGCCGTGTTACTTGTACCGGTAGACGATCCGCCCGCGGGTCAGGTCGTACGGCGAGAGCTCGACGACGACCCTGTCCTCGGGAAGGATCCGGATGTAGTGCTGCCGCATCTTGCCGCTGATGTGAGCGAGAACCTTGTGCCCGTTGCTCAGCTCGACCCGGAACATCGCGTTCGGGAGAGCCTCGGACACGGTGCCCTCGATCTCGATCACGCCTTCTTTCTTCGGCATGTCCTCCGCTATCTTGTCTCTGCTCGTGTTCGGCTCGTGTTCGGCTCGTGTGTCGCTGAGGACCACCCGAGCCTGGTCTTGGTCTACCGTTGACCCGGGAACCGCCCGGCCTCCGCCTTGGTGCGACGGCTGCCGGTGGACCTCGCGAACCGCTTGGTGAACCCCTCTCCCGGGCAGCACCATGAACCGAGGTTCACAGGGCGAGACCGGGCAGCCGCAGGGCGCCACGAAACGGACCACGTTGGGCCGACACAACAGTCTACGCGACCCCGAGCGTCAACCCCTAATTCACCCGCGCACGAGACGAGCCGACGACCGGTCAGACCTGCACTCGAGCGAGGCATCGCCGGTTATGTCCGTGTTTGGGGTGCTTGGCTCTAGGCGAGTGCCTGTCCGAGCGGTCGTTCCAGCCCGGATGGATCGGCAGAGGGCGGGTCAGTGGCCCCCGAACGGGACGCCGAGCTCGGCCAGCTTCGCCTCGCCGCCGTCGAGAGCGGTCAGCACCCAGGTGCCGCGGGGGGTGAGGGTGAACGTGTGCTCGAAGTGGGCGGCCAGCGAGCCGTCGTCGGTCCGCACCGTCCACTCGTCGTCGTCGGTGTGGGTCCAGGCCTCACCGGCGACCACCATCGGCTCGACGGCGAGGGCCAGCCCCTGGACCAGCCTGGTGCCACGACCGGCCTTCCCCAGGTTGGGGACCGTCGGCGGCTGGTGCATGGCCGACCCGATCCCGTGGCCGGTGTAGTCCGGGACGATCTCGAAGGAGCTCACGGCGCGGACGTGCTGCTCGACGGCGGCGGAGATGTCCCCGACGTGCCCGCCGAGGCGCGCAGCCGCGAACCCGCGCCACATCGCGTCCTCGGTGACCCGCATCAGCTCGGTGGCCCGGCCCGGCACCTCCCCCACCGCGACGGTGAGGGCGGCGTCGCCGTGCCAGCCGTCCACGACGGCCCCGCAGTCGATGGAGACGAGATCGCCCTCGGCGACCACCCGGTCCCCGGGCACGCCGTGCACCACCTCGTCGTTCACCGAGACACAGATGCTGGCCGGGAAGGGTGGTCGTCCGTAGCCGAGGAACGAAGGGGTCGCGCCGCTGGAGCGGATGTTGTCCTCGGCGATCCGGTCAAGGTCGAGCGTGGTCATCCCCGGTCGCAGGGACCGCCGCAGCAGGTCGAGCGTCTCACCGACGACCAGCCCGGCGGCCCGCATCGCCTCGATCTGGGCAGGCGTCTTGATCTCCACCCCGCGGTCCCGGAACACCGCGCGGTCTCAGCTCTCCTCGACCTTCTTGAGGCCGTCGAGGATCCGTGCGGTGACCTCCCCCACCTCGCCCAGCCCGTTCACCGTGCGGACCAGGCCGCGCTTGCGGTAGACGTCGATCAACGGCTCGGTCTGCTCGAGGTAGATCTCCTGGCGCCGCCGGATCACGTCCTCGGTGTCGTCGGCGCGGCCCTCCTTCTTCGCCCGGTCCGCCAGGCGCCGCACCAGCTCGGCGGGCTCCGCGGTCAGCACCACCACCGCGTCGAGGCGGTGACCGGTGTAGGCGATCATCCCGTCCAGCTCGTCGACCTGGGCGAGGGTGCGCGGGTAGCCGTCGAGCAGGAAGCCCTTGACGGCGTCCTCCTCGTCGATGCGGTTGCGCACCATCAGGTTGGTCACCGAGTCCGGGACGTACTCGCCGGCGTCCATGTAGCGCTTGGCCTCGACGCCCAGCTCGGTGTTGTTCGCGACGTTCGCCCGGAAGATGTCACCGGTCGAGATCGCGGGGATGCCGAACCGGTCGGCGACGATCTGGGCCTGGGTGCCCTTGCCGGCTCCGGGCGGTCCCATGAAGAGGAGTCTCATCAGCGCAGGAACCCTTCGTAGTTGCGTTGCTGGAGCTGGCTCTCGATCTGCTTCACCGTGTCGAGGGCGACACCCACCATGATCAGGATGGAGGTGCCGCCGAACGGGAAGTTCTGGGTGGCGCCGACGAGCGCGATGGCGATCAGCGGAACGAGTGAGATCAGCCCGAGGTAGAGGGCTCCCGGCAGGGTGATGCGGGACAGCACGTAGCCGAGGTACTCCTCGGTCGGCTTGCCGGCCCGGATCCCGGGGATGAAGCCGCCGTACTTCTTCATGTTGTCGGCGACCTCCTCGGGGTTGAAGGTGATCGCGACGTAGAAGTAGGTGAAGAAGATGATCAGCCCGAAGTACACCGCCATGTAGAGCGGATGGTCGCCCTTGACGAGATAGGTGGAGATCCACGCCGCCCAGCTGGCGTTGTTGGAGAACTGCGAGGCCATCGCGGGCAGGTAGAGCAGGCTCGAGGCGAAGATGACCGGGATGACGCCGGCCTGGTTCACCTTGAGCGGGATGTACGTCGAGGAGCCACCGAACATCTTGCGGCCGACCATCCGCCGGGCGTACTGCACCGGGATCCGCCGCTGTCCCTGCTCCATGAAGATGACCGCCGCGACCAGCACCAGACCGATCACCAGCATCAGCGTGAAGACCCACCAGCCCTTCGACACCTTCACCGCCCACAGGCTGGCCGGGAAGGAGGAGACCACGGTGGTGAAGATCAGGATCGACATGCCGTTGCCGATGCCGCGGTCGGTGATCAGCTCACCGAGCCACATGATGACCGCGGTGCCGGCCGTCATGGTGATCACCATGACCAGCATCGTCATCAGGGAGTCCGGCTTGTACAGCAGCGGCTCGGAGCAGCCCTGCAGCAGCTGTCCGCTGCGCGCGAGGGCCGTGATCCCGGTGGCCTGCAGGATGGCGAGGGCGAGGGTGACATAGCGGGTGTACTGGGT
The DNA here is from genome assembly GCA_963837995.1 of uncultured Actinomycetota bacterium. GTDB lineage: Bacteria > Actinomycetota > Actinomycetes > Propionibacteriales > Nocardioidaceae > Nocardioides_B. Next base: position 251,305 of record CAWIPS010000008.1, read on the forward strand.
GATCTTGGTCTGTCCGGACTGCCCCTCCTTCTTCAGCGTCTCCAGCCGGGGAATCACCACGACGAGCAGCTGCAGGATGATGCTCGCGGTGATGTAGGGCATGATCCCGAGCGCGAACACCGTCAGCTGGAGGAGGGCGCCACCGGAGAACAGGTTGATCAGGCCGTAGACGCCGGAGTTCTTGGTCTGGTCGAAGCAGACCTGCACGTTCGCGTAGTTGACGCCGGGCGTCGGGATCTGCGAGCCGAGCCGGAAGATCACGATGACCAGCAGCACGAAAAACAGCTTCTTGCGCAGGTCCGGCGTCCGGAACGCGCTGGCGAAGGCGCCTAGCAACTCGTCCTCTTCTCCCTCACGTGCAGTCATCGCCCGGTTGCGGTGGCTCACGCAGGCGGCGTCGCCCCCAGAGGGACCGGACCTCGGAAGCCTAACAGGGGCCCGAGCCGGCCGGCTGGGCTCCGGCGGAACCACAGCCGGGGCGGCCGCGAGCCCCCGGCACCGGCGGGGCCGGGGCCCGGATCGGGCCCCGGAACCGGGTCAGACCTGGGTCGTGCTGCCGCCGGCAGCGGCGATCTTCTCCTTGGCGGAGGCGGAGAACGCGTGCGCGCTCACCTGGACGGCCACGGAGATGTCTCCCGAGCCGAGGACCTTGACGGGGTGACCGCCGCGGACAGCGCCCTTGGCGACCAGGTCCTCGACGCCCACGGTGCCGCCGTCGGGGAACAGCGTGCCGATCCGGTCGAGGTTGACGACCTGGAACTCCACCTTGAACGGGTTCTTGAAGCCCTTGAGCTTCGGCAGCCGCATGTGGATCGGCATCTGGCCGCCCTCGAAGCCGGCCGGCACCTGGTAGCGGGCGCTCGTGCCCTTGGTGCCGCGACCGGCCGTCTTGCCCTTGGAGGCCTCGCCGCGACCCACCCGGGTCTTGGCGGTGCGAGCGCCCGGAGCGGGACGCAGGTGATGCAGCTTGAGCGTCATGTCAGTCCACCTCTTCGAAGACGACCAGATGCCTGACCGTCGCGAGCATGCCACGGATCTCGGGACGGTCCTCCTTGACGACGACGTCGCCGATGCGCTTGAGACCGAGCGTGCGCAGGGTGTCCCGATGGTTCTTCTTGCAGCCGATCGTCGACCGCTGCTGCTGGACCTTGAGACGCGACATCACTGCTGCACCTCGGCTCGGGCCCGGAGCAGCGCGGCCGGCGCGACGTGCTCGACGGGGAGCCCACGGCGGGCCGCGACGGCCTCCGGCTCCTCCAGCGAGCGCAGCGCCTCGACGGTCGCGTGCACGATGTTGATCTGGTTCGAGGAGCCGAGCGACTTGCTGAGCACGTCGTGGATCCCGGCGCACTCGAGCACGGCCCGCACCGGGCCACCGGCGATCACACCGGTGCCGGGAGCAGCCGGCTTCAGCAGGACGATGCCTGCGGCCTTCTCGCCCTGCACCGGGTGCGGGATGGTGCCCTGGCTGCGGGGGACCCTGAAGAAGCTCTTCTTCGCCTCCTCGACACCCTTGGCGATCGCCGCCGGCACCTCCTTGGCCTTGCCGTAGCCGACGCCGACCATGCCGTCGCCGTCACCGACGATCACCAGGGCGGTGAAGCTGAAGCGACGACCGCCCTTGACCACCTTGGCGACCCGGTTGATCGCGACGACACGCTCGATGTAGGCGGTCTTGTCCGCGCCCTGGCCTCCGCGGTTGTCGCGGCCGCCTCGGCCGCCTCCCGCTCCGCCACCGGAACGGCGCTGTTGTCCGCTCATAGTCGAACTACCTTCCTTGTTGTCCTTGAGGTTGCCATCGCGGTCAGAACGCGAGGCCGCCCTCACGGGCGGCGTCGGCGAGAGCGGCTACGCGCCCGTGGTACTTGTTCCCGGCCCGGTCGAACACGGCCGAGGAGACCCCCGCTGCCTTCGCACGCTCCGCGACGAGCTCGCCGACCCGGCGCGCCTTGGCCGACTTGTCGCCCTCCACCGAGCGTACGCCGGCCTCCATGGTGCTGGCGGAGGCCAGTGTCCTGCCCTGGAGGTCGTCGACGACCTGGGCGCTGATGTGCTTGGAGCTGCGGGTGACCACCAGCCTCGGCCGTTCCGCCGTGCCGGAGACCTTCTTGCGCCCCCTGACCTGGCGACGCAGCCGGGAGGCGACCCGGACGCTCGTGTGCTTGCCGGACCTCAGTGAGATAGCCATCGTCACTTACCAGCCTTTCCGACCTTGCGACGGATCTGCTCCCCCGCGTAGCGCACACCCTTGCCCTTGTAGGGCTCGGGCCTGCGGAGCTTGCGGATGTTGGCAGCGACCTCGCCGACCAGCTGCTTGTCGATCCCCTGGACGCCGAGCCGGGTGGGCCCGTCGACGGTGAAGGTGATGCCTTCGGGGGCGTTGAACGTGATGGAGTGGGAGTACCCCAGCTGGAACTCCAGCTCGGTCGGTCCCTTGGACAGGACGCGGTAGCCCACGCCGACGATCTCCAGACGCTTCTCGTAGCCCTCGGTCACGCCCTGCACCATGTTGGCGATCAGCGTGCGAGAGAGCCCGTGCAGCGACTTGCTCTCCCGCTCGTCGTTGGGGCGGACCACCTCGATGACCCCGCCCTCGCCACGGCTGACCGTGATCGGGGCGGCGACGTGGTGGCTCAGGGTGCCCTTGGGTCCCTTCACCGTCACCAGGCGGTCGTCGACGGCGACGTCGACACCCGACGGGACCGTGATGGGGAGCTTGCCAATGCGCGACATGCTGGTTTCTCCTCTCGGTCTCGTGGTTACCAGACGTAGGCGAGGACTTCCCCACCCACGCCCTTCTTGTTCGCCTGGCGGTCCGTGAGCAGACCCTGGCTGGTGGAGATGATGGCGACGCCGAGCCCGCCGAGCACCTTCGGCAGGCCGGTGTGCTTGGCGTAGACGCGCAGGCCGGGCTTCGAGATGCGCCGGATGCCGGCGATGGAGCGCTCGCGGTTCTGGCCGTACTTCAAGGTCAGCTCGAGCACCTTGCCGACGGTCTGGGCGGAGGCCGTGCCGTCGGTGGCGGTGTCGCCCGCCTCCTCGACCTTCCAGGAGGTGATGTACCCCTCCTGCTGCAGGATCTCCGCGACGCCCACCTTCAGCTTGCTGTAGGGCATCGACACTTCATCGTGGTACGCCTGGTTGGCGTTCCGCAGACGGGTCAGCATGTCTGCGATCGGGTCTGTCATCGTCATGGCCGTTCCGGCCCTTCCTCACCTGGTTTCACCGGGAAGCTTCCTTCTCGGGACCTGTGATGCTCTCTTGGTGCTGGATGTGTCTCGGACTTCTCGACCCGGACTTCGGTCACCTTGGCGACCACGGTCCGGGGGTACACGGGGGCGGAGCCCCCGTGCGGGTGCTCGACCCGGACTTCGGTCACCTTGGCGACCACGGTCCGGGGGTACACGGGGGCGGAGCCCCCGTGCGGGACTTACCAGCTGCTCTTGGTGATGCCGGGCAGCTCGCCCCGGTGCGCCATCTCGCGCAGGCAGATCCGGCACAGGCCGAACTTCCGGTAGACGGACTTGGGGCGTCCGCACCGCTGGCAGCGGGTGTAGCCGCGGACCTTGAACTTCGGCTTGCGTGCCGCCTTGACCTTCAGGGAAGTCTTGGCCATGTCAGTGCTCCTTGATGTGCATAGTCTCATCGCTCCGCGAAGGGGAAACCGAGCTGCTTGAGCAGCGCGCGACCCTCGTCGTCGTTCGTGGCGGTGGTCACGACCGTGATGTCCATGCCGCGCGACCGGTCGATCTTGTCCTGGTCGATCTCGTGGAACACCACCTGCTCGGTGAGACCGAAGGTGTAGTTGCCACGGCCGTCGAACTGGCGCGGCGAGAGACCACGGAAGTCACGGATCCGGGGCAGCGCCAAGGACAGCAGACGGTCCATGAACTCCCACATCCGGTCGCCGCGCAGCGTGACGTGCGCGCCGATCGGCATCCCCTCGCGCAGCTTGAACTGGGCGATGGACTTGCGGGCCTTGGTGACCTGGGGCTTCTGCCCGGTGATCGCGGTCAGGTCGCGGACGGCGCCCTCGATCAGCTTCGAGTCACGGGCCGCCTCACCCACGCCCATGTTCACCACGACCTTGGTCAGGTGCGGCACGGTCATGATGTTCGTGTAGTGGAACTGCTCCTGGAGCGCCGGCACGATCTCCTGGCGGTACCTCGTCTGCAGCCGCGGACGGGGCTTCGGCTCAGCGGTCGCGGTCGGCGCGGTGGCGCTCTGGACGCCTTCGTCACTCGTGGTGGTCATCAGATCTCCTCACCGGACTTGCGGGCGACGCGAACGCTGCGCTCTGCGGGGTACGTCGAGCCGTCGGCGCGACGCTTGGCGACCTCGTCGCGGCGGTAGCCGATCCGGGTGGTGACCTTGCCCCCCTTGACCGACTTGGCGTCGCTGTCCTTCGGCGCGTCGACCAGCAGCATCACGTTGGACACGTGGACGGCCGCCTCCTGGGTGATGATGCCGCCCGTCGTACCGGCGCGGCCGCCCTGGTTGACGACCTTCGTGTGCCGCTTGATCCGGTTGACGCCCTCGACGATGACGCGGTCCTGCTCGGAGAGCACCGAGATGACCTTGCCCTCCGCGCCCTTGTCCTTGCCGGCGATGACGCGCACGACATCGCCCTTCTTGATCTTCAAGTTCTTCTGCCGCTTCTCGTGGGACTGCCGCTTCTTCTGGGACATGACCTACAACACCTCCGGGGCCAGCGAGATGATCCTCATGAACCGCTTCTCCCGCAGCTCGCGACCCACCGGGCCGAAGATGCGCGTGCCTCTGGGCTCACCGCTGTCGGCCCGGAGGATCACGGCGGCGTTCTCGTCGAAGCGGATGTAGGAACCATCCGGACGACGGCGCTCCTTGGCGGTGCGGACCACCACGGCCTTCACGACGTCACCCTTCTTCACGTTGCCACCGGGGATCGCGTCCTTCACGGTGGCGACGATGACGTCGCCGATTCCGGCGTAGCGCCGGCCCGAGCCACCGAGAACACGGATGCAGAGAATCTCCTTCGCACCGGTGTTGTCGGCGACCTTGAGCCGCGACTCCTGCTGGATCACTACTGTCTCCTACGTCGACCTGGGCGGCTTCGCCGCCTGGCAATGCGTTGACCGGCTTCGCCGGCTCCTCCTGTTCCGAGGAACCAAGCTCGCTTCGCTCGACGGTTCCTCGGTCGTGCTCCGCCCGAAGGCGTTGGTGCCGTTCTGCTGCCCTGTGGTCGAGCCTGGCGCGATGGCGCCGCGCCACCCGCAGGGCTGGGTCTACTTCGCCTTCTCGAGCACCTCGACGATGCGCCAGCGCTTGGTCGCCGACAGGGGCCGGGTCTCCTGGATCCGGACCCGGTCGCCGATGCCGCACTGGTTCTGCTCGTCGTGGGCCTTGAGCTTGCTGGTGCGGCGAAGGACCTTGCCGTAGAGCGGGTGCTTGACGCGGTCCTCGACGGAGACGACCACGGTCTTCTCCATCTTGTCGCTGACCACCAGACCCTCACGGATCTTGCGGTAGGGGCGGCCGGCTGCCGGGTCGTCCGACGCGCCGGTGCTGGTCTCGACCACGGTCTGGTCGCTCACATTGGTCTCCTCGCTCATGCGGCACCGTCCTTCGTGCGGTCGGCACCCGAGACGTCGGGCGTCTCCCGGATCCCGAGCTCGCGCTCACGCACCACGGTGTAGATGCGCGCGATCTCGCGCTTGACGGTGCGAAGCCGGCCGTGGCTCTCGAGCTGTCCGGTCGCGGCCTGGAAGCGCAGGTTGAACAGCTCCTCCTTGGCCTCGCGAAGCTTCGTCTCGAGGTCCACGTTGGTCAGGTCGTCGAGCTCGTGCGTGGTCGTCGCCATCAGAACTCACCACTCTCACGGGTCACGAACTTGCACTTCATGGGCAGCTTGTGGATCGCTCGGCGCATCGCCTCACGAGCCACGTCCTCCGTGACCCCGGACAGCTCGAACATCATCCGGCCGGGCTTCACGTTGGCCACCCACCACTCGGGCGAGCCCTTGCCGGACCCCATCCGGGTCTCGGCGGGCTTCTTGGTCAGCGGACGGTCGGGGTAGATGTTGATCCACACCTTCCCGCCGCGCTTGATGTGACGGGTCATCGCGATGCGGGCGGACTCGATCTGCCGGTTGGTGACGTAGGCAGGCTCCACGGCCTGGATGCCGAAGTCACCGAAGGCGAGCTCGGTGCCACCCTTGGCGGCGCCGGTGCGTCGTGGGTGGTGCTGCTTGCGGTGCTTGACCCTGCGGGGCATCAACATGGTGCTCAGGCCTCCCCACTCGGTGCGGTCGTCTGGTCGGGCCCGGTCGCCGGGCTGGCTGCCGGGGCGGTCCCTGCTGAGGGAGCCTCGGTGGGGGCGGCCTCCGGCGTGGTGCCGGCGGTCTCGGCGGGCGCGTCTCCCGTGCGGGCGGAGCGCGTGGGCCGGTCGGCACGGGAGCCGCGGGTCGGCCGGTCGGCTGCACCGCCGCGGGCGGGTCGGCCACGACCGGGCGCGCCGGCCCGGGCAGCAGCCTGGGCCTCCCGCTCGGCGCGGGTGCCCGCCACCTCGCCCTTGTAGATCCAGACCTTCACACCGATCCGCCCGAAGGTGGTCTTGGCCTCGTAGAAGCCGTAGTCGATGTCGGCACGCAGCGTGTGCAGGGGCACCCGGCCCTCGCGGTAGAACTCCGAGCGCGACATCTCCGCGCCACCGAGCCGTCCCGAGCACTGGATCCGTACGCCCTTGGCGCCGCTGCGCATGGTGGTCTGCATCGCCTTGCGCATCGCGCGGCGGAAGGCGACCCGGCCGGCGAGCTGCTCGGCCACGCCCTGCGCGACGAGCTGGGCGTCGACCTCGGGGTTCTTCACCTCGAGGATGTTGAGCTGGACCTGCTTGCCGGTGAGCTTCTCGAGCTCCCCACGGATCCGGTCGGCCTCGGCGCCCCGGCGGCCGATCACGATGCCCGGGCGGGCCGTGTGGATGTCCACCCGGACGCGGTCGCGGGTGCGCTCGATCTCCACCCGGGAGATGCCGGCGCGCTCCATGCCCTTGGACAGCAGGCGGCGGATCGCCACGTCCTCGCCGACGTAGGACTTGTACAGCTTGTCGGCGTACCAGCGGCTCTTGTGGTCGACGGAGATTCCGAGGCGGAACCCGTTCGGGTTGATCTTCTGGCCCATCAGGAGCTCCGTCCCTTCCTGTTCGACGTGCTGGACTTCCTGGCTCCGCGTCCGGTGGACACGCGCTCGGTGGAGCTCTCGGCGCGGGGCTGCACCACGAGGGTGATGTGGCTGGTCCGCTTGTTGATCCGAGAGGCACGACCCTGGGCACGGGGGCGCCAGCGCTTCATCGTCGGGCCCTCGTCCACCATCGCCTTGCTGATGACCAGGCTCCCCCGCTCGAGGCTCTCGGTGCCTGCCGCGTTCGCGACGGCGCTCTCGAGGACCTTGTAGACGGTCGCAGCTGCGGCCTGCGGCGCGAACTGCAGCAGGGCCAGCGCGTCGTCGGCGGGCAGGCCACGGACCATGTCCACGACCCGGCGCGCCTTCATCGGCGCGACCCGGACGAAACGGGCGCTGGCGAAAGCGCCGGGCTCGTCACCCAGCAGGCTCTCGCGTCGGGCGCTCACACGCCTGCGCTCCATAGTGCTCATCTCTTGACTCTCTCGACTCTGTCGGTGCGGTGCTCAGCTGGTCCGGACTGGTTCGCCTGGCCGCATCAGCGGCGACGGGCCTTCCGGTCGTCCTTGACGTGACCGCGGTAGGTGCGCGTCGGCGCGAACTCGCCCAGCTTGTGTCCGACCATGGAGTCGGTCACGAACACCGGGACGTGCTTGCGGCCGTCGTGCACCGCGATCGTGTGGCCGATCATCGCCGGCACGATCATGGAGCGACGCGACCACGTCTTGATGACGTTGTGCGTGCCCTTGTCGTTCTGGACGTCCACCTTCTTGATCAGGTGGTCGTCCACGAAGGGGCCCTTCTTCAGGCTGCGAGGCATGTCTGTTCCCTTTCTAGCCGTCGGTCGCCGCTAGCGACGCTTGCCGGACTTGCGACGACGGACGATGAGGGCGTCGCTCGCCTTGTTCCTGCGCGTGCGACCCTCCTTCTTGCCCCACGGCGAGACCGGGTGGCGACCACCGGAGGTCTTGCCCTCACCACCGCCGTGCGGGTGGTCGACGGGGTTCATGACGACACCGCGGACGGTCGGGCGCCGGCCCTTCCAGCGCATCCGGCCGGCCTTGCCCCAGTTGATGTTGGACTGCTCGGCGTTGCCGACACCGCCCACGGTGGCGCGACAGCGTACGTCGACGTACCGCATCTCGCCCGAGGGCATCCGCAGCTGCGCGCGGCTGCCCTCCTTGGCGACCAGCTGGGCCGAGTTGCCGGCCGAGCGGGCGATCTTGGCGCCGCCACCGGGTCGCAGCTCGATGCAGTGGATCGTGGTGCCGACCGGGATGTTGCGCAGCGGGAGGTTGTTGCCGGCCTTGATGTCGGCGCGCGCACCGGCCTCGACAGCGGAACCCTGACGCAGGCCCTGCGGGGCGACGATGTAGCGCTTCTCGCCGTCGGCGTAGTGCAGCAGCGCGATCCGGGCGGTGCGGTTCGGGTCGTACTCGATCTCCGCGACCGTGGCGGGCACGCCGTCCTTGTCGTAGCGACGGAAGTCGATGACGCGGTAGGCGCGCTTGTGCCCGCCTCCCTGGTGCCGGGTGGTGATCCGGCCCTGGTTGTTGCGGCCGCCCTTCTTGGCGAGCGGGCGCACCAACGACTTCTCCGGCGTCGACCGCGTCACCTCGACGAAGTCGGCGACCGACGAGCCGCGACGGCCCGGTGTGGTCGGCTTGTACTTTCTGATGCCCATGGTGTCTCAGTCCTCGCAGACTCTGCTGTCGTCCGGCCCGGTCAGGAGACCGGACCCCCGAAGATGTCGATGCGCTCGCCGACGGCCAGGCTGACGATCGCCCGCTTGGTGTCGGCACGCTTGCCGGTCCCGAAGCGGGTGCGACGGGTCTTGCCCTGACGGTTCAGCGTGTTCACGCTCGTCACCTTGACGTTGAAGATCTTCTCGACCGCGATCTTGATCTCGGTCTTGTTCGCCGACGGGCGCACCAGGAAGGTGTACTTGTTGGCGTCGAGGAGGCCGTAGCTCTTCTCGCTCACCACCGGCGCGATCAGCACGTCGCGGTGGTCCTTGTGGAAGGTGCTCACTGGGCCTCCTCGCTGGTCTCGGTGTCGGTGACCGTCTCGGTGTCGGCCGCCGGGGCCGTCTCGGCCTCGGCCGCCGTGGCCGTCTCGGTGTCGCCCGGCGTGACCGTCTCGGCCTCGGCCGCCGTGGCGGTGCCGGCCTGGACGCCGCGGCTGGCGACGAACGCGTCGAAGGCCGCCTTGGTGAAGACCACGTCGTCGCAGAGCAGCACGTCGTAGGTGTTCAGCTGGTCGACGGCGAGCAGGTGGACGGTGTCCACGTTGCGCAGCGACAGCCAGGTCATGTCGTCGCCCCGCTCGAGCACGACCAGGGTGCGGCGACGGGTCTGGTCGGCGCCGGTGAGCCCGGCCAGGGAGGCGATCGCCGCCTTGGTGCTCGGCCTCGAGTCGGTGACGAAGCTCTCGACGACGTGCACGCGGCCGGCGCGGGCCCGGTCGGAGAGGGCGCCACGCAGGGCGGCGGCCTTCATCTTCTTGGGCGTGCGCTGGTCGTAGCTGCGCGGCGTCGGGCCGTGAACGGTGCCACCGCCGGCGAACTGGGGAGCGCGGATCGAGCCCTGCCGGGCGCGACCGGTGCCCTTCTGCTTGTAGGGCTTGCGGCCACCACCGCGGATCTCACCGCGGGACTTGGTGTCGTGGGTGCCCTGACGGGCGGCGGCCTGCTGGGCGACGACGACCTGGTGGATCAGCGGGATGTTGACCTGGACGTCGAAGATCTCCGCGGGGAGGTCGACGTTCACTGCCTGGGCGGTCATGCGCTGACCTCCTTGTCGAGTGCCTTCGCTGCGGAACGGATGACGACGAGGCCACCCTTGGGTCCGGGTACGGCGCCCCTGAGCAGGATCAGGCCCCGCTCGACGTCGATGGCGAAGACCGAGACGTTCTGGGTAGTGACGTTGTCGCCACCCATCCGGCCGGCCATCCGGGTGCCCTTGAAGACGTGGCCCGGCGTGGCGCAGGCGCCGATGGAGCCCGGCTTGCGGTGGTTGCGGTGGGCACCATGGGAGGCCCCCACGCCGTGGAACCCGTGCCGCTTCATGACGCCGGCGTAGCCCTTGCCCTTGCTGGTGCCGGTGACGTCGACCTCCTCGCCGGCGCTGAACAGCTCGGGGCTGAGCTCCTGGCCGACCGAGTAGGAGCCGGCGTCCGCCGTACGGATCTCGAGCAGGTGCCGACGCGGGGTCACACCGGCCTTGACGAAGTGCCCCGCCTGCGGCTTGGTGACCTTGCGGCCCTCGATCTCGCCGAAGCCGATCTGGACAGCGTTGTAGCCGTCGGTCTCGGGGCGGCGGACCTGGGTGACGACGTTGGTGCCGGCCGCGACGACGGTCACGGGCACGACCCTGTTGTTCTCGTCCCAGGTCTGGGTCATGCCGAGCTTGGTGCCCAGCAGCCCGCGGACGTTGCGTTCAAGAGTGCTCATGGAAGTCAGACCTCGTCAGCTCAGAGCTTGATCTCGATGTCGACGCCGGCAGGCAGGTCGAGCCGCATGAGCGAGTCGACGGTCTTCGGCGTCGGGTCGATGATGTCGATGAGACGCTTGTGGGTGCGCATCTCGAAGTGCTCGCGGCTGTCCTTGTACTTGTGGGGCGAACGGATGACGCAGTAGACGTTCTTCTCCGTCGGCAGAGGCACAGGGCCGGCGACCTTCGCGCCCGTACGGGTGACCGTGTCAACGATCTTGCGCGCCGAGGTGTCGATCACCTCGTGGTCGTAGGCCTTGAGCCTGATGCGGATCTTCTGTCCCGCCATAGCTCTCAGTTCGTCCTAACTCTGTAGTCCATCCGGTCCGGCCGGCTGGTGCCGGTCGACCTGTACCGCCAGTCACGAGCAGGCCCGTCGGGCCTGACCCGTTCCTCCTTCTCCCACCCCCGAGGTCGGGCGTGTCGCGCTGGTGGCGACACGACACGGGCCTAGGAACCACCTGTGTCGGAGTGTCACCCGACGCCTGGACCACGCGAACGTGGACCGTCATCGAGCTGGGAGGGGTCTCCTGGTTCGGCGCGGACACACACCGGACCACCGCAACCAGGAAGGCCTGTTCAGTCGTCAAGTGCAGCAGGTGTGCTGCAGTGTCTCCACGCCCCGGCGACCCCGCCGGAGCAACCGGACTATCTTGTCAGAGACTGCCGGTCGTTATCAAATCGCCGCCGCGGAGGCGTCGCGACCGGGGCCACTCCGACCGCGTCCGGGTCAGGCGTCGTCGAGCGGACGGAGGTGCCGCTCGGCGATCTCGCGCCCCTTGGCGACGCGGCGTGCGTACTTCTCCTCGCCGGCCAGGAAGTCCGTCGTCATCCAGGTCTCGACGACTGCCAGGGCGAGCGCCGAGCCGATGATCTTGCCCCCGATGCAGAGCACGTTGCTGTCCGAGTGGGACCGGGCGAGGCTTGCGCAGAACGGGTCCTGGCAGACGACGGCGTCGACACCGCGCACCCGGTTGGCGATCATCGCGCTGCCGTAGCCGACGCCGTCGACCATGATGGCGCGATCGACCTCCCCGCGCCCGACCGCCAGCGCGGCGGGGTAGGCGAAGTCCACCAGGTCGCACGAGGACTCGTCGTCCGTGCCGAAGTCGGTCACCTCGTGTCCGCCCCCGGTGAGCTCCGCCTTGATCTCCTCCTTCAGGGCGAACCCGGCGTGGTCACTGGCCAGCGCCACCTTCATGGACCCACTCCTCTGCTCGACACGTGCGTAGCCTAGCCACCCGGTGCCGGGACCCGGCGGCCCGTTCAGCAGGGGCTCACGAAGGGGCGGGCCTCAGGAGCAGCCGAGGCCCTGCTTGCGCTCGCGGGGAACAGATCCGGCTGCCACCTGGTCGGCTCTCTCCCAGACCACCGGGGTAGCCGCCCTGGGCGCTGCGATCCCGGCGCAGGTCACCGTTCCGCCGACCCGGGCGCTGCACTGGTAGAGGTCGTTGGCGCCACGGGCGAGGAGGCTGGACGGGTCGAAGCCTGGGGAACCGCAACGTCGGCGAGCATCTCGGTCGCGACCGCGAGCTCGTCGTCCGGTCTACGGTCGCGACGGCCCAGGCTGCGGTGGTCGTTGGCCAGCACACGACGGGCGACGCCGTAGATCCACAGCTGGGCCGCGTCGCCGGGCGGCACCTCGTCGATCCTCCACCAGGTCACCAGGGATGTCTCGGCGACGGCGTCGGCGGCGTCGGCGTCGGCGTCGGCGTCGGCGTCGGCGGCATCCTCCGGTGCGACGGCGCGTTTGAGTGCATACCCGAGGACGCGGTGGAACTGGGCGGTGCACAGGGCGCGGAAGCGCTCCGCGTCCTGAGGACCGAGGGTGGCCATACCCTGGTCATGTCCGGTCGCCGGCTGATGGCGACATGGAGACGATCTGTTCGGAGGCGATCACGGGCTCCGGCCTCGTCAGCGGCTGCCGGTTCGTTCCGGGCCGGGTTTCGTCCCCAGACACAGTCGTCACCGAGTCGTCCACCGGCCTCGAACACACGCTCGGGAAGTGTCGGTGGTGAGTGTCTAGTGTGGGGGTATGTCGACGACCGGGATGGAGGAGCAGCGGACACCCGATCGCCCGGTTCACCGGCCGGATCCACCAGGTGCTGGACGGACTCGCCGACACGCCGGCCTGGTCGATGACCCCGACCGAGCAGCGCACCGCGCTGATCGAGCTGTCCCGTGCCGAGTCCCGGATCCTCGAGCTGCGGCTCCGGGTGCTGGCCGCCGCCGACCACGCCGACATCGCCGCCGACTCCGGCGCCTCCTCCACCGCCGCCTGGCTCGCCCACGCCACCCGACGCCCCCGCTCAGCGGCACGCGCCGAGGTACGGCTCGCCCACCAGCTCGACGGACCCCACACCGCCACCCGCGACGCCCTCGCCGCCGGTCTCCTCGACCCCGCACAAGCCCGCGTCATCATCCACGCCGTCCAGGCACTGCCCGACACCGTCGAGGCGGGAGTCGCGGAGGTGGCCGAGAAGCACCTGATCGAACTGGCCCAGACCCACGACGAGAAGACCCTGAAGGTGCTCGGGCGGCGGGTGTTCGAGGTCATCGACCCCGACGCCGCCGACCTCGAAGAGGGCCGCAGACTCGCCGCCGAGGAGACCGCAGCCGCCCGCCGCACCTACCTCCACCTCCTCGACAACCGCGACGGCACCCACACCGGCCGGTTCAAGATCGCCTCCCTCCACGCCGCCGCCCTCACCAAGATCCTGAACGCCCTGATGGCACCCCGCCGGTCGGACTCGACCGACACCACCCCAGACAGCAGCCACCGACAGCAGCACCGGCGGCAGCACCGGCGGCAGCCGGCGACCACGATCCGACCCACCGCGACCGGCCGACCGGCCGGCCGACCGGCCGGCTGACCGGCCCGCGGTCCGGCCAGGCTTCTCGGTCCGACCGGATGGGTCAGGCGTTCTGCGACCTCCTCGAGCGGATCCCCCACGACTGGCTCCCCACCACCGGCGGCGTCTCCGCGACCGTCGTGGTGCTCCTCGACTACGACAAGCTGCTCACCGGACTCGGCACCGCCCACCTCGACACCGGACAAGCCATCTCCGCCTCCACCGCCCGCCGCCTCGCCTGCGAGGCCGGCATCATCCCCGCCGTCTACCAGCGAGTCATCGGCAGCCGCCCCGTCGTCCTGGACATGGGCCGCCGCACCCGGTTCCACACCGAACACCAACGGATCGCCCTCGACATCGAACAAGGCGGCTGCACCAGCGAGACCTGCGACCGACCCGCAGGCTGGTGCCACGCCCACCACGACATCCCCTGGTCCCAAGGCGGCGACACCAGCCTCACCAACGGCCGACTCCTCTGCCCCTTCCACCACCGCAAAGCCCACGACCCGCACTACGACATGCACCACCTCCCCCACCGACAAGTCAGCTTCCACCGCCGACCATGAGCCCACCACCAGCCGAGGCCACCAGCCGAGGCCATCAGCCGGCCAGGACCAGTCAGGACCCCGACCGCCGCCGATACGCCAGGTCGGTGATCCGACGACCGGCCTCCATCCCGCGGCGCTCGAAACGGGTAAGGGGGCGCTCGGGCCAGCGGTCGACCACGCCGCCCTGGAGCAACGGCTCGGCATCGAGCACACGCTGCATCTGGTCCGCGTAGTCAGCCCAGTCGGTGGCCAGGCGCCAGAACCCTCCCGGCAGCAGCCTGGTCGCAGCCAGGTGCGTGAACTCGGGGGCCACGAGGCGCCGCCGGACGTGCCGCTGCTTGGGCCACGGGTCGGGGAAGAACGTCCACAGCTCACTGATGCTCTCTGGCCGCAGCAGGTGCTCCAGTGACCAGACGGCGTCCACGCTGATCATCCGGAGGTTCTCGACGCCCGCCTGCTCCATCCGGTGGAACGTGTCCGCGACGCCGGGCCGCCAGACCTCGATCCCCAGGACGTCGTAGGACGGACGGGCGGCGGCGAGCGCGACCGTGGCCTCGCCCACGCCCGACCCGATCTCGACGGCCAACGGAGCTGTGCGGCCGAACCAACGGCCCAGCTCGAAGCCGGGGTCGTCGACCGCCTCGTCGGGGATCCACCACTCGTCGCGGTGCCTCTCCCAGGCCTGCGCCTGGCGCGGACCCATCCGGCTGCCGCGCCGGCTGTAGGACAGCACCTCCCGGATCCGCCTGCCATCATCGGTGAAACCGGTGTGCGGCCGCGCCGGGCGTACGCCACGGTGCATGCTTCGTCCTTCCTGCGTGCTGGGCGTCGAAGCCAGCGCCATCCGCTGCCGAGCTGCCCAGTTCTTCGGCGATGCAGAAAGGCCCGGCCCCGCGACGCGGGACCGGGCCTCTCGGCAGTTGCAGCTAGCTCACTTGTTGATCTTGGTGACCCGACCGGCACCGACGGTGCGGCCGCCCTCGCGGATCGCGAAGCGGAGGCCCTCCTCCATGGCGATCGGCTGGATCAGCTCGACCGACATGTCGGTGTTGTCGCCGGGCATGACCATCTCGGTGCCCTCGGGCAGCGTCACGACGCCGGTCACGTCCGTCGTACGGAAGTAGAACTGCGGACGGTAGTTGTTGAAGAACGGCGTGTGCCGGCCGCCCTCCTCCTTGCTCAGGATGTAGACCGACGCGTCGAAGTTCGTGTGCGGGGTCGTGGTGCCCGGCTTGATGACGACCATGCCGCGCTCGACGTCCTCGCGCTTGGTGCCACGCAGCAGCAGGCCGACGTTCTCCCCCGCCTGGCCCTCGTCGAGCAGCTTGCGGAACATCTCGACGCCGGTGACCGTGGTGGTCTGCTTGGCCTCGCGGATGCCGATCAGGTCGACGGTCTCGTTGACCTTGACCACGCCACGCTCGATGCGGCCGGTGATGACCGTGCCGCGACCGGTGATCGTGAAGACATCCTCGACGGGCATCAGGAACGGCTTGTCGATCTCGCGCTCGGGCTGGGGGATGAACTCGTCGACCGCGTTCATCAGCTCCATGATCGAGTCGCCCCACTTCTCGTCGCCGTTCAGCGCCGGGAAGGCGGCCACGCGTACGACGGGCAGGTCGTCACCGGGGAACTCGTACTCGGTGAGCAGCTCGCGGACCTCGAGCTCGACGAGCTCGATGAGCTCCTCGTCGTCGACCATGTCGCACTTGTTCAGGGCCACGACGATCGCGGGCACGCCGACCTGACGGGCGAGCAGCACGTGCTCCCGCGTCTGCGGCATCGGACCGTCGGTGGCCGCCACCACGAGGATCGCGCCGTCCATCTGGGCCGCGCCGGTGATCATGTTCTTGATGTAGTCGGCGTGACCCGGGCAGTCGACGTGCGCGTAGTGGCGGTGCTCGGTCTGGTACTCGACGTGCGCGATCGAGATCGTGATGCCGCGCTGACGCTCCTCGGGAGCCTTGTCGATCTGGTCGAAGGCCGAGGCCTCGTTCAGGTTCGGGTACTTGTCGTGCAGCACCTTGGTGATCGCTGCGGTCAACGTCGTCTTGCCGTGGTCGATGTGACCGATCGTGCCGATGTTGACGTGCGGCTTGGTCCGCTCGAACTTCGCCTTAGCCACGGGGGCTCCTCCTCGTTAGGAAAACTTGACTCGTCTGACTGTTGCTGTGCCGATGGAACGCGCCGCTGGGGGTCCCGGGGGCCAACCCCCGGGCGTACTACTCGCCGCGGACCTTCTTGATGATCTCGTCGGCGACGTTCTGCGGAACCTCGGCGTACGAGTCGAACTCCATCGAGTACGACGCCTGGCCCGAGGTCTTGGACCTCAGGTCGCCAACGTACCCGAACATCTCCGACAGTGGAACCAGAGCCTCGACCACCCGGTCACCCGAGCGCTCGAACATGGTCTGGACCTGGCCACGCCGCGAGTTGATGTCGCCGATGACGTCACCGAGGTAGCTCTCCGGGGTGGTGACCTCCACCTTGAACATCGGCTCGAGCAGGACCGGCTTGGCCATCCGCGCCGCCTCCTTGAAGGCCTGCCCACCCGCCAGCTTGAAGGCCAGCTCGGAGGAGTCGACGTCGTGGTAGGCGCCGTCCTCCAGGGTGAACTTCACGTCGACCATGGGATAGCCGGCGAGCACGCCGAACTCCATTGCGCCCTGGCCGCCCTGGTCCACCGAGGGGATGTACTCGCGCGGGATGCGGCCACCGCTGACGTTGTTCACGAACTCGTAGCCGGCGCCCTGGCCGGTCTCCGGGTCGACGTTCGGCCCGAGGCTGACCACGACCTTCGCGAACTGGCCGGAACCACCGGTCTGCTTCTTGTGCGTGTAGGAGTGGTTCTTGACCTCCTTGCGGATGGTCTCGCGGTAGGCGACCTGGGGCTTGCCGACGGTGGCCTCCACGCGGAACTCGCGCTTCATCCGGTCGACCAGGATCTCCAGGTGCAGCTCGCCCATGCCGGCGATGATCGTCTGGCCGGTCTCCATGTCGGACTTGACCGTGAAGGTCGGGTCCTCGTCGGAGAGCCGCTGGATCGCGACGCCCAACTTCTCCTGGTCGCCCTTGGTCTTGGGCTCGATCGCGACCTCGATGACCGGGGCCGGGAACGACATCGACTCCAGGACCACCGGGTGCTGCGGGTCGGTCAGGGTGTGACCGGTCTTGGTGTCCTTGAGCCCCATCACGGCGACGATCTGGCCGGCGCCCACCGACGCGATCTCCTCACGCTTGTTCGCGTGCATCTGGTAGACCTTGCCGATCCGCTCCTTCTTGCCGTTGACGGAGTTCATCACCGTCGAGCCGGCGACCAGCTTGCCGGAGTAGACCCGGACGTAGATCAGCTTGCCCAGGTGCGGGTCGGTGGCGACCTTGTAGGCCAGCCCCGAGAACGGCTCCTCGTCGCTCGGCTGGCGGACGACGACCTCGTCCTCGTCCTTGACCGAGTGGCCCCGGATGCCGTCGATGTCCAGCGGCGAGGGGAGGTACTTCACGACCGCGTCGAGCAGGGGCTGCACGCCCTTGTTCTTGAAGGCGGTCCCGCACAGCACCGGGTTGATCTTGTCGGCCAGGGTGGCGCGACGGATCGCGGCCTCGATCTCGGCGACGGAGAGCTCCTCGCCCTCGAGGTACTTCTCCATCACGTCGTCGTCCGTCTCGGCCAGCGTCTCGAGGAGCTTCTCGCGCCACTCGTCGGCCTGCTCCTTGAGGTCGGCCGGGATCTCCTCGACGTCGTAGTCCTCGCCCATCTTGGTCTCGCCGTGCCAGGTGAGGGCGCGCATGCCGACGAGGTCGACGACCCCGAGGAAGTCGCTCTCGGCCCCGATCGGCAGCTGCAGCACCAGCGGTGTGGAGTTGAGCCGCTCGACCATCATGTCGACGCAGCGGAAGAAGTCCGCTCCGGTGCGGTCCAGCTTGTTCACGAAGCACATCCGCGGGACGGAGTACTTGTTCGCCTGCCGCCACACGGTCATCGTCTGCGGCTCGACGCCGGCAACGCCGTCGAACACGGCGACCGCGCCGTCCAGGACGCGCAGCGAGCGCTCCACCTCGGCGGTGAAGTCGACGTGACCGGGCGTGTCGATGATGTTGATCTGGTGGTTCTTCCACCAGCAGGTGGTCGCGGCGGAGGTGATGGTGATGCCGCGCTCCTGCTCCTGCTCCATCCAGTCCATGACGGCGGCGCCCTCGTGGACCTCGCCGATCTTGTAGGAGATGCCGGTGTAGAACAGGATGCGCTCGGTGGTCGTGGTCTTGCCGGCGTCGATGTGCGCCATGATGCCGATGTTGCGGACCTTGGTCAGGTCGGTGGTGATGTCGACGGCCACTTCTCAGTGCCCCTTCATTTGGCTCGGTGGTGCTGGTGCGTGCTCAGTGGTGCCGGTCGTCGGCCGGGGGTGGTGCCGGGGGCCGCATGAGTCGACCGGTGCGTCGGGGTGGCGGACCCTGTGGGGCCCGGTCACCCGGTCGACGCGCCGGGCGGCGTCACCAGCGGTAGTGCGCGAAGGCCTTGTTGGACTCGGCCATCTTGTGGGTGTCCTCGCGGCGCTTGACGGCGGCCCCGAGGCCGTTGGAGGCGTCGAGGATCTCGTTCATGAGGCGCTCGGCCATCGTCTTCTCGCGACGGGCGGCCGAGTAGCCGACCAGCCAGCGCAGCGCGAGGGTCATCGAGCGGGTGCCCCGGACCTCGACCGGCACCTGGTAGGTCGCGCCGCCGACGCGGCGGCTGCGGACCTCGAGGGCCGGCTTGACGTTGTCCAGTGCCCGCTTGAGCGTGACCACGGGGTCGCTGCCGGTCTTGTCGCGGCAGCCCTCGAGGGCGCCGTACACGATCCGCTGCGCGGTCTGCTTCTTGCCGTCCTTGAGCACCTTGCTGACGAGCTGGGTGACGACAGGGCTGCCGTAGACCGGGTCGACGTCGAGCGGGCGCTTCGGAGCGGGTCCCTTGCGCGGCATCAGCTCTTCTCCTTCTTCGCGCCGTACAGGCTGCGCGCCTGCTTGCGGTTCTTCACGCCCTGGGTGTCGAGCGAGCCGCGGATGATCTTGTAGCGGACACCGGGAAGGTCCTTCACCCGGCCGCCGCGGACGAGCACGATGGAGTGCTCCTGCAGGTTGTGGCCGACACCCGGGATGTAGGCGGTGACCTCGATCCCGGACGACAGCCGCACCCGCGCGACCTTGCGGAGGGCGGAGTTCGGCTTCTTCGGGGTGGTCGTGTAGACACGCGTGCACACGCCACGCCTCTGGGGAGACCCCTTCAGGGCGGGCGTCTTGTTCTTCGACACCTTGTCCTGGCGGCCCTTGCGGACCAACTGCTGGATGGTGGGCACCGCGTGGTTCCCCTTCTGTCTGCTTCTGCGAACTGGACACTTCTGCTGCTGGTCTGCTGTGCTGCTCCCACCCCCGCGGTCGGGCGTGTCGCACACCGCACCCCGCTCGCCATCGACGGACGGAGGGAAACTACCTACGGTGAACGCTGCGAGAGCAGCCGCACATTCCCGCCTGCCAACCGACGGCTGAGCCGGACGAGCGCGCGCGTGGCCGGGGTGTCCCAGACACGAAGAAAGAGATTACCGGCTCGCCGGAACGCGGTCAAAACGAGCCCAGGACGGACTCACGCGACATCGCCGACGAGGGTGTCTCCGGTGCGCACCCGAGACTCCCAGTGTAGCCGGTCGCCCCACAGCGCCGGTCGCCTCAGCGGGAGCCGGGCGGCAGGTGCTCGGCCAGCAGCTCGGCCAGGTGCAGGGCTCGTACGTCGACCAGGTCGGCCAGCTGGGTCCGGCAGGAGAAGCCGTCCGCCAGCACCACGGTCCGGGACCCGCCGGCCCCCTCGTGGGCTGCTCGCACCGCGGGCAGCAGGTCGTGCTCGGCGACGGCCACCGACACCTCGTAGTGCCCCTTCTCCACCCCGAAGTTGCCGGCCAGCCCGCAGCAGCCGCCGACCCGGGTGACCTCGGCCCCGGTGCGCGCCAGCAGGGCCGCGTCCACGTCCCACCCCACCACGCTCGCGTGGTGGCAGTGCGGCTGCACCACGACGGTGGTGCTGCTCAGGTCGGGCGGCGACCAGGAGTCCACGGTGGCCAGCAGCTCGGCCAGCGAGTGCACGCCCCGGGCCACCTCGGCGGCCCGCGGGTCGCCGGTCAGCTCCACGGCGTCCGAGCGCAGCGTCGCCAGGCACGACGGCTCCAGCCCGAGCACGGGCACCCCGCGCTCGACATAGGGGTGCAGCACGTCCAGGGTGCGCAGCAGGATCCGCCGGGCCGCGTCGAGCTGCCCGGTGCTCACCCAGGTCAGGGCGCAGCAGGCCGGCTCGGTGACCACGCCGACCCGCAGGCCGGCCGCCTCCAGCACCGAGACCGCCGCCCGGCCCGAGGAGGAGGCGAACGAGTCGGTGAACGAGTCACCCCAGACGACCACGTCGTAGGGCCGCCCGGGCACGGCGCCGTAGGACTCCCGCCTGGCCCAGCGCCGGAAGGGGGCCGTGTCGAAGGCCGGCACCGACCTCCGGGGGTCGATGCCGGCGGCCGCCTTCGCCACCCGCTGCGGCAGGTCGAGCCGCATC
Source organism: uncultured Actinomycetota bacterium (assembly GCA_963837995.1). Classification (GTDB taxonomy): domain Bacteria; phylum Actinomycetota; class Actinomycetes; order Propionibacteriales; family Nocardioidaceae; genus Nocardioides_B. The sequence goes on from CAWIPS010000008.1 coordinate 271,924, forward strand.
AGCCGGTTGACGACCGAGGCTGCCGGCTGGGAGAGCCGGGCCCAGCGCGGAAGCTGGCCGAGGGCGTAGTGGCTGCGCGGGCGCACCCGTCGCCGGTAGCGCTGGTGCAGCGCCTCCGCCTTGTAGGAGGCCATGTCGACCCCCGTCGGGCAGTCCGAGGCACAGCCCTTGCAGGACAGGCAGAGGTCCAGGGCCTCGTGGACCTCCTGCGAGCGCCAGCCGTCCTTGACGAGGGTGCCGTTGACCATCTCCTGCAGCACCCGGGCCCGGCCGCGGGTGGAGTCCTTCTCGTTGCGGGTCGCGGTGTAGGAGGGGCACATCACTCCCCCGGCGCCGGTGTTGTCGGCGATGCACTTCCCGACGCCCGTGCAGCGGTGGACGGCCTCCACGACCGAGCCGTGGTCGTGCACCAGGCGCAGGGCGTGTCGCGGCTCCCGGAGCCTGGCGGCCAGTCGCAGGTCGGCGTCGACGGGCGCGGGGTCGACGAGCACCCCCGGGTTGAGCAGGTTGTCGGGGTCGAAGAGGTGCTTGACCCCGGCGAACAGGGCCAGCACCTCGGGTGAGTACATCCGCGGCAGCAGCTCCGAGCGGGCCCGGCCGTCCCCGTGCTCGCCGGACATGCTGCCGCCGTGCGAGGCGGTCAGGTCGGCGGCCGCCTCCACGAACTCCCGGAACCCGCGTCGCCCGCTCTCCTCGCGCAGCGGGAAGTCGATGCGGACGTGGACGCAGCCGTCACCGAAGTGCCCGTAGGGCACGCCGTCCAGCCCGGACTCCTTCAGGAGCGCGTCGAACCCGCGCAGGTAGGCCCCGAGCCGATCCGGCGGCACGGCGGCGTCCTCCCACCCCGACTGCGCCTGGCGCTCGAGCGTGCGGGCGGCGAGCCCGGCCCCGTCCTCCCGGATCCGGAACAGGGCGGCCCGCTCCTCGGCGTCGCTCACCACGCGTACGTCGAGGGCGCCGGCGTCACGCACCACGGCCGCCGCGGCCGCCTCCGCCTCGGCCACGCTCGCCCCGGTGACCTCCGCGAGCAGCCAGCCGCCGCCCCGAGGCAGCACGGGGAGCGCGCCCCGCGCCGAGTGCTCGCGGACCACCTCGAGGATGCGCGAGTCGAGCCCCTCACAGGCGACCAGCCGATGGGCGAGCAGGGCCGGCACCGCGTCCGCCGCCTCGAACATCGTCGGGTAGCCGAGCACCGCCAGCGCCCGGTGCGGCGCGTCCTCCACCAGCCGGACCGTCGCTCCCAGGACGACGCCGAGCGTGCCCTCGCTGCCGACCAGGAACCGGGCGACGTCCCGGCCCTTCTCGGGCAGCAGGTGCTCGAGGCTGTAGCCGGAGACCTGCCGGGTGAAGCGGCCCATCTCGGTGCGGATGGTGCCCCGGTGCGCCGCGACCAGCTCCTCGAGCCGGTCCACCAGCGGGGAGGTCGTGGCGCGGCCCCCGAGCCGCAGCACTTCCCCCGCGACGGTCAGCACCTCGAGCCCCAGCACGTTGTCCGAGGTCCGTCCGTAGCCGAGCGCCCGCGAGCCGCAGGCGTTGTTGCCGATCATCCCGCCGACGGTGCAGCGGGTGTGGGTGGACGGGTCCGGACCGAAGCGGAGCCCGTGCCGGCCGGCGGCGCGCTGCACGGTGGCGTGCACGGTGCCGGGCTGCACGCGGACGCTGCGGGACTGCGGGTCCAGGGACTCCACCCGGTTGAGGTGCCGAGCGGTGTCCACGACGATGCCCGGGCCCACCGCGTTCCCGGCGATCGAGGTGCCGGCTCCGCGCATCGTCAGCGGGGTGCCGGTCTCCCGGGCGACGGCCACCGCGGCCACCAGCTCGTCCACGGCACGGGGACGCACCACCACCCGCGGCACCACTCGGTAGAGCGAGGCGTCCGAGGCGTACATCGCCCGACCCAGGGACGAGTCGTCGACGTCGCCGATGCCGGCCCGGCGCAGCTCGGCGACCACGTCGCGGCCGGCCACCTGGCTCGCGCTGCGGTGCACCATGGCGGACAGTGTAGACAGACGTGGGCACGCGCCGGCGGCGCCGCCTACGTACTCAGCCGGCCCCGCGACCGGCCCCGTGAGCGGCCCAGCCGTCGGCCGCCGCCACCCCGAGGGCGTGCTCGGCGGCGCTCAGCAGCTCGAGCTGCAGGGCGTCGGCCAGCCGCACCCACACCGCCAGGTCGGTGGAGCCGTCCTCCTCGACGACGCGCGGCTCCACGCCCTGGGACTCGGGCAGCACCCGGGCGGCGAAGATCAGGTGCACACCGTGGTAGTCCTCGACCCGGCCGTCCGCCCGCGCCCCGGTGAAGTGGGTCGAGTGCACGTCGAGCACCCGCTCGGGCTCGACGTGCAGCCCGGTCTCCTCGTACACCTCGCGTCGTACGGCGTCACGGGGGTCCTCGCCGTGGTCGATGCCCCCGCCGGGCAGCGTCCACAGACCCTGGATCCGGGTGCGGTCCGACATCCGGGTGAGCAGCACCTGCCGGTTCTCGCCCGCACCCCGCACCAGCACGGCGTACGCCGCGATCCGCTGGCGTCGCGGTGGTCCCTCGTCCGCCGACATGGCCGCGAGTCTAGAGCCGGACGGAAGCCGCGTCAGGCGGTGCACGCAACGGCGACCGGCCGCCGCCCCAGCGAGGGGACGACGGCCGGCCACGTGCCTGGTGGGTGACGGCTAGTTCTGGTACGACCCGAAGTCGAAGTCGTCCAGCGCCACGGCCTGACCTCCGGAGCTCCCGAAGTCGTAGTCGTAGTCGCCGTACCCGGTGACGGAGTAGGCGTTCGCACGCGCCTCCTCGGTCGGCTCCACCCGGATGTTGCGGTACCTCTCCAGGCCGGTGCCGGCCGGGATCAGCTTCCCGATGATCACGTTCTCCTTCAGGCCGCGCAGCGAGTCGGACTTGCCGTGGATCGCCGCGTCGGTGAGGACACGCGTGGTCTCCTGGAACGACGCCGCCGACAGCCACGACTCGGTGGCCAACGACGCCTTGGTGATGCCCATCAGCTGCGGACGGCCGGCCGCGGGCTTGCTGCCCTCGGAGACCACCCGACGGTTCTCCTCCTCGAAGATCACCCGGTCGATCAGGTCCGACGGGAGCAGCTTGGTGTCGCCCTGCTCCAGCACGAGAACGCGGCGCAGCATCTGCCGCACGATGATCTCGATGTGCTTGTCGTGGATCGCGACGCCCTGGCTGCGGTAGACGGCCTGGACCTCGTCAACCAGGTGCTCCTGGGCCTTGCGGACCCCGAGGATGCGCAGCACCTCCTGCGGGTCGGGCGTGCCCTGGGTCAGCTGCTGGCCGACCTCGACGTGGTCGCCCTCGCCGACGGTCAGACGCGACCGCTTGCTGACGGGGTACTCCTGGACCTCCGAGCCGTCGTCCGGCGTGACCACGATCTTCTTGGCCTTGTCGGTCTCGTCGATCGTGACCCGGCCGGCAGCCTCGGTGATCGGCGAGCGACCCTTGGGCTGGCGGGCCTCGAACAGCTCGACCACGCGGGGCAGACCCTGCGTGATGTCGTCGGCCGAGGCCACCCCACCGGTGTGGAAGGTGCGCATCGTCAGCTGGGTGCCGGGCTCACCGATCGACTGGGCCGCGATGATGCCGACGGCCTCGCCGATGTCGACGAGCTTGCCGGTGGCCAGCGAGCGGCCGTAGCACTTCGCGCAGGTCCCGGTCTTGGCGTCACAGGTCAGCACGGAGCGGACCTTGACCTCCTCGATGCCGGCAGCCACGAGCTCGTTGATCTTGACGTCCCCGAGGTCTCCCCCGGCGGTGACGAGCACCTCACCCGTCTCCGGGTGGGTCACCTCGACAGCAGCAGAACGGGCGTACGCCGCGGTCTCGGCGTTCTCGTCCTTGACCACCCTCGATCGCACCGAGCCGTCCTCGAGGCGGACCCCGATCCGCTTGGGCAGACCGCGCTCGGTGCCACAGTCGTCCTCGCGGATGATGACGTCCTGGGACACGTCCACCAGACGACGGGTCAGGTAGCCCGAGTCGGCCGTCCGCAGAGCGGTGTCGGCCAGCCCCTTGCGGGCACCGTGCGTCGCGATGAAGTACTCCAGGACCGTCAGGCCCTCGCGGAAGTTCGACTTGATCGGCCGCGGGATGATGTCGCCCTTCGGGTTGGCCACCAGACCACGCATGGCCGCGATCTGCCGGACCTGCATCATGTTCCCGCGAGCACCCGAGTGCACCATCATGTAGATCGGGTTCATCTTGTCGAACGTCTTCTCGAGCTCGGCCGCGACCTCGTTGGAGGCCTGCGTCCAGATCTCGATGAGCTCCTGGCGACGCTCGTCGTCGGTGATCAGACCGCGCTCGAACTGCTTCTGCACCTTGGCCGCCTGGTCCTCGAAGACCTCGAGGATCTCGGCCTTGCGCGGCGGGGTGACCACGTCCTCGATGGAGACCGTCACCCCGGAGCGGGTGGCCCAGTGGAAGCCGGTGTCCTTCAGGGCGTCCAGGGCCGCGGCGACCTCGACCTTGGTGTAGCGCTCGGCCAGGTCGTTGACGATCACCCCGAGCTGCTTCTTGCCGACCTCGTAGTTCACGAAGGCGTAGTCCGACGGCAGCGTCTCGTTGAACAGGGCGCGGCCCAGCGTCGTCTCCAGGATCAGCGGCTCACCCTCGGTCCAGCCCTCCGGGAGGGCGGTGCCGAACGGCGGCACGACCTGCGGGAAGCGGATCCTGATCCGGCTCTGCAGAGCGATCTCGCCCCGGTCGAGGGCCATGATGGCCTCCGCGGTGGAGGAGAACGCCCGCCCGTCGCCCGGCTGCTCGCCCTCGATGTCGCGGGTGAGGAAGAACAGGCCGATGATCATGTCCTGGGTGGGCATGGTCACGGGGCGGCCGTCGGACGGCTTGAGGATGTTGTTGGTCGAGAGCATCAGGATCCGCGCCTCGGCCTGGGCCTCGGCGGACAGCGGCAGGTGCACCGCCATCTGGTCACCGTCGAAGTCGGCGTTGAACGCCGAGCAGACGAGCGGGTGGATCTGGATCGCCTTGCCCTCGATCAGCTGCGGCTCGAAGGCCTGGATGCCCAGCCGGTGCAGGGTCGGAGCCCGGTTGAGCAGCACCGGGTGCTCGGTGATGACCTCCTCGAGCACGTCCCACACGACAGGACGGGCGCGCTCGACCATCCGCTTGGCGCTCTTGATGTTCTGCGCGTGGTTCAGGTCGACCAGACGCTTCATCACGAACGGCTTGAACAGCTCGAGCGCCATCTGCTTGGGCAGACCGCACTGGTGCAGCTTGAGCTGCGGTCCCACCACGATGACCGAGCGGCCGGAGTAGTCGACGCGCTTGCCGAGCAGGTTCTGGCGGAACCGGCCCTGCTTGCCCTTGAGCATGTCCGAGAGCGACTTCAGCGGCCGGTTGCCCGGACCGGTGACGGGACGCCCGCGACGGCCGTTGTCGAACAGCGAGTCCACGGCCTCCTGGAGCATCCGCTTCTCGTTGTTGACGATGATCTCCGGAGCCCCGAGGTCCAGCAGCCGCTTGAGCCGGTTGTTGCGGTTGATCACCCGGCGGTAGAGGTCGTTGAGGTCGGAGGTCGCGAACCGCCCACCGTCGAGCTGCACCATCGGGCGCAGGTCCGGCGGGATGACGGGTACGGCGTCCAGCACCATGCCCTGCGGGCTGTTCGTCGTCTTGCGGAACGCGTCGACGACCTTGAGGCGCTTGAGGGCCCGGACCTTGCGCTGTCCCTTGCCGGTGGCGATGGTCTCCCGCAGGCTCTCGACCTCGGCCTCGAGGTCGAAGGTCTGGAGCCGCTTCTGGATCGCCGTGGCGCCCATGTGGCCCTCGAAGTACTTGCCGAACCAGTTCTTCATCTCGCGGTAGAGCAGCTCGTCGCCCTCGAGGTCCTGGACCTTCAGGCTCTTGAACCGGCTCCACACCTCGTCGAGGCGGTCCAGCTCGCGCTGGGAGCGGTCGCGGACCTGCTTCATCTCGCGCTCCGCGCCGTCCTTGACCTTGCGACGGGCGTCCGCCTTGGCGCCCTCGGCCTCCAGGGACGCGAGGTCCTCCTCGAGCTTCTTGGCGCGCTCGTCGATCTGGCTGTCGCGACGTCCCTCGAGACGCTTGCGCTCCAGGTCGATCTTGGCCTCCAGCGAGGACAGGTCCCGGTGCCGGGCGTCCTCGTCGACCTCGGTGATCATGTAGGCCGCGAAGTAGATGACCTTCTCCAGGTCCTTCGGGGCGAGGTCGAGCAGGTAGCCCAGCCGGCTGGGCACACCCTTGAAGTACCAGATGTGCGTCACCGGGGCGGCGAGCTCGATGTGGCCCATCCGCTCGCGGCGGACCTTGGAACGGGTGACCTCCACGCCGCAGCGCTCGCAGATGATGCCCTTGAAGCGCACGCGCTTGTACTTGCCGCAGTAGCACTCCCAGTCCCGGGTGGGACCGAAGATCTTCTCGCAGAAGAGACCGTCACGCTCGGGCTTGAGCGTGCGGTAGTTGATCGTCTCCGGCTTCTTGACCTCGCCGTGGCTCCAGGTGCGGATGTCGTCCGCGGTGGCCAGGCCGATCTTCAGCTGATCGAAGAAGTTCACGTCCAGCAAGACATATTCCTTTGGTTGCTGTTCACACTTGTGGCTGAGCTGGGACCAGACCGGTGGGAGTACGACGACCTCGGCCGTCGTACTCCCGTCGGACTTAGACTTCCTCGACGCTGCTGGGCTCGCGGCGGGACAGGTCGATGCCGAGCTCCTCGGCGGCGCGGAAGACGTCCTCCTCCGCGTCGCGCATCTCGATCGCGGTGCCGTCCTGGGACAGCACCTCGACGTTGAGGCAGAGCGACTGCATCTCCTTGACGAGCACCTTGAACGACTCGGGGATGCCCGAGTCGGGGATGTTCTCGCCCTTGACGATGGCCTCGTAGACCTTGACGCGTCCGGGGACGTCGTCGGACTTGATCGTCAGGAGCTCCTGCAGGGCGTAGGCGGCGCCGTACGCCTCCATCGCCCAGACCTCCATCTCACCGAAGCGCTGGCCGCCGAACTGGGCCTTACCGCCGAGCGGCTGCTGGGTGATCATGGAGTAGGGACCCGTCGACCGCGCGTGGATCTTGTCGTCCACCAGGTGGTGCAGCTTCAGGATGTACATGTAGCCCACGGAGACCGGCTCGGGGAACGGCTCGCCGGAGCGACCGTCGAAGAGCATGGCCTTGCCGTTCTCCTTCACCACCCGGACGCCGTCCCGGTTGGGCAGCGTCGACCCGAGCAGCCCGACGATCTCGTCCTCACGAGCACCGTCGAAGACCGGGGTGGCGACGTTGGTGTCCGCCTCCGCAGCCTCCGCGTGGATGTCGATGAGGCGCTGCTTCCATCCGGTGTCGTCGCTCGCGTCGCTGGCACCGATGTCCCAGCCCTGCTTGGCGAGCCACCCGAGGTGGATCTCCAGGATCTGGCCGATGTTCATCCGGCCGGGCACCCCGAGCGGGTTCAGCACGACATCGACGGGGCTGCCGTCCTCCATGAACGGCATGTCCTCGACGGGCAGGATCTTGGAGATCACGCCCTTGTTGCCGTGCCGGCCGGCCAGCTTGTCGCCCACCGAGATCTTGCGCTTCTGGGCCACGTAGACGCGGACCAGCTGGTTCACGCCCGGAGGCAGCTCGTCGCCCTCCTCGCGGTCGAAGACCCGGACGCCGATGACGGTGCCGGACTCCCCGTGCGGGACCTTCATGGACGTGTCGCGGACCTCACGCGCCTTCTCACCGAAGATCGCGCGGAGCAGCCGCTCCTCCGGGGTCAGCTCGGTCTCGCCCTTGGGCGTGACCTTGCCGACCAGGATGTCGCCGGTGGTGACCTCGGCGCCGATCCGGATGATCCCGCGCTCGTCGAGGTCGGCGAGCATCTCCTCGCTGACGTTCGGGATGTCGCGGGTGATCTCCTCCGGCCCCAGCTTCGTGTCGCGGGCGTCGACCTCGTGCTCCTCGATGTGGATCGAGGTGAGGACGTCCTGCTGCACGAGGCGCTGGGACAGGATGATCGCGTCCTCGTAGTTGTGGCCCTGCCACGGCATGAACGCGACCAGCAGGTTGGTGCCGAGCGCCATCTCGCCCTCGTCGGTGCAGGGACCGTCGGCGATCGGCGAGCCGACCTCCAGGCGCTGCCCCTCGGAGACCAGGGGACGCTGGTTGATGCACGTGCCCTGGTTGGAGCGGCTGAACTTCTGCATCCGGTAGATCCGGTAGGTGCCGTCGTCCTGGGCGACCTCGACCGCGTCGGCGGAGACCGCCTGGACCACACCCGCCTGGACGGCGGTGACCACGTCACCGGCGTCGACGGCGGCCCGGAACTCCATGCCGGTGCCGACCAGGGGCGCGTCGCTCTTGATCAGCGGCACGGCCTGGCGCTGCATGTTGGAGCCCATCAGCGCCCGGTTGGCGTCGTCGTGCTCCAGGAACGGGATCAGCGCGGTCGCGACCGACACCATCTGCCGCGGCGAGACGTCCATGTAGTCGACCTCGTCGGCCGGCACCACGTCCACCTCGTTCTCGCGCTGGCGGACCAGCACCCGCTCCTCGGCGAACCTGCTCTCCGCGGTCAGCGGCGCGTTGGCCTGCGCGATGACGAAGTGGTCCTCCTCGTCGGCGGTGAGGTAGTCGACCTTGTCGGTGACGGTGCCGTTCTCCACCTTGCGGTACGGCGTCTCCACGAACCCGAACGGGTTGATCCGCCCGAACGTGGCGAGCGAGCCGATCAGACCGATGTTCGGGCCCTCAGGAGTCTCGATCGGGCACATCCGGCCGTAGTGCGACGGGTGCACGTCGCGCACCTCGAAGCCGGCACGGTCGCGGGACAGACCGCCGGGGCCCAGCGCGGACAGCCGACGCTTGTGGGTCAGGCCCGCGATCGGGTTCGTCTGGTCCATGAACTGCGAGAGCTGGGAGGTGCCGAAGAACTCCTTCAGCGCCGCCACGACGGGCCTGATGTTGATCAGGCTCTGCGGGGTGATCGCCTCCACGTCCTGGGTGGTCATCCGCTCGCGGACCACGCGCTCCATCCGGGCGAGCCCGGTGCGCAGCTGGTTCTGGATGAGCTCGCCGACCGTGCGCATCCGCCGGTTGCCGAAGTGGTCGATGTCGTCGGGACGGACCTCCATGGTCCCGGCCGGCATCTCCAGCTCGGACCTGCCGTCGTGCAGCGCCACGATGAACTTGATGGCGGAGACGATGTCGTCGTTGGTCAGCGTCTGCTGGTCGAACGCCTCGGTGGTGCCGAGCTTCTTGTTGATCTTGTAGCGACCCACCTTGGCGAGGTCGTAGCGCTTGCCGTTGAAGTAGTAGTTGTCCAGAAGCGTCTGCGCGGCCTCGCGCGTCGGCGGCTCGCCCGGACGCAGCTTGCGGTAGATGTCGAGCAGCGCGTCGTCCTGGCCGGAGGTGTGGTCCTTCTCCAGGGTCAGCATCATCGACTCGTACTCGCCGAACTCGTCGCGGATCTGCTGCTCGGTCCAGCCGAGGGCCTTGAGCAGCACCGTGACGTTCTGCTTGCGCTTGCGGTCCAGGCGGACACCGACCATGTCGCGCTTGTCGATCTCGAACTCGAGCCAGGCACCCCGGGACGGGATGACCTTGGCGGTGAAGATGTCCTTGTCCGAGGTCTTGTCGGCGCTGCGCTCGAAGTACACGCCGGGCGAGCGGACCAGCTGGGACACGACCACGCGCTCGGTGCCGTTGATGACGAAGGTGCCCTTGTCGGTCATCAGGGGGAAGTCGCCCATGAAGACCGTCTGGCCCTTGATCTCGCCGGTCTCGTTGTTGGTGAACTCGGCGCTGACGTAGAGGGGCGCGGAGTAGGTGAAGTCCTTCTCCTTGCACTCGTCCACGCTGTTCTTCGGGTCGTAGAACACGGGGTTCTCGAACGACAGCGACATGGTGCCGGAGAAGTCCTCGATCGGGGAGATCTCCTCGAAGATCTCCTCGAGACCGGACTTGGGGGACACGTCCTCGCCCTCGTCGACCCGGCGTTGCACGTCGGCCTGCCAGTCGGCGTTGCCGACCAGCCAGTCGAAGCTCTTGGTCTGGAGGTCGAGGAGCTTCGGAACCTCGAGGGGCTCCGAGATCTTGGCGAAGGAGATTCTGCGGGGTGCGAGCGGGTTGTCCGCGGTGTTGCCTGAACTGCTGGAGTTGCTGGAGTTGCTGATGCTGCGCGAGGCGGCCAAGAGGGGGTCCTTCCGAGGGGCTCGCGGTCTATGTGCGGGCGTCACCGACCACAAACCAGCCGACCGGGCAGGCTGGAAGCATTTGAGGGCAGACGCAAGGACCGATATTAGCCTATGGACAGCCGAGAACACAACCGGTCACGACCACCGATCCTCTTCCTCGATCACATCCCTCAGGATCGGACCCCGGATGTGCGGGTCCGGATCCTCTCGCGAGGGCGGAGAGGTCCAGGGGGCGGTGGCCCCTCGGAAACACAAGAAGCATGAACCGATCGGGCGGAGGAGTCAAGCAACCCCGGTGCGGGAGCTGTGCACGAGGCCCGGTGCCGCCGGAGCCCGAGGTGAGCCCCCGCCTGCGCTGGTCACCCCGGCGCCGCTCTGTGACCAGGACCGGCGGCCCTGGTCACAGAGCGCCACAGGGGCACGAAGCCGGGTACGACGAACGGCGGTCCCCCGGAGGGAACCGCCGTTGCGACGACTCTGTGCAGCCCTCAGGCCGCGCGGGTCACTTGACCGAGACGGTGGCGCCGACGCCCTCGAGAGCGTCCTTGGCCTTGTCGGCGGCCTCCTTGTTGACCTTCTCCAGGATGGCCTTGGGAGCGGCCTCGACCAGCTCCTTGGCCTCCTTGAGACCCAGGCTCGTGAGCGAGCGGACCTCCTTGATGACGTTGATCTTCTTCTCGCCGATCGCCTCGAGGACGACGTCGAACTCGTCCTGCTCGACGACCTCCTCAGCGGCCCCACCGGCACCGCCGGCGGCCGGGGCGGCGGCCACGGCAACGGGAGCGGCGGCGGTCACGCCGAAGGTGTCCTCGAACTGCTTCACGAACTCGCTCAGCTCGAGGAGGGTCATCTCCTTGAACGCGTCGAGCAGCTCGTCGGTGCTGAGCTTCGCCATGGTGGCGTTTCCTTCCGGTTGCGGACCCTCACGGGCGTGCGGGTCGGGTGTCTGTCGGGTGTCTGTCGTGATCAGGTGCGGGTCGGGGCCGGTTCAGGCCCCGGTGGCGGTGGTGCTGTCCCCGGTGCTGTCGTCGGTGCTGTCGGCGGTGCTGTCGTCGGCGACGGCGGTGGTGCTGTCCTCGGTGCTGTCCCCCGTGCTGTCGTCGGCGACGGTCTCCGTGTCGGCCTCGGGGGTGGCCGCCGGCACACCGGCTCCACCGCCGAGCACGGAGGGGTCCTCCTCGGCCTTCGCCTGCAGGGCCCCCGCCAGCCGCGCCACCTGAGCGATGGGCGCGTTGAGGAGGTACACCGCCTGGCTGAGCGAGGCGAGCATCCCGCCGGCGAGCCGGGCGAGCAGCACCTCACGGGACTCGAGGTCCGCCAGCCGGGCGATCTCCGAGGCGTCCAGGGACTTGCCCTCCAGGACGCCTCCCTTGATCACCAGGGCGGGGTTGGCCCTGGCGAAGTCACGCAGCCCCTTGGCCGCCTCGACCACGTCGCCGTTGATGAAGGCGATGGCGGTCGGTCCGGTGAGCAGGCCCTCGAAGGCGTGCACACCCGCCTGGCTGGCCGCGATCTGGGTGAGCGTGTTCTTGACCACGGCGTAGTGGGCGTCGTCGCCGAGAGCGCGCCGCAGGTCCTGCAGCTGCTTGACGGTCAGCCCGCGGTACTCGGTGAGCACCGCTCCCGCTGACTCCTGGAACGACTCCACGAGCTCCGCGACGCCGGCTGCCTTGTCTGGCCGCGCCATGGGTCTCCTTCCGGATGGGTCGTGGGCCAGTCGCCTGGCCCGACGGGTGAGTCCGGAGAGCGCCGTGTCCTGCCGGGGCGGTGCGGGGCCCGACATACGAAGAGCCCCGGCACAGGGCACGGGGCTCGGCACGGGAACACACGTCGCTGGACGCGACGGGCCGTGCTTCACTCAGGTGACACCTGCGCAGGACGCCCGCGAGCGGGACCTTCAGCCGGCTTCCCGGGCGGCGACGCCCAAGGGCCAGCGACCGGCGGTCTCTGGTTTCAACAGTGGAATATACGCCGAGGCGGTCCCGCGCTCCAAATCGGCTCCCGCCCGTCGGCAGGACGGGAGCGCGGGACGCGGCGCCTCAGTCCTCGTCGGCCTCTGCGACGTTGCGGGTCTTGTTCGGGTCGACCTGGACACCGGGGCCCATGGTGGTCGAGACGGTGACCTTCTTGAGGTAGCGGCCCTTGGAGCTGGACGGCTTGAGCCGCAGCACCTCCTCGAGGGCCGCCGCGTAGTTCTCGGCCAGCTGCTTCAAGGAGAACGACGCCTTGCCGATGATGAAGTGCAGGTTGGCGTGCCGGTCCACCCGGAACTCGATCTTGCCGCCCTTGATGTCGGTGACCGCCTTGACCACGTCGGGGGTGACGGTGCCGGTCTTGGGGTTCGGCATCAGGCCACGGGGCCCGAGCACGCGGCCGAGCCGGCCGACCTTGCCCATCATGTCGGGCGTGGCGACCACGGCGTCGAAGTCGAGCCAGCCGCCGTTCACCCGCTCGATCATGTCGTCGGCACCGACGTAGTCGGCACCCGCCTCGCGGGCCGCGTCGGCCTTGTCCCCGTTGGCGAAGACCAGCACCCGGGCGGTCTTGCCGGTTCCGTGCGGGAGGTTGACGGTGCCGCGGACCATCTGGTCGGCCTTGCGGGGGTCGACGCCGAGACGCATGGCCACGTCGAGGGTCTCGTCGAACTTCTTCCTGCTGCCGGTGCGGGCGATCTTGATCGCCTCCATCGGGGAGTACAGGTTGTCGCCCTCGAAGGACTCGGCGGCCTCACGGTAGGTCTTGCTGCGCTGCATGTCTGGTTCCTTCAGTGTCGGTGGTGCTTCCAGAGTGTGGTCCGCGGGCGCTCAGCTGCCCTGCCACGGGTGCGGGGAGGTCCTCGCGGTCGTCCCCTTGTGCTCGGTTACTGCGGGTTGCTGGGGGTTGCTGGGGTTGCTGGGGGTTGCTGGGGGTTGCTGGTGCTGGTCAGTCGGTGGTGATGCCCATCGACCGCGCGGTGCCCTCGACGATCTTCATCGCCTTGTCGATGCTGTTGGCGTTCAGGTCGGGCATCTTGGTGGTCGCGATCTCGCGGATCTGGTCCTTGGTCAGCTTCCCGACCTTGTCCTTGTGCGGGATGCTCGAGCCCTTCTGGAGCCCGGCGGCCTTCTTGATCATCTCGGCGGCGGGCGGGGTCTTGGTGATGAACGTGAACGAGCGGTCCTCGTAGACGGTGATCTCCACGGGCACGACGTTGCCGCGCATCGCTTCGGTCTGGGCGTTGTAGGCCTTGCAGAACTCCATGATGTTCACGCCGTGGGGGCCGAGCGCGGTGCCCACGGGCGGAGCGGGCGTGGCCGCCCCGGCCTGCAGCTGCACCTTGACCAGCGCGGCGATCTTCTTCTTGGGAGGCATTGTCTTCCTGGCGTCCTTACATCGTGTGTGGTGCTTGCGTGGTGCCTGTGTGGTGCCTGTGTGGTGCTTGTGTACTGAGTGTGCTGACCCTGCTCAGGCGGCCGTCGGAGGGAGGGTCAGACCTTCTGGATCTGGCCGAAGCTCAGCTCGACCGGGGTCTCCCGGCCGAAGATCTCCACGAGGGCCTTCACCCGCTGCGACTCCGCGTTGATCTCGGTGATCGTCGCGTGCAGCGTGGCGAACGGGCCGTCGACGACCATGACGGAGTCGGAGACGTCGAAGTCGGCGACCTCCACCTTCTTCCGCGGCGCGGCACCGCCCTGCTGCTCGGGTGCCGCCGCCTGGGCCTCCGCGACGACGGCCGGGGCGAGCATGCTCTCCACCTCGTCGAGGCTGAGCGGCACCGGCTGGTGGCTGTGGCCGACGAAGCCGGTCACCGAGGGGGTGTGGCGTACGGCGGCCCAGGACTCGTCGGTGAGGTCCATCCGGACGAGCACGTAGCCGGGGAGGACGGTGCGCTTGACCAGCTTGCGCTGACCGTTCTTGATCTCGGCGACCTCCTCGGTGGGGACGATCACCTCGTGGATGTAGTCCTCCATGTTGAGGGACCCGATGCGGTTCTCGAGGTTGGCCTTGACCCGGTTCTCCATGCCCGAGTAGGTGTGCACCACGAACCAGTCACCGACCTTCGAGTGCAGCGCGTCCCGGAACTCCTGGAGCGGGTCCGGGGCCGGCTCGTCGCCCCCGCCGTCCTCGACAGCCCCGTCCTCGACAGCCCCGTCCTCGACAGCGTCGCTCTCGGCCAGGAACTCCGCGACCGGGGCCTCGTCGACCGGGACCTCCGCGACCGGGGCCTCCTCGACGGGGACCTCCTCGACGGGGACCTGGTCCTGGTCGGCTGCGGGCACCGTGGCAGAGTCGGCGGCGGCCTCCTCGGCGACCCCGTCCTGGTCGATGGACTGCTCCAGGGCCTGGGCCGAGGGCACGGTCTCGAGCTTCTCGTCGTACGGCTGCGACACGGTTGGTCCGTCACCTTCGTCTGATCGGTTTCACGCTGTGGTCTTGCTGTGGTCATGATCGGGCGGGGTCCGCGTGTGCTGCGGTCCCCGGCCGTCGGTCGTGAGGGCTCCTCGGGCTAGCCGAAGACCTTGAACACCAGCCGCCCGAACCCCAGGTCGAGCAGCGAGACGATCGTCATCACGACCACCACGAACACCAGCACCACGATGAAGTAGGTGATGAGCTGCTGCTGAGTGGGCCAGACGACCTTGCGGAGCTCGGCGACCACCTGCCGGTAGAACGTGGTCGGACTGGTCCGCTTGGCGCCTGCGGGCCCCGAGGGACCCGACGAGCGCACCGGGCGGCTCTGCGTCACGGTTCCTCCACTCCGGTGCTGGTCTGGTGCTGGTCTGGTGCTGGTCTGGTGCTGCGGTCGAGCAGGGCACGAGGGACTTGAACCCCCAACCTTCGGTTTTGGAGACCGATGCTCTGCCAGTTGAGCTAGTGCCCTCCGATGGTCCTTCTCCACTATGCACTCCAGCACCCCGGCACTCCGGGCATCTGCGCGAACACTCGGGGCATCCGCGCGAACCGGGACCAGGACACGTGGGCGACCGGGCATGCCGGTCAAGGGTGGGAACCACCAAGGATGAAGTGTACGGCGGGGGTCCAGACGTGTCGAACCGGGCGGGTGGCGGTCACGGGGTGGAAGCGGGTGGCCATCCGGGGGGTGAAGGGTGCGAGCATAGGCGGCATGACTGACAGCCCCGCCCAGAGCCCCACCCAGAGCCCCACCCAGAGCCCCGCCCAGCGCCCCGCGCCCGGAGGCGCGTGTCCGCCCGCATCGGGAGCATCGCCGAGTCGGCGACTCTGGCGGTGGACGCGAAGGCGAAGGCGCTCAAGGCGGCGGGCCGGCCGGTGATCGGGTTCGGCGCCGGCGAGCCGGACTTCCCGACCCCCGGCTACATCGTCGAGGCGGCGGTCGAGGCGTGCCGCGACCCGAGGAACCACCGCTACACCCCCGCGGGCGGGCTCCCCGAGCTCAAGGCGGCGATCGTCGAGAAGACCCGACGCGACTCGGGCTACCAGGTCGAGGCGGCGCAGGTGCTGGTCACCAACGGCGGGAAGCAGGCCATCTACGAGGCGTTCGCCACGATCCTGGACCCGGGCGACGAGGTGCTCCTGCCGGCGCCGTACTGGACCACCTATCCCGAGGCGATCCGGCTGGCCGGCGGCGTCCCGGTCGAGGTGCTGGCCGACGAGACCCAGGACTACAAGGTCACGGTCGCCCAGCTCGAGGCGGCCACCACCGACCGGACCAAGGCGCTGCTGTTCTGCTCCCCCTCGAACCCCACCGGCGCGGTCAGCACCGTCGAGGAGGTCGAGGCCATCGGCCGGTTCCTGGTCGACCGCGAGCTGTGGGTGGTCACCGACGAGATCTACGAGCACCTGACCTACGCCGGGGTGACGACCACGTCCCTGCCGGTCGCGGTGCCCGAGGTGGCCGACCGCTGCATCGTGGTGAACGGCGTCGCGAAGACCTACGCGATGACCGGGTGGCGGGTCGGCTGGCTGCTCGGGCCCCGGGACGTGGTGAAGGCGGCGACGAACCTGCAGTCGCACCTGACCTCGAACGTCAACAACGTCGCCCAGCGGGCCGCCATCGCGGCCCTGAGCGGCGACCTGTCCGCGGTCGCGGAGATGCGGCGGGCGTTCGACCGGCGCCGGCAGACGATCGTGCGGATGCTCAACGAGATCCCCGGCGTGGAGTGCCCGGAGCCGACGGGGGCCTTCTACGCCTACCCCTCCGTCAAGGCACTGCTCGGTCGGGAGGTCGCCGGCCGCACGCCGGGCACGTCGGCCGAGCTGGCCGAGCTGATCCTCGACGAGGCGGAGGTCGCCGTGGTGCCGGGAGAGGCGTTCGGGGCGCCGGGCTACCTCCGGCTCTCCTACGCGCTCGGTGACGACGACCTGGTCGAAGGTGTGGGCCGGATCCAGAAGCTGCTGTCCTGACCCCGGCCCCCCGTGGGTCGTCGGCACGACCCGAGGCGAGCGGTGTGCGCGGCGACCGGTCCGTGCGCGCGCTGCCCAAGGCGCACCTGCACCTGCACTTCACCGGCTCCATGCGGCACACCACGCTGGTGGAGCTGGCCGGCCGTGACGGCATCGTGCTGCCCGACGCGCTGGTCGAGGACTGGCCACCGCGGCTGTCCGCAGCCGACGAGAAGGGCTGGTTCCGCTTCCAGCGGCTCTACGACGTCGCCCGCTCGGTGCTGCGGACGGAGTCCGACGTACGCCGGCTGGTGCTGGAGGCGGCCGAGGACGACGTGGCCGACGGAGGCAGATGGCTGGAGATCCAGGTGGACCCCAGTGGCTACGCCACCCGCTTCGGAGGGATCACCGCGTTCACCGACCTCGTCCTGGACGCCGTCCGCGACGCGTCCGCCAGGACCGGGCTGGGGATCGCGGTCGTGGTGGCCGCGAACCGGACCCGGCATCCGCTCGACGCCCGGACGCTGGCCCGCCTCGCCGCGCAGTACGCCGGGCGGGGGGTGGTCGGCTTCGGGCTGTCCAACGACGAACGGCGGGGCCGGACGTCGGACTTCGCGGCGGCCTTCGCGATCGCCGAGCGAGCCGGGCTGGTGCTCACTCCGCACGGCGGCGAGCTGCTGGGCGCCGACAGCGTCCGTGCGTGCCTCGAGGTGCTGCACGCCGACCGGCTCGGGCACGGCGTCAGGGTGAGCGAGGACCCCGAGCTGCTCGACCGGGTCGTCGCGGCGGGGGTGGCCCTCGAGGTGTGCCCGGTCTCGAACGTGGCTCTCGGGGTCTACAGCGACCTGACGTCCGTGCCCCTGCCCCAGCTCCTCGACGCCGGCGCCACGGTGGCTCTCGGCGCCGACGACCCGCTGCTGTTCGGGTCCAGGCTGGCCTCGCAGTACGCCACCATGCGAGCGGCCCACGAGCTCTCCGACGACCGGCTGGCCGAGCTCGCCCGGATGTCCGTGCGGGCCTCGAGGGCGCCGCAGGAGGACCAGGCCCGGATGCTGGCCGACATCGACGGCTGGCTCGCTGACGACGGCCCGGAGCCGCCCCGACCCGGCCACGAGCCCGCACCGCCTAGGGTGGCGCCATGACGACGACGCCCGGGGACGACGACCGGTCAAAGGAACCAGACGGCCAGCCCCAGGACCCCTACCCCCAGGATCCGTACGGCGACCAGCCGCCCTACGGGCAGTCCGCGTACGGGCCACCCCCGTCGGGGCAGCAGGCGTACGGGCAACAGGGGTACGGACAGGCGCCGTACGGACAGCCGGCGGGCTACCCGCCGCCCGGGGTCTATCCCCCCGACCATCCCCGGGCGACCACCTCGTTGGTGCTGGGCATCCTGGGCATCGTGATCTGCGGCATCGTCGCACCGTTCGCCTGGCAGATGGGCAGGCGGACGATGCAGGAGATCGACGCCTCGAACGGCCAGCTCGGGGGCCGGGGCCAGGCGCAGGCCGGCTACGTCCTCGGAGTGATCGGCACGGTGCTGCTCGGCATCGCCCTGGTGATCGTGGCGCTTGTGGTGGTGCTGGTCGTCGTCGGCAGCGTCGCGACCTCGAACGCCTGAGTCAGGACACCGGCTCCGGCAGCTCGCACCCGACCAGCACGGGCTCGTTGACCAGCCAGACGCCGTAGGTCTCGTGCACGCCGCGCTGCAGCTCCGCGGCCAGCGCCAGCAGATCGTCGGTGCGGGCGTGTCCGCGGTTCGTGAGCGCCAGCGTGTGCTTGGTCGACAGGGCAGCCCGGTCGCTGCCGTAGCCCTTCGTGAACCCGGCGCGCTCGATGAGCCAGGCAGCGCTGGTCTTGACCGAGCCGTCCGGCTGCGTCCAGCGCGGCGCGTCGGCCGGCAGCCGCTGGGCCGACCCGGGGTCGAGCACCGGGTTGGTGAAGAACGACCCGGCGCTCCAGGTGTCCGGGTCACCGTCGTCGAGGACCATCCCCTTGCGGCGGCGCAGGGCCAGGACGGCGTCCCGCACCGCGGTCATGGGGACGCGCTGCCCGACCTCGGTGCCGAGGGCACGCGCCAGCTCGTCGTACCGCACAGGTGCCGAGAGATCCCCGAACCTCAGCTGGAAGGTGACGGCCAGCACGACGTAGCGCCCCGGCTGCTGCTTGAACCGGCTGGTGCGGTAGCCGAAGCCGCAGTCAGCGGCCGCGAAGGTGCGCTGCAGCCCGTCCAGGCGGTCCCAGCACCGGACCGTGGCGACGGTGTCGGCGACCTCCTGCCCGTAGGCGCCGACGTTCTGGATCGGCGAGGCGCCGACGCTGCCCGGGATGCCGGACAGCGCCTCGAGACCGACCCAGCCGGTCGCGACCGCCCGGGCGACGAACGGGTCCCAAGGCTCGCCGGCCGCCACGGTGACCATCGCGCCGCCGCACATGTCACCCGCGACCTCGACCCCGGTCGTCTCGATGCGCACCACGGTTCCGTCGAAGCCGGCGTCGGCGACCACGACGTTGCTCCCCCCGGCCAGCAGCAGCAGCGGGGTGCCGTCCCGGTCCGCCCGCCGTACGGCGTCCAGCAGCGTCGGCTCGTCGGCGGCGTGCACCAGCTCGCCGGCCGGACCGCCCAGCCGCAGCGTGGTCAGGTCCGCCAGCGTCTGCCCAGGCGTCCTCTCAGGCACGCAGGACCGCCCGCGGCATGCCGAGCACCCTCTCGCCGCCGCAGGTGACCTCGAGCGCGATCTGCGCACCCTCGTCGGTGACGTTCTTCACGGTCCCCCGGACCAGCACCTCCACCCCGGCCTCGTCGTCGGGCACCACCACCGGCTTGGTGAACTTCGCACCGAGCTCGCGCACGCGTCCCGGCTCGCCCGCCCAGGTGTCCAGCGCCCGGGCGGCGAGCGCCAGGGTGAACATGCCGTGGGCGATGACGCCGGGCAGCCCGACGGTCGCCGCCACCCGGTCCGACCAGTGGATCGGGTTGAGGTCACCGCTGGCGCCCGCATAGCGGACCAGGTGTGCCCGGGTCACGGTGTAGGTCTGCTCAGGCAGCTCCTGCCCGGTGCTGAAGCGGCTCACGAGGCGTCCTCCCCGCGATGCACCAGGACGGCGAAGGCCGTGCACACCGGCAGGCCGGCGGCGTCGGCGATCTCGCTGCGGGTCCCGACGATGTCCGCCCCGCCGATGTGCCGCAGGCTGTCCACGGTGAGGGTGGCGGTGAGCTCGTCGCCGGCCTCCACGGGCCTGGTGTAGGTGAAGCGCTGCTCGCCGTGCACCACCCGGTGCAGCTCGATGCCGACCGACGGGTCCTGCATCAGCGCCCTCATCGCCGCGAACGCGACCACGATCGGGAAGGTCGCCGGTGCCGGGCCGCCCTCGTAGGTCGACCCGGTGGCCGCCGCGAACTCGACCAGCCGCTCGCGGGACACGGTGTAGGGGGCGGTCGGGGCGAACGTTCGTCCCGTGACCTGGGGGTCGACTGGCATGGTGAGCAGATTACTGACAGGACTCGGGGGACGGCAGACCGGGAGAGTCCCCCGGCGCCGTACGACAGGAGACTCTGCCGCGGAAGGGCGCCCGGAGGCACTGATCGCGGAGAGTCTCCTGTCCGACGGTGCCGGCAGGCGTCAGGCGCGACGGGCCCAGGCGGCGGACCGCGTCAGCGCGTCTCGCGGTGGGCCGTGTGGGTGCGGCAGAACGGGCAGAACTTCTTCATCTCCATGCGGTCCGGGTCGTTGCGCCGGTTCTTCTTGGTGATGTAGTTGCGGTTCTTGCAGTCCACGCAGGCCAAGGTGATCTTGGGGCGAACATCTGAGCTCTTGCTGGCCACGGGAGTGCCTCTACTTTCGGACTTTCGGGTGCTTCGGGTCTGGGGTCGGGTCGAACGCCTGCCAAGTCTGCCCTACCACCCAAGCGAAGGGCGACTCCTGCCGGTTCAGGTGCCGGTCTGCAGTAGCGGGGGCGGGACTCGAACCCGCGACACCACGATTATGAGCCGTGTGCTCTAACCACCTGAGCTACCCCGCCACCGGGGCGGGGTCCCCACCTGCACCCCGATGGGGGGAGGCGGCGAGGACCCTGACCCAGAGCCCCTTTACGGAATCGAACCGTAGACCTTCTCCTTACCATGGAGACGCTCTACCGACTGAGCTAAAGGGGCAAGCAGCAAGGAAGGATACACAGGGCCTCGCTCGATCACCGAATCGTGCGCCGCGCCCTGCCGCCCGGCTGGGAGACGACCGGTGCATCCCGGTTCGAGAGGATGTCGGCATGCAGCCCTTCTACCGTGCGGACGGCCCCGGTCGCTTCCTGTCCGCCCCGTCCAGCGCCGGGCCCTGGGGACCCGACAGCCAGCACGGTGGGCCGCCCGCGGCGCTGCTGGCCCGGGCCGTCGAGGGGCTCGCCCGGAGCGGCCCGGAGCGGGTCGTGGGCCGGTTCACGATGGAGCTCCTCGGACCCGTCCCGGTGGGGCCGCTGGTGGTCGAGGCGTCCGTCGTACGCCCGGGGCGGTCGGTGGAGATGTGCGAGGCGACCCTGTACGACGAGCAGCGCGGCCGGCCCTGCGCCCGGGCCAACGCGTGGCTGTTCCCACGCCGCGACGACGGCCCGGCGCCGGAGGGCCGGCCACTGCCGCACACGCCGGGCGACGGGGTGCACAAGGACCCGCCGCCGAGCTGGTCAGGTGGCTATCTGGACGCGATGGAGTGGCGCTGGGTCACCGGCGCCGTCACCGAGCCGGGGCCAGGCGTCGTGTGGATGCGGCCGACGGTGCCCCTGGTCGAGGGTGAGCCGATCAGCCCCGTGCAGCGGCTGCTGACCTGCGTCGACTCGGCCTCGGGGGTCTCCGCCGCCCTCGACGCCGCCCACTGGCGGTTCCTGAACACCGAGCTGACGGTGCACCTGCTACGGCCACCGGTCGGCGAGTGGGTCTGCCTGGACGCCGAGACGGTGCTGGGCAGCGGCAGCGTCGGGCTGGCCACGTCGCGGGTGTACGACGAGCAGGGCCTCGTCGCCCGCTCGGCGCAGGCCCTGCTCGTCGCGCCCGTCCCCTCCCCGTAGTCTCGGGATGGACGCAAGCCGTCCGGACCGGCCGGGCCGGCCCGGAGCGTCGCTGGCGTCGAGGCGCCCCGGTCATGTACAGATGACTCAGATCGGGTCCGGCGACTCTGGGGAGACACTGATGAAAGCTGCCTACCGCATCCTCGCCTACCTGGTCCCGGTGCTCGTCGTGCTGCAGGCCGCCTTCATCGCCGTCGGGCTGTTCGGGCTCGTGCACTGGGTCGACAACGGCAACACGCTGACGAAGGCCGCGATCGAGGGCGACTCGAGCAGGGTCGGCGGCGGTGAGGCCCTCGGGCTGCACTTCATGGGGGCGATGGCGCTGGCGCTGGTCGCGTTGCTGCTCCTGGTCGTGTCGTTCTTCGCGAAGGTCGAGAGGGGCCTGATGTGGGCCGGCCTCATCGCGGCCGACGTGGTCCTGCAGTGGGTCTTCGGCATGTTCGGGTTCGGCGCGCCGCTCATCGGTGCCCTGCACGCGGTCAACGCCTTCGTGCTCTTCGGGCTGGGCATGTCGGCGGCGACGGCTGCGGCGCGTGCGATGCGAGGGACAGCTCGAACGTCGGCCAGCAGCTCCGTCACCCCCGCGTGAGCCCGCAGGGCTGACCCGAGGAATAGACGCCGCCATCGCCCGGTTGAGTAGTTGAATCTTGAACTACTAGGGCGGGAGCCAGTCATGCAGTTCGGCATCTTCACCGTCGGGGACCTCACCGAGGACCCCACGACCGGTCGCACCCCCACCGAGCACGAGCGCATCAAGAACACGGTCACGATCGCCAGGAAGGCCGAGGAGGTCGGGCTCGACGTCTTCGCCACCGGTGAGCACCACAACCCGCCGTTCGTGCCGAGCGCGCCGACCACCACCCTGGGCTACATCGCGGCCCAGACCTCGACGCTGCTCCTGTCGACATCGACCACGCTGATCACCACCACGGACCCGGTGCGGATCGCGGAGGACTACGCGACCCTGCAGCACCTCTCCGACGGCCGTCTGGACCTGATGATGGGCCGCGGCAACACCGGCCCGGTCTACCCGTGGTTCGGCAAGGACATCCGCGACGGCATCCCGCTGGCCATCGAGAACTACCACCTGCTGCACCGGCTCTGGCGCGAGGAGGTCGTCAGCTGGGAGGGGAAGTACCGCACGCCCCTCCAGGGCTTCACGGCCACTCCCCGTCCGCTCGACGACGTCCCGCCGTTCGTGTGGCACGGCTCGATCCGGTCCCCCGAGATCGCCGAGCAGGCGGCCTACTACGGCGACGGCTTCTTCTCCAACCACATCTTCTGGCCGGCCTCGCACACCCGCCAGATGGTCGGTCTCTATCGCCGCCGCTTCGAGCACTACGGCCACGGCTCGGCCGACCAGGCCATCGTCGGCCTCGGTGGGCAGGTGTTCATGCGGCCGAACAGCCAGGACGCGGTGAGGGAGTTCCGGCCGTACTTCGACAACGCACCGGTCTACGGCCACGGTCCCTCGCTGGAGGACTTCACCACCCAGACGCCGCTGACCGTCGGCAGCCCTCAGCAGGTGATCGAGCGGACGCTCGGGTTCCGGGACTACGTCGGGGACTACCAGCGCCAGCTGTTCCTGATGGACCACGCGGGCCTGCCGCTCAAGACGGTGCTCGAGCAGCTCGACATCCTCGGTGAGCAGGTCGTGCCGGTGCTCCGCCGCGAGTTCGCCGCCCTCAAGCCGGCGCACGTCCCCGAGGCGCCCACGCACGCGTCCCTGCTCGAGGCCGCCCGGCAGGAGGTGGTGGCATGACCCGGACCGTCGCGGTCCTCAGCGCGGGGCTCAGCCAGCCGTCCTCGACCCGGCTGCTGGCCGACCAGCTCGCCGCGGCGACCGACCGGGCCCTGCGGCTGCACGACGAGCAGGCGCACGTCGAGGTCATCGAGCTGCGCGACCTCGCGCACGCGTTGAGCGACAACCTGCTCACCGGGTTCCCCAGCGGTGCCCTCGCCGAGGCGGTCGGGACCGTACGACGCGCCGACGCGCTGATCGCGGTGACGCCGATCTTCAACGCGTCGTACAGCGGGCTGTTCAAGACGTTCTTCGACGTCCTCGAGGACGGCACGCTCGAGGGCATGCCGGTGCTGGTCGCCGCCACGGCCGGCACCGCCCGGCACTCGCTCGCGCTGGAGTTCGCCCTGCGACCGCTGTTCGCCTACCTGCGCGCACGGGTGGTCCCGACGGGCGTCTTCGCGGCCGCTGAGGACTTCGCCAGCGCCGGTCCGACGAGCTCCCTGGCCGTCCGGGTCGAGCGAGCCGGCCGTGAGCTGGCCGACGCCGTGCTCAGCGAGGACCGGCTACGGTCGGGCTCGCGCGGGCCGGTGGACCCCTTCGCCGACCCGACGCCGTTCGAGGAGCTGCTGCGCGGCTGAGACAAGGTTTCGAAGCAGCACCAAGTGGTACCAATCGGACTCGCTTACTGTGGGCAACCTGTGGAAGAGAGCGCATGAGTGATCAGAAGTACGTCGAGGACGACTTCACGCGCGACACCGACTACCTCGAGGACCGGATCACCGCGGACGGCCGCGATGGCTGGCCCGTCGAGCCGGGCCGCTACCGGCTGGTGGTCGCGCGCGCCTGCCCCTGGGCGAACCGCTCGATCATCGTGCGCCGGCTGCTGGGCCTCGAGGACGCGATCGGCATGGGGCTGTGCGGACCGACCCACGACTCCCGCAGCTGGACCTTCGACCTCGACCCCGGCGGCCGCGACCCGGTGCTGGGCATCGAGCGGCTGCAGGAGGCGTTCCTGGCCCGCGACCCCGACTACTCCAAGGGCATCACGGTGCCGGCGATGGTGGAGATCGCGACCGGCCAGGTGGTCACCAACGACTTCCCGCAGATCACCCTCGACCTGTCCCAGGAGTGGACGGACTACCACCGCGACGGGGCCCCGGACCTCTATCCCGAGGCCTGGCGCGACGAGATCGACGAGGTCAACTCGTGGGTCTACACCGACGTGAACAACGGCGTCTACCGGTGCGGCTTCGCCGGCCGCCAGGAGTCCTACGAGCGTGCCTACGACCGGCTGTTCGCCGCGCTCGACCGGCTCGAGGAGCGGCTGACCCACCGGCGCTACCTCGTCGGTGACCACATCACCGAGGCCGACGTACGCCTGTTCACGACGCTCGCCCGCTTCGACGCGGTCTACCACGGGCACTTCAAGTGCAACCGCAACAAGCTCATCGAGATGCCGGCCCTGTGGGGCTATGCACGCGACCTGTTCTCGACCCCCGGCTTCGGGGACACCATCGACTTCGCGCAGATCAAGAGGCACTACTACGTCGTGCACTCCGACATCAACCCGACCAGGATCGTGCCCAAGGGCCCGGACCTCTCGAACTGGCTGACCCCGCACGGCCGTGAGCAGCTCGGCGGCCGGCCGTTCGGGGACGGGACCCCTCCCGGCCCGCCCCCGGAGCACGAGGTGGTCCCGCCCGGCCACGGCGCCGGACGCTAGCCCGCCAACCCGCCGACCCGGCCCGTCTGCAGGCCCCAACCCTGCCGAGTCGGCCCGTCTGCAGGCCGGGTCGGCGGCTTCCGGCCGCCAGATGCGCCGGGTCGGCACCTTCCGGCCGCCAGATGCGCCGGGTCGGCACGTACCGGACGGCCACCGGCGCGGGCAGCACGTGCGACCCCAAGGACCCGAGGCAGGCTAGGCGGTCGCCGGCATCCTGCCCAGGGCGGCGGCAACGATCCCGACGAGCTCGTCGCGGCCCGGCCCGGGGCTGTACGGCGGCCGCCACCCCGACTCGTAGACCGCCCGGGCGAGCGGCTCGGCGGGGTCCAGGCTGGCGGGCAGCGCGAACATGCCGAAGTATCCCGACAGCATCGGGTCGATCCGGGGGTCCTGTGCGGCGGCCGCCATGATCAGGTCCGACGGCAGCCGACGGGTGAGGTCGACGTCGCCGCCCTGCCAACGGCGCACCTGGTCCCGGTCCATGCAGATGTGGTCGAGCACCCAGGGCAGCATGCTCTGCTTGCACCACGCCTCGAACGGCTCGCCCACCAGGACCGGGTCCGCCCCGGCGTCCAGGAGCCTGAGCAGCTCGCGGACCTGCAGGTAGGTGGTGGCCAGTCCCCGGCCGAAGGTCGGGGTGGTGGTCGCAACCGAGTCGCCGACGCTGACCATCCCGGGGACGACCGGGGAACCGTCCACCCCGCCCTGGCCCCGGTAGACGTTGCGCAGCGCGCCTCCCGGGAACACGTCGGTGACCGGCACGGCCCGCTCCGGATCGGTCCAGTCCGCGAGACCCGGAACCGCCCGGCAGGCGGCCTCGAAGGCGGCCTGGTGTCGCAGGTCCTTCAGCTGCGCGTCCGCCGTCGGCCGGACGAGCAGCACGGAGAAGTAGCCGAGCTCGTGCAGGAACACGATGCTCTGGTAGCCGTCGAAGTCGGCCTGCCAGGCGACCGGGTTGGTCATCGGACCCGGCTCGGCGCCGTCGCGCAGGCGGTACTGCCGGTCCACGTAGGCCGTCCCGCAGGGACCCCCGACGGTGGCCGGCGCCCGCACGGCGTCGGCGGCTCTCGCGGACCGTCCCGACGCGTCGACCACCAGGTCCGCCTCCAGCGGTGTCCCGTCCACGACGAGACCCCGGACCCGACCCCCGTCAAGGACCAGGCCGTCGACGTGCCCACGGCGCATCCGCAGCCCCGGCACGCCGGGGACGCACGCGCGCAGTGCCCGCTCGAAGGTGTCACGGCGCGACCGGTGCCCGGCCGGCACCGGTCCCAGCCCCGGCACGTCGAAGACGACCGGCTCCGCGCCGAGTGCCAGCCAGGCCGCATGGGCCTCCGGCCACTCCTCGGCGAGCACCTGTCCCACCTGTGGCCGGAAACCGTGTGCGTGGTGGAACTGCATCACCCCGTGCCGGTCCCACCAGCCGGCCCGCGGCGGACCCGGGTCCCGGTCGACGGCGACGACCCGGTGCCCGCGCCGGGCCAGGGCCGCCCCGACCAGGAGCCCCGCCGGCCCGGCCCCGATGACAGCGATCCTCATGTGGCCCTCCCTCGACCGCCCGGCTGGCACTGATAGTGTCTTGGTGGCACCCATGGTGTCGTCACTGTTCTCCGGTGGTCAAGGAGTTTTCGTGAAGGACGGAGCCGAGCCGCCTGCCCGGGCCCGGTCGACGTACCCCTCCCGCACCCGGCAGACCCGGGCCACCAGGCGGGCGATCGTGACCGCGGCCGGCGAGCTGTTCCTCGAGCGGGGCTACGCCGCCACCACCATCGACGCCGTCGCCGAGCGCGCCGGCGTCGGGCGCAAGACGGTGTTCTCCTCGGTCGGAGGCAAGGGCCCCCTGCTCAAGCTCGTCTGGGACTGGACCCTCGTCGGGGATGACGAGCCGGTCCCGATGGCGGAGCGGCCCGCCGTCCGCGCGATGCTCGCGGAGCGCGACCCGAGGCGGCTGGTGCGGATGTGGGTCGACATGCAGATCGAGGTGGGCGCGCGCGCATCGCCCATCGGCGCGGTGGTGATGGCGGCGGCCGACGTCGACGAGGAGGTGCGAGAGCTGAGCGAGACGATCCGCCGCGAGAGCCTGGCCGGAGCGACGGCGTTCGCTGCCCACCTCGCCGGGGTGGGAGGCCTGCGCGCGGGCGTCACCCTCGAGAGGGCCGCCGACGTCTGCTGGGCGGTGGTCAACTCGCTGCTCTGGCACCTGCTGGTGACGGTCCGCGGCTGGTCGGCCCGCGAGTACGGCGACTGGCTGGTCGGCGTGATGACGACCACCCTGCTCGACCCGGCGGACCCGGGCACCTCACCCCCGGCGGCGCGGGTCGTCCACGAGCCGGAGCGGGCCTGCTACCGGGCGCTGGTGGGCGGACGCCCGGTGGGCCGGCTGGAGTACGAGCGCACCGAGCGGCTCGTCGTGCTGACCCGCACCGAGGTGGACCCGGACATCGACGACCTGGGGGTGGCGGGTGCCCTGGTGCGCCGGGCTCTCGACGAGGTCCGGGCCGAGGGCACGACGAGGGTCCTCGTCACCTGTCCCTTCGTCACCTGGTGGATGGCGCGACACCGCGACTACGCGGACCTGCTGCACCCGGCCGGCTGAGCACCTGCCGCTAGCAGACCGCCCGGGCGGCGGCCCGGCCCGCCGTACGCCCGGAGAACAGGCAGCCCCCCAGGAACGTGCCCTCGAGCGAGTTGTAGCCGTGCATCCCGCCCCCGCCGAAGCCGCTGACCTCCCCGGCCGCGTAGACGCCGGGGAGCGGCTCGCCGGCCGCGGTGAGCACCCGTCCGGACAGGTCGGTCTCCAGGCCCCCGAGCGTCTTGCGGGTCAGCACGTGCAGGCGTACGGCGATCAGCGGCCCGGCCTCGGGGTCGAGCATCCGGTGCGGCGAGGCCACCCGGATCAGCCGGTCGCCCCGGTAGGCGCGGGCGCTGCGCAGCGCCGCGATCTGCAGGTCCTTGGTGAACGGGTTGTCCATCTCCCGGTCCCGGCTCTCCACCAGGTGCCGCAGCGGCTCGAGCTCGATGAGGTCCTCCCCGGTCAGCCGGTTCATCCCGGCGACCAGCTCGGGCAGCGTGTCGGCGACCACGAAGTCGGCACCGTGCTGCTTGAACGCCTCGACCGGCGCGGGGGCACCGGGCAGGGCCCGCTTGAGCAGCAGCCGGTAGTCCTTGCCGGTCAGGTCCGGGTTCTGCTCCGACCCCGAGAGCGCGAACTCCTTCTCGATGATCCGCTGGGTCAGCACGAACCAGGAGTAGTCGTGGCCCGTGTGCCGCAGGTGCCGGAGCGTGCCCAGGGTGTCGAAGCCGGGATAGTACGGCGCCGGCAGCCGCCGTCCCGTGGCGTCGAGCCACAGCGAGGAGGGCCCGGGGAGGACCCGGATGCCGTGGTTGGCCCAGATCGGGTCCCAGTTGGTCAGGCCCTCGACGTAGTGCCACATCCGGTCCGGGTTGATGATCCGGCCGCCGGCGCCGGCGGTGATCTGCTGCATCCGGCCGTCGACGTGCGCCGGGACGCCGGAGACCATCGTCGCCGGCGGCGCGCCCAGCCGCTCCGGCCAGGCCGCCCGGACCAGGTCGTGGTCACCGCCGAGCCCGCCGGAGGTGACGATGACCGCCTGGGCGCTGATCTCGAAGTCCCCGACCTGCGTGCGCGAGCTGGCGGTGCCGCGCGCCGCGGTGCTGGGCTCGAGCACCCGTCCGCGGACCCCCGTCACCACGCCACCGGTCGTGACCAGCTCGTCGGCGCAGTGCCGGAACCTCAGCTCCACCAGACCGTCGGCCACCGCCTTCTGCACCCGACGCTCGAACGGGGCCACGATGCCCGGGCCGGTGCCCCAGGTGATGTGGAACCGCGGGACGGAGTTGCCGTGGCCCTCGGCGCGACCGTCGCCACGCTCCGCCCAGCCGACGACCGGGAACAGCCGGTGCCCCATGTCGTGCAGCCAGGCCCGCTTCTCACCCGCCGCGAAGTCGACGTACGCCTCGGCCCAGCGGCGGGGCCAGTAGTCCTCCGGCCGGTCGAACTGGGCACTGCCGAACCAGTCCTGGAGCGCCAGGTCGCGGGAGTCCCGGATGCCCATCCGGCGCTGCTCGGGGGAGTCGACGAGGAACAGCCCACCGAAGGACCAGAACGCCTGGCCGCCGAGGCTCTGCTCGGGCTCCTGGTCGAGCACCACCACCCGCCGGCCCGCATCGGCCAGCTCCGCGGCGGCCACCAGGCCGGCCAGACCGGCGCCGACGACGACGACGTCAGGCGGCATGCCCGGGCTCGTGGCCGGCCGTCTCCAGCTGGTCGGGCTCCGGTCGGGCGTCGGGCCGGTGACGGCGGCGACGGACCCGCCAGACCACCAGCACGACGACCACGAGCAGCGCGGCGGCCGCGGCCCCGCCCTGGCCGAGGTGCCGGGCCACCGACTGGTAGGAGCTGCCGGCCAGGTATCCCGCGACCGTGCAGCCCACGCCCCACGCGAGACCACCCGCGGCGTTGAAGACCAGGAACCGGCGGTAGCGCATCCCGCTCAGACCCGCCAGCCCGGGCGTCACGGCACGCAGGAAGGCGGTGAACCGACCGACGAAGACGGCCGAGGCACCGCGGCCGTCGAGGAACGCGCGGGCGCTGTCGATGCGGTGCGCGTGCCTGCGCAGCAGCCGGGTCTGCAGCAGCCGAGGGCCGAACCGCTTGCCGACCTCGTATCCGACCGAGTCGCCGACGATCGCGGCAACCACCACCACGACCGCGAGCAGGACGACGGAGAGCCGCCCGGTCGATGCGAGGAACCCGCCGAGCAGGACGGCCGTCTCACCGGGCAGCACGAATCCGAGGAAGACGGCGGCCTCCCCGAAGACCAGGGCGCCCACGACCAGCAGCACCACGGGGGAGGGCACGTGCAGCAGCTGCTGCAACAGCGAGGTCAGCACTCCTTGAACGGTAGCCCGGCCACCTGAACGGCACATGAACAGCCGCCCGACAACAGCCCCGACAACAGCCCCGGCGTGCGTGACACACTCCCGGCATGGCGCTGCGCACCACGACCGTCGACATCCCCACCCGCGACGGAGTCGCCGACGCGTTCCTCGCCGCACCCCAGCGGCCCGGCACCCACCCCGGCGTGCTGGTGTACATGGACGCGTTCGGTCTGCGGCCACGGCTGGAGGAGATGGCCGCCCGGATCGCCGAGCAGGGGTACGTCGTCCTGGTGCCCAACCTGTTCTACCGACAGGGCCGCGCCCCGCTCCTCGACCTCAGCGACCTGGCCGACCCCGACGCCCGAGGCCGGCTCTTCGACGTGCTCAAGCCGTGGATGGCGCAGCTCGGACCGGAGCGGGCGATGAGCGACGCCGAGGCCTACCTCGACTTCCTGACCGGTCCTGACGCCGGCGCGCCGGTGCCGGACCGGACCGTGGGAGTGACCGGCTACTGCATGGGTGGAGCGCTGGCGCTGCGCACAGCGGCGCGCCGGCCCGAGCAGGTCGTCGCCGCCGCCGCGTTCCACCCGGCCCGGCTCGCCACCGACGCACCCGACAGCCCGCACCTGCTCGCGGGCCGGATCCGGGCGGAGGTCTACGTCGCCAGCGCCGACCGCGACCCGGGGATGCCGCCCGAGCAGCAGGCCCGACTCGACGAGGCCCTCACCAGGGCGCAGGTCCGGCACGTCTGCGAGCAGTACGACGGGGCAGCGCACGGGTTCACGATGAGCGACACCCCGGTCTTCGACGAGAACGCCACGGAGCGGCACTGGAAGGCGCTGCTCGACCTCCTGGCCCGCAACCTCCACTGAGCCCGGCGGTCTCCTGACGGTCGGGCCCAGCCCGCCCGGGCGCACGGACCGGTCACAGTGACCGATGTGAGCGGCCCTCGGCGACGTGGCGTGGCGCCCGGTCCTGGCGCCCGGCTGTCCAGGGGCTTGCCTGTGGATGACGAGGCGCACGCGGACCGCGTTCGTGGCACCGTCTGTGCCCATGCACGCGGACCCGATCACCGACCCGGCCATCACCCTGGAGATGAGAGTGCCCTTCACCCGCGCCGACGCGCTGGAGGCCGGGGTAAGTCCCTCGATCCTCAAGGGCAGGCGCTTCCGCCGGCTCTTCACGGGCGTCTACGTGCACGCCTCCGTCCCCTTCCACCCGCTGCTCCGGGTGCAGGCCGCGCTCGCCACCCATCCTCCCGGTGCGTTCGCCAGCCACACGAGCGCGGCCCAGGTGTACGCCGTACCCGTCCCGGCCTCGCCCCTCGAACACGTCAGCGTCCTCGCCGGGAAGGACCGGCGGCGCCGGGTGGGCATCCGCAACCATGTCGCACCAGCCCCCGCCGAGGTGGTCAAAGTCCGCGGCATCAGGGTCTCCTCGGTCGTCCAGATGTTCCTCGAGCTCGCCGACCTGCTGGCCCTGGTGGACCTCGTGGTGGTGGGGGACGCCCTGGTGCGGATGCGGCTCGTCACGCCCGAGCAGCTGGTGAGGGCCTGCACCGGTTCGGCACGTCCCGGTTCGAAGGCAGCGCTGGAGGCGGCGGTCCACGTCCGCGCCGACGTCGACTCCCCCATGGAGTCGCGGCTGAGGATGCTCATCGTGCTCGCCGGGCTCCCGGAGCCGACGGTGAACCACATCGTCCGCGACGACTTCGGGGCGGTGCTCTATCGCTTCGACCTCAGCTATCCCGAGCTGCGGGTCGTGGTGGAGTACGACGGGCGCCAGCACCGCGCGGACCTCGCCCAGTGGGACCACGACACGGACCGCAAGGACTGGTTCGACGCGCAGGGCTGGCTGCACATCCCGGTGTTCTCCCGCGGGATCTTCCGCGACCCGGGCAAGACGGTACGCCGGGTGGAGGCAGCTCTTCGCGTTCGCGGGGCCGTGCTGCCGCGGCGCACCAGCGACGACTGGCGCGCACACTTCCCCGGCTACTGAGGACCGAACGGCGACGCGCCACATACGCCGT
This sequence comes from uncultured Actinomycetota bacterium, assembly GCA_963837995.1. Classification (GTDB taxonomy): domain Bacteria; phylum Actinomycetota; class Actinomycetes; order Propionibacteriales; family Nocardioidaceae; genus Nocardioides_B. Next base: position 303,887 of record CAWIPS010000008.1, read on the forward strand.
GTCGGCCAGCTGGTCATCGCCACACATGCCGGGTCGCCATGACCGGTCACCGTGACCGGTTATGGCCCCCGCCGCGCCGATCACGTCGCCACCACAGGTCACCGTGAACGGTTGTGGCGAAGGCGGTCGCCGGCTGAACGGTCGCTGGCTTGCCAGTAGCCGCCACATACGCCGGGTCGACACCACTGGGGCCGCCACATGCGCCGGGTCGGCGCCGGGGGCGCTCAGAACCCGATCGGCAGGCCGGCGTAGTTCTCGGCCAGACCGGCGGCCGCGGGCACCGAGGAGGTGACCCACCGCAGCTGCGAGAGCTGGAGCTGGCGGTCGAAGTCGTCGCCGCCCCGGTCCGCAGGCAGCGTGTGCAGCATCGAGGTCATCCACCAGGAGAAGTGCGTGCACCGCCACACCCGGCGCAGGGCGTCCTCGGAGTAGGAGTCGACCAGCGTCCGCGAGCCGTCCACCAGCCACGCGCCGAGCGCCCGGGCCAGCAGCGCGACGTCGGCGATGGCGAGGTTCAGGCCCTTCGCCCCGGTCGGCGGCACGATGTGCGCTGCGTCGCCGGCGAGGAACAGGCGACCGTGCCGCATCGGGCTGGACACGAAGCTGCGCATCGGGAGCACGGACTTCTCGGTGATCGGCCCCTGCTCGAGCGACCAGCCGTTGCGCCCGTGCCCGAGCCGGGTGGCCAGCGCGTCCCAGATCCGGTCGTCGGACCACTCGGCGATGTCCTCCTCCGGGGGCACCTGCACGTAGAGCCGCGAGACGGTCGCCGAGCGCATCGAGTGCAGGGCGAAGCCCTCGGGGTGCCAGGCGTAGACCAGCTCGTCGGTGGAGGGAGGTACGTCGGCCAGCACCCCCAGCCAGGCATAGGGATAGACCCGCTCCCAGGTGTGTCGGGCCGCCGACGGGATCGCCGTGCGGGACGGACCGTGGAAGCCGTCGCAGCCGGCGACCACCTCGGCCTCGATGCGCTGCGAGACCCCGTCCTTGTCGGTGAACGTGACCGAGGGGCGGTCGCTCTCGATGTCGTGGACGGTGACGTCGGACGCCTCGTAGTAGGCCTGCTGCCCGGCCGCCCGGCGGGCCTCCATCAGGTCCTTGGTGACCTCGGTCTGGCCGTAGACCCACACGGAGCGGCCGACGTGGTCGACGAAGTCGAGGTGGTGGCGCCGGCTCTCGGCTCCTTCGGTCCACTGCAGGTGGATCCCCCGGTGCTCGTCACCCTCGGCGGCGATCCGCTTCCCCAGGCCGACCTCGGTGAGCAGGTCGACCGAGGACGACTCGAGCACGCCGGCGCGGATCCGGCCGGCGACGTACTCCGGTGACTGTCTCTCCACGAGCACCGACTCCACGCCGGCCCGGTCGAGCAGGTGGGACAGCAGCAGGCCGGCGGGACCGGCGCCGACGATGACGACTCGGGTGTGGACCGGGGTGGGCATGGGCAGAGCCTTTCACGCAGGTGGAGGGCGGACTAGTGGCCGGACTGGTGGCTGGCAGACAGGTCGCTCTCGATGTCGGCGACGGCCTTGAGCAGCGGCGGGAGCAGCAGCCGCCGGGTCTCCTCCGGGCTGACCCTGCTGGCCTGGGTGGAGACGTTCACGGCGGCCACGACCTTCCCGGCCCGGTTGTGGACCGGGGCGGCCAGCGAGCGCAGGCCGTACTCCAGCTCCTGGTCGACGAGCGCGAAGCCCTGGCTGCGGACCTCCTGGACGCGGGCGCGCACGGCCTCGACGGAGGCCAGGGTGTGGTCGGTGAACGGGACCGGGTCGAGGCCGGCCAGCTGCTCCTCCAGCGCGTCGTCTTCGAGGCCCGCGAGCAGCACGTGGCCCATCGAGGTCGCGTAGGCCGGGAACCGGGTGCCGACGTTGATCGCGACCGTCATGATCCGCGACGTCGGGACCCGCGCGACGTAGACCACCTCGCTGCCGTCGAGCACCGACATCGAGGAGGACTCGTGGACCTGACCGGCGAGCCACTCCAGGTGCGGCCCGGCGATCCCCGGCAGCGACATGCTGGACAAGAAGGCATAGCCGAGAGCCAGGACCCGCGGCGTGAGCCGGAACAGCTTCCCCTCCTGGCGGACGTAGCCGAGGTCGACCAGGGTGAGCAGGAAGCGGCGCGCCGCGGCCCGGGTCAGACCGGTGGACCGGGCGACATCGGACAGCGAGAGCTCGGGAGTCGTCGGACCGAACGCGGTGATCACGCTCAGCCCCCGCTCGAGGGACTGCACGTAGTGGTCCTCCCGCGGCTGGTCCGGCATCTGCGGTCTCCTGTCCGTCTCGTCTGGCGAGCACCGGGCTTGGCGACGCACTGTGCGCCATAGTAACGTATGTGCGCAGTGCGAACGGTGTAGAAAAGTCAAGAAGCTCCTGGAGGCTTGTGTGAACGGTCGTGAAGTGTTCGTCGTCGACGCAGTCCGGACGCCGGTGGGGAGGCTCGGAGGTGCGCTCGCCCAGGTGCGGCCCGACGACCTCGCTGCGACCGTCATCAAGGCGCTGCTGTCCCGGACCCCCACCCTGGACCCGGCGCGGATCTCCGAGGTCTACTTCGGGGCCGCCAACCAGTCCGGTGAGGACAACCGCAACGTCGCCCGGATGGCCTCGCTCCTCGCCGGGCTCCCCGTCTCGGTGCCCGGCTCGACGGTGAACCGGCTGTGCGCCTCGAGCCTGGACGCCGTCGTCGGTGCGACGCGGGCGATCGCCGTCGGTGACGCCTCGATCATGGTGGCCGGCGGCGTCGAGTCGATGACCAGGGCGCCGTACGTCATGCTCAAGCCGGACCGCGCCTTCCCCGCCGGCAACGCGACCATGCACTCCACGACGCTCGGCTGGCGGATGGTGAACCCGAACATGCCGCAGGACTGGACGATCAGCCTCGGAGAGAGCACCGAGCGGCTCGGCGAGCTGTACGGCGTGACCCGCGAGCAGGCCGACGCCTACGCCGTGCGCTCCCAGGAGCGGGCCGCCAAGGCGTGGGCGAACGGGGCGTACACCGACTGCGTGGTGCAGGTGCCGGGTGCGGAGATGACGCGCGACGAGGGCATCCGCGACGGGGTCACGGTGGAGTCGCTGGCGAAGCTGAAGCCGTCGTTCCGCGACGACGGCACGGTCACCGCGGGCAACGCCTCCCAGCTCTCCGACGGCGCGGCGGCCCTGCTGCTCGCCGACGAGGACGGGGTCGCCGAGCTCGGCGTCGAGCCGCTGGCCCGGATCACCGGGAGCGGCGTCGACGCCGTGGACCCGCAGTACTTCGGCATCGGCCCGGTGCAGGCCGTCAACCGCGCACTGGACAAGGCCGGCCGCAGGCACAGTGAGGTGACCACCATGGAGCTCAACGAGGCCTTCGCCGCCCAGACCCTGGCCTGTCTCGGGGCCTGGCCGGACATCGACGAGGAGATCGTCAACCCGCACGGCGGAGCGATCGCGATCGGCCACCCGCTCGGCGCCTCCGGTGCCCGGCTGGCCGCGCAGGTCGCCCACCAGCTGGCCGGCGCCGGTTCCGGTGTCGGCGTCGCGGCGCTGTGCATCGGTGTCGGGCAGGGCATGGCCCTGACGATGGAGCGTTGAGCCGATGACCGACCTCGACAAGGCCCGACAGAGCACGGCCCGCGCGGCGACGGTCCTGGACCCGCCGTACCTCTTCCCCGACTACACCTCCACGGTCCTGCGCTCTCCGAGCAAGGCACTGGTGATGCCTCCCGCCGGGCTCTCCGAGCTCACCGGCCCGAAGTTCGGCTCCGGCGACGTCCGGGACACCGACGCCGACCTGACCATCCACGGCACCGGTGAGGCCGTCGGCGAGCGAATCATCGTGCACGGCACGGTTCGCGACAGCTACGGCAAGCCGGTGCGCAACACGCTCGTGGAGGTGTGGCAGGCCAACGCCGCCGGCCGCTACATCCACAAGGTCGACCAGCACCCCGCCCCGCTGGACCCGAACTTCGTCGGAGCCGGCCGGTGCCTGACCGACGACCAGGGTCACTACACGTTCACCACCATCAAGCCCGGGCCCTACCCGTGGCGCAACCACACCAACGCCTGGCGTCCCGCGCACATCCACTTCTCGCTGTTCGGCCGTGCGTTCACCCAGCGGCTGGTCACGCAGATGTACTTCCCCGGCGACCCGCTGTTCTTCCAGGACCCGATCTTCAACGGGGTCCGCGACGAGGCGGCCCGCAAGCGGATGATCTCGACCTACGACCACGCGGCCACCCGGCCGGAGTGGGCCCTGGGCTACCGGTTCGACATCGTGCTCGGCGGCGCCGCGCAGACGCCCTTCGAGGAGGAGTCGTGACGCAGGACACCGGTCGGGAGTTCATCTACGAGGTCACCGACGTCCCCGTCTCCGAGGGCATCACGCCCTGGCAGACGGTGGGGCCGTACTTCCACTACGCGCTGCCCTACGACGGCGGGCCGCTGGTCGCCGGGACGTCGCGGCCGGGGGCGTTCACCCTGCACGGTCACGTGTACGACGCCGAGGGCACCCCGATCCCCGACGCGCTCGTCGAGATCTGGCAGGCCGACGAGTCGGGCCGCTTCGTGGACCGGCCGGGCATCTTCGACCCGCCGGACGACGACGGGTTCCGCGGCTTCGGTCGCTGCGACACCGACGCCGACGGGCGCTACGCCTTCACCACCGTCAAGCCGGCCGGGGTGCCGACCGAGGACGGCGCCGCGCAGGCCCCGCACATCGCGATGTCGGTGTTCGCCCGCGGGATGCTGCGGCGGGTGGTGACCCGGGTGTACTTCGACGACGAGGCAGCGGCGAACGCCTCCGACCCGCTTCTCTCCTCCGTCGAGGCGTCGCGCTCGGCGACGCTCGTGGCCGTCTCGCAGGACGGGGGATACCGTTTCGACGTGCGACTCCAGGGTGCCGACGAGACCGTCTTCCTCGATGTCGCCGCCCACTGACGGTGCCGCGGCCGACGCCGGGATCGCCGACGTAGGGCTGCTCGCACCGGTGTGGGTGGGGACCTTCGCGGAGGCGCTGACCGGCGACCGCGAGGTGCTCGAGGCGATGGTCGCCTTCGAGGCGGCGCTGAGCCGGGCCCGGACGGAGCACGGCCTGGCGCCGCCGGTCGGTCGGTTCGACGCCGACGGGATCGACGTACGAGCACTGGCGCGGGACGCCGTGGGCCCGGGCAACCCGACGGTCCCGCTGGTGGCGGCCCTGCGCGCCTCCGTCCCCGACGGCCAGGACTCCAGCGGGCTGCACCAGGGCACCACCAGCCAGGACGTGGTCGACAGCGCCCTGATGGTGGTGTCCTCTGCGGTGCTGCATGAGGTCGAGACGCAGCTCGTCGTGGTCGCCGGCCGGCTCGCCGCCCTCGCCCGCGAGCACCGGTCGCTGCCGTGCGTCGCCCGGACACTCACCCAGCAGGCGATGCCGACCACGCTCGGGTTCCGGGTGGCGGGCTGGCTCGCCGGCGTGCACGACGCCCTGGCCCTGGTCCGCGGCTGCCTGCCGCTGCCGGTCTCGCTCGGTGGTCCGGTCGGGACGCTCGCGGCGTACGGCTCCGCCGGGCCGGACGTGGTGGCCTCGGTGGCCTCCGATCTCGGGCTGACGGCCCCCGTGACCAGCTGGCACACGCGCCGTACGCCGGTGCTGGGCGTGGCCTCCGCGCTGACCGCCGTCGGGGAGGCCTGCGGCCGGATCTGCGCCGACCTGCTGCTGATGTCCCAGACCGAGGTCGGGGAGGCCTCCGACGGCTCCGGTGGCGGATCGTCGGCGATGGCTCACAAGGCGAACCCGACCCGGTCGGTCCTCGTGGTGTCCGCGGCCCGCCAGCTGCCGGGACTGCTCGCGACGATCGCCTCGTCGGGGGCGGAGGGCTCCGAGCGGCCGGCCGGCGCCTGGCACGCGGAGTGGCAGCCGCTGCGGGCGATGCTCCGGCTGGCAGGGGCGGCCGTGGAGCGCACCGCGGACGTGGCCGCCGAGGTCACGTTCGACGCCGCGGCGATGTCGCGCAACCTGGGGTTGCTGCTCGCCGCCGTGGGCAAGGACCAGGTCTGGGCGGCCGCCCAGACCGAGCACGTCGACATCTGGGTCGACCGGGTGCTCGCCCACCACGAGGAGGTCTGCTGAGATGTCTGTCGCCCTGGCCCACCGCACCGACGGGCCCCCGGACGCGCCGCCCGTGCTCCTGGCACCGTCGCTGGGCACGACCTGGGAGATGTGGGACGACCTGGCGGCGGAGCTGTCGTCGGGCTACCGGGTGGTGCGCTTCGACACCCGGGGCCACGGCCGGTCGCCGGTGCCGCCCGGCCCCTACTCGATGCCGGACCTCGCCTCGGACGTGGAGGCACTCGCCGACTCCCTGGGCATCGACCGGTTCGCCGTCGTCGGGCTGTCCCTGGGCGGTGCGGTCGCCCAGCAGCTCGCCCTGACGTCGCCGTCCCGGCTGACCGCAGCCGTGCTGTGCTGCACGCTCCCGGTGTTCGGGGACCCGTCGGGGTGGGTCGAGCGAGCAGCGCTGGTGCGGTCCTCGGGGATGGACGTGCTGGGCGAGGCGACCAAGGGCCGCTGGTTCAACGACGGGTTCCGCTCCGAGCACCCGGACCAGGTGGACCGGTTCATCGACATGATCACCGGCGTGGATGCCGAGGGGTACGCCTCGTGCTGCGAGGCGCTGGCCGGGTTCGACGTCCGCGACCAGCTCGGCCGGATCGCGACACCGACCCGCGTCGTCGCCGGCGCCGACGACCCGGTGGCCACGCCGTCGGCCTGTGGGGAGCTGGCCGCCGCCATCCCCGGGGCCGACCTGGTGGTGATCGAGGACGCCTCCCACATCGCGAGCGCCGCCCAGCCGGAGGAGTTCCGGCGCGCGGTCGCCGAGCACCTGGACAAGCACCTGTGAGCGCGCCGGAGGACTACGAGGCCGGCATGCGGGTGCGCCGGGAGGTGCTGGGCGACGAGCACGTGGACCGGGCCACCGCGAACGCGACCCCGGTGACCGAGGAGTTCCAGGAGTTCATCACGCGCTACGCCTGGGGAGGTGTGTGGACCCGCGAGGGCCTGGACCGGCGCAGCCGCTCGATGGTCACCATCACGGCGCTGGTCGCCGGGCGGCACTTCGACGAGCTGGAGTTCCACCTGCGCGCGGCGCTCCGCAACGGGCTGACCCGGGAGGAGATCGTCGAGGTGCTCCTGCAGACGGCGATCTACTGCGGGGTGCCGGCGGCCAACTCCGCGTTCGCGGTCGCTGCCCGCGTCCTGACCTAGCCGACCCGGCGTATGCGGCGGCCCGGAGACCCCTCGACCCGGCGACTCTGGCGGCTCGGAACCCGCTCGACCCGGCGACTCTGGCGGCTCTGGAACCCGCTCGACCCGGCGCACTTCTGCGGCGTCTGTGGATGACCGAGCGCACGATGCGGCGATACCTGTCACCTCGGGCGATGACCTGCGCGCCTGGTCCGGCCCTGCCGCTGCTCGACGACAGCTTCCCGCTCCCGCTCGACCGGCCGTTCACCCTGCAGCAGGGCACGTGGCCGGGCATCACCACCACCAGGTCGGTGATCGAGTCACCACGGCTTGGTCCGACGAGTGCTCAAGGGCGTGTACGTCGCCGCGCAGGGACGGGACGGCATCGGGCTGCGCACCCGGGCAGCTGGCGCTCGTCGTACCTCCGACTGGTTGTCACCGACTGGACGGCGTGCTGGCTGCACACCGGGCTGCGTCGGCCCAACGACCACCTGAGCGTTCCGCCGGTCTGTCGTGTTCCGCCCCGCCGGGCACGACCGGCTGCGCAACGGGCTGTGCCGCAGCGGTGAGCGGACGTTCCGGCCGTCCGACCTCACGGCGCTCGGCGGGCTCACTCACCTCGCCCCTGCGCACGGCCTGGGACCTCGGCCGGCTCGCATCACCGCGACCGGGCCATCGGGGCGCTGGACAAGCTGCTGCGTCACGGCAGCTTCACCCAGCCCGAGCTGCTGGACGGTGTCGAACGCTTCAAGGGTATGCGGGGCGTGGTGCAGCTGCGGACTGGCCCCCTCGGCTGAGCCGCGTGCTGAGTCGCCGGGCGAGTCGACGCTGCGGCTGCGATGGCTGGACATCCCCAGCCTTCCGCCGCCGACACCGCAGGTGCCCGTCCACGGTCGGCGGGGTGGAGGTGTATCGGCATCGACCTCGGCGTCCCAGAGCTGCGCTACGGCTGCGAGTACGACGGGCAGGAGCATCCACGGGACGAGGCGGCCAGCAGGCCGACGACAGGCGCGGCGAGAGGACTCTGGCTCAGCGTTTCGGATGGGACGTGGAGGGGGTCGGCAAAGCCAACGTCTACGGGCCGAAGCGGGACGTCGAGGGATCCTGCTACACGGGATCGAGCGGGCCCGCCGAGCGGTGGGTCGGCGCCCGGGTGCCTGGCTGATCGCAGAACGCGCCGGGTCGACGGGTTCCGGGGCGCAGAACGCGCCGGGTCGGCGGGTTCCGGGCCGCAGAACGCGCCGGGTCGGCGGGTCCGGGCGCGCCAGACGCCGCCGGGTCGGCGGTCAGCGGCGGCCGTTGCGGGCCCGCAGGTAGTCCGCGACGACGTACTCCCCGAGCCGGGACAGGTCGGGGGTGAACACCCGGCCCCCTGCCCGCCGGGCCATCGCGTCCACGAACCGGGCCAGCCCGGGGTCCTCGCCGAGCATGAAGAAGTTGATGGCCGCGCCGAACCGGGACAGCTCGTCGACCTGGCCGACCGTCGCGCGCAGGGTCTCCCGGGTCGGTGGCCAGCTGAACACCGGCGACCCGTCGGAGGCGATGTGGGCGGTCGGCTCGCCGTCGGTCACCACGAGCACGACGGGCTCCGCATCGGGGTGCCGCCGCAGGTGACGCGCCGCGATCATCAACGCGTGCTGGAGGTTCGTGCCCTGGACCCACTCGGGCTCGATGTCCGCGAGCTGCACCGGCGTCATCCGGCGGGCCGAGCGGTCGAACCCGATGATCTGCAGGGCGTCCTGCCGGAACCGGGTCTCCACCAGGTGCGAGAGCGCCAGCGCGGTCTGCTTCATCGGCCCCCAGCGGCCCTCCTGGACCATCGAGAAGGACAGGTCCACGCAGACGGCCACCGCGGCCGTGGTGCGCCGCTCGGTCTCCACCACCTCGAAGTCCTCGACGAGCAGCCGCCCCGGGATGCCGGCGCCGCGGCGCAGGGCGTTCGACACGGTCCGAACGGCGTCGATCGGCAGCTCGTCGCCGAACACCCACGGCCGCGTGGTGCCGACCAGCTCGTCGGCCGACCCGGTCCGCCGGTCCTCGTGGTCCCCGGTGCCCGCCGCGTCCATCTGCGAGAACACCCGCTTCAGCGCGGTCTCCCCCAGCCGGCGCACGGCACGTGGGGTCAGCCGCAGGCCGTCGTCGGCCCTGGTGACGAAGCCCTGCCGCTCCAGCTCGCGCTCCAGCTCGCGGAGCGCGCGGAAGTCGGCGGCCGCGCCGGCGCCCAGGTGCTTCTCGAGCGTCTCCACGTCCACGTCGTCCAGCGTCGCGCCGGGATGCGCCTGGGCCAGCGACTGCTCGAGCGCCTCCAGGTCGGCCAGCTCCGCGACCGCCTCGACCGCGTCGCTGTAGCCCAGCGGCTCACCGCCGCCCCGCATGCTCACCGGGCCGCGGTTCATCCCGGGCCGCAGCGCCCGCAGGTTGTCCGAGAGCTGCCCCATCTGGGAGGCCAGGTCCGGGTCGGACATCGCGTCGCTCATCAGCTGCCCGAGCTGCTCGCGCTGCTCGGGGGTCAGCGACGCCATCATCCGGTCTGCGGCCGCCTGACGGCGGGCCAGGGCGTCGATCAGCTCGTCGACGTTCTCGGGGTTCTCCGGGAACAGGTCACCGTGCTTGTCCATGAAATCCCGGAACCGGTCCTCGGTGTCCTCGCCGCGGGCATGGGCCGCGAGCAGGTTGTTGAGGTCCGCGAGCATGTCCTTCACGGCCTGCATCGCCGCCGGGTCGGGGTTGTCGAGAGCACGCTTGAGCCCGGCGAACTGGGCGTCCAGCACCTCGCGCCGCAGCATCTGCTGGATCGACTCGTAGGTCGCGCGCGCCTCGTCCGAGTGCCAGGCGTACGGCGCCAGGGCCCGCACCGCACCCGCCGTGTCGTCCGGCAGCGTGGCGAGCTCCATCTCCGCCCACCGCGCGTCGTCGCCCTCCTCGCCCGCGAGCTGGTCGCGCTCGGAGGCGAGGGCCTGGTCGAGGGCCGCGCGGACCTGGTCGAGGGTCCCGCCGAGGTCACCGCGCCGCCGGGCCGCGTTGCGCATCCGGCGGGCCCGGGCAGCGAGGTCGTCCAGGCCGCGGTTGCCGTCGAAGCCGCGCCTCAGCAGGTCCGAGAGCGCCTCGCGCAGCGAGCCGCCGGACAGCACGTCGCGGCCGACGGCGTCCAGGGCCGCCCGCACGTCGTACGGCGGTGCCAGCGGGTCGGGCCCGTCGTGCCAGGGGCCGTAGCGGAACCGGCTCACCGTCAGGCCCCGTACACCGAGCGTCCGGCCACCGAGTCCTTGTCGATCCTCCGGGTCAGGTGCAGCCCCTCGAGCACGAACTCGATGGCGGCCGCCACCTCACCCGGGAAGGGGGCGCGTGCCCGTCGCCGTGACCGAGCCGGTCGAGCACCTTCGACAGGCCGGGGACGGTGCCGACCTGTGACGAGGAGGTCCGCGGCGGGCACCAGCTCGCCGGTCTCGACGACCGCGCCCTCGGCGAACAGGTCGGTGAACCCGGACAGGTCCAGGCCCAGCAGCCGGTCCCGGAAGGTCTCGGCGACCGCGACCCGCAGCAGGTGCTGGACGACCTCGGCCTCGCGGCCCTCCTCGCCCATCTCGAACTCGACCTTGCCGAGCAGCGTGGGGACGACGGTCGGCACGTCGCAGACCCGGGCGACGGCCTCGGGCTCGGCGACCCGGGCGCAGCGGCGCAGGGCGGAGGCGGCGATGCCCTCGGCGGCGGCGATCGCGAAACGGGCGCTGACGCCGGAGCGGTGGTCGACCGCCGGAGACTCGCGCAGGGCCCGGGTCAGGCGGGCGACCACCTCGAGCAGGTGCTCGGGCACGTCCGCGACCAGGGCGGCCTCCTGCTGCACGAGCTCGACCTCCTCGGACACCTCGTGCGGGTAGTGCGTGCGGATCTCGGCGCCGAACCGGTCCTTGAGCGGGGTGATGATCCGCCCGCGGTTCGTGTAGTCCTCGGGGTTCGCGCTGGCCACCAGGAGCACGTCGATCGGCAGCCGCAGGGAGTAGCCGCGGACCTGGATGTCGCGCTCCTCGAGCACGTTGAACATCGCCACCTGGATCCGCTCGGCGAGGTCGGGCAGCTCGTTGATGCCGAACACGCCCCGGTTGGTGCGCGGCAGCAGCCCGTAGTGCACCGTCTCGGGGTCGCCCAGCGTGCGTCCCTCGGCGACCTTGACGGGGTCCACGTCGCCCACCAGGTCACCGACACTGGTGTCCGGGGTGGCGAGCTTCTCGACGTACCGGTCGCTGCGGTGCAGCCAGGACACCGGCAGGTCGTCGCCGGTCTCCTCGGCCAGCCGACGGCAGCGGGAGCACACCGGCGCCTCCGGGTCGTCGTTGATCTCGCAGCCCTCCACCATGGGCGTCCACTCGTCGAGCAGCGCACTGATGGTCCGCATCAGGCGGGTCTTGCCCTGCCCGCGCTCACCGAGGAGGACCAGGTCGTGCCCGGCGAGCAGGGCGCTCTCGAGCTGGGGCAGCACGGTGTCGTCGAACCCGACGATCCCGGGGAAGGCGGTCTCGCCGGAGCGGAGTCGGAGGAGGAGGTTCTCGCGGAGCTCGGTCTTCACCGTGCGCGAGCGGTAGCCGGTGTCGCGGAGGGCACCCAGGGTTGCGGGTCGGCTCATGGGTGCAGCCTAGGCACCGGTGCGAAAACCCGGGGGCCGGCCAGCCTCAGTGGTCCGCGGCGTCGGGCCAGTCGTAGCGGACCCCGGTCAGGTCCTCGCTGAGGCTCCACAGCTTGGCGGCGAGCGTCTCGTCGGTCGCCGTCGCGCTGAGCCGGGCCGGACCGACCGGTCCACGGCTCTCCCGCCACCGCTGCGGACCGGTGTAGGAGCCGGGCTCGGCGACGGTCGCGGCGTACAGCGTGGGCTCGGCGCCCGCAGCCGCCGACTGGAGGACCAGCCGCAGGAACAACGGCGTGACGACGCGCACGAGGCGGCGGGAGCCCAGGCCCTGCTCGCTGGTGACCAGGTTGGTCGCCGAGACGCCCGGGTGCGCAGCCGTCGAGGTGAGCGGGGCACCCACCGAGTCGGCCCGGCGCTGCAGCTCGAGGGCGAACAGCAGGTTGGCGAGCTTGGAGTTCCCGTAGTAGGCGCCGGCGTCGTAGCCGTCGGCGGGGTTGGCGTCGAGCACCGCCGCCGAGCCGCGGTGGTGCGCGATCGAGGAGACCGTCACGACCCTCGCCGCGGGCGCCGCGAGCAGGGACGGCAGCAGGCGGCCGGTCAGGGCGAAGTGGCCGAGGTGGTTGGTGCCGAGCTGCAGCTCGAAGCCGTCGCTGGTCTGCTGGTAGCGCGGCGGGGTCATCAGCCCGGCATTGTTGACCAGCAGCCCGAGCGGCTGCCCCTCCCAGGCCTCGGCGAACTCCTGCACCGACGCGAGCGAACCGAGGTCCAGCGGTGCGACGTGTACGTCGGCGCCGGCGGCCGCCTCGCGGATCCGCTGCGCCGCGGCCTCACCCTTCTCCGGGGTGCGCACCGCCAGCGTGACCCGGGCGCCGTGCCGGGCCAGCTCGAGGGCGGTGTACCACCCGATCCCCGAGTTGGCGCCGGTGACCACGGCGGAGGTCCCGACGAGGGACGGCAGATCGGCAGGGCTCCAGCGATGTCCAGACATGCTTCGAGCCTACGAGGCGCCGCCGAACGCGACGCCTCACGGGGTCCGGGTAAGCGCAGGACCCGACGCCTCACCGGGTCCGGGGGCGCAGGACCCGACGCCTCACCGGGTCCCGGGGTCAGCGGGGGCGCCGCAGGACGACCACGGACCGGTCGGCCACCTCGAACTCCAGGCCGGGCAGCAGGGGCACGGCGTCGTCGAAGATGGTCACGTTCCCTGCCGCGTCGTCGTTGGTGTCCAGCGCGACCACCCAGCCCTCGCCGTACACGTCGCTGGGGATGGTGAACGTGGATCGCCTGGTCGCCGGCGTTGTAGGCGATCAGGAAGGAGTCGTCGACGACCGGCTCCCCGCGCCGGCCGGGCTCGGGGATCCCGTCCCCGTTGAGGAAGACCATCATCGACTTGTCCCCGGCGTTGCTCCAGTCGTGCTTGTGCGTGCCGTCGGGGTTGAACCAGACGATGTCCGCGGCGTCCCCGCCGGCCCGGGTCACCTCACCGGCGAAGAACCGGCGACGGCGGAACACCGGGTGGTCGTTGCGCAGGGCGACGACGCGCCGGGTGAACTCGAGAAGCTGCTGCTGCCAGTCCTCGAGCTTCCAGTCCATCCAGGCCAGCTCGTCGTCCTGGCAGTAGGTGTTGTTGTTGCCGTGCTGGGTGCGGCCCAGCTCGTCGCCGTGCAGCATCATCGGCACGCCCTGGGAGAGCAGCAGGGTCACCAGGAAGTTGCGCTGCTGGCGGGCCCGGAGCGCCTGGACGCCGGGGTCGTCGGTTGGACCCTCGACGCCGCAGTTCCACGAGCGGTTGTGGCTCTCGCCGTCGTTGTTCCCCTCGCCGTTGGCCTCGTTGTGCTTCTCGTTGTAGGAGACGAGGTCGCGCATCGTGAAGCCGTCGTGGGCGGTGACGAAGTTCACCGACGCGATCGGCTTGCGGCCCGAGTGCTCGTAGAGGTCCGAGGAGCCGCTGAGCCGCGACGCGAAGTCCCCGAGGGTGCCCGGCTCGCCGCGCCAGTAGTCGCGGACCGTGTCCCGGTACTTCCCGTTCCACTCCGTCCACAGCGGTGGGAAGTTCCCGACCTGGTAGCCGCCGTCACCGACGTCCCAGGGCTCGGCGATCAGCTTGACCTGGCTGACGACCGGGTCCTGCTGGACCAGGTCGAAGAACGCCGACAGCCGGTCCACCTCGTGGAACTGGCGGGCCAGCGAGGAGGCGAGGTCGAAGCGGAAGCCGTCCACGTGCATCTCGGTGACCCAGTAGCGCAGCGAGTCCATGATCAGCTGCAGCACGTGCGGGTGCCGCATCAGCAGGGTGTTCCCGGTGCCGGTGGTGTCGTAGTAGTGCTGCTTGTCGTCGTCGACGAGCCGGTAGTAGGCGGCGTTGTCGATGCCCCGGAAGCAGAGGGTCGGGCCCAGGTGGTTGCCCTCGGCGGTGTGGTTGTAGACCACGTCGAGGATGACCTCGATGTCGGCCTCGTGCAGCGCCTTCACCATCGCCTTGAACTCCTGCACCTGCTGGCCGCGCTGACCGGTCGCGGAGTAGGCGTTGTGCGGGGCGAAGAAGCCGATGGTGTTGTAGCCCCAGTAGTTCGAGAGTCCCTTGTTGGCCAGCGTGGTGTCCTGCACGAACTGGTGCACGGGCATCAGCTCGATGGCCGTCACACCGAGGCTCTTGAGGTGGTTGATCGTCGCCGGATGGGCCACCCCGGCGTAGGTCCCGCGGACCTCGTCCGGCACGTCCGGGTGGGTCTTGGTCAGGCCCTTGACGTGCGCCTCGTAGATGATGGTGTCGTGGTACTCGTGCTCGGGGTAGCGGTCGCTGCCCCAGTCGAAGAACGGGTTGACCACCACCGAGAGCATCGTGTGCCCGAGACTGTTGGCCTCGTTGAACGTGTCGTTCTTGCCCTTGAACTTGTAGGAGAACAGCGACTCGTCCCCGTCGATCTGACCCTCGACCGCCTTCGCGTAGGGGTCCATCAGCAGCTTGGCGGGGTTGCAGCGGTGTCCCCGCGACGGGTCGAACGGCCCGTGGACCCGGTAGCCGTAGCGCTGCCCCGGCTGGATGCCGGGGAGGTACACGTGGTGCACGAACGCGTCGGTCTCCACCATCTCGACCCGGGTCTCCTTGCCCCGGTCGCCGATCAGGCACAGCTCGACCTTGTCGGCGACCTCGGAGAAGAGCGCGAAGTTGACCCCGGCCCCGTCGTACGTCGCCCCCAGCGGGTACGGGCGTCCTGGCCAGATCTGCATCAGCTACTCAGCTCGCTTTCTCGTCGGTCGGCACGCGATCGCTTGGTCGGGGCCGCCGGTCGTGGAAGGGTAAGCGTATGGCCATCTCCACTACCGACCCACGCACGGGCAAGGTCGTCCGGACCTTCGACGAGCTCACCGACGACGAGCTCGAGGACAGGCTCGCCCGAGCGGCGGCCGCCTTCGAGTCCTACCGTCTCACCACCCACGAGCAGCGCGCCCAGTGGCTGAGGGCGGCAGCGGACATCTGCGACAAACGCACCGAAGAGGTCGCGGAGCTGATGACGCTGGAGATGGGAAAGACCAAGAAGGCGGCGGTGGCGGAGATCGGCAAGTGCGCCGCGGTGCTGCGCTACTACGCCGACAACGCCGCCGACTTCCTCGCCGACGAGCCCGTGGACCCGGACACGGTGAACGCGTCGAAGGCCTACGCCCACTACCTGCCGATCGGCGTGGTGCTGGCGGTCATGCCGTGGAACTTCCCGCTGTGGCAGGCGATGAGGTTCGCCGCTCCGGCGCTGGCGGTCGGAAACGTCGGTCTGCTCAAGCACGCCAGCAACGTTCCCCAAACCGCGCTTTTCATGGAGGAGCTGTTCCGCGATGCGGGATTCCCCGACGACGTGTTCAGCACCCTGCTGATCGGCAGCAGCAAGGTGGACGCCGTCATCCGCGACGACCGGGTGGCGGCCGCCACCCTCACCGGCAGTGAGGGCGCGGGGATCGCGGTGGGCCGGACGGCCGGCGAGTCGCTGAAGAAGGTGGTCCTCGAGCTCGGCGGGTCCGACGCCTTCGTGGTGATGCCCTCGGCGGACCTGGCCCAGGCCGCCAAGGTCGCCACCACCTCCCGCTGCCAGAACAACGGGCAGTCCTGCATCGCGGCCAAGCGGTTCATCGTGCACACCGACGTGTATGACGAGTTCCTGGACCTGTTCACCTCCGAGATGGCGGCGCTCACGGTCGGGGACCCGATGCGCGAGGGCACCGACGTGGGGCCGCTGGCCACCGAGCAGGGCCGGGCGGACGTCGAGGAGCTCGTCAAGGACGCGGTCGACAAGGGCGCCAAGGTGCTCCTCGGCGGTCAGCGACCGGACCAGGACGGGTGGTGGTACCCGCCGACGCTGCTGGCCGATGTGACCGAGGACATGGACATGTTCCTCGAGGAGGTCTTCGGGCCGGTGGCCCAGGTGCACCGGGCGAACGACATCGAGGACGCCGTACGCCTCGCGAACACGACCCGCTTCGGCCTCGGCTCCAACGCCTGGACCAACGACGAGCAGGAGCAGGAGATCTTCGTCCGCGACCTGCAGGCGGGCCAGACCTTCATCAACGGCATGACCGCGTCCTTCCCTGCGCTGCCCTTCGGTGGCGTGAAGGCCTCCGGCCACGGCCGCGAGCTCGCCGCCCACGGCCTGCGCGAGTTCACCAACCTCAAGACGGTCTGGGTCGGGAGGCAGGCGTCGCCCGACACCGCCGACCAGCGCGTCGAGTAGCGGGCCGGACCGTGCACGAGCTGGCGATCGCGGAGAGCGTGGTGGCCGCCGTGCTGGAGCGCACCGAGGACCGGCGCGTGTCCGTGGTGCGGCTGCGGGTGGGGCGGCTGGCCGGCGTGGTCCCGGACGCGCTGAGCTTCTGCTTCGAGCTGGCGGCCGCCGGCACGCCGCTCGCCGGCGCCGAGCTGGAGATCGTCGAGGCGCACGCCCGGGCGCACTGCCGGACGTGCACCGCCGACTTCACCCTCGACGACCCCATCCTGCTCTGCGGCTGCGGCAGCGCGGACGTGCAGCTGGTCTCCGGCCGCGAGCTCTCGGTCACGTCGGTGGAGGTGGCCTGAGATGTGCAGCACCTGCGGATGCGGCCACGACGACGCCCGGGTGACCTCGCTGGACGGGCACACCCACGACGGGCACACCCACGACGGGCACACCCACGACGGGCACGTGCACGTGCGTCCCGACCCCGGGATCCGCACCCACACCCTGGAGCTCGAGGTCGCGGTGCTCGCCAGGAACGACGAGCTCGCCGCGGCGAACCGGGCGCGGCTGGCCGAGCTCGGGGTCGTCGCGCTGAACCTGATGAGCTCCCCCGGCTCCGGCAAGACCACGCTGCTCGAGCGCACGATCAGCGAGTCGCGGCAGCCGGTGAGCGTCATCGAGGGGGACCAGGAGACGCTGGTCGACGCCGAGCGGATCCGTCGCGCCGGAGCCCGGGCGGTCCAGGTGAACACCGGCGCCGGCTGCCACCTGGACGCGACGATGGTGGCCCGCGCGCTCGACTCACTGCGACCCGAGCGCGGCAGCCTGCTGTTCGTCGAGAACGTCGGGAACCTCGTGTGCCCGGCTCTGTTCGACCTGGGAGAGAGCCGCAAGGTGGTCGTCATCTCCGTGACCGAGGGCGACGACAAGCCGCTGAAGTACCCCCACATGTTCGCCGCCGCGGACCTGGTCGTGGTGAACAAGACCGACCTGCTCCCCTACGTCGACTTCGACGTCGACCGGCTCACCGAGCACGCGCGCAGCATCAACCCAGGCGTCCGGGTCCTCCCGCTCAGCGCGACGACCGGCGCAGGGATGGACGTCTGGCTGGACTGGCTCACCGGGCTGGCCGGGCCTGCCGGGCCCACCGGGCACCCGGGAGAGGACACGCACGGCTCGCCGGTGTGACCCTTGACACGCTTCCTGCGCCGGGTGCTAACTAAGGAGCAACGTTGCGCAGGGAGCCGGTTCCGTCGGCTCGAGCGCCTGATGTGGGGCCTGGACCTCGCCCCGGGAACGGTGGCATCCATGCCCACAACCGAGGCCATCAAGGCGGAGGAGACCCTGATCCACGTGCTGTGGATCAACGCCGGCCTCAGCTGCGACGGGGACTCGGTCGCCCTCACCGCGGCCACCCAGCCCAGCATCGAGGAGATCGCGCTCGGCGCCCTGCCGGGGCTGCCACAGGTGGCGGTGCACTGGCCGCTCATCGACTTCGAGTGCGGACCGAACGGTGGCGCGGACGACTTCCTGGAGTGGTTCTTCAAGGCCGACCGCGGCGAGCTCGAGCCGTTCGTGCTCGTCGTGGAGGGCTCGATCCCGAACGAGAGGCTGCACGACGAGGGCTACTGGTGCGGCTTCGGCAACGACCCGATGACCGGGCAGCCGATGACCACCAGCGAGTGGCTGGACCGGCTGACCCCGAAGGCCACCGCCGTGGTGGCGGTCGGCACCTGCGCGACGTACGGCGGCATCCACGCGATGGCGGGCAACCCGACCGGCGCCATGGGCGTCCCGGACTACCTGGGCTGGGAGTGGAGGTCGAAGGCCGGCATCCCGATCGTCTGCGTGCCCGGCTGCCCGATCCAGCCCGACAACCTGTCCGAGACGCTGACCTACCTGCTCTACCAGGCCACCGGGCAGGCGCCGATGATCCCGCTGGACGACGCCCTGCGGCCGACCTGGCTGTTCGGCCAGACCGTGCACGAGGGCTGCGACCGCGCCGGCTACTACGAGCAGGCCGACTTCGCGACCGAGTACGGCTCCCCCAAGTGCATCGTGAAGCTGGGCTGCTGGGGGCCGGCGGTGAAGTGCAACGTCCCCAAGCGGGGCTGGATGAACGGCATCGGGGGCTGCCCCAACGTGGGCGGCATCTGCATCGGCTGCACGATGCCCGGCTTCCCCGACAAGTTCATGCCGTTCATGGACGAGCCGCCCGGAGGCAAGCTCTCGACCAACGCGGTCGGGGTCTACGGCAGGACCATCAAGCGGCTGCGGGCGGTCACCACCCACACCCTGGACAAGGAGCCCAAGTGGCGCCACCCAGGCCCCCGGCTGACCACCGGCGCCACCCGCACCTGGTAGCCAGACAGACAACCGAAGGCGAGGCGCGACAGCCATGACGTCGACCATTCCCGGGCCCAGCAGCGTCTCCACCGACAAGCAGGGCCTGACCGAGATGGCCTGGGACCCGATCACCCGCATCGTCGGCTCGCTCGGCATCTACACGAAGATCGACTTCGGCGCGAAGGTCGTCGCCGAGTGTCACAGCACCAGCTCGATCTTCCGCGGCTACTCGATCTTCATGAAGGGCAAGGACCCGCGCGACGCCCACTTCATCACCAGCCGCATCTGCGGCATCTGCGGGGACAACCACGCGACCTGCTCCTGCTACGCCCAGAACATGGCGTACGGCGTCAAGCCACCGCACCTCGGCGAGTGGATCGTCAACCTGGGCGAGGCCGCGGAGTACATGTTCGACCACAACATCTTCCAGGAGAACCTGGTGGGGGTGGACTACTGCGAGAAGATGGTCGCCGAGACCAACCCCGGGGTCCTGGAGACGGCGAACCACACCGAGGCGCCGCACGCAGCGGAGCACGGCTACCGCACGGTCGGCGACATCATGCGCTCGCTGAACCCGTTCACCGGGGAGTTCTACCGCGAGGCCCTGCAGGTCAGCCGCTCGACCCGGGAGATGTTCTGCCTGATGGAGGGCCGGCACGTGCACCCCTCCACGCTCTACCCGGGCGGCGTCGGGACGGTGGCCACGATCCAGCTGATGACCGACTACCTCACCCGGCTGATGCGCTACGTGGAGTTCATGAAGAAGGTCGTGCCGATGCACGACGACCTGTTCGACTTCTTCTACCAGGCGCTGCCGGGCTACGAGCAGGTCGGCAACCGCCGGATCCTGCTCGGCTGCTGGGGGTCGTTCCAGGACCCCGAGCACTGCAACTTCGACTACCAGGACATGACGAGCTGGGGACGCAGGATGTACGTCACCCCCGGCATCGTCGTGGACGGCCGAGCTGGTCACCACCGACCTGGTCGACATCAACCTCGGGATCCGGATCCTGCTCGGCTCGTCCTACTACGACGACTGGGAGGGCCAGGAGACGTTCGTGACCCACGACCCGCTCGGCAACCCGGTCGATCGCCGGCACCCGTGGAACCAGCACACCAACCCCCGGCCCCAGAAGCGCGACCTCGACGACAAGTACTCCTGGGTGATGTCCCCGCGCTGGTTCGACGGCAAGGACTACCTGGCCCTGGACACCGGCGGCGGTCCCCTCGCCCGGCTGTGGTCCACGGCGCTCGCCGGACTGGTCGACATCGGCTACGTGCAGTCCACCGGCAGCAGCGTCAAGATCAACCTGCCGAAGACGGCCCTGAAGGGGCCGGTCGAGCTCGAGTGGAAGATCCCGCAGTGGAGCAACACCCTCGAACGCAACCGGGCCCGCACCTACTTCCAGGCGTACGCCGCAGCAGCCGCCCTGCACTTCGCCGAGAAGGCACTCGTCGAGATCCGCGCCGGACGGACCAGGACCTGGGAGAGGTTCGAGGTGCCGCAGGACGGGATCGGGTGCGGTTTCACCGAGGCGGTCCGGGGGGTGCTCTCGCACCACATGGTGATCCGGGACGGGAAGATCGCGAACTACCACCCCTACCCGCCGACGCCGTGGAACGCCAACCCGCGCGACTCCTACGGCACCCCAGGCCCCTACGAGGACGCCGTGCAGGGGCAGCCGATCTTCGAGGAGAACGACCGGGACCACTTCAAGGGCATCGACATCATGCGCACGGTGCGCAGCTTCGACCCCTGCCTGCCGTGCGGGGTGCACATGTACCTCGGCGGCGGCAAGAAGCTCGAGATGGTGCACACGCCCACCCAGTCCGCCGGCATCGGCTGAGGTCGTCGCCCATGGATCATGCAGCAGGCCGCGACGAGCCGGCCGCTGACCTGCGGGCCACCGGGGAGCGCATCGACGCGCTGATCGAGGCGGTCGCGGCCGGCGGCGTCGGGCCGGCCGACCCGGCCCGGACCCGGGAGCGCGCCGAGGACCTGGTGCGCACGGTCACCGACCTCTACGGCGCCGGCCTCGAGCGGCTGCTGGAGATCGTCCACGACAGCGGCCGGCTCGACGAGGAGCTGCTCGACCTGATCGCAGCCGACGACCTGGTCGCCAGCCTGCTGCTGGTGCACGGCCTGCATCCCTACTCCGTGCGGACCCGCGTCGAGCAGGCGCTGGAGAGCGTCCGGCCCTACCTCGGCACCCACGGCGGTGACGTGGAGCTGCTCGAGGTCACCGACCAGGGCGTCGTACGCCTGCGGCTGCTGGGGTCCTGCGACGGGTGCCCGTCCTCGTCGGTGACCCTGGAGCTGGCGGTGCAGGACGCCGTCGAGGCCGCGGCACCCGAGGTGACCGCGATCGAGGTGCAGGCCGCGGAGACCTCTGGGGCGACCGGCCCGCTGATCCCCGTCGACGCGCTTCGAACCCGGCTGGACGCCGGTCCCGAGGCCGGCGGAGGTGCGCAGTGGCACCCGCTGCCAGGGGCCGCCGGCCTCGCCGCCGGCCAGGCGAGCGTGGTCGCGGTCGGCGACACCGACCTGTTCCTGTGCCGGGTGGGCGGCGACCTGTTCGCGTTCCGGGACTGCTGCGGCCGGTGTGCGGGCAGCCTGCGGGGTGCCGTCCCGGCCCGCCGCCTCGGGGGCGCTGCTGGCGATGCCGTGCTGACCTGCCCGGGCTGCGCCGCGCACTTCGACGTACGACGGGCAGGGGCCTGCCTGGACGGACCGGGACTGCACCTGGACCCGCTGCCGGTGCTGCTCGAGGGTCCCGAGGCGTCGGTCGCGCTTCCCGCCACGGTGCCGGCGTGAGCAGCCCCCGGCTCCAGGGCGGGCGGTCCGGGTCGGCACTCGGCACGCTGCGCCGGATCAACGGCTCCCGGCCGCTGACGGTCCCGGGCGAGCAGTGCGAGATGTGCTCGGCGCCGATGAGCGAGGAGCACCAGCACGTCGTCGACCTGGCCAGCCGGAGCCTGATGTGCACGTGCCGGCCGTGCTACCTGCTGTTCACCGACCAGCAGGCCGCGCTGCGCTACCGCGCCGTGCCGGACCGCTACCTGGCGATCACCGACTTCCACCTCGCGCAGCCGGACTGGGAGGACCTGCAGATCCCGGTCGGCCTCGCCTTCCTGTTCCGGAACAGCGTGCAGGACCGGGTGGTCGCGTTCTACCCGAGCCCGGCCGGCGCGACCGAGTCCGAGCTGTCGATGGCCGCGTGGGACCGGGTCCTCGCCGCCAACCCGGGGCTGTCCACGATGCTCCCCGACGTCGAGGCGCTGCTGGTGCACCGGACCGAGCTGCAGGGCCACGGCACGACGTTCACCTGCCACCTGGTGCCCATCGACGCGTGCTACGAGCTGGTCGGGCGGATGCGGGCCACCTGGCGCGGGTTCGACGGTGGGCAGGAGGCCCACGCGGCCCTGCGGGAGTTCTTCGCGACGGTCGAGGCCCGGAGCCGCCCGGTGGACGCCCGAGCGACGGAGGCATCCCGGTGAGCGGCCCCGGCGGCTGGTCCTTCACGGTCCTGGACATCGCGCCGACGCCGTACGCCGCGGCGCCCGAGCTCACCGCACGGCTGCGGGTGGAGAGCTCCTCCGGGATCCCGGTGCACGCCGTCGCGCTGCGGTGCCAGGTGCGGATCGAGCCGCAGCGGCGCGGCTACGACCTCGACGACGAGTCCGGCCTGCGCGCGCTCTTCGGTGACCGGGAGCGCTGGCCGCAGACCCTCAAGCCGTTCCAGTGGATGCAGTGCCACACGACGGTGCAGGGCTTCACCGGCAGCACCGAGACCGAGCTGGCGCTGCCGTGCACCTACGACTTCGACGTGATCGGCTCCCGCTACCTGCACGCGGTGGGGTCCGGGACGGTGCCGCTCGTCCTGCTGTTCAGCGGGACGGCGTTCACCCGCGGCGAGGAAGGGTTCGCGGTCCAGCAGGTCCCCTGGGACAGCGAGGCACGCTTCGACCTGCCGGTGCGGGTGTGGCGAGAGATGCTCGCGTCCTTCTTCCCCCGCAGCGGCTGGATCCGGCTCGAGCACGACGTGCTCGCGGCGCTCGGGGACTACCGGTCCCGCCTCGGGCTGGTCTCCTGGGAGGAGACCGTGACCCGGCTGCTGGCCGAGGCCGACGCCTCCCGGACCGTCGGCCGGGAGGTGGCGCCGTGAGCGTGTCCGCGCCGCGTCTCCAGCAGGCCCGCGCCGTCGCCGACGCGGTGCTCTACGAGGGCTACCTGCTCTACCCCTACCGCGCCAGCTCGGACAAGAACCGCAGCCGCTGGCAGTTCGGGGTGCTCGGCCCCCCGGGCGCAGCGGACCGCGGGCTGGGCGAGCCCGAGTCGATGACCATGACCACGCTGCTCACCGGGGTGCGGGACGGGTCGTCGATCGTCGTACGCCTCCGGTTCCTGCAGCTCCAGCAGCGCCAGGTCCTCGACGCCGAGGGCCGCGAGGTGGCGAGCCTGGATCTCGGTGACCGCACCGAGCTGACCTGGGACGAGGCCGTCGAGCAGGAGCTGGTCGTCCCGGTCACCGGGCTGTCAGACGGGCTGTCGGGCGGGGTGCCGGGCGGGGTGTCAGACGGACTGTCGGGCGGGGTGCCGGTGCGGGTGCCGGGCGGGGAGGACGTCGAGGCCCTCGTCGGGCCCGGTGGCGCGGTGCTCGGGTCGGTCGTGCGACGGCGGTGCGAGCTGTTCGCCGTGCTCGAGGCCGGCTGCACGTCGTACGGCCGGTTCCGCGTGGTCACCCTGACGGTCCGCAACGACCACCCCGACCGGCCGGCCACCAAGGTCGACGCGACACGCACCTCACTGCTGGGGGCGCACCTGCTCGTCGAGGCCGAGGGCTGCTCGTTCGCGTCCGTGGTCGACCCGCCCGCGGACGCGACACCGGTCCTCGACACGCTCCGGCAGGACCGCTGCTGGCCGTTCCTGGCCGGCGTGCCGGGGGACAGCGACCTGCTGCTCGGGTCGCCGATCATCCTCTACGACCACCCGGCGGTGGCCCCCGAGAGTGCGGGAGCGCTGTTCGACGCCACCGAGATCGACGAGATCCTCACGCTGCGGGTGATGACGATGACCGATGCGGAGAAGGCCGAGGCCCGCGCCACCGATCCCCGTGCGGCCGCGATCATCGAGCGCTGCGACGCGATGACTCCCGAGGACCTCCAGCAGCTGCACGGCATCTTCCGGGACCCGCGCGGGCCGGTCGACCCGGACCACGACGCCGTCCTGGTCGACGGGGTTCCGGTCCGCAAGGGCAGCCGGGTGAGAGTGCACCCGGGTCGGCGCGCCGACGCGCAGGACCTGTTCTTCGCCGACCAGGTCGCCCGGGTGACCGCCGTCCTGTCCGACGTCGACGGCGGGACCCACGTCGCGCTGGTGCTCGAGGACGACCCGGCCTCCGACCTGCACGAGTGGTACGGCCGCTACTTCTACTTCTCCCCGGACGAGCTGGAGCCCCTGGACACAGGACCCGAGATGCAGCACGACCCCGAGATGCAGCACGACCCCGAGATGCAGCACGAGAGGAGGGCTGACCCGTGAGACGAGTCGGCATCGTGACCACGGTCGTCGGCGCTGCCGCAGCCGCGCTGGCGCTGGTCGTCGGCGTGAGGTCGATCCCGGACATCAAGCGGTACCTACGGATCAGGGCCATGTGAGCGCGCGGGTGCTGGTCGCCGGCATCGGCAACCTGTTCGGCTCCGACGACGGCTTCGGTCCCGAGGTGGTCCGCCGGATGGGTCCGAGCGCCCGGACGGAGGTGCGGGTCGTCGACTACGGCATCCGTGGCATGCACCTGGCCTACGACCTCCTCGAGGCGTACGACGTCCTGGTGGTCGTCGACGCGGTCCCGCACGGTGACCGGCCCGGTGAGGTCACCGTGCTCGAGGTGGGACCCGAGGACCTGGGCGAGGGGGAGCTCGACGCGCACGGCATGCAGCCGGCCGCCGTGCTGGCCTCCCTGGACCGGCTCGGCGGGACCCTGCCGCGGACCTTCGTGGTCGGCTGCCGGCCCGCGTCCACGCACGAGGGCATCGGGCTCAGCGACGCCGTCGAGGCCGCCGTACCCGTGGCCGTCGAGACGGTGACCCGGCTCCTCGACGACCTGCTCGTGGGTGGGAGGGCCTGACATGTGCCTGGGCATCCCGGGACGGGTGGTGGAGATCGCGGACGGCTACGCCGGCCAGGTCGCGGTCGTCGACGTCGAGGGAGCCCGGCGGAACGTCAACATCGGGATGCTGGAGCGGCAGCCCGGACCCGGTCAGTGGGTGCTGATCCACATGGGCTTCGCGGTGGAGGAGATCGACGAGGCCGCCGCCCGCACCGCACTGTCCGGTCTGCAGCTGATGGGGAGCGGGCGGGCGACCCGCGTGCGTCGCCGCTTCGACGTGTTCGGCCTGGTGCAGGGCGTCGGGTTCCGGCCGTTCGTCTACGCCACCGCGTCCGCCCTGGGCCTGTCCGGCTCGGTCTCCAACACCCCGGCCGGCGTGGTCGTCGAGGTGGAGGGCGACCACGACGCCGTCGACAGCTTCGCGCGGCGGCTGGTCGAGGACGCGCCTCCGCTGGCCGAGGTGGAGGGCGTGCACGAGTCCGAGCTCGAGACCCGCGGCGGCACCGGCTTCCACATCGGGCCCAGCACCTCGGGAGCCGGACGCACCCTCGCCTCCCCCGACGTCGCCGTCTGTGACGAGTGCCTGGCCGAGCTGGCCGACCCGCTGGACCGGCGCTACCGGCACCCGTTCATCTCCTGCACCAACTGCGGCCCGCGCTTCACGATCATCACCGGGCTGCCCTACGACCGGTCCGCGACCACGATGGCCGACTTCGCGATGTGCGAGGCGTGCCGCGCGGAGTACGACGACCCGGCCGACCGCCGCTTCCACGCCCAGCCGGTCGCCTGCCCCGACTGCGGCCCGACCCTCGAGCTCGTGGGTCGCCCGGGTGCCGCGCTGCACGCCACCGGGGAGGACGCCGTACGGCGGGCACAGGACCTGCTCGCGGCCGGCCGCATCGTCGCTGTCAAGGGGCTCGGGGGCTACCACCTGGCCTGCGACGCCCGCAACGAGGGCGCCGTGCGGGAGCTGCGGCGACGCAAGCACCGCGGGGCCAAGCCGTTCGCGGTGATGGCCCGTGACCTCGACGTCGCCCTCGGCCTGGTGAGCATCGGCGAGGAGGAGCGCCGGCTGCTCGAGGGGATCCGCAAGCCGGTCGTCCTCCTCCCCCGGCTCACCCCCGACCTCGTCGACCCGGCGGGTCTGGCGGGCCGGGACCGCCAGACCCGCCGGGTCGGCACCCTGGCGCCCGCCAGACCCGCCGGGTCGGCGTGCGTGGCGGAGGCGGTGGCGCCGGGGAGCCCGGACCTCGGCGTGATGCTGCCGTACACGCCGCTGCACGTGCTCCTCCTGGGGACCGCCGGCGAACCCGGGCCGGACGTGCTGGTGATGACCTCCGGCAACCTGGCCGGGGAGCCGATCGTCACCGACGACGCCGAGGCGCTGACCCGGCTCGGTGACGTCGCGGACGCCTGGCTGCGCCACGACCGGCGCATCGAGGTGCCCTGCGACGACTCCGTGGCCCGGGTGGTGGCCGGGGTGGAGCTGCCGCTGCGGCGCTCCCGCGGGCACGCTCCGCTGCCGGTCGCGCTGCCGTTCGAGGTGCACCCCGTGCTGGCCGCCGGTGCCGACCTGAAGAACACCTGCGCGGTCGCCTCGGGACGCTACGCCTGGCTGAGCCAGCACATCGGCGACCTCGACGACCTGGCCACCCAGGATGCGCTCACCGCCTCCGAGCGGCACCTCGAGGAGCTCACCGGCGTGCGACCCGGCGTCCTGGTCGCCGACGCGCACCCCGGCTACCGCTCCTCCGCCTGGGCCCGCGAGCACGCCGCCGGGCGCGAGGTGCGGCTGGTGCAGCACCACCACGCGCACGTCGCGTCGGTGATGGGCGAGCACGGCCTCGGACCGGACGACACCGTGATCGGGGTCGCCTTCGACGGCACCGGCTTCGGGACCGACGGTGCGGTGTGGGGAGGCGAGGTCCTGGTGGCCGGCTACAAGTCGTTCACCCGTGCCGCCCACCTCGGCTACGTCCCGCTCGCCGGCGGGGACGCCAGCATCCTGCGGCCCTACCGGATGGCACTCTCGCACCTGCGTGCCGCCGGCCTCGCCTGGGACGACGACCTCCCCGCCGTCGCCGCCTGCCCCCGCGACGAGCGGTCGGTCCTCTCCCACCAGCTCGACACCGGTCTCGGCTGTGTTCCCACCTCCAGCATGGGCCGGCTCTTCGACGCCGTCTCCTCCCTGGCCGGGGTCCGCCACCGCGTCGACTTCGAGGCCCAGGCCGCCGTCGAGCTGGAGGCGCTGGCCCGCTCGCACGGCGAGGAGGCGCCGTATTCCTTCCGGCTGCGCCCCGGCACCCCCCTCGTCGCGGACCCGGCACCGGTGGTGAGGGCGGTCGTCGACGACGTCCGGCACGGGGTCCCCGCACCCGTGGTCGCCGCGAGGTTCCACGCCGGCGTTGCGGCCCTGGTGGTCGAGCTGGCTCGGAGCGTCCGCACCAGGACCGCGCTCGACGTGGTGGCGCTGGGCGGCGGGGTGTTCTCGAACGCGCTGCTGCTCGCGGCCTCCGTGCGGCTGCTCGAGCGCGACGGGTTCACGGTGCTGAGACCGCAGCTGCTGCCGCCCAACGACGGTGGCATCGCCCTGGGACAGGTCCTGGTCGGCTCGGCAGGCTGAGCCGGGCGAGAAGCCGAAGAGACGAGAGGAGACGCGCATGTGCCTTGCAGTTCCGGGTCGGGTCGTGTCCGTCCACGAGCAGGACGGACAGGCGATGGCACAGGTGGACTTCGGTGGGATCCGCAAGGAGGTGTGCCTGGCCTACATCCCCGACGCGCAGGTCGACGACTATGTGATCGTGCACGTCGGCTTCGCCATCCAGCGCCTCGACGAGCAGTCCGCCCAGGAGACCCTGGCCAGCTTCGAGAGGCTCGGGATCCTCGAGGAGGAGTTCGGCGACGGCTTCGCCCTCGCCGCGAGACAGGCGTCCGGAGAGACGGGCCGACAGATGGGCCGACAGACGGGCCGACAGACGGGAGCAGCGCGGTGAAGTACCTCGACGAGTTCAGCAACCCCGACCTGGCCAGGAGGCTCCTCGACCAGATCCACGAGGCGACCACCCGGCCGTGGGCGATGATGGAGGTCTGCGGGGGGCAGACCCACTCGATCATCCGGCACGGCATCGACCAGCTGCTGCCCGAGGGCGTCGAGATGATCCACGGTCCGGGCTGCCCGGTGTGCGTGACGCCGCTGGAGATCATCGACAAGGCGCTCGCCATCGCCGAGCAGCCGGGAGTCGTCTTCTGCTCGTTCGGCGACATGCTGCGGGTCCCGGGGTCGAGCAAGGACCTGTTCGCGATCAAGAGCGCCGGGGGCGACGTACGCGTCGTCTACTCACCCCTCGACGCCTTGAAGATCGCCCGCGAGAACCCCGACAAGCAGGTGGTCTTCTTCGGCATCGGCTTCGAGACCACCGCCCCTGCCAACGCGATGACGGTCTACCAGGCCCGGCGGCTCGGCATCCCGAACTTCTCGCTGCTCGTCTCCCACGTCCTCGTGCCGCCGGCCATCGCCGCGATCATGGAGTCCCCGACCTGTCGCGTGCAGGCGTTCCTGGCGGCGGGGCACGTGTGCAGCGTGATGGGTACGTCGGAGTACCCACCCCTCGCCGACCGGTACGGCGTCCCCATCGTCGTCACCGGGTTCGAGCCGCTGGACATCCTCGAGGGCATCCGGCGGACCGTCGTACAGCTCGAGGAGGGCAGGCACGAGCTGGAGAACGCCTACCCGCGCGCGGTGACCGACGAGGGAAACAAGCCGGCGATGGCGATGCTGCGGGACGTGTTCGACGTGACGGACCGGACCTGGCGTGGCATCGGGATGATCCCGCGGAGCGGCTGGCGCCTCTCCGAGCGCTACGCCGACTTCGACGCCGAGGAGCGCTTCTCGGTGACCGACATCCACACCGACGAGTCACCGCTGTGCCGCTCCGGTGAGGTGCTGCAGGGCCTGGTCAAGCCGCACGAGTGCTCGGCCTTCGGCAAGGAGTGCACGCCGCGCAACCCGCTCGGCGCGACGATGGTGTCCTCGGAGGGCGCGTGTGCGGCCTACTACGCCTATCGTCGGCTCGAGCTCGTCGAGAGCTGAGGAGGAACCGATGACCGACCTCGACTTCGAGGGCTGGGTGTGCCCGGTGCCGTTGCGCGACACCCCGATGATCGTGACCGGGCACGGCGGTGGAGGGGCGATGTCGGCGGAGCTGGTCGAGCAGCTGTTCCTGCCCGCGTTCGGAGGCGCCGCGCACGCCGACCTCGGCGACTCCGCGGTCCTGACGGTGCCCGACCTCGCGGCCGGCGGCAGGCTGGCCTTCTCCACCGACTCCTTCGTGGTGCGGCCGATGTTCTTCCCCGGCGGCTCGATCGGCGACCTGGCGGTGAACGGCACGGTGAACGACCTGGCGATGTCGGGCGCCACGCCGTTGTTCCTGTCGACGGCGTTCATCCTGGCCGAGGGGACCGCGCTCGCGGACGTCGGCCGGGTCGCCACCGCGGTCGGCAAGGCGGCCGAGGCGGCGGGCGTCCAGCTGGTCACCGGCGACACCAAGGTCGTGGACAGCGAGAGCGGGGACGGCGTCTACGTCAACACCGCCGGCATCGGTGTCGTCCCCGCCGGGGTGGACATCGGGCCCCGCCGGGCCGAGGTCGGCGACACGGTCCTCATCAGCGGCGACATCGGCGTGCACGGGATCGCGGTGATGAGCTGCCGCGAGGGTCTGGAGTTCGGCACCACCATCGAGAGCGACACCGCGGCCCTGCACGGCCTGGTGGCGGAGATGCTCGCCACCGGCGTCGACGTGCACGTGCTGCGCGACCCCACCCGGGGCGGCGTCGCCGCCACCCTGAACGAGATCGCCAAGGCCTCCGGAGTCGGCATCGAGCTGGTGGAGCGGGACCTGCCCGTCCCCGCGGAGGTCCGCGACGCGTGCGGGCTGCTCGGGCTCGACCCGCTCCAGGTGGCCAACGAGGGGAAGCTCGTCGCCGTCGTGCCGGCCGCAGGCGCCGAGGAGGTGCTGGCGGTCATGCAGTCGCACCCCCTCGGTCGTGGGGCCCGGCGGATCGGCACCTGCGTCGCGGGGCACCCGCGGATGGTGGTGGCCCGCACCGGCCTGGGCGGCACCCGGGTGGTCGACCTGCCCATCGGCGAGCAGCTGCCGCGGATCTGCTGACCGGTCGAGGATCGCGGTGACCGACCAGGGCGCGGTGCTGTTCGCGCAGTACGCCTACCCGCCCAACGAGCTCGGCTACTGCGGGCCGGTCGGGGCGCAGGCGATGCTGGCCCCCGGTGCGAGCGCTGACATCGCGCGCCGGGCCCGGCTGTTCGAGGGAGCCTGGAGCTACCTGCAGCTCCTCGCCGAGGCGTCCGGCGTGGACGACCCGCTGGACGTCGCGGTGGTCGACGCCTACTGGCTGGGCAGCGACCTGCTGGACGCCGTTCCCCCCGCCGCGCTGGTGGCCCGGCTCGAGGACCGGTTCCGCGGCCAGCCCGGTGGCACCTGGCGGGAGGCGGCGTCCCGGGCGCTCGCCCACCACAGCTTCCAGGTGTTCGAGGTCTACCCGTGGGCGGGGCTGCTGCGCGGGGGGCGCCCGGCGGGTCCTGCCGTGCAGGTCCTGGACCGGTGCCGGATCCGGGTCGGAGAGGTGCTCGACGTGCACGGCGAGACCGTCGCCGTGACCTCGCGCCCCCTGCTGTGGGACGGCGTCGCGCTCGCCGAGGACGACCCGGTGGTGGAGCAGGCGCGGTGGTCGGTCCAGGGCAGCTCGCTGATCGACGTACCAGCCGTGGGGGAGGTCGTGACCCTGCACTGGGACTGGGTGTGCGAGGTGGTCACCCCCGACCGGGCCGCCCGCATCCGGGACGTCGAGAAGCGGGCGCTGCGGGGGGCCGGGCTCAGCCGCGCCGGTCGATGAGGCCGCGGACGTACGCCGCCTGGCCGGCGTGCTGGGTCGTGTCGTTGAGCACGCTGACCAACCGGACCGCTAGCGTCACCGGCGGGTCCCAGCGGTCGTCGACGACCCGCGCGTAGTCCTCGTCGCGCAGGGTGGCCAGGTAGTCCACCGTCGAGCGGTGCACGGCGTCCTGGTAGCCGGCGAGCATGTCGGCGCTCGCCCGGACCCGGCCGACCTCCTCCGAGCTCTGACCGTAGCCGATGGCGCCGACGTCGAACGGCAGCCGGAACCTCTCCACCCAGCCACCGGCCGTCCAGATCTGCTCACCACCCGCCACGACGGCGACGTGGTCGTCCTGCACCCGGGTGAGGTGCCACACCAGCCACCCGACCGGGTTCGCCTCGGGATCCGGACGGAACGCGAGCGCGTCCTCGTCGAGTCCCTCCACCACCTGCTGCACCGTCTGCCGGACCCGGTCGAAGCCGTCGACGAGGAGGTCGTTCGCTGTTGACATGCGGCCCACCGTATCCGGCGTCCTCAGGTGCGGGGGCCGCCCGCCACGTAGAGCACCTGACCGGACACGAATCCGGCCCGTGGCGAGCAGAAGAACGACACCGCGTCCGCGACGTCCTCCGGCATCCCCGCCCGGCGCACCGGGATCTGCGCGACCCGAGCGGCGCTGAACTCCTCGAAGGTCTGCCCGACCCGTGCCGCGGTGGCCCGGGTCATCTCGGTGACGATGAACCCTGGCGCCACGGCGTTGCAGGTCACCCCGAACCGTCCGAGCTCGTGCGCGACCGTCTTGGTGAACCCCTGCAGCCCGGCCTTGGCGGCGGAGTAGTTCGCCTGGCCGCGGTTGCCGAGCGCCGAGGTCGAGGACAGGTTCACGATCCGGCCGTACGACGCCGCGGTCATGTGCCGCTGGGCCGCGCGGGTCATCAGGAACGCGCCCCGCAGGTGCACCTGCATCACGGTGTCCCAGTCGCTCCCGGACATCTTGAACAGCAGGTTGTCGCGCAGCACGCCGGCGTTGTTGACCAGCACGGTCGGCGGACCCAACCGGTCGGCGACGTCGGCCACCACCTGCTCGACGGCGTCCTCGTCGCTGACGTCGGCGACGAACCCGCCGGCGGCCATCCCCAGGGACGTCAGCCGGTCGGCGGTCTCCTGCGCGCCGGCCGGGTCGATGTCGAGGCACGCGACCGACATCCCGTCGGAGCCGAGCCGCTCGGCGATCGCCGAGCCGATCCCCCGGCCGGCGCCCGTGACCACCGCGACCCGCTGGACCTCCTGCGACACCGGTCCTCCTCAGGCCGGGACGGGTACGTCGTGCCGCGGCTCGTTGCTGGTGTGGCCCGGGAACACGTGCGCGGTCGGGTCGAGGTGCACCGCGGCGTTGTTGACGGCGGTGGCGACCTCGCCGAAGCCGACGGAGATCAGCCGCACCTTGCCGTCGTAGTCGGTGATGTCGCCGGCGGCGAAGAGCCCCGGGATGCTCGTGCGCATCGCCGTGTCCACGACGATGTGGCGGTTCTGCCGCAGCTCCAGGCCCCACTCGCGCAGCGGCCCGAGGTTGGCGGTGAAGCCCAGTGCGGCCACCACCTTGTCGCAGGGGAGCACCCGCGGTGCGTCCTCGCCCTTGACCATGACGTGCGCCGCCTGCAGGACCGCGTCCCCGGTCAGCTCGGTGACCTGCGCGTTGACGATCATCTCCACGTCGGTGGCACGCACCTTCTCCACGCTGCCGGAGTGCGCGCGGAACGCGTCGCGGCGGTGCACCAGCTTCACGCTGTTCGCCAGCGGGCTCAGCATCAGCGCCCAGTCGATGGCACTGTCCCCTCCGCCGACGATCACCACGTCGCGTCCGACGTACTCCTGGCTGCTGGGCACGAAGTAGTCCAGGCCCCGGCCCAGGAACTCCTCACCGGCGGGCAGCGGCCGCGGGGTGAACGTGCCGATGCCGCCGGTCACGATGACGGCTCCGCAGTGGACCTCGGTGCGGGTGGTGGTGACCCGGAAGCTGCCGTCCTCGAGCCGGGTCAGCTGCTGCGCCTCCTGCCCGAGGAGGTAGGTGGGGTTGCGCTGCGATGCCTGCGCGGCGAGACCCCGGACCAGGTCGCGACCGGAGACCGAGGGGAAGCCAGCGACGTCGTAGATCTGCTTCTCGGGGTACATCGCGGTGACCTGGCCGCCGACCTCGCTCAACGAGTCCACGACCGCCGCGGACAGCCCCCGCTCGCCGACGTAGTAGGCGCCGTACAGCCCGACCGGGCCGGCCCCCACGATCAGGATGTCCACGTCGTGCGTCTTCACTTCGCCACCTCGGGCTCGCAGGGCAGGTCACAGCAGCAGCTCACCGCATCATCCTCCGTCCCGGTGCCGTTCAGGTCCAGTAGAGCAGCGGCGCGCCGGGCAGACGCTCCGCCACCGCATCGGTGCGCCAGCCGTGCGCCCCTCAGGGGACGACGTCGATCAGCACCTTGCCGACGGCGCCGTCCTCGACGGCCGCGTGGGCCTCGGCGGCCTCCTCGAGGGAGTAGTGGTGCAGCGGCAGCCCGGCGTCCTGCCCGACGTGCACCGCCTCGTCGAGCACGGCGGAGGCGACGTCCTCCAGCGCCCGGGCCCGCCAGGGCTCCGGCGCGTTGTAGACGAGCACGAACTGCCAGCGGACGTTCGGCGCCATCGAGGCACGGACCGGCAGCTCGACCATCTGGTCGCCGGTGCCGGCGTACACCGCCACCGACCCGTGCCGGGCCAGCACCTCGGCGTCCAGCCGGCTGTTCGTCGCGGACACCTCGACGATGGTGTTCACCCCCTCGGGTGCGATGGCCCGGACCTCCTTGACGACGTCCTGCTGCGTGTAGTCGATGACGTGGTCGGCGCCCGCATGTGCGGCCAGGTTGGCCTTCTCCGGGCTGCTGACGGTGGTGATCACGGTGGCGTCGGACCACCGGGCCAGCTGGATCGCGGCGTTCCCGACCGCACCGGCGCCCCCGGCCACCAGCACGGTGCGGCCCTCGAGGGTGCCGGGACCGAGCCGTGCCGGTCCGTCCTCGGTGACCGTCAGGCACCGGTGAGCGGTGAGGAACGGCACGCCGAGGCTGGCGCCGAGGTCGAAGCTCGCCACGTCCGGCAGCAGCACCACGTGCCGGGCCGGCACCACGGCGTACTCCTGCGCGGTCCCTCCCGCCGGCCGCTGGTGGGCGGCCTCCCAGACCCACACCCGCAGCCCGTGCAGCGAGGCCTCGACGCCCGGCCCGACCGCGTCGACCACGCCGGAGCCGTCCTGGTCGGGGACCTGCGCCGGGTCGACCGGATCGCCGGCCTTGCCTCCACGGCGGGTCTTCCAGTCGGTGGGATTGACCCCGGACCGGTGGATCCGCACCCGCACCTCACCGGGGCCGGGCTCGGGCACCGGTCGCTCGACCAGCGTCAGGACGTCGGGGTCACCTGTCCGGGAGTACTCGATCGCACGCACGGAACAGACCGTATCGCCCACCCTGTGAGGGCCGCGACAGCTGCCTCAGATCCGCAGCCGGTAGCTGTAGGTGATGCTCACCTCGGTGATGGTGAAGGACCGGGACCCGGTGACCCGCATCCCCACGCGGTAGGTCCTGCTCGAGGTGCGCTGCAGCTGGCGGGTCACCGTGCCCGTCGTGCAGCACCCCGCGTGCCCGATGCTCGAGCCCCCGGCGTCGAAGGCGCTGGCGCGGACCGGGAACCGGAACCAGGCCTGCGCGAAGCCGCCGCCATGGCACGCCAGCCTGGTGCCATGCTGCGCCGGCTGGCGGCTCACGGAGCAGGGGCCTGACACGCGGGACCCGGTGACCGAGTCACCGACCCGCACCCGCGACGTGCGGTGGGTGCGGACGGCGGTCGCGATCCGCACCGCTCGCGACGCGCGTCGCACGGTGGCACGCTCGGGGTCGGTGGCGACCAGCTCCACGCGGAACCTCCCCGGCGCGGCCCGGGCACCGTCGCCGCGGTAGCCGAACCAGCTCCAGCTGCCGGCCCCCACCCGTCGCCCCAGGTTGACGTAGCGGACCGTTCTGCCGGCGCTGTTCCGGATCCGGGCCCGCAGACCGGCCGGCTTGCCGAGGCTCCAGTGCAGCACGGTGCTGTCCCGGAAGAAGTCCCGGACGAGGGGGTAGAAGACGGCCGGAGAGGCGCTGACGTCGTCCAGGGTCAGGGTCCCCGCGGCCACACGGAAGTCGAGCAGCGCCCAGCCCTGCCCGGCGAAGTGGTCGGTGACCGTGATCTGGCAGCGCTGCAGGGTGGGAGTGTGGATGGGCCCGATGGTCGCCTGGTAGTCGTCCTGGGTGCCGTCGTAGGCGAACTCGTCCTGGAAGAGGTAGTCGTCGACGTCGACGTCGCCTTCGCCCGGCGGGCACTCCACCTGCACCAGGTAGCCGGCGGGCCGGGCGTTGCTGAAGTCCACCTGAAGCGTTCCGCTCCAGCCCTGCGGCACCACCTGGCCGGCGACCGGAGAGAGGATCACCGGGTCACCAGTGCCGACGGCCTGGGCCGGCAGCGGGGCCGCGCCCAGGGCCAGGAGCACACCGAGCAAGGCACCGACGACGGCTGGTCCCATGTGGCCCTCCCCAGGCGCCGTGGCGGGCCGCAGCACGACCGCTGCGCTCACCGTAGGCCTGTTGCGCGGCCCGCGCCGCCTTTTGCCGATCGCTTGACCTCGGGTCGCCGTACCTGGGGGACGCGGAGCCGGGATACTGTGGGGGTGACTGACGCGATCCTGGACGCCTTCGACGGCGACGACTTCACCGGCACCTTCGTCAAGCACCTCGGGGTGGACTTCACCGAGGTCACCGGCGACCGGGTGGTGGCCACCTGGACCGCCCGCCCCGAGCTGCACCAGCCCTACGGCATCGTGCACGGCGGCGTGCACTGCAGTGTCATCGAGACGCTGGCCAGTGTCGGGGGCGCGGTCTGGATGGGTGACCGGGGCAAGGTGGTCGGGGTCAACAACAACACCGACTTCTACCGCGCGGTCCGCGAGGGGACCCTCACCTCCACCGCGACACCCCTGCACCGAGGCCGCTCCCAGCAGGTCTGGGTCGTCGAGACCGTCGACGAGCAGGGCCGGGTCGCGGCCCGCGGCCAGGTCCGGCTGCAGAACCTCACCGAAGCCGGCTGAACCGCGATGCCCGGGCCCGGACGACCAGCGAATTCTCGGCCGGTCCTCAGCAAGATGTGGGACGGTTCTTCGCCAGCTGTGGCTGACTGGGACCGTGACTAGGGCTGCGACGGGGCCAGCGGCACCAGCCGGCCACCGGGTGACGGCCCGGCAGGAGCGACAGGGGGCGGTCCTCGCCGCGGTCTACGCGGTCGCGACCGTCGCCGCGCTCGGGCTCTGGCTGCTCCGTGCGTGGGACTCCCATCGGGCGACCTGGGTGGAGACCCTGTTCGGGGTGCTGAACGTCCCGGTCACCCAGTCGCTGGTCTCGGTGATCCTGCTTGCGATCACCACGGTGGCGCTGCTGGGACGCAAGCGGGCCGGGCTGGTGGTGGTCGCGTCGGCCCAGGTGCTCGGCACCGGCTACGCGGCGGCCTCGGCGCTCCTCGGCGACCAGGCCCCGGGCAACCCCGTGCTCCTGCCCCCCACCGTCTCCCGGGCGCTCGACGGCGTGTCGGTGCTGGCCGGCCTGGTGCTGCTCGTGTGGCTGTGGCGGCTGCGCGGCCTCTTCGCCGCCCGGCTGCGCCCCGGCTCCTGGACGCAGGCCGCGATCGTGCTCGCGGGTGGCCTGCTGACGTCGGTGGCGGCCACCTGGGTGCTGCTGGTGCTCGTCATCCCGACCGAGGAGATGGTGCGCTGGCAGCTGGTGGGCGCCGCCATCGGGCGCAGCCTCGGTGACGTCGACCTGATCGACAGCCGCAGCCTGGCACAGGTCCCGCCGTGGGTGCCGGAGGTGACCTCGCTGATGGTGAGCGTCACGCTGCTCAGCGCCGTGTGGGTGTTCCTGCGCTCGGCGCGCAACGAGGACGCCTGGTCGGCCGAGCGGGAGCTGACCATCAGGCGCCTGCTGGCGACGTACGACGGTGCGGACTCCCTCGGCTACTTCGCGACCCGACGGGACAAGTCGTCGGTGCTGGCACCGCACGGCGACGCGGTGCTGACCTACCGCGTCATCCACGGCGTGTCACTGGCCTCGGGAGACCCGGTGGGTGACCCTCGGCACTGGGACGAGGTGATCGCCCACTGGAAGGCGCAGGCGCGTCGCTTCGGCTGGATCCCGGCCGTGCTGTCCGCGAGTGAGGCCGGCGCCAAGGCCTATGCCGCCGCGGGCCTGCGACCGCTGCCGATGGGCGACGAGGCCGTGCTGGACCCCGACCGGTTCGCGTTGGACCAGCCCTCGATGACACCGGTGCGGCACGCGGTGAAGCGGGCTCGGCGGGCCGGGCTCGTCGTCGCGTTCCACCGGCAGGGCACCATGGCGCCCGCGGAGCTCGCCGAGGTCAACGAGGCCGCGGAGCGCTGGCGGGGCGACGAGCCGGATCGCGGGTTCTCGATGGCGCTCAACCGGCCGGCCGACCCCGCGGACGCGGATGCGCTGCATGCAGTCGCCCGGGACGCCGACGGGGCTCTGCAGGCGTTGCTGTCGTTCGTGCCGTGGGGCCGGGCGGGCGTCTCGCTCGACGTGATGCGCCGTCGCCCGGACGCGCCCAACGGCGTGGTGGAGCTGGTGGTGACCGAGCTGCTGCGGCACGCCCCCGAGCTCGGGATCCGACGGGTGTCGCTGAACTTCTGCATGTTCCGGTCCGTCTACGCCGAGGCCGCGCGGCTGGGAGCGGGCTCCCTGACCCGACTGAACTACAGCGTCCTCGGCCGGCTCGACCGGTTCTGGCAGCTCGAGCGGCTCTACCGCTCGAACCAGAAGTACCAGCCGGAGTGGCGTCCCCGCTACCTGTGTGCCGAGTCGCGGGTCGCCCTACCGCTGGCGGCCCTCGCCGCCGGGACGGCCGAGGGGTTCCTGCCCCGCGGTTGGGGGGACCGCCAGGAGGGCTCCCACCACCTCACCCCCGACGAGCTCGAGCAGGTGCACGCCCTGTCGGTGCAGGCGGTGCCGTCCCCGGGCCCGCGGATCGGTGACCAGGAGCGGGCCCGGCTCGGGGCCGCGCTCCGCCTGCGGGAGCTGGGGATCGACCCGTGGCCGGTCGGCGGGGAGGACGGTCCCGGCAGCACGGCGGACGGCGAGGGACCCCCGGTGCAGGTGGTGGCCAGGGTGAGCACGGTGCGTGACCACGGAGGCGTCGTCTTCGCGGTGCTGGCCGACGGTCCGCGCCGGCTGCAGGCGGTCCTGGAGGCCCGGACCCCGGAAGTGCACTCGCGCCGGTTCGCGCAGCTCGTCGACTCCGGGGACCTGGTCCGCGTCGAGGGCGTGGCCGGGGTCTCCCGCTCGGGTGAGCCGTCGCTGCTGGTGAGCCGCTGGACCATGCTGGCCAAGGCCCTGCGCCCACTGCGGTTCGACCGGGCTCGGAGCGCCTCGGGCGCGCGTCGTGACCGGGTCGCCGACCTCCTCGTCCGGCCGGGCCAGGCGGACCTGCTGCGCCAGCGCGCCGCGGTCGTCCGGAGCCTGCGCGCCACCCTGGAGGGGGAGGGCTACCTCGAGGTGGAGACGCCGGTGCTGAACACGGTGCACGGCGGGGCCTCGGCCCGGCCGTTCCGGACCTGGAGCAACGCCTACGGGATGGACCTGTCCCTGCGAATCGCCCCGGAGCTGCACCTCAAGCGGCTGGTCGTCGCCGGTCTGGGGCCCCTGTTCGAGATCGGCCGCAGCTTCCGCAACGAGGGCGCGGACGCCAGCCACAACCCGGAGTTCACCTCGCTGGAGGCCTACCGGCCCTTCGCCGACTACACCGACATGCGACGACTGGCCGAGCGGCTGGTCCGGGCTGCGATGGTGGCCGCGCACGGCGCCGAGGTGCTGCCCGCGGACGGGTCCGGCGAGCTGGTGCCGGCGACCGAGCCGTTCCGGGCGGTGCGGTTCCTCGACGCGGTCTCGCAGGCCGTCGGAACGCCGGTGGACATCGACATGGACGTCGACCTCGCCCTGGCGCTCGCGCGCGAGCACGGGGTCCAGCCACGCCCCGACAGAGGCGTGGGTGCCCTGCTCGAGCAGCTGTACGGCGACCTCGTGGAGCCGTCGACGGTCGCGCCCACGTTCTACGTCGACTTCCCGCTCGAGACCTCGCCGCTGACCCGGCCGCACCGTTCGGTCGCCGGCCTCGCCGAGAGGTGGGACCTGGTGGTGGCCGGCCGGGAGGTCGCGACGGCGTACTCCGAGCTGACCGACCCGGTGGACCAGCGCCAGCGCCTGGTGGCGCAGTCGCACCGGGCCGCGGCCGGGGACCTCGAGGCGATGGAGGTCGACGAGGCGTTCCTCGCGGACCTCGCGCTGGGCATGCCGCCGACCGGCGGTCTCGGGATGGGCGTGGACCGGCTGGTGATGGCGGTGACCGGGGTGCCGATCCGCTCCGTGCTGGCCTTCCCGTTCGCCCGGCCGACGGAGCGCTGAGGGGCGGAGCCGTCATCGACGCCGTCATCTGGACCCTCAGTGGTCGAAGACGCCCCGCGGCGTGGCGGCCACCAGCCGGTCCACGATCAGGGCGACGCCCTTCGCGTCGGGATGGTCGCCGTCGGGGGCCAGCAGGTCGGTCGGGTCGTCGTCGGTGCCGAGCATCGGTCCGTACAGGTCCACGCACGTGTCGTGGAACTCCTGGCTCGTCCGGCAGATCGTGGTGTTGGCGAGCCGGCTGACCGCTCGGGCCCAGTCGATCATCCCCTGGCCCTGGCGCCTGCGCGTCTGGTTGCCGTCGGGGAACACGTTCCAGTAGTCGAGCACCAGGACGGGCCCGCTGCTCGAGCGGCGGGCCGCGGCCACCCGTGCGAGGACGCTGTGCAGTCGCTGACCCATGGCGGAGACCGCCGGGGCGTAGCAGGACACCGCGCAGCCGGACCGCTGCCAGCGGCGGAGCTGGGGGAGCAGGTCGTTGGCGCCGATGATGACCACGACCACCCGCGCCCGGCTGACCCGGCTCAGGACCGGGCGGCTTCTCAGGGCCGAGAGCAGGGTGCTCGTGGTGGCCCCGTCGGCGCCCAGGTTCACCGGCACGATGCTGGTGGCCCCCGAGGACGAGCGCTCGCGCTCCGCGTAGCGGGTCATGATGCCCTCACAGCCGCACTTCGTGCTGTCCATCACCGAGTCCCCGAGCCCGACGACGGTCAGGCTGCCCGGCGCCGGTGTGCCGCAGGCCGAGGCCAGCATCAGCAGGAGTGCGGCCAGGATGGCCGCCACCTGGAGGCGGAGGCTCCTCAACCGAGCACTTTCCCGCGCGTCAGCCACTGCAGGCCCGCGCCGACGTAGGGCCGGTAGACCCCGAAGTTGTGCCCACCGCTGGCCAGCACCACCCGGCTGACGTCGGGGTTGTCACGGGTCGCCGCGATCATCCTCGCCGAGGACCTCCACGACTCCCTGTCCTGGCGGCTGGTCACGATGAGCAGGCGCGCGGTCAGCCCCGAGCTGCGGTGGGCGTAGAGCCACTGTGGGGAGTTGTGGCGCCTGAGCGCAGGCCGCCCACCGAAGAGGTTCGGCCAGGTCTGCCGGGTGGTCGGCTGGTAGTAGCCGCCCAGCGCGATGGCAGCCGCGAACCGGCGCGGCTGCGCGTAGACGAGCTTGGCGGCGCAGAACCCGCCGGTGCTCCACCCGATCACCGACCAGTGCCGGCCCGGGGGGTCGACCCGCAGGCGGCCGGTGACCGCGTGGGGAACGTCCGATGCCAGCCAGGTCAGCGCCTGCGGCCCGTGCGGCACGTTCGTGCACTCGGTGTCGGCCGGCGGTCGGATCATCAGCGGCGGGACGACCAGGACGAACGGCGGGACCCGCCCGGAGGAGATCGCTGTCTCCGCGACCGCGCCGAGCTGGAACCCTCGGAAGACGCCTGCCGGCTGCTCGGGCTGGCCGGGCAGGAACATCACGACGGGGAACCTGTGGTGACGGTAGGCCGGCCGGGTGTACTGCGGTGGCAGCCAGACCAGCGTCTGGGACCGTGTCCTTGATCCCCTCCCGTCCACGGGCAGCACCTCGAGGTGACCGTGCCCGTGACCGAGGAGCCCGTTCGCCGCGATGCCGGCAGCGGCGCTGGTCTGCTGACCCAGCAGGGCACCCCCACGGCCACGGCGATGGCCAGGAACAGCACGAGACCCGACGTCAGCCCGAACACGGGTTCGAGCCTACGACGCAGGTCTCGCCCGGTCGGCGTCCCTCAGCACAAGCACAGCGTTCACGGACGGATATCAGGATCCGCCGGCCGGTCAGCTCCTCAT
Source organism: uncultured Actinomycetota bacterium (assembly GCA_963837995.1). Classification (GTDB taxonomy): domain Bacteria; phylum Actinomycetota; class Actinomycetes; order Propionibacteriales; family Nocardioidaceae; genus Nocardioides_B. The sequence continues at coordinate 345,095 of CAWIPS010000008.1, forward strand.
CGGCCCGCCGTCCCGGCCGTGGGACACCGCGACGATCTCCGCCACCACCGACAGCGCGATCTCACCGGGCGCCTTGCCGCCGATGTTCAGCCCGGCGGGCACCCGCAGCCGGGCGAGGGTCCCGGCAGGCACCGACTCCTCGAGCAGGGCGAAGACGTGCTCCGCCCGGCGCCGGCTGCCCATCATCGCGACGTAGCCGGCCTCACCCGCGAGAGCCGACCGCAGCAGCGCCTCCGCCTCGGGTGCGTCGTGGTCGCAGAGGACGAGCGCGTCGGCGGCGTTCAACGGGTGCTCGCTCAGCCACCGGAGCGGTGTCGGGTCGACTCCCTCGTCGGCCAGCAGCGTCGTACGCCGGCCGGCGATCTCGGCGATCTGGACCACCGCACGACCGATCGGGTTGTCCGAGACCACCACCACCCGGCCCTGCTCGGGTGTCTCGTCGGACCACGGCTGCTCGCGCTCGGTGCTCATGCGAAGGACCCTGCCAGACTGGCGAGGTGATCGTCGACGGCGGGCTGTCCAACGCCCTGGTGGCCCGCGGGCACGACCTCTCGGACCCGCTGTGGACCGCCTCGCTGCTGCACGACGCCCCCGGGGAGATCGCCGCCGTGCACCGGGCCTACTTCGAGGCGGGGGCCCAGGTCGCGACGACCTCCAGCTACCAGGCGAGTGTCGGGGGGTTCGAGCGCGCCGGCCTGGGGCGCGCGGAGGCCGAGTCGCTGCTGCGGCGCAGCGTGAGGGTCGCCCGCGAGGTGCGCGACAGGCTGACGACCCCCGAGCGCCCGCTGCTGGTGGCGGCCTCGGTCGGGCCGTACGGCGCGGTGCTGGCCGACGGCTCGGAGTACCGCGGGCGCTACGGGCTGACCGCCGCCCGGCTCCGGGACTTCCACCTCCCCCGGCTCGAGATCCTCGCCGACGCCGGTCCGGACCTGTTCGCCGTCGAGACGCTCCCCGACCTGGACGAGGCCGCGGTGCTGGTGCCGCTGCTCGACGAGATCGGTGTGCCGGCCTGGGTGTCCTACTCCTGCGAGGGGACGTCGACACGCGCGGGCCAGCCGCTCGAGGAGGCGTTCGCCGTCGTCGCGTCCAGCACCGCCGTGGTGGCGGCGGGCGTGAACTGCTGCGACCCCGACGACGTGCTGCCCGCGCTCGAGGTCGCCCGCACGGTCACCGGGAAGCCGGGGGTGGCCTACCCGAACTCCGGGCAGGGCTGGGACAGCGGCACCCACTCCTGGAGCGGCACGTCGTCCTTCGACGTCACCCTGGCCCCGGCGTGGGTGGAGGCCGGGGCGACGTACGTCGGTGGCTGCTGCCAGGTGGGTCCCCGCGACATCGCGGCCCTGGCGGCCCTGCTCGATCGATGACTTCTCGACCGGGCGAGGGTCCGCACCTGTGAGACTGCGACCGAAGCTGGCCGACACGAGGAGCACCCATGAGCGAGAGCACGATCACCACCTGCCTGTGGTTCGACACCCAGGGCGAGGAGGCCGCCGAGTTCTACTGCTCGGTGATCCCGGGCTCCCGGGTCCTCGACGTCACGCGGTACGGCGAGTCCGGCCCGGGCACCCCCGGCACCGCGATGACGGTCAGCTTCGAGCTGGACGGCCGGCCCTTCGTGGCCCTCAACGGCGGCCCCGAGTTCAGGTTCACCGAGGCCGTCTCCCTCCAGGTCAGCTGCCAGGACCAGGAGGAGGTCGACCACTACTGGAACACGCTGGTCGAGGGCGGCGAGGAGAGCATGTGCGGCTGGCTCAAGGACAGGTACGGCTTCTCCTGGCAGGTCGTGCCGACCGCACTGCAGGAATTGCTCGGCGACCCGGACCCGGACCGTTCCCAGCGGGCCATGAAGGCGATGCTGGCGATGCGCAAGATCGACATCGAGGGCCTGCGCCGGGCCGCCGACGCCGGCTGAGGCGCGAGCGCACCGTCACGCACCCAGCGCAGCGCTCACCACCTCCCGGGCCTCCTCCTGCACCTGCTCGAGGTGCTTGGGGCCCTGGAACGACTCGGCGTAGATCTTGTAGACGTCCTCGGTCCCCGAGGGCCGGGCCGCGAACCAGGCGCTGTCGGTGGTCACCTTCAGGCCGCCGATCTTCGCCCCGTTGCCGGGGGCCTCGGTGAGCTTGGCGGTGATCTTCTCCCCGGCCAGGGTCGAGGCAGCTGACGTCGTCGGGCGAGAGCGCACCGAGCTTCGCCTTCTGCTCGCGGTTGGCGGGGGCGTCCACCCGGGCGTACGCCGGGTCGCCGTACTCCTCGGTGAGGGCGGCATAGTGCTGCGAGGGGGTCTTCCCGGTCTCGGCGAGGATCTCCGAGGCGAGCAGCGCGAGGATGATCCCGTCCTTGTCGGTGGTCCACACCGAGCCGTCGAAGCGCAGGAACGACGCGCCCGCGGACTCCTCGCCCCCGAACGCGATCGAGCCGTCGAGCAAGCCGGGCACGAACCACTTGAAGCCGACCGGGACCTCCGTGAGCCTCCGCCCGACGAGCTCCGCGACCCGGTCGATCATCGAGGAGGACACCAGCGTCTTGCCGATCGCGGCGTCCGCGGGCCAGTCCGGCCGCGCGCCGCCGTACAGGTAGCGGATCGCCACGGCCAGGTAGTGGTTGGGGTTCATCAGGCCGGCGTCCGGGGTCACCACGCCGTGCCGGTCGGCGTCCGCGTCGTTGCCCGTGGAGATGTCGTAGGCGTCCTTGTTCGCGATCAGCGAGGCCATCGCCGACGGGGAGGAGCAGTCCATCCGGATCTTCCCGTCCCAGTCCAGGGTCATGAACCGCCAGGTGGCGTCCACCAGCGGGTTCACCACCGTCAGGTCCAGGCCGTGCCGGTCGGCGATCTCCCCCCAGTAGTGCACCGCAGCGCCGCCGAGCGGGTCGGCACCGATGCGGACCCCCGCCTCCTTGACCTTCGCCAGGTCCACCACGGCGGGCAGGTCGTCGACGTAGGTCCCCAGGAAGTCGTACGGCGACGCAGCCGCCCGGGCCCGCGCGAACGGGACCCGCTTCACCCCCGACAGCGACGCCTCGATGTAGGCGTTGGCCGCGTCGGCGATCCACTTCGTCGCGTCGGTGTCCGCCGGGACCGCCGTTGGGCGGGTTGTACTTGAACCCGCCGTCCGAGGGAGGGTTGTGCGAGGGGGTGACCACGATCCCGTCGGCGAGGCCGGAGGCGCCGGCGGCCTTGCCGCGGTTGGCGCGCAGGATCGCGTGGGAGACCGCCGGCGTCGGCGTGTAGCCGTCCCGGTCGTCGACCAGGACGGTGACGTCGTTGGCGGCGAGCACCTCGAGGGCCGAGGCCCAGGCGGGCTCGGAGAGGCCGTGGGTGTCGCGTCCGATGAACAGCGGGCCGTCGTACCCCTGCTCCTTGCGGTAGTCGCAGATCGCCTGGGTGGTCGCGACGATGTGCGTCTCCTGGAAGGCGTTGTTCAGGCTGCTGCCACGGTGCCCGGAGGTGCCGAACGCGACCCGCTGGTCGGGGTCGGAGGGGTCCGGGTCACCGGTGTAGTAGGCCGTGACGAGGTGTGCCACGTCGACGAGGTCCTCCGGCCTGGCGACCTGACCTGCTCGGGGGTTGCTCACGTTGCTGACTCCTCTCGGTCCTGCTGACGGACGGGCTGGGGCTGGTTCTGGACCTGGCGGGACGGGGGCTGGGGCTGGGACGGGACCGGGGACGGAACCCGGAGGGCGACCACGGCGATGTCGTCGCGGGCGCTGCCGTCACCGAAGTCCAGGACGTCGCCGAGGATGCCATCTGCGCTCGACGGCGCGTCCCGGTGGGTCAGCACCGACCGGTGCAGGCGGGAGTCACCGAAGAAGCTGGTGCCGTGGCGGCCCTCGGTCACCCCGTCGGTGTACATGACGAGCAGGTCACCGGGATCCAGGCGCAGCACCGTGTCGGTGAGGCGGACGTCGGCGAGCATGCCCATCAGCGTGCCGGTCGTGCCGACCTGCACCGGGACGCCGTTCCGCCGCAGGTGGAGCGGCAGGGGGTGACCGCCGGAGGCCTCCTGCCCCACCGTGAGCGCAAGGATCGTGTGCCGCACGAGTGCGGTCAGCACGGCTGCCTCGACGCCCTTGCCGCACACGTCCCCGAGCGCGACGACCCAGTCACCTCCGGCGATCTGGAAGATGTCGTAGAAGTCGCCGCCGACCTCCTGGCCGTCCCCGGCGGGCCGGTAGGCCGCCGACACGCTCGAGCCCGGGCACCCGTGGCGCGGAGGGCGGGATCAGCGTCGCCTGCAGGGTGCGGGCCAGCGCCCGGCGGTTCTCGGACTGTTCCGCGCGCTGCTTGGCCCGCAGGAGCTCGCGTTCGTACTCGCGGCGGTGGGTGGCGTCGAAGACGGCCACCCGGAGCATCGACCGCTCCAGGACCCGCTGCTCGACCAGGTCGTCACCGACAGCTGACGGCACGAACAGACCCACGGCCACCCGCCGCCATCCCGTGCCTCGCGCCTGGCCCGGCGTCGGACCAGCCACCCCACGGGCGTCGACAGGCGGACCGGGCGGACCAGGGTGCGCGGCGGCTCGCAGACCGACGTCCAGCAGTGCGCGGGGCGGGACATGACCCCACCCTGGACGCTCGGCGGGGCCTTTCGGCCGCCGTCCACAGCCCGAGGTCGTCCGAAGCGGCGAGATGCCGGCCAGATCAGTTCCAGCTTGCTGCCCCCGGCGCCCAAAGGAGCAGACCGGAACTGATCCAGGCCCCCGGCGGGCCTGAACCAGCCCGAACGGCGCGACACGCCGCCGCGACACGCCAGTCCCGCCACAGGTATGCACCCCTCGTTCACCCACCGGACGCACGGCGGTGTCACGATAGCCGCATGAGCGAGGACGCCGAGATCATCGCGGGCGGCGTGGTCGTGGCGCGCCGAGGGCCCGAGGTGCTCCTCGTGCACCGGCCCAAGTACGACGCCTGGTCCTTCCCCAAGGGCCACCACCCGGGGGATGCCCTCACTGTCCGACTCCAGGGCTGCGTTGACCAGCACCGGCAGCCGCTCCCCGTCGGCACGCACCATCTCCAGGGCCACCTCGCGCGCGGTGCCGTGCAGCAGCAGCATCGGCGCGAAGTGCGTCTCGTGGTAGATCCGCCCCCCGGCGCTGAGGAGGCTCCGCAAGGTCAGCCGGCCGACCAGCTCCTCCCGGCGGTAGCCGGTGAGCTCCAGGAACGTGGCGTTCGCCTTGACCACCATGCCGTCGGGAGTCGTCGACAGGTAGCCGCAGGGGGCGCGTTCGTAGAGCTGCTCCGGGTCGTCCTCGAGGAGCGCGGCGTAGAACGCCTCGCTCGCCGCCTGCCGGCTCATACCCCGACGCGGGCGCCGTCGCGGATGAACGGCGAGAGGGCGGCGGTCGTCTCCTCCGGGGCGCTCAGGTTGGGGCAGTGCCCGTCCGCGTCCAGCAGCACCAGGGTGGCATCCGGCATGGTCGCGGCGACGTACTCGCCGACGCTGACGGGGGCGATCGCGTCCCGGGTGCACTGCACCACGAGGGTGGGTGTCCGGACCTGGTGCAGGTCGGCCCGGTTGTCGGAGGTGAAGGTGACCTCCGCGAAGCGACGGGCGATCTCCGGGTCGGTCCGGCAGAAGCTCTCGGTGAGCTCCGAGGACAGCTCGGGTCGGTCCGGGTTGCCCATGATCACCGGCGCCATGGTGCTGGACCAGCCGAGGTAGTTGCTGTCCAGGGAGTCCAGCAGCTCGCGGATGTCCTCCTCGCTGAAGCCGCCGCGGTAGCCCTCGTCGTCGATGTAGCGCGGTGACGGGCTGACCATGACCAGCTTGGCGAACCGTCGCGGCTCGGGAGCGGGCGAGCGCCCCGATCATCGACGACACGAAGTGTCCGACGAAGACCACGTCGGACAGGTCCAGTGCGCGGCAGATGGCCAGCACGTCCTCGGCGTAGCCGTGGAGCGTCCCGTGCCGGTGCGGGTCGCACCCGAAGCCGTGGGCGAAGACGAGCGCCTGGCCGTCGGCGCGGCCCGTGACCCGGACGTGGTGGCGGGTCAGCACGTCGGTCATCCCAGCACCCTATCCCTGGCCGGCCCCTGCACCACCGGTGGCGGCTCGGCGCGATCGGGGCATGACGCACCGGCCCGACGGGTACTAGCCTGGCAGTCCACGAGGAGAGGGGTCTGGGATGGGTCCCGGCATCTTCCTGATGGTGGTAGGTGCGTTGCTGACCTTCGCCATCGAGGACCATGTGCCCGGCCTGGACCTCAAGGCCGCCGGCGTGATCCTGATGCTCGCGGGGGCCGCGGTCGGGGCGCGGGCCTTCCGCAGCGAGGTCTCGGAGCGGACCGCCACCCGCACCGAGAGCTCCTCGGACCCCGACAGCCCGAACCGTGTCATCCATCGAACCGTGCGGGAGCGTCGTCCCGACTGAAGAGAGCAGGAGGGCCCGCTTGAGCTCCAGGACCCAGCCGCCGTTCCGTGCCGACCACGTGGGGAGCCTGCTCCGACCGGGCTACCTGCTGGACGCGCGGGCCCGGCACGCCGCCGGCGAGATCGACGCGGACGCCCTGCGCGAGGTGGAGGACCGGGCGGTCGCCGAGGTCGTCGCTCTCCAGCGCGACGCCGGCCTGCAGACCGCGACGGACGGGGAGTTCCGGCGCACGTCGTGGCACATGGACTTCATCTACCAGCTCGACGGTGTGGACCGGACGGACGAGAAGCTCCAGGTGCACTTCCACAACGCGGAGGGGGACCTGGACTTCGAGTCGGCGGCGCTGAGCGTGCACGACCGGGTCAGGCTGAGCGACACCATCTTCGGGGACGCCTTCACCTACCTGGCGAAGACGGTGCAGGAGGCCGCCGAGGGGCTGACCCCGAAGCTGACGATCCCGTCGCCGAGCATGGTGCACTACCGGGGTGGACGGGCGGCGATCGACGCGGGCGTCTACCCGGACCTCGAGCCGTTCTGGACCGACCTCTCCGCGGCCTACGCCGAGGAGCTCCGCCGGGTGGCCGACCTGGGCTGCACCTACCTGCAGCTCGACGACACCAGCCTGGCCTACCTCAACGACCCCGCGCAGCGCGCGCTGGTGACCGAGCAGGGCTCCGACGCGGAGCACCAGCACGAGCAGTACATCCGCACCATCAACGCCGCCATCGCGGACCGGCCCGAGGGACTGCGGGTCACCACGCACATGTGTCGGGGCAACTACCGCTCCTCCTGGGCGGCCTCCGGAGGCTACGACTTCGTCGCCGAGGCGCTGTTCTCCGAGCTCGCGGTCGACGGCTTCTTCCTGGAGTACGACGACGAGCGCTCCGGTGGCTTCGAGCCGCTGCGCTTCGTGCCGGAGGGCAAGCAGGTGGTGCTGGGTCTCGTCACCACCAAGAGGGGCGCGCTCGAGGACCCGGAGGACCTGAAGCGCCGGATCGACGAGGCCGCGAAGGTCGTCCCGCTGGAGCAGCTGTGCCTGTCCCCCCAGTGCGGGTTCTCCTCCACCGTCGAGGGCAACACGCTCACCCTGGAGGAGCAGGTGGCGAAGCTGCGGCTCGTCGTCGAGGTGGCGCGCGACGTGTGGCGCTGACCTCCCGGGTGTGAGGAGGGTCTGCCGTGGGCCGTCCCTGGCGGGCTATCCCTGGCCGGACCCTCCCGCGATGTTGACCAGCCAGGCGACCCCGAACCGGTCGACGCACATGCCGAAGCTGTCGCCCCAGGGCGCCTTCTCCAGGGGCATGGTGACGGTGCCGCCCTCGGAGAGCTGCTTCCAGTAGCCCGTGAGCTCGGCCTCGTCCTCGCCGCTCAGCGACACCGAGATGCTGCCACCCGGGTGGTAGTCCATGCTGTTCGGCGTGTCCGAGGCCATCAGCACCAGGCCGGACTCCGTCTCCAGCATCGAGTGCATGATCTTGTCCTTCTCGGCCGGGTCCTCGCTGGCCTGGAACTCGGCGAAGGTGCTGCTCGTCAGCTGACCACCGAAGACCGAGTGGTAGAACTCCATCGCCTCGCGGGCGTTGTCGCGGAAGCCGATGTAGGGGTTGAGTCGTGTGGGCATGCCGTGCTCCTTGGGTCGGGGTCACCACTATGACCGCGGCCACCGACAGAAGTCATCGCCCGGCCCGGTCAGGTCCAGACACCTGACGAGCCGCGTCGGTGGCTGTCCACGAGATGGGTGTCCACGATGCCGACGGCCTCCATGAGCGCGTACATCGTGGTCGGCCCCACGAACCTGAAGCCCTTGCTGCGCAACGCTCGGGCCAGCGCAACAGACTCCGGTGAGCTGGTCGGCACCTCGTCGTACGACGAAGGGGTCGGGGTCGAGGCCGGCCGGAAGGACCAGACCAGGTCGACGAGGCCACCCTCCGGACGCAGGCCGACCGTGGCCCCGGCGTTGGTGACCGTCGCCTCGATCTTGCGCCGGTTCCGGACGATGCCCGGGTCCGACATCAGCCGTTCCACGTCGCTCTCGTCGTAGGCCGCGACGAGGTCCGGGTCGAAGGCGTCGAAGGCCGCGCGGAACGCCGGACGCTTGCGCAGGATCGTCGCCCAGGAGAGCCCGGACTGGAAGGCCTCGAGACTGATCCGCTCGAACATCCCACGCTCGTCACGGACCGGCATGCCCCACTCGGAGTCGTAGTAGTCGCGCATCAGCGGGTCGGTTGCCGCCCACACCGGACGCACCAGGCCGTCTTCCCCACGAACCGTCATTGGTGCAGCCTACGATCGCCGCATGGAGGGACCCGCCTGCTGTGCCCCGTCGGCCGAGCCTCGCGACCCTCCAGCGCGGAGGCCGACCCGCAGCGGTCGGCGTCCCCGGGGCCAGGTTCCCGTCCCCGGGGGCACGTTCACCATGGGCGACCCCTTCGACGAGGGCTACCCCGCGGACGGGGAGACGCCGGTGCACGCCGTACGCCTCGAGGCCTATCGCATGGACGCGACGGCGGTCACCAACGCCCAGTTCGCCACGTTCGTCAAGGACACCGGCCATGTCACCGGAGCCGAGGAGTTCGGTGTCTCGGCGGTGTTCCACCAGGCGTTCTCCGCCAGTCCCGGGGCCGACCGGCGTGACGTGGTGAACCGCGCGGCCGGCACCCCGTGGTGGCTCGCGGTGCGGGGAGCGACCTGGCGGCATCCCGAGGGCCCCGGGTCGGACGTCGGCCGGCGCGCGAACCATCCCGTCGTGCACGTCTCCTGGTACGACGCCCAGGCCTATGCGGCCTGGGCCGGCAAGCGGCTCCCGACCGAGGCCGAGTGGGAGCGCGCCGCGCGCGGAGGCCTGGTGGGACGGCGCTTCGCCTGGGGCGACGAGCTGACCCCCCGAGGGCGCTGGATGTGCAACATCTGGCAGGGCACCTTCCCCACCACGAACACAGGTGAGGACGGCCACCTGACCACTGCTCCCGTCAGGTCGTTCGCGCCCAACGGTCTCGGGCTGTTCGAGACCGCAGGGAACGTGTGGGAGTGGTGCGCGGACTGGTTCTCGGCCGACTACTACGCACGGTCACCGGAGTCGGACCCGCAGGGACCGGATGACGGCGAGGCCAAGGTGATGCGGGGCGGGTCCTACCTGTGCCACGAGTCCTACTGCCACCGCTACCGCGTGGCGGCCCGGTCGAGCAACACCCCGGAGTCCACGGCCGGCAACATCGGGTTCCGGTGCGCCGGGGCTTGAGGGCGTCGCTCGTCTGTGGTCCGACGGGGCGCTCGATTCCCGGCGTGCCGGAGAACAGGAGACTCCCCTGCCAGATGCACGCTGGGGCCGGTTGCAAGGCAGAGTCTCCTGTCCTGCGGTACGCCGGGACCGCCATCGGACGGCCCGTCGCGTGACCTCAGCGAAGCGGCGGTCGGGCGGAGGTCACCGCGACCGCTTGTTATGGGTGACCGCGTAGACCACGAGCGCCGCGAGCACGACCACGTCCACGACGACGGCCACCCGGCCGAGCTGGCTGCCGTGCCGCGACAGCCGCAGAGCCACCCTCAACAGGATCAGCAGGACCACCGCACCGCCCAGCGCGGCACCGCCTCGGTTCGCTCCCACGCCTTCACCGTACGTCGACCAGGCGACCCTCCCGGCTGGCCCCCGGCTGGCCTACCCGGCCGGCCTCCCCAGCCGGCCTCCCCAGCCGGCCTCCCCGCCGGCCTCCCCAGCTGGCCTACCCAGCCTGGCCTCAGTCGCGCGACCGCCGGCGGAACGCGACGATCGCGAGCGGAGCGAAGACCGAGGTGATGAGCACCGACCAGACCAGCGTCGTCATCTCGGCATGCTGGAGGGGCCAGGCGGCGGAGGCCGGCGCCTGGGGCCCGTTGCCCCACAGCTCGCGCATCGACTGGGTCAACGACGACACGGGGTTCCACTCGGCGATCATCCGCAGCCAGCTCGGCATGCTCGCGGTGGGGGCGAAGGTGTTGGCCACGAACGTGAGCGGGAACATCACCGTGAACATGAAGCCGTTCACCGACTCCACGGACCGCATCACCGAGCCGACCCAGATGCCGACCCAGATCATCGCGAACCCGAAGACCAGCAGGAGCGCGAAGGCAGCGACCGCGTCCGCGAACCCGTCCCGCACCCGCCACCCGATCAGCAGGCCGGTGAAGGCCATCACGGTGATCCCGATGCTGGAGTGGATCAGGCTGGAGATGCTGCGCCCGACCAGGATCGTGGAGCGGGAGATCGGCAGCGACTTGAACCGGTCGACGATCCCCTTGTCCAGGTCGCTGGTGAGCCCCAGGGCGACGATGAACGAGGAGAACACGATGGTCTGCGCCATGATGCCGGGCACCAGGAACTCGCGGTAGTTCGTCCCGGGCACGGCGATCGAGCTGCCGAACACGAAGGCGAACAGCAGCACGAACATCACCGGCTGGATGGTGACGTCGAGCAGCAGCTCGGGCATCCGCTTGATGTGGATCAGGTTGCGCCGCACCACGATCGCCGACGCGCGCAGCAGCGACGGCGGTGTCAGGACCGGGCGCTGGGAGGCGACGGCACTCATCGGACCGCCCCTTCGAGCTCCGTGTCGGGCATGGTGTCGGTCTCGGGCTCGTCCTCGGCCCGGTGGCCGGTCAGGTGCAGGAACACGTCGTCGAGGCTGGGGCGCTGCAGCCCCAGGTCGTCGACGGCGATGTCGCTGGCGGCGAACAGCTCGCCGATGCGGCTCATGTCTGCGAGACCGCCGGCGTGAGCGGTCAACCGGCGCGCACCCACCTCGACGTAGACCTCCTCGACGCACCTCCGCATCAGCGTCTCCGCCCGTGGAAGGTCGGCGCCATGGGTGACGGTGAGCACCACGCTGGCGCGGCCGGCCTGGCTCTTGAGGTCGGTCGGGGTGCCGTGGGCGATGACGTGGCCCTTGTCGATGACCACGATGTCGTCCGCGAGCTGGTCGGCCTCCTCGAGGTACTGCGTGGTGAGCAGCAGCGTCGTGCCCTCCCGCACCAGACCGCGCAGGACGTCCCAGAGGTCGTTGCGGCTGCGAGGGTCCAGACCGGTGGTCGGCTCGTCGAGGAACAGCACCGGCGGCGCAGCGATCAGGGAGACGGCGAGGTCCAGCCGGCGCCTCATCCCGCCGGAGTAGGTCTTCACGGTGCGGTCCGCTGCGTCGGTGAGCAGGAACCGCTCCAGGAGGTCGTCGGCGGCCGGCTTGATGGTGGCCCGAGGCATCCCCGAGAGACCCCCGATCATGCGGAGGTTCTCGCGGGCGGTGAGCAGCTCGTCGACCGTGGCCGCCTGACCGGTCAGTCCCATGCTGCGCCGGACCATCTCCGGCTGCTCGATGATGTCGTATCCGGCCACCGTCCCGGTGCCGCTGGTCGGCCGGCTCAGGGTGGTGAGCATCCGGACGGTGGTGGTCTTGCCGGCACCGTTGGGGCCGAGCATCCCGAGGACCGTCCCCTGGGGCACGGCGAAGCTCACCCCGTCCACGGCGGCGTTGTCCCCGAAGCGCTTGACGAGTCCGATGGCCTCGACGGCCACGTTGCTGTTCACTGGTGAGCCTTCCTGTCGGTCTGTGCGGTAGACCCGGCTCGGGCCCGGGACTCATCGCTGCTCACCACTTCAACACAGACCACCGACAGACGCTTCGGAATCAGTCGTGCGCACCCCCGAGCAGGGTCCGGGTCATCGCGTTGCGCGTGTCCAGGAGCTCCTCCAGCGCTGCCTCGAGCTGGTCCGGGGTCACCGCCAGCCGCTCGTCGTCGGTCTGGTCGGCGGCGAGCAGCGCGGCCCGCCGCAACAGCTCCTTGAGGAAGGAGGCGGTGACCCCGTCGGTGCGCTCGATCACGGCGTCGAGCCGGCTCTCGTCGACGACGAGAGCACCGCGGTAGAGGTGCAGGAGCGCCCGCCTGGCGTCGGCGTCCGGCAGCTCGAGGGCCACCGCCTGGTCGACCCGGCCCGGCCGCTGGGCGAGCGCCGGCTCGAGCACGTCGGCCCGGTTGGTGGTCAGCAGGAACACCACGTCGGCGTCCTCGGCCAGCCCGTCCATCTCGTTCAGCAGCTGGAAGAGCAGTGGGCCGCCGCCGTAGTCCATGTCCCGGTCCTCCGCGATCAGGTCGACGTCCTCGACCACGATCATCGCCGGCTGCAGGGTCCGGGCCACCGAGCAGGCAGTGCTGATCAGGCCCAGCGAGTCGCCGCTGAGCTCGATGACCGTGACGCCGGTCAGCTCGCTGATCAGGTAGCGCACCGAGTGGGTCTTGCCCACCCCCGGCGGGCCGTAGAGCAGCAGCCCCCGCTTGAGGTGCTGCCGAGCCGCGAGCAGCCGGGCCCGGTGCTCGGCGACCCCGACGACCTGGCGCCGGATCGTCGTCAGCGTCTCTGCCGGCAGGATCACCTCCGCGGCCGTCATCGTCGGTCGGGTGTGGAAGCGCAGGGCCCCGGCACGCTCGCCGAACATGTCGTGACCGAAGGAGATCACCTGTCCCCGGAACACGTTGTGCTCGACGCTGAGCCTGCGGATCTCCGAGGCCATCTCGGCCGCTGCGTCGGCACGATCCGCGACCACGTGCACACGGGTCGAGCCCATGCCACTCTCGGGGTCGGCCGCCAGCACCAGGACGGCCGCGCGGGTGTCGTCCTGCGTGACGAGGTAGAGCCCGGCGCCGACCGCGCGACGCGCCTGCCCGTCCGGACCGCTGGCGAGGCTCATCCACGAGACGTTGCCCGGGGTCGGGCCGTAGTGGTCCTCCGCCGGCCGGAGCAGGTCACCGAGGCCGAACTCACGGTGCCGGTAGTTGGCCAGCCCGACCAGCTGGTGGGTACGACGCGGGTCGGCCAGCCAGGCGTCCAGCCCGACCTGCACGTTGACGTGGTCGTAGGCGGGCCAGGACTCCTCCACCACGTCGAGCACGTCGAGAGGACCCTCGAGGTGGTCGGCCAGCAGGGTCGTGAACGTCGGGCGGTCACCCGCTCGGGCCGCCCCGACGATGCGCCGACGGGTCCGCCGGGCCAGCTTGCCGACGTCCGAGAGCCGCAGCCTGTCGTCCTCGGAGTCGGGCCACACGCCGGCCGGGCCGTCGGGGAAGGACATCGACCAGACAGATCCGGGCACGGCGTCGTCCCGATACACCTCACGCATGCACTCCAACCTAGTCCCGGGCCGGTCCGGGCACCGTAGGGTGGGCCGATGCCCGACCAGCCCACGTCCAGCCCGCGCGCCGTGACCTTCGGCGCCGGGCTCGTCGACTTCTGGGCCGAGCGCCATCTCTGCACGGTCAGCACCCTGCGCCCGGACGGGTCGCCGCACGTCGTACCGATGGGCATCGTGCTGGACGCGGAGAACGGCCGGGCGTGGGGCATCACCTCGGCCACCTCGCGCAAGGTGGCCAACCTGCGCGGCGGCCGGGACCCCAGGGTCGCGGTCTGCCAGGTCGACGGGCGCCGCTGGTCCACGCTCGAAGGCGTCGCGGAGGTCCTCGACGACGAGGCGTCCGTGGCGGAGGCGGTGCGGAGGTACGCCGAGCGTTACCGGCAGCCCCGCGAGAACCCCGACCGGGTCGCCCTGCGGATCCGGCTGACCCGGGTCCTGGGCAACCTCAGGTGAGGCCGGTGGCTCCCAGGACGTAGTCCCACAAGGTGGCGAGGTCCGCGGACGTGTAGCGGGTCCGGCGCAGGTAGTGCTCGGGGCGCGGCGCCCGGTCCTGCCAGAACTGCCCACCACCGGGCGGCGGCTCGGTGGCCGCCAGCCAGACGACCGTGTCCGCGCCGGTCGCCGCGTCGCGCAGGATCGGCCCCATCACGGTGTGGAAGGCGGGCAGGGACGTGACGATGCCGGGGGTGTCCACCCAGCCCGGATGCATGGTGTGCACGGCGATCCCGTCGCCGGCCCAGCGCTCCTGCATCAGCGGCGCCAGGGCCACCTGCATCCGCTTCGTGCGGGCGTAGGCCTGCGCACCGGCGTAGGTCCGGGCCCGCAGCTCGGGGTCGTCGACGTCGAGCCCCGCGGTGTACATCCCGCCCGAGGACACCACGACGACCCGCGAACGGCCGGCTGCGGCCAGCAGCGGCCGGAGCAGCTCGGTCATCAGCAACGGTCCCAGGACATGGGTGGCCAGCGTCAGCTCGTGCCCGTCGGCGCTCTCCTGCCGGGTGGGCGGCATCGTGCCGGCGTTGTGCACGAGTACGTCGACCTGCTGCACGGAACCGCGCAGCTCCTCGGCGAAGGACCGCACGGACGTCAGGTCGGACACGTCGCAGCGGTGCAGGAGCACCTCGGCACCGGGGACCCGGTCGCGGATCTCGGCGGCCGCCGCCTCCGCCTTGGCCGGGTGCCGGACCACGAGATGCACCTGGGCACCGAGTCCCGCCATCGACAGGGCCGCCGCCTTGCCGAGGCCGGAGCCACCGCCGGTGACGACCACCACCTTGCCCCGGAGCGCATCCGGCCGCGGGTCGTCGGCGGCCCAGCCGCGGGACCGCAGCCGGTAGCCGATCTGGGTGTAGCCGCCCACGACGGTGCGATCCAGCACCGCGTCGAGGAACCGGGACACGCGGCCGCTCACCGCCCTTCTCCCGGTGCAGCGACCCCGAGGTCGCTGAGCACGGCCTCGGCGCAGCGACGACCCGACACGAGCGCCCCCTGGATGGAGCTGGTGTCGCGGTGGTCGCCGGCGACGTACACGGTCCCGGCGCCCCCGGCCAGCCGCACCGGCCGGCGCATCGGGTGTGGCGCGGGCATGCCGGGCAGGGCCCGCGGCAGGTCGTAGGTGGCGACGTGCTGCCAGGACGAGGTGTCCGTGCGGTGCAGGCGCGCCAGCGACGAGCGCACCTCGGGCCCGTCCGCGGCCGGGTGCGCCGAGCCGTGGATGATCGAGCTGGACACCAGCGCCCGGCCGGGCGGGGCGTACTCCGGCGCCGCCACCGAGATCGCGACACTGTTGGCCACGGGAGACCTCCCCGGCTCGAGCAGCAGCATCCCGGTGGCCCCCGGGAGCTCCGGGGCCGCGTGGTAGACGGTGGTGACCCCCCGCGGAGCGGGCGGCTCGACGAGGCCGGGCAGCAGCTCGGCGGCCGCCCACCCGTCGGTGGCCACCACCACGGCGCGCGCGGCCACCGGGCCGTCGTCGGTCTCCGCCCGGGACGGGGTCACGGCGCGCACGCGGGTGCGCGGTCGGACGGTCCCGGCGGGGAGCCGGCCGGCGATCTGCTCGGGCAGCCGCTGCATGCCGCCCGCGGGCACTGTCGACGCCCCGCGGGCGAACATCCTGAACATCAGATCGGTGAAGCGTCGCGAGCTGGTCATGTCCTGCTCGAGGAGCACCCCGGACAGGAACGGCCGCAGCAGCGTGTCCACGACGTCCGGCGGGATGCGTGCGCGGCGCCAGGCCTCCGCGGCGCTGACGTCGAGGCGGCGCTTGAGGGTCCCGGCGGGCAGGGCCAGGCAGACCCCGGCGTACGCCGCCAGAGCCGCCTTGCCGCTCAGCCCGCCGACCGGCACCCGCAGGGTCGGGCCGAGGACCCGCGGGTTCGCCAGCGGGTTGCCGACGACGGCGTGGCGGCCGTCGACGAGCACCCCGACCGACGCGTCGAGCCTCCGGAGGTCGAGCCCGTCGAGGTCGACGACCCCGGCCAGCGCCGGGTAGGCGGTGTTCAGCACCTGGAAACCGCGGTCCAGCGTGAAACCGTCCACGTGGTCGGTCCGCACGCGGCCCCCGACGGCGTCACCGGCCTCGAGGACCGCCACCTCCAGGCCGCGGGCGCTCAGCTCCCGGGCGCAGGCGAGACCGGCCAGCCCGGCCCCCACCACGACGACGTCCACGCGACCGGCGCTCACCGGAACAGCGGCGGGAGGTAGCGGACCATCAGCGTGGACCAGGTGAGGTGGGTCAGCACCGGCGCCTGCAGCCCGCCCGAGGCCCGGCGCTGCAGGCCGAAGAGCGACCCCATCACGGTGGCCGCCAGCACCAGCGACGGGTTGCGGGTGGTGACCGTGGCCAGCGCATATACGCCGGTGGACGCGAGCACGGCGTGCCGGCGCGGGAGCGTGGCGTAGAGAGCGCCGCGGAAGAAGACCTCCTCGCCGAGGCCGTTGGCGCACGTGGTCAGCAGCACGAGAGGCATGCTGCCCTGCTCGGCGAACTGGAGCACGCGCCGGATGGACGTGTCGAGGAACGGGATCCGCCGGGCGACCAGCGCGCAGCCGTAGAAGAACCCGAAGGCGCCGACCCCGGTGGCGACCGGGGTCACCCAGGGTCGCCGGAGGTTCTGGTCCCGGCTCTCGATCCAGCCGAGGTGCAGCGGCCCGGAGAACAGGCCGCCCACGGTCCAGGTGCCGGCCGCGGCCATCGTCAGCACGTAGAAGCGCGCCGAGTTCGGCCGGGCCGCCAACGACAGCCCGAGCACCGTCGCACCGACGAGCGACGTGCCGGCGACCACGTTGCGCCGGCGGGCGGCGACCTGGCGGGTCTCGACATGGTGCACCGGCACCACGTGCGTGATCGGCATCGGCAGGCGGCCCCCGACGGCGGACCTGACGGCTCGCGCGAAGCCGGCCAGCGGGCGGGGAGCGGTCATCGAGGGACCCGGGCTGCCGTCTCGTGCTCCTGCAGGGCCGCTCTCACCGCCTCGTCGTAGCCGAGCGGCTCGAACGGCACCAGCGCCCGGATCCTGTCGTCGGAGACGATGACCTCGTTCGTCATCGAGTCCACCAGGGACCGGCCGGCGCGGCTGTCCACGTCGGTGACCAGCCCGAGCCAGCGCCCGGACAGGCCGGGGCTCAGCAGGGGGACCGGGACGATCAGCAGCGTGCGGTTCTTGATCCTCGCGACCCGGCGGAGCATGTCGGAGTACTTCAGGACCTCGGGGCCCCCCACCTCGTAGACGTTGCCCAGCGCCTCCTGCCGCCCCAGGACGCCGACGAGGTAGCGGACCACGTCGTCGACCGCGATCGGCTGGGTCCGGGTGTTCACCCAGCGAGGCGTCACCATCGCGGGCAGGTGGTCCACGAGCTGGCGGGTGATCTCCCAGGAGATGCCGCCCCGGCCGATCAGGATCCCGGCCCGCAGCACGGTCACCGGGACCCCCGCGGCGCCCAGCAGACCCTCCACCTCCCGGCGGCTCCGCAGGTGCTCGGACAGGGTGTCCTCGTCGCTGCCCAGCCCGCCGAGGTAGACGATCTGCTGCACGCCCGCCTCCGCGGCGGCCCGCCCGAAGGCGGTGGCCGCCTCGGCGTCGAGCCGGGCGAAGTCCTTCGACGCCAGCGAGTGCACGAGGTAGTAGGCGGTCCGGCAGCCCTCCAGGGCGGCCGGCAGGGTCGACGGGTCGTGCACGTCCGCGTGCACCGGTTGCCCCGCCCCCTCGTAGGTCTCCGGGTGCCGGGTCATCGCCCGCACCTCGTGGCCGGCCTCCTCGAGCGCGGGGCACAGCCGCCGCCCGACGAAGCCGGAGGCTCCAGCCACCAGAACCGGACTGCTCACGAGAAGTCTCCTGTACGTCGGGTGGAACCAGGCGGTGGGACAGGCCGACCGGCCGGGGAGGGCCGGGGTGGCTGGGGACGCTGGCGGCCGAGCTCTCCGCCGATGCGACCGCCGTAGGGACGGCCGTGGTCGGCGTACTCCTCACGGTAGAAGGACATCGTCACCTCACCAAGCCGAACGCGCGAGGCGGTCCGCAGCACGGCCGAGTCGACGGGTGCTCCGTTGACCAGGGTCTCGCCCCGCTGCCCGAGCCTGACCAGCACGAACTCGTCCTGCTCGTCGTGCCGGACCTCGGCGTGCCGGGCCGACAGGCCGGGCAGCACGATGTCGCTGTCCGGGTCGCTGCCGATGGTGGTCACGTCCCGACGCAGGGCGAAGACCTGCCTGCTCCCGCCGGAGGGCCCGTCGATGCGGGGTGTGAGAACCAGCCGAGGGTTGCCTCCGCCGTCCGGGTCATGGGTGGTGGAGACGGTGCGCGGCCGGCGCAGGAACGTGGGCGCCGGCGGCCACACCATCGCCGGTGGCACGAGGTCGGAGGCGGGGAGGGCGCCGGCCGTCGCCCGCGCCCTCCCCCGGGCCAGCGACCACAGACCCGCACCGCGCTCGATGCGGATGTGTCGTGACCCGGTCACCCGGCGCTGCCACCAGGGGGTGCGGGGCGCGCCGAGGGTGACGAGCGGGCCGGACGGAGCGACGACGGTGAGCGACACGCCGCGGGAGGCGAGCGATGCGGCGATCCCGCGGACCGCTCGCGCGTCACTGCGTCCGGCGAACACGAGGGGGTCGCTCACCGTCAGCTCCAGCGCGGTCCCGGAGCCGGTGAGCACCCCGGTGACCGTGCGGTCGCCCGGCACGTCGACGGAGAACGTGAGGTCCGCCTCGATGCTGAGGGACAGGCTGTCCGGTGAGGCCATCACTCAGCCCTCGGTGGTGGCGTGGGCGGCGTTGTCGCGGGTGGTCACCTGGAGGGTGCCGTTCAGCTTCCAGGTCGCCCGCGGCGCCTGCGGCCCGGTGTCGCGGGGCACCTCCACCGCCATGTCGATGAAGCGGTAGTTGATGGCCGCCTCCCGACCGGTGAGGAAGGACCACATCTCGCGACCGAGGTCCGTCCAGTCCACGACCTGGCTGGTGCCGTTCTCGGAGGTGGCACCGTGCTCTGCCTGGTGGATCGTCATGGCTATCTCCTTAGAGTTGAACACTTCCCTAAACAGGTTGTTCAGGTTTATGCTGCCATGGTGAACCTAAGACAGCCCGTTGCGCAAGTCCCCCAGCCCGATCAATCTCCGGTTCCGGCTCCGGTTCCCCCTCCGGTCGCCGGTCTGTCCATCGGGGAGCTCGCCGAGCGCACCGGGGTGGCCCCGGCGACGCTGCGGATGTGGGAGTCCCGCCACGGCTTCCCGGTCCCCCGGCGCCGCGACAGCGGTCACCGGCGCTATGACGAGAGCGCCGTCGACCTGGTCCGCCAGGTGCTGCGCCGACGCGACGCCGGCTCACGCCTCGAGGTGGCGATCGCGGCGGTGGCCCTGACCCAGGCGGCCATCGCCGACCCTCCCGGAGCGCCGTCGGTGTTCGCCACCATGCGGCGGCTGCACCCCGGCCTGCATCCCCAGCGGCTCAGCAAGGGCACCCTGCTGGCGATGTCCTGGGCGATCGAGGACGAGTGCTGCGCGCGCGCCGAGCGGCCGATGATCTTCGGGGCCTTCCAGAAGGAGCGCTACTACCGGGCTGCCGAGGAGCGCTGGCGCGAGCTGGCCAGGGTGGCTCGCGCCACGATGATCTTCGCCGGGTTCCCCGACGAGCCCGACCCGGTGGACGGGACGACGTTCGTCGTGCTGCCGGCCGACGCACCGATGCGCAAGGAGTGGGCGGTGGTGTGCGACGCACCGGAGTACCCCGCGATGCTCACCGCGTGGGAGCTCCCCGGCCAGGCCACCGTGCCGGACAAGCAACGGCTGTTCGAGTCGATCTGGACCGTCGAGCCCTCCGCCGTGCGCGATGCCGCCCGGGCCTGCGCGCAGGTCGCCCAGCAGCTCGGCCACGTCGAGGCGGCACCCCTGCTCTACGAGCTCGCCGACAACCCCCCAGCTCCGCCGGTGGAGCTGCTGCAGGCGACGTCGCTGCTGAACCGGGTGGTCGCCTACGTCGACCGGGCGGCTAGCCCGGTAGGTCCGTGAGGACCATCTGGGCGAGGTACTGAGGCAGCCCCACCCGCTTGATCGCGTCGAGCTGGCTCGCGAACCACTCGGCGTGCCTCTCCTCGTCGCGCACCATCTCCTCGAAGACGGCGGCGGTGCCGTGGTCACCGAGGGAGTGGCTCTCCTCCGCGCCGGCGTTGAACTGCGTGACGGCCGCCTTCTCGCTCTCGTAGGCCAGCGTGAGCATCTCCTGTGCGTCCTCGCCCACCGTGATCGCACCGAGCTTCTGCACGTTGGGGTGGCCCTCGAACATCAGGATCCGGTTGATGAGCGCGTCAGCGTCCTTCATCTCCTCGATGGACAGGTCGTAGAAGACCTTCCCGAGGCGGCCGAGGCCCCAGTTGTCGAGCATCCGGGCGTGCAGGAAGTAGGTGTTGGTGACGGTCAGCTCGAAGGTGAGCGCCTGGTTGAGGAGCTCGACGATCCGGGGACTAGCTGGCTGCAACGTCGACCTCCGACAGGGCGGACCGGGAGAGCGCTGGGGACTCCAGGGCGGCTCCATGCTCACACACCAGCCGCTTGAGCGAGAACACGCATGCCCCGCACTCCTGTCCCGCGCCGGTCGACCGGCACAGCCCTGCCAGCGACCTCGCACCGCGGCTCACAGCGTCCGCGACCTGACGGTCGGTGACGACCCGGCAGTGGCACACGATCACGGCGGTGGTCTTTCGCTCGGCGGCTGACTACGCACTGACGCAGCAGGTAAGGCAGGCCTAAGTATGTAAGCCTCACCTTAGTTGCGCAAGTCCCTGTCCCGGCGCAGCGCCAGCACCGCCACGTCGTCGTCGCGGGTGCTGTCCCGCACCGCGAGCACCACGTCGGCCAGCCACCCGAAGAGGTCCCCGCTCCCGCCGCCGCGGCAGGCGTCGACCAGCCGCTGCACGCCCGACTCGATGTCCTCGTCTCGGCGCTCCACCAGCCCGTCGGTGTAGGCCAGGAACAGGTCACCGGGCGCGAACGGGGCCGTGATCGGTGTGCGCTCGCCGCCGCCGGCCCCCAGGAGCAGCCCGGGCTCGCCGGCGACGGTCACCACGGTCCCGTCCGCTCGCCGTACGACGGGAGGGGGGTGGCCCGCGTTGGCGACCACGATCTCCTGGCGGACGGGATCGGCCACCGCGTACACGAGCGTCACCAGCTGGTGGAAGTCGTAGTGCTCGAAGAGCCGGTCGAGGGCGAGCAGCACCTCCGCCGGGTCGGGGTCGACCGCGACCAGGGCCCGGATCGCCGCCCGCATCTGGGCCATCGCCGCCGCCGCGGTGACCCCCCGGCCCATCACGTCCCCCACGAACACCGCCAGCCGGCCGTCGTCGAGCGGGGTGACGTCGTAGAAGTCACCACCCGCGTCGCTGTGACCGGCCTGCAGGTAGCTCGCCGCCGCCTCCCAGCCGGGGAGCACCGGCAGCTCGGCCGGCAGCACGGCCCGCTGCAGCCGGGTGGCCACCTCCTTGAGGCGGCTGTGCAGCTGTGCGGTGTCGATGGCCAGTGCGGCCCGGTGGGCGAGGTCCTCGGCGAAGGCGAGGTCGTCGAGGTCGAAGCGACGCCTCCCCTCCCCGGCGACCCAGGTGACCACGCCGAGGACCCGGTCCTGCACCTTCAGAGGCACCGCCATGGCGCTGCGCAGGTCCAGGGCCCGCAGCAGCCGCAGCTGGTCGGGGTCGGCGGTGGCCTCGGTCAGCATCTGGTCGGTGATCTCGCGGGTGAGCTCGCTGCGGCCCGACCGCAGCACCTGGTAGCTGCCCCGGTCGGAGGCGGGGTCCGCGGGGAAGCGGCGCTGGAGCTCCTCCGCGATCGCCACCTTGGCGGGGTCCACGTGCGCGACGGCCAGGGTGCGCAGCACACCGTCCTGGTCGACCGCGATGCTGCACCAGTCGGCGAAGCGGGGCACCGCCAGCCGGGCCACCTTGCGGAGCGTGCCCTCGTAGTCCAGGCTCCTCGAGAGCTGGACGCTGGCGTCGGCGAGGAAGCCGATCCTGGCCGCGTGGTCGGTGGCCGCCGCGGTCATCCGCACCCGCTCCAGCGCCTGGGCGCAGGTGTCGGCCATCACCGAGAGGAACTCCAGCTCCGCCGGCGAGACCTCCCGCTGCCCCGGGTAGGACATCGAGGCCACGCCGACGCAGCGCTCACCCATCCTCAGCGGGAGGCAGACGAGGGACCGCTCGCCGTCGGCCGCGGTCTCCAGGGCCGGGTAGCGGGAGCGGATCTCGCCGGCGCCGTTGAGGATCACCATCCTGCGCTCGCGGACCGCCTCACCGGCCGGCGTCGGGTCGTGCACCGAGTAGGTCGCATAGCGGTCCAGCACGCCGACGCGACCGCCGCGCATCGCCACCAGCGACAGCGTGTCCGCGTCGACCAGCAGCGACAGCGAGGCCACCGTCGCCCCCGCCGCGTCGGCCATGTGCTCGACCACGGTGCGGGCGACCGACTCGACGCTGTCGGCCTGCACCAGCTCGGCTGCGACCCGCGCCAGCCGGGTCAGCCGTTCGGACAGCAGGCCATGGGCGGGGTCGACGGAGGGCACATCGAGCAGCAGGACCAGCGCCGCCGTCACGCCGGACCGGTCGCGGACCGGCCGCACCTCGACGTCGGCGGCCTGCGTGAGGCCGGGAGCGGGGGTCAGGCTCAGCCTGCCGGACCACGTGCCACCCGAGGCCACCAGTGCCAGCACGTCCTCGAAGGGTCCCCGGTCCCCCTCACCGAACAGGACCGGTCCCAGGGAGGTGCCGACCAGGGCAGCGGTCGCACGGGAGAGGAACCGGCCGGCCGGGTCGTTGGCCTCGAGGACGACTCCCGAGCAGTCGACGACCAGCGCCGGCTGGGGAAGGGCGGCGAGCAGCCCGCGACCGTGCATGTCGGCATCCTGGCAGGCGGGCCGACGGTCCGACACCCCGACGCCGACGATGGCGGACGATCCTCACGAGTCGTCGACGCCGGCCTCCTCCAGGGCCGCGGCGACCCGCAGCAGCACGTGGTCGGCGCGGCGGGCCCCCATGAGCATGGTGCCCACCGGCATCCCGTCGTCACCGGACCGCCCGCTCGGCAGCGTGAGCGCGGGCAGCCCGGTCAGGTTCGCGACCACCGTCCAGCAGTCGGTGTACGGCGCCACCAGCGGGTTCGCCAGGTCCTCGGGGGCCAGGTGCCCCTCCAGGACCGGAGCGGTCGTCGGCATCGTCGGGGACAGCAGCACGTCGCACAGCTCGAGGGACGCCAGGATCTGGCGCAGCAGGATGGCCCGGGCTGCCTCGGCGACCTCGAGCGGGCTCGGGAGCTCGGCGAGGAGCTCGAGACCCCAGGCGTACCTCCGCTGCACCTCCGCGCCGGTGAGCCCGGTGCGGACGTACGGCGCCAGGACCGGCACGGCAGCAGCCGACGTGAGCGTCATGTACGTCGCGAGGGCGCGGGCGGCCGCGGGCGCGGACACCGGCACGACCTCGGCGCCGAGCTCGCAGAGGGCCGCCACGACCACGTCGAGCCGGGCCAGCACACCGGCCTCGTTGCGGGGCCCGCGCAGCTCGTGCAGCACCCCGACGCGAAGACCACGCAGGCCGGCACGCTCACCGTCTCCCGCCCGCGCGAGCCCTGGCCGGTCCCCGAGCACGGCCAGGGCCAGGGCGGTGTCCCGAACCGAGCGCGCCAGCGGACCGGTCCGGTCCAGCCCCGGCGCGAAGGGCACGATCCCCCGCATCGGGACCAGCCCGGGAGTGGGTGCCATGCCGACCGTCCCGCACTGCGACGCCGGCTCCCGGATCGAGCCACCGGTGTCGGTGCCGACCGCCAGGGCGGCCTCGCAGGCGGCCACGGCAGCCGCGGACCCCCCGCTGCTCCCGCCGGCGCTGCGGCGCCCGTCGTGGGGGTTGTGCGTGCGGCCGAACGCCGACGTCTGGGTGGAGGCCCCGAGAGCCAGCTCGTCCATGTTGGCCCGGCCCAGGACCACTGCGCCGGCTCGCCGCAGCCGCCGGGTCACCTCCGCGTCGACCCGGGCCGGGCGGTCGGGCGCCTTCGACCCACACCTGCTCACCTGGCCGCGCACGTCGATGTTGTCCTTGACCACGACCGGCACCCCGGCCAGCACCCCGCTCGCTCGACCGGCAGCCCGCCCTCCGTCCACCGCTCGGGCCTGGGCCAGCACGTCGTCCGGGTCCAGGCGGACCAGGGCGCGGGTCGTCGGCTCCAGCTCGGCCACCCGCTGCAGGTGCGCCCTCGCGACCTCGAGCGCCGAGACCTCCCCGCTGCGGACCAGGGCGGCCAGCCGGTGCGCCGGGAGGTGGGTCAGCGAGCCAGCAGGCACCGTCAGCCCGTCCGGCGTGAGCGTCGAGGGGGGCGTCATGCGCAGACAGTAGGGCGGCCGTGTTTCGCCCGCGTCACATCCGGCGGTCACCCTGCTGATCAGCCGGGGATGCAGGTCGTGCGCGGCAGCTCCGCACGGGCGCACTTGCCGTGTAGGGCCCACGACGCACACCCGTCCCGAGTCGCGCCAACTCCGCACAGGCGCGGCTAGCGCGCGCGGATCGATCGGGTCACCGCGCTAACTCCGCATGGGCGCGGTTGGCGCGCGGGGATCGGTCTGTACGGCGCGGCGGCTCCGCACGCGCAGGGTCGCCGTGTGAGGCCCACCACCTACACCGGTCCCGAGTCGCGCTAAGTCCGCACAGGAGCGGTTGCCGTCCGGGGATCGCCGGATCATCGCGCCAACTCCGCACAGGAGCGGTTGCCCGTCCGGCCCACCACCGCACCCGTCCCGAGTCGCGGCAGCTCCGCACGGGCGCACTTGGCGCGCACGAACCCCGGCATCTGGCGCGCTGATCACGCAGGGGCGCTGGTGCCGTGATCCCGGGTGATCAGCCGGGCGACCTCACGCGGTCGCGAAGCGACCGAGGACCTGCTCGGCCCGGATGCCGCCCAGGTGCTCGACGAAGACCCGCTGGTAGGCCAGCTCCTCCCGGGTGCGCGGGGCAGGCAGACCCTCGAGGCGTACGTCGGCCCAGTCGGCGTCGGGGACGAGCGACTCGACGACGCGGTGCATGGCGTCCGCGGTGCCCGAGCCGTCGCCGAACTGCTCCTTGCGGCGCCAGAGGATGTCGTCCGGCACCCAGCCGGTGAAGGCCCGGCGCAGCAGCCGCTTCTCCTGCCCGTCCTCCCCGAGCAGCATCCAGGCGACCGGGATGCGCCGGGCGACGGCGAGCATCTCCCGGGCCAGGAACGGCACCCGCGCCTCGAGCCCGTGCGCCATGGTCACCCGGTCGCAGCGCTGCAGGTTCAGGTGGTGCAGAGCCTCGACGCCGGCGACCAGTGCGTCGCGCAGCGCGTCCACGTCGAGCTCCCGCAGGTGGTGGTAGCCGGCGAAGAGCTCGTCGGCGCCCTCTCCGGTGAGCACCACCTTGACGTGTCGCGCGGCCATCTCGGCCAGCAGGTAGTTGGGGACCGCGCTGCGGACCAGCGACGGCTCGTAGGACTCGGTCACGGCCACCACGGTCGGCAGCACGTCGACCACGTCCTGGTCGGTGTAGACCCGCTCGTGGTGCTCCAGCCCCAGCGCCTCGGCGACCACCCGGGCCGCGGCCAGGTCGCTGCTTCCCGGGGTCCCGGCGGCGAACGAGTGCACGGTGGTCCGCGGGTCGCGGGCGCGGTGCTCGCGGGCCAGGATCGCGGCCACGATGCTGGAGTCGAGCCCGCCGGAGAGGAAGACCCCGACCGGCACGTCGGCCATCATCCGCTCGCGGACCGCGGTCACCAGCG
This sequence comes from uncultured Actinomycetota bacterium, assembly GCA_963837995.1. Classification (GTDB taxonomy): domain Bacteria; phylum Actinomycetota; class Actinomycetes; order Propionibacteriales; family Nocardioidaceae; genus Nocardioides_B. Next base: position 370,870 of record CAWIPS010000008.1, read on the forward strand.
TGTCCCGGACGGCCTCCTGCGCGGCGGTCGGCGACCCGAAGGCGGGCAGCGAGACCCGAGCGGGCGTCGCGCCGCTGACGTGACGTCCGGGCAGGTCGACGTACCGCCGCAGACCGCTCTCGGCGGTCCAGACGTGCCCCGGCGGGAACTCCCGGACGTGCGGGCGGACCTCGGGAGGGAAGGCGTGCAGCTCCGAGGCGACCAGGACCCGGTCGTCGTGGTGCGCCCAGTACAACGGCTTGACCCCCAGCGGGTCACGTCCCAGCCAGACCTCGCCGCTGTCGTCGGCGACGCAGAAGGCCCACATCCCCCGCAGGTCGCGGATGCCGTGCGGGCCCCTCTCGGACAGCACGTGCAGGACCACCTCCGAGTCCGAGTCGGTCTCGAAGGGTCCGGGCAGCTCGGCCCGCAGCTGCTCGTGGTTGTAGATCTCGCCGTTCGCGACCACCCACCGCCGGCCGGCCGCGTCGGCGAGCGGCTGCCGACCGCCGTCGAGGTCAACGATGGCCAGCCGGGTGTGACCCAGCCAGGTGCGGGCGACCTGCTGCGACCCGTTCCCGTCGGGGCCACGGTGGTGCAGCCGCGAGAGCATGTCCTCCCCGATGGTGCGGCCGGCCGCCAGTCGATCGGCGGAGGGGCCGGACGGGGGATGACCGGAGAGGTCGTGGACGGCTGCGATGCCACACATGGCCTCCAGTGTCCCTCACGCATGTGTCCCTCACGTGTCCCGCACGCGTCCCCCGGGTCGTGGCGGCCACCTCCTGGGGGCGATCGGGCCTAGGGTGGGTCTCGATGTTCCCGCGCACCCTGCTCGCCGTCGACGGCAACTCGCTGCTGCACCGCAGCTTCCACGCCTCCGCGCGCACCGGCTTCCACACCGCGGACGGTCGCCCGATGTGGGCGGTGCGCGGCCTGCTGTCCCAGCTCAGCGCCGCGGTGGACCGCGTCTGCGCCGACGCGGTCGTCGTCGGCTTCGACGACCCGGCAGCCAGCCGGCGACGCGACCGGTGGCCGGCCTACAAGAGCCACCGGGTCCCCAAGCCGGCCACCCTGGAGACCCAGCTCGACGCCGCCGTCGAGGTGCTGCGCGAGCTCGGCGTGACGGTGTGCGTGCCGGCCGGACTCGAGGCCGACGACGTGCTCGCCTCCGCGGCTACCTACGCCAGGGATGTCGGGGTGCGCACGGTGGTGGCGACCTCGGACCGGGACTCCTTCGCGCTGATCGACGACAACACCAAGATGCTCCGCATCCTCAACGGTGGCGTCGACGCCTCTCCCCTGCTCGACCCGGCCCGGCTCCTCCTGGTGACCGGTGTGCGCCCCGAGCAGTACGTCGACTTCGCGGCCCTGCGCGGGGACGTCTCGGACAACCTGCCCGGCGTGCCGGGCATCGGACCGAAGACCGCGGCCCGGCTGCTCGCGGAGTTCGGGTCCGCGCGCGCGGCGTTCGACGACGCCGCCGGCGACGGCGCGCGGTGCCGGTCGGTGCTGGGGGCGGCCACGACCCGGACGCTCGCCGACCCGGCCGCTCGCGCCGTCTGGGAGCTCAACTGCGCGGTGATGGAGATGGTCAGCGACGCGCCGCTGGGCCTGGACCTCGAGGCCGGGGTGGGGTGCCTGCCGCTGGCCCACGACGCCGTCCGGGCCACCTTCTCGCGCCTGGAGCTGCAGGTCCCCAGCGCCGTCCGCGCGCTGACCGGGAGATCGTCGGACCCCGAGCCCGTTGCCCGGCCCGCGGACGTGGACGCCTCCTGGCGGCCACCCGCCCGCCGCCCGGTGCGTCATCGCCCGCTGCCCAAGCCACGCCGACCCGAGCCGGCGTACGTCCAGGAGACGCTCTTCTAGCTCTCTTTCCGGCCTTTCGGGCGCCCTCAGGTCACAGTTCGGTCACTGCCTGAACAAATCCCGCCTGTGACCGTCCTCACCTCTTGACACGCGCGCCATCGGTTCGGCACTCTCATGGGAGCGCTCTCATGGGAGCGCTACCACCGCCGCTTCCAGGAGGAGAACCATGCACTTCGGCTCACGCAGGCGCGTCCAGCTCGCGAGCACCGTGATGGCGGCATCTGTCGCTCTCGCCGGGCTCGCCGGATGTTCGTCGAACGACAACAGCAGCGCCGGCAGCGGCGGCGAGAACGACGTCAGCTCCACCAAGCCGTGCGGCACCGACAAGGACACGACCGTCACGGTCGGCCTGTTCGGCACGTTCGGCTTCAAGGAGAACGGGCTCTACGACCAGTACAAGAAGGTCTGCCCGAACATCACCGTCAAGGAGGACGTCGTCACCCAGTCCGCGGACTACTGGACACGGCTGAAGACCCGGCTGGCGTCCGGGAGCGGCCTCGACGACGTCCAGGCGATCGAGATCGGCTTCGTCGCCGACGTGGTGAAGAACCACCCGAAGCAGTTCGTGAACTTCAACGACGTCGCGGATGCGGACCAGGTCAAGAGCCAGTTCTACGACTGGAAGTGGGGGCAGGCCAGCAGCCTGGACGGAAAGACCACCGTCGGCCTCGGCACCGACATCGGCCCCGAGGCGATCTGCTACCGAGGCGACCTGTTGAAGAAGGCCGGCCTGCCCAGCAGCCCCGAGCAGGTCGCCTCGAAGTGGTCGACCTGGCAGGACTTCATCGACTTCGGCAAGCAGTACAAGGCGAAGACCGGGAAGGCGTTCGTCGACAGCGGTGCCAGCATCTTCTCCACCGCCGTCTACCAGGGCAAGGAGGCCTACGCCGACGCGGAGGGCAACCCCGACGTGCAAGGCAGCGACGGGGTCAAGACGGCCTGGGGCTACGCGACCCAGGCGGCCCAGGACGGGATCACCGCCGGCCTCTCGCAGTTCTCGGACCCGTGGAACAAGGCGTTCTCCAGCGGCTCCTTCGCCGCGCTCGCCTGCCCCACGTGGATGATGGGCTACATCCAGGGCCAGGCCGGTGCGGACAACGCCGGCAAGTGGAACATCGCCCCCGTGCTGCCGGGCGGCGCCACCAACTGGGGTGGCTCGTGGCTCGGCGTCCCGACGGCCGCCAAGAACAAGGCCGCAGGGGTCGCGCTGGTGAAGTGGCTGTCCGAGAAGGACCAGCAGGTGACCATGTGGACCTCGAAGAAGCAGGGCGGGCACTTCCCGTCCAACCAGCAGGCGGCTGAGGAGCCGGCGGTGGCCAAGGCGACCAGCACCTACTTCAGCGGCGCGCCGGTCGGCCAGATCTTCAACGGCATCGCCGCGAAGATGACCATCCCGCCCATCGGCCTCTACGACACGCAGATCCAGAACGCGTTCACCACGCAGCTCACCAACGTGGAGACCAAGGGCACGTCACCGGACAAGGCGTTCGCCGGTGCCGTGGACGCGATCAAGCAGGTCACCGGCTGAGGGTTCCGCAGCAGCCCAGCCAGCCACGGCACAGCCACTCGTCCGGTGCCGGAGAGGTCGCGCCACCTCTCCGGCACCGGACCGGGTCAGGGAAGGGAAGGGAACCATGGCAGTGAGCACACTCGCGCGGTCGACCGACGCCTCGACTCCGGTCGTCCGCACGAGGACCAGACTGCGTCCCCCGGGGCGCCGCACCGGATACGCCTACATCGCACCGTTCTTCGTCGTCTTCCTCGCCTTCAGCCTCTACCCCTGGCTGGACACCGCATGGGTATCCCTGCACGACGTGCGCCTGAGCACGTATGCGGACCAGACCTGGATCGGCTTGGACAACTACCGCAACCTGATGGAGAACAAGTACTTCTGGAACGCGTTCGCCAACACGGTCACCATCGGGGTCATCTCCACGGTGCCGCAGCTGTGCATGGCGCTGGGCATCGCGCACCTGCTGAACTACGAGATGCGGGGACGCACCTTCTTCCGGGTGGCGATGCTGATGCCCTACGCCACCAGCCTCGCGGCCGCGACGGTCATCTTCCTCGAGCTCTTCAACAAGGACCTCGGCATCGTCAACTGGGTGATCCAGCACGTCTTCGGTCTGCCGGCGGTGGACTGGCAGGGGTCGAAGTGGCCGAGCCAGATCGCCGTGTCCGCGATCGTCGTGTGGCGCTGGACGGGCTACAACGCCCTGATCTACCTGGCCGGGATGCAGTCCATCGACGGCGCGCTCTACGAGGCGGCCGCCATGGACGGCGCCTCCCGCTGGAACCAGTTCCGCCACGTGACGCTGCCCGGACTGCGACCCACGATCGTGTTCACGATCGTGGTGTCCACCATCGGTGCCGCCCAGCTGTTCGGCGAGCCGCTGCTCTATGACCAGACCGGTCAGCCCAACGGCGGCGGCTCCAACCAGTACCAGACGCTCGGCCTACTGATGTACCAGCAGGGCTGGGCCAACGACCGCCTCGGCCTGGCCTCGGCCACCGCCTGGACGATGTTCCTGATCATCACGATGGCGGTCGGGGTCAACCTCCTGCTCGCGCGACGCAGGGAGGCAGCCAGATGACCGCCAGCCAGCCGACCAGCCGGCCGACCAGCCGACGCCAGCCGACCAGCCGGACGACCAGCCTGACGACCGGCCGGACGGCCCCGACGACGGCCGGCGCAGGCGTCCCCAAGGTCGCCCCACGCAGAGGCGCCAAGCCCATGCAGGCCAGCCGGTTGGTCTATCTCGGGGTCATCGCGCTCACCGTGGTCTCGGCCTTCCCGCTCTACTACACCATCGTGATGGCCTCGCACACCAACGCCGAGATGGCCGCCTCGACCCCGCCGCTGCTGCCGAACGCGAGCCTGTTCGGCAACCTGAGGAAGGCCTTCGAGCTGGCCCCGCTCAACCACGGCCTGGTCAACTCGCTGATCGTCTCCGGCGCCATCACCGTCGGCACCGTGGCGTTCTGCACGCTCGCCGGCTTCGGCTTCGCGAAGCTGCAGTTCCGCGGCCGCAACCTGCTGCTGGGCCTCTGCGTCGCCACCATGATGGTGCCGATGCAGATGGGTATCATCCCGCTCTACATGATGATGTCGAAGCTCGGGCTGACCGGCCATCTGCAGGCGGTCATCCTGCCCACCCTGGTCACCGCGTTCGGTGTGTTCTTCATGCGCCAGTACATCTCCGCGGCGGTCCCCGACGAGCTCCTCGACGCCGGGTACGTCGACGGCGCCAACACCCTGCAGACCTTCCTGTACGTCGTCGTACCGGCTGCCCGGCCGGCGATGGCGGTGCTCGCCATGCTCACCTTCCTGACGGCCTGGAACGACTTCTTCTGGCCGATCATCGCGCTCAGCTCGCAGAACCCCACGATCCAGGTGGCCTTCCAGAGCCTGGCCACCGGCTACGCACCCCAACAGTCCATCATCATGGCCGGCACTCTCTACGGCACCCTGCCGGTGCTGGTCGTGTTCGCCTTCCTCGGCAAGCACATCGTCGGGGGAATCATGCAAGGAGCGGTCAAGGGATGACCAGACGACTCACGTTCCCCGACGGCTTCGTGTGGGGGTCGGCCACCGCCGCCCCGCAGATCGAGGGAGCCGCGGCCGAGGACGGCAGGACCCCCAGCATCTGGGACACCTTCGCGCGCACACCGGGCAAGGTGCGCGGCGGCGACACCGGTGACGTGGCCTGCGACCACTACCACCGGATGAAGGAGGACCTGGACCTGATGGCCGGACTCGGCCTGCAGGCCTACCGGTTCTCGGTCTCCTGGTCGCGGGTGCTCCCGGACGGGGGCAGCGTGGTCAACGACGCCGGCCTGGACTTCTACCAGCGGCTCGTGGACGGGCTGCTGGAGCGGCAGGTCACGCCGCTGCTGACGCTGTACCACTGGGACCTGCCGCAGGCGCTCGAGGACCGCGGCGGGTGGCTCGAGCGCGACACCGCCGACCGGTTCGCCGAGCTCGCCGCCGTGGTGGGCCGGGCGCTGGGAGACCGGGTGTCCACGATCACCACCCTCAACGAGCCGTTCTGCTCGGCGTTCCTGGGCTACGCCTCCGGGGTCCACGCCCCCGGGAGGACCGACAACGGGTCGGCCCTGCGGGCTGCCCACCACCTGAACCTCGCGCACGGACGGGCCGTCTCGGCGCTCCGCGCGGTGCTACCGCAGGACAGCTCCCTGTCGGTGACCCTGAACCTCGCGCACGTGCGGCCGGCAAGCGGGTCCGAGCAGGACCGGGCCGCCGCGGCGCACGTCGACCAGATCGCGAACCGGGTCTTCCTCGACCCGATCCTGCGTGGTCACTACCCGGACCGTCTGGTCGCCGACACCCGGCACCTGACCGACTGGTCGTTCGTGCACGACGGCGACCTGGCCGAGATCTCCGCCCCGATCGACGTGCTCGGCGTCAACTACTACGCACCGGCCGTGGTCGCAGCACCCACCGACCAGCTCCGGGCCGACACGTCCGGGCGATGGGTCAACGACCCCAGCCAGTCCGACGCGGGACCCTCGCCGTGGCCCGGGACGGACCTCGCCTACTCCGTCCCGCAGCCGGGTCCCTACACCGACATGGGCTGGCCGATCGCGCCGGACACGTTGACCGAGCTGCTGGTCGACGTACGCCGTGAGTATCCCGACGTGCCGCTGGTCATCACCGAGAACGGCTGCGCGTGCTCCGACAGCCGATCCGCCGACGGCCAGGTGCACGACCCCGACCGGATCAGCTATCTCGCCCGGCACCTGACCGCGGTGCACCGCGCCATCGAGGCGGGCGTCGACGTGCGCGGCTACTACGTGTGGTCCCTGCTGGACAACTTCGAGTGGGCATGGGGCTACTCGAAGCGGTTCGGGATCGTCTACGTCGACTACGAGACCCAGGAACGGGTCCCCAAGGACTCGGCCCGCTGGTTCCGCGAGGTCATCCGGCGCAACGCCGTCGACGAGACCTGACACCGGGGACGCCGACGGCGACCGCCCCGGCTCAGGGCACCAGCACCAGCTTCCCGCGGACGTGGCCTCCCTGGCTGATGCGGTAGGCGTCGCTGGCGCGGTCGAACGGGAAGGTCTGGACCTTGATCACCAGCCTGTTCTCCTCGAGCAGCCGGGCCACCTCGGCGAGCGCCTCCATCGGCCGGCTGTCCGCACCGCCGCCGGTGACCCTCACCCCGGCCTCGGCGGCGGCGAAGTTCGCGATGCTCACCACCTTCGACGGCGAGGGAGCCAGGGCGACCAGCTCCTCGACCGGGGTCTTGCCGGCGACGTCGAAGACGGCGTCGACGGTCCCGCCGGCAGCCTCCCGGACCCGGTCCACGACACCGTCGCCGTAGAGCACGGGGGTCGCCCCGATCTCCTCGAGGTAGCCGTGGTTCGCCTCGCTCGAGGATGCGATCACCCGTGCCCCCCGGGCCACCGCCATCTGCACGACGACAGCCCCCACGCCGCCCGCACCACCGTCGACGAAGAGCGTGCCTCCGTTCGTCACGCCGAGCAGCCGCAGGCCCCGCTCCGCCGTCTCCCCGGCCACACCGGCGGCAGCAGCCACCGCCCAGTCGACCGAGGATGGCTTGGCCGCCCAGGAGCCCAGCACGGCGTGGTCCGCCATCGTCCTGGACCCCTGCCCGAGCACCTCGTCGCCGACCGAGACCCCGGTGACCCCCTCCCCCACCTCGTCGACGACACCGGCGGCGTCATAGCCGAGGTAGCCGGTGCCGGTCAGGGGCTCACCCCCGGACATCATGCCGGCGTAGGTCTTCCAGTCGACCGGGTTCACACTCGCCGCCCGCACCGCGATCCGGACCTTGCCCGGTCCCGCGTGCACGTCGGGCGCGTCGGCCCACTCCAGGACCTCAGGGCCCCCGTAGGACGAGAACTGCAGTGCGTGCATCGGACAACCCCTTCAGACAGCCGGTGAGCGGTGGGGACCAGGTGACCCTGGTCACCGACGACAAGGAGGACCACCGCTGATGTATTCCGAGATCCCGGTCGGGAGGCCATCCAGCTCGGCGGGGTGGGGCCGGTCGTCAGAACACCTTGGACAAGAACGCCTGGGTCCGCTCGTGCTGCGGGTTGTCGATCACGTCGCGTGGCTTTCCCACCTCGACCACGACGCCGTCGTCCATGAAGACCAGGGCATCGCCGACCTCGCGCGCGAAGCCCATCTCGTGGGTCACCACGATCATGGTCATCCCGGCCTCGGCGAGCTTGCGCATCACGTCGAGGACGTCGCCGACCAGCTCAGGGTCCAGCGCGCTGGTCGGCTCGTCGAAGAGCATCAGCTTCGGCTCCATGGCCAGGGCGCGGGCGATGGCGACGCGCTGCTGCTGTCCGCCTGAGAGCTGGGAGGGGTACATGTCGCTGCGCTCGGCCAGGCCCACCTGGTCGAGCAGCTCGAGCCCGCGCTCGCGCGCCTCTGCCCGTGGCAGCCGTCTGACCTGGACCGGCGCCTCGATGACGTTGCCGAGCGCGGTCATGTGGGGGAACAGGTTGAAGCGCTGGAAGACCATGCCGATGTCGCGGCGATGCTGGGCCACCTCCTTCTCCTTCAGCTCGTGGAGCTTCTCGCCCCGCTGCCGGTAGCCGACCATCTCCCCGTCGACCCACAGGCGTCCGCCGTTGATCTTCTCGAGGTGGTTGATGCAGCGCAGGAAGGTCGACTTGCCCGAGCCAGAGGGGCCGACGACGCACATGACGGCGCGCGGCATCACCTCGAGGTCGACGCCCTTGAGCACCTCCAGCCGTCCGAAGCGCTTGCGCACCGCCTCCGACTTGACCATGGGACGCTCAGTCGCCGGCTCGTCGCTCATCACGCCCCCCAGTTGCTCGGCAGCCGCAACCAGGTCCTCAAGATGGAGGCCCGCTGGGCGCGCTCGGTGCTGAGCCGGGTGCCCCGGGAGTACCGCCGCTCGAGGTAGTGCTGCGCCACCATCAGCACGCTTGTCATGGCGAGGTACCACAGGCAGGCCGCGACCAGCATGGGGAACAGCTGGAACGTCCGCGCCCCGATGGCCTGCAGCTGGAAGAACAGCTCGTAGTAGGGAACGAACGCCACGAGTGCGGTGTCCTTGATCATGGCGATCGTCTCGTTGCCGGTCGGCGGGACGATGACCCGCATCGCCTGCGGCAGGATGATGCGGCGCATCAGCCGGGCACGGGACATGCCCAGGGACTGCGCGGCCTCGGTCTGGCCTTCGTCGATCGAGGAGATGCCGGCGCGCACGATCTCGGCCATGTAGGCCGCCTCTGACAGCGCGAGCCCGAGCAGGGCAGCGACGAACGCGGTGAGGATCGTGTTGGCGCTCACGCCGAAGAACCGACCGTCGAAGCTCAGACCGGTCAGGTCGGCGATCTGCCGGTCGAACGGCACTCCGAACTCGTAGCGCGCGTAGAGCACTCCCAGGTTGCCGAACAGGATGAGCAGCACGACGCGGGGCACGGCGCGGAAGAACCACACGTAGACCCAGGCGGTGCCGGAGAGCACAGGGTTCGGCGAGAGCCGCATCACCGCGAGCACGATGCCCAGGGCGACGCCGCCCACCATCGACAGCACGGTCAGCACCAGGGTGTTCTTCGCGCCGTTCATGACCGGGGCGGAGAACGCGTTGTCCCTGATGAACGTCCACTGGAAGGCCGGGTTCGTGACCAGCATGTGAACGAACATCGCGGCCAGCACCAGCACCACCGCGCTGGCTGCCCATCGGCCCGGATGTCGGACTGGGATCGCCCTGACGTCCACCAGGTCCGGCTCGGTCGGTCGGGTCGCTCCTGCCATCGTGACTCCTGGAGGCTAGGGCCCAGCCGGCGGGTTGACCTGTGACCTGGTGATCGCGCCCTCCCCGACGTGCCAGGAGTCGAGGATCCTCTGGTAGGTGCCGTCCTTGATCAGCTTGTTCACCGCCCCCGCGACGGCGCCGGCGAGGCGCGTGTCCTTCTTGGCCGTCACGTAGCCGTAGGGGGCCGAGTCGTAGACCGCCGCCAGCTTCTCCAGCTGGCCTCCGGTCTGGTCGACGGCATAGGCGATCACCGGGGAGTCGGCCAGCATCGCCTGGTCCTTGCCCGACGCCAACGCCGCGGTGGCCTGGTCCTGCCCTTGGTACTGGTCGATCTGGATCGCCGGCTTGCCGGCTGCCTTGCACTCGGCGGAGCGGGCGGTGACGTCGTCGGCCTGCACTGTCGACTTCTGGACTGCGACCTTCCTGCCGCAGGCGCTTCCCGGGTCGACGTGATCGGGGTTGCCCTTCTTGGTCGCCCACTGGGTGCCCGCGCTGAAGTAGCTGACCATGTTGGTCTGCTTCTCGCGCTCACGGTTGATGGTGAACGACGAGACGCCGATCTCGTACTTGCCCGACGAGACGCCGGGGATGATGGCGCCGAACGGAGCGGGACTGAACGAGGCTCTGAGGCCGAGCGTCGCGGCCACCGCCTTGAACAGGTCGATGTCGAGGCCGATGACGGTCTTCCCGTCCTTGTCGAGGAACTCGTTGGGCGGGTACGTCGCATCGGTGCCCACGGCGATCGTGCCGTCGTCGGAGACGGCCGAGGGCACCTTCGACGCCAGACCGGCGTCGCGCGCCACCGCCGTCGTCGGACTCGGGGATGCTCCGCCCGAGGATGCCGAGGTGCTGGAGGTGCTCGACCCGCCGCAGGCGGCCAGCACGAGGGCGAGCGCCATGACTGTGCCGGGGAGGAGGTGGAGACGAGTCCTCGAGTGCCGCATCAACGTCCTCCTGGCCCGATCTGGTCGACCGCGACCCCCGAAGTCCGGGGCCCGCGCACTGGTGCCAGTCTCGGTATGCGAAGCGACGCCATACAGGGCCGAACGGCCCCAGTCGTCGGGCACAAGGTCGGCTCAGGGCCCGAGCTCCTCAGCCACCTCCCGCATCGAGCCCGGCGCTCGGCTGGCGCCCGGCCGGCAGAGTCCCGCGACACGGGAACCCGAAGCCGGTCAGGCGGAGGCCCGCACCACCAGGTGCGGCGCCAGCACCACGTGTGCGCCGGCCTGGCGGCCCTCGATGCGGGCCAGCAGCAGCTCCACCATGGCCCGGCCCATCTCCTCGACGGGCTGGTGCACGGTGGTGAGCTGCGGGTCGGTGTGCAGGGCGACCGGGGCATCGTCGAAGCCGACGACGGCGACGTCGTCCGGGACCCGTCGGCCGGCCTGGCCCAGCGCCCGCAGTGCACCGGCAGCCATCAGGTCCGACGAGGCGAACACGCCGTCGACCTCCGGTGCCCGCTCCAGCAGCGCTGCCATCGCGAGCCGGCCACCCGGCTCGGTGAAGTCGCCGGCGGCGACGAGCGTGTCGTCGAGCGGCATCCCGTGCCGCGCGAGCGCCCGTCGGTAGCCGACCAGCCGGTCGTCGCTCACCGCCATGTCACCAGGACCCTGGATGATCGCGACGCGCCGCCGACCGGTGCGCAGCAGGTGCTCGGTCGCCTCGCAGCCACCGCGCACATTGTCCACGTCGACGAAGCTGATCGGCTCGTTGTGCGGGGGACGGCCACCCAGCACGGTCGGCAGGCCCCGCTGCTCGAGTCGGCCCAGCAGTGGCGCGTCACCGTGCAGGGAGAGCAGCATCACCCCGTCTACGTGCTGGCTCAGCAGGTAGTGCTCGAGGCTCTCGTGCTGCTCGGCGGTCTGGGCCATGGCCAGCAGGAGCGGTCGCGAGGTGTCCACCAGGGCGGCGCTGATCCCGCGGACCACCCCGGCGAAGAACGGCTCGGAGAAGAACCGCTCCTCGGACTCGGAGATCACCAGCGTCACCGTGTCGGCCCGGCGCGTGACCAGGGAACGGGCCGCCTTGTTCGGGACGTAGCCCAGCTTCTCGACCGCCGCCATCACCTGTGCATAGGCGTGCTCACTGATGTTCGGCGCACCGTTGATGGCCCGGGACACGGTGCCCCTCCCGACCCCCGCCAGAGCGGCCACGTCGTCCAGGGTCGGCAGCCGATGCTGCTTCGAGGGGTCGTCGCGCATGTGTGCCCTCCGTTCGCCCCGACCCCGAGCAGCGTAGTGGATCCTGGTTGGTGCGGGGCGCACCTCGGCATGACGGCAGGGTCCGCGGGTACCACGGGACATCCGCTCCCACCCGAGAGGCACACGTGAAAGCACTGACCTGGCACGGCAAGCGCGACGTCCGAGTCGAGGAGGTTCCCGACCCTCGCATCGAGCAGCCCACGGACGCGATCGTGAGGATCACCTCGACCGCCGTCTGCGGGTCGGACCTGCACCTCTACGAGGTGCTCGGGCCGTTCCTGCACCCCGGCGACGTCCTCGGGCACGAGCCGATGGGGATCGTCGAGGAGGTGGGCCCCGAGGTCACCCACATCAAGCCGGGTGACCGCGTCGTGGTGCCGTTCAACATCTCCTGCGGGCACTGCTGGATGTGCAGCCGCGGCCTGTTCGCCCAGTGCGAGACCACGCAGAACACCAAGACCGGCAAGGGCGCGTCGCTGTTCGGCTACACCGACCTCTACGGCTCGGTGCCCGGTGGCCAGGCGGAGTACCTCCGCGTGCCGCAGGCCCAGTTCGGCCCGGTCAAGGTGCCCGACACCGGCCCGGACGAGAGGTACCTCTTCCTCTCCGACGTGCTGCCCACCGCGTGGCAGGCGGTCAGGTTCGCCGACCTGCCGGAGGACGGCACGCTGGTGGTGCTCGGCGCCGGACCCATCGGCCAGATGTGCTCGCGGATCGGCCGCCACCTCGGCGCCTCCCGCGTGATCGTGGTCGACAGCGTCCCCGAGCGCCTCGAGATGGCCCGGCGGCACGGCATGGAGGTGGTCGACAGCGACGACCTGGACGACGTACCAGGGGCCCTGATCGAGATGACCGAGGGCCGAGGCGCCGACGGCGTCGTCGACGCGGTCGGCATGGAGGCGCACGACTCCCCGGCCGGGAAGGCTGCGCACGCGCTCGTCGGAGCACTGCCGGACGGGCTCGCCAAGCCGATGACCGACAAGATGGCGGTGGACCGGATGGGTGCGCTGCGCACCGCCGTGAAGGCCGTACGACGCGGAGGCACCGTCTCGGTCAGCGGGGTCTACGGGGGCGAGGTGGACCCGATGCCGATGATGGAGATGTTCGACCGCGGGATCACCATGCGGATGGGGCAGTGCCACGTCAAGCGGTGGGTGGACGACATCCTGCCTGCGGTGATGGACGACTCCGACCCACTCGGGACGCTGGACATGACCACGCACCACCTGCCCCTGCAGCAGGCGCCGCACGGCTACGAGATCTTCCAGAAGAAGGAGGACCACTGCATCAAGGTGGTCCTGAACCCGTGACGGCCGGGTCCGACGCGGACCCTCGCACGGTCGTGGTCGTGGGTGCCTCCTCCGGCATCGGCCGGGCGACCGCACACCGGCTGGCAGCCCGCGGTGCGCGGCTGGTGCTGGCGTCCAGGTCCGCCGAGAGCCTCGAGCGCACCCGCCAGGAGTGCGTCGGGCGCGGAGCCACCGACGTGCTGGTGGTGCCGACCGACATCGGGGACCGGGACGCGGTCGACGCGCTGTTCGACGCAGCAGCCGACCACCTCGGACGCATCGACGCCGTCGTGCACACGGCGGCCGTGCTCGCCTACGGGGTCTTCGAGGACGTGCCGCCCGAGGTCTTCGACCGGGTCCTCACCACCAACGTCGTCGGCACCACGAACGTCGCACGAGGGGCCCTGCGTCGCTTCACCGAGCAGGACGGCGGGTCACTGGTGGTGGTGGGCTCGGTGCTCGCCAAGATCGCCACGCCGTACATGGCGTCCTACTGCATGAGCAAGTGGGCGGTCCACGGTCTGGTGCGGACGCTGCAGATGGAGGCGCGCGCCAAGCCCGGCGTGCATGTCAGCCTGGTGTCGCCGGGCGGCGTGGACACTCCGGTCTACGACCAGGCCGGCACCTACACCGGCCGCTCCGCCAGCCCCCCTCCACCGGTGGTCTCCCCGGAGAAGGTCGCGGAGGCCGTGGTCCGCGCCCTGGACCGGCCGGGCCGCGACATCGGGGTGGGGCCGGCGAACCGGCTGGTCGTGACCGGCTTCCGGCTGCTGCCCGGCGTCTACGACCTGCTCGTCGGCCCGATGATGCGGCTCCTGGGACAGGGCGGTGCCGCCGTGGACCCGCACCCGGGCAACGTGTTCGAGCCCGTGCCGGACAAGGAGGCCGTGCACGGGCGCTGGCCGCGCATGTGGGGCTGGGCCGCGCATGGCCGTCGTCGCGCAGGGGTAACTTCGCCCAATGGCCACCAACAGGCGCGAGATGAGAACGACCCCTGACCGGGTGTGGGCGGTGCTGTCCGACGGGTGGCTCTACCCGGTGTGGGTGGTCGGCGCCACCCGGATGCGGGACGTGGAGGGCCACTGGCCGCAGGTCGGCTCGAAGCTCCACCACTCGGCGGGCGTGTGGCCGGCGGTCGTCAACGACAACACCGAGGTCCTCGAGTGCGACCCGGGCCGGTTCCTGAAGCTGCGCGCCCGCGGCTGGCCGTTCGGTGAGGCCGAGGTCGCGATCACCTTGAGCCCGGCGGGAGCACACACGCTCGTCACGATCGAGGAGACAGCCGTCTCCGGCCCGGGTGGGCGGATCCCCAAGCCCCTGGAGTACCTCGCGATCAGGCCGCGCAACGTCGAGACGCTCCGGCGGCTGGCCCACGTCGCGGAGAACCGGCAGGATCGCTGATGGGCTCCCACACGTACGACGCCGTGGTGGTCGGCGCCGGTCCGAACGGGCTGGTCGCCGCCAACCACCTGCTGGACAGGGGCTTCTCGGTCCTCGTGCTCGAAGCGCAGCCCCAGGTGGGCGGAGCGGTGCGCGACGACCGGGAGGTGGCACCCGGGTTCGTGCACGACCTGTTCAGTGCCTTCTACCCGTTGGCCGCCGCATCGCGGAGCATCCAGAGGCTCCGGCTCGAGGATCACGGCCTCCGCTGGGTGCACGCCCCGGCCGTGCTGGGCCACGCGGCCATCGACGGGTCGTGGGCCATCCTGCACCGCGACCGCACGACCACCGCCACGCTGATGGACCAGCAGCACTCCGGTGACGGGGCGAGGTGGATCGAGCTGTGCGAGGAGTGGGACCGCATCGGCAGCCAGCTCGTCGACGCGCTCGTCTCGCCGTTCCCCCCGGTGCGCGCCGGTCTCGCGGCGCTCGCCAGGCTCCCGTCGGTCGGAGGCCTGGACTTCGTCCGGACGGTCCTCTCCCCGGCCGCCGGACTGGGCCGGGCCCGCTTCGGAGGAGAGTCGCCCCGACTGCTGCTGGCCGGCAACGCCGCGCACGCGGACATCCCGCTGGACGCAGCGGGGTCCGGGTTCATGGGCCTGCTGCTGTGCATGCTCGGCCAGACGGTCGGCTTCCCGGTGCCCGAGGGCGGCGCAGGCAACCTCTCCAGGGCGCTCGCGCGGCGCATCGAGTCCCTGGGCGGGGAGATCCGGTGCTCCAGCCCGGTCACCCGCATCGACGTCGACTCCGGCCGGGCCACCGGGGTGAGGACCGCCGAGGACCGCTTCGCCGCCCGGCACGCGGTGGTCGCCGACGTGGTGGCACCCCATCTCTACGGGAGGCTGCTGCGCGAGGAGGACGTGCCGGCCCGCACCGCCCTGGCGATGACCCGGTTCCAGCTCGACCCGGGCACGGTCAAGGTGGACTGGGCGCTCGACGGCCCGGTCCCGTGGGGCTCTCCTCCGCCGTACGCCGCGGGAACGGTGCACGTGGCCGACTCGGTGGACCAGATGAGCGAGGCGCTGAGCCAGGTGGGCGCCAACGCCATCCCGGCCCGGCCGTTCATGCTCACCGGCCAGATGACCACCACCGACCCCAGCCGGTCCCCCGCCGGCACCGAGTCGATGTGGGCCTACGCCCACGTTCCGCAGCGGGCCACCCGGGACGCCGGCGACGGAGGGGTGCGCGGGACCTGGGACCGCGACGACGCCGAGCGCTTCGCCGACCGGATGCAGGCCCGTCTCGAGGAGACCGCGCCCGGGTTCACCTCCCGGATCGTCGCCCGCCGGGTCCTCGGGCCGCGGGAGCTGGAGGCGATGGACGCCAACCTGGTGGGGGGCGCCATCAACGGCGGCACGTCCCAGCTGCACCAGGAGCTGGTCTTCCGGCCGGTCCCGGGCCTGGGCCGCGCGGAGACGCGGATCAAGAACCTCTACCTCGGCTCCGCCTCGGCGCACCCCGGTGGCGGCGTGCACGGCGCACCCGGCATGAATGCCGCCCGGGCCGTGGTCGCCCACACCCGGCTGCGGAGGATGGTGCCCGGCCGGCGCTCCGTGACCGACTGAGCAACGGTGGTCTAGACATGGGTGGAGGTTTTCGTCCCGGTACGCCCCGAACGTCCCCCTGACTTTCGGCCTTCTCGGGGGTTCTGCCGCGCTCGACCCATCGATGTGTCTCGGGGGCCCGAACACGCGGCCACAGCCCGGCACCGGCGCCGGGCGGACGAGAGGGGCATCACATGACCAGACCCACGAGGCGGAGGGCGGCAGTGCTGTCGACACTGCTGCTCACCTTGGTGAGCACCGTGCTCGGCGCCGTGCTCACGGCGCCCGGCGCATCCGCACGCACCACGTCCGACAAGGGCACCCGGAGCCTGGCCACGGTGCTGGCCGCCGACGGCCACCGCTTCGACCACCGGTGGAACGACTTCGACATCCTCGACGCCTCCGTCGGCGCCGTGCTGGCCGCCAAGCCGCACAGCGCGGTGGCGGTCCTCGCGGACGGCAGCACCCCGCTCACCGCCTTCCTGCCCACCGACTATGCGTTCCGCCGGCTCGCT
The DNA here is from genome assembly GCA_963837995.1 of uncultured Actinomycetota bacterium. GTDB lineage: Bacteria > Actinomycetota > Actinomycetes > Propionibacteriales > Nocardioidaceae > Nocardioides_B. The sequence continues at coordinate 387,494 of CAWIPS010000008.1, forward strand.
CACGACCTGACCGGCCGGTGGTACCTCTCCGAGGCGAGGGTGTTCCACACGCTCGCGGGCGCACTCGACGTCGACACGATCGAGTCGGTGCTGCTCTACCACGTGGTGCCCGGCTCGACCATCACCTACCGGGCCGCCCAGCACTCGAACGGGGCCGCGCTCACCACGGCGCTCGAGGGCGCGAAGGTGACCGTGAGGGTGCACCGTGGCCCGGCGCGTCGGGTCGCCCTGCTGGACCTGGACCCGAACGCCCCCAACGCGGTCGTCGTCTCGCGGAACATCAACCGCGGCAACCTGCAGATCGCGCACGCCGTCAGCCGGGTGCTGCGCCCGGTCGACCTCTGACCCCGGGCCCTGACCAGGGGCTCTGACCAGGGCCTCTGACCGGGGGCCCTGACGCAGGCATGGTCCGGTCCCGCCTGGTCGGCCTCGAGCCGGCCGGGCGGGACCGCCGGTCACGGACCTGGTGACCGACCTGCTGACCGACCTGGTGACCGACCTACGGGATCATCCAGCTGAGCACCGGAGTCGCCTGGAGCCCGACGATGGCGCACATCACGAGCAGCATCAGCAGGCTCCAGCCGATCACCTTCCGGAAGATCTCACCCTCGCGTCCCGACATGCCCACAGCGGCCGCGGCGATGGCCAGGTTCTGCGGGCTGACCATCTTGCCCAGGACGCCGCCCGAGGAGTTCGCCGCGGCCATCAGCACCGGGTCGAGCCCCGCCTTGGCGGCAGCCTGCACCTGGAGGGCACCGAACAGCGAGTTCGAGGAGGTGTCCGACCCGGTCACCGCGACGCCGATCCAGCCGAGGATCGGCGAGAGGAGGGCGAAGATGCCTCCGGCGCCGGCGAGCCACACCCCCAGCGACGCCGTCTGACCGGACAGGTTCATCACGTAGGCCAGGGCCAGCACCGCCATCACGGTGATGATCGCCGAGCGGAGCTCGACGTAGGTGTCGCCGTAGGTCTTCAGGGCGCGCCGGGGGGAGAGCTTGAGGATCACCATGGAGATCAGGCCGGCGAACACCAGCAGGGTGCCCGCGGCGGGCAGCCAGTTGAACTTGAACACGGTGGCCACCGGTGCGCCTGCGGAGTTCTCGATGTTCAGCCCCGGCCAGTCGTACACGAACGTGAACGGCTCCTTGGCCAGGAAGTCCACGACGGACGGAAGGGCGGTGACCGAGAAGATCACGATGATCACCAGGTACGGCGCGTAGGCCCGCATGATGTCCGCGCGGCTGTCGGGGGGGGACCCGACGCCCGCCTCGGAGCCACCACCGGTCACGGTGCTCGTCGACCGCCCACCGGCAGACGGCAACGGAGCCGTCGACGAGGGCGAGCCCGTCCGGGTGCGCTCCGTCTCCTCGGCGCGCTCAGCGGTCAGCACCTCGGCCGGCTGCCACACCCGGACCAGCAGCACCAGGGACCCGGCGGCCAGCAGCGAGGCGACGATGTCGGTGAGCTGGACGGAGATGTAGTTGGCGGTGACGAACTGGGCGACGGCGAAGACGCCTCCCGCCAGCAGCGCGGGCAGCCAGGTCTGGCGCACACCCCGCGTGCCGTCCACGATCAGCACGAGCACCAGGGGCACCAGGAGGGCCAGGATCGGCGTCTGGCGTCCGACCATCGACCCCAGCGTCCCCAGCGCCCGGGCGTCGGACAGCCGCGGGTCGTTGCTCACCGCAGCAGCGATCGGGGCCAGCGTGACGATCGGGATCGCCAGCGCACCGAAGGCGACCGGCGCCGTGTTGGCCACCAGTGCCACGGTCGCGGCCTTGACCGGCTTGAACCCCAACGACATGAGCATCACCACCGAGATGGCGACCGGCGTGCCGAACCCGGCCAGCGCCTCGAGCAGCGCGCCGAAGCAGAACGCGATGATGATCGCCTGGATCCGCTGGTCCGGGCTGACCTTCTCGAACGACCTGCGCAGCACCTCGAAGTGCCCCGAGGCGACGGTGAGGTTGTAGACCCAGACCGCGTTGATGACGATCCACAGGATCGGGAAGAAGCCGAACAGGGCACCGTCGGCGGCGGCGCTGAGCGACTGGCCCACCGGCATGCCGAACAGCAGCACCGCGACGACGATCGCCACGGCGAGGGAGGTCAGCCCGGAGACCCAGGCACGGATCCTCAGCCCGCCCAGCATCACGAACAGCACGGCGAGCGGGATCATGGCGCACAGGGCGCTGAGCAGCAGTGAGCTGCCGACTGCTTGGGGATCTTGCTGGAACATCGGTTCTCCTGGTCGCCTGGGGTGTGCCTGGATGCTGGCTGGATGGTACCGGGATGGTGCCGGGCTGGTGGGTGCTTCGTGCCTGGTGGCTCGTCGGCGCGGTCAGGCCGTGGTCGCGCGCAGCGTATCCGCTGACAGCCCCCGGATGGAGGCATCCAGCACCTCGACGGTGTGCGCCATCCCCATCGGGTGACCGGACCGCTGGATCGCGGAGGTGACCTGCATCAGGCAGCCGGGGTTCGCGGTGACCAGCACCTCGGCCCCGGTGGCGACGATGTTCGCGGCCTTGCGGTCCCCCAGCTCGCGGGCCGGCTCCGGGTTCATGATGTTGTAGACGCCTGCCGAGCCGCAGCAGAGCTCCGGCTCGCTGATCTCCCGGAGCTCGAGACCGGGGACCGCCCGCAGCAGCGCGCGGGGCTGGGAGCGGATCCCCTGTGCGTGAGCCAGGTGGCATGCGTCGTGGTAGGCCACCGTCATCTCCAGCGGATGCCGCGGTGCTACCGGCCCGAGCTCGACGAGCACCTCCGCGATGTCGCGCACCTTCTCGGAGAAGGCCCGGGCCCGGTCGGCGTAGGCGGGGTCGTCGGTCAGCAGGTCGGCGTACTCCTTCATCGTGGAGCCGCACCCCGCGGCGTTGACCACGATCCTCTCGACCCCGGCCGCCTCGAAGGTGTCGACGATGCGCCGCGCGAAGCCCTGCGCCTCCTCCTCGCGCCCGGTGTGTGCCGACAGCGCTCCGCAGCAGCCCTGCTGGGCGGGGACCACGACGTCGCAGCCCTCGGCCTGGAGCACCCGGACCGTCGCCGAGTTGACCCCGGGGAAGAAGGCGCCCTGGACACAGCCGGTCAGCATCCCGACGACCGCGCGTCGCTGGCCGGAGGCGGAGACCCGCTCCGGCAGCGGTTCGGGACGCCCCAGCCGTGGCGCCAGGCTCTCCATCACCGCGAGCTGGGGGGAGACCCGCTGCAGCAGGCCCGTCCGACGTACGACGCGGTCCAGGCCGGTGCGCTGCCAGGCCCGCAGCGGCCCCCGCAGCAGCCGGAGGCGGCGGGGGTAGGGGAACAGCGAGAAGATCAGGCCCCGCAGCGCACGCTCCTGGGGACCGCGCTGGTGATGACGCTCCACCTGCGCCCGGGTCTGCTCGATCAGCTTGTCGTACTGCACACCCGAGGGGCAGGCGGTCACGCAGGACATGCAGCCCAGGCACCGGTCCCAGTGCTGCACCATCGAGTCGGTCATCGGCTCGCCCTCGAGGCCCTGCTTCATGAGGTAGATGCGGCCCCGGGGGGAGTCCATCTCCTCGCCCCACAGCACGTAGGTGGGGCACGTCGGCAGGCAGAACCCGCAGTGCACGCAGTCCCCCACCAGGGCCGCGTCCGGGGGACGGTGCTCGTCGAAGGCACCACCAGGGGCCGGCGGCCGGCTCTTGATGACGCCGCCCATCTCGCCGATGCTCTCGCCCTCGGCGGCCTGCCGGGTGGTCTCGTCGGGTGTGCTGGTCGTCTCGGCCACAGCTCAGATGCCTCCTACGAATCGTCCCGGGGACAGCCGGTGGTCGGGGTCGAACCGATCCTTGACCCGGCGCATCAGGTCGACCGCGGGCACAGGTCCCCACGCGTCGACCGACTCCTTGACCGAGGCCGGTCCATCGAGGAGGACCGCGCTGCCCTGGTGCGCGACGCAGGCCCGACGCAGCACCTCGAGAGCGACGGGAGCCCGCGACGGGTCCGGGACCGCGGCGTGGACGACGCCGGTCCCCGCTGATCCGCGCAGGTGGGCGCCCACCTCGCGGGCGGCAGCCAGGACGTCGCCGAGGCCGGAGAGCACGAAGGTCAGCTTGAGCGCCGTGTCGCCGGCACCCCAGGGGTAGGCGCCCCACCCGGCCGGCTGCTCGTCGGTCGCGGCCCGGGCGTCGGCGCCGAGCAGTGCTTCCACCGTGCGTGCACGACCGGCCACCCCGTCCGGCGTGCCCTCGAGCAGCACGCTCACCGAGCCGCCACCCTCGCCCGGCCAGTCCACCTCGACGCCGCTGGGGACGGCCTGGGAGTGCACCACCGCGTGCACCAGCTCCTGGGCCCGGGCCGCGTCATCGACCGGGACGCTCACCCAGTGGCGTAGCGCAGGGAGCGGGTGCAGCCGGAAGACCGCCTCGGTGACCACCGCCAGGGTGCCGTACGAGCCGATCATCAGCTTGCCGATGTCGTAGCCGGCCACGTTCTTCACCACCCGGCCGCCGGCCTTGGCGACCACACCGTCGGCACGCACCACGGTGATCCCGATCAGCAGGTCGCGCAGGGTGCCGGCGACCAGCCGCGACGGTCCGCTGGTGTTGGCCGCCACCGCTCCGCCGATGCTCTCACCGCCCACCGTCTCGTCGACCATCAGCCGCTGACCGCCCTGCGCGAGCGTGTCCTGCACGTCGCGGAGCCGGGCCCCGGCCTGCGTCGAGACGATCAGGTCCCCCGCCGCGTGGTCGAGCACCCGGTCCATCGCGCTGACGTCCACCACCAGGTCCACGGAGGTGGGCGGCATCCCCCACGACATCTTCGTGCCCCGCCCGCGGGGTACGACGCTCAGCCCGTGTGCGGCGGCGGCCCGCAGCACCTCGGAGACCTGCTCGGTCGACGCAGGCAGTGCCACCAGCGACGGTGCGACACCGTCGACCAGGTCCGAGTCGTCGGCCTCGCGGACCTCGGGGCAGGCGGACCTGACCGCCTCGGCCCACGCGCCGGGTGCCGGGTCGGTCCCGGCCGACCCACTCTGCGACAGGTCGGTCGGGGCCATCAGAACACCTCCGCCAGCCCGGCCTCCTGGAGCGGATGGGCCCCCTTGTGCCGGCCGGGGACCTCACCGCAGAGCCGCGGCGTCGGGAACACCTTGCCGGGGTTGGAGATGTTGTCGGGGTCGAACGCACAGCGCACCAGCTGCATGGTGTCCAGGTCGTCGTCGTTGTACATCCGGGGCATGTAGGCCGCCTTGTCGATGCCGACACCGTGCTCGCCGGTGATCGAGCCGCCGTGCCCGATGCACAGGTCGAGGATCGCGCCGCTGACCTTCTCCGCGGCCTCGCCCGCCCCCTCGACCGAGTCGTCGAAGAGCACCAGGGGGTGCAGGTTGCCGTCGCCGGCGTGGAAGACGTTGGCGACCCGGACGCCGGACCGCTCCGAGACGTCGGCGATGGCCTTGAGCACCTCGGGCAGAGCCGTCCGGGGGATGACACCGTCCTGGACGATGTAGTCGGGGCTGATCCGGCCCACGGCGGCGAAGGCCGACTTGCGGCCCTTCCAGATCAGCGCCCGTTCGGCCGGGTCGGTGGCCAGCCGCTGCTCGAACGAGCCGTTCTCCCGGCACAGTCGCTCGACCTCGTCGTACTCCTGGCCGACCTCGACCGCGGCGCCGTCGAGCTCGATGACCAGGACGGCTCCGGCACCCGCGGGATAGTTGCACTGGACCGCCGCCTCGGCGGCCTCGATCGCCAGGGCGTCCATCATCTCGACGGCTGCCGGCACGATCCCGGCCGAGATGATCGCGGAGGTCGCCGCTCCGGCCTGGTCGGTCGACTCGAACCCCACCAGGATGGTGCGGACCTCCTCGGGGAGCCGCACCAGTCGCACGGTCACGGAGGTGACGATGCCCAGCGTGCCCTCGGACCCGACCACGGCCCCCAGCAGGTCGTAGCCGGGAGCGTCGGGGGCGGCCCCACCGAGACGGACGACATCGCCCTGCGGGGTGACGAAGTCGGCACCGAGCACGTGGTTGGTCGTGAAGCCGTACTTCAGGCAGTGGGCACCGCCGGAGTTCTCCGCGACGTTGCCGCCGATCGAGCAGACCTGCTGGCTGGAGGGGTCGGGCGCGTAGTAGTAGCCCTGCGGGGTGGCGGCGCGGGTCAGGTCCAGGTTGATCACGCCCGGGTCCACGACCGCGCGCTGGTCCTGCGGCCGCAGCTCCCGGATCGTCTTCATCCGCGAGGTGACGATCAGCACCCCCTCGGCGTGCGGCAGGGCTCCCCCGGACAGTCCGGTCCCCGAGCCCCTGGCCACGAAGGGCACGTCCTGCTCGGCGCAGACCCGGACGACGCCGGCCAGCTGCTCGGCGTCGTCCGGGATCACCACGAGGGCCGGGCGCACCCGGTAGTGCGCGAGCCCGTCGCACTCGTAGGTCCGCAGCCGCATGTGGTCGCTGATCACGCCGTCGTCCCTGATCAGCTCCCGGGCCCGCCGCTCGACCGCCGCCACGGCGGGACCGGGCTGGTCGGCCTGACCGGCGCTGGAGCGACCGGTGCTGGACTGACCGGTGCTGGGGGCGCCGTTCACGGATCCGGCTCGTGCGCCGTCGATGGTGTCCAAGGCTGCCTCCGCTTCCGAGTCGTGCAGAGTCTTGCAGGGTGGGTCAGAGCCGCGGGCCGGCGCGGTGCGGTTTGTCGTGTCTGAGCACCTTAAGAGGTGAGCCACGTCACGACAAGTAGCCGTTGCCTGACCGGAGGTTCGGCCAGCACCCCGCGCTTCTGTCTAGACCACCTACCGCTGAAGGTAAAGTCTTGGTCAAGACCTGCCGGCTCCGGGGTGGGCCGGCCGGCGGCCCAGGAACGACGTGTACGGCGGCGCGAACGCCGGGTCGAGCCTGGTGACGGCCCTGCCGGAGGCTGATGAGGGTGCCGCCGAGCGGGCTGGCGGGGTGACGTCGAGGCCACACCGAGGGGACGTCGCGAGGACCGGGGCGACCGGACGCGGGATCGCCAGCCGACCGAGCCGCTTGCTAGCATCCCTCTCGTGCGCACCTCTGTGTGAGGTCACGGACCGGGGGGTTCGTGCGACGCGCAGTCACTTGCTCGAGGGGGGCGTCAGCGTGACCATCTCCGACCCGTGGGCCGGGCTGGTGAGGACCGGCGGGGCACACTCGCACAGAGGCTGGGGCGTGCTTCTGGCCACGGACCTGGCAGCCTGCGCCGTCGCTGCCGCCACCACGAGTGTCCGGACCGCCGCGGTGGTCTGGGCGGTGGCCTGCGTGGTCTGGCTGGCCCTCGGCCTCTACTCCCGGCGCTCCACCGTGTCCCTGCTCGGCGACGTGCCCGCACTGACCCTCGGAGTGACTGCCGGCGCTGCCGTGACGGCACTTCTCGGCCGGGGCCCGTGGACGGTGTCCCTGCGCGCGGCCGCCGTGCTGCTGGCCGTCGCCCTGGCCACCCGGTCAGTGCGCTACGCGGTCATCCGCCGTCAGCGTCTCGACCGGCGGGTCGAGCGCTGGCTGGACGTGGTCGTCGCCGGGGTCGCACTGGTGCTGCTCGCGCCGGTGGTCACCGCGGTGGCGCTCGCCGTCCGCTGCGAGCTCGGGCCGAACGTGCTGGTCCGTCAGCAGCGGGTGGGCCGGGGCGGCCGGCGCTTCGAGCTGCTGAGGTTCCGCTCGGCGCCACACCGGAGCCTCCACGACGAGCGTCACTGGACCGCGCCGGAGGAGGTGCCGCCCGGCCCGGTGGGCAGGTTCATCCGTGCCCACTCCCTCGACGACATCCCGCAGCTCTACAACGTGCTGGCGGGCGACCTGACTCTCGTCGGGCCCCAGCCGCGGTCGAGGGCGGAGTGATGGTGCCCGTCTCACCACTGCGCGCGGACGACCAGCAGCGCCAGCACGACCACGGCGGCCCAGAAGGGCGCTGCGAACAGCAGTCCCCAGACGATTCCGCGGAGCAGGTGTGCATGCGTCGTACCGGGAGGGCCGTCGAGCCCCAGCGGGGAGCCGAGACGGCGGGGCGGAGCGGAGTGCCTTGATTCCAGCGCCACGTGGGTTCTCCTCGGCCTGCGGCAGCGAGCCTCACTGCCTCCTCCAGTCTGCTCCGGTTCGGCGCACCTGAACCCGGAACGCGCATATTGACGTCCGTCGGCGTGGTCAGGGGGACGACCCGTTTGGGGTAAGATCGTTCGGTTTCTGCTTGACAAATAGCCAGATAAGGATCTAGGGAGTCGCACACATGGAACACGAGGCGCTCGACAACGCCGACATCCCGGTGGTGATCCTGTGCGGCGGCATGGGGACCAGGTTGCGAGAGGCGAGTGAGAAGCTTCCCAAGCCCCTGGTCGACATCGGCGGCAAGCCCATCCTGTGGCACGTGATGAAGACCTACAGCCACTTCGGCTTCCGCCGTTTCATCCTGTGCCTGGGCTACAAGAGCGAGCTGATCCGGCGCTACTTCCTGGACTACCGGGAGCACCAGAACGACTTCACCCTGGATCTCGCCGCGGACCACCCCCCGCGCTGGCACGGGGAACGCCGGGTCGAGGACTGGGAGATCACCTTCGTCGACACCGGCCTGCTGACCGGCACCGGCGCCCGGGTGCGCCGGGTCGCGGACTACCTCGACAAGGACCTGTTCCTGCTGACCTACGGCGACGGCATCGGGGCGGTCGACCTCGACGCGCTGCTCACCACCCATCGCACGGAGGGCCGGCTGGCGACCGTCACCGGCGTGCACCCGAGCAGCCGCTACGGCGAGATGCACGTCGACGGCAACAAGGTGGGGGAGTTCAACGAGAAGCCCACCCTGGCGACCGGCTGGGTCAGCGGCGGGTTCTTCGCCTTCGACCGGCGCGTGGTGGACAAGTACCTCGACGACGACCCGGGGCTTCTCCTCGAGCACCAGCCGCTGCGCGCGCTGGCGGCCGACGGGGAGCTGAGCGTGAACCGCCACGAAGGCTTCTGGATGGGCATGGACACCTTCCGCGACTGGACCGAGCTGAACACCCTGTGGGACAGCGGCAACCCGCCGTGGAAGATCTGGGAGGACTGACATGAGGATTCTCGTCACCGGCACCGATGGCTATCTCGGCTGTCTCGTCGCACCCGAGCTGATCCACCACGGTCACGAGGTGACCGGGGTGGACACGGGCTACTACAAGAACGGCTGGCTCTACAACGGCGTCGACGTCACTGCGAAGACGCTGGCCAAGGACATCCGCCGGCTCACGGCCGAGGACCTCGCCGGAGTCGATGCCGTCGTGCACATGGCCGAGCTGTCCAACGACCCGCTGGGCCAGCTGTCTCCGACCATCACCTACGAGATCAACCACGCGGGGTCGGTGCGACTGGCGCAGCTCGCCAAGTCAGCGGGCGTCACCAGGTTCGTCTACATGTCCTCCTGCAGCGTCTACGGCGTCGCGGACGGTGAGGTCGACGAGGAGTCGCCGGTCAACCCGCAGACGGCGTACGCCGAGTGCAAGGTGATGGTCGAGCGCGACCTCACCGCGATGGCCGACGACGACTTCTCGCCGACGTTCATGCGCAACGCCACCGCCTACGGCGCGTCCCCGCGGATGCGTTTCGACATCGTCCTGAACAACCTGAGCGGGCTCGCCTGGACCCGCAAGGAGATCGCGATGACCAGCGACGGGTCGCCATGGCGGCCGCTGGTGCACGGGCTCGACATCGCTCAGGCGATCCGGCGAGCGCTGGACGCTCCCCGTGACGTGGTGCACGCCCAGACCTTCAACGTCGGATCCACCGAGCACAACTACCGGGTCCGCGAGGTCGCCGAGATCGTCGGGGAGACCTTCCCGGGCTGCAAGGTGTCCTTCGGGGACAGCGGCGGTGACAACCGCAGCTACCGGGTGTCGTTCGAGAAGATCGCCAACAAGCTGCCCGGCTTCTCCGCGCAGTGGGACGCCCGGCGCGGCGCCCAGCAGCTGCACGACGTCTTCGCCAGCATCGACATGGACGACGCGACCTTCAGCGGCCGTGGGCACACGCGGCTGCTGCAGCTGCAGCACCTGATCGCGACCAAGCAGCTCGACGACTCCCTCTTCTGGAGAAGCACTTGATCATCACCACCACGGCCATCGACGGCGTCGCTGTCATCGACCTGGAGTTGCGCGAGGACCATCGCGGTTTCTTCGCCCGCACCTTCGACCGGCAGGAGTTCGTCGACGCGGGGCTCGAACCCCTCGTCGAGCAGTGCAACCTGTCGTTCAACCACGCTGCCGGCACGTTGCGCGGCATGCACTTCCAGGTGGCACCGCACCCGGAGACGAAGCTGGTGCGGTGCACCCGCGGGGCGATCGTCGACATCATCGTGGACATGAGGCCGGGCTCACCGACCCGCCTGCAGCACGTGCAGGTCGAGCTCACCGCAGAGAACCGTCGCGCCCTCTACGTCCCGCCGTACTTCGCGCACGGCTACCAGACCCTGGTGGACGGGGCCGAGGTGACCTACCAGGTCAGCGGTGCCTACACGCCGGCCGCCGAGCGAGGGCTGCGCTACGACGACCCCGACCTCGGACTGTCCTGGCCGCTGCCGGTGTCCGTGATCAGCGACAAGGACGGCTCGTGGCCGCTCCTGAGTGAGCGTGACGCGTCCGACCTCGCCGGCTCCGAGCAGGGCGTCGACGCATGATCCTGGTGGACTCCGCCCTCCAGCGACGCGCCGCGGAGGGCAACCCCATCCGGGTCGCCCTCGTCGGTGCGGGCTTCATGGGTCGCGGCCTGACCAACCAGATCGTGAACAGCGTGCCCGGCATGGAGCTCGTCGCGATCGCGAACCGCACCCTGAGCAACGCCGAGCGGGCCTACCGCGAGGCCGGCGTCACGGAGTGGGCGGTGGTCAGCAACGCCTCGGAGCTCGACAAGGCGGTCGCCAACGGGATGCCGGCGATCACCGAGGACTACGCGGTGGTCTGTGAGTCCCACTCGGTCGACGCCGTGGTGGAGGCCACCGGCGCGGTCGAGTTCGGCTGCCACGTCGTGGTCCGGGCGATCGAGAACAGCAAGCACGTGGTGCTGCTGAACGCCGAGCTGGACGCGACCGTCGGCTCCGTGCTCAGCCGGCGTGCCGAGGAGCGGGGTGTCGTCCTCACCGGGTGCGACGGTGACCAGCCCGGCGTGCAGATGAACCTGGTCCGCTTCGTCCGGGGCATCGGCCTGACGCCGTTGCTGTGCGGCAATGTGAAGGGCCTCCAGGACCCCTACCGCACCCCGACGACCCAGGCCGACTTCGCGGCCCGCTGGGGCCAGGATCCGCACATGGTGACCAGCTTCGCGGACGGCACGAAGGTCTCCGTCGAGCAGGCCTGCGTCGCCAACGCGACCGGGATGACCGTGGAGCGCCGGGGGATGCGGGGCAGCGACCACCGCGGGCACGTGGACGAGCTGACCGAGCTCTACGACGTCGAGGAGCTCCGTGCCGCAGGCGGGTTCGTGGACTACGTCGTCGGCAGCCGGCCCGGGCCCGGTGTCTTCGTGCTGGCCACCCACGACGACCCGAAGCAGCGGCACTACCTCGAGCTCTACAAGCTCGGGACCGGGCCGCTCTACAGCTTCTACACGCCGTACCACCTGTGCCACTTCGAGGTGCCGACGAGCGTGGCCAGGGCCGTTCTGTTCGCGGACGCCGCCATCACGCCGGCTGGTCCGCCGACGGTGGAGGTGGTCACGATCGCCAAGCGTGACCTGCCCGCCGGCTCGGTGCTCGACGGCCTCGGCGGCTACGACACCTTCGGGGAGGCCGAGCGCGCCGACGTCACCGCCACCGAGGAGCTGCTGCCCATCGGTGTCGCGGAGGGCTGCCGGCTGGTCCGGGACGTCAAGATGAACGAGGCGATCGGCTACCCGGACGTCGTGCTTCCCGACGGACGACTGGTCGACCGGCTCCGCGCCGAGCAGGCCGCACTGGTCGGCGGGTAGCCCATGGTGGAGGATGCCCGACTGGAGATCGTCATCGTCACCTACTTCAGCCGCGACCTCGTGGAGCGGCTGCTCCCGTCGCTGCCCGCCGACGCCGCGGTCGTCATCGTCGACAACTGCCAGGGGGCCGACGGGGTGGGCGAGCTGGTGGCCGACCGGCCGCACGGCCGCTACCTCACCGGGGCGGGACAGGGGTTCGCTCCCGCAGCGAACCTCGCCGCCCGCACCTCGACGCGTCCCTACCTGGTCTTCGTGAACCCCGACACCCGCCCGACGTACGACGTGATGACCGCGCTCGTCGACGACCTGGTCGAGGACGAGCGCCTGGCCGCCGTGGCAGCCACCACCGTGGCGCCGGACGGCCGCGTCGAGCTCGGCGTCGGGGGGTGGGAGCCGACGCTGCGGCGCACACTGGTCTACGCCACCGGGCTGCACTCGAGGTTCCCGCTGGACGGGCTCTACGCCCGCCCCGAGCCGGGAAGACCCATCGAGCTGGACTGGCTCACCGGCGCCTGCATGGCGGTTCCGCGAGACCTGTTCCTGTCCCTGGGTGGCTTCGACGAGGGGTTCTTCCTCTACAACGAGGACATGTCCTACGGGCGGCAGCTCCGCGAGGCCGGCTACCGGCTCCGGCTGAGGACCGACCTGCTGGTCCCGCACGCCGGCGGGGGCTCCGGCGCCCCCAAACCAGTGATGCTCCAGATGCGCGGAGCCTCGATGGTCCGCTACCTCGCTCGGCACCACCCTCCGGTGGCGGTGCAGCTGATGAGGCTCACGCTGTCGGCCGGCGCACTGGGCCGGTCGCTGGTCTGCCTCCTACGGGGACACCGAGAGGCGGCTCGGGGGTTCCTCGCCTACCACCGCGGTCTGTGGCGCGGTCGTCCCTCCCTGAGCTAGGACGGGGTGGGCGAGCTGGTCCTGTGCTCCTGCTGCTGGACCGTCGCCCGTGCCTCCCGGTGCACCAGCAGCCACCACGCCGGTACGAGCGCCCAGAACGCTACCGCGAAGCCCCAGGCGGCTCCGTTGGCCCCGCCGATGAAGACACCTGCGACACCGCAGCCGAGGATGAGGACCGCGAGCACGGCGTGCACCCGCACAGTGACGCGCGCCCGATCCATGGCGTAGAGCATCGTCGACGGACCGATCACGATGGCGGCTCCTGCCTGGCCGACGATCGAGGCCACCAGGATCGCCTTCGTGTTGGGCCAGGACGCACCGAGCAGAGCGGCCCCGAACGCGTCGGGAAGCACCAGGAACAGCACCCCCCAGGTGACACCGGACAGGGTGACGAACAGTGACAGGGCGAGTCCGCCGCGCATCCAGCCGCGGACCGAGAGGGATGCCCGCCGGCGGGAGAACTCGGGGAGAGCGAAGGTGTACATCCCGACCGCCAGGATCGTCGTGGGACCGAGCAGCACCTGCGCACCCCGCAGGGCACCGATGGCCTCCAGCGAGCCGACGCTGGCGATGATCAGCAGGGCCGCCTGCTGGCCGCCCTGCACCGTCACGTACTCCGCGAGCAGGTAGCCGGTCAGGTCCCGGTGCCTGCGCAGCCAACCGGCGGCAGCGCCCGGACGCGGTCGGACCTTCGACTGGCGCAGGCCCATCAGCGCGGCGGCTGCGGCCGACAGGCCCCAGACCAGCACCAGGGGACCGATGGACTCGACGTGGAGCAGCAGCAGGGCACCGACGGAGGCGAGCTGGATCACGGCCCACATCGCGTCGTTGGCCGCTGCCGCATGGGGCCGTCCCTCGGCGAAGAACACCAGCCGCCACGCATCCTGGCTGAGCAGTCCCGGCAGGACCACACCGAGGGCGACCAGGGCCTCGCCGGCCGCCCCACCGACAAGGACACCCCCGACCAGGCAGCCGAGACCGGAGACCAGTCCCAGGGCGAAGGCTGTGCCCGCTCCTGCAGCTGCGGCCTGCCTGAACTCGCCAGGAGGCACCGCGGTGAACCGAATGCTCAGCGGCGAGGTGGAGATGGCGCGGCTCACCCCGATGATGAGGGCGAACACCGTGAAGGCGACGGCGAACCCGCCGAAGTCCGCGCTGCTGACCGAGCGCGCGATCAGGAACGACAGCGCTGCATTGGTGCCACTGGAGATGACCTGGTCCACCAGGTTCCAGCTCGCACGGCGCAGGACGGCCGACGCCCTCACAACTGGTCGGCGGCTGTGGGCCCGGTGACCATCCAGCGGTCGACCCAGGCACAGGTCTCCGCGGCGAGCTGTTCCCAGTCGGTGCCGGGCGCGAGGTGGCCCAGCTCGAGGTGACCGGCCTGGTCCGGGTCGGCACCGAGCATCGTCCGTCGACGTGACGGGCGTCGCAACGCCCGGGGGCTGAGGCCGAGCCGCACCAGACCACGGGTCACGGCTCGGGGCCAGCGGAGAGGCGGCTCGTTGCCGAACGGCAGCAGGTCCTCGACCAGCTCCTGTCGCGTGAACGGGCGCAGACCCTGGAGGGTCAAGCAGGTGGTGCGGTCCCAGGCTCCACCGCTGAAGGGCATCAGCCGCAGCAGTCCGGCGTCCTGGGCCAGCGCGGCGTACCTCACCCCGAAGGAGCTGGTCGTGGCCAGGCTCCGGAACCATGTGACGTCGCCCACGACCGTCGGGGACGGGTCGCCGGCCGCTCCGCGCTCAGGTCGCTCCTTGGCATGCAGCCGACCGCTGGAGGTGTCGAAGGCAGACCCGCCGTACAGGGAGAAGTAGTCGATCTCGGCCAGCGCAGGGTCCTGCGCTGCCGCCAGCAGCCGCTCGAAGGAGCGCGGCGTGTAGAGGTAGTCGTCCTCGGCGAACCAGACGAGGTCCGTGTCGGCCCACTCCCTGCGCACGGCCATCTGGATGGCCGTGCGGTAGGAGGCCCGGTTGCTCCCGGCCTCGAGCTGCACGACCTCGCCCGCCGAGCGCATCAGTGCCATCCGGTCCTGCGGGATCGACCCGTCGTTGACGAAGACGAGCTCGGCCGCGGCGCCCAGCACCGACGCTGCACGGATCACCGAGGCCAGGCAGACCAGCTTGCTGTAGTAGTCAGGCCGGTCCTTCATGTTCTCGCCGCCGTAGGAGCGCATGACGACATGAAGACGGGGGGCGGGAGGCGACAGAGCCGTCGGAGTGCTCACTGCTGCTCTCCTCGCCGGTGTGGGGACCTGCCACCCGCCCCGAAGGCACAATCCTGGCGCACGTCGAGCGACTCACTCCATCGTAGCTGCGGGAACTCCGGGCCGGGAGAGCAGTTTACCCACCGCCCACCCCGCCCCTGGAGCCGGTGCATCGCCGGGCGGCTCATCCAAACACGTCCTGCAGGCGGCGGATGTTGCCGGCCGGGTCCAGCATGTCGGCGATGGTACGGCGACCGGTCGCTCCCATCAGCTCGGCGCTCGAAGGGTCTTGGAGCAGCGCCACCACGGCCGCAGCGAACGCGTCCGGCTGGTCGTGGACCTCCAGGTCGCCACCGGCGGTGAGCCGCAGGCCGCGACTTCCCTTCGAGGTCGTCACCACCGGGGTGCCGGCCTGCAGGTAGTCGACGAGCTTGATGTTGACACCGGAGCCTGCGACCGCCGGGTTGACCGCGACGGCGGCCGAGGCCAGGAACGGGTGGATGTCCGGCACGTCCGCATGCAGCACGACACCCGCCTCGTGCCCGAGCCTGAGCCGTAGGGCGCGGGAGGGACCTCGTCCGACGACGTCGAGGACTGCGTGGGGCACCTGCGACCTGACGGCCTGCCAGGGGCCGGCGAGCAGCCAGTCGAGGGCTGCGGTGTTGGTGGCCACGTCCAGCGCTCCCAGGAAGAGCACCCGTCGTCGTGGGTCCGGCTGCCTGGGCAACGCCGCGAGAGCGGCGTCGAAGGCGAACGGCGGCACGTGGACGGCTGGGGCGCCCCACTGGCGGCGCAGGTCCGCGTCATGGGCGGAGATGTCGGCGACGGCGCGCAGCCACGGCGCCCGGTCCACGCGCCGCTCGTCGCGGGTGATGCGCGCCGCTTCGACCCTCAGGACGAGACCTCGCGGGCCCGGGGTCTCGCTCGCAAGGCTGCGGTGGTACGCGCCTTCGAGGTTGTGCTGGCGCAGGACGGCCGGCAGCCGGAGACCCCGGGCCAGGGACTCCCCGATGCGCCAGGACTTGTAGGAGAACACCACGATGCCGGTGGCGTCGGGTGCCAGGACCCGCGCCCGGCGAACCAGGTCACCGGGCACCGGGCGCGACGCCACGACGTAGGGAAGCGTGGGGTGGGCCAGCCTGAGCGGGCTGGTGCGCCGGGGAACGGCCAGCACCGGCACCCTGCCGAGGACCTCCTGGTAGAGGCTCGTCTCCAGCGGTCCCTTCGACGGCACGACCAGCAGTCCCAAGCACGCGGCCTCGGAGGCGGCACGGACGAACCCGAGGTGCTCGCGCTCACCGCCGCCGCGTGCCGGCAGGAACGGTGAGTCCGCCACGACGATCCACCGATGTGCGCGCACGGGCATCCTTTGGCTTGTCCTGAGGGTGAGTTCGCACACATCGGTGCGCACGGCGACACTCTTCGAGCGTGAGCGCCGGGGGCCGCTAGACTGGATGGTAACCGGTCACGCCGTACGTCAACTACCATGCACGCATGAGCTGGTTAGGGGACAAGACTATCGTCGCGCCCAACTTTAGTCACGAATCGGACATTCCGCCTCTTCGGCGGCCTGTCTCGGGGTCCGAGCACGCCCTCTCCCAGCCATTGTCCATCCTACGGCTCCGCTGGCGCTGGGTGGCTGCTGCCTTCCTGGTGGGACTGCTCACCGGCGGCCTCCTCACCGGCCCGACCGGCTACGACGCGACTGCCGTCATGGAGGTCACCCAGACCAACGGCGACAGCCTGCGCATCCAGCAGCTCGGCCAGACCCTGGAGAGCACCGCCACCTCCTCCGTGGTGGTGACCGAGGCCGCCCGCAGGCGCGGGATCTCCGCCGCCGGCCTCGCCTCCCGGCTGAAGGCGGTGTGGAAGCAGGACAGTGACGTCGTCAACATCACGGTCCGCGCCTCCACCCCCCGGGCTGCCGTGCTCCAGGCCAACTCGGTAGCCACCGCCATCAACACCATCGCTGCACGGCAGTCCGCAGACCAGATCAACGAGATCAGCAGGGCGGGCGACGACCTGCTGGACTCGGGCCAGCTCGCCGACAAGAAGGCTGAGGCGACCCGCAAGACCCAGATCGGGTCGGCGATCGCCAACCAGCAGAGCGACGCCGTCAGCAGCTCGACCGCCGTCCAGCTGGTCGGACCGGCGCAGACCGCCCAGGCTGCCGGCATCCCGCGCCCGGTCGGCGCAGCGCTCGGCGGCTTCGCCCTTGCGGCTCTGGCCGCTGCGTTGGCGGTATTCCTGCCCTTCCGCCGCCGACGGGTGCGGCGCGTCGCGGAGCTCGAGAAGCTGCTGCCCGGCACCCGGGTGCGTCCCGCGGGCTCCGCAGCGGGTGAGATCGCGGGACTGCTCGCCGAGTCGGGTCGCCGTGACCTGGCGGTCGTCGCCCTCGGCGACAAGCGCTCCGCCGAGGACTTCGGCCGGGAGGTCATGGAGCTGTTGGCCGTCCACGGTGTCCCGTCCGTGGTCTCCTCCGTGGCCGAGCAGCGCGCACCGCGACCGGTCAGCACCGCTGTCGTCGAGGGCGCCCGGACCCCCATCGGCCCGGTAGGTCGCCGCGAGGCTCGCCGAGAGCCGGAGGTGCCCGTGCGGGTCATGATCACCGGAACCGACCAGCGGTCGCTGAGCCTGCTGGACGGTCGGTCCCAGGTGCTTGCGGTCATCGTCGCAGCAGCGCGTCAGCACCGCGTGAAGGAGCTGAGGTCAGTGACCTCCCGCCTGCAGTACGCCGACCCCACGGTGATCCTGACCTCGTGAGAGAGGCCGACTTGTCGCGGGCCACCGCGCGCTGGGTCGGCGGGCTCTTCGCGGCCACCGTCCTGCTGCAGAGGTTCTCGGTCCCCGGGCTTCCGGTCGCCCTGGTTCTTCCCGTCCTCGTGCTCGGCGCCGCGTGGGGCGTTGCCTCCGGCCTCGCCAGCTTCGATCGCATCCGTCTGACCGCCTGGCTTCTGGCCGCGGGAGCGATGGCGGCGGTGATCGGTGTCCAGGAGCTCGTGGTGCAGGACGCCCGGATCAGCATCGGGTCGTGGGCGCTCTTCGTGCTCACCTGGGCGCCGTTCACCCTGCGGCTCACGGACCGGCGCCCGGCGACGTACGTTGCCACCCTGCGGATCGTCGTCGGGACCACCCTGTGTCTCGCGGTCGTCAACATCGTGATGCTGACCTCACAGCTCGCCGGGCTTCCCTACCGGGACTGGCTGGCGAACGTGGTGCCGGACAAGCTGCTGCTGCACGGCTTCGTGATCACCTACCCCCTCCACTACGGCTCGGATATCTACCGCGGGAACGCCTGGCTCGGCCTGGAGCCGTCCATCGTCTCGGCGCAGCTGGGTGTCGGCCTGGTGGCCGCCATCCTGGTGCGGGCTCGGCCGACGACCATCCTGGTGCTGGCGGCCGGCGCCCTGTGCGCGGCTTCCGGATCAGGTGTCGCCATCCTCATCGTCGCCGTCCTCGCGCTCCTGGCACTCCCCGGACGCGGCGTGCTGCGGCCCTATGCCTGGCCGGCGGGGATCGGGTTCCTCGTGGTCCTCGCCACCCCGCTCGGCCAGGGTCTCGTGGCCCGGATCCCCGAAGTGTTCGTCGCCGACTCCTCGGCGAACCTGCGTGCGGTGCTCCCCTACCAGTACCTCTGGGGTCGCTGGTCGGGTCACCTCGCCGAAGTGCTCCTGGGGGGAGGCCCCGGGTCCTCCCAGTCCATCGTCGAGGACTCCGGGATCGGCGGTCTCCTGGTTCCGACCCCGATCAAGATCTTCTACGACTACGGCCTCGTCGCCGGCGGGGTCCTTGCGCTCTTCATCATTCTCTGCTACTTCGGCGGACCGAGCCGGGCGCTGGCCTTCTCCCTGTTCGTCTCCCTGTGGACGCTGCAGCCCGGGACGACGGTTGCCGTGCTGGTGGCTCCCCTGCTGCTCCTGGTGACCTGGTGGTCACCGCGCGAGGCGCCGGTGCTGGAGCTGCTGGGCACAACCAGGCCCCGGTCGGGTCCGACGCTCGCGCCACCCCACCGGCCCCTGGACGGGAAGGTGCCGGCGTGAGCGTTCCAGGAGCATGGACCCCCGCCGTCTCGGTGCTGATGCCGACCCTCAACGAGGCAGCGACGGTGGTGGCCGCAGTCCAGTCGGTGCTGGACCAGTCGTTCGAGGACAGCGAGGTGCTCGTCGTCGACGGGTGCTCGGAGGACGGCTGCGCGGACGTGGTCCGCCGGCTGGTCGCCGGCGAGCCCCGGGTCCGGCTGCTCGAGAACCCCGCGCGCCTCATCCCCAGCGCCCTCAACGTCGGCCTCGCCGAGGCGCGTGGCCGGTACGTCGCCAGGGTGGACGCCCACGCCACCATCAGTGACACCTACCTGGAGAGGGCCGTCGCGGCACTCGAGGCGGACCCGTCCCTGGGCGCCGTGGGCGGGCGGCGGGTCGGCGTGGCGAGGACGAGGACCGGTCGCGCGATCGCGGCCGCGTTGTCGAGTCCCTTCGGCGTCGGGGACTCGATCAACCACTACGCGACCGAGGCCCAGGACACCGACCACGCGTCCTTCGGGGTCTTCCGGGCCGACGCGGTGAGAGCTGTGGGCGGTTGGGACGAGCGCCTCGCCGTCAACGAGGACGTGGACCTCGACCTGCGGCTCCTCGCGGGCGGCCACCGCATCCGGTTCGACCCGGAGATGGTGATCAACTGGCGGATCCGCGAGACCCTGCGGGACTTCGGCCGCCAGTACCGCCGCTACGGCAGGGGCAAGGCCGCGATGGTGCGCAAGAACGGCCCGGCCGCCGTACGCCCCCGTCACCTGGCCGCCCCTGGTCTCGTGCTGCTGCTGGGCGCGGCCGCCACCACAGCGCTGGCCGGCCACCGCCGAGCCGCCACACTGCTGGCTCTCCCCTACCCGGCGGCCGTGGCTCTCGCGGTCGGTCTGGCCCGAGGCAGGACCGGGCCGGACGAGGAGGGCGTCCGGTCACTGCGACTGGCGGGCGCCTTCGCGACGATGCACCTCGCCTGGGGGGTCGGCTTCCTGGAGGGCCTCACCACCCGAGCTGCTCCGTCGAGATCCAGCGCACGGCACCGCAGCTGACCCGACCTGGCCCGGGACAGGTCGTGCCAGGGACGTCAGCCCCAGAGGCGTTGGTACTCCTCACCCGACCGAGGGTTCTGCCCCGCACGGTAGAGCGACGACTCGAGATACGGAGAAGGCTCGTCGAAGTAGTTCTCGAAGGCCAGGCTCCTGCGGTTCGCGTAGAAGAACTCATACATCGTCTGGATGAAGAACGGGTTGTCCCCGGACCCGTGCTCGTCGGTGCTCGTCAGGCCCCACTCGGGCACGGCGAACGGCTTGTGGTGGCGGTGGGCGAAGTCCACCAGGTCCTCGAGACCCGGACCTGAATCGGGGGCCAGAGCGTCCTGCACCTCGGCTGCGTCGCGCACCTTGGTGGACCAGGCGTCGTAGAAGTCGCACCCGACGACGTCGACGACGTCGTCACCTGGATAGAGGTCGGTCAGCGGGGCGAGCCGGTCCTGGCTCCCTCGCAGGGGAGCACCGCACGAGATGTCGAAGACGAGCCGCAGGTGCGGGGCGCGCTTTGTCATCACGTCCGCGACATGGCGGTAGGCGGCGATGTAGTCCTTCGCGGTGTCAGCGGTGGCTCCCCAGGGGAACCACGTCCCGTTGGCCTCCAGGCCGATCCGAACGTAGCTGTCGCCCCTCCGGTGCTTGACCAGGGTGTCGGCCACGGCGCGCCACACGTCGTCGTGCTCACCGGCGGCCACCTCCTGGAGCGTGGCGGGCTCCTTGCTCGGGAGCAGCGGCAGCCCGTAGACCAGCTTTCCCTTGAACCCGTCGAAGTTGCTCACGTGCCAGTCCGACCCGATGATCTCGGCCCAGGTCTCGTAGGCGGGGTACGTGGTCACCGTCCCGGCGGGCTTCCCACGCCACTGGCCGAACTGCTCGATCGCCGGCGTGGAGGAGTCGCCACCGACCCACCCGCCGCTGGTCCACGGCGCCCCCGGCTTGATGGGGACTGCCTTCAAGGAGGACGGCGTCGTCGTGCTGGAGGAGGACTTCTGGTCCTCATCGCCCTGTGTGAGGCTCGCCCGGAAGCCCACGACGCTCGCAACGACCACGACCACCGCCAGAAGCCCGAGCAGTATCTTCGGTCTTGACACGAGCCTTCCTTATCTCGAGCCACGGCGGACGGACCGATCGAGCACCCACCCCCCGTGTGCGGAGTCCCTTTTGTGCACTCTACCGGGGCTGACCTAGGGCGACGGCGTGAGCGCCGGCATCGTCGCGTAGCCTGCTCATGACCGTTCGACCGGGGGGAGCACAGTGGAGCCGTACGACGTCGTGATGGTGGGCGCGGGCATCCTGGGGCTCGCCACCGCCCGAGAGCTGCACACCCGGCATCCGGGGCTGAGGATCGCCGTCCTGGACAAGGAGGCCTCGCCGGGTCTTCACCAGAGCGGTCACAACAGCGGGGTGCTGCACGCCGGCGTGTACTACAAGCCGGGCTCGCTCAAGGCCCGTCTGTGTGTCGAGGGCAAGGTGTTGATGGAGCGCTTCGCGGAGGAGCACGACATCCCCTTCGAGCGGTGCGGCAAGCTGATCGTGGCGCTCGACGACTCCGAGCTGGGACGGCTCTCGGACCTCGAGGCGCGTGGTCGGGCGAACGGCGTCCCGGGCCTGGTGATGGTCGGTCCCGAGGAGCTCAGGGAGATCGAGCCGCACGCGGCCGGGGTCCGCGCCCTGCACAGTCCGGGCACCGGCATCATCGACTTCGCCAGGGTCGTCCAGGTGCTGGCTGCCGAGCTGGCGAAGGACGGTGTGCCACTGCTCTACGGGCACGAGGTGTCCGCGATCGAGCGTCGTGGGGACGTCCAGATCCTGGAGACCACGGGCGGGCCGGTGTCTGCCCGGCAGGTCATCAGCTGCGCCGGGCTGCACTCGGACCGGGTGGCGGGACTGTCCTCGCCTGCCTCGGTGCAGATCGTGCCGTTCCGAGGCGACTACTACACGTTGACCGAGGAGGCCCGGCACCTGTGCCGGGGCCTGATCTACCCGGTGCCGGACCCCGATCTTCCGTTCCTCGGTGTGCACTTCACCAAGCGCGTCGACGGCGCCGTGTGGGCGGGTCCGAACGCCGTCCTGGCCACGGCCCGCGAGGGATACGCCCGGACCGACTTCAACCGTGCCGACCTCCTGGAGACGGTCCGCTACCGCGGCTTCCGCAAGCTGGCCCGCACCTACTGGCGGACCGGTGCCGTCGAGATGTGGCGTGACGTGGTCAAAGGCGCGTTCGTCAAGGAGCTGCAGCGCTACGTTCCCGAGGTGCGGGCCGACCAGCTCACGTTCGGGCCCTCCGGCGTGCGCGCTCAGGCGCTGGACGCCGACGGGAGCATGGTCGACGACTTCCGGCTCGCGTCGCACGACCGGTCGATGCACGTCCTGAACGCTCCGTCGCCGGCGGCCACGGCGTCGCTGGCGATCGCCGGCCACCTGGCAGGCGAGGCCGCGACGCTCTTCTCGCTCTCCTAGGACCTGCGAAGCAGGGCACCGACGCGACGCACCCAGGAGGCCGTCCCCGGACGGCCGGACTCCCAGAGGTAGCCTCCACGGACGTGCGGGAAGGACCGCTTGATGTGCCGCACGGCGGTGGCGCTCTCCGTGACGGTCCAGTAGTGGCTGGCGCTCCCGACCATCATGCCGATCGCGATGCGCCTCTGAGCGATGCCGGCCCTGACGAGCTCCGCCACGCGTCCCCGCGCCGCCTCCTTGGAGACCACAGCGTCGTAGAACTGCTGACCGATCATGCTCAGTGCTCCGGCCCTCTGCAGCCGCACGGCGACCGACCGGTAGTGGTCGATGTTCGACCCGTTCGGCGCCATGGTGATCGAGAAGCCTCGGCCTCGAAGCTGCTTGAGGCGCCTGGAGATGTAGACGATGTCCGCAGCGTTCATGGCGGTTCCCTCCAGGTCCCAGTCGAGCCCGTCCAGAGGTGTCTTGGCGTTCAGAGCCATCACCCCGGCGATGAACCGGCGGCGGTTGTGGACGTTCACCTGACCACCGGAGCCGCCCACCGAGGCCACCACGCGGACACCGCGAGCGCGCAGGACGCGCGCGTCGGCGACGAACGAGGCCCGGCCCTGGGCGCCCCAGTCCACGATCGCAGGGGGGTCACCCTGCATGAACGCCAGGTTGACGACGTTGACGCCGCGCGGGATCCGGCGGAGCCGAGGCGAGCCGGAGTTCGACCACATCATGTAGTAGAGCGCGACGACCCTCGCCGGCAGTGCCCTGGGAGCCGAGACGCGTCGGGCACGTCCGGCGGCGAGCGCCCGCGACGCGCTGCTCGAGACGCCGGCCGGCGCAGGTGCGCCGACGGTCGACAACGCCCGAACCTGTGAGCGGACGTGAGACTGGACGTGTGCCTGGGAGGTTGGCTGGGCCAGCACCGGCGCTGCGGCCAGTGCCAGTCCCGTCGAGACCAGGACGGGCGTCAGGAGCGACGCGGAGCGGATCGTGAGGCGGCTGGAGCGGAGCATGGACATCACCTAGGGGGTGTCGGGGGCGAGCGGGAGGCTTGGGACTCCTGCGCGGAGAGCATCGACGCCGAGGCGCGGTGTCTTGAGGGCCCGCCGACCCGGCCCGTCCGCAGGCCCCAACCCGCCGACCCGGCCCGTCCGCAGGCCCGAACACCGCCGACCCGGCCCGTCCGCAGGCCCGAACGGTGTCGACCCGGCCCGTCCGCAGGCCCGAACGGTGTCGACCCGGCCCGTCCGCAGGCCCGAACGGTGTCGACCCGGCCCGTCTGCACGCGGGGGACACGCACGGTGCGGTCAGCTGGCACTGAGGCCGTTGCACTGTCGGCGGCATGTAGTCGCCGATGTGAAGGACGGTTGGGAGCCTGGCGTCTCGAGGCCGCCGTCTCGAGGCCGCCGTCTCGAGGCCGCCGTCTCGAGGCCGCCGTCTGGAGGCCGTCCGTGAGATCCGCGATGCCGTCCACAGGCGTCTGTGGATCAGCGAGACACCGCGTCCAGATGGGCATGGTCGCGGGGTTCGGCCGGCAGCCGCCACGCGTCGGGCCTGCAGACGGGCCGGGTCGGCAGGGTTCGGGCCTGCAGACCGGCCGGGTCGGCGGGGTTGGGGCCTGCAGACGGGCCGGGTCGGCAGGGTTCAGGCCTGCAGACGGGTGCGTGGCACCGAAAAGGGCCTGCCCCACCACCAGTGAGCTGGTGGTGGGGCAGGCCCGGACCGAGGCTGCTTGCTGCTAGGAGCGGAGCAGCGCACCGACGCGGTTGACCCAGTCCGCGGTTCCGGCCCGGCCGGACTCCCACAGGTAGCCTCCGCGGAGGTTCGGGTAGGACGCCTTGATGAAGCTCACGGCGGCCATGCTCTCGTCGACGGTCCAGTAGGTGTCCGCGGTGCCGACCATCATCCCGATGCCGATGTGCGACTGGGAGATGCCCGAGGCGACCAGCTGGGCGATGCGACCCTTCGCCGCCTCCTTCGAGACGACCGCGTCGTAGAACTGCTGACCGATCATGTCGAGGGCGCCGACCTTCTGGAGCTCTACGGCGATGCCGCGGTACTGGTCGACGTTCGACCCGTTGGGTGCCATCGTCACCGAGAAGCCAGGACCTCGCAGCGCCTTGAGGCTCTGGGAGACGGCGACGACGTCAGAGGTGCCCATCGCAGCGCCTTCCAGGTCCCAGTCGATCCCGTCCAGCGGCAGCTTCGCGTTCAGGGCCATCAGTCCGTTGACGAACGCGGTCCGGTTGGCGATGTTCACGTGTCCACCGGCGCCACCCACCGAGGCGACGATCCGCACGCCGCGGGCCCGCAGCGCCTTGGCGTCGGCGATGAAGGACGCCTCGCCCTGGGCTCCCCAGCCGACGAGCGACGGCGGGTCGCCCTGCACGAAGGAGAGATTGACGACGTTGACGTCCGCGGGGATGCTGCTCAGCTTCGGTGAACCGGAGTTCGACCACATCATGTAGTAGAGCGCGACGACCTTCGCCGGCAGCGCCATCGGCGCGGCGGTCCCCACTGTGGGTGTCGGCGTCGGGGCGGGGGTCGGGGCGGTCGGGGTCGGCGTCGGGGTCGGCGTCGGAGTGGGGGTCGGGGTGGGGGTCGGGGTGGGGGTCGGGGTGGGGGTCGGCGCAGGGGTGCCGAAGGAGACGACGGAGCCGACCTTGGCGTTGGCGTTCAGCCAGTCCTTCGCCGCCGCGTGCCCGGAGAGCACGAAGCCGTTGCCGGGGATGCGTGTCCCGGTGAGGCTCTGGGTCGACTCACGGCGGTTGACCGCGGTCACCTTGCCACCCACGACGGTGACCTCGGTGCCCCACTGGTTCGTGGGTGTGACGGTGACGGGGCTGGTGTAGCCGATGAGCTGGTTGACACCCCGGGCGACGTTGGTGCCGCTCACCGGGTAGGCGGCTGAGCCGATGCTGGCCACCTTGCCGATGGCGACGGGGACAGGTGCGGTCTGAACGGGGGCTGCGTCAGATGTGACGACCGACCCGACCTTGGCGTTGGCGATCAGCCAGTCCATCGCGTCGCCGTGACCGGACAGCACATACCCGTCAGCAGGAACCCTCGTGCCCGTCAGGCTCTGGCTCGCCTGACGGTTGTTCACCGCAGTCACCTTTCCACCGACGACCGTGACCTCACTGCCCCACTGGTTCGTGGGCGTCACCGAGACGGGGCTGGTGTAGATCACCAGCTCGCCCGCACCGCGGGCGATGTTGGTGCCGTCGACCGGATGACTCGCAGTGCCGATGGTGGCGGTCCCGCTGGTCGCGGTCTGCGCCATCGAGGACACGCGGCCGGCAGCCTGCTGGAGCTTCGGGGCTGCCGCACCGGCCTCCCAACCGGTGCGACCTCCTTCGAAGCTGCCGCTCTGCACGAGGTGCTGCACCTGGGCGTTCGCCGGAGCCGCCTGCAGCAGGAACCCGGAGAGAAGCACGGGTGTCAGCAGCAGGAGAGGAGTGGACTTCTTCATGCGAAGACGTCGGTACATGGGGATCACCTTGGGGGGTTGGGGTATGTGGGGGTTTGTTGGTGCTTCGTTGCACATGGAGCATCGGAGCGGTCCGGCAGCCACTTGAGGCTCGGGGGCGCCGGAGGATGCTCAACGGGCCAGGTGACGCGCGAGCACGGAACGGCTCAACGGCTGAACCGGTCGACCGCAGTGGCCGGACGGAGCCGACGGTCCGCCGTTCGGTCAGGACTGCTCAAGGTCCGGCGCCGCTCCGCTGCCCGTGTTTATCTGTCCAGGCTGGGGAAACTGGCCCTCTCCCGCGCGACGAGGCACTGTGGGCCCGTATCGGTGTGCGTTCCTCCCACGCCTGAAGGTCGAGCTGTCATGTCCTATCGTTCTCTGCTCCAGGGACTGCTGCTCCCGGCCCTCGCCTGCCTACTGGTTCTCACCGGTGTGTCGACAGCTCCCGCTCAGGCCGCGACAGGCAACGGGAACGCCACCATCGGCACTGCGAGTCATCCGGTCGACGGCACCAACATCGCCCGCGGTGCCGGCGAGCTGGTGATCTACACCAGCCCCGTCTCGGTGACGCCCACGAACCAGTGGGGCAGTGAGGTCACGGTCGTCGGTGGAAAGGTGACTGCGGTGAACAACCGTCAGGCGAGCCAGAGCCTGACGGGCACGAGGGTTCCTGCTGACGGGTATGTGCTGTCCGGTCACGGCGACGCGATGGACTGGCTGGTCGCCAACGCCCACGTCGGCGCCACCGTCACCCTCTCCGGCACCACCACCCCCGCACCACCACCACCGCAGACCGGCACCACCGTCACCGTAGGAGCCGCAACCGCCACCCTCGCCGGCACCAACATCCCCCGCGCCGCCGACGCACTCGTCCTCTACACGCCGGCAGCCGGCACCACCACCCCCACCAACGTGTACGGCGCCGAAGCAGTCGTCATCGCCAACACCGTCACCGCCCTGCGCGACCGACAGGCCACCAACGCCAGCGCCACCGCCATCCCCACCAACGGCTACGTCCTCTCCGGCCACGGCACCGCTCGCGACTGGCTCCTCGCCAACGCCCACGTCGGCGCCACCGTCACCCTCTCCGGCACCACCACCCCCGCACCACCCACCACCGCAGACCGGCACCACCGTCACCGTAGGAGCCGCAACCGCCACCCTCGCCGGCACCAACATCCCCGCGCCGCCGACGCCATTTTCCGGACAGCTCCAAATAGGGCTTTCTACGCTGCTGTGTTGTTGTTTAGGTACTCGTTGTGGACTTCTTGTGGGGTCCGGTAGTCGAGTCCGGAGTGGAGACGCCGCGTGTTGTACCGGAATTCGATGTATCGGGAAATGTCTTTGCGGGCGTGTTCCCGGGTCGGGTACTGAGTGCGGTGCACTCTCTCGTTCTTCAAGGCAGCGAAAAAAGACTCCGCCATCGCATTATCGTAACATATCCCGGTCCGCCCCACCGACTGTCGCATGTCATGCCCGGCGAGAGTGGCCGCGAACTCCGCCGACGTGTAATTGCTGCCCCGGTCGGAATGAAAGATCGCCCGAGACGCGATCGTGTTGTTCCGTACCGCCATATCGATCGCGGCACTGATCAGCGGGGTCTTGTAGTTGTCACCCATCGCCCACCCGAGGACGCCTTTGGTGTGACAGTCGATGACGGTAGCCAAATACAACCAGCCCTCCCAGGTGGGAATGTAAGAAATGTCGCCGACCAGCTTCGTTCCCGGCGCCTCAGCGGTGAAGTCCCGGGCCACCAGGTCCGGGATCGGCCCCGACGGTCCGGACTCGGTCAGGCTGTGCCGCCACGGCCGCGGCTGGCAGGCGACCAGGCCCAGGGCCCGCATCAGCGCCCGGACCAGCTCCGGGGTGCAGTGCTCGTCCCACCGTGCCAGCTGGGCATGCAGCCGCCGGTACCCGTAGGTCCCGTCGGAGTCGGTGAACGCCTTCTCGATCAGCAGCATCAAATAGTCCCGCCGAGCCGCGGTCGCTGACTGGGGCCGGCTGCGCCATTCATAGAATCCCGACGCCGACACCTCCATCCACGCACACATCTTCACGACCGTGTACTTGCGCCCACCGGTTTCGGTGGTGGTGGCCTTCTCCTCGTCGATGAACTCATAGCGAGCGTTCACCGATACTCCTGGGCGAAGAAGGCCGCGGCTTTTCCCAAGAACTCACTCTTGAGCCGCAGCTCACGAACCTCCTCCTTCAGTTCCCGCAGCTCCGCACGTTCCGACACCGACAACGGCGGCTCCTCCCCGGCATGCGCCTTCCGGTACGCATTCACCCAGTTCCGCAGCGTCTGCTCGTTCACCCCGATATCCCGGGCACATTCCGCGATCGGCCGTGACGTCTCGATCACCAGCTTCGCCGCTTCCTCCTTATACTCCGGAGTGAAATTTCTGCGTTTCTTCGACATGACTCACATTCCTTTCGGATGACCATCTTAGTGGGTTAGATATCCGGGGAATGCGGGGCGCCACTCGTCCTCTACACCCCGGCAGCCGGCACCACCACCCCCACCAACGTGTACGGCGCCGAAGCAGTCGTCACCGCCAACACCGTCACCGCCCTGCGCGACCGACAGGCCACCAACGCCAACGCCACCGCCATCCCCACCAACGGCTACGTCCTCTCCGGCCACGGCACCGCTCGCGACTGGCTCCTCGCCAACGCCCACGTCGGCGCCACCGTCACCCTCTCCGGCACCACCACCCCCGCACCACCGCCCCCACCCGTGACCGGCACCACCGTGGTGAAGGTGATGCCGATGGGCGACTCGATCACCCAGGCCGGAGGCACGGCCATGGGCTACAAGGGCTATCTCCTGGACCGGCTCGTCGCCGCGGGGGAACGGGTGGACTACGTGGGGTCCCAGGTCGCCACCGGTCCGGCCGGCCTGAAGGACAAGGACCATGAGGGCCATAGCGGATGGCAGAACTCGACCTTCCAACCGACGGCCGGAGGCTTCATCTCCGCCTACCGCCCGGATGTGGTCGTCTACCACGTCGGCACCAACGACATCTGGTCGAACATCGACGCGAACACGGCGGTCGTCCGCCTTCGTGACGTGCTCACCAAGATCTATGCCGCCAAGCCGGACACGCGCGTGGTGCTGGCAGAGATCGTCAGGATGAACGTCGGCAAGGATGCCCAGTGGCAGTCCTACAACCGCCAGATCCCCGGTGTGGTGAGCGACTTCAGGGCGCAAGGCCGGCGGATGTCTCTCGTGGACCTCAGCGAGACCCTCACGGTCGCCGACCTCCAGGCTGACGGCATCCACCCCACCGACGCCGGGCATCGCAAGATGGCCAGCGCGTTCTACCCGGTCGTCAAGGCTGCTGTCGATGACTCAAGGTAGGTTTACGGAAGTCTGACATCTCGCTTTACCCCCAGCAGGCCAGTGCAGCAAGGGGAATCTCGGTGCTCTAGCGTCGAGGGCACCGACAGGTCCGCCAGGGCCTGTGGCAACCCCTTGGGTCCAGATGACGACGACACGACGCGATGACGATCTGGACTTCGGCGCGCTCCTGGTGGCCGACCTCGACCACATGGTCGAGGGACGGCAGAGCTCGGGGGCCAAGTGGTGGGCCGAGGTGCTGGTGCGCGTCGTGGTGGTGCCGAGGGTGCGCGCCGTCTGCCTGTTCCGGCTCTCCCAGGCGGCGGCCCGGCGAGGAGCCAAGGTCACCGCTCTTCTCCTCCAGTCGAGGGCTCTGCGTGCGAGCGGTGCGGAGATCAGCCCCAGCGCCCGGATCGGACCCGGCCTGTGTCTCATGCACAGTGTCGGCATCGTGATCGGTCCCGACGTACGCATCGGCCGCGGTGCCAGGATCTACCAGGGCGTCACCTTGGGCGACGGTCTGCTGCCGGGTCAGCCGGTGCTCGGCGACCATGTGACCATCGGTGCCGGCGCCTGTGTCCTGGGTGGAGTCACTGTCGGGCATCGAGTGCTGATCGGCGCCGGAGCCCGCATCACCAGGGACCTTCCCGACGACTCCGTCGCGCTGGCCACGGCGGCGGCGAAGCCGCGGAGGCCCGGTGTCGACATGCGGCTGGACGAGCTGGCCAGGACGGCGGTCCTCTGAGCGCGACCCGTCGTGCCGGTCAGCTGCGCCGCCGCGCCGGCTGAGTGTCTGCCGGCATACCTTTGGCTCGCTTGCTTCCAAGCAACGATTCCTGGGTCAGGACAGCCAGCGGAAGAGATGGCCGTCACCGTCGGCCAGCCCCGTGTCGAGCGTCGCCAGGTCCGTCGCCGCGTCACTGAAGGCGGTCAGGCCTGTGGTGAGCTGCGCGCGCTCCTCGGGACCCATCCGAGCGACCACCTGGGCGAAGATGGTCTCCCGCTGCCTCAGCATGGCAGCGACCAGGTTCCTCCCGGACCGGGTGAGGGTGAGCGCCACGTTCCGCCGGTCCTGGGGGTCGTCGCGACGGTCCAGGAGACCGCCCTTGACGAGCCGGTCGCAGGTGCGGCTCGCGTTCGAGGGGTTCACCCCCAGCCCTTCCGCCACCGACTTCATGTTGAGCGGTCCGCCGTCACGGACCAACACGAGTATTCTCAGCTGGGGCAGCGTCACCTTGGTGTCGGCGACGGCAAGGGAGTGGGCGATCGCGGCAGCCACCATGTTGCTGGCGCGCATCAGCGCGTCTACCTCCTCCCGGACGGAGGCCCGTAGACCGGATCCTGGCGCCATCCTGCGTGTGGCCATGGGCCCACATTATTGCCGCACTCGTTGCGCCCTCGCAACGGACGGTCGGGGTATTCGTCGTACGCTTGGGCAGGACAGACGGGATCGCAGTTGAGCAAGCACAGCCGCGTCGCACGCGGGTCGACGGTCGACGCCCAGCAAGCGGGGGTCGCCGGCTCCCTTCCACCGGCCACGCACGAGGATGCCGGCACGCCCGAGACCCGGTCCGGGGACGAGCTGGTCGAGGTCCTCAGGCGGTGGGAGGCGTTCGGGGCGGTGTGGCGGGTCCTGGGCCGGGACCCGGCCCAGGTGACGATCGGGCTCTTCCGCTGCGACGCGGGAGAGGAGGTCGGGCGCCTCGTCTCCGGAGCTCCGGAGCTGCTCTCGTTCCTCGACGACCGCGGTCCCCGGGGACCTGTGGGGTGAGCGGGTCGACGCGGGTCTCAGGCCCCGTCCAGGCGGGAGGAGAGCAGGCGCTTGCCCAGCTCACCGCCCTTGCGGCTGACCCGGTGGGCCTTGCGGAAGAACTCTGCGAGCTCCTCGTCGCCGTCCCGCTCCGCGTCGGCGATGTAGCCCTCGAGCTGGGTGGCGTTCCGCAGTGACGCCTCGGTGAACCAGATGAGGTTGTAGACCTTGTCCTTCGTCCCGGTGAGCTCCTCGGGCCTGCTTGAACCTGTCACGTGACGCTCCCTGTGTCGTTTGGTCGGTCAGCCGATTATCGACCGGCCCCGGGTGACCGGCGGTTCACAGGGCACGCAGGATGTCCTCGACCCTGTCCTTCGCGTCGCCGAAGAGCATCGCTGCGTTGTCGCGGTAGAACAGCGGGTTGGGGACGCCTGCGTAGCCCGATGCCATGGAGCGCTTGAAGATGACGACGTTGTCGGCCTCCCAGACCTTGAGGACGGGCATCCCGGCGATCGGGCTGCCTGGGGTCCTCGGTGGCGGCGGGGTTCACGGTGTCGTTGGCGCCGATGACCAGGACGACGGCGGTGTGTGCGAAGTCGTCGTTGATCTCGTCCATCTCCAGGACGATGTCGTAGGGGACCTTGGCCTCGGCGAGCAGCACGTTCATGTGCCCGGGCAGCCGGCCGGCGACCGGGTGGATCCCGAACCGTACGTCGACGCCACGCTCGCGGAGCTTGCGGGTCAGCTGCGCGACCCCGTGCTGGGCCTGGGCGACCGCCATCCCGTAGCCGGGGGTGATGATGACCGTGTCCGCTTCGCCGAGGAGCTCGGCGACCTCCTCGGCGGTCATCTCCCGATGCTCCCCGTAGTCCTTGGTGTCCGCGGGTCCCGCCTCGATGCCGAAGCCGCCGGCGATCACGGAGATGAACGACCGGTTCATCGCCTTGCACATGATGTAGGACAGGTAGGCACCCGAGGAGCCGACCAGCGCACCGGTGATGATCAGCAGGTCGTTCTCGAGCAGGAACCCGGACGCGGCCGCGGCCCACCCGGAGTAGGAGTTCAGCATCGAGACCACCACCGGCATGTCACCGCCGCCGATGGAGGCGACCAGGTGCCAGCCCAGTGCCAGCGCGACCACGGTGACCACCACCAGCAGCCACAGTGCCGGGTGGACCACGAACCAGCTGGTCAGCGCGACGAACGCGACCAGCGCCCCGAGGTTCAGCAGGTTCTTGCCGGGAAGCACCAGCGGGCTCGACTTGATCCGGGCGGACAGCTTGAGGAACGCCACGATCGACCCGGTGAAGGTCACCGCCCCGATGAAGACCCCGATGAACACCTCGGCATGGTGGATCCCCAGCGTCCCGACCGCGTCCAACGAGCGCGCCTCGGCACCGGTCGGGTCGTGCTCGACGTTCAGGTAGCCGTTCCAGCCCACCAGCACCGCGGCCAGACCCACGAACGAGTGCAGCAGCGCGATCAGCTCCGGCATCCCGGTCATCTCCACCACCCGGGCCCGCCACAGCCCGATCGCCGCACCGGCGACCATCGCGGCGACCAGCAGACCCAGCCCGGCCGCGGCGATGTCCCGGTCCAGCGCCAACACGATGGTGGCCACCAGCGCCACCACCATGCCCGCCATCCCGAAGGTGTTGCCCGCTATTGCGGTCTCGTGCCGCGACAGCCCCGCCAACGCCAGGATGAACAGCAGCCCCGCCACGATGTACGCCGCCTGCGCGGCCGTCTCAGCAGACATTCTTCTCTTCTCAGCTCCAGGAAGTAGGGGGGGTCGGCCCGCGGG
Source organism: uncultured Actinomycetota bacterium (assembly GCA_963837995.1). GTDB lineage: Bacteria > Actinomycetota > Actinomycetes > Propionibacteriales > Nocardioidaceae > Nocardioides_B. The sequence goes on from CAWIPS010000008.1 coordinate 420,384, forward strand.
GTCAGTGCAGCACAGCAGGGCGGGTCGCCCAGGGTCAGGACCCGGCTCACGACCGGGAGAACATGCCGAGCATCCGGCGGGTCACCGCGAAGCCACCGAACACGTTGATCGAGGCCAGCAGGATCGCGAACGTCGACACCACGGTGATCGCAGCGTTCCCCTGCCCGATCTGCAGCAGCGCACCGACCACGATGATCCCCGAGATCGCGTTCGTCACCGACATCAACGGCGTGTGCAGCGCGTGGTGCACGTGCCCGATCACGTAGTAGCCGATCACGATCGCCAACGCGAACACCGTCAGGTGCCCCAGCAGGGCCCGCGGTGACACCGCCGCCAGCACGAACAGCACCGCCGCCGCGACCCCCACGATGGCGAACCGCCTGCCCGGCGACATGTGCTTCTTCGCCGACCCCGCCGCCGACGACCCCGACCCCGACGCGCCGGAGCCGTCCGCGGCGGCCGCCTGGCCGCCCGGTGGGGCCTGTGGTGCGGCCGAGACCTGGACCGGTGGCGGCGGCCAGGTCAGCTCGGTCCGGCCCCCAGCCCCGTCGCCAGCCCCGTCGCCCGCCCGTCGCCCGTCCCGTCACCGAGATAGCGGACCACCGTGATCGAGCGCTGCACCACGTCGTCGAAGTCCAGCACCAGCCGGCCGTCCTTGGCCGGGGTCATCAGCTTCATCAGGTTGACCAGGTTGGTGGCGTACAGCTGCGAGGCCTGCGTCGGCAGCCGGCCGGCCAGGTCGGTGTAGCCGATGATGGTCACCCCGTTCTCGGTGACCACCGCCTCGTCCTTCACCACGCCCTCGACGTTGCCGCCGTTCGCCGCGGCCATGTCCACGACCACGCTCCCGGGCTTCATCGAGGCCACCATCTCCGCGGTGATCAGCCGCGGCGCCGGCCGACCGGGGATCAGTGCCGTCGTGATCGCGATGTCGACCTCGCGGCACTGCTCGGCATACAGCCGGGCGGCCCGCTCGTTGTAGTCCTCCGACATCTCCTTCGCATAGCCGGTGGCCGAGACCTCGACCTCCGCATCCTCGACCGGCAGGTACTCACCGCCCAGCGACTTCACCTGGTCGGCCACCTCCGGGCGCGGGTCGGTCGCATACACGATCGCGCCCATCGACCCCGCCGCGCCGATCGCCGCCAGCCCGGCCACCCCGGCACCGGCGACCAGCACCTTCGCCGGCGGCACCTTGCCCGCAGCCGTCACCTGACCGGTGAAGAACCGGCCGAACACGTGCGCCGCCTCCACCACCGCGCGATACCCCGCGATGTTCGCCATCGAGGACAGCACGTCGAGTGACTGCGCACGCGAGATCCGCGGCACCGCATCCATCGCCAACGCCGTCACCGGGCGACCCGCCAGGTCCTCCACCAGGTCCGGGTTCAGCGCCGGGCTCAAGATGCCCACCACCGTCGCGCCCGGCGCCAGACCGTCCAGCTGCTCGGACGACAGGGCGTTCACCCCGAACACGATGTCCGCCTTCAGCGCGTCACCGATGGTCGCGCCGGCCTCGACGTACGCCTCGTCGGGGAAGGAAGAGAGCGCACCCGCACCACGGTCCACCACCACCTCGTAGCCCAGCGTGAGCAGCTGCTTCACCGTCGCAGGCGTCGCCGCCACCCGCGTCTCACCAGGACGGCTCTCCTTGACGGCACCGATGATCACAAAAGACTCCACTCGTCTCGAACCGGGACACGTGCAGGTGCGAGGCTCGACCACGCCACCGCGAGCAGTATCGCGGACCGCCGCGGCAGCCGGGAACCGCGTCCACCATGGATCCTGCTCCCACCGGCCCTTGCGCGGCGGACGGACGGGGGCTTGACTGACCAGGCCCGCCCAAAGGAGCCCAGGAGGCCCGGATGAAGACGAATGCCGCAGTGGTGCACGAACCCGGCAAGCCGATCGAGATCGAGGAGCTGGAGCTCGACGGGCCGAGGGAGGGCGAGGTGCTGATCCGCTACACCTACGCGGGGCTGTGCCACTCCGACGTGCACATCGCGCACGGTGACCTCGAGGCGCGACTGCCGATGGTGCTGGGGCACGAGGGTGCGGGCGTCATCGAGGAGGTCGGACCCGGCGTCACCAGGGTCAAGCCGGGCGACCACGTGGTCTGCTCGTTCATCCCGAGCTGCGGCACGTGCCGCTACTGCGCGTCGGGTCAGCAGTCCATCTGCGACATGGGTGCCTCCATCCTCGAGGGGGGCCTGCCCGGCGACCGGTGGCCGATCAGCGGTTCCCGCGGCCAGTACGGCGCCATGTGCATGCTCGGCACCTTCAGCCAGTACGGCGTCATCCACCAGACCTCCGCGGTGAAGGTCGACGACGACCTGCCGCTGGACAAGGCGGTGCTCGTCGGGTGCGGCGTGCCCACCGGCTGGGGCTCCGCGGTGAACACCGCCAACGTGCGGCCGGGCCAGACGGTGATGGTCTCCGGCGTGGGCGGCATCGGCATCAACGCCGTACAGGGTGCGCGGTATGCAGGCGCGAAGTACGTCATCGCCGTCGACCCGCTGGAGAACAAGCGCGAGAAGGCGATGGAGCTCGGCGCGACGCACGCGTTCGCCACCGTCGAGGAGGCCCAGTCGGCGATCACCGACCTGACCCGCGGCCAGATGGCCGACTCGGCGATCCTGACCCCGGGCCTGATGACCTCCGAGATCGTCGCCGGTGGTTTCGACGCCGTCGGCAAGGGGGGCGTGGTCGTGCTGACCGGGCTGAACAAGCTCGAGGAGCAGAACATCCAGCTCTCCGGCAGCGTGATGACGCTGTTCCGCAAGTCGCTCAAGGGCAGCCTGTTCGGCGACTGCAACCCGACCACGGACATCCCGAAGATCCTCGGCCTCTACCAGTCCGGTGACCTGAAGCTCGACGAGATCATCACCAGGACCTACACCCTGGACCAGGTCAACGAGGGGTACGACGACCTGCTGGAGGGCAAGAACGTGCGTGGCGTGATGGTCCACTCCCACGGCTGAGGTGACCGGCGAGGAGACCACGACGGGTGCCGCCCGGCCGGTGCTGGACCGGGCCCGCGAGGTGGAGCTGCTCGTCGCGGCCCTGGACGGCGGCGCTCACGTGCTCCTGGAGGGGCCACCGGGCACCGGCAAGTCGACGCTGCTGCGCTCGGTCGCCTCCGAGCGGTCCGCACCGTTCCACCTCGTCGAGGGCAACGCCGAGCTGACCCCGGCCCGCCTGGTCGGGCACTTCGACCCGGCGCAGGTGATGGCCCGGGGCTACGACCCCGACGTGTTCGTGGACGGGCCGCTGGTGGCCGCGCTGCGCACCGGCGGCCTGCTGTACGTCGAGGAGATCAACCGGGTCCCCGAGGAGACCCTCAACGTCCTGATCACCGTGATGTCGGAGTCGGAGCTCACCGTGCCGCGCCTGGGCCTGGTGCGTGCCGAGCCGGGGTTCCGGCTCGTCGCGGCGATGAACCCCTTCGACGCCGTGGGCACCGAGCGGATCTCCTCGGCGATCTACGACCGGACCTGCCGCATCTCGATGGACTACCAGTCCGCCGACACGGAGTCCGACATCGTCGCGATGCGCGCCGACGGCGCGGGCCCCGGGGACCCGCGGTGGCGGGCCAAGGTGGTCGACCTGGTCCGTCGTACCCGCTCGCACCCCGACGTGCGGATCGGTTCCTCGGTGCGGGGCGCCATCGACATGGTGGCGATCGGCTCGCGGCTGGCCGCGATGCGGGCGGTGCCCTCCGACGACTGGCACGCCGGCCTCGACGCCGCGCTGGTGTCGCTCTCGGGACGGATCCGGCTGCACGAGTCGGCGGCGCACCGGCCCGAGGAGATCGTGCGGGAGATCTACGAGACCGTCTTCGGCCCGCCCCCGGAGTCGGACCCGGGCGCGCGGAGGACCGACCCGGGGGAAGCCTGAGCCCGCCACGCGCGGGCGACCCCCAGCAGCGCAGAGATCCGAAGTCCGAGGCCGCCCGCAACCGCACGGTGGGCCGCTCCACGCTGGCCAGGCACGCGCGGTTCGCCGAGGTCTCACCGGAGGTGGGGGTCCTCGACGAGGAGGCGCTCGACCGGGCCCTGGGCTCCGACCCCGACGCGACGCTCGCGCTGGTCGCGGACCTGGTGCACGCCACCGACGAGTCCCTGCGGGCCCACGCCCGCCGTCTCGCGGCCAGGCTGGTCCTGGACCGCACCCGCACCGGGCGTCCCACCCGCGCCGGCACGGCTCGACCACGACTCGTCCCGGCCGGACGTGGCGGTGACCTGGACATCGACGCGTCCCTGGACGCCATCGTCAGCGCGCGAGCGGAACGACGTCCCGAGGACCTCGACGAGCTGACGGCGCGTGACTGGGGACGGCAGGACCTCGCCGTGTGCCTGCTGGTGGACGCGTCGGGATCCATGAGCGGTGAGCGGCTGGCGGTCGCCGCGACGGTCGCGGCGGCCTGCGTGCTCCGCGCACCGGTGGAGCATGCCGTGGTCGCTTTCGCCGGCGACGTACGCGTCCTGCAGCCGATGTACGGCGCCGCGCCCGCCGCGGCGGTCGTGGACCGGGTGCTCGCGCTGCGTGGGCACGGGGTCACCGGGCTCGCGGACGCCCTCCGAGCCGCCGTGGAGCAGCTCGCGGCAGCCCGTGCGCAGCGCCGGGTGGTCGTCCTCCTCTCCGACTGCCGGCACACCGACGAGGACCCGGCCCAGGTGGCTGCAGCGGTCCCGGAGCTCGTGGTCCTCGCGCCGCACCAGGACACCGACCAGGCCGCGTCGTTCGCGAGCGCTGCCGGGGCGCGCTGGGCCGTTCTGGCCGGGGCCGACAGCGCGCCCACGCTGCTCCGCGAGCTTCTCGGCTAGCCGAACCTGTAGCTCAGTGTGGGCACCGAGTCAGCCTGCCAGAGCGGTCAGCCACGCGCAGTGGGTCCGGTGATCGGTGGCCGGCCCGAGACCAGGAGCCCCATCCGGCCGGTCTGGGCCGTCTCCCCGCGCTGGTTGAGCAGCGTGAGACGCCGGTCGAGCACCCCGGTCCCGCCGCTGCTGGTCCACCGGGTCCCGAGGATCTCCACCCGACACCGCACGGTGTCCCCGACCAGGACCGGCCTGCGGAAGGTCCAGTCCTCGACCGAGAGCAGCGCCACCGAGCAGCTCTCGAACACCCCGAGCCGGGACACCAGCCCCAGGGCCACCGACATGCCCAGCAGCCCGTGCGCGATGCGCTGCCCGAACCGGCTGGAGGCCATCAGCTCGGCATCCGTGTGCACCGGGTTGGTGTCCCAGCTCCAGGCGGCGAAGCCGGCGAGGTCCGTGTCGAGGATCGTGCGCCCCTGGGACAGGAAGACCTGCCCCGGCGCGAAGTCCTCGAAGTGCCAGGCCGCGGGAGCGGACCCGCGGGCGTCACGGGTCTCGTCCTCGCTCATCCACCAGATCCTAGGGCCCCCGGAACCCGGGTCGAGCCGCCGCCGAGCATCTGCGAGCCCGCTTCGGGTACCGCTCGGTAGTAGGAAGCCCTACTATCGAGGATAGTAGGACGTCCGACTAAAACCCGAAGGTGGCCCATGCCCGACCTCCACTCCCCCGTGCACCCGGTCCGACTGGTGACCGCGTCCAGCCTGTTCGACGGGCACGACGCCTCCATCAACATCATGCGGCGGATCTTCCAGAGCCAGGGAGCCGAGGTGGTGCACCTCGGTCACAACCGCTCGGTGCAGGAGGTCGTCGACGCAGCCGTCGAGGAGGACGTGCAGGGCGTCGCGGTGTCGTCGTACCAGGGTGGGCACGTCGAGTACTTCGAGTATCTCGTGGACTCGCTGCGGGCCAGCGGCGCCGGACACGTCAAGGTCGTCGGCGGCGGCGGTGGCGTGATCGTGCACGACGAGATCGAGAGGCTGCGCAGCAGCGGCGTGACGATCTTCTCCCCCGAGGACGGGCAGCGGATGGGCCTGGTCGCGATGGTGAACTCCGTGGTGAGGGACTGCGACTTCGACCTGTGGGAGACCCGGCAGGTGAGCGCGGACGAGGTCGTCACCGGGGACCGCTCGGCGGTCGCCCGGGCGATCACCGGCGCCGAGCAGGGCCGGCTGTCGACCGACGTGCTCGAGCAGCTCCGGGCCGCGGGAGCCCGGCACGCGACCCCCGTGCTGGGCATCACCGGCACCGGCGGCTCGGGCAAGTCGTCGCTGACCGACGAGCTGGTGCGCCGCTTCCGCCTCGACCAGCAGGACAAGCTGCGGATCGCCGTCATCGCGGTGGACCCGACCCGCCGCCGCGGTGGGGGCGCGCTGCTGGGTGACCGGATCCGGATGAACAGCCTGGACGGCGACCGGGTCCTCTTCCGCAGCCTCGCGACCCGCGGGTCCCACGAGCTTCCGGACCACCTCGGCGACGTGCTCGACGTGGTCAAGGCGGCCGGGTTCGACCTGGTGGTGGTGGAGACGCCGGGCATCGGTCAGGGCGATGCCGCGATCGTGCCGTTCGTGGACCTGTCGACCTACGTGATGACGCCCGAGTTCGGTGCCGCCTCGCAGCTGGAGAAGATCGACATGCTCGACTTCGCCGACGTCGTCGCGATCAACAAGTTCGAGCGGCGCGGCGCCAAGGACGCGCTGCGGGACGTCGGCCGCCAGCTGGTCCGCAACCGGGACGCGTTCGGGAAGCGGCCCGAGGACATGCCGGTGTTCGGCACCTCGGCCGCCACCTTCAACGACGACGGCGTGACCGCTCTCTACCAGCACCTGCGGGACCGGCTCGCCGAGGTCGGCCTGCACACGGAGGCGGGGGCGCTCCCCCCGGTCGAGGTGCGGCACTCCTCGGGGATCCGGCAGGTCGTGCCCACCGACCGGGTGCGCTACCTCGCCGAGATCACCGAGACGATCCGCCGCTACCACGCCGAGACCGAGGAGCTGGCCGCCGCCGCCAGCCGGCTGCAACGGCTCGAGGCCGTCAGTTTCGAGCTCGCGGAGCGCGGCCCCGACAGCGACCCGGGCGACCTTCCGGTCCTGCTGGAGGAGGCGCGCACCGCGCTGCCGCACGAGCTGGGCGAGCAGCTCGAGGCCTGGCCGGGGATCGTGGAGTCCTACTCCGGTGACCAGCAGGTGGTGCAGGTCCGCGGGCGGGAGGTCGTCACCGCCCTCACCCGGGAGTCGCTGTCGGGCAACAAGATCCCGCGCGTCTCACTGCCCCGCTTCACCGACCACGGCGAGCTGGTCCGGTTCTGGCGCCGCGAGAACCTTCCCGGGTCCTTCCCGTTCACCGCAGGGGTGTTCGCGTTCAAGCGCGACGGCGAGGACCCGGCTCGGATGTTCGCAGGCGAAGGCGACCCGTTCCGCACCAACCGGAGGTTCAAGCTGCTCTCGGCGGACGGTGAGGCCACCCGCCTGTCGACGGCGTTCGACTCGGTCACGCTCTACGGCCGCGACCCCGACGAGCGTCCCGACATCTACGGCAAGGTCGGCACCTCCGGCGTCTCGGTCGCCACCCTGGAGGACATGAAGGCGCTCTACGACGGGTTCGACCTGGTCTCGCCGACCACGAGCGTCTCGATGACGATCAACGGCCCGGCCCCGACCGTGCTGGCGTTCTTCCTGAACACGGTGGTCGACCAACAGGTCGACAGGTTCCGTGCCGAGCACGACCGTGAGCCCGACCCGGACGAGCGCGCCGACCTGACGTCGTACGCCCTGGCGAACGTGCGCGGCACCGTGCAGGCCGACATCCTCAAGGAGGACCAGGGCCAGAACACCTGCCTGTTCTCCACCGAGTTCTCCCTGCGGATGATGGCCGACATCCAGGAGTGGTTCATCGCCCAGCAGGTCCGGAACTTCTACTCGGTGTCGATCTCCGGCTACCACATCGCCGAGGCCGGGGCGAACCCGATCAGCCAGCTCGCGTTCACCCTCGCCAACGGGTTCACCTACGTCGAGGCCTACCTCGCCCGCGGGATGGCCATCGACGACTTCGCGCCCAACCTGTCGTTCTTCTTCTCCAACGGCATGGACCCGGAGTACTCCGTGATCGGCCGCGTCGCCCGCCGCATCTGGGCGGTCGCGATGAGGGAGAGGTACGGCGCCAACGAGCGCAGCCAGAGGCTGAAGTACCACGTGCAGACCTCGGGTCGCTCCCTGCACGCCCAGGAGATGGACTTCAACGACATCCGGACCACGCTGCAGGCGCTGATCGCGATCTACGACAACGCGAACAGCCTGCACACCAACGCCTACGACGAGGCCGTCACCACCCCCGGTGAGGAGTCGGTACGACGGGCGCTGGCGATCCAGATGATCATCAACAAGGAGTGGGGACTGGCGATGAACGAGAACCCGCTGCAGGGCTCGTTCATCATCGACGAGCTCACCGACCTCGTGGAGAGGGCGGTGCTCACCGAGTTCGACGCGATCAACGAGCGCGGCGGTGTCCTCGGCGCCATGGAGACCGGCTACCAGCGGGGCCGCATCCAGGACGAGTCGATGCTCTACGAGCACCGCAAGCACGACGGCACCCTGCCGATCGTGGGGGTGAACACCTTCCGCAAGCCCGACCGCGCCGACGGCACCGGAGGCACCCCTGCTCCATGTCGAGCTGGCCCGCGCCACCGACACCGAGAAGAAGTCCCAGCTCGACCGCGTCCGGGGCTGGCAGGCCGAGCACACCGACGAGGCAGTGGCCGCCATCGAGCGGCTGAAGCAGGCAGCCATCGGTGGCGAGAACGTCTTCGCCGTCCTGATGGACGCCGCCCGCGTGTGCTCCCTCGGCCAGATCACCGAGGCCTTCTTCGAGGTCGGCGGCCAGTACCGCCGCAACGTGTGAGCCCCGAGGCGGGTCCTGCGGTGATCACCGACGACCTCGGACACCCCTTCGAGACCGCAGGACCGGCCGGGCGCGTCGTGTGCCTCGTCCCGTCCATCACCGAGGCACTGGCCAGCGCCCGGCCGGAGGCACTCGTCGGCGCCACGGACTGGTGCACCCACCCCGCGGACCTCGACGTCACCCGGGTGCGCGGCACGAAGAACCCGGACCTGAAGGCGATCCGCGGGCTCTTCCCCGACCTGGTGGTGGTCAACAAGGAGGAGAACCGCGAGCTCGACGTCCGCCGCCTGCGCGAGGCGGGCGTCCAGGTCTGGGTCACCGTCACCGAGACGGTCCCCGAGGCGATCGGCTCTCTGGGCCGGCTGTTCGACGAGGCCCTGCGATGGCCGCAGCCGGGATGGCTCGGCGAGGCCCGTCGTCTCTGGACGGCGCCGCTGCCGGAGGTCACCGCGCGGGTCGCCATCCCCATCTGGCGCGACCCCTGGATGGTGGTCGGGCGATCGACCTTCACCGGCGACCTGGTCCGTCGCCTCGGGTGGGACAACGTCTTCGCCTCGCACGAGCAGCGCTACCCCCACGTCGACCTCCGCGACATCGACGGTGCCGGTGCGGACGTCGTGCTCCTGCCTGACGAGCCCTACCTGTTCACACCCGGCGACGGGCCCGAGGCGTTCGCCCGGACACCGACCCGGCTGGTCAGCGGCAGGCTGCTGACGTGGTACGGCCCCTCGCTGGTGGAGGCCTGGCACACCCTGCGGCGCGACGGCCGGACGTCGCCGTGACCGTGCTGGGGATCAGCAGGCGGGGCCATCGCGACGACCACGCCAGAAGCGGTCGACCGGCCGGGAAGCTGTGGCGCGTGCCGGGTCTCCTGCCAGGACATGGTTGTATCGGTGGCCGCACCCCAGGAGTCTGATCGTGCTCGCTCTCGCCGCTGCCGGCTCGGGCCCCGTCGGTGTCGCCGTCACAGCCGCCGTGCTGGTCGCCGCAGTCCTGCATGCGGTGTGGAACGCCCTGGCGCACGCCATCACCGACCGGCTGGTCGGTTTCGCTCTCATCGGCGTGGCCGTCGCCCTGGGCGGAGGTGTGCTGGTGCTGGCCTCACCCGCGCCGGCGCGGGCCTGCTGGCCGTTCCTCGCCGGCTCGGCCGCGCTGCACGTGGCCTACAACATGCTGCTGATGACGTGCTACCGGCTCGGGGAGTTCGGCCAGGTCTACCCGCTCGCCCGGGGCACCTCCCCCTGGCTGGTGGCGATCGCCGCGGCGGCGTTCGCGGGCGAGCAGCTGTCCCTCGTGCGGCTGGCCGGCGTGCTGGTCATCTCCGTCGGGCTGGCCACCCTGGTGTTCGCGGGCGGCGTGCCCACTCGGGCCGCGCTGCCGGCCATCGCGGCAGCGGTCCTGACCGGGGTGGTGATCGCGTCGTACACCACCCTCGACGGGCTGGGCGTCCGCAGCGCGGACACGGTCACGGGATACACCGGCTGGCTGTTCCTGCTGCAGGGACCGGCCCTGCCCCTGGCGGCGGCGCTGGCCCGCCGGGGACTGCTGTGGCGGCAGGTCCGGCCGCACCTGGCAGCCGGGCTCGCCGGCGGCATGCTGTCGCTGGCGGCCTACGCGCTGGTGCTCTGGGCGCAGACCCGAGGTGCCCTGGCCCCGGTCGCAGCGCTGCGGGAGACCAGCGTCATCGTCGGCGCCGTGATCGGGGCTGTGGTGTTCGGGGAGCGGTTCGGACGGTGGCGCGTCGCGGCCACCGTCCTGGTCGCCGCCGGCGTCATCCTTGTGACCTTGTGACCTTGTGACCCTGCGACCTTCTGACCCGCTCACCCTCGTGACCCTGCCCGCCCGGCCGTGGAGGTCAGGCGGCCCGGGCGGGCACGTCGGCCTGCTCCGCCAGCTCCACGAGCTCGCCGACCGCCGCAGCCCGGTGCCGGCCCGGCACTCTCCGGCGCAGCCGCAGGACCGCCAGCACGGCGATCGCGAGGGCGCCCAGGGAGAAGCCTGCGGAGGTGAGGAAGGCGTGCTCGGCACCGGGGAGGAACTGGCCCGGCCGGGCGCCGGCGGCATACACCGAGACGACGACGGCCAGGCCGATCGCGCCGCCCAGCTGCTGGAAGGTCTGCAGCAGGCCGGAGGCGGAGCCGGCATGTGCGGAAGGGACGCCGGACAGGACCGCCGACGTGGCGGGCATGAACACCAGACCAGCCGAGAGGCCGTTGAGCAGCATCGGCCCGAAGGCGCCGCTGAGGTAGGTGTCCCCGGCCGAGACCTGGCTGAGCCAGGCGAAGCTCACCGCCAGCCCGAGCGTGCCGGTCACGAGCATCGGCGTGCGCCCGACCCGGGCCAGCAGCCGAGGCGTGACCCGGGACATCGCGAAGATGCCGAGCGTCAGCGGGAGGAAGGCCAGACCGGTGGTGAGGGGTCCGAGGCCGAGCTGGTCCTCGAGGTACTGCACGGCCAGGAAGAACATCGACAGCTGGCCGCCGACGACCAGTGCGATGACGGCCAGGGCGCTGACCCGACGGCGGCTGCGCAGCAGTGCGGGCTGGATCATCGGGTGCCGGACGCGGGTCTCGGTGACGGCGAGCGCCACCAGCAGGAGGGCGCCGAGCGCGAGGCCCCCGACAGTCCGGGCGGAGGCCCAGCCCTGCTCCGGTGCATCGATGAGGGCCCACACGACCGAGACGGCGCCGAGGGTCGCGCTGAGGGCGCCGACCAGGTCGAAGCGGCCCGGGCGCAGCGGGGTCTCGTCCAGCACCCGCCGGGTGAGGGCCAGCACCGTGAGGCCGATCGGGATGTTGATGAAGAGGGTCCACCGCCAGGAGCCGAGATCGGTGACGGCCCCGCCGAGCAGCAGGCCCAGCGACATGCCACCGGAGGAGACCGCACCGAACAGCGCGAGGGCGCGGTTGCGGGCCGTCTCGTCAGGAGCGCTCGTGGTGAGCAGGGCGAGCACGCCCGGGGCGGCCAGGGCGGCGCCGAGGCCCTGGAGAGCGCGCGCGGCGACCAGCCACTGCGCGTCCTGGGCCAGTCCGCCGGCCAGCGAGGCGAAGGTGAAGACCGACAGCCCGATCTCGAAGACGCGCCGGCGGCCGAAGACGTCGCCGAGTCGACCGCCGAGCAGCAGCAGGCCACCGAAGGCCAGCGTGTAGGCGTTGAGCACCCAGGAGAGCCCGGCCGGACCGAAGTCGAGGTCCTCGTTGATGTGCGGAAGAGCGACGTTCACCACCGTGGCGTCGAGGATCAGCATCAGCTGGGCGACCAGGACGATCGCGATGCCGGCAGCGGCGCGGCCGGCGTTCGGTGGGAGGTCGGGTGGGAGGTCAGGTTTCCTGGACATGGCAGGGGTCCTGTTCTGGCCGAGACGGCCGACGTAGACTGATCTGGAGAGCGGCTCCGGTTGATCAAGACAATACGGAGAGTGTCTCCGTTTCGCAAGCACTGGTCGTCGTACGTCTGAGAGGTGGGCCCCATGCGCGCCGACGCGCAACGCAACCGTGACCGCATCGTGGAGGTGGCCCGTGAGGTCTTCCGCGAGCAGGGGTACGACGCCTCCCTCGACGAGGTCGCGAAGCGTGCGGGCGTCGGGGCCGGAACGCTGTACCGGCACTTCCCGGCCCGCGAGAACCTCGTCGACGCGATCATGCAGAGCTGGGTGGACCGGGTGGGCGAGGCCACCGCGAAGGCCCTGGCCCACGAGGGCCCGGCTCGCGACCTGCTGCTTGCCTGGTTCAGGTCCTACGTCGCACTCATCAGCCTGCACAAGGGCGGCCCGGCCAGGATCACCTCGGCGATGGGTGACCCGAGCTCGCCGATCAGGAACAAGTGCCAGGTGCTGGCCGGGGCCACCGACCGGGTGGTCGCCCGGCTGCGCGAGGACGGCGCGCTGCGGGAAGGCGTCGACAGCGTCCACATCTGCCGGCTCGTCGGCGGCGTCGCGGCCGTGGCCGACCAGGGCGACCTCGACGAGAGCGCCGTCCGGCCGCTTCTCGAGGTGGTGGCCGACGGGTTGCTCGTGCCTGCCTGACCGGACGCGCCCCAGGGGTGGGCACCGAGCACCCACCTGCGGCGTTCGTCGGGCACTTGAGAATCTATAACGAGCGTGTTATATCCAATCCAGGACCGTCACTTCGAGCCAGCCTGCAGGAACCTCTCATGTACCCATCGCACGATGCCCGCGAAATCTCCGTCCTGCTCCGCATCTGCCGCGACATCGACGTCGTCGGTGATGTGACCGCCACCGTGGACAGCCCCTCGGAGCTGCTCGCCTGGGCCTCGGTCATGTCCGACGCGCAGATCATCGGCTGGCGGGCCAAGGACTCCGGCCACCGCTACCTCCAGGTCACGGCGGAGCGCCGGGCAGCCCCGGTGCGTGGACGGATCACCGCTGTCCTGCCGTGCGAGCAGCACCGGCAGTTCTGGGCGGCACTGGGCCTGGGCGACCTCGACCACGACGCGACCAAGCACCTCGACCAGGGCGCGCTCGCGGACGCCTGGTCGGAGATGCCCGTGACGCCCTCCGACCTGGAGTCGACGAGAGGCGGATGAGACTGGGTGTTGTCGGACCCTGGGTGGAACCCTGTGAGGCCGCTGTCGACCGAGCGGCACGGGCGCTGTTCGACAAGGTGGTCGTCTACTGGCCGTGGCCCGGGACCCGGCCCCCGGGGACCGACACTGGGCAGACCCGGAGGTTGCTGCTGCGGCCCGTGTCCGTGGATAGCGTGCCTGACCGCTCAGGTCGGGTCCTCGAGCAGCTCCGCGAGCAGGGTGACCATCTTCCGGGAGTCCGCCAGGTGCCCGGACCCCTCCTCGACGACGACGCTCGCTCCGGGAACGCGCTCGGCCAGCCAGGCGCCGTGCGACGCAGGGACGAGGACATCCTCGGCGCCGTACCGGACCTCGACCGGAACCCGAATCTCGGCGAGGTCGAACCCCCAGGGCTTCAGGAAAGCGAGGTCGTCGTCGACCCAGCCCCAGGTCCCGGCCCGATGAGCCTCCCTCATCGACTCGCCCATCACCCGCTGGATCCCCGTGTCCGAGAGCACCTGACGGTCCGCGGCTGCCAGGTCCCAGTCGTCGGAGAAGATCTGCGAGGGGTCCGCGGCGATCCTCGCAAGGTCCCGGTCCGCCTCCCGGTCGAGCTCACGGTGCAGCACCTCCTCCCCCTGCTGGGCCCAACCGAACTCGCGCACGTTCTCCGCGTCCATGCCGGCGAGCCAGTCCAGGCCATCGGCATCGAGCGGGGCAATCCCGACCACGCATCGCGCCCTGATCACGCGTTCCGGCATCCGTGCAGCGACTGCGAGCGCATGCGGGCCGCCGCCGGAGCCGCCGGTGACCCGGAACGACTCCAGACCGAGATGGTCCACGATCGTCCGCACGTCGGCGACGCAGTCGACCACGGTTCGGCCTCGAGCACGGTCAGACCCGCCGTAGCCGGGGCGGTCATAGGTGATCAGCCGGGACCCCAGCTGCTGCACGGCAGCCTCGTCCGGGGGTCGGCCCAGCCGCGAACCTGGCGTACCGTGCAACGACACCACGGGCACGCCGTCGAGGTCGCCCCACTGGGAGAACGCAAGGGTCCGCCCGTCGGCCGTCCTCACCTGTCGAAGCCGCTCGCCCATGGCCCAAGGCTAGCCGTCGATCCGACCGGCGCCCGGCTCGGCAATCGCGCCTGTGCGGAGTTGGCGCGACGTACCGACTGATCCGCGCGCGGCAACGGCTCCTGTGCGGAGTTGGCGTTGGACTGATCGAAGGCTAGCCACGGACGTCGGCCGTACGTCGGTGAGCCCCAGAGGCGGGTTCCGACCACGTGATCCGCCGCAAGGCCCCCGTGGCTCGCGCGCCCGGCGGCGCGGTGGTGCTGACCCGACGAGGTCGTCACCATGGCCGCCCTGCCGGACCTGGTGAGGCGGTACGGCGACCTGGCCGTCACCGGCGTCCCCGACGACGCAACAGCCTCACGCTGCGAGGCTTCCTGCACCTACCGGTCACCGCGGCCTGACCACTCACGTGAGGTTCTCCAGGACGAGCGCCGTCGAGGCACCTCAGCGCGACAGCAGCAGCTCGGTCAGGGCTCCGAGCAGGACCGCCGACAGGTCAAGACCCTGCAGGGCGAGGACCGCGGAGCCGTCGGACTCCCTGGTGGAGACGACGCGGTGGATGTCGGCCTTCAGCTGGAAGTCGAGCTGCGCCCGGTCCAGCAGCGCGAACACCCGCTCCTCCACCGTGAGCGAGCTGTCAGCGACGTGCACCCGGTAGCCGCGCTTCGCCGGGACGGTGTCCGTGTCGCCCACGACGTCGTGGACCGTGAGGTGGCGGGTGCTGTCGTCGTACGTCATCGGGGTGCGGGCCCACCGCTCGTCGTCGCGGTCCTCGACCAGGGTGAACTCACCGTCTGCGCCCGGGTAGACGTGCACGTCGACCAGCTCCGGCAGATCGGTGCCGTTCCCGAGGGCCTCGGGCGGCACCATCGCCAGGATGCCGCCGGCCCTGGCCAGGACCGGGATCGACGTCAGGTCACGATGCAGGTGGATCGTGCGCCCGCCGGTGTAGGTGAGGCCCGTGAAGATGTCCACCCACTCACCCTGGGGCAGCCAGGCCCGGACGCGGCCCAGCCCGGTGACCCTGTCGACCGGCGAGGTGATCGGGGCGACGAGCAGCTCGCTGCCGAACATGAACTGGTTCGGGCAGGCGTATGCCTCCGTCTCGTCGGGGTGGCGGTAGTACATCGGCTCCACCAGAGGGAGCCCCTCCTCGTGCGCGCGCACGTTCATCGTGGCGAGGTAGGGCAGCAGCTGGTGTCGCAGCCGCAGGAACTTCTTCATGACCCGTTCGGCGGGCTCGGAGAAGCGCCACGGCTCCTTGGTGTTGAACGGGTTGAGGCCCGAGTGGAGCCGGTTGACCGGCGAGAAGACGCCGAGCTGCACCCACCGGGTGGTCAGCTCGTCGTCGCGGTACCCCTTGAAGTGGCCGCCGATGTCGTGGCTCCACCAGCCGTACCCCGCGTTGGAGGCGGTGGCGGTGAAGAACGGCTGGAAGTCCAGCGACTCCCAGGTGATCCAGGTGTCGCCGGAGAACCCGACCGGGTAGCGGTGGCTGCCGATGCCGGCGTAGCGCGAGAACGTCAGCGGGCGACGGCCGCCCCGGCCCGAGTCCAGGAAGTGGAAGTGGTTGAGCAGCCACAGCGGGTCCAGCCCCGGGATCCTCGTCACCCCTCCCTGCTGCCAGTCCAGCCACCAGAAGTCGACCCCCTGCTCCTCGAGGGGGTGGTGGAGCTCCTCGAAATAGGCCTCCAGGAACGCGGGGTCGGTCGGGTCGAAGGTGACCGCCAGCTCCGAGTCGGGGTCGACGCCCATCCGCGCGGCGACCGCCTCGTAGGCATCCTCGTGGGCGTGGACGCCCTCGGCCGGGTGCACGTTGAGAGCGACGGCCAGGCCACGCTCGTGCACGTCGGCCAGGAACGCCGGCGGGTCGGGGAAGAGGTCGGCGTTCCAGGTGTACCCGGTCCAGCCGCTGCCGTGGCGGGCGTCGATCTCCACCTGGTGCCAGTCCATGTCCAGGACCGCGACGGACAGCGGCACACCCTCCGCGTCGAAGCGGTCGAGCAGGGCGACGTACTCCTCGGCGGTGTAGGGGTGGTAGCGGCTCCACCAGTTGCCGAGTGCGTAGCGGGGTAGCACAGGAGGCGGTCCGGTGAGCTTGTACAGCGCCCGCAGTGCGGCCCGGTAGTCGCGCCCGTAGGCGAACACGTAGAGATCGAGGTTTCCCGGCGTGCGGGAGGAGATCCAGCCGTCCTCCTCCAGGAGCACGGTCGTGGAGTCGTCGATCATGGCCACACCCTCACGGGCCAGGACCCCGTCCTCCAGCGGGGTCGCCCCGTCGACGTCGTCGAGGGTTCGAGCGGTGCCGCCCAGGTTGGGGGACGCGATCCCGTAGCGCCAGACGGAGTCCGTCGAGTGGTAGCCGCCCTTGGCCTGCACGAACAGCCCGTGGGTGGTGAACGGTCCCTTGTCGTAGACCAGGTGGAGCCGGTCGGTGTGGATCTCCAGCGTGGGGCTGCCCGGTTCGGAGAGGGTGAACTCGGTGGGTGGGAAGGCCCTGTCGACCACCATCTGCGACGCGCGGTCCTCGAAGACGCCCGTCTCGCTGCGCTCGAGCCGCACCAGACCGGCGTCCAGGACGGTGATCCGGAAGCCCTCGCCGAGCACCACGTTGGCCGGGTGTGCCACCGGTCGGGTGTCGAGCCGGAAGTGGGGTCTCACCTCTGTGCTCCTCGGGCGCCCATCACGGCTCGGGGGTGATCCAGGCGGTGGTGTCCGGCGGGAGCTGGCGGTCGGCGATGCGGTCGCTGGCGAGCACCACCGGGCCGGCCGGAAGCTCGACGGACGTCCGGCCCAGGTTGGTGACGGACTGCCATCCCCCCGGGCGCTCGAAGTGTACGACGTCCGGCCTCGACGGCACCCAGGTGAGCCGGAGTGAGCCCTGGAGCCGCCGTCGCAGCGCGACCGCCCGACGGTAGAGGGCGAGGATGGAGTCGGGTGATGCCTCCTGGACCTCGACCGAGGACGGTCCGAACCAGTCGGGTTGCGGCAGGTGGGCGGGAGCGTCGCCGAACCCGAGCGACGCGCCCTCAGGCGTCCACGGCAGAGGGACCCGGCATCCGTCCCGACCCGTCTGTTCCCCACCGGTGCGTCGGAACGCGGGATCCTGCCGTGCGGCGTCCGGGAGGTCCGCCACCTCGTGCAGACCGAGCTCCTCGCCCTGGAAGACGTAGGCGGAGCCGGGAAGGGCGAGGGTCAGGAGTGCCGCGGCACGAGCACGTCGGAGTCCGAGCTCACGGTCGAGCACCGGCGTGGTCCCTCGGCTGCGCAACCAGGCTGCTGCCTGCTGCCGAGGATCGCCGGTCTGCGGAAGGCCGTACCTGGTGGCGTGCCTGACGACATCGTGGTTCGACAGCACCCAGGTGGGGGACGCGTCGGAGCCGGAGGCGGCGCCGGGCAGGTTCTTCTCGATCACTCGCCGGATCTCCTCCGCCTGCCACGGAGCCTCGAGGAGGTCGAAGTTGAAGGCCTGCCCGAGGCCCTCGGCACTGGCGTACCGGGCGAGTCTCGAGGTGTGCACCCAGGCCTCGGCTACGGCCATCCGTGGTGGGTCGTAGTCGTTGAAGACCTTCCGCCACTCGGCGTAGATGTCATGGACCTCGTCACGGTCCCAGAACGGGTGTGCACCCCCCGGCGCCCGCTCCTGCGGCAGTGCGGCCTGCGGCGCCAGCGGCTCGCGCAGGTCCTTGGCCAGTCCGTGGGCGACATCGACCCGGAAGCCGTCCACGCCGCGGTCGGCCCAGAACCGGATCGTGGTCGCGAAGTCGTCCCGGACCTCGCGGTTGTCCCAGTTCAGGTCCGGCTGCTCCCGGGCGAAGAGGTGGAGGTACCACTGACCGTCGGCGACCCGCTCCCACGCGGGTCCTCCGAAGAGGCTCAGCCAGTCCGACGGCGGAGAGTCCTGGTCGGCACCGGTGCCGTCGCGGAAGACGTAGCGGTCTCGTGCGGCCGACCCCCTGCCGGCCTCGAGGGCCTCGACGAACCAGGGGTGCCGGTCCGAGGTGTGGTTCGGGACGATGTCCACGATGACCCGGATACCGGCGTCGTGCAGGCGGGTGACCATGTCGTCGAAGTCGGCGAGGCTGCCCACGCTGGGGTCCACGTCCCGGTAGTCGTCGACGTCGTAGCCGCCGTCGGCCAGCGCCGAGGGGTAGAACGGCGAGAGCCACACGGCATCGACGCCCAACGAGACCAGGTAGGGGACTCTCGACGAGATGCCGGCAAGGTCTCCCACACCGTCGCCGTCGGAGTCCGCGAAGCTGCGCGGGTAGATCTGGTAGACGACGGCCTGGCGCCACCACTCGGGGTCCTGCGAGGTCGCTCGGGACCCGCACACAGGCACCCTCTCAGATTCCGGTTCCATCGAAGGCTCCTCCTGTGTCGGCTCGTATGTCGTCCAGGGCGTGCTCTCGCACGTGGTCGAGGGCCACCCGGATGGCACCGGTGGTGACGACGCCCTCTCCGAAGGTGGAGCAGGCGATGCGCGGTGGGACGTAGGTGAGCGACTGGAGCCGGTCGGTGATCGGCGCGACCAGCTGTGCCATCGCCAGGGCGGCTCCGCCGCAGAAGACGATGAGCTCCGGGTTCAGGAGCGTCGCGAGGACGCCGCAGACCCGGGCGAACCGATCTGCGAGCCGGTCCAGGATCTCCACGGCAACGGCGTCTCCCTGTGCGGCGGCGGCGAAGACCCTCTCAGCGGTGACGTCCTCGAGCATGCCGGCGTCGCCGATCGCCGTACGACGGCCGGACTCGAGAGCCTTCGTCGCCCACTCCCTGGCCAGCATCGCCACCCCGTGCGCAGCACCGACCCCGGCGACGTGGTCGAGGAAGTACATCTCACCGGCCTCGCCGTCGCGACCGAGCACGAGTCGGCCGTTGTCGACGATGCCCGCTCCCAGCCTCTCGCTGCACAGGAGTGCGACAGCAGTGTCGACGCCTCGAGCCTGGCCCTGCCACCGCTCGGCCAGGACAGCCAGGTTCGCGTCGTTGGAGAGCAGCACCGGGCCGCCTCCCACCGCCTCCGCCAGCTTCTCGCGGTCGAGCCGGAACCCCTTGTCGTACTGGACGGGCTTGGTGCTGCGGAAGCCGACCTGGCCGTTCGCGTCGACCGGAGCGGCGACTCCGACGCTCGTGGCCAGGACGCTCTCCAGGCCGGCCGGCAGGCTGCTGGTCACGGCGCCGGCCAGCCGGCGGACATGGTTGAGGCGGGTGCGGGCGGTGGTGCGGGGAGTGAGCCCGTGGACCGACCGCTGGGCGACCACCTCGCCGCGAAGGTCGGCCAGCGCCACCTTGACCGCGTGCTCCCCGACGTCGACGCCGAGCACGTGGCCGGCATCGGCGGCGAGCGTGAACCGTCTCCCCGGACGGCCTGTCCGCGTGCCCGCCTCGCGCTGCGCGGGCTGCTCCCGGACCCAGCCCAGGTTGACGAGGTCGTCTGCAGATCGAGTGCACCGTCGCGCGCGTCAGCCGGCACGCCGCCATCACGTCGCTCACACTGCTGACGTCGGTGGACCAGACATAGTCGAGCACGGCGTCGGCGTTGGCGCGACGTTCGAGGACCACGGTCGGGCTGCCTGTCTGGTGAGTGGGTCTGACGCTCTGGATCGCCCACGAGATTACTTGCATATCTAAATCTAGTCACAGAATTTATTGGCCTCGATCCTTGTGCACCCCCCGCACGAAGCACTAGGTTCCAACTACTCAAGCTGTGGTCCCGGTCACTACCCTCGACTCGCGGGCGGAGGACGACACCTCATGAACCTGATCGTGCGCCGTCGCTGTCGACGGCTGGCTGCATCCCTGGCCCTGGGCTCTGCCGCAAGCGCCACCCTCGTCGGCTGCGGCGGTTCCGCCAGCGGCGGTGTGCCAGTGATCAACCTCTACGGCAGCGCCTCCGACGCGGGGTTCAACGACTGGGCCCTCAAGCCGTGCAACAAGGCCGCCAAGGGCCGTTACAAGATCGTCGGGAACCTGATCCCGAGCGACGCGGACAGCCAGCGCGAGCAGTTCGTGCGCCGGCTGGCCGCCAAGGACGACGGCATGGACATCCTCGGCGCCGACGTCACGTGGACGGCCGAGTTCGCCGAGGCGGGATGGATCCGCGAGCTGACCGGCAAGAGGAAGCAGGAGGCGACCGCCGGCGTCCTGCAGCCACCCATCGACACCGCGACCTGGAAGGACAAGCTCTACGCGATCCCGCGCAGCACCAACGTCCAGCTGCTGTGGTATCGCAAGTCCCTGGTTCCGCGGCCACCGCAGACCTGGGACGAGGTGATGAAGGACGCCAAGAACCTCAAGGCCGCCGGCAAGCCCTACGTCGTCGGCATCACGGCCGCCCAGTACGAAGGCCTGGTCGTGGCCTTCAACACCATCTTGGCCTCACTGGGTGGCACGCTGGTCAACGAGGACAGCACCAAGGTGACGGTCGACGACCACACGGTCCAGGCGCTCAAGATCCTGCACGACCTCGCGACCAGCGGCCTGGCCAGCAAGTCGCTGTCGAACAGCCAGGAGCCCGAGGTGTTCGCGCAGCTGGAGAACGGCCAGGCGGCGGTCACCATGAACTGGCCCTACGTGTTGTCGGCCATGCGGGCCGCGAACCCGAAGGTGGCCCGTGACCTCGGCGTCACCCGGATCCCCCAGTTCGAGCCCGGAACCCCGTCGCGGGCGACCCTCGGCGGCATGAACTACGCGATCAGCAGGTGGAGCAAGCACCCGGACCTGGCCTTCGAAGCCGCCATGTGCCTGCGCAGCCCGGAGCGGCAGCTCCAGGGAGCGTTGAGCCCGGCGGGCAACGTGCCGGTGATCAGGAGCGTCTACGACAACCCCAAGTTCGAGAAGGCCTACCCGATGAAGGACGACATCCTCGCGGAGATGAAGACTGCCGTGCCGCGGCCCAAGACCCCGCTCTACCAGAACATCTCCACCATCGTGTCGACCACTCTGTCTCCTCCCCGGTCGATCAACCCGGAGCAGACCGCAGCTGAGCTCAAGGACAAGATCCAGCAGGCGATCGACGGAAAGGGGATCCTGCCGTGAGCACCACCGTGGCGGAGCCGGACACGGGACGAGACGACGGGACCGACATCGCGAAGCGCCGGGCCAGCGAGGGAAAGCG
Organism: uncultured Actinomycetota bacterium; assembly: GCA_963837995.1. Taxonomy (GTDB): domain Bacteria; phylum Actinomycetota; class Actinomycetes; order Propionibacteriales; family Nocardioidaceae; genus Nocardioides_B. The sequence continues at coordinate 441,872 of CAWIPS010000008.1, forward strand.
GGCCGAGCGGCGGCTGGGGATGCTGCTGTGCGCGCCTGCCGTCGTGGTGATGCTGGCCGTCACCGCCTACCCGATCCTCTACGCGTTCTACCTCTCCTTCTTCAAGGCCGACCTGCGGACCCCCAACGACAACCAGTTCATCTGGTTCGGCAACTACGTCACCGTGCTGAGCAGCTCGATCTGGTGGACCGCGTTCGGCATCACCATGTTCATCACAGTGATCAGCACCGCCTTCGAGCTCGTCTTCGGCATGCTCCTGGCGATCGTCATGCACCGCACGATCATCGGGCGGGGCCTGGTCCGCACGTCGGCACTCGTGCCCTACGCGATCGTCACCGTGGTGGCGGCGTTCTCGTGGCGGTTCGCGTGGACCCAGGGCATCGGGTGGCTGGCCGGCGGCTCAGCGCCCCTCACGGAGAAGTGGCCCTCGGTGTGGATCATCATCCTGGCCGAGGTGTGGAAGACCGTGCCGTTCATGGCGCTGCTGCTGATGGCGGGGCTGGCCCTGGTGCCCGAGGACCTCCTCAAGGCGGCGTCCATGGACGGAGCCACGGCCTGGCAGCGGTTCTGGAGGGTCACCGTCCCGCTGATCAAGCCCTCGATCCTGGTGGCGCTGCTCTTCCGCACGCTCGACGCCTTCCGGATCTTCGACAACATCTACATCCTGACCAGCGGGGCCAACGAGACCTCGTCGGTCTCGATCGTGGCCTACAACAACCTGATCAGAGGTCTCAGTCTGGGCATCGGCTCGACCATGGCGGTGCTGATCTTCATCACCATCGCGATCTTCGCGTTCTTGTTCATCAAGCTCTTCGGCGCAGCAGCGCCCGGCCAGTGAGGAGGACCGCATGAGTGCGCAGACCGAGACACGGGGCAGGAAGATCGGGTGGACGGCCGTCGACGTCCTGGTCCTTCTCTATGCCTTCATCCCGGTGGTCTGGATCATCTCGCTCTCCCTGAAGGGCAGCGACACCCTCAACGACGGCAACTTCATCGTCAGGAAGCCGACCAGCGAGGCCTACACCCAGATCTTCCAGAACAGCGACTTCCTGCGGGCCCTGTTCAACTCCATCGGCATCTGCCTGATCTCCACGTTCATCGCCCTGGTGCTCGGCACCATGGCGGCCTACGCCATCGCGCGCCTCGACTTCCCCGGCAAGACCGCGATCGTGGCCGCGTCGCTCCTCATCGCGATGTTCCCGCAGATCGCCCTAGTGACTCCGCTGTTCAAGATCGAGACCGTGACCGGCCTGTTCGACACCTGGCCCGGCCTGATCCTGCCCTACATCACCTTCGCGCTCCCGCTGGGCATCTACACGCTCTCGGCGTTCTTCCGTGAGATCCCCTGGGAGCTGGAGAAGGCGGCGAAGATGGATGGCGCGACGCCGTACCAAGCGTTCCGGAAGGTCATCGCCCCCCTGGCGATGCCGGGCGTCTTCACCACGGCGATCCTGGTCTTCATCGTCTGCTGGAACGACTTCCTCTTCGCGATCTCCCTGACCTCGACCAACCGGGCACGCACGGTCCCAGCGGCGATGTCCTACTTCACCGGAGCCACGACCTTCGAGAAGCCGACCGCCGCCATCGCCGCAGCCGCAGTCATCATCACCATCCCCATCGTGATCTTCGTCCTGTTCTTCCAGCGTCGCATCGTCGCTGGCCTCACTTCGGGAGCGGTCAAGGGCTGAGGCCCGCGACCTGCAGACAAGGAGAACCTCGTGGCAGAGATTGTCATGGACCACGTCGTCAAGCGCTATCCCGACGGGGCCCTCGCGGTCGACGACTTCAGCCTCCAGATCGCCGACGGCGAGTTCATCATCCTGGTCGGACCCTCGGGCTGCGGGAAGTCGACCCTGCTCAACATGGTCGCGGGCCTCGAGGACATCACCAAGGGCGAGCTCAGCATCGACGGCACCGTCGTCAACGACAAGGCGCCGAAGGACCGCGACATCGCGATGGTCTTCCAGTCCTACGCCCTCTATCCACACATGACCGTGGGCGAGAACATGGCCTTCCCGCTGGTGCTTGCGAAGGTGGACAAGGAGACCATCAAGCAGAAGGTGGACGCCGCCGCCGAGATGCTGGAGCTCACCGCGCACCTCGACAGGAAGCCGGCCAACCTCTCCGGCGGCCAGCGGCAGCGCGTCGCGATGGGGCGAGCGATCGTGCGCAGCCCCAAGGCGTTCCTGATGGACGAGCCACTGTCCAACCTCGACGCGAAGCTGCGCGTCCAGATGCGGACCCAGGTCGCCCGGATCCAGAAGACGCTGGGCACGACGACGCTCTACGTCACGCACGACCAGACCGAGGCGATGACGCTGGGCGACCGGGTGGTGGTCCTCCGCGGTGGCATCGTGCAGCAGGTCGGCTCCCCCACCGATCTCTACCAGCATCCCAGCAACCTGTTCGTCGCCGGGTTCATCGGCAGCCCGGCGATGAACTTCCTGGCCGCCACGATCGAGGGCGACAGCCTGAACTGCGGGCTGGGCAAGCTCGCGATGCCGGACCGGATCCGGCGCGCCACGGATCGCGCCAAGGGCCGGGAGGTCATCATCGGCATCCGTCCCGAGCACTTCGAGGACGCCGCCCTGGTTGCCGACGACGCCGCAGGAGCGAGGGTGACGGTGCCGGTCGACCTCGTCGAGTCGATGGGCTCGGACGTCTACGCCTACTTCACGGTGCGGGGGGAGGCCCACTCGGGCGACCTCGACGACCTCGCCCGAGACGCCGGCCAGGACATGCACGGGAACGGCACCCAGATCAACGCCCGCCTCGACGCTGCGGCGAACGTCCGGTCCGGCAAGGAGGCCGACCTCTGGGTGGACATCGAGAAGATGGCGATCTTCGATGCGGAGACCGGCGCGAACCTGACCGCCGAGTCCGCCGAGGCGAAAGCCTCGGTCTGAGCATCTGCTGCGCCCGCGGGCCGCTCACCGGCGCCGGCGGCGGCCCTTCTCTGCCACCATCCGCATCACCTCGCGGTTCCACTCGTGCTCACGGATCAGCCGATAGCGCTCGCCCGCGACCCGCAGGTAGGCGTCGCCGCCCTTCTCCTCGGGTCCCCGCACGCCGGCCTCTTCGATCATCTCGAGCACGGGCATGAACTCCTCGTCGTACCACCGTCCTGCCATGGTCGCCTTGTCGATGTAGGCGCCCTCCTGGTGCATCAGCCGGCAGGCCCACGCCTCGATCATCTCCGCAAGCTTGTGGTAGTCCGCGGGATCCGAGCACTCGACCCGGGTCCTGCGCTCCCCGCTCAGCGGAACGCGCCGCAGGAAGCGCAGACCCCAGTTCCTGGCGTCCAGGTCGCGTCGACCACCGAGGCCCTCGGTGGAGACCACCGTGTCTATCTCGGTGACGAACGCCTCGATCTCGCGGACGTCGAGTGCCCTGGCGACGGAGACCCGGTGGTGGCCGTCCCGGACGAAGTAGAGGTTCCCGAGCTTGTAGACGTCGATGGGCGGGAAGGCCTCCCCGGTGCGGCTCTTGCGAGCCATCCTCTCCCAGCGCTCACGGCTCCTGCCGGAGGTGGGCCGGAAGCGGCGGTCGAAGTCCCGCACCTTGTCGACCGAGCCGACGATGCTGTCGATGGGGATCACCTGGACCCCCAGGGATCGTTCGCCCTTGCGCCCGAGTGCGTCGACCACCTCGGTGAAGGAGAGGGACTCGTTGACGACGTCGGAGTCATGTCGCACCCACCGGGCCAGGTTCGAGAGGGTGGCATGCCGGCGCGCGCGCAGGAAGTCGCTCTCGGCGTCGGCCCGCGGGGACCCGGTGTCCCTCACCATCGCGACATCGCTCCGGAGGCCGCATCCCACCCGTCCACCCGGTGGCCCGCCGCCCCGAGGGACGATGTCGATCGTCCGCCAGGGGACCACGTTGCGGATCGTCGTCGGCCCCACCCTGCGGTCGGGCATCTCCTGGCCATAGGGATGGATGTGCCCGTGCAGGTGCCACGACGGCTGCAGCCGCTCGAGCACCCGGTGCAGCGCCGCGATCCCCACGTGGGGCCTGTCGTCCCCGTCGCCGAGTCCGAGTGGTGGTGCATGGGTGAGCAGCACGTCGACAGGCCCGCTCCGTCCCACCCGGCGAAGCAGACGACGTGCCCGGCCTTCGTACTGCCGCTGGGTGTACTGATGGGGGCCGGGCCTGTAGCGCACACAGCCGCCCAGCCCGGCGATGCGGAGGCCGGCCGCCTCGACGACCTCCACGTCCGCGTTGGTGGCACCGTGAGGCCGCGGGCTGTCGCACGGCAGTCCGTCGCAGGTGTAGCTCCCGTTGCGACCCCGCCTGGCCCGATCGATCTCCGGGTCATGGTTGCCGGGCACGAACACCACCGGCGCATCCACGCTGGAGGCGACGTACTCGATGTAGTCCCAGGGGAGGTCACCGGCGGACAGGACCAGGTCGGGGCTCATCGCCCGCAGTGCCTGGTGGTGCAGGTTCGGCGCCTCCTCGTCAGCGATGACCAGCACCCGGACCATCGAAGGAGAATATCTCGACCCCCCGCTCTCGCGCACGTGTCCTGGTGCGGGCAGAGTCTGGTACGGCGGCACATCGCAACGGCGGCACATCGCAACATCGGGGAGGAACCATGGAGATCGTCACCCTGACCGCTGACCAGGTCCGGTCCGCGGTCCCCATGACAGCGGCGATCGACGCCGTACGCGAGGCCTTCGTGGACCTGTCCGCGGAGGCCTTCGAGATGCCGCTGCGCACGTCGCTGAGGGACGGACGGTTCCTGGTGATGTCGGCCCACCATCGTCCGACCGGCACGGCCATGGTGAAGACCCTGAGCCTGAGCTTCGGGTCTCGCACTCCTGGCATCGTCGGCACGGTGACCTGGACCGACCTCGACCGCACCACCCAGGTGGTGGCGGACGCCTCTGCGGTGACAGCACTGCGCACCGGCGCGGTGAGCGGCGTGGCCACCGACCTGCTGGCGCCGAGAGATGCCGCACGCTGCACGCTCTTCGGGGCCGGAGCTCAGGCCGCGGACCAGGTCCGGGCCGTGCACGCCGTCCGACCACTGAAGGAGCTCACGATCGTGGCCCTCGACCTCTCGCACGCCGAGGCCCTGGCCGCCACCCTCCGGGCCGAGCTCGGCGCCCAGGTGGTCATCAGCGCCTCCACGGATGCGGAGGCCTCGGTGCGGAACCGTGACATCATCTGCTGCGCGACGACCGCCCGGTCGCCCGTCTTCCGCACCGAAGCGCTCGAGGACCAGGTGCACGTGAACGCCATCGGCGCGTTCCGGCCCTCGATGCGCGAGGTGCCGGACGACCTGCTCGGCGAGGCCGAGGTCGTCGTCGACCTCCGCAGCGCGGTGCTCGAGGAGTCCGGTGAGATCATCCATGCGGTGGATGCGGGCGTGCTCGACCCGGCCGCGATGACGGAGCTGGGCGCGGCGTTGCGCGGGCCGCGGCCCCGTGCGCCCCGCACGGTGTTCAAGTCCGTCGGTGTGGCAGCCCAGGACTGGGCGATCGCCCGCCTCCTCGCCGACCGGTTCCAGGCGGACTCCTGAGCCCAAGGACTCTAGAACGGGGACTCTAGAACGGGTGCTGCACGTGGCCCTGTTGCTGGACGGTCACCCAGGGACGCAGTCCACGCGACGGCCGGTGTGGCGGACTCGACCGGCGATGAGCGTCGGCGGGGCTGCTGCTGGTTCCGCTGTGCTTCCAGCAGGTGCGCGGTGTCACGGCACTGCACGCCGGGATGATGCTCGCCCCGCTGGGCTTCGGTGCTGCGGTCGGCATCGCGCTGGCCGGACCGTTGGCCGACAAGCGAAACCCTGCGCCGTTCACCGCGGTCGCCGGACTGCTCTGTTCGCTCAGCCTGGATGGCTCGGCATGGTGTCGGCGTCCACCTCGCAGACCCGGATCTGTCTGGGCCCTGCGGGTGGTGGGTCTCGGGTGGTCTCAGGGAGGTGAGGGCGCCAGGGACGGACGCATCCGTGCTTGCAGGCTGCGCCAATGAACGGCGATCCTCAGGCCAGCGCCTGGTAGACCGCGGTCGTCCCGCGCTGCCCGGCCGCGGAGCGAAGGTCCCGCTGTCCAGCGCGACCTCATGCGTGACCAGGTGCACGGTGAATCGTCTTCGCAGATCCGCAGCGGTCCCCGGCCGTTCCGACGCCCAGCGATCCCGGGTAGCTACCCGAGTGACTGCAGAACCTGTTGCAGGAAAGCGCCCTCTCGCTCGAAGTCGAAGGTGAAGCCGGACCGGACCGCGGCCGCGTCCCAGCCGCCCTCCGGATGGTCGACGTCCGGCTTGCTCCAGGCCACATCCAGGGCGTGGCCGAGCACCGAGCAGATCATGTACTCGTTGCGGGCGGTGTACGACTCGCTCGAGACGACGATGACATGCTTCGCGGAGCGGGAGAACACCAGGCTGAGCAGGGCGCTGCCGGCGAAGCCCGCGATCACGTCCGCTTCCCGGAAGGTCCGGGCCTGTTCGACGAACGGGAGGTCCTCGGGGTAGACGACTGCGAACCCGTGAGCCGCGAACAGCGCCTCCACCTCCGACGTGTTGTGGCAGGGGCGTCGCTTCGCCCGGCGCGAGCAGAACACCCGGGCCGGATAGACCCGGTCCGGCGCCGATCCGACCAGGACGTCGCCGACCCTCGCCCACACCTCCTCGATGCCCGGGTGGACGTAGTCCGGCGTGGAGAACATCGGGGTCGCGGCGAGCAGGCGGTCCACCTGCACCGGGGAGTCGAAGGCCACGACATCGTCGTCCCCCAGGCCGGCAGCCGCGAGGATCTGCCGTTCGAACGCGGTGATCGGCGGTCGGGACGGGCGCCGGGACACGAGTGCCTTGAGCTCCGGGTGGGCCTGCTTGGCAGCAGGCAACGCCCACAGCCTGGACAGCTGCTCGGTCAGGGCATGCCCGAAGTGACCCGGAAACTCGGTGTCGAGGTAGAAGTAGGTGCCCGGCAGCGGTGTGGGGTCTGGCCGGTCGAGCAGACGCGCGAAACGCTCCGCGGTCTCCTCGGTGCGGGAGTGCCGCAGCCTCGGCGCCTGGTTCTTGCGATAGGTGTCCGGCAGGAGCAGGTTCCGCTGCACAGCCACCTGTTGCGGAAGGCAGACCACGTTGGTGTACTCCCGCAGCGAGACCCGTGGCGCGTGGAAGGTCGGATACATCAGCTCGTCAGGGCGTTCGGTGCTCTGGCGACACCCACAGCGTGACTGGAACCGGCCGCCTGGCATGGTCTCCCGCACCCTCCCGAACCTCGCAGGCCGGAGCTCGAGCACCTGGTCCATCTCGTGCTCTCGCATCTTCGCCAGCGCCGGAGACTGGTTGACCGCCATCAGGTGCTGGTGTCCCACTCCCAGTCGACCGATCGCCTCGGAGAGCAGACGGCGGTCGGCAAGCATGCGGCCTCTCGTCACCAGCGCTCGCTCCTCCCGACCGGAGACGCCGGTGTACGTCGGACCGGCGACGGAACCCGCGAGGTAGTCGAGGAAAGTCGTCACCTGTGCCCAGCGCTGCCCGGACACGTCGTTGGCCTCGGAGCCTCGTCCGCCAGGCGGAAGCCGGAGGAAGACGGCGCCGTCTCGTCTGAGGTGGAAGAAGACGTCGTGAAACCTGCTGAGGGATGGCTCTCCCTGGAGCGAGTCGAGGACGATGACGTCGAACCGGCCCTCGGCCGCGAGCCTGGCATGCAGCTGGGAGGCACTGGTGCCCGCATCGACGTAGTGCACCCGCGCACGTGGCACGGCGGCGAGCACCCCTCGCATCCCACCGGGCTCACGGAGTCTGGGCTCGTCGCCCACCACGGCGATCTGCGGGCGACGGTGGCCGGCCAGCACCACGTCCAGGTCGTTGAGGAAGGCCCGCCTGCCCTGGGTGAGACGCCATCCCGCGGCTCTTGCGGTGTCGACCATACGAGCGGGCGCGGCGAACTCGGGCGACGCTCCGGTCGGACTGGTGCCACCTCCCCGAAATCCGGTCAGGAGCCGTCTCGCACGTGCGAACGCGTCACGGACGACTGCCACAGCCACGACACTACCCATGAACCGGTGGACTCGGAGAGTTTGCCGATGGTGCCGACTCCCTTACCATTCGGGGCCATGAGCACCACACGAGAGACGTCGACGGTTTCTGGCGAGGGCTTCATCGCACGTTCCGCGCTCCGGTTCACGGCCTTCACCGAACGGTGGTTGCCTGACGCGTTCGGGTTCGTCCTGGTCGGCACGATACTCGTGCTGATCCTCGGGCTGGCCACAGGAGAGCCGCTGCTCAAGGCAGCGGCGGACCCCGAGGCACCCGCAGCGATGGGCATGGTCGACGCGTGGGGTGCCGGGTTCTGGGTGCTGATCGAGTTCACGTTGCAGATGGCGATGATCATCATCGGGGGCTACGCAGTCGCTGCGTCCGCACCGGTCGGCCGGTTGATCTCCTGGCTGGCCACGATCCCGAAGAATCCGCGGTCGGCCATTGCGTTCGTCGCGGCGGTGTCGATGGCTGCCTCGTACCTCAACTGGGCCTTCTCGCTGATCTTCGCCGCCTTCCTCGCCCGCGAGGTCGCCCGCCGGATCCCTCGCGTCGACTACCGAGCGGTGGGGGCGATGGCGTTCATGGGGCTGGGCACCGTGTGGGCGCAGGGGCTGTCCGGCTCGGCTGCACTCCAGGTGGCCAGCGCCTCGAGCAGTCCCGGGCCGGTGCAGGACGAGATCAAGAAGTTCGGGTTCGCCGACGGGCTGCTCCCCCTCACCGAGACCATCTTCACCTGGCGGGCGGTGGTCGCGACGCTGGTCATCTTCACCGTCGCGGTCACGATGGCGTGGCTGCTCGCGCCCCATCCCGACCACGCGAGGACGGCCGCCGACGCGGGCATCGACCTCGGCGTCGGGCCCAACCGCGATCACGACGACCCGGAGGGGCCGACCCGACCAGGCGACTGGATAGAGAGCTCGCCCCTGTTCACCCTGCTCATCGTCGCGATCGGGATGACGTGGCTGGCCCGGCACTTCGACACCGCAGGCGTGCTCACCGGGCTCGACCTCAACACCGTCAACATGATCCTGCTGCTGCTGGCGCTGCTGCTGCACTGGCGGCCACGGAGGATGGTTCGCGCCGTGTTCCAGGGCACCTCGGCGGCCAGCGGGGTCCTCCTCCAGTTCCCCTTCTACGGTGGGATCTTCGGGATGATCGCGTTCACCGGGCTCTCCGCACGGATCGCCGGGTGGCTGGTGCACGCGTCGAACCAGTTCTTCTACCCGCCACTCATCGCGCTGTACTCCTGCGTGCTGGGGGTCTTCGTGCCGAGTGGCGGCTCCAAGTGGGTCATCGAGGCGCCCTACGTCCTGGACGCAGGCCACCGCCTCGGGGTCGACGCGGGCTGGCTGGTCGTCGTCTACGACCTGGGCGAGGCCAGCGCCAACCTGCTGCAGCCGTTCTGGATGCTGCCGACCCTGGCGATCCTCGGGCTCAGGGCACGCGACGTCATGGGCTACACCTTCGCCATGTTCTGCGTGTGCTTCCCGGTCGCCGTCGTGACCGTCACCCTCCTGGCTCCGCACGTCGGCTGACCGGCGCAGCGACCCTGTCGAAGACGATGCCCTCGAGGAGCGGGGCGGATGTCGGTCATCGGGGCGGGTCGGCATCAGTGCCTCACCGACCGCGACCAGGTGAATGAACGCCAGCATGTTGGTGATCACCTTCATCGCCGTGGCCTGACCGAGGGAACCGACGTAGATGCACTCACCGCCGACCGCGTCGAACAGGTCACGATGGGCGGTGAACCTCTCGTGCTCACCGCCCACCAGCACGGTGATGTCACCTGAGGCGGCCTTGTGCACGCCACCGGTCACCGGAGCCTCCAGGCAGTGCACTCCCACCGACGCGGCGATCCGCGCCAGTCCGGTGAGGGTGTCGCGCGATCACACCAAGGGGTGGATCAGTCGCTCCTTGATGAAGCGCCTGCTGGTTCAGCGGCCGAAGACGAAGTACGACCCGACCAGTGTCGGGAGGAAGCCGAGCAGCAGCCATGGGCTGACCAGGTTCTTCTTGTGGATCGCCAGTGCGGCCGCGACCGCGATCACGCCGAAGGCGCCGGCGATGACCAGCAGTCCGATCCGGGCGTCCAGCCGGTTCTGCGGTGCGAACAGGGCTGCGACGACGAGGCCAGCGGCCAGGTGTCCAACGGTGATGACGGCGAGGCTGGACAGGACCCACTTCTGCACGGTGCTGACTTCGGTGCTGTAGCGGCTCTGCGGGCGTGGCGCGCCGGCGCTCATCAGGTGCTTCTGGCGGGCTGGGCGAGGCGTGGACGGTGGGCGGTGCGGGGAGGAGTCGCTGCGGACGGGCTGCTGCTGTGTCATTCGGGTTCTTTCCTGGGGTAGGGGATGCCATGTGTCTCGGTGCCGGCCAGCCGGGTCAGTGGCCCTCTCACAGCCCACGGGTCACCGCTGGACCGTCGACCGGAGGGTCGAGAGAGATCGCTGGTGCTGGTCCGAGGCGCTGGTCGGGGATGGTCGGGACCGCATCGGGGTCTCGGCCCAGGGAGATGACCCTGTCCCGACGCATGATGCGCGCTTGGTGGTCACGCGCGTGGAACCCCGACTCCTCGGGCGCTGCGAGCAACAGGTAGTAGAAGTCGTTGGCCTCGACCTCTTCGCGGTCGGCCACCTCCACGATGTTCCAGTGCCTGCTGGCCCAGGCCTCGGCAAGCTCGAGGGTAGCTGTGACGTGCAGCAGGGTGGCGTGCCTGTCATAGACGTACCACGTCACGCCGCCCTCACCCTCGCTGTCCTCGGAGTCGTCAGGGCGAGGGCTGACAGCTGGGGAATCGCCTGATCGTCCGCGAACGCTCACGGTGGCACCTCTCATCTGGCATGTTCCCCGGATGCAGGGCGGTCCGGGGGACCTACTGGCGTTCGAGGCGGCTTTCTGGTTATGGTACTTGCAGAGTTCTTCAAATGCTAATGTTGTGAGTTCGCATCATGGGATGCGACGAGAGTTGAGGAACTGATGGGCAGCAGCATGGCGGGGAACTGGCGATGACGACACCGCTGCACCAGCTGAAGGCGGAGTTCTTCAAGACGCTGAGTCATCCGTTGCGGATCCGGGTGCTGGAGCTGCTCAGCGAACGCGAGCAGTCCGTGGGTGAGCTGCTTGACGAGGTGGCGGTCGAGCCGTCCAACCTGTCCCAGCAGCTGGCTGTGCTGCGACGCGCCGGCCTGGTCACCACCCGCAAGGAGCGGTCCACGGTGTACTACTCGCTGGCCATCGGGCAGGTCGCGGAGCTGCTGGCCGTGTCGCGCTCCATCCTCACCAGTGTGCTGTCCGGGCAGGCCGAGCTGCTGACCACCTTGCGCTCGGATGACAGGACCTCGCGCGGTGTCAGGGTTCGTCGAGCTGCCCGGTGAGGGCGATGCTCGGCAAGATCCTGTCCACCGGCCGGGTGGCCGAACCAGCCCTGCCGCGCACCACGAGCGCGTCGTCGTCCGATGCGCCGCGCCCAGCCCGGAATTCGAGGTCGAGTGGGTCCATCCAGGTGCGGCACGTCGATGCAGGATCCTGCAACGGGTGTGAGGTGGAGATCACCTCAGCGTTCGGTCCGGTCTACGACCTGGAGCGGTACGGCGTGCGGCTGGTCGCCTCCCCGCGGCACGCCGACGTGCTGCTGGTGACCGGCCCGGTCACCCACAACATGGCCGACCCGCTGGTGAAGGCGTATCAGGCGATGCCACAGCCGCGGACGGTCGTTGCGGTCGGTGAGTGCGCGGCCACGTGTGGGATCTTCCGCGGCGCGTACGGGGTCGCCGGCACCGTGAGCGACTTCGTGCCGGTCGACGCCGTGGTCGCCGGCTGCCCACCGGAGCCCGAAGCGATCATCGCGGTCCTGCGAGAGCTGAGTGGTCGATGAACCTGGTCGCGTCCGGACTGCTGATCGTGGCCGGCGCCGTCGGCGTGGTGTTCGTCTGCCTGGTGCTGACCTCGTCGCGGATGCGGTCGCTGTCGTGTGGTGCGCTCACCTGCGCGGTCGGCTGCGGTGGGATCCTGGCCGGTGTCGCTGCCCTGCTCGGGGACCGGTTCTCGCTGACGGTGCCGGGCCTGCTGCCGCTGAGCCGGCTGCAGCTCGACGTCGACCCGCTCGCGGGACTGTTCATGACAGTCATCGGGGGGGTTGCGCTCGCGGCCGGCGTGTACAGCGTCGGGTACCCACACCCGCCAGGGAGCTCGGCCGGGGATCCGGGCGCGAAGTGGGAGGATGCTGCCGCAGCCTCGGGCACCGGAGTCGGCTCTCGCACCGTTCAGGCAGCCCTGCCGTTGTTCGCGGCTGCGATGCTGCTGGTGCCCGCGGCGTCGAACGTGACCACGTTCCTGGTCGCGTGGGAGCTGATGGCGATGTTGTCGCTGGTGCTGGTGCTGGCCGAGCACCGGTTGCGGCCCCAGGTCACGGCCGCGGGCATCTGGTACGCGGCGATGACGCACGCGGGGCTGGTCGCGATCCTCCTCGGCCTGGTGGCGTTGTCGACCGCTGCCGGCACCGAGTCGTTCTCCGGCATCCGCGCCGCGAGCGGCGGGGTGCCCTCGAGGGTCGCGACAGTGGTGTTCGTCCTGACGCTGGTCGGGTTCGGCTCGAAGGCGGGGCTGGTCCCGCTGCACGTGTGGCTGCCTCGCGCGCACCCAGAGGCACCCAGCTACGTCTCGGCGCTGATGTCGGCGGCGATGGTGAACCTCGGCGTGTACGGCGTCCTTCGCGTCGGGCTGGATCTGCTCGGCGGCGGTCCCCGCTGGTGGTGGCTGCTCGTGCTCACGGTCGGTGCCGTGTCCGCGGTGTTCGGGGTGTTGCAGGCCAGCGTCGCGACCGACTTCAAGGTGCTGTTGGCGTACTCCACCACGGAGAACCTGGGTCTGGTCTTCGTCGGGATCGGAGCCGCTGGGGTGTTCGCCTCGACCGGTGATCGGGTGTTGGCGGGGTTGTTGATGGTGGCCGCCCTGCTTCACGTCGTGAACCATGCCGGGTTCAAGACGCTGCTGTTCCTCGGTGCCGGTGCGGTGCTCCGCAACACCGGCACCCGGGATCTGGACCGGCTCGGTGGGCTCGCCCGACCGATGCCGGTCACGACGGCACTGGTGGGTGTGGGTGCACTGGCCGCATCAGGTCTGCCTCCAGGCAACGGGTTCGTCTCGGAGTGGCTGCTGCTCCAGGGTCTGATCCACAGCCTCGGAGGCGCCGGTGCCCCCGACGTGGCGATCGCGATCGCGATGCCGTTGGCGCTCGGAGCGGTCGCGTTGACCGCCGGACTCGGGGTGATGACGTTCGTGAAGGCGTTCGGAGTCGGGTTCTTGGCTCGTCCCCGATCAGCCGGCGCAGCTGCCGCGCACGAGGTGTCGGGCTCGCTGCGGGCCGCGATGGGGCTGGCGGCGGTGACGTGCGTGGGGCTGGCGTTGGCACCGACCGTGGTGACCGGCAGCCTGTCGCGGGTGCTGGTCAGCCTCCCGTCGCTGGGTGCGCCCGGTGCGGTGCGCGGCGCGGTCACGATGCGCCTGAGCGGGGTCACCGGGTCGATGTCCCCGCTGCTGATCGCGGTCGGCCTGGGCGTCGCGGCCGTGGTCGTGACCGTGCTGACCCGGATGCTCGCGACGGTGCTGACCACTGGCGGTGGTGCCCGGCGGCCGCGGCGCGCGACGCTGGTGTGGGGGTGCGGCGGCACCAGGTTGAGCCCACGGATGCAGTACACGGCGACCGCGTACGCCGAACCGTTGACGCGTGTCTTCGACAACGTGCTGCGACCCGAGCACGACCTCGACATCACTCATCATGCGCAGTCCGCGTACCTGGTCGAGAGCGTCCGCTACCGCCAACGGGTGCCGGACCGGGTCGAGGCGCGGCTCTACCCGCCGCTAGTGGCCGCCGCACGCTGGTGGGCGACCGGAGCCCGACGGCTGCAGAACGGCAGCACCCACCGGTACCTCGCCTACGGGCTCATCGGGCTGCTGGTCGTGCTGGCCGCGGTCGGAGTGACCTCATGAGCACCGGCAGCAGCCCCACCGGCGCCGCGCAGGTCCTGGGCGCGGTCGTGCAGCTGTTGGTGCTCGTCGGGCTGGCTCCGGTCCTGGTGGCGGTGATGCGTCAGGTTCGGGCGCGTCTGGAAGGACGCGCCGGCTCAGGGCTCGGACAGCCGTGGCGTGACCTGCGCAAACAGCTGGGGAAGGAGCCGCTGGCCCCCGGTGGGTCAACCGTCGTGTTCAGCACCGCGCCGGTCGTGGTGCTGTCCTCGACGCTGCTGATCGTCCTCGCGGGCCCGTTCATCACGACGTTCTCCCCGCTGGACAGCGTCGCTGACCTGTTCGCGGTCGTGTCGCTGCTTCTGGTGGGGTCCGTCGCTCTCGCGTTGGCCGGGCTCGACACCGGGTCACCGTTCGGAGGGATGGGCTCGAGTCGCACCGTCATGGTCGCCGCGCTCGCCGAGCCGACTCTGCTGGTGGCAGGTTTCGCGCTCGCGGTGCCGGTCGGATCCTCCAACCTTGCCGCTCTGGTCACCCACGCGGCACACACCACCACCGGGATGCTCTCACCGGCCAGTGTGCTCGCCGCTGTCGCGCTCGCCATCGTCGTGGTCGCCGAAGCCGGCCGGTTGCCGGTCGACAACCCCAGCACCCATCTGGAGCTGACGATGATCCATGAGGCCACCGTGCTGGAGTACTCGGGACCTGACCTGGCCATGGTCGAGCTCGCCGCCTCCCTGCGGCTGGTGGTGCTGCTCGGACTGTGGGTGAACCTCTTCCTGCCGTGGGGAGTGGCGACCACCGCCGGTGTGGGGACGCTGCTGCTCGGTGTGGCCGCGTTCGTCATCAAGGTCACCGTGGTCGGCGCAGTGCTCGCGGCCCTTGAGGTGTTCATGGCCAAGTGGCGACTGTTCCGGGTCCCGGAGCTGTTGGCGGGATCGTTCCTGTTCGGCGTCCTGGCCGTCTCCTCGTCGTTCTTTCTCGCATGAGTCACCGAGCAGCGCCGGACGGCGCAGCCATCGAAGGCGCGTGAATGATGTCGACGCCGCTGTTCACCCAGCTGCTGTACCTCACTTGTGGTGCGCTGCTGCTGTCCTCGGTGCTGATGCTGTGGCGCCGTCAGCTCTCCGCGCTGATCTCCTTGCTGGCCCTCCAGGGGCTGCTGCTGGGGGGGCTCGCGGCCCTGCTGGGGACCCAGGGTGGCGGAGCCGAGCTGTACGGCGTCGCGGTCGGAGTCGTGATCCTGAAGGCAGGTGTTCTGCCCGCGGTGCTGCGTCGGGTGCTCGCCGACAGCGGCGCGCCACGCGACACCGAACCACTTGTGAACGTGCCCGCCTCATTGTTGGCTGCGGCCCTGCTGACGCTGCTCGCCTATGCCGTCAGCCGCCCCCTGACCGAGCTCGCGCCGGGACCGACGACCCGTGCCGTGCCGGTCGCGATGGCGATGGTGCTGCTCGGGTTCTTCGTCCTGGTCACCCGTCGTCGTGCACTCGCCCAGGTGACCGGTTTCCTGCTGCTGGACAACGGCATCGCTGCTACCGCGTTCCTGGTCACCAGCGGCGTCCCGATCCTCGTCGAGCTGGGGGTCTCCATGGACCTGCTGCTGGTCGTGCTGATCCTCCAGGTCCTCACCGCCAGAGTCCGGGCCGCGTTCGGCGACACCGACATCGACGAGCTACGAGAGCTGAGAGACTGATGCCCCTCCTCCGCACCGGCGTCCCCGGACGGCAACGGGCATGCTGACCGCCACCCTCGCCTCTGGCTCCTCGGCGTCCTGGGCGCTCACCGGCCACAGCGCGGCCCGCGCAGGAAGCCTGCCGGTAGCCCTGATCGTGGTGGCGTTGGCCGCGCCGGTCGCGGCGAGCGTGCTCGCGACCCTCACCGGACACACCGCCCGCCTCCACCGAAGCGATCCCCGCCTCGGTGGCGGAGATCGGCGCCCCACAGGTACAGGTGGTGCGCCGGGGCGCGTGCGGACCGGCGCGGCTGCCGCCTGGGTGAGTGTGGTGGCTGCGGTGACCGTGCTGGGCGTCGGACTGGTCGCCGGTGCGCTCACCGCAGACGGTCACGAGCTGAATGCCGGAGCCGCTCTGCGCGTGGACGCACTGTCGGCGGTGATGTTGATCTTGATCGGGGCCGTCGCCACGATCGCGACCTGGTCCAGCGTGGGATACCTACGCGACGAGCTCGACTCGGGGGAGGCATCAGCCCGCGACGTCGCCCGGTACACCACCTTGGTACCGGCTTTCCTGGCTGCCATGGTCCTCGCCGTGCTCGCCAACAACCTCGGCGTGCTGTGGGCAGCGGTGGAGGCCACCACGATCGTGACCGCGTTCCTCGTCGGGCACAGACGCGGACGACGCGCGGTGGAGGCGACGTGGAAGTACGTGATCATCTGCTCGGTCGGGATCGCGTTGGCCTACCTGGGCACCATCTTGGTGTACTACGCGGCACGCCAGTCCGGACTGACCTCGGGGGCTGCGTTGAACTGGACGGATGTCGCCGCCCATGCCGATCAGCTCGACCCCGGCGTGATGAGGCTCGCGTTCGCGTTGCTCGTCCTCGGGTTCGGCACGAAGGCCGGCCTCGTACCGCTGCACAGCTGGCTCCCCGACGCGCACAGTCAGGCTCCGGCACCGGTCTCGGCACTGATGTCCGGTGTGCTGCTTCCCGTCGCGGTGTACGCCTTGGCTCGCTACCGGGTGATAGCGGTGGGAGCTCTCGACCCCACGTTCGTGCGAACCCTGCTCCTCGTGGTTGCGCTCGCCTCGCTGCTCCTGGCGACGTCGTTGATCATCAACCAGCGTGACTACAAGCGGCTGCTGGCGTACTCGAGCATCGAGCACATGGCGCTGGTCGTGATCGGACTCGCCGTCGGCACCCGGCTGGCGTTCGCTGCGCTACTTCTGCACATCCTGGGCCATGGCATCACCAAGGCGGTGCTGTTCTGTGGCGCGGGACAGATCCTTGCCCATGAGCACAGCACCACCATCTCCTCGGTCCGAGGGCTGCTTGGCCGGCAACCGGCGCTCGCGGCCACCTTCGGGGTCGGGTTCCTGGCGCTGCTGGGGCTGCCACCGTTCAGCCTGTTCACCAGCGAGCTCGGGCTGGCTCGCGCAGCAGCCGCCGACGGCCTGACATGGGTGGTCGCGGTCGCGTTGAGCCTGCTGATCGTGGTGTTCGTCGCTGTCGCGGCCCAGCTGACCCCGATGTTGCTCGGCACGGGCCCCGGCCCCTTCATCGGCACAGGCACAGGCACAGGCACAGGCGACCACATGGTTGGTCGGGAACTCACCGTCACGACCGAACACGCTGGCGGCTCCGGTGCGGACAGGCGGACCGGACAGACGGTGGGCACAGCGGCGGAGGGGGCAGCCCACGCGCCCGCGTTAGGCAGCCCTGCGGTTGCCCCGCTGGTGGTCGGCCTGGTCGCAGTCGCGGCGCTGGGGCTCGTCGCCTGGCCCCTGGACCAGCTGCTGCACACCGCCGCCTTGATCGGAGGCGCTCGATGACCCATCCCGACCCGGCCGCCGAAACACGGCCCACGTCAGCCGCCAGCCCACCAGCAACGACACATGTCTCGACACCCCCCGCGACCCCACACGCCGTCGGCGTCGACAACAGGCCGTACTTGGGACGTCGACAGATCGAGGTGAGCACCGAGAACCTGCAGACGCACGCCCGGGACCTTCTTCAAGCCGGATTCCGGCTGGCGTTGGTGGCCGCCCACGACGACTACGAAGACCACCAGGACCGCGACCGCTTCCGGGTCGTGTACCTGTTCCTTGCTGCCAGTCCCGAACGGCGGGTCGAGCTGATGGTGAGCATCGACCGAGACGCCCCTGGCATCCCCAGCCTCGCGTCCATCTCGTTCCCGGCGGGCCGGTTCGAACGCGAGATGCGCGACCTGTACGGCATCATCCCGCTCGACCATCCGCTTCCCCGACGTCTCGTGCGGCACCAGCACTGGCCGCAAGGCTGGTACCCGATGCGTCACGACGCCGGGGACCCGCCTCCGTTCGGCTCTCCCGACGAGCCGTACCCGTTCCTACCCGTGCAAGGGCCAGGTGTCTTCGAGATCCCGGTGGGGCCCATCCACGCCGGCATCATCGAACCGGGCCACTTCCGGTTCTCCGTCGTCGGTGAGACGATCCTGAAGCTGAAGGCTCGCCTGTGGTTCGTGCACCGTGGCGTCGAGAAGCTCGCCGAAGGACGCCTGGTCGCTGACGCCGTACCGGTCACCGAACGGATCTCCGGAGACACCGCGGTCGGGCACACCCTTGCCTACTGCCTCGCGGTCGAGGAAGCGCTCGACTGGGCCGTCCCGCCGCGCGCGCAGATGTTGCGGGCGATGCTGCTGGAGCTTGAACGGCTCTACAACCACATCACCGACATCGGTGCCCTGTGCAACGACACCGGACAAGGGCTGCTCAACGCGCACGCGCTGCGGGTCCGTGAACGGCTCCTCCGGCTGAATGCGCACGTCACCGGCCACCGGCTGCTGCGTGAGGCAGTGTTCCCCGGAGGTGTCCGCGTCCAAGGGCAGCCGACCACCCGAGAGTTGCACACGATCGCGACCGACGCGGCCGAGATCGTCGCCCTGGCGCTGGGCCACGGCGTCGTCGCGGACCGGCTCACCGGCACCGCCGTCCTCGGTGAGCAACAAGCGCGCGACGTGGGTGTCCTCGGATACGTCGCCCGGGCCAGCGGCGTGTCCGCCGACGCTCGACGTGACCACCCCTTCACCGGTGCCACCGCCGCGCTCAACGTGGTCATCGAGAACGGCGGTGACGTCAGGGCCCGGTTCAAGGTGCGAGCCGGCGAGATCCAGGAGTCTGTGCGGCTGGTCATCGCCCTGATGGAGGTGCTCGAGCTGAGCGGCGAAGCGGAGATCGCGACCCCGAAACCGACCTGGGCGGCGCGGAGCGCCTCTGGAGTCGGTGTCGTCGAAGGGTGGCGAGGAGCGATCGTCCACCGTGTCGAGGTCGGCCACGACGAGCGGATACATCGGCTGAAGGTCGTCGACCCCTCGTTCATGAACTGGCCCGCAATTCCGGTCGCGCTCTCCGACACCATCGTCGCGGACTTCCCGCTGACCAACAAGAGCTTCAACCTCTCCTATGCCGGCAACGACCTATGACTGAACAGCCGCCGATTCCACCACGTCGCACGATCCAGCATCACACCACCACGAAGGAGCCGACCACACCGGCGGAATGCAGTCCGAGCACCGCTGCCAGCGCACCCAACGTCCGTGGTTGGTACAGCAGGCGTTGCAATTTCGGGCTGGTCCTTCGTCCGCAGTCGGAAGCCTGCCGTGTGGTCCCACATCAACGCGGGTATTGACAGGCCGCTCGACCCACGCCGTACTGCCCGACAGGAGACTCTGCCCTACAACAGTGCCTCGAGGGCCATATGAAGGGGAGCTTCCTGTTCGACGGACCGGCTTCGTAGGGGTGAAGCCGTACCGGCGACCGAGTCGGCACGGTTCCCGCCGTACGGACGGGCGGGGTCGGCACGGTTCTCATCGCAGCTCGCGACGCCTTGGTCGGGTCCGGCCGTGCTGACGGGCCGGGTCGGCGGGTGTGGGGCGCGCGGATGCGCCTCGACCGCGGCGACCAAGCGAGCGCTCTGAAGGATCGAGCAGACCCTGGGCTGAGATGCCGCCCTGGCCCGGGGCCCGCTCGGGCATCCTGAGCCAGAAACTTCCCCGCGGACACCCGCACACGGCCGGATTCAGCCGCTGAGAGCCGGACCGGAGGACGAACCGGAAAACACGAGCCCAGGTCAGACCGCTGTGCGAGGCTGGTGGCAGGTGAAGGATTCGAACCTTCGAAGGCATAAGCCGACGGATTTACAGTCCGCTCCCATTGGCCGCTCGGGCAACCTGCCGTGGTGACCCCAGATTGTCTCTGGCGTACCGGGACGAAAGAATAGCGCAGCAGGACCAAGAGCCCGAAATCGCCCGTCGCACCGCTCCAGGAGGAACACCCCGTCATGGCCGACTCGTCGTTCGACATCGTCAGCAAGCTCGACCAGCAGGAGATCGACAACGCCATCAACCAGGCGCAGCGCGAGATAAGCCAGCGCTTCGACTTCAAGAACACCGGCGCCAGGATCGAGCGGGCAGGCGAGCACGGCGTGGAGATCTCGGCCAGCGCCGACGACCGCGCCTCGGCGGTGCTCGACGTCTTCAAGGACAAGCTGGTCAAGCGCAACCAGTCGCTCAAGGTGCTCGAGGCCGGCGAGCCGCGGCAGTCCGGCAGGGAGTCCAAGATCTCCGTCGAGCTCAAGGAGGGCATCTCCCAGGAGCAGGCGAAGAAGGTCGGCAAGCTGATCCGCGACGAGGGGCCCAAGGGAGTCAAGGTGCAGGTGCAGGGCGACGAGCTACGGGTGTCCAGCAAGAAGCGCGACGACCTCCAGGCGGTGCAGGCGCTGGTCCGGGGCCAGGACTACGACTTCGCGGTGCAGTTCACCAACTACCGCTGACTGGCTGCTGCGGCGTTCACGCGTCGGGCTCGGACTCCTGCGGAATCTGGGGTCGCCGACCGCGTGCGTAGGAGATGAGGACCACGACCAGGCCGACGCCGAACCACGCGAAGCCGAGCCGCTGGGCAGCGACGTTGGCCTCGATCACCACGAAGAGCAGGATGACGAACCCGACGACGGGTGCGACGACGTGCCGCCACGGGTTCAGGCGTTCGCCGGCCCGTCGTACGGCGAAGTGGTTGACCACCGCGACGTGGAGCAGGAGGAAGGCCGTCAGCGCACCGAAGTTGACCAGCGTCGACAGCAGTGCGATGCCGTCGGCCCGGTCGGCGAACCACACACCCACCGCGATGGAGATGCCAGCGACGAGCAGGGTGGCGTTCACCGGCACCCGGTGGGTCGGGTGCACCTTGGCCAGGATGTGCGGCAGCTGACGGTCCCTGGCCATGGAGAACATCAGCCGCGAGGTGGCGGCCTGCGCGACGAGAGCGTCTGCGAACCCCCAGGCGATGGCGGTCGCGACCGCGGTGAGCACTGCGAGCCAGTGGCCACCCGCCACCGCGGCGGCGTCGTAGAAGGCCGAACCCTCAGGGTCACCACTGGTGATCAGCGCGGCGGAGTCCGAGACGAACAAGGACGCCACCCAGGTCTGCGTGACGAAGAGCAGGGCCGCCAGCGCCAGAGCGGCCAGCGTCGCCCGACCCACGGCCCGCTCCCCACCGGTGGTCTCCTCACTCAGGGTGGAGATGGCGTCGAAGCCCAGGAAGCTCAGCACCGCCACCGAGGTGGCGGTGAGCACGGTGCCCGCGGAGAAGGTGTCCGGGTTGAACAGCGCGTGGAAGCCGGCGCCGTTGCCGCGCCCGGAGGCAAGAGCGACGAAGCCCGTCACCAAGAAGATCGCCAGGACCACGAGCTCAGCGACGAGCATCACCCTGTTGACTCGTGCTGTCAGCTTGATGCCGGAGTAGTTCACCACGGTGTTCAGGACGACGAACCCGACGACCCACGCCCACACCGGGATGACGGGCACGAAGGATGCCATCGCTGCGCCCGCAACGATGTACAGCAGCGCGGGGACGAGGATGTAGTCGAGAAGGATCATCCAGCCGCCGATGAACCCCACCACCGGATGCAAGCCTCGTCCGGCATACGCGTAGACCGAGCCGGCCACCGGGAACGCCTCCGACATGGCTGCGTAGGACAGCGCGGTGAAGGTCATGGCGACCGCTCCCACGAGGTAGGCGGCCGCGACCATGCCGCCTGAGGCGGAGTAGACCGCGCCGAAGATGCCGAACGGCGCGATCGGGACGATGAAGATGAGCCCGTAGACCAGAAGGTCCCAGGTCGTCAGAGTGCGCTCGAGCTCCTGCTTGTAGCCGAAGCGCCCCACTTCGCTGGTTGAGGTGTCCATCCTCGACCTCCACTTCGTGTGGGCCCAGAGTTCCCACCGGCGCGCGACCCAAACCCGTGGCTCGGCTCAGGGGTGCTGGCTCAGCGCTGGGTGCCGGTGCCGGTCTGCAGCTCGATGATGCGACGGCTGGCGTAGCCGATGTCCGACCGGGTGCGGGCCACAGAGGCGGCGAAGCGGGCGGTCAGGGAGCGGGGCGCGGTGGTGGTGGTGCTGGTGGTCATGCGAACCAGTCCTTTCCTGTGTCGGGAGACAGGGACCTTCCCTGCCTGCACCCCCATTCTGCTGCACGACTACCCTTAGGAAAAGCGGCACTCTTCGAGGCTAGGAGTAAGAGAAACCGATGCTCGATCTGCGACGGCTCGACATTCTGCAACGCTTTGCCTCCCGCGGCAGCATCGCCGCCGCTGCAGCGGACCTCGGGTACTCACCCTCGGCCGTCTCCCAGCAGCTGGCGACCCTCGAACGGGAGGCGGGGGTGGCCCTCATCGAGCGGACTGCGCACAGCGCGAGTCTCACCGACGCCGGTCTCGAGCTGGTGGAGCACGCGGTCGCCGTGCTCGCGGCGGCGGAGACGGCTCAGAGCGCGATGCGGGCCCGCGCGGGCACCATCGCCGGCCGGGTGACGGTCAGCTGCATCCCCGGGCATGCGGTGACCCTTGCTCCACACCTCGCCGACCTGCAGCGGCGCCACCCCGACCTCTCGATCGTCGCCCACGAGACGGAGTCCACGAGCGCTGCGGCGGCCGTGCTGGCCCGCACCGCGGACGTGGCGGTCATCGACGACTGGACCCAGGAGCCGCTGGCCGGGCCGACCGGGCTCGCGATCCACCGGCTGCACCGCGAGCAGATCGTGCTCGCCGTACCGGAGGACCACCCGGCCGCGGGCTTGGACTCTCCGCTGTCCGTGGCCCGGCTCCGCGACATCGTCACCACGGACACCTGGCTCAACGCGCCCGCGGGCGAGATCTCACGGACCGCGGGGGATCTGGTCCTGGACCGGGTCGGCGTGCAACCGGTGCAGCGGTGGGCGTTCGACGGGATGCACGTGCGGGCCCGGCTGGTCAGCACCGGTGCCGGGGTCTCCTTGCTGCCGGTCAGCGTGGTCCAGGACCAGCCCGGAATCGTGGGACTCTCGCTGCGGCCCCGCATCTACCGCTACGTGCACATCCTGACCCGCAGCACCACCCGGATGGACCCGGCCATCGACATCTGCGTCCGAGCGGCCCGCCAGGCCCTCGCGCCGTCCTGACCCTCTCCGCGCTCCACGACCGCCACCAAGCACCTCACCGGCCCCAGGCCACGCCACACTCGTCGCAGCGGTAGGCGTGGGTCTCAGGGGTGTCGGCCTGCACGGCGAAGGCGCCCACTCGACCGGCACCGTGCAGACCGACAGGCTGCCGCCAGGGACAGCAGCCGTCTCGGATCGCACAGGGTCCGGATGCGTCGGTCCTGAGTAAAGCCGATCGAGTGCCCTTTCGACCGGCGAACGCGAGAAGTGGCAGCCCCCTTCATCCTCAGGGGTGTGATCTGGCCGCCTTCCGAGCAGCATCGATCTCCTTGGCCGGCTCGGCGTGCTCGTCCAGGGCGTCGGGGACAGGCACCGTCCACATCCACTCGCGCAGCCGGTCCCTCTCGTGCGTGAGGTCCCGGATGTCGAGCTCGACGGGGGCGAGCTCCGGGCTCCAGTGCAAGGCGTCGAAGGGGCACACCTCCACGCATATCGAGCAGAACATGCAGATCGAGTAGTCGATGGCGAACCGGTCCAGCACATTGCGGGTGATGTCGCGGCCGCCGGTGGGCGAGGGAGCCGTCTCCTGGTGGGAGTCGATGTCGATGCACCACACGGGGCACTCGCGCGCGCACAGCATGCAGGAGGTGCAGCTCTCCTCCATCAGCGCGATGACGCCGCGCGACCTGGCGGGCAGCGCGTCGCTCACCGGGGTCCCCACTGGCCAGGGTCCGGTACGCCGGGTGGCCGGCTCCGTCGCCGGGACCTGGACATGCGCGGGCTCGCGTCGGACTCCCCCGGCTCCTTGGCGCCCGGCCACGCCTTCGCGACCCGGGACGCGAGCACGAAGTCCTTGCGCAGCGGGTGTCCCTCGAACTCCTCGGCGAGAAGCAGCCGAGCGAGTGACACGGTGGCACCGTTCTCGGTGAAGTCGATCCCGAACATCTCGTGCGTCTCACGCTGATGCCACCGGGCTCCGGCGAAGACGCCTGCGAGCGAGGCGACGGTCGGGTCCTCCCGCGACACGCTCGCGCGGAGGAGCAGGTGCTCCACCCCGCTGGTACGACGGGCAGCCAGATGACACACGACCGCGAAGCCGTCCTCGAGCTCGTCGACCGCGGACAGCCAGTCGAAGAACGTGCAGCCCAGGTCGTCGCGCGCCAGCGTCGCGGCCTCGACCCACCGGTCCGCGGGGACCTCCACGGTCACCGGACCGAACCCCTCCTCCACGGTGGCCGAGCCGCCGAGCCGCTCGACGTACGCCTCGAGCACCCGCTGGGTCCAGGTCGGCCCACTCACTGTCGCGAGCCCTCGATCTTCTGCTGGAGCACGGCGATGCCCTCCACCAGCGCCTCCGGCCGCGGCGGGCAGCCAGGCACGTAGACGTCAACGGGAACGATCTGGTCGACGCCCTTGGTGACGCAGTAGGAGTCCCAGTAGGGGCCGCCGGAGTTCGAGCACGAGCCGAACGAGACGACGTACCTCGGCTCCGGCATCTCCTCGTAGAGCCGCCGGACGGACGGCGCCAGCTTGTCGGTGACGGTCCCGGAGACCACCATCACCTCGGTCCGGGACGGGTCCGCAGGGGCAGTGGCGGACTCCGGGGTGAGCAGGTCGGGGCGAGCCAGCACAGCGGCTGCGAACTCGACAGCGCAGCACGCCAGCCCCAGGTCGAACACCGACAGCGAGAAGGTCGTGCCCCGCTGCAGGACGTAGCGCACCGGCCTCGGCAGCGACGGCACCACCTCCCCCGGCATCCCCAGGTCGACCCGCCCGCGCGTCACGGGAGCCACTCTAGGACCTTCTCGGGGCTCGCCCGGCAGCGTCTCCCCTCCACCTCGGTGGCACCACGGTTGGGGGAGAGCCACACCTTGCTGCCCACGTCGACGCCGAGCTCCCGGGCGTGAGATCGGGTGAGCACGACGCCCACCTCCTGCCCCTCGCCAGCAGCCGCGACGGCGTCCGAGGCCGCTTCCGCGGCGCGGGTCGACAGGGGCCGCACGGTCAGCCGCACCTCGAAGCCCACGCGCAGCATCCGGACCACTTCGCCAGGCGTCGCGCTGCTCACGTCACCGGAGGTGAACACGTCGATGTCGTGCGGGCGGATCAGGTAGCCGTCCAGAGTCGTCACAGGACCGAGGAAGCTCATCACGAAGTCGTTGGCCGGCGCGTCGTAGAGCTGGTCAGTTGAGCCGACTTGCTCGATCCGCCCGTTGTTGATCACCACGATCTCGTCGGCGACCTCGAGGGCCTCCTCCTGGTCGTGGGTCACGAACACGGTCGTCACGTGCACCTCGTCGTGCAGCCGGCGCAGCCACTCGCGCAGCTCCTTGCGGACCTTCGCGTCGAGCGCACCGAACGGCTCGTCGAGCAGCAGCACGGTCGGCTCGACGGCCAGCGCACGGGCCAGCGCCATCCGCTGCCGTTGACCGCCGGAGAGCTGCGAGGGCAGCCGGTGCGCGAACTGCGAGAGGTGCACGAGCTCGAGCAGCTCCGCGACCCGCTTCCTGGTGCGCTCTCTGTCGGCCCGCCTCCGGGGGGTCCACGGGGGGCGGAGGCCCCCGCGCCTGCGGATCTCGAGCCCGTAGGCGACGTTCTTGGCGACGCTCATGTGCTTGAACGCCGCGTAGTGCTGGAAGACGAAGCCCACGTTGCGCTTCTGCGGCGGCAGGTGGGTTGCCTCCACACCCTCGATGCACACGGTGCCGTCGTCGGGGGACTCGAGGCCCGCGACGATCCGAAGCAGAGTGGACTTGCCGCCGCCGGACGGCCCGAGCAGCGCCGTGAGCTGCCCGGTCGGGATGTCCAGCGAGACGTCCTCGAGGGCGACGAAGTCCCCGAACCTCTTGTCGATGCCCTTGATCTCGATGCTCATGAGTGGTCTCCCGTGGACGGACGAAGGATGCTGACGATCACGATGCAGACCACGGAGGCCATGGCCAGCAGGAAGGCGACCGCGTAGGCGCTCGGCTGCTCGAAGCCTTGGTACTTCGACTCGACGATCATGGTCGCGGTGCGGGTCTGGCCGGTGATGTTGCCCGAGACGACTTTCACCGCGCCGTACTCACCCAGCGAACGGGCCAGCGCGAGCACCACGCCGTAGACCACGGCCCACTTGATGCTCGGCAGCGTGATCCGGCGGAAGGTCTGCCAGGCGTTGGCGCCCAGGCTCTGTGAGGCCTGCTCCTGCTCGTTGCCGATCTCCTGCAGCACCGGCGCAACCTCGCGGATCACCAGCGGCAACGCCACGAAGACGGTGGCCATCACCATCCCGGGGGACGCGAAGATGACCTGGATGCCGGCCTCGTCGAGGCCCTTGCCGAACAGTCCGGTGCGTGGGTTGTAGACCAGCAGCAGGGCCAGCCCGACCACGATCGGGGAGACCGACAGCGGCACGTCGATGAGCGCCGAGAGCAGCCGCTTGCCGGGGAACTCGTAGCGCACCAGTAGCAGCGAGATGCCGACCCCGAACACCAGGTTGATGGCCACCGCGACGAGCGCGACCATCAGTGTCAGCCTCAGCGCCTGCCGCACATCCGGCTCGGTGAGGGCCGTGGACATCGCCGTCAGGCCGTCGGCGAAGGTGTACCTGACCACCAGCGAGACGGGCCACAGGACCAGCAGGAACACGTAGGCGGTGACGACCACCCGCAGCGCCCAGCGCACCGGCTTGGGCTCTCGCACACGAGTCGCGCTAGCCACGGCGAGCCACCCCTCTCTGGATGATGTCGAGGGCGACGATGACCGCAAGGGCGACGACCAGCAGCAGGGTGGCGACAGCAGCCGCGGACGCGGTGTCACCGCTCTCGATGTAGGTGAAGACGCGTACGGCGGCCACCTCGGTGTGGTTCGGCAGGTTGCCGGACAGCAGCACCATCGACCCGTACTCGCTGATCCCGCGCGCGAACGACAGAGCCGCCCCCGCTGCGATCGACGGCACCAGGCTGGGCAGGATGATCCGCCGGAAGGTCATGAGCCTGCTGGCTCCCAGCGAGGCCGAGGCCTCCTCCACGTCGCCCTCCAGCTCCTCCAGCACCGGCTGGACCGTGCGTACGACGAACGGCAGCGTCACGAACGCCAACGCCAGGAAGACCGCGTAGCGGGTGTTCGCGACGTCCACGCCGAGTGGGCTGTTCGGCCCGTAGAGGGACAGCAGCACCAGTCCGGCCACGATGGTCGGAAGTGCGAACGGGATGTCGATGACCACGTCGAGGATCCGCCTGCCGACGAACCGGTCGCGCACCAGCACCCACGCGATCATCGTGCCCATCACGGTGTTGACCGCGGTCACGAGCAGCGACTGGAGCACCGTCAGCCGGATCGCGGCGAGCGTCTGGGAGTTGGTGATGACATCGACGAAGCCGGCGACGCCATGAGAGCTGGCGCTGACCACGACCATGGCGAGCGGGATCAGCACGAGGAGGCTGAACCACAGCATCGCCACGCCGAGACCGAGGCCCGAGGTCGGGGAGAGAGCGCCGTTCCGGCTCGGGCGACGTGTGGGCGTCGCTCGAGCCGGAGCATCGGTGGTGGAGGACATCTACTGCTTGCCTGTTTCCTTCTGGATCAGCGTGACGAGACCCTTGTCCTCGTCGAAGAACTTGGAGTTGGCCGACTTCCAGCCTCCGAAGTCCTTGTCGATGGTCAGCAGCTTCGCGGGCTGGGGGAAGGGGTTGGACGGGTCGTTGGCACCCTTGACGTCGGCCGGCGCCTTGATGCCGATCGGGCGGAAGCCCACCTCGGCGTAGTCGGTCTGGGCGTTCTTGCCGGTGATGAAGGACAGGAACTTCTTGGCCTTCGAGCCCGCGTTCGTGGTCACCGCGCCGGGGTTCTGGATCAGAAGTGTCTGGTCCGGCACGACGTAGTCGAGCTTGGACCCGTTCTGCCGGGCCAGGATCGCCTCGTTCTCATACGACAGGAGCACGTCGCCGGTGCCGCCGAGGAAGGCGGTGGTGGCGTCTCGGCCGCTGCCCGGCAGAGACGCGACGTGGCCGAAGAACTTCTTCAGGTACGCCTTGCCCTGCGCCTGCGTGCCTCCGTCGGCCAGCACGTGACCGTAGGCCGCCAGGATGTTCCACTTCGCCGATCCCGACGACGCGGGGTTCGGGGTGACGATCTTCACACCGGGCTTGACCAGGTCGTCCCAGCCCTTGATGTGCTTCGGGTTGCCGGGGCGCACGGCGATCACGACGACGGACTGGGTCAGGATGCCGTTGGTGGGGGTCTTCTTCCAGTCGGTTGACACCAGCTTCTCGTCGACGAGCTTCTGCACGTCCGGCTCGAGCGAGAGGTGCACGATGTCAGCCTTCTGCCCCCCGATCACCGCGCGGGCCTGGTCGCCGGAAGCTCCGTAGGACTGCTTGAACGTCACGTCCTTGCCGTCCGCGGTGTTCTGGAAGTCGGAGATGACCTGCTTGTTGGGCTGTTCGAGGACGGAGAATCCCACCAGGCTCACCTCGCTGCCACTGCTCGATGAGTCGGAGGCGCTCCCGCACCCGGCCAGGGTCATCGCTGCGACGAGGGAGGCGGCGGAGGCGGCCTTCCACTTGATGTTCATGTCGGACTCGTTCCTTCGGCTTCGGTGACAGGAGGGGCGTGGTGTCGGTTCGGGACGCTCTCGCGCGTCCAGCCTGCATCTAAGTCGGGTAGATTACTATAATTTAGTGGCTCAGTGTGCGCAGAACGCTCGGTGAGACCCCTGGCGTGTCGAACGTCACGCCGCGTCGCGACGCGTGTGGGCACCGTCATCCGGACCGAGCGGGCCTTCGGGGTCTGGTCGCCGTACCATGGATCAGGTAGGGAAGGCCACGCCGCGGGGAGACGGCGTGAGCCGCGACCAGGGAAGGGTCACCCGCGAGGGGAAACCAACGGATGCGACCCGGAGACGGAAGGCATGTCAGCGTGACCAAGCAGGTCAAGCAGCTCGACCGCGTGATCATCCGGTTCGCCGGGGACTCCGGGGACGGGATGCAGCTCACCGGCGACCGGTTCACCCAGGAGACCGCCAGCTTCGGGAACGACCTCTCCACGCTGCCGAACTTCCCCGCCGAGATCCGAGCGCCCCAGGGCACGCTCCCGGGCGTGTCGTCCTTCCAGGTGCACTTCGCCGACCACGACATCCTCACCCCCGGCGACTCCCCCGACGTGCTCGTCGCGATGAACCCGGCCGCCCTCAAGGCGAACCTCTCGGACATCAAGAAGGGAGCGACGGTCATCGTCGACTCCCACGACTTCACCAACCGCAACCTCAACCGCGCCGGCTACTCGGAGAGTCCGCTCGAGGACGACTCCCTCTCGGAGTTCGACCTGCACGCCTTCGAGCTCACCGACATGACCGTCGAGGCGGTCAAGGACTTCGGGCTCTCCCGCAAGGACGCCAGCCGCGCGAAGAACATGTTCGCGCTCGGTCTGCTGTCGTGGATGTACGGCCGGCCCACCGACTCGACCGTCACGTTCCTCGAGCGGCGCTTCGCCAAGGCGCCCGACATCCGCGACGCCAACGTGACCGCGTTCAAGGCCGGCTGGTACTTCGGTGAGACGACCGAGGCCTTCGCCGTCTCCTACGAGATCAAGCCGGCCCCGATGGCACCCGGCACCTACCGCAACATCACCGGCAACCTGGCGCTGTCCTACGGGCTGATCGCCGGTGCGACCCAGTCCGGGCTGCCGCTGTTCCTCGGCTCCTACCCGATCACCCCCGCCTCCGACATCCTGCACGAGCTGAGCAAGCACAAGAGGTTCGGCGTCACGACCTTCCAGGCCGAGGACGAGATCGCCGGGGTGGGCGCCGCGCTCGGGGCCTCCTTCGGCGGTGCCCTCGGCGTGACCACCACCTCCGGGCCGGGGCTGGCGCTCAAGGCAGAGACGATCGGCCTCGGCGTGATGATGGAGCTGCCGCTGCTCGTGGTCGACGTGCAGCGCGGCGGGCCGTCGACCGGCCTGCCGACCAAGACCGAGCAGGCCGACCTGCTCCAGGCGATGTTCGGGCGCAACGGCGAGTCACCCGTGCCCGTCATCGCCCCGCAGTCGCCGGCGGACTGCTTCGACGCGGCGGTCGAGGCCGCGCGCATCGCGGTCACCTACCGCACCCCCGTGGTGCTCCTCTCCGACGGGATGCTCGCCAACGGCTCCGAGCCGTGGCACATCCCCGAGGTGGCCGACCTGCCGATCATCGACCCGGGGTTCGCCACCGACAGGAACCACACGATCGAGACCGGCAAGAAGGCCGGCGAGCAGGAGTTCTGGCCCTACCTGCGCGACCCGGAGACCCTCGCCCGCCCGTGGGCGCTGCCCGGCACGAAGGGCCTCGAGCATCGCATCGGCGGCCTGGAGAAGGGCGAGGGCCACGGCAACATCTCCTACGACCCCACCAACCACGACCTCATGGTGCGGATTCGCGCCGCGAAGGTGGAGCGGATCGCCCGGGACATCCCGCCGCTGCAGGTCGACGACCCCCTCGACGAGGACGGCCGCGGCGCCGACGTCCTGGTGCTGGGCTGGGGATCGACGTACGGCCCGATCGGCGCCGCCGTACGCCAGGTCCGCAGCTCCGGGCACCCGGTCGCCCAGGCGCACCTGCGCCACCTGAACCCGTTCCCCGCCGACCTCGGTGACGTGCTCCGAAGCTATGACAAGGTCATGGTCCCCGAGATGAACCTCGGCCAGCTCTCGATGCTGCTGCGGGCGCGATACCTCGTCGACGTGATCGGCTACAACCACGTCCGCGGGCTGCCGTTGCGCGCCGCCGAGCTCGCCGAGGCGATCACCAAGGAGATCACGCGATGACAGACCTGCTGCCCTTCCCGGGGCTGCGCCACGTGCCCGCCGCGGACGCGCCGCAGAACCGCAAGGAGTACACCTCCGACCAGGAGGTCCGCTGGTGCCCCGGATGCGGCGACTACGCCGTGCTGGCCGCCGTGCAGGGCTTCCTCCCGGACCTCGGCCTCAAGCGCGAGAACATCGTGTTCATCTCCGGCATCGGCTGCTCCTCGAGGTTCCCCTACTACCTCGACACCTACGGCATGCACTCGATCCACGGTCGCGCACCCGCGATCGCGACCGGCCTGGCCACCACCCGCGAGGACCTCTCGGTGTGGGTCGTCACCGGTGACGGGGACGCGCTGTCCATCGGGGGGAACCACCTGATCCACGCGCTGCGCCGCAACGTGAACATGACGATCCTGCTGTTCAACAACCGGATCTACGGCCTCACCAAGGGCCAGTACTCCCCCACCTCGGAGCCGGGCAAGGTCACCAAGTCCACGCCGATGGGCTCGCTGGACAACCCGTTCAACCCGGTGTCCCTTGCCCTGGGCGCCGAGGCGACGTTCGTGGCCCGCACCATCGACTCGGACCGCAAGCACCTCACCTCGGTCCTGTCCGCGGCCGCCGCCCACCGGGGGGCTTCCCTGGTGGAGATCTACCAGAACTGCCCCATCTTCAACGACGGTGCCTTCGACAGCATCAAGGACAACGAGACCCGGTCCGACTCGATCATCCCGCTCGTCCACGGTGAGCCGATCCGGTTCGGCGTCGACGGTCAGCTGGGCGTCGTACGAGACCGGCTCACCGGCGGCGTACGGATCGAGGAGGGCCCCTCCGACGACGATGTCCTCGTCCACGACGCCCAGGCGGCGGATCCGACCACGGCCTTCGCCATCTCCCGCCTGACCGACGCCGGGGTGCTGGCGCACGCGCCGATCGGCATCTTCCGGCAGGTCGAGGCGGCGACGTACGACGACCAGGCACGCGACCAGCTCCGCACCGCCAGCCAGGGCACCGAGGACAAGGCGGTCGCGCTGGCCGGGCTGCTGGCCAGCGGCGACACCTGGGACGTCGTCTAGGCTCCCTGCCGACCCGGCGCATCCGCAGGCCCAGACCCTGCCGACCCGGCGCGTCCGCAGGCCCAGACCCTGCCGACCCGGCGCGTCCGCAGGCCCAGACAGTGGTGAACCGGTGTTTGACTCATGACCGGTGACGTAGGCTTCCGGGGTGGGTGAGACGCGTCGCGGAGTGCTGCTGGGCCTGGCAGCGTGGTCCATGTGGGGCTTCTTCCCGCTCTACTGGCCCCTGCTCGAGCCCGCCGGTGCCGTGGAGATCCTGGCGCACCGGATCTTCTGGTCGATGATCGTGATGTTCGGCCTGGTGGTGGCCACGCGGCGGCGTGCGAGCCTGCGCGCCACCTTCGCCGTACGACGGACCCGGTGGCTGCTCGCGGTCGCCTCGGTGCTGATCACGGTCAACTGGGGGACCTACATCTGGGGCGTCAACAACCACCACGTCGTGGAGGCCTCCCTCGGCTACTTCATCAACCCCCTGGTCAGCGTGCTGATGGGCGTCCTGCTGCTGGGCGAGCGGCTGCGGACGCTGCAGTGGGTGGCGCTCGGGGTCGCCGGGGTTGCGGTGCTCGCCCTCACCGTGGAGTACGGCCACCCGCCGTGGGTCGCGCTGATCCTCGCCTTCTCGTTCGGCAGCTATGGTCTGGCGAAGAAGAAGGCCAACGCCGGAGCCGTGGAGAGCCTGGTCATCGAGACGGCGGTGATCTCGCCGGTCGCACTCGGCTACGTCGTCTTCCTGATGGGGACGGGGGCGTCCACGTTCGGCAGCCACGGTCCCTGGCACGCGATCCTGATGATGGGCACCGCGCTGATCACGGTCATCCCGCTCCTGTGCTTCGGCGGCGCGGCGACGCGGATCCCGCTGAGCACGCTCGGACTGATGCAGTACCTCACACCGACGGTCCAGTTCATCCTCGGGCTGGTCGTCTTCGGTGAGCCGATGCCGCCGATGCGCTGGGTAGGGTTCGGGCTCATCTGGGTGGCGCTCGCCCTGTTCACCTTCTCGAGCCTGCGCAACCACCACCAGAGCCACTCCCGACCCGCCGCGGCGGTCGGCGCCTAGGCTGGGGAGGTGCCCGCCTCGGTGGAGCCCGTCAGCGCGGCCGCTCCCCGGCTGACCGGCCCGGTGATGATGACCCAGGACTGGCGCGACCTCACCTTCCTGCACTGGGCGGTGGAGCCGGAGCGGGTCCGCCGCCTGATGCCGCCCGGGGTGCGGCCCGACGTCATCGACGGCCGGACCTACGTCGGGCTGGTGCCGTTCCGGATGGTCGACGCGGGCGTGGGCCGCGGTCCGGGGGTGCCGTGGGCGGGGACGTTCCTGGAGACCAACGTGCGGCTCTACTCCGTCGACGACACCGGACGCCGGGGCATCGTGTTCCTGAGCCTGGACACCGACCGGTCCGTCGTCGTCCTCGGTGCACGTGCCGCGTTCGGACTGCCCTACCGGTGGTCCCGGATGCGGCACCGGACGGGACCGGACGGCGTCCACCACTACGAGTCCCGGCTGCGCCGCACCGGCAGCCGCCCTGCCAGCCGGGTGACGGTGCGGGTGGGCGCACCACGGCAGAGCACCAGGCTGGACACGTTCCTCAGCGCCCGCTGGGGGCTGCACGTGCGCTGGCTCGGCCGGACGCTCTACGTCCCCAACACGCACGGGCGCTGGCCGCTGCGGGAGGCCGAGGTGCTCGAGCTCGACGACGAGCTGCTGTCCTCGGTGTCCCTCGGTGAGCTGGCCGGCCGGACACCGGACCATGCCGCGTTCAGCGACGGCGTGCACACGGAGTTCGGCTTCCCCGGTCTCGCGACACGGCCCCGTCGGGTCCATGCTGGAGCCTGACCCGGACCTTCCACCCGCAGACCCGCGTCCAGGAGAGGAGCCGCCCGTGTCGTCCGCCGGGATGTCGCTGCCACACCTCATCTCCTGGGCCATGAAAGGCGGTCCGGCCCCGGTCGAGCTCACCGACGCGTCGGTGGAGCGGATCGTGGTCTCCCACCAGCAGCTGCGGACCGCCGGGCGCTCCGGTGCGGTGTACGGCCTCACCACCGGCGTCGGCGCTCTGCGCAACGTCCCGACCGACTTCACCCTCGGTGACGGCACGTCGCCCGCGCTTCGCCTCTGGCGCAGCCACGCCACCGGCTACGGCCCGACGTACGACGACGCCACCGCCCGGACCGCGATGGCGATCCGGCTGCACCAGATCACCACCGGCCGCTCCGGTGTCAGCTCGGAGCTCGCCTCGTCCCTCGGAGCCGCCGTGGCGACGGGCGCCGTGCCCGACCTGCACCGCCTCGGCTCCATCGGCACCGGCGACCTCGTCCCCCTGGCGGAGCTCGGCCTCACCCTGGTCGGGGAGCGCGGGTGGCGCTCCGGCTGGGTCCCGGTCGCCGAGCTCGACGACGGCGACGCGCTCCCCTTCATGTCCAGCAACGCGCTCACCTTGGCCACGGCTGCGCTCCTGCACACCCGGCTGGCCCGCCTCGCGGACGCCGCCGAGAAGGTGACGGCACTGTCCGCGGCTGCGCTGAAGGCGTCGCTGCAGGCCTACGACCCGCGAGTGCACGCCGGTCGGCCGGACGCTTCGCAGCAGGGGGTGGCGATGCGGCTGATGAGGATGCTCGAGCCGCCGTCCTGGGTGCCGGCGCGGCTGCAGGACCCCTTCGCGCTCCGCGCCGTGCCCCAGGTGCACGCACCCTTCCTGGACGCGCTCGGCACCACCGGCAGCGCCCTCCAGGTCGAGGTCGACGACTCGACGGAGAACCCGTTGGTGGTCGCGGACGGGACGCCCCTGCACCACGGGGGCTTCGTGACCGCGCGGCTGTCCGCCACCTTCGACGCCCTGCGGCAGGCGACCTACCCGGTCATCGCCTTGTCCGCGTCCCGGCTCTCGGCCCTGATCAACCCCTCGCTGACCGGGCTGCCGGCCTTCCTGGCCTCGGGCCCTGCGGGCAGCTCGGGGGTGATGATCCTGGAGTACCTCGCCCAGGACGCACTCGCCCGAGCCCGCATCATGGCCTCGCCGGTGTCCACCGGCCACGCCGTGGTCTCGCTCGGCCTGGAGGAGCACGCGAGCTTCTCGACCCAGGCGGTGTGGGCCAGCGAGCAGATGGTGGAGCTGGCGCCGGTCGTGCTCGGCGTGCGAGCTGCTCGCTGCGGTCCGGGCGCTGCGCATGGACCCGGGTCGGCTTCCCGACACCCCCCTGCGCCAGGTGTACGACGGAGCAGCAGCCGTGCTCAGCGAGGACCGGGCCGACCGGCCGTTGACCGAGGACCTCGCAGCCGCCGTACTCCTCGTCGAGGCCGGCCTGCCCTAGCGTCGCCGGAGGTTCGTCGGTGAGGACCATGCTTCGCGGAGCGCCTCGCGGTGCCGGTCGGTCAGCTCGGTGATGGCGAGCAGGTAGTCGAGCATCACCTCGAGCTGGCCCTGGCTGTAGGCAGCGAGCATGCCGGACCCTTCGGTGACCAGCGGACCGTAGAACCGGGCGACCCGCTCCCGCCCCTCGTCGGTCATCTCCACGAGCACCTGCCGACGGTCGGTGTCATGCGGGACGCGACGCACGAACCCCTTGCGCTCCAGGCGGTCGATGAGCGTGGTCGTGGCGGCCGAGGACAGACCGGTCGCCTCGCTGAGCTGACGCGCCGACCGGCGTGCGTCGACCAGCCAGTCCAGGCAGCGGAGGTCCGTCGGGTTCAGGCCCAGGTGCCGGCGGACCTCGTCGTCGAAGGTCTGCGTGCTGCGCTGGTAGGCCTGCATGGCGCCGCCCAGCCGGGAGATCAGGGCTTGACGCGTCGTCGCCATCACTTCTACCCTTCATAAACCCTCGAAAATCGAGATACCTTGTATTCGAATCACACGAAGGCCATTAAACATGACGACAGCCATCATCGCGGGCGGAGGCATCGCGGGGCCGGCCACCGCCATGGCGCTCGCCCGGGTCGGCATCACCGCCGAGGTCTACGAGGCGCACCCCCGCTCCGACGGAGAGGTCGGATCCTACTTCACGCTGGCACCGAACGGGCTGGACGCCCTGGACGCGATCGATGCACTCGGCATCGCGAAGGACCTCGGCTTCGCGAGCCGTCGCAACGTGATGGTGAGCGGCACCGGTCGCACGCTGGGCACGGTGTCCCTGGGGCGTCCGCTGCCCGACGGCACGGTCGCCCTCACCATGAAGCGCTCCCGGCTCGCGCGTGGGCTCGCGGAGGAGGCGGAACGTCGTGGCATCGCCGTGCACCACGACCGCCGGGTCGTCGACGCCACGGTGCTCCCCGACGGCCGCGTCCGGGTGAGCCTGCAGGACGGGAGCCGCGCGGAGGCCGACCTGCTCGTCGGCGCCGACGGCGTCCACTCGACCGTCCGGCGGGTCATCGACCCGGAGGCTCCGGGTGGGAGGTACGTCGGTCTGACCAACTTCGGCGGCGTCACGGAGGCGGGCGTGGTCGCCGTGGACGCCGAGCCGGGCGAGTGGCGGTTCGTCTTCGGCCGGCACGCGTTCTTCGGCTACCACCTGACTGCGCAGCGCGACGTCGTGTGGTTCGTGAACGCGCCCAGACCGGAGACCACCGCGGCCGAACGCGCCACGACCACGCCCGAGCAGTGGCAGCGGACGCTCGCCGCCCTGTTCACCGGCGACCGTGGACCAGCTGTCGAGCTGATCGCAGGCGGGCGCCTCGAGCTCTCGGCCGACAACACCTACGACCTCGCCCGACTGCCGGTCTGGCGCCGCGGCCCGATGGTGGTCATCGGTGACGCCGCCCACGCTCCGGCGCCTTCGTCGGGACAGGGTGGGTCGATGGCCCTGGAGGACGCGGTGGTCCTGGCCGGGTCGCTGCGTGGTGCGGCGTCGGTGGAGGACGGCCTGGCGTCGTACGAGTCGCGCCGACGGGAGCGCGTCGAGCGGATCGTGCGGTACGGCGCCCGCAGCAGCTCGACCAAGACGGCCGGCCCGGTCGCCCGGGTGTTCCGGGACGCCATGCTGCGGCTGGTGTTCCGGGCGTTCGTCACCGAGCGTTCGATGGAGTGGATCTACGGCCATCGCGTCGACCGTGACCAGGTGACGGCGCCCAACCGCTGAGGGCCTAGCGACCGGGCCCGGGCCCCGGCTGGCACGTCGGGCACCACCAGGTCCGGCGCCGGCCGGGATCGTTCGGTCCAGGGGCTGTGCCCGCGCAGGAAGCCCAGCTCCCTCGGCGTCCCAGTCCTCGCGCAGCGGGTCCGGCCCCACGCATCGGTTTGTACCGGTTGGGGACGATGGGGGCATGACGAACCGCGCGCGCCTGGTGCCGACCCGCGTCCCGCACCATCCCGCCGGAGTGGTGCTGGTCCTGCACGGCGGCGCCAGCCGTCGCGAGCAGATGGCGGTGAGCCCGACGCAGCTGTCCGTGCTGCGGATGATTCCGATCGCCCGCCGCATCGCGCACGCCGGTCAGGGGCGGCTGGCCGTGTTCCGGCTGCTCAACTCGACCCGCGGATGGGACACCTCGCACACGCCGGTCGACGACGTCGCCTGGGCGCTCGGGCAGCTGCGCGACAGGTTCCCCGACCACGCCGCCGGGTTGCCGACCTGCCTGGTCGGTCACTCCCTCGGCGGCCGGGCCGCACTGCTGGCCGCGGGCCAGCAGGACGTCCGCAGCGTGGTGGCCCTGGCGCCCTGGGTGTACCCGTCCGACGGCGCCCTCTCCCTGCCGCCGGGTCGCCGGATCCTCGTCGTGCACGGCGACCAGGACCGGGTCGCCGGCCCCGAACGGTCCGAGCAGGTCGCACAGCAGCTGCGCAGGTCCGCCGAGGTGGGCTACGTGCGGGTCTCGGGCGGCAAGCACGCGATGCTCCGCCACGGCTCGGTGTTCGACCGCGTGGCCGCCGACTTCGTCACCGCGACCCTGCTGGGAGACTCACCCCGACCTCCCGTGAGCCAGGTGCTCGACGGCCAGGAGCTGGTGGAGGTCTGACCGGCCCCGACTAGGGTGACGTCGTCCATCGTGGCGCGAAGGGGGTCGAAGTGCGGACGGGACGTGGCGGCCTCCTGGTGCTGGGCTCGGTGAACCTCGACCTGGTCATCCGTCTCGACGGCCTGCCCGCCGGAGGAGAGACGGTGCTCGGCGCGGACGCCGTCCAGCGACCCGGCGGCAAGGGCGCGAACCAGGCCGTCGCGGCGGCCTTGGCGGGTGTGCAGGTGGCGATGGCCGGCAGCGTCGGGGACGACGAGCACGGCGCCACGGTCCGCGCCGCGCTGACCGCCGCGGGCGTGGACACCACCCACCTGCGTACGGCGCCCGGCCGCAGCACCGGTCTGGCGGTCGTGCTGGTGAACCGGGCCGGTGAGAACGCCATCGTGGTCTCACCAGGGGCCAACCACGACCTGGGTCCAGGCGACGTGGACGAGCTCCGGGAGGTGATCGGGCGTTCGTCGCTGCTCCTGATGCAGCTCGAGCTGCCGGTCGAGGTGGTTGCCCGGGCCTGTGCGCTCGCTGCCGAGGTCGGCACTCCCGTCGTGGTGAACCTTGCGCCTGCGACCGCCGTACCGGACGAGCTGCTGTCGCGGCTGCAGGTCCTGGTGGTGAACAGGTCGGAGGCCGAGCAGCTCGTGGGTGCGGAGCTCCCGGACCTCGCGGCACTGCACCGGGCGGCAACCGAGCTCCGGGCTCGCGGGCCGGCTGCCGTCGTGGTGACGGCAGGCAGTGACGGATCAGTTCTGGCCGACGGACACGGCAGCTCGCACCTGCCCGCGCACCGGGTGGACGTCGTGGACACCACGGGAGCCGGCGACGCCTTCGTGGGCGTGCTCGCCGCCCGGGTCACCCAGGGCCGCAGCCTCTCCGACGCCCTGGTCGACGCCACGCGCGCGGCTGCAGCGGCCGTGCAGGTCGACGGTGCCCAGCTGACCGCCCTGCCGAGCGAGCTGACCGGCCGAGCATGACTGCCCGTGGGTCGGGGTACCACTGAGACTTCCCACCCACTCGACCTAGGGGCACCCTGCCGTGACCGAGACGAGCCAGCGACAGCTCGGCGAGCACGACAGCCCGATCGAGGACGAGCTCGAGGACGCCTTCAGCCGGATGGTCGAGGAGGGCACCCAGCGGTTGCACCGGTCGTGGCGAGAGGTGCTGGTCACCGGGTTCTTCGGTGGCACCGAGGTGGCGATGGGCGTCCTCGCCTACCTGTCCGTCTACGAGGCGACCGGCAGCCCGATGCTGTCCGGGCTCGCCTTCTCGATCGGGTTCCTCGCGCTGCTGCTCGGCCGCAGCGAGCTGTTCACCGAGGGCTTCCTGGTGCCGGTGACGACGGTCGCAGCCAAGCGAGCCAGCGTTGCGCAGCTGCTCAAGCTGTGGAGCGGGACCCTGGCTGCCAACCTCGTCGGCGGTTGGCTGCTGATGCTCCTGATCATGACCGGGTTCCCCAAGCTGCACGCCCAGACCGTCGAGTCGGCCTCGCACTACGTGCAGGCGGGCCTGTCACCTGAGACGTTCTCGCTCGCGATCCTCGGCGGGATGGCCATCACGCTGATGACCCGCATGCAGCACGGCACGGACTCCGTCCCCGGCAAGATCGCCGCCGCAGTCGGTGGCGCCTTCCTGCTGGCCGGGTTGCAGATGTTCCACTCGATCCTGGACTCGCTGATCATCTTCGGCGCCATCATGACCGGTGACGCTCCCTTCGGCTACCTCGACTGGCTGGGCTGGTTCGCCTACACCGTGACCGGCAACATCCTGGGCGGTCTGGTGCTCGTCACCTTGCTGCGGTTGATCCGTAGCAAGGACCGTCTGGTCGAGGAGCGTCAGGCCGCTGACGCTCCTCGCTGACAGTCCTCGGCGACGACAGGCGGGCGCTCGGCGAGGCCTTCTCGGGGCGGGGGTCGGGGGGTCGGCCAGGGTGGCGGCTGGGTCGGTACGGCGGGGCGCACGCCGACATCGCTGTCACCGCCGTTGTGGTTGGTCCTCGCTTCCACGTGCCAGTGACTCTTGAGCCCGGCGAAAGTAAAACCTGAGAATCCTTTTGTGGATAACGGTTTCTGAGCCCGTTTTCGAGGCCACAGTGTCGGTGGTCGCTGGGAGAGTTGCTTCTATGACGGACACCACGCTCCTCCCACCCGACGGCACTGTCGGCACTGTCGCCGATGTGCGCGATCTGGATGTGCGCGATCTGGATGTGCGCGGCGTGCTGGATCTGCTGGTAGGGCAGCGGCGGGCGGGTGATGCGGGCGGAGGCGGCGATCTGTTGGTGGGGGTGGTGCAGCTGGTGGACCTGTTCCCGGTCCTGGACCCTGAGGACGCCGCCTATGTCGCCTCCAACGACCGGCCGTTGACTGCGGCCGAGGCCGGCCCTACGACCCGGGTGCCGATCGCCGGGACCGGCTGCCCCCGCGTGCACGCCGACGGGGTGGCTGCCCTGGGTGCCGCCCTCGGCGTCCCCTACCGGGCCGCGTTGGGGTTGGTCGGGGAGACCCTGGAGCTGTGTTACCGGCTCCCCCGCCTGTGGGGGTTGGTCCAGGACGGCCGGCTGCAGGCCTGGAAGGCCCGCCGGGTGGCCCGCGAGACCCACCTGCTCTCAGTGGCGGCGGTCGAGTTCGTGGACCGGCACCTGGCCGTCACCGGGGTCCGCAACCACATCCCGGCGAACCTGGGCCCGATCGTGACGATGGCGTTGAACCGGTGCGACCCGGAGATCGCCGAGGGCCGCGAAGAGGCCGCCCTCGCCGGCCGACACGTGTCCTTCGCCTACTCCGCCTCCACCGACACCGGTGCCACCGCCGACCTGATCGCCCGCCTGGACCTCCTGGACGCCCTCGACCTGGACCAACAGATCTCCGCGATGGCCACCGCCATGGGCCACCTCGGTGACACCGACACGCTCGACATCCGCCGCGCCCACGCCCTCGGCATGCTCGCCGACCCCCAACACACCCTCACCATCTTCAGCACCGACACTCCAGCCCACACCGAGACCACGCTCGACACCACCACCACCGGCGCGGCCACCGGCACCTGCACCGGGTCGACCGCTCCAACCGGGTCGACCGGTTCAGCGCAGTCGACCGGATCGACGGGGTCGGCGGGGCTGGCCGAGTCGGCAGTGCGAGGGGTGCGGGGTGGGATGGGTGGCCGGCTGCACGCCACCGGCGCCACCCTCTACCTGCACATCACCGCCGCCGACCTCGCCGCCATCCACACCGACGTCCACGGCAACCGTGCCGACGCCTATGCCGACCGCGACGGCGACGCCGATGCCCATGTCGATGCCGACCCCGACCCCGACACCGGTGCTGGTGCGGGTGCCGGGGCTTCTGCCGGCGGTGCGGCGCGGGTGGAGAAGCTGAACGCGGTCACCCTCACGCTGCTCCGCGACTGGCTGCGGCGCACCGACCATGTGACCATCCGCCCCGTCCTGGAGATGACCCGCGCGGACGCTCTAGACCCGCACGACCCACCCGGCTGGATGCGCGAGACCGTCATCCTCCGCGACCAGACGTGTGTGTTCCCCGGCTGCACCACCGACGCCCGCTCCTGCGACCAGGACCACATCACCCCCTACCAGCCCATGGACCAAGGTGGACCACCAGGCCAGACCAGCCTGGCGAACCTCGCCAGCCTGTGTCGACGGCACCACGGGTTGAAAACCCGACGGGTCTGGGCCTACCGACGCCTCCCCGACAACGGCTATGACCGCTACAGCAGCTACGAGTGGACCAGCCCCCACGGACACGTCTACCTCACCCGACCCGGCGCACGACCCGACCGGACGTGAGCGAGCACCCGGGCTCACACCGCGGACCGACAGCCCGCTGACCGGCAGCCCGCTGACCGGCAGCCCGCTGACCGGCAGCCCGCGGACCGCAGCCCGGTGACGACAGCCCCGCTGACCGCCGAGCCCTGACCACTGACGATGACCGCGAGCCCGCCGAACACCTGAGCACCCAGCTCACCCGAAGCCGTCTGCGCCTGAACATGGCGCCGCTGCCCGACACCCCCACTGGTGGTCGGGCCAGCGGCACGCCCGGTGCTCGAGACGCGCGCGCGTGCCCCGCCGCTCCGGACGCCCGCGCACACTTCTTTGATCACGACCACCACGACAGTCACCGCGAACGCCCCACATCCGGGTGCCGTCAGGGCTGGCGCCCGGGTCCGATCGAGCCCGCAAGTGAGCTGTCACGAGCCTTCCGCTGATGGTGCGGCCAACCCTGGGCATCGCCTGGCCACGACCCGCCCGAGAGATGACCCCGTCCCGACCGCCGGACGGTTCAGGCGGTGCGGGTGGCGATCAGCACCGCGAACGCGTCCAGCGCGTCCCGGACCGGTCCCGCAGGCAGGACCGTCAACAGTTCCTGGGCCTCGGTGGCGATGTCGAGCACGTAGCGACGGGCCTCGTCCATCGCGGGATGCTCGCGCAGCAGCACCAGCGCCTCCGCGAGCCGCGCATCGTCGTCGAGGTCGCTGCCCAGGAGCTGCAGCAGCCGCGCGTCGGCAGGGTCCGTGGAGCGCTGCGCCATCAGCACCGGCAGGGTCGGCACGCCCTCACGCAGGTCGGTCCCGGGCGTCTTCCCCGACTCCGCGGAGTCCGATCCCACGTCCAGGATGTCGTCGGAGAGCTGGAAGGCCATCCCGACGCGTTCGCCGTACGCCGTGAGCGCCTCCTCCACCTCGCGCGAGCAGCCCGAGAACCGGGCGCCGTAGCGTGCCGACGTCGCGATCAGCGACCCCGTCTTGCCCTGCACCACCCGCAGGTAGTGGGCGAGCGGGTCCGACTGCGGCCGGACCGTCTCGAGGATCTGCCCCTCGACGAGCTTCGTGAACGTCTCCGCCTGGATCCGCACCGCGTCGGCGCCGAGGGTCGCGGTCAGCTCCGAGGACTTCGAGAACAAGAAGTCGCCGGTGAGGATCGCGACGTGGTTGTCCCACCGGGCGTTTGCCGACTCAGCACCTCGCCGGAGGTCGGCCTCGTCCATCACGTCGTCGTGGTAGAGCGAGGCCAGGTGGGTCAGCTCGACGACGCACGCGGACGTGATCACGCCCGGGAGGGAGGAGTTCCCCGCCTCGGCCGCCAGCAGCACCAGCGCAGGACGGAACCGCTTGCCGCCTGCATGGAGGAGGTGCCGGGCGGCCTCGGTCACGAACGGTGCCACACTCCTGACCTCGCGCTCCAGCCGCTCCTCGACCAGGGTGAGCTGGGCACGCAGGCGCGCGTCGAGCGCGTCGTCGAGGACGGGCAGGGCGAACGACGAGTTGGCCTCGGGCGGGGGCCCGGTGGCGGGCCCGGTCATGGTCATGCTGCTCATCCTCTGGACGGGGTCACCGGACGAACTGACCCGCGGTCGCCGCCAAGTCGAGGACGGGCCCGGGGAACACACCCAGGACGACGGTCACGGCGAGCCCGACGGCGATCACGATCGTCGTCAGGATGCTCGGGTTCATCACGACGGGCCCCTCGCCCACCGGCTCGGAGAAGAACATCACCACGATGACGCGCGCGTAGAAGAACGCCGCCACCGCCGACAGCACCACCGCGACCACGACCAGCGGCCAGGCTCCACCCGAGACCGCGGACGTGAACACTGCCCACTTGCCGGCGAACCCGGACGTCAGCGGGATGCCCGCCATGCTGAGCAGGAAGAACGCGAACACACCAGCGACGACCGGGGACTCCTTGCCCAGACCCGCCCACCTCGACAGGCTGGTCGCCTCCCCTCCTGCGTCGCGTACGACGGTCACGACCGCGAACGCGCCGAGGGTCATGAAGCCGTAGGTCACCAGGTAGAAGAGCACCGCCTGCACCGAGGACAGCTCGGAGCCGCCGAAGCCGGTGACCGAGTGCAGCCCCACGAAGC
This sequence comes from uncultured Actinomycetota bacterium, assembly GCA_963837995.1. GTDB lineage: Bacteria > Actinomycetota > Actinomycetes > Propionibacteriales > Nocardioidaceae > Nocardioides_B. Next base: position 485,616 of record CAWIPS010000008.1, read on the forward strand.
CGACCAGGATGAACCCGGCGTGCGAGATCGAGGAGTAGGCCAGCATCCGCTTCACGTCCGTCTGGGTGATGGCCAGGATGCAGCCGACCAGCATGGTCAGCACCGCGACGATGCCGATCATCCACGTCCAGTCCCAGCGTGCGGCGCCGAACGCGACGTAGAACAGCCGCAGCATCGCACCGAAGGCGGCGACCTTCGTGCAGGCCGCCATGAAGGCCGTCACCGACGTGGGCGCACCCTGGTAGACGTCCGGCGTCCAGGCGTGGAACGGCGCGGCGCCGACCTTGAACAGCATCCCGACGGCCATCAGCCCGATCCCGGCGAGCAGCAGCGCCTGCCCCCCGATGCGGCCGGAGACCGCCTCGGAGATGTCCGCGAAGTTCATGGACCCCGCGAACCCGTAGGTGAGCGCGATGCCGTAGACGAAGAAGCCGGAGCTGAACGCACCGAGCATGAAGTACTTCAGGGCCGCCTCCTGGCTCAGCAGCCGCCGGCGCCGGGCCAGGCCGCACAGGAGGTACAACGGCAGCGACAGGACCTCGAGAGCCACGAACAGGGTGACCAGGTCGTTGGCCGCCGGGAACAGCAGCATGCCGCCGATCGAGAACAGCATCAGCGGGAAGACCTCGGTGTGCTCGAGCCCCTGGGTGGACGCGTCCCGCTCGGCGGACGTCCCGGGCAGAGCCGCCGCCTGCCCGGCGAACGCGGTGACCCCGCCCTCCAGGGTGCGTTCGGCGAACAGCAGCACGCTGACCAGCGACAGCGCCAGGATGGTGCCCCAGATGAACACCGACGGGCCGTCGACCGTGATGGCTCCGCCGACCACGACCCGGCCGCGGCCCGACACGCCCCTCGGCGCGAGCCCGGCGGCGACCAGGATGGTGGCCACCAGGGCGCCGCCGACCCCGAGGACCGCGAGCACGGTCTGCACGAGGTAGCGCGAGCGGCGCGCCACGAACGCCTCGACGAGCACCCCGAGGATCGCGACACCGAAGATGATCAGCAACGGCGAGATGAGGCCGTACGGGACGTCGGGCTTGACGAAGTCGGCTGCCAGGTTCACGGAGTCTCCTCGGCTGACGCGGCCTGTGCGGGTACGGCGGGCGCCGGGTCCTTCGCGCCGATCTGCTGGAGCGTGTCGGCGACGGCCGGGTTGATCAGGGACGTCAACGGCCGGGGGAAGAAGCCGAGCACCACGATCAGCACCAGCAGCGGCGCCAGGGCGACGACCTCGCGGGCGTTCAGGTCCTTGAAGCCCGCGACCGCGGGCACCGTGGGCCCGGTCATCGTGCGTTGGTACATCAGCAGGATGTAGAGCGCGGCGAGCACGATCCCGAGGACGGCCGCCACCCCCCACCACCAGGAGTGCGCGAACGCGCCCAGCAGCACCAGGAACTCCGAGACGAACGGGGACAGCCCCGGCAGCGAGAGGGACGAGAGGCCGGCGAGGAGGAACGTCCCGGCCAGCACCGGCGCGACCTTCTCGACGCCGCCGTAGTCACTGATCAGGTCCGACCCACGGCGCCGGATCAGGAACCCGGCCACCAGGAACAGCGCAGCCGTCGACATGCCGTGGTTGAACATGTAGAGGGTCGACCCCGACTGGCCGTAGCTGTTGAGCACGAAGATGCCCAGCACGATGAACCCGAAGTGCGACACCGACGTGTAGGCGATCAGCCGCGGCATGCTGTTCTGCCCGATCGCCGCGATCGCGCCCCACAGCACGCTGATCACCGCGAGCGCGAGCACCACCGGGGTCGCCCACCGCGATGCCTCGGGGAACAGCTGCAGGCAGAACCGGATCATCCCGAAGGTGCCGATCTTGTCCAGCACGCTCACCAGCATCACCGACGTGCCGGCACTGCCCTCCTCGGCGGCGTCCGGCAGCCAGGTGTGCACCGGCACCATCGGCGCCTTGATCGCGAACGCCACGAAGAACCCGACGAACAGCCACCGTCCGACGTTCTGGTCGATCGGCACCTTGCTCAGCTCCGAGAGGAGGTACGTCGGCCCGGTCGAGGACCTCGCGGAGACGACGTACAGCCCGACCACCGAGGCCAGCATCAGCAGTCCGCCGAACAGGTTGTAGATCAGGAACTTGACGGCGGCGGCCGACCGCTTGGCGCCGCCGAAGCCGCCGATCAGGAAGTAGATCGGGATCAGCGTCGCCTCGAACACGACGTAGAACAAGAACACGTCGGTGGCGGAGAACACGCAGATGGACAGGGCCTCGAGCGCGAGCATCCAGGCGAAGAACGCGTTCGCGCCCCAGCGGCCGTCGTCGCCGTCGTTCCAGGACGCCAGGATGACCACCGGGGACAGGATCGCGGTCATCAGCACCAGGGTCAGGCCGATCCCGTCGACACCCAGCGCATAGTGCGCGCCGAAGACCCGGATCCAGTCATGGGTCTCGGTGAACTGGTAGCGCGCACCCCCCACGTCGAAGGCCACGCCGACGTAGGCGACGACCGCGAGTGTCACCAGCGAGAAGGCGAGCGCCACCTGCTTGGGCAGCGCCGAGCGGGGACGCCGGCCGTCGGCGTCCCGGACCGGCTGGGGAAGCACCGCCACCACGACGGCCCCGACCAGGGGCAGGAGCAGGGCCGTGGTGAGCCAGGGGAAGCCGCTCACAGCTGCACCGCCAGCATCGCCACCACGACGACCAGCGCGCCGAGCAGAACCGAGAGGGCGTAGGACCGGACGAACCCCGTCTGCATCCGCCGGAACGTCGACGACATCGCTCCGAAGGCGCCCCCGGTGCCGGTGACGAAGCGGTCCAGCGTGGTGTCGTCGAAGGTGACCAGACCGGTCACGAACTGGTCACCGGGTCGCATCAGCAGTCCTTCGTTGATCGCGTCGCCGTAGAGGTCGGCACGCGCCGCCCTGGTCATCAGGGACACCCGGGTCGGTGCCGTCCGCGGGACCTCGTTCCGCCCGACCGTCGTCCAGGCGATGCCGATGCCCGCGACCACCACCAGCAGCGTGACGACGGTGAGCACGACGGTCGGGACGCCGAGGCTCACCTCGGCCTCCGTGCCGACCACCGGGGTGAGCCAGTCGACGACCCAGCCGCCATAGGCCAGCAGCCCTCCGAACGCGGACAGCACGGCGAGCACGATCAGCGGCACGGTCATCACCTTCGGCGACTCGTGCGGGTGCAGCCCCTCGGCCCAGCGCTTCTCACCGAAGTAGGTCATCGCCATCACCCGGGTCATGTAGAACGCGGTGATCCCGGCGCCGACCAGCGCCGCCAGGCCGACGATCAGGTTGTCGCCGAACGCAGCCTCGATGATCCTGTCCTTGGACCAGAAGCCCGCGAACGGCGGGATCCCGATGATCGCGAGGTAGCCGAACGCGAAGGTCGCGAAGGTCACCGGGATGGCTCGCGCCAGCGCGCCGTAGTGACGCATGTCCACGTCGTCGTCCATCGCGTGCATCACCGACCCGGCGCCCAGGAACATGTTGGCCTTGAAGAACCCGTGCGTCAGCAGGTGGAAGATCGCCAGCGCGTAGCCGGCCGGGCCCAGGCCCGCAGCGAGCATCATGTAGCCGATCTGGCTCATCGTGGAGCCGGCCAGCGCCTTCTTGATGTCGTCCTTCGCGCAGCCGATGACCGCACCCCACAGCAGTGTCACCGCGCCGACGACCACGACCGCGGTCTGGGCCGCCTCGGTGTAGTCGTAGACGAAGTTGGAGCGGACCACCAGGTAGACCCCGGCGGTCACCATCGTCGCCGCGTGGATCAGCGCGGAGACGGGGGTCGGGCCCTCCATCGCGTCCAGCAGCCAGGACTGCAGCGGCACCTGGGCCGACTTGCCGCAGGCGGCCAGCAGGAACAGCAGTCCCAGCACGGTCATCGTGGTGTGCGAGGCCTGGCTCGCCGCCGCGGAGACCCCCGAGAACGCGACCGTCCCGAAGGTGGTGAACACCAGCATCGTGCCGAGCGCCATCCCGATGTCCCCGACCCGGTTGACGATGAACGCCTTCTTGGCGGCGACCGCAGCGGACGGCTTGTGCTGCCAGAACCCGATCAGGAGGTACGACGCGAGCCCGACGCCCTCCCAGCCGAGGAACATCAGCAGGTAGTTGTCGGCCAGCACCAGGGTCAGCATCGCGGCGACGAACAGGTTGAGGTAGGCGAAGAACCGGGCCCGGCGCGCGTCGTGCTCCATGTAGCCGACGGAGTAGATGTGGATCAGCGAGCCGACCCCCGTGATCAGCAGCAGGAACAGGGCCGACAGCGGGTCGTAGAGCAGCCCGAACTCGGCCTTGAAGCTGCCGGCCTCGACCCAGGTGTAGACGGTCTGGCCGACCTGCCGGTCCCCCTCGGAGCGTCCCAGCAGGGCGACGAACAAGGCCAGGCTGAGCAGGAAGGAGACGACCACCGTGGCGCAGCCGAGAAGGTGGGCGAACGACGACGTCCGACGGTTGCCCAGCAGCAGGATGACGCAGGCACCCAGGGCGGGCAGCGCGATGACCACCCACAGCAGGGACAGCACGCCGCTGGTGGCGGACGGGTCCACCACAGGCACCGACTCCGCCAGGGCAAGGTTCGTCAACGTCGTAGCTCCTTAGTACTTCAGCAGGCTCGCGTCGTCGACCGAGGCCGACCGGCGGGTGCGGAAGATCGTCATGATGATCGCCAGCCCGATGACCACCTCGGCGGCGGCGACCACCATCACGAAGAACGCGGCCACCTGCCCGTCCAGGTTGCCGTTCGTGCGGGAGAACGTGACCAGGGCGAGGTTCGAGGCGTTCAGCATCAGCTCGACGCACATGAAGGCGACGATCGCGTTGCGGCGGGTCAGCACCCCGACGCTGCCGATCGTGAACAGGATCGCCGAGAGCACCAGGAACGGTGAGCCGCTCATCTTCCCTCCTCCTCGGCCCCGTCGTCCCGGTCGGTGCGCGGCGCCTGCTCGCCGTCGATGGCGCCGCGCGGCCCCGAGCCGGTCACCGGCCGGTACGACGTCCCGTCGCCGATCGACCCGGTGAGCGTGTCGACGTCGCTGGCCGGAGCGACGCGCACGTTGCCGCGGGCGGTGAGCGTCCGCGAGACCGAGATCTCCGCAGGCGTGCCGTCCGGCAGCAGAGCCGGGGTGTCCACGGCGTTGTGGCGGGCGAAGACACCGGGTGCGGGCAGCGGCCCGAGCTGGCTGCCCCTCTCGGCGTAGTCGCGCATCCGCTGCGCCGCCATGGCCGCCTGGGTGGGCTTGGGCGTCAGTCGCTCGCGGTGCGCGAGGACCATCGCACCGATGGCGGCGGTGATCAGCAGCGCGCTGGTCGCCTCGAAGGCGAAGATGTAGCGGGAGAACAGCAGCTGCGCGAGCCCCGGCACGTTGCCCTGCTGGTTCGCGACGGTCAGCCCGGTCGCGGCACCGAGCGAGACCTGCCCGACCCCCAGGACCAGCACCAGCCCGAACAGCAGCCCCGCGACCGTCGCCATCAGCCGCTGGCCGCGGATGGTCTCGACGATCGAGTCGGACGCGTCCACCCCGACGAGCATCAGCACGAACAGGAACAGCATCAGGATCGCGCCGGTGTAGACGATGATCTGCACGACGAACAGGAACGGTGCGCTCTGCACGGCGTACAGGATGGCCAGGCTGATCATCACCACGGCCAGCAGCAGCGCGGCGTGCACGGCCTGGCGGGCGAACAGAATGCCCAGCGCGCAGGCCACCATGACAGGGGCCAGGATCCAGAAGGCGACCATCGTGTCTCAGTCCTCGCTTCCCGTGCGACCCGCCCCGGCGGAGCGCTCGCGGGTCTTGAACGTCCCGCGGTAGTAGTCGCCCTCGTCGTCGCCGAGCAGAAGCTCGTGCGGTGGCTGCTCCATGCCGGGCAGCAACGGGGCGAGCAGGTCGGACTTCTCATAGATGAGGTCCTCGCGGTTGTTGTCCGCGAGCTCGTACTCGTTGGTCATCGTCAGCGCACGTGTCGGGCACGCCTCGATGCACAGCCCGCACAGGATGCAGCGCAGGTAGTTGATCTGGTAGACGCGCCCGTAGCGCTCCCCCGGTGAGAACCTCTGGTCCTCGGTGTTCGAGGCGCCCTCGACGTAGATCGCGTCCGCGGGACACGCCCACGCGCACAGCTCGCACCCGATGCACTTCTCCAGCCCGTCCGGCCAGCGGTTCAGCTGGTGACGGCCGTGGAACCGGGGTGCGGTCGGCTTCTTCTCGAAGGGGTACTGCTCGGTGGCCACCTTGCGGAACATCGTGCGGAAGGTCACCCCGAAACCCGCGACCGGGTCCCAGAACTGTTCCTTGAGTGTGGGCATCTGGTCACGCTTCCCGGTCGGTGCGGCCCTGGGCCGTGGTTGCCTGTGCTGAGCTCATCGGCGGCACAGGATAGCCGCCGGCGAAGGCGTCGAAGTCCTCGTCGGCCTGGCCTGCCGCAGTGGGCTGCGACTCCGGCTCCTCCTCGGTGTCGCTGAAGAGGTAGATGAGCACGCACACCACTGCCAGCGCCGCGAAGGCGCCCAGCAGGTAGGTGCGGTTGAGACCTCCGTCGATGCTGACCAGCCGGATGGCGGCGACCAGCACGATCCAGACCAGGGAGGCCGGGATCAACAGCTTCCAGCCGAGCTTCATGAACTGGTCGTAGCGCATCCGGGGCAGCGTGCCGCGCAGCCAGATGAACACGAAGATGAAGATCATCACCTTGGCGAGGAACCACAGGAACGGCCAGTAGCCGGTGTTGAGGACGCCGTCGTTGATCGCGGACAGCGGCCACGGCGCCCGCCAGCCCCCGAGGAACAACGTGGTGGCCAGCGCGGCGACGGTGACCATGTTGACGTACTCGGCGAGGAAGAACAGCGCGAACTTCAACGAGCTGTACTCGGTGTGGAACCCACCGACCAGCTCGCCCTCGGCCTCCGGGAGGTCGAACGGCGCCCGGTTCGTCTCCCCGACCATCGCGATCATGTAGATGACGAACGAGGGGAACAGGTTCACCGCGAACCACAGCTGCTGCTGTGCGTCGACGATGCCGGAGGTGGACAGCGAGCCGGCGTAGAGGAACACCGCGACCAGCGCGAGACCCATCGCGACCTCGTAGGAGATCATCTGCGCCGAGCTGCGCAGCCCGCCGAGCAGGGAGTACGTCGACCCGCTCGACCAGCCGCCGAGCACGATGCCGTAGATGCCGATCGAGCTGATCGCCAGCACGAACAGGACCCCCACCGGCATGTCGGTCAGCTGCAGGGGCGTGGTGCGGTCGGTGAAGGGGATCTTCACGTCGGGTCCGAACGGGATCACGGCGAAGGCCAGGAACGCCGGCACCGTGGACACCACCGGGGCCAGGATGAACACCACCTTGTCCGCGGCGGTGGGGATGATGTCCTCCTTCAGCGCCAGCTTGACACCGTCGGCCAGGGACTGCAGCAGCCCGAAGGGGCCGTTGACGTTCGGGCCGATGCGGTGCTGCATGCGGGCCACCACCCGGCGCTCCGCCCAGATGTTGAACAGCGTCAGCAGCACCAGCACCACGAAGATGAGCACGGCCTTGATGATGACCACCCACCAGGCGTCGTGCCCGAAGGCCGAGAGGTCGTCGACCGCGAGCACCGTCCCGAGGTTGCCGGTCATGCCCGTCCTCCGTCCGCCGCCTGCAGCCGCACGACCGAGCCGGCCGCGGGCGTCCATCGTGAGGCCACCGAGCTGGTCGGCGCCCACACCACCCCGTCGGACAGGTCGGCCACGCCCACCGGAAGGGTGGTCGCGCCGGTGTCGCCGAGCAGGGTGAGGTGCTCACCCGGCGTGAGCCCGAGCGCCGAGAGCGTGCCCGGCGACACCAGCGCCACCGGCGTACGACCGGTCGCCTTGAGGGCGTCCTCGCCGTCGAGCATCCGTCCGTCGTCGATGAGCATCTTCCAGGTGGAGACCCTCGCCGCGTTGTCCGGGGCTCGCGCCGGGGCGACGTCGGCGCCTGACACGGCGGGGTCGAAGGGGGGCATCGGGGCCCGGTCGCCGTCCCAGGCACCCAGCTCCGACATCTCGGTGCGGGCCTGCTCGACGGTCTTGAAGCCCAGGTCCACGCCCATCTCCTCCGCGATCCCGGCCAGCACCCGCAGGTCGGGCAGGGCGTGGGACTCGCGCAGCACCTTGCCGAACATCCGGACCCGGCCCTCCCAGTTCACGAACATGCCGGACTTCTCGGCCACCGGCGCGACCGGGAAGACCACGTCGGCGTGCTCGGAGACGACACTGGCGCGGACCTCGATGCTCACCAGGAACCGCGCGTTGCGGAGGGCGGCGAGCGCCATCGGCCGGTCGGGCAGGTCCACCGGGTCGACCCCGGCGACCACCAGGGCCTCACCGCCGGCCGCGGCCGCGAGGATCGCGTCCGCGTCCCGGCCGGCCCGCGTCGGGACGGTGCTCCCCCACACGGTGCCGAGGTCCACGCGGGCGGCTGCGTCGGTCACCGGACGTCCGCCGGGCAGCAGGTGGGGCAGGCAGCCGGTCTCCAGCGCGGCCCGCTCCCCGGCCCGCCGGGGCACCCAGGCCAGCTTGGCGCCCGTGCTCCTGGCCAGGTCCAGGGCCGCGGTCAGCGCGCCCGGGACGGTAGAGAGCCGCTCCCCGACCAGGATCACCCCGCCGGAGTCCAGGGCCACGTCGCCGTCGTCGGCGAGCGCGTGCAGGGCCGACGGCTCGTCGCCGGGGGCGGTCCGGATCAGGGTGCCGGACATCTTCTGCAGCCCGCGCGAGGTGAACGGCGCGACCGAGAGGACCCGGGTCCCGTCGTGCGGCGGCCTTGCGCAGCCGCAGGAAGACGATCGGGGACTCGTCCTCGGGCTCGAAACCGGCCAGGACCACGACGCCGGCCCTCTCCAGGTCGGCGTAGGTGACCTCGAGCGACCTGCCCACCACGTGTGCGGCGAGGAAGTCGGCCTCCTCGGCCGAGTGCGGGCGGGCCCGGAAGTCGATGTCGTTGGTGCCGAGGGCCACCCGGGCGAACTTGCTGTAGGCGTAGGCGTCCTCACCGGTCAGCCGGCCGCCGGTCAGCACCCCGACCCGGCCCTCGCCGGCGAGCCCGCGGGCCGCGACCGCGAAGGCCTCCGGCCACGAGGCCGGGCGGTGCTTCCCGGTCTCGCTGTCCTTGACCAGCGGGGTGGTCAGCCGGTCCTGCTGCCGGGCGTAGAGGAACGCGAACCGGCCCTTGTCGCAGTTCCACTCCTCGTTGACCTCGGGGTCGTTGCCCGCGAGTCGGCGGGTGACCCGGCCGCGGCGGTGGTCGGTGCGCAGCGCGCAACCCGAGGCGCAGTGCTCGCAGACCGTGGCGGTCGAGACGAGGTCGAAGGGCCGGGAGCGGAAGCGGTACGACGCCGAGGTCAGCGCACCCACCGGGCAGATCTGGATGGTGTTGCCCGAGAAGTAGGACTCGAACGGCTCACGCTCGTAGATGCCGACCTGCTGCAGGGCGCCACGCTCGATCAGCGCGATGAACGGGTCACCGGCGATCTGCTCGGAGAACCGGGTGCAGCGCGCGCACAGCACGCAGCGCTCCCGGTCCAGGAGCACCTGGGCGGAGATGGCGATCGGCTTGGGGAAGGTCCGCTTGGCCCCTCCGCTCTCGAAGAACCGGCTGTCGCCCCGGCCGTTCGACATCGCCTGGTTCTGCAGCGGGCACTCCCCACCCTTGTCGCAGACCGGGCAGTCGAGCGGGTGGTTGACCAGCAGGAACTCCATGTTGCCCTGCTGGGCCTTGTCGGCGACCGCGGAGGTCGCCTGGGTCTTGACGACCATCCCCTCGGAGGCCACCAGCGTGCAGGAGGCCTGCGGCTTGATCCGTCCGGGAGGGCCCATCATCGGCTTCACGTTGCCGTCGCGGTCGGGCAGCGCGACCTCGACCAGGCACTGGCGGCAGGCTCCGACCGGCGCCAGGAGCGGGTGGTCGCAGAACCGCGGGATCGAGACGCCGACCTGCTCGGCGGCGCGGATCACCAGCGTGCCCTTGGGGACGCTGACCTCGACCTCGTCGATCGTCAGGGTGACGAGGTCGGTCTTCTCCGGTGACGTCTGGTCCACGGTCATGTCACTGCTCCGGCTGCGACGGGGGCGAACAGGGTGGCGGCGGCCGGGTCGAACCAGCAGCCGCCGTGGGCGAAGTGGTCGACGTACTCCTGGCGGAAGTACTGGATCGAGGAGGTGATCGGGGAGACCGCCCCGTCGGCGAGGGCGCAGAAGGAGCGTCCCAGGATGTTGTCGCACTGGTCCAGGAGGGCCTCGAGGTCGGCCTCGGACCCGTTGCCCTGCTCGAGCCTGGCCAGGGTCTGCACCAGCCACCAGGTGCCCTCGCGGCACGGCGTGCACTTGCCGCAGGACTCGTGCTTGTAGAACTCGGTCCACCGGAGCACGGCGCGCACGACACAGGTGGTGTCGTCGAAGATCTGCAGGGCCTTGGTGCCCAGCATCGACCCCGCCGCGGTGACGCCCTCGTAGTCCAGCGGCACGTCGAGGTGCTCGGCGGTCAGGATCGGCGTCGAGGAGCCGCCCGGCGTCCAGAACTTCAGCTCGTGGCCCTCCCGGACCCCGCCGGCGAGGTCGAGGAGCTCGCGCAGCGTGATGCCCAGCGGTGCCTCGAACTGCCCCGGGTTCCGCACGTGCCCGGACAGCGAGTAGAGCGTCATCCCCTTGCTCCTCTCGGTGCCCATCGAGCTGAACCACTCGGCGCCGTTGCGGACGATGCACGGCACCGACGCGATGGACTCCACGTTGTTGATCACGGTCGGGGCGGCGTACAGGCCGGCGACCGCAGGGAACGGCGGACGCAGCCGGGGCTGTCCGCGGCGACCCTCCAGCGAGTCCAGCAGTGCGGTCTCCTCACCGCAGATGTAGGCGCCCGCACCCGCGTGCACGGTCACCTGCAGGTCGAACCCGGAGCCGTGGATGTCCTCCCCCAGGTGCCCGGCGAGGTAGGCCTCCTGCACGGCCCGCTGCAGCCGGCGTACGACGTGCAGCACCTCGCCCCGGACGTAGATGAACGCATGGTTGGCGCGGATCGCGAAGCAGGTGAGGATCGCGCCCTCGATGAGCGTGTGCGGCGTCGCCATCATCAGCGGGACGTCCTTGCAGGTCCCCGGCTCGGACTCGTCCGCGTTGACGACGAGGTAGTGCGGCTTGCCGTCCCCCTGCGGGATGAAGCCCCACTTCATGCCCGTCGGGAAGCCTGCGCCGCCGCGACCCCGCAGACCGGAGTCCTTGACGAGGGCGACCATGTCGTCCTGGGCCATCGCGAAGGCGGTGTCCAGCGCGCTGTAGCCACCTGTCGCCTCGTAGGACTCCAGCGTCCACGGGCGGTCGCTGTCCCAGGCCGCCGTCAGCACCGGCGTCAGGGGACTGATGCTCTGCTCGCTCAGCTCGTCGGAGTGTCTCGGGTCGCTCACTCGTCCACCTCGTCCTTGCCGCCGTGCGTGCCGGAGCCCGCCTCGTCCACGCGGGTCGCGGACTCGTCGTCGGAGGCGTCGGACTCCTCGGCCGCACCCTCCGTCGTGTCCGCCGGGGAGCCGGGGTCACCCTCACGACCGGTGCTCGGCGCGGTCCAGCCGTTCGCCCGGGCGATCCGCAGCCCCAGCAGCGACGCCTGACCGGCTGCCGGACCCTCGTCGGCGCGGTCGTCGGGGAACCCGGCCAGCACCCGCTCGGCCTCCCGCCAGGTGCAGATCCGCGGGCCTCGGGTGGAGGTCACCTCGACCCCCGCCCGCAGGTCGTCGACCAGCCGGGTCGCGGACTCGGGGGTCTGGTTGTCCATCAGCTCCCAGTTGACGGTCATCACCGGGGCATAGTCGCAGGCCGCGTTGCACTCGATGTGCTCCAGAGTTATGGACTTGCCGGCTCCGTCACGGGGGGTGGTCTCGTCGTTGCCGACGTCGAGGTGGTCCTTGAGCCTCTCGAAGATGGCGTCGCCGCCCATCACGGCACACAGGGTGTTGGTGCAGACCCCGACGTGGTAGTCCCCGACCGGACGCCGCTTGAACATCGTGTAGAACGTCGCCACCCCGGAGACCTCTGCAGCGGAGATGCCCAGGATGTCCGCGCACGCCTCGATGCCGCGGGAGGTGACCCGGCCCTCGACGCTCTGGACGAGGTGCAGCATCGGCAGGAGCGCCGAGCGGGCCTCGGGGTAGCGCCGGGTGATGGCCACCAGCTCCGTCATCGTCTCGGCGTCCAGCCCGAGCTGGTCGGAGCCGTGCGAGCGCAGCTCGCTCACCTGTCCACGCCCCCCATCACCGGGTCGATCGAGGCGATGGCGACGATGACGTCGGCGATCATGCCGCCCTCGCTCATCACCGAGGTCGCCTGCAGGTTCGTGAACGAGGGGTCGCGGAAGTGCACCCGGAACGGCCGGGTCCCGCCGTCGGACACCACGTGGGCGCCGAGCTCGCCGCGTGGGGACTCGATCGGGACGTAGGCCTGGCCGGGGGGCACCCGGAAGCCCTCCGTGACCAGCTTGAAGTGGTGGATCAGGGCCTCCATCGACTCGCCCATGATGTGCCGGATGTGGTCCAGGCTGTTGCCCATCCCGTCGCTGCCGACCGCGAGCTGGCTGGGCCAGGCGATCTTCTTGTCCGCGACCATCACCGGGGCACCCTCGAGGCCGGCGAGCCGCTCGGCCGCCTGCTCGACGATCCTCAGGGACTCCCACATCTCGTTGAGCCGGATCCGGAACCGGCCGTAGGCGTCGCTGGTGTCCCAGGTCTGGACCTCGAAGTCGTAGTCCTGGTAGCCGCAGTAGGGCTGGGTCTTGCGCAGGTCCCACCCGAAGCCGGTCGAGCGCAGCACCGGCCCGGTGATGCCCAGCGCCAGGCAGCCGGCCAGGTCGAGGTGGCCGACCTTCTCCAGGCGGCCCTTGAAGATCGGGTTGGCGTTGCACAGCGCGGCGTACTCCGGCAGCCGCTTCCTCATCAGCGCAATGAAGTCGCGGATCTGGTCCAGGGCCCCGGGGGGCATGTCCTGGGCGACGCCACCGGGGCGGATGAACGCGTGGTTCATCCGCAGGCCGGTGATCAGCTCGAACAGGTCGAGCACCATCTCCCGCTCGCGGAACCCGATGGTCATCACCGTCAGCGCACCGATCTCCATGCCGCCGGTGGCGATGCAGACCAGGTGGCTGGAGATGCGGTTCAGCTCCATCAGGAGCACCCGCATCACCTCTGCCTTCTCGGGGATGTCGTCCTCGATGTCCAGCAGCCGTTCCACGCCCAGGGAGTAGGTCGCCTCGTTGAAGAACGGCGACAGGTAGTCCATGCGGGTGCAGAACGTGACGCCCTGCACCCAGTTGCGGAACTCCATGTTCTTCTCGATGCCGGTGTGCAGGTAGCCGATGCCGCAGCGGGCCTCGGTGACCGTCTCGCCCTCGATCTCCAGGATCAGCCGGAGCACCCCGTGGGTGGACGGGTGCTGGGGGCCCATGTTGACCACCACGTGGTCCTCGTTCGAGTCCCCGTCTCCTGCGTAGTCGCTGATGCCCTGGACGACCGAGTCCCAGTCCTGCCCGGTGACGGTGAAGACCCGGCCGGCAGACGTGTCGGACTCGGGGGCGTAGGGGTCGTGTGCCTGGTCATGTGTCTGGGTCATCAGTTGTAGGACCTCCGCGTGTCGGGCGGTGGGATGGTGGCGCCCTTGTACTCCACCGGGATGCCACCGAGGGGGTAGTCCTTGCGCTGCGGGTGGCCCGGCCAGTCGTCGGGCATCTCGATGCGCGTGAGGGCGGGATGACCGTCGAAGACGACTCCGAAGAAGTCGTAGGTCTCGCGCTCGTGCCAGTCGTTGGTCGGGTACACCTCGACCACGGACGGGATGTGCGGGTCGGCGTCGGGGCAGGTGACCTCGAGGCGGACCCGCCGGTTGTGGGTCATCGACAGCAGGTGGTAGACGGCGTGCAGCTCGCGGCCGGCGTCGTCGGGGTAGTGCACGCCGGAGACCCCGAGGCACATCTCGAAGCGCAGCCGGGCGTCGTCGCGGAGCAGCCGCGCGACCTGGAGCAGGTCCTTGCGGCGCACGAAGAGGGTCAGCTCCCCGCGGTGCACGACGACCTTCTCGACGGCGCCGCCGGGACCGGTGGGCACACCTGCCTGCTCGCACGCGCTCGTCAGGGCGTCGGCCAGGTCGTCGAACCAGCCGCCGTACGGACGAGGCGTGCCGCTGGGCATCACGACCGGGCGGACCAGGCCGCCGTACCCGGACGTGTCGCCGGTGCCGCGGACGCCGAACATGCCGTGCCGGACGCCGACGACCTCCGGCTCGAGCTGCTCGGGGTCGGCCGGCAGCCGGTTGCCGCCCGCGATGTCGGTCGCCGGGTCGGTGGCGTCCGGCTCGGTGCCGGGGGTCACCTCCGGGAAGTCCTCCGGCTTCATGTCGCCCGTGTCGCTCACCTCAGCAGACCCTTCATCTGGGAGGTCGGCAGCGCGTTCAGGGCGACCGTCTCCTGCTCCTCGATCTGGTTCAGACGGTTGACGCCGAGCTTGGTCGACTGGACCTGCTTGTGCAGCTTGAGGATGGCGTCGATGAGCATCTCCGGGCGGGGCGGGCAGCCGGGGAGGTACATGTCCACGGGCACGACATGGTCGACGCCCTGCAGGATCGCGTAGTTGTTGAACATCCCGCCCGAGCTGGCGCAGACACCCATCGCCAGGACGTACTTCGGCTCGGCCATCTGGTCGTAGATCTGGCGCAGCACCGGGGCCATCTTCTGGCTGACCCGGCCCGCGACGATCATCAGGTCGGCCTGCCGCGGCGAGGCGCGGAACACCTCCATGCCGAAGCGCGCGAGGTCGTAGCGGGGGCCGCCGGAGGTCATCATCTCGATGGCGCAGCAGGCCAGCCCGAACGTCGCCGGCCAGAACGACGCCTTGCGCATGTAGCCGGCCACTCCCTCGACGGTGGTCAGCAGGACGCCACTCGGCAGCTTCTCTTCCAGGCCCATCAGGTCCCCCAGGCTGTTGTCGTGATGGTCACTCCCACTCGAGACCGCCTCGTCTCCACACGTAGGCGAAGGCGACGAACACCGTCAGGATGAACAGCGCCATCTCGACCAGGCCGAACAGCCTCATCTCGTCGAAGTACACGGCCCACGGGATCAGGAAGATGATCTCGATGTCGAAGACGATGAACATCATCGCGGTGATGTAGTACTTCACCGGGAACCTGCCGCCGCCCAGCGCCTGGGGGGTCGGCTCGATGCCGCACTCGTAGGAGTCCAGCTTGGCCCGGTTGTAGCGCTTCGGGCCGGTCAGGCTGCTGATCGCGACCGAGAACACGGCGAAGCCGCCGGCCAGGATCAACAGGGCGAGCACGGGGGTGTAGAGGCTCACGCTGGTCCTCCTTGTCTCCTCACCCCGTGGTGCGGGGCCTCGGTCCGGTTCTTGCTCGAGAGTCTGGTGGTGCGCGGTCCTACGCGGCCGGAGCCACGCGGGCCAGTGCGTTGATGACCTTGTCGGACAGGTCGCCGTCGCGCGGGTCGGTCAGGTTGGCCATCAGCTTGAGGGTGAACCTCATCAGGGTCGTGCGAGGTAGACCGTACTTGGTGGCCTGCTTCATGAAGGTCGGGTTGCCGATCATTCTCGAGAACACCCGGCCGAGCGTGAAGTAGCCGCCGTACGCAGCGTCGAGCGCAGCGGCGTACCCCTCGAGCGCGCGCTCACGAGCCGGGCCCTCCGGACGGGCGAGGGCCTGGACGACGGTCTCGGCCGCCAGGTGGCCCGACTCGAGGGCGTAGTCGATGCCCTCGCCGTTGAACGGGTTCACCATCCCGCCGGAGTCACCGGACAGCAGGACGCCGCGGGTGTAGTGCGGCTTGCGGTTGAAGCCCATCGGCAGCGCCGCCGAGCCGATCCGGCCGACGCGGTTCTCCTCGCGGAAGCCCCACTCGGCCGGTGTCTGGGTCAGCCAGCGGGTCAGCACGTCCCGGTAGTCGACGTGCTGGAAGGCCTTGGAGCTGTTCAGGATGCCGAGCCCGACGTTGGCGGTGCCGTCACCGACCCCGAAGATCCAGCCGTAGCCGGGCAGGAGCTGAAGGCCGGCTCCCTGCGCTTTCGGGGCCCAGAGCTCGAGCCAGGACTCCATCCACCCGTCGTCGTGGCGCGGAGTCGTGTAGTAGGCCCGGATCCCGACGGCCATCGGGCGGTTCTCGCGCCGCTCGAGGCCCAGCGCGATGGCCAGCCGTGCCGACACCCCGTCGCAGGCGATCACGACGGGGGCGGTGTAGGTCTCGTCCTCGCCCACCCGGCGCCCGTGGTCGTCGACGGGCTTGGCGCTCACACCGACCACGCGGCCGGTGCGCTCGTCGAGGACCGGGCCGGTGACCGCCGTACGCTCGGTGAGGCGGGCGCCGGCCTTCTCCGCATGCCGGGCCAGGATCTCGTCGAGGTCGGCGCGGGTGCGGACCAGGCCGTACGACGGGAACGTGGCGAGGTCGGGCCACGGCAGCTCGAGCGAGTGTCCGGCGCCGACGATCCGCAGGCCCTTGTTCCTCTGCCACCCGGGGGCGTCGAGGTCGATCCCCATGGCGATCAGCTGGCGGACCGCCCGGGGCGTCAGCCCGTCGCCGCAGACCTTGTCGCGGGGGAAGGTGCCCTTCTCCAGCAGCAGCACGTCGACGCCGGCCTCGGCGAGGTGGTAGGCGGCGCTCGCCCCGGCCGGGCCGGCTCCCACGACGATGACGTCGGCCTGCCGCACGTCGGCGGTGGTCCGGGTCATGGGAGGCACCTTCTTCACGATGTCTGGAGATGTTCTGGCTGCTCTGTCACCCGCACTGAGGCGCCTGGTCATGTGCGCTTGTGAATTGGTTCACTAATGCCGGCTACCGATGAGTCTAGAGGTCCGGGTCACATCGCGCGACCCGCCCCGCCTGCACGCCCTGACCCTGCCGACCCGGCCCGTCCGCAGGCCCGGACCCCGCCGACCCGGCCCGTCCGCAGGCCGAACCCCCGCCGACCCGGCCCGTCCGCAGGGCCACACCCTGCCGAGTCGGCCCGTCTGCACGGTCGGACCCCACCCCTCCGCACGATGACGGCTGACGACCTGGTCGGTGACGAACAAAGGCGAGCAAGGGGCCGGGCGGGAGAGCCAAGCATCAGATGCCCAGTCGCCCGTCAGTTCTCTGAGCGGGCGACATGGTGGTGGTCGGGCCGGTCTCGGCCGACACCCTGCCAGCTCCGGCGGTTGCGCCAGACGCTGAACTACGGGGGCCGGTCCTTCCTTCTCCATATACGGGGCTGCTGACGAACGACACAGGGGACCGCTCCTCCCCATCGAGGACGGGAGCGCTGGGGCTAGCTTGTCCGAGGCCTGCAGACGGGCCGACTCGGCAGGGGTTCGGCCTGCAGACGGGCCGACTCGGCAGGGTGTCCTCGGGCCTGCAGACGGGCCGACTCGGCAGGGTCCCGGCCTACAGACGGGCCGACTCGGCAGGGGTCCTGCGGCGACGGGCCGACTCGGCAGGGTTTGGGCCTGCGGACGGGCCGGGTCGGCAGGGTTGGGGGCCGGGGGTCAGGCGGTGGCGTGGTGCAGGGCGACGATGCCGCCGGAGAGGTTCAGCCACCTGGCGCTCGACCATCCGGCAGCGGCGATCCGCCCGGCCAGAGCCTGCTGGTCCGGCCAGGCCCTGATCGACTCGGCGAGGTAGACGTAGGCGTCCGGGCTCGAGGACACGGCGCGGGCGATGGGGGGCAGGGCGCGCATGAGGTACTCGACGTACACCGTGCGCAGCGGCGGCCACGTCGGATGGCTGAACTCGCAGACGACGAGCCTCCCGCCCGGCCGGGTGACGCGCAGCATCTCGCGGATCCCGGCGTCGGGGTCGACGATGTTGCGCAGCCCGAACGAGATCGTCACCGCATCGAACGTGTGGTCGCGGAACGGCAGCCGGGTGCCGTCCCCGGCGGTGAAGCCCAGCCGTGGTCGGGCCCGCTTGCCGACCTGGAGCATGCCGAGGGAGAAGTCGCACGGCACCACCAGCGCACCCCGGTCCGCGAACGGCTGGCTCGAGGTGCCGGTGCCCGCCGCCAGGTCCAGGACCGTCTCGCCGGGCTGCGGGTCGACCGCGTCGACGACCGCCGTGCGCCACCTCCGGTCCTGACCCAGGGACAGCACGTCGTTGGTGAGGTCGTAGCGCTTCGCCACCGCGTCGAACATCGCGGCGACGTCATGCGGGGACTTGTCCAGCTGTGCACGCGTCACCAGCCCACCCTAGGCACGCGCCCACCGGGGGGCCGCGCGGTCGGGCGGCTGCACCCCTCACCGTAGGCTTCCGGCGTGACTGAGCACCGCCTCACGGCCACCGTCCCGGGCTCGGAGGGCCCCGACCCGTTGCCGCTGGTGGTGCGCACCGTCCCGATCGACGACCCCGGCCCGCTGCTGGCGCTGCTCCCCGCGGGCACCGACCCTCTGGGTACGGCGGCCTGGATCCGCCGCGGCGACGGCGTGGTGGGCTGGGGCGTCGCGGCCGGCTGCCGCACGTCAGGCCCCCGTCGGTTCGCCGACGCCAAGCGCTGGTGGTCCGAGCACGTGCGGACCGCAGTGGTCAGGGACGAGGTGGACCGGCCCGGCACGGGCGTCGTGTGCTTCGGCTCCTTCGGGTTCGCCGACGAGCCCGGCGACAGCGTGCTGGTGGTCCCGCAGGTGGTCGTCGGCCGCCGCGGCAGCACCACCTGGCTGACCACGATCGGCGCCGGCAGCATCCCCGCGTCCCCGGCCGTGGAGGCCGCCGGCGCACCCGCCGCCCCCTCCGGCATCGCGTTCTCCGACGGCGCGCTGAGCGGCACGGAGTGGGTGTCGGTGGTCACCGAGGCGGTCCGCAGGATCAACGACGGTGCGCTGGAGAAGGTGGTGCTGGCCCGCGACCTGATCGCCACCGCCGACGAGGACGTCGACGTGCGCTGGCCGCTGGGGCGGCTCGCGGAGACCTACCCGATGTGCTGGACCTTCCACGTGGACGGCCTCTTCGGCGCCACCCCGGAGATGCTGGTGCGCCGCGAGCGCGGGCTGGTCACCTCGCGGGTGCTGGCGGGCACCATCCGCCGCACGGGGGACGACGCGCGGGACCTCGCGCTCGCCGCCACCCTGGCCCGCTCCTCGAAGGACCTCGAGGAGCACGAGTACGCCGTCCGTTCCGTCGCCGACGCCCTGGAGCCGCACTGCTCGTCGATGAACGTGCCCGAGTCGCCGTTCGTGCTGCACCTGCCGAACGTCATGCACCTGGCCACCGACGTGGCCGGCGTCATGCACGACACCACCGACCCGCTCGCCACCTCGCTCGACCTCGCTGAGGCGCTGCACCCCTCCGCGGCCGTCGGTGGGACGCCCACGGACGTCGCCACCGCACTGATCACCGAGATCGAGGGGATGGGCCGCGGCCGCTACGCAGGGCCGGTCGGCTGGATGGACGCCACCGGCGACGGTGAGTGGGGGCTGGCGTTGAGGTCCGCGGAGGCCTCGGGCAGCCGGGTCCGGCTGTTCGCGGGCTGTGGCGTGGTCGCCGACTCCGACCCGCAGGCCGAGCTGGCGGAGGCGCAGGCGAAGTTCGTCCCGGTGCGCGACTCGCTGGGGGACACCAGCCCGCTCAGAGGCTGATGTCGCTGCCCGGCGCCACCCTGCTCGAAGACATGCTCGCCATCGTTGAGCAGACCACCGACGACGCGGTCCACCAGACCGAGCCCGCGGTCGTTGAGCGGGGCGTCGTGCACGGCCACGGAGCGCGGGGCACCGACGGCCCGGCCGAAGTCGACCACCTCGGACGCTTTGCTCCACGGGGCATACACGGGGAGCAGGAGCACGTCGACCGGCGAACCGGCCGCGGTGAAGGAGTCGCCGGGGTGGTAGACCCGGGTCCCGCCGACGTCGATCAGGAACCCGGTGTTGGCGATGCGCGGCAGGTCCTCGTGGATGACCGCATGCAGCTCGCCGACCGCCCTGACCGGCAGGCCGACGTCGAACGCCTGGCCGGGTGAGACCACGGTCACCCGCTCCGCGACCGCGCCGTCGGCGTCCGCGATCTGCCGGTGCACGGCCTCGATCGTGAAGATCGGGGCGTCGGTCGCTGCGAGGTGCCCGACGTCGAGGTGGTCGGGGTGCTCGTGGGTGACGAGCACGGCGGTGGCGCCCTCGACCGCCTCCCGCTCGGTCCACCCACCCGGGTCCAGCACCACGACCTGCCCGTCGTGCTCGATCCGGACGCAGGCGTGCGAGAACTTCGTCAGGCGCATGGGACAACGCTATCCGAGCCGGCTGTCCACGAAGCACCAGCGCCACTCCTCACCCGGCTCCGCCGAGCGCACCACGGGATGGCCGACCTCCTCGAAGTGCACGCTCGCGTGCCGGCGTGGCGAGGAGTCGCAGCAGGCGAGGTGCCCGCACGTCAGGCACTTGCGCAGGTGCACCCAGTTGGTGAACCCGTCCCGTGCGCAGTCCTCGCAGACGCGTTCGCTGGGGCCGGCCACGTCCTGTGGGGCCCGCTGGAGGTGCTCGCACGCGGCGATGGTCCCCGTCACGCCCCGGACCGTCGAGGCCTCCTGGAGGTCGGCGGCCCGGTCACTGCGGAGGTCGAGCATGGACTCCTCGACGTCCAGCGAGGCCAGCACGTCCTCGATGACCTCGTGCGGGATCGTCCCGGTGCCGCGCACCTCGAGGACCTTGTCGCGCTCCGCCTCGAGCATCTCGAGCCGCAGGCGGGAGTAGGCCTCGCTCGGTGTCTCCTGCTCCGCCGCGGTGCTCCCCAGCCGTTCCCAGGCTGCGGTGTTGCGGTCGGCGGCGCGCTGTCGCAGTGACTCCCGGGTGTCGAAGGGATCCTCCTCGCCGAGGTGCGTCTCGAGCCGTTCCAGACCGGCTGCGGTCGCCTTCTCGAACAGGGCGGCACGCGCCAGTGCGTCCTCGCGCGGGTCGGGCGCCGTCAGCCTGAGCCGGCGGACCAACCAGGGCAGCGTGGAGCCCTGCACGAACAGGGTCCCGGCGGCGACCACCAGGGCGGTCAGGACCAGTGTCTCGCGGTAGTCGAACGAGCCGGGGATGGCGAACGCCGCCGCCAGCGTGACGACCCCGCGCATCCCGGACCAGCCGAGCACGGCGGTGTGCTGCCAGGAGGGCTTCTCGCCGGTGTCACGGTCCGCCTCGGGACGCACCAGCAGCAGGCGCGCGGCGAACATCCACACCAGCCTGAGCACCACGACGGCGAGGAACGTGGCCACGCAGAGCCGGACCACGTCCCAGACCGGCACGCCGGCCGCGTCGACGTGCCCGATGATCCACCGGGCCTGGAGGCCGATGAGCAGGAACACCGAGTTCTCCAGCAGGAACGAGATGGTGCGCCAGTTCAGGCGTTCGGCGATCCGCGACGACGCGGTCTGCAGGACGGGCGCGCGGTGCCCGAGCAGCAGGCCTGCGATGACCACCGCGAGGACGCCGGACCCGTTGATCTGCTCCGCGGCGACATAGGCGACGAAGGGCGTCACCAGGGACAGGCTCGTGTCGATGACCGGGTCCGCGACCCTGCGCCGTACGGCCCCGATGAGCAGGTAGAGCAGCACCCCGACCGCGATGCCGCCGAGCGCAGCCAGCAGGAAGTCCCAGCCGACGCCGAGCACGGTGACGCTGCCCCCCACCCCGGCACCGACGCCGACAGCGGTGCGCAGCGCGACCAGCGCGGTGGCGTCGTTCAGCAGGGACTCGCCCTCGAGGATGGTGACGATGCGGCGCGGGATGCCGATCCGACGGCCGATCGCCGTCGCGGACACGGCGTCGGGTGGGGCGACCACGGCGCCCAGCGCGAAGGCGGCCGGCCAGCTGATGTCGGGCATGACGCTGTGGGCGGTCACCGCCACCCCGACCGCCGTGAACGCCACGAGACCGACCGAGAGCAGGAGGATCGGCCGCCGGTTGTGGTTGAAGTCGACCAGCGAGGTCTGGAGGGCTGCCGAGTACAGCAGCGGCGGCAGCAGCCCGACCAGCACCACCTCCGCGGTCAGGTGCACCTCGGGCACGAAGGGCAGGTAGGAGCCTCCCGCACCGATCGCCACCAGCAGCAGGGGAGCGGGCAGGTCGAAGCGCCGGGAGAACCCGACGACCACGATCACGACGGCGGCGAGCGCTGCCAGGGAGAGAGCCACATGCACGGCTGTATTCAACCGGTCGCCGGCCCGTCGTGTTCCCTAACGCGGAGGCGTGACCAGGGCCCTGATCCGGGCATCCAGGTCGCGGCGGTCGTCCCGTCGTACGACGGCCTCCACCACCTCGATCCCACCGGCGGGGCCGGCCAGGGCGTGCCGGAGCTCCGGGAGGGAGTCGACGCGCCAGTGCGGGGTGCGGGTCGCGGCGCACAGGCTGGCCAGGTCGACGTGGTGCGGGGTGCCGAACAGCTTGTCGTAGGAGGCTCGGTGCCGCTCCGCGCCCTGCTCGAGGGAGGCGAAGATCGACCCGCCGTCGTCGTTGACCACCACGATCGTCAGGTCGGGACGGTCCTCACCGGGCCCGACGACCAGCCCGTTGGCGTCGTGCAGGAACGTCACGTCGCCGAGCAGCGCCAGGAAGCGGGTGCTGTGCGGGCGGCCGAGCGCGGCGCCGACAGCACTGGACACCGAGCCGTCGATGCCGGCCAGCCCGCGGTTGCCGATGACCATCCGCCGGTCCCCGACGGCGTACGGCGCGACCATCAGGTCCAGGTCACGCACGGGGTTGGAGGCCCCGACGAACAGCAGCCCGCCCGGGGGTACGGCGGCACTGACGGCCCCGGCGACCTGGTGCGGCGTGAGGACGCCCTCACCCTCCAGCAGCGCGTCCAGACGCCGGGACAGCTCGGTGTCCCGGGCGGCCCACTCCTCGGTCCAGGCGTCGGGAGCCGCGGGGACGGTGGCCACCGCCTGCACGACGCGGCTGACGTGCAGCCCCGGGTCGGACCAGCCGGACGGGCCGGTCACCGCGACCACCTCGACGTCGTCGCGGGCCAGCAGCCGGTTGACCGGACGCGACAGCGTCGGGTGGCCGAAGACCACCACCCGCTGCACCCTCCCGGCCAGGTCGTCGTCGGCGAGCAGCAGCCGGTAGGTCCGGACCACCGCGCTCCCGGTCCGGGAGCCGCTCGTCGGCTCGGCCAGCAACGGCCAGCCGGCTGCCTCGGCCAGCACCCGCGCCGGCGGCCCCGCGTCGTCGCCGGCCACCACGACCGTGCGCGGCAGCGGGTCCAGCTCCTCGGGCTCGGCACGCACCGGCGGCCCCGGCTGCATCCACGGCAGGTCCTCCAGCCGGCCGTCCAGCGCGATCCCCCAGCCGTCGCCGGCTCCGGGGGTCAGCGGCTCCTCGAACTGCACGTTGAGGTGGACCGGCCCCGGTCGGCCGCCGAGCCGGCCGCGCGCCGTCGCCGCAGCCTTCGCGGCCACCGCCCGCCACGACGCGACCTGGCGACGCTCGACGTCTCCGCTGCCCGGGTGGGCGGCCGGGAGGTCCGCGTGGTCGCGCACCGCCGACCCGAAGATCCGCACCTGGTCGGTCGTCTGGTTGGCGTTGGTGCCGCGCAGCCGCGCGGGACGGTCCGCGGTCAGCAGCACCAGGGGGACGCCGGCGTGCGAGGCCTCCATGACGGCCGGGTGGAGGTTGGCGACCGCCGTGCCGCTCGTGGTGACGACGACGACGGGGCGCCTGCCGGTGCGCGCGATGCCGAGGGCGAGGAAGCCGGCGGACCGCTCGTCGATGCGGGTGTGCAGCCGCACCCGGTCCTGCGCGTCGTGGGCCGCGAACGCCAGGGCCGCGCTCCGGGAGCCTGGTGCCAGCACGACGTCGCGGACGCCGCAGCGGACCAGCTCGTCGAGGAGCACCGTGGCGGCGGCGGTGGAGGCGTTGGCGGGCGTCATGCCGTCAGCCGGCCGACCTCGTCGAGCCGGCGGAGCCAGTGCTCGACCCGGTCCGGTGCTGCGGCCGTGCGCGCGAGCGCATCGGCGTCCGGCCGGGCCACGGCCAGCTCGCCGTCCACCGGCACCAGGGGCCGGGTCGTGACGTCGTCGGTGAGCAGCTGCCCGGTCGCCAGGCCGCAGGCGAACGGCAGCTCGGGGAGCGCTGCGGCCAGGGCGACCCCCGCGGCGAGGCCGATGCTGGTCTCCAGGGCACTGGACACCACGACCGGCAGGCCGATGTCCTGCGCGATCCGCAGGCAGGCACGCACCCCGCCCAGCGGCTGGACCTTGAGCACCGCCACGTCGGCGGCCTCCAGGTCGCGCACCCGGTAGGGGTCCTGCGCGCGCCGGATCGACTCGTCGGCAGCGATGGGTACGTCGACCCGCCGCCGGACCGCAGCCAGGTCCTCGACGCGCGCGCAGGGCTGCTCGACGTACTCCAGCCCGCCCGCTGCCCTGTCCAGCAAGGGGATCAGCGCGACCGCGTCCTCGAGCGACCAGCCGCCGTTCGCATCCACGCGGACCCGCCCGTCCGGGCCGAGGGCGTCGCGGACCGCCTCCAGCCGGGCCAGGTCCTCGTCCACCAGCTGGCCCGGCTCGGCGACCTTGACCTTGGCGGTCCGGCAGCCGCCGCTGTCCTCGACGACGGCCGCGGCCCGGTCGGGCCCGACGGCGGGAACCGTGACGTTGACCGGGACGGTGGCCCGCAGCGGGTCGGGCCAGCCCTCGTCGGCCGCCTCGCGGGCCGCGCGCAGCCACGGTGCGGCCTCCCGGGCGTCGTACTCCAGGAACGGGCTGAACTCCCCCCACCCGGCGTCGCCGTGCACCAGCACCCCCTCGCGGACGGTGATGCCACGGAACCGGGTGCGCATCGGGACGGAGAAGACGTGCGGGCTCACGGCGCGGACCCGGCGGCCAGCCGTCGTACGGCGAGCCGGTCGACCTTCCCGTTCGGCAGCAGGGGCAGCGCCGCGACCCGCACCAGCCGGCGCGGCGCGAAGGCGCGGGGCAGCTCCTCGGCCACCCGGTCCCGCAGCTCCTCGAGGGTGAGGTCGGTGTCCGCGACCGCGACGACGACCTCACCCCACTCCTCGTCCGGGACCCCCACCACCTCCGCCGACCGGACCGCGGGGTGCGCCCTGAGCCCTGCCGCGACGGCGCCGACCGGGACGTTGACGCCGCCGCTGAGCACCACGTCGTCGACGCGTCCGTGCAGCGACAGCCGGCCGTCCGCACCGACCCGGCCCAGGTCCTGGGTGAGGAACCACCCGTCCCGGAGGACCTGCGCGGTGAGGTCCGGCCGGCCGTCGTACCCCTCGAAGAGGACCGGGCCCCGGATCCGCACACGGCCCCGCACGGTGTCGACCTCGACAGCCGTCCAGCGGCACCCCGTCGTAGACGCAGCCGCCACAGGTCTCGCTCATGCCGTAGGTCGTCACGAGAGGTGCCGTCGGGCCCGCCCGGCGCCGCAGCGCGGGGTCCAGGGCCGCGCCGCCGACGAGCACGGCCTCGAAGCGCGTCAGCACGTCGCCGGCTCCGTCGGCCAGCAGCCGGTGCAGCTGGGTCGGCACCAGCGACAGGTATCGGCGTGGCCCGGTCATCGTGTCCACGGCGTCCCGCAGCTGCTCCGTCGTCCCGGGGACGACCGGCGTGGTGCCGGCGCGCACGGAGCGGAAGAGCACCTGCAGCCCCGCGACGTAGGTCGGCGGGAGGGTGAGCAGCCACTGGCCCGGGCCGCCGAGGCGCGCATGGGTGGCGTCGGCCGAGGCGCGCATCGCGGACCGGGACAGCACCACCCGCTTGGGATCGCCGGTGGAGCCGGACGTCTCGACGACCAGGGGCGGCGGGTCGTCCGCGGCCTCCCACCGCGTGAGCAGCGCGAGGATCTCGCTCGCCGTGCCGCGCACCGGGGCCAGGCCCGGGCTGCGCTGTGGGCTGCTCACGAGGTCACAGGCTATGCCTGCGAGAATCGACGACTGTGGCAACCCCTGGGCAGTGGCTCGAAGGCGCGCGCCCGCGCACCCTCCCCGCGGCGGTGTCACCGGTGCTGGCCGGGACCGGCGTCGCGGCGTACGTCGAGCAGGCGGTGTGGTGGAAGGCGGCGCTGGCGCTGTTGGTGTCGCTGGCCCTGCAGGTGGGCGTGAACTACGCCAACGACTACTCCGACGGGATCCGCGGGACGGACGCGGACCGGGTCGGCCCGCTGCGGCTGGTGGGCTCGGGGGCCGCCTCCCCCGGGGCGGTGAGGACGGCGGCATTCGCGGCGTTCGGCGTCGCGGTCCTGGCGGGGCTGGTGCTCGCCGCGACCACCTCGTGGTGGCTGGTGCTGGTGGGAGGGCTGGCCGTGGTGGCGGCCTGGTTCTACACCGGCGGCTCGGTGCCCTACGGCTACCGGGCGCTGGGCGAGGTGATGGTCTTCGTCTTCTTCGGGCTGGTGGCCGTGCTCGGCACGACGTACGTCCAGACCCGGTCGCTGCCGCTGCCCGGGTGGTACGCCGCCGTGGGGGTCGGGGCGCTCGCGTGCGCCATCCTGGTCGCCAACAACCTGCGCGACATCCCCACCGACCGCGCGTCGGGCAAGCGGACCCTCGCGGTGGTGCTCGGCGGGACCCGCACCCGGGGGCTGTACGCGATGCTCGTCGGGGTCGCCTTCGTCGCGCTCGTGGCGCTCTCGCTGTCGACGAGCCGGCTGGCGCTGCTCGGGCTGGCCTTCGTGCCACCGGTGGTGCCCGGGACCCGTGCGGTGCTCACCGGCGCGACCGGCCGCGACCTGGTGCCGGTGCTGGCCAGGACCGGGGTCGCCGAGCTGCTGTGGGCGGCCGGCGTGTTCCTCGGCCTGCTGATCGCCTCCCGGTCAGGCTGAGGCTGCCTCACGGCTCCGACCAGACCCCGGTGTCGTAGAACCGCGTCAGCGTCTCGGCGTACGGCGCCAGCTCGATGCCCTGCGCCGCGAGCCACCCGTCGTCGTAGTACGTCGAGCCGTAGCGCTCGCCCCCGTCGCAGAGCAGCGTGACGATGCTGCCGGACTGCCCCGCGGACCGCATCGAGGCGAGCAGCCGCAGCGAGCCCCACAGGGCGGTGCCGGTCGACCCGCCGACCAGCCGGCCGGTGACCGAGGAGCACCAGCGCATCGCGGCGATCGAGGCGGCGTCCGGCACCGACACCATCGCGTCCACCACCGACGGCACGAAGGACGGCTCGACACGGGGCCGCCCGATGCCCTCGATCCGCGAGCCCACACCGGTGACGACGTCCGGGTCCGAGGCCGACCAGCCCTCGAAGAACGCGCTGTTCTCCGGGTCCACGACGCATACCCGGGTGTGGAATCGGCGGTAGCGCACGAACCGGCCGATCGTCGCCGACGTCCCGCCGGTGCCGGCGCCGACCACGACCCAGGCCGGGACCGGGTGCCGCTCGAGGGCGAGCTGGTCGAAGATGGACTCGGCGATGTTGTTGTTGCCGCGCCAGTCGGTGGCCCGCTCCGCGAAGGTGAACTGGTCCATGTAGTGCCCGCCGGTCTCGGCGGCGAGACGCCGGGCCTCGTCGTACATCGTGCGCGGGTCCTCGACGAGGTGGCAGCGGCCACCCTGGAACTCGATCAGGTCGATCTTGCCCCGCGAGGTCGTCGCCGGCATCACCGCGACGAACGGCAGGCCGAGCAGCCGCGCGAAGTAGGCCTCCGACACGGCCGTCGACCCCGAGGACGCCTCGATGACGGTGGTGCCCTCCTCGACCCAGCCGTTGCACAGGGCGTAGAGGAACAGCGAGCGCGCCAACCGGTGCTTGAGCGAGCCGGTCGGGTGCACCGACTCGTCCTTGAGGTAGAGGTCGACGTCCCACTCCTCCGGCAGGGGGAACACGTGCAGGTGGGTGTCGGCGGACCGGTTGCTGTCCGCCTCGACCTTGCGCACCGCCTCGTCCAGCCAGGCCCGGTCCCGGGGCCGGTGCACCTCACGGCACGAGCCACCCGGCCCGACGTGGTCGGGCATCGCTAGTCCTGGTCCTCCTTGGCGCGTGCCTCCTCGAAACGCCGGGACATGTTCGCGGCGCGCTGCTCGACACGGGCCGCGAACCGGGACCGTGGTCCCTTGAGCAGGCGGATCGAGGCACCCGCGGAGACCACCGCGGCCAGCAGCACCGGCCACACCAGCGGCACGGAGCTCGTGCCCATGACCAGCATGTAGACGGCCGCGATCACGGCGTACGACGCGACGAACAGGCCGAGCCGCGCGACGGTGTAGATGGTGAACTCCTTCACGGGACCACCCTAGTCGCCCTCCCTGAGGCCGGACGGGGCTGAGAGCAGCCCAAGAGATTAAGGTCTCCCCTCACGAACTGCTTGCCGACGTGCCTACGCTGATGGTGTGGGTAAGTTCCTGCTCGTGGTGATCGTGTTCGCGGCCCTCGTCTACAGCATCTTCTGGCTGATCGAGCGCCGCCGCGGTGGCGCGGCCGCAAGCCGACGCCGCACCCCTCCGCGCCCGGCGCCACCTCGCGTGGCGGCCCCCGACGACGACGAGGACTTCCTGCGCGACCTCAACCGGCGCAACCGCCGCAAGGACCAGGACAAACCGAACAGCGACTGACCGGACGGGCCCCCGAGGGTCACGTCGGGAGGGTCACTTGGCCGGGTCACTTGGCGTAGGAGTGCAGGCTCCCGCCGCCGAAGAAGTAGTTGATCCCGACGAAGTTGAACAGCAGGGACGCGAACGCGACCAGCGCGATCACCGAGGCGGCCTTGCCCTTCCAGCCCGCGGTGGCACGAGCGTGCAGGTAGGCGGCGTAGATCACCCAGGTGATGAACGCCCACACCTCCTTGGGGTCCCAGTTCCAGTAGCTCCCCCAGGCGTACTCCGCCCAGATCGGCCCGGCCACCAGCGCCGCGAACGTCCAGATCGGGAAGCCGAACGCGTTCAGCCGGTAGGCGACCCGCTCCAGCGCGACGGCCGCCGGCAGCCGGGACAGGTAGCCGCGCGGTCGCAGGGTCCCCCGGCGCTCGGCGCGGTCCTTGGCCAGGAAGAGCACCAGGGCGAGAGCCCCCACCGAGAACGCCCCGCTGGCGATCACCGCGGCGAGGACGTGGACGGCCAGCCAGTAGGAGTGCAGGGCCGGGACCAGCGGTCCCGCGTCCTGGTAGAGCACCAGCACGTCCAGCATCAGCACCACGACCAGGAAGGCCGTGACCAGCAGGCCCATCCAGCGCAGGTGGTGCCTGCGCATCAGCAGGAGGTACATGAGGCTGACCCCGAACGTGCCGGCCAGCGTGAACTCGTACATGTTGCCCCACGGCACCCGGACCGGGTCCGAGCCGAGGCCGCGGGAGACCAGGCCCACGAAGTGCAGCAGGCAGCCGAGCACCGTCAGCGCGACCCCGATGCGGCCGTACTTCTCGACCCGCAGCTCCCGTTCCGTCATGTCCTCGCCCGACGCCGATGCCGATGCCGACGTGTCAGGCGGTGACGTCGCCCCGCCCACCCCGGCGTCTGGCAGCTCGGTGCCAGCGGTGGCCACGGACACGGTCTCCCGGTCGGTGGCCTCCTCCCGGTCGGTGGCCTCGGCACCGGCGGGGAGCGAGCGCAGCAGCACCCATTCGGTCAGGTGCGCCAGGAACGCCAGGATGTAGACGATCGAGGCGAACATCACCGCCCGGTCGCTGAGCTGGGCGAAGTCCGCGGTGCTCACGCGCGCTCCTTCTCTGGTTCGGGTTCTCGCCGACCGGTGTCGGCGGAGGTCTGTGGCGAGTCGGGTCCCGAGGATGTCGCGATGAGCCGTTCCAGCTCGTCGATCTCCTCGGCGAGGTCACCGCCCGAGCTCCGGTCGAGGCCGCCGAGCTCCACCACCGTACGCCCGGGGTCGTCGTCGGCCCGCCGGACCCGGACCCAGGCCCGCCGGGGGCGGATGAACAGCGAGCCCAGCAGGCCCAGGATGCCCATCAGCACGCCGCCGAGCGCGATCCCCTTGCCGGGGCTGTGGCTGACCTGAAGCTTCACCCACCGCTGCACGCCGTCGAACCGGATCGACCCCTGGCCGCCCGGCAGCTGCGCCGTCTGCCCGACCGACAGCTTCAGCCGCTTGTCGGGCCCGAGCCTGGCGTCGGAGCTCGGGTAGGTCGACAGGTGCGACTTGTCCAGGCCGTAGACCGACTGCGGCTGCCCGCTGTCGAGCCCCAGGTCCCCGTGGTACGGCGTCAGCACCAGTGCCGGATCGAGGGCGTCGGGGAACTGCGAGAACGGCCCGCGGTTCATCGTGAAGCCGTAGGTGGGCAGGAAGAAGCCCTGGAACGCGAGCTGCTCGGGTGCCGCGTCCGGGACCTTCACCACGCCGGCGGACATGAACGAGCTGTCCTGCGGCAGGAAGACCGCCGGTCCGCGGTAGGCCACCTTGCCGTCGCCGCCGCGGACGGTCACCACCGGGGCGTAGCCGTGACCGACCAGGAACACGTTGGTGCTGCCGGCCTCCAGCGGGTGGTTCACGGCCAGGTCGTGGTGCCGTGCGGGCGCGTCGGGGCTGGTGCGGTAGGTCAGGTTCGCGTCGAACGACTCGGGCTGCCCCATCTGCGGACCGCTGGTCAGCCACTTCACCGTGAAGTCGTCGACCTTGAAGCTGAGCGGCTCGAGGTCGTCGGGGCTGAACAGCTTGCCGGGGGCGAAGTCGTCGTACTGGCTCAGGGTGTTGGAGAAGTCCTGCCCGACGATCGTGATCACGCCGCCCTTGTAGCCGAACAGCTGCCCGTAGCCGAAGCCGACCAGGACCACCAGCACGGACAGGTGGAACAGCAGGTTGCCCGCTTCTCGCAGGTAGCCCTTCTCCGCCGAGACAGCGCCCACAGCCACGCCGGCCCCGTCGGTCCCGCCGGCGTCTCCGCCGTCGGGACCCGGACGGCTCAGGACGCGGTAGCGGCGCCTGCGCAGCACGGTGGTCGCCCGGGCGAGGACCGCGTCGGGGCCACCGGTCACCTCGAAGGTCCGGGACTCCGGCAACCGGGACAGCCGCCGCGGCACGGGCGGCGGCTCGGCGCGCAACGCCCGCCAGTAGACCCGCAACCGGGGCACCACGCAGCCGACCAGCGAGACCATCAGCAGGAGGTAGATCGCTGAGAACCAGGGCGAGCCGTAGACCGAGAACAGCCCGAGCCGCTCGTAGACCGGGGTCAGTGAGGGGTGGGCGCGCTGGAAGTCGAGGACCTTGGCGGCGTCGATGTTCTGCTGGGGGACCACCGAGCCCGGCACCGCGCCGAGGGCCAGCAGGAACAACAGCACCAGCGCCGTGCGCATCGAGGTGAGCTGGCGCCACGCCCAGCGGGACAGCTCGACGGGGCTCAGCGCGGGAGGGGCCGGCGGCGGCGTCGGAGGGGTGGCGGCGGACCCGCCGGCCTCGGTCGGAGGCCCCGTCACGTCGGTCGTCATGGGCGCGACCCCGAGGACCCGGTCGTCGTGCAGCTCGTCGCGCGGGTCGTGCGGGCGCTCACACCGGCACCTCGTAGCCCGACACCCAGCCGCGCAGGTCACCGACCCACACGTCCCACTGGCCGGTCACCAGCAGCACGCCCACCACGATCAGCATCACGCCGCCGAGCCGGGTGACCCAGACCTGGTGGCGGCGCACCCAGCGCACCGCTCCGAGCATCCGGCGGAAGGCGAGGGCGGCGAGCACGAACGGCACACCGAGGCCGAGGCAGTAGGCGACGCTGAGCAGGGCGCCCCGCCCGGCCGTGCCCTCGTTCATGGCCAGCACGTTCACCGCGGCCAGGGTGGGTCCCACGCACGGGGTCCAGCCGAGCCCGAAGAGCACCCCGAGGAACGGCGCGGCCGACAGGCCGACCGCCGGCACCTTGTGCACCCGCAGGTCGCGCTGCAGCCACGGGACGAGTCCGAGGAAGGCCAGGCCCACCACGATCGTGAGCACCCCGAGCACCACGGTGAGGGGGTGCATGTAGGTCCACAGCCAGGTCCCGAGCGCTCCGGACAGGGTGCCGAGGGAGACGAAGACGAACGAGAAGCCGAGCACGAACAGCAGGCTGCCGGTCAGCATCCGCCCGCGCCGGCCCTCCTCGAGGTCCACCCCGGAGAGTCCGGTGGCGTAGGAGAGGTAGCCGGGCAGCAGGGGCACGACGCAGGGCGAGAAGAAGGACACCAGGCCGGCCACCAGCGCCACCGGCAGCGCGAGCACCAGCGACCCGGACATCACCGTGCCCTGGAACCAGCCCCCGACGTCGAGGAGGGTCATGCGCCGCCCGTCCCTGCGGAGCCGCCGACGACGTCCTGGACGAGGTCGTAGAGCGTGGTGCGGGTGACCTCCCCGGTGACGCTGGCCGCCACCCGGCCCTGCCGGTCGATGATCACGGTGCTCGGGATCGAGTTGGGCGTCAGCGTGCCGTGGAAGGCGAGCAGCGTCCGGCCGCCGGGGTCGTAGATGGAGTCGTAGGGGATCTTGTAGCGACGCTCGAACGCCTTGGGCCCGGCCTGCTCCGGGTTGCGTGAGTTGATTCCCAGGAACACCACACCCCGGTCGGCGAGGTCGCGCGCGGCGGCGGCGAGCATCGGCGCCTCGGCCCGGCAGGGCGGGCACCACGACCCCCAGACGTTGACCACCACGACCTTCCCGCGGTAGTCGGCCAGCGACACGCTGCGACCCTCGAGCGTGGTCCCGGAGACCTGACCCGGCTGCTTGCGGTCGGCGACCGGAAGGGTGGGGGTGATGATCCCCTTGCCGGCCACGTAGCCCTGGTCACCGGAGGTCCCGACGTCGTTGGAGCAGCCGGCGAGGGCACCGAGGGCCAGCACGCCGGCGGACAGCACGGCCGCCGGCACCGCGATGCCGCGGCGCAGCAGGGAGGACCTCACGACGGAGGCGCCTCGCCCGGCTCTCGGACGCTCGGCGCCGGCTCTCGGACCGGCTCGGCGACCGGGCCGGTGCCCGAGGAGAAGGTCTTGCCGCGGTCCTTGACCGGGATCAGGTCCGCCGCCGGCTCGGAGTAGCGGACGCTGACCAGCGTGTCGCCGTCGAAGACCAGCGAGGTGAGGCTGCACAGGGTGCACTGTCGGTGGCGGGGGTTGTGCACGAAGGGCCGGTGCTCGACGTGCAGCCGGGTCACCCAGACCGGCAGCTGGTGGGAGACGAGCACCGCCTCGTGGCCCCGGGCGGCGTCGCGGGCGTCGTACACGGCCGCCATCATCCGCGCCGCGATCGCCTTGTAGGGCTCGCCCCAGGACGGCCGGAACGGGTTCCACAGGTGCGGCCAGGTGCCGGGGCTCTTCAGGATGCTGTCACTGAGCGTGAACCGTCGGCCCTCGAAGACGTTGCCCGACTCGATCACCCGGGCGTCGGTGACGATGTCGACGCCCCGGGCCCGCGCCAGCGGCGCGGCGGTCTCCTGGGCCCGCTCCAGCGGCGAGGCGACCACACGCGTGATGTCGCGGTCCCCCACCACGTCCGCGACCCGCTGGGCCATCCGCTGCCCGAGCTCGGAGAGGTGGAAGCCGGGCAGCCGGCCGTAGAGCACACCGGTGGGGTTGTGCACCTCGCCGTGCCGCAGCAGGTGCACGGTCGTCTCGACGCTCACCGGCTGCCTCCGAGGGTCCCGCCGTCGACGGCGGCCGCCGCCCGGGCCGCCGCCGGGAACGCGGACAGGATGCGGTCCACGGCACGGTCGTCGTGGGCGGCCGAGACGAACCACACCTCGAACGCGCTCGGCGGCAGATAGACGCCCTGCTCGAGCATCGCGTGGAAGAAGGCCTTGAAACGGTCCAGGTGCTGGGTGCTCGCGGTCGCGTAGTCCGGCACCGAGGTGACCGTCTCGTCGGTGAAGAAGACGCTGAACATGCTCCCGACATGCTGCACGACGTGCGGCACCCCGGCCTCGGCGAGGGCGGCACCGGCCCCTTCCCGCAGCACCTGGGCGGTCTTGTCCAGGTGCGCGTAGACGTCGCCGGTGGCCAGCCGCAGGGTCGCCAGCCCCGCCGTGGTGGCGACCGGGTTCCCCGACAGCGTCCCGGCCTGGTAGACCGGCCCGTCCGGCGAGAGCAGGGACATCACGTCGGCGCGACCGCCGAACGCGGCCGCCGGGAAGCCGCCGCCCATCACCTTGCCGAAGGTGAGCAGGTCCGGCCGCCAGCCCTCGACCGCGCCGTCGAGCCCGTGGTGCCCGGAGCGGGTGACCCGGAACCCCGTCATCACCTCGTCGCTGACGAACAGCGCTCCGTGGGCGGCGCAGGTCCGGTGGAGCATCTCGTTGAAGCCGGGCGCGGGGGGCACGACGCCCATGTTGCCGGGGGCCGCCTCGGTGATCACGCAGGCGATCCGGTCGCCGTGCTCGGCGAACGCGGCCGCGACGGCGTCCGGGTCGTTGTAGGGCAGCACGATGGTGCCCGCGGCCGAGGACGCCGGGACGCCGGAGGTGCCCGGCACCGCCAGCGTCGCCAGGCCCGAGCCGGCCTGCGCCAGCAGCGAGTCGACGTGCCCGTGGTAGCAGCCGGCGAACTTCACGACCAGCTCCCGGCCGGTGAACCCGCGAGCCAGCCGGATCGCGGACATGGTGGCCTCGGTGCCGGAGGAGACGAACCGGACGGTGTCGACCGGTGTGCGGGCGACGATCTCCTCGGCGAGCTCCACCTCCGGGCGGGTCGGGGTGCCGTACGACGTGCCGCGGTCGACGGCCTCGTGCACGGCCGCGAGGACCTCGGGGTGCGCGTGGCCGAGCAGCATCGGGCCCCAGCTGCAGACCAGGTCCACGTAGTCGTTGCCGTCCACGTCGACGAGGTAGGGCCCGTGCGCCCGCTCCACGAACCGGGGGGTCCCGCCGACGGCGCTGAACGCGCGGACCGGGGAGTTGACCCCGCCCGGCGTCACGGCGAGGGCTCGTGCGAACAGGTCGGCGGACCCGGAGGTCTGCAGGGGGCCGGAGGGTGGCGAGGAGTCTGCTCTCACCGGGCCATCCTCCCCCTCCGGTGGGCCCGACCACGAACCGGTCCCGACCTTGCCGGTGTGAGCCCGGTCTCGCCGCGCGCCCTGCCCATGCCGTCCAGCCTGCCCATGCCGTCCAGCCTGCCCATGCCGTCCACTCCGACCATGACGCAGCGGGGGCCTCAGCGCAGCCGGGCCGCGACCTCGGCGGCCCAGTAGGTCAGCACGACGTCGGCCCCGGCCCTGCGGATCGAGGTCAGCGTCTCCAGGATGGCCGCGTCCCGGTCGATCCAGCCACGGGCTGCGGCCGCCTCGACCATGGAGTACTCCCCCGAGATGTTGTAGGCGGCCACCGGCACGTCGACCGCCTCGCGCACCGCGCGGAGCACGTCGAGGTAGGCCAGGGCCGGCTTCACCATCACGATGTCGGCGCCCTCCTGCACGTCGAGCCGGGCCTCCCGCACCCCCTCGAGGACGTTGCCGCCGTCCTGCTGGTAGGTGCGTCGGTCGCCCTCGAGCGAGGAGGACACGGCCTCCCGGAACGGGCCGTAGAACGCGGAGGCGTACTTCGCCGAGTAGGCCAGGATCGCCACGTCGGTGTGCTCGGCGGCGTCCAGGGCCTCGCGGACGACGCCGACCTGGCCGTCCATCATCCCGCTGGGTCCCACCAGGTCGACGCCGGACGCGGCCTGGGCCTGCGCCATCTCGGCGTAGACGGCCAGGGTCGCGTCGTTGTCCACGGAGCCGTCCCGGCCGAGCACCCCGCAGTGACCGTGGTCGGTGAACTCGTCGAGGCAGAGGTCCGCCATCACCGGCAGGGCGTCGCCGACCTCCGCGACACAGTCCCTGATCGCTACGTTGAGGACGCCCTCGGGGTCCACCGCCCCGGTGCCGCGCGCGTCCTTGGTGAGCGGCACCCCGAACAGCATCACGCCGCCCAGGCCGAGCTCCGCGGCCTCCGCGACCGCCTTGCGCAGCGAGTCCCGGGTGTGCTGGACGACGCCGGGCATGCTGCTGACCGGCGTCGGGTCCGTGGCGCCCTCCCGGACGAAGACGGGCAGCACCAGGTGCCGCGCCTCCAGCGAGGTCTCGGCCACCAGCCGGCGGATCGCGGGCGTACGACGGAGCCGGCGGGGCCGCGTCGCGGGAAACATCAGGTGGCCCGCCGACGCGGCGACAGCCGCCGTTCGGACGGGCGGGTGACGGGCTGCCCCGCGTCGACCAGGGCGGCGCGCCGGTCGGTGCCGAAGTCCGCGAGCGCGTCCGCCAGCGACTCGGCCGACGGGCTCGGCGCGACGACATCGACCCGGAGGCCGTGCTCCTCGGCGGTCTTGGCGGTCGCCGGCCCGATCACCGCGATCACCGTGCTGGCGTGCGGCTTGCCGGCGATGCCCACCAGGTTGCGCACCGTGGAGGAGGAGGTGAAGACCACCGCGTCGAACCGGCCGGACTTGATCGCCTCCCGGGTCGGCGCCGGTGGCGGGGCGGCCCGCACGGTGCGGTAGGCCGTCACGTCGTCGACCTCCCAGCCCAGGTCCTGGAGCCCCGCCACCAGGGTCTCGGTGGCGATGTCGGCACGCGGCAGGAACACCCGGTTGATCGGGTCCAGCAGGTCGTCGTACGGCGGCCAGTCGTCGAGCAGGCCACGGGCGGACTGCTCACCGGAGGGCACCAGGTCGGCACGCAGGCCCCAGGCCTCCATGGCGGCCGCGGTCTTCTCACCGACGGCGGCGATCTTGAGGCCCGAGAAGGCCCGCGCGTCCAGGCCGTACTCGTCGAACTTCTCGCGGACGGCCTTCACCGCGTTCACCGAGGTGAACGCCACCCACTCGTAGCGCCCCTCGACGAGACCCCGGATCGCCTTGTCCATCTGCTGGGGGTTGCGGGGCGGCTCGACGGAGATGGTCGGGACCTCCTCCGGCACCGAGCCGTAGCTGCGCAGCCGCGCGGACAGGGTGCCGGCCTGCTCCTTGGTGCGCGGCACCAGCACCCGCCAGCCGAACAGCGGCTTGGTCTCGAACCAGGACAGGGCGGCGCGCTGGTCCACGACGGCACCGACCACGGTCACCGCGGGCGGGGTCATCCGGGCCGCCCGGGCGTCCGCGCCGATGCGCCCGAGGGTGGAGACGACGGTCTCCTGCTCGGTCGTGGTGCCCACCCGGGTCATCGCCACCGGAGTGTCCGCCCGGCGACCGGCCTCGACGAGTGCGGCCGCCACGTCGCCGATGCAGCCCACCGCCGAGAGCAGCACCAGGGTCCGCTCGTCGGCGTGCTGGGACCAGTCCACCAGCCGGCCCTTGGCGTCGCCGCAGTCCACCACCGCGACCTCACGGTGCTGCCGGGTCGTCAGCGGGACGCCGGCGTAGGCGGGGACCGCGGTCACCGAGGACACCCCAGGCACGATCTCGAACCCGACGCCGGCCTTGACGCAGGCCTGCGCCTCCTCGGGGCCGGAGGCGTAGACGAACGGGTCGCCCGCCATCAGCCGGACCACCCGGCGGCCGCTCTTGGCGTGCCTGAGGACCACCTTCGCGCGCCCGGCCTGCGTCAGGGGCTGGCCGTCCAGGCCGACGCCACCCTCGACGACCTCCGCGTCCGGGCAGAAGGTCTCGACCAGCCGGACGTGCTCGGGGGCCTCGGTGACCACCACCTCCGCGTTGCGGAGCAGGTCCACCGCACGCATGGTCAGCAGCTCGGGGTCACCCGGACCGCTGCCCACGAAGGAGACGAAGCCGACCGGCAGGGCCGACCTCAGCGGCGCCTTCACCGAGGCCCCTGCCGGGGACCGGTTGCTGCGCGCCGCCGACGTCCCCCTGGCGGCCCGCTTCGGGGTCGCCGCAGTGCCCTGCGTGCCGGGGGTGCTGTTCGTTGCCGTGTCGCTCACAGTCGCCTTCTCGCTCCTGGTGGTGGGCCCGGTGGTGGGCTTGGTCCTGCTCGTCATGACGTCTGCTCCTCGATCAGGGTGGACGCACCGTCTTCCAACATCTCCTCCGCGAGGCCGCGTCCGACCTTGTCGGCGTCGTCGGGCGACCCGACCGCGGACCGGCGGACCGCGAACGAGCCGTCCATCGACAGCGCCACCGCCCGCAGCCACAGCTCGTCGCCGTCCTCGCCCTCCGCGACCTCCGCAAGCGCCCCGACCGGAGCCGAGCAGCCGGCCTCGAGGCCTGCCAGCAGGGCGCGCTCGGCGCTCACGCACACCCGGCTGCGCGGCTCGTCGATCGCCGAGCGCACCGCAGCCACGAGATCGGTGTCGAAGGCGCGGCACTCGACGCCCAGCGCTCCCTGCCCGGGGGCGGGAAGCATCTGCAGCGGGTCCAGGACCTCGCTCACCTCGGCCAGCCGGCCCAGCCGCGCCATGCCGGCTCGCGCCAGCACCACCGCGTCGACCTCTCCCGCGGTGACCTTGGCGATCCTGGTGTCCACGTTGCCACGGATCGCGACCACGTCCAGGCCGAGGCCCAGCGCGTGCAGCTGGGCGGCCCGGCGCGGTGAGCCGGTCCCGACCCGGGCACCCGCGGGCAGCTCGCCCAGGGTCAGCCCGGCACGGGCGACCAGCGACGTCGCGGGGATCCTCCCGCAGGGGTACGGCGGCCAGGGCGATCCGGTCGTCCGGGGTGGTGGGCAGGTCCTTCAGGGAGTGCACGGCGACGTCGACGTCACCCCGCAGCAGGGCGTCGCGCAGCGCGCCGACGAAGACTCCGGTGCCGCCGATCACCGCCAGCGGTCCCGTGAGGACGTCGCCGTCGGTGGTCACCTCGACCAGCTCCACGTCGCGGCCCAGCGACTCGCGCAGGGCGCGGGCCACCAGCTCGGACTGGGTGCGGGCCAGCAGCGAGGCACGGGTGCCGACCCGGACCGGCGTCGTCGTCATCGCAGACCCTCCGCCCGGGTCATCGCCTCGACGGCCTCCGGGTCGAGCGAGAAGAGCTCGGCGAGGGCCGTCGCGTAGGACACCGCGCCGGTCTGGTTCGCGAGCTCCTTGACCCGGACCGTCGGCTGGTGCAGCAGCTTGTCCGCGACCCGGCGCACCGCGTGCTCGATCTCTGCGCGCACCGCCGGGTCCAGGTCGGGCAGCCGCGAGGACAGCCGCCGCATCTCCGTGTCCACGATGCCGGTGGCCATGGTGCGCAGGGCCACCACCGTCGGGGTCACGGTCGCCGAGGACCGGGCGGCCAGGAAGGCGGTGATCTCCTGCATGACGATGTCGCGGACCGCGAGCACGTCGCTCTCCTCGCTGTGGTTGACCTCCTGGGCCAGCCTGGCGAGGTCGAAGAGGACCACCTCGGGAAGGTCCGCCACCGCGGGGTCCACGTCGTGCGGCAGGGCCAGGTCGACGACCGCGAGGGGCCGGCCCGCCACGGTCCGGTTGCTGCGTGCGGCGGCGACCACGGCGAGCGGCAGCACCACCCCGGTAGCGCCGGTGCAGGACACGAGCACGTCGGCGTCGGCCAGGGCGTCCTGGACCTGGGTGAGGGGCACCGCCCGGGCGCCGTACTGCCGGGCGAGGCGCCGGGAGTGCGCCTCGGTGCGGCTGGCCACGACCACGTCGGCCGCACCCAGCCTGCTGACCGTCGAGACCGTGAGCGCGGCCATCGAGCCGGCGCCCACGACCACGACGCGCCGGCCCTCGATGGGGCCGACTGCTGCGGCCGCCCGGTCCAGGCCGAGACCCACCAGCGAGGGTGCGGCGTGGTCGATCCCGGTCTCGGCGTGCGCGCGCTTGCCGACCCGGATCGCCTGCTGGAACAGCACGTTGAGGGCCGGGCCGATGGTGCCGGCCTCCTGGCCCAGGCGCAGCGCCTCGCGTGCCTGGCCGAGGATCTGGCCCTCGCCGACCACCATGGAGTCCAGGCCGGAGGTGACGTGGAACAGGTGCGAGACCGCGCCGTCGTCGTAGTGCACGTAGAGGTGCGGGACCACGCTCTCGGGGCCCTCGGGGCTCTCGGGGTCGCCCGGCTGGTCGTCGGCGAGCTCGCACAGCATCCGGGAGACCGACTCCACGCTGCCGTGGAACCGGTCCACCTCGGCGTAGATCTCGACCCGGTTGCAGGTGGCCAGCACGGTCGCCTCCAGCACGTGCTCGCAGTCCGCGACCCGGCGTACCAGCTTGTCGGCGG
Organism: uncultured Actinomycetota bacterium; assembly: GCA_963837995.1. Classification (GTDB taxonomy): domain Bacteria; phylum Actinomycetota; class Actinomycetes; order Propionibacteriales; family Nocardioidaceae; genus Nocardioides_B. Next base: position 525,516 of record CAWIPS010000008.1, read on the forward strand.
AGTCGGCGTCGACGGTCAGCCGCTCGAGGACCGAGACGGGCGCGGTCTTGTGGGACACGCCCACGACAAGCACACTCATGCCGTCACCGCCTCGTCGAGGGGCACTGCGCGGTCCAGGGGCGTGTGGGACTTGCGCTGCTCGTGGTAGGCGAGGATCTGCAGCTCGATGGACAGGTCAACCTTGCGTACGTCGACGCCGGGCGGGACCGAGAGCACGGCCGGCGCGAAGTTGAGGATGCTGGTCACACCTGCCGCGACCAGGCGGTCGCAGACGTCCTGGGCCGCGAGCGCGGGTGTTGCGATCACGCCGATGGCCACGCCGTGCTCGGCCACCAGCGCCTCGATCTCGTCGAAGGCCCGGATCCGCAGCCCGCTGACCATCTCTCCCTGTCGTCGCGGGTCCGCGTCGAGCAGCGCGACGATCCGGAAGCCGCGGGAGGAGAACCCGCTGTAGTTCGCCAGCGCCTGACCGAGGTTGCCGATGCCCACGATCACCACCGGCAGGTCCTGGGTGACCCCCATCTCCCGGGCGATCTGGTAGCGGAGGTACTCCACGTCGTAGCCGACCCCCCGGGTGCCGTAGGAGCCGAGGTAGGAGAGGTCCTTGCGCAGCTTGGCGCTGTTCACCCCGGCCGCGGACGCGAGCTCCTCACTGGAGCAGGTGGCAGTGCCGCGGTCGGCCAGGCTGACCAGGGCTCGCAGGTAGACCGGGAGCCGGGCCACCGTGGCCTCGGGGATGCCGCGCTCCGGCGGCTTCCCGGAGGTCGCCACCGCCGGCTGACCCGCATCCGACGTCGGGGGGGTAGCCCCCCGGGTCGGGGCCGCGGGCCGAGTGCTGCGCGGCGAGGTCACGCTTCTCCTGACGGGTGCTGACGCTGGTCGGGCGGTGCTCCCCCGGGCGAGGAGGTCCCTCGCTCCGGAGCGACCTCACTCTAGGAGTTTGTGAACGCGAGAACAAACTGAGCGCCCACCTGCACTAGCACAGGTGACGGGGATCACCTCAGGCGGGGTCCTGGCCGCCCGGACGAGGGCCCAGTGCCGACCGGAGCCGGGCGGCGTCCACCCGCCAGAAGTCGTGCTGGCGGCCGTCCACGAAGGTGACGGGGATCTCCTCACCGAACCGCCGCATGAGCTCGGCGGCCTCCGGCCCGACCGTGATGTCCACCTCCTCGAAGCTCTCGCCGAGCTCGGCGCACACCGCCGCCACCACCGCCCGCGCCTCGTCGCACAGGTGGCATCCCGGCTTGGAGTACATCGTGACCCGGGCGGTCACTCGAGCAGCCTCGCCTGCGTGTGCCGCCGGGGCCGCGTGGTGTCGCGGAGGCGTTGCCTGGCCACCTTGCCGGTGACCGTGCGCGGGAGCTCCTCGACGACGTGCACCTCGGTGGGCTGCTTGAAGCGCGCCAGCCGGAGCCGGCACTGCTCCCGGACCCGCAGCTCGAGCTCGTCCGCGTCGTAGCCGGCACCGGCGGCGGGCCGCACGTAGGCCACCACCGCCTCGCCCGTGCGCGGGTCGGGGGTCCCGACCACGGCGGCCTCGGCGACCCCGTCGACCTCGGCGAGTACGTCCTCGACCTCGCTGGGGTAGACGTTGAACCCCGAGACGATCACCAGGTCCCTGACCCGGTCCACCAGCACCAGGTCCCCCTCACGGTCCAGGAAGCCCACGTCGCCCGTGGCGTACCAGCCCTCGACGTCCGGCCCGCCACTGCCGTCGGGCCAGTAGCCGCTGAACAGGTTGGCACCACGCACCTCGATCTCGCCGGCGTCCTCGGCCTCGGAGTCCGCGAGGGGGCGTCCGCCGTCGTCGACGAGCCGGATCTCGACGCCCGGCAGGGCGGCGCCCACCGAGCCGAGCTCGGCGAGCTCCCGGGCGGAGAGGTGCGAGCAGAGCGTGGAGGTGGCGATCGGTCCGGCCTCCGTCAGGCCGTAGCCCTGGTGCACCTCCAGCCCGGTGCGCTCGGTGAACACCCGGACCAGCTCACGCGAGAGCGGCGCCGAGCCGGACAGCACCAGCCGCACACCGGCCAGCCGGTCGCGGAGGTCGGGCACCGCCTGCCAGTAGGCGAGGACCACCGGAGCCACCGGAAGCACGGTCACCGCCTGCTCCTCGATGACGGTGAGCGACTCGTGCATGTCGAACCCGTCCACCAGCACCAGCCGCGCCCGCTGGCGCAGCGTCTGCCCGAGGACAGCGTTCAGCCCGTAGACGTGGAACAGCGGCAGCACCCCGAACACCACGTCGGAGGCCGTCAGGATCGGCGGATCGACCGCGGCCGTCTGCTCGATGTTCGCCAGCAGCGCACGATGGCTCAGCATCGCCGCGCGCGGGCGTCCCGACGTGCCGCTGGTGTAGAGGAGCACCGCCAGCCGTTCCGGGTCGCCACTGACGGGCACCTCCGTGCCTTCGGCCGCGAGCATGGCGTCGTACGTCGTCTCGCCCGGCACGGTCGGCGCCGCGACCACCACGATCCGGGGGACCGCGGTGGCGCTGCGCAGCTCCTCGTCGGCACCCACGAGTGCGTCCTCGAGGCCGGCGACCGCCTGACGGGTGGTGGTGAGGGCCGTGGTGTCGGTGACCACGACCCGGGCGCCGCAGTCGGCGAGCATCCGCACCAGCTCTCCGGTGGCCGAGCGTGGGTTGACGGGTACGGCGACCAGCCCGGCCCGCAGCGCACCGAGGTAGCTGGTCACGAACTCCGTGCGGTTGCCCAGCGCGATGACGACGCGGTATCCCGCCACCAGCCCCATCGCGTTGAGGCCCCGGGCGACGCGGTCCACCTCCGCGTCCAGCTCGGACCAGGTGAGGCGCCGACCGGAGGCCGCCTCGACCAGCGCCGGGCGGTCCGGAGAATCGGCGGCCGCACGCCACAGCAGCTCGGCGAGATGGGCGGTCACACCCACGAGTCTTCCATGCAGACCTGACACCTCGCAGAAGTGTCCTCGGCGGGGCTAGGGTCCCACGTGTGAGCGCTCCGCAACCGGCCCCCGACCTGCGGAGCCGCTCGGCCCTGGCCGGCGAGGCGTCGGCGGCCGCCGCGGAGGTCGAGTCGTCGCTGGCGGTCCCTCCGGACCTGGAGCGAGCCGCCTTCTTCGACGTCGACAACACGATCGTCCAGGGCGCCTCGATGTTCCACCTGGCGCGAGGGCTCTACCGACGCCGGTTCTTCAGCAGCCGCGACATCCTGCGCGCCGCCTGGAAGCAGGCCTACTTCAGGATCGTGGGGGTCGAGGACCCCGAGCACGTGGCCGAGACCAGGGCCTCGGCGCTGGCGTTCATCACCGGGCACCGGGTCGGCGAGCTCGAGGAGCTCAGCGAGGAGATCTTCGACGAGGCGATGGCCCACCGCATCTGGCCGGGCACCCGAGCCCTCGCCCAGCTGCACCTCGACCAGGGCCAGCGGGTCTGGCTGGTGACGGCCGCCCCGGTCGAGATCGCCCGGGTCATCGCCCGGCGACTCGGTCTGACCGGAGCCCTCGGGACGGTCTCCGAGCACGTCGACGGCGTCTACACCGGGCGGCTCGTGGGGGAGATGATGCACGGTGTGGCCAAGGCGGAGGCGGTGGCCGCCCTGGCGGCGCGGGAGGGGCTGGACCTGCGCCGCTGCTCGGCCTACTCCGACTCGTTCAACGACCTGCCGATGCTCAACCTGGTGGGAGACCCCGTCGTGGTCAACCCCGACCGCCGGCTCCGTGAGCACGCCCGAGCGCACGGATGGCGGATCCGGGACTACCGGACCGGGCGCAAGGCCGCGCGAGCCGGGCTGCTCGGTGCAGGGCTCGCGGGGGCGGTCGGCGGCGCCGTCGTCGCCGGCGTCACGATCCGCCGCAGGGTGCGCTGAGGGCCCGCTCGGGCCTCGGGGCGCCGCGGTGCGGTTCACAAACCCGACGACCCCGGGCATACTCTTTCAACGTGGCCTGGGAGGGGGCGGTCAGCCCGTCGCGGCGACCTCGAAGGGAGTCCGATGGTTTCGCACGAACAGAGGCAGCGGGGCCTGACAGCACTGCGGCTGGCGCTGTGGTGTGCACTCGACCCGTCGCCGGCGTTCGACGGCCCGGCTCTCGCTCACCCGGCCGGCGGCGGCACTTCCTGGCTGCTCTCGGAGGCGGTCCACGTCGGGTCGGGCCCTGCGCGCGCCGGTGGCTCCCGGGTCGGAGACCTCCGCGACGGTGAGGTCTCGGGCGCGGGCGCCGGTTCGGGTGCCTGGCCGTCCCGGGCGGAGCAGGACGAGGCCGACCGGATCGTCGCCCTCGTCGAGCTCGCCCGCGACGGTGACGCCGAGGCCTTCGGCATGCTCTACGACCACTACCACGTCTCGGTCTACCGCTTCGTCTACTACCGCGTCGGTTCGGTCGCGCTCGCGGAGGACCTCACCTCGGAGACCTTCTTCCGCGCCCTGCGCGCGATGGGCTCGTTCCAGTGGCAGGGCAAGGACTTCGGCGCCTGGCTCACCACGATCGCCCGCAACCTCACCACGGACCACTTCAAGGCGGGTCGCACCCGTCTCGAGCAGGTCACCGAGGACATGTCGCCCCACGACGGGAGCGTCGAGGGCCCCGAGACGACGGTCCTCGCCTCCCTGACCAACCAGGTGCTCCTCGCGTCCTTGAAGAAGCTCCCGCACGAGCAGCAGGAGTGCCTGGTCATGCGGTTCCTGCAGGGGCTGTCCATCGCCGAGACCGCGCAGGTGCTGGGTCGCAGCGACGGCGCCGTGAAGCAGCTCCAGCTGCGAGCCGTGCGCAACCTCGCCAAGATGCTGCCGGACGGCCTGTGATGGCCGCCGTAACCTGTCGTGTCCCTGGGTCGTTGTCTGGTCAGCACCACTGTCGCATCCCACCCCTCGTCGAAGGCCCGGCACGATGAGCATCCTGTTCGGCTCGCGCCAGCGCGCGGAGGACTTCGCCGCGCGCGTCGACGCGACGGCTCCGGGATGGCGCCCGTCCGGCACAGCAACCTCGCCCGCCGCGCTCGAGGGTGCCGTGCTGCTCGATCTCGTCGCCGCGCTGCGGCTGCACTGCGAGCATGACGAGCTGTCCCGTCCCCGCGCCGCGTTCGCCGACGACCTGCGGGACCGTCTCCTCGCCGAGGCGGCGGCGCCCGCGCTGGCTGCCCCCGGCTCGACGCCCCCGACACTCAGCGAGCCGGCGGTCCGCCGGCACCGGCACCGCGAGCGGCTGATGGTGGCGGGCGCCTCTGCCGCGATCCTCATCGGCGGCACGGCGGGCGTCGCGAACGCCAGCCAGGGGGCGCTTCCCGGTCAGGCGCTCTACCCGATCAAGCGGAGCATCGAGACGGTGGACGCGCGGCTGTCCGGCACCTCGTCCGCGCACGGACGAGCCCTGCTCGACCAGGCATCCGCCCGCCTCGACGAGGTGAAGGGCCTGGACGCCGAGGGTCCGGTGGAGCGTCAGCTCATCCCGGGCACGCTGGACGAGTTCACCCACCAGGCTCACGCCGGCGCGCAGCTTCTGCTCAAGGGCTACCAGGACACCAACGATGCGGACTCGATCGAGGCGGTCCGCACCTTCGCGGCCGACCAGCTGCCGGTGCTCGCCACGCTCTCGGAGGACACGTCCGACGGCGCCAGGTCCGAGCTCGTGGATGCGGCGGTGGCACTGAGCGCCATCGACTCCCAGGCCACCAGCGCCTGCTCGGACTGCTCCGACCTGGCCCCACTGGACACCGGGACGACCCTGGTGTCCCTGGGTGTCGATGGCAGCGACTCGTCCGCGAGCCGCGTCGACGGCGGCGTGACCGGCGACCAGGCGGGCGACCAGGCGGGCCACCCGGGCGGCGACGGGGGCCCATCGGGCGTGCCGGGCCTCCCGTCCTCCGGCACCAGCACGTCGGGCCGCGGCGCTGCCGCGGACGACACGGGGCCGGCCGGCACAGCGCCCGGCGGTGGGGTGTCCACAGGCTCGGCCGCCCCGGGCAGCTCGCCGGTCACCTCGGGACAGCCCGCCGCCTCCGCCGGCCCGCAGACCACCACTGGCACCGGTGGTGTCGGTGCGGGCCTGGCCGGCGGCGCAGCGGCAGCTGGCACCTCGGGGACGTCCACGGCATCCGGCTCGGCGGGCACCGCCGGAGCTCCCACCGGTGCGGGCGGGTCTGCGTCAGCCCCGACTCGGACCTCGGTGTCCGCGACGCCCTCCAGCGGCTCCACACCGGCCCTGGGAAGCACGGGTTCAGGGACGGGGACGGGTTCAGGGACGGTGCTGTCGCCGGCTCCCACGCCCGCCCCGGAGCTCTCCCAGCCCGGCGCGACCGCTCCCTCCACCCCGGATGCGCCGACCAGCACCTCAGCGTCGGGCGGCGACACCAGCAGCTCGTCGACCGACTCCGGGGGCGGGACCAGCACGTCGACCGGCTCGGGTGACGGGAGCAGCACGTCGACCGGCTCGGGCGACGGGAGCAGCACGTCGACCGGCTCGGGTGACGGGAGCAGCACGGGCACCGTCAGCACGAGCACCGGCGACATCACCACCGACATCAGCGGCACGAGCGTCACCACCTCCGCGGCCACCACCTCCGTGAGCACGTCCTCGACGGGCACGTCCTCGGACGGCACCTCCTCGGACGGCACCTCCTCGGACGGCACGTCCTCGGACGGCACGTCGGAGGGCACGTCGTCAGCGGGCACCACCGGCACCACCTCACGGAGCACCAGCGGGACCACCGGCACGGGCAGCACCTCGGCGGACACGAAGGGCGCGAGCGCGAAGACGGCGGGCACCAAGGGCTCCGGCGCCAAGACGGCGGGCTCGAAGGGCTCCGGCGCTAAGGGGACGGGCTCGAAGGGCTCCGGCGCCAAGACGGCGAGCTCCCAGGGCTCCGGCGCCAAGACGGCGAGCTCCAAGGGCTCCGGCGCCAAGGGGACGAGCACCAAGGGGACGAGCACCAAGGGAGCCGGCGGTGGCGAGGCCACGGGGTCGGGTTCGACCCGCGGCGGCGACTCGGCAGCGACGGGCTCCGGCGACCACGCGACCGGCAGGAGCGCCGTCGCCGGCTCTCCTGCCAGCAAGGGTGTCGAGGCCTACCGCAAGGCCGTGCGGCGGCACCTCGTCCGGTCGGCCCACGCGGCCCGCACCGTCTCGCAGAAGCAAGGGGCCGCGACCTCCAGGCTGAGGCACGGCCAGGCGGCGAGGTCGGACAGTCAGACGGGGTCCGACACTCAGTCGAACGGTCAGTAGAAGGTTCAGTAGAAGACCGAGCGGCGCTGCATCAGGAGTGAGTACAACGTCTGCTGGACGGTCTCGCGGACCTGGTCGGTGACGTTGAATACCAGCATCGGGTCGTCGGCGGCCCCTTCGTCGAACGAGTCGGTGCGGATCGGCTCGCCGAACTCGATCAGCCACTTCGACGGGAGCGGGACCAGCCCGAGGGGTCCGAGCAGCGGGAAGAACGGCGTGACCGGGAGGTAGGGCAGCCCCACCAGCCGCGCGAGGAACGGCACGTTCCCGACGAGCGGGTAGATCTCCTCCGCGCCGACCACGGAGCACGGGATGATCGGCACCCCGGTCCGGACCGCGGCTGCCACGAAGCCGCCCCGCCCGAAGCGCTGCAGCTTGTAGCGCTCGGAGTAGGGCTTCCCGATGCCCTTGTAGCCCTCCGGCCACACGCCGACCAGCTCGTCCGCGCGCAGCATCCGCTCGGCATCCTCGTTGCAGGCCAGGGTGACCCCGCTCTTGCGGGCGAGCTCCCCCAGGAACGGCAGCCGGAAGACCAGGTCGGCCCCGAGCGGCCTCAGGTTGCGCCCGGTGGTGTCCTTGACCGACACCATCGTGATCAGCCCGTCCACGGGGATGGTGCCCGAGTGGTTGGACACGATGAGGGCGCCGCCGTCGGCAGGGATGTTCTCGGCCCCGCGGACCTCGACACGGAACCACTTGTCCGCCAGCGGCCGGATCGCGGAGAGCATGAACCTCTCGGTGAGCTCGACGTCGAAGCCGAACTCGTCGACCTCGTAGTCGCCGCTCACGCGGCGGCGGGCGAACGCCAGCAGCTCGGCGACCCGCTGCTCCCACCGGTCCCCGAAGACCTCCCGGGCCGCGGAGCTGAACGCGTCGGCCCAGTCACTCGCCGGGATGCCCGCGGCGTGCTCCCGGCCATCGGCGGCCTCCCCGGTCCCGGACCCGCGAGGACCGGTCTGCTCGCCGGTCTCCTGCTCGCCGGTCTCCTGCTCGCCGGTCTCCTGCTCGCCGTCCTGGCCCCGAGGAGGGGTCCGGAAGCCGGTGTCGGTGTCGGCACCGGTATCGGTGCCGGTGTCGGTGTCGGCGCCGGTATCGGTATCGGTATCGGTCACCGTGCCGGCCGTGGCCCGGTCCTCGGCGGTCGACCGGGCTCGCGCGCGGCCCCTGGTGCGCCTGCCGGTCGAGGAGCGGTCCTCGCCGGAGGGATGGTCCTCGCCGGCTGGATGGTCCTCGGCCGAGGCGGGCGGCGACGTCGAGGTGCCGGGACCCCGGCGGGGGCTGCGCCCGGCCAGGGTCCGCGACCCCGCGGAGGGCCGGGCGCTGCCCGACCCGCGGCCGGGACGGCCGCGGGTGCCCAGCGGGATCACCTCCGCGTCACCCATGCCCACCTCCGGTGCTCGTGGCCAGCGGTTGCCGACCGGCGCCGGCACGGCCGCGCAGCGGGTGGACGGTCCGTGCGAAGTCCGCGAACGCCTCGGGCGTGGTGCTCACCGGCTCGAAGCCGAGAACCGTGCGCATCCGGCCGGTGTCCAGGCCCCGGCCGAACGTCAGGTAGGCGGTGCGTTCGGCCTGCAGCCGCCTCAGCGCCGACTGTCGGGTCACGGTGCCCAGGGCCGAGAGTGCGAAGCCGGGCAGCGAGACCGTCGGGCGGCCGAGTCGGCGGATGGCCTGCGAGAGCAGCAGGACACCGTCGCCGGCGACGTTGAAGGTGCCGTGCACACCTGCGAGGGCCGCGTGGTGCAGCGCCTCCAGCAGGTCGTCCTCGTGCAGCATCTGCAGGCGGGCGTCGTACCCGAGGGTGGTCGGCACCACCGGCAGACGGAAGTAGTCGGTCAGGGGCGAGGAGACGGTCGGTCCCACCACGTCCGCCACCCGGAGGGTGGTGACCGCCACGTCGGGCCGCCGGCGCGCGAAGCCGCGGACGTATCCCTCGACCTCGAGCACGTCCTTGGCGAATCCGGCCAGAGGCCGTGCCCGCGCAGACATGTCCTCGGTGAACATCGCCGGGTCCCGGCTCGAGGAGCCGTAGACAGCCGCGGAGGACCTGATCACCAGTCGCTGCAGGCTCGACGACCGCTGGCAGGCCGCGAGAAGCTGCATCGTCCCGATGACGTTGTGCTCCTTGCTCGAGCTGCCGCCTGCCGGCCCGCCGGCGCACCGGAGCTCCTCCGGTCCGGCTGGACGCTGAGGTGCACCACCGTGTCCACGTCCTGGCCGGCGATCACCTTGGCGATCACCGGGTTGCGGATGTCGGCGCGCACGAAGCTCACCGTGCCCAGGTCCGCCCGCGGTGGGGTGACGTCCACCCCGACCACGGTCTGGACACCGGGATCCTCGGCGACCCGGCGTGCGAACCGGCCCCCGACGTCACCGGAGACTCCGGTGACGAGCACGACGCGCCCCATGCCTAGCCCGTGGCCCGTGGCCCGCGCTACTTGCCGGCGCGACGACGCTGGATGCGAGTCTTCTTCAACAGCTTGCGATGCTTCTTCTTGGCCATCCGCTTGCGACGCTTCTTGACGACAGAACCCACTAATTCGACCTTCCGGGCGAGAGACGGCGGCCCGGGGCCGACGTAGGAGACGAGGACCCAGCCTAACCGGCGCGCGGGGTGGAGACGAAACGCGGTCCGGGCGTCCGGCCTCGCCGCTCAGCCGGTCTGGAAGAAGCTCTTGCGGAGGTACTCGTTGACGGCGTCCTCGGGGACCCGGAAGGAGCGGCCGACCCGGACAGCCGGGAGCTCTCCGGAGTGCACCAGACGGTAGACGGTCATCTTGGAGACGCGCATCACGCCGGCGACCTCGGCGACCGTCAGGAACCTCACCTCGGAGATGTCACCGGGCTGACCGGGGTGACCGGAGGGACCAGAAGCCATGGTGCACCACTCTCTCGCGCACATTCGCCCTCCGGCTTCCCACCGGAGACCCTTCGTCTGTGCCTGCGTGAGAGTAGAGCCTAGTGTGGCCAATGGGAAAGAGGGGACTTCTGTCCAGTAAATTTCCGAGACGACGGCGCGGCGCCTGGACCGGCACCCGTCGTTCGGCTACAGGGCTGTCCTCGCGTGAGGCCGGCCTCAGTAGTGGTGGTCGAGCCCGTTCAGCGGGAACGCCGCCGTCCGGGTGGCCTGCACGGCCCGGTCCAGCCACACCGAGGGGTCGTAGCCCTGCGACCAGTCACGGTAGGCGGGGTTCCTCCCGTCGGTCATCCGCAGCGGCCCGGGACGGCCGAGCAGGTGCTGCACGTGCTCGCGCCACGCCTCGGGGGTCGGGGTCCTCGGGTCCAGCGGTGCGCCGCCGACGATGGACAGCAGGTGCGTCCACGCGCGGGGCACCACGTCGACGACCGCGTAGCCGCCGCCCCCGGTGACCAGCCACTTCCCGTCGCAGACCTCGTGTGCCAGGTCGTGCAGGGAGAGGTACGCCGCCCGCTGGCCGTCGACGGTCAGCATCAGGTGAGCCGAGAGGGTCCTCCATGTGCGAGTCGCAGCCCTGCTGGGTGACGAGCACGTCGGGGGCGAACTCGCGCAGGAGCGGCGGCACCACGGCATGGAAGGCGCGGAGCCAGCCGGCGTCCGACGTACCAGGAGGCAGGGCGACGTTGACCGCGCTGCCCTCGGCTCCGGGGCCGCCGGTGTCGCCGGGGAAGCCGGTGCCGGGGAACAGCATCTGCCCGGTCTCGTGCAGGCTGATGGTCAGCACCCGCGGGTCGTCGTAGAAGATGTGCTCGACGCCGTCGCCGTGGTGCACGTCGACGTCCACGTAGGCCACCTTCTCGGCGCCGTTCGCGAGCAGCCAGCGGATCGCGACCGCGACGTCGTTGTAGACGCAGAAGCCGCTGGCCTTGTCCGGCATGGCGTGGTGCAGGCCTCCGGAGATGTTCGCAGCGTGCAGGACCTGGCCGTCCAGACCCGGCGGGCCGCCTCGACGGTCGCGCCGACGATGTGCGCGGACGCCTCGTGCATGCCCTCGAAGGACGGGTTGTCCTCGGTCCCCAGACCGTGGTCCTCGATCGGCCGGCGCGGGTCCTTGCCGGCCGTCCGCACCGCGTCCAGGTAGGCCGGGTCGTGGACGGTCGTCAGGAGCTCGTCGTCGGCCATCGGCGCGGGCACCGTCCGCAGGCCGGGCCCTCGTCACCGGCGATGACTCCCAGCTCGCGGGCCAGGCGGATGGTCAGGTCGACGCGCACCGGGGACATCGGGTGGTCCCGTCCGAAGTCGTAGTCGGTCAGCGACGGGTCGAAGACGACGCATGCGGGGCCGGACATGGCACGAGGGTACCGTGACATGGGTCATACCGGACCCTCAGTCGAGCCCCGCGGCCAGCGCCCGGGACCGGTCGCGGGCGGCCTCGATCGCCGCGAGGAACGCGGCACGCACCTTGTGGTCCTCCAGCTCGCGCAGCGCCGCGGCCGTGGTGCCGCCGGGCGAGGTGACCCGCTCGCGCAGCACCACCGGGTGCTCGCCGGTGTCGCGCAGCAGCTTGGCCGAGCCGACCACGGTCTGGACGACCAGCTCGGCCGCGGTGGCCCGCGGCAGGCCGAGGTGCACGCCGGCCTCGATCATCGCCTCGACGACGAAGAAGATGTAGCGCCGGGCCGGAGCCGCTGATCGCCGTGACCGCGTCCTGCTGCCGCTCGGGCACCCGGACCACCTTGCCCGTCGAGGCCATCAGGGTCTCGGCCTCGACCAGGTGCGCCTCGTCGCAGTGGGTGCCCGCGCGAGATCGCCGCCATCCCCTCGTCGACCAGGGCGGGGGTGTTGGGCATGACCCGCACGACCGCGACGCCCGGCGGGCAGCCGCGCCTCCATGAAGGCGGTGGTGATGCCGGCCGCGAGGGACACCACCAGCTGCCCGGGGCGGACGACCGGGGCGAGCTCGTCGAGCAGCTCGCCCATGTCCTGCGGCTTGACCACGAGCACCACGGTGTCGGCCTTGGTCGGCCGCGTCGGCGTTGCCGACCACGCTGACGCCGTACCGCTCCTCGCAGCTCGGGGGCCCGCTCGCGCCGCTTCTCGCTGACCAGCAGGTCGTCGGGGCGACGGCCGGCCCGGAGCAGGCCGGAGAGCAGGGTCTCGCCCATCACCCCGGCGCCGATGATGGCGACTGTCGACTCGGACATGGGCTCCCTGGTTCTGGCCCGTCGCTGGCGGTCAGGCTATTCTTGGAGACGAGCGAGCGGAGGAAGAACGCCAGGTTGCCGGGGCGCTCGGCGAGCCGGCGCATGAGGTAGCCGTACCACTCGTGGCCGTAGGGGACGTAGACCCGGACCTTCTCGCCCGCCGCGGCGAGCCGGCGCTGCTCGTCGGGGCGGATGCCGTAGAGCATCTGGTACTCGTAGCGTCCCCGGCCCGCGGTCGTAGCGGGTGCGCCAGCGCCCCGGCGATCGTCGACCAGCCGGGGGTCGTGGGTGGCCACCATCGGGTAGCCCTCGCCGGCCATCAGGACCTTGAGGCAGCGCACGTAGGACTTGTCGACGTCGAGCCGGTCCGGTGAAGGCCACCGACTCGGGCTCGTTGTAGGCGCCCTTGCACAGCCGCACCCGGGAGCCCTCGTACGGCGAGGTCGCGGCAGTCGGCCTCGGTGCGGCGCAGGTAGGCCTGCAGCACCGCGCCGGTCTCGGGGAAGTCCTTGCGCAGCTCGCGCAGGATGCCGCAGGGTCGAGTCGGTGGTGGTGTGGTCCTCCATGTCGAGGGTGACCGTGGTGCCGGCGTTGCGGGCGGCGCGGCAGATCGTGCGGGCGTTCTCGAGCGCGACTGCTCGCCGCTCGTCGGGGAGCGCCTGGCCGACGGCGGAGAGCTTGACCGACACCTCCGCGCGCGCGGCGAGCCCCCGGTCGGCCAGCGCGCGCGAGCACGTCGAGGTAGGCCGTGACCGTGGCGCTCGGCCTGCTCGCGGTCCGTGGTGTCCTCGCCGAGGAAGTCGAGGCGTGACCTGCAGCCCGGCGCCGACCAGCTCGCCGGTGGCCTGCACCGCGTCGCTCGGTCTCCTCCCCGGGCACGTAGCGGGAGACGATGCCGCCGGAGACCGGCATCGAGGTGACCAGGTTCTTGACCCGGTCGCTGCGGGCGAGCATCAGCAGCGGCTGCCGTAGCACGGGTCCTCCAGTGCGTCCTGGCTGCCGGTGCGGCGCGCCCAGGCTACGCCGAGCGCCGATGCACCGCTCCGGCGCGCGCCGGTCACGCCGTCAGCGCGGCGTCGGCGCAGGGTCGCGGCCAGGACGAGCGCGGCCAGGGCGAAGCCGGCCACGACGCGATGTCGGACCAGCACCGGCGTCCACGCCGCCGACCCCGGTGCCGCCGTCGTGCGACGCCGCTGCATCGCGTCGACGGCGTAGGACAGCGGGAGCACGTCGGAGATCACCCGAGCACCGCGCGGCAGCGCGTCGCGTGGCACGAACAGCCCGCACAGCAGGAGCTGCGGGATCACCAGCGGCGGGCATGAACTGCACCGCCTGGAACTCGGTGCGGGCGAAGGCGGAGACGAACAGGCCCAGCGCGGTGCCGAGCACCGCGTCCAGGACGGCGACGACCACCAGCACCCACACCGGGCCGGACGACCTGCGAGGTCCGAGCGGGCCGCAGGGAGACCGCGACGGCCAGGGCCGACTGCACCGCGGCGACCAGACCGAAGGCCAGCGCGTAGCCGAGCAGCAGGTCGACCTTGCCCATCGGCATGGCGAGCAGCCGCTCGAGGGTGCCGGAGGTGCGCTCGCGCAGCGTGGTCACCGAGGTGACCAGGAACATCACGATGAACGGGATCAGCGCCAGCAGCGGCGGGCCCGAGGGTGCGAACGCCTGACCGGCGCCGAGCCGCCCTCGAACATCCACCACAGCAGGGTCAGGATCAGCGCACGGGCAGGACCAGCAGCATCGCGAGGGTGCGGTGGTCGCGGCGCAGCTGGATGCAGGACCCGGGCGGCGACGGCCAGCGTGACCGCGGGCGTTCATGCCGACCTCCTGCCTGGTCGCCGGTCCTCGACGAGCGCAGGAACGCGCGCCTCGATGTCGTCGGTGCCGGTCGGCTCGAGCAGCGTCGTGCAGGGTCTCGTCGGCCAGCAGCCGGCCCTCGCGCATCAGCAGCAGGCGGTCGCAGCGGTCCGCCTCGTCCATCACGTGGCTGGAGACCAGCAGCGCGGCCCCCGCGTCGGCGAGCTCGTGGAACAGTCGCCCACAGGTCGCGGCGCAGCACCGGGTCGAGGCCGACGGTCGGCTCGTCGAGCACCAGCACCTCGGGGCTGCCGAGCAGGGCGACGGCCAGCGACACCCGGGAGCGCTGGCCGCCCGAGAGCCGGTCGACGACCCGGTCGGCGCGGCCGCGCGAGGTCGACCTGCTCGATGCATCCGGTCGACGTCGTCGCTGGCCGACGCCGAGCACCCGGGCGAAGAAGCGCAGGTTCTCGGCGACGGTCAGGTCGTCGTAGACGCTGGGCGCCTGGGTCACGTAGCCGACGCGGTCCCGCAGCGGCGCTGGTCCCGGCCGGCGCGCCGAGCACCGTCGACCGTGCCGCCGGCGACGCTCTGCACGCCCACGAGCGCGCGCATCAGCGTCGGTCTTGCCGCAGCCGGACGGGCCGAGGAGCCCGGTGACCTGGCCCGGCGCGGACGTGAAGCTCGAGGCCCCGGATCGCCCGCGACGGCTCCGCGCTGCACGACGAGGTCGCGGACGGCGACCGCAGCATCGTTTTTCATCATGTGATGAATTTTGTACCCGCGACGCCACCGTCGTCAAGGGGTCGGCAGTCTTGCTGCTCGCACCGGGCGGGCCTCGAGCGCCGGCGACCGATTCTGGTCAGTCCGGGCCGGTCCCTGGGCCCCCCGCGACGGGTTGTGGTCACTCCGGCCGACCCTGCGACGGGTTGTGGTCACTCCGGCCGACCCTGCGCGGACTTGTGGTCACTCCGGGCCTCCCGGGGGCCATTCCGGAGCCCGCAGTGACCACAAGTCGCCCGACGCGGGCACGGGGCGCCCGACGCGGGCAGTGTCGCCCGACGCGGCCGGGGTGCCCGACACAGGCGCGGCCAGTCGAACATGCACCTCTGCCCGATCAGGCGGTGTCCCGCGTTGGGCGCCACGAGGTGCATGTTCTGGTGGCCGCAGGGGCGTTGCAGCACGGGCCAATCCCCCGCCCCCATCTGCCGGGCCGGTCCCTGGGCCCCCTGCGAGGGGTTGTGGTCACTCCGGCCGATCCCTGGGCCCCCTGCGACGGGTTGTGGTCACTCCGGGCCTCCCGGGGGCCATTCCGGAGCCCGCAGTGACCACAAGTCGCCCGACGCAGCCGGGGCGCCCGACGCGCCGGGGCGCCCGACGCGGGGACTGCCGCCCGACGCGGCAGTGTCGCCCGAGGCGTCCGCGGCCCACGACACAGGCGCGGCCAGTCGAACATGCACCTCTGCCCGATCGGGCGGTGTCCCGGGGCGTGCGCCGCGAGGTGCACGTTCTCGTGGCCGCAGGAGTGCCTCAGCAGGAGCGAACCCCAGACGAACCGGCGGAGGCGCCCACTGGTCCGGAATCGCGGTGACCAGGCAGGTCACCGTCATCCCGGCTGCTGGGGCAGCGGGCCGTGCAGGTAGCGCTGGATGTTCGGTGCCACCCAGCTGACCACCTCCTCCGCCGGCATCGACGCCAGCGGCTCGAGGGCAGGCGGTCGCGGGTAGACCAACCGGCCATCTGGCTGACCACCAGCTGCACGCGACGGTCCGCCTCCTCGGAGGGGAGGGCGGCCGGAGCGGCCCGAGGACCACCAGCCGGATGCCCTGCTCCAGCAGCGTCTCGGGAGCCTCCTGCACCAGGCTGGTGCGCACCAGGGCGATCAGCGGCAGCCGGATCCTCGGGTCGTCCCACACCAACAGGAACAGCCGCACGAGTCGCTCGCCGGCCTGCGAGACACCGTCCGCGAAGACCTTCGGCACCAGGGCACGAGGGTCCAGCGGGATGTCCATCGCGGCCAGGAACAGGTCGTCCTTGGACCCGAAGTAGTGGTGCACGAGAGCCGGGTCGACGTCAGCGTCCCCGGCGACGGCGCGGTCGTCGTGCGCCCGAACCCCTTGTCCGCGAAGGACCGGCGGGCTGCGGTGAGGAGTTGGCCGCGGGTGTCCGGCCCGCCCGGCCGTCGTCCCCTGCCGCGGGCCCGCCGGCCCCGCGGACAAGGCGCCGTTCGTCGGCGCACGACATCCGGGCCGTCCCGGGGACGCTGGAAGTCACCCGGCAACTCGAGCACCACTACTCGGGTCCAAGGACGACCTGTTCCTGGCCGCGATGGACATCCCCGTGGACCCTCGTGCCCTGGTGCCGAAGGTCTTCGCGGACGGTGTCTCGCAGGCCGGCGAGCGACTCGTGCGGCTGTTCCTGTCGGTGTGGGACGACCCGAGGATCCGGCTGCCGCTGATCGCCCTGGTGCGCACCAGCCTGGTGCAGGAGGCTCCCGAGACGCTGCTGGAGCAGGGCATCCGGCTGGTGGTCCTCGGGCCGCTCCGGGCCGCCCTCCCCTCCGAGGAGGCGGACCGTCGCGTGCAGCTGGTGGTCAGCCAGATGGCCGGTCTGGTGGTGACCCGCTACCTGCTGGCCCTCGAGCCGCTGGCGTCGATGCCGGCGGAGGAGGTGGTCAGCTGGGTGGCACCGAACATCCAGCGCTACCTGGACGGCCCGCTGCCCCAGCAGCCGGGATGACGGTGACCTGCCTGGTCACCGCGATTCTCGGACCAGTGGGCGCCTCCGCCGGTTCGTCCGGGGTTCGCTCCTGCTGAGGCACTGCTGCGGCCACGAGAACATGCATCTCGCGGCGCACGCCCCGGGACACCGCCCGATCGGGCAGAGGTGCATGTTCGACTGGCCGCGCCTGTGTCGTGGGCCGCGGACGCCTCGGGCGACACTGCCCGCGTCGGGCGGCAGTCCCCGCGTCGGGCGCCCCGGCCGCGTCGGGCGCCCCGGCCGCGTCGGGCGACTTGTGGTCACTGCGGGCTCCGGAATGGCCCCCGGGAGGCCCGGAGTGACCACAACCCGTCGAGGGCCCAGGGTCGGCCGGAGTGACCACAACCCGTCGCAGGGGGCCCAGGGACCGGCCCGGCAGATGGGGGCGGGATCGGCCCGTGCTGCAACGCCCCTGCGGCCACCAGAACATGCACCTCGTGGCGCCCAACGCGGGACACCGCCTGATCGGGCAGAGGTGCATGTTCGACTGGCCGCGCCTGCGTCGGCACCCCGGCCGCGTCGGGCGACAGTGCCCGCGTCGGGCGACCCGGCTGCGTCGGGCGACTTGTGGTCACTGCGGGCTCCGGAATGGCCCCCGGGAGGCCCGGAGTGACCACAAGTCCGCGCAGGGTCGGCCGGAGTGACCACAACCCGTCGCAGGGTCGGCCGGAATGACCACAACCCGTCGCAGGGGGCCCAGGGACCGGCCCGGACTGACCAGAATCGGTCGCCGGCGCTCGAGGCCTCGCCCGGTGCGAGCAGCAAGACTGCCGACCCCTTGACGACGGTGGCGTCGCGGGTACAAAATTCATCACATGATGAAAAACGATGCTGCGGTCGCCGTACGCGACCTCGTCGTGCAGCGCGGAGCCGTCCGGGCGATCCGGGGCCTGAGCTTCACGTCCGCGCCGGGCCAGGTCACCGGGCTCCTCGGCCCGTCCGGCTGTGGCAAGTCGACGCTGATGCGCGCGATCGTCGGCGTGCAGATCGTCACCAGCGGCACGGTCGAGGTGCTCGGCCTGCCGGCAGGTGACAAGCGGCTGCGGGACCGGGTCGGCTACGTGACCCAGGACCCCAGCGTCTACGACGACCTGACCGTCGCGGAGAACCTCGAGTTCTTCGCGCGGGTGCTCGGCGTCGGTCAGGACGAGGTGACCGATGCATCGAGGCCGTCGACCTCGTCTCGGCCGCGGGACCAGGGCGTCGCCCGGCTCTCGGGCGGGCAGCGCTCCCGCGTGTCGCTGGCCGTCGCTCTGCTCGGCAGCGCCCGCGTGCTGGTGCTCGACGAGCCGACCGTCGGCCTCGACCCGGTGCTGCGCCGGGACCTGTGGGCGATGTTCCACGAGCTCGCCGACGCGGGGACCGCGCTGCTGGTGTCCAGCCACGTGATGGACGAGGCGGAGCGGTGCGACCGGCTGCTTCTGATGCGCGACGGCGCGCTGCTGGCCGACGAGACCCTGCCGACCCTGCTCGAGCGGACCGGCGCCAGCGACATCGAGCGGCGTTCCTTCCTCGTGGACCGCGCGACCGGTGACCAGGACCAGGAGGTCGTGGCATGAACACCCGCGATCCTGCTCGCCGTGGCCGCCCGGGTCCTGATCCAGCTGCGCCGGGACCAGCGCACCCTGGTGATGCTGCTGGTGCTGCCCTGCCTGATCCTCGCCCTGCTCTGGTGGATGTTCGAGGGCGGCATCGGTGCCGGTCGGGGTTCGACGCCCTCGGCCCGCCGCTGCTGGCCCTGATCCCGTTCGTGGTGATGTTCCTGGTCACGTCGGTGACCACCCTGCGCGAGCGGTCGTCCGGCACGCTGGAGCGGCTCCTCGCCATGCCCACCGGCAAGGGCGACTTCCTGGGCGGCTACGCGCTCGCCTTCGGTCTGGTGGCCGCGGTGCAGTCGGTCCTGGCCGTCCTGCTGTGCCACTACGTCCTGGACCTGCAGGTGTCCGGCCCGCTGTGGATGCTCGTGGTCGTCGCGGTGGTGGACGCGGTCCTCGGCTCCGCACTGGGGCTGTTCGTGTCCGCCTTCGCCCGCACCGAGTTCCAGGCGGTGCAGTTCATGCCGGCCCTGGTGATCCCGCAGCTGCTGCTGTGCGGGCTGTTCGTGCCACGAGACGCCCTGCCGCGGGTGCTCGAGGTGATCTCCGACGTGCTGCCGCTGTCCTACGCCGTCGACGCGATGACGGCGGTGTCGACGACGGCGAGCACCGGGTTCGGCGGGGTGGACGCCGGTGTCTGGTCCGACATCGCGATCGTGGTCGGCTTCGCCCTGGCCGGGCTCGTCCTGGGGGCCGCGACCCTGCGCCGACGCACCCCCTGACCGGCGTGGGACGGCGCGCCGCCGGAGGGTGCATCGGGCTGGCGTAGCCTGGGCGGCGTCTGCCACCCGGCAGCCAGGACGCACTGGAGGGACCCGTGTTACGGCAGCCGTTGCTGATGCTCGCCCGCAGCGACAAGGTGAAGAACCTGGTCACCTCGATGCCGGTCTCCGGCGGCATCGTGTCCCGCTACGTGCCGGGGGAGGGGGCCAGCGACGCGGTGCAGGCGACCGGGGAGCTCGTCGGGGCCGGGCTGCAGGTGAGCCTGGACTTCCTCGGCGAGGACACCGAGGACCGCGAGCAGGCGGACCGCACGGTCACGGCGTACGTCGAGGTGCTCCGTGCCCTGGCCGACCGGGGGCTCTCGCGCGACGCGGAGGTGTCGGTCAAGCTCTCGGCCGTGGGTCAGGCGCTCCCCGACGAGGGCGAGAAGGTCGCGGTCGAGAACGCCCGCGCGATCTGCCATGCCGCGCGCAACGCCGGCACCACGGTCACCGTCGACATGGAGGACCACACCACCACCGACTCCACCCTGGGCATCCTGCGCGAGCTGCGCAAGGACTTCCCCGAGACCGGCGGGGTGCTCCAGGCCTACCTGCGCCGCACGGAGGCGGACTGCCGCGACCTCGCGTACGAGGGCTCCCGGGTGCGGCTGTGCAAGGGGGCCTACAACGAGCCCGAGTCGGTGGCCTTCACCGACCGGCTCGACGTGGACAAGTCCTACGTGCGCTGCCTCAAGGTCCTGATGGCCGGGGAGGGGTACCCGATGGTGGCCACCCACGACCCCCGCCTCGTGGACATCGCCGGTGCGCTGGCGACCCGCAACGACCGGGTGCAGGGGACGTACGAGTACCAGATGCTCTACGGCATCCGCCCCGACGAGCAGCGCCGGCTCGCCGAGGCGGGCGAGAAGGTCCGGGTCTACGTGCCCTACGGCCAGGAGTGGTACGGCTACCTGATGCGGCGGCTCGCCGAGCGCCCCAGCAACCTGTCGTTCTTCGTCCGCTCGCTCGTCTCCAAGAACTAGCCCGAACCCGCCAGCACGAGCCAGAACCAGGGAGCCCATGTCCGAGTCGACAGTCGCCATCATCGGGGCCGGGGTGATGGGGGAGACCTTGCTCTCCGGCCTGATCCGGGCCGGCCGTCGCCCCGAGGACCTGCTGGTCGGGGAGAAGAGGCGCGAGCGGGCCCACGAGCTGGAGGAGCGGTACGGCGTCAGCGTGGTCGGCAACGTCGACGCGGCGACCAAGGCCGGCACCGTGGTGCTGGTGGTGAAGCCGCAGGACATGGGCCGAAGTGCTCGACGAGCTCGCCCCCGTCGTACGCCCCGGGCAGCTGGTGGTGTCCCTCGCGGCCGGCATCACCACCGCCTTCATGGAGGCGCGGCTGCCCTCGGGCGTCGCGGTCGTGCGGGTGATGCCGAACACCCCCGCCCTGGTGGACGAGGGGATGGCCGCGATCTCGCGCGGGTCGCACTGCGACGAGTCGCACCTGGTCGAGGCCGAGACCCTGATGGCCTCGACGGGCAAGGTGGTCCGGGTGCCCGAGCGGCAGCAGGACGCGGTCACGGCGATCAGCGGCTCCGGCCCGGGCTACATCTTCTTCGTCGTCGAGGCGATGATCGAGGCCGGCGTGCACCTCGGCCTGCCGCGGGCCACCGCGGCGGAGCTGGTGGTCCAGACGGTGGTCGGCTCGGCCAAGCTGCTGCGAGACACCGGGGAGCACCCGGTGGTGCTGCGTGAGCGGGTCACCTCACCCGGCGGTACGACGGCCGCGGCGCTGCGCCAGCTGGAGGAGCACAAGGTGCGTGCCGCGTTCCTGGTGGCCATCGAGGCCGCCCGCGACCGGTCCCGGGCGCTGGCCGCGGGGCTCGACTGAGGGTCCGGTATGACCCATGTCACGGTACCCTCGTGCCATGTCCGGCCCCGCATGCGTCGTCTTCGACCCGTCGCTGACCGACTACGACTTCGGACGGGATCATCCGATGTCCCCGGTGCGCGTCGACCTGACGATCCGCCTGGCCCGCGAGCTGGGAGTCATCGCCGGTGACGAGGGGCCCGGCCTGCGGACGGTGCCCGCGCCGATGGCCGACGACGAGCTCCTGACGACCGTCCACGACCCGGCCTACCTGGACGCGGTGCGGATGGCCGGCGAAGGACCCGCGCCGGCCGATCGAGGACCACGGTCTGGGAACCGAGGACAACCCGTCCTTCGAGGGCATGCACGAGGCGTCCGCGCACATCGTCGGCGCGACCGTCGAGGCGGCCCGCCGGGTCTGGACCGGCCAGGTCCTGCACGCTGCGAACATCTCCGGAGGCCTGCACCACGCCATGCCGGACAAGGCCAGCGGCTTCTGCGTCTACAACGACGTCGCGGTCGCGATCCGCTGGCTGCTCGCGAACGGCGCCGAGAAGGTGGCCTACGTGGACGTCGACGTGCACCACGGCGACGGCGTCGAGCACATCTTCTACGACGACCCGCGGGTGCTGACCATCAGCCTGCACGAGACCGGGCAGATGCTGTTCCCCGGCACCGGCTTCCCCGGCGACACCGGCGGCCCCGGAGCCGAGGGCAGCGCGGTCAACGTCGCCCTGCCTCCTGGTACGTCGGACGCCGGCTGGCTCCGCGCCTTCCATGCGGTGGTGCCGCCCCTCCTGCGCGAGTTCGCCCCCGACGTGCTCGTCACCCAGCAGGGCTGCGACTCGCACATGGAGGACCCTCTCGGTCACCTGATGCTGACCGTCGACGGCCAGCGGGCGGCGTACCTCTCCCTGCACGAGCTGGCACACGAGGTCTGCGACGGGAAGTGGCTGGTCACCGGGGGCGGCGGCTACGCGGTCGTCGACGTGGTGCCCCGCGCGTGGACGCACCTGCTGTCCATCGTCGGCGGCGCACCGCTGGACCCGAGGACCCCGACCCCTGAGGCGTGGCGCGAGCACGTGCAGCACCTGCTCGGCCGTCCCGGGCCGCTGCGGATGACCGACGGGAGGAACCCCGCCTACCGTGACTGGTCGCAGGGCTACGACCCCACGGTGTGGCTGGACCGGGCCGTGCAGGCCACCCGGACGGCGGCGTTCCCGCTGAACGGGCTCGACCACCACTACTGAGGCCGGCCTCACGCGAGGACAGCCCTGTAGCCGAACGACGGGTGCCGGTCCAGGCGCCGCGCCGTCGTCTCGGAAATTTACTGGACAGAAGTCCCCTCTTTCCCATTGGCCACACTAGGCTCTACTCTCACGCAGGCACAGACGAAGGGTCTCCGGTGGGAAGCCGGAGGGCGAATGTGCGCGAGAGAGTGGTGCACCATGGCTTCTGGTCCCTCCGGTCACCCCGGTCAGCCCGGTGACATCTCCGAGGTGAGGTTCCTGACGGTCGCCGAGGTCGCCGGCGTGATGCGCGTCTCCAAGATGACCGTCTACCGTCTGGTGCACTCCGGAGAGCTCCCGGCTGTCCGGGTCGGCCGCTCCTTCCGGGTCCCCGAGGACGCCGTCAACGAGTACCTCCGCAAGAGCTTCTTCCAGACCGGCTGAGCGGCGAGGCCGGACGCCCGGACCGCGTTTCGTCTCCACCCCGCGCGCCGGTTAGGCTGGGTCCTCGTCTCCTACGTCGGCCCCGGGCCGCCGTCTCTCGCCCGGAAGGTCGAATTAGTGGGTTGGTATTC
>CAWIPS010000009.1:0-9351 GCA_963837995.1 uncultured Actinomycetota bacterium
TCCAAGTCGTCGACGGGAGAGGGAGAACATGAACGCGGAGAGACTCGGGGTGCACCTCGAAGAGCTGGGAGAGCACTCGTGGGTCAAGGCGTTGCTCAACACGCTGTCCGGCATCTACGGCAGCGCACAGTTCAGGTTCGTGGCGCGAGGACCCGGTGAGCACCGACACGCCTCCGAGGACCTGTTCGTGGGTGCCACGTTTCCCGTGATGCGGTTGCAGGACCTCGACAACCAGACCGAGCCGAACGCGTGGCTCGACATCGCCCGGGACCGACTGCGGGAGCTGGACGAGGAGCTGGTGGCAGCTGGTTGGCACCGTGCGCCTCAGACGGGCCGGCACTGGTGGTCCTTGACCTACACCGACGTCGAGCACACGGCCGATCGGTCCGAGAGCACCGAACCGGGGACGACACGTTGACCCGGGCGGTACGACGCGCAGCAGATGCACCAGACATGTCGGCAAGCGGCATGCCTGCGAGCGAGATCCGCTCCAGGATCGTCAACCAGGCGGGCATGGTGAGGCAGGCATCGAAGTCGGTCATGATCTGGTCCTTGGCGATCTCTCTGCTCGTGACGGCGGCGAGCGTCATGGGTCTCGTGGACCAGGGCATCTACGGCGACGAGACGAAGAACTGGGCCACCCAGGCCCGGGGCCAGGACATCGGGAACCTGGTGGCGGTGGTGACGCTGCTGCTGAGTGGCTACAAGTCATACAAGGGTTCGCATCGGGCATCACTGGTGTGGCTCGGGACGCTGCTCTACCTCGTCTACGCCTACATCGTCTACTCGGTGGCCGTCCACTTCAATGGGCTCTTCTTGGTCTACGTCGCCAGCCTCGGGCTTGCCTCGTACGCCGTCATGTTCTCGCTGAACGGTCTGCGCACCGAGATTGTGAGCCACCCCCAGTCCTCGGCTCGCAAGGTCGCTGGGTACACCTCCATCTCCATCGGCGTCCTGTTCGGGCTGCTCTGGCTGAGCGAGCTGATCCCCGCGACCCTGTCAGGCGAGGTGCCCCAGAGCGTGATCGACGCTGGACTCTGGGTGAACCCCATCCACGTCATCGACCTCGCGGTGCTGCTACCAGCTCTCATCATCGCCGGCTGGCAGACGCTGCAGGGAAACGCTGCCGGGCAGTTCTTCGTGGGGCCACTGCTCACCTTCTCCGTCCTGATGGGCCTGAGCATCGTCGCCGCGATGGTCATGATGACCGTCGAGGGCTCCGAGAACACGCTGCCGGCCCTTGTCATGGTCTCAGCGGTCGTGCTGGTGAGCTTGTTCGCCACCTGGCGCTACCTCACCGGCTCCTACGACTCAGCACGTCAGTAGCCAGGGCCCTCCTCGGGATCGGGGGTGCCATCGGGTGAGAGATTTCTGCGCTCGTTCACTCCGCGTTCACGGTGCCCCGGCAGAGTCCGACGCGGCAGCCCTGCCAAGAGCCAGATCGGCCTCTCGCCCTCGCCCCGAACGGAGTCCACCCGTGACCCTCAACCGTCGACAGCTCCTGAACCGAAGCGGCGTGGCAGGTGTCGGAGTCGTCGCCGCCACCCTCGGCGTGACCTCGACCGCCTCCGCCGACGGCCGACACGGCCACGGGGGGCACCCCAAGGCCCTCTTCCCGCCGCTGCAGGACGACCCGAAGGGGCTGCTCGCCCTGCCCGCCGGGTTCAGCTACGAGGTCGTCGCCGAGCTCGGCAAGACCCGACTCACCGGCGGCGGCCGCACCCCCGAGCGTCCCGACGGCACCCTCGTGGTCGCCAACCGCGGCGGCTACCGGCTGATCCAGAACCACGAGTCCTCGCCCGGCGCTGAGAACGGCGTGCCGGTCACCGCCGGCACCGTGTACGACGAGGGGGTCGGCGCCACCAGTGGAGGCTGCACCGTCATCGACGTGACCAGGAGCGGCAAGCGGGTCGCGGAGTGGGTCGGGCTCTCGGGCACGATCAGCAACTGCGCCGGCGGCCCGACGCCCTGGGGCAGCTGGCTGACCTGCGAGGAGACCGAGACCAAGGCCGGCGGCAGCCTCGCCCGGGACCACGGCTACGTCTTCGAGGTGTTCGCCGCCGGCTCGGCCCACCAGAGCCCGCTGCCGATCAAGCCCTGGGGGCGTGCGCCGCACGAGGCGGTGGTCGTCGAGCCGAGCCGCCGTCGCGTCTATCTCACCGAGGACGCCAGCAAGCCGACCGGCCTGCTGTACCGGTGGACCGCCCCGCACGGTTACCGGCTGGCGCCGCGGATCGCGGAGACCTTCGCGGGCAAGGACGACGCCGGGTCGCTGGAGGCCCTGGTGGTCTACGCCAACGACGGCAGCGTGCTGCCCGACCTGTCCTACGTCACCTCGGCCGAGATCGGCCGCCCCTTGCGCACGGGCTGGAAGACGGTCCCGGACCGGCAGGCCGCCAGCACGTCGCTGCGCAAGCAGTTCGCCGACGGCGAGGTGACACGCTCCAAGAAGCTCGAGGGTGCCTGGGGTGACGCCGACGGCATGTACTTCGTGGCCAGCTTCGCCTTCGAACCGGGTGACTACCCGGCCGATGCCACGGCGCACGACGGCCAGCTGTGGAACTACGACTACAAGTCCCAGACGCTCACCCTGGTGGCCTACTTCCCCTACAACGCCCTGCTGCACGACGAGTCTGCCGGCTGGGAGGAGCGGTTCGGCCCCAGCCGCGACCTCGCCTTCGACGGCCCGGACGGCTGCCACGTCTCGCCGTACGGCTCGCTGGTCCTGACCGAGGACGGCAACACCTTCAACCACGCGCTGGCCTGGAGCCGGGAGTACGGCGCGCAGGCGATCGCCCGCAACATGATCGTGCTGGAGAAGGGTGACGCCGGAGGCAACGTCTACAGCGAGATGACGGGACCCTGCTTCTCCCCCGACGGCAAGATCCTGTTCCTCAACGTGCAGGAGCCGGGTCACACCTTCGCGGTCACGGGGCCCTGGTCGCGGTACCTGTGACCGCACGGCGCGGCGGGGATCAACCCGTGCGTCTGGTTCCAAGCCCTCTCCCAAGGACAACGAACCCCGCACCATGGCACTCCCGGCCTGCCTGGTCGGCCAGCTCGCCGACCGGACGACTCTCGGCGCCTGGGTCCGTCCGATCTGCTGTTCGCGACCCACGAGGGCACCCCCCATCTCGTGGAACACCTTCCGCACCCGCATCCGGCGCCCCGCCATCCGTGAACGACCCTGACCTCATGCCGGCGTACCGCGTCACCAGGCTGTCCCCGACTACTGACCTGAGGGCTTTCGACTGCCGGCACCCCTCGGCGAGATTTCGCCATCACCTCCTGATCGGCGCCGTCACCTCGGCCGGCGACCAGTGGCAGTCGCGGCGATGCGCGTCGATCGGCTCGGCGGCTGCCGAGGCACGGGCTCGGGTGCTGCCTGCTCCTCGTCGAACGTCAGTCGGCCGCACCGGCGGAGTCCCTCAGGAGCAACGAGCCGAGGATGCCGACAGCCGCACCGCCGGCTGCAGCCGAGACGGCCAAGACGGCCGCGAGCAGGGCGATCAGGGATCCGACCGTGCTGTCCCGCACCGGCTGTGCAGCGCCCAGGACCAGGACGATGGTGCCCGCCAGGAGCAGCGCTCCGACGGCGAGAACCGCCGGCCACCGCAGCACGTGCGGGCTCACGGGGGGCGGAGCCGACTCGCGCGAGCCGCGGAGCACCACGACCACCCCCGCTGCCACGGTCGTCCAGAAACCGACCACCAGGAACGCCGCCACCGAGTCGCCGGCCCGGTGCCAGCCGGCGACCATCGTCGCCAGCCCGGTCACGGTGGCTGCTCCGGCCCCGGCGAGCACCACCGGCGGTTGGCCACGTGCGGGCGTCACGAACGCAAGCGCCACCACCGCTGAGAACACGGCCGTGCTGTGTCCGCTGGGCAGGCTGTTATGCGTGGAGGGCGCGATCTCGTCGAGGCCGATGTCGGGTCGCTGCAGCAGGACCTCCTTGAGCAGCCAGGTCGTGGCGTTTGCCGTCACCATGAGGCCGATCGCCGCGAGCCCTTGGAGCCGGGCCAGCCGGACCAGAGCAACGGTGGCGACGATCGCCATGGCGCCCAGCAGGAACGCCACCGAGACCACATCCAGCACGGCGTCGACCGTGCCAGCGGCGATGGAGCCGGCGCGGAGCGCTCCGCGCAGCGCCAGGTCGGCGAACCTGCGTCCCGAGAGGGTCCGGACGGTGAGCTCGTAGACGCCCGCGAACCCCAGAACGTAGGCCAAGGCGACCAGGACCAGCCCTGTCAGCGGCCGGCGCCGGTCGGTCAGCGTCTGCATGCGCACCCGTCCATGTTCGACCCTTTGCCGCGACGGTTCCACCGTGGAGCAGGCTGGATCCGGCTCGGGCCGTGGAGCCCGCTCCGCACATGCGGTGCGCCCTTCCCCGGGCCTCCGGTCTCGGAGCCCGACAGCTCTCGCAGCAGACCCCCTTCTCTCGACCGGCAGCGGGTGGGTCTGGTCCTAGTGGAAGCGTCGCCCTGCGTGTCGGACGGCGCTTCGTGCGATGGGAGGTTCATGAGGGCGCCGACTGGCCTCGCAAGGACCTGCGTGCCAGGCCTCACCGATGCTCCTTGCTGGTTCATGCATGAACCGGCAGCGAGGTGTGTCCGTGCAGGGCCAGACCATCGCGGTGCCTGGGCGTTCCGGCGAGCTCCAGCCTCGGGAATCGCGTGAGGAGCGTGGGGAAGGCGATCGCCGCCTCAAGCCGCGCGAGCGGGGCCCCCAGGCAGTAGTGGACGCCCCCACCGAAGGACACGTGCGCAGGTCCGGTCCGGTCGAGGCGGAGCGTGTCGGGATCCTCGAACACCTCAGGGTCCCGGTTGGCAGCCCCCAGCAAGGTGATGACGCGCTGACCCGGTGCCAGCGACAACTGGGGCAGGTCCAGCCGGTCGGTCGCCCTTCGCCCGAACAGCATCTGCACCGGCGAGTCATACCGGAGGAGCTCCTCGACTGCGTTGGCCGCAGCGTCCGGGTGCTCACGCAGCCAGGAAGCCTGGTCGGGGTGTGCGAGCAGCGCGAGCAGACCGTTGGTCAGCAGCCCGGTGGTCGTCTCGAAACCCGCCGCCAGCAGCAGGGCCAGCATGGTCACGAGCTCCTCGGCCGAGAGCCGCTCGTCGCCCTCGTTGACGACCAGGGACGACACGAGGTCCTCACACGGATGTAGTCGTCGCTCAGCGGCTAGATTCTCGAGATAGTCGGAGATCCTGGTCGCTGCCGCGTCGGCCCTGTCGACGGCCAGCGGGCTGAGCAGCTCGAGCACCATCGCCCAGTCCCGGACCAGGGTCTGGAACTGGGGTCGGTCCGCCGCTGGGATGCCCAGCAGCTCCCCGATCACGGTCACCGGGAGTGGGAACGCCATGGTGGTGACGAAGTCGGTGTCTCCGGCTGTCCGGTCGCACAGGTCGTCCACGATCCTCTGCACCGCCGGTCGGAGGGCGGCCACCTGCCGAGCGGTGAACGCCTTGGAGACGACGGAGCGAAGCCGGGTGTGCGCCGGCGGGTTGAGCATCAGGATGCTCCCGAACATCATCCGCAGTGACGGCCGGGAGCGCCAGTCGGGGTAGCCGGCGGCGGCCAGAGCGAGCCCGGGGGACTTCGCCAGCCTGTGGTCGCGCAGGACGGACACACAGGCGGGATGGCCGACGACGACCACGACGTCGTCCGGTCCGGTGACGGCGGGGCCGATCGCACGTAGGCGGGCGTAGTGCGAGTACGGGTCGGCCCCGCCCGCCGGCGTCGCCAGGGCCTGCAGCACCTCCGCCGCCACGGCGGTCGCCGCCGTGGACTCGGCTCCCACCGATCTCGCCTCCTCAGGGTGCGCTCGCCACCGAGAATGGCTGAGCGTTCCGATGGAGGTCAGCCTACGGCGCGCGACGCCACAGCATCGTCACATGGGATGACGAAGACCTACGTCGATGAGCCGGTCGACGGCTCCGCACCGCCTCGCCACCGCGTTCCTGCTCCAGAGCTTCAGCGAGCGGTCCAGACTCTCGGCAGGGAGTGGACAGACGGAATGTGACCGCCCGTGGCGAGCCGACATCGACATAGCGTGGGAGACATGACCCTCATCCACCCGCAACCCTCCGGCTCCCGTGATCGCGACGAGGTGTTCCTCGAGCTGACCCGGTCGATCTGCCCGGTCTGCAAACGCACCGTCGACGCCGAGGTCAACGCCCGCGAGAACCAGGTGTTCCTCCGCAAGCGCTGTCCCGAGCACGGCGAGTTCGAGGCGCGGGTCTACGGCGACGCCGCAGATGTACGTCGACATCCAGCGGTTCAACAAGCCGGGCACCCGGCCGTTGAGTACCCAGACCGAGGTCAAGGACGGCTGCCCGTCGGACTGTGGCCTGTGCCCGGAGCACAAGCAGCACGCCTGCCTGGGGATCATCGAGGTGAACACCGGCTGCAACCTGGACTGCCCGATCTGCTTCGCCGACTCCGGAAGCCCGCGCGCCAACGGGCCCGACGGCTACTCGATCACCCTGGACCAGTGCGCCACCATGCTGGACGCGTTCGTCGCGGCCGAGGGCGAGCCGGAGGTGGTGATGCTCTCCGGTGGCGAGCCCACCATCCACCCCGACATCCTCGCGATGGTCGACCTGGCCCAGCAGCGGCCGATCGGCGCGGTCAACCTGAACACCAACGGCATCCGGCTGGCCACCGACAAGCGGTTCGTCGCCGAGCTGGGCCGCCGCAACCGTCCCGGGCGCCGGGTCAACATCTACCTGCAGTTCGACGGCCTCGACGCCGAGACCCACCTGGCGATCCGCGGCCGCGACCTGCGCGAGACCAAGCAGCAGGCGCTGGACAACTGTGCCGAGGCCGGCCTGACCGTGACCCTGGTGGCGGCCATCGAGAAGGACCTCAACGAGCACGAGATCGGTCCGATCGTCCGGCACGGGCTGGCCCATCCCGCCGTACGGTCGATCGCGTTCCAGCCGGTCACCCACTCCGGGCGCCACGTCGCGTTCGACCCGCTGACCCGGTTGACCAACTCCGACGTGCTGCACGCCATCGCCGACCAGCTCCCGCAGTGGTTCACCACCAGCGACTTCTTCCCGGTGCCGTGCTGCGCCCCGACCTGCCGGTCGATCACCTACCTGCTCACCCAGGGCCACCCCGACGACCCGGACTTCGGGCTGGTGCCGATCCCCCGGCTGCTCCAGGTCGAGGACTACCTCGACTACGTCACCAACCGGGTGATCCCCGACCACGAGGTCCGCGAGGCGCTGGAGAAGCTGTGGAGCGCCTCGGCGTTCGTGGGAACCGAGACCAACGACGACCGGCTCACCAGACTCTCGACCGAGGTGGCGCGAGGCGCTCGACTGCGCCGACGCGTGCGGGGTCAACCTGCCCGAGGCGCTGGCGGGGATCACCGACAACGCGTTCATGATCGTGGTCCAGGACTTCCTCGACCCCTACACCCTCAACGTCCGCCAGCTGATGAAGTGCTGCGTGGAGGAGATCACCCCCGACGGGCGGCTGATCCCGTTCTGCGCCTACAACTCCGTCGGCTACCGCGAGCAGGTCCGCGCCGAGCAGTCCGGCGTCCCGGTCGCCGACGTCGTACCCAACGCGCTCCCGCTGCAACCCCGGCTGGCGGACACCCCCTACGGCAGCAAGCGGGCTCACCGATGAGCGCCGACCTCGACGCCGGGACCGTCAAGGCGTGCTGCGCCGCCGGGTACTCCTCCGACCTGGTCGCGCTGCTGCTCGGCGACAGCTACCACCCCGGCGGGCTCACCCTGACCCGGCAGCTGTTCGACCGGGTCGGGCTCACCGCCGGGCAGCGGCTGGTCGACGTGGCCTCCGGGCGGGGCACCAGCGCCCTGCTCGCGGCCCGCGAGTACGGCGCCCGGGTCGACGGCGTCGACCTCTCGGCGGCCAACGTCGCGCTCGCCACCGGGGCCGCGGCATCCGCCGACCTCGCGCGACCGGGCCGTCTTCCACGTCGGCGACGCCGAGGCCGTTCCGCTCCCGGACGGGTGCGCCGACGTCGTGATCTGCGAGTGCGCGCTGTGCACCTTCCCCGACAAGCCCACCGCGATGGCGGAGATGGCCCGGCTGCTCGCCCCGGGCGGCAGGCTCGGGATCACCGACGTCGCCGCCGACCGCGACCGGCTTCCCGAGGAGCTGACCGGGCTGACCGCCTGGATCGCCTGCGTCGCCGACGCCCGCCCGCTGGCCGAGTACGCCGACCTGGCCGCCTCCGCCGGGCTGCGGGTGCTCACCACCGAGCCCCACACCGCCGCGCTGAGCCGGATGATCGACCAGATCGAGGCCAGGCTCGAGCTGCTCCGGATGACCGCCCGGCCCCGGCTCGAGGCCCTCGGCGTCGACTTCGGCCGAGTGGCGCCCGTGCTCGACGCCACCCGCAACGCCGTGGACGAGGGCACCTGGACTACGTGCTGCTGGTCGCGGAGAAGCCATGCGACTGAGCCGTCTGCTTGCCGGGCACGGGCCTGCTCGCCGGGGCCGGTGCGGCCGGCTACGTCGGCCTGGTCACCGGGCGCCTCAGCATCGACCTCGGCGTCGGCCGGCGGACCCGCCCGCTGGGCCCGCTGGTCGTCGACATCGCTGCACCCCGCGAGGTGGTCTACGCCGCGGCGACCGCGCCGTACGCCGAACGCCGCCCGCGGGCGCATGGCAGGAGAAGGTGCAGATCCTCGAACGTGGCGAGGGGATGGTGCTGGCCGCGCACCGCACGCCGGTCGGCGGCGGACTGGTGGCGGTGACCGTGGAGACCGTCACCTTCACCCGCCCGCACGGGTCGGGTTCCGGCTGGTGCGTGGACCGGTGCCGTACGTCAGGGAGACCTTCGAGCTGGAGGAGAGCCCGGCCGGGACCCGGCTGACCTACACCGGCGAGATGAGCACCGACCTGGGCGCGCTCGGCGAGCGCTGGGGAGATGTGGTCGCGCGCAGCTGGGTCGCCACCGTCGAGCAGTCGCTGGAGGCCATCCGCGTCGAGAGCGAACGCCGGTCCGCAGGCAATCCGGCTCGCGCGATGACCCGACCGTGTGAGCACCGCACCGCCGGCGGCGGGCGCCGGGGTCGAGCCGGGCGGCCACCGACGACCTGCTCCGCGAGCTCGCCGCCGGCCGGTGGCGACCGGCCGCGTGGGCGCAGTTGCTCGTCTCGGCGGCCGTGCGCTCGGTCGACCAGGCCTGGCTCCATCGACGCGCCTGGGCCGAGGTGACCGCCCTCCACGGCCTGTTCCTGGCCCTCGCCCCGCCGTCGGGTCGCCGCTGGGTCGCGGCCAGCTGGCTGCTGGCGAGCACCCATCTGGGACTGCTCGAGGACCGCGCCCACCTCGGCCTGGCCAACATCCTCACGCTGGCCCGCGGAA
>CAWIPS010000010.1:0-217124 GCA_963837995.1 uncultured Actinomycetota bacterium
GATCCGCTCATGGCGACGGAAAATGTGGGCCACGGAATCAGTTACATTGTGCGAATGAACATAATCAAGCTCCGCTTCATCCATGGGCGGACAAGCGAATTTGGCCAGCAGATGATTATAATACGCGCGATTGGCCTCCCGGGAATCAAACAGGACGCCGTCGCAGTCGAAGATGACAAGTTTGAGCAGTTGTTCTTTCATTGTATTCTATGATCGGTAATGTCCGGACCGGAGTAAATTCCGGCATCCGCCGTCCGGCAGAGAAAGGATCCGGCGCAGTAAGGGGCATCCGGTAAATTTCTGCATACTATCATTGCGAACCGTAAATTTCCAAATTTAACTCTGAAAAAAAAGTTTCCATAAACCGGTGTCGTTTTTCCGCCAGCTGCCGGCCGGGTTCGGTGCGCATCCGGTCCCGTACCCTGGACATTTTTACCTGGAATTCGCGATAGGCGGTATCTTCAGCTCGAATAGGCCCTGGTAACGGCGGGATCGATTCGGCATCATGCAGCCGGGCGCCGATCTGCCCGGCAAAGAGAAAAGCCCGGCCAATACCCACCGCGCCAATGGAATCGAGCTTGTCCGCGTCAAACAGGATGTCCGCCTCCGGGCTGCCCGGCTTTTCGTCGCCCCGAAATCGATGAGTCCGGATACAATGGTGATTGCAATGATGTCCTGTTCGGAGAAATCGAGATCGGTCAGGATGGAGCAGGCCATTTCAGCCCCTTTCCGGGCATGGCAAATCCCGCCCCTGCTTTGGGTTTCATGCGCCGGCCGATTCATGGAGCAAGGCGGCGGCAGCCAGGATATCCAGCCGGGCTGCCATCTTGCGCCGATGGTCAGGGCCAGGTGATAGACCCGTTCAATATGATCGGGGCCATGGGAGCCGCCTTCCTCCTCACAGTAGCGGAGGCTGATCTGCCACAGAGCCCTGGTTATTTCGGGTTCCAGCGGCGAAGAGGGGCGGGTCATTCGCCAAACAGTTCCTGTCTGAGCCAGCTGAGACCGAGCAGGAGGAGCTGGCCGTCATCGCCGGCAAAGCCCTGCCGTTCTTCATCGGAAAGAGCCGGTCGATCAACAGTCAGCCCTGCTTGAATTCCCGGCGGAAGCTGTCCAGATCATAGAGGGCCATGAGAAACTGCCCGGTCTGACCGGGGGACAACTTGTGACCTTTTTTAAAGGCTGGATGCTGCCGGAAGGCCAAAACCGCATCGTTAAAAAGGTTGTAGTCGTAAGCCCCTGGTCGCGAAATATTCGTTAGGGGTTGTGAACCTGGTTTCCGCAAAACCCCGGCAATGGTCTTCCCTGACCAGCACAAAGGTTTCCTCTACCGTGCCGTCAGCGGAAAGAGCTACCCACGCCCAACCGATAAGCACGGCATGCGCTCGGCCGGGTTCCGGGTAAACCGTAGACCCGGCCGGGGAAACAAAGACGCAGCTGGCCCGGCCGTCATCCACCATGGTCAGATAGCACTGGGGGAAAATCAGTCCGGATCCTGTTCGATAATGACATACTGTTCCATGAAACGGCTGAATCCATAGTCAGCCTTTTCGAGGCGCAGCACATCATAAGGGGTAAGCGCCAGGTTCAGTTGCCGGCAGCATTCGGTAAAACAGGCGATCCCCGGATGACAGGCAAAGCGAAATGGGTCTTCACGCCCGTCCGGATGAAATTGTCCGGCAGTTTGTCCGTCATAATTGATTCCGGTGAATTCAGATAATAAGGCAACGATTTAAGCAAAAAATGTAAAGGCCGGGCGCGCCACTATTTGAAGAATAGCGATTATGGATTTTCTTGCGCCCCCATTTATTCTTTCCCCGGCCACAGGCTTGAGAATCGGACTGGCCACGAAGATTGAGGAATAGGTGCCGATGATGATGCCGGCCAGCAGGGCGAAAGAGAAATCGTGGATCACCGAGCCGCCGAAGAAAAAGAGGGCGACAGCACCAGCAGGGTGGTGAGCGACGGTAACGAGGGTCCGGCTCAGCACCTCATTGACGCTGAAATTGATGATCGCATCGAGGTCTCGCCCCCGTCCTGTTCTGGTGCAGGTTTTCCCGGATACGGTCGAAGATGATCACCGGTATCGTTCAGGGAATAGCCGGCCAGGGTGAGCAGCGCGGTGACGATCAGCAGGGAGATTTCGATATTGAGCAGCCAGCAGATGCCGAGCACCACCAGCACGTCATGGAAGGTGGCGGCAGTGGCGGCAAGCCCGAAACGCAGATCGAAACGCAGGGCCAGATAGGCGATCACCCCCAGCAGGGAAATGGCGATGGCCATCAATGGCCTTGTTCCGCGAGCCCCGCTCACCGAGGCGCCGATTTCGGACTGGCTTTCCAGCTGAAATGCTGGTCCGGCAGCTCCCCGTTCAGGACGCAGTCAGTTCTCGCCAAGTGGCCCACCGTTTCCTCGGATTTCTTGAGCTTGACAATCAGCCGGTTTTCATCCTCCACCTGCTGCAGGTCGACATTCCCAGCCGTTTCCGGCAAAGGCCTCCGGGCCTCTACAGGGTGAACGGCTCGTCGGCCTGGTACTGCACCAGGGTGCCGCCGGAAAAATCCACGCCCAGGTTGGCGTGGCCCCGCAGGATCTGGACAAAGGCGACCAGACCCAGCAGGACCAGAGACCGGAAACGGCGAAGGCGATGTTCCGGATCCTCATGAAGTCGATATTG
Organism: uncultured Actinomycetota bacterium; assembly: GCA_963837995.1. Classification (GTDB taxonomy): domain Bacteria; phylum Actinomycetota; class Actinomycetes; order Propionibacteriales; family Nocardioidaceae; genus Nocardioides_B. The sequence goes on from CAWIPS010000010.1 coordinate 2,678, forward strand.
GGTTTTCTGATCAACTGCCGGAAACGGAGGTCCTTCAGCCGATGCTGTACAGGGCTTCATAAACCAGCCGGGTGCCGAACAGGGTGGTGAAGAGGTTGAACATGACGCCGAGCGACAGGGTGACCGCAAAGCCTTTGATCGGCCCGGTGCCGAACATGAACAGGGCCAGGGCGGTGATCAGGGTGGTGACCTGGGAGTCGACGATGGTCCAGAATGCCTTGCTGTAGCCGCCTCCACCCCGGATTTCACCGATTTGCCCAGGGCGAATTCCTCCCGCATCCGTTCGAAAATAAGGACGTTGGAATCGACCGCCATGCCGATGGAGAGAATGATGCCGGCAATGCCCGGCAGGGTAAGGGTGGCCTGCAGGAGGGCCAGGCAGGCGAAAAGAAACAGAATGTTCAGGAACAGGGCGAAATTGGCGATCACCCCGGAGAGCCGGTAGTAGATGACCATAAAAACCAGCACCAGCAGGGTGCCCAGAAGCCCGGACATCATCCCCTGTTGATGGAATCCTGCCCCAGGGAGGCGCCCACGGTCAGGTTCTGGATGATATCCACCGGGGCCGGCAGGGCGCCGACCCGCAGGACGATGGCCAGGTCCGTAGCCTCTTCATAGGTGAAATTGCCGGAGATCTGGGCCCTGCCGCCGAGGATGCGCTCGCGGATGACCGGCGCCGAACGCACCACCTCGTCAAGGACGATGGCGAGCTGCCGGCCCACGTTCTTTTCGGTGACCTGGCCGAACACCCGGCCGCCCCGGTCGGTAAGGTCGAGGCTGACATACGGCTCGTTGAAATTGCCGCCGACCCGGACCTGGGCGTCTTTGACCATCTCGCCGGTCATCAGCACCTGGGTCCGATCAGCATCGGCACCCTGCGCTCGACTCCGGTCTGGGGATCGACCGCCCGCTCGAAGTAGATCTCGGTCTCCGGCGGCAGTTCTGCAGCACCTGATTGAGTTCCCTGCGGCTGACCTCACTGCCACTGGCCACTGCCGACCGCCTGCCGGATGAGCCCGGACAGATCGACGCCGGTATCCGCCACCAGCTTGAATTCGAGCTGGGCGGTCTGGCCGATGAGCTTCAGGGCCCGCTCGGGGTCCTTGACCCCGGGCAGCTGCACCACGATTTCATTTTCGCCCTGGCGGATAATGACCGGTTCGGCGACGCCGAACTGGTCGATCCGGTTGCGGATGATCTCAAGCGACTGGTTCACGGCATTTTGTTTAATGCTGTCTATCTCGGTTTTGGCGAGTTCAATGGTAATCCTGGGAAAGCTCCCCTCCTCGGCATCAATCTGAATATTCAGGTTTTCAAACTCTCCGCCGACCACTTCCTTGACCGTATCGATGGCCCTGGTATTGGGAAGAGTATAGACAACCTGCTGCGGATTGCCGGTCTCCATCCGGACCACGGTGATATTTTTTTCCGCCAGCACCTCTTTCAGATCGGCCGCGGCCAGATCAAGAGAATTTTCCGCCGCTTTATCAAGATCAACGCGCAACACCATGTGAATGCCGCCCTGCAGATCAAGTCCCAGCTTGAGGCCTCCGGGGGCGAGATAGTTTTTCCACCAGTTCGGAGCGCCCGGGTAGAAAGAAGGGATGATGGCCAGCACGGAAAAAATGATCAGAACCGCCAGCATGCCGAGTTTCAATTTCAGGGAGGTGTTCATTCTATGCTCTTTGGGTTAAAAGTCTGCCGTTAAACGGTTATGTTGCGCGATTGAATCCGGATACTATAAAACGATAGCGAACAATCCGCAATGACAGGATTTCTGAATCGGTGACGGCTGTCTTTCGTATTGTAACGCATGGTATGCAAAATGATTGTTTACCTGGGCCTTTAATGCGGCAGAGGGGAGAACATCCCCACCGCCATGCCGCAGCCGATAGACCCTGGGAAATTTATTGTTCGTTTTTGCGGTTAATGGCGGCAGCCATGCAGGCCGCCCCGAAACCGTTGTCGATATTCACCACAGCCAGTCCCGGGGAGCAGCTGTTGAGCATGCCGAACAGGGCGCTGAAGCCGCCCGCGCCGGTGCCGTAGCCGATGCTGGTGGGAACGGCGATAACCGGAGCTTCGACCAGGCCGGCGACCAACACTCGGCAGGGCGCCTTCCATGCCCGCCACTTCAATCAGGACCGAGGCCTGCCGCAGCAGTTCGCTCTGGGCAAGAATCCGGTGGAGGCCGGCCACCCCTGCATCGTAGACGCACTTCACCCTGTGGCCGAAACTTTCCAGGGCGATGCGGGCCTCTTCCGCCACCGGCTGATCCGAGGTGCCGGCGGTGACGATTACCACCGTACCCCGGCCGCTTTCGGTAACGATATGCTCGGGATTGCCGGTCAGGATCGCGGCCTGTTCATGATGGTTGCATCCTGCTAACCGCTGTTGTACTTCGGCGGCCTTGACCGGCGAGACCCGGGTGGCCAGCACTACCAGATTTGCGCTGCAGCATGGCGCCCAGAATTTGCGATCAGCCCGGCGCTGCTTTTATGTTCGCCGAATACGGCTTCGGGCAGACCGGTGCGCAGCTGGCGGTGATGGTCAAGCCGGGCCGAGGAAAGGATTTCTACCGGTAGATGGCGCAGTTCCAGCACCGCCTTCTCGGGCGTAACTGATCCGTCCCGCACCAGATTGAGCAGATTGCGTAGATATTCTTCGTTCACACCATGTCTCTTTTTTGTCCGGGGAATCTACCACGGGTTTTCTTATTGGTAAACATCTGGTAATGTGACGGCAAGCAAAATTCTGAATCCGTGACGGCCAGAGGTGGTATTGCACCATGCTGAGCAGTTGTCCACCTTCTGTCCCGGCAGCGGTTTACCGACAGGGATATTTGGTTTACCTCTACTGTAATTCGATCCCTAAAATAAAAGTCGGGATGTCCCGACAGAGATCACAGGAAACAAAGGAAAGTAAAAAACAGACCGGTTAACACCTTCGAGTTCTTTGTTTTTTTTGTGGCGAAAAACAGGTTTCCACGAGACTATCAATTGTGAATCAGTAACAATCGGAGAAAAACATGGCAAGTGAAGATCTTCCCGCAATTTATTCAGGAGCTGCTCAAGCCTGAAGCTTTTACGCACCCAGCCTCGGATATCCGTCTGGTGCAGACCATATTTCCTATGTCATCCTGGCCGGTGAATATGTTTATAGATTGAGACGGTAGGATTTGCCACCCGGCCATCTGGCTGACCACCAGCTGCACGCGACGGTCCGCCTCCTCGGAGGGGAGGGCGGCCCGGAGCGGCCCGAGGACCACCAGCCGGATGCCCTGCTCCAGCAGCGTCTCGGGAGCCTCCTGCACCAGGCTGGTGCGCACCAGGGCGATCAGCGGCAGCCGGATCCTCGGGTCGTCCCACACCGACAGGAACAGCCGCACGAGTCGCTCGCCGGCCTGCGAGACACCGTCCGCGAAGACCTTCGGCACCAGGGCACGAGGGTCCACGGGGATGTCCATCGCGGCCAGGAACAGGTCGTCCTTGGACCCGAAGTAGTGGTGCACGAGAGCCGGGTCGACGTCAGCGTCCCCGGCGACGGCGCGGATCGTCGTGCGCCCGAACCCCTTGTCCGCGAAGGACCGGCGGGCTGCGGTGAGGATCTGGCCGCGGGTGTCCGGCCCGCCCGGCCGTCGTCCCCGGCCGCGGGGCTCGCCGGCGCCCCGGCCGGCTCCGTTCGTCGGCGCACTCACCGGGCCTCCGGAGCGGCTGCGAAGTTCAGCCGTGCGAACGCCAGCGCCTCGACCAGGTCCAGCTCCCGCGCGTCGCGGTTGTCGGCCTTGCGGGTGTTGATCTCCAGCACCACGTGCCCGCCGAAGTCGGCGGCGGCCAGGTGCTCGAGCAGCTCCACGACCGGCTGGGTCCCGCGGCCCGGCACCAGGTGCTCGTCCTTGGCCGAGCCGGTGCCGTCGGCGAGGTGGATGTGCCGCAGCCGGTCCCCGAGCCGCCGCGCCATCGCCACCGGGTCCGAGCGCGACACGGCGGAGTGGGACAGGTCGAGGGTGGTGTTCGCGTAGTCCTCGCGGGAGGGGTCCCAGCCCGGTGTGTAGACCTCCATCTGGCGCTTGGAGGCGCGCCAGGGATACATGTTCTCGACAGCGAAGGCGACACCGGTGCGGTCCTCCAGCTCGGCGATCCCCTCGACGAAGTCCCTCGCATAGTCCCGCTGCCACCGGAACGGCGGGTGCACCACCACGACCCCGGCGCCGACGGCCTGGGCCATCTCGGCGCTCTTCTCCAGCTTGCCCCACGGCTCGACACCCCAGACCCGCTGGGTGATCAGCAGGCACGGAGCGTGCACGGCGCAGACCGGGACCCCGTGGAGGTCGGAGAGACGGCGTACGGCGTCGACCCTCTGGCTGACCGGGTCGATGCCGACCATCACCTCGACCGCGTCGTAGCCCAGCCGCGAGGCCAGCGCGAACCCGTCGGCGGTCGTCTCGGGGTAGACCGAAGCGGTGGACAGTGCGATCACCCGCGCACCCCGATCCGGCTCAGCCGCTCGAGGATGATCCCCTCGCGCAGCGCCCACGGGCAGATCTCCAGCTCCGGCAGGTCGAAGAGGTCCATCACGGCGTCCGCGACCAGCGCACCGGCAACGATCTGGTGTGCGCGGCTGTGCGAGACACCGGGCAGCGCCGCCACCTCGTCGGGTGTCATGGCCAGCAGCTCGGGGATCCTCCTGCGCAGCGTCTGGGCCTCCAGCAGCCGCCGGGTGTGCAGCCCGTCCGCGGCCGGAGCCGCGCCGCAGATCCTCGCCAGCGACCGGAACGTCTTGGAGGTGGCCACGCAGTGGTCGGGTGAGTGCCTCGTCACGGCCCCGGCGTCCCTGGCGATCCCGGCCCTTATCGTCCTCCGCAGGGCACGGACCGCGTCCTTGTCGAGACCGGCGGACAGGTAGTCCCGGGTCAGCCGGGCAGCACCCAACGGCAGCGACTGCGCGACGTCGGGAGCCTCGTCGGAGCCGACGGCGATCTCCAGCGACCCGCCGCCGATGTCGAAGACGGCGAGCCGTCCCGAGGACCAGCCGAACCAGCGTCGTACGGCGAGGAAGGTCAGCCGGGCCTCGTCCTCGCCGGGGAGCACCTCGATGTCGACACCGGTCTCGTCCCTGACCCGCGCGAGCACCTCGTCGGAGTTGGTCGCGTCGCGCACCGCCGAGGTGGCGAAGCCGGTCATCTCCTCGCAGCCCTTGTCCTCGGCCACCACCAGCGCCGACTCGACGAAGACGGTGAGGGCCTTGATGCCGGCCTCGTCGACCCGGCCCTCCTCGTCGAGGTGCTCGGCGAGGCGCAGCGGCTCCTTGTGCGAGTACGCCGGCAGCGGCGCGGCCCCACCGCTCGCATCCACCACCAGCAGGTGCCCGGTGTTCGAGCCGATGTCGAGCACCCCCAGCCTCACGGGACGCGTCTCACAGGAGAAGCCTCATGGGCTCCAGCGTAGTGGCCGACGTATCGTGACCGGCGTGCCCGAGACGGACCTGGTGATCCCGCGCGTCTTCGTGGAGTTCGCCGATCCCGCCGACGAGGCGCAGGTGTTCAGGTGCGACCTGACCTGGCTGACCTCGCGGTGGATGTGCATCTTCGGCCAGGGCTGCCAGGGGATCTACGCCGAGCGGCCGGACGACGGGTGCTGCACCCTGGGGGCGCACTTCTCCGACAAGGACGACGAGAAGCGGGTCCGTCGCCACGTCCGGCTCCTCGACCCCGAGCACTGGCAGTTCCACGAGGCGGGCACCCGCTCGAAGAGCGCGTGGGTCGACACCGACGACGAGGGGGACCGCAAGACCGCCGTCCACGAGGGCGCCTGCATCTTCCTGAACCGCCCCGGCTTCCCTGGTGGCGAGGGCTGCGCCCTGCACGCGCTCGCCTTGCGGACCGGGAGGCATCCCCTGGAGACCAAGCCCGACGTGTGCTGGCAGCTGCCGATCCGCCGGACGTTCCGCGAGGTCGAGCTCCCCGACGGCACGGAGTACACCGAGGTGACCATCGGGGAGTACGACCGTCGCGGCTGGGGCCCCGGCGGCCACGACCTCGACTGGTACTGCTCGGGCAACACCGAGGCGCACGTCGCGCAGGACCCGGTCTACGTCTCCAACGAGCCCGAGCTCGTCGAGATGATGGGCCGTCCGGCGTACGACGAGCTGGCCGACCACTGCGCGACCCACCTCGCCTCACGCTCGGCCCTCGCCCTGCATCCCGCCGACCCCCGCTGACGCCCGCTGACGCCCGCTGACGCCCGCCGGCCCCCACCGTCGCTAGGACAGCGGGGCGAACAGGTCGACCGGGTTGCCGTCGGGGTCGTGGACGACGGCGTAGCGCATCCCCCAGAAGGCGTCCCACGGCTCGATCCCCCCGGTGCCCTCGGCGGCGGTCAGCTCGGCATAGGCCGCGTCCACCTCGGCGGGCGACTCGCAGGCGAACGCGAGTGCCATCCGGTGCCCACCACTGGGCGGCGTCCACGCGGAGTCGAAGGACAGGATCGTCTCGCGGGTGTCGAAGGCGAGACGGAGGCCCCCGAGGTCGACGTCGACGTGCGGCTCGGTGTCCGCGTCGGGCGGGATGTCCAGGCCGATGTGACGGTAGAACGCGAGGGAGGCGGCCATGTCGGCGACCACGATCTCGACGAGTGCTGGTGAGAGCTTCATGTCCGTGACGCTAGTGCGGCGCTCACGCTGCGTCTTGGACGGATCGGACACGTTCCTCGCGCAGCTCGGTCGGGGGTACGCCGGCCAGTGCCCGCACCTCCCGCACGAGATGGGCCTGGTCGGCGAAGCCGGCGCGCTGGGCCACGTCCGACCAGCGGGTCCCGGTGTCGGCGTCGGCCACCACGCGCATCAGTCGCAGCACCCGGCGCAGCTGCTGGGGTCCGTAGCCGAACACCGGGAGCAGCCGCCTGTGCAGCTGACGGGGGCTGTAGCCGACCGCATCGGCCGCCTCGCCCACCGTGCTGCCGCGGTCGAGCAGGGCCCGCACCCGCTCCGCGAGCGGGTCGACCATCCGGGCGTCCCGCGCCCATGACGCCAGAGCAGCGGCGGGTCGCTCGAGGACCTGCTCGGTGAGCAACCAGGCCCGCCGGTGCCCCCACAGGTCCTCGAGGAGCACCGTGCGGTCGCGGAGCTCGTCGGCCGGCATCCCGAGAAGCACCGGACCCCGACCGGCGTGCAGCCGCACCCCGACGGCCGTCTGCGACTCCGCCTGACGGTGCACCCGGGCCGACGTGTCCGGGCCGGCGACCAGGAGCCGTCCACCGATGAGCACCAGGTCCATGCAGGCGTCGGGCAGGATCCGCTGCCGCGCGGCCGGTCCGGTGCTGTTGCGCCACACCACGATGCCGGGCCCGACGGCACGCTCCTGGTAGCCCACGAGAACGAACCTAGACGGTGGGGCCGACTGCCGCAGACGCCCGCCGACGCCCGCCGACACCGCCCGAGCGCCGAGTCGTCAGGACAGCACCCGCTCCGCGACCTGCTCGGGCATCGGCTGGTAGCGGGCGAAGGTGCGCGTGAACGACGCGGCGCCGTGGGAGGAGGCCCGCAGGTCGACGGCATAGCGGCTGATCTCCACCTCGGGGACCTCCGCGCGCACCAGTGTCCGCTCGTCGCCCGCGGGCTCGCTGCCGGTCACTCGCCCACGGCGGCCGGACAGGTCGCTCATCACCGTGCCCACCAGGTCGTCGGGCACGAGCACGGCGATCTCGTCGACCGGCTCGAGCAGCGCCGTGCGCGCCGCGGCGGCGGCCTCCCGCAGCGCCAGCGCCCCGGCGGTCTGGAACGCCATGTCGGAGGAGTCGACGCTGTGCGCCTTGCCGTCCTTGAGGGTGACCCGGATGTCCACGACCGGGTAGCCGGCCACCAGTCCGCGATCCATCTGGGCGCGGACGCCCTTCTCCACCGACGGGATGAACTGGCGGGGCACAGCGCCGCCGACGACCTTGTCGACGAACTCGAAGCCGGCGCCCTGGGGAAGCGGCTCGACCTCGATGTCGCACACGGCGTACTGCCCGTGCCCTCCGGACTGCTTGACGTGGCGGCCGTGCCCGGTGGCCGGCTCGGTGAAGGTCTCCCGGAGCGGGACCCGCACCGGCACCTCGTCGACGGCCACGCCGTGCCGGTGCTCGAGACGGTCGAGGAGCACGTCCGCGTGCGCCTCACCCATCGTCCAGAGCACCACCTGACGGGTCTCGGTGTTGTGCTCGATGCGCAGCGTCGGGTCCTCGGCCGCGAGCCGGGCGAGCCCGGAGCTGAGCTTGTCCTCGTCGGTCTTGGCCCGGGCCTCGATCGCCAGCGGCAACAGGGGCTCGGGCATGTCCCAGGGCCGCAGCACCAGCGGCAGGTCCTTGCCGGACAGGGTGTCGCCGGTCTCCGCCCGGCTCAGCCTCCCGATCGCACAGATGTCCCCGGCGACGACCTGGTCGGCGGGACGCTGCGACTTGCCCAGCGGGATCGACAGCGCCCCGATCCGCTCGTCCTCGTCGTGGTCCTCGTGACCGGACAGCGTCGCCCGCTGCTCGCCGTAGAACGCACTGCGATGGCCCGAGACGTGCACCGTCGCGTCCGGGCGCAGGGTGCCGGAGAACACCCGCACCAGGCTGAGGCGGCCGACGTAGGCGTCACTGGTCGTCTTCACCACCTCCGCGACCAGCGGCCCGTCCGGGTCGCAGCGCAGCTCGGGGCCCTTCTTGCCGGCCGGGGTGAACACCTCGGGCAGCGGGTGCTCCAGCGGGGACGGGAAGCCGGCCACCACCAGGTCGAGCAGCTGCGTGGCACCGACGCCGGTGGAGGAGTCGACGGGTACGACGGGGTGGAACGACCCGCGGACCACGGCCCGCTCGAGGTCCTGCACCAGCAGCTTGGCGTCCACGTCCTCGCCGGCCAGGTAGCGCTCCATCAGGGTCTCGTCCTCGGACTCCTCGATGACCCCCTCGATGAGCTCGTCGCGCTGCTGGTCATGGCTGTGGTCGCCGGTGATCAGGCCGACCAGCGCGTCGCCCTCGCGCAGGTAGACCGGCAGCACCCGCTCCCCGAAGGCCGCGCGTGCCTGCGCCAGCACGCCGTCGTAGTCGGCGCGCGCATGGTCCAGCTTGGTCACCACCACCACTCGGGGCATGGCCACCTGTGCGCACTCGCGCCAGAGCACCCGGGTCGGCTCGTCGACCCCTTCGTTCGCGGCGAGCACGAACATCGCGCAGTCGGCCGCCCGCAGACCCGCCCGGACCTCGCCGACGAAGTCCGCGTAGCCGGGCGTGTCCAGGAGGTTCACCTTCACCCCGTCGTGCAGCAGGGGTGCCAGCGCGAGCCCGACCGACCTCTGCTGACGCTGCTCGGACTCGTCGAAGTCGCAGACAGTCGAGCCCTCGGCCGTCGTACCGGCACGGTTCAGCACCCCGGCCGCGACCAGGAGCGTCTCGACGAGGGTGGTCTTGCCCGACCCCGCCGGTCCGACCAGGACCACGTTGCGGATCGCGGCGGCGTGGGCCGCGACCGGAGCGCCCTCCTTGCCGCCCTGGACCGCTGACTGCCTGACTGCCACGTGAGGCCTCCTGGTGTGCGAGAGCTGAGGCCACCCTTCACCTGTCGAGCATCCGACACAAGGGGCACAGGGCCTGTGCCGCACCCCGGTGTGCCGACGGCGCCGACGCGTGGTGAGAATGCTCTGCATGCGCCTGGACCATGTCTCCTACGCAGCCGGACCGGAAGGGATCGCTGCGACCGCCGAGCGGATCGGGGCGCTGCTGGGTGAGAGGTTCGTCGACGGTGGGCTCCACCCGCGGTTCGGCACCCGCAACATGGTGCTGCCGCTCGCCGCCGGCACCTACCTGGAGGTCGTGGAGGTGCTGGACCACCCGGCCTCCGACAAGGTGCCGTTCGGGCAGGCGGTCCGCGCCCGCTCCGCGCTCGGCGGCGGCTGGCTCGGCTGGGTGGTCGCCGTCGACGACATCGGCAAGGTGGAGGCGCGGCTGGGTCGTGACTCCGCGCAGGGCAACCGGCACCGTCCAGACGGCGTGGAGCTGAGGTGGCGCCAGCTCGGGGTGATGGGCCTGCAGGCCGACCCGCAACTGCCGTTCTTCGTGCAGTGGGAGTCCCCGCCCGAGCAGCACCCGAGCGTCGGCGGCTCGGACGCCGTCCGGCTCGGAACCCTCGAGATCGCCGGCAGCCCCGGTCGGATGGCCGAGTGGCTGGGCAGGGCGGTCGAGGGACCGCTGGAGGACGTGACGGTCGAGTGGGTGGCCCCCGACGGGACCCCCGGCCTGGTCGCCGTGCAGTTCCTGACCCCGCGCGGCCCGGTCCGCCTCTAGCAGGGCCGGCACCGGTGCTGGACGGCGTGCTCCCCAGCCCGAACATCTGGCAGCACCCGGAGACCTACGAGCTGGAGAACCGCGCAGCGGATCCGGACGGGGTCATCGAGGCCGCGATGCGGACGGTCGACGACTGGTCGGGCCGTGACCTGCTCGACCTCGGCTGCGGGACCGGCTTCCACCTGCCCCGCTGGGCCGGCACCGCTCGCCGGGTGTACGGCGTCGAGCCGCACCCCGACCTCGCCGCCCTCGCCGCCCGCCGTACGGCCCGGCTGGGGAACGTCACGGTCCACGTGGGTACGGCGCAGCGGGTCCCGCTCCCGCCGGCGAGCGTGGACGTGATGCAGGCCAGGTGGGCCTACTTCCTCGGGCCCGGCTGCGAGCCCGGCCTCCGCGAGCTGGACCGGGTGATGCGCCGTGGCGGCACCGCCTTCGTCATCGACAACGACGCGACGAGGAGCACGTTCGGCGCCTGGTTCCGGCGCGGCTACCCGATGGTCGACGCCGTCGAGGTGGAGCGGTTCTGGTCCCTGCACGGCTGGCAGCGTCAGCCGCTGGACATCGAGTGGCGGTTCACCACCAGAGCAGACCTCGAGGCGGTGGTGCGGATCGAGCTCGACGAGCGGGTCGCGGCCGAGGTGCTCGAGGAGCATGAGGGCACCCGGGTCGACTACGCCGTCAACCTGTGGTGGAAGAGGTTCTAGCGCGCGACCTTCCCGTGCGCGGCGCGGGTGACATGATGCGGGTCGTTCCACGCCGCTCGTCGTCGGTCCAGTGAGGTGACCAGCCGTGTCCGCAGGCCCGCTGTCCCGGATGGCTGCCCGCGCGCGCCGGGCGCGCGCCCCGCAGGACCTGCAGTACCTCTTCATCATGACCTACGGCCGGTCCGGCTCCACCTTGTTGCAGGGCATCCTGAACGCGATCCCGGGCTACCTGATCCGCGGTGAGAACCGGGACGCGGTCTACCACCTCTACCGGTTCCACCGCACCTGCACCGACGAGGCGCAGCGGGTCGCCCGCACGGACGGGAGGCTGCGGCCGGTCACCCATCCGTTCTTCGGGATCGACGAGTTCCCCGCCGACCGGTCCCGGGACCGGCTGCGGGACCTGGTGACCCAGACCCTGCTGCGTCCGGAGCCGGACACGAGGGTGAGCGGGTTCAAGGAGATCAGGTGGTACCAGGGCGACCTCGGGGACTACGTCGCCTTCCTCCGCGACGTCTTCCCGGGCGCACGCTTCCTGGTCAACACCCGGGAGCACGAGGCGGTGCTGGCCAGCGCGTTCTGGAGGTCGAAACCGCGCGACGGGCGGCTGGAACGCAACGAGGAGTCCCTCCTCGACGTCGCCGCGCAGCTGGGTGACGCGGCCTACCGGGTGCACTACGACGACTACGTGCACGACGTACGACGTCTCACCGGGATGTTCGAGTGGCTCGGTGAGCCCTTCGACGAGGCCAGGGTGCGCGAGGTGATGAGCGTGCGGCACTCCTACTGAGCCCTTGCCGAGCCTGCTGGGAATCCCTGCGCTGACAGGCGTGTGGACGCCGTACGACGCGGTGCCGGTGGCATACACTCTCGCCGACAGCTGTCGTGTCCGTGGAGGAGACCTTGACCACAGCACCAGCCGTCGTCGCCATCGTGCCCTGCCTGAACGAGGATGCGACCGTGGCCTCGGTGGTGTCCGACCTGACCCGTGCCCTGCCGGACATCACCGTCTACGTCTACGACAACGGCAGCACTGACCGGACGGTCGAGGAGGCCCTCGCAGCCGGTGCGATCGTGCGCGAGGAGTCGCGCAGGGGCAAGGGCCACGTGATCCGGCGGGCCTTCGGCGACGTGCAGGCCGACGTGTTCGTGGTGGTCGACGGGGACGGCACCTACGACGTGTCGCAGCTGCCGAAGATGGTGGAGCTGCTGCACGCAGGGCCCTACGACCAGGTCGTCGGGGTCCGCCGCGAGTCGGGCCGCTCGGCCTACCGGCGGGGGCACTCGGCGGGGAACCTGTTCTTCAACAGCGTCGTCGGGAGGCTGTTCGGCGAGCCGGTCCAGGACATGCTGAGCGGCTTCCGGGTGCTCTCGAGGCGCTTCGTCAAGTCGTTCCCGGTGCGCTCGCGCGGCTTCGAGGTCGAGACCGAGCTGACCGTGCACGCCGTGGGGCTGCGGGTGCCGACCGTGCACGTGGACGTGGGCTTCCGCGACCGGCCGCCGGGCAGCGAGAGCAAGCTGCGCACCTACCACGACGGCCTGCGGATCCTCGCCCTGATCCTCAGGCTGGCCCGGCACGAGAGGCCCCAGCCGTTCCATGCCGCCGTCGCCGGCGTGCTCGCGGTCGTCTCGCTGGTCCTCGGCCTGCCGGTCGTCGCGGAGTTCCTGAGGACCGGGCTGGTGCCGAGGTTCCCCACGGCGATCCTCGCGTCGTCGGTCGCGGTCATCGCCGTCCTCGCGCTGGTGATGGGGATGCTGCTCGAGTCCAACCGGCGGGTGCGTGACGAGGGTGCCCGGCTGGCCTACCTGCGCCTGCCGCCGCCGGGCCACCGGTGAGGTCGCTGCTGCGGGGGCTGCCCGGGATCCTCGCCGTCGTGCTGGCGCTGCAGGTGGTGTTCTTCGGGCTGCTGGTCGTCGGGGCCACGTTCCCGGACCGCCCGGTCGTGGACCACCTCAGCGCCGATGCGCGCTCCGGTGCCTACGGGCCCAGCGGCGAGCCGGACGGCCAGGGCGGGCGGGCCACCAGCTTCACCGACTGCGTCGCGGCCGGCACCGGTCTCGGGGCGCCGGGCCTGTCCCCGTTCGAGCGCGCGGTCCGGATGCCACGCCTGGGCAGCTGCAGCCAAGGTGCCCGACAGCTCGCCCGGCTCGAGCGGGGACAGCCGCCGGGAGAGCACCTGGAGTACTTCCGCTACTGGGCCGGGTACACGGTCCTGACCCGGCCGGTCCTCGCCATCGGTGGGATGGACGGGATGCGCCTGGTCGCCGGCGGGCTCTTCGGGATCGCGCTGATGGCGATGGTGCTGGCGGTGTCCAGGGCGACCGGCGTCGGCTACACGATGGCACTCACCGTCCCGCTCCTGGTCTCCTCCAACGTCCTCTCGGTGCCGGCCACGGCGTTCAGCCACGCCCTGAGCCTCGCGGTCACCTTCGCAGGAGTGGCGTGCGTCGCCGTCGCCGGCCGGTACGGCGCCCGCACGGTGCTGCTCGCGGTCGCCGTCAGCGCCAGCGTGTTCAACTTCGTCGACCTGCTGACCACGCCCGCCATGCCCTGGGCGCTGTGCGCGGCGGTGGCGGCGACGGCCGCCTTCGCCAGGACACGGCGGATCTGGGACGCGTGCCGGCTCGGTGTGGTGGCCTCGGGCGTCTGGTTCGCGTCGTACGCCCTCACCTGGGTCAGCCGCTGGGTGATCACGTCGGTCTTCCTGGGCTGGCGGCACGTCATCGACGTGGTGCTCGGCATCGCGCGGTTCCGCGTCGACGGCGACTACCGGACGGTCAGCCACGGGTTCGGTGCGGCCGTGCTGCGCAACGTGCGGACCTGGCTCGCCGTACCCGTCACACCCGAGCTCGTCCTGGTGGTGTCCGTTCTGAGCGCCATCGGTGCGCTGGTGCTGGCCTGGCGACGGTTCGGCGCCACCCAGCTCGTCGTCGCCGGGGTCCTCGGCGCGCCCGCCCTGATCGCCCCGGCGTGGATGCTGGTGCTGAGCAACCACTCGCAGATCCACGACGTGTTCGTCTACCGCACCGTGCCGACCGCCATCGGGATCGCGTTGGGGGCGTGCCTGGTGGCGGCCCGGACCCAGCGGGTGAGTGACGTGGCCGAGTGACGCCGGCCGAGTGACGCCGGCCGAGTGACGCCGGCCGAGTGACGCCGGTGCGTCAGCTCGTCGACCGGATGCTGAGCGTGGGTGCCAGCACCTTGCCGCGCTCGGGGATGGGCCGGTGGGCCAGCAGCGCGCCGAGGTAGCCGACCACCTCGACCGCGACCTGCTCCAGCGGCTGCCGCACCGAGCTCAGTGCGGGTGTGCAGACCTGGGCGGCGATCGAGTCGTCAAAGCCGACCACGCCGAGATCGCGACCGGGACGCAGGCCGCGCCCGTCCAGTGTCCGGAGCACCCCCATCGCGACCGTGTCGCTCGCGCACAGGAACGCGGTCGGCCGCTCCTCGGGCGAGGCGTCCAGCAGCGCGTGGGCGGCCCGGCAGCCGAACTCCACGGTGTCGTCGCCGCGCGCCGACAGCCGGCTGGTGGCCAGTCCGTGCTCGTGCATCCGGGTCACCCATCCGCTGCGGCGGTCCTCACCGATGAGGGAGCCCTTCTGCCAGCCGATCCAGGCGATCCGGGAGTGCCCGCGCTCGACGAGGTGGTCGACGGCGAGCTCGACCCCCGCTCGTCCGTCCACGTCCACCCAGGGATGGGTCGCCGACGGGTCGTCCCAGGGCCGCCCGAACGCCACGAACGGCACGCCCGCCTGGCTGAGCCACGTCGCGTGCGGGTTGCCGCGGAAGGTGTCGGTGACCACGAAGGCGTCGACGGCCGCGGACCTGAGCAGCTCGTCGTACGGCGCGGTGTCCTGGTTGTTCCCGCCCGCCGTGAACAGCAGGACGTGGTAGCCGGCGACCTCCGCGCTCTCCACCAGCGAGTGCACGAAACGGTCCATCAGGGCGTTCGCGCTGTCCTCGACGGCGGGGTCCACGCGCAGACCCACGAGCTGGGAGGACCTGGTGCGCAGGCTCCGGGCGGCCCGGTTCGGTGAGTAGCCGAGCTCCTCGATGGCCTGCTGGACCCGCGCCAGGGTGTCCGGCCGCAGCAGCTCGGGGCTGTTCAACGCGTTCGACACGGTCTGGCGCGACACACCGGCGGCCTGGGCCACCGTGGCGAGGGTCGGCGCGGTGTCGGTGTGCCGGGACGGCGGTCCCTGCGGAGCCACCGAGGAGACGGGCCGCAGCGGTGGCGTCGACGGGCTCGACGGCATGGACATGGGCCTGGCTCCCCCGGTTCGGTCTGGCGTCTGTCTGTCGGTCGGTACGTCGGCTGGCGGGCTGGCGGTCGGTGGGTCGGTGGGTCGGTGGGTCGGTGGGTCGGATCATCCGGTGTCGGCCGGACGCGTCTGGATCGATCCAATGAAACCATGGGGCCCCCGGGCCGGCGTGCAGGCGGGCGGCTGCCGGAGAGGAGCCGGGTGGCGTCGTACGTGCCTGCCGGGCGATGTCGGTGGGCTGACCTAGCGTGTCGTACATGACCAGAGCACGCCAGACCCGACCGACCTACCGATGCTCCGAGTGCGGGTGGGAGGCGGCCAAGTGGGTGGGGCGGTGTGGGGAGTGTCAGGCCTGGGGAAGCGTCGCGGAGAGCGCCGCGCCGCCGGCCGGCCGCACCGGCGCCGGCCCGGTCAGCTCCCCGGCGGTGCCCATCAGCCAGGTCCCGGTCGAGGAGTCCCGGTCCCGCACCAGCGGCATCCCCGAGCTCGACCGGGTGCTGGGCGGCGGCGTCGTCCCCGGTGCGGCCGTCCTGCTCGCAGGTGAGCCAGGCGTCGGCAAGTCCACGCTGCTCCTCGAGGTGGCCTCCTGCACGGCACGCTCGGGACTGCGGGTGCTCTACGTCACCGGGGAGGAGTCGGCCTCCCAGGTCCGGTTGCGCGCCGACCGGACCTCCGCGGTCCACGACGAGCTCTTCCTGGCCGCGGAGACCGACCTGGGCGCGATCCTGAGCCACGTCGAGGCAGTGCGCCCGCAGCTGCTCGTCGTCGACTCCGTGCAGACCATCGGTGCAGCCGGCGTCGAGGGGGTCCCCGGTGGGGTGACCCAGGTGAAGGAGGTGGCTGCCGCCCTGGTGCGGGTGGCCAAGACCCAGAACATCGCGACCATGATCGTCGGTCACGTCACCAAGGACGGCAGCATCGCGGGCCCGAGGGTCCTCGAGCACCTGGTCGACGTCGTCCTCCACTTCGAGGGCGAGCGGAGCTCCCGTCTCCGGATGGTGCGCGCGGTCAAGAACCGCTTCGGCCCCGTGGACGAGGTCGGGTGCTTCGACCTGTCCGGGGACGGCATCGTCGCGGTCACCGACCCGACCGGGCTGTTCGTCGCGCGCCACCACGAGCCCGTCCCCGGCACCTGCGTCAGCGTCGTGCTGGAGGGTCGTCGGCCGATCCTCGCCGAGGTGCAGGCGCTGGTCACCGGCTCGGCCAGCGACCGCCCCCGCCGGGCCACGTCCGGGCTGGACGGCTCGCGGATCGCCATGGTGGTGGCGGTGCTCGAGCAGCGCGCCCGGATCCGCCTGCACGCCCACGACGTGTTCGCCTCGACGGTGGGCGGCGTCCGGATCTCGGAACCGGCGGCCGACCTGGCCGCCGCGATCGCCATCGCCTCGGCCTGGAAGCAGCGCGACATCCCCACCGACCTGGTCGCGATCGGCGAGCTGGGGCTCGCCGGGGAGCTGCGGAGGGTCCGAGACACCCCTCAGCGGCTTGCGGAGGCGGCCCGGCTGGGCTTCCGCGGCGCGATCGTGCCCGCCGAGTCGCACCGCGAGGCCGGAGTGGTGCGCAAGGTCGACGGCCTCAAGGTGGTGGGTGTCCCGGACATCGACGCGGCCCTGCGGGTGCTCGACCTCGGCGTCCACGACTCCACGCCGCTGTTCAAGGTGCATCGCACCGAGCCGGGCCGCCCGGCGCTGGGCGTGGTGTGAAGTCGTGGTCCTGGGCCCCGTCCATCCGGGCAGGGCCGACCGACCCCACTAGACTGAGCTCCACGGCTTGGGCTATCCGACCAGCACACCGGGAGCGACGTGGCAGCGACCGACCGCACGGAGGAGGTGCTCCGGCTCCGGGCGACCCTGGCGAACATCGCACCCGGCACCAGCCTGCGCGACGGCCTCGAGCGCATCCTTCGAGGCCGCACCGGCGCCCTCCTGGTGCTGGGCAGCGACAAGGTCGTGGACTCCATCTCCACGGGCGGCTTCTTCCTCGACATCCCGTTCACCGCCACGGGACTGCGTGAGCTGGCGAAGATGGACGGCGCCATCGTCCTCGACCGGGACGCAGCCCGCATCCTGCACGCCGCCGTACACCTGATGCCCGACCCGTCGATCTTCTCCGAGGAGACCGGCACCCGGCACCGCACGGCCGACCGAGTGGCCCGGCAGACCGGCTTCCCGGTGATCTCCGTGTCGCAGTCGATGCAGATCATCGCGGTCTACGTGGGCGCCACCCGCTACGTCCTCGAGGACTCCGGCCAGATCCTGTCGCGAGCCAACCAGGCGCTGGCGACGCTCGAGCGCTACAAGCTCCGGCTCGACGAGGTCTCCAGCACCCTCTCGGCACTCGAGATCGAGGACCTGGTGACGGTCCGCGACGTGGCCGTGGTCGCCCAGCGGCTGGAGATGGTGACCCGCATCGCCAGCGAGATCGAGGACTACGTGCTCGAGCTCGGCAGCGACGGCCGGCTGCTGTCCCTGCAGCTCGACGAGCTCGTCACCGGCGTGGACAACGAGCGCCAGCTGGTGGTCCGGGACTACCAGCCCGGCGTCAAGAGCAAGCGGACACCTCAAGAGGTGCTCGGCGACCTGGAGGCGCTGAGCCCGACCGAGCTGGTCGACATCGCCGCGGTCGCGCGCTCCCTGGGCCTGGGCGCGAGCGAGCATCTCGACGGTGCCGTCACCCCCCGTGGCTACCGGCTGCTGGCGAAGGTGCCCCGGCTGCCCGGCTCGGTCGTGGACCGGCTGGTCGAGCACTTCGGCAGTCTGCAGAAGCTGCTCTCGGCGAGCATCGACGACCTGCAGGCGGTGGACGGTGTCGGCGAGCTGCGCGCGCGGAGCGTCCGCGAGGGCCTGTCCCGGCTCGCCGAGTCGAGCATCCTCGAGCGCTACGTCTGAGCGGCTCCCCTGCCCTTGAGGCGGGCCGCCACGTCGGGACCGCCCCGTCGGGCCGCCCCCTCGGCCGGGCTCGGGCTCGGTCAGTCGGCCGGGCCGGGCCGGGCTCGGCGGCCGGGCCAGGCGGCCGGGCTCGGCGGCCGGGCTCGGCGGCCGGGCTCGGCGGCCGGGCCAGGCGGCCGGGCTCGGCGGCCGGGCTCGGCGGCCTCGACGTACCTGTTGCCTGCCCCTGTTGCCTGCCCCTGTTGCCTGCCCTGCTGCCTGCCCGGGCTCGGCAGTCCTCGACGTGCGTGCCACCTGCGCCTGCAGCCGTGATTCAGTTCCAGTGTGCTGTCCGCGACCGTGAGAACAGCAAGAAGGAACTGAATCAGGACCGACACCCGCCCACGGGCCCCTTCGCATCCCGACCCGGCCGGAGGCTCGGCATGACCGACCGGCCGGAACGTGCGCCTCCACCTTCCCACCTCCCGCCGCTCCCAGGAGCGTGCAGATGGGCCGGGTGGGTGGGGTGTGGGCCTGCAGATGGGCCGGGTGGGTGGGGTGTGGGCCTGCGGATGGGCCGGGTGGGTGGGGTGTGGGCCTGCGGATGCGCCGGGTCAGCGCGGTGAGCGGGTGCTCGACGGCTTGCTCGACGGCTTCGCAGACGGCTTGGGTGACGACTTGGCAGACGGCTTCGCCGTCGCCGTGCCGGTCGGGCTCGCCGACGGGGTGGGGGTGGCGGTGACCGTCGGCCGGACCGGCCTGGCCAGCCGGAACTGGACGTCCATGGGGTCGGCCCCGAAGGCAGCGGCCACCGCGTGGTAGTAGCCGGGTCCGGCCCACGACGTCGAGCGGGTGCAGTCCGCGTCGGAGCGCTGGCCGTTCCACACGACCGACACCGTGGTGGGGACGTCCTTGCGCACGACGACGACCTGCTTCTGCACCGCATTCCGGCAGTCCTGGGTGGACCAGATGCGGTCCGGGCCGGAGGTGATCTTGACGACCAGCGACGAGGGCGAGACCTCCCAGCTGCAGGCGGGCGAGGTCCGGGTGGTGAGCGTGAGGGTCAGCACCACGGGCCGGGCCGCGACGGCCGGTCCGGTCACCGACGGGACCGCGACGACGTCACTGCTCGCGCAGGGCCCTGCCGGCTGTGCCAGCGGTGTCGCCGAGCCGCCGCCTCCGGGGCCCGTCGTCGTGGAGGGGACGGCCACCCCGGGCTGCGCGCCCGTGGAGACCGACGGCGACCCCGAGGCCGGCACGCTCGGCGACGCCCCAGTGGCCGTCGGGCTGGTCGCGGGGCTGGACGCTGTCCCCGAGCTCGGGCCGGTCGGGGACTGGTCCGCCACGACCGGCTGCGCGGACGGACCGCCACCAGACCCCCCGTTGCGCCCGAGCAGATGGGCGACCCCGAACACGAGGGCGAGCGCGACCGCCAGCACCAGCAGCCGACGGGCCCAGTAGACGCGGGCCGGCAGCGGCCCCGTAGGTCGCGTCACAGCGGTCATGCACTCACGGTATGCGCGGCCGCGGCCGGGGTCCCGGCGCCACTCCGAGGGCGCCGGCGAAAGCCCGACGGCTAGGGTGACGGCACTGTGAGCGCCCCCTCCGACCAGCACCTCGACCGCCCCGAGGAGCCCTCCGGCGGCCGGGACGGCACCCTCGACCGGCTGCACACGCGGCTCCTGGAGTGGTACGACGGCCACGCCCGCGACCTGCCCTGGCGGGAGCCGTCGGCGTCACCGTGGGCGGTCCTGGTCAGCGAGTTCATGCTCCAGCAGACGCCGGTGTCCCGGGTGCTCCCGGTCTACGCGCGGTGGCTCGACGCTTGGCCCACGCCGGCCGACCTGGCCGCCGTACCCGCAGGTGAGGCGGTGCGCGCCTGGGGCCGGCTGGGCTACCCCCGGCGGGCGCTGCGGCTGCACGCGGCGGCGACCGCGATCGTGGACCGGCACGAGGGCGAGGTGCCGCGGTCCTACGACGAGCTGCTGGCGCTGCCCGGGGTCGGTGACTACACAGCCGCAGCGGTGGCGTCGTTCGCCTACCGGGAGCGACACGCCGTGCTGGACACGAACGTCCGGCGGGTGCTGGCCCGCGCCGTGCGAGGTGTGGAGCTCCCGGCGACCGCGGTGACCCGTGCCGAGCGCGACCTGGCCACCTCCCTGCTGCCCGAGGGCGGTCCGGCCGCGGCGGCCTGGGCGGTGGCGACCATGGAGCTCGGCGCGGTCGTCTGCGTCGCGGCAGCGCCCCGGTGTGCCGTCTGCCCGGTGCCGGACCTGTGCGCGTGGCGGGCGGCGGGCTACCCGGCCTACGACGGCCCGACCCGTCGAGCCCAGTCCTACGACGGGACGGACCGGCAGTGTCGCGGGCGGCTGCTGGGCGTGCTGAGGGAGAGCCGGGAGCCGGTGCACCGCAGCACGCTGGAGGCCGCCTGGCCCTCGTCGGACCAGCGGGACCGGTGCCTGCAGTGGCTGGTCGACGACGGCCTGGTGGCCCAGGTCTCCGCGCAGACCTACGCGCTGCCCTGACCCCTGGGCCCGCCCGGCGCCGTCGCCGACGCGTCAGCGCCGGCGACCTGGGCGACCGCGTCCGCGAGGTCCAGGACCGCCTGCTGCAGCGCCGGATCGCCGCCGTCGAGGGGCAGGTCGAGCTGGAAGCCCGTCAACGTCGCGTCCAGCAGCGCGACGGCCCGCGGGGCCAGGTCCGGTGGCGCCCCGGAGGCGACCAGGTGGTCGGCCAGGGCCCCCACCCAGACCTGGTTCGCCTCGCGCACCACGCTGGCGTAGGGCTCGAGGCCGAAGAGGCCCAGGGCGGCGGCCTCGACGTACATCCGCTGGCACCTCGCCAGCCGGGGCGAGGCGAGCAGGCTCCACAGGTCCAGCACCGCACGCCGTACGTCGGGCGCCGGAGGCAGCGTCCGCACCTCGGCCACGGAGCGGTCGTTGGACACCCGCAGCACCGCCGCGACCAGGTCGTCCTTGCCGGCGAAGTGGTAGAGCAGCATCCGGTCGCTGGTGCCGAGCTCGGCCGCCAGCGGCCGGAGGCTGAGGCCGAGGAGGCCGTGGGTGAGCACGTAGTCGGTGGCCGCCTGGGCCAGCTCCTCGCGTCGGGACGTCTCGCGTGGCATGGCCCTCCTGTCGGTCGACCCGAGTGTAGCAACTGCTACAGTAGGGGGTTGTAGCAGTCGCTACAACAACAGGAGGTGGGACAGGTGCTGGGCGCATGGGCTCTGCTGGTGGCCGCGATCACCGTCGAGGTGGCCTCGACGGCGGCGATGCCTCGCACCCAGGGCTTCCGGGACCCGCTGTGGACCGGGCTCGTGCTGGCCGGCTACGCGGTGTCGATCTGGCTGCTGGCCCTGGTGATCAAGTACATCCCGGTCTCGGTCACCTACGCCGCCTGGTCCGGTCTGGGCACCGCCGGCATCGCGCTGGTCGGCGTGCTGTTCCTCGGCGAGGGCTGGGGGGTGCTCAAAGCGGTGGCGCTGGCGATGATCATCGGTGGCGTGCTGATCCTCAACCTGCACGGCACGCACTGACCCCGGACGCGACGAGGGCGCCATCCCGACACCGGGGTGACGCCCTCGACTGCTCGGTGCCCCGCTGGGCGAGGCGAGCTCGGCTGGTCGGCTGCTAGTCGGACTCGGCCGTGGCGGCCGGCTCCTCGATCGGCGGGAGGTCCGGGAGCTCGGCACGCGCCTCGCCCTTGAAGGTGAACGCCGCCTCGACACCCTCACCCTCGACGTCGACCAGGATGATCTGGCCGGGCCGCACCTCGCCGTACAGCATCTTCTCGGCGAGCGCGTCCTCGATCTCGCGCTGGACCGTGCGCCGCAGCGGCCGGGCCCCGAGGACCGGGTCGAACCCGCGGGTCGCGAGCAGGTCCTTGGCGACCTGGGTCAGCTCGATCGACATGTCGCGGTCGCGCAGCCGCAGCTCCACCCCGGCGATCATGTTGTCGACCATGGAGACGATCTGCTCCTTCGACAGCGGCGGGAAGACCACGATCTCGTCGACACGGTTGAGGAACTCGGGGCGGAAGTGCTGCTTGAGCTCCTCCGACACCTTCGCCTTCATCCGCTCGTAGGACCCGGCGACGTCACCCTGCTGGTTGAACCCGAGGTTCACGCCCTTGGAGATGTCGCGGGTGCCGAGGTTCGTGGTCATGATGATCACGGTGTTCTTGAAGTCGACCACCCGGCCCTGCGAGTCGGTCAGCCGACCCTCCTCCAGGATCTGGAGCAGCGAGTTGAAGATGTCCGGGTGGGCCTTCTCGACCTCGTCGAAGAGCACCACGGAGAACGGCTTGCGACGGACCTTCTCGGTGAGCTGGCCGCCCTCCTCGTAGCCGACGTAGCCCGGAGGCGAGCCGAACAGCCGCGAGACCGTGTGCTTCTCGCTGAACTCGCTCATGTCCAGCTGGATCAGCGCGTCCTCGTCACCGAACAGGAACTCCGCCAGCGTCTTGGACAGCCAGGTCTTCCCGACCCCGGACGGGCCGGCGAAGATGAACGAGCCACCGGGACGCTTCGGGTCCTTCAGGCCGGCGCGGGTCCGCCGGATCGCCCGGGACAGCGCCTTGACGGCCTGGTCCTGGCCGATGACGCGCTTGTGCAGCTCGTCCTCCATCTTGAGCAGCCGGGTGGACTCGGCCTCGGAGAGCTTCACGATCGGGATGCCGGTGGCGACCGCGAGGACCTCGGCGATGAGCTCCTCGTCGACCTCGGCGACGACGTCCATGTCGCCGGCCTTCCACTGCTTCTCCCGCTCGCCCTTGGCGAGGATCAGCTTCTTCTCCTCGTCCCGCAGGGAGGCGGCCAGCTCGAAGTCCTGGCTGTCGATGGCGCCTTCCTTGCGACGGCGTACGTCGGCGATCCTGTCGTCGAAGTCACGCAGGTCCGGCGGGGCCGTCATCCGGCGGATCCGGAGCCGCGAGCCGGCCTCGTCGATGAGGTCGATGGCCTTGTCGGGCAGGAACCGGTCGGAGACGTAGCGGTCGGCCAGCGTCGCCGCAGCCACCAGCGCCTCGTCGGTGATGGTGACCCGGTGGTGCGCTTCGTAGCGGTCCCGCAGGCCCTTGAGGATCTCGATCGTGTGCGCGATGGTCGGCTCGGCCACCTGGATCGGCTGGAACCGCCGCTCCAGGGCGGCGTCCTTCTCCAGGTGCTTGCGATACTCGTCGAGCGTGGTGGCGCCGATCGTCTGCAGCTCGCCGCGGGCCAGCATCGGCTTGAGGATGGAGGCCGCGTCGATGGCTCCCTCGGCCGCGCCGGCGCCGACGAGCGTGTGCAGCTCGTCGATGAACAGCACGATGTCGCCGCGCGTCTTGATCTCCTTGAGGACCTTCTTCAGCCGCTCCTCGAAGTCACCGCGATAGCGCGAGCCGGCGACCAGGGACCCCAGGTCGAGGCTGTAGATCTGCTTGTCCTTGAGCGTCTCGGGGACGTCGCCACGCACGATGGCCTGGGCGAGGCCCTCGACGCAGGCGGTCTTGCCGACCCCGGGCTCACCGATCAGCACCGGGTTGTTCTTGGTGCGGCGCGAGAGCACCTGCATCACGCGCTCGATCTCCTTCTCGCGCCCGATCACCGGGTCGAGCTTGCCCTCGCGCGCGGCCTGCGTGTAGTTGCGGCCGAACTGGTCGAGCACCAGGGAGGACGACGGCGCGCCCTCCTGCGGAGCGCCGGCGGCGGCGGTCTCCTTGCCCTGGAACCCGGACAGCAGCTGGATCACCTGCTGCCGGACCCGGTTGAGGTCCGCGCCGAGCTTGACCAGGACCTGCGCGGCGACACCCTCGCCCTCGCGGATCAGGCCGAGCAGGATGTGCTCGGTGCCGATGTAGTTGTGGCCGAGCTGCAGCGCCTCGCGCAGCGACAGCTCGAGGACCTTCTTCGCGCGCGGCGTGAACGGGATGTGGCCGCTCGGCGCCTGCTGGCCCTGCCCGATGATCTCCTCGACCTGGGCGCGGACCGCCTCGAGCGAGATCCCCAGGCTCTCCAGAGCCTTGGCCGCGACACCCTCGCCCTCGTGGATCAGGCCCAGAAGGATGTGCTCGGTGCCGATGTAGTTGTGGCTGAGCATCCGGGCTTCTTCCTGCGCCAGGACGACCACCCTGCGGGCTCGGTCTGTGAACCGCTCGAACATGTCTCGCTCCTTGCCGTGCCTCACACGTCCCGACCGTTGAGAACCGGTCCGGCGAGGGGATTGCTCTGAATGACACACTAGCCCCGTCGTACGACGGAACGTCACGGGCCGATCCGCACCTGCGTGCGAACCGGTCCGCATGGGGGCCAACTCCTCGCCCCAGCCTACGTGTTCCCCAGAACGGGCCGTACGCCCTTCGCGCAGAGCGAACACGGCCCCGCGACCCTCACCCGGTGCGGGTCAGTGGGCGGCGGCGTACGCCTCGCGCACCTCGGCGCTGACCCGGCCCCGCTCCGGGACGGTCCACCCGTTCTCCCGCGCCCAGGAGCGGATGTCGGCCGCCGACGTGCCGGCGGACTCCGCAGCCGCCGAGGCGGCCCGCCTGCCGGTCTTGCGACGGCCACCCGTGCGGCGGGCGTGCCCGACGTAGAGAGAGACGGCGTTCCGCAGCTCGCCCGCGTGCTCCTCGGACAGGTCGATCTCGTAGTCGACCCCATCGAGGGCGAAGCTGACTGTCTCGGCTGCGTCACTGCCGTCGAGATCGTCGACGAGAACGACGTTCACGCGTTGCGCCATGAATAGCTCCTTGGTCCCAGGGAATCCCCGAACAGGGGTGAATTCGAAACATAATCGAATCCTGTTCAGGTTAGCAAAGTCAACGCGCCATTCGGCCTCGATCCTGCCATCACGGGCCAGTCTTTCCATATTGCCCTCGAGGAGTGCGGAGGATTGCGCTCAAGAAGTGCGGAGGATTGCGCTCGAGGAGAGCGGAGGCGCGGGGGCCGCGGGGAACGCGGGAAGCACGGGCGAGACCGAGGCGCCGGTGTCCAGCCTCACCAGCGGAGCCCGGCAATTGCGGAGGGTATTGTTCTCATTTCGTCCACCTGCGCACTCGATATCCCGCCCCGAATTGACGGCGGACACTGGTGCCGGGGGGCCAAAACGTAAAAGAACCGGACTTTCCGAGAATGCGGGTCGGGACCGTCGATGGCCCGTTCGGGGTCACTCGGGGTCACTCGGGGTCACTCGGGGTCACTCGGGGCGCAGCAGCGGGAACAGGATCGTCTCGCGGATGCCGGCGCCGGTGAGCAGCATCACCAGCCGGTCGACACCCAGACCCAGGCCTCCCGCAGGCGGCATGCCGAACTCCATGGCCTTCAGGAACGCCTCGTCGAGGTCCATCGCCTCGGGGTCGCCCTGGGCCGCGAGCCGGGACTGGGCCTCCAGCCGCTCCCGCTGGATGACCGGGTCGTTCAGCTCGGAGTAGGCCGGCGCCAGCTCGACCCCGTTGATGATGAGGTCCCACGCCTCGTTGAGACCGGCCTCGGTGCGGTGCGGCTTGGCGAGCGGCTTGACGGCGGCGGGGTAGTCCATCACGAAGGTGGGGCTGACCAGCGAGTCCTCCACCAGCTGCTCGAAGAGCTCGACGACGATCTCCGCCGCCCCCCACGAGGGCTGCAGCTCGACATCGCGGCGCTCGGCGAACCTGCGGAGCACCTGCTCGTCGGTGGAGACGGTCACCTCCTCGCCGAGCGCGTCGGAGACCAGGTCGAGGATGGCCGCCTGCCGCCAGGGTGCCTCCAGGTCGATCTCCCCGCCGTCGCGAGCCGGTACGACGGTCCGCCCGACCGCCCGCGCGGCGTCCAGCACGAGCGACCTGGTCAGGTCCATCATCGTGAACTGGTCCCCGTAGGCCTCGTAGGCCTCCAGCATCGAGAACTCGGCCGCGTGGGTGGAGTCCAGTCCCTCGTTGCGGAAGGTGCGCCCGATCTCGTAGACCCGGTCGACGCCGCCGATCATCGCCTTCTTCAGGTCCAGCTCCAGCGCGATGCGCAGCAGCATGTCCTGGTCCAGGGCGTTGAGGTGGGTGCGGAAGGGACGCGCCGCGGCCCCCCCGTTCGTCAGCTGCAGGATCGGCGTCTCGACCTCGACGAAGCCCCGCGCGTCGAGGGTGGCCCGCAGGCTCCGGAGCACCGTCGCCTTGGTCCGGACCATCTCGCGGGGCTCCGGACGCAGCATCATGTCCACGTAGCGGAGCCGGATCCGGGCCTCCTCGGACAGGGGCCGGTGCTCGTTGGGCAGCGGGCGCAGCGTCTTCGCGGCGATCGACCAGTGGGTCGCCTGCACCGACAGCTCACCCCGCCGGCTGGTGACGACCTCACCCCGGACCGCGAGCAGGTCGCCGAGGTCGACCGCCGCCTTGAAGGAGGCGAGTGACTCCTCGCCCACGTCGGCGAGCGACACCATCACCTGGAGCTCCGCGCCGCCACCCTCGCGCAGCCTGACGAAGCAGAGCTTGCCGGTGTTGCGAAGCCGCACCACCCGTCCGGTCACCGCGACCTGCTCGCCGGTGCGGGTGTCGGGGGCGAGGTCCTGCCCGTCGTACGTCGACCGGACCTGGGCCAGCGTGTGGGTCCGCTCGACGGTCACCGGGTAGGGCTCGACGCCGCTCTTCAGCAGCCGCTCGCGCTTGTCCAGGCGGACCCGCATCTGTTCGGGCAGGTCGTCGCCCTCGGGCTCGGCCGGACCGGGCGGCTGGTGGGTCATCCCTCGAGCGTAGTGGTGGGCGTTCTCAGGGCTGGTTGCGGCCGAACACGAGCTCCAGCCCCAGCAAGGTGAGCCACGGCTCGTGGGCGGTGAAGACACCGCACTCCCCGATCACGAGCGGTGCCAGCCCGCCGGTGGCGATCACCGTCAGCTCGTCGACGCGCAGCTTGAGCTCCTCGCGCATCCGGGCGACGATGCCGTCCACCTGGCTGGCGAAGCCGTAGAGGACCCCGCTCTGCAGGGCCTCGACGGTGTTCTTCGCGATCACGGTCCGCGGCCGGAGCAGCTCCACCTTCCGCAGCTGGGCTCCGCGCCGTCCGAGCGCCTCCAGGGAGATCTCGATGCCCGGCGCGATCGCCCCTCCGACGTACTCCCCGCGGGCGCTGACCACGTCGAAGGTGGTGGCGGTCCCGAAGTCGACGACGATCGCAGGACCGCCGTAGAGGTGGGCGGCGGCGAGCGCGTTGAGGATCCGGTCCGACCCGACCTCCCGCGGGTTGTCCATCAGCACCGGCACGCCGGTCCTGACACCCGGCTCGACGATCACCTGGGGCAGGTCGCCGTGGAAGGTGCGGAGCATGTCGCGCCACTCGTGCAGCACTGCGGGCACGGTCGCGCACAGGGAGACACCGCGGAGGGACTCGCCGACCGGTGAGTCGTTGAGCAGGCCCTTGAGCAGCACTCCCCACTCGTCCGCGGTGCGGCGCTCGTCGGTGGCGAGCCGCCAGTGGTCCACGACGTCGCCGTCGTGCAGCAGGCCGATCACGGTGTGGCTGTTGCCGATGTCAGCGCACAACAGCGGTCTCATCGGCGTCCTCGCGTCGGGGCCGGTGGCCTCAGGTCCTCCTGCGGGTGGACCTGCAGGTGGACCGGGACGTTGTCGATCAGCCGGACGGTCCCGACCCGCGCGGCGACGAGCAGCCTGGCCTCGCCGGCCACCGGGGGCTCGCCGAGGTCCGGCGAGGTGAGGGTCAGGTAGTCGAGCTCGACGCCCGGTTCCTCGTCCAAGGTCGCGTGTGCGGCGCCCAGCACCGCCTCGCGCCCGTGCGGGCCTGCCGCCGCACCGTCGGCGAGTGCCCGGGACAGTACGGTCGCTGCACGCCGCTGGCGTGCGGGTCGAGGTAGGCGTTGCGCGAGGACAGCGCCAGGCCGCTCGGCTCGCGCACCGTCTCCGCGCCCACCACCTGGACCGCCATGCAGAGGTCCTCGACCATCTGCCGGACGAGCACCAGCTGCTGGTAGTCCTTCTCGCCGAACACCGCAGCGTCCGGGCGCACCAGCCCGAACAGCTTGGCCACCACGGTGAGCACACCGCGGTAGTGGCCGGGCCGGACCGCGCCCTCGAGGACGAGGCCCAGTGGGCCCGGCTCGACCGTCACCTGGGGGTCACCGCCGGGGTAGACCTCGTCGACCGACGGCGCGAAGACCACGTCGGCCCCGCGCTCCGCGCACACGGCGATGTCGGACTCGAACGTGCGGGGATAGCGGGCCAGGTCCTCACCGGGCCCGAACTGGAGGGGGTTGACGAAGACCGACACGACGACCGCGTCGTCGGCGGTGACCGAGGCACGCGCGGTGGACACCAGCTCCGCGTGGCCGCGGTGCAGCGCCCCCATCGTGGGCACCAGGGCCACCCGTCCGCCTCGGGAGCGGGTCTCCTTCAGTGCCGTGGCCAGCTCCAGGCGGCTGCTGGCCACGACCGGGGAGGTCACCCGCGTCCGTGGCTCGGCACGGACACCAGCGCGTCGTTGAGGACGCCGACCAGCTTCGCCGCCCGGATCGGCAGCAGCCTGCCGCCGACGACCGCCCGGTTCACGGTCGCCCGGGCCATCACGACGTAGGACTCGAGCGTCGCAGGCGAGCTGGCCGCGATGTCGACGAGGTGCGCGCGCACCGTCTCGACGTCGCCGCGCACGATGGGACCGGTCAGCGCCGCGTCACCGTAGGCGAGTGCGTTGTCCAGGGCCGCACCGAGGAGCGGCCGCAGGGTGGCAGCGGGATCCTCCGCACCCGATGCGCGCAGCAGGTCCATGGCCTGGGACACGAGCGTGACGAGATGGTTCGCCCCGTGCGCGAGACCGGCGTGGTAGAGGGTCCGCCTGTCCTCTGCGACCCAGGCGACGGTGCCGCCGAGGTCCGCCACGAGACGCTCGGCGAGGCCCCGGGTCCCCGGGCCGGCGGTCACCCCGAACATGCAGCCGCCGAGCCGGTCGAGGTCCACGTCGGTGCCGGTGAAGGTCATCGCCGGATGCATGGCCAGGACCTGCGCGCCGAGGGCGGCGGCGGGTTCGAGCACCGCGGTCCCGTGCTTCCCGGAGGTGTGCACGACCAGCTGGCCGGACCGGAGGGCGCCCGAGGCGGCGAGCATCGAGACCACGTTGGCGAGCATGTCGTCCGGGACCGTCAGGAGGAGGACGTCGCAGGACCGGGCGACCGCCGTCGGCTTGTCGTGCCGGACCCCGGGCAGCAGCGTCTCGATGCGGGTCCGCGAGGCTGCCGACTCACCCGCTGCTCCCGTGATGTCGTGACCTGCGGCCCGGAGCGCCGCCGCCAGGACCGCGCCGACCCGGCCGGCGCCGACCACTCCCACACGTGCCATGAAGCTCATCGCCTTTCGTTCCAGTCCCAGAGGTCGGGTACCGGACGGTTTGCTGATGCGTCATGCCAGCGTACGCGGGCCGAAACACCCCCGTCACCGCGGCCGTGGGTGCTCTCGGTCACACGCCGGGCGTCCGGTCCAGGACGGACCCTCCCACCTCCCGCCCCAGGACGGGTCGCGGACGTAGCCTGGGCCGGTGACCAGCCTGACCTCGCTCGGGATGCCAGGGGTGCCCCCGCCGACGAGCCATCCGACGTGGAAGCGGGCCTGGGACGCGGCGCTCTACGGTCCGGACGGCTTCTTCCGCCGGGAGGCACCCGCCGCCCACTTCCGCACCTCGGTGCATGCCTCGCCGCTGTTCGCGCAGGCACTGGTCACGATGGCCCGCGAGTCCGGCCTGGACACCGTCGTGGACATCGGCGCCGGCCGGGGCGAGCTGCTCACCGCGATGCGCAGGCTCGACCCGGACCTGACTCTGCTCGGGGTCGAGGTCGCCGCCCGACCCTCGGGCCTGGACGGCTCGATCGCCTGGACGACGGCGCTGCCCGAGGCGGTGGAGGGGCTGGTGGTGGCGAACGAGTGGCTGGACAGCATCCCCTGCCACGTCGTCGAGAACGGGGAGGACGGGGTGCCGCACGTGTCCTACACGTCGACCCGGACACCGGGCGAGGAGTCGCCCGGCCTTGCACTGACGCATCCTCAGTCCCGGCCTCGCTGCGGACCTGGACGCGACCGGTGGTGGCCCCTGGACGGCGGCGGAGCCGGGACGGCGGGCCGAAGTGGGCACCACCCGGGACGCCGCGTGGGCGGACGTCGTGCGCCGTGTCCGTCGCGGTATCGCCGTGGCGGTCGACTACGGGCACCTCCGCGAGGACCGTCCGCCCCATGGCTCCCTGGCCTCCTACCGCGACGGGCACCTGGTGGGCGTCCTCCCCGACGGCTCCCGCGACGTCACGGCGCACGTCGCCGTCGACTCGGTGGCAGCCGGCGTCGGTGCCGTCGTACGACGTCAGCGCGAGGTGCTGCACGAGCTGGGCATCGACGGCAGCCGGCCGGCGCACGCCCTGGCCTCCGAGGACCCGTCGGACTACCTCGAGCGGCTGTCGTCCTCCGCCGAGGCCGCCGAGCTCACCGCCGTGGGAGGTCTCGGGGACTTCTGGTGGGTCGTGACGACCCGGGGCTGAGGCGGGGCGCCGGTCTGGTCACGTGCCGCGCAAGCTCGGCGGACCAGGGTGGCGTGCAGGTCCAGCAGGACACGGGCCTCTCGTTCGTCGCGGTGTCGGGCGCGGACCTTGACGGGGCCTGGCGGGCTGTCGACCCGTAGGTCCGCGAGCCCGAGCCGCCGTTGCAGGGGGCGTTGGTGGATCTGGAGCGACTGGACGCGAGCATGGGGCACGACATGCATCCTGCGGGTCAGGACGCCTTCGCGGGCGACCAGAAGGTCCTCCCCCACGCCGAAGCCGAGGTAGCGCCACCTCACCGGGGCTACCCACCGGGCCCGGTCGGGTGGTGCGGTGAGCTCGACCAGTCCCGGGTCCGGACCGCCCGCGTTGGCGAGAAGGGTGCGGGCAAGGGACAGGACCACGGCGTGCGGAGCGACGGGCATCACGGTGGATGCGGACGGCTTGCCGTTGCCCTCGTGCTCGGTTCGGCCCGCGATCGAGACGTCCAGCCGGCTCCAGCCCAGCCAGCGCCACATCAACGGCTCGGTGACCACGACCCCCTGGACCCTCGCCAGGTTGACCGTCTGGGTGTTCAGCTCGAACAGACCGCGCCGCACCTGTAGCGCAGTCGGCGCTCCGGACGCGAACGAGGCGATCACCGTGAAGTCGTAGTAGGCGGACAGCTTGCGGAACTGGGCGAGTGCGAACCCGACGAGCACCGGCACGAACCCCGCGATTCCGCTGACGTGGCCGAACACCACGAAGACGACACCGAGCACCAGCGCCGTCACCACGAACAGAACGGTCTCCGGAGCAAGAAGGAGGCTCACCAGTAGCATGTTGAGGTCCAGCCTCGCGATGGTCCGCTCGGTTGCCGCAGCAGGCGGACTTGCAGGTGGCCCGGTCGCCGCATCCGGCTCCTGCTCCCCCCGGACAGCATCGCGCCGGGACAGGAGTGTCTCGCGCAGGGCCTGGGCCTGCTTGAGAGGGAGGAAGGCGAGCGAGCCCTCGTGCGGGCCGCCGCCGGCGACGTCCATCCGCAGCTCTGCGAGACCGAACAGCCGAGCGACGAAGGGCTGCACGATGTCGATGCCTTGGATCCGGTCGACCCGGATCCTGCGGGACTGACGGGAGATGACACCGGTGTCCACACGCAGCTCGTCGGACTCGATCCAGTACTTCGTGCGCAGCCAGGACGTGAACCCGTAGACGCCTCCTGCGACCAGGATCAGGAGAAGCACCCAGGCGACCGGGCCGAGCCGACCACGCAGCAGGTCGTCCCAGGAGGAGACGAACACAGCAACGAGCAGGATCGCACCGCGCACCAGCGGAGTGAGCGGTGAGAGCCGTCGGTAGGGGTGCGGGGTCCCTGGCTCGGGGGCCGAGATCACAGCCCTGCTGCCTGCGCCTGACCCAGCGACGTCAGCCGGTCCCTCAGCCGGGCCGCCTCGGCCGCCGGCAGGCCAGGTATCCGGGCGCTGGTGCCGGGGCTCGCGGTGTGCAGGTGGACGCTGGCAACCTTGAACGCCTGCTCCAGCGGACCCGCGTGCACGTCGACGTACTGCATGCGCCCGTAGGGCACGACGACGAGGGTGCGGATGAGGGCACCGTGCTTGATGTAGAGGTCCTCGTCGCGCTCGGCGTACCCCCACCATCGTGCGTTCCGGCCGATGACCCACCACCCGAAGACCGTCAGACCCAGCGTCAGGACGACGGCGCCCGTCCAAGACCACACAGGCAGGGAGAACAGCAGCCCGGCCACCACCGCTGCCGCGACGACCACCAGTGCGACTCCGACCAGCTTGGTACGGCGCAGCCGGGCCAGCGCCGGCGACACCGGCTGCCAGTCGCTGCCCGGCGGGGCGAAGAGGTCGTCCACACTCGTGAGGCTACGCGCAGCATCCGCAGCGGCTCAGGAGGTCGACCGCCTGACCTTGGCGAGCTCGTCCAGCACATCGACGTACTGGCGCCCGTGAGCGGGCCTCTTGCCTCCAACAGGGGCATCGGCGCTCCAATGCCATGTCCGAGCCCTCGGCGTGTGCTCGGAATGTCGACGTCCCGGCCCTGTATGTTGCTGCGGAAGATGGTCATTGATCGAATACGTCAACGTCGATAACTGGACTCCACGAAAAGCACCATCAGCTCGAAAGGATAATGGGGTGACGCTTGATCGCAGCGTCGTTACTCCGCGATCAGGAGTCATCTGGATCAGCGGGTTCTCAGGATCGGGCAAGACCACCGTTGCCCGCGAGGTAGAGAGTCTCCTTCGCCGTGGAGGCCAGCGAGTGATCCTTCTTGACGGCGACGATCTGCGGAGCATCTTCGCCGATCGGTGGGGATACGAGAGATCTGAGCGCGTCGAACTCGCCCGAGTCTACTTCCGACTCTGCAGCCACCTGGCCTCTCAGGGCTTCGTCGTAGTTATCGCCGCCATCGCGATGTATGACGACGTTCGGGCCTGGGTACATACGAACGTTACTAACAGCACCGAGGTCTTTCTGGATGTTCCGCGTCAAGTCCGCTTGACGCGCGACGCGGGTACTAAGAAGGTCTACAGCTCCGGAGTTGACCTGGAAGCCATCTATGACCCTTCCGTGAGCCCCGACCTGCGCATAGAGAACTTCGGGGAGAAGTCGGCCGTCGATACGGCCAACCAGATTGTCGCGTTCTTCCTGGATCAGGATGCCACTGACGAGTCGGACCGGGGCAAGAGCGGCCACTGGAACACTTACTATGCCATCACAATCGGAGCATTGGACCCATCGCCGTTCGCCATTACCGCGGAGGAGCGAATGCCTGGCGCCTCCGTTGTTCTCGATGTGGGCTGCGGCAATGGTCGCGACACCTCCTACATCGACAACCGGGGTCACCGGGTCACCGGTCTCGACAGCTCAGCATCCGCCATCGCCCTATGCGAAAAGGTTCACGAGGCTTCCTCGGCCGACTTCGTCAGCGGGAGTGTGTCCGAATACGTCGACGCATGGACAGATCGGTTCGATGTTCTTTACAGCCGCTTTGTCCTTCATGCAATGACTGAGTCGGAGGAGCTGGGGCTTTGGCGAGACGCCCGCAAGATTCTCCGTCCGAGCGGGATTGTGATGGTGGAATGCCGGTCGATCAAGGATCCTCTTGCACGACAAGGAGAAGTCCTGAGTCCTACTGAGCGAATCGCCGGCCACTACAGACGATTCATCGTCATCGGAGACCTGTGCCGCAGGCTCGAGGACCGAGGCTTTGTCATTGACTCGGCAACCGAGGCGAACGGTCTGGCCGTGCACGGCGATGAAGATCCTGTGGTCATCCGGGTATTCGCCCACAAGGGATGAGCACGATGGAGAGCGAGCCAAGCAGTTATCGCGTGGAGGTGGGAGGGCTTGAGCACCTTCGAGGGTACGAGCGCAAGGTCGTGTTCCACGGCGTGAATAAGAGCGGCTCCATGGTCATGACCCGGGTGCTCGACAACGCCTACCATAACGCCGGCCGCGGCCACCAGTTCTTCTCGACCTACCTCAAGGTTCCTCGAGACCACGACCGTCTGCTGGCGCTCATCGACCGCTCGAAGGGACACGCCTTTCTAGGAGCCCATTACCTGTACGGCGCGTTCACGCTCAGGCCCGGAGAGCATCTCCTGGCGACTCAGTTCCGCAACCCCCTTCCGAGGGTGCTTTCGTGCTACCAGTGGCTCAAGAACAAGCGTGACGCGGTTGGCGAGCCCTACCCGTCCTTCGAGGAGTGGGTGCCCAAGACCCGAGGGGTCACCCATTCACAAGTCGAGCAGTTCGCTCTCGGGTTCTCGCCCGAGGGCCGGGCCAAGGTGTCGACCAGTCATGGGGACGAGCTTCTGGAGCAAGCCATGACGAACATCGAGACGGATGTCTCATGGTTCGGAATAGCTGAGTACTTCGAGGAGAGCGCTTTCGCGATGGCCGCCATCTGCGGTCTCCCCACGCTCCCCGCCTGGCAACGGGACGATCGCAACGCCAACCGAGCGCTTGTCGAGGACTGGCCCGCTGGCCGCGTCGATCTGGTGCGTGAGGTGTTCCGTTGGGACTTCCTCCTGTACGAGTGGGCGCTGGAACGATTCCGCAACAACCTGTCGCGACTGGAGTTCGGCTCGGACCTCGAGCGTTACAAGAGTGCGTGCGCCGACCAGTACAAAGATCGGCTCGACCCTGGAGGTCGACCTGTCGACGAGACCGGGATGGACCGAATCGCGGTCCACCTTGCGCCCGAAGCCTTTGTTCGCTTACGCGCTGAGCACACGGCTCAACAGGCCACGGTGGTGCGCTTGAAAGGTCGGATCCGTGCACTGGAGAAGTCGCAGGCTGCCAGCGCAGCCTCCGCCGATCGGGCGCAAGAGGCGTTGGCTAGTCTCGCCAAGGGCGAGGAGAATCGACTCTCGCCACCCGGTTCCCACCATTCGACGCAGATCTCTCGCTCATGGAGTCGTCGTTTGGTCGGTCGTTTGCGTCGGTTGCTCCAGTAACCGCTGAAATGATGAATGCGTTTCCTTCCGCAAACCTTGGGTGAGGCACAGCACTGTCCTGATTGGTGCCTGCGCGGGTCGGGAGGTTCAACCCTGTCGCACGTCCTGGAGAGGCTTCACATGGCGGGACGAGGACGAGTTGCTAACCGAGAACGGTCTGGTGCCAAAGGGACACCGAGTCAGGAGTCAGCATCCTGTTTGCGACGACCCAATCCCTCGACAGCGTTGCGGGGCCGTGCTCGCGGCGCTCCACGATGACTTCCTCCAAGCGGTCCACCCACTCAGCGATGGTGTCCGCCGTGGTGGCGAGCTCCGGAGGGGGCGATGCGTACGGCCCCACCGGAGATGCCACCGTTCTCAGTTCCATTGCGCCGTACTCCAAGAGCTTGAGGTCGCTCTTAGCGAGGTTGAAGGTCGTTGCCGCGAGGGGCGCCACTGCCCCGTCCCAGCGACCGCGATTCTGACGCAGCCACGTGACGAAGGCCGGATACTCGGCACTCGAAGGAACCAAACGCCGCGCCCCCTCGGGGAGATCGACGCTCGACACTCCGACGATCTCAAGAACCACTCGCTGTGCGAGACGGTCAGACAGCGCGGCGGGAAGCCCGTCGAGCAACGCCAGATCCTCCCCATGCGTCTTGCTACCCATGTACAACAGACGTGATTCTGTCGACTTCTGGAGTTTTGGCCCAGTCGTTGGGGTCACCGACGACAGCCACACGCGAGGGTCGAGCTCGTTTCGAATCTCGACAACGTCGCACTCGGGTCCGTCCAGACTCGAAACGGCTGCGGCAAGTGCCGAAGTACTGACGATGACGCGGTCAGCCTGCCCCAGCACTGAACGGAAGGCCTCCAGCCTCTCGCGGTCATAACCTTGACCCAACAGCCGTTCCACCGCAGAGGCAGTGACCAGGTCGTCATCCATTTCGACGACGAGACGAGTCTCGCTCTTCTTGACCCGTTCCAGAACGGGACTGGCCAAATGGTCCGGAATCGCATCCCGGATAACGAGCAGGACGTCGACGTCTCTGCAAGCGCCTGATGCATAGTCCCTGACATCAAGCCTTTCATAGTGTGCGAACGGGGAAGCAAAGCCATAGCGGATTCGCCGATATGCCCTGACGTCGGCTGAGGCAGGTGGCGCGACGCCCACGGCCTTGTCAAGCACACCCACAGAGACGCTGTCATGGCGTCGCTTGGACCGGACGTACAGACGGTTGTAGTCGTTTCCCATGCTTCGCAGACTTCGGACCGCATCGACTGGAGCAGCTCCGGTGGCCGAGGAGATCGTGGAAGGGGCACTTGCCAACTCCAGAATTGTTTGCGCAGCTTGCTCGGGATCGTCGTGCGGAAACGTGATCCCGCCACCGTGATGACGGATTCGGTCGGCCGGTGCCCCGAGGTCTGTGGCGATCACCGGCACGCCCATCGCCCACGCCTCGCTCACCGTGTGAGCATATGTCTCCGGCCAGATAGAGAATATGCCCACAAGATCGGGGTCGAGCTCGCGCGCGATTGCCGGGAGGTCGAGGCGAAGGTACTCGCCATGCACGACCGCGAAGTCGACCATGGATTCGCCAGCCGTTCCAAGGACGTGCCACTCGACGTTCGCACCGACGAGGCCCGCGATCTGGCGAAGCAGGGCCGTCCCTTTGTGCGGGCCCCATACGGCTGGCGCGAGCACCCGAAGCGGACCTGGGAGCCGGTCAGCACGACGCTGCCGGATCAGCTCGAAACCGCTCAAGTCTCGTCCGTGCTCGATGATGTCGAGCTTGTCTGCCACGTTTGGGTAAGCGGCGAGCAACGTCTTGGCGGCCGAAGGCGTCGTGGCCACCACCCTCTCTGCGGCATTCAAGACTCCCGCCATGCGCGACTGCCAGTCACGAATCCAGCCATTCTTGAGGGGCTGTTCGAACGCGAGTGCTGCTGGGCCGGTAAGGGTGCAGTTGGTCTGGCCGGGCGTGCAGACACCGCCACAGTAGTTCATCTTCTCGTCTAGCAAAGTCAACGTCGGGCAGACGGGATGGAAGTCATGCGTCGAGTAGATGAATGGGACAGAGAGGGTCTCACAAACAGTCGCGACAACTGACGTGGGAGTGTGGATCAGGTGGCGGATATGGACCGTTTCGACGTTCCACTCTATGAGCACACTGATGAGATACTCGGCATAACGGTCATCCCAGTCGTCTTGTGGAAGGTACGCCGTCTCCGGTTCCCAAGAGTCAATCGAATGGATCTTTCCGTCCCGGAACTGACCAAGGCTGATGTTGTAGCCCTTGGTGCTCTCGAGAACCAGACTCTCCTGTTCTTCCGTCAGACTCTCCATGAGGTCAACATTCGTCTGAGGGGTGCCACCTACCGACCGATGGACGATGTAAAGGCGACGCGGCAGAACCGCGCGCAAGGTCGAAAGCTTCTGCTGAGCACCTCGAGCCTGCTGACTGATAGATGCGAGTTCAGCGCCCCCCACCCAAGCCCTTACACGGCTCGTGTAGTGCGGCCAACGCGCGTCGACGGCCTGGCGCCCCGACCTGATAAGGCCTTCGCTCCTACTGCCGAAGGACTGGCTTCGTACGTGTCTGACGAAGACGTGAGGCGCATAGTAGTTCTTGTAGCCGAGGGCATCCGCACGAAGGGACCAGTCGTTCTCTTCACCGTATCCTTGCGGGAAGAGCTCCTCGTCGAAGTACCCGACCTGGTTCAAAGCCCTCCGGAGGAGGTAGACGCAGAACCCGTGGGCCGTGGGAACACATTGAGCCCACACTCGCATGTCTCGCGAGAGTTGCCGACTGATCTCGGCAGAACTGAGCTGTGGCGCCCACTCGTTGGCTCGGCCCGGCACCGGAAGGGACATCGCGCCTGCATTGTCAGACGTCGGAGTCACCGACGCCACTCTCGGCGAGGAGTACGCAACCCACCGCAGTCGTTCGACGCATAGCGGGCCAACGACTGTGTCGCTGTTCAAGAGAACAACGTCATCGGCCCCAGCGATTGAGACGCCGTGATTCGCAGTGGCCGTATAGCCCAGATTCTTCTCGTGTACGACAAGCTCGAAGCCAAACTTCTCGACGCACTGCCGAATGACCGCCTGCGTTGTCACGTCGGTGCTCGCATCGTCAATCACGATCACACGCCAATCCCCGACGTGCTGGCCGAGCGACTCCAGACAGTCCCGGACAGCCGAACCCCCGTTGAAGACTGGCACAATAACCGTTGTGGCCGGCGCGTCGACCAGTTGACGCATCATGCCCAGGTAGTCAACGCCCTCAGTCGCCGTGACCCCGGCGCACCGTTCGCTGTTGAAGGCGCGATATGGGCCCTCACTCATTGGCGTCCCTGCGGGGCATCAATCTTCCACCGAACCTATCGGCGACATGCAGTGCAGCCCTGACGCTCTTGCGGCTCTCGAGCGCGACCTTCTCCTCCTCGAGGTGGCTCAACCTGTCGCGCAACCGTCTGACTCGAGCGCGCGCCAGACTGAGTTGGCCCTTTCGCTCAAGCGACCTACGCCCAGCAACTTGCATGCTGCGCCGCAACCTGACCTGCTCACGCTGCAGACCTGCGACTCTCTCCCTCAGACTTCGGTTAGCGCGCTTGAGTCGGGCGATGTCACGAGCTAGTTCCGATATGCGAACAGCACGCTGAGCCGCCACGAGCCTGTACTCGCTGTCGAGCAGGGCCGACCGCTCGAGAATTGTTCGGATGCCCTCAAGTGTGTTTGCCAACTGTGGGCCAGGCGTTTCCCTCACGTCCATGCATGTCAGTCTGCCACGCGTCGGGTTCCGATTTTCGTTGCGTCGACCTACCTACATCTCGGGCCGGACCACCAGAAGAGACCTCCACGCCAAACAGCCGCCGCGGATATTGTCTGACCGGCCAGTTCCAGAGTCGAACTTGAACGAAAGACTGCTCTCGAACGGCGGGCGCTCCCTTGCGAGGTATGGAAGCTGTCGTTTTCCCAAGCTCAGAAGCTGGGTGCCGACCGGTGTCGCCGGAGCTCCAACGCAGTGTCAAGCAGTTGTATGGCCCGCCGCTCGAACGAGTGCTGCTGATGCACTCGACGAGCGACCCTGCGTCGCTCCTCGGCGGTGCCGAAGGTGTGGTCGAGCGGGTCGTCGCGGACGAGGCCGGCCAGCGACGTCGCGTCGGTGGCCACCTGAACTGAACTGCCGAACATGCCCTCCAGACCCGCCACGTCGTCCGAGATCACCCGGGCGCCGCTGGCGACCGCGTCGAAGAGCCGGTTGGACAGGAAGCCCTCACGCCGCATGTCCTCCCAGTGGTCGTTGAGCACCACGCCTGCGGAGGCGTAGAGCGCCCCCAGCTCGCGGTTCGGGACGAAGGTCGCCTTGATGAGGTGCCGGGGGATCAGGTCCTCCCAGTCCGACCCGTAGACCGACAGCGGAAGGCCGGAGGCGACCGAGTGCCTGACGATCTGCCGGTAGTGCTGTCGCGACCCACCGACGAAGACCACCGGCTCTCCGGCGTCGGTCCGGCCACGGTCCGGGTGGAACAGCTCGGGATCCGTCGCCTGCAGCAGCGGGTCGATCCGCAGCGACCAGTGCCGGGACATCTTCTCGGCCCAGGAGTGGCTCGCAGCGAACACCCGGTCGTAGCAGGCGGCCTCCCTCCGCGTCAGCAGCTCCGGATGGGAGATCACCCACGCCAGGTTGACCTGCCCGTAGGCCGGCTGGAACGCCTCGAGGCCGCGCAGCACCAGGACCACGTCGTCGTGGTGCCCCGAGTGCCGGTGGAAGTCCTCACGGTGGTCGACGACGACCTGCTGGTCGAGCCCGCGCAGCGCGTCCGCCAGGCTGCGCGCGAAGTGGGTGTCGCCCCAGAGCTCCCGTCGCTCCCCGGCCGGTGACGCGACCTTCAGGGCCCAGCGCAGCCGGGGCAGCGTTCTCGTGCACACTCACCCGGGCGCGGGACAACACCGGCTGCGGTGCGCACAGCCGGCGTTCCACACCCTCGCTCGGCACGGTCGCATAGCCGTGCACGTCGAACCCACGACTGGCCCACAGCCGTCTGTCGTCGCGCGGGGAGCGAGCCTCCCACCGGTCCAGGAACAGCTCACGCTCCAGGGCGGGCACGGAGCCCGCCCCGCGTTCAGGGGTCTGTGCGGGCGGCGTCCGGCGACCCCCTCGTGAGCGGGCCGGTCGGCTCACCCGTGACTCCGGCGCCAGGACGAAGCGGCCGCGGCGCGTGTGCAGCAGCCGGAGGCAGAGGTCGACGTCCTCGAGGCCGCCCCGGAACAGCGGGTCGAACCCTTGCAGAGCCACCAGGTCGTCGTACCGCATCGCCGTCGCTGCCCGGCTCAGGGCCATCAGCGGTACGTCGTCCAGACCCGCCGCGTCGGCGGCAGGGAACCCCTGGAGGAACTCGTAGGGCAACCCGCCACAGCTGGGGAAGGCGAAGCCCGCACAGTCGATGGAGCCGCTGGCACCGGTCACCAGGGCCTGCG
Source organism: uncultured Actinomycetota bacterium (assembly GCA_963837995.1). GTDB lineage: Bacteria > Actinomycetota > Actinomycetes > Propionibacteriales > Nocardioidaceae > Nocardioides_B. The sequence continues at coordinate 43,212 of CAWIPS010000010.1, forward strand.
CTCCCAGCACGTCGGGGGACTCCAGTGCCCCGACCAGCGGATCCAGCCAGCGGGGCTGGACGCGCACGTCACCGGCGAGCCACACGACCACCGAGCCGTTCGCCTGCCGCAGGGCGAGGTTGCTGCTGAGCGCGGCGCCGACCGACGCGGGGATGTGGACGACGCGGACGTCGTCGAACCTGGCCTCCAGCGAGGACAGCACCACCGAGGTGAGGCTCTGCGACCCGTCGTCGACGACCAGGCACTCGCAGGACCGGCCTGCGGGCGCCCCGGCCGTGACCACCTGCCTGACGCAGGCCACCGCCTGGCGCCATCCCGCAGCGCTGACCACGACGGTGACCAGGTCCGTGCGCTGGTCACGACGCGACAGGGCGTCCCAGTCCACGGCGCACCGGTTGAACGCCACGTCGGCCCAGGTCGACACGCGGGCGTGGTCCAGCACGGACGGCTCGACCTCGGCGGCCAACGCCTCCACGACCTCCTCGCGGCTCGTGCCCACCGCAGCCACCGACCGGACGGGGAACCGGGACGCCAGGCGGAGCACCAGGTCGGTCTCCCACGAGCCGGGCAGCTGCTCGTCGAAGCCGCCGACCGCCCAGAACGCGCTCCGGCGGACCACCAGGCGGGCCAGCTCGACGGTCACCGGGGACGCCGGCGGCCCCAGGGCCGCGGATGCGGCGGCGTACACGTCGTGCGTGCCGGGCCGCACCACCCGCATCACGTCGGAGGCGGCGGGCGCGTCCTCCTCGGTGCAGACCGCCTGCAGCAGCCGGAGGCGTCCCGGGGCCCACACGTCCCCGGGGAGGGCCCAGGCGAGGAGGTCACCGGCGGCTCGCCGGGCGGCCCGGTTGAGACCCACCGACGGACGCTCGCCGGCGGTCCCGTCGTAGGACACGACCACCAGTGCCGCCTCCGGGAACCACCGCTCGAGCTCTCGCCTCAGCTCCACGCCGCGACGGGTCCCGTCGGCGACGACGACGACCTCGCGGGCTGCCTGCTCCTGGTCGAGGACCGAGCGCACGGTGCGCTCGAGGGCCCTCGGGTCGGCTCCGGCGGGCACCACCACGGTGACCAGCGGCTCGCCCGGCCCGGGAGCCGATGACCCCGGAGCCGGCTCCGGCTGCGGTGGGTGCCTGGTCCGGGACCTGGGGACCCGGCTCCTGCGCTCCAGCCACTCGCGGTGCCGGGCGGCCACCCAGTCGACCAGCCCCCGGGGCTCGCCCTCGTGCGGCTGGTACCAGTCGTTCGGCGCGAGCCGCTGGCGGGCCCCGACCTCCAGGTAGTGGCCCAGCGGCCCGAGGGGATGGGCGGCGGCGGCCGGGCTCGCCGCCCGGTAGGCCTTGAGGTCGAACAGCGGGTGGGTGGCCACGTCGTAGCGCTGCTGCCGGATGTAGGTGGCCAGGGGGTTGCCGCCCTCGCCCAGTGAGGGGCAGGCGGCGACGACGTGCTCGGTGGCGAACAGCGGGTGCGGGTGCAGCCCTCGTCGGGCCCCACGCCGCAGGTAGTGCCGGGCGGCCGCCAGCGGGCGGCTGTCGCAACCGGCGGTCCCGGCATAGAAGACCGGGTCGAAGAAGGGGGATGCGGCCAGCAGCGCGGCGTCGTCCGCGTCCGGGCCGGGGACGTCCGGGGGCGGCGCGTCCCCCGGGGCGTCGGGTACGGCGACGTGGGAGCCGGGCGCGGGGTCGGCTCCCCTGCCCGCCCGGGCGCCGTGCTGCACAGCCCTGGCGACGCGCCGCCACGCCCCGGTGTTCCCGGCTGGCGTCCCGGCTGGCTCACTGGCCGGTGTCCCGGCCGGCTCACGGCCGGCTCACTGGCCGATATCGTCATCGCTGACCCCAAGATGATGTTGCGCCCTCGGCGTGCTGCTCCCTCGCCCCGCGGATCCGTCCGCGACCGCACACGGGCCGCCCGGTTGCGGACGCGCCTGCGTGAGGCAGCGTGCCATCAATCGAACCATGATGCCTGGTGAACAGTAAAGGTCGCCGTCGTGACTCACCGAGTCGCCCCGTCTTGGGGCCCGGACCGTGCCGAGTCGGCCACCTGCAGGGTGCGGTTGGCGTCCAGATGTGCGACAACGGCTGCCTTTTCGTCGGATCCGCAACCGTTCATATACATATGCGTGGAAACGGCTCTCCGGGTCGACCCTCGACCCCTGAGTCGCTCCTGCGGGGCGAGCCGCCGTACGGCGGGGTGCCTCGCCGTACGCCGCACTGTCGGGCCACGGCACCGCGCCCGCTCCCCATGGACCGCTGGCGCCTCCCATGGGCCCTGCCCCGCGGGAGGCGCCCAACGTCCTGGATCCCCCGGTAACTGGCGGGGCGGCCCCCGGTCTCAGACGCGGTCGCTCACCGCTTCAGCAGCCGGTCGTCACCGACCCGTCGTCGAAGGGCGCGTACGTCGACCGGAGCTGCTCGCGGGCCGCGGCCCACTTGTCGTCCTCCTCGAGGGCCCCGAGCAGCTCCTCGGTGCTGCGGACGATGGGGCCCGCGGCCACCGACTCGAAGTCCAGGTAGAGGCCGCGGACCCGGTCGCGGTAGTCCTCGAGGTCGGGGGCCAGGAGGATACATCGGCTTGTCGGTGACCGCGAAGTCGAACATCGCCGCCGAGTAGTCGGTGACGAGCACGTCGGCGGCCAGGTAGAGCCGAGTGATGTCGGGGTAGGCGGTCACGTCGACGACTCGCTCTGGGTCTTTACCCGTGACCGGTGCGCGGTGTTGGGGTGCCCGCGCACCAGCACGGTGACGTCCGGCCGGGCGGAGGTGACGGCCTCCGTGGTCCAGATGCAGCATCTTCTCCCAGGTGCCGCTCCGCGGCGGGCGTCGTCGCGCCAGGTCGGGGCGTACAGAAGCACCGTCTGGTCCTCGCCCACTCCCGAGCGCGGTCCCGCACCGCCTCCCGCAACCGGCCGGCCCCGGGGCCGAGGAGTACGTCGCTGCTCGGTCTGCCGATCTCGAGGACCCGGCCGGCGTACTCGAACGCCCGGCGGAAGATCTCGGTGGCAGAACGGCGTTCGGGGAGACGAGGTAGGTCCCAGGTCCGGGCCTGCGGAGAGCAGGAGCCGAAGGTAATGCTCGGTGGACATCCGCTGGTGCGGGATGTCGGTGCCGATCCGCTTCAGCGGCGTCCCGTGCCAGGTCTGGAGGTAGACCTGGCCGGGCCGCTTCCGGAAGAACCAGGGGCAGGGTGTTGTTGGTGACGAGCAGCCGGGCCGACCCCATGGCGTCGTACCACTCCGGGGTGCCCCGCACCACGGCACGGGTGCCCTCGACGGGGGCCACGCTGAGGTCCTCGACGCTCCAGACCAGGTCGAGGTCGCTGCCGCTCGTCGAGGAGCCGGTCGCACACCGCGCGGGGAGCCTCGCCTGTGCCGGCGCCCTCGAAGCACTCGAAGACCACTCGCTGCTCGGGGCCCCGGGCCAGCGCACGGGCATAGCCGCCCGGACCGGAGCTGCTGCTGGCCTAGCGGCTCGCAGTGGCCGGGGCGCCCACCCGGCTGCGTCGCAGCAGCACCCGTCGGTCCGCGGCGATCTCGACCGACCAGCCGTCGAACGGCGACGGAGCGCTGGGTCGGTGGTAGAGGTGGCCCGCCAGCACCCGGACCGCCGGCTCGTGCTCGGGGTCGGTGTCCGTCTCGGCGACCAGCGTGTAGAGGTTCGGGGGCAGCTGCGGTCCGCGTCGTCCCCCATGGCGTGTGCCAGAGCGGCACCTCGACGTGCAGAAGGCGCCGTCCAGGACCTCCAGCGATCCCCGAGCCGGAGTCCGCCCGGGGCCACGCAGGAGCAGGCGGCCGTCCGCGACCCGGTGTGCCCGCCCCGTCACGACCATCGAGCGGGTGCCGCGGCCGCACGTCGTCGACCAAGAGGCAGGGCTGGTCCGGTACTGCGGTCAGTCGGCCGTCGTTGCTGACCACCAGGCACGCCTGCTCGTGGCGGACCGAGGCGGGCTCGAGGTCGCCGACGACGGCCAGGGTCTGCCGGTCCGGGGTCTGCGCGGCGACCCGGACCCGGCCGGTGACCGGGCTGCCCGTGCGGGGCGCGGCCCGGCCAACCGGACCAGCCATCCCGCATTCCCGGCTCGTCGGCACGATGGTCGCAGGACACGGCATCCGGACCCACATGGACCTGAGTCAGCGCGACCAGGCCCGGCGCGCTGGCGTCGAGCTCGAACGCGTCCTGGTCCGCGACCACGCGGTGACCGCAGCGTAGTCCCGGTGCACCTCGATCAGGAGACCGCGGCGGTCCGACCAGCTCGTCGTCACCAGCGCGTCGCGCACCCGCACCGTCCTCGGGACGACGGCGCTGCCGTGCTCGCTGCGGGACTCGAGACAGTTCTCGACGCGCATCTGCCCGAATGCCGCGTCGACGCGCAGCTCCCATCGGGCGACCCGTCTCGACCCGCTGGCGGTGACCAGTGCCTCGAGGTCGACCTCGGCGACCACGGTGGACCGCGAGTGGTTCTCGTGGGCGCGGCGGGCGGCCAGGTTGCCCCCGGGGTCGACCTCGACCCGCGTCGGGACGACCGGGTACGACGTGTCGGCAGGCCCGACCAGCGAGACCGAGGTCGTCACGTCATGGCGGTCGGGGTCGACGTAGGACAGTGCGGCCAGGAGGCGGACCGCCAGAACGCCGCTGGTGGACCAGTCCAACGAGTCCAGTCGGGTGGTCAGCCGCAGGTCCACATCCGCGGATCCTCAGGAGCTCGTCCGGGACCATCGGCGGGTGCGGCTCCAGGGCCGGGATCCGAGCGACGAGATGACCGTCTCGGACGGTCACGGGGAAGTCGGACCCTTCGAACCCCTCGTCGCGCACGAGCCGCCGCAGTGCGTCGCGATGTCCCTGACGACCCAGCCACACCGCGAGCCGGACCCGCAGCTCCAGCCCGTCGTCGAGGTCCTCGGGAGCCTGCTGGGCGATCGAGACGAGGTTGTCCTGCAGGACTGCCCAGTAGTCGTCCCCGGCGTCCGCCGCCACCTTGAGGTAGCCGAAGAAGTCCTGACGCAGCGCCTTGACGTACCAGCTTCGAAGCACCGCCTCCGAGGCTGCCTCGCGCAGGAAGCCGGCGAGCTCCCGCTGGGTGGCCACCCGGTCCAGGAGATCCTGCATCTCCGCCTTCTGCTGGCTGATCGAGCTCCGGTCATCGCGCTTGCGCCACCGGTAGACCACGTGGGGCAGCACGTCGAAGGCGCGGGCCTCGAGGTAGGCGCGGGTGATCGGCACCTGGTCCTCATATCGCGTGCCCTCCGGGAACCGCAGTCCGATCCGGTCCACGAACTCGCGGCGGAACACCTTGGTGCAGGCCATCACGTTGGTGAGCATCGCCGGGACGTCGTCGATGGTGGTCGCCAGCCGGCGCCGCGCATGGGCCCGCCTGGCCCACGGCCGCATCCGCTCGACCCCGCCCTCGTCACGCACGAGGGCGCCGACGACGAAGTCCGAGCCGGACCTGCGCAGCGCGGCCACCATCAACCGGTAGGCATCGGTGGGGACGGTGTCGTCGGAGTCGGCGAAGGTGACCAGGTCGCCGGTGCTGCGGGCCAGGCCCGCGTTGCGCGCCGCCCCCAGACCCGCGTTCTCCTGACGGACGACGAGCACGCGAGGGTCTCGCTCGGCGTAGCCGCGGGCGATGTCGGCGCTGCGGTCCGTCGACCCGTCGTCGACGAGGATGACCTCGAGATGTTCGTAGGTCTGGGTGAGCAACGAGTCCAGGCACTCGGCGAGATAGTCCTCCACCTGGTAGACGGGCACCACCACGCTCAGGAGTGGCTCCTCGGCCAGCGGCTCGCCCCGTGCCTCCTCAGCCGCCGGCTGACGGCCGCGGGCAACAGCACCGACAGGGGCGAGCCGCCTGAGCCGGTGGCGGACGCGGTCGGCGGCTCTGCCCATGCGCCGTAAACCTACCGGTGGGGCAGGAGCGCACCAAGCACCCAGAGAAGAGTGGCGAGCCGCGCCCAAACCATCTTCAACCGGTAGATCCCGGATCACTCGGACCGGGGCACCGAACTGTCCTAACCTCGATAGATGCCCCGAACCCGTGCCGCCCTGGTCCTCGCGCTGACGACCCTGCTGGTGGCCGGCATCTGCGCTGTGACCACCTCGCCCTCGCAGGCGACGGTCCGGACGAGGGCCTCGTTCCACCTCTCCTCGCAGCATCCCGTCGCCCGTGAGTTCTTCACGGCGTCCGGACGCGTGTCCACGCGCTTCCGGCGTCCGGTCCTGGTGCGGGCGCTGATCGGACGCAGCTGGCGGGTGGTCCGGCGCGCGAAGACCTCCCCCCGCGGGGTCTACCGGGTCACCCGGCTCGCGACCACGACTCGTCGCAGGTACTCCGTGATGGTGCCCGCGGTGCGCCGGTCCGGCCGGATCTTCACCGGGGTCGTCACCGGCGCCCGGATCGTGTCCCCCGTCCGACAGTCCGCCTCAATGGACGTGCTCCCCCCGATCGCCCAGCGCGGCTCGGCTGCCGCGGACTCATCCTCGGCGGAGAACTCGGTGGTCGCCCGGTTCTCGCCCGCTCGTCCGGGGCGTCCCGTCACGTTCCGCGAACGGAAGCCCGGCGGCCGCTCGGTGGTCCTCGGACGTGCCACCCGCCAGGGAGCCGACGGCACCGCCTACTTCTTCGGGGCTGCCGGGACCCGCGTGTTCCAGGCGACCACGGCGTCGCGCTCCGGCGCCCCGGCGGTGACCACCGGCGTCGCCGGCAGCACCTGGGTCCCCACGTTCGACGACGACTTCTCCGGCACGACCCTGGATCCGGCCAAGTGGACCTATCGCACCGGCCGGACGTCGTCACGCACCCACTCGACCAACGACAAGCGCTCGGTGTCGATGGGGTCCGGGACGCTGCGGTTGCAGGTCAGGCTCGACCCGTCGGCGCCCAACACCACCGCAGCCAACACCAGGTACCTCAACGGCCAGATCGGCACGCTCGGCACGTACGACTTCACCTACGGTGTCGCAGCGGCCCGGGTCAGGTTCTCCCCCGTCCGCGGTCAGCACGGGTCGTTCTGGCTGCAGTCCCCGACCTATGGCCGCGTCCCCGGCAACCCGGCAACCAGCGGCACGGAGATCGACGTCGCCGAGTTCTTCGGCAGTGGCTACCCGCAGGGCGGCTTGGCCAACTACGTCTACTACGCGGATCGGACCGGTCACAACGTCAAGATCGGTGGCGTGTGGCCACGAGCCGCCACGCTGGCCCCACGAGGAGACACCTGGTGGAACAGCTTTCATGTGTTCTCGGTGAAGTGGGGTCCGCGGGGCTATACCTTCTACGTCGACGGACGCGTGCTGTACGCCACCACCCAGGCCGTCTCCAGGACCAAGCAGTACCTCATTCTCAGCCTGCTCACCTCTGACTGGGAGCTGCCGGACCTCCGACGAGCCAGCCTGCCGACGTCGATGTCCGTGGACTGGGCGAGGGTGTGGCAAGCCGGATAGGGTCCGCTGGGTGACCGCACCGACCGGCCGGTTGGCCGAGCTGCTCGACGGGGTCGATCGGCTCCTCGTCGTCCGCGGCCCCTCCGTCACCCGCACGGACATCCAGGGGATCTGTGACCGCCCGGAGCTCGATCTGGGGCTGACCGAGGTGGGGAGGCCCGACTGGGTGCCGGACGAGGCGCTGGACGGGGTGCTGCTGGTGGTGCGCGACCGGATGGAGCTGCGGCAGGTGGTCGGAGCCTGCCAGGGGCTGCCCGGCAGCCCACGGCTGGGGTGCGTCCTGCTCGACAGCGACCGGCCGCCCCTCACCTCCGGACGGCCACGTTGGCCCGCGGTGCTGGCGATGGTGGCCGGGTCCTCGCCCGTCTGCTTCACCTTCCTCGAGCTGGCCGGACCCCTCCTGATGGGGGAGCTCACCGCGGACCTCGCCCGGCGGTCCACCCCGAGGCACCTGATGTCGCCCGGCTGGCCGGTGCTGGCCCTGGACCGCGAGGCACCGGAGCTGTGGACTCCCGGTGACCCGTTGTCGGTGGTCGGCCGATCCGAGGAGATCCTCGACCTGTCCGGCGACTACCCGGCGGACGTGGTGGTGGGCACCCGGTCCGGCGGCGCCCGTGGTGCGAGCCAGGACCGGTCCGCGCAGGAACATCACGTTCTGGGGTCCCTGTCCCGCACCCTGTTCCTGGCTCCCCCGCTGACCTGGTCGGACTACCACGAGCTGGGCGCCGAGCGCAGCGACCGGCAGCTCGCCGCCGAGCAGGGGCTCGCGCTGGGCGGCGTCGACTCGCAGCTGGTCAACCCCCAGGGCTTCGTACGCCGCGCCGCCGGGCCGGTCCGCGTGCTGACCGCCGTACCGGAGGCTCCACATCTGTGCCGGCTGGACACCGATGAGGGCCCGGTCCTGGTGGACACCCGGCGAGGGCCCGGGGAACGCGACCTGGCGCGGCTGCGGACGCTGCGGGGGGTGCACGTGGACTGGCAGGGGGCGACCGGACCCCGCGACTACGCCCGGCTCGTGGTCGCGCTGGCGATGGCCGGGGTGCCGCTGACCAGCGACCCCGCCCCGACCTGGGCCCGGGCCCAGCTGCACCCGGACCTGCTGGCGGCGACAGCGGGCGCAAGCGACCTCGACGACCCCATGGCTCGAGAGGTCCGCAGCATCCGTGCCCGGCGCGTGGCGCTGGCCCGGCACAGCTCCGATGCCTGGCGGCGCCGGGTGGCCGAGGCGACCGGCGCGGCGGCCCCGCCGACTCCGCGGGTCAGTGTCCTGCTGCCCACGCGCCGCCCCGACCTCCTCGCGTTCGCGCTGCGCCAGGTCACCCGACAGCGCGACGTGAAGCTGGAGCTGGTGCTGGCCACGCACGGCCACGACCCCGACCAGCGCCTCCTCGACGAGGTTCGCGAGAGCGCCTCGCTGCCCGTCACTGCGGTGAGCGCGCCGGCCGAGGCGCCGTTCGGATCCCTGCTCAACGTGGCGGCCGGAGCCGCGACCGGTGACCTGTTGCTGAAGATGGACGACGACGACTGGTACGGCCCGGACTTCGTGGGCGACCTGCTCCTGGCCCGCCAGTACAGTGGCGCCGACGTCGTCGGCACCCCGCCGGAGTTCATGTACGTCGAGGCGCTGAACGTGACGGTGCGCCGCAAGGACGCGACCGAGTCGTTCCGCCCGGTGGTGGCCGGCGGCACCATGCTGATCTCTCGGGAATGCTTCACCGCGGTAGGGGGGTTCCGGCGGATGCGCCGCTACGTCGACGCGGGTCTCCTCCAGGGCGTCCTGGCGGCCGGCGGGTCCGTCTACCGGACGCACGGTCACGGCTACCTGCTGCGCCGAGGGGACCGGGGCACACCTGGGACCCGGGGCTCGGCTACTTCGTGAGCCGCTCGCGGACCGCGGAGCAGTGGCGAGGCTTCCGGCCCAGCGTGCTCCTCGATGCCGACGACGCCGACCGTCCGGCGTCCCCCGAGCCGCGCCCGCGAGAGGTCCCCCAGATGACCGCCGGGGCCTTCCTGCGGCGCACGGACCAGCCCGCGCGTGCCGGGCAACGACTGGCCCTCGCTGCGGCCCGACCCGCTCGGTGAGCTGGCGCCCACCCGGACGGTCACGTGGTGGTCCCTGCCTACCAGGCGTGGCGGACCCTGCCTTACACGCTGGCGGCACTGGCCCACCAGACCTACCCCGCGGAGCTGACCGAGGTGGTCATCGTCGACGACGGCAGCGACCCACCGCTGACGCTGCCCCGCGTGCGCCCGGCGCACACCAGGATCGTGACGACCGCCGGTCCTGGGGACGTGCGCATGCCTGCCACGTGGGGCCTGCGCGGCCGCGGGCGACGTGCTGCACTGGCTGGACGCGGACATGCTTCCGCATCGCGACGAGATCGAGGCGCAGATGCGCTGGCACCACCTGCTCGGACTACGCCGTCGTGCTCGGCACCAAGACGTTCGTCGACGTCGACCGACGGCCTGCCTGGCCTCGAGGACGTCGCCGGAGGCGGTGCGCGAGGGCCGGGCCGCCGAGCTGTTCGCGGGCCGGTGGACCGCGCCGCACGAGTGGGTCGAGGAGCACCTCGAGCGCACCCACGGGCTCACCGCCAACCCGACCACGAGCTATCTCGTCCACGTCGGCGCGAGCGCATCCGTCGGCCGCGATCTCTACCTGGACTCCGGAGGGATGGACCCGGCGCTCAAGGCGGGCGAGGACATCGAGCTCGGCTACCGGCTCGCCCAGCAGGGCGCGGTCTGTTCGTGCCCGGACCGCGAGGCCCGGTCCTGGCACCTGGGCCGGTCGACGCTGATGGGGTGACCAGGAGGCAGTCAACGCCTACAACCGGCCCTTCGTCACCGACCGGGTGCCCGACCTGCGGCACTGGCGGACCAAGGGTCGCTCCTACACCGTCCCGTGGGTCGAGGTGGTGGTCGACGCGACCGACCACACCTTCGAGGAGGTCCGGCACTCCGTCACCGGCGTCCTGACCGGCAGCTCCCAGCGATGTCCGGGCCGTCGTCGTCGGTCCCTGGTCGCGGCTGACGGACGGACGCCGGCCCCGCTGCTGGGGACCCGGACCTGAACCTGCGGATGGTCCGCGCGGAGCTGGTCGGCGACCCCCGCGTCCGGTTCGTCGAGGAGCTGCCCCGCACGGCGTTCCCGGCGACGTTCCGGCTGCTTCTGCCGGCCGGCTGGGCACCGGGCCCGACACCCTCCGCCGGCTGGCCCGCGAGATGACCCACCGGGACCGTGGGCTGGTCTCGCTGGCACTGCCGGACGGCCGGGTGGCGCGTCTGGAGCGGACCTCCGCGTTCAACCGGGCGGCCCGCGTCGCAGCCAGCCGACCCGACGGCACCACGAGGATGGGCTCGACGAGGTGGTCGACCAGGTGTCGAGGGCCTGGTGGTTCGACGGCGCCGAGGAGGGGTTCCACCACCTCGCCGACGCGACGGCGCCGTCGGCTGGGGCCGCCTCAGCAGCCGGCCCGGCCACCTCGGCTCCGGCCACCGGGCCCGGCCACCCGCGGCCCCGGCGGAGGTCCGCAGCCAGGAGACGGAGGGCGGCCGCGGCCGCCCGGACCGGGGCGGCGCGGCGCTCGGACCTGCCCGCCACAGACGCCCCCGCGGACCCCGGTGCACCCGCCGACGCCGCGGAGCGCGGACCCGCCCGCAGGCTGCTCGGGCGGGCGGTCCGCCGCCGGCAGCAGCCCCCCGCTCGATGAGCGGGCTCACCCGGTCGACCGTCGGGGTGGGGGCCGCGGCCGGCGTGACCAGCCACGACCTGGTCCTCGACATGGGCCCCCACCACCCCTCCACGCACGGCATGCTGCGGCTGCGGCTGACGCTCGAGGGGGAGCACATCGTGGGCTGCGAGCCGGAGGTGGGGTTCCTGCACCGGGGGGTCGAGAAGCTCTTCGAGGTGCGGGACTACCGGCAGATCATCATGCTCGCCAACCGGCACGACTGGCTCTCGGCGTTCTCCTCCGAGCTGGGGGTCGTGCTCGCGGTGGAGCGGATGCTCGGCCTGGAGGTCCCGCAGCGGGCCACCTGGACGCGCACCCTGCTCGCCGAGCTGAACAGGGTGCTGAGCCACCTGATGTTCCTCGGCGCCTGCCCCGTGGAGCCGGCGCCGTCGCCGATGCCGACGTTCCGCGAGCGGGAGGCGGTCCAGGCGGTGATGGAGGAGCTGTCCGGTGGCCGGATGCACTACATGTTCAACCGGGTCGGCGGCCTCCGGGAGGACCTCCCTGCGGGGTGGCCGGCCCGGGTCGCCCGGGTGGTGGCCCAGGTCCGCGCATCGCTCCCCCGCGTCGAGGAGGCGGTCCTCGGCAGGCCGGGCTTCGACTCCGCCACCCGTGGCATCGGGGTGCTGGACCCCGCGCTGGTCGACGCGTACGGCGTCAGCGGCCCCCTCGCGCGGGCCTCCGGCGTCGACGTCGACCTGCGCCGCGACGAGCCCTACCTCGCCTACGCCGACCTGCTCCGCGACGGGGTCCTCGAGGTGCCGGTGCGCCACGAGGGCGACTGCGCCGCGAGGTTCCGGCTGCTGCTGGACCAGGTGGGAGCGTCCCTGACCCTCGCCGAGGCGTGCCTCGAGCGGCTCGGGTCCCTCGGGACGGGGCCGGTCAACGTGCGCCTCCCGAAGATCCTGCGGCCGCCGGAGGGCTCGACGTACGCCTGGACGGAGAGCCCGCTGGGCATCAACGGCTACTACCTGGTGTCCCGCGCGGAGAGGACGCCGTGGCGGATGAAGGTGCGCACCGCGTCCTTCAACAACGTGGCGGTGCTGCCCGCCGTGCTGGAGGGCTGCCGGGTCTCCGACCTGGCGGTCGTCCTGGGGTCGCTGTTCTTCGTGGTGGGCGACATCGACAAATGAGACGTTCGGTATTGTCGCCTCGCAACCTCGCCCTCCCCGCCGCTTTCGCGCCCGCCCACCCCCGACCCAGGCCGGAGACCCCATGCCGCCCGACGCCGACCCCGATCCGGGACAGGTGCTGCTCGTCGTCGTGACCGGGTCCGGGCGCAGCGGCACGAGCACGGTGGCCGGCACCCTGAAGATGCTCGGCAGCTATGTCCCGCAGCCCGAGATCGCGCCGAACGAGGCGAACCCCCGCGGCTACTTCGAGCCCAAGTGGACCGTCGCGTTCCACAAGAAGGTGCTGGCCGAGGCGGGCGTGCGCACCCTGGACGGCCGGCCCGTCGCCCGCGAGCTGATGGAGCCGGTGACCGGTCGCGAGGACCTGCTCGCCGAGCTCCGCGACTGGTTCGCGACCCAGCTCCAGGCCCCCCAGGTGGTGGTCAAGGACCCCCGCATCGTCTGGCTCCGCGACATGTGGTCCACGGTGGCCGGCGACCTCGGCGCCGGCACCCGGTGGCTGACCATGCTGCGGCATCCCGCGGAGGTGGTCGGCTCCCGCGACCGGCACTACCTCGCGGGTGCCGACGACGTGCGCCGGTTGGCCCGCGAGACCGCCAACCTCGCCGGCTGGGTGAACGTCGGGCTGGTCAACGAGCGGGCCTCCCGGGGCGACCGGCGCGTCTTCGTGCACTACACGGACATGATCAGCGACTGGCGCTCTGCGATGGGGGTGGTGGCCGACCGGCTCGGTCTGACCTACGACGTCGACCTCGCCGACGGGGCGCACCACCCGGTCGACGACTTCATCGACGTCAGCCTTCGCCGGGTGCAGGTGACGCTCGACGACCTCGATGTGCCGGCCAACCTGCGGGAGATCGCCGAGACCGTGTGGAGCGGGCTCGCGGCACTGGCCCGGGACCCGGACGACGCGGCGGCCATGCGCAGCCTCGACGGTGCCCGCGAGGACTACGACCAGCTCTTCCGGCACTCCGCGGCCCTCGTGCAGGACGCCACCGACTTCGCCGTGCTCGACACCAGGCGGCGGGTGCGGCGCAACGTCACCCGCAGCCTGACCAAGGAGCTCCAGGCCCAGCAGACCGAGCAGGCCCAGCAGGCCCAGCAGGACGAGCAGGGGGGGCCGGCAGCGACGGGTGCGCTGCTGCGCCGGGCCGCCGCCAAGGCCCGGCGCGTGCTGAGCGAGCGCCGCGGATGACCCCAGCCGAGCTCGTGTCGGCTGCCCGCCGCAGGCTCGCCGTGGGGACGCGGCTGCGCGCCGGCGAGGCCCAGGTCCTCGCGGCGCGCTACGCCCGGTGGCGCACCCAGCCGGTGCAGCCGCGCACGGTGCTCTACGAGGCGTTCTCCGGCAACGGCATGCTCGACAACCCCGAGGCGATCTTCCGGCACCTGCTGACCCAGCCGGACATGGCCGACCTCAGGCATGTGTGGGTGCTCGACGACCTGGAGGCGCACCCGGAGGTGCGGGCCGAGTTCGCGGAGCACCCGCGGGTGCGGTTCGTCCAGATCCGCTCGGCGGCCTACTTCAAGGCGCTGGCCACCTCGACGTACCTCGTGAACAACGCGACCTTCCCGCAGGAGTTCGCGAAACGACCCGAGCAGGTCTACCTCAACACCTGGCACGGCGTGCCCCTCAAGCACATGGGCTTCGACATGCCCGAGGGCGGCCCGTTGTCGCGCAACGTGCTCCGCAACTTCCTGAACGCCGACTACCTGCTCAGCGCGTGCCCCTTCATGACCCGCACGATGTACCGCGACGCCTACCGGCTGCAGGGCATCTTCCGGGGCGCCGTGGTCGAGGAGGGCCAGCCCCGCACCGACCGGCAGGTCCAGGCGGCGTCCCGTCCCGAGGACGCCCGGCGTCTGCTCGCCGAGCGAGGGGTCGACATCGGCGACCGCCGGGTGGTGCTGTTCGCACCCACGTGGCGGGGTGACTCGTTCACGGATCCGCACGTCAACGCGGCCCAGCTCGTGTCCACGGTCCGCGAGCTGCAGAAGGGGCTCGGTGACGAGCACGTCGTGCTGCTCAAGGTCCACCAGGCCGTCTTCGAGAGGGCCCAGAAGCGCGTCGGCCAGCACAGCTTCCTGGTCCCCAACAGCATCCCCACCAACGTGGTGCTGGCGGTCGCGGACGTGCTGGTGACCGACTACTCCAGCATCTTCTTCGACTTCGCCGGCACCGGGCGCCCGATCGTGCACTTCGTGCCGGACCTGTCGGCCTACAGCCGGGGCCGCGGGCTCTACCTCGAGGAGGCCGAGCTGCCCGGGCCGTTGTGCGCCACGGTCGAGGAGACGCTCCAGGAGGTCCGCGCCGGACTGTCTGCCGGTACGTCGCAGCGGGTGCAGGCCTTCGCCGAGACCTACGCCCCCCGCGACGACGGCTCGGTGTGCGCGCGGGTGGTGGACCTGGTGTTCCGGGGGCGTGAGGAGTCCCCCTCCACCGTGCACCGCGACTTCGGCACGGACAAGGAGACCCTGCTGGTCTACCTGGGCAGCATGAAGTCCCAGGGCATCACCAGCTCGGCGCTGAACATGCTGCGCAACCTCGACTTCGACCGCTACGACGTCACCGCGTTCTTCCCCTGGACCCGCGGGCGGGACCGCTACAAGAACATCCTGCTCGTCGACGACCGGGTGCGGATCGTCCCCCGGGCGACGCTGTTCATCGGGTCCCCGCGCCGGGTGCGGGAGGAGACCCGGAACCTGATGACCAACGGCCTCCCGGCCGCCCTCGACGAGCGGCACACGAGGTTCTGGGCCGACGAGTGGCAGCGGATGTTCGGCCACGCCCGCTTCGACCACCTCATCGACTTCAGCGGCTACGGCTGCTACACGCCGTTCCTCTACAGCGTGACCCCGGCGAGCACCAAGTCGATCTGGCTGCACAACGACATGCACGCCGACATGCAGAGGGAGACCATCGGGGAGAAGCACCTCGAGGACCGGCTGCGGGCCGTCTTCTCGACCTACCGCTACTTCGACCACCTGGTGTCGGTCTCACCGTCCCTGGACCGGGTGAACCGCGAGAAGCTGTCCGGCTACGCGCGTCCGGACCAGTTCACCTACGCCGCGAACACCATCGACGGTGACCGGGTGCTGCGGATGGCCGGCTTCTCCCCCGAGGAGTCCCCCGACGACGCGCGCGCCTCGGGCAGCGTGCGCAGGGCGGTGTCGGCGTCGGCCTCGGAGCGCTCCGCCACCTTCGACACCGAGAACCTCGCCGCTGCGGTCACCAGCCTGCTCCAGCACTACCAGCCGATGCCGGTGATCCGGGAGATCCGGAGCCGGCTGCACTTCGTGCGGGCGGAGGTCGGTGACGACGAGGCGGTGTTCGTGACCGTGGGCAGGCTCTCGCCGGAGAAGAACCACGCACGGCTGGTCCGGGCGTTCGCGGAGGTCCACGAGGAGCAGCCGGCCACCAGGCTGGTCATCATCGGCGGCGGGAAGCTGGAGTTCGAGCTCGACGACCTGGTGCACAGCCTGGGGCTGGAGTCCGCGGTGACGCTGACCCGCCAGGTGGACAACCCCTACGCGATCATGGCCGAGTCGCACTGCTTCGTGCTCTCCAGCGACTACGAGGGCCAGCCCATGGTGATCCTGGAGGCCCGGGTGCTGGGGCTGCCGGTGGTCACCACGGCGTTCTCCTCGGTCGGCGACTCGGTCCCCGCCGGGGCCGGGCTCGTGGTCCCGCAGACCGTCGCGGGCGTCGCCGACGGGATGCGCCAGTTCCTGGCCGGCAAGGTGCCCTCCTCGACCCTGGACGCGCACGCCT
Source organism: uncultured Actinomycetota bacterium (assembly GCA_963837995.1). Taxonomy (GTDB): domain Bacteria; phylum Actinomycetota; class Actinomycetes; order Propionibacteriales; family Nocardioidaceae; genus Nocardioides_B. The sequence goes on from CAWIPS010000010.1 coordinate 59,278, forward strand.
ACAACCGGGCTGCGATGGAGCAGTTCGACCGTGCCGTGCACGGTCTCTCACCAGAGCTCGAGCAGCCGGTCGACGGTCTGGGCGGCTGACCGGCCGCTCTCCAGCGGGCAGAACCGGGCCCGGAACCGGGCCCGCCGTGCGGCGTCGCCGTCCTCACTTCGCAGCGCCTCCACCACCCCGGCGGTGGACCGGGTCATCGGGCCCGGGGCGTGCTTCTCGAGGTCGAAGTAGAAGCCCCGCTCCACCTCGCGGTACTGCTCGAGGTCCGGAGTCAGCAGCACGATCGGCCTGTCGGTGAGCACGAAGTCGAACATCACCGAGGAGTAGTCGGTCACCAGCACGTCCGCCGCGAGGTACAGCTCCGCGATGTCCGGGTAGCGGGTGACGTCGTGGATCCTCGGCCGGTCGCCGTACGCCTCGGGCTCGGTGGTGGCGGTGTAGTGACCGCGCACCAGCACCACGACGTCCGGGCACGCCCGGATCACCTCGTCCGCGTCGAGGAGCAGCGGCTTGGACTCCCGCTCCCCGAGGTGGCTGCGCCAGGTGGGTGCGTAGAGCAGCGCCCGGTCCTCGGGCCGCAGGCCGAGCCGGCGGCGCACCCGGGCCCGGACCTCGCCCGCGTCGTCCGCGAGCAGCAGGTCGTTGCGCGGGTAGCCCACCTCCCACAGCGGGCCCTCGTAGCGGAAGGCACTGCGGAAGATGTCGGAGGTCTCGGGGCCCGGTGAGAGCAGCGCGTCCCACCGCGCCGCCTGGGCGTTGATCCGGCGCCGGTGTCGCCAGGTCGCGAAGTCGCCGGGGCCGCGGTCTTCCCCGATGTGCTTGAGGGGGGTGCCGTGCCAGGTCTGCAGGTGGATCTGCCCGGGCCGCTTCTCGAACCAGTACGGCGCCCCGGCGTTCGCGACGTAGGCGTGGGCGTGCCCCAGGGCGTCGTACCACTCCTGCGAGCGGCGTACGACGGCCCGGGTGCCCGTCGGCACGACCACCCCCGGGTCGTCGACGACCCAGGCCAGGTCGAGTGCCAGGTCGCGGGCGAGCAGCTCCCGGCAGATCGCACCCGGGTTGTCAGCGACGCTCCGGCCGCGGAAGCTCTCCAGCAGGACCGTCCGGTCGTAGGACGGCGCGTCGGGCGACGCCGGGGCCGCGTAGACCCGGGAGAGCAGCTGCTGCTGGGCGAAGGGCCCGCGCTCGTGGGCCCGCAGCGGCGCTCGGACCCGCAGCGCGAGGACCTGGTCGTCACCGGCGAGCGTCACCCGCTGACGGTCGTCGACCAGCTCGGGTGGCCGGTCGAGGAGCCCGGCCGACCAGCGCGCCGACACCTCCGACCCGTCCCGGCCCGTCAGCCGCAGCTCGTAGCGCCCGGCCCGCAGCCGCACCGGCTCGCCGAGCTGCAGGCTGCTGAGCCGGACCGCGCCGGTGAACCGCCCGTCCCGGACCTCCAGCACCGCCGGTGACGAGCTGGCGTGGACGCCGGTGAGGTTCGCACCGAGCTCCGTCTCGCTGCTGCGACCGGCCAGGGTCAGGACACCCGCTGCCAGGGAGAGGGAGTCCACCTCGGCTCGAGCCGGCGGCTGTGGAGCGGGCGGGCCGGCGACCTCGTGACGGGTGGTCCGCCCCGCCGCGTCCACCTCGACGGTCCAGTGGGTGCCCGGGCGACCCGCCAGCACCGACGCGTCGAACCACGCCGTCCAGCCGGCGTCCGACCTGTCCTCGAAGGCGCGCGCGGCCCACTCGTCGGTGCGCTGGTCGCGGCGGAGCTCGACGTGCAGCGGCACCGGGCCGTCCGGGCCGAGCAGCGTCACCTCGGGCAGCGGCATCTCCTCGACGTACTCGGTGAACGTCGCCCCCTCGACCCGGCACCGTCTCCCCACCACGGCCGTCCGCCCGGACACCCAGACCCGTGGCCTGCGGTCCACCTCCTGAACGGCCCGCCACTGCAGGGGTACGTCGACCGACAGGCTGTCGGGGACCGGCGCGACCCCGTCCCGGACCGGGAGCCCGTGCGGATGGTCGGCCAGCAGGTCCTGGACCAACGCGACGTCCTGCAGCGTGCCGTGCCGCACCGGCCACGCGCCGAGCCGGGCCGCCAGCGGGACCCGTCGGGGGTCCATCGCGTCGAGGAGGGCGGCACTTCCCTCGGCGAGGACCGTGAGGTAGGGCTCTGCGCCGCCGACCGCGTCGACGTACAACGGGGGCAGGAGGTGGGTGGCGACCAGGTCGCACCAGCCCGGCGGGGCGGTGGGAAGGGCCCGGCGGAGCGCGCCGAGCCGGGTGGCCAGCACCTGCGGCTGGAACCGCGGCTGCTCGCGCACCGGGAGCCACCTGCTGTCCTGCGTCGACTCGGCCACCACCCGAGCCAGGACGTCGAAGGAGCCGGCCGCCGAGTAGGCCGCGAGCACCGCTGCCGGACCGGCCTCGGCGACACCTCCCGGTCGCAGCCGCAGCCCGGCGCTGCGCCAGCAGTCGAGCCGGAACATCTTGTTGCTCACCGAGAGGTCCACGAGCGCCAGCGGGCAGGAGGCGGTGCTCTGCCGCAGCCGCCGTCGGCTGAACAGCTCCTCCGACCAGCCACGAGGAGCGGGGTCGCGGAGGTCCCCCACGACCAGGTCCGAGCCGGTCTCGTCCAGGACGGCCGCCATCGCCGCCCAGGCGTCCGGCACCAGCGTCTCGCCGCGGGCGAGCACGACGAGGTAGTCCCCGCCGGCGGCGCCCACCGCACCGTCCAGGGTGGTCGACCGGGAGACCGTCAGGTCGGCGACGGCGCCCGGCAGGTCCACGTCCGGCTCACAGACGACCACGAGCTCCAGGTCGGGTGCTCCACCGGCGGGCAGCCGCCGTGACAGCAGGTCAAGGGAATCGACGCCCTCGAGGACCACCGAGACCCGCCGCCGCGCCGTCCGTCGTCCGGCCGTCCTGGACCTGAGGCCGCGGGCCAGCCGCCGAGCGGTCCCGCCCAGTCGTCTCACGGTCCCGCGTCGTCCGGCATGTCCACGTGCACGTCCTTGTGCCAGGACTGGGTCATGTAGGTCGTGGTCCACCCCATCGACGTGTACAGCCCGTCGGCGCCGGTCGGGGAGTCGGCGTCCACCTCCAGGCCCACCCGGTCGCGCCCGTTGGCCGCCGCGTGCGCGATGATCGTCCGCAGCAGGGACTTGGCGACGCCGCGGCCCCGTGCGTTGGGCAGCACGCCCAGGTAGGACACGTAGCTCCCGTCGGGCTGCCCGGCGGCGCCCTCGGAGACCGAGCCGACGAGCACACCGGCCGGCTCGGGGGACGGACCGTCCACGAGCTCGGCCACCCACCAGTGGTCCCAGCGGTGCCCGGGATCCTCGCGGAGCCGGTAGACGAACTCGTCGAAGGTCTCCGCATGGCTGTTGAAGTGGTCGGCGAACGCAAGCTCCAGCACGTCGTGCACGGTGCGCAGGTCGACCTCGTCGGGCATCCCGGTGCCCTGGCGGACGACCCCCCGGATCCGCACCCCCGGCCCCGTCCCGGCACCGAGGTCCGCCTCGTCCGCGGAGACCGGCCGGGTCATCTGCCACCACGTGCGGACCTGCTCGAACCCGGCCCGCTCCAGCCACCGCTGCTGCCGGACGTCGCCGTCGAACGCACCCGTGTCCACCTGCTGGGTCTCGAGCCATCGCTGGCGGCCGACCCGCTCGGCGGCCTCGTCCGCCCAGCCGAGCAGTGCGGCCGCCGCCTGGTCGGCGAGCCCGTCGGCGAGCCGCCAGTCGACCACCAGCGTGAGGAGCATCCGCCCGGCCGCCCGGTCGTGCGCACTCGCCCAGCCGCGCAGCTCGCCCTCCGCGTCGCGGAGCACCAGGTTGTCCCTCGTGCGGGGACCGCCCATGGACCCGGAGCCGGACAGCTCGACGTGCACGTCGGCCTCCGAGGCGCCGCTCCAGCCGCGGGCGTGCTCCTCGTGGCGCCTCAGCAGCGCGGTGAGCTCGACGACGTCGGCCTCGTCCGGCTTGGCGCTGGACCAGCCGGTCGGGAGGCCTGGTGCGGATGCGGCGGAGGGGGAGGTCACCGTTCCATCCTTGCGCATGCCGGCCCGGCCCCGTCGCCCAGCCGGACCTGGTCCTGCGTCCGGCCGCCCCGGCTCAGGCGTGCGCCGCGGCCTCGGACGCGGGCGTGGTTGCGACCGGGGTCGCAGGCGGGGTTGCGGGCTGGGTCGCGGGCCGGGTCGCGGGCCGGGTGCCGGCCTCCAGCTCGGCGACCCGGGCGGAGAGCCGCTGCACCTGGTCCTGTGCCTCACCCACCCGGCGTGCCTCGCGCTGCACCCGGGTCTCCGCCTCCGCCGCCCGCCGCTCGGCCTCGAGGGCACGCTGCTCGGCGCCGGCGGTGCTCCTGCCCAGCTCGGCGACCTCGCGGTCGCGACGGGTGAGCCGGGCCGTCATCGCGGCGGTGAACTCGAGGTGCTCGGCGGCACGGGCGGCGAACACCGAGCGGTAGGCCTCGGCCTGCGCGGCCCGGTCGGCGGCAGCCTCCCGCCGGCTCTGCACGAGCTCGGAGTAGACGATCCGGGCTGCCGCCCAGCCGCACAGCAGGGCGAACACGGAGGAGATGCTGAGCCACACCGGGGACTGCGTCGGGAGGGCCAGCAGCACCACCACCGTGGCGACGGCGAGCAGGCCGACCGACACGGTCACCCGCACGCTGCGCTGCCGGCGCCGCCCGGGGCGGGAGGCTCCGCTGGTCACGACCGTGGGGAGGGCAGAGCCAAGGACAGCCATGACCCCAGGGTAGGAGGCTAGCGCTGGTCCTTGCTGACCCGACACGCACGTTCGAGAAGCAGCGAGCCGACCACCAGCAGCACGCCGGCCACCCCGGCGAGCAGCGAGTGCGTCATCCGCTGACGTGCCAGCACACCCTCGGTCAGCCCCAGCCAGCTGATCGCATAGCCGAAGTAGCCCCCGGCGACCAGTGACCCGGCCAGCGCGCAGGACTTGGCGAGCACCAGCCGGTTCACCGCATGGTGCGGCGCGAGCCGCTGGTGGCGACGGTGGAGGAGCCGGTACGTCGACCAGGCGACCGAGCCCACCACGAGCGCGACGAACAGCAGCGCGAGGACGGGGAGCCAGCCCACGGTGGGCGCCGCCCCGGAGGTCGCGACGCTGACCGGCCGCACCAGCCAGCCCAGCACCAGGCCGACGAGCGCCGCACCGACCACCGTGCCGGGGGTGGTCGTCCCGAGCCGCCCCCGGCCCGGCCCACCATCCGGGTCACCGGACGGCCCGGTGGGCGAGCCGTCCGGGCCACCGGCCTCAGGTGGCTCCTCACGGTCCCGGCGGTCCGGGCGGTGCCGGTCCGGGTCGTGGGCCCCGGTCACGGACGGACCCCGCGCATCCTCATGTGAAGGTGAGGCTCAGGTCGTCGCGGAGGCTCACCGCCTGGTCCGACGTGCTCTCCAGCAGGTCCGCGACCGGCCCGACTCCGGGCAGGGCGGCCTCGGGGTCCAGGTCGTGCCACGGGGCGAGGACGAACGCCCGCTCGTGCGCCTTGGGATGGGGCAGGACCAGGTGGTCGTCGTCGGCGCGCCGGTCCCCGACGACGATGAGGTCCACGTCGAGGGTGCGTGGTGACCCGTGGTCGCTGGTGCGCTCACGCCCGTAGGCGTCCTCGATGGCGAGCGCACGGTCCAGCAGCGTCCGGGCGGCCAGCGTCGTGTCGAGGAGCACCACCGCGTTGAGGAACTCCTCGGAGCCGGCCGGCGCGTCGACCGGGTCGGTGGCATAGACCGGCGAGACGGCGGTCAGCCACACCTCGGGGGTGTCGGCGAGCGCGTCGATCGCGCCCTGCAGGTTGTTCAGCCGGTCGCCGAGGTTCGACCCGATGGACAGCACGCACCGGCGGATCGGGTGCATCTCCCCGGTCAGCGTGTCGGTGTCCACGATGTTCGGGTTGGGGGTCTCAGTCATGGTCGTCTCCGATGGTGTCTCCGGTGCGAGATCCGGTGCGGTGGCTGGGGTGGTGGCTGGGGTGGTGGCTGGGATGCTGGCTGGGGTGGGGGCTGGTGCGAGTGATCGTGAGGGTCACGTCGGTGAACGTCGCCCGGACGGGGGCCCCCGGCTTGTGCACGGTCACCTCTGCCCGGCGTACCCGAGGGTCCTCCAGGCAGATGTCGGCGACGCGCTGGGCCAGCGTCTCGATCAGGTCGACGGGGTCCGACTCGATCGCCTGCGTGACCTTGAGCCCGAGCGTTCCGTAATCCACGGTGTCCTGCAAGTCGTCGGTGCGGGCGGCGACCCGGGTGTCGAGACCCAGCACGACGTCCACGCTGAACAGCTGGCCGTCGCGGCGCTCGGCGGCCAGCACCCCGTGGTGGCCGAACGCCTCGATCCCGGTGACGCTCAGCCGGTCGAGGACCTGCTCGGCCCCGGGGACCCCGGTGATGCCCTCACCCACCGTCAGGACCCGACGTGAGGACCGGGGAGGCGTGGTGCAGCCAGAGCCGCCAGCCCTCCGGGGTGTCGACGAACACGTTGGTGGCGACCGCGCGGCCGCCGCCGAAGGCGTCCGGCCCGGTGCGGTCGTCACCGGTGAGCACGTTCTCGGTGCAGGTCACCGTCGCGGTGGTGCCGTGCACGGCGATCCCCACGTCGGTCAGGAAGAACTGGATGTAGGGGGTGTGCGCCATCACCAGGGCCCACGAGCGGCTGACCGCCCGGGCCCCGCGCACCGGCAGCGCACCCGGGTGCACGCACACGGTGCCCGGGTCGTCGAGCCACAGGTCCCGCATCGTGTCCAGGTCGGCGCTCTCGATGGCCTCGTAGAATGCGGTGTTGAGCGCCTCGACCTGCCGGTGCGCGGTGTCAGGCACGCGTGACCTCCGCCCGGTCCGGAGTCGCCGCCCAGCGCACCGCGACCCGGACCGCGTCCAGGGTGGGACGCACGGAGTGCGCGCGGATGCACCAGGCCCCGGCGGAGGCGGCCAGCGCCGCCGTCGCCGTGCTCGCGTCCTCCCGCTGGTCCGGCGGTCTCGGTGCCCCCGTCGGGTCGGCGAGGAGCGCGCCGAGGAACCGCTTGCGGCTGGTCGCGATCAGCAGTGGCTGCCCGAGCTCGTGCAGCCGCTCCATCCCGGCGAGCACGTCCCAGTTCTGCTCCGCGGTCTTGGAGAAGCCGATGCCGGGGTCGACGGCGATCCGGCTCCGCGTCGACGCCCGCGGCCACCGCTGCCTCGAGCCGCCGGCCCAGCTCCTCGATCACGTCGCCCACCACGTCGCCGTACGCCGTGTGGCGGTGCATGTCGCGCGAGTGGCCCCGCCAGTGCATCACGACGTACGGCGTCCCGGACCGGGCGACCACCGAGAGCATCTCCTCGTCGGCCAGCCCACCGGAGACGTCGTTGACGAGCGCCGCCCCGGCCAGCACGGCCTCCCGGGCCACCGAGGCCCGCATGGTGTCCACCGAGACGCGCACGCCCTCGCGGGCCAGGCCGGTGACCACCGGCAGCACCCGGTCCGCCTCCTCCTGGGGGCTGGGCCGGTCGGCACCGGGCCGGGTCGACTCCCCGCCCACGTCGACGAGGTCGGCGCCCTGCGCGACGAGCCGGCGACCGTGCTCGAGGGCTGCGGCCGGGTCGAGGTAGCAGCCACCGTCGGAGAAGGAGTCCGGGGTCACGTTCAGGACGCCCATCACCAGGGGACGCCCCGGGCGCGGCAGCCCGTCGACGTAGCGGGGCGGGCCGGCGAACATGGCCCGACCCTACCGCCCGGGTCGGCACCGTCGGGGGCGCTACCATCGCCCCCGACCCTGTCCTGCCCCGGTCCCGACACGACCCGGCGCACACTGCTTCAGACTTCTTCCCAGACTTTGGAGACCACGATGAGCCAAGAGGCCCAGCCGGGCGGCGAGCTCGCCCTCGAGCTGTCCGCCAGCTATGCGCACCGGACGGGTGAGGACCTGCACATCGTCCTCGGGCTGGTCGACCAGGACGCACCCGCACCCAGCCAGCTCGAGCTGCGAGCCGGCAAGAAGGTGGTCAGGGTGCCGGTGACCCCCCAGGACGGCACCCTGGACGCGCGGGTCCCGTCGGCGCGTCTGCGCCCGGGTCTGTGGCGGCTGTCCCTGGCCGGTGCGGACGGCGGCACGAGGCCGGTGCAGGCCCGGCTGCTGAACAGCCGCAAGCAGCCGGTCGCGCTGCTCCCCGGCCCGGTCCCGAGCACGCAGCTGGCGCCGCCGCAGCCGGCGCCCCCGGCGTCGCGGTCCCCGAAGGCCCGTGCCTACCGGGCCGCCGCTCGGGTCGCGAACAAGGGTCTGGCCCTGCTGCCCGAGCAGCAGTCCACCAAGGCTCGCGGTGTGCTCCGGAAGGCGGGCCGCCGGGTCCTCGGCTGATCCCCGGCCGGCCCGGGCAGGCACGTCGACCCGGCGCATCTGCAGGCCGAGAACCCGTCCGTACGGCGGGCAGCCACCGCCAGACCCGCCGGGTCGAGGGGGTAGCGGCCGCCAGACGCGCCGGGTCGAGGGGGTAGCCGCAGCCGGCACGCCAGACCCGCCGGGTCGAGGGGGTGGCGACGCTCAGCCGACCGGGGCGCCCTGGCGCTCCAGCAGCCCGGCGTCCTGGACCAGCCGCCGGATCTCGGCCCGGGCCCGGGCGTCCGGTGCGGTCCGCAACGACCGGACGGCGTCCCAGACGGGTGCCTGCACGACCTCTCGGGGCTGGACGGCCCGGGTCCGCTCGAGGGTCGCCTCCGGAACCACCTGCGGGTCGGGGACCACGAACTCGCCGACCAGCCGGTCGTAGGCGTCGGGCAGCGCCGTGGACGTCGGGTCCGGCGTCATCAGCACCGCCGTGCCGGTCGGTCGGGTGTCCACCTCGAGACAGATCAGGTCCGGACGCAGCTCACGGAAGGCATCGACCATCTTGTAGACGTCCCCGGCCCAGTGCCCGTGCGCGGCCGCTCCGCGCCGGGTGCGCCCGGCCTCCTCGATGCCGCGGGGCAGCATGTCGTCGATCACGATGACGCTGGCCGCGTGGCAGTAGCGCTCCACGTTGATCACGTCGCGCAGGGCGTACTCGGACAGGTGCATCCCGTCGATGAACGCGAGGTCCACGACCGGCTCGTCGAAGTGCGCCAGCGGATGACGCCGGGCGAAGAACTCGTCGCTGGTGGTCCGCACCAGGTGCAGGTCGCAGAGGATCTCCCGCTCGATCTCGTAGAACGGGTCGACCGCGACAGTCCTGGCCCGGGACAGGGCGAGGCTGGCGCCCTTGCGGACCCCGATCTCCAGGTAGTTGCGCGGCTGCACCAGCCGGTGCAGGTGCTTGAGCAGTTCGTGGCGGAACACGGTGGAGCCTCTCGGTCACGGGCTGGGCGGGGACACGGACAGTATCAACCGGGCCGGCTCCGGGAGGCTCAACGGCTGGCCATGATCAGGCTCATGGCCTCGGCACGGGTGGCCGCCCGGTGCATCGTGCCCCGCACCGCCGAGGTGACCGTCTTCGAGCCGGGCTTGCGCACCCCGCGCATGGTCATGCACAGGTGCTCCGCCTCGATGACCACGATGGCGCCGCTGGCCTGCAGGATCTCCATCATCGAGTCCGCGATCTGGGTGGTCAGCCGCTCCTGGACCTGCGGGCGCTTGGCGTAGACGTCCACCAGACGCGCGAGCTTGGACAGACCGGTGATCCGACCGCTGGGGTTGGGGATGTAGCCGACGTGCGCCACCCCGGTGAACGGCACCAGGTGATGCTCGCACATCGACCACAGCTCGATGTCGCGCACCAGGATCATCTCCTCGTGGCCGGCGTCGAACGTGGTGGTCAGCACGTCCTCCGCCGAGAGCCGCATCCCGCCGAGCAGCTCGGCGTAGGCGCGCGCCACCCGCGCCGGGGTCTGCTGGAGCCCCTCGCGGTCCGGGTCCTCCCCGACCGCGATCAGGAGCTCGCGGACGGCGGCCTCGGCTCGAGCCTGGTCGAAGGGCGGGATGTTCGCCAGCGGCTCCTGGGCGATCGGGTCGACGGCCATGTCAGCGAGCCTCTCGGGAGTCGGGCGGTGCGGGTCAGCTCTCGGGCCGGTCCTCGGAGGTGCGCACCGCCGGGTCCCCGTGCACGTCGCCGCCACCACCGGGCGGCGTCAGGATGACCGCGCCCTGCGACTCGGGCGCGTAGCCGTTCGACGAGGCCTGGGGAACGGGCACCGGCGGGATGCTGGAGGGCTCCCGCGTCGGCGACCCCGTCCAGGCCGGGCGGGCGGGCCGCCGCCGCAGCGGCTCGAAGACCTTGGCGATCTGCGCCTTGTCGAGGGTCTCCTTCTCCAGCAGCTGGGTGACCAGGTCGTCGAGCACGTCACGGTTCTCGACCAGGATGTCGAACGCCTCCTGGTGGGCGTTCGCGAGCAGCTGCTTGGTCTCGGCGTCGACCACCGCCGCGACGTCCTCGGAGTAGTTGCGCTGATGACCGAGGTCGCGGCCCAGGAACGGCTCGGAGTTGTTGTCGCCGAGCTTGATGGCGCCGAGCCGCTCGGTCATGCCGTACTCGGTGACCATCGCCCGGGCCACCGACGTCGCCTTGTCGATGTCGTTGCCGGCACCGGTGGTCGGGTCGTGGAAGACCATCTCCTCGGCGGCGCGTCCACCGAGCATGTAGGCCAGCTTGTCCAGCAGCTCGGAGCGGGTCTGGGAGTACTTGTCCTCGTCGGGCAGCACCATCGTGTAGCCCAGGGCCCGACCGCGCGGCAGGATCGTCACCTTGTGCACCGGGTCGGTGCCCGGCAGCGCCGCCGCGACCAGGGCGTGGCCGCCCTCGTGGTAGGCGGTGATGAGCTTCTCCTTCTCGCTCATCAGCCGGCTGCTGCGCTGCGGTCCGGCGATGACCCGGTCGATGGCCTCGTCGAGCACCTCGTTGTCGACCAGCTTGAGGTTCTTGCGGGCCGTGAGCAGCGCCGCCTCGTTGAGCACGTTCGCCAGGTCCGCACCGGTGAACCCGGGGGTGCGGCGGGCGACACTCATCAGGTCCACGCCGGTGGCCATCGGCTTGCCACGCGAGTGCACCTGGAGGATCTTGTGACGTCCGGCGAGGTCGGGGGCGTCGACGCCGATCTGCCGGTCGAAGCGTCCGGGCCGCAGCAGCGCCGGGTCGAGGATGTCGGGGCGGTTGGTCGCGGCGATCAGGATGACGCCGCCGCGGACGTCGAAGCCGTCCATCTCCACGAGCAGCTGGTTGAGGGTCTGCTCACGCTCGTCGTGGCCGCCTCCCATGCCCGCGCCACGGTGCCGGCCGACGGCGTCGATCTCGTCGATGAACACGATGGCGGGGGCGTTCTCCTTGGCCTGCTCGAACAGGTCGCGCACCCGGGAGGCGCCGACGCCGACGAACATCTCCACGAAGTCCGAGCCGGAGATGGAGTAGAACGGCACCCCGGCCTCACCGGCGACCGCACGGGCCAGCAGGGTCTTGCCGGTGCCGGGAGGCCCGTAGAGCAGCACGCCCTTGGGGATCTTCGCGCCGACCGCCTGGAACTTGGCGGGCTCCTGGAGGAACTCCTTGATCTCGCCGAGCTCCTCGATCGCCTCCTGGACGCCGGCCACGTCCGCGAAGGTGGTCTTGGGCATGTCCTTGCTGATCAGCTTGGCCTTGGACTTGGCGAACTGCATGACCTTGCCGCCACCGCCCTGCACCTGGTTCATCAGGAACAGGAACAGCACCACGATGATGATGAAGGGGAGCAGGGTGGCGAGGATCTGGCCGAGCAGGCTCGGCTTGGCCACCTTGACGTTGTAGTCGACGATGTCGCCCTTGGCGACGCCCGCCTGGGCCTTGGCCACCAGCCCGCGCTGCTGGCCCTGCACCCACGAGGCGGTCACCTTCTTGCCGTTGTCGAGCTCGGCCTGGATCACCTGGTCCCGGTCCACGAAGGTGACCGTCTTCACGGTGCCGTCCGAGATGTAGGTGCTCATCGTCGAGGTGTTGATCTCCTTGTAGCCGCCGTTGGGCGCAAGGAACTGGAGGGCGAGGAGCACGCCCACCACAGCCACGACGATCCACACCCACGGACCGCGGAAGATACGCTTAACGTCCATTACCCGGGGCGTCCGCCCCGACCTCCTGCCAGCTCAAACCGACGACAAATCGACGGTACACGCGGATTCCAACGAAGGAGACCACCTTCTTCGTTCCCCTAGTGTCCCCCGTCACGCGCCGATGCGGCTCGGCGGCCCGGGTCGCGGGCACGCGCCCGGGGTCCCCGGCGGGAGTCCCTGGTTCGGCTAGTGTGTCGCACTGTGCAGTCCACGACAGGTCTGGGTGCCGGAGCGCGGCGGATGGCTGGCCAGGCACGCCGCCGGCTCGCGCGCAAGGGCGGCCAGCCGAGCCCGGCCCCGAGCCGGGAGCCGAAGCGACCCAAGCCCCCCCGCACCGCCATCCTGGTGGTCAACGGGTTCGACCGGCGCGGCCGGTGGGGCGACTTCAACGCCGACGAGGCGCGGGAGTTCCCCTGGATCGACCTGTGCCTCAAGCAGATCGAGAGGCACTCGCGCGGCTCCTCCTACGAGGTCCTGGTGTGGGACAACACCTGGCTGCCCGAGCACCGCGAGCTGATCGAGAACAACCCCAAGGTGCGCCGGTTCGAGCCGAGCGAGCCGGGCACCGACGTCCGCCACGGCGCCTCCCTGGACCAGCTCGTGCGGCAGGTGCGGCCCCGCACCAAGTTCATCATCACCCTGGACACCGACTCGTTCCCGATCCGGGACGGCTGGATCGAGAACCTCACCGGGCGGCTCACCGACGACGTGCTGGTCGCCGGCGTCTGGCGTGACGAGATGCTGCCCCGCAAGCCCGCCTTCATCCACCCCTGCTGCCTGGCGATCCGGAAGCGGACCCTGCATGAGCTGGGCGCGAAGTTCATGGTCGGCAGCGGTGCCGACGTGGCCCACAACGTCACCCTCGCGGTGCAGGAGGCCGGCGCCCGGGCCAGCAAGCTCCGCCGCAGCAACCACTTCAGCCCGCACTTCCTGATGGGCGCCGTCTACGGTGACCTGATCTACCACCAGGGCGCAGGCAGCCGGGCGCCCACCTTCAGCGCCAGGACGGACTCCGACCACGACGAGGCGGTTCGGCTGGCGCTGCGAGACGCCGCGTTCCGGGACCTGGACTCGCTGGTGGAGGCGCTCGCCGGCAACCTGGACCCGGCGACGGTGCCGGGCCTGGTCGCCCCGGCGGAGGTGTAGCCCTCAGGTGTAGACGTGCGGGGCCAGCGTGCCGATGCAGCGCAGGTTGCGGTAGCGCTCGGCGTAGTCGAGGCCGTAGCCGACCACGAACTCGTTGGGGATGTCGTAGCCGACGTACCGGACGGCGACCGACATCTGCAGCGCCTCCGGCTTGCGCAGCAACGTGCAGATCTCCACCGAGGCCGGTCCGCGGGACGTCAGGTTCGAGACCAGCCAGGACAGCGTCAGCCCGGTGTCGATGATGTCCTCGACCACCAGGACGTGCCGGTTGCTGATGTCCGTGTCGAGGTCCTTGAGGATCCGCACCACACCCGAGGACTTGGTGCCCGAGCCGTAGGACGAGATCGCCATCCAGTCCATCTCCACGTGCCTGTGGAAGTGCCGGGCGAGGTCGGCCATCACCATCACGGCTCCCCGCAGCACCCCGACCAGCAGGATGTCCTTGCCCTCGTAGTCCTTCTCGATCTCGGCGGCGAGCTCGCACAGCCGGTCCTGGAGCTGCTCCTCGCTGAAGAGGATGTCGACCAGGTCGCCCTCGACGTCGGCTTCGTCCATGGCCGTCAGCCTGCCACAGGGGCCTGCCCGGTCGGGGGCCGGCCCGAGCGGTCGGGCGGGGGCTCGGGTGGGCTGCGTCGCAGGTGCAGCTCCCCCTCGACGCGCACCCCGCTCACGTGCCCCGGCAGGTCCACGCACCGCTGCCCGCGCCAGCCGGTGACCAGCTCGTCGAGAGCCAGCACGTGGGAGCGGAACAGCTGGGCCGGTGGGCTGCCGGCGTCGACCGCCGCCAGCCTGAGCACCCGACGTCGTACGGCGGTGGGCAGCCGGCCGAGCAGCACCACGTCGAGCCCGCCCCGGGCACCGCGCACCGAGGGGGCGGCCGCGACCGACAGCTCGTCGAGCGCCTCCGCGTCCTCGCGGAGCTGCTCGGCGGTGCGGGCCAGCGAGGCCGTGATCCCCGGACCGAGCTCGGCCTCGAGGACCGGCAGGACGCGGTGCCGGACCCGCGAGCGGGTGTAGCGGGGGTCGCAGTTGTGCGGGTCGGTCCAGAACTCGACGTCCTGGGCGCGGCAGGCGGCCTCGGTCTGGGCCCGGGAGACCTCGAGCAGCGGCCGCCGGTAGACCTCGAACCGGCGACGCATGCCGGCCAGGGCCCGGCCGCCCGAACCCCGGGTCAGGCCGAGCAGGACGGTCTCCGCCTGGTCGTCGAGGGTGTGGCCGAGCAGCACGACCGGGGCACCGAAGCGGGCGGCCATCTCGGCCAGCACGGCGTAGCGCGCCTCCCGGGCGGCTGCCTCAGGTCCCTGACCGCTCCCGGTCACCTGCACACGGGCCGACGCCGTCTCGTCCACGCCGAGGCGGCCCATCGTCCGGACCACCTCGCGTGCCCGGTCCGCGGACCCGGGCTGCAGGCCGTGGTCGACGGTGACCCCGACGACGCGCCATGCCTGCCGGCGTGCCTCGAACACGGTCGCCGCCACCAGCGCGAGGGAGTCCGCACCGCCGGAGCAGGCCACCAGCACCGGCTGGTCCTGGAGGTCGGCCAGCTCACGGCGTACGGCGAGCCGGACCGCAGCCACCGCGGGGTCGAGCCTCATCGGGCTGGTCCGCCGTCCGGGGTCAGCCGTGCACGCGGCGCACCCACGCGGCCGGATCGGTGATCTCGTCCTTGGACGGCAGGTTCTGCGGGCCGGCCCACACGGCGTTGAAGTCACTCATCCCGACCTTGTCGACGACGGCGCGGACGAAGGCGGCACCGTCGCGGTACTGCGCCATCTTGGCCTCCAGGCCGAGCAGCCGGCGCAGCACGCGGTCGAAGGCGCCAGCACCCTTGCGGCGCTGGTTGAACCGGGCGCGGATCCGCTCCACGCTCGGGATGACCGTGGGGCCGACCCCGTCCATCACCACGTCGGCGTGTCCCTCGAGCAGCGACATCACCCCGGTCAGCCGGTCCATCACCTCCTGCTGCTCGGGGGTGCTGAACACGTCCAGAAGGCTGATCCCGTCGTCGCCACGGACCACCTCGCCGATGCGGCGCACACCCTCGCCCAGCATCGCCGCGAGCCGCGACGGGTCGGGGTCGACCGCCCCGACGATCTGAGCGATCTCGGCGTGGATGTGGTCGCGCATCCAGGGGACGGCGGTGAACTGGACCCGGTGGGTCTCCTCGTGCAGGCACACCCACAGCCGGAAGTCGCGGGGGTCGACACCGAGCTCGTTCTCGACGTGCACGATGTTCGGCGCCACGAGCAGCAGCCGCCCTGCCGACGGCCGGGCCAACCCGTTCTCCGTCTGGATGTCGGCCCGGTCGTCGGCGGGCCCGGAGTAGAACGGGTCGAACTGCCCCAGCACCTTCGAGGACATGAAGCCGAGCAGCCCCCCGACCTCGAGGCCGGTGACCTTGGACCCGACCGCGTCGGTCAGCCCGCTGGCCGCCGACCCGCTGTGCGACCGCTTCGCGCGGAGCTTCTCGATCAGCGGGCTGATCACCTCGGCGAAGCCGTCGGCGTTCGCCTGGATCCAGCCGGTGCGGTCCACGACCAGCACCGGAGCTGTGCGCTCCTGAGCCTCCAGGCCGGTGAAGTCACGCACGAGCGAGGTGGAGCGGTTGGCTCCGGCGCGGAGCTCGGCGACGGTCGCCTCGGCGTCGGTCCGGCTGATGAGGGGACCGGGACCGGCCACCCGTGAGGCGGTCGCGACCGCGAGGTCCCAGTCGATCATGGCGGGTGCTGGCATGCTCCGACCTTACGGGGGCGGGCCAGGTCCGACCGGCGGGGACGAGCCCCGGGTCAGCGGCCGGCGCAGGTGCAGCCGCCCAGGGCGGCGGCCATCCGGTCCACCAGGGCGCGGGCGGCCAGGGTGTTGACCGGCTTGACCCGGTCCGCGACGGCCACGAAGCTCATCACCACTCCGTCCTTCGAGGTGGCGATGCCCGCCAGGGCGTGCACGCCGGTCAGCGTCCCGGTCTTGGCTCGCACGGTCCCGAGCCCCGCCCGGCTGCCGGTCGTGAACCGGTGGGCCAGGGATCCGGTGAAGCCCGCCACCGGAAGGTTCGCGACGGCGCTGCGCAGGTCCGGGTGCCGGTCGTCGGCCGCTGTGCCGATGACGGCGAGGAGGGTCGTCGGCGCCAGCCGGTCCTGGCGCGACAGGCCGCTCCCGTCGTACATCCGGGCGCCGTGCAGGCTGATCCCGAGGCCTCGCAGCTCCGCGCGGACCGCGCGCACGGCCCCGGCGAAGGAGGCCGGCTCGCCCCGGGCGACCGCGACCTGACGGGCCAGCACCTCGGCGCCCTCGTTGTCGCTGACCTCCAGGACGTGCTGCACCACCTCGGCGAGCGGGGCGCTGTGCACCTCGGCGATGGTCCGGCCGCCGGTCGAGGCCGGCGGCGCCACGGCGGGGGTGGGCGTGCCCACGACCGTGATGTGCTGCTTCTCCAGCGCGTGCGCGAACACGTCCGCCGCCGCGGCTCCCGGTGCGGGGGCGCGCTGGGAGAGGCCACTGCGCTCACGCCCCTCGTCGACCCACAGTGCCGAGATGGGGCTGACCACGTTGTCGGGCACGTAGGACGGCTCCCAGTGCGGGTTGACCGCCGGTCCGCTGAACAGGGAGGTGTCGTAGCCCAGCCGGGCCCGGTGCCGACCGGCCTTCCGCAGGGCGGTGGCGGTGGCGCGGGCCAGGCCCACCAGGTCCGCCCGCGCGGGGTAGGTGCCCTGGGGAGCCCGCCCGCGCGCCAGGAGCGGGTCGCCACCCCCGACCAGCACGATCCGCCCGGACCGGCGCGTGCTGACCACCGAGGTCGTGAAGCGATGGCCGGGGCCGAGGGCCCGCAGGGCGGCGACGGCGGTCAGCAGCTTCATCGTCGACGCCGGCGTGACCGGCCCGCTCCCGTGCCGGTAGACGACCCGGCCGTCGGACAGCCGCGCCACGTCCACGACGACGTGGCGACCGAGCTTCGGCGAGCCCAGGAACGGTGCGACGGCCCGCCGCACCGCGGCTCCGCTCACGGCACCTCCGGGCGTGGTGCCGGCGACCGGGGCCACCGACGGGAGGCCCGGGAGCGCGAGGCCGGCGGGGGGGCGCACCTCCGCCGGCTCGCTCACCGGGGAGGGGAAGTCGTTGCCGAACCACCGGGCCCCCAGGTCGAGCCGGTAGGTCACGGCGGCCGCCACGAGCACCAGGACCACCAGCCCCGCCGTCGTACGACGCAGCCACCGGCCGTCGCGACGACGGGTCGGCTCGGGTGTCGGCTCGGGTGTCGGCTCGGGTGTCTGGCTCGGGTGTCGACTGGGAGGCGTTCTCCTCGGCCGGGTCCGGCGCGGGTCCCGAGGGCTCCTGAGCGTCCTTCGTGGTGTGCGGGGGGACGTCGCCCGCGTCACCTGGGCGCACGTCGAGCCTCCTGGTCCACATAAGGTGTCGTTGTGCGGGAGACTAGCCGAAGCGCCGGTGCGAACCCGGTGCGGGCAGGCCGCCGACGGCCCTGAATCGGAGGAACAGTGGAGTTCGACGTACTGGTAGAGATCCCCAAGGGACAGCGCAACAAGTACGAGGTGGACCACGACTCAGGTCGCATCCGTCTGGACCGCACCTTGTTCACCTCCACGCAGTATCCAGCCGACTACGGGTTCATCGAGGACACCCTGGGGCTGGACGGCGACCCGCTGGACGCGCTGGTGCTTCTCCAGGAGCCGACGTTCCCGGGGTGTCTCATCAAGTGCCGGGCCATCGGGATGTTCCGGATGACCGACGAGTCCGGCGGCGACGACAAGGTCCTGTGCGTGCCGGCACACGACCCTCGCCTGGAGCACCTGCGCGACATCAACCACGTGTCGAAGTTCGACCGGCTGGAGATCCAGCACTTCTTCGAGGTCTACAAGGAGCTCGAGCCGGGCAAGTCCGTCGAGGGCGCGAACTGGGTGGGGCGGCACGAGGCGGAGGCCGAGGTCACCGCCTCCTTCAAGCGGGCCGTCGACGAGACCGCGGCACACTGACCGTCCCGGAGTGACCACCCCGAACTGACCGCCCCGGACCGCGGCCGGGAGACGGCGGGACCCGCAAGACGTCAGACCCGCACGAAGAAGGTCGGCGGTATCCAGTAGTACAGGTCGTCGATCTCCACCGGGCGACCGGTCCGCGGCGCGTGGATGATCTGCCCACCGCCGATGTAGAGCGCGACGTGGTGGATGCCGCTCGGCCTGCCGTTGGAGCTCCAGAACACCAGGTCCCCGGGCTGCAGGTCCGTCACCGAGATCGGCACCCCGGAGGAGTACTGGGCGACCGAGTAGTGCGGCAGCGAGACCCCCGCCGATCCCCAGGCGCCCATGGTGAGGCCCGAGCAGTCCCACGACCCGGGTCCCGCGGCCCCCCACTGGTAGGGCTCACCGAGCTGTGCCTCCGCGAACCGGATGGCCTGTTGCGCTCCACCCGCGGGCGTGGGCGCTGGGACGGGAGCCGGGGTGGGACCTGGGACGGGGTCGCGCGTCGGCCTCGGTGCCGCGGCGGGTGCGGGCGACGCCGTGGGTGCCACCGTGGGTGCCGGAGCCGCCGCGGGTGCCGGCGACGAGCCCGGGGAGTGGCTGGACGGGGCGTGGCCGGCACCGACGGCCCGCTTGCCGCCATCGTGCCTCCGGCGTGCCTCGGCGTGCCCCGCCTTCCCCTGCGCAGCCTTCCCCTGCGCAGCCTTCTCCCGGGCGGCCTTCTCCCGGGCAGCCTTCTCCTGGGCGGCCTCCAGCGCGGCTCGCCGGGCCCGCTGCTCGGCTCGCCGGCGAGCGATCTGTGCCAGCGCAGCCTCTCGCTGGCCGGCGAGCGCCACGGAGATGTGCTGAGCCCGGGCCAGCTGGCCGAGCAGGGTGGTCTTCTCGGCCGCAACCGCCGACGCCTCGCCCTGGGCCGCCTGCGCGGCCGCGGCTGCGGCCGACTGGGCCGCCCGGGCAGCGGCGGCCATCCGCTCCTGCCTGGCCCTGGCCGCTCGGGCCTGGCTCTCGAACACCCCGGCCAGCGAGTCGGTCGCTGCGTAGCGCTGGTAGTCGGCCTGCAACGAGGTGGAGGCGCCCTGGAAGGCGGCGTACTGGTCGAGGACCCCGTCGGCCCCCTTCGCGCCGACCATCGCGGTCAGCGCCGAGAGGTCGCCGCCGTTCTGGTAGGACTGGGCGACCAGCGCCCCCATCCGGTCACGCTGGACCGCCACCGTACGACGGGCGCGGTCGGCGACCCTCCGTGCGGCACGGTAGGCGACCCGAGCCTGCTGCAGCCTCCACATCGCCCCGTTGTAGGCCTCGGAGGCCTGCTCTGCCCGCACGTCCGCAGCCTCCAGGCGCTGGTCGGCGAGCAGCAGCCGGGTGGAGATCGCGCTGACGTCCTCCGCCTTGCGGACGGCTCGGGCCCGTGCGTCGTCGACCTGGGCCCGGCTCGGGAACGCCCGGCCGCCCTGGGTCTGGGGCGTGGGCGGCGACGGGTCCGCGACCGCGAGCGGCGGCGACGACAGCTCACAGACCGCGCAGAGCAGCAGCGCGGCAAGCAGCGGAGCCGCGCGACGAGTACCCGGCATTCGGCCCTTCCCTGTGCTCGTGGCGGTCATGTCGAGCTGTCGGTGCGGGTCACGTCGAGCCGCGTCCCCTCGGCCCGAGGCTCCCGGTGGAAGGGGCCCTGTCCGACTCCTCAGGCACGCTAGTGCTCATCAGTCACAGTCGTCACGGGAACACCAAAGAAACCTTTGGTGACACGGTGTGTCGCCTTGACAAACTACATCCGTGTAAGTTTCGCCGTCGTTCCGGCCCTGCAGACGCGCCGGGTCGACGGGTTCCGGCCCTGCAGACGCGCCGGGTCAGCGGGTCGCAGGTTCCTGCGAGGCGTCGCGGCCTTCCTCGGTCATGTCCGGTCCCGACGTACCGTGTCGCGGGCGCAGCCAGTGGCGGTCGAACGTGTGCCCGGTGGCCCGGCCGCCGAGCCACACCGACACGACGGCGATCGCCGCACCGGCGACGTCGTCGGCGATGTAGTGCCACCCGAAGTACAGCGTCGACACGACGGTGAGGGCGAAGTACAGCCAGGTGCTCCGGCGGATCCAGGCGTGCCGCACGGTGAAGTGGGTGACCAGCGTCAGGGTCAGGACGATCCCCACGTGCAGTGAGGCGAAGCCGGCCACACTCTGGATGGAGTCGGTGTGCAGCGGGTTGAACCGCACCTCGCCGCGGGAGTAGTAGAGCGACTCCTGCATCGCGGCGACGCTCGTCTGGTCGAGGTCCTTGTAGAGCCAGACGTAGGCGAAGTTCGGGCCCAGGGTGGGCAGCAGGTAGTAGCTGACCGTGCCGAGTGCCCACGCCAGGCACTGGGCCGTGGCGTACCAGTAGCCGATGCTCACGTCGCGGGCCCAGACCAGGTAGACGATCAGGGACAGCGGGGAGATGGGCAGGAAGAGCAGGTAGACGAAGGCGAGCACGTGCGCGGAGTAGGTCTCGCCCAGCAGCTGGTGGAGCAGCACCGCCGGCTCGTGACCGAACATCAGCGCCTTGTCGATGGCGTGCAGCTGGGCGTCGTGCAGCGTGTGGTTGACCTGGGGCAGGAAGTTCTTGAGGTTCCGGTAGCTGACGTAGGTCACGTAGAAGGTGACCAGGCCGACGACGACCAGCGTGATCCGCGGGCGCGTCCAGTGCTCGCGGATGATGCGCCGGACCTGGCTCCCGAACGTGAGCGGGCTCCTGCGGGCCCGCCACAGCGAGCGCGGGAGAACGTCGACCACGAAGGCACCGAGCAGCATCATCGGCAGCCGGAACCAGGACGGGCCGAGCGAGCCGTCGGGGTCCTTGAGTCCCTCACCGAGGGCCAGACTGGTGAGGATCGCGGCGACGCCCATGACGACGGCGACGCCGACGAGGAGGGCATAGGGGCGTTGTCTCACCCGGGACAGTCTAAGGTGTCCCACCCCCGCTTCCCGAGCCGAGGAGACGTGCGGCCCGCGTGAGGTCGAGCACCAGGTGTACGTCGCTCCCGACCGTCGGCACGTCGGCGTCGAGATCGCCCACGGCGTGCACCTCCCCCACCCCGTCGACCGCCACCGTCAGCCGGACCGCGTCCGGGGTGAGGCGGGCCATGAGCACCCGGCCCCGCAGGGAGCCCCCCGGTGCCACCCGCAGCGCGGACCTCCGCATCGCCAGCACCGGGTCCTCCTCCCGGTCGTTCCGACCGACACCCGCCTCCGAGAGCAGCCGATGTGCCGCGTGGCCCTCCAGCACGGTCGCATAGCCCAGGAACCGCGCCGCCTCGGGGTCCACCGGGGCCCGCCACACCTCGTCCACGGTGCCCTCCTGGACCAGGCGTCCCGCCCGCATCAGCGCCATCCGGTCCGCGACCGCGAACGCCTCCTCCTGGTCATGGGTCACCAGCAGCGCCGTGGTGCCGGCCGCGACCAGGATCTCCCTCAGGTCGTGGGCGAGCCGCTCGCGGAGCCCCCGGTCGAGTGCGGACAGCGGCTCGTCGAGCAGCAGCAGCCGCGGCTCCACCGCCAGCGCCCGGGCCAGCGCCACCCGTTGGCGCTCGCCGCCGGACAGGCTGGTGGTGCGGCGTGGACCGAAGCCCGGGAGCCCGACCAGGTCGAGGAGCTCCTCGACACGCCCGGCAGCCGCCCCCGACCGGATCCCCCGCAGCCGCAGGGCGTATCCCACGTTGCCCGCGACCGTGTGGTGCGGGAACAGCTGGCCGTCCTGGAACATCAGCGCGAAGCCCCGCCGGTGGGTGGGTACGGCGGTCAGGTCCTGTTCGTCGTAGCACACCGTTCCCGACCGCAGCCGTTCCAGCCCGGCCACCGCCCGCAGCAGCGTCGACTTGCCCGAGCCGGACGGCCCGAGGACCGCCAGCACCTTGCCCGTGGGCAGGTCGAGGCTGACCCGGTCGACCGCCGGGGCGTCGGCGTCGTCGAACCGGACCGTCAGCTCCCGGACCGCCAGCATCTCCAGACCGCCCCCCGGCTCAGAACGTGCCGAGCGAGCCGAGCCGCGCGCGCTCCACGAGACTCATCACGCCCACCGTCAGCAGCCCCAGCACGACGGACGCGGCCATCGCCATGCCGAAGTTCTGCTCACCGGGCCTCGACACGAGCTGGTAGATCACCACCGGGAGCGTGGGGCGCTCCGGGCGGGCCAGGAAGCTCGTCGCCCCGAACTCGCCGAGCGACACCGCGAACGCGAAGCCGGTCGCCGCGAGCAGCGGCCGCCACAGCGCCGGCAGGTCGACGGTGGCCAGCACCCGCAGCGGCGAGGCACCCAGCGAGGCGGCCGCCTGCCGCTGCCGGGGGTCCACCGAGCGGAGCACCGGCGCCAGGGTGCGGACCACGAGCGGCAGCGCCACCATCGCCTGGGCGATCGGCACCAGCAGCACGGAGCTGCGCAGGTCCAGCGGCGGACGGTCCAAGGTGATCAGGAAGCCGAAGCCGAGGGTCACCGCCGACACGCCCAGCGGCAGCATGAACACGGCGTCCAGCACCGCCAGGGCGCGACGCTCGACCCGGGCGCGCGGGCGCTGGGACACCACGACCGCGACGAGGACCCCGAGCACCATGGCCAGCAGCGTCGCGTCGACGGCCACCCGCCAGGAGTTCGCCAGTGCCTGGGAGACCGGGACCAGCAGCGCGCCGCCCTCGCCCCGGGTGGCCAGCGCCCGGTAGCTGTCCAGGCTCCAGCTCCCGTCGACGTGCAGCGACCTCGCGACGAGGGTCCCGAGCGGGGCGACGACGAGGGCCAGCACCAGCCCGGTGACGAGCAGCACCGGCGCGTCGCCGGCTCGCGGGGCCCGGGTCGTCTCCCGGTGTCCGGCCCGGTCCAGCGCCTGTCCGGTGCCCCGGGTCCGGCCGGCGACGTACAGGAGCGCGCACACCACGACCAGCTGGAGGACCGAGAGGGCGGAGGCGGCGCGGAGGTCGAGGAACTGGGTGGTGAGCAGGTAGATCTCGGTCTCGACCGTGGAGTAGCGCAGCCCACCGAGGGTCAGCACCACCCCGAACGAGGAGGCGCAGAACAGGAACACCACGCTGGCCGCCGACACCACCCCCGGCATCAGCGCGGGCAGCGTCACCGTCCGCAGCACCTGCAGGGGTGAGGCGCCGAGCGCCGCGGCGGCCTCCTCGCGGCGCCGGTCCAGCCCCTCCCACAGCGCCCCCACGGTCCGCACGACCACCGCCAGGTTGAAGAACACCATCGCGGCCAGGATCGCGACCGGGGTGCCGTCGAGCCGCAGGGCCCCCAGCGGGCCCGAGGACGCGATCAGCGTCCGGAACGCGACCCCGACGACGACCGTGGGCATCACGAACGGCACCAGCACCAGCATCCGCACCACGCCGCGGCCGCGGAACCTGAGCCGGTGCAGCACGAACGTCACCGGCAGCCCCAGCGCGAGGGTGCATGCGGTCGCGACCGTCGAGGACCACAGCGTGAACCACAGCACCCGGTGCACCCGTGACCGGCCGAGGATCTCCAGGACCCCGACCGGGTCGAAGGACCCGGAGGTGAAGAACCCACGGCCCACCATCCCGGCCACCGGCAGCACGAAGAACACCGCGAGGACCGCGAGCGGGGCGGCCGCGAGCGCGCCGACGCCTGCCAGCCTGCGCGCGCTCGAGCGACGGCTCATCGGCTGGTGACGTTCCGCCACTCGCGCAGCCAGACGTCGCGGTTCTTGGCGATCTCGGCCGGTGGGAGCGTGAACGGCTTCGACGGCGTCCGGGCGAACTTCGCCCAGTCAGGCGGCAGGGGGGCCTGCCGGTCGACGGGGAAGACGTACATGTTCTCGGGCAGCGCGCGCTGGAACGCCCGCTGGGTCATGAAGTGGACGAACGCCTTCGCGCCTGCGGGGTTGCTCGCGCCGGCCAGCACGCCGGCGTACTCCACCTGCCGGAAGCAGGTGTTCAGGAGGGCGCTGGTGGTGGGCCGGCGAGCTCCCTTGGGGATGGTGAACGGCGGCGACGAGTCGTAGGACACCACCAGCGGCCGGTCGCCGTGGCCGCCACCGGCGGTGAAGTCCACCTCGTAGGCGTCCGACCAGCCCGAGGTCAGCTTCGTGCCGTTGGCCATCAGCTTCTTCCAGTAGCCCGGCCAGCCGTCGCCGTACTTCGCGATGGTGGCGAGGAGGAACGCGAGGCCCGGGGAGCTGCTGCTCGCACCGGGGGTGACGAACAGGTCGCGGTAGGCGGGTCGGACCAGGTCGCCGAGGTTCCGCGGCGGCGCGAGGTGGTGCCGGGCGAACCAGACGTCGTCGACGTTGACGCAGACGTCACCGAAGTCGATGGGGGTCAGCCGCGCGGCCTCGGCAGGGTCCTCGAGCGCGTAGTCGGAGGCGGACGCCGCCTGGTCCTCGGGTGTGTAGGCGGCCAGCACTCCCTGGTCGACGGCACGCGAGGCGAAGGTGTTGTCGATGCCGTAGGCCGCGTCGGCGATCGGTGACTGCTTGGTGAGCACCAGCTTGTTGGTCAGCTGGCCGGCGTCTCCGTTCGGCTCGATCTTGACGCTGTAGCCGGTCTGCTTCGTGAACCGGCGCATCACGTCAGCCGACATCGCCCACGAGTCGTGCGTGGCGACGACCACGGTCTTGTCGGCCGCGGTGGTCGACTCCTCGCCACCACCGAGAGAGCAGGAGGCCAGCAGGCACAGGGCGAGCGCGGCGATGACGGCCGCACGGAGGTGGGCGGTCAGGAATCGTGGATGTGGCATGGTCGTCTCCCGTTGGCTCTGGGAGGGGACCGCTGTGAAGCGGTCGAGACTCGACTTCCTTCGTCGGTGCTAACCGAATCAGGTTCGAGGGTCTGCGGCGAGTCCCGCACTCTCAGCGCCCGGCGGCGCTCCCCTGTCGTTCGCCGAGACCCTACACCCGCAGCCCAACCGGGGTCCGGCCCGGTCAGAGGACCTCCTCGACATCCTCCGATCAGCGAGCCCCGGGTGTGGCGCAAAGCACAGAGGTATGGCATAACGGAGCCGGACAACGCCAACTCTTCCCCCGGACAGGAGACGTATCTTGCGCAACAACCTCGTCGGCGAGCTGTGTGCAGAGTTCGCCGGCACCATGATCCTCATCCTGTTCGGGACCGCGGTCGTGGCGCAGGTGGTCACCACCTCCGGCACCGACGCGCCGGCCGGGGGACACGACGCCATCACCTGGGCCTGGGGCATCGGGGTGACCCTCGGCGTCTACACGGCCGCCCGGCTGAGCGGAGCGCACATCAACCCCGCCGTGACGCTGGCGCTGGCCGCGTTCAAGGGCTTCTCGTGGGGCAAGGTGGCGCCGTACATGCTGGCGCAGCTGGTCGGCGCGTTCGCCGGCGCCCTCATCGTCCGGTTCACCTACTCGGACCTGATCAACTCCGTCGACCCGAAGCACACCATCGCCACCCAGGGCATCTTCTCCACGCTGCCCGGCAACGGCGCCTACGAGGTCAGCGTCACGAACGCGTTCTTCGACCAGGTGGTCGGCACCGCGATCCTGGTGTTCGTGGTCTTCGCGCTGACCACGGCCAACAACAACCCCCCGCTGGCCAACTTCGGCCCGGTGGTGATCGGTCTGCTCGTCGTCGCGATCGGGATGGCCTGGGGTGTGAACGCGGGCTACGCCATCAACCCGGCGAGGGACTTCGGGCCCCGGCTCGCGACCATGCTCACCGGCTACGGCAACACGCTCGAGGACCAGAACGGCTATCTCTACTTCTGGGTGCCGATCGTCGGGCCGCTGCTCGGCGGCCTGGTCGGCGGTGGCCTGTTCAAGCTGCTCATCGAGAGCAACCTGCCCAAGGACGAGAGCGAGGAGTACGGCGACCCCACGGTCGGCGAGCCCGAGCACGACGCGGCCCACGACCGGCTCGCCTGAGTCGAGCAGCACCCGCAGCACCTGACCCGCAGCAGACGACACCGAAACTCGAGGAGCCAACCCCATGCCGGACTACGTCGGCGCAGTCGACCAGGGCACCACCAGCACCCGCTTCATGATCTTCGACCACGGCGGCAACGAGGTCGCACGTCACCAGGTCGAGCACGAGCAGATCCTTCCCCAGTCCGGCTGGGTGGAGCACAACCCGGTGGAGATCTGGGAGAACACCAAGGAGGTCATCTCCAAGGGTCTGGAGAACGCCGGCCTGACGCACACCGACCTCGTCGCGCTCGGCATCACGAACCAGCGCGAGACGACCGTCGTGTGGAACAAGAAGACCGGCGAGCCCTACTACAACGCGATCGTCTGGCAGGACACCCGCACCGACAAGATCGCCTCCAAGCTCGAGCGGGACGGGCACGCCGACACGATCAAGCACAAGGCGGGCATCCCACCGGCGACGTACTTCTCCGGCGGCAAGATCAAGTGGATCCTCGACAACGTCGACGGGGTCCGGGAGGCGGCGGAGAAGGGCGACGCCGTGTTCGGCAACACCGACTCCTGGGTGGTCTGGCACCTGACCGGCGGCAAGGACGGAGGCGTGCACATCACCGAGCCGACCAACGCCTCCCGCACCATGCTGATGGACCTGGAGACGCTGCAGTGGGACGACGAGCTGCTCGAGATCTTCGACATCCCGCGGGCGATGCTGCCGGAGATCAAGCCGTCCTCCTTCGCCGACGGCTACGGCAAGACCCTCGCGGACGGACCGCTCGGCGGGGAGGTGCCGCTGACCGGGATCCTCGGCGACCAGCAGGCGGCCACGGTGGGCCAGGTCTGCTTCGCGCCGGGTGAGGCGAAGAACACCTACGGCACCGGCAACTTCATGCTGCTGAACACGGGCACCGAGATCGTCCGCTCGAAGTCGGGACTGCTGACCACCGTCGGCTACAAGTTCGGCGACGAGGACACCGTCTACTGCCTCGAGGGCTCGATCGCGGTGACCGGCTCGGCGGTGCAGTGGCTGCGTGACCAGCTGGGCATCATCGCCGACGCCTCGGAGTCCGAGACGCTGGCCCGTGAGGTCGAGGACAACGGCGACATGTACTTCGTGCCCGCGTTCTCGGGGCTCTTCGCGCCGTACTGGCGGTCCGACGCCCGCGGCGTGATCGTCGGGCTGTCCCGCTTCAACACCAAGTCCCACCTCGCGCGGGCCACCCTGGAGAGCATCTGCTGGCAGAGCCGGGACGTCGCCGAGGCCATGGAGAAGGACTCCGGGGTCAAGCTGGAGGTGCTCAAGGTCGACGGCGGGGTCACCGCCAACGAGCTGTGCATGCAGATCCAGGCAGACGTGCTGGGCGTGTCCGTGAGCCGGCCGGTGGTCGCCGAGACGACCGCCCTCGGTGCGGCGTACGCCGCCGGGCTGGCCGTCGGCTTCTGGAAGGACACCGACGAGCTGCGCGAGAACTGGAACGAGGCCAAGCGGTGGGAGCCGGCCTGGGACGACAAGCAGCGTGAGACCGGCTTCGCCAAGTGGAAGAAGGCGGTCAACAAGACGCTGGACTGGGTGGATGTGGACTGAGTCGTAGCCTGGCCCCGTCCCAACCCACGACCGGAGGAACAACATGAAGTCCGTGGCCTTGTCGCCGCAGCAACGTGAAGCAGCACTCGACGCGATGGAGTCCCAGCAGCTCGACGTCCTCGTCGTCGGTGCCGGCGTCGTGGGGTCCGGGGCCGCCCTCGACGCCGCCACCCGCGGCCTGGAGGTCGGCCTGGTCGAGGCCCGTGACTTCGCGTCGGGGACCTCGAGCCGGTCCAGCAAGCTGATCCACGGTGGCCTGCGCTACCTGGAGATGCTGGACTTCCGCCTGGTGGCCGAGGCCCTGCAGGAGCGCGGCCTGCTGATCCAGAAGCTGGCCCCGCACCTGGTCCGCCCGGTCCCGTTCGTCTACCCGCTGCACGGGCGGGTCTGGGAGCGGCTGTACGCCGGCGCCGGCGTGGCGCTCTACGACTCGCTCGGCCTGCTCTCGGGCACCGCGCGCGGGGTGCCGCACCACCGGCACCTGTCGCGTCGCAAGGCGCTGCAGATCGTGCCGGGGATGCGCAAGGACTCGCTGATCGGTGCGCTGCAGTACTACGACGCGCAGGTCGACGACGCCCGGCACACGATGTTCATCGCCCGCACGGCGGCCGCCTACGGCGCGCACGTGGCCAGCCGCGCCCGGGTGGTGGAGTTCCTCAAGGAGGGCGAGCGGGTCTGCGGCGCCGTCGTACAGGACCTGGAGAGCGGGCGCACCATCAACGTGCAGGCCCGGCAGGTGGTGAACTCGACGGGCGTGTGGACCGACGACACCCAGTCGCTGGTCGGTGAGCGCGGCCAGTTCCACGTGCGGGCGTCCAAGGGCATCCACCTCGTGGTCCCGAGGGACCGGATCCGTTCGGACTCCGGGCTCATCCTGCGCACCGAGAAGTCGGTGCTGTTCGTCATCCCGTGGGGACACCACTGGATCGTCGGCACCACCGACACGGACTGGGAGCTGGACAAGGCGCACCCGGCCGCGAGCTCCAACGACATCGACTACCTGCTCCAGCACGTCAACGAGGTCCTGGAGATCCCGCTGACCCGGGGGGACGTCGAAGGGGTCTACGCCGGCCTGCGCCCGCTGCTGAAGGGCGAGACCGAGGCCACCTCGAAGCTGTCCCGCGAGCACGCCGTCGCCCACACGGTGCCCGGCCTGGTGGTGGTGGCCGGTGGCAAGTACACGACGTACCGCGTGATGGCCAAGGACGCCGTGGACGAGGCCGTGCACGGCCTGGAGCGGTCCATGGACCGCCGGGTCCCCCAGTCGACCACCAAGGACGTGCCCCTGCTCGGTGCCGAGGGCTACGCGGCGTTGTGGAACTCGCGGCACCGGCTGTCGGCGAGCAGCGGCCTGCACCTGGTGCGGATCGAGCACCTGCTGCAGCGCTACGGGACGCTGGTCGAGGAGATCCTCGAGCTGGTCGCCGAGGACCGCACCCTCGGCGAGCCGCTGGAGGGCACCGACGACTACCTGCGGGCTGAGGTCGTCTACGCGGTGACCCACGAGGGCGCACGACACCTCGACGACGTGCTGACCCGGCGCACCCGCATCTCGATCGAGACCTTCCACCGCGGCACGGCCTCGGCGCAGGACACTGCGGTGCTGATGGCCGGTGCCCTGGGTTGGAGCGACGAGCAGCGCGACCGGGAGGTCGAGCACTACCTGCAGCGGGTCGCGGCGGAGCGGGAGAGCCAGGAGATGCCGGACGACCAGACCGCCGACGCGGCACGCCTGGGGGCACCGGATGTCGTTCCCCTGGCGTGACCCCCTCCGACGTCGAGGGTGACGTCCACGTCGAGGCGTTCGACGAGCTCGACGCCCGCACCGCCTATCTCCTCTGGCAGCTGCGGGTGTCGGTGTTCGTGGTGGAGCAGCAGTGCCCCTACCAGGAGCTCGACGGGCGCGACCTGGAGCCCGGGACGAGGCACGTCTGGGTCGGCCCTCCGGACGCCCCGGTCGGCTATCTGAGGGTGCTCGAGGACGGCGAGCAGCTGAAGATCGGCCGGGTCGTGGTCGCCCGGTCGCACCGGGGACGCGGGATCTCCGGACTGTTGATGCGGGCGGCTCTGCAGGTCATCGGCGACCGCCCGTCCACCCTGGACGCCCAGTCACCGCTCGCACCCTGGTACGCCGGCTACGGCTACGCGCAAGCCGGTGCGGAGTTCGTCGAGGACGGCATCCCGCACGTGCCGATGCGGCGCGGCTGAGCGTTCTCCGCCAGACCCGCCGGGTCGACGCCGCCCGGGCCGCCAGGCGTGCCGAAGGACAGGAGACTCTCCCGTGAAACCGGCCCAACGTGGCCCCGGAGCGAGAGCCTCCTGTTCTCCGGCACGTCGGCAGCCAGGCGGCTACTGGGGGACCGGCGCGAAGACCAGGACCCCGTCGACCTCGCTGCGCGTGACCCGGCCCTGGGCCGCCAGCAGCTCCAGGTGCGCGAGCGTCTCCATCGACGCGAGAGCCGTGTTGAACACGTCGAGGTCCACGAGCCGGCGCGCGCGCCGCGTCCAGGGCAGGTCGGTGGCGACGTCGTACGCGGTCCGCCGGCCGGCCCGCACGGACTCCAGGCACAGCCGCAGCCGCTCCTCGTGGTGGGCGACCAGCTCGTCCACGCGGTCGTGGACCGACGCGGTGACCGGCCCGTGCGCGGGCAGCAGCCGTAGGTCCGGCATCGCCCGGACCTTGGCCAGCGAGGCGAGGAAGTCACCGAGCGGGTGGGTGGCCGCCGCGAGCTCGAAGCCGATGGACGGCGTGATGGAGGGCAGCACGTGGTCGCCCGCGAACAGCAGCCCCGCCTCCAGGTCCGCGAAGACGAAGTGCCCCCGGGTGTGCCCGGGTGTCGAGACGGCGTCGATCGTCCGGGTGCCGACGCCGAGCCGGTGGTCGCCCTCCAGCCACGCGTCGGGGAGCTCCCACATCGAGGGCGTCGGCCCGTCCTCGGTGAGGCGGTGGGCCTCCCACGAGCGGGCCGTCCGGTGGGCGCCGGCCCGGTCCAGCAGCCGCGGGAAGGTGTCGTGCTCCACGTCCGGGTCGAGGATCATCTCGAGCGTGGCGCGCTCCCCGATGCCGAGGCTCACGTGCGACCCGACCTCGCGGCGTACGGCGACCGCCTGCGTGTAGTGGTCACGGTGCGCGTGCGTCACCAGGAACCGGGTGACGTCCCGCACCCGGTGACCGATGCTGGCCAGCGACCGGTCGAGCTGCGAGCGGGACTCCTGCAGCGCCCAGCCCCCGTCGATGAGGGTGAGTCCCTCCTCGGTCTCGATCGAGTAGACGTTGACCGCGCGCAGCCCGTCCATCGGCAACGGCAACGGGATGCGGTGGATGCCGTCGGCGACCGGGTAGGCGCCCGGCTCGGTCCAGTCGGGCTGGTCGCTGCTCACCGGACCAGTCTCCCAGCCCGGCCGCTCGGGTGTCGGGTCGGGCACCTCTCGTTGTAGCGGGCCGGGGCCACTCGTAGCCTGGGCCGTCATGACCAGCAAGCGGACGACCGGCGGGGTGACTCCCGGCGGGCGGACGGCCGGCGGGCTCCTCTCGGGGAGCCGCGAGCTGCGCCGGCTCAACCTGGCCATGCTGTTCGCGGCGCTGGCGGCGTTCGGGATGCTGTACTCCACCCAGGCCCTGCTGCCCGCCATCGGCGCCGCGTTCGACGTCGGGCCGACCGCTGCCAGCCTGACCGTCTCGGCGTCCACCGGCGCACTGGCCCTGGCGATCCTCCCGCTGTCCTCGGCCGCGGAGTCCTTCGGGCGGGTGCCGGTGATGCGGGTCGGACTGCTGACGGCGTGCCTGTGCACCTTCGTGGTCGCCGCGGCGCCGGTGTTCTGGCTGCTGCTGGTGGCCCGGGCCCTGGTGGGCGTGGCACTGGCCGCGGTCGTCGCGGTGGCGGTTGCGCACCTCGGCGACGAGGTGCACCCGGCCGAGCTGGGCACCGCGATCGGGGTCTACGTGGCGGGCAACACCCTCGGCGGGATCATGGGACGGCTGGTCCCGGGCCTCGTGGAGGAGAGCAGCTCGTGGCGGGCCGGGGTGGCCCTGCTGGGTGCGGTGGCCCTGGCCGCCTCGGTCGCCTTCGTGCGGATGCTCCCGCGGGCCGGCAGGCAGCGGTCGGTCGCATCCAGCCCCCGCGAGCACCTGCACGCGGTGCGGGAGCTCGCCCGCGACCCGGGCATCGCGCGGCTGTGCCTGCTCGCGTTCCTGCTGATGGGCGGGTTCGTCGCCTGCTACAACTACCTCACGTTCCGGCTCGAGGGCTCGCCGCTGCGCCTGAGCACGACGGTCACCTCCCTGCTGTTCCTGGCCTACCTGGCCGGCACGCTCAGCTCGCCGCTGGCCGGGCGGCTCTCGGACCGGTTCGGCCGCAGGCGCCTGGCCCTGCTGGGGATCCTCACCTCCCTGGCCGGGCTGGCACTCATGCTGCCGGACCGGCTGGCGTTCATCACCGTGGGGCTGCTGGTGTTCACGTTCGGCTTCTTCGCCACCCACTCGGTGGCGAGCTCCTGGGTGTCCTCGCGCGCCGAGGGACGCCGCGGCCAGGCCGCGGCGATGTACCTGCTGGCCTACTACCTCGGCTCCAGCACCTTCGGGGCCCTGATCGGGCTGGCCTACCAGTACGACGGGTGGCCGGCCGCCGCGGCCGGCATCGCGCTGCTGTTCGTGCTGGGCGCCCTCACCGTGTCCGGGGTGCGGGAGCCCCGGCGCCCTGCGACCTGACCCGTTGTACGACGAGCAGGACCGCCACCGCGCACACGGCCGCACCGGGAAGGGCCAGCAGGCCGGGACGCGTGCCGAACATGAGGAACGCCCACACGGCGGTCGTCGGCGGGGTCAGGAACAGCAGGGTGCTGACCCGCGTGGCACCGCTGCGTCGGAGCACGAGGAGATAGCTGCCGTAGCCGCCGAACGTGGACAGCCCGACCACCCAGAGCACCGAGGACCAGAACCGCGGGTCGGCGGGTGGGGCGAGGTGGTGGTCCAGGGTCGCCACCACCGCGAAGAACACCGTGGCCGTCAGCGTCTGCACGGTCAGCGACTCCAGGAGTTCGCCGAGCTCGGCGGCACCGAGCACGTCGCGCTGCCCGTCGTACGCACGGAGAAGGCGTGGATGCGGCAGCTGTTCACGGCGCTCGTCGAGGAGGCGGGGTACGACGACCCGCCGACGCTCGGCGCGCAGCTGCACCTGCTCTACGAGGGTGCGACCGTGGCGCTGACCGCGGGAGACCTCGACGACGCCCTGGTGCTGGCCCGCCGGGCGGGGGCCCGGCTGCTGGACACCTGAGCCGGCTCAACCGCGGGCGGCGGCCGACCCGGCCCAGGTGCCTCGGCAGCCAGGGCCCCTCGGCTCAGGCGGCCGCCGGGTGCGCCCCGGCGGCACCTGCCGTGTCGGACGCCTCGGTGGTGCCGGGCGCCTGCAGGGCCCCCGCCACCACGTCCAGCACGTCCGCGACCAGGTGCACCTGCACGGCCTCCAGCACGTCGGCCGGCACGTCGTCCAGGTCCGGCTCGTTGCGCTGCGGCAGGAACACCTCGGTGAGCCCGGCGCGCTGGGCCGCCATCAGCTTCTGCTTCGCGCCGCCGATCGGCAGCACCCGGCCGTTCAGGGTCACCTCGCCGGTCATCCCGACCTCGGAGCGGACCGGGCGCCCGGTGGCCAGCGAGACGAGTGCCGTCACCATGGTCACCCCGGCCGAGGGACCGTCCTTGGGGACCGCACCGGCGGGGACGTGCACGTGGATGCTGCGGTCCAGCACCGCCGGGTCAACGCCCAGCCGGTCGGCGTGCGAGCGGACGAAGGACAGCGCGATCTGCGCGGACTCCTTCATCACGTCGCCGAGCTGTCCGGTGAGGGTCAGCCGCGGCTCGCCGTCGCTGGCCGGGTCGCTCGCGGCCTCGATGAACAGCACGTCACCGCCGAGACCGGTGACCGCGAGGCCGGTGGCGACGCCGGGGACCGACGTGCGCTCGTGCGCCTCGGGGGTGAAGCGCGGCCGGCCCAGGAACTCCTTGAGGTCCGGCTCGTCGATGACGATCGAGCCCTCGTCCCCTGTGAGCCCGTGGCTGAGCCCGGTGAGCCCGGCGAGCCTGGTGGCCGCCTTGCGCAGCGCCTTGGCGATCAGCCGCTCCATCTGCCGCACACCCGCCTCGCGGGTGTAGTCGGCGGCGATCTCCCGCAGCGCGGCGTCGGTCAGCTGCACCTCCTCGGGGGTCAGCGCTGCCCGCTCCAGCTGGCGCGGGAGCAGGAAGTCGCGCGCGATGGCGACCTTGTCGTCCTCGGTGTAGCCGTCCAGGGTCACCAGCTCCATCCGGTCCAGCAGCGCGGACGGGATCTGCTCGATGACGTTGGCGGTGGCGATGAACAGCACGTCGGAGAGGTCGAGGTCGAGCTCGAGGTAGTGGTCGCGGAACGTGTGGTTCTGCGCCGGGTCGAGCACCTCGAGCAGCGCGGCGGCCGGGTCGCCGCGGTAGTCCGCGCCGACCTTGTCCACCTCGTCGAGCAGCACGACCGGGTTCATCGAGCCGGCCTCCTTGATCGCCCGCACGATGCGGCCGGGGAGCGCGCCGACGTAGGTCCGCCGGTGGCCACGGATCTCGGCCTCGTCGCGGACGCCGCCGAGGGCGACGCGGACGAACTTCCGACCGAGGGCTCGCGCGACGCTCTCGCCGAGGGAGGTCTTGCCGACCCCGGGAGGACCGGCGAGCAGGATCACGGCGCCGGAGCCGCGGCCGCCGATGACCTGCAGCCCGCGCTGGGCGCGCCGGGCGCGGACCGCGAGGTACTCCACGATCCGCTCCTTGACCTCGTCGAGGCCGTGGTGGTCGGCGTCGAGGACCTCGCGCGCCGCCTTCACGTCGTCGATGTCCTCGGTGGTGACGCTCCACGGCAGCTCCAGGACGGTGTCCAGCCAGGTGCGGATCCACGCGGTCTCGGGGCTCTGGTCGCTGGAGCGCTCGAGCTTGCCGACCTCGCGCAGCAGCGCCTCACGGACCGGGTCGGGCACGTCGGCGGCCTCGACGCGGGCGCGGTAGTCCTCCGAGCCCTCAGGCTCTCCCTCTCCTAATTCTTTCCGGATGGCGTTGAGCTGCTGGCGGAGCAGGAACTCGCGCTGGCTCTTCTCCATGCCCTCGCGGACGTCCTCGCCGATCTTGTCCGCGACGTCGACCTCGGCGAGGTGCTCGCGGGTCCAGCCGATGACGGTCTCGAGCCGCTTCTCGACGTCGGGGGTCTCGAGCAGCTCGCGCTTGCGCTCGATGGAGAGGTACGGCGCGTAGCCGGCCGCGTCGGCGATGGCGGACGGGTCGGTCATCTGGTGCACCGAGTCGATCAGCTGCCAGGCCTCCCGGCGCTGCAGCACGGCCACCACCAGGTGCTTGTAGTCCTCTGCCAGCTCACGGGCCCGCTCGGTGACGGTCCCGGGGTCGTAGGGGACGGGCTCCACCTCGACCCAGAGCGCCGCACCGGGGCCGGAGACGCCGTTGCCGATCCGGCCGCGGTGCTCGGCCTTCAGCACGGCCGCGGCGCCGCCACCGCTGAACCGGCCGACGCGCTCGACGGTCGCCACCACGCCGTACGTCGGGTAGCGGTCCTCGGGTCCGCTGAACCGGGGCGCGACCAGCAGCCGGCCCTCGCTGCTGCTGCGCGCGGCGTCGATCGCGGCCCGGGCGGGCTCGTCGAGCTCGATGGGGACGACCATGCCGGGCAGCACGACGAGGTCGGAGACGAAGAGGACGGGAAGGTTCGTGGTGGAAGGCATGCGGTGCCCACCTTTCTGGACGTGAGCGATACCGACTCAACCTGCCGTCTCGAACAGGTGTTCCGCTGTTCGTCCAGGGCGAACAGCGCCAGCCGGCCGGTCAGCCGGCCGGTCAGCCGGCCGGTCAACCGGCCGGGGCGGCGCCGAGCAGGCGGAGGACCAGGGCCAGGGGTGGCCAGTCCTCGCGGCCGCGCCGGGTGACGGCGTAGGACCGCAGCACCACGTCGGGGTCGCCGAGCGGACGCAGGGACACGCCCCGCACCGTGGGCTCACCGGCGGGGAGCAGCCCGACCCCGAGGCCGGCGACGATCAGGTCCTGGACCAGGTCCAGGCTGTCGGCGCGATGGGCGATGCGGGGCATGAAGCCGGCGAGCGAGGCGACGGTGCGGACGACGTCCTCGTCGGCGGTGTTGCGGGAGTTCACGATCCAGTCGTGGTCCCGGAACCGGTCGAAGACGGCCAGTGCGTCCCCCCGCACCCGGCCGGACCTCGCCGGCACGCCGAGGCTCCAGGCGGTGCTCCACAGCGGCACGGCGCGCACCGACGCGTCGAACGTCGCCGGAGCGAGGTTGTAGTCGTAGGTCAGCACCAGGTCGACGTCGTCGGCGACCAGCAGCGAGAGCGCCTCCGCCGGCTCGTGCTCGTGGACCAGCACCCGCACGTCGGGGTGGCTGTCCCTGACCCGGTGCACGACAGGCAGCAGGGAGCGGCGCACCGCCGTGGCGAAGGCCGCGACCCGCAGCGTCCCGGCCGGGGTGGCCAGCGGGTCCAGGTCGACGCGCGCCGCCTCGACGGCGGCCAGGATGGTCACGGCGTGCTCGGCGAGCCTCCTCCCGGCCGGTGTCAGCCGCACCCGGCGACCCTCCGGCTCCACCAGCGGCGTGCCGACCTCGCGGGCCAGGGCCGCGAGCTGCTGGGAGACCGTCGAGGTGGTCACGTGCAGGACCTCGGCCACCGCCCGCATCGAGCCCTGGCGCGAGAGCTCGAGCAGCAGCGCGAGGCGTCGAAGGTCCATGGCGACCATTGTTCACCATCGTTCATGATTCCCGAACGATATGGCCAGGAAGTTCACGTGGACATGAACGGCCCGTCCCGCGTCTACTGGGGCCATGACCAGCGCACGCACCGGCACCGGCCTCGCCGTCACCTCGATGCTCTGTGTGCAGCTCGGTCTGGCCGCCTCCGTCGGCCTGTTCGACCGGGTCGGACCCGAGGGCGCGGCCTTCCTGCGGCTGGCCTGGGCGGGCGTCATCCTGCTTCTCGTGGTCCGGCCCCGCCTGCGCGACTACGACCGGAGCAGCCTGCTGGCCTGCGCGGCGCTGGGAGTGGTCACCGCCGGCCTGACCATGCTGTTCATGGCCGCGGTCGACCACCTGCCGCTGGGCACGGCGAGTGCCCTGGAGTTCCTGGGCCCGCTAGGCGTGGCGGTGACCCGCAGCCGGGGACGCCGGCTGCTGGTGTGGCCCCTGCTCGCGGCCGCCGGGGTGGTGCTCCTGACCGAGCCCTGGCAGGGCGGGGTGGACCTGGTGGGGGTCGGGTTCGCGCTCGGCGCAGCCGCCTGCTGGGCGGCCTACATCCTGCTCACCCAGCACGTGGGCGACGAGCTGACCGGTCTGCGGGGGCTGGCCGTGTCCCTGCCGGTGGCCGGGCTGGTGGCCACCTGCGTGGCCGGCCCAGCCACCTTCGGCCGCCTCGACCTCCAGGTGCTGCTGCTCGGCGTCGGGCTGGCGGTCCTGCTTCCCGTCGTGCCGTTCAGCCTGGAGCTGCTGGCCCTGCGCCGGCTCACGACCGCCGCGTTCGGCACGCTGATGAGCCTCGAGCCGGCCATCGCCCTGGTGATCGGCTTCCTGGTGCTCGGTCAGGTCCCCGGGCTGTGGCCGGTGGCCGGCGTCGCCTTCGTGGTCGCCGCCGGGGTGGGGGCCGAGCGCACCGGCGCCCGGGTGCACCAGCCCGACGCCGTACGACGTGCCGAGCCGGAACCGCGGACCCGCGGCGCGCTCACCCCGTGACCCGCGGAGCGGCGGGTGCTCAGCCGACCGGTCGGCGCTGCTGAGGGATGTCGAGGTCACCCTTGCGGAGCCGGAACACCTGCAGGCGCAGGTGGTAGTACTTGTCGGTCTCCCCGACCCACTCCATCCCGACGCGCCGTGCGGTGGCTGCTCCCCGGCCGTTCTGCTCACGCACGACCGCGAAGACCTCCTCGACACCCGAGGTGAACGCATGGTGCGCGACCGCGTGCCCGGCCTCGGCGGCGATCCCCTGCCCCCAGAACTGCGGGGCCAGCTGCCAGCCGACCTCGAGGTCCTCGCCGTCGGGAGGCAGGGGAAGCACCGCGACCCCGCCGACGAGCTCACCGGAGTCCGCGAGCTCGACGGCCCACCGGCCCTCCGGAGAGGTCAGCTGCTGGTTGGACCAGCCTTCGAGCAGCTCGCGCATGGCCGTGGCGTCCGGGACGCGGTCCATGGCGGGACTCAGCCAGCGGGCGACGTCCTGCTCCCCGTAGATCCTCAGCGCCCACTCGGCGTCGTCGACCGACCACGGCCGCAGCCTCAGCCGCGGGGTCCGGATGACGGCTCCCTCGTCGGTGCGCTCGACTGTCACCGTGTGCGCGCCCTCAGACGACATCGTGCACCGCGATCGCGTCGATCCGGTCTGCGTAGAACGCCACGTGGTCCGTGATCGCGGCAACCGCCTTGTGCGGCGCGAGATAGGTCCAGACCGCGTCCGGATCACCTCGTCGCCGACCTTGACGTGGTAGTAGGTGGCCTTCCCCTTGAACGGGCACCACGTCGTGTGGCTGCTCGGCTGGAGGACGTCCGGGGCGACGCCGTCGAGCGGGACGTACTGGACGGGGGGATGGCTCGCCTCCCGGAGCGTCAGCGCATGACGGGTCGCGACCGCGGCCGCCCTGCTCGACGGTGACGCGGGAACGGCTCTGGTCGATGCTCGATCGGGTGGCCCGGCCCGGGAACGAGGACCTTCATGTCCTTCATGCGAGATCCAACGCACCGGCCCGGACAAGGATTCCGCCGCGGGCCGGATCGGCTCACCACCGCCGGGACACCTATCTCAGTGCAGCCCCCCGGCCGGCCCCCAGGGCAGCCGCAGCCTCTGCCTCGGGGCCGCCGAGGGCGCCTTCGGGTCGGGCTGCGGGACCGGCGGACACCTCAGGTCCGAGCGGTTCCCGGCCCGGCGCGTCGGCACCGTGCCGTCGCTCAGGTAGCGGCCGATGGCGTCGTCGGTGCACGCGACCCCGCTCAGCGAGCCGGAGTGCGTCGTACCCCTCACCCCCTCGATCAGGGAGGCGGTCGGGAACCGGCGACGGACCTCCAGGGCGCCGGGGTACGGCGTCGCCGGGTCCAGGGTCTCGTTGACGAGCAGGATGCTGGCGTGCACGCGGGCTCCCGTGACGTGCACCGCCCGGCCGGGCCTCGCCGGCCAGAACGAGCAGGGACCGTTGAACCAGGCGTTGTTCCAGGTCAGGAACGGAGCCACCCGGTGCAGCCGCCAGTCGTCGCGGCGGATCCTCCTCCAGCTCCTGGGCCACCGGGTGTCCGAGCACTGCGTCGCGAGGTACATCGCGTAGCCGTTGTCGCCGCCGGCCGTGGTCGGGTTGGCCTCCCGGTAGCGCCTCTTGATGCCCTGGTACCTCCCCCGGTGGACGAGCGCCGCGTAGTCACGGCCGATGCCCACCCAGTCATAGACGTAGTACGCCGCCGACGCCATCACGTCGGTGAGCTCGTCGGGACCGACGGCTCCTCCCGCCGGACGCCGGGACAGCAGCCGGCGCTCCCGGTAGAAGCCGGCCGCGACCTGCCTCCGGGTGGCGCCGAGGTGGTAGACGTCATGGTGCTCGGCCAGCCAGCCGAAGTAGATGTTGACCGTTCTCTGGAAGGCGCGGTCCTGGTCCTGGTTGGCCGCGTAGGGCGCCCGGCGGGGGTCGACGTTGCCGTCCCAGACGAAGCGACGGACCCGGTTCGGGTGCAGCGTCGCGTAGACCTGTCCGAGGTAGGTGCCGTAGGAGAAGCCGTAGTAGTTGATCCTCACCTGTCCCAGTGCCTTGCGCAGGCTCTCCATGTCGGCGACGTTGTCGGTGGTCTTCACGTGGTCGAGCAGGACGGCTCCCGGGGACCGTCGGCAGGCGGCGGCGTAGCGTGCGGACCGACGCAGCCAGATCCGCTCGAGCACCCGCCTGACCGGGATCTGGCTGGGCCGGTGGTAGCCGAAGTAGTGCGGGTTGCAGCTCAGGATCGGCCGGCTCGAGCCGACCCCGCGGGGGTCGAAGCCGATCCAGTCGTAGGTGGTGTCGCCGTCCCCGGGGATGAGGCCGCCCGACCCGAACACGGAGTACACGAGTCCCGAGCCTCCCGGGCCACCGGGGTTCACCAGCATCACCCCCTGGTAGCGGGCGTCCGGCGAGCTGTGCCGGAGCCGGGAGACGGCGAGGGTGATCCTGCGTCCCGACGGCCGGCTGTAGTCGAGGGGGACGACCAGGGCGGCGCACCGGGCCCCGGCCCTGCGCAAGGTGGGGTCCGCGCAGACGTGCCAGCGCAGGGGTGGCGGCGTGTAGGCCCGCGCCGGTCGTTCCTGTCGTGCCTGTGGCGCCTGTCGTCCGGGTGCGGGCGCGGCGACCGCGGTCTGCGCCAGGACCAGGCCGGACACGCACATCGCGAGGCTGGCGACGATGGCAGCCGGCTTCTTCACGAGGTCTCCCCTCCTGCACGGGTAGGGGCCGTGTGGCCCCGGGTGTCACCCTGACGAGCCCGGTGCGCGTTGTCCATCCCCCGAACGGGCGTGTCGGGTGTAGCGTCTCCTGGCCCCCCACCTTGTCGAGGTCCTCGGATGCCCCTGCCCCAGCCCGGTTCGCCCCTGGAGGCCGAGCGCGCCCACCTCCTCGCCTCCCGGGGTGCGCTGGCCCGGATGCAGAGGCGTACGTCGGTCCTGGACGCGTCCGCCGCCACCGACGGAGCGAACCGGCAGGTGCTCGAGTCGGCGCTGCTGCGGCGGATGAGGGCACTGGCCGACGACCCGACGGTGCCTCTGTTCTTCGGTCGCCTCGACTACGCCGAGGACCACCCGGAGGCGCAGGGCGAGCGCTTCTACATCGGCCGACGGCACGTCAGCGACGAGGCGGGCGACCCGATGGTCGTGGACTGGCGGGCGCCCATCAGCAGGGCGTTCTACCGGGCCAGCCGGACCGAGCCGATGGGCGTCCGGCTGCGACGCCGCTTCGGCTTCCAGCACGGGGACCTGACCGCCTTCGAGGACGAGGCCCTCCTCGACGGGGCCGCCGACCGGGGGGACGCCGGGCCGTCCCGGATCCTCGAGGCGGAGATCGAGCGTCCTCGGGTCGGCCCGATGCGCGACATCGTCGCCACGATCCAGCCGGAGCAGGACCTCATCGTCCGCTCCGAGCTGAGCCGGTCGGTGTGCGTGCAGGGCGCCCCGGGCACCGGCAAGACGGCCGTGGGGCTGCACCGGGCGGCGTTCCTGCTCTACGCCCACCGGGACCAGCTGTCCCGGCAGGGCGTGCTGGTGGTCGGTCCGAACGCGTCGTTCCTGCGCTACATCGGCGACGTCCTGCCTGCCCTCGGCGAGATCGACGCCCGGCAGACCACCATCGAGCAGCTCGTCGCCGGCACGCTGAGCCGGCTGAGCGCGAGGTACCTGCTGCGCAGTGCCGACCCGCCCGCCGTCGCCACGCTCAAGGGTGACGCCCGGCTCGCGGCCGTCCTGCGGCGGGCCCTGTGGTCGCAGGTGCGGACCCCCGCCGAGGGACTGCTGGTCCCCCGGGGCGCACGACGCTGGCGCCTCGCGACGTACGAGGTGAGCGACGTGCTCGACGAGCTCCGCGGCCGCGGGGTCCGCTACGGGGCGGCCCGGGGGATGCTCGCCCAGCGGCTCGCGCACGGGCTGCTGGTGAAGATGGAGCTGGCCGGGGACTCCCCCGACGACCGGGTGCAGGACGCGGTGGCCCGCAGCCGCGAGGTGAGGCGGTACGTCGACGAGGTCTGGCCCGCCGTCGACCCGGCGCGTCTGGTGCACCGGCTGCTCGGCGACCCGGCGTTCCTGGCGCGGGTCGCGGACGGGATCCTCGACCCGGACGAGCAGACGCTGCTGCGGTGGCCGCGGCCGGCCAAGGCGCCGGCGTCCACCCGCTGGTCGCTCGCCGACGCCGTGCTGGTCGACGAGGTCGCGGACCTGGTCGAGCGCACGCCGTCACTGGGGCACGTCGTCGCGGACGAGGCGCAGGACCTCTCCCCGATGATGCTCCGGGCGGTCGGGCGGCGCTGCTCGACGGGCTCGGCCACCGTGCTCGGCGACCTGGCTCAGGCCACCACGCCGTGGGCGACCCGCTCCTGGACCGACGCCCTGGGCCACCTCGGCAAGCCGGACGCGCACATCGAGCAGCTCACGCTCGGCTTCCGGGTGCCGGGCGAGGTGATCGACTACGCCGCCCGCCTGCTGGAGGTGATCGCCCCCGGCCTCGAGCCGCCGACCTCCGTGCGCCGGGCCCGCGGCGAGCTCACGGTGACCCGCGTCGCGGACCCGGCGTTCCCGGACGTCCTCGCGGCGACGGTCCGGGCCACCCTCTCGGCCGTCGGCTCGGTCGGGGTCATCACCCCGGACGTGCTGCTGGCCCGCGTCGTCGAGACGCTGACCGCCGCCGGTGTGCCGCACGTGGTGCTGCGCGACGGGCCGCTCGGCACCGACCCCGGCGAGGACGTCGAGGCGGGCGTCGAGGCGGGGGGCGAGGCGGGCGTCGAGGCGGGGGCCGAGGCGGGCGTCGAGTTCGACGCCAAGCTGGACGTCGTACCCGCCTCGCTCGCCAAGGGGCTCGAGTTCGACCACGTCGTGCTCCTCGACCCGGCGACTGTGGTGGCCGGCGAGGCGGACCGGGTCACGGGTCTGCGCCGGCTCTACGTGTGCCTGACCCGTGCGGTCACGTCCCTGACGGTCCTGCACACGTCCCCGCTGCCCGAGGAGCTCGGCGCCCCGTGAGCGACCTGCGCCGCCACTGGCCGCAGTGGCTCGACGACGGTCTGCGTGAGCAGCTGGAGGCGGCCTACGCCGACCCGGGCCGCGGCTACCACGACCTCACGCACCTGGTCGAGGTGCTCACCCACGTCGAGGAGCTGATGGCGGCCGACGACCCGGACCGGGACGCGGTGCGGCTCGCGGCCTGGTTCCACGACGTCGTCTACGACCAGGAGGGAGATCTCGAGGAGCGGTCCGCCCGTCGCGCGGAGAGCGCGCTCGCCGGCTCCCCGCTGGCCGCCGAGGTGGCCCGGCTGGTCCGGCTCACCGGCAGCCACCGCCCCGAGGACGGCGACCGGGCCGGCCAGGTGCTCTGCGACGCCGACCTGGCGATCCTCGCGGCCGACCCGCAGCGCTACGCGTCCTACACCCGGGGGGTGCGCTCGGAGTACTCCGCGGTCCCCGACGCCGACTTCGCCGCCGGACGGGCCGCGGTGCTCAGGGACCTGCTGGACAAGCCGTCGCTGTTCTCGACCGAGGCGGGACGCCGCCGGTGGGAGCAGCGCGCCCGCGCCAACGTGGAGGCGGAGATCCGGGCGCTGACCGCCGGAGGCTAGTCGCGCATGGTCGAGAGCGTCCAGGCAGGGCCGGGGGCGGGGCTGGTCACCGAGGCGTACGGCGCCCTGCTGCAGGTGCTGGACCGGGTGGGCGAGGACGCGTCCTGGGCCCCGGCGGGATGCGTCGGCTGGGCGGTGCGGGACCTGACGGGCGGACCCTGGACGGGCTGCTGTTCCGCGCCCTTGGCTCGACCGTGGACGTCGGCTGGAGCGACGAGCGCTTCGCCCGGGTGGCGACCGGCCGTGCGGGTCCGACCGACGACGAGGCCCGGGAGCTCGGCGCAGCGGCCGAGCTGTTCCCGCTGTTCTCCTGAACCGGTCTACAGCAGCGCCGCGTCGCGCAGGACCAGGGTGCCGGCGTCGGCGTCCAGGACGGCCGGCACGCCGAGGGGGAAGGCCAGGTTGTGCTCGGTGTGCCCGAAGGGGGCGTCGGTGACGGTCGGCACGCCGAGTGGCAGCAGCCGGTCGGCGACCACCTCGTGCAGCTGCTCGGCCTCCTGCAGCTGCTCCGGGCGGCCGCCGCCGGTCAACTGGCCCAGCACGATGCCTCGGACACCGTCGAGCCACCCCGAGCGGAGCAGCTGGGTGAGCAGCCGGTCCAGCCGGTAGGCCTCCTCGCCGACGTCCTCGAGGACCACGATCGACCCCTCGGCCGCGAGCGAGGAGGCGGCGCCGACCCCGGAGGCGAGCAGGGTCAGGTTGCCGCCGACGAGCACGCCCTCCGCGCGGCCCCCGACCAGCGTCCGTGCGGGGGTCGGCGTGAGCGACGTACCGGGTGAGGGGTCGAACAGCATCGAGCGCAGGTGCTCCCTGGACGCCTGGTCGGCGGCGCCGAGGCTGGTCACGACGGGACCGTGGAGCGTGGACAGGCCGAGCCGGGAGCCGAACGCCTGGTGCAGGGCGGTGACGTCGGAGAAGCCGACCAGCGCCTTCGGGCGGACCAGGGCCAGGGACTCCCAGTCCAGCAGGTCGACCATCCGCTGGGTGCCGTATCCCCCTCGCGCGCAGAAGACGGCTGTGACGCCCGGGTCCGCCCACGCCAGCGCCAGGTCCTGCGCGCGGGCGGCGTCGTCCGCGGCCAGGTGCGCCAGTCGGTCGTGCCGGCCGCGCAGGTGCTCGGCCTCCTCGACCTGCAGACCCCAGGAGCGCAGCACCTCGAGTCCCGCCTCCAGGGCCGGGGCCGGCACCGGACCGGCAGGCGCGACCACCGCCACCCGGTCGCCCCGCCGCAGCCGCGGTGCCCGGACCAGCGAGCGGCCCGGCCTCCGGGGCGCCAGCACCTCGGCCTTGCGACGGCGGAGCCCCGCTGCCTTCAGTCGCTGGATCAGCTCGCGGCTGGAGACGGGGGTGACGCCCATCGCGACCACCAGGTCGTAGCGCTCGGCCGGGATGTCGTAGTGGTCCCGGTCGAAGCCGCGCTGCGGGATCCCGAGCTGCTGGGCGAACCGGTGCAGCTCGTCATAGCTGGTGTCACTGGCCAGGTGCGACCACAGCCGCCCGTGTCCGGCCGCGTTGGGCGGGTCGATGAACAGCGTCAACCGGTCGGCCGCCCAGCGGCACGGTCGGCGGCGTCGTCGAGCAGCATCCGCCAGGCGCGGACGTGTCCCGCGTCGACGTGCGCCCTCCAGGAGCCGCCCGGACGCACCGACGAGGCGACATGGAACTGCCGGACCCCGGCACGCACCAGCCAGGGCACGTGCTCGCCCCG
This sequence comes from uncultured Actinomycetota bacterium, assembly GCA_963837995.1. Lineage (GTDB taxonomy): Bacteria > Actinomycetota > Actinomycetes > Propionibacteriales > Nocardioidaceae > Nocardioides_B. The sequence continues at coordinate 103,913 of CAWIPS010000010.1, forward strand.
CAGGCCGCCCCCGGCCATCAGCAGCCGGGCGACCTCCGGGTCGGCCGCAGCCCGGTCGGTCAGCTCGTCGTGCCCGGAGTCCAGCCCGCGCGACGAGCCGGCCGACAGCACGGCGTCGACCCCCGGCAGGTCGCGCACCTGACGCCAGGCGCGCGCGGTCTCCAGGGAGGCGTCGATGGCCCGGTGGAACGTCCACGGCACCCCGTCGAGGGCGTCCGCCAGGTGCGAGCAGACCTCGACGTCCACGTTGAGGTCACCGTCCAGGAACCCGAAGGCGACGCCCTCGGCGCCCACGGCGAGGTAGCTCTCCCCGAGCCCGGTCAGGCGGCTCAGCTCCCCGCCTGTCGTGGTGAACGACTCGTTGAGCCGCAGCATCGCCCGCACCGGGAGGTCGGTCTCCTTGCACACCGCGGACACGGTGAACGGCTCCGGCGAGAGCCCGCCGCCGTCGACGCCGTCGACGACCAGCACCCGGTCCGCGCCACCGTCGTGGGCTCCGGGGACGTCGCGCGGGTGGAACACAACGACCTCGAGCAGCGGTGTCCGCGCCTCGTCGACGTGCTCGTGCCTTGTCCCTGGGCTCACAATGGACATCGTGACATCCGACGACCAGCAGAGCGACGCACTGATGAGCGCGAGAGCCCTCGTGTTGCACGACCTGGACGCCACCTCAGCGGCGAACCCGGCTTCGGTCTCAGCCCTCGAGGAGTCCGTGACCACGCGACGGTGGTGGGCCTCGCAGTGGGAGGAGGGCAAGCAGTACGTCGCCGGGCTGATCGCCCAGGACGTGCAGGACGCCCTCCTCCAGGACTCCGGCCGATGGCCGCTGTGCCACGCCTGCGACCACCTCGACCCGCACTCCCTCTACATCCACCCCGAGCTCGGTGGCCCCGACCCCACCTGGGTCTGCGAGCAGTCCGGCATCACGGTCGCCCCCTTGGGCCGGCTGCTGCGCTGACCCCGTGCCGGTCGCCGGCATGGGGCTCCCGTTCCTGCGAGCTCCTGGCTGATCACCAGGGGATTGCGGGACGTCTGACGGGCAGCGACCCCTCGCACAGGCACTCGCGCCTGGTTCACCGCCGGACCACGCTCAACCGGCCCACGGGCGCCCGCCGAGTGCCTGTCCGAGCGGTCACGGAGGCGGGCGACCCATGGCGAGTCAGGCCCCTGGACCGATCCCGCCGACGCCGCACCGCGCTGGACGCTCGACCCCCGACCGATGCCGCCGCGCGGTCGCATCCGACTCGCAGCGACCCCTCGGACAGGCACTCGCGCCCGGTTCACCGCCGGACCCCGCTCAACCGGCCCGCGGGCGCCCGCCGAGTGCCTGTCCGAGCGGTCACGGAGGCGGGCGACCCATCAGGAGTCAGGCCCCTGGACCGATCCCGCCGACGCCGCACCGCGCTGGACGCTCGACCCCCGACGGCGCTCCACCCGGGACGCCGGTCATCCGCCCGTTCAGCTGCGGCGACGACCCAGGAGGTAGCCGAGCACCAGGAAGACCAGGGCCAGGGCCGCCTGTGGGCCGTAGGTGCGGGCCAGGATGGGCAGCACGGTCGCCCCGAGGTCCAGGGCGTCGTTGTCCGAGGGGGACGTCGAGCGGGGGGCCGCGGAGGCCGGACGAGGCGCTGACTGCGAACCCGCCGGCTGGAACGCCGCGGGCTCCTCAGCACCCATCTGCGGGGCGGACCCCGTGGGCGGCCGGGGCAACTCGGACGCCTCGGACCCCTCCGCCGGCGCCCCGACCGCCGCACCGACCGGCTCGGCAGCCGGCCCAGCAGCCGGCCCGGCAGCCGGCCCGGCACCAGCGGCGACACCAGGCGCGACCGCCTCTGCGTCGGCCACCGGCTCCGGCTCTGCGTCGGCCGCCGCCGATCCCGCCCCTGCGTCGGTTGTGGGCTCGGGGGCCGTCGGCTCCGGGCCCGCGCCCACCTTGTCCTGCAGGCAGGTGACGAACTGCTGGAGGAGCTTGTTGGAGATGTCCTCGATCACGCCCCGGCCGAACTGGGCCGGCTTGCCGGTGATCGCCAGGTCGGTGGCCACGTCCACACGGGTCACCCCCGGGGAGTCCTCGACGAACAGCGCCGTGACCATCGCCCCGGCGGTGCCGTTGCCCCGTTTGTCCTTGCCCTTGGCGTCGATGACGAACTTCCCCGCAGCCTCGTCCTTCTCCACGAAGGTGCCCGAGCCGGAGTACACCATCGCGATCGGTCCGAGCTTGACCTTGCAGGTGCCCTTGAAGTCGTTGCCCTCGACGGACGTGACGACGGCGCCGGGGAAGCAGCCCGCGACCGACTCGATGTCCTCGAAGGTCTTCCAGGTCTCGGACAGCGAGGCCGGCACCGTGAACGAGTGGTTCAGGTCCACGGAGCGCTCACGCCCCCGCGGCCGCGAGCACGGCCCGGCGGGTGAGGACGGTGACCAGGTGCCTGCGGTAGTCGGCGTCGCCGTTGAGGTCCGAGGGCGGGTTGGTGCCCTCGGCCGCCGAAGCGGCCGCCTGCCGCACAGCCTCGTCGGTGGGTGGCTGCCCGACCAGCGCCTGCTCCACGGAGCGGGCCCGCAGCGGCGTGGACCCCATGTTGGTGAGCCCGACCCGCGCCTCGCTGATCGTCCCGCCCTCGACCTTCACCGCGGCAGCGACCGCCACGATCGGCCACTGGTGCGCCACCCGCACGAACTTCTCGTAGTGGGCGCCCCAGCCGGCCCGCTTGGGGATCCGGACCTCCTTGAGGATCTCGCCCTCCTCGATGGCCGTGGCGAACAGGTCGACGAAGAAGTCCACCGCCTCCACGGTGCGCTCGCCGCCGGTGCCCGCGATCACGAACTGGGCGTCGAGCGCGAGGGACGGCGCGCCGAGGTCACCGGCCGGGTCCGCGTGCGCCAGCGCGCCACCGAAGGTGCCGCGGTGCCGCACCTGGGGGTCGGCGAGCTGCTCGACGGCCTTGGTGATCACGAACGCGTTCTCCCGCACCAGCGGGTCGTTGAGTACGTCGATGTGCCGGGTCATCGCACCCACCACGATCGCGTCGCCGTCGTCACGGACGCCGCGCAGCGCCTCGATCTTCCCGAGGTCGATGACCACCTCCGGGGCGTTCAGGCGCATCCGCAGCACCGGGAGCAGGCTCTGTCCCCCGGCGATGATCTTCGCGTCGTCCCCGTGCTCGGCGAGGGCGGAGAGTGCCTCCTCCAGCGTGGTGGGGGCGAGGTAGTCGAACTGGGCGGGGATCACAGCGAGCCTTCCTGTCCTGTGCTGCCAGTGGTGCTGCCAGTGGTGCTGCCAGTGGTGCTGCCAGTAGTGGTGCCGGCGCCGTCGGTGCGGTCGGCGGTGTCGGCCTCGTCGAAGTGGGGTGTCGCGGCACCCTCGGTGGCGCCACCACCCGTGTCGGCGCCGTCGCGGGCGTGGATCGCCTTCCAGACGCGCTCCGGAGTGCACGGCATCCGCACGTCGTTGACCCCGAACGGACGCAGGGCGTCCACGACGGCGTTCACCACCGCCGGCGTCGAGGCGATGGTCCCCGCCTCCCCGACACCCTTGGTGCCCAGGGAGTTGGTCGTCGACGGCGAGGTGGTGTGGTCGATGTCGAAGCTGATCGTGTCCGCGGCTGTGGGCACCAGGTAGTCCACGAAGGACGCGGAGACCAGGGTGCCGGCCTCGTCGTGCACCGCCTCCTCCCACAGCGCCTGCGCGATGCCCTGCACCAGGCCACCGTGCACCTGCCCGGCCACGATCATCGGGTTCACGATGTTGCCGATGTCGTCGACGCAGACGTACTTCCTCATCGTCATCCCACCCGTCTCGGTGTCGACCTCCATCGCGCACAGGTGGGTGCCGTGCGGGAAGGAGAAGGCCACCGGATCGAACGTCGACTCGGCGTCGATGGTGGGCTCCATGCCCTCTGGCAGGTTGTGTCCCAAGAACACCGCCATCGCGATGTCAGCCAGGCCCACTGCCTTGTCGGTGCCCTTGACACCGAAGCTTCCCTGCTTGAACTCGATGTCGTCGACCGACGCCTCGAGCAGGTGGGCGGCGACCGGCTTGGCCTTCTCGACCACGGCGTCGGCGGCCCGCACCATGGCCTCGCCGCCGACCACCAGCGACCGTGAGCCGTAGGTGTCGAGTCCCTTGGGAGAGACGTGGGTGTCGCCGTGCAGCACCTCGACGTCCTCGAACGCGACGCCGAGCCGGTCGGCCACGATCTGCGACAACGCGGTCTCGTGGCCCTGTCCGTGCGGCGAGAGCCCCGTGACGACCTCGACCTTGCCGGTCGGGAGGACCCGAACCGACGCGTGCTCCCAGCCGCCCGAGCTGTAGCCCAGGCTGCCGAGCACCCGGGACGGGGCGAGGCCGCACATCTCGGTGAACGTGGAGACCCCGATCCCCAGCTGCACCGGGTCCTTGGAGTCGCGCCGGCGCTGCTGCTCAGCCCTCAGCTCGTCGTAGCCGAACATCTGCTTGGCCTTCTCGGTGGCCGCCTCGTAGTTGCCCGAGTCGTACTCCAGTCCCACGACGGTGGTGAACGGGAACTCCTCGTGCTTGATCCAGTTCATCTCGCGGATCTCCAGCGGGTCGACCCCGACCTCCGCGGCCAGCTCGTCCATGATCCGCTCGATGCCGAAGGTGGCCTCGGGTCGCCCGGCGCCGCGGTAGGCGTCGGTCCAGGTCTTGTTGGTCAGCACCGTCTGGCAGTTGAACTGGTAGGCCGCGAACTTGTAGATCGAGTTGAACATGAACGCGCCGAGCACCGGCACGCCCCCGCCGACCAGGGAGACGTAGGCGCCGAGGTCGGCGAGCAGGTCCACCTTGAGACCGGTGACCCTCCCCTCCTTCGTCGCGGCGAGCGTCATCCTCTGCCACTGGTCACGGCCGTGGTGACCCGACATCAGCGACTCCGAGCGCGTCTCGGTGTACTTCACCGGCTTGCCCAGCCGACGGGCCGCCATGAACGCGATGAACTCCTCCGGCGTGGTCTGGAGCTTGCCGCCGAAGGCGCCACCGACGTCCGGCGCGACCACCCGGATCTTCGACTCCGAGTGGCCGAGCACCGCGGCGAGCATCACCTTGAGGATGTGCGGGATCTGGGTGGCGGAGTACATCGTGATCTGCTCACCCGTGGGGTCGACGACCACCGAGCGGGGCTCCATGAACGCCGGGATCAGCCGCTGCTGGCGGAACTCGCGCTCGATGAGGATGCCACCGCTGCGGGCCTCCTCGATCGCGTCGGCCACCGGGCCGCCCGTGCCGGCGGCCTCGGAGTCCAGCGTGAAGTAGGCGGACCTGTTCGTCCCCAGGTCCGGGTGGGCCAGGGCACCGCCGTTGTCGCGAGTCGCCTCCGCAGCCTCCTTGAGGTCGAGAGCGGCCGGCAGCTCCTCGTAGTCCACGTCGACCAGCTCGGCGGCGTCGCGGGCCTCGGCGGCTGTGCGGGCGATGACGACCGCGACGATCTCACCGGCGAAGGTCACCCGGTCCACAGCGATCGACGGGTGCTCGGGGGTCACCTGGTCGTCCCCGAGCGGGTAGGCGTTGGGGAGGCTCCCCTGCTCGTCCTTCACGTCGGCGCCGGTCAGGACCGAGACGACGTTGGGGACGGCCTTGGCCTCGGCCGTGTCGATGCCGGTGATCCGTGCGTGCGCGAACGGGCTGCGCACCATGGCCAGGTGCAGCATGCCCGGCAGCACGATGTTGTCGGTCCAGCGGGTCCGACCGGTGATCAGCCGCTGGTCCTCCTTGCGGCGACGGTCCCGGCCGATCTCGACCGGTGCGCCGGTCGGCTCCTCGGTGACGGTCATGAGGCACTCTCCTCGAGCGTCGCGCTGGCGCTGGTCTCCTGGCCGGAGGCGGTCTGCACCGCACGGACGATGTTGTGGTAGCCCGTGCACCGGCACAGGTTGCCCTCGAGACCGCTGCGGATCTCCTCCTCGGTGGGCGTCGGGTTCTCGTTCAGCAGGTCGATGGACTGCATGATCATCCCCGGCGTGCAGTAGCCGCACTGCAGCGCGTGGCACTCGTGGAAGGCGGCCTGCATCGGGTGCAGCTCACCGTCCTGGGCGAGGCCCTCGATGGTGGTCACCTCCGAGCCGTCGGCCTGCACGGCGAGCACGTTGCACGACTTCACGCTCCGGCCGTCCAGGTGCACGGTGCAGGCTCCGCAGTTGCTGGTGTCGCAGCCGACCACGGTCCCGGTCTTGCCGAGCCGTTCCCGGAGGTAGTGGACGAGAAGCAGGCGAGGTTCCACGTCGTCGGAGTAGCTCGCTCCGTCGACGGTGAGGCTGATCCGGGTCATGAAGTTGTCTCCTGGGGCGTTCGGTGGGTGCTCCGGTGCGTTAGTGGTGATCGTCGCCGCTTTGTCCGCAAGAGACAAGGGTCACACCCGACCAACCTCTCAGACGCGCCCTAACGCCGCCGCTCAATGGTGGATCCGGCCCTCCGTTGCCGCCAGCCGCTCACCCCGACCGCCCCAGCGCAGCGCGATGATCTCGGCGGCGATGCTGACCGCCGTCTCCTCCGGGGTGCGGGCCCCCAGGTCCAGCCCGACGGGCGAGGACAGCCGCGCCAGCTCGTCGTCGGTGAGGCCCGCCTCCTTGAGCCGGGTCATCCGGTCCTCGTGGGTACGACGCGAGCCCATTGCCCCCACATACGCGACGGCGGCCTCCTTGAGCGCGACCTCCAGCAGCGGTACGTCGAACTTGGGATCGTGCGTGAGGACGCAGAGGACGGTCCGCTGGTCGATGCGGCCGGCCTCGATCTCCTCGCGGAGGTACTTGTGCGGCCACTTGACGACCACCTCGTCCGCGGACGGGAACCGCGAGCTGGTCGCGAACACCGGCCGCGCGTCGCACACGGTGACCTGGTAGCCGAGGAAGTTGCCCATCCGGGCGACCGCGGCGGCGAAGTCGATCGCGCCGAAGACCAGCATCCTGGGGGCCGGGGCGAACGACCACACGAAGACCCGCATGCCCTCACCGCGGCGCTCGCCGTCCGGGCCGTAGTTCAGCGTCTGGTCGTGCCCGGAGGCCAGCAGCCCGAGCGCGTCGTCGCCCACCGCAGCGTCGGCGCGGCCCGAGCCGAGCGAGCCGGAGGCCGGCTGGTCGGGGCGGACCACCATCCGCCGACCGACCCAGGACGGGTCCGGGTGGTCGACCACGGTGGCCACCGCGACCGGGCGGCCCGCGGCGACGTCGTCGGCGATGGCGCCGAGCTCGGGGAAGGTGTGCTGGTCGACCTTCTCGACGTACACGTCCAGGATGCCGCCGCAGGTCAGGCCGACGGCGAACGCGTCGTCGTCGCTGACGCCGTAGCGGTGCAGGGTCGGCTCACCGGAGGACACGACCCGCTGTGCGAGGTCGTAGACCGCGCCCTCGACACAGCCTCCGGAGACCGAGCCGACCGCCTCGCCGGAAGGCCCCACCAGCATCGAGGCGCCAGGTGGCCGGGGTGCGGAGCGGAACGTGGCGACGACGGTGCCGACGCCGACGGTCCTGCCGTCGCGCCACCAGCCCATCAGCTCGGGAAGCACCTCACGCACGGGCAACCACCTCGATCAGGTCGGCGAAGGTGGCGAGCGAGTGACCGGCCACCAGGTCGTCAACGTAGGGCAGGGCCGCCACGATTCCCTGCTGGACGGGAAGGTAGCCGTCCTTGCCGACGTGCGGGTTCACCCACACCACCCGCCGCGCCACCCGGTGCAGGCGCTGCATCTGCTCGCCGAGCAGCTCGGCGTCCCCGCGCTCCCAGCCGTCGCTGAACACCACCACCACCGCCCCGCGGGCCAGGCCCCGCTGTCCCCAGCGGTCCATGAAGATCCGCAGCGTCTCCCCGAGCCGCGTCCCGCCGGACCAGTCCGGGACGGTGTCCCCGGCGGCCACGATCGCCCGCTCGGCGTCGCGCATCCGCATCGCGGCGGTGACCCGGGTCAGCCGGGTGCCCACAGTGAACACCTCCACGCGGGGGGCCGGTCCCCTCACGGCGGCTCCCGGGTGGCTGAACCGGTGCGCGAGGCGCAGCAGCGCGTCGGCGTACCCGCTCATCGACCCGGACACGTCGACCAGCAGCACCACCCGCCGGGGCCGGGTGGCCCGCCGTCGCCACGCGATCTCGCCGGGCTCCCCCATCCGGCGCAGCATCTGCCGCAGGGTGCGCTGGGCGTCGAGGTCCCCCCGGCGCCACGGCGTACGCCGGTTCGCCGACCGTCGCGGAGCCCGAGGACGCAGGGTCGCGAACATCCCGGTCAGGCGGGCCTTCTCGGCCGGCTGCATCTCGCCGATGTCGCGGTGCCGGAGGATCTCGGTCTCGCTGGCCATCGCGTTCAGCGTGTCCTCGTCGATGTCCTCCCCGCCGGTGCCCTCCTCGGTCGACAGGGCCGCCTGCGCGACGGTCCGCTGGTCACGGCTGCTGGTGGCCGGGCCGCCCTCGGACCCGAGGAACCAGGCCGAGAACACCTGGTCGTAGCGGTCCAGGTCGTCGGGGCCCGAGCAGAGGGTGGCGCGCCCGGCCCAGTAGGTCGCCTTCTGGTCGTCGAGCCCGACGAGGGCCGTCGCCTCGAGGTAGGCGCGGGTGCGGTCCTGGGTGACCGGGACGCCGGCGGCCCGCAGCGCGCGGGCGAACCCGACGAGCAGCTCGTCGGCGGCGTGCCGCGCCCGGGGGACCGTGCCCGCCGCTGCTGGGCTCATCCGGCAAGCATCCGGTCCAGGGCCTGGCGGACGCGCTGGGCGTCCTCGCGGTACTTCACCACCGCGCCGAGCGTGCGCGAGGCGTTGTCCAGGTCGAGCTCGCGAGCCCCCAGCGCCTCCAGCGCGCGGGCCCAGTCGAGGGTCTCCGCGACGCCGGGCGGCTTGAGCAGGCCCTCGGCCGAGCGCAGCCGCTGCACCAGGGTGACCACCTGCCGGGCCAGCGTCTCGGAGACCTCGGGCGCCCGGGTGCGGACGATCTCGACCTCGCGGTCCAGGCCGGGATGCTCCACCCAGTGGTAGAGGCAGCGGCGCTTCAGCGCGTCGTGCACCTCACGGGTGCGGTTCGAGGTCAGCACCACGATCGGCGGGGTCGCCGCCGAGACGGTGCCGAGCTCGGGGATGGTCACCTGGTAGGTGGAGAGCACCTCCAGCAGGAACGCCTCGAACTCGTCGTCGGCGCGGTCGATCTCGTCGACCAGCAGCACCGCCGGGCTCTCCCGCAGCGCCCGCAGCACCGGACGGGCCAGCAGGAACCGCTCGTCGAACAGGGACTCCTCGGCCGCGTCCGCGTCCGCTGCGGCGCCCTGGCGGAGCGCACCGGCGGCCTCGAGGGCCCGCAGGTGCAGGATCTGCCGGGGGAAGTCCCAGTCGTAGAGGGCCTGGCCGGCGTCGATGCCCTCGTAGCACTGCAGCCGGATCAGCGGGATGCTCAGCGCGCCCGCGATCGCCTCGGCCAGGGCCGTCTTGCCGGTGCCCGGCTCACCCTCCAGCAGCAGCGGACGCTGCATCGCCAGCGCGAGGTAGCCGATGGTGGCCAGGGACTCGTCGCACAGGTAGCCGGTCTCACCGAGGCGCTTCGCGAGCTCGTCCGGGGAGTCCGGGACCGGGCGGCCGGGGAGAGAGGCCGGGATGCGGGTCAGGATCCGGGGGAAGGTCGGGAGGCATACCGGCAAGCATCGCCCACGACGCAACCGCTCGGCCCCCAGGGTTCTCGGGGAGGTTCTCGGGGAGGTCCTCGGGGCGGTCCACGTCGCGGCCGGTGGCCAGGTCTCCGCACTCGCACGCCGTCGCGCCGTGGGCAGCCAGGTAGTCGCGGGCGCCGCGGTCGCCGTGGGCTGTGGTCACCACGCCGGCCCAGTGCTCGCGGCCGACCAGCACCGGGTGCCCGGGCCGGCCGTCGTACGTCGCCCGCACCAGCGCCCGTGCACCCGTGGGCTCCCCCGCCGTGACCACCCGGCGCAGCACCGCCGCGCTGAGGTCGGGCAGGTCCACCAGCGTCACCAGCGCGGCCTCGGCGTCGCTGCCGGCCAGGGCGCCGAGACCCGCTCGCAGGGAGGCCCCCATGCCCTCGTCCCAGTCCTCGGCCACCACCACGTCGACGGGCTCCGAGCCGTCCAGCAGCAGCCGGGCCTCGTCGGCGGCCGCGCCGAGCACCACCGTGACCTGGTCGCAGCCCCCCTCGCGCAGCAACCCGACCGCGCGGACCAGGAAGGGGACCCCGTCCGGGTCGCGGAGCAGCGCCTTGGGGCGCCCCATCCGGCGCCCGCCGCCCGCCGCCAGCAGCAGGCCGACCGTCCTCACGCGGATGCCACCGCCTCCATGTCGCGCATCGCCCGCAGCACGTTGCCCGACCCGATCCGCCGGAGCTCGTCGTCGGAGTAGCCACGCCGGCCGAGCTCCTCGAACAGCCGGGGATAGCCCGAGACGTCCTCCAGGCCCTCGGGGAGCGACACCGTCCCGTCGTAGTCGCCGCCGATACCGACGTGGTCGAGGCCAGCGACCTCGCGCACGTGGTCCACGTGGTCGGCCACGTCGAGGACCGTCGGCAGCGGTGGGGCCGAAGGCGCTCGCTCCCCCAGGACCGGGTCGATGTCGTCGAACCTGCGTGGGTCGCCGCCGCGGGCTCTCACCACGTCGAGGGCCTCGGAGTACCACTCCGCCCAGGCCTGGCTGACGAACTGCGGCACGAACGTCACCATGCACACCCCGCCGTTGGCGGCGAGCGAGCCGAGCACGTCGTCGGGCACGTTGCGGGGGCTGTCGCAGAGGGCACGTGCCGAGCTGTGGCTGAAGATCACCGGCGCGGCGGTCACCGCCAGGGCGTCGCGCATCACGTCGGCGGAGACGTGGGAGAGGTCGACGAACATGCCGATCCGGTTCATCTCGCGCACCACCTCGCGGCCGAAGTCGCTCAGCCCGTGCAGCACCGGCTCGTCGGTGGCGGAGTCCGCCCACGGCACGTTCTCGTTGTGGGTCAGCGTCAGGTAGCGGACCCCGAGCGCGGCCATCATCCGCAGCGTGCCGAGGGAGCCGTTCACCGAGTGGCCGCCCTCCATCCCCATCAGGGAGGCGATCCGTCCGTGCCCCATGGCGGCCTCGGTCTCCTCCGCCGTGCGGCACAGCGCCAGGTCGTCGGGGAACGCGCGGACCAGCCGGTGCACGAAGTCCACCTGCTCCAGCGTCGCGGTCACGGCGGCGTCGCCGGACAGCGAGCAGGGCACGAACACCGACCAGAACTGTCCCGCCACGCCGCCCGCCCGCAGCCGCGGCAGGTCGGTGTGCACCACGGGGGCGCCCGCCGCGAGGTCGACAGCGGACAGGTCGTAGCCACAGTGCTCGCGCAGCGCCCAGGCCAGGTCGTTGTGCCCGTCCAGGACGGGAGTGGTCATGGCCGGGGCGTCGGCGACGTGGCGGCCCGCGTCAGCGGCACCCACAGCGTGAAGCGGTCCGCGCGGTAGGTCGAGCGGGACACCTCGACGGCGATCTCGGCGGCGAACGCCCGCCGCGAGATGCGCAGCACCGAGTCGCCCTCACGGATGCCCAGCAGCTCCGCCTCCTCGGCGCGCGCCACCGCTGCGCAGACCGAGTCCTCGCCCCAGTCGGGCAGCAGGCCGCGTCGCTCGAGCTCGACGTACAGGCTGGCCGGCAGCACCTGCTCCAGGAAGCGGGGCACGATGCTGTCGGCGAGGTAGGCGTCCTCGATGCAGATCGGGACCCCGTCGGCGAACCGCAGCCGCTGCCAGTGCACGACCTTCTCGCCCTCCCCGATCTCGAGTGCCCGGGCCACGCCGGGCCCCGCCGACTCGATCCGGGCGACGAGGGTGCGGGAGTCCGGCTTCAGCCCGCGGCGGGCCATCTCCTCGGTGAAGCTGGACAGCCGCACCGCGACGTCGGCCTTGGCCCGGGCCACGAACGTCCCCCGGCCGGGGACCCGCTCGAGGAGGCCTTCGGAGACCAGAGCGTCGAGGGCCTGACGGACCGTCATCCGGGCGACGCCGAAGTGCTGGACCAGCTCGCGCTCGGACGGTGCGGGACTGCCGGGGTCGGCACCCTGGATCAGCCCACGGACGTATTCGCGGACCTGGACGTGCTTGCGCACGGTCGGGCGTGTCCGCTCAGGCGTGATCACGTCGGCCACAGTCCCTCCTAGCTCCCCACAGGATCACCCTAGCGGCTGCGGGCGGGCTACGGCCCGACGATCTGGAACCGGTGGGAGCGGACGCGGCCGGCTCCGGCCGGACCGCTCCGGCTCAGTCGGTCAGCGGGGCGTCCATCCGGGCCATCCGCTCCAGGACCGAGTCGCGGGTGGGCCCGCGGAGCTCGTCGACCACCGCGCCGTCGGCCAGCAGGACGACGCGGTCGGTGTACGCCGCGGCGATCGGGTCGTGGGTCACCATCACCACGGTCTGCCCGAACTCGTCGACCGACCGGCGCAGCAGGCCGAGCACCTCGGCTCCGGAGCGGGAGTCGAGGTTGCCGGTGGGCTCGTCGGCGAACACGATGGAGGGTCGGCCGGCCAGCGCCCGCGCGACCGCGACCCGCTGCTGCTGACCCCCGGACAGCTCGTTGGGCCGGTGACCCAGACGGTCCCGCAGCCCCACGGCGTCGATCACCGTGGCGTACCAGCCCGGATCGGGCCTGCGTCCGGCGATGGCCAGGGGCAGCGTGATGTTCTCCTCGGCGCTCAGCGTGGGGACCAGGTTGAAGGACTGGAAGACGAAGCCGATCTCGTCGCGCCGCAGCCGGGTCAGCTCCTTGTCCCCGAGCCCGGTCAGCTCGGTATCGCCGACGTACACCTGCCCGCTGGTGGCGCTGTCGAGGGCGGCGCAGCAGTGCATCAGGGTCGACTTGCCCGAGCCGGAGGGCCCCATCACGGCGGTGAACTCCCCGGCGTAGAGGGTGACGCTGACCGCGTCGAGCGCCGTCACCGACGCGTCCCCCGAGCCGTAGCGCTTGGTGAGGTCGACGGTGCGCGCCGCTGCCCGGCGAGCCGACGACCTGACCGGTTCTGGATGAAGCAATATGTCCTTTATTCCTCTGAATCGACCGAGTAGGCCACGGCGCGATACCCTCCTCTCTCACTGTAGGGGGTGCTCACGTGCGAACCATGCGAACCATGGCCGCGGGCAGGACGCGACGGCGTCGAGCCGAACGCGATGCCGATGCCGGGGTCGGCGACCACGCACATGGTTGAGGTGGTCGACAGGGTCGGCAGGGGCCGACGTCGTGGCAGAACTCTGTCCCTCGGGTCCGCGCTGCTCTCACTGCTGCTCGTGGTCACCGTGCTCGGTGCGGCCGCCCTCTCTCCCTCCTCGGCATCCGCGGCGTCCGCGGCGTTGCGGCGCCCACCCAGGGCCCAGGGGCTGTGGGACGGCGGCGACAACTGGGAGATCTGCCACGGGTCGCGCTACAGCACCCGGCCGGTCGACTACGCGATCGGCGACATCCAGCGCGACATGTCGAGCGACGTGGAGCGAGCCGCCTACGTCCGGCAGGTCAACGCGTGCATGAGCAGGCGCTCCGTGGTCTACCTGCGCCCGATGCACGAGATCAACGGCTCGTGGTACCCGTGGTCCCGGCGCACGCCGTATGAGTTCCGTCGTGACTTCTGCTCGCTCAAGCGCTTCTGGAGGGCGAACTCCACCACCCGGCAGTGGTCGAGGGTCCGCTGGGTCCTCGGACTCAACCACGGCACGTCGGTCGGCCGGGGCAGGCCGTCGAACTACTTCGCGTCCTGCGCGGACCTGGTGGGGGTGAGCATGTACCTCCGGGTCGGCTACAAGTGGAAGGACTGGGTCGGGCCTCAGCTCGGCCTCACGTTCTGGCAGCGGTTCGCCAACCGTCGCAGGTGCGGGTCCATGTATGTCCGAGCCCTCCCACGTGAGCACACCCACCGCTGCGGCATCGCGGCCTCCGAGTGGGGCGTCCAGAACGGCTGGCACGACCGCTGGCGCAACGACATCTCCGGCTATGTGAGGTCCATCGCCTGGATGTCGCGCTGGGTCTACCAGGCACCGCTGTGCGGCGACGGAACTCCCTGGATCAACCCGAACACCGGCCGGCCCTGCCCGGCGCCGCCCGCGCCGCCTCCGCCCCCGCCACCGTCGCCCCCCACCCCCTAGAACAGGCGTTCGAATCGGCGTACCATCGTCGCCATGACGGTCGAGTTCCAGGCATCGCTGTTCGACGCCGCCCCGGAGCGAGGTGCGCGGCTGGGTCTCCTCGGCTCCTCGGTGCGCCGGCACGAGCTGACCCGCGGGGCCTGGGTCGACGTCCGCCCCGGATGGGTGTCCGGCTCGGAGGAGCTCTTCGCCCACCTCGTCCGCGAGGTCCCCTGGCACGCGGAGCGCCGCACCATGTGGGACACCGTGGTCGACGTGCCCCGCCTGCTGAAGTTCTACGGCGAGGGCGAGGAGCTTCCGGATCCGCTGCTCGAAGACGCGCGCGACGCGCTGGGGGAGCACTACCGCGGCGAGCTCGGGGAGCCGTTCACGACGGCGGGCCTGTGCTTCTACCGCGACGGCCGCGACTCCGTGGCCTGGCACGGGGACACGATCGGGCGCAGCAGCACCTGCGACACCATGGTCGCGATCCTGTCCCTGGGCGAGGCGCGCCGGCTGTCGCTGCGCCCGCGCACCGGCGGCGCCTCGATCGGGTTCCCCGTGGGCCACGGAGACCTGCTGGTCATGGGCGGCTCGTGCCAGCGCACCTGGGAGCACGCGGTGCTCAAGACCGGCCGCCCGGTGGGGCCCCGGATCAGCGTGCAGTTCCGGCCGCGCGACGTGCGTTGAGTCGAGTGGAGAGCTACCTCTGTGCCGGGTCCCCGAGCAGCCGTGCCCCGGCCAGCGTGTCGGCGGCGGCCCGGATGTCCGCGAAGCGGAGGTCCGCAAGGGTGGCGATGTCCAGCAGCGAGGTGGAGCCGTCCGAGTAGGCCAGCGTCCACAACATCGCCATCACCGCGTCGGTGGCGCTGGTGCCACCCGTCGTGGGGTAGATGCCCCGCTTGCCCAGCTGCGGCTCGCCGTAGGGCGACAGGTTCACGTAGGTGCGGTCGTTCTCGAGCACGTCGACGACCTCCATCACGGCGGCGTACGCGTCGGCAAGCTCGCCGGGGCTGACGAACGACAGGTCGTCCGCGGACGTGTGGTACTCCGGGTACTCCCCGTGCGGCGTGCGCGAGAGCCGTCCGAACGGCAGGTCGAAGCCGATGGAGTTGAACTGGCGCTCGTCGTACCCGTACGGCGAGTAGCCGCGCACCTCACCTCCCCGTCTGGCCACCACATGTGACACGGCCCGGTCGACGTCCCGGCCGCCGTGCCGGGTGCGCTTGTAGACCAGCGACCCCGGTCCTCCCAGACCGGTCAGCACCAGCCCGTGCCTGAGCCGGGGGACCACGTCGGCGTTGCGGCTGAGCCAGGTGATCGAGCCGATCGTGCCCGGAGCGAACAGGAACCGGTAGGTGTAGTGCGTGCCCCGCTGGTGCAGCGTGCGGGCCACCTCGGTCGCGACGGCGATGCCCGACAGGTTGTCGTTCGCCAGGGAGGGGTGGCACAGGTGCGCGGTGAACATCACCTCCTCCGGGCTCTCGCCGGGGACCACCGCCTCGGCGTAGGTCATCTCACCCGGCGCCAGCGTCGCGTCGACGACCACCTCGAAGGGACCCTCACCGAGTGCCAGCAGCTGCCGGTGGGACAGGCAGAACCCCCAGGTCCGCGCGTAGTAGGTCGTGCGGTAGGGGATCCAGTCCGGATGGTCCGGCAGCGTGTGCAGGTGCGGACGAAGCTCCTCGAGCGTCATCTCGGCGCGCACCGGCGTGCTGTAGCCGACGAGGTGCAGGTTGTGCTCGCGGAAGTCGACGAGCCGCCGGCCGTCGCGGTCCGCGATGTAGGCGTCCCGCACGTTCCACTCGTCGTTGACGGTCCAGTCGTAGGCCTGGGTGCCCGAGGGGACGGAGCGGCGCTCCAGCGCCAGCGACTCCTCGACGATGTCCAGGGTGGCTCGCACGCCGTCGCCGGTCAGGCTCCGGCACAGCGGGTACATGCGGCGCATCGCCGCGTGCATGGCCTCCCCCGACCCGAGGGTCACGAGTGGGCCGATTTGTAGATATGTGTACCAACCATGCATGTATTATTCCCTGCGGGGGACTCACCGGTCCGAGCGGGTTGTCTCCATCCCAGGGTGGCGCGCATGGGGCTGTACGGCGTCGAGATGACGCCGATGTCGACCGACTGCCAACCGACTGCCAACCGACTGCCAACCGACGAGGAAGATCACGTGGCAAGACTGCTGTGCCGTCTCTGTTCCGCGACGCTGACCGAGACCTTCGTCGACCTCGGCATGTCACCTCCGTGCGAGAGCTATCTCAGTGCCGACGACCTGGACAGTGCAGAGGTGTTCTATCCCCTGCACGTCTTCGTCTGCGCCGAGTGCCTGCTGGTCCAGCTTCCGGCCCACCTGGGGGCCGAGGAGATCTTCAGCCACTACGCCTACTTCTCCTCCTTCAGCGACTCCTGGGTGCGGCACGCCGAGCAGTTCCTCGACACGGCGGTCGACAGGCTGCACCTGGAGGGGAGCTCCTTCGTGGTGGAGGTGGCCAGCAACGACGGCTACCTGCTCCAGCACGCCGTACGACGCGGCATCCGGTCCCTGGGCATCGAGCCCGCCGCCAACGTGGCCGAGGCCGCGGTCGCCAAGGGGGTCCCGACCGAGGTGACGTTCCTCGGAGAGACGACGGGGGCCGACATCGCCACGAGGCACGGGCCGGCGGACCTCGTCGTCGCGAACAACGTGCTGGCCCATGTCCCGGACATCGTGGACTTCGCCACGGGGCTCCGCCGGCTGGTCGCCGATCGCGGCACCGTCAGCATCGAGATCCCGCACCTGATGCGGCTGATCGAGGGCAACGAGTACGACACCATCTACCACGAGCACTACTCCTACCTCACCCTCCTCACCACCCAGCGGGTGCTGGCCGCGGCCGGGCTGAGCGTCGTCGACGTGGAAGAGCTGCCGACCCACGGCGGGTCGCTGCGCACCTGGTCGATGCCCGCCGAGCACGCCCCCCTGCCGAGCGACCGGGTGGCATCGGTGCTGGAGGCCGAGGCGGGCGCCGGCCTGCACACCCTCGAGGGTCACGGCGGCTTCGCGAGTGCGGTGGCGCGGGTCCGCAACGACCTGGTGGAGTTCCTCATCGCCCGCTCCCGCAACGGCGAGACGGTGGCTGCCTACGGCGCGCCCGGCAAGGGCAACACCCTGCTGAACCACTGCGGGGTGCGCACCGACCAGATCGGGTTCGCCGTCGACCGGAACCCGTTCAAGCACGGCAAGTACCTCCCCGGCACCCACATCCCGATCTTCGCCCCCGACCGGCTGGCTGAGGAGAAGCCCGACTACGTCCTGGTGATGCCGTGGAACCTGCGTGAGGAGATCGCCGAGCAGCTGCGCTACGTCGGTGACTGGGGCGGCCGGCTCGTCGTCGCCCTGCCGAGGCTCGAGGTGGTGACCCCGTGAAGGTCGTCCTGTTCTGCGGGGGCCTCGGCATGCGGATCCGCACCGGTCCGGAGTCGCTGCCCAAGCCGATGATGCCGATCGGTTCCCGACCCGTGCTGTGGCACGTGATGCGCTACTACGCGCACTTCGGGCACACCGACTTCATCCTCTGTCTCGGCTACGGGGCGCAGGCCGTGAAGAACTACTTCCTCGACTACCGGGAGACCGGCTCCAACGACTTCGTCCTCACCAAGGGCGGCGAGCACGTCGAGATGCTCAGCACCGACATCAGCAACTGGAGCATCACCTTCGTGGACACGGGCATGGACACGGCCATCGGCGAGCGCCTGCGTCGGGTGCGCCCGCACCTCGAGGGTGACGAGGTGTTCCTGGCAAACTACGGCGACGTGCTCACTGACGCACCGATGAACGACCTGATCGACGACTTCGAGAGGACCGACGCGGTCGCCAGCCTGCTCGCCGTGCCCCCGCAGGGCTCGTTCCACGTCCTGGACATGACCGCCGACGGCCGCCTCACCGGGCTCACCGCCGCCGCGGACATGTCGATCCGCATCAACGGCGGCTACTTCATCCTCCGCCAGGGCATCTTCGACTACCTCCGTCCCGGTGACGACCTGGTCTCCAACGGCTTCGTCCGGGCGGCACGCGAGGGCAAGGTCCGCAGCGTCCGGTACGACGGGTTCTGGGCGCCCATGGACACGTTGAAGGAGCGCACCGCGCTGGAGGAGATGCACCGTCGCGGGGCCAGCCCGTGGGCCCTGTGGCGCGACCATCCCACCGAGACGCTTCCACCCGTCACGTCGGTGGAGGATGCCGAGCCCGATGTGCACGAGTAGCCCACCTGCCGGTGTGCGGTGGCCGTCGCGCCGGGAGCCGACCGCACCCGGGGGGTCGCGGTGATCGCCTTGGCGCCGACCGGAGGTCACCTCGACGTCCTGTGTCTCGGCGCGCATCCCGACGACATCGAGATCGGGTGCGGCGCCACGCTGATCGGCCTCGCGCGACGTCCGCACACCACGGTCGACGCCCTGGTGCTCACCGGTGAGGGCCGCCGCAAGCAGGAGGCGCAGGCCGCGCTGCCCCGGTTCTTCCCCGGCGCGACCGTCGACGTGCTCGGCCTCCCGGACGGTCGTCTGCCGGCGCACTGGGAGGCGGTGAAGCAGGCCCTGGAGGCGCTGGCCCGCACCAGGCGTCCCGACCTCATCCTGGCGCCGCGCGTCGAGGACGCCCACCAGGACCACCGCCTGCTCGGTGAGCTCGTGCGGACCGTGTGGCGCGACGTGCTGACCCTGCACTACGAGATCCCCAAGTGGGACGGCGACCTGGTCACCCCCAGCCACTACGTGCACAGCAGCCAGGAGGACGCCCGCCGCAAGGTCGCCCTGCTCAACGAGAGCTTCCCTTCCCAGGTGGCACGCGACTGGTGGGACGACGAGCTCTACCTGGGCCTGATGCGGATCCGGGGGGTCGAGAGCAGGGCGCACTACGCCGAGGGCTTCTTCGCCGACAAGGTCGTGCTCGAGCTGGTCTGAAGGGAGACCCGGGTCGGTCGTCCGCCGCAGCCGAGGGCATGACGAAGGGCCCCGGCACTGTGCCGGGGCCCTTCGTTCCAGTGCTGCTGTGCTGCTGCGGGTGTGGCTAGGTGCGGCTCAGAAGTCCATGCCGCCCATGCCGCCCATGCCCCCGTCGCCACCGCCGGGCATGCCCGCCGGCGCCTTCTCCGGCTTGTCCGCCACGACCGCCTCGGTGGTGAGGAACAGGGCCGCGATGGAGGCGGCGTTCTGCAGGGCCGAGCGCGTCACCTTGGCCGGGTCGAGGATGCCCTCGGCGACCATGTCGACGTACTCACCGGTCGCCGCGTTCAGGCCGTGACCGGACTGCAGGTTGCGCACCTTCTCCGCGACGACGCCGCCCTCGAGGCCGGCGTTGACCGCGATCTGCTTGAGCGGGGCCTCGGTCGCGAAGCGCACGATCTGCGCACCCGTGGCCTCGTCGCCGGTCAGGTCGATCTTCTCGAACGCCGCGTCGGTGGCCTGCACCAGGGCGACGCCACCGCCGGCGACGATGCCCTCCTCGACGGCCGCCTTCGCGTTGCGAACGGCGTCCTCGATGCGGTGCTTGCGCTCCTTCAGCTCGACCTCGGTGGCCGCGCCGACCTTGATGACCGCGACACCGCCGGCCAGCTTGGCCAGCCGCTCCTGCAGCTTCTCGCGGTCGTAGTCGGAGTCGCTCTTCTCGATCTCCGCGCGGATCTGGTTGACCCGTCCGGCGATCTGGTCCGCGTCACCGGCACCCTCGACGATGGTCGTCTCGTCCTTGGTGATGACGACCTTGCGGGCCTGGCCGAGCAGCTCGATGCCGGTCGACTCGAGCTTGAGGCCGACCTCCTCGGAGATGACCTGCGCGCCGGTCAGGATCGCGATGTCCTGGAGCATCGCCTTGCGGCGGTCACCGAACCCGGGCGCCTTGACGGCGACCGACTTGAAGGTGCCGCGGATCTTGTTGACGACCAGCGTGGACAGGGCCTCGCCGTCGACGTCCTCGGAGATGATGACGAGCGGCTTGCCGCTCTGCATGACCTTCTCCAGCAGCGGCAGGAGGTCCTTGACGTTCGAGACCTTCTGGTTCGCGACCAGGATGTAGGGCTCGTCGAGAACGGTCTCCATGCGCTCGGTGTCGGTGACGAAGTACGCCGAGATGTAGCCCTTGTCGAACCGCATCCCCTCGGTGAGCTCGAGGTCGAGCCCGAAGGTGTTCGACTCCTCGACGGTGATGACGCCTTCCTTGCCGACCTTGTCCATCGCCTCGGCGATGATCTCGCCGACGGAGGTGTCCCCGGCGGAGATGGAGGCGGTGGAGGCGATCTGCTCCTTGGTCTCGACGTCCTTGGCCATCGAGAGCAGCTGCTCGACGACGGAGGCGACGGCGATCTCGATGCCGCGCTTGAGCGCCATCGGGTTCGCGCCGGCCGCGACGTTGCGCAGACCCTCACGCACCATGGCCTGGGCCAGGACGGTTGCAGTGGTGGTGCCGTCGCCGGCGACGTCGTCGGTCTTCTTGGCGACCTCCTTGACGAGCTCGGCACCGATCTTCTCGTAGGGGTCCTCGAGCTCGATCTCCTTGGCGATGGACACACCGTCGTTGGTGATCGTGGGGGCTCCCCACTTCTTCTCGAGGACGACGTTGCGGCCCTTGGGGCCGAGTGTCACCTTGACGGCGTCGGCGAGCGTGTTCATGCCACGCTCCAGGCCGCGCCTGGCTTCCTCGTTGAACGCAATGAGCTTCGGCATTTTCTCCGCGATTCCTCACGCTGAGACGGATGAACCGTTGGATGCCCGCGACGGACGGTCCCAGCTCGACCCGGCGGACCCTTCCCGACGGCGCTGGGACCTCATCTTCCCGGTCCGTGAACAGCCGCACTCCCGGTTCGCCCGGGCGTGAAACTGTCACTCTCGTGCTGAGAGTGCTAATCCATGTTTAGCACTCGGTCCAGGCGAGTGCAAGACAGCCGGCACGGAGCGGCGGGCCGGTCTAGGTCTAGACCGACGCACGGCGGCGGACCAAGTCGTTGACCCTGGCGGCGGGCTGGTCCTAGCCTGATCGGACCTCGTGGGTGCGACGGGGTTCGGGCCGGGGACCGCTCTGCGGTCTCCGGCTCCCCTCTTCGTGGGACGCCCGCCTGCCGGACGTGCTCAGCCGCCGGCCACGGCCGGGATCACCGAGACCTGGGCGCCTTCGGGCGTCGAGGTCTCCAGGGACTCCAGGAAGCGCACGTCGTCGTTGCCGACGTAGACGTTCACGAAGCGCCGGATGGCGCCCTGCTCGTCGACGATCCGGCCCTTGATGCCCGGGTAGCTCTGCTCCAGGGACTCGAGCACCGCGGCGAGGGTGCCGCCGTCGGCGGACACCTCGGACTCCCCGTTGGTGTAGGTCCGCAGGATGGTCGGGATCCGGACGCTGACACTCATGTCGCTCCTACCTCTCGGCGCTGACGGGCTCGGGTGTGGCCCGGTGTGTGCGGGTCAGACCACGCCGGCGTCGGTGAAGGCGGCGTAGCTGGGCTCAATGGTGGCAGCCGGGCCAACCCGGTCCGCGACCGCGTCGAGGGTCTTGAGCCCGTCGCCGGTGTTGAACACCACGGTGTCCGCGTCGGGGTCGAGCTGGCCGGTCTCCACGAGCTTGCGCAGCGTGGCGACGGTCACCCCGCCGGCGGTCTCGGCGAAGATCCCCTCGGTGCGGGCCAGCAGGGTGATGGCGTCGCGCACCTCCTCGTCGGTGACGTCCTCGACCGCCCCGCCGGTGCGGCGCGTCACGTCGAGGACGTACGGCCCGTCGGCCGGGTTCCCGATCGCCAGCGACTTGGCGATGGTGTCCGGCCGGACGGGGCGTACGACGTCGTGGCCGTCCTTGAACGCCGCGGACACCGGGGAGCAGCCGTGCGCCTGCGCGCCGAAGATCCGGTAGGGCGACTCCTCGACGAGCCCCAGCGACACCAGCTCGGAGAATCCTTTGTCGACCTTGGTCAGCTGGGAGCCGGACGCCACCGGGATGACGACCTGCTGGGGCAGCCGCCAGCCGAGCTGCTCGGCGACCTCGTAGCCCAGCGTCTTGGACCCCTCGGCGTAGTAGGGCCTGACGTTGACGTTGACGAACGCCCAGCCCTCCTCCTCCCCGGCGATCTCCGAGGCGAGCCGGTTGACGTCGTCGTAGTTCCCCTTGACGGCGATCAGCGTGCCGCCGTACACCGCGGTGGTGATCACCTTGGGACGCTCGAGGTTCTCGGGGATGAGGACCACCGTCCTCATCCCGGCCCGGGCCCCCGCCGCGGCGACGGCGTTGGCGAGGTTGCCCGTCGAGGGACAGGCGAAGACGGTGCTGCCGAACTCGCGGGCCGCGGACAGGGCGACAGCCACGACGCGGTCCTTGAAGGAGTGGGTGGGGTTGCCGGAGTCGTCCTTGACCCACAGGTTGCGCATCCCGAGCTCACGGGCCAGGTTGTCGGCCCGGAGGAGCCGGGTGAAGCCGGGCTCCATGTTGCGGCTGCCGGTGATGTCGGCGGGCACGGGGAGCAGCTGCTGGTAGCGCCAGATGTTCGCAGGACCCGCCTCGATCTGGGCCCGCGTCACCTCGGGGAACTCGTAGCCGATCTCCAGCGGTCCGAAGCACTCGGCGCAGGCGTAGAAGGGGCCGAGCTCCGAGGTGGCCCGGCACTCGCGGCACACGAGGTGGACCGCGTTGCCGAAGGCGCCGGGTCGCAGCGCTGCGCCCGTCCGAGCATCCGTCCGAGCATCCGTCCGGGCATCCGTCGGGGAGCCAGGACCGGGGGTGGGAAGAACCGACGTGCTCAAGGAGGCCTCCTTCTCATCTTCCCCGGGGACCGACTCTCGGCGCGGGACGGAATTAGCACCTTTGGCACCACGCTGTCCGGGCCGGTCGCTGGGCGCGACCGGGTCGGGTTGCGGTGACGGGTTGCCGGGGCTTCAGCGGGCCGTGTCCCTCTGCCCCTCTCGATGAGCAGGGACGAGCCTACGCAGCCGTCTCAGCATGTGCACATGGCATCCAATGGGCGAGACGGCTTCGTCTCAGCGCGAGGGTCTCCGGGCGGCGGCGTCGTCGATGAAGCGGGTGAGGAGATCCACCACGCCTCTCGGGCCGGGCACGACCACGTCCGCCAGCTCGGCCAGCGCCTCCTGCTCCTCCGAGCTCGAGCAGACCAGCAGCGCGGGCAGGCCGTCGTCACGCAGCGACCGGACCGCCTCGAACGCCTCCAGGTCGCCGAGGTCGTCGCCGACGAACACCACGCCCTGCCCGTGGTGCTCGCGCAGCGCCGTGCGCACCGCGAGGCCCTTGTGCATGCCGCCGGCCCGCACCTCGAGCACCATCCGGCCCGGCTCGAGGGTGAGCCCGTGCCGCTCGGCGGCGGCGCCGAGGGTCTCCTGGAGCCGGTCGAAGGTCTGCTGGGCGTGCGGAAGCGCGCGGGTGTGGACGGCGACCGCCAGCCCCTTCTCCTCGATGAGCGCGTCGCCGGCCTCCTGGTCCGCGAGCAGCTCGGGCAGCTCCTCACGGAAGGCGGTCAGGCCGGGCGGCGGCTCGGGAGAGGTGAACTCCCGGGAGGAGGAGTCCCAGCGCTCGTGGCCGTACTGCCCCATCACCGCGAGCCGGGCCCCCTGCGGCAGCGCGTCGGCGAGCTGCTCGAGGTGGCCGAGCTCGACGACCTGGCGGGCCGGCCGGCCGGTGATCACGACGACCGCGCGCACCTCGGCGGCGAGGGCGGCCAGCGTCTCGGGTGCCTCGGGGTGGATCAGTGCCTGCCGGGGGTCCTCCACGATCGGGGACAGGGTGCCGTCGAAGTCCAGGCCGACGACGACGTCGGGAGCGAGCGCCACCACGTCGTCGTACCGCTGCTGCGCCTGCTCGGTCCGGAAGTCCATGTGCTCAGCCTTCCAGAGCCGCCCGCTCGGCCGCACCACAGGTGCTGAACGGGTCAGGAGTAGTCGTTGGTGAGGATCACCGACAGCCGGTCGCCACGCATCGGGGCGACGACCGGCTTCACGCGCGAGATGCCGAGGTCCTTGGCGAGCAGCTCGGCCTGCGGACGGAGCCGGTCGGGGTAGTAGACGGTGGAGGCGTCGACGACGCCGTACCAGTTGTCCGCGCCGACCACCTGCCAGCCGGCGCCCTGCGCGCGGGCCGCGACGCTCGCGGCCAGGCCGCTGATGCCGGAGTTGTTGAACACCTCGACGTAGGTCTCTCCCCGGTGCACGACCGGCTTCGCGGCCTTCTTCGGCTTCTTCTTCGCCTTGTCGGGAGTGGCCGCCGACCGGGTCGGGGTGGCCGCCGCGGTGGTCGCCCCGGTCGCCGGTGCCGAGACCCGGGCCGGGACCTCGTGGCGTGCCGGGCTGGTGGCGACGAAGGCCGCTCCGGCGACCAGCACGGCTGCGGCGGAGAGCAGAGCGAGCGAGGAGGAGACCGCGACCCCCCGCTCGGACCGGCCCGGCGGCCGCGGGCCGCCGACCCGAGGGTGGGTCTCAGACATCGAACCCGAGACGCCGGGCGGACCTGGCCCGCTGCCGGGCGGCCCGGAGCCGGCGCAGCCGCCGGACCAGCAGCGGGTCGAAGGCGAGCGACTCGGGACGGTCGATGAGGGCGTTGAGGACCTGGTAGTAGCGGGTCGCGGACATGTCGAACTTCTCCCGGACCGCCTGCTCCTTGGCCCCGGCGTACTTCCACCACTGGCGCTCGAAGCCCAGGATCTCGCGGTCGCGCTCGGAGAGGTCCTCGCTCCCGACGGTGTGCGGGTCGGGGTTGACGGCGTTCGCGGCGTCCATGGGCGACTCCTGGGCGGTCTGTGCCGGGTTAGCGGGGCTTGCGTCATCATAGGCGAGCGAACCACACCGGTGTAGTTCGCAGCGCTGACGCGGGCCGGTGGTTTCGGGTCCTGGTCGGGTCCTGGTCGAACCCTGGTCGGGGCGCGGTCTCCGTGCAGGTCAGAATGCTGCCATGACCACCCTCCCCGGCGCGCCGGACCTGCCGACCCTCGACGTCCCTCCCGGGCCTTCGCGCACCGAGCCGCTGCCCGCGGACCGGCCGGTGGGCTGGGGCATCCTGGCGACCGGGAAGATCGCGACCGCGTTCGCCGCGAACCTCGCGCTGCTCGACGACTGCCGGATCGCGGCCGTCGGGGCTCGCCGGCAGGAGTCCGCCGACGCCTTCGCGCGGGAGCACGGAGCCGCGGCGGCGTACGGCGACTACCGCGCGCTGGTCGAGGACCCGGCGGTCGACGTGGTCTACGTGGCCACCCCGCACGCCCTGCACCGCGAGCACGTCGAGCTGGCGTTCGAGGCCGGCAAGCCGGTGCTGTGCGAGAAGTCCCTGACGCTGAACGCCGCCGAGGCGGAGGGCCTGGTGGCGCTGGCCCGGGAGCGGAACCTGTTCCTGATGGAGGCCATGTGGATGCGGTGCAACCCGCTGGTGCGCCGGATGCAGCAGCTGGTGGGCTCCGGCGTGCTCGGCGAGGTGCGGCAGGTCCGCGCCGACATCGGGTTCGTCGTGGACAAGCCGCCGACGGACCGGCTGCTCGACCCGCGGCTCGGCGGCGGGGCGCTGCTGGACATGGGCGTCTACCCGCTGACCTTCGCCTGGCTGTTCCTGGGTGAGCCGTCGTCGCTGGCCGCCACGGCCGGCCTCTCCGAGCTGGGAGCGGACCTCGACCTGGCGGTCAGCCTGGGCTACGACAGCGGCGCGGTGGCCTCGCTGACCGCGTCGATGACCTCGTGGTCGCCGCGCACGGCGTCCATCGCCACCGAGCGGGGGCGGATCGACGTACCCGCCCCCTTCCATCATCCCCGCACCGTGACCTGGACCCCGGGTGCCGACGTCGGCGGTCCTGCCGAGCCGGTGGAGATCAGCGAGGAGCTGATCGGCACCGGCCTGGCCAACGAGGCGCTCGAGGTGGTCCGGTGCCTGCGCAACGGCGAGACCGAGAGCCCGCTGGTCCCGCTGGACGACACCGTCGCGCTGATGCGCCAGATGGACCGGATCCGTGGACAGGTCGGGGTGCGCTACGGGGGCGACTGACGTGTGCTTGTCGGCGCCCGGGATGGGTAGGTTAGGACGATGAGTGCTGCTCGGAAACCTCCTGTCAAGAAGGCCGACCTGGTCATCGTCGCGAACCGGCTACCCGTCGACCGGGTGGTCGAGGAGGACGGGAGCGAGAGCTGGCGACGCTCACCCGGCGGTCTGGTCACCGCGATCGAGCCCGTCATGCGGCAGAACGACGGCGCGTGGCTCGGCTGGTCCGGGAGCCCGGACAGCGACCTGGACCCGTTCGTGGACGACGGGATGTCCCTGGTTCCGGTGCCGCTGAGCTCCGCCGAGGTCGAGGACTTCTACGAGGGGTTCTCCAACGCCACCCTGTGGCCGCTCTACCACGACGTCGTCGCCAAGCCGGAGTTCCACCGGGAGTGGTGGGACTCCTACGTCAAGGTGAACCGACGGTTCGCCGAGAAGGCCGCGGAGGTCGCCGCCGATGACGCCCAGGTGTGGGTGCACGACTACCAGATGCAGCTGGTCCCCGCCATGCTCCGCGACCTGCGCCCGGACCTGCGGATCGGGTTCTTCCTGCACATCCCCTTCCCGCCCGCCGAGCTGTTCCAGCAGCTGCCGTGGCGCCGCCAGCTGCTCGAAGGCCTGCTCGGTGCCGACGTGGTCGGGTTCCAGAGGCCGGGGGCCGCGCAGAACTTCGTCCGGCTGGTCCGCCAGCGCGTGGGGCACAAGACGCACCGCGACCAGATCTACCTGCCCGACGGCCGGGTCGTGCAGGCGGGCTCCTTCCCGATCTCCATCGACACCCAGGCCCTCGACGAGCTGGCCCGGTCCGAGTCGGTGGCCCAGCGCGCCAAGGAGATCCGGGAGCAGCTGGGCAACCCGCGTCAGGTGCTGCTCGGCGTGGACCGGCTCGACTACACCAAGGGCATCTACGACCGGCTCCGGGCCTACGGCGAGCTCGTCGAGGAGGGCACCGTCTCGGTCGAGGACACGGTGTTCGTCCAGGTGGCGACCCCCTCGCGGGAGCGCGTCGGGCAGTACAAGCGCCTGCGTGACGAGATCGACCGCCTGGTGGGGCGGCTGAACGGGGACCTCGGCGAGATCGGCAGCCCTGCGATCCACTACATGCACACGTCGTATCCCAAGGACGAGATGGCGGCGCTGTTCCGGGCCGCCGACGTCATGGTGGTCACCCCGTTGCGCGACGGCATGAACCTGGTCGCGAAGGAGTACATCGCCTGCCGGTACGACGACGACGGCGCCCTGGTGCTCTCGGAGTTCGCCGGCGCCGCGGACGAGCTCCGGCAGGCCTACATGGTGAACCCCTACGACATCAACGGCATGAAGGCGACCATCGTGCGGGCCATGCAGGCCGAGCCCCGCGAGCGGACCCGCCGGATGAAGGCGATGCGCAAGACGGTCGCCGAGCACGACGTCAAGGAGTGGGCGCGGCGCTTCCTCTCCGTGCTGGCGGACGCCAAGCCCCTGCACCACAAGCACCTGCGGCCCAGCGCCGACTGACCCGGCCCTCCGAGGGTGGACCGGGTGGCGCCGCCGGGACGGCGCGCGGGGCGGCCCCCTCAGGCCGGCAGGATGTTCTGGTTGA
Source organism: uncultured Actinomycetota bacterium (assembly GCA_963837995.1). Classification (GTDB taxonomy): domain Bacteria; phylum Actinomycetota; class Actinomycetes; order Propionibacteriales; family Nocardioidaceae; genus Nocardioides_B. Next base: position 131,523 of record CAWIPS010000010.1, read on the forward strand.
TGTGGAACACGTTGTCGGGGTCGTAGGCCCGCTTCACGCGGGTGAGCCGGTCGTGGTTGCCCTTGTACGACGCCCGCACCCGGTCCACGCCCTCGTCGTCCATGAGGAAGTTGACGTAGGCCCCGCCGGCGGAGTGCGGGTGCAGGTCGTCCCAGTAGGACTTGGCCCAGTCGGTGATCAGCTGCGCGTTGGCCGGGTCGGGGTCCACGCCGACGATGACGCAGGCCCATCCCCCACTCCGGTAGGCGAAGGCGGTCGCGTCCTCGTCCACCCGGCTCGCGGCACCGTCGATGGGGTACATGTGCATCGTGGAGTGGCCGGTCGGCAGCCTGTTCCCGTGCTCGACGTGCACGTCGACGGCGGCGTCGGTGATCTGCTCGCAGAAGTCCGCGCGCCAGTACCACTGCAGCCCCGCCGGGTAGAGGCCGTCGAAGGCGCTCTGCAGCATCGTGAACGGCATCTCGTGCAGCCCGACCACCAGCGGCGAGCCGAACTCGCGCACCGGCGCGAGGACCTCGTCGGCGCGGTCGTGCGGCCCGGTGTAGCACCACACGATCCCGCAGGCCTTGCGGCCCCACAGCTCCTCGGGGAACGGCGGCGCCGGCGGGATGGTCAGCAGCGAGATCCAGCCGTTGAGCTCCTCGGGAAGGCTCGGCAGCAGCTCGCGGTACCACCTCATCACCTCGGTGGTGTCCGCGATGTCGTAGAGCACGGGCCCGCCGATGATGACGCCGTTCTCGCCGATCGGGTGGCAGCGGAACGTGAAGGAGGTGACCACGCCGAAGTTGCCGCCGCCTCCTCGCAGCCCCCAGAACAGGTCGCTGTGGTGCGACTCGTCGGCCACCACCAGCCGGCCGTCGGCCAGCACGACGTCGGCGCTGACCAGGTTGTCCACGGTCAGGCCGTAGCGCCGGGTCAGGTAGCCGATGCCTCCCCCGAGGGTCAGTCCGCCCACACCCGTCGAGGCGATGAAGCCGGAGGGTGTGGCCAGCCCGAACGGCACCGTCGCGTGGTCCACGTCGGCCCAGACGCAGCCGCCGTCCACGCGGACCGTTCCGTTCTCGGGCTCGACGGCGACGCTCCGCATCTGCCCCAGGTCGACGACGAGAGCGCCGTCGGCCACCCCGAGGCCGCCTGCGTTGTGCCCGCCACCGCGTACGGCGACCTCCAGGCGGTGCGCCTCGGCGAACCGGACGCAGGCCACCACGTCGGCTGCGTCGCGGCACTGCGCGATCACGGCCGGGCGCCGGTCGATCATGGCGTTGTAGACGGCCCGCAGCGCGTCGTACTCGGGGTCGGCAGGGGTGGTCAGGGTTCCGCGCAGGAGCGGGCGGAGCTCCTCCAGCGGCACCTGTGCTGCGTTGGCCGGGCGTTCTGAGGTCGTGGTCATGCGGTCCTCCCATGGTTCGGCGTCCCGTGTGGACGCGGTTCGAACCTAGGAGGCCGGCGTTCGGCCAGCGTTCGCCTCGTCGGCCACGGACCCGAACGCCCCCGCCAGGTCGTCGAGGCACCGCTGGGCCAGCGCGACGCTGCCCTGCCTCTCGGCGAGCTCCAGCGCCGACCGGAGCAGAGCCGTACGACGCTCGCCGGCGGCGTGACCGGCACGCATCCGCTTGATCTCGGGCAGCCACCACACGTCGCCGTGGACGGCCGCCGCGGTCTCGGCCGCGTCCAGCGTCGCGGCGGCCTGCTCGGTCCTGCCGCTCGTCGCCAGGGTGTCGGCCTGCAGCGCCAGCCAGTACGGCATCCGGGCGAGCGAGCTCTGGCTGCGCAGGTTCGTGATGCCGCGCCGCTGCAGGGCGAGGCCGGCCTCCCCGCCGACCAGCCAGCCGGACAGCACCAGCTGCCACTCGGAGTAGTAGGCGAACCCGTAGCGTCCGCACAGGTCACCGAGCTCGGCCACGACGGCCCGCAGGCTCTCCCGGTCCCCGAGCAGCTGGTGGGTGATGGCGGCGTAGGCCAGCGCCACCGCGAGGCTGTAGGGGTGGGCGAAGGCTCTGGCGCGAGCGACCGCCTCGTCGGCACGACCCCGCGCCACCTCGGACTGGGCCAGCAGCCAGTGCGCGTGCGCCGACCAGGCGAGGGCGTGCACCTCCGGCATCGTGCCGACGACCAGCGACTCGGCCCCCCGGCAGCGGTCGTGCGCGACGTCGAAGTGCCGGATCCCCTGGGCGGGCCGACCCAGGGTCATCGAGGAGCCCGCGAAGGTGAACTCGGCCTCGCCGAGCTGGACCTCGTCGGCCGACGAGACGGCGCGGGCCCGGGTGGCCAGCTCGAGGGATCCCAGGATGTCGCCCTGGACGAAGCGGGAGGACCACAGGCCGACGAGGCTGGTGACCAGGCTGCCGTTCGAGCCGAGATCCTCCGCGAGCCGCACGGCCCGCTCCAGCACTGTTCGCAGCTCGGGGGAGGAGTAGCCCAGCGAGGCGTTCAGCGGAGCCGCCATCGCCAGCAGGCAGTCGAGCTCGCGCTGGTCACGCTGCCGGCCGGGTGGCTGGGCCAGCACGATGTCGAGGGCGAGACGGTGCAGCCTGATCGCCTCGGTGGCTGCGTAGCGCTGGGCGGCGACCTCCGCCGCCCGGCCGTAGTGCTCCCGGGCCCGGTCCGGCCGGCCGCCACGCTGGTACTGCTCGGCCAGCAGCGCGGCGAGCTCGTCCTCGCGACCGGCTCCGGTGAGCTCGAGCGCCTGCGCCAGCCGCCGGTGCAGCAACCAGCGGTGGGCCGGGCTGACGGACCCGTAGGCGGCGTCCCGCAGCAGGTCGTGGGAGAAGTCGTAGCCGGCGCCCCGCTCCCGGACGATGCCCTGTCGCCACAGCTCGTCCACGGAGCGGGCCACCGTGTCGGCGTCCAGGTCGCTGGCCTCGGTGAGCACGTCGAGGGTGAAGTCGCGGCCGAGTGCGGCGGCCAGACCTGCGGTCTGCTGGGCGTGCGCGGAGGTCTGGGCGATCCGGTGGCGCAGCACGGAGCCCAGTCGCTCGCGGGGGGCCGCCCGCGTGTCCGTGCCGCCGGACGCCCGGGTCGCCTCGATCACGAACAGCGGGAAGCCGCCGGTGGTCGCGAACAGCAGCGCCGACTCCTCAGCGGACACGGCCCGACCGGCCACCGCGGCCGACAGGGTGGCCGTCTGTCGCTCGTCGAGGGGCGGCAGCGACACCTCCTCGATGAGGTGCCCGGTGCGCAGCCGGGACAGCCAGTCCGCCGCGGGAGGGTCGTCGGGACCCTCCTCGTCGCGGAGCGTCATCGTGACCATCAGCCGCCGGTCGTGGGCCAGCCCGAGCAGGAACGACAGCCATGCCTGGGTCTCCTCGTCGCACCACTGCAGGTTGTCGAGGACCAGCAGCACCGGCATGGGCAGGTCGAGGAACGGGCGCGCGAGACCTTCGAAGAACCGGTGCCGCTGCCACGCGTCCACCTTGGCCCGACCGCCCGTCGCCTCCGACCCGGCACCCCCGCCGATCGTCCCGCCGATCGTCCCGCCGGCGCTCCCGCCGTCGCTCTCCTGCGGGACCAGACGCTCCACCTCGCGACGCCACACCGGGTCGACGGTGCGGGTCGCGGCGCGGAGCTCGGGAGTGCGCAGCCAGTCGGCCACCGGTGCCAGGGCCAGTCGCCCGGACAGGTCGAAGCACTGGGTCACCGCGACGGCAGCCCGGTGCCCGACCTGCTCGGCGAGCTCGCCGACCAGCCGGCTCTTGCCGACGCCCGCGACGCCGCGCACCACCACGACCCGTGGTCGGGACTCGCGAATTGTCGCGTCCCACAGCCGGGCGAGCGCCTGCACGTGCTCGGTGCGACCGACGAACGGCGTGGCCGCGGGTCCCGCCGTGGGCAGCCGCGCCCCTGGTTCCCGCCGCGAACCGCTGGGCGTGCCGGTGGGTCCGATCAGTCGCTCCATCGCCCGGCGGGTCTCCGGGTCCGGCTGCACGCCGAGCTCGCGGTCCAGCACCGAGGCGCAGTGGTGGTAGGTGCTGATCGCGCCTGCCCGGTCGCCGAGCTCGGTCTGCAGCGCCATCAGGGCGCGGTACCCCACCTCCTCCAGCGGCTCGAGCGCGATGCGGCGGCGGGCCGCCTCCTGCGCCCCCCCGAGGTCCCCGACCCGGCTGCCGAGGTCGGTCATCAGGTCACACAGGGCCACGCAGTCCCGGCGCAGCTCCTCTCGCGCCTCGAGCACCCAGTCGTCGTCCAGGGTCGCCAGGAAGTCACCGCCGTACGCCGCGCAGCCCTGCGTCGCCAGCCGGGCGGCCGCCTGCAGGTCCCCCGCGTCCCGCTGCAGCCGGGCCTCGTCGCGGCAGGTCCTCAGCACCCGCACGTCGACGCGGCACGACGCGGTGTCCCGCCAGCACAGGTCTGCGGACGTCACCTCCAGCCCCCCGTCCGGGCCGAGCAGCCGCCGCAGGTGGTGCAGCTCGCGTCGCAGGTTGGTCAGGGCCTGTTCGTCGGTCGAGTCCGGCCAGAAGACCCCGGCGATCTGCTGCCTGCTCTGCGGCGTCCCCGCGTGGACCGCCAGGCGGCCGACGAGCGCGAGGGCGCGCGAGGAGCGGGACCGGGTCTCGCCGGTCTCGTCGTCCTCGATGATCTGCTCGCCCAGCAGGGAGATCCTCAGCATCGCCGACACCCTCCGCCTCGAGTCTAGGGCCCCGACGCGCTGGTAACTTCGGGCCATGGATCCGATCCCCAGGCCGGGCCAGGTCGTCTGCGCTGCCGCGACGCTGGCCCTCAAGCTGGTCCGCGGCGGGCTCGACGGCCTGCCGTGGAGGTCCCGCACCCCGGTGGACGGCGCCGGGTCGCCCAGTGCGCGGACGCCGCAGCCGGGGTCGATCGGCTCGAACCCGACCAGGCGCTACGGGTCCGCGGCCAGCCGCTCGCTGGGCCCCCGGTGACCGGACCCGCCTGAGGCCATGGCGCCGTCCCCGGTGACGCCGCGATGAGCGTCACGGCCGCGGCCGCCGCGGGCACCGTCACACCGGACTGGCGCCTCGCGGGCGTCCTGGTGCTGCTCGTGGCGGTGGCGGCGACCGCCTCTGCCCTGGGCCGGCTCGGGGTCGAGCGCCAGCACCTCACCGCGGCGGTGCGCGCGGTCGTCCAGCTCTCGGTCGTCTCGGTGGTGATCGCGGCCGCGCTCGCGTCGGTGTGGTGGTCGCTGGCGTTCGTGGCGCTGATGTTCTCGGTGGCCGCGCTGACCTCGACCGGCCGCATCGGCTCGCCCCGCTCGCAGCTGCCGTGGGTCGCCGCAGCGATCGCCGCCGGGGTGCTTCCGGTGCTGGGGCTGGTCCTCGCGTCCGGCGTCGTGCCGTTCACCGGCGTCGGGGTGATCCCGGTCGCGGGCATCGTGATCGGCGGCACGATGACCGCCGCCACCCTCACCGGCCGGCGCGCCTACGACGAGCTGACGCGCAGCTTCGGGACCTACGAGGCCGGACTGGCGCTGGGGCTGACCAGCCCCGAGGCGGCCTACGAGGTGCTGACGCCGACGGCCAAGGAGGCCCTCACCCCGGGCTTGGACCAGACCCGTACCGTCGGGCTTGTGACGCTCCCCGGTGCTTTCATCGGTGTGCTGCTCGGTGGCGGCACACCACTCCAGGCCGGTGCCGCCCAGATCCTGGTGCTGATGGGCCTGATGGCGGGCCAGGCCATCACCTCGGCCGTGCTGCTGCGGATGATCGCCGGTGCCCGCGTGGTCCGCCGTGACCTCGCCCCGGTCTACCCCCGATGAGCGGTACGTCGACCCGGACTGCCCGCCTCGTTGCCGGCCTCGCGGCGATGGCCCTGCTGGTGTCCGGCTGCTGGTCCAGCGATGCCCGCCCGCAAGCCTCGAGCGGCTCCTCGGCATCCCCGACGCACCAGCCGACGCACCGGCCGACGTACCAGAGGTATGTCGCGCTCGGTGACTCCTTCAGCTCGGGGCCGCTGATCCCCACCACCGACCTCGCCGGCGGCTGCGCCCGCTCGGACCACAACTACCCCTCGCTCGTCGCCGCCGCGCTGCGGGTGAAGAAGCTCGTCGACGTCACCTGCAGCGGCGCCACGACCCGGGACCTCACCGGGGTGCAGCGGCCGTTCGGCGACGCGCGAATCCCGCCGCAGCTCCACGCAGTGGACGCACGGACCGACCTGGTGACGCTCGGCATCGGCGGCAACGACTTCGACCTGTTCACCACGATGGTCTACCTGTGCTCCCAGCTGCGCGCCAGCGACCCGACCGGCGCCCCGTGCGCACGCCGGCTCAGCACCCGCGGACCGGACCTGTCGGCCGACACGAAGCTGATCGGTGACCGGGTGGCGACAGCTCTGCGCAGGATCCGCCACCGCGCGCCGGACGCCACCGTGCTGCTGGTCGGCTACCTGCGCCTGGTGCCCGACACGGGCACCTGTCCCGGGCTGCCGTTCGCGACCGGCGACTACGCGCAGGCCCGGAGGATCACCGGCGCCCTGGACCGCGCGCTCGCCCGGGCCGCGAGACGTGCCGGGGTGAGGTACGTCGACATGCGCTCCGCCTCCCGCGGCCACGACATCTGCTCCGCCGACCCGTGGGTGAACGGGCAGACGACCGACCGGACGAAGGCGCTGGCCTACCACCCGTTCGAGGCCGGGATGCAGGCCGACGCCCGACGGGTCCTGGCCGCCCTCCCCTGACTAGGGTGGCGGGCATGGGTGCGCTGGCGGGGCTGGTCGAGCGCGGGCTGGTGGCCCCGGACTGGGCGGAGGCACTCGCGCCGGTGGACGAGCGGATCGCGGCGATGGGCCGGTTCCTGCGCGAGGAGGTCCGTGCCGGGCGCAGCTACCTGCCGCACGGCGACCGGATCTTCCGTGCGTTCAGCCGGCCGCTGGCCGACGTACGCGTGCTGCTCGTGGGCCAGGACCCCTACCCCACCCCCGGCCACCCGGTGGGACTGTCCTTCTCGGTGGCACCCGACGTGCGGCCGCTGCCGAAGAGCCTGGTGAACATCTACCGCGAGCTGAGCACCGACATCGGCTGCGAGCCGCCGAGCAGCGGCGACCTGACCCCGTGGTTCGAGCAGGGAGTGATGCTGCTGAACAGGGTGCTGACCGTCGCACCCGGCGCGTCCGGGTCGCACCGCGGTCGCGGTTGGGAGGCGGTCACCGAGCAGGCCATCCACGCGCTCGCCGCGCCGCGGCGGTCCGACGGCCGCGATCTTGTGGGGCCGCGACGCACAGAGCCTCAAGCCGATGCTCGGCGACGTGCCGTGGGTCGAGTCGGTGCACCCGAGCCCGCTGTCGGCGGCGCGGGGCTTCTTCGGGTCCCGTCCGTTCAGCCGGGTCAACACGCTGCTGGAGAAGCAGGGCGGCACACCGGTGGACTGGTCGCTCAGATGAGTCGCACGACTCGGTGACTCCGGACCCGCCGTTTTGTCGACTTGTTTTGTAGTATTAGTGTATGCCGTCGCAGACTCTCGCTCTCCCGTCCTTCGAGGACGCCACTGTCGTCGTACCCGCCCCCGGCAGCGAGCCCGGGAACTGGTCCGGAGCCGCCAGTGCGGTGCTCGAGGACGGGGTCTACTGGCTGACCTACCGGGTACGCCGTCCACTGCGCGAGGGGCGGGGCGTCTCGGTGGTCGTGGCGCGCTCCGAGGACGGCGAGCACTTCGTGACCGTGGCGGAGGTCCGCCGCGACGAGTTCGGCGCCGAGTCCTTCGAACGCCCGGTGCTGGTACGACGGCCGGGCGGCGGCTGGCGGCTCTACCTCTCCTGTGCGACGCCGAACTCCAAGCACTGGTGGATCGAGGCCGTGGACGCCGACGAGCCGATGGGTCTCGAGGACGGCACCCGGACCGTCGTGCTACCCGGGACCCCGGAGCTCGCTGTCAAGGACCCGGTGGTCCTCGTCGACGGGACCGGCTGGCGGATGTGGGTCTGCGTGCACCCGCTGACGCCTGCCGGTGAGGAGGATCGGATGACCACGGCCTACGCCACCAGCGACGACGGGCTGGTGTGGCAGTGGCACGGCACGGTTCTGGCGCCGACCGCGGGCACCTGGGACCAGCGCGGCACCCGGGTCACCGCGGTGCTCAGCCAGTCCCCCCTCGTCGTCCTGTACGACGGACGCGCCCGCGCCGAAGACAACTGGCACGAGGCCACCGGCGTGGCCCGGTCCACGGACGGCCGGACGCTCGTCGCCGAGGAGGGCCCGGTGCTGCGCTCGCCGCACAGCGACGGCGCCCTGCGCTACGTCGCCGCCGTCGCACTGCCCGAGGGCGGCACCCGGTTCTACTTCGAGGCCGCCCGCCCCGACGGCGCCCACGACCTGATGACCAGCCTCAGCCTCCCGTCCGGCGCGGGTCCCTCGTGAACCCTCAGGTCGAGGTGCGCAGCCGGGAGCTCTCCACGTGGTCGACGATGTGCCCGGCGATCCGCTCCAGGGCCGCGACGTCGTCGGGGGACAGGCCCTCGAAGACCAGCGAGCGGACCGTCTCCACATGTCCCGGAGCGGCCTCGACGAGCTGCTGCCAGCCGTCCTCGGTCAGGGACACCAGGGTGACGCGGCGGCTGGCGGGGCACGGACTGCGCGCCACCCAGCCGCGCTTCTCCAGCTTGCTGACCACGTGGGAGAGGCGGGACAGGCTGGCGTTGGTGATGTTCGCGAGCTCGCTCATCCGCAGCGTGCGGTCCTGGCTCTCGGAGAGCATCGCCAGGCAGAGGTAGTCGAAGTGGGTGAGCTCGGAGTCCCGCTGGAGCTGCGAGTCCAGGGCTGGCGACAGCTTGAGCATCACCCCGGCGAGCTTCAGCCAGGCCCGCTGCTCGTCCTCGTCGAGCCATCGCGTCATGGGGCCACCCTAAGGTGTCCCCCGGCAATACACTTGAAGATTCAACAGTCAGGTCCTAGGATGCAGTCATGACCGACGCGACGACCGCACCGACGACCACGGCCGGCACCCGGATGCCGGCGCTGTACATCGGTCACGGAGCCCCGCCGCTGCTCGAGGACCGCCTGTGGAGTGGACAGCTGGCCTCGTGGGCGGCCGACCTCCCGCGCCCGAGCGCGATCCTGATCGTCTCCGCGCACTGGGAGTCCGCCCCTGTGATGCTGTCCGCGAGCGGGCCGGGGACCTCCCTGGTCTACGACTTCGGCGGGTTCGACCGCCGCTACTACGAGATGACCTACCCGACCCCGGACGCGAGCGCGCTGGCCCGTCGGGTCGCCGCGCTGATGCCCGACCAGGAGCCCGTGCACCAGCACCCGAGCCGCGGGCTGGACCACGGCGCGTGGGTGCCGCTGAAGCTGATGTACCCCGCCGGCGACATCCCCGTGCTCCAGATGTCGCTGCCGACCTCCGACCCCTACCGGCTTCTGGACCTCGGTCGTCGGCTGCGCCCGCTCCGCGACGAGGGCGTGCTGATCGTCGGGTCCGGCTTCCTGACCCACGGCCTGCCGTTCCTCAAGGAGTTCCGGATCGACGCCGACGCCCCCGGCTGGTCGCGGGAGTTCGACGCGTGGGCCGCCGAGGCGCTGGCGCGCGGCGACGTCGACGAGCTGGCGTCGTACCGCTCGAAGGCGCCGGGCATGCCCTACGCCCACCCGACCGTCGAGCACTACACCCCCTTGTTCATCACCCTCGGCGCGTCCTCCGACCCGGAGACCCCGGGCGAGCAGGTGGTCGACGGCTACTGGATGGGCCTGTCGAAGAGGTCGCTGCAGGTCGTGTAGGGCCTCGCGTCGATCACCAGGGGATGCAGGACGATTGGCACTCGCCACGGCTCACGGCCCATGGGGAGTGCGCGAACACCATGGGAGCTCCGGGAACCGGGGAACCGCGTCCAGGACTGGCCAGAGCACGAGGGCCCACGGCTTCCGGTGAGGGGACCAGCCATTCGGACTGGCACTCGCGGCCCGAACACCAGGCGTCGCCGCTCAACCACGCGTGATTGCCCCCTCGAGTGCCCGTCCGAGCGGTCGCTCATCGAGGTCGGCACCTGCGCGGACCGGGCCCGCCGGCGGTCCTGGTAGACCGGCACCGTGAGCATCCTCTCGATCCAGTCCCTCGTGGCCTACGGCCACGCCGGCAACAGCGCCGCACTCTTCCCTCTGCAGCGCCTCGGCAAGGAGGTGTGGCCGGTGATGACCGTGCACTTCTCCAACCACACGGGGTACGGCGCCTGGCGCGGGCCGTTGCTGAGCGCGGCGGACATCGCCGAGATCATCGCGGGTATCGAGGACCGCGGCGTGCTCGGGGATTGCGAGGCGGTGCTCTCGGGCTACCAGGGCGCCGAGGACGTCGGGGCGGTCATCCTGGACGCGGTCGCCACTGTGAAGTCCCACAACCCGACGGCGGTCTACTGCTGCGACCCGGTCATGGGCGACGTGGGGCGAGGGATGTTCGTGCGGCCAGGGATCCCCGAGTTCATGCGGGACCAGGTGGTGCCGGTCGCGGACCTGGTCACCCCGAACCACTTCGAGCTCGACTTCCTCGCCGGCGGTGGAACCGGGACGACGACCACGTCGGGCACGTTGGACCAGCTGCTCGCGGCGGCGGACCGGGTGCGGGACAGCGGCCCGGCCGTCGCGCTCGTGACCAGCGTGATCACCGAGGACACCCCCGACGACCGGCTGGACCTGGTCCTGGTGTCCGCGGACGGCGCGTGGCGCGCGCGCACGCCGCGTCTGTCGGTGAGCCCGCAGGGTGCCGGGGACCTGACCACCGCGGTCTTCTTGGCCAACTACCTCGACCATGACGACCCGGAGGTCGTGCTCGCCCGGACCACGTCCTCGGTCTTCGCGGTCGTCGAGGCCACCGAGGCGTCCGGTTCGCCCGAGATGAGCATCGTGGAGAGCCAGGACCGGCTCGCCCACCCGCGGATGGAGTTCGAGCCGGAACGTCTGCGCTGAGGGCGCTGTGGCGTGTGAAGCGGCCCGGGAGCGGGTACCATTCTGTTGTCGTCTCGGGTCACCTCGAGCGTGGGGAAGGACCACCATGCTGTGGATAGCGCTTGGCGCCCTCGCCTGGTTGGCTGTCGCGGCAGCGGCAGCCGTGGTCATCGGACGTGCGGTGAGGCTGCGCGACAGGTACGACCGCCGGCTCGCGAGCACGCGGTCCCCAGCCGGACGACAGCCAGGCCAGGGCGGGAGCACGTGGGATCGGAGCCACGTCGCGTGACGGCTGCCTGCCACCGACCGGAGCCGCTTGTCAGGTTCGAACTGACGACCTTTCGCTTACAAGGCGAATGCTCTACCAGCTGAGCTAAAGCGGCGCGCGCCCATGCTAGGCGATGGCCCGCTGCAGGTTCTCGGCCGTGGGCTGCATCGTTGGCTCGAGAGCGGGTACAGGTATGACAACGCTACGAGGAGGACGAACATGGGCAACGACGACAAGATCGCCAACAAGGGCGAAGGCATGCTCGGCAAGGCCAAGGAGTCACTCGGCGACGCCACCGACAACAAGGACCTGCAGGCCGAGGGCAAGGGCGACCAGAGCAAGGCGGACCTCAAGGACGCCGGCGAGAAGGTCAAGGACGCCTTCAAGAAGTAGCAGCTGACACGAGGCCGGTCCCGACGTCGGGACCGGCCTTCGTCATGCCGGAACCCCGCTCGGTGACGGAGGAACGGCGAGTCGTGCGCCGCACTAGAACTTGAAGTGAGCTTCAGGTCATGCACGACTATGATCACGGCATGGCTGCTGCACCGCTGACGATCGGCGAGCTGTCCGCGCGTGCCGGCGTGGCCACCTCTGCACTGCGCTACTACGAGCAGCAGGGACTGATCCGCTCCGAGCGCACCGGTGGCAACCAGCGACGCTACTCCCGGGCCACCCTGCGCCGAGTGGCGTTCATCCGGTCCGCCCAGCGGGTCGGCCTGACCCTGGAGGAGATCGCCGAGGCGCTGAGCACCCTCCCGGAGGGCCGCACCCCCACCCGGGCCGACTGGGCGCGGCTCTCGCGCGGGTGGCGACCCCGCATCGACGCGCAGATCGAGCGCCTGGAACGGCTGCGGGACAGGCTGGACGGCTGCATCGGATGCGGCTGCCTGAGTCTGCGCACCTGTGCACTCAACAACCCCGACGACGAGGTGGCCGTGCGTGGTCCGGGCGCAGCCTTCCTGGAGCCGGGCGGCTGAGCGCACGGATAGGCTGGGAGTCATGGCCGTGCGCATCGTTGCGACCAGGGCCAACCCGGCCATGGTCACCCTCCCCTGGCACCTGTCCCTCGAGGAGTGGGGCGACGACGTCGTCGTGCCCCTCCCCCGCGGCATCTCGCGGCACGTCGTACGCATCGTCAGGGTGGGCGAGGACATCTACGCGGTCAAGCAGACCCGGGAGCACATGGCCGACCGGGAGTACCGGCTGCTGCGCGACCTGGGCCGGATGGGCCTCCCGACCGTCGTACCGGTCGGTGTGGTCAGCGGTCGGGTGGACGCGCACGGCGAGGAGATCGAGCCGGCGCTGGTCACGCGACACCTGCAGTACTCCTTGCCCTACCGCTCCCTGTTCAGCCACGGGCTGCCTCAGGACAGCCTGCCCAAGATCCTCGACGCGCTGGTCGTGCTGATGGTCCGGCTGCACCTGGCCGGCTTCTTCTGGGGGGACGTCTCGCTGTCCAACGTGCTGTTCCGGCGCAGCGCCGGGGAGTTCGCCGCCTATCTCGTCGACGCCGAGACCGGCGAGCTGCACGACACGCTGACCCGCGGCCAGCGCGCACACGACCTCGACATCGCCCTGACCAACATCTTCGGCGAACTACTGGACCTGCAGGCGGGACACCTGCTCAGCGAGGACTTCGAGGCCGACGAGATCATCGAGACCGTCCAGCAGCGGTACGACGGGCTGTGGGCCGAGCTCACGGACATGGAGGAGTTCGCCACGGAGGAGATCTGGCGGATCGAGCAGCGCGTCGAGCGGCTCAACGAGCTCGGCTTCGACGTCGACGAGCTGGACATCGTCACCGACTGGGACGGCTCGAAGATCCGGGTGCAGCCCAAGGTGGTCGAGGCGAACCACCACGCCCGAGAGCTGCAGCGGCTGACCGGACTCGACGTCGAGGACAACCAGGCCCGCCGGCTGCTCAACGACCTGGCCGCCTTCACCGCGCACCACGACCTCGGCAACGAGAGCCGCTCGATCGTCGCCCACCGGTGGCTGACCACCGTCTACGAGCCGGTCACCGCCATGGTGCCGGCCGACCTGCGGGGCCGGCTCGAGCCCGCCGAGGTGTTCCACGAGATCCTCGAGCACCGCTGGTTCCTGTCCGAGCGGGCCGGTGAGCCGGTGGACACCCGGGTGGCGGCGCGCTCCTACATCGACACGGTGCTCAAGGCGCGACCCGAGGAGGAGCTCACCGGGGACCCCGACACCGCCGAGCTCCCGGTGGTCGACGACGCCGACGAGCTCCTACCGCGCGCCGAACCAGCCTGACCTGCCCCTCCGGACGGTGGTGCCATGCGTGCGCACCGCCTGCGTTTCTTGACTTGTTCCAGAAGAGGGGCCAGACTCGCGAGGATGCCGGCGACCAACGACCTGCAGCACATGCTGCGGGGTGCGGGCCTGCGCGTGACCCGCCCGCGGATGGCCGTGCTGGACGCGGTCCACCGGCACCCGCACGGCGACACCGAGTCCCTGATCCACGCGGTGCGCCGGGAGCTCCCCGAGGTCTCCCACCAGGCCGTCTACGACTCGCTCCGCACCCTGACGGGGGCCGGCCTGGTCCGTCGCATCCAGCCCGCCGGCTCGGTCGCCCGCTACGAGTCGCGGGTCGGCGACAACCACCACCACCTGGTCTGCCGGTCCTGCGGGGTCGTCGTCGACGTCGACTGTGCGGTCGGCGAGGCGCCCTGCCTGACCGCGTCCGACGACCACGGCTTCGCGGTCGACGAGGCGGAGGTCGTCTTCTGGGGCCTGTGCCCCGACTGCTCCCCACGTCCCTGATCAGCCCCTGCACGAACCCGCACGGAAGGAAGCACATGACCGACAGCCAGGACCCGAACACTCCGCACGCGAGCGCCCAGGGAGTCGACCGCAAGGAGGAGGCCGGGTGCCCGGTCGCCCCCGGCTCTGCCACCTCGCACGGCAGCGAGAGCGAGAACCCGGCCATCGACCCGCCGGAGCCCAAGACCGGCGGCCGTCCGCGGACCAACCACGACTGGTGGCCCCACCAGGTCGACCTGTCGGTGCTGCACGCACACTCGCCGGTCAGCAACCCGCTCGGTGAGGGCTTCAGCTACGCCGAGGAGTTCGCCAAGCTCGACGTCGAGGCCCTCAAGCGCGACCTCGTCGAGGTGCTGACCACCTCGCAGGACTGGTGGCCGGCGGACTTCGGCCACTACGGCGGCCTGATGATCCGGATGAGCTGGCACGACGCGGGCACCTACCGCATCCACGACGGCCGCGGTGGCGCCGGGGACGGGAGCCAGCGGTTCGCGCCGCTCAACAGCTGGCCCGACAACGCCAACCTCGACAAGGCCCGCCGCCTGCTGTGGCCGGTCAAGCAGAAGTACGGCCAGAAGATCTCCTGGGCCGACCTGCTGGTGCTCGCCGGCAACGTGGCCATGGAGTCGATGGGCTTCGAGACCTTCGGCTTCGGCTTCGGTCGCGAGGACGTCTGGGAGCCGGAGGAGATCATCTGGGGTCCCGAGGACAGCTGGCTGGGCGACGAGCGCTACGTCGGTGACACCGAGATGACGCCGGAGGTCGGCGCCACCGAGATGGGCCTGATCTACGTCAACCCGGAGGGACCCCGCGGGACCGCCGACTTCATGGGCGCTGCGCACTTCATCCGGGAGACCTTCGCCCGGATGGCGATGAACGACGAGGAGACCGTGGCCCTCATCGCCGGCGGCCACACCTTCGGCAAGACGCACGGTGCGGGCATCGCCGACGACCACGTGGGCCCCGAGCCCGAGGGCGCCCCGATCGAGAACCAGGGCCTGGGCTGGCTGAGCACCTACGGCAGCGGCAAGGGCCCGGACACGATCACCAGCGGCATCGAGGTCACCTGGACCGACCGGCCCACCGAGTGGAGCAACCGCTTCTTCGAGATCCTCTTCGGCTACGAGTGGGAGCTGACCACCAGCCCCGGCGGCGCGAAGCAGTACGTCGCGAAGGACGCGCCGGAGATCATCCCGGACGCCTTCGACCCGTCGAAGAAGCACCGGCCCACGATGCTGACGACGGACCTGGCGCTGCGCTTCGATCCGACGTACGGCGAGATCTCGCGACGCTTCATGGAGAACCCCGACGAGTTCGCGCTGGCCTACGCCAAGGCGTGGTACAAGCTGCTGCACCGCGACATGGGCCCGGTCAGCCGCTACCTCGGCCCCTACGTGCCCGAGCCGCAGATCTGGCAGGACCCGGTGCCGGACGTCGACCACGAGCTCGTGGGTGAGGCCGACGTCGCCGCCCTCAAGGCGAAGCTCCTCGACTCCGGCCTCTCCGTCTCGCAGCTGGTCTCCGTCGCCTGGGCGTCAGCGGCCAGCTTCCGCTCGACCGACAAGCGCGGCGGCGCGAACGGCGCCCGCATCCGCCTCGAGCCGCAGCGCAGCTGGGCGGTGAACCAGCCCGAGCAGCTGGCGACGGTGCTCGAGACCCTCGAGGGCGTCGCTGCTGAGTTCAACGAGGGCGGCGGCGCGAAGATCTCGCTCGCCGACCTGATCGTGCTCGCCGGCACGGCCGCGGTCGAGAAGGCCGCGCGGGACGCCGGCGTGGAGGTCACCGTGCCGTTCCACCCGGGTCGCACCGACGCGTCGCAGGAGCAGACGGACGTCGACTCGTTCGCGGTGCTGGAGCCGCGGGCCGACGGCTTCCGCAACTACCTGCGTCCGGGCGAGAAGCTCCAGCCGGAGACGCTGCTCGTGGAGCGCGCCTACATGCTGGGGCTGACAGCGCCGGAGATGACGGTCCTGGTCGGCGGCCTCCGCTCGCTGGGCGCGAACGTCGAGGGCACCCAGCACGGCGTCCTCACCGACCGCCCGGGCTTGCTCACCGGTGACTTCTTCGTCAACCTGCTGTCCCCGGGCACGCAGTGGAAGGCGTCGCAGGAGCAGGAGAACGTCTACGAGATCCGCGACGTCGCCACCGGCGACGTGAGGTGGACCGCGACCGCCGTCGACCTCGCCTTCGGGTCGCACTCCCAGCTGCGGGCGCTCTCGGAGGTCTACGCCAGCGAGGACGCACACGAGAAGCTCGTCCAGGACTTCGCCGCCGCGTGGGTCAAGGTCATGGAGCTGGACCGCTTCGACCTGCACCGCTGACCGCTCGACCTGGCTGACCCCGGCTGCGGCGTTCGTCGGAGCCGGGGTCAGCCGCCCCGCTTCTGGAAGACGGCGTACAGCGCGACGGAGGCCGCGACCCCGGCGTTGAGCGACTCCAGGCCGGTCGCCATCGGGATGCTGAGCAGCTGGTCGCAGGTCTCGGCCACCAGCCGCGACAGGCCGCCGCCCTCGGAGCCGACCACGATCACCAGGGGCCCCTCAGCCAGCTCGAAGTCGGGCAGGGACACGTCCCCGTCGGCGGCCAGGCCGACGACCATGCAGCCGGCGCCCTGGTAGGCCTTGAGCTGGCGGGTCAGGTTGGTCGCCTGGGCCACCGGCAGCCGGGCTGCGGCACCGGCCGAGGTCTTCCAGGCCGACGCGGTCATCCCGGCGGACCGGCGCTCGGGGATGAGCACCCCGTGGGCGCCGAAGCCGGCCGCCGAGCGCACGACCGCGCCCAGGTTGCGGGGGTCGGTCACGGAGTCCAGCGCCACGATCAGGGGCGCCTCGCCGGCGGCGGCGGCACGGTCCAGGAGGTCGCTGGGATGGGCGTACTCGTAGGCCGGCACCCGGGCGGCCAGGCCCTGGTGCACGGCGCCCTCGGTGATCCGGTCCAGCTCGATGCGCGCCACCTCGAGCAGCGAGATCCCGCGGTCCGCGGCGACCCGGAACACCTCCCGCAGCCGGCCGTCGCGCTCGGCCCCCTCAGCGACGTACACGGCGGTGACCGGCATGTTCGCCCGCAGCGCCTCGACGACGGAGTTGCGACCCGCGACCCAGTCGGCGTCGCCCTTGCCCTGGGCGCCGCCGGCCCTGCGGCGTGGTGCCGAGGACTTCTCGGCGCGCTTGCGGGCCTTGTAGGCGACGTGCCCCTCGCGGTCCTTGGCCTTCGGGGTGGGACCGCGGCCCTCCAGGCCGCGCTTGACCCGGCCCCCGGACCCGGCCGTCGGGTTGCCCTTGCCGGTCTTCTTGATCGCCCCGCGGCGCGAGGAGTTGCCTGCCATCAGTGTCCTTCGGTCGCTTCGGCGCCAGGTCGTCAGGCTGTCACAGGGACCACTGCGGGCCCTGCGGGGTGTCCTCGAGCTCGATGCCCGCGGCCTTCAGCCGGTCCCGGATGGCGTCCGCGGTGGCGAAGTCCTTGGCCGCGCGGGCGGCGGTGCGCTGCTCGAGCAGAGCACCCACGAGCACGTCGACCGCGCCGGCCAGCTTGGCCTCGGCCCCGGAGGTCGCGTCGGACCAGTGCGGGTCGAACGGGTCGAGGCCGAGCACGGTGAGCATCGCCCGCACCTGCTGGGCTGCGCGGGTCAGGTCCTCGCCGGCCCCGTCGGCCAGCAGCCGGTTGCCCTCCCGGACCGTGTCGTAGAGCACGGCCACGGCCGCGGGGGTGCCCAGGTCGTCGTCCATGGCCGCCACGAAGGTCTCGGGAAGCGCCCCGAGGACGTCTGCGTCCAGCTCGGGAGCGCCGCCCAGCACCCCGGCGGCGCGGGTCAGGAAGTTCTCGATCCGGGCGAAGCCGGCGGCCGCCTCCTCGAGCGCGGCGTAGGAGAACTCCACGTGGGAGCGGTAGTGCGCCGCCACGATGTAGTAGCGCAGGTCGATCGCCCGCACCCGCTCGAGGACCACCGGCACGACCAGCGAGTTGCCGAGCGACTTGCTCATCTTCTCCCCGGAGGTGGTGATCCAGGCGTTGTGCAGCCAGTACGACGCGAACTCGAACCCGGCCGCCCGGGACTGCGCCTGCTCGTTCTCGTGGTGCGGGAAGCGCAGGTCGACCCCGCCGCCGTGGATGTCGAAGCCGCCGCCGAGGTACTTCAGCGCCATCGCCGAGCACTCGATGTGCCACCCCGGCCGGCCCCTCCCCCACGGCGAGGGCCACGCCGCGGTGTCCGGCTCGCCGGGCTTCTGCCCCTTCCACAGCGCGAAGTCGCGGGGGTCCCGCTTGCCCCGTTGGTCGGCGTCCTCGGCCGCCTCCATGTCCTCGATGCGCTGGTGGGTCAGCGCGCCGTAGTCCGGCCAGGAGCGCACGTCGAAGTACACGTCGCCCGAGCCGTCCTCGGCTGCGTAGGCATGGCCCCTGTCGACGAGGCGCTCGATCAGCTCGAGCATCTCCGGCACGTGCGCGGTGGCGGCCGGCTCGTAGGTGGGTGGGTCGACGTGCAGGGCGTCGTACGCCGCATCGAGCTCGCGTCGCATCGCGTAGGCGAGGTTGTACCAGGGGCGGTCCTGCTCGGCGGCCTTGAGGAGGATCTTGTCGTCGATGTCGGTGATGTTGCGGATGAAGGTGACCTCGAAGCCGCGGGTGACCAGCCAGCGCCGGAGCACGTCGAAGTTCACCGCGGAGCGGACGTGGCCGACGTGCGGCTCGGACTGGACCGTCAGCCCGCACAGGTACATCCCCACGGCGCCGGGCACCCGGGGCACGAAGTCGCGCACGGTCCCCGCGGCGGTGTCGTAGAACCGCAGCGACGCCTTGCCGGTGGCCTTCTCGGTGGCCTTCTCGGTCGCCGTCTCGGTGGCCGGCTCGGTCGCCGGCTCGGTCGCGGGTGTGGTCGCCGTCGCGATCGTCGGCGAGCTGGCCGGCGGAGTCGGGGCTGCGGGGGGTGTCACCGGCCCATGGTATCGGCGACCGACCCGAGACCCCGCCGACCCGGCGCATCTGGCGGCCCAGACCCTGCCGACCCGGCGCATCTGGTGAACGCAGACCGTTCAGGCGGTTGCGGTTGACGGCCCGCCGCGCCCTATCAGATGTCGGATGCGCGCAGCGCCCGCAAGCGGGCATTGCAGAGAACGGCGGTCATGGCACCGAGGAACAGGAGGCTGTGCCCTGGAAGCGCCAAGATCGCGCTCCGACACCGAGAGCTTCCTGTCCGAAGGTTCGCTCGCGCTGGCCCAGCCGCCGGGCTTGGAGGGACTCCGCGTCAATCGGCGGGATGGCCGCCGTCGACCTGTCGCAACGCAGCGAAAGCACCCCTGTCGACCGGGCGCATCTTGCGGACGACCTCGAAAGGTTGCAGAGAAGCCGGCGATCTCGCGTCATCCGGGTGACCCGACGGACTCATAGGAGGAGGGTCGTTTACCATCCCCCTGGTGCGACCCGGGCGACCCCGCTTCCGTCCCCCGCGCGGGACGGGGTCGCCGTCCCATCCCCGGGACGACTGCGAAGCCCTGCAGACGCGCCGACTCGACCGGGTCGGTGTGAAAGGTGGGACGGGTGAGGTCCGGCGCACGTATCGTGCCCCAGTGCCCCTCACCTTCTTCCGCGTCACGTTGTGCCGCTTCCTCGTCGCCTCCCTCGTCCTGTCGGGTCCCCTGGTCGCCTGGGGTTCGTCCCTGGGGAGCGCTGCCGCGGCCCCGTCGGGCGGCGCCACGGCAGCACGCCCCGGCGAGCGCACCCAGAACCGCACCCACAACCGCCCGCACCCCAGCACGCCGGCGGATCTCCTACCGCCAGTGGGACACGAGCCGTCAGCTGAGACTCGGCAACCGCGCCGGCACCGTCCTGAGAGCCGGGAGTCTCCGCCTCTCCAGCGCCGCCCATCGGACGCGCGTGGACGGCCGCACCTACGACCAGGGCACCTGGACGTCTCCCTGGGTCCGTCCGGGCTTCCGGCTCACCGAGCTCATCCCATCCTGGTCGGCGCGCACGCCACCGGGCACCCTCATCCAGGTGGACGTCCGTGGACTCGCCCCGCGGGGCTCCCGCAGCAGCTGGGACACCCTGGCCCGCTGGGCGGGACCCGACACGACGTTCGCGCGCACCAGCCTGGGCGCCCAGCGCGACGACCTGGCGCGTGTGGCGACCGACACCTGGGAGGCCCCCGCCGGTCTGGCCGGCTGGCAGATGAGGGTCGTCTTGCTGCGCCGTACCGGCAGCACCGCCGGCCCGGTCGTCCGCACCCTGGGCGCGATGGCCTCGCGACTGCCCGGCACCCAGCGCGTCGCGCGCTCCCGGCCGGGCGTTGCGCGAGGCATCGTGCTGCCGGTGCCGCGCTACTCCCAGATGGTGCACGCGGGCGAGTACCCGCAGTACGGCGGTGGCGGTGAGGCCTGGTGCTCGCCCACCGCGACGACGATGGTCCTCGCCTACTACCGAAGACTCTCACCTCCGGCGGACTACGCCTGGGTCAGGCGGTCCTACCGCGACCGGGTGGTGGACCACGCCGCGCGGATGACCTTCGACCACCGGTACGACGGCACCGGTAACTGGCCCTTCAACACCGCCTTCGCTGCCTCTCGGACCGGTCACGCGTTCGTGACCCGGTTCGCCTCCCTGCGCGGCGTCGAGCGGTTCGTCCGGGCCGGGATCCCCGTCGTCACGTCCATCACCTTCGGCAGGGGCGGGTTGGCCGGCGCACCGATCGGCGCCAGCAATGGTCATCTGGTCGTCGTCGTCGGCATCACCACGTCGGGCGACGTGGTTGTGAACGACCCGGCCGCACGCACGAATGGCAGGGTCCGACGTACGTATGCGCGCCGTCAGTTCGAGAACGCCTGGCTGCCGAGACACCCCTCCAGCCAGGGCATCCGGGGATCGGGCGGCGTCGGCTACGTCATCCGGGACGACGCGCACCCGCTGCCGCCCCGCGCCGGGAACACCAACTGGTGAGCCACCCTGCGGACGCGCCGACTCGACACCAGAAGCCCTGCAGACGCGCCGACTCGACGGTGTTCGGCCCTGCAGACGCGCCGACTCGCACCCGGCCCGCAGATGCGCCGAATCGGCAGTGGGGTCAGCGGGCCTTGAAGTCGATGTTGTGCCACCCCGTCGCACCGTCGGGTACGACGTCGGCACGCGCCGCCGTCTGCGTGTGGCCCGAGCGGTCCGTCGCACGGACCGCCAGCGTGTGCGCGCCGGTGCCGACGTCCACGGTGCCCGACCACTGCACCCAGGTGTCGTCGTTCGGGACCCGACCGAGCTCGGCCGTCCGCCACCGGTCGCCGTCGACCCGGAACTCGACCTTCTCGATGCCCGTGTGCTGGGCCCACGCGTGCCCGCCCACGCCCACGGTGCCGGCCGGTACGTCGTCGCCGTCGCGCGGCACCTCGATCCGGGACTCGGTCTTCACCGGACCCTTCTCCGACCAGCCGCGGTCGGTCCAGTAGGCACTGAACGCGTCGAACGTGGTGACCTCGAGGTCCACCAGCCACTTGGTCGCGGAGACGTAGCCGTAGAGGCCAGGGACGATCATCCGGACCGGGAACCCGTGCTCGATGGGCAGCGGCTCGCCGTTCATGGCGATCGCCAGCATCGCGTTGCGGCCGTCGGTCAGCGCCGAGAGCGGGGTGCCGCAGGTCCACCCGTCCTTGGAGGTCTGCTTCACGGCGTCCGCGCCGGCTCGCACCCCGGCCTCGGCGAGCAGGTCGGCGATCCGGACCCCGCTCCACCAGGCGTTGCCGATGAGGTCCCCGCCGACCGGGTTGGACACGCAGCAGATCGTCACCCAGGCCTCGGTCATCTTCCGCGCGACCAGCTCGCGGTAGGTCAGCGTGATCTCCCGGTCGACCATCCCGTGGATCCGGATCCTCCAGCCGTTCGGGTCGACGGCGGGCACCACGAGGGCGGTGTCGATGCGGTAGAAGTCGGCGTTCGACACCCGCCACGGCGTCCCGGCGGGGCCGGGCTGCGCGCCGGCCGGCACCCTGCCGCGGGTGACGGGCAGGCTGAGCAGCCGGCGCACGGTCTCGACGTTGCGTCGTCCCTGTCCCACGAGGCGACCGCCGACGGCGACCGCGACGGCAGCGACCGTCGCTCCTCCGGCGTTCAGCAGGAACCTGCGCCTGGACGCCGCCAGGGTCGGCTGCGGCCGGGCGACGCCGGTGAGGTGGTCCAGCAGCACCGTCCACACGAGCACCCCGGCCGCGAGCGGCAGCAGGGTGTACGGCGTGAAGCCGGGCCGGGTCATCGCCGCGACCAGGGCGACCGCGCCCATCGCCGCGAACACGAGGTGCCCGAACAGCCGGCGTCGGGCGGTGAGCAGGCCGGCGACGGCTCCGAGGACGACGATGGCGACCGTCACCCCCGCGACCAGGATCGGCTTGTCCTTGGTGCCGACCAGCTGGATCAGTGGCTCGGCGACCGCGCCCGGCGTCCGGGCGATGACCGTCTCGGCGACCACCTGGACCGGTGTCGCGCGTGCGTTCAGCAGGTGGGTCAGGACGTCGCTGACCACCACTCCGCAGAGGCCGGCGACGGCTCCCGAGAGTGCGAGCCGACCACGCGACGGGACCTCCACATCCCCATGTTCGCGCACGACGCCAACCCGGACTGGTCAGCCGGACTGGTCGGCCGGACCGGTCAGCCGGACCTGTCAGGCCGGCGGGACGCCGTACGGCATGATCGAGGGGTGAGCGACCCCCTCCCCCGGATCGGCATCGGCACGGACGTGCACGCACTGGCCGAAGGGGTGCCGATGCACCTGGCCGGCCTGCACTTCCCCGAGGAGCAGCGGGGACTCGCGGGCCACTCCGACGGCGACGTGGCCGCGCACGCCTGCTGCGACGCGCTGTTCTCGGCGGCCGGGCTCGGCGACCTGGGCAGCGCGTTCGGCACCTCCGACCCGCAGTGGGCCGGAGCGGGCGGCGCGACGATGCTGGCCGAGGCAGCCCGACGGGTGCGGGGCGCCGGCTACGAGATCGGCAACCTGGCCGTCCAGGTGGTGGGGAACCGGCCGGCGATCGGGCCGCGCCGGGCGGAGGCGCAGGCGGTGCTCTCCCGGGCTGCAGGCGCTCCGGTGTCGGTCAGCGCCACCACCACCGACGGGCTCGGGCTGACCGGTCGCGGTGAGGGGGTCGCGGCCATCGCCACGGCCGTCGTCGTTCCCAGCCGCTGACGAGGACGGCGGGTCAGCGCAGGGACGGCTCCCGCAGCGACACTGCGAACCGGTGCGCCGCCGCAGCGCGGTAGCGCCGGACCACCGCCTCGACCACCATCGGGTGGTCCCCGAGCGGCTCGACGACGGTGCCCAGCCCGAGCGACCTCGCGTCCCCGCGGGCCTTGCGGGTGTGGTGGCCCTCGGCGATGAGGTACGGCGCCACCGCCGGCGGCGCGAGCCCCTCGGCCCGGAGCTCCGCGGCGACCTCGGAGAGCCGGGGCCCGCAGCCGGTGAGGTGCGCGGCCCGGACCGGGCCACCCCAGACCTCCGCCAGCAGCCGAGCGGTCCGCGCACTGTCCCCCGACGAGGCCGCGTCGGGGGACCCGGCCGCCGCCACCACCACCGGCTGACCCGGGCGCACCCCGCCGAGGCGGAGGCGGTGCAGCAGCACCTCGGCGAGCAGCCGGTCCGGGCCCGGCGAGCCGGCGACGAGGTGCGGGCCTCGCCCGACCGCGGGCAGCAGGGCCGACGACGCGAGCGTCAGCAGGAGGGGTACGACGATCACCGGCCCGCTCTCCTCCACCAGCACGTCGGCCAGGCACCCGGCTCCACGACCGACGTACGCCCCCCGCACCGCGACCCCAGGCAGGCGCTGCCGCACCCGGTGCAGGACCGACTCCAGCCTGCGGACCCCCGCGGGGTGCAGGCCGCCGTGGGTGACCGCGACCAGGCTGTCCCGGACCACTTCGCCGCTGCTCATGGCGACGACCGCGGGCCGACGTGCACCACCCCGTCCACGACCTTCACCAGGTAGGTCGGCACGTGCACCGACGGGTCGTCGAGGCACTGGCCGGTGCGCAGGTCGAAGGACTGCTTGTGCGCCGGCGAGCCGACGAACGGTACGTCGTCGCGGCGACCGACGATGCCGCGGGCGAGCATGCCGGTGCGCGCGAACGGGTCGTGGTTGCCCAGGGCGTAGATCTCGCCCTCGCCCATCCGGAACAGCGCCACCGCGTGCCCGTTCACCAGGGCCGTCGCGCCCCGCTCGACCTCCAGGTCGGCGGACCTGCAGACCGGGGACCAGGCGTCCTCGCTGGCGACCCGGGAGTCCATCCCCGGAACCTAGGGCGTCGAGGTTGAGGGCGTGTCTCGCAGATGTTTCGGCGAGGAAAACTCAGCCGACCGCACCGAGCTCGGCTTCGAGCACCCGCGCCGCCTCCCGGACCTCGGCGAGGACGGGCGCCGGGAGCCTCGCCACGGACGCGTCCTCCCTCCCGGTGCCGTAGGCGACCCGGAACGCCCGGACCACGGCGTCGGTCCCCAGACCGGGGGCGAAGTCCTCGAGGGTGCCGACGGTCGCCAGGTCGAGCCGGTAGCCGAGTGCCTCGTGGGTGGCGCCGAGCACCTCACGCAGGACCCGGGAGCCCCGGACCTGGATGACCGAGCTGAACAACGCGCCGTCACGGGTGATCCGCTGGGCCGAGCCGACGATCTTGGCGACGCCTGCGACGTTGAGGCTGTAGGGGCCGGGGCAGTACTCCCCGTCGAGCTCCCCGACGCGGGCGTCGAGACCCAGCTCCCCGAGCACACGCGCGTGCAGCCCGGAGTAGAGCTCGAAACGGGCGATCGTGCCGGCAGCGGCGTCGGTCATCCGCATCAGGTGGTCGATCACGACGCTTCCGCCGTGGTACGCCGCCAGCCGGCCCCCCGGCCCACGCAGCACCGGGGTGAACCCGCCCGCCTCCGCGGCCCGCACCGCGGCCCCGAAGCCCGGCCGGAGCGAGTCGCGACGGCTGAACGCCGCCGTGGGTCCGGGGACGTGGATCCGGATGATCTCGGCGGCGCCGGCCAGTCCGTGCCGCAGCAGGACCGGTCCGAGAGCGAGATCCTGCCGGGGGTCGCCGAGGGTCCGACCCTCGTCCAGGAAGACGGCGCGGGAACCCGCAGGCGGGATGCGCGGCGTCACGGCCGGTTGTCCCCTCCTGGCTCGGAGACGGTCCGCACGAATGTGAGCGGAGACGGATCGAGGTGCACACCGTAGAGGGCTGGGCGTGCTGGCGCAAGAGGCGGGACCGACCACCGCGTCGGCGCTCACGACCGGCCCCTCGAGCGCCCGCCAGGCGCACCGACTCTCGAGCTAACGGTCTAGACAACCCCGGGCCTCGGTCTTGCGGAGGGTGACATCGTTCACTACCTTCCTGGCATACGTGAAGACGATCTGCACATATGTGCATAGGAGTACAACGATGGCACGACTCGGCGACGACCCGGCCACCGCCCGCCGCACCCTCGAGGCGATGTGGCGGATCCGCCGCTTCGAGGAGGCCGTGGACGACCTCTTCGCCCGCGGGCTCATGCACGGCACGATGCACCTGTCCATCGGGCAGGAGGCCTCGGCGACCGGGACCTGCTTCGCGCTGCGCGAGGACGACGCGATCACCTCGACCCACCGCGGCCACGGGCACTGCATCGCGAAGGGTGCCGACCTCGAGCGGATGATGGCCGAGCTGCTCGCGAAGGAGACCGGCTACTGCCGCGGGCGGGGCGGCTCGATGCACATCGCCGACGTGGCGACCGGCAACCTGGGCGCGAACGGCATCGTCGGCGGCGGCATCCCGATCGCGGCCGGGGCGGGGCTCGCCTACCGGCTCCAGGGCATCGACCGCGTCGTGGTCAGCTTCTTCGGCGACGGCGCGACCAACGAGGGCGCCTTCCACGAGGCGGTGAACCTGGCCGCGATCTGGGACCTGCCGGTGGTCTTCGTGTGCGAGAACAACAAGTACGGCATGTCCTTCTCGACCGAGAAGTCGATGGCCGTGGAGACGATCGCCGAGCGCTCGGGGGGCTACGGGGTGCCCGGGGTCACCGTGGACGGCAACGACGTGGAGGCGGTCCACGAGGCCGTGACCACCGCCGTCGACCGGGCCCGCGCCGGCCAGGGGCCGACGCTGGTCGAGGCGCTGACCTACCGCTGGAAGGGCCACAGCAAGTCAGACAAGAACCTCTACCGCACCCGCGAGGAGATCTCCGAGTGGCGGGACAAGGACCCGATCGGACGCTTCGAGGCCCTCGTCGTGGAGCGCGGGGTGCTCACCGCGGCAGACGTGGAGGAGATCCGCGCCGCCGCCACCAACGACGTGCGCGACGCGGCCCGGCGCGCCAACGCCGCCCCCGACGCCAACCCCGAGGACCTGCTCGACGCGGTCTTCGCGACCGCCTGAAGGAGCCCCTCGTGACGACCCAGACCCCCAGACCCCCAGACCCCCCAGACCATGGGCAGCGTCACCACGGCAGCCGAGCAGGGCTCGCAGCCGCGGGTGATGACCTACTCGGAGGCGATCCGCGAGGCGATCGGCGAGGCGATGACCGCCGACGACCGGGTGTTCATGCTCGGTGAGGACATCGGTGTGTACGGCGGCGCCTTCGGTGTCTCCGGCGACCTCTACCACCGCTTCGGGCCGGAGCGGATCCGGGACACCCCGATCTCCGAGCTCGGCATCGTCGGCGCCGCGGTGGGCGCGGCGCTGGCCGGGATGCGTCCCATCGTGGAGATCCAGTTCTCTGACTTCACCTGCCAGGCGATGGACCAGATCGTCAACCAGGCCGCGAAGATCCACTTCATGCTCGGCGGCGCCGCGCAGGTGCCGATGGTGCTGCGCGCCCCCCTCGGCTCCGGCACCGGGGCGGCAGCCCAGCACTCGCAGAGCCTCGAGGCGTGGTTCGCCCACGTCCCGGGTCTCAAGGTCGTGATGCCGAGCTGCGCGGAGGAGGTCAAGGGGCTGCTGCTGGCTGCGATCGACGACCCCAACCCGGTGGTCTTCCTCGAGCACAAGCTGCTCTACCGCACCAGCGGACCGGTGCCCGCGGGCACCGAGCGGATCCCGCTGGGGTCGAGCGCCGTACGTCGGACCGGCAGCGACCTCACCATCGTGGCCACCGGGGTCATGGTCTCCCGCTGCCTCGAGGCGGCCGGGACCCTCGCCGAGGAGGGCATCGACGTCTCCGTCATCGACCCGCGCACCCTGAGCCCCCTGGACGCCCGGCCGATCCTGGACGACGTCTCCCGCACCGGCCGAGCGCTGCTGGTCCAGGAGGCCCCCGGACATGTCGGCTACATGGCCGAGATCGCGTCTCGCATCGTCGAGTCACCGACCATCTTCAGGCTGCTCGCCCCGATCCGCCGGCTGTCCGGGCTGGATGCACCGATCCCGTACGCGCCGCAGCTCGAGACCGCCTCCGTTCCCCAGGTCGACTCGATCCTCGAGGCCGCCCGCACCATGCTCAAGGAGTCCTGATGGCAAGGATCCCCATCATCATGCCCAAGATGTCGATGACGATGACCGAGGGCGAGGTCGCCACCTGGCTGGTCAAGGTCGGCGACCAGGTCCACGAAGGCGACGCCGTCGCCGAGGTGATGACCGACAAGGTCGACATGGAGGTCGAGAGCACCCACTCCGGCACCCTGGTGGAGATCACTGTCGAGGACGGCACGGTGGCCGTCGGCGAGCCGATCGGCTACCTCGAGGGGGAGGAGAGCGGGTTCGGCGACCTGCTCGGCGGGGACGACGAACAGCCCGCCGAGGACCCCGCACCCGAGCCTGCCGCCGGCCAGGCGGCCGACACCGACGCGACCCCCGACGTCGGCGGCGACGTCCCCGCCGACCCACCAGTCCCCGGCTCGGGCGACGCTCCCTCCGCACCGACCGCCCAGCCCGTCGCCCAGCCCGTCGGCCAGCCCGTCGGCCAGCCCGTCGCCCAGCCCGTCGGCCAGCCCGCCGCTGAACCGGAGCCGGCCGCGCTGCCGATCGCCGCGGTGCCCCGGGCCCGCGGACTCGCCCGCGAGCGAGGTCTCGACCTGGCCCTGGTGCGCGGCACCGGCCCCGACGGCCTGGTGACGGTCTCCGACGTGGAGGCCGCTGCGGGTGCGTCGACCGCGCCACCACCCCCCACACCGCCGGGCCGACCGCTGGACCGACCGCTGGACCGACCGCTGGACCGACCGCTGGGCCGACCGAGTGCGCCCGCCGACGCCGCCGACGCCGCCGACGTCACTGACAATGCCGACGTCACTGACACAGCCGACGCCGCGACCGCCACGGCCGTGAGGCGCAAGCCCACGCGCGACCGCGCGGCGGTGATCCGGGCGGCGGTGGCCCGCAAGATGGTGGAGAGCGCCTCGGTGCCGCAGTTCACCCTCTGGCGCGACATCGAGCTCGACGACGCGAACGGCCGGCGTCAGGGCCTGTCCTGGACCACGGTCTGCTCCGGGCGTATGCCGCCGCCCTGCGCGACGTACCCGAGCTCCTGTGCCGCTGGGAGGACGACGCCGCGACGCCCAGCGGACCGCCGTCGGTGGCCCTGGCCGTCGCGACACCCGGCGGGCTGATGGTGCCGGTGTTCTCCGAACCGGACACCGCTGCCCCTCGCGAGCTGGACGCCGAGGTGAAGAGCGTGGTGGCCGACGTGCAGAAGGGCCGGCTCGACCCGGCCTACCTCGGGGTCGCCAACGGGTCCCTGTCGAACCTCGGCGGACTGGGCGTGGACCGCTTCCAGGCGCTGGTCACCCCACCCCAGGCCAGCGTGCTCGCACTGGGCTCGATCAGGCAGAGGCCGGTCGCGGTGCCGGGAGGGCTGGGGGTGGCGCTCACCGTGACAGCCGGCCTGACGGTCGACCACCGCGTCGCCGACGGGGCGCACGCAGCCACGCTCCTCGAGCGCTTCGCGGCCCACCTCGGCTGACGAACCCGACCACCCGTCGGTGCAGCCCTTGACGTGACGCAGGTCACACTCCTAGCGTAAGGACAGATGTGATTCAACTCATCACGGAGGTGAAGATGCCGCCATCCCGCGATCCGAGCGTCCTCGTGGCGGCCGCGCGCCTGTACTACGTGGAGAACCGCTCCCAGGCCGAGATCGCCACCGAGCTCGGCACGAGTCGCTCGAACGTGTCGCGGATGCTCACCGAGGCCCAGCGACAGGGCATCGTGGAGATCCGGATCGTCGACCCCTCGGGACGCTCCCAGGAGCTCGAGCGTGAGCTGAGGACGATGTTCGGGCTGGCCGACGTCCGCGTCGCCCTGCGTGGGCGTGGCTCCTCGGCCAAGGTGGAGGCGCAGGTCGGCGCCCAGGCCGCACAGCTGCTGCTGGACGAGGTCGAGGACTCGATGACGGTGGCGCTGTCATGGGGGTGGGCCCTGCAGTCGATGGTCTACGCCGCGACCGCGAACCGGGACTACGCCGTCAACCTGGTGCAGCTGGTCGGCGGGCTCTCCTCGGTGACCAACGAGATCAGCGGCGCGGAGCTGGTGCGCGAGCTGGCGGTGCGGCTGGGAGCGTCCTACCGCCTGCTGCACGCCCCTGCCGCGCTCGGCGCCTCCGCGGTCGCCGAGGCCCTGAAGGCCGAGCCGTCCATCGCCAGTGCACTGGCCGACGCCCGGAACGCCGACATCGCCTTCGTCGGGATCGGCACGCCGACCCACGGGTCCTCGGCGGCGCTGCTGTCCTCGCTGAACCTCTCCCCCGAGGAGGAGGCAGCCTTCTGGGCCGCCGAGCCGGTGGGGGACGTGGGCGCCCGCTACTACGACGCGACCGGGTCGCCGATCCACGGGGCCGTCGAGGACCGCGTCGTCGCCGTCACCCTCGAGGACCTCGCGAAGATCCCGAACGTCGTGGGCGTGGCCCACGGTCGTGCCAAGACGCGCGGGGTGCTCGGCGCACTGCGCGGGCATCTCGTCGACTCGCTGGTGTGCGACGAGACGCTGGCCCGCAGCCTGGTCAGCGAGGGTCGCGCACTGGTCGCCGCAGCACAACCACTGAGAGGAACCGGAACATGAGCGCATTCCTGCTGATCGCCGCGGTCGTCGCCGGGTGGATGGTGCAGACCTATCTCACCTTCCGCCAGAGCATGGCCTTCAACCGGGAGGTGGTGGCCCTGCGCCACAGCGGCACCGTCTCCGTCGGCGTCGCCGGGCGGCGCTACCGAGGAGGTCGCGCGTTCGTGGCGATCGCCGTGGACGACCACGGCATCGTCCGGGAGGCCCTGACCCTCACCGGGTTCACCACCTTCAGCCGCGCCAAGCCCCTGGTGGGCCTGCTGGACCTGCGGACCCGGCGGATCCTCGCCGACCAGCCGCTTCCCGGGGTGACCAGGCAGCAGCACGAGGCGGCCCGTCAGGCGGTGGAGCTGGCCAGGAGCCGGCTCCCGGCCTGAGCCACGGCCGCCCCCAGAGCTGTCCCCGCAGACGCACGGGGACGAGACAGGACGCCGGCACCGGGGTGGAGCCCGCACCGACGTCCTGAGATCAACCGAGTCCCACCCATCGACCACCGGTGACACCAACAACCCACACCGATGGTCCGCTCGATCGGAGTTCATCATGTCACTGTCCCTGGCGTTGTCGGGCGTCGCGCTCGCCGCCGAACCAACCGTCGAGAAGCCCCATGGCTTCTTCGGCGCTCTCGCCACGGCCGCGCAGTGGTTCATCGGTCTCTTCAACGAGGGCGGCACCGTCTTCGTGGGCCTGCTGACGGGCATCATCCCCACGCTGGTGGTGCTGCTGACCTTCGTCAACGCACTGATCAGGCTGATCGGCCCGGAGCGCATCGACCGCGTCGGCGAGATCGCTGCCCGGCCCGGGCTGGTCTACCTCCCGGTCCGCTACCTGGTCCTGCCGGTGCTGTCGGTCTTCTTCCTGACCAACCCGATGGCCTACACGATGGGTCGCTTCCTGCCGGAGAAGTACAAGCCGGCGTTCTACGACTCGGCGGTGAGCTTCGTGCACCCGATCACCGGCCTCTTCCCGCACGCCAACGCCGGGGAGCTGTTCGTCTACCTGGGGATCGCCGCCGGCATCACCACGCTCGGCGGCCAGATCGGTGACCTGGCCGTCCGCTACCTGCTGGTCGGGATGGTGGTCATCCTGATCCGCGGCATCCTCACCGAGATCATCACCGTCCGCATGATGGCGCGTCGTACGGCCAACGAGGAGGCAGCAGCATGAGCACCACCACTGACGCCCGCCCCGGCGGCGGAGGCGGCGCCCTCGGCGGCGTGAACAGGCTGATCGTGAGCATCGGCAAGAGCGTCGGCGGCGTCGTCGGCGTCCTCTACCAGTCCGGCCGGGAGACGATCGACACGATCATCCGCAACATCCTGCCGTTCATGGCCTTCATCGCCATGCTGATCGGCATCATCAACAAGACAGGGCTCGGGAACGGCCTCGCGCACCTGGTCGCTCCGCTGGCCGGCAGCCTGCCCGGGCTGCTCGCCATCAGCATCTTCTGCGCGATCCCGATCCTCTCCCCGATCCTCGGGCCCGGTGCCGTGATCGCCCAGGTCGTCGGTGTGCTGCTGGGCACCCACATCGGCCGGGGGGACATCCCACCGCAGTACGCACTGCCGGCGCTGTTCGCGATCGACCCGCAGGTCGGCTGCGACTTCATCCCGGTGGGCCTGGCGCTGGGCGAGGCCGAGCCACACACGGTGGAGATCGGCGTCCCCGCCGTCCTCACGTCCCGGCTGATCACCGGACCGCTCGCCGTCGTCATCGCCTACTTCGCCAGCTTCGGGATGTACGCCGGCCTGGGCAAGTAGCACCACCTCGAGAAAGCACACCACCAGGAATGGAGGAACACCATGTCTGACTACAAGTCCGTGAAGGTGAAGCAGGGCCGCGGCGGCTGGGGTGGCCCGCTGACCGTCACTCCCACCGACGACAAGCCGCTCATCTACTCCGTCACCGGAGGAGGCATCCACCCGGTCGCGGCCAGGATCGCCGAGCTGACCGGCGGGGAGGCGTTCGACGGGTTCAAGAGCTCGGCACCCTTCGACAAGATCGCCGTGGCCGTCATCGACTGCGGCGGCACGGCCCGGGTCGGGGTCTACCCGATGAAGAAGGTGCTCACCGTGGACGTGCACGCCACCTCACCGGCCGGGCCCCTGGCCCAGTTCATCACCGAGGAGCTGTTCGTCTCCGGCGTCAAGCCCGACGACGTGGAGCCCACATGAGCGGGACGACCGCTCCTCCCCGGGTGGTCTACGAGTCGACCGTGACGGCGGTCGGTGACCAGGTGCAGGCGTTCCTCGACCACGGGATGCTGATCTTCTTCGCCGACGACTCCCCGGCCGAGCTGCACGACATGTCCGTGCGGCACCGGGTGACCGTCGCCGAGGAGGGACCCCGGCAGGGGGACACCATCGTCGTCGGTGAGCACAGCATGGAGGTGCTCGCGGTCGGGCCGGTGGTCGGGGACAACCTGCTCAACCTCGGCCACATCGACATCAAGGCCAACGGACAGACCACGGCCAAGCTGCCCGGTGACGCCAACGTCGCCGAGCAGGACCTGCCGCTTCCCGCCCCGGGCGACGCCTTCCGCATCGTCCGCGGCGCCCGACCCACCACGGAGGAACCCCAGTGAGCTACCGAGACAGGATGCAGGCCCGCGAGGCCGAGACGGGGCGACCGCTCCGGGTCGGGCTCGTGGGAGCCGGACAGATGGGCAGAGGCTTCGCCGCCCAGCTGCTGCGGGTCCCCGGGGTCACCCTCTCCGCCGTCCTGGACGTGCAGCGCGAGCGTGCGCAGGAGGCGCTGACCCAGTCCGGCCTCGCGGTGTCGGCCGCGGAGACCACCGACAAGGCCGTCCTGGCCATCGAGAACGGCGAGTCGGTGGCGCTGGGAGGCATCGACGAGCTCGGCGCCCTGCCGCTCGACGTGGTCGTCGAGGCCACCGGGGTGCCCGACGTCGGGGCCCGGGTGGCGCTGGAGTCGCTGCTCGGAGGCATCGGGATCGCGACCCTCAACGTCGAGTCCGACGTCACGGTCGGTCGGCTGATGGCCGGGGTCGCCACCGAGGCGGGCGCGGTCTACTCGGTGTGCCGCGGCGACGAGCCGGTGGAGACCAAGATCCTGGTCGACTACGCGCGGGACCTGTCCTTCGACGTGGTCTGCGCCGGGAAGGGGAAGAACAACCCGCTCGACGTCTACGCCACCCCGGAGTCGCTGACCTCACGCGCTGCCGAGAAGCAGATGAACCCCAAGATGCTGTGCAGCTTCGTCGACGGCTCCAAGGCGATGATCGAGATGGCCGCCCTGGCCAACACCACCGGTCTCGGGGTCAGCACGCGTGGCATGCACGGCCCGCCCTCGACCGTGCCCACCCTGCACGAGACGTTCGCCCTGAAGGAGGACGGCGGGGTGCTGGACAAGGCCGGGGTGGTCGACTACTGCACCGGTCCGGTGGCACCGGGCGTGTTCGTGGTGGTCCGCACCGACGACCCCTACGTCAACCACGAGATGACCTACCTGCAGATGGGCACCGGCCCGTACTTCTCGCTGTACCGGCCCTACCACCTCGCCAGCATCGAGGCACCGCTCACGGTCTTCGAGATGGCGTTGGACCACCGGGCCAGCCTGACCGCCGAGCACTGGACGGCGGAGGTGGGGGCGGTGACCAAGCGGCCCCTGAAGGCCGGCGAGAAGGTCGACGGTGTGGGCGGGTCCATGGTGCGCGGTCTCATCGACGACGCCGACGACTTCGCGCGCGACCACGCGGTGCCGCTCGGGGTGCTGGCAGGTGCGACGCTGAGGCACGACGTACCGGTGGACCACCTGCTCACCCACGACGACGTCGAGCTGGACCAGACGTCGCTGATCGTCCGGCTGCGCCAGCTGCAGGAGCAGGCCGGCGAGGGGTCCACCCCCGACCTGGTCGGTCTCCGGTCCCTGCTGGCGTCCCCCTGAGGCGAAGCACCGTCGCCGGCCCGACGTTAGGGTTCCTGGGTGACCACGACCCCCGCTGCGACCACCGACGCGGCGGGGGTCGACCCGCCCCGGGCAGCCCTGGTGGTGCTCGCGGCCGGCGAGGGCAGACGGGCGGGCCATGACACCAACAAGGTCCTGCTGCCGCTGGCCGGCCGGCGGGTCTTCACCTGGTCGATCAGGTGGGCGCACAGCCTGCCGGAGGTCGCCCGGGTCGTGCTGGTCATCCGGGAGAGCGACCGGGAGCTCGTGATGCGCTCACTGGAACGCGAGCTGCCCGAGGTCGAGGTGACCGTCGTCGTCGGGGGGCACACCCGCCACGAGTCGGAGTGGAAGGCCCTGCAGGCGCTGACACCGGACATCGAGTCCGGCCGGACCGACGTCGTCGTCATCCACGACGCCGCCCGTCCGCTGGCCGGCGCCCAGGTGTTCCGCGACGTCATCGACGCCGCGTCCGTGTACGGCGGTGCGCTGCCGGTGCGCGACCAGCCGGCCCTCACCACGCTGGACCACGCGGCCGAACCCGAGGAACGCCGCACCGTCGCGGTGCAGACACCCCAGGCGTTCCGGGCGCGACCGCTTCTGCAGGCCTACTCCCGGGCGAGCGAGGACGGCTTCGTCGGCACCGACACCGCCAGCTGCATCGAGCGCTACACCGACGTCGCGGTCCGGTGCGTGCCCGGCGACGCGGGCAACATCAAGATCACCTTCCCCGAGGACCTGTTCCTGGCCGAGCGGCTGCTCTCGAAGGCGCACTGGGACCTGTCGTCGGGGGCGACCGGGCACGGGCCCGCGCAGCAGGAGACGCGAAGGAGATGGGTGCGGTGAGCGTCGAGTTCTCCGAGCTCGCCTGCGACCGGTGCGACCAGGTCACCGAGCACGAGCTGCACTACGCGGGCCGGCTGCTGGAGTCGGTCCGCTGCACCCGGTGCGGTCACCGGGTGATGCTCAGCCACCAGGCTCTGCTGCCGGCCTACCTGCACGACCTCGAGCACCGGGTGGCCAGCAAGCCGCAGCGGATGCTGCGCCGGGCGGCGCGGGACCCCCGGGGGTTCCTCACCGGGCTGCCCCGCGCGGTCGTCCGTCAGCCGACGAAGTTCGCGCGGGAGCTCTGGTCCCTGGTCAGGCGCTGAGCCAGTCGCCGGGTCAGCTCTCCCGCACGCTGCGCGCCATCTCGTCCATGCACTCCAGCAGGTTCACCGCCGACGGGTCGTCCACCCGCCGGCCCAGCGACGGTGCCTTGCGCAGCCGCACCGGACCGCTGCGACGCAGCCAGGTCGCGAGCGCCCCGAAGTCGTCGGTCGGCGGCGTCGCCCGGTGCGGAGCAGCCTCGTCCCGGTGGTGGTCGAAGACGACCGGGGACGCGATGATGCCGAAGAGGTCGCGGTCCAGGGTGTCGGCGATGTGGTCGTCCTCGACCGTCTTGATCGTGTCGGTGACCGGACGGAACGCCACCAGGTGGTCCCGCTGCTCGCCCGCCGCCACGTCCAGGAGACCGGCGATGAAGGAGGCCGGCACCAGCGGGCACAGCGGGTCGTGCAGGACCACCCGCACCGGGCCGCTGACCGTCCGCCACCAGCTGCCGGCCTCCTGGACCGCCGCCGGAAGGCCGGCCCTGTCCAGCGCCGCACCCGCGGCGTCCCGCTGCCCGGGCCCGACGGTGACGACCACCCGCCCGGCGACCCGGTCGACGTCGAGCAGCGCGCGGACCGCGTGCAGGAACAGCACCTCGCGGTGCAGGTCCACGAAGGGCAGCGACCCGCGACCCTCGAGCGGGACGACGCCGATCGTCAGGCGTGGTTCGGCCATGGGCGTGGTCTCCTCTGCTGGGTGACATGCGAAGGCCCCCGGAGGTCGTCCGGGGGCCTTGCGCGTGTGCGGCTGCCGCGAATCACCTTGCAGGCAAGGGGTCCGGAGCGTGCCTCAGGAGGCGAGGACGTCGTCGAGGAGCGCCTCGGCCTTGTCCTCGTTGGTGTGCTCGGCCAGTGCCAGCTCGGAGACGAGGATCTGGCGCGCCTTCGCCAGCATCCGCTTCTCGCCCGCCGAGAGGCCACGGTCGCGCTCGCGGCGCCACAGGTCGCGAACGACCTCGGCCACCTTCATCACGTCACCCGAGTGCAGCTTCTCGAGGTTCGCCTTGTAGCGGCGGGACCAGTTCGTCGGCTCCTCGGTGTGCGCAGCACGCAGCACGTCGAAGACCCGATCCAGTCCCGCCTTGTCCACCACGTCGCGGACCCCGACCAGGTCGAGGTTGCAGGCCGGGACGCGGACGACCAGGTCCTGCTGAGCGACGATGCGGAGGACGAGGTACTCCCGGTCCTCCCCCTTGATCTGTCGCGTCTCGATGTCCTCGATGATCGCTGCGCCGTGATTTGGGTAAACAACCGTTTCGCCGACGGTAAATGTCATGTGCCAAGTACCCCTTCCTAGGTGACCAGGATAACACGTCCCCTGCTTCGTCCCTCTCGCGTTTGCGCAGGTCAGGCGGCACATGAGGGGTTGACAGGAGTGACCTCGCTATGCCTCGCCATGCCTCGCTGTGCGTTCGTCGCCGCCGCTCGTCATACTGCGCGGATGAGCCCGGGCCGCGAGAAGCATCCCTCGCCGGGCACTCCACGGGGCACACCACGGGGCACTCCAGCGGGCGCACCACGGGGCGCACCACGGGGAACGCTGACGTCGCTGCTGCTCTCCTGCCACCCACTGCCGGCGGGCGCGATGACCGTGGTGATGACCGTCGCGGCCGCGCTGACCGGCCGTCCCGCAGCGCAGTGCCTGCTGGTGGCGGCGACGGTCTTCACCGGCCAGCTGACGATCGGCTGGGTCAACGACGTCGTCGACGCCGAGCGCGACCGACGCGCCGGCCGCACCGACAAGCCGGTGGCCCTCGGCTGGGTGGCGCCGCGCACCGTCATCGTCGCGACGGCCGTGGTGAGCGTCGTCGTCGTCGTGCTGTCGCTGGCCAACGGCACCGCGGCCGGGCTCGCCCACCTCGGCTTCGTCGCGAGCGGCTGGGCCTACGACCTGCACCTCAAGAGGACGGTGCTCTCCTGGGCGCCGTACCTCGTCGGGTTCGGGCTGCTGCCGGCCTTCTTGTCCTACGGCGGCCTCGGCCTCGGGACGCACGGGGCGCCGCCGACCGTGGCGATGACCCTTGCTGTCGCGCTGCTGGCGGTCGGCATCCACTTCCTGAACACGCTGCCGGACCTCCGCGACGACGAGGAGACGGGCGTGCGTCACCTGCCACTCGTGCTGGCGCGGCGCTTCGGGACCCGCCGGCTCCTGTGGGCCTCCGGCGTCTGGACCGTCGCCACGGCGCTGGGTGCGGTGACCGCCGCCCTGACGGTCGGGCTGCGGCAGTGACCACTACACTCGTCGCCGTGAACGTTCGCCGCCGTCTTGCGACCGCCGTCCTGCTGCTCGCGGTCCCCGTGCTGTCGTCGTGCACCGTGAACTTCGGCGCCCAGACCGACCAGGTCTACACCCCCGCGACAGGCGTGAACGACAGGTCCGGCCAGGTGGACGTGCTGAACGCGCTGGTGGTCTCCGCCGGCACGGGCAGCGGCACCGTGATCGCCACCCTGGTCAACAACGACCAGACCCGGGCCGACCGGCTCCGCGGCATCACGGGCGCGGGAGCCGACGCGTCGGTGACGGTGACGCCGGGTGGTCCGACGGCGATCCCTGCCGGCGGGCTGCTCAACCTGGCCACCGCCGGGCGGATCGTGGCGCGCGGCCCCCAGGTCGTGCCCGGCGGGATCGTCACCCTGAGGTTCGCCTTCGACCGCGCCAAGGCCGTCACCCTCGACGTCCCGGTGGTCGCGAACACGGGCGCCTACGCCGACGTGCCCGTCCCCTCCTCCACCGCCGGTGCCACGCCGTCGGGACCGCCGTCGCCCTCCGCATCGACGTCGGCATCCCCCTCCGCGTCCCCCTCGTCCTGACACGTCCCGCCCGAGGTGACTAGGCTGCGCGCATGACGAGCGCGCCCTACACACTGGTCCTGCTCCGCCACGGCGAGAGCGAGTGGAACGCCAAGAACCTGTTCACCGGCTGGGTCGACGTGCCCCTGACCGAGAAGGGCCGCACCGAGGCGGCCCGCGGCGGGTCCCTGATCGCCGAGGCCGACCTCCTGCCCGACGTGCTGCACACGTCGGTGCTCCGCCGCGCGATCACCACCGCCCACCTCGCGCTGGACGCGTGCGACCGGCACTGGATCCCGGTCCGCCGGTCCTGGCGGCTCAACGAGAGGCACTACGGAGCCCTGCAGGGCAAGGACAAGAAGGCCACGCTGGAGGAGTACGGCGAGGAGCAGTTCATGCTCTGGCGCCGCTCCTACGACACCCCGCCGCCGCCCATCGACGACGACGACGAGTGGTCCCAGTCCGGCGCACCCGCCTACGCGGACCTGGCCGACGAGATCCGCCCGCGCACCGAGTGCCTGGCCGACGTGGTCCAGCGGATGCTCCCCTACTGGTACGACGCCATCGTCCCGGACCTGCGCACCGGCAGGACCGTCTGCGTCGCCGCGCACGGCAACTCGCTGCGGGCCCTGGTCAAGCACCTGGACGGGATGTCGGAGGAGGACGTGGTCGGGCTCAACATCCCCACCGGGATCCCGCTGGTCTACCGCCTCGACGAGCACCTGCGCCCGACCGAGCCGGGCGGTCGCTACCTCGACCCCGAGGCCGCCGCCGACGCCATCAAGGCGGTCGCCAACCAGGGTCGCTGAGGCGGTTGCCGGGGCCGGGCCGCGGGGCCGGGCCGCTGGGGCCGGGCCGCTGGGGCCGGGCCGCTGGGGCCGGGCCGTCAGGGCGTCAGGCGCGACCCGAGGAACTCCCGGACCCGGGTCTGGTCCCCCGTGAGCCGCAGCAGCCCCTCGTCGACGCGGCGGTGCCACAGCGCGCGGTAGATCGCCTCGGCCGGGGCGACCAGCCCGTCCTGCGACGCGTCGGCGACCCCGGTGTGTCGCCTGACCTCGGGGGCCTGCGGCGACGGCATGCCCGGCTCCTCCTCCGCGGGTGGAGCGGAGGCGGGGGTGAGGACCCAGCCGTCCCCGGTGTCCGTCGCGGTCAGCAACAGCGGCGCGGTCAGTGCCGAGCGGTGCCCGCGGCTCACCATCCGCGGCAGCATCGCGGTGAGCACCTCGTCGATGCCGTCGGCGGCGACCAGCGGAGGGACCCGCGTCCGCCGGCCGGCCGCGAGGTCGAGATCGAGCTGGTGGACGGTGGTCTCGTGCAGCTGGCGACGCTGCCAGAACTCGGCCACACCGGTGCCGAACGCGAAGTTCCAGCAGGGCTTGTCCGGTGCGGTCTGGCGGAGCACCTGGTAGAGGTCCTCCGCCTTGGCGAAGTACCACTCGCTCACCGAGCGCGGCTTGCGGGACGGCGGCTCGTCGTTGTGCTCGGCCGCACGCTGCCCGGTCTCCACGATGGTGGCCGCCCACGCGTGCACGTTGCCGAGGTGCACGACCAGGTCGAGGACCGACCACCCCGGGCATCCGGCCACGGGGTTGCGCAGGTCGGACCAGCCGACCGCGACCGCGAAGCGCTCGACGGCCGTGGCGTAGTCCTCGACGAAGCCGTTCGTCGACGGGGTCGACGGGCGTGGAACCGCGTTCACCCGCCCATCATGCACCCCGGGCAGCGTCGGCGCCGCCACAGTCGCGGGCAGCGGCGGGCAGCGGCGGGCAGCGGCGGGCAGCGGGACTGGCAGGTGGGGGATCAGGTCGGGGGCAGGCAGACGGCCAGGGAGTCCTCAGAAGTCCGGTGCGGACCCGACGACCTCTCCGGTGACGAGGTAGACGACCCGACGGGCCAGCGACACCGCGTGGTCGGCGATCCGCTCGTAGTAGCGGCCGAGCAGCGCGATGTCGACGGCGGGCTCGACCCCGTGCGGCCAGGCGTCGTCGAGCATCAGCCGGAACGACGAGCTGCGCAGCTGGTCCATCTCCTCGTCGTCCTCCTCCATCGCCCGGGCGCCCTCCACGTCCCGGTCGGCGATGACGCCCGCGACCGTCCCGACCATCTTCTCCGCCACGACCGCCATCCGCTCGATGGTCGGCACCATCTCCTTGGGCACGGCCACCTGCGGCACCCGGAGCCGGGCCACCTTCGCGACGTGCACCGACAGGTCGCCCATCCGCTCGAGGTCGGCCACCATCCGCAGGGCCGCCACCAGCATCCGCAGGTCGCTGGCGACGGGCTGCTGCAGAGCCAGCAGCTCGAACGCGCGGTGCTCGATGCGCTCACGAGCCGCGTCGATCTCGGCGTCGTCGGTGATGACCCGCTCGGCGATCGCCGCGTCGGCGGTCAGCAGCGCCCGGGTCGAGCGCTCCACGGCCTCCTGCACCTGGTGGGTCATCGACACGAGGTCGTCGATGATGGTGTCGAGCTGGTCGAAGTAGGCGTCGCGCATGAACTCAAGGCTACGGACCCGAGGTGTCCACCCGGTGACCGTCGGGGAACCCGGTGGCGACGGAGCATGAACGGCGGGTGAACACTCACCGAAAGCGCAGGTCAGGGCGTGCGCAACGGGCGGGCGGCCCGGGTGTGGGTGCGTACGATCGAGGGGTGGATCCCACGACGCAGGCACTCCTCTTCGCGCTGCTCGGCGCGGTGCTCGGGGCCGGCGTCGTGTTCGCGTGGCGGGTCAGCGACCAGCAGATGCACCAGCGGGTGCCGGCCGAGGAGCCCGCCGTACCCCCCGGCATCGCGACCGTCCTGAGCGTCCTCCGCTCCAGCGCGCTCGTCGTGGACCAGAACGACGACGTGCTGAAGGCGTCGGCCGCGGCGTACTCCTTCGGGCTGGTCCGCGGCAACCAGGTCGCGGTGCAGGAGCTCGCAGACCTGATCCGACAGGTACGGCGGGACGGCCAGATCCGCGAGACCGAGCTGGTCACCGCGCCGCGGCGGGCCGGCAGCTCCACCCACGTCACGGCCCGGGTGGCACCGCTGAGCAGCCGGCTGGTGCTGGCGCTCGTGGAGGACCGCACCCACGAGCGGCGCGTCGAGGCGATCCGGAGGGACTTCGTCGCCAACGTCTCGCACGAGCTGAAGACACCGGTGGGGGCGCTGAACCTGCTCGCCGAGGCCGTCCAGGAGGCCGCCGACGACCCGGAGGCGGTGACCCGGTTCGCCGGGCGCATGCAGACCGAGAGCGCCCGGCTGACCAAGCTGGTGCAGCAGATCATCGAGCTCTCGCGCCTGCAGGGCGACGACCCGCTCGGCGACCCGGAGCCGGTCGACGTGGATGCGGTCGTGTCCCGGTCCATCGACCAGAGCACCATCGACGCCCAGTCCAAGGGCATCTCGGTGGTCCACGACGGGGAGCGCGGGCTGTCCATCCTCGGCAACGGCGACGAGGTGGCGCTCGCGCTCGGCAACCTGGTCGCGAACGCGGTGGCCTACTCCCCCGAGCGCAGCCGCGTCGTGGTGGCCGCGAGAGCGCACGACATGGTCGTCGACCTGAGCGTCACCGACCAGGGCATCGGCATCCCGGCGGGGGAGATCGACCGGATCTTCGAGCGCTTCTACCGGATCGACCCGGCCCGGCATCGCTCCACCGGAGGCACCGGCCTGGGTCTGTCGATCGTCAAGCACGTCGCCGCGTCTCACGGTGGTGAGGTGCGGGTGTGGTCCGTCGAGGGGGAGGGCTCCACGTTCACGCTGTCGCTGCCCCGCCGGGCCACCGATCCCCCCACCGCTGCCGATCCCCCGGGCCGTGCCCTGCCGGTCGGGCGCCCGTCGTACCCGCGCACCGCCGGCCCGCCCTCCCGCGGGCCTGCTGTGCGCACCCACAAGGAGGCAACACCGTGACCCGAGTGCTGGTCGTCGAGGACGAGGAGAGCTACAGCGACGCCCTCGCCTACATGCTGCGCAAGGAGGGCTTCGATGTGTCGATCGCGGGTGACGGGCACGAGGCGCTGTCCGAGTTCGACCGCACCGGCGCGGACATCGTGCTCCTCGACCTGATGCTGCCGGGGATTCCCGGCACCGAGGTGTGCCGCCGGATCCGGGCCACGTCGAACGTCCCGGTGATCATGGTCAGCGCGAAGGACGCCGAGGTCGACAAGGTCGTCGGCCTCGAGCTCGGCGCGGACGACTACGTCACCAAGCCCTACTCCCCCCGCGAGCTGGTCGCCCGGATCCGCGCGGTGCTGCGCCGGGGCGCCGACGTGGAGCTGACCCCCGCGACGCTCGAGGCCGGACCGGTGCGGATGGACGTCGAGCGGCACGTGGTGACCGTGAACGGGGGCGACACCAGGCTGCCGCTCAAGGAGTTCGAGCTCCTCGAGATGTTCCTGCGGAACCCGGGTCGGGTGCTGACCCGCGGGCAGCTCATCGACCGGGTCTGGGGCTCGGACTACGTCGGGGACACCAAGACCCTCGACGTGCACGTGAAGCGGCTGCGCGCCAAGATCGAGCCGGACCCGGCGATGCCCAGCTACCTGGTGACGGTGCGCGGGCTGGGCTACAAGCTCGAGGCCTGACCCCCGGCCGACCGTGCCGGGACGTCCCCGGACGGCTGGCACGGGACTGTCGGTGGGCGGGGTTAGCGTGACCTCCATGCCCGCCCCTCGCACCTCCGCCCTGCCGCTGGTCGCCGTGGCCGTGACCCTGCTGCTGTGGTCCTCGGCGTTCGTGGCGATCCGGCACCTCGGTCACTCGTTCTCCCCAGGGGCGTTGTCCCTGGGGCGGCTGCTGGTCGGCTCGCTCGCCCTCGGCGTGGTGCTGCTGACCCGCGGCTGGGCCACGCCTTCGCCCCGCGACTGGCTCGGCCTGGTGGTGATCGGGGTGCTGTGGTTCGGTGTCTACAACGTCGCCCTGAACGCCGGTGAGAGGCGGGTGGACGCCGGCACCGCCGCCATGCTGATCCAGCTGTCCCCGGTCCTGGTGGCGGTGCTGGCGGCGACGTTCCTCCGGGAGAGGGCCACGCCGATGCTCGGGGTGGGGCTGGTCGTCGCCTTCGCCGGCGTGGTGCTGATCGCGACGTCGACCTCGGACGGCGGCAGCCGGGACCCGCTCGGGGTGCTGCTCTGCCTGGTCGCGGCGGCGGCCTACGCGGTCAGCCTGATCTTCCAGAAGCCACTGGTGTCCCGGCTGTCCGCGGTCGAGGTGACCTGGGTGGCGTGCACCGTCGGGGCGGTCGCCTGCCTGCCGTTCGCCGGCTCGCTGGTGCACGACACGGCCGCGGCGAGCACCGGTGACATCGGCTGGGTGGTCTACCTCGGGGTGTTCCCCACGGCCATCGCGTTCTCGACCTACGCCTTCGCGCTGTCCTCGATGACCGCCGGCAACCTGAGCGTGACCACCTACCTGGTGCCGCCGATCACCGTGCTGCTCAGCTGGCTGTTCCTGTCCGAGGCGCCACCGGCGGTCGCCTACGTCGGGGGCGTGCTGTGCCTGCTCGGGGTGGGACTGGCGCGGCGCCGGCCCAGGCCACGGGTGGGTGAGGCCGCTGCCACCTGAGCGGGCGCACCCGCCCCCGCGGCCGCGGGTCAGCCGCGCTCGAGCCAGCCCCGGAAGGCGTCGAGGTTCCGCGTCGACTCCCCGCGGCTGGTCCGCCACT
Source organism: uncultured Actinomycetota bacterium (assembly GCA_963837995.1). Classification (GTDB taxonomy): domain Bacteria; phylum Actinomycetota; class Actinomycetes; order Propionibacteriales; family Nocardioidaceae; genus Nocardioides_B. The sequence goes on from CAWIPS010000010.1 coordinate 174,854, forward strand.
CCCACTCCTTGCGGATGGAGGAGGAGAAGCCGAGCTCGAGGATGGTGTTGAAGGAGTCGTCGGCATAGGTGAGCACCGACCCGAGCAGCCGGTCCACCTCCTCGGGGGTCACCGCGGACAGCGGCAGCCGGCCGTCGAGGTAGATGTCGCCGGCGTGGTCGACGGCGAAGGAGACCCCGAACATCCTCAGGTTGCGCTCGAGCAGCCACCGGTAGACGCGCTCGTGGTTCTCGTCGGGCTGGCGGCACACGAACGCGTGCACCCCGAAGGCGTGCTCGCCGACGTCGAGCCGGCACGGCGTCGACAGCTTCTTCTCACCCGGCAGGTCGACGGTGAACACACCTGGGCGGATCTCCTTCCACTCCAGGTCGGAGTCGCTGAGCGTGCCGCGGACCACCTCGGCCGCGGCCTCCCGAGGGCTGCTCACCGGTCCCTCACCGTCCACTCACGTCCACTCACGTCCACTCACCGGGCCAGCGCCAGGTCGCTGCGCATGGACCGGGCGGCGGCCCGGTAGACCTCGAGGGTCCGGTCCGCGGTCTGCTCCCAGCCGAAGCCCGAGGCCTGGACGAGCGCCCCGCGCGAGAGCCGCGCCCGCAGGCCCGGGGCGGACACGATGCGCTGCATGGCGGCCGCGTGGTCGGCCGGGTCGTGTCCCTCGACGAGCAGGCCGGAGACCCCGTCCCGCACCGCGGTCGTCAGCCCTCCCACGGCCGCGGCCACCACCGGTGTGCCGCACGCCTGCGCCTCCACGGCGACCAGCCCGAAGGACTCGTTGTAGGACGGCACGCAGACCAGCGTGGAGGCGGCGTACCAGTCGGCCAGCGTCTGCTGGGCCACCGGCGGCACGAAGCGGACCACGTCCTCGATGCCCAGCGACGCCGCGAGCTGGGCGAGCGCCTCCGGGTGCTCGAGCCCGGTGCCCGAGGGGCCTCCGACCACGGGCACGACCAGCCGCGCGCGCAGCGCCGGGTCACGCTCGAGCAGGAGGCGTACGGCGCGCAGCAGCACGTCCGGGGCCTTCAGCGGCTGGATGCGCCCGGCGAAGGTCAGCACCACTGCGTCCGGGGCGAGGCCCAGCCGGGTGCGCGCGGACGTCGAGGGACGGAACACGTCGAGGTCCACGCCGGGGTGCACCACCTCGACGCGACTAGGGTCGGCGTCGTACAGCTCGAGCAGCTGCTTGGCCTCGATGTCGGTGTTCGCGACCAGCATGTCGGCGGCCTCCACGACCTGCTCCTCGCCGATCAGCCGGGCCGAGGGCTCGGCAGCGTCGCCGTCGGCGAGGGAGGCGTTCTTGACCTTGGCCATCGTGTGCATCGAGTGCACGAGCGGCACGCTCCACCGGTCGCGCACCAGGGCGCCGACCTGTCCGGAGAGCCAGTAGTGGGAGTGCACGACGTCGTACCAGCCCTGGTCGTGCCGGGCCTCGGCACGCAGCACCTCGCGGGCGAACGCGCACAGCTGGCCGGGCAGCTCGCCCTTGGTGAGCCCCTCGAACGGGCCGGCGTGCACGTGGTGCACGGTGACGCCGGGGAACGCCTCGACGCTGGGCGGGAGGGCGGACGACGTGGCCCGGGTGTAGACCTCGACCGCGACGTTGCGAGCGGCCAGCCGCCTGGCGAGCTCGACGACATAGACGTTCATGCCGCCCGCGTCACCGGTGCCGGGCTGGTCCAGCGGGGACGTGTGCATGCTGACCATGGCCACCCGGCCATGGCGCGGTGACGGCTCGATCGACTCGGCACTCACTGACGGCACACCTCCACAGGCGGAACCCATGCCCGACCCCCCGTATTCCTACCCACCCCGGGCACACCTAGCCCCGCGCCAACTCCGCACAGGAGCCGTTGCCGCGCGCGGATCGGTCGGTACGTCGCGCCAACTCCGCACAGGCGCGATTACCGCGCGGGCGCCCGGTCGGATCGCCGCGGCAACTCCGCACAGGAGCCGTTGCCGCGCCTGGCCCCCGGCGCGCCCGGCCCCCGGCGCGCCCGGCCCCGGTTCGGGTGGCCCCGGTTCGCCCGGCCCCCGGCCCGTCCAGCAGAATCGGCGCATGAGCACTCGGAGCGCCGTCGTCACCGGAGCAAGCAGCGGCATCGGCGAGGCCACCGCGCGACACCTCGCCGCCGAAGGGTTCCACGTCTTCTGCGCGGCCCGTCGCGAGGACCGCGTCACCGCGCTCGCCGAGGAGATCGGGGGGACGCCGGTGCGCTGCGACGTGACGGACGCCGCCCAGGTCGAGGCGCTCGCGGCCCTGGTCGGGCCCCGGCTCGACGTGCTCGTCAACAACGCCGGCGGGGCCTTCGACGCCTCGCCGGTCACGGAGGCGGACGTGGACCGGTGGCGCGCGGCCTACGAGGTCAACGTGATCGGGCTGGTGCTGGTCACCAAGGCGCTGGTCCCGGCCCTGGTGGCCAGCGGCGCAGGGGTGATCCTGAACGTCGGCTCCACGGCCGGCCGGATCGCCTACGAGGGCGGCGGCAGCTACACCGCGGCCAAGCACGGCACCCAGGTCGTGACCGAGACGCTGCGCCTGGAGCTCTACGACCAGCCGGTGCGGGTGTGCGAGATCGCTCCCGGCATGGTGCGGACCGAGGAGTTCTCCACCAAGCGCTTCGGCGGCGACCAGGAGAAGGCGGACGCGGTCTACGCGGGCGTGGCCGAGCCGCTGACCGCCGAGGACATCGCGGACGCGATCACCTGGATGGTGACCCGTCCGGCTCACGTGAACATCGACGAGCTGGTGATCCGTCCGCGCGCCCAGGCGGCGCAGCACAAGGTGCACCGCGTCCTGGACTGACGGGCCTGCCGAGGCGCCTCAGTCGAGCACGGCGTCCACGGCTGTGGGCAGGACCACACCGGCCCGGCCGCGCACCACGACGTCGGCCAGGTCGTCGTACGGCGTCGCCTCGTCGTTCACGATCGCCAGCCGGGCGCCGTGGCGCAGCGCCAGCAGCGGCAGCGACGCCGCGGGATGCACGACCAGCGACGAGCCGACCGTCAGGAGCAGGTCGGCCGAGGCCACCAGCTCCTCGGCCAGGGCCACCACATCGGGGAAGAGCACCTGCTCGAAGGACACGACCGCGGACTTGACCAGCCCGCCGCACAGCGGGCACAGCGGATCGGGGTCGCCGGCGTCCAGCCGGTCGAAGGCCCAGGCGACCGGGGCCCGGAAGCCGCAGCCGTCGGGTACGCCGGCGCGGGGCGCGTGCCCGATGCACATCACCTCGCGGGCCGTCCCGTGCAGCTCCACGACCCGGCGCGACCCCGCCTCCTGGTGCAGGCCGTCGACGTTCTGGGTGACCACCCCGAGCGAGCGTCCGGCCGTCTCGAGACGGGCGAGCGCGAGGTGTCCGGCGTTCGGGGCGTGGCCGCCGGCGAGGAGCTCGCGGCGCATCTGCCAGGACTGCTCGCGGACCCGGACCGACTCCACGTAGCGACCGAACGTGAGCTCCGCCGGGTCGTAGCGGGTCCACACCCCTCCCGGCGACCGGAAGTCGGGGATGCCGGACTCGGTGGAGATGCCCGCGCCGGTGAAGGCGAGCACCCGCCGGGCGTCGTGGAGGAGGCCGGCCAGGTCAGCCGCGCCGGTGCTCGCCGCAGAGGTCACCCCTCCGACGGTAGCGGGCCCCGGCGCCGTCCTCTGGCGCGCCGCCCCCGTGGGACGCACTGGGTCGGTCGACGGCTCCTCGCACTCAGGGCCGGTCCACGGCCAGAACGGCTAGAATGGGCGTGCTCACCGCAGCGTCGACCCCCCAGGCAGCGACCTCACCGCGTCCGACATGCTCGACGGCTGCTGATTCCCCACTCGAAAGCGACCACGGCTACCTCATGCCCGAGAACCCTCCAGCGCCCCCGTCACCCACCGCGCCGACCTGCGCAACGTCGCCATCGTGGCGCACGTCGACCACGGCAAGACCACCCTGGTGGACGCGATGCTGTGGCAGGGCGGTGCGTTCGGCGAGCACCAGCACGTCGACGTCCGGGCCATGGACTCCGGTGACCTCGAGCGCGAGAAGGGCATCACGATCCTCGCGAAGAACACCGCCATCCGCTACACGGGGGCGGCGGCCCGCGGCCAGGGTGACGACTCGATGACCATCAACATCATCGACACCCCCGGGCACGCCGACTTCGGCGGCGAGGTCGAGCGCGGCCTGTCGATGGTGGACGGCATCGTGCTGCTCGTGGACGCCTCGGAGGGGCCGCTCCCGCAGACCCGGTTCGTGCTCCGCAAGGCGCTGAACGCCGACCTGCCCGTCGTACTCGTGGTGAACAAGGTGGACCGCTCCGACGCCCGGATCACCGAGGTCGTCGACGAGACCTACGAGCTGTTCATGGACCTGCTCGACGAGAGCCACAGCCAGGACGCGCTGGACTTCCCGGTGGTCTACGCGAGCGCCAAGGCCGGGCGGGCCAGCATGACGATGCCCGAGAACGGCGGCATGCCGGACAGCACCAACCTGGAGCCGCTGTTCCAGACCATCGTGGACACCATCCCGGCTCCGGTGTACCACCCGGAGGCGCCGCTGCAGGCGCACGTCACCAACCTGGACGCCTCGCCGTTCCTGGGCCGGCTGGCGCTGGTCCGGGTCAAGGAGGGGCACCTGAAGAAGGGCCAGAACGTCGCCTGGATCAAGCGCGACGGCAGCACCTCCACCACCAAGATCACCGAGCTGCTGGTCACCCGGGGACTGGAGCGCAAGCCCGGTCTCGAAGCCGGGCCCGGTGACATCGTGGCGATCGCCGGCATCCCGGACATCATGATCGGCGAGACGCTGGCCGACCCCGAGCACCCGGTCGCGCTGCCGCTGATCACCGTCGACGAGCCGGCGATCTCGATGACCATCGGCATCAACACCTCGCCGCTGGCCGGTCGGGTCAAGGGCTCGAAGGTGACGGCGCGGCTGGTCAAGGACCGGCTGGACGCGGAGCTGGTCGGCAACGTGTCGATCCGGGTGCTGCCCACGGAGCGGCCCGACGCGTGGGAGGTGCAGGGCCGCGGCGAGCTGGCGCTGGCGATCCTGGTGGAGCAGATGCGGCGCGAGGGCTACGAGCTCACGGTCGGCAAGCCCCAGGTGGTCACCCGCGAGGTCAACGGCAAGGTGCACGAGCCGGTCGAGCGGCTGACCATCGACGCGCCGGAGGAGTACCTCGGCACCATCACCCAGCTGCTCGCCGTCCGCAAGGGCCGGATGGAGCAGATGACCAACCACGGCACCGGCTGGGTGCGGATGGAGTTCCTGGTCCCGGCCCGCGGGCTGATCGGCTTCCGCACCGAGTTCCTCACCGACACCCGCGGCACCGGCATCGCCCACCACGTGTTCGAGGGCTACGAGCCGTGGGCCGGTGAGCTCCGCACCCGCAACAGCGGGTCGCTGGTCTCCGACCGGGCCGGTGCGGCGACCGGCTACGCCATGACGAACCTGCAGGAGCGCGGGGTGATGTTCGTCGAGCCGACGACCGAGGTCTACGAGGGCATGATCATCGGCGAGAACTCCCGCGAGGACGACATGGACGTGAACATCACCCGGGAGAAGAAGCAGACCAACGTGCGCGCGTCGTCCTCGGACAACTTCGAGAAGCTGATCCCGCCGCGCAGGCTGTCCCTGGAGCAGTGCCTGGAGTTCTGCCGCGAGGACGAGTGCGTCGAGGTCACCCCGCAGACCGTCCGGATCCGCAAGGTGGTCCTGGACGCCGGTCAGCGCGGCCGGTCCGCCGCCCGGGCCCGTCGCGCCTGACGCCTGCCGGCACCGTCGGACAGGAGACTCTCCGCGATCAGGGCCTACGGGCGCCCTTCCGCGGCAGAGCCTCCTGTCGTACGGCGCGCCCCGCGGCCACCAGGGCCAGGCACTCGCGCACGTAGTCGGGCGAGAACATCACGTGCTCCCAGCTGAACCGCAGCACGACCCAGCCCCGCAGCACCAGAGCGTTGTAGCGCTCACAGTCCCGCTTCAGCGCCCGACGCCGGCCGTGGAACTCGAACGAGTCGGCCTCGGCGACGACGCGGCGGCCCACGTCGACCAGGTCCGGGCGGCCGACGAAGCCGTCCTCGTCGATCGTCACCTGCGGTCTCATGTCCAGGCCCGGCACCCCGAGCGCGATCGCCCGGAGCACCGACTCGAAGGGGTTCGCCGCGAGAGCGCTGGCCTCCTGGGCGACCCGCAGGGACTGCGTCCGCCCGGTCGTCGGCACCAGCCGTGCCAACGACACGAGTCCGGACGGGTTGACGTCGCCGTGGCGCACCGCGGAGTCGGCGACGGTGAGCGCCTCGTCGAACGGTCTCGTCCTGGCGCAGTCGATGACCGTCGGTCCCGGCAGCAGCACACCGTCCCAGACGTCGTACGGGTTGATGTCCCGCCAGCCGAGGTCGACCCCCTGACGCCGATCCGGACCGACCCGGCGCTTCGCCGGCACCGTGACGACCGGTCGCACCGGCTGCGCCTTGAGCTCCCAGCCGAAGGTGGCCGCAGCGCTCAGCCCGGTGATCACGCCGGTCAGCCGGCTGGCGGCCCGCCGCGCCTCGTCGGCGGTGGGCAGTGCGTAGCGGCCCCGTGCGTCGCGGACGATCACGCCGTCGCGGACCGCGGTGGCCACCCGACGACGGGACGTGACCGCCACCAGGCGCCGGGCGTCGGCGACGCCGCCGAGCCGGGTGACCACGTCGACGACATCCACCCCGCCAGCCTCGCGGCTCCCCGCCGATCTCGCGAACGGTCGTCCACAGGCACCGTAGGCGCCCCCTCCGGCCCGGCACCGTAGGACAGGAGACTCGGCTCCAAGTGACGCCGACCGCGCTTCCCCGAGCAGAGCTTCCTGTCCTACGGCCCGGCCGGACGTGGCGGCTCAGTCGGCCCGGCTGGGCGTCGCGGCCTGCGCACGGAGGTTCGGGAGCAGTGCGACCAGCCCCAGCAACGGCAGCGCAGCGAGGAGCGCAAGCGCCCCGGCCATCGACAGCACGTCGCTGAGACCCCCGACGACCGCCGACCCGACGCCGCCGCCGACGAGGAAGAACAGCGTCGCCACCCCGAGCGCCACCCCGCGCACGTCGTCGTCGACGGCACGGCCCACCGCGGCCATCAGCGCCGGCTGCCCGAGCCCGAACGCCAGCGTCACGGCGACGACCGCGGCCACCAGCAGCACCGCGGAGCCGAGTGAGGCCCCCAGTGCGGACACACCGAGCGCCGCCGCGGCGATCAGCGCGGCCGCCGCAAGCGACGCAGGGGGCCCGACCCGGGCCAGCATCGGCCCCGCGACGCGAGGTGCGAGCAGCCCGGTCGCGGCACTGGGCAGCAGCGCCGCACCGACGACCCACGGCTCCCAGCCCTGGCCGACGAGCACGGCCGGCACGGCGATCAGCAGGGCGAACCAGGCCGCCGGCACCGCTGCTGCAGCAAGCGCGCTGCGCACCACGTCGGGGTTGCGGATCACCGAGCGGGGCAGGAAGCCGTGCGGCCGGCGCCGCACCCAGTACGCGACCGCGGGGAGTCCCAGGACCACCAGTGTCGCGCCGACCGCGCCGATCACCGGCCCCGTCGAGGGCGACTGCACCAGCAGCACCACACCGGCGGCCGTGCCCGCGACGAGCGCCGCGCCGAGCAGGTCGAGGCGGGCGCCACTCCCCTGGGTCGGCAGTGCGCGCCACAGCGCCGGCACGAGGAGGGCGCCGAGCATCGGCAGCGCGATCACGGCCCGCCAGCCGAGCAGCGCCTCGATGCCTCCGCCGGCGAGCGGTCCCAGACAGCTGATCGCGGCCGCGACACCGGCGACCCTTCCGAGCGCGGTGCCGCGGACCACACCGCCGTACCGTGCGGAGATGATGGCCACCCCCAGCGTCGGTACGGCGGCCGCGCCGGCGCCCTGGAAGATCCGTGCCGCGAGCAGCACGCCGAAGCTGGGGGCGAACGCGCCGGCCAGGGCGCCGGCCGTCATGAGGCCGACGCCGACGAGCAGCGGCAGCCGGATCCCGACGAGGTCGGAGACCCGCCCGTAGACCGCCGTGGCGACGGCGAGCATCAGCGCGTAGAGGCTGATCGCCCACGCGCTCACGCCGGTGCTGACGTCCAGGTCGGCGGCGAGGACCGGCAGGGCGATCGCCGCCGAGGAGCTGCCCATCCCGGCGAGGCCGAACAGCAGGCCCACCAGCGTCGATACGCGGCGGGCGTCGGAGGGCGAGGACGGCGACATCCTCGTCTCCAACCGGCCCGGGTGGCGAGGCATTCCCCGCCGTCGGCCTCCAGCGACCGGTCCCGCGTCGGCGAGGGAGGGTCAGGACAGCGTCGGGTCCTCGCCGACCCGGACCAGGAGCTTGCCGAAGTTGCGGCCGGCCAGCAGGCCGCGGAACGCCTCGGGTGCGTTCTCGAGGCCGTCGACGACGTCCTCGCGGTATCTCACCGACCCGTCCGCGACCCAGGCGGTCATGTCCCGCACGAAGTCCCGGCCGTGCGAGGCGGTGAACTCGCCCTGGATGAAGCCACGGACGGTGAGGCTCTGCCGGAGCACGAGCCCCATGAAGCCGGGGAGCCGGTCCGGGCCCTCGGGGGCCGAGGTGGCGTTGTAGGTCGCGACCAGCCCGCACACCGGCATCCGGGCATACAGGTTGACGTGCCGCAGCACCTGCCGGGTGACCTCGCCGCCGACGTTCTCGAAGTAGACGTCGATCCCGTCCGGCACGGCCGCGGCCAGGTCGTCGGCGAACGTCTCGGACCGGTGGTCCACGGCCGCGTCGAAGCCGAGGTCGTCCAGCAGCGCCCGGCACTTGGCCGGCCCGCCGGCGATCCCGACGGCCCGCGCGCCCTTCACCTTCGCGATCTGCCCGACGGCCGAGCCGACAGGCCCGGTCGCCGCGGCGACGACGACGGTCTCACCGGGCTTCGGCCTGCCGATCTCCAGGAGGCCGGCGTACGCCGTGAAGCCCGGCATCCCGAGGACGCCGAGGGCGGTGGAGATCGGCGCGCGGGACGGGTCGAGCCGGCGCAGCCCGCGGCCGTCGCTGAGGGCGTGGGTCCGCCAGCCGGAGTAGGACAGCACCAGGTCCCCCGGCGCGAAGTCGGGGTGCCGCGAGGACAGCACCTCGCACACCGTCCCACCGACCAGCACGTCGCCGACCTCGACCGGCTCGGCGTAGGACTTGGCCGCGCTCATCCGGCCGCGCATGTAGGGGTCCAGGGACAGGTAGACGACCCGCAGCAGCAGCTGGCCGTCCCCGGGCTCCGGCACCTCCTCCTCGGTGAACGAGAAGGTGCTGTCCCCGGGCTCCCCCACCGGGCGCTCGGCGAGGCGCACCACGGTGGCCCTCACCGGGTGCCGCCCGCGAAGCGGCTGCGCAGCTCGCGCTTGAGGATCTTGTGGCTGGGCCCCATCGGGAGCGCGTCGAGGATCTCCACCCGACGAGGGTACTTGTGCCCGCCGAGCTGCTCGCGGGACCACGCGACCAGCTCGTCGGCACTCACGGCTCCCTCGCCGTCGGCCGCCACGACCACCGCACAGACCTCCTCGCCCATCACCGGGTCGGGCACCCCGATCACCGCCACCTGGGCGACCCCGGGGTGTCGCGAGAGCACCTCCTCGACCTCACGCGGATAGACGTTGAAGCCGCCGCGGATGATCAGGTCCTTGGTGCGGTCCACGATGCTGATGAACCCGTCCTCGTCGATCCTGCCGAGGTCCCCGGTGCGGAACCACCCGTCCACGACGGCCTCCGCGGTCGCCTCCGGGTCGTCGAGGTAGCCCGCGAACACGTTGTGGCCGCGGATCACGATCTCGCCGAGCCGGCCGCGCGGCAGCAGGTCGATGGTGTCCCCGACCGTCTCGTCGGCCACCTCGACCTCCACCCCCCAGACCGGGTGGCCCACGGTCCCGGCCCGGGTCCCGAACCACGGCTGGTTCACCGACGCCGTCGGCGAGGTCTCGCTGAGGCCGTAGCCCTCGTAGACCGTGGTGCCGAAGGTCTTCTCGAACCGCTCCAGGACCACCACCGGGAGGGAGGCGCCACCGGAGACGCAGTCACGCAGCTGCGGCAGGACGGCTGCTCGTGGCGCCGCCTCGAGCAGCTGGACATACATCGTGGGTACGCCGAAGAACAGCGTCGCGTGCTCGCGGTGCATCATCTCGATGGCCTCGTCCGGGTCGAACCTCGGCTGGAGCAGCAGCGTGGCGCCGACCCGGAACGTCGAGTTCATCGACACCGTCTGGCCGAACGTGTGGAACAGCGGCAGGCAGCCCATCACCACGTCGTCGCGCAGCAGCGGGTTGCCGTCGAAGGCGTTCACCGTCGAGTTGAGCACCAGGTTCAGGTGCGTGAGCAGCGCACCCTTGGGCCGCCCGGTCGTCCCGCTGGTGTAGAAGACGACCGCGACGTCCTCCGCCTCGCGCGGCGCGTAGGAGCGCACCGGCTCGCGGTCCTCGGCACCGAGGGCGGCGATGTCCCAGGCCGGGATCTTCGCCGTCTCGGCGGCGGCCGTGGCGACGCCCGCGAACGACGCGTCGTACAGCACGGAGCCGGCGCCCGAGTGCTGGAGGATGTACGCCGCCTCGGTCGCGTTCAGCAGGGTCGGCACCGGCACGACGACTCCGCCGGCGGCCACGATGCCGTAGTAGGCGCGCACGAAGTCCACGACGTTGGGGGCCAGCAGCGCCACCCGGTCACCGGGCCGGACGCCGTTGTCCTGCAGGGCTGCGGCGTGCTGGCGGGCCTGCCGCCACAGCTCGGCGTAGGTGACCCGGAGGTCGCCCTGGACGAGCGCGACCTGGTCAGGGGTACGTCGTGCGGGCTCGGCCAGCACGGCGGCCAGGGACAAGGTGGTCATGTTCCTCCGATGCGGTCGGGACGGACGTTCGTCATGGGTGCAGCAGCTCCCCGAGCATCGCGCAGGTCACCTGTACGGCGATCCGGGCCCGCTCCGACGCGGGCCCCATCTCGAAGAACCCGTGGATCATCCCGTCGAAGCGGCGCAGCTCGACGCGCACACCCGCCGCCGCCATCGCCCGGGCGTAGGCCTCGCCCTCGTCGCGGAGCGGGTCGAACTCGGCGGTGACCACGACGGCCGGTGCGACACCGGCGAAGCTGCTCGCCAGCAGGGGGGAGAGGCGCTCGTCGGGCTCGGTGACGTGGCCGGCGTAGTGCTCGTAGAACCACCGCATCGTCCGGGTCTCCAGGAAGTAGCCGGTGCCGTTCTCCTCCAGCGACGGGAAGCCGTGGGCGGGGCCGGTGCCCAGCAGCGTCGCGGGGTAGATCAGCAGCTGTGCCGCCAGCCGGGTGCGCATCGCCAGGGCGACGACGGCCGCGAGGTTGCCCCCGGCGCTGTCGCCGGCGACCGCGAGCGCGTCGTTCCCGCCGAGGGCGGCGAGGTTCTGCGAGGCCCACGTGGTCGCGGCGAGCGCGTCGTCGACCGCTGCCGGGAACGGCGACTCGGGAGCCAGCCGGTAGGCGACCGAGACCACCACGGCGCGGGCGTCGCGCGCGATCGACCGGGCCGTGTTGTCATGCGTCTCCAGGTTGCCGATCACCCAGCCACCGCCGTGGAAGAGCATCACGGTCGGCAGCGGGCCGGCGTCCTCGGGACGGTAGACGCGCGCCGGCAGCAGCCCGTCGGCGCCCGGCACGCTGATGTCCGCCACCGACCCGACCGGGACGACGTCCTCGGGCCGGCGGCTGCCGACCACCAGGGTCGCGAAGAACTCCCTCGCCTGCGCCGGCGTCATCTCGTGCATCGGCGTGTCGGTGAGCGCGATGAGCTCGAGCGCGTCGGCGATCCCTGGGTCGAGTGGCACTCGGTCGTCTCCTCGGGCTGGCGGGTCGGGCTGGCGGATCGGGCTGGCGGATCGGGCTGGCGGGTCGGGCTGGCGGATCGGGCTCGGGCTGGGGTTCGCAATGTACGCGGCGGGAGGTCAGGGCCCGTCGAGGCCGACCAGATCGGCCAGCCGTCGTCGGTGCGCGCCCGGCACGCCGAGCGCCAGCTGGTCCGCCTTGGCCCGCTTGAGGTAGAGGTGCGCCGGGTGCTCCCAGGTCATCGCGATCCCGCCGTGCAGCTGGACGCACTCCTCGGCGGCGTGCACGGCGACCAGCGAGCAGTAGGCCTGCGCCACCGACGTGGCCACCTCCGTGTCCGGGTCCGTGTCCGTGTCCGGGTCCGCGACGGCGACCGTCGCGGCTGCGTTGTGGGCCGCGGCGCGCGCCATCTCCAGCTCGACGTACAGGTCCGCCATCCGGTGCTTCAGCGCCTGGTAGCCGCCGACGACCCGGCCGAACTGGCGCCGCTGCCCGAGGTAGCCGACCGTCGTCTCGAGGCACCACTGCGCCACCCCCACCTGCTCCGAGGCGAGCAGCGCGGCCCCGACCCCGAGCACCGGCGGCAGCGACAGGTCCTGAACGACGACCGTCCCCGTCACCCCGGTCAGGTCCACGTCGGCGAGCGGCCGGGTCTCGTCGAGGGAGACGACCGGTGTGGTCGACGCCTTCCGGGCGGGTACGGCGTGCAGCGCGCCGTCGCTCGCGGGGACCAGCAGCACGTCCGCCTCGAGGACGCCGGCGACCGAGGTGACACGGCCGGTCAGGGTCCCGTCGGTGACGGGGACGGCCGGCGCGGACCAGGGCGCGGTGGACAGCGGCACCAACAGGGCGCAGGTCCTGGCACCCTCGGCGAGCTCGCGCAGGAGCCCGGTGCCGGCCTCGGTGCGGCCGTCCTGGAGCAGCGCGGACGTGCTGAGGACCGCGCTGGTCAGGAACGGCACCGGCGCCACGGCCCGGCCCAGCTCCTCGAGGACCACGGCGGCCTCCCGTGCGGACGCCCCGGCTCCGCCGAGCTCCTCCGGCACCAGCAGCCCGGCGAGCCCGAGCTCCACCGCGAGCGGCTTCCAGAGGTCGGCCGTCAGCGACCGGTCCCCGTCGTAGGCGGCGAGCACCCGGCCCGGCGGGCAGCGGTCGACGAGCAGGTCGCGCACCGTCGAGCGCAGCGACTCCTCGATGTCGGTGTCGAGCAGCTCCCTCTCGTCCGGGTGCGAGCTGGTCATCGCGGCAGGTCCTTCCAGGCGACGTCCTTGTCGACGCGGTGCTCCGCGGGCAGGCCGAGGACCCGTTCGGCGATGATGTTGCGCAGGATCTCCGACGTGCCGCCCTCGATGGAGTTGCCCTTGGCGCGCAGGTAGCGGTAGCCCGTGTCGCGGCCGGTGAAGTCCACCTTCTCGGGCCGGCGCAGGCTCCAGTCGTCGTAGCGCAGCCCCGCCTCGCCGCGCAGCTCGACCTCGAGCCCGGACAGCTCCTGCGCCAGCCGGGCGAACGTCAGCTTCATGGCGGAACCCTCGGGGCCGGGTGCTCCGACGGCCAGCTTCTGGGCCAGCCGCTGGCCGGTCAGCCGCGCGACCTCCGCCTCGACCCACAGCCGCAGCAGCCGGTCGTGGAGCTCGGGGGTGCGCTGCTCGGGGTGCTCGCGCCACGCGCGGGCGACGACGCCGACCATCCCGGCCTCCCGTCGGCTGCCGTCGCTGATGCTGACCCGCTCGTTCATCAGCGTGCCGGTCGCGACCTTCCAGCCCTCCCCCTCCGCGCCGACCCGGTGCTCGTCAGGGACCGGCACGTCCTGGAGGAACACCTCGTTGAACTCGGCCTCGCCGGTCAGCTGCCGCAGCGGACGCACCTCGACGCCGGGGTCGGACATGTCCAGCAGGAAGTAGGTCAGGCCCGCGTGCTTCGGCACCGTCGGGTCGGTGCGCGCCACCAGGATCGCGCGGTCGGCTTGGTGCGCGCTCGAGGTCCACACCTTCTGGCCGGTGACCAGCCAGGTGTCCGGGTCCTCGGGTGACCGGACGGCCCGGGTGGCCAGTCCGGCGAGGTCGGAGCCGGCGCCGGGCTCGCTGAACAGCTGGCACCACAGCTCCTCACCGGTCCACAGCGGCCGCAGGAACCGGCGCTGCTGGGCGGCGGTGCCGTAGGTGAGGATCGTCGGTGCCGCCATCCCGAGGCCGATGGTGTTGCGGGCCGGGTCGTTGTCCGGGGCGCCCGCCGCGGCGAGGGCCGCGTCGACGTACCCCTGCAGGCGGCGCGGCAGGCCGAGCCCGCCGAGGCCCTCGGGGAAGTGCACCCAGGCGAGGCCGGCGTCGAACCGGGCGCGGAGGAACTCCAGCCGGTCGGTGCGGGCCGGGTCGTGCTCGTCCAGCAGCCTCTCGACCCGGACCCGCAGGTGCTCGCGGACCAGCTCCTCCGGCATGCCCCCTCCTCCTGCTCCTCCGACCCGCTCGGCCGGCGCGGCCCGGCGCGCGACCGGCGCGACCGGCGCGACCGAGTCTGCCCCTGACCGCCAAGTCCCGCGGCGACCGGCCCGGCGGACCGGGCGCGCTAACCGGCGAGCGGGTCGTGTCCCCAGTTCATCAGCGAGTAGCGCCACCGGGTGTCCCTGACGTCCCCGGAGGGCCGCTGCGAGAGATGGCGGTGCACGTAGCCGACGACCTTGCGCATGTGCGCGGCGTCATCGTCGGTGAGGTCACCCTTCTTGGTGCGCAGGATCCTCACGATCCGGCGGCCGGACCTGTGGCCGGTGGCCTCGCCGTCGTCCTCCTGCTGGCCCACCGACTGCGACTCGTCGCTAGCCAGCCAGTCCTCGAGCTGCTGGGCCGTCATGTTGACCGCGTCCTGCCAGTCGTCCCAGACCTCGGCGACGGCGTCGCTCGCGGCGCTCACCTCTTCTTGAGGGCGTCCGGCTTGTGCACGGCCTCGCCGCCGCTCTTGTCGCTCTTGACGAGGTACTGCGGCTCGTCCTCTGACGCCTTGACCTTGCGGCCCCCGGCCTCGGTCTCGCTGGTGATCTTCTTCTCGACCTTGCCCTCGGCCGTGCTGCCGTGGCTGTTCCACTCCACCTGGTCGCCCTTGCGCAGCTTCTTGTCACTCATGCGGCGGGACGTACCCCGGCCGTCGTGCTGCCATGCAGCCGCTCGGACAGGCACTCGCGGTCCACGGGAGCCCCGGTCACGCGGAGCGGGCGGTCCGGGTCGCCGGGAGTGCCGGTCCGAGCGGTCGTGACCCGAGCAGCTCGACCATGTCGACCAGCACTGCACGCACGTAGGCGGGGTCGTGCATCACGTGCTCCCAGGAGAACCGGAGCACCAGATGCCCACCGACCATGAAGGCGTTGTAGCGCTCGCAGTCGCGCACCAGGGCGCGCCGTCGTCCGTGGAACTCGAACGAGTCGGCCTCGATGACCAGCCCCAGCGCGTGGTCCAGCAGGTCCGGCCGCCCGACGTCGCCGACCCAGACCTGGGGCTCGACGTGCAGGCCCTCGACGCCGAGAGCGATCGCCCGCAGCACCGACTCGAACGCGTTGGCAGCCAGACCGTCGGCGGCGTGCGCGACGCGCAGGCAGCGGGCGCGGTAGCGGTCGGGCATCGCCTCGGCCCGCCGGATGAGAGCGGCCTGGGTGACGGCACCGGACCGCAGCGCCGAGTCCGCGATCGCGAGCGCCTCGTCGAAGGGCATCCTCGCCGCACAGTGCATCACGGTGGCGCCTGCCGAGGTGGCGAGCCCGTTCACGTCCCCCGGGTCCAGGTCGACGAACCGCACCCTCAGCCGCTGTCGCCGCTGCCGGCTCACTCTGCGCTTGCGCGGCACCGCGACACAGGGGCTGACGGGCCGGTGCTTCATCTCCCACCCGTGGTACTGAGCGGCGCTGTCCTCGACCAGGACCCCCGAGATGCGGCTCGCTGCGCCCACGGCCTCGTCGACGCCGGGCAGCGCGTAGCGCCCGCGGCTGGTCCGGACGACCGACCCACCGGCCACAGCCCACCGCAGGCTGGCCCGCGTCGTGAGCCGCAGCAGCGCCTTCGTGCCCGCCACGCCGCCCAGCCGCTCCAGGGCCGGCTCGGGTCGCATCGCCCTAGGCTGCCGCGCAAGAGCGGTCAGCGCGAACGGCCGTCCACAGGGGCCTGGGAGCCGCAGAACGGGACGCCTCGGCGATGTGGCGGGGCGAGCAGCCGCTCGGACAGGCACTCGCCCCCGGGGCCGGGCTCGGGCGCGCTCGGGCCGCGCTCGGGCGACGCCGGGGGCGCCTCGAGTGCCTGTCCGAGCGGTCGCCGCCGCGTTCGGCCTATCCCGCATCGCCTCTCGTCGCGGTCGTCGCGCCAGCTCGGAGCGCCCGCAGCCGCCGGAGCCGCAGAACGGGACGCCTCGGCGATGTGGCGGGGCGAGCAGCCGCTCGGACAGGCACTCGCCCCCGGGGCCGGGCTCGGGCGCGCTCGGGCCGCGCTCGGGCGACGCCGGGGGCGCCTCGAGTGCCTGTCCGAGCGGTCGTCGCACCCGTCCGAGCGGCCGTCGCGCCCGTCAGCCGGCGACGATGACGTGCAGCCGCCGGGGGCCGTGCACGCCCTCGACACGGTCCAGCTCGATGTCGCTGGTCGCAGACGGGCCGCTGACCCAGGTGGTGGGCTGGTCCGGGTCGAGAGCCGCGAAGGCGTCCGGGACGTCGGCGACCACCTGGTCGGCACGCACGACGCACACGTGCAGGTCCGGGACCAGGGTCAGCGCCCGGCGTCCCTGGCCGGCGCCGTGGGACAGCACGATGGTGCCCGTCTCGGCGATCCCGACGGTCGCTCCGGTGACGACGGCGTCCAGGTCGTCGAGCTCCAGCGCGGTGAGCTGGTCGTCGGCCACGGCGCCGGGGACCTGCCACGGCAGGCCCTCGGGCACGACGGGTCGGGCACCCGAAGGGAGCGCGTCCGCGATCCGGGCCTCGACCTCGTCGAGCGCGCACCGGACCACCACGGCGCGGTAGTCCTCGACCCGCTCCACGAACAGGTCGACATCCGCGGGCCGCGTCTCCCGGTAGCCGCGGGAGACGTGCACCGCGGACGTGTCCGCGTCCTGCAGGGCCCGTCTCACCCCAGCCAGGATGTCCTCGCGGGCGCTCACTCCTGGCCCCCCGTCCGCTTCCACCAGGCGCGGAACGACTCGGCCGGAGGGGTGGGCAGGTCGCGCGCGTCGGTCCAGGCCGCACCCGGCCCCGGCAGCCGGCCGAGCAGCCTGCGGCCGCCGGGCAGCCGTCGCCTGCCTCCGCCGCCGAGCAGCCGACCGACCAGGCCCGACGCCTTCTCCGCGGCTCCGAGCCGGGCACCCGACCCGAACGCCAGCGCGGCCGCCTTCATCGCCAGCGCCTCCGCCTTGGGGAACCGGTCACCGCGGTGCGAGTCGACCACCTGGGCGCGCAGGTCGACGAGCACCGACGGGATGTCGATGCGCACCGGACACGCCTCGAAGCAGGCCCCGCACAGCGACGACGCGAACGGCAGCGAGTCGGTCTGCTCGTCGACCCCGACGCCCTTGAGCAGCGGGTTGAGGATCGCCCCGATCGGGCCGGGGTAGACCGAGCCGTAGGCGTGGCCGCCGGTGCGCTCGTAGACCGGGCACACGTTCAGGCAGGCCGAGCAGCGGATGCAGCGCAGCGCCTGCCGGCCCACGTCGTCGGCGAGGGCCCGGGTGCGGCCGTTGTCGAGCAGCACCACGTGCACCTCCTGCGGCCCGTCACCGGGAGTCACGCCGGACCAGGTGGAGGTGTAGGGGTTCATCCGCTCACCGGTCGAGGAGCGCGGCAGCACCTGGAGGAACACGTCGAGGTCCGCCCAGGTGGGCACGACCTTCTCGATGCCGACCACGCTGACCAGCACCTCGGGCAGGGTCAGGCACATCCGGCCGTTGCCCTCGGACTCGACGACCACCAGCGTGCCCGAGTCGGCGACCGCGAAGTTGGCACCAGACACCCCGACCTTCGCCCGCAGGAACTTCTCGCGCAGGTGCAGCCGGGCCGCGTCCGCCAGACGCGCCGGCTCGTCGCTGAGGTCGTCGGGGGCCGGCCGGCCGGCAGCCCCCATGTGGGACCGGAAGATCTCGCGGATCTCCGCCCGGTTGCGGTGGATCGCCGGGACCAGGATGTGGCTCGGCAGGTCGTCCCCGAGCTGCACGATCAGCTCCGCGAGGTCGGTCTCCCAGGCCGCGATGCCCTCCTTCGCCAGCGCCTCGTTGAGCTCGATCTCCCCGGTCGCCATCGACTTGACCTTGACGACCTCGTCCACGCCGTGCTTGCGAGCGACCTCGGCGACGATCGCGCAGGCCTCGGCGGCGTCCCGGGCCCAGTGCACGACGGCGCCCTGCCTGGTCAGGGACTCCTCGAGCCGCACGAGGTGCTCGTCGAGGTGCAGCAGGGTGTTGTCCTTGATGCCCGCGGCGGCGAGCCGCAGCTCCTCCCAGTTCGGCACCTCGGCGACCACCTTGGCCCGCTTGGCGCGGATCGTGCCGGTGGCGTGGGCGAGGTTCGCGCGGAGCTGGGTGTCGGCCAGCGCGGTGCGCGCCGCGACCGGGAAGGCCGGCATCCCGACGAAGGTGGCGCTCACGGCGCGACCCGGCCGTCGTCCTGGCCAGCGTGCACGGCGTCGACGGGCCGCGAGTCGACCGGCTGCACCGGTGGGCCGGCGTCCTCGGTGGACGCGAGGACCTCCGCCAGGTGCATCACCCGGATCCCGGACCGCTGGCGCGACAGCATCCCGCCGATGTGCATCAGGCACGAGTTGTCGCCCGCGACGAGGATCTCCGCGCCGGTCTCGCCGACGTGCCGGGCCTTGTCGTTGCCCATCGCCACCGACGTGTCGGCGTTCTTCACCGCGAACGTGCCACCGAAGCCGCAGCACTGCTCGGCGGCCGGCAGCTCCACGACCTTCAGGCCGCGCACCTGCCGGAGCAGCCGCATCGGCCGGTCCCCGACCCCGAGCATCCGCAGCGAGTGGCAGGTCGGGTGGTAGGTGACCGTGTGCGGGAAGTACGCCCCCACGTCCTCCACGCCGAGCACGTCGACGAGGAACTCCGAGAGCTCGTAGACCTTCGGGGACACCTCGGCCACCGCCTTCTCCAGCGCAGGGTCGCCGGAGCGGCGCGCGACGAGCGAGTGCTGGTGCCGCGCGGACCCCGCACACGACCCGGAGGGGGCCACCACGGCGTCGTACCCGGCGAAGGCGTCCACGAACGTGCGTACGACGGGCACCGCCTCGTCGAGGTAGCCGGTGTTGACCATCGGCTGCCCGCAGCAGGTCTGGGCGGCAGGGAAGTCGACGTCCACGCCGAGCCGGCGCAGCAGCCTGACGACGGCCTTGCCGGTCTCGGGGAACATCGCGTCGTTGACGCAGGTCACCATCAGAGCCACCCGCACCAGCGCTCGACCTCCACCCCGGGAACCGTCCGATGTCTGAGAAGGGTCACACCGTACTCCTCCCGGGCCACCCCGCCTGCCCGATGGCGAAACCGCGTCACTCCCTGCCTCGGCGGAGACGGCCCTACCCGAGCCGCTGCTCGGCCAGGTCCCACAGGTCCTGGGGACCGGTCGGCTGGTGGCTGCGGAGCGGGTGCGTGTCGGCGACGAGGGCGCGCATGGCGGTGAGGTCGGGGAGGTCGGCGCCGAGGGCGCGGGCCGCGACCAGGAGGTTGCCGATGGCGGTGGCCTCGACGGGTCCGGCGAGCACCGGCAGCCCACAGGCGTCGGCGGTGAGCCGGCAGAGCAGGTCGTTGCGGGCGCCGCCCCCGACCACGTGCACGACCTCGACGCTGCGGCCGCTCAGCCGCTCCGCCTCACGCAGGGTGCGACGGTAGGCCAGGGCGAGGCTCTCGGCGATGCATCGGACGGTCGCGCCGCGGGTCGGGGGCGGGGTCTGCCCGGTGGCCCGGCAGGCGGCCTCGATCCGTGCCGGCATGTCGCCGGGGGGCAGGAACGCAGGGGCGTCGAGGTCCACGACCGGCCCGAACGCCGGCGCCTGCTCCGCCTCGGCGAGCAGCCCGGGCAGGTCGCGGCTGCTGTCCAGGCCCCAGGTGGCCAGGGACTCCGACAGCACCCACAGGCCCATCACGTTGCGCAGGAACCGGATGGTGGCGTCGACCCCGCCCTCGTTGGTGAAGTTCGCGGCCCGCGCCTGGTCGGTGAGGACCGGCTCGTCGAGCTCCACCCCGACCAGCGACCAGGTGCCCGAGGAGAGGTAGCCGAACGCGGAGGTCGGCGCGGCGGGGACACCGACGACCGCGGACGCGGTGTCGTGCGACCCGACCGCGACCACCGGGGTGGTTGCCGCCAGCCCGGTGTCCGCGGCGACGTCGGGCAGCAGCGTCCCGATGATGTCGCCGGGCCGCCACAGCGGCGGCAGGATCCTGGGCGGGATGCCGACCCGTTCGGCGAGCCCACCTGCCCAGGCACGGGTGCGTACGTCGAACAGGCCGGTCGTCGACGCGTTCGTCGCCTCGGCGCCGATCTGCCCGGTCAGCCAGAACCCGATCAGGTCCGGGACCAGCAGCATCGTCTCGGCCCGGTCCAGCGCAGGCTCGGCGAGCAGCTGGTAGATCGTGTTGAACGGCAGGTGCTGCAGCCCGGTGGCGTCGTACAGCTCCTCGTCGGAGACGATGTCGCGCACCTTCTCGGGGATCCCGGCGGTGCGGGGGTCCCGGTAGCAGTGCGGGTCACCGAGCAGCGTCCCGGACCCGTCGAGCAGGCCGTAGTCGATGGCCCAGGAGTCGATGCCGATCCCGTCCACCGGGCCCGCCGCACGCAGCCCGGCCAGCACCTCCCGGTGGATCCGGCGGATGTCCCAGCGCAGGCTCCCGTCCGCGCCGGTGACCGGGCCGTTGCCGAACCGGTGCACCTCCTCCAGCCGCAGCGTCCCGGGCCCGACGGTCCCGACGATCACCCGGCCGCTGGAGGCCCCGAGGTCGACCGCCGCCAGCCGGAGGGTCGGTGCAGACTGGCTCACCTGGTTCATCGCGGTCACGACTCAGCGCAGGAACGCAGCGGCGACACCGGCGTCCACGGGGACGTGCAGCCCGGTGGTGTGGGAGAGGTCCCCGCCGGTCAGCGCGAACACCGCCGCAGCGACGTTCTCCGGCAGCACCTCACGCTTGAGCAGGGTCCGCTGGGCGTAGAACTCACCGAGCTTCTCCTCCTCCACGCCGTAGACCTTGGCCCGCTCGGCGCCCCAGCCCTTCGCGAAGATCCCCGACCCGCGGACCACCCCGTCCGGGTTGACGCCGTTGACCCGGATCCCGTGCCCACCGAGCTCCGCGGCCAGCAGTCGCACCTGGTGGGCCTGGTCGGCCTTCGCGGCGCCGTAGGCGACGTTGTTGGGTCCGGCGAACACGGCGTTCTTCGAGGAGATGTAGACGATGTCTCCGCCCATCCCCTGGTCGATCATCGTCCTCGCCGCAGCTCGCGACACCAGGAACGAGCCCTTGGCCATCACGTCGTGCTGGAGGTCCCAGTCCTTCTCGGTGGTGTCCAGCAGCGGCTTCGAGATCGACAGGCCGGCGTTGTTCACCACCAGGTCGACCCCGCCGAACGCCAGCGCCGCGGCATCCAGCGCGGCCTGTACGGCGTCCGCGTCGGTGACGTCGGCGGTGACGGCGACCGCCCGGTCCGTCGTGCCGATGCCCTCGGTGACGGCGCGGGCGCCGTCCGCGTCGAGGTCGGCGACCACCACGCAGGCGCCCTCGGCGGCGAGCCGCTCGGCGATCGCCTTGCCGATCCCGGACCCGGCACCGGTGACCAGGGCGACCCGGCCGGCCAGCGGCCTCGGCTTCGGCATCCGGGCGAGCTTGGCCTCCTCGAGCGCCCAGTACTCGATCCGGAACTTCTCCGCCTCCTCGATCGGGGCGTACGTCGAGACGGCTTCCGCGCCGCGCATCACGTTGATGGCGTTGACGTAGAACTCACCGGCCACCCGTGCGGTCGCCTTGTCCATGCCGAAGGTGAACCTCCCAGGATGACCCCGATCGCCTGCGGGTTCGTCTCCTTCACCGCGGCGATGTCCAGGCCGAGCTGGAACCCCGGGCGGCGCCAGTCCACCCAGGCCTGACCCGCGGCCCCGCCTGAGCCTGGGTCGCGGCCACCCGGACATGCAGGTCCCCCGGCCAGAAGCGTTCGCAACACCCGCAACGGGAGGCCTGCATGTCCGAACGGCCTCCCCGTGCCGGTGTCGGTGGAGCGGCCTAGAGTGACGCCATGCCTGCGAGCCGCGTGATGCCGACCGCCGAGGCGACGGACCTGCTGCTGCTGGTGCGCGACCTCGCCGACAAGGAGCTGGCACCCCGGGTCGCCGAGGCCGAGGCGACCGGGACCTTCCCGCGCGACGTGTTCGCGATGCTCGGTCAGGTCGGCATCCTGGGCCTCCCCTACTCCGAGGACTACGGCGGAGGCGGCCAGCCCTACGAGGTCTACCTGCAGGTCCTCGAGGAGATCGCCCGGGTCTGGGCCAGCGTCGGGGTCGGGGTGTCGGTGCACGCGCTGAGCTGCTTCGGGCTCGTCGAGCGCGGCACCGAGGAGCAGAAGCAGCGGTGGCTGCCGGACATGCTGGGCGGCGACCTGCTCGGGGCCTACTGCCTGTCCGAGGCCCATGCAGGCTCCGACCCCTCGGCGATGCGCACCACCGCGAAGCGCACCGGGCGACGGATACGTCCTGACCGGTGCCAAGGCGTGGACCACGCACGGCGGCGAGGCGGACTTCTACAAGGTGATGGCACGCACCAGCGACAGCCGCAACGGCATCTCCTGCTTCCTGGTCCCCGCCGACGCCGCCGGGCTGAGCGCGGACCCGCCGGAGCGCAAGATGGGGCTGACCGGCAGCGCCACCGCGACGATGCGCTTCGACGCGGTCGCCGTCGACGAGGACCGCCTGCTCGGTGAGGAGGGCGACGGCCTCAAGATCGCTCTCGCGGGTCTCGACGCGGGACGCCTGGGCATCGCGGCCGTCGCGACCGGCCTCGCGCAGGGCGCCCTGGACGACGCCGTCGCCTACGCCAAGGAGCGCCAGACCTTCGGCAAGGCGATCATCGACCACCAGGGCCTCGGGTTCGTGCTGGCCGACATGGCCGCCGCGGTGGGGTCGGCGCGTTCGACGTACCTCTCGGCGGCACGGCTCAAGGACCAGGGGCTGCCCTACGGCACCGAGGCGTCGGTCGCCAAGCTGGTCGCGACCGACAACGCGATGCGGGTGACCACGGACGCGGTGCAGGTGCTCGGGGGCTACGGCTACACGCGGGACTTCCCGGTGGAGCGCTACATGCGCGAGGCCAAGGTGATGCAGATCTTCGAGGGCACCAACCAGATCCAGCGGCTGGTGATCAGCCGGGCCCTCGCCAAGCCGGACCGCGCCTCCATCACCACCAGGAAGGACTAGCTGATGCAGCTCGACAACACGGCCGCGATCGTCACCGGAGGGGCCTCCGGCCTCGGGGCGGCGACGGTCAGGGCCTTGGCGAAGAAGGGCGCCCTGGTCTACGCCCTGGACCTGAAGGCCGGCATCGACAGCGCCCCCGAGATCGACCGGGTCACCTACATCGACGTCGACGTGACGCAGCCCGACGACATCCGCAACGCGCTCGCCGCCGTCACCGAGGTCGAGGCGCCCCTGCGCACGGTGGTCAACTGCGCGGGCATCGGCACCTCGGCACGGATCCTCGGCAAGAAGGGCGTGCACGACCTGGACCTGTACGCCGCGACCATCAAGGTCAACCTGATCGGCACCTTCAACGTGCTGGCGCTCGCCGCCGAGCACATCGCGCGGACCGAGCCCGACGAGGACGGCCAGCGTGGCGTCATCATCAACACCGCCTCGGTCGCGGCGTTCGAGGGCCAGATCGGCCAGGCCGCCTACTCCTCCTCCAAGGGCGGCATCGTGGGCCTGACGCTGCCGGCGGCACGCGACCTCGCCCAGCACGGCATCCGGGTGTGCACGATCGCGCCGGGCATCGTGGAGACGCCGATGCTGGAGGGCGTCACCGAGGAGTTCCGGGCGGGCCTCGCGGCCGGCGTTCCGTTCCCCCAGCGGCTGGCCCGACCTGAGGAGTATGCCCAGCTGGCGCTGGCGATCATCGACCACGACTACCTCAACGGCGAGGTGATCCGGATGGACGGCGCGCTGCGGATGGCCCCTCGCTGACCCTCGGCCCCGGAGCGGTGGCTCAGGCGGCCAGCATCCTGAGCACCGCCTGCTCGACGGCCTCCTGGCGCTCCTCGGCGCTCGCGTGCTCCTCGTGCACGACCTCCCCGATCGTCACGCCGTCCTCGTAGAGGTCGATGACCCGCGGGTCGACGTACGACGCCTTCGCGATCGCCGGGGTGTTCCCGAGGTACGTCGACACCTCGACCATCGCCTGCCGGATCGCCCGCTTCCGCGAGGCCTTGGTGTCCCCGGGCTCGTCGGTGTCGGCCAGCGCCGCGGCCGCCAGGACGGTGGCGTGCCAGGTGCGGAAGTCCTTGGCGGTCATGTCGGCGCCGGTCGCCGTACGCAGGTAGTCGTTGACCCGCGAGGCGTCCAGCGGCACCCATCGGCGGTCCGCCTGGTAGGCCATCAGCCGGGGGTCCTCGCTGCGGCGCCGGCGCATCGCCTCGACGGCCGCGATGGACAGCGGGTCGTCGATCTCGATGCAGTGGTCAACGCCGGACTTCCCCGTGAAGCGGAAGATCAGCCGGCCCTTGCGGCGGCTGACGTGCCGGCGCTCCAGCGTGGTCAGGCCGAAGCTGCCGTTCTCGTCGGTGTAGGCGTCCGAGCCGATCCGGAAGTACCCCAGGTCCAGCAGGCGTACGGCGGTCGCTGACGCCCGTTCCAGCGGCATGCCCGGCAGCTCGAGGTGCTCCAGCACCGAGGCGCGGGTCACGGACAGCTGGCGGGCCACCTCCAGGACCCGGTCGAACTTCATCGCGTCGCGCTTGGTGCGCCAGTCCGGGTGGTAGAGATACTGCTTGCGCCCGGCCGAGTCCATCCCGACCGCCTGGATGTGACCGTTCGGAAAAGGGCAGATCCACACGTTCTCCCAGGCCGGCGGGATGGCCAGGCGCTTGATCCGCTCGACGTCGGCAGGGCTGATCCTCGCGCCCGTGTCGTCGACGTAGGTGAACCCCCGACCGACCCGGCGGCGGGTCCAGCCCTTCGACCCCGGCCGGACCGTGCGCAGGCGAACCATGCCCGGGGGTACCCCGGCGGTCCCGCGCCCAAGCGCTCCCGCCGGTGCGCTCAGGGGCGCGGGCGCACCAAAGGCGCCGGGTCGCACCCTGAGAGCGCCAAAGGCGCCGGGTCGGCGTCGCCCAGGCGCGCCAAAGGCGCCGGGTCAGCGGCGGGTCAGGGCCTGGAGCGCCGGGCGGGCGTCGACGATGTAGACGATCGCGGCGACGGCACCGGCGAGGTTGAGCAGGCTGAACGGGCTCCAGATCAGCATGTGCGCCACCAGGGCGATGCCCAGGATGATCAGCCAGGCGGTCTTGGTGAGCTTGTCCGCGGCCACGAACGTGTCCGGTCGCCGGGAGACCGCGTCGATGAAAGCCCAGGCCTGGAGGACGAACAGGGCCAAGGTGAGGATGGTCTGAAGACGCTCTGGACGGCGAAGACTGCGAACACGCCTCCAGCCTAGCCGCAGCGGCCCCGGGGCGCGTCCCCAGCGAGCCGGCGTACGGGAAAGGCCCCCCGACCGCGGACGGTCGAGGGGCCCTTCCCGTGCCGAGGCGGCGCATCATGTGTGCCTGCGCACACACAACGCGCCGCCTCGGCGGGAGAACGCAGGGCGCGTGTCCGCGCCGGCGGGTTGCTTACTTGCCGGTCTTCGCGGCAGCGTCCTTGGCGGCCTTGGTGGTCGCCGAGGCGGTCTTGCGGGCGGAGGTGCCGGTCGCCTTCGCGGAGCTCTTGGTGGTGCCGGCGGACTTCGCGGTGGTGGAGGCCGCGCGCTTGGCCGAGGTGCCGGCAGCCTTCGCCGACGTGCCGGCCGTGTCAGCGGTGTGGCCGGCCTGGGTGCGGGTGGTCTTGGCCCGCGACGTGGTGTTCTTGGCCTCGTCCTTGGCGCGCTGCGTGGACTCCTGGCGACGGATGCGGCTCACCAGGCTGCGGCCGCGGGCGGCCAGGTCGACGTACTGCTGGTTGAGCTCGTCGACGGTGCCGGTGAAGGTGTCGCTGATCTCGGTGACCGAGTCCTTGACGAGCGCGGCGGTCTTGGTGGGGATCGCCTTGGGCTCGAAGTCGCGGGCGAACGCGACGGCGGCGTCGACGCTGCCGACGGCCGCGAAGAACGGGCGGGTGGGGTCGATCTTGTTCTGTGCGAAGCTGTTGGTCCTAGCCATGGTCTTCTCCTAGTGGTGGGTCTGGTGTTGGGTCTGGCATGTCTGTGGTGGTGAGGTTCGCTGCCCTGAACGAGTGGTAGACGTCGAGCAGTGACTGCTTCTGGCGCTCGGTGAGGCCCGTGTCGGCGAGCACGGCCAGCTCGACCGAGCGCACCTCGCTGTCATCGAGGTTCAGGATCCCGGCGCGGACGTACAGCGTCTCCGACGAGATCCGAAGCCCCTTCGCGAGCTGCTGGAGCACCTCCGCGGAGGGCCGACGCAGTCCACGTTCGATCTGGCTCAGGTAGGGGTTCGAGACACCGGTCTGCTCGGCCAGCTGCCGCAGCGAGAGCTTCGCTGCCAGCCGCTGCTCGCGCAGGTAGTCGCCGAGGGTCTCGACGGTCTTCCCGACTCCGAACTTTGCCACCACTCCAGGATGCTTGCTGCTGCTAGCAGATGCAAGTCCTGTGGACGTGAGCCGAGACACATCCGCCTGTCCCAGCAGTGTGAACCCCTGGTGTTACATGCATGCAATCAGCATGCAGAGGGACCAACCGTGCCGATCCCGTCACTGCGGACACCGGGTGTCACCTGCAGGTCGGTGCGCCCGTCCTGGCCCTTGCCGGTGACCATCTCGTAGGTCAGCGTGTGCCGGGCGCCCGGCTCGAGGTCCACGGTCTGCGCGACGAGGGTCCTGCCGTCGTGGGTCAGCTCCTGGAGGTCGCGCGGCTTCCCGTCGTACGACGCCCCGTCGACGTACCCACCGATCGGGGCGTAGACGTAGAGCGTGGTGCGGATCACGCCGCGCGGGATGCCGACGGCGTTGCGGGCGACGTAGTCGGACAGGGCGGCCGGGTCGGTGACCCGGGAGCGCAGGTGCACGGTGACGGTGAGGTGCTGGCGGGTGCCCTGGCAGTGGCTCGAGGCCACGTCGACCCGGTTGTCGAGGAAGTAGTCCAGCTTCGACCCGCCTCCCTCGTTGAGGAACACCCCGACCTCGGGGGTGGCGGACGGCTCGGTGGGCAGCGCACCGCCGAGCCGGGTCGGGCCGAGCAGCGCCTGCTCGCCGGGCCGGCCCGACCACAGCAGGATCCGGCGCTGGTCGGTCGCGGTGACCAGGTTGTCCAGCACGGCGGTGGGCTGTCCCTGTCCCGTGGAGACGGCGGTGAAGACGCTCTTGGCGGCTGCGCTGAAGAAGTCGTCCTGCCGGACGGGGTCGAGGATCTGGGCGTAGACCTGGCCGAGCAGGATGGTGACCGCGTCGGAGGAGGTCAGCCGCTGGCCGCCCGGCATCACCACCGGGCCGGTGCCCCGCAGCAGGTAGGACAGCGCCACCGGGTCTGCGGACAGCACCCCGTCGACCTTCGTGGCGTGGCGCGCGTTCCACATCGCCGTGAGGATCTGGGCCGTGCGAGGGAAGTCGGGGGTGAAGTTGGTGTCCTGGGGAAGGATCCCCATGTTCGGGCCGAAGACCGCCCGCTCCTCCGCGGTCAGCGGGACCGGTGGCTTCTCGAACCGCCCGATGCTGGCGGCGTTGCCCTGGTTGCCGAGCGTCACCTTCCCGTCGCGGGCGGTGACGGTGGCGAAGGACCCGGGTAGCCCGCCGGTGGAGCGGACCTCGGCGTTGTTCTGGAACATCATCAGGTAGGTGCGCTCACCGTGCGCGCCGAGCATCGGCGGCAGCAGCCGGACCGCACGCGAGGCCCGCTGGGCCAGCACGGTCGCGTCGTCGAGGTGGTCCTGCAGCTCCCGGACCGGGCCGGCCACCGCCGCGAGCAGCGGGCCGGTGTCGATGGCCGCCGCCCGGTCACGCTGGTCCGAGAGGCGGGCCGTCGCCCGGACGACCGTGGGGGCGGCCCGGCTGACGGGGGCGAGGTCGACCCGCCCGTCCACGGGCCGGAGCCGGTCCGGCTGCAGGGCCCCGGCGGCGTGCACGACGTCGGGCAGCACCGTGGTGGCCAGCTGGTCCGCGACGTCGGCCACCGTGCGCACGGCGGCCACGCTGTGCCCGAGCTTCGGCAGCTTGGTGCCCAGCCACCACCCCGGGCCCCGGGTGCTGCTCCGGGCGGCGTGGGCGTGGCGCTGCAACTCGGCGAGGGTCTGCGCCCCGCCGGCCTGCTCGCCCGAGGTCAGCTGCGACCTCAAGGTGGTGAGGTCGGAGGCCACCAGCTGCAGGTTCCTCCGCGCGCTGAGCGCCTGGTAGCCGGTGTATCCCACCAGTACGACGACAGCGACCCCGATGAGCAGGAGCGCCCATCGGAGCCGGTGTGTCGTGTGTCGCCTACGCACGCCTCATCGGCGGACCCGGAACCGGACACCGGCGACGTCGCCGCCGAAGTTGCGCGAGGCAGGCAGGTAGGCCCTGGCCGTCCAGGTGCCGACCCGGTAGACCGGGTTGAAGCGGATCCCGAAGTGCCCGCCGCGCAGACGCACGGTCTCGACCTTGCGCAGGCCGCGGTGGTAGAGCCGCACCGTCACCCGACCGTAGGCGGTCGTGCGCGACCTGGTGATCACTCGGGCCCTGACGAACGGACGGCCGCCGCGGCGGATGTTGCTCGCCCTGAGCGCGACGATGCGCACGCCGACCCGCTTCACCGTGTAGCTCGTCGAGTCCGAGCTGCCCGCGTAGCAGCCCTGCCCCAGATAGGTGGCGGTCAACGTGTAGGTGGTCCGGGCGTCGAGGCCCCTCGGGAGCGAACGCCGAGCCACCCCGCCGTGGAGGTAGAGGCGGTAGAAGCCGCCGCCGTTCGAGATCCTCAGGTTGACCCGGCCACCCGGCACGCCGGCGTCCGACCTGACCCGGACGGTGAGCGTGTTGCGGTCGCCGTAGGACCCGACGTTGCGGACCAGCCTGGCGCTCGTCGTGGTCGCGACGGACGCCGGATAGCCCGGGTTGCAGGTCGCGGCCTGCGCAGCGGAAGGCACCAGGGCGACAAGCGCCAGACCGAGCAGCGTGCCGAGCGCTGCGATAGTGGCGACGAGGCGCTGGAAGGCGGTGCTGACCATGGGTGAAGTACCCCTCGAGAGAGAGCGAAGGGAGGCCGTCTAGCTCACTCTCCCCGGACGCGAACTGGGTCCAACCTAGGCCGTGGAACGACTCCCGTTCGGGAAATGGAGTAAAAGTGACTGTCCCATCGAGAGAGGCCCACAGCGTCTAGACCACTGCCCCGCTGAGGTCAGTGACCGCCCGGGTGGTGACGCGGCGGCTGGTGGTGGTGCGGCCGGTGGTGGCGAGGCGGGTGGTGCCGATGCCGGGGCAGCACCGTGTAGTACGCCACCCCGGAGCTGGGACCGAAACAGCCCCGTCCGGGGTAGCGGGCCGTCACCGCGTAGGTGTGCCGCGGGCGCAGGTGGCGCGGCAGCACGAAGAAGGCAAAGCCGCCATACAGCCTCCGCGAGGAGGACCGTCCGGCGACGGACAGGGTCACCCGGCCGCGGGGGACGCCGGCGTCGGACCTGACCCGGACCAGAGCGGCGTTGCGGTCGCCGTACCGACCGACGCTCCTGGCGAGGTGGACCCTGGTCGAGGTGGCGACCACCGCGGGGTAGCCGCCGTGACACCTCCTCGGCCTGGCGTCGGCCGCGGACGGCGTGAGCACGACGACCGCGAGACCGAGCGTGGTGAGCAGAGCCGTCAGGACGGCGAGAAGACGGTGCGAGGTGGAGCTGACCATGAGAGGGACCCCTCGGGGTGGAAGCGGAGGGAGCGGGTGCGCGCGATCCCCGGACGCGAGACTTCGGGCAAACGTAGGGGGCGAGGTCGGCTCGGACAGGGAAAACCGTAAAAAACTCTGTCCTGTCTTCGGGTGGACTAGAGGGGCTGCTCAGGACCAGCCGGTGGCGCGCACCAGCCCCACCGGGCGCCCGCCTCCGAGCAGCTCGACCACCCCGGTGCGGCGTACGGCGTCCGCATCCACCCAGCCCTCCGAGGTGACCCCGAGCCGCTCGAGCGCCCGGGCCATCAGGACCGGCCGCACCCGGGCCGCCCCGTCGTCGGTCTTCAGCGCCACCGCCCGACCGTCGGCGAGCCCGAGCGCGTAGCAGGACTCCGCCCCGGCCTTGCCGACCGAGCCGGGCACCGCGCGCATCAGGGCCGCCTCGTCGCGCCCGGTGCCGGAGGTGAACTCGGGGAACGCCCGGATGGCGTCGGCGACCCGGCGCTCGGGGCCCTCCTCGGCGGTGGCGACGGCCCGGAACGCCCGGGCCAGGCCGACCAGGGTGGTCGACAGGAGCGGTGCGCCGCAGCCGTCGACGGCGACCACGTCGACCGGCGTCCCGGTCAGCGCCGGGAACGCGCCGGCGATCGCCCGCTGCAGCGGGTGGTCGGGGTCCAGGTAGGTGGCTGTGTCCCAGCCGTTGACGACACAGGTGGCGAGCATCGCCGCGTGCTTGCCCGAGCAGTTCATCGCCAGCGACGAGCGCTGCCCCCCGGACCGGAGGTAGTCCTCGCGTGCGCGGTCGTCGATGGGCAGGTCCGGCGGGGTCTGCAGGGCGCTCTCGTCGAGCCCGGCGCCCCGCAGGATCCGGCGCACCCCCTCGAGGTGGAACGCCTCGCCGGAGTGGGACGCAGCCGCCAGGGCGAGCAGCTCGCCGTCGAGGTCGAGCCCGCAGCCCAGCATGGCGGCCGCCTGGAGCGGCTTGTTGCAGGACCGGGGCAGCATGGTGCCCTCCACGTCACCGACCGCCCAGGCGACCGAGCCGTCCCGCTCCAGGGCCACCACCGAGCCGTGGTGGTGCCCCTCGACGAACCCGGAGCGGACGACCTCGGCGACGATGACGGGGGCAGGCATGGCGCCGACCCTATCCGCGTCCGCGGAGGGGCATCCCGGCACCCGCACCCGCTCGTGCGGCACGATGACCCCTGTGTCCAGCCCTGTGTCCGGCCCTGTGTCCAGCACTCCTGTCCCCCAGCACTGCCCGACCCCCCGCGAGCTCGACGACCTCGAGCTGCTCAGGCACCGAGCCCTGGGCCTCGACGGCTTCGAGGGTCCCGGTGGACTGGTCACCCTGCAGGTGCCGGCGGACGTGGGGGCGGCCGCCGTCGCTGCCGGTGCCGTCGAGCTGACGGACCCCGAGGGCGTCCCGGTGGCCCGGGTCGAGGTCGGGTCGACGTACGGCGTGGACGGGAGCGACGCGGTCGGCATCAGCGGCCCGGTCACGCCGCTGGCCCACCACGAGTTCGGGCCGTTCCGGCGGCTCTACCTCTCCCCGGGCGCGGTGCACGCGGCGTACGGCGTCCGGGCCCTGACCGTGGTGGTCACCGGGCCGCTGACCACCACGGACCTCGACCTGGTCCAGGTCGCGGCCGCCGGGCGGCCGGTCGTGCTGCTCGCGCTGGTCGGAGCCGGCACACCGGAGGGACTGTCCGCGCCGGGCCTCGTCCGCGCCACCCTGGCCGCCGCCGCGCTCCTGGACAACGCCTCGGTGGTGGCCGTGCCGCTGGCCGCGCGGGGCGACGACGAGGCGGACAGCGTCCTGCGCCGCCGGGTCGTGTGGGCCTACGCGCCCGGCGAGCTGCTGAGGGTGCCCGGGTCCGGGACCCTCCCCGAGACGGTCGCCGCGGTCCTCGACCGGGACCGGCCCGGGCCCGCACGACAGGGCCTGGTGCTGTTCTTCACCGGGCTGTCCGGCAGCGGCAAGTCCACGCTGGCCCGGGCGCTGCACGACCGGATCATCGAGCAGGGCGAGCGCACCGTGACCAGCCTCGACGGCGACGTGGTGCGCCGCCACCTCTCGGCAGGCCTGACCTTCTCCCGGCAGGACCGGGAGACGAACATCCGCCGGATCGGCTGGGTGGCCGCCGAGATCAGCCGGCACGGCGGGGTGGCGCTGTGCAGCCCGATCGCGCCGTTCGACGCGACCCGGCGACAGGTCCGCGCGATGACCGAGGAGGCCGGCGGCGCCTTCGTGCTGATCCACGTGGCGACCCCGCTGGCCGAGTGCGAGCGGCGGGACCGCAAGGGGCTCTACGCGAAGGCCCGGCGCGGAGAGATCCCCGAGTTCACCGGCATCTCCTCGCCGTACGAGGAGCCGCAGGACGCGACCGTCCGGGTGGACACCACCGGGCGCAGCGTCGAGAGCGCCCTGCGCGACATCGTGAAGGTCCTCGAGTCCCACGGGTGGCTGCGATGTCCCCGGTCAGCGAAGCCTCCCGGTGAGCGACCTCCTGACCACCAGCGCCCTGGCCGTCCTGCTGGTCAGCTTCGGCGTCGGCATCGTGGTCGGCCTCACCGGGATGGGTGGCGGCGCGCTGATGACCCCGGCGCTGATCTTCCTCGGCATCAACCCGACGGTCGCGGTCGCCAACGACCTGGTGGCCGCCTCTGTCAACAAGTCGGTCGGGGCGAGCGTGCACTGGAAGGTCGGCAAGCCGAACCTCCGGCTGGCGGGCCTGCTGATGTGCGCGTCGGTGCCGACCGCCTTCGCGGGCGCGTTCATCGTCAGGGCGCTGGCCGGTGTCGAGCACCAGGAGGAGTTCCTCAAGCAGGCGCTCGGGATCGCTCTGCTGTTCACCGCGTCGACGTACGCCCTGCGGATGTATCTCCAGCTCCGCCTGGTCAGCGGCGGCAACACCCTGTCCGACGACGACCCCCGGCTCCGGCCGGGCCTGACACTGCTGGTCGGTGCGGTCGGCGGCCTGCTCGTCGGCATCACGTCGGTCGGCTCGGGGTCGCTGATCATGGTGGCGCTGCTGCTGCTCTACCCGACCCTGTCGGCGGTCCGCCTGGTCGGCACCGACCTGGTGCAGGCGGTCCCGCTGGTGCTGTCGGCGGCGGTCAGCCACGTGATCGTCAGCGGCGTCGACTGGTCGGTGCTGATCCCGCTGATCGTGGGCGGCTCCCCGGGCACCTTCCTCGGCGCCCGGATCGCGAACTGGGTCTCCCAGTCGGTGATCCGGCGCGGCATCGTCATCGTCCTGACCCTGACCGGCCTGAACATGCTGGGCGTCCCGCCGGGCACGGTCGGCATCATCGGTGCCGGGATGCTGCTGCTCGGGCCGCTGGTGTGGGGCTACATCCGCTACCTCAACGGCCTGCCCGCCTTCGACAACAACGCGGCCGCGTGGCGGCTGCCGAGGCATCCCGACCAGGACCCGCCGGTGCGTCCGGAGCGAGCGGCGCGTCCGGCGCGGGGGAAGCGGCCGGACGAGGTCTGAGCGGGCTGCCCCTTCGTCAGGCTCGCAGGGACGCGACGAACGACCGGGCCTGGTCATAGGTGGGCAGCAGGCCCGCCGCCTCCGCGTCGGCCAGCCGCGGGGCCTGCTCGTCCTTGGCCGAGAGCAGCGGCCTGAGCGGTGCACCGTCGCGGCCCGTGGTCGGCCAGTCGATGCCGATCGCCGGGTCGAGCGGGTGCACCCCGTGCTCGCGTCCAGGGGCGTACGGCGCCGAGCACAGGTAGGACACCACGCTGTCGTCCTCGAGAGCCATGAACGCGTGCCCGAGACCCTCGGACAGGTAGGCCGCCCGACGGTCCGTGTCGTCGAGGGTGACCCGGTCCCAGGCGCCGTACGTCGGGGAGCCGACCCGGATGTCCACGATCACGTCCAGCACCGACCCGCGCAGGCAGGTGACCCACTTGGCCTGGCCGGGAGGCAGCTGCGCGAAGTGGATGCCGCGCAGGGTGCCCGCCGCGGAGACCGACGCGTTCGCCTGCGCGAGGGTGAACGGGTGCCCGGTCGCGTCGGTGAACCGGTCCGCGCGGAACCACTCCAGGAAGGCGCCCCGCTCGTCCCCGTGCACCCGCGGGGTGACCTCGAACGCTCCGGCGATGGGCAGCTCACGAATCTCCACCTGAGTAGGGTACGGACCGGCTCAGATGGGCTGGACCCTAA
Source organism: uncultured Actinomycetota bacterium (assembly GCA_963837995.1). Classification (GTDB taxonomy): domain Bacteria; phylum Actinomycetota; class Actinomycetes; order Propionibacteriales; family Nocardioidaceae; genus Nocardioides_B. The sequence goes on from CAWIPS010000010.1 coordinate 208,775, forward strand.
GGAGGACCGACACGTGAGGTGGCTCGTCACCGGCTCGAACGGGATGCTCGGGACCGACGTGGTCGACCTGCTGCACTCCCTCGGCGAGGAGGTCACGCCGGCGACGCGGGCCACGCTGGACGTCACCGACGCGGACGCGGTGCTGGGCGCCGTACGCAGTCATGACGTGGTGGTCAACGCCGCCGCCTGGACCGCCGTCGACGACGCCGAGTCGCACGAGCCGGAGGCGGCCGCGGTCAACGGCGACGCCCCCCGGCTGCTGGCCCGCGCGGCCCGCGAGCACGGTGCCCGGCTGGTGCAGGTGAGCACCGACTACGTCTTCGACGGCTCGGCCCGGGCGCCGTACGCCGAGGACGCCCCGACCGCGCCGGCCTCCGCCTACGGGCGCACCAAGGCCGCCGGCGAGCGCGCGGTGCGCGAGGAGCTCCCTGACGGACACCTGCTGGTCCGCACCGCCTGGCTGTACGGCGAGCACGGCGGCTGCTTCCCCAAGACGATCGCCCGGGTGGCCCGCGAGCGCGGGACGGTCAGCGTCGTCGACGACCAGGTCGGGCAGCCCACCTGGACGCGCGACGTCGCCGACCTCCTGGTGCGGCTGGTGCAGGCCGACGCGCCGGCGGGCACCTACCACGCCACGTCCTCGGGGCAGTGCAGCTGGTTCGACTTCGCGCGTCAGGTGGTCGCCGCCGCTGGTCTCGAGCCGTCGGTGGTGCAGGCGACGACCAGCGCCGAGTTCGTGCGCCCGGCCCCCCGTCCGGCGTACTCCGTGCTCGGTCACGAGGCGCTCGGTCGGGTCGGGGTGGCGCCCATCGAGGACTGGCAGGACCGGTGGTCGCTCGCGGCTCCGAGCGTGCTGGCCTGAGGCGGGGCGCGCCCGTGGCCCGGGCGTGTCCGCATGCTGGACGGGTAGGGAAGGCCGGGCTGGACCTTTGTCCGGACGGACTCGGACATATGCGCCGAACATGATGGCCGTCCGGGCGAGCGTGCGGCTCGACCCTCAAGCACAGCGGTACAGGTGACGAGACTTCCCTCAGAGCCGCCACCACGACGGCCGAACACCCGGAAGCAGGCCGACCATGGACACCACTCGGATCGACGCACAGAGCTTCGAGCAGAGCGTCTTCGTCGCGCTGCACCGGCCCGATGGCGGTACGTCGGCAGTGCCCACCGTCCTCAGCTACGACTCGAGCGACCCCTACGCGCTCACCATGTCCTTCCAGCTCAACGACGGGCCCGTCCCGTGGACGTTCTCCCGCGAGCTGCTCAGTGTCGGCCTGACCGAGCCGACCGGTGACGGCGACGTACACGTCTGGCCCGGCATGGACGACGAAGGCTTCGCCACCGTCTCGATCGAGCTCTGCTCGCCGCACGGCAACGCGCTGGTCGAGGTCCGCACCAGCGAGGCCGACGGGTTCGTCACCCGCAGTCACGACCTGGTCGCGCCCGGCACGGAGTCGGCCCACCTCGACGTGGACGCCCTCATCTCCTCGATCCGGGCCGTCTGAACCACCTCTCCGACCCCGGGCCGCTGCAGGCGTCCCGGGGTTCTCTCTGTCTCCGCGGCCCCGGGCCCAGGGGTCAGTCCCGAGCCGCCTCCTCCGCCGCGTCGCTGACCACGACGACGGAGGCGGCCACCGCATCCCGCACGGCTCGGGCATGCCACTCGTAGTGCTTCTGCATGTCAACCTTCTTGACCACCCCGTAGCAGTCCGCGCAGGAGATGAGCTCGTCGAGACTGTTGACAGAGGCGTCTTCCATGGTGGTCACGGTACTGCGGCGCGCCCCCGGGCCGGCCCGCCCGCCCGTCCGCCCGTCCGCCCTGCCGAGTCGGCCGATCCGCAGGCCTCCAGGCCGTCGAGTCGGCCCATCCGCAGGCCTCCAGGCCGGTCGAGTCGGCCCATCTGCAGGCTCCAACCCGGTCGAGTCGGCCCATCTGCAGGCCTCCAAGCCGGTCGAGCCGGCCCATCTGCAGGCCTCCAGGCCGTCGAGCCCGGCCGTCGGTCCGTCCGTACGGTGGGGGCTTCGAAACCGGTCGCTCCCCACGGGTACGCATCTTGCTTGCGACAAAACGGTGCAAGTCGTCCTCTGAACGTCCGGTCGTTGCAGATAAGTTCCGATTTGTCGTTCGCAGCGCTCACCAGAGCACGTTGGAACTGATTCACGCCTCCAGCCGCGCGGATGGGCCGGGTCGACCTCCGGACCCCGCCATACCCGCCGGGTCGACCTCCGGACCCCGCCATACCCGCCGGGTCGACCTCCGGACCCCGCCAAACCCGCCGACTCGACGGCCTGGAGGCCTGCAGATGCGCCGACTCGACCGGGTGCGAGCCTGCAGATGCGCCGACTCGACCGGGTGCGAGCCTGCAGATGCGCCGACTCGGCAGGGCGGGCCGCCAGACGGGGCGGGCCGCCAGACCCGCCGGGTCGACAGCCCGCCAAACCCGCGCAGCCCGTCAGCCGGTCACCAGAAGCTGCAGGAGGTACTCCCCGTAGCCGGACTTCACGAGCGCCTCCCCGCGCTGGCGCAGCTCGTCGTCGGTGAGGAACCCCTGCCGCCAGGCGACCTCCTCGGGGCAGCCGATCTTCAGGCCCTGCCGGTGCTCGACGGTCTGGATGAAGTTGCTCGCGTCGTTGAGCGAGTCGAACGTCCCGGTGTCCAGCCAGGCGAAGCCGCGCTCGAGGACCTCGACCCGCAGCCGCCCCTGCTCGAGGTAGGCCCGGTTGACGTCGGTGATCTCATACTCCCCCCGCGCGGACGGCTTCAGGTCCCGGGCGATGGCGAGCACGTCGTTGTCGTAGAAGTACAGCCCCGGGATCGCATAGCTGCTCCGCGGCCGCGCCGGCTTCTCCTCGAGCGACAGCGCCCTGCCGGTCGAGTCGAACTCCACGACGCCGTACGCCGTGGGGTCGGAGACCCGGTAGGCGAAGACGGCCGCACCGTCGAGGTCCGCGAAGCGGGTCAGCTGGCGCCCGAAGCCGGGCCCGTAGAACAGGTTGTCGCCGAGCACCAGCGCGCTCGTCGAGGTCCCCACGAAGGACGCGCCGATGGTGAACGCCTGCGCGAGACCGTCCGGGGAGGGCTGCTCGGCGTAGGTCAGGCTGATCCCGAACCGCGAGCCGTCCCCGAGCAGCCGCTGGAACTGCGCGAGGTCGTGGGGGGTGGTGATCACCAGGATGTCCCGGATCCCGGCGAGCATCAGCGTGGTCAGGGGGTAGTAGATCATCGGCTTGTCGTAGACGGGCACCATCTGCTTGCTGACGCCCATGGTGATCGGGTGCAGCCGGGTGCCGCTTCCACCGGCCAGGATGATTCCGCGCATGTCGGTTAGTGTGCCGGACCATGAGGATCCTGGTGACGGGCGGCGCGGGTTTCATCGGCTCCCACTACGTCCGGTCGCTGCTGACGGGCGCCTGGGGCTCCGACGAGCCCGAGTCGGTGGTGGTGCTGGACAAGCTGACGTACGCCGGCAACCTGGCCAACCTCGCGCCGGTGCACGACGACGCCCGGCTGCGGTTCGTCCACGGCGACATCCTGGACCGCGAGATGGTCGACCGGCTGGTCGGGGAGGCGGACGCGGTGGTCCACTTCGCCGCCGAGTCGCACGTGGACCGGTCCATCGCCGGCGCAGACGACTTCGTGATGACCAACGTCGTCGGCACCCAGACGCTGCTCGAGTCGGCCCTGCGGCTGGGCGTCGACAAGTTCGTGCACGTCTCCACCGACGAGGTCTACGGGTCGATCCAGTCGGGCTCGTGGGACGAGCAGCAGCCGCTCGAGCCCAACTCGCCGTACTCCGCCTCCAAGGCGTCCTCGGACCTGCTGGCCCGCGCCTACCACCGCACCCACGGCCTGCCGGTGTGCATCACCCGCTGCTCGAACAACTACGGGCCCTACCAGTTCCCCGAGAAGGTCATCCCGCTGTTCGTCACCAACCTGATCGACGGCCTCCGCGTCCCCCTGTACGGCGAGGGCACGAACGTGCGTGACTGGCTGCACGTCGACGACCACTGCCGAGGCATCCACCTGGTGCTCACCGGCGGCCGGCCCGGGGAGGTCTACAACATCGGTGGCGGCACCGAGCTCACCAACAAGGAGCTGACCGGGCGTTTGCTGGACGCCACCGGCGCCGGGTGGGACAGTGTGGAGCAGGTCACGGACCGGCTCGGGCACGACCAGAGATACTCCGTGGACATCGGCAAGATCCGCGCGGAGCTCGGCTACGAGCCGCAGGTGCCCTTCGAGCGGGGTCTTGCCGAGACCGTCGACTGGTATCGCCAGCGCCGGGACTGGTGGGAGCCGCTGAAGGTCTCGGCTGCTCCTGCTGGTTGATAGGTTGACCCGGTGCAACAACATGTGGAGCGACCCGTGACCCTGGAGTTCGAAGAGCGTCCGTGGGGCAGCTGGCAGGTCATCGACGTCGGGCCGGGCTACAAGATCAAGCGCATCCACGTGAACCCGGGCTGCCGGCTGTCCCTGCAGACCCACAAGTATCGCAGCGAGCACTGGGTGGTCGTCTTCGGCGTCGCCACGGCCTACATCGACGACGAGATCCTCACCGCCGGCCCGGGGGCCTCTCTCGACGTGCCGCAGGGGGCTCGGCACCGGCTGGGCAACGAGGGTGCCGAGGAGCTGGTGATCGTCGAGGTCCAGCACGGCGCCTACACCGGCGAGGACGACATCGTCCGCATCGAGGACGACTTCGGCCGGCACCACTGCTGAGCACCCGCCGCGTGAGCCTCCCGGAGCCGGGTCAGGGTCGGCCGAGCGCTCGGTAGGTCCAGCCGGCCGCCCGCCAGACGTGCGGGTCCAGGCAGTTGCGCCCGTCCAGGACACGCCGCTGCGCGACCAGGGCACCGACCTCGGCCGGGTCCAGGGCGACGTAGTCCGCCCACTCGGTGAGCACCAGCACCAGCTCGGCCCCGGCGACCGCCTCCTCGACGGTGGGCACCAGGTGCAGGTCGGGCCACTTCTTGCGGGCGTTGTCGATGGCGCGCGGGTCGGTGACCCGCACGTCGGCACCCTGGAGCTGCATCTGGGCGGAGATGCTGAGCGCGGGCGAGTCCCGGACGTCGTCGCTCTCGGGCTTGAAGGCCGCGCCCAGGACCGCGATCCGGCGCCCGACGATGGACCCGCCGAGCTCCTCGCGGGCCAGGTCGACCATCCGGACCCGGCGGCGCATGTTGATGGCGTCCACCTCGCGCAGGAAGGTGAGCGCCTGGTCGGCGCCGAGCTCGCCGGCCCGGGCCATGAACGCCCGGATGTCCTTGGGCAGGCAGCCGCCGCCGAACCCGACGCCCGCGTTGAGGAACTTGCGGCCGATCCGGTCGTCGAGCCCGATCGCGTCGGCGAGCATGGTCACGTCGGCGCCGGCGACCTCGCACAGCTCGGCCATCGCGTTGATGAAGGAGATCTTGGTGGCCAGGAACGAGTTCGCGGCGACCTTGACGAGCTGGGCCGTGGCCAGGTCGGTCACCATCTTCGGCGTACCGGCTGCGAGGGCCGCGCTGTAGACCCCGTCGAGCCTGTCGGCCGCCCGCTCCCCGGCCTCACCGGGGGACACGCCGTAGACGAACCGGTCGGGGTGCAGCGTGTCGTGCACGGCCTTGCCCTCGCGGAGGAACTCGGGGTTCCAGACCAGGCTCGCCTCGGGAGCGGTCTCCGCGATGCGCTCGGCGAGCAGCTCGGCGGTGCCGACCGGGACCGTCGACTTGCCGACGACCACGTCCCCGGCCGCGAGGTGCGGCACGAGGTCCTCCACCGCGGCGTACACGAAGCGCAGGTCGGCGGCGTTCTCGCCCCGCTTCTGGGGGGTGCCGACGCACAGGAAGTGCACCTCGGCTCCGGCAGCCGCCGCCGCGTCGCTGGAGAAGGTGAGCCGCCCGGACGCGATCCCCTCGACCAGGAGCTCGGACAGGCCCGGCTCGTAGAACGGCGCCACGCCCCGGTTGAGCGTGTCGACCTGGGCCGCGACGACGTCGACGCCCACCACGTCATGCCCGAGCCTGGCCAGGCAGGCGGCGTGCACGGCACCGAGGTAGCCGCACCCGAAGACAGAGATACGCACGTGCGCCACACTAAAGGGTCGAACCGTCATCCTTCGCCGAACCTGTCACGCCGGTCTCGAAGTGCTCAAAGTGCAGTGACTAGATACGATGACGGCTGCTCCGAACGAGAGGTCCATTCCAGCCGATGTCATCCACGCATGTCGACTACCGCCTGAGCCAGCTCGACGAGCTCGAGGCGGAGTCGATCCACATCTTCCGTGAGGTCGCCGCCGAGTTCGAGAAGCCGGTGCTGATGTTCTCCGGCGGCAAGGACTCCATCGTCATGCTCAGGCTGGCGGAGAAGGCGTTCTACCCCGCGAAGATCCCGTTCCCGGTGCTCCAGGTGGACACCGGCTTCGACTTCCCCGAGGTGCTGGCCACCCGGGACAACTGGGTCAGCCGGCTGGGCGTGCGGATGGTCATCGCGTCGGTCGACGACGCGATCAAGGACGGCGTGGTCGTCGACGACGGGAAGACCACCCGCAACCGGCTGCAGATCGGGACCCTGCTGCACGTCATCGAGGAGGAGGGCTTCACCGCGGCCTTCGGTGGCGGCCGCCGCGACGAGGAGAAGGCCCGGGCCAAGGAGCGGGTCTACTCCCACCGCGACGAGTTCGGCCAGTGGGACCCCAAGATGCAGCGCCCCGAGCTGTGGTCGCTCTACAACGGCCGCATCCACGGCGGCGAGCACATGCGCGTCTTCCCGCTGTCGAACTGGACGGAGCTGGACGTCTGGGACTACATCCACCAGGAGCAGATCGAGATCCCGTCGATCTACTTCGCGCACAAGCGCCGGGTGATCCGCCGCGACGGCATGCTGCTCTCGGAGTCGGAGGCCATCCAGCCCAAGGGCGGCGAGACGGTCGAGGAGCTGATGGTGCGGTTCCGCACCGTGGGTGACATGACCCAGACCGGATGCGTGGAGAGCACCGCCGCGACCACGTCGGAGATCGTCGACGAGATCGCCGTCGCGCTGGTCACCGAGCGTGGCGCCACCCGGGGCGACGACCGCTTCTCCGAGGCGGCGATGGAAGACCGGAAGAAAGAGGGCTACTTCTGATGGACCTGCTCCGTTTCGCCACCGCCGGCTCCGTCGACGACGGCAAGTCGACCCTGATCGGCCGGCTGCTGCTGGACGCCAAGGCGATCTTCGCGGACCAGCTCGAGGCGGTCGAGGCGACCTCGAAGTCGAAGGGCTACGACTACACCGACCTCGCGCTGCTCACCGACGGCCTCCGCTCCGAGCGGGAGCAGGGCATCACGATCGACGTGGCCTACCGCTACTTCGCGACCCCGACCCGCAAGTTCATCATCGCCGACACCCCCGGGCACGTGCAGTACACCCGCAACATGGTCACCGGCGCCTCCACCGCCGACCTCGGCCTGGTGCTGGTCGACGCCCGCCAGGGCCTCACCGAGCAGTCCCGCCGGCACGCCGTCATCCTGTCGCTGCTGCGCGTCCCGCACCTGGTGCTGGCGGTCAACAAGATGGACCTCGTCGACTACGACCAGGGCGTCTACGACCGGATCCACGAGGAGTTCACCTCCTTCGCGACCAAGCTCAACATCCCCGACCTCGAGATCGTCCCGATCTCCGCCCTCAAGGGCGACAACGTCGTCAACCGCTCCGAGCACATGGACTGGTATGACGGCCCCTCCCTGATGCACCACCTCGAGCACGTGCACGTCGCCTCCGACCGCGACCTGGTCGACGCGCGCTTCCCGGTGCAGTACGTCGTCCGCCCGAAGTCGGACGACTTCCACGACTACCGCGGCTATGCCGGGATGCTCGCCGGCGGCGTGCTCAAGCCCGGCGACGAGGTCCTGGTCCTGCCGTCCGGGATGACCAGCAGGATCGCCGGCATCGACCTCTTCGACAAGGAGATCGACGAGGCATTTCCCCCCATGTCGGTCACCGTGCGCCTCGAGGACGACGTCGACGTGTCCCGCGGCGACATGATCTGCCGCCCGGCGAACGCCCCGCGGCCCAGCCAGGACATCGACGCGATGATCTGCTGGATGACCAACGAGCCGCTGCGGCCCCGTCAGAAGCTGGCGATCAAGCACACCACCCGCACCGGACGGGCGCTGGTGAAGGACATCCAGTATCGACTGGACATCAACACCCTGCACCGCGACCAGGAGACCAAGGAGCTCGGGCTCAACGAGATCGGGCGCGTGCAGCTGCGGACCACGACCCCCCTGCTGTGTGACCCCTACAGCAAGAATCGCACAACTGGCTCATTCATCCTCATAGACGAGGCCACTGGCGTTACGGTCGGTGCAGGAATGATCAACTCGGGGA
>CAWIPS010000011.1:0-143087 GCA_963837995.1 uncultured Actinomycetota bacterium
GTGGTTGCCGTCGAGCGGCTTGACCACGACCGGGTAGCCGATCCGCTCCGCGACGGCGACGGCCTGGTCCGCGGTTCGCACCGACTCCTGCTTGGGAACCGGCAGCCCGGCCGCCCCGAGCAGCCGCGTGGTGAGGTCCTTGTCGGACGCGACGTCGACGGCGATGGCGCTGGTGGCCGACGTCATCGTGGCGCGGATCCGCTTCTGGTGGACCCCCTGCCCCAGCTGCACCAGCGAGTGCTTGTTGAGCCGGATCCAGGGGATGTCGCGGGAGACCGCCTCGTCGATGATGGCCTGGGTGGACGGCCCGAACGCGCTGCGCTCGGCCCGCAGGATGAACGCCTCCAGCTCCTCGTCCCAGTCGAAGTCCGGGTCCGCCTGGACGAGATGGTTGACCAGGCGTACGGCGAGCCGCGCAGCAGCCAGGCCGACGGTCTCGTCGACGTACCCGTAGATGACGTTGTAGCGGGTCTTCTCGCCCTTCACCTGGCGGGTCTTGCCGCGGCGGATGTCGTGACCGACCGCCTGCTGCAGGGCGAGGGCGGCGTGCTCGGCGACGTGCCCCAGCCAGGTGCCCTCGTTGAGCCGCTCGAGGAACCCGCCGCGACGACCTCGCGAGCACGAGTGCTCACGCAGCCCCGGCAGCATCCGGACCAGGCTCTCGTTGAACCCGGGCAGCGTGTTGGACGGGTGCTCCTCGAGCGAGCCGAGGTCGACGACGAGGTGGATCGCCTTCTCATACGACCAGATGTTGGCCCCGCGGTAGACGCGGGTCTCCAGGATCGACAGGTCGGGCGAGGGCACGCTCATGCAGGATCTCCTTCATTGACCGGGTCCGTGGCCTGGCGGGCTCTGCGTCGGCGCAGCACGGTCGGCGAGACGTCGCCGGCGGCGATGTCACGAGCCAACCGTGTCAGGTCCCGTCCTGCAACTGCGAGCTCCTCCGCCTCGGACGGGTTCACCTCCTTGACCGGGTCGACGAGAGTGCGGTCGGTCAGGTTGAAGACGGCACCGGCCGGCAGCACGTGCAGGACGACGCCGGACGCGAGCAGTGGCGCCGTACGCCGTGCGGTGTCGGCGTTGGACACCACGGCGCGGGCGTCGAAGAGCGTCACCACGCCCCGGCCGAGGACCCGCAGCAGCCGGGACACCCCGTCGGGGGAGGCCTCCTCGGTGACCACCGCCGCGGTGTCCTCGTCGATGCCCATCCCCAGCAGGGCGGGGCTCTGGGCCACCAGCATCAGCAGCCGCCCGTAGCGGTTGCGCTGGCTGAAGTGCTGGTCGATGACCACGTCCGGGACCAGGCCGAGGCCCCCGGCCAGCTGGGTCATCCGCTGCTTCGGCGTCGAGCCGCCGGGGCCGAAGGCCACCATGTGGGAGGACTGGATGCTGGCGCCGGCACTCGTGCCCGCGACCACGACACCGCGGCGGTGGGCTGCCACGATCGCGTCCCCGAAGGCGGTGCCGCTCACGATGGAGGCCAGCTTCAGCTGGTTGCCGCCGGTCATGAAGATCCCGGTGACATCGTCCAGCAGCGCCACCACGTCCGGCGCCTCGGCGTCACCGCGGCTGTGCGGCCGGACGCCGACGACCTCACGAGCACCCAGTCTGCGGAAGAGGGCGTCGTAGACCTCGACGATCTCCGGCCCCAGCGAGGAGGCGGTCGGGACCACGGCGATCCTGGCGTCCGAGCCGCCCGCCAGGGCGACGAACTCGCTCAGCACGGCACGGCGTCCGAGCTTGTCCTCGGCACCACCGATGGCGATGAGGGCTCCCGGTCCGCTTTGGGGGGATATAGTGCTGTCCAATGAGCCGTCCGGCATGCAGCGCAGCCTACGTGGTGACGAGGTGGGTCCTGTGAGCAGCGGTCGACGCCTGCTGGTCATGCGCCACGCCAAGGCCGAGCCGTTCGCGGAGAGCGACCACTCGCGCCGGCTGACCGACCGCGGCCGGCAGAGCGCCCGCGACGTGGGCCTGCACCTGCGGGAGGTGGTCCTTCTGCCGGACTTCGCGCTCGTCTCCACCGCGACCCGCACCCGGGAGACCTGGGCCGAGGTCGCCGAGGGCGCCGGCGTGTCGACGACCCGGGTCTCCTTCGACCAGGCCCTGTTCGCCGGCAGCGCCGACGCGGCGCTGGATGCGCTGCGGGCCGCTCCCGAGGACGCCACCACCGTGCTGTACGTCGGGCACAACCCGACTGCGGAGTACTTCTGCCACCTGCTCGACGACGGGGACGGCGACCCGGCCGCGGTCTCCGACCTGCTGCACGGCTTCCCGCCCGGAGCCCTCGCGGTCCTCGAGGTGGCCGTGCCCTGGACGGACCTGGCGCCCGAGACCGGCCGGATCGTCGGCTACTACGTGGGGCGTTCCTGACCCCTGCAGACGCGCCGGGTCGACCGGGTTCCGGCGTGCAGACCCGCCGGGTCGACCGTTTCCGGCCGCCAGACGCGCCGGGTCGGCGTCAGGGGAGCAGCGGAGGAGCCGGCGTGGTCAGCCCGTCCACGGCGTCCGCGGCCTCGACCTCCTCGCGGCTGATGCCCAGGAGATACATGATCGTGTCCAGGTACGGCACGTTCACCGCCGTGTCCGCCGCCCGCTGCACCACCGGCTTGGCGTTGAACGCGATGCCGAGCCCGGCCGCGGAGAGCATGTCCAGGTCGTTCGCCCCGTCCCCGATGGCGACCGTGGCACCGACGGCGACCCCCGACTGCTCCGCGAAGCGCAGCAGCGCGGCCGCCTTGCCCGCGCGGTCCAGCACCGGCCCGACCAGCCTGCCGGTCAGGGAGCCCTCGCGCACCTCGAGCTCGTTGGCGGCCGCGAAGTCGATGCCGAGGTCGGCGGCGATCCGGTCGGTCACCGCCGTGAAGCCACCGGAGACGATCGCGAACCGGTAGCCGAGCCGCTTCAGCGTCCGGACCAGGGTCCGGGCCCCCGGGGCCAGCGTGAGGGCGTCGTAGACGCGGTCGAGGGCGGTCGCGTCCAGCCCCTCGAGCAGGGCGACCCGGCTGCGCAGCGACTCCTCGAAGTCCAGCTCGCCGCGCATCGCGGCCTCGGTCACCGCGGCGACCTCGTCCAGGCAGCCCGCCTCGGCGGCCAGCATCTCGATGACCTCTCCCTGGACCAGGGTCGAGTCGACGTCCATCACCACCAGCCGCATGCCGTGTCTCAGCAGGTTCGCCGGCTGCACCGCGACGTCCACCGACTGCACGGCCGCCTCGACGGCGAGGACGGTCCGCAGCCGGTCCGGGTCCGTGCCCGAGACGTGCAGCTCGATGGCGGTGACGGGATAGCGCGCCATCCTCTCGATGCGGTCGATGTTCGCCCCGGTGTCGGCGATCCGGCCGGCGATGGCGGCGACCGCCGCGGGCCTCAGTGGAGTGCCCAGCACCGTGACGTGGCTGCGACCGCTGGGACGGGGGCTGTTGTCGCCGGTCCCGCGCTCCACCTCGACCTGCATGTCCAGCTCGCCGGCGACGCGCTCCATCGCGCCGCGCAGCGCCTTCCAGTCCCGCGGGACCGTGACCAGCACCCCGAGCACCAGCCGGCGGCGCAGCACGATCTGCTCGATGTCGAGGACCGCGACCCCGAAGGCGCCGAGGGTGGAGAAGACCGTCGAGGTCACGCCCGGCCGGTCCCTGCCGGTCAGGGTGATCAGCAGGGTGCGGGGCGGCTCGTCGGTGCTCATCGGCGCTCAGCCCTCCCACGGGAACGAGCAGGCGGCCACCAGCCCCCGCCGGGCCGCATGGTCGAGCGGGACGAGCGCCTGCCGCCGGGCGTCCGCCTCCGCGGCCGTGACGCTGGCGCCGTCGTCGTGCAGGGCCAGCTCGACGATGGTCCGGCAGCGCATCGCCAGATCGGCAAGGCGTACGGCGCGCGGGGTCATCGCCTCGGGGAACGCCACGTCCGCGGCTCGCCGGGGGTTCCGCAGGGTGGTCAGCTCGTCGGCGACGTCGGGACGCCAGCGGGCCACGTCCAGGTCGGCCAGCTGCTCCGCCGTCCGGAGCAGCGCCGTGCGCAGGAGCGTGTCGGCCTCCGAGGGGTCGGGGAGCTGGCGGCGGGAGACCGCCTGGTGGCAGCTCCACACCACCCCCGCGCCGGCACGGTGCGGCACCAGCCCGAGGTCGGCGCCCTCGAGGACGACGCCCTCGCCGGCCTCCAGCACCTCGGCGTTGAACGTGCTCGGACCGGCCAGTCCCAGGGGGTCGCCGGCCACCGGCAGCGCGAGACCGGCTCCGGTGGCCCGGCTGCCGCGGAGCGCCCCCAGCGCCAGGATCAGCGGCTGGCTGGCGGGACCGCCGGGGACCCCGGCGACGTCGTGGGCCGCGTCGTCGCCGACGATGGCGTCCCGGGTGTCGTCGAGGCTGCTGCGCCCGGCGGCCCAGGCCGAGAACCACAGGGCGAACCTCGCTGAGCGCGGGAGGGGGGACGGGCTCACGCGACCGAGGGTACGCACCGAGCGGGCTCCCGGTGCGCAGGGCGGCGCTGCGTGGCCGCGCCCTGCGTATAGGTTGGACGCCCACTCGACCCTTCCACCAGGAGACCGCTGCGCACATGGATGCCGTTCTCGAGCTCGCAGACGTGACGGTCCGCCGGGGACAGACCACCCTGGTCTCGGGGATCGACTGGACGGTCGAGGAGGACGAGCGCTGGGTGGTGCTCGGTCCGAACGGGGCCGGCAAGACGACGCTGCTGCAGGTTGCCTCGGCGATGATCCACCCGACCTCCGGGGTGGCCGGGATCCTCGGTGAGGTGCTCGGCACGGTGGACGTCTTCGAGCTGAGGCCGCGCATCGGGCTGACCAGCGCGGCCCTCGCCGAGCGGATCCCCCGCGCGGAGCGGGTCCACGACGTGGTGGTCTCCGCGTCGTACGGCGTCCTCGGCAGGTGGCGCGAGCGCTACGACGAGCTGGACCACGACCGCGCCGACCGGCTGCTGCGCGAGGTCGGCGCCCGGCGGCTGGTGGACCGCACCTTCGGGACGCTCTCGGAGGGGGAGCGCAAGCGCGTGCAGGTCGCGCGTGCGCTGATGACCGACCCCGAGCTGCTGCTCCTCGACGAGCCCGCCGCGGGGCTCGACCTCGGTGGCCGTGAGGACCTCGTCTCGACGCTGTCCCGGCTGGCCTACGACGAGGCGTCCCCGGCCACCGTCCTGGTCTCCCACCACGTGGAGGAGATCCCGCCCGGCTTCACCCACGGCCTGCTGCTGCGTCGCGGGTCGGTGGTCGCCGCCGGTCCGCTCGAGGAGGTGCTGACCGAGGAGATCCTGTCCTCGACCTTCGGGATGCGCCTGCGGCTGACCCACGCGGACGGCCGATGGGCGGCCCGGCGACGCGAGCCCCAGCGGATCGGCTGAGCCGCCCACTCGTTCGACACCGACACGTAATGTGGAGGTGTGCAGCTCCCGGAGTGGTTCGAGGCCTGGCAGGCCTGGCTCGCGCTTGCCGTCCTGCTGGGTGCCTTCGAGCTGTTCACCCTCGACCTCATCCTGCTGATGCTGGCGGCCGGTGCGCTGGTCGGCATGGTGACCGCGATCGCCGGGTTTCCCGAGCCGGCCCAGGTGGTCGCTGCCCTGGTCGCCTCGGTGGCCGCCCTGGGCCTGGTTCGCCCGAGCGTCGTCAAGCGGCTGCACGGCGGACCTACCCTGGTGCAGGGCCACGAGGCCCTGGTCGGCCGGCAGGGCCTCGTCCTCGAGCGGGTGACGTCTCAGAGCGGCCAGGTGAAGATCGGCGGCGAGAGGTGGACCGCCCGCCCGTACGACGAGGACCTGGTGATCGAGCCGGGCGCCAAGGTCGACGTGTTCCTGATCAAGGGGGCCACCGCACTCGTGCACCCGGTCCCCGAGCTCGACCCCTAGTCCTCGGGTCGAGCGGCTCCATCGCATCACATCGCATCACATCGCAGCGCAACTGAAGCGCAACTGAAAGGGGACACCATGTCTGCAGCACTGATCGTGCTGATCCTGCTGGTGCTGTTCGTCGTCGCCGTGCTGGCCAAGACGGTGCGGATCGTGCCGCAGGCCCGGGCCGGCATCGTCGAGCGGTTCGGGAAGTACAAGGCGACGCTGCCGGCGGGGCTGAACATCGTCGTCCCGTTCGTGGACAAGGTCCGCTACATGATCGACCTGCGCGAGCAGGTGGTCTCGTTCCCGCCGCAGCCGGTGATCACCGAGGACAACCTGGTCGTCTCCATCGACACGGTCATCTACTTCCAGGTGACCGACCCGGTGTCCGCGACGTACGAGATCGCGAACTACATCCAGGCCGTCGAGCAGCTGACCATGACCACGCTGCGCAACATCGTCGGCGGGATGGACCTCGAGCAGGCACTGACCAGCCGCGACGAGATCAACAACCGGCTGCGGGGCGTGCTCGACGAGGCGACCGGCAAGTGGGGGATCCGGGTGAACCGGGTGGAGCTCAAGGGCATCGACCCGCCGCCCTCGATCAAGGACTCCATGGAGAAGCAGATGCGGGCCGACCGGGACAAGCGGGCGGCGATCCTGACCGCCGAGGGCCAGCGGCAGTCCGCGATCCTGACCGCCGAGGGTGGCAAGCAGGCCGCGATCCTGAACGCCGAGGGCGACCGGGAGTCGCTGATCCTGCGGGCCCAGGCCGACCGCGAGTCGAGGATCCTGAAGGCCCAGGGTGAGGGGCAGGCCATCCAGACGGTGTTCCAGGCGATCCACGACGGCCAACCGGACCAGTCGCTGCTGGCCTACCAGTACCTCCAGATGATGCCGAAGATCGCCGAGGGCAGCGCCAACAAGGTGTGGATCGTGCCCAGTGAGATCGGTCGGGCGCTGGAGGGTCTGGGCTCTACGATGACCAGCATGCAGGGCATCCCGGACAAGGTCGACGGACCACGCACCCGCGTCGACATGGGTCCCACCGAGTCCGTGGAGGTCCAGGACTCGGCCCTGAGCGACACCCACCGGGAGGTCGCGGCGGCGATCGCTGCCGCCGAGGCGTCCAGCGACCTGCGGAGCCAGGCGTCCCAGGGGCGCCGGGCGGCGCCCGCGGGCGGCGCGGCGCCGGGCACGGGACCGGCCGGACCCGGCGGCGATGACGGCGAGATCCGCACCGACGGCGCCGCCGGCGGTGACCCCGGGGAGCCCTCTGCGCAGTGAGCTTCCTGGAGATGCTGGCCGTCTTCCTCGCGGGGATCGCGGCCGGCACCATCAACACCGTGGTGGGGTCGGGAACGTTGATCACGTTCCCGACCCTTCTCGCGGTCGGGCTGCCCTCGGTGACCGCCAACGTCTCCAACACCATCGGCCTCGTGCCGGGCTCCCTGTCCGGGGCGATCGGCTACCGGCGCGAGCTGGTCGGCCAGCGCGCCCGGCTGCTGCGGCTCGGGAGCGCGTCGGTCATCGGCGGCGTCACCGGTGCCGTGCTGCTGCTGGTGCTGCCGGCCGGCGCCTTCGACGCGATCGTGCCGGTCCTGATCGCCGTCGGCTGCCTGCTGGTGCTGTTCGGCCCGCTGATCAGCCGCCGCGTCGCCGCCCGCGCCGCGTCCAGGGGCCTCGAGCGTCCCGTGCACGGCGCTGCCTGGGTCTGGGTGGCGGTCTCCCTGACCGGCGTGTACGGCGGCTACTTCGGCGCCGCACAGGGCGTGCTGCTGGTGGCGGTCCTCGGCATCGGCCTGACCGAGACGATGCAGCGCAACAACGCGACCAAGAACGTGCTCGCGCTGCTGGTCAACCTGGTGGCGGCGATCGTGTTCCTGTTCGTCGCGCACGTCGACTGGCGGGCCGTCGCGCTGATCGCCGTCGGCTCCGTGATCGGTGGTCAGGCCGGGGCCACCGTCGGCCGCCGGCTGCCGTCGTGGGCGCTGCGCGGGTTCATCGTCGCGGTGGGCGTGGTCGCCCTCACCAAGATCCTCGCCTTCTCCTGAGCCGGGGCCGGGGCGGTCCCCGCGCTCACGCGTCGGGCAGGTAGGCCCGCGACCACCGGGTCACCTCGTCGTAGGCCGTCCGGCGGACCGGCTCCCGGGACAGGAACACGTCGTGGATCGCGCCGTGCACCCGGGAGAGCGTCACCTGGTCGGCGAGCTTGTGCGCCCACTTCCGGATCAGCTCGACGTCCAGGACGATGTCGGTGCTCGAGCAGCTCTCGTCGTACTCCTTGGGGTGCGCGCTCGCCCCCGACGTCAGCACCAGCACCGGTGCCGGCACGTCCAGCCCGCGGTGCGCCCGCGCGTGGCCACGACGTACGGCGCGCAGCCAGCCGGCGTAGACCGGCAAGGACTCGAGCGGCTTCCAGGCCAGGTCGAAGGTCCACTCGCCGTCGTGGTCCTCGTGCAGGCTGCGCGCATAGAACCCGGACACGTCGCGCGGCACCGTGAGGTAGGGCCGCCGCAGCCCGATCTGGTCGATCGCCTTGGTGCCGGCGGTGCGCAGCAGCATGCTTCCCTGCAGGTCCAGCCACGGCGAGTTGAGCACCATCCCGGCCAGCGCCGGCCGGCGGTCGTGGGCCCACAGCGGCAGCACCAGCCCACCGGTGGAGTGACCGGTGGCCACCACCTGCCGGTGACCGTCACGCTCGGTCACCCGGCGGAACGCCTCGTCGAGCTCCGGGTAGTAGTGGGCCAGGTCGGTGACGAAGTTCGGCGTCTGGTGCTCGCGCAGGGACCGGCCGTACTTGCGCAGGTCCAGGGCGTAGAAGTCGTATCCCCGGGCGGTCCAGTAGTCGGCCGCCCCGGTCTGGAAGAAGTAGTCCGCGAAGCCGTGCACGTGCAGCACCGCCCCGCGGCTCACGGCCCCCCCGGCCGAGTCGTCTGCCGGGCGGCTCACCAGGGTGGCGACCACGTCGCCCTCGTCGTCGGCGTCCAGCTCGATCGTCTCGGTCCGGTAGGGCTCGCCGAGCACGTCGACCGCGCGCAGGTCCGGGGCAGGCATGCACGCATTCTCGCCCACGCCGTGGCGGCTCCCCGCGCCGGTCGGCTCACGGACCTGCATGACCGCTGCCGAGCCGGGTACGCCGGTCGCCTCCAGACCATCTGCCGCGCACAGAGCCGGCGAGCACCGCGAAGGAGCAGCATCGTGACCCACCCACGCCAGCAGCAGCAGGTCCCCGGCGTCCAGTCGAAGATGGACCCGGTCCCGGACTGCGGTGAGAAGAGCTACCGCGGCTCGGGCAAGATGACCGACAAGGTCGCCGTGATCACCGGTGGGGACAGCGGCATCGGCCGGGCCGTCGCCATCGCCTTCGCCCGGGAGGGCGCCGACGTGGTGATCTCCTACCTCTCCGAGGACGGCGACGCCAAGGAGGTGGCCGGCCTCGTCGAGGACGCCGGACGCAAGGCGCTGCTGATCTCCGGTGACGTGTCGCAGCCCCAGCACTGCCGCGACATCATCGCGCGGACGGTCGAGGAGTTCGGGCGCGTCGACGTGCTGGTGAACAACGCGGCCTTCCAGATGAACCACGAGACGCTCGAGGAGATCCCCGACGACGAGTGGGACCACACCTTCGCCACCAACGTCTCGGCGATGTTCCACCTGGTGAAGGCCGCCGTACCCCACATGCAGCCGGGCGCGTCCATCATCGGCAGCTCCTCGGTGAACTCCGACACGCCGTCGCCGACACTCGCGCCGTACGCCGCCACCAAGGCCGCCATCGCGAACCTCACCGCCAGCCTCGCGCAGATGCTGGGACCGAAGGGGATCCGGGTGAACAGCGTCGCCCCGGGTCCGATCTGGACCCCGCTGATCCCGGCGACGATGCCGCCGGAGAAGGTGGAGCAGTTCGGCTCGGACACGCCGCTCGGGCGCGCCGGCCAGCCGGCGGAGCTGGCGCCGGTCTACGTGCTGCTGGCCTCCGACGACGGCAGCTTCGTCTCCGGCGCGCGGGTGGCCGTCACGGGCGGTCGTCCGGTCCTCTGACCCACAGCTGGCCGCCCGGGCGGCCAGCTGTGGGCGAGCAAGCAGCGGACGAGCAGCGGCCCGGCAGGGGCGTCTGGCACGCCTCCGCCGAGCCGCTTCCGGTCGACCGGAGCCTCAGCCGGCGGAGGAGGCGGGCCTCTCCTCGAGGACGCCGCGGCGCGGGGTCGGCGCCGGGGCGGGTCCGTCCTCGGGGAGGCCGGCGTGCACCAGCTCCTCGATGAGCTTGCCGGTGTCCGCGTCCACGTTCTTCCAGTACTCGAACACGCGGGGCAACGTCTCCTTCTTCACACCACCGAGGATGTGACCGGCGACGTTGTGGACGAAGCGCTCGCGGGCGGCGTCGTCCCAGACCTCGCGCACCAGCCTGCCGGCCTGGCCGAAGTCGTCGTCGTCGGCGCGCAGGGTGTAGGCCGCGCGCACCATCTCGCCGTCGACCTCCCAGCTGTCCTCGGGAACGCCCACCTCGTCGCTGTAGGGGTCGCCGTAGGCGTTCGGAGCGTACTTCGAGCGGTCACCGGTGTGGTCGTAGGCCATCGGACCGTCGAACTGGTAGGTGTAGGCGCCCTCGACGCGGTGCCGGTTGACCGGCAGCTGCTGGTAGTTCGGGCCGATCCGGTAGCGGTGGGTGTCGGAGTAGGCGAAGACCCGGCCCTGCAGCATCTTGTCCGGGCTGAAGCCGATGCCGGGCACGGTGGCGCTCGGCTCGAAGGCCGCCTGCTCGATCTGGGCGAAGAAGTTGTCCGGGTTCCTGTTCAGCGTCATCGTGCCGACCTTGATCAGCGGGTAGTCGCTGTGCGGCCAGATCTTGGTGAGGTCGAACGGGTTGTAGCGGTAGGTCTTCGCCTCGTCGTACGGCATCACCTGCACGTTGAGGGTCCAGGACGGGAAGTCTCCACGGGCGATGGCCTCCTGCAGGTCACGACGGTGGAAGTCGGAGTCCTCGCCGGCGATCTCGTTGGCGGCCTCCTGAGTGAGGTTGCGGACGCCCTGGTCGGAGCTGAAGTGGTACTTCACCCAGAACCTCTCACCGGCGGCGTTGATCCACATGAACGTGTGCGAGCCGTAGCCGTTCATCTCGCGCCACGACGCGGGCACCCCACGGTCACCCATCAGGTAGGTGACCTGGTGCGCCGACTCCGGGTTCAGCGTCCAGAAGTCCCACTGCATGTCGTTGTCGCGCAGGCCGCTGCCGCCACGACGCTTCTGCGAGCGGATGAAGTGCGGGAACTTGATGGTGTCCCGGATGAAGAACACCGGGGTGTTGTTGCCGACGAGGTCGTAGTTGCCCTCGGTCGTGTAGAACTTCAGCGCGAAGCCGCGCGGGTCCCGCCAGGTGTCCGGGCTGCCCTGCTCACCCGCGACGGTGGAGAAGCGCGCCAGCATCTCGGTGCGCACGCCTGGCTGGAAGAGCGCCGCCTTGGTGTAGGCGGAGACGTCCTCGGTGGTCTCGAACACGCCGAAGGCACCGGAGCCCTTGGCGTGCACGTTGCGCTCCGGGACGCGCTCCCGGTTGAAGTGCGCCATCTGCTCGATGTTGTGGTGGTCGGTCAGCAGGATCGGTCCGGTGTCACCGATGGTCAGGGAGTTGCGGTCGCTCTGCGCCGGTGCACCGGTGCCGGTGGTGGAGCCGGTGGGTCGCGGTTGGGTGTCTGTCATGACTGTCCTCCTGGTGACGTCGGCCTCTTCCCGGCCGGCTCGTGGGGTGGTGCGGTGCGTGGGGCGGTCAGCCGACCGTCGTACGGGTGGAGCAGGCGTCGCAGCGGCCCCAGAAGGTCACCTCGGCCTCGTCGACCACGAAGCCGGGAGCCCGGCGGACCGGATCCGGCGCAGATGCCGCCTTCGGTCCGGGTGTCGAGCACGTCGTGGACGGCCGGGTTGGAGAGGGGGCCGATGCCTGCGCGCACCGCGGCGAAGGGGATGTGCTGCGGAACGGGGTGAAGGGTGAACGACATCACCTCTACCCAACCACGTTCTCTGGAACGGGTCAAGAAAAGGGGTCAGAGCTTCAGAGCTGGTAGGTGCCGGTCAGGATCGCCCGCCCGACCGTCTTGAAAGCCAGGTTGAACGACACCACGGCCGGGCTCGCGTCGAGGTCGACCCCCAGCGACTCCTCGCCCACGGCGTGCACCACGAAGTAGTAGCGGTGCACCTGGTCGCCCTCGGGCGGGGCGGCGCCGGTGAAGCCGAGCCCGCCGGCGTCGTTGCGGCACATGAACGCCTTCCCCGGCAGCTGCGCGCCCTCGGCGCCCGCACCCGGCTCGAGGCTGGTGACCTCGGCAGGCAGGTCGACCAGCACCCAGTGCCAGTAGCCGGACGGGGTGGGCGCGTCGGGGTCGAAGCAGGTCACCGTGTAGCTCTTCGTGCCCTCCGGCGCCCCTGACCAGCTGAGCTGTGGCGAGGTGTTGCCGTCGGCCTGGGCGTCCTTGAGTGGCTGGCCGTCCACGACGTCGTCACTGGTCACCGTGAAGGAGGGGACGGAGGGCAGCAGCTCGTAGGGGTCCGGGGCTACGGGGCGCTCGAGGCTCATGGGGTCTCCTGGCTGGTCGGTCGGCTGGTCGGTCGGCTGGTCGGTCGGTACGGCGGTCGGTCGGTGGTCGGTGGCCGGCACCGGGAAGGCTAGCGCGGCGTCCCGCCCACCGGTCAGGTCCCGGGCGGGCCCTGGCGACGGGGAGAATGCTGTGCATGAGTGACGCGCCCCTCCAGGACCTGCTCACCCGGGTCCTACCCCTGGACCCCGCGTCCATGCGGGACGCCCGGGTGCGCCAGTCCCAGCTCACCAAGCCGCCCGGATCCCTCGGGGTGCTGGAGGAGGTCTCGGTCCGGCTGGCCGGGATCCAGGCCGTCTGCCCGCCTGTCGCGATGACCCGGCCGGTCGTCGCGGTCTTCGCCGGTGACCACGGGGTGCACGCGCAGCAGGTCAGCCCCTGGCCCCAGGAGGTCACCGCCTCCATGATCGCCAACTTCCGTGCGGGCGGGGCCGCCGTCAACGTGCTCGCCCGGCAGGCCGGTGCGGACGTGGTCGTCGTCGACATGGGGGTGGCCGGCGACCTCGTCCCCGGTCCGGACCTGCTGGACCACAGGATCCGCCGGGGGACCTCGGACCTGTCGGCCGGGCCCGCGATGAGCAGGGACGAGGCCCTGCAGGGGATCCTCGCCGGGGCCGAGGTCGCCCGGCGGCTCATCGACGCGGGACACGACTGCCTGCTGACCGGTGACATGGGGATCGCGAACACCACGCCGTCGGCGGCGCTGGTCGCTGCCCTCACCGGCAGCGAGCCCTCGCAGGTGACCGGTCGCGGCGCGGGGGTGGACGACTCCACACTGAGGCGCAAGGTGGAGGTGGTGACGGCCGCCCTGCGCGACCGGCCGGTGACCGGCGACCCGGTGGCGACGCTGGCCTCGCTCGGCGGGTTCGAGCATGCCGGGATCGTCGGCTTCGTGCTGGCGGCGGCGGCCGGACGTGTGCCGGTCGTGCTGGACGGTGTGATCGCGGGCTCGGCCGCCCTCGTGGCCGCGGCCCTGGCGCCGCAGGCCGTCGGCTACTGCTTCGCCGGGCACCGCAGCGTCGAGCCGGGCCATGCCGTCGCGCTGAGCCGGCTGGGCCTGCGGCCGCTGGTCGACCTCGACCTGCGGCTGGGAGAGGGCACCGGAGCGGTCCTGGCCTTCCCGATCCTCGAGGCGTCGGGTGCGCTGCTGCGCGAGATGGCGACGTTCGACTCCGCGGGTGTGGCCCGCAAGGACGAAGGATGATGCGGGGGCGTGGGTGAGTGACGTCTCGCCGTACCCCTCCGGTCTGCGGCTGCAGGGCCGGCGGGTGCTCGTGGTGGGCGGCGGTCATGTCGCCCAGCGCCGGGTGCCGCGGCTGATCGCGGCGGGCGCCGACGTGGTGGTCGTCTCCCCGGTCACGACGCCGGCCGTCGAGGGCCTCGCCGCGTCCGGGGAGGTCACCTGGCACGAGCGCCGCTTCGAGCCCGGCGACCTGGACGACACGTGGTACGCCGTGGCCGCCACCGACGACCCCCAGGTCAACGAGCTGGTCAGCGACGAGGCCGAGCGGCGGCGGATCTTCTGCGTGCGCGCCGACGACGCAAGCCAGGCGACGGCCTGGACGCCCGCGGTCGGCCGGCATGCCGGCGTGACGGTCGCGGTGCTCGCGAACCGTGAGCCGCGCCGGTCGGCCGGGGTGCGGGACGCGATCGTCGCAGCTCTGCGTGACGGTGCCATCGCGGCGCCGTACGACGAGGAGCGCCCGGCCGGCGTCGTGCTCGTCGGCGGAGGCCCCGGCGACCCCGAGCTGGTCACGGTCGCCGCCCGCCGGGCGCTGAGCGAGGCCGATGTCGTGGTGACCGACCGGCTGGCGCCCCGCGAGCTGCTCGGGGAGCTCTCCCCCGACGTGGAGCTGATCGACGTGACGAAGCTGCCACGCGGGCGGGCCGCGTCCCAGGACGCCATCAACCGCGTCATCGTCGACCGAGCCCTGGCCGGCAAGCGGGTGGTGCGCTTCAAGGGCGGCGACTCGTTCGTCTACGGCCGCGGCTACGAGGAGGCGATGGCCTGCGAGGAGGCGGGCGTGTCCTGGTCCGTGATCCCGGGGCTGACCAGTGCCGTCTCGGTGCCTGCGGCGGCCGGCATCCCGGTGACGCACCGCGGCGTCGCCCACGAGTTCACGGTGGTCTCGGGTCATCTGCCTCCCGACCACCCCGACTCGCTCGTCGACTGGGACGCCCTGGCCCGGCTGCGCGGCACGGTGGTGCTGCTGATGGCGGTGCAGAACCTGCCGCTGATCGCCGAGCGGCTGGTCGGGGCCAGCCGTCCGGCGAGCACCCCGGTGGCCGTCATCTCCGAAGGCACCATGCCGGGGGAGAGGACCCTGCTCAGCACCCTCGGCTCGGTGCACGTGGACATCGCCCGTGCGGCGGTCCGCCCCCCCGCCATCGTGGTCATCGGCGAGGTCGTCAAGGTGGCGAACCCCCGGCACTACGCCTGAGGTCCCCCGACCTCCCCTGACCTCCCCTGACCTCCCCGTCCGCACGCCCGGACCCTGTCGACCCGGCGGGTGTGGTGGCCCGGACCCTGTCGACCGGCCGGGCGGGTCTGTCGAGTCGGCGGGTGTGGCGGCGCGGGGGCTGTCGAGTCGGCGGGTGTGGCGGCCCGGGGGCTGTCGAGTCGGCGGGTGTGGCGGCGCGGGGGCTGTCGAGTCGGCGGCTCTGCACGCGGGCGCTGACCCGTCGCTGGTCCGTGGGGGGCGATCCGTTCTACCGTTCGCGAGCATATGAGTGGGAACGGTTGAGGTTTCGAGCAGCGAGCAGCCGTTATCGCGCATATGAGCGGCAACGGTCGCGCGCCCCGAGGAATGGGTGAGGTCCAGGTCGACGTACACGTCCGTTGGCTGGTGCTGCAGGTCGACGTGGTCCCGGCCGCCATACCCGCCGGGTCGGCGGGGTCTGGCCCGCCGAGACGCGCCGTGTCGACGGGATCTGGCCCGCCATACGCGCCGGGTCGGCGGGGTCCCGGCCGCCAGACCCGCCGTGTCGACGGGATCTGGCCCGCCATACGCGCCGGGTCGACGGGGTCTGGCCCGCCACACGCGCCGGGTCGGCGCGTGTACGGTGCGCGGGTGTCCCATCGAGTCGAGGTCGACGACCCCGCCGACGACCGGCTCGCGGACTACCGGGACCTGCGCGACGTGCAGCTCCGCAGGCACGTCGAGTCCGAGCACGGGCTGTTCCTCGCCGAGGGCGCGAAGGTGGTCCGCCGGGCGGTCGAGGCGGGGTTCGCGGTGCGGTCGTTCCTGATGGCGCCGCGGTGGCTCGAGGGCCTCGCCGACGTCCTGGACCGCAGCGACGCGCCGTGCTTCGTCGTGTCCGAGGCCGTCGCCGAGCAGGTCACCGGCTTCCACGTGCACCGGGGTGCGCTGGCCTCGCTCGAGCGTCGGCCGCTGCCGTCGGTCGACGACGTGCTGAGCAGCTCCCGGACGGTGGTGGTTCTCGAGAACGTCGTCGACCACACGAACGTCGGGGCGGTCTTCCGCAGTGCGGCCGCGCTGGGCGTCGACGGCCTGCTGCTCGCGCCGAGGTGCGCGGACCCGCTCTACCGCCGGGCGGTGAAGGTCGCCATGGGTGCGGTCTTCAGCGTCCCCTACGCCCGCTTCCCCGACTGGTACGGCGCCCTCCCGACCGTCTCGGCGGCCGGGTTCACCACCGTCGCCCTGACGCTGGGCGACGACGCGCTCGACATCGAGGGCGCGGTGGCGGGTCTGGACAAGGTGGCGCTGGTGCTCGGGACCGAGGGCGAGGGGCTCTCTCCCCGCTGGGAGCGGACGGCGGACCGGCGCGCCGTCATCGCGATGCGACCAGGGATCGACTCGCTGAACGTGGCCGCCGCGGCAGCGGTCGCCTGCTACGTGAGCGCGCGCCGCAACGGGTGACCGGTCAGCGCCAGTAGCCGTAGCGGGCCTGGACCCCGCGTGACTGCTTGTCGGTCATCAGCCGGTCCCGGACCGGCCCGCGCTGCAGCGTCGCCGGCATCGGGGCGCGGCACGAGGCGCCACGACAGTCCTTGTAGGCGAGCCAGACCCTCTGCAGCTCGGCCTGGACGCGGGCATACCTCGGGTCACCGAAGTGGCTGTTCAGCTCGTTCGGGTCGTTGTCGAGGTCGTAGAGCTCGCCGTCGCCGTCGTTGTAGTGCACGAGCTTCCACCGCGCCGTCCGGATCCCTATCGTCGTCCGGACGTCGTCGAAGCCGGGTGCCCGGTTCGACTCGGCGTTGCGGAACACCTGGGAGGTCTCGAGGCCCTCGGTCACCACCGGCACCCGCCAGCCGCGGTCCTTGGCGAACGACGGCACCAGGGACACGCCGTCGGCCGGGTGGGGTGGCCGGGCGTGGGCCAGCTGCAGGACGGTGGCGGTGACGTCGGGGGTGGTGATCGGGTCGAAGCGCGCACCGTGCGGGATGCCCGGCCCGGCGATCAGGAAGGGCACCCGCAGGGACGGCTCCTGGGGCTTGATCTTGCCCTGGCGCATCCGGTGCTCGCCGAGGAAGTAGCCGTTGTCGGAGGTGAACATGATGATGGTGTTGGCGTACTCGCCGGTCGCCTTGAGGGTGCCGACCAGCCGCTTGACCTCGCGGTCCAGGACGTAGAGAGCCTCGGCGCGCTGCCGGGTCAGGTTGCGCACCGCGACCCGTTCCTGGCCGCTCAGCTCGGCGAGGTCACGCATGGGGCGTGGTTTGTCCGAGACGTCCCTCTCGCTCGGACCGCCGTTGGTCGGCAGCCCGGACGCACGCGGGATCCTGGCGTCGAACCTGCCTCGCACCCACTTCGGCCGCGCCGGCGTCTTGATCCGCTCGGGTCTGCCCGTCCCCGGGTTGACGATGCCGGTCGGGTCGTCCTTCTCCCGCGGCGCGCCGAAGTGCGGCGCGATGGGGGAGAGGTACATGTAGAAGGGCTTGGGTGAGCGGTGGTACTTCCGCACCATCGAGCGGGCCATCCGCCCGAGCACGTCGGTCTGGTACTGCCTGCGGTGGCTGTCGTCGATGTGACCGTTGACGTTGAACAGCGTGTGCCAGTAGTTGTAGGTGCCGCCCGAGGAGTAGCCGCTGTTCGGTGGGCGACTGACTGCTGCGCGCCAGTCGGTCCAGCCGGCCGGGACGTAGCGGAACGACGGCTTCCCTGTCACCTTCGAGTCCTGGACGCCGTACCCGTTGAGGTACTTGCCCAGGAAGATGGTGTTGTAGCCCGCCGAGTTGAGGCTGGTGCCGAGCGTCCTGCGGTCGTCGAACGCATGGAAGCCGTAGGGCGGCACGTGGGAGAAGACGTGGTGGTTGTGGGCGTACTGTCCGCTCAGCAGCGACGCACGCGCCGGGCAGCACAGCGGGTAGGGGCTGAAGGAGTTGCGGAAGCTCAGGCCTCGGTGCCCGATCAGCCTTCGGACGCTGGGCATCCACCGCAGGTCGTCGGTGCGCATGTCGTCGGCGAGGATCGTGATGATGTTGGGCCGGGTGGACTGGCGCGCGGCCGGGGCGCCGACCGGTGCCACCTCCGAGGGCGCGGCCGTGTTCCTGCCGACCGGCATCGACGCGGGAGCTCGTGGCGAGGTTCCCCGCGAGCCGCGGACCTCCGACAGACCGACGGCCCCGACGATGCCGACGACGAGCACCAGCACCAGCAGCCCCAGCAGGGAGATCAGCAGGGTACGACGGCGGCCCGAGCGGCCGGTTGCGGGTCGCGCGCCGGGCTCCGGGGGTGACCCGGGCGGGGAGCTGGGCGTCGAGCTGGGCATGGAGAGCTTTCCTGTGAGGCTGTGGAGGTGAGCCGGCGGTGGCGCGGCGAGGCCCAGGATACGGAGTCGAGGTCCCCCGCACGGCTACCTTCGGGGGCGTGGCGTCCTCAGGTGGGCCAGCCGGCCGGGAACTCGCTCGCCACCTCTGCCGCCTGGGCGAGCAGCCGCTTGCGCCCCCGCTTGTTGATGCGGTCACCGAACACGGTCCCGTTGCAGTGGTCGGTCTCGTGCTGCAGGCACCGGGCCAGGAGACCGTCCCCGCTGAAGGTCACCGGGGCTCCGGTGGCGTCCAGGCCGTGCACCGTGGCGTACGACGGACGCGCGCACGCGACGAAGGCACCGGGCAGGGAGAGGCAGCCCTCCTCCCCGTCGTCGAGCTTGCGGTCCCTGCCGGAGGGCAGCTCGAGGACCGGGTTGCACACCACCCCTCGCAGGTGGGCCCCTGATCTGTCCGGGCAGTCGAAGACGAACACCGACAGGTCCACCCCGACCTGGCAGGCGGCCAGCCCGACCCCCTCGGCGGCGTACATGGTGGCGACCAGGTCGGCCACCAGCCCGCGCAGCCGCTCGTCGAAGACGTCGACCGGCTCCTGGACGCGATGCATCACCGGCTCGCCCCACCGTACGACGGGACGAACGGTGCCCTGACCGGGAAGCACGGACGGCGCATCAGGCATGACTTGAACCTACCCGGGCCAGGTCGCCGCCGGCCGACCCGGCCCGGACCTCCAGAACGACCACGACCCGATCGCCCTGGAGACCACGAAGCCGACGTTCTCCAGGAGCGTCGGGTCGCTCGAGCTCAGTCGCCGGGCCACTCGCCGGTGAGCCTCTGGAAGAGCCGGGCGCCGCCCCGGTTGATGACGGCCTTGGTGACGGCGAAGATCGCGCCCTGGATCGCCGAGGCGACCAGGATCTCGCGCAGGCCGTACTCGGACTCGAGGGCCCGGGGTGCGTCCGAGCGGTCCCCGGGAGTGGCGTGCTTCCACACCTGCTTGAACACCGAGCCGGCCACCAGACCGCCGAGCAGGCTGCTGGCGATGCCCAGCGGGCGGTAGAGGATCTTGGCGGAGCTGCTGCTCTGCTGCTCACTTCGTGCCATCGGAGTGTCCTTCCGGTGGGTCCTGGCTCTCGCCGCGCGTGCTCCGCAGCTCGCGGGCACGGGCGAAGTCCTTCTGTTCCTTCTTGTCCAGCTTCTTGATGTTGCGGTCGTCCCGGGGAGGCAGCTGCACCCGCTCCTCGGCGGGCGCACCCGCCTGCAGCTCACGACCACGCTCGAGCTCGGCATCGAGCTCGGCCCCGAAGAGCAGGGCGATGTTGGTGATCCACAGCCACAGCAGGAACACGATGACGCCGGCCAGCGAGCCGTAGGTCTTGTTGTAGCTGGAGAAGTTCGAGACGTAGAAGCCGAACAGGCCCGACGCCAGGATCCAGACGACGATGGCGAAGAAGGCGCCGATGCTGAGCCACCGGAACTTCGGCTGCTTGATGTTCGGTGTGGCGTAGTAGAGCAGGGCCACGATGAACACGACGACGGCCAGCATCACCGGCCACTTGGCGATGTTCCACACGGTGACCGCGGTGGACCCGAGCCCGACGGCGTCGCCGACCTTCTGGGCGACCGGGCCGCTGACCACGAGCCCGAGCAGGACGACGGCCACCAGGAGCACGCTGACCAGCGTGACCAGGAGCATCATCGGCCTGAGCTTCCAGATCGGGCGGCCCTCCCGGATCTCATAGATGCGGTTCATCGCCCGGCTGAAGGAGTTCACGTAGCCCGAGGCGGACCACAGCGCCGTGGCCAGACCGAGGACCAGCGCCAACCCGGCGCCCGGGGTGTCGGTCAACTGCCTGAGCGTCGGCCCGAGCGTCTTCGCGACGCCGGCCAGCCCGGAGGTGGACATGATGTCCAGCATCGAGTTGACGATCTTCGGTCCCTGTCCCACCAGGCCGAGGATGGACAGGAGTGCGATCAGGGCCGGGAACAGTGCGAGCACCGCGTAGTAGGTCAGTGCGGCCGCAAGGTCGGTGCACTGGTCCTTGGAGAACTCGCGCACCGTGCGTCGCGCGACGTAGACCCAGGACCCCTTCTTCATCTCCTCGGGAGAGTCGGGCTCCTCCGGGACCTGGGCGTCCCGGCCGTCCGTGCGTTCCTGTTGCGAGGTCACCGTCGCCACCTCCAGATCAGCAGGCCGGTGCCCGCGAGCACCGTCGCCGCAACGGCGGCCGCGCCACCGAGGACGGCCGGCTTGGGCTTGCCCTCGGGGGTCGTCGCCGCCGCGCGTGCCGACTCGGTCAGCCCGGTCGCCCGGGTCCGCGCCGTGGTGAGCTGGCCGCCGGCCTTGGTGCGCACCGTGGTGACGCGGCCGTTCGCCTTGGTGCGCGCCTGCGAGAGCTGCTCGGCCGCACGCCGCTTGGTGTCGTCGAGCCGTTCGCGGGCCCGCGACTTGACGTCCAGCTTGGACGTCAGGGCGTCGACCGTCTCTCCCAGGTCCTGGCGCGTCTGCTCGATCTCGGCCTGGATCTGCTCGATGTCCGGGTTCGGGTCCGTGCCCGGGCCCGTCGTCTGGTCCTCGTGCGCGCTCGTCATGAGTGGCCGCCTCCCTTGATGGTGTCCACGTCCTGCTTGACGCTCTCGATCGTGTGCCTGGGCGCTGCAGGGGTCGCCTGGGACACCTGCTTCTTGCCGACCAGCGCGACGACCCCGGCGATGGCGAAGAGGACCACCGCGACGATCAGCGCGGAGAGCCACGCCGGGACCACGAGCGCCAGGGCCAGGATCGCGGTGGCGACCAGGGCCCCGGCGCCGTACAGCGCCACCAGGCCGGCACCGCCGAACAGGCCGGCGCCGACGCCCGCGTGCTTGGCCTTCTCGGTCATCTCCGCCTGGGCGAGGCGCAGCTCGCTGCGGATCAGCTCGGTGGACTGCTGCGTGAGCCGAGTGACCAGCTCGGAGGTGGAGGCCTCGTGGGCCGAGCTCGAGCCGGCGTTGGAGAAGTCGGCCGCCGTGGATCCGCTGGTCTCAGCCATGCGAGCCTCCTGTGTTGGACGCGGTGGAGTCGTCGGTCCGGGTGGGCCCGGGTGCCAGCGGCGAGGGCGTCGGCGGCGTCACGAGAGTGTCGTCCCCGTCCTGGGGGGCCTCCGGCTCGTCCCGGGTGCCTTCCCGCGACGTGTCCGTCAGGTCCGTGGAGCTGGTCCCCGGGTCACTCGCGTCGTCCACCCAGGAGTCATCAGAGGAGTCACCGGAGAGGTCGGAGCCGGACCGCGAACCGCCGTCGAGGCCCGTGCCGTTCGCGGACCCGGAGCTGCCGGTGGCCCTGTGCGTGGCGTCGGCCAGCCTGTCCTTGACCAGTGGTGCCTTCGCCTTGGCCACGTCGGCTGCCTGGGAGGTCTTCTGCTGAACCCGGGGGTCTGAGATGATGCGCTGGAACTGGGTCTTGATCTGCTGGTACCGCGCGCGGCCGTCCCGGGTGCCGAGGACGTACCCGGTAGCCAGCCCTGCGATCAGTGCTGCCTTGCCCTTCATGTCGTCTCCGTTACTGGTCCCGCTCGGGGAGCCCTGAGGTTGAGAGCGTGCGGGAGTGCACGCCACGCGGCGATGGTGCCCACAACTTCCAGACTTACACCGTAAGTGGAAAGTTCTCTGGGTGGGCTTCGACGCGGTGGCCGGAGCGCCCGGCGCGTAGCGGATCCCTGCGGGTCGCATCTGGGTCGCCGTGGGAAACGACCGCGTCGCCGCTACGATGGCGGCCAGGAGGTTCGATGCCCCACGATGACGACCAGGTCGTCGACAGCGACGCGGCCGTGGTGGCGGGGGAGGACCCGCCCTCGGTGCGCCAGCCGCTCGACCGGGCGCGGATCGTCGGTGCGGCGGTCGGCTTCATCGACGAGTTCGGCCTCCCGGGCCTGTCGATGCGCCGCCTGGGCAGCATGCTCGGGGTGGAGGCGATGTCGCTCTACCGCTATGTCCCGGGCCGCGAGAACCTGCTGGACGCGGTCGTCGAGAGCATCCTGGCGGAGATGCTCGAGGACCAGGAGATCCTGCAGACGCCCCGTGACGGCTGGCAGGACTTCCTGCAGCGGATCGCCCACGGCGTACGCCGGGTGGCGCTCGCGCACCCCAGGGCCTTCCCGCTCGTCGCGTCCAGACCCACAGAGGCGCCCTGGCTGAGGCCGCCCCTGCGCAGCCTGCAGACGGTCGAGTCCTTCCTCAACGGCCTGCTCGGCGAGGGGTTCACCGAGGGTGCTGCCGTGTCCGCCTACCGTGCCTTCACCAGCTTCCTGCTCGGACACCTGCTGCTGGAGGTGTCCGCGTTGGGTGCCGACGTCGGACCGCTGGACGTGGTCGACGACGGCGAGGACGCCAACGAGAAGCCGATGGTCTACCCGACCGTCGAGCGTCTCTCGAAGGCACTCGCCGAGGACCACTCGGCGGTGGAGTTCGAGGAGGCTCTCGAGGAGCTGCTCGAGAGGATCGCCCTGATCAGGTCCGAGGGCTGAGGACGGCCGCGGTTGAGGCGCGGCCCCCCGGGCACCTGGGCCTGATGAAGATCTACGCCGACGGCCGCCCGCGCCGCACGCGCCAGCAGGTCGGGGACGTGCTGGTCGTGGGCTGGACCGCCCTGTGCCTCTGGCTGGCGTCGGTGGTCCACCACGCCACGCTGGCACTGGCCGTCCCCGCTCGGACCCTCGAGAAGGCCGGGGCAGGGCTGGCCGGCCGGCTGCGGGACGCCGGGACCGTGGTCGGTGACCTGCCTCTGGTAGGGGACCAGGCGCGCTCCCCGTTCGACGGCGCCGGCGACGCCGCCGACCAGCTGTCGGCCGCCGGCGCCTCCCAGGCCCACGCCGTGGAGCACCTGGCGTTCTGGCTGGGTCTCGTGGTGGCGGTGGTCCCGGTGCTGGTCGTGCTGGCGGTCTACCTCTCTCTGCGCTGGCGCTTCGCCCGGCGGGCGACGGCCGGCCAGAGGTTCATCGACAGCGCCGCGGACCTCGAGCTGTTCGCGCTGCGGGCGATGGCGAACCAGCCGATGCACCGGCTCGCCCGGGTCAGCGACGACCCGGTGCGGGCGTGGCGGAGCGGCGACCAGGCCGTCGTACGCGCCCTCGCACTGCTCGAGCTCCGTGACTCCGGACTCACCCCGCCCGGGCGTGTGCCGCACGAGCCCCCTGGGTAACGGCCGCCATGACCGACAACAGCGAGCTGCGCCACGAGGAAGACGACGAGGCCGTCCAGGCGGTGCTGGACCGGGTGCTGTCCTGGCAGGCCGGCGCCCCCGAGGAGACCGTCCGCGAGGAGCTGGCGAAGGGTCTCTCTGCGGTGGGTGAGTCCCGCTCGGAGGAGTGGCTGGCGGAGAACGCCCGGGAGATCAGCAACGCGGACCCCGCCCAGTCCTGATCGGCCGGTCCTGAGCGGCCGGTCCTGAGCGGCCGGTCCTGAGCGGCCGGTCCTGAGCGGCCGGCGGGTGCGGTGTCACCGCAGCCGGCGCGCCCCGGCACTGGGCAGGGCCGTGAGGAACCCGGGGGGCTGCCAGCCCTGCTCGTCGTAGGCGGACTCGATGGCCCGACCCACCTCCTCGAGCGCAGTCGTCGGCACCAGCGCGATGGCGGAGCCGCCGAAGCCACCACCGGTCATCCTGGCTCCCAGAGCGCCGTGGGCCAGAGCGGTGTCGACGACGACGTCGAGCTCGGGGACGCTCACCTCGTAGTCATCCCGCAGCGAGACGTGGGAGGCCGTCATCGTGCTGCCGAGGCTCTCGAAGTCGTCGTCCTCGAGCTGCCGGACCGCCTCGGTCACCCGGGCGATCTCGGTGAACACGTGCCGGACCCGGCGCCGGACCCGGTCATCGCTCAGCGACGCGAGCGCCGCCTCCTGGTCGGTGACGTCGCGGAGCAGCTCGACCCCGAGCTCGGCGGCGGCGGCTTCGCAGTCGGCGCGCCGCGACTCGTAGCCGCCGTCGGACAGCGAGTGCGACGCGCGGGTGTCGACCACGAGCAGGGTGAGGCCCGCCGCGGCCGGGTCCCAGTGCACCTGCCGGGTCGACCAGTCGCGGCAGTCCAGCAGCAGCGCAGCCTCGGCCTCGCCGAACAGCGCGATGGTCTGGTCCATGCCGCCGGTGGGAGCACCGGCCACCTCGCCCTCGGCGCGCATGCAGGACCGGACCAGACCGGCCCGCACGTCGTCGGTCACGTCGACACCGGCGAGCTGCGAGGCCCCGAGCGCCACCGAGCACTCGATGGCCGCGGAGCTGGACAGCCCGGCCCCGACGGGCACCCGGCTGTCCACGACGATGTCCATCCCGGGCAGCGTCCAGCCGTCCTCCCTCATCGCCCAGAGCACACCGGCCGCGTAGGCGGCCCACCCGGAGACGGCTCCCGGTCCGAGCTCGTCGAGGCGACCGGTGAACGGCGTGTCGCTCTGCTGGCGGCTGCGCACCGTGACCGTGTCGTCGGAGCGGCGGCCGACTGCGGCGTACGTCGCGTGCGGAAGCGCCATCGGCAGGCAGAGCCCGCCGTTGTAGTCCACGTGCTCGCCGATCAGGTTCACCCGTCCGGGCGCGGCGAAGACGCCGGTCGGTGGATGCCCGTGGAGCTCCTGGAACCAGCTGGTCGCCTCCCCGGCCAGCAGGCTCGGGTCTCCGGGGTCGATGGTGTGCACGGCGTCACTGTAGGCGCTCGGTCGGTGAAGATTCACGGAGAAATATCCGTCCGGGCCGTGACTCATCGACAAGTGGGCCGTTGTGCTGGGTGAGCCACGACGTGGGGGCGGCTGTGGCTCTGGGGGAAGTGGTGCGCACTGCCCGGGGGGCAGGGCGCGCGACGGGACGGGGTCGGCCAGCGGGGGAGGTCGGCCCGTTCCCGTTGTCCTCGGCTGCGAGGATGGGCCGGTGACCGAGGACGCCGTGGAGCTCGCCCACCAGATGTTCGACCTGGCTCGCGCCGGCGACACCGACCGGCTCTCGGCGTACGTCGCTGCCGGTGTTCCGGTCAACCTGACCGACGGCTCGGGCAACACCCTGCTGATGCTGGCGGCCTACCACGGCCACGCCGGCACCGCCTCGATGCTGGCCGCCCGCGGTGCCGACGTGGACCGGGTCAACGACCGGGGCCAGACCCCGCTCGCAGGTGCGGTGTTCAAGGACGAGCAGGACGTGCTGGACGCCCTGCTCGGCGCCGGTGCCGACCCCGACGCGGGGCGGCCGACCGCCCGGGAGACGGCCGTGATGTTCGGCCGCCCGCACCTGTTCGACTGAGCCGGTTCGCCTGCCGGCAGGTCGCCCGGGCGGCACGCCTGTAGCACACTGGGGCCCGTGCGCTTCCTGACCGAGACACCCCCGGGCCACGAGCTGACCTACGACGACGTGTTCATGGTGCCGCGCCGCTCGGACGTGACCTCGCGCTTCGACGTGGACCTGTCCACCGCCGACGGCACGGGTACGACGATCCCGCTGGTCGTCTCGAACATGACCGCCGTCGCGGGTCGTCGGATGGCGGAGACCGTCGCGCGGCGTGGCGGGATCACCGTCATCCCGCAGGACATCCCGTTCCCGGTGGTTCACGAGGTGGTGGGCTGGGTCAAGAGCCGGCACCCGGTCTTCGACACGCCGATCACCCTGGCTCCGCACCAGACCGTCGGTGACGCCATCGCCCTGCTGCCCAAGCGCGCCCACCGCGCCGCGTTCGTGGTCGAGGACGGCCGACCCGTCGGGGTGGTCACCCGCGAGGACTGCGCGGAGGTGGACCGGTTCACCCAGGTGCACGAGGTGATGTCCTCCCAGCCGCTGACCCTCCCCGACTCCCTGGACCCGCGCGAGGCGTTCGACCGGCTGGAGGGCGCTCGCCGGCGGCTGGCCCCGGTCGTGGACCACGAGGGCCGGCTGGTCGGGGTCATGACCCGCACGGCGGCGCTGCGCTCGACGCTCTACGACCCGGCGACGGACGCGTCCGGCCGGCTGCGGGTGGCCGCTGCCCTGGGCGTCAACGGCGACGTCAAGGCGAAGGCGGCCGAGCTGCTCGAGGCGGGCGTCGACGCTCTCGTCGTGGACACCGCGCACGGCCACCAGGACCGGATGCTGGAGGCCCTGGAGGCGGTGCGCTCGCTGGCGCCGGACGTCCCGGTGGTCGCCGGCAACGTGGTCTCCGCCGACGGCGTCCGTGAGCTGGTGGAGGCGGGCGCGGACATCGTCAAGGTCGGTGTCGGGCCGGGAGCGATGTGCACGACCCGGATGATGACCGGAGTCGGCCGGCCCCAGTTCTCCGCGGTGCTCGAGTGCTCTGCGGCGGCCCGCGCCCTGGGCCGGCACGTGTGGGCGGACGGGGGAGTGCGCCATCCCCGCGACGTCGCGCTCGCCCTCGCGGCCGGAGCGTCGTCGGTGATGATCGGCTCGTGGTTCGCCGGAACCTACGAGTCCCCCGGCGACCTGCTCGTCGACGCGGACGGCCGGGCCTACAAGGAGTCCTTCGGGATGGCCTCGGCGCGGGCGGTCGCCCAGCGCACCAGCACCGAGACGTCCTTCGACCGGGTCCGCAAGAGCCTCTACGAGGAGGGCATCTCCACCTCGCGGATGTACCTCGACCCGGTCCGGCCCGGCGTCGAGGACCTCATCGACCAGATCTGCGCCGGTGTCCGGTCCGCGTGCACCTATGCAGGGGCCCGCTCGCTCGAGGAGCTCACCGACCGCGCCGTCGTCGGGGTCCAGTCCGCCGCCGGCTTCAGCGAGGGTCGTCCGCTGCCGACCGGGTGGTGACCGGAGCCTCGCAGTGCGGTGACAGGGTGGTGACCGGGTGGCGACCGGAGCCTCGCAGTGCGGTGACTTGTGCGACCGGTGACGGCGCCAGGGGTCAGCGGCCTCGCGAGCTGTTGGCGGTGCGCCCCCGGACCACGCCGATGAACGCCTCGACCCGGTCGTCCTGCAGGTCGGTGCGCCAGGCCAGACCGACCCGGGTGGTGGGCACTCCGGTCACCAGGACGTGGGTCACGTCCTTGCGGCGGTGCAGCCGCGCCAGGGACATCGGCAGCACCAGGATCCCGGCGTCCGCGGCGACGCTGTCCACGGCCTGGCGCAGACCCGCCACCGGCACCGGTTGCCGGGTGTGCCGGGTGCCGTCGGCGACCTCGGTGGCGACGTCCCGCCAGGCCGGCACCTCGTCGGGGTCCTGCAGCAGGTGCTCGTCGGCCAGGTCCGCGACGTCGATCTCGTCGTAGGCCGCCACCGGGTTGCTGCTGGCCACCACCACGACCGGCTGCTCGTCGTACAGCGGGATCAGGTGCAGTCCCTCCCGCTCCACCGGAAGCCTCACGAAGCACATGTCCAGGTCACCGGTGTGCAGGAGCCCCACGCCGTCCAGCCCCCTGAGCGGAACCAGGTCGAGCGGCCGCCGGGGCATCCGCTCGGCCCAGGACCTCGCCCACCGGTCCGGGGTGACCCCGGCCACGAAGCCGACACGGAACCGCGGCCTGGCTTCGGGACCCATGCTGCCAGGCTAGGGCCCGCAGACACCGTGTCCAGCCGTCGACTCCCTTCTCGTTCGGGTAGGTTCTGCCTCGGGCGTATCGTGGCACCAGCCACTGACCCGCGGTGGACCCGCGGTGATCCGGACGTGACCGGCGGTGGACCAGCGGTGAAGGAGTGCCATGGAGTGGTGGGGCTGGGTCATCGTGGCCCTCGTCGTGATCGTGCTGCTGGTGGTCGCCGTCATGGTGGTGCAGGCGCGCCGGCGCAGGGGTGGTGTCATCATCGACTCCCGCCGGCCCCGCGGACCCGAGTCGGGTGGACGCGGATGAGGCTGATGCGGACCTCGGAGATCACCAAGCGTCCCGTGGTGACGATGGCCGGGGAGGACGTCGCGCAGATCAAGGACATCATCTACGCGGCCGGCGGTGGGACGGTCGGCGGTTTCACGCTCGCCGGGCGGGGACTGTTCGCGGGCCCGCTCAAGGAGAGCCTCTCCTGGGGCTCGGTGGCCGCCCTGGGTGCCGACGCCGTGATGATCCGGGACGAGAGCGTCCTGCAGCCGACCGAGGCGGTCCTCGACGCCTCGCGGGCCTCGGGCGGCTCGGGAGCCGACGTGCTCGGCTCGCAGGTGCTCTCGGACGCCGGCGTGGACCTCGGCATCGTGCGGGACGTCATCGTCTCGGTCAGCCAGGACGGCGCTGGCCAGTGTGACGTGGTGGGCTATGAGATCGAGGCCTCCGAGGCGCTGGGCACGCAGGGCGAGAAGGTGCTGATCCCGCTGCCGGACACGATCGCCGCCTCGGGTGAGCACCTGATGGTCCCGGCCAGCGCCCGCGAGTTCGTCGGGCGGGACCTGGCCGGCTTCGGGGCGGCCGTCGAGGCCTTCCGGGCTCAGCTGGGAGGGTCGGCCTGATGCTGTTCTCCGAGGCCAAGGGCCGCAAGGTGGTCAGCTCGAGCACCGCCGCCACCGTCGGCAAGGTGTCCCGGTTCGTCGTCGACCCGGGCAGCCGTGCGGTGGTCGGCATCGAGCTGAAGAAGAAGACCGAGCACGGCGACACGCTGCGCTGGGTCGACATCACCGCGTTCGGCTCCGACGCGGTGACCGTCACCGGGCCCGAGAAGATCGGTGACGGTGGGGAGTCGGTCAAGGCGCTGTCCGGCAAGGCCCACCGGGTGCTCGGCAAGCGCGTGCTCACCTCGACCGGGGACGAGCTGGGGGAGGTCACCGACGTCGACTTCGACCCCGCGTCGGGAGCTCTCACCGCGCTCGTGGTCGACAAGGACTCGGAGGTCGAGGCATCCCGGCTGCTGGGAGTCGGCTCCTACGCCGTCGTGGTGCGAGACGCGGAGTGACCGGCCTGGACGGCTGGACGAGGGGCAGCCACAGCGCTGACGGGACGACGCATCCGACCTACCGCAAGGGCACCGGACCGGGCGTGGTGCTGATCCATGAGCTCCCCGGCCTGACCGTCGATGTCATCGCGTTCGCCGAGGAGGTGGTGGCCGCCGGGCACACCGTCGTGATGCCCCATCTCTTCGGGAAGGCAGGCGGCACCGCCGCACTCCGCGAGGTGGCCACCGTGCTGCCCCGGGTCTGCGTCAGCAAGGAGTTCCACACGCTGGCGACCGACCGCACCTCACCGGTCGCCGGCTGGCTCCGGTCGCTCGCCCGCGAGCTGCACGGCGAGCTCGGCGGCCCCGGGGTCGGCGCTGTGGGCATGTGCTTCACCGGCG
Organism: uncultured Actinomycetota bacterium; assembly: GCA_963837995.1. GTDB lineage: Bacteria > Actinomycetota > Actinomycetes > Propionibacteriales > Nocardioidaceae > Nocardioides_B. The sequence continues at coordinate 29,345 of CAWIPS010000011.1, forward strand.
GCTTCGCACTCGCGATGATGGTCGAGGAGTCGACGACCGCGCCCGTCCTCTGCCAGCCGTCGCTGCCGTTCGCGATCGGCAAGCGACGCGGCGCCTCGCTGAACCTCTCACCCGAGGATCTCGACGTCGTGAGGCGGCGGGCCGCCGCAGGTTGCGCGGTGCTCGGGCTGCGCTATCGCAACGACGCGGCCACCGGCACCCGCTTCGACACCCTGCGGCGGGAGCTGGGCGAGAACTTCGTCGCCGTCGAGTTCGAGGGTCGCGGGCACGCCGTGGTCACCGAACACCGGCAGCAGGAGGCCGTGGACCGGATCCTCGCCTTCCTCGGCGAGCGGCTGCGCGGCTAGGCCCGGCCTAGACCAGCGCTAACTCCGCACAGGAGCCGTTGCCGCGCGCGGATCGGTCGGTACGTCGCGCTAACTCCGCACAGGCGCGATTGCCGCGCGGGCGCCCGTTCGGACCGCGACGGCAACTCCGCACAGGCGCGATTGCCGCGCCCGGCCACTACAAGGCTGTAGTCCTCACTGAGCGGTTTCGCGGCTGGTCCGGCCTGGTCAGTTCAGTGGCCGCATGTCGGCGGGGACCCCGCCGCCCGCGTGGACCGCCTCGACCAGCTGGGCGAGCGCGGTCAGCGCGACCCGCTGCGGCATCGGCCCGAACGACACCCGCGCGACGCCCAGCTCCTGCTGACGGGCCAGTGACGGGTTGCCGGGGATGGCGATGGTCGTGAGCCGCTGCGGTCCGAAGGCGCCGACGAGCTCGGCGATCTCGCTCTCGTCGAGGACGGCGGGCACGAAGACCATCGGGGCGCCGGCCTCCAGGAACGCCCTGCCCCGCTCGACGGCGTCGGCCAGCACGTCGTCGCGGTTCCGGTCGCCCGCCCTGACGAAGGCGTCCGTGCGTGCGTTGAGCACGAAGTCGGGGACTCCTTCGGCCGCTGCCGCCTCCATGACCGCCTCCACCTGGGCGGCGGCCTCGGCCAGGGGCTTCATCTGGTCCTCGATGTTCGCCCCGACCGCGCCGGCGCCGATGGCCCGGCGCACCGTCTCGGGGGCGTCCCCGTAGCCGCCCTCGAGGTCGGCCGAGACGGGCAGCGACGTGGCCGCAGCGATCCGGCGTACCTCCTCGACCATCTCCTCGACCGGGATGTGCTCCCCGTCCGGGTAGCCACGCGACGCGGCGATCGAGTGGCTGGCGGTCGCCAGCGCCCGGGTGCCGCTGACGTCGCCGACCACCCGGGCGCTGACGACGTCCCAGACGTTCACCACGGTGAGCAGGTCGGGGTCCCGGTGCAGCCGGAGGAGCTCACTGGCGCGGGAGGCGCCGGGGGCCTTGTCGTCGGTCACGGGTCAGCCTTTCGTCGGAGTCAGGTCGGAGTCGGGTCGGGGTCGGGTCGGTGCCGTCGGGTGCGAGCCGCCACCACGGCCATCAGCGTGAGCCCGACCAGCAGCTCCTGGGGCATCCGGCGAGGCGACTCGCGCTGGACGAGCCCGTGCAGCCGGTCGACGACCCGCGGGAACGGTGAGGCCCCGAAGAACACCCGGGCGGGCTTGTCCAGGTCCAGCAGGGCCGCCCCCGTCATCCCGGCGAGCACCCGGGCGCGTCGCCCGGGGTGCGTGCCCAGTGTCGCGGCCGCCATCACCGTCAGCCCGACCAGCCCGTCCGGTACGGCGATGTGCATCACGTCCTCGATGGGGCGCCGGTCGCCCCAGTGCGGCACCGAGTCCAGCACCAGGTGGGACAGCACGCCGAGGGAGAAGGCAGCCGGGATGCTGCGCGCGGCCTCCCCGATCAGCGCACCGGACAGGACGTGGTTCGTGACCAGCATGAGCCTCCCTGGGTGAGGCCCCCAGTGTGCTCGGCCGGCTCAGGCGTGCCACAGCCGGGTGCCCGTCAGTCGGGCCCTGGTGCCCGCTGGTGCCCTTCGGTGCGAAGATGTCGACGGCCCCTAGTCGGCGGCGCCCGCGAGGTGCAGGATCAGGGGACGCACGGCAGCAGGAGCTCGGGCGTTCGGTGTGTGAAGGTAAAGCGCCTCGGGTATCGCAGGACCACACGAACCAACCTGGCAACGAAAGGCACCACATGTTCACTCGACTCGCAGTGGTCAACCGGGGCGAGCCCGCGGTGCGGCTGATCCGGGCTGTCCGGGAGCTCAACGAGGAGCGCGGCTTCGACATCTCCGTGATCGCCCTGCACACCGAGGCCGAGCAGCGGGCGCTGTTCGTCCGCGCCGCTGACGAGTCGGTCTGCCTGCGTGAGTCGGATTCGGCGAGCAGCCCCTACCTCGACCACCAGGAGCTCGAGCGGGCCCTGACCGAGTGCCGGGCCGACGCGGTGTGGGTCGGGTGGGGCTTCGTCGCCGAGGACCCCGCCTTCGCGGAGCTGTGCGAGAGGATGGGGCTGGTCTTCGTCGGCCCGCCCGCCGACGCGATGCGAGCCCTCGGGGACAAGATCGAGGCGAAGCTGCTGGCCGAGAAGACGAACGTCCCGGTGGCCGCGTGGAGCGGCGGGCCGGTGGACAGCGCGGAGGACGCCGTACGCCACGCCAAGACCATCGGCTACCCGCTGATGCTCAAGGCCAGGAGCGGGGGAGGCGGCCGGGGGATCCGGATGGTGCGCTCCGCCGACGAGCTGGAGGGCGCGTTCGAGCGCACCCAGGCGGAGGCCGGCCAGCACCTTCGGGGACCCCGTCGTGTTCATGGAGAGCGTGGTGACGGGCGGGCGGCACATCGAGGTGCAGGTGATCGCCGACGCGCACGGGACCGTCTGGGCGCCAGGGGTGCGGGACTGCTCGATCCAGCGGCGCAACCAGAAGCTCGTCGAGGAGTCCAGCTCCCCGGTCCTGGACGCGAAGCAGGAGGACGACCTCCGCGAGTCGTCCAACGCGCTGGTCTCGGCGGCCGGCTACCGGGGCGCCGGGACGGTGGAGTTCCTCTACCAGCCGGAGGACCGCACGTTCGCGCTGATGGAGGTCAACACCCGGCTCCAGGTGGAGCACCCGGTCACCGAGGCCACCACCGGGATCGACCTGGTCAAGCTGCAGCTGCTGGTGGCAGCGGGGGAGAGGCTGCCCGAGAAGCCCCCGACCCCCAGCGGTCACGCCATCGAGGTGCGGCTCAACGCGGAGGACGCCGACGAGGGCTTCGCGCCGGCCCCGGGCACGGTCTCCCTGTTCCGGCTGCCCACCGGCCCCGGCATCCGGGTGGACACCGGGATCGACGCCGGCGAGGTCATCCCGCCCGACTACGACTCGATGGTCGCCAAGGTGATCGCGTGGGGCCACGACCGCGCCGAGGCCCTGGCCCGGCTGCGGTGCGCGCTGCGCGAGACGACGGTCCTGATCGAGGGAGGCACCACCACCAAGTCCTTCCTGCTGGACCTGCTCGCGCGCCCGGAGGTCGTCTCCGGCGAGGCGGACACCCAGTGGCTGGACCGGGTCGGCGCCGACCTGGCCAAGACCCCGACCCAGCACGCCGACATCGCACTGATGAGCGTGGCCATCGACGTGTACGACGCGGAGGAGGCGCTCGAGCGCGCTTCGTTCCTGGCCTCGGCGCGTGGTGGCCGCCCACGGGCCAGCCACGTGGTGGGCCGCAAGGTCGAGCTGACCTACCAGGGCCGGGGCTACACGTTCACCGTCTCCCAGGTCGGTCCGCAGCGCTACCGCCTGGAGGTCGGGGACGCGGTCGCGGTCGTCGACCTGGACCGCCTCAACGACCACGAGAGCCGGCTGGTGGTCGCGGGCAATCGCCACGACGTCAGCAGCGTGGCCGGCACCGGCAGCCACCTCGTCGACGTGGACGGGTTCAGCAGCCGGATCGTGCACGACGATGCCGGCGTCATCCGGGCCCCCGCGCCCGCGGTCGTCGTCGCGGTGCGCGTGCAGACCGGTGAGGAGGTGGAGGCCGGCGCCACGGTCGTGGTGCTGGAGAGCATGAAGATGGAGACCGCCGTGCGTGCTCCGGCGGCGGGGGTGGTCCGCGAGGTGCTCGCCGTCGTCAACTCCCAGGTCGACGCCGGGGCGCCGCTTCTGCGCATGGACCACACCGAAGGGGTGGTCGAGGAGTCCGACGCGCCCGCGGTCCGGTTCACCGAGGCCGACGACACCGACGCCGACGAGCCCCGGCTGCGGGCCCTGCGCATGCTCACCGCCCTGCGCGCCCTGATCACCGGCTACGACGTGAGCGCGAAGCGGGGCATGGCGCTCGTCTCGGACTATGTCGCCACCCTGGAGCAGGCCGGTCGCGACGACGGTGACCTCCTGGACGCCGAGATCCGGGTGATGAACACCTTCGCCGACCTCTGCGACCTGTCCCGCAACCGCCCCACCGACGAGGAGAGCTCGGCCGAGGAGCAGGTGCACAGCCCTCGCGAGCACTTCCACACCTACCTGCACTCCCTGGACGTGGACCTGGAGGACCTGCCGGAGAGCTTCCGTGCCCGGCTCTCACGCGCCCTCGTGCACCACGGGGTCACCGACCTGGAGCGGACCCCACAGCTCGAGCAGGCCGTCTACCGGCTGTTCCTGGGCCAGCAGCGGGCGGCGGACCACGTGCCGGTGGTCGCGGCCCTGCTCGAGCACTGGCTGGCGCACCGTGACGAGGTGCAGGGCGCCGGCCGGGACTCCATCGCCCAGGTGCTCGACCGGCTGGTCAACGCAACGGTGCTCCGCTACCCGACGTTGGGCGACCTGGCCCGGACGGTCAGGTTCCAGCTCTTCGAGGAGCCGCTGATCAAGCAGGCACGGGCCGAGGCCTACCAGGGCATCCAGGAGCACCTGGACTACCTGGACGCACATCCGGAGGCCGAGGACCGCGCCGAGCACATCGCCGCCGTGGCCGGCCTGACGGAGCCCGCGGTGAAGCTGCTCGGCGCCCGGGTGGTCGCCGACAGCCGGGGCCACGAGCCGCTGCTCGAGGCGCTCACCCGCCGCTACTACAAGATCCGCACGCTGGAGGACGTCCGGTCCTTCCTGCGTGAGGACCGCCAGTTCGTGACCGGCAGCTTCGACCTGCGCGGCCAGCGGCTGCACCTGATCTCCGCCGTGACCGACTTCGACGGGCTCCCCGCCACCGCGCGGTCCGCCTCCGAGCTCGTCCAGGACCCTGACCAGGGAGTCGAGGACCCCACGAACCTGGTGGTCGACCTGTACGTCGCCTGGCAGGACGCCCCTGCGGACTCCGACGAGCTCTCGGCCTCGCTGCTGCAGACGCTTCGCGACGTACCCCTGCTCGACAGCGGCCGACGGATCACCGTCACCGTCTTCGACCACGGCGGCGACCACGTGCGACAGGTGACCTTCCGCCCCGGTGAGGACGGCCTCGCCGAGGAGCGGGTGATCCGGGACATGCACCCGCTGACCGGTCAGCGCCTCGACCTGTGGCGGCTGAAGAACTTCGACGGCACCCGGCTGCCCGCGGCCGAGGACACCTACCTGTTCCAGCTGAAGGCCAAGGACAACCCGGCCGACGAGCGCCTGGTCGCGCTCGCCGAGGTCCGCGACGTCACGCCGCTGCGCGACACGGAGGGGCAGGTGGTCAGCTTCCCGGCCGTCGAGCGCACCCTGGCCGCCTGCCTGGACGGCATCCGCCGGCACCAGGCGCAGCGCCGGGACCGCCTCGACGCCAACCGGGTCTTCCTCTACGTGTGGCCGATGATCGAGGTGCCGCTGGAGGAGATCGGCGGCATCGCGAGGGCCGCTGGCGCCGATCACCGTCGGCGCCGGGCTGGAGGAGATCATGATCCTCGGGCGGGTGCCCGGTGAGCCCGGCCAGGACCCGCGCTACGTCGCCCTGCACTTCACCAACGGGTCGGCCGGTGTGGACGTCACCGTGGGCGACCCGCCCACCGAGCCGTTGGCACCGCTGGACGTCTACTCCCAGAAGGTGAAGCGCTCGCGGGCGAGGGGCGCACCGTATCCCTACGAGCTGGCCAAGCAGGTCGCCGGTCCCGACGGCAGCTTCGTCGAGCACGACCTGGACGACGAGGCCCGGCTGGTGCCGGTCGAGCGACCTCCCGGCCAGAACAAGGCCGGCATCGTGGCCGGCCTGATCACCACCCCGACGCCCCGCTACCCCGAGGGGATGACCCGGGTGGCGCTGTTCGGCGACCCGACCAGGGCCCTGGGGTCCGTCTCGGAGCCGGAGTGCAGCATGGTGATCGCGGCCCTCGACCTCGCCGAGCAGCAGAAGCTGCCCCTCGAGTGGTTCGCGCTGTCCTCGGGCGCCAAGATCTCCATGGACAGTGGCACCGAGAACATGGACTGGGTGTCCCGGGTGCTGCGCCGGCTGATCACCTACACCCAGGCCGGCGGCGAGGTGAACGTCGTCGTCACCGGCATCAACGTCGGGGCGCAGCCCTACTGGAACGCCGAGGCGACGATGCTGATGCACACCAAGGGCATCCTGGTGATGACGCCGGACAGCGCGATGGTGCTCACCGGCAAGCAGTCACTGGACTACTCCGGCGGGGTCTCTGCGGAGGACAACTACGGCATCGGCGGCTACGACCGGGTGATGGGCCCCAACGGCCAGGCGCAGTACTGGGCGCCGAACCTCACCGCGGCCTGCGAGGTCCTCTTCGCGCACTACGACCACGCCTACATCGCCCCCGGGGAGTCCTCGCCGCGGCGGGCGGAGACCAGGGACCCGATCGACCGCGACGTCCGGGACTTCCCGCACGACCACCCGATCAGCGACTTCACGACCGTGGGGGACATCTGGTCCTCGGAGGCCAACCCCGAGCGCAAGAAGGCCTTCGACATCCGCACCGTGATGCGGGCGGTCGTCGACCAGGACCACGACGTCCTCGAGCGCTGGGCGGCCTGGGCCGACGCGGACACCACGGTCGTCTTCGACGCCCACCTCGGCGGCTACCCCGTCGCGATGCTGGGCATCGAGTCGCGGCCCATCCCGAGGAGGGGGGCCTACCCCGACCGACGGCCCCGACCAGTGGACCGCCGGCACCCTCTTCCCGCAGTCGTCGAGGAAGACCGCCCGGGCCATCAACGCCGCCAGCGGGAACCGCCCGCTGGTGGTGCTGGCGAACCTGTCCGGGTTCGACGGCTCACCGGAGTCGCTGCGCAAGTGGCAGCTGGAGTACGGCGCCGAGATCGGCCGCGCGATGGTCAACTTCGACGGGCCGATCGTGTTCTGCGTGGTCTCGCGCTACCACGGCGGTGCCTTCGTGGTCTTCTCCGGTGTCCTGAACGACAACATGGAGGTGATCGCGATCGAGGGGTCCTACGCCTCCGTCATCGGCGGTGCGCCGGCCGCGGCCGTCGTGTTCGCCCGGGACGTCAGCTCCCGGACGTCGAAGGACCCCCGTGTCACCGACCTCGAGGCCCGGCTCAAGGAGGCCGACGAGGGACAGCAGGCCGCCCTCCGCGCGGAGCTGGCGGACCTGCGGACCTCCGTGCGCTCGGAGAAGCTCGGGGAGGTGGCCGAGGAGTTCGAGAACATCCACAACATCGAGAGGGCACGCAGCGTCGGGTCCGTCGACGCGATCATCCCGGCCCGCGACCTACGCCCCTACCTCGTCGGTGCCGTGCAGCGGGGCATCAGCCGCGCGGCCGCGGGGACCGAGTCCGAGAGCACCAACTAACGCGGGTCCGACCCGCCCGACCGCCCGACCCGTCTTCGACCGAACTGGAGCCGCAGTGCAGCCCTTCCTCGTCAACAGCCATGACCGGATCGTCTTCCCGTCCAACTTCGTCCCCGAGCTCGACCTCTCCGCCATCGACAGCCTCGACCAGCTCGACAGCGTCATCCGCCGCGACTTCGAGACCAAGGCCCCCACCGGCACCGACATCCTCGAGAAGGTCGAGGCGGGCAGCTACACCAGCCGCTACGAGCTGATGCGCGACGTGGCGCTGAACATGTTCTGGACCGGCCGCTTCGCGCTCACCCTGTTCGAGAAGCGGCCCACTCGGTGGGCCGACGTGCCACGCCGGCGCAGCGACGTCTACCTGCCGGTGCTCACCCCGTGGCAGGAGGGGGACCGCAAGGTGGAGGCGGTGCGCAGCGCCTACGACTCCCTGCCCGCCACCCTCGACGCCGACGTGGAGGACAGCATCTTCACCATCCTCTTCGACGTGTTCGGGCACCGCAAGCACCACGCGACCGAGCTGACCGCGGTCAAGCCGACCGTCGCGGAGATGCTGGAGAACCCGAAGAACCTGACGTTCCGGCTCAACGACTACGACCCCGACTATCCCAGCTACAGCTTCAGCGACATCATCGACTGCGCGGAGGACGCGCCCGAGCTGGAGGCGCTGCACCGCTGGGCGATGGTGCTGCACAACCAGTACCCCTGGGACCGGGAGAAGGCCGAGCTCGTGGAGGTCGGCGAGCTCAAGGACGACGACTACGTGGTCGCCTTCCACCCCCGCGACCAGGAGGTGCGGGCGTTCTTCCGCCGGCTGGAGAGCGGCGAGACCCGCCCCCACGGCTCCTCGGCCCCCCAGGCCACGCCGCCGGTGCGGCCCTACCCCTCGGTGAACGTCCGCAAGCAGTTCACGGTGCTCCCGCGGATCGAGGCGCTGGCCGTCGTACACGGCGACACCGTCTGCAGCAACGAGGACCTGATCCGCAACGCCGCCTACAACTGGTCGCCGATGGCAGCCGACGAGATCCGCGACAAGACCGGGATCGAGCAGCGTCTCTACACCTCGGGCAGCTTCGAGGAGATGGCCTTGAAGGCGGCCAAGGCCGCGCTCCAGCACGCCGGGCGCGGCCCCGCGGACATCGGAGCGGTGATCGTGTGCACCTGCACCAGCACCAAGCTGATCCCCTCGGTGGCCACCTGGATCTCCGGCCAGCTGGGGATCGCCCAGACGCACGCCTCCTACGACCTGATCGCGGCGTGCGCCGGACTGCCCTACGGGCTCTCCGAGGCGGTGCGCTTCCTGCAGGAGATCGAGCGTCCGGTGCTGGTGGTCTGCGCCGAGAAGTTCTCGGACAAGATCGGCAACGTGCGGCCGTCGCGGATGATCTTCGGGGACGGCGCCGCAGCGCTGGTGGTGGGCGTGGCGCCCGAGGGGTCCGCGCCCGACATCGAGTACATGCAGACCTACGCCAGCGGCCCGGCCTCCGAGGTGAACTCGATCATCTGGCCCAACCCGGCGTTCGACAACAACATCACCGTCTACGGACCCGAGGTGAAGTCGCTGGCCGGTCGCTACCTCAAGCAGATGATCGAGGAGCTCGGCGCGCTGCCGGACCCCGACGAGAAGGCCGAGTCGCTGCTGGACAGCATCGACCTGATCGTGCCGCACCAGGCCAACAAGACCATGGTGGTGCAGCTCGCGCAGAGCGCCGGCCTCTCCGAGGACAGCCTGTACTTCAACATCAGCGAGGTCGGGAACGCCTCGTCGGCCAGCATCCCGCTGGCCATCCACGACGCCGTCCGCGACGGGGTCATCAAGGAGCCGGTCCGGGTCTTCGCCCCCGGGTTCGGTGCCGGCGCCGTCGCGGGCTACACCGTGATGCGCATCGACCCGGCCGTTGTCTCGGTCAGCGAGCCCTCGGTCGACAAGGAGTCGGACGCGGGCTCCGAGTCGATGCCGCCGCCGCCGGAGCAGTCCGCGGACAACGTGCAGATCGCGTTCGGCTAGCCCGAACGGCCACCGGCCTCCCGGGCAGACGCCCGGGAGGCCGGTGGTGCCGTGTCGGAGCGGCCGCTCAGGAGAACTCGGCCAGCGCCTTCGCGATGATGGTGGTCTCCGCGTCGAGGGACCCCGGCTCGTGGTAGCCGCCGGCGCCCGGCTGCTCGATCTCGGCGACCTGGTCGCGGAACGCCTCCGCCGTCACCTCGGGGAGCACCACCCCGGACGTCTCGACCGTGACGATCCGGGCCACCCGCCCACCGGCGACCGAGTAGATGTTGCCGTTGACCGTGCAGTCCTCGTGGCCCAGGTAGGCCACGATCGGGCTGACCGTCTCCGGGGTGACCCGGGAGGCCAGCTCGCCGAGCAGGTCCTCGGTCATCCGGGTGGACGCGACCGGGGCGATCGCGTTGGCCTTGATGCCGTGCCCGGCGCCCTCGATGGCCAGCACCCGGGTCAGACCCGCCAGTCCGGCCTTGGCCGCACCGTAGTTGGCCTGCCCGAAGTTGCCGAACAGTCCCGAGGCGGAGCTGGTGCTGATGATCCGGCCGTAGCCCTGCTCGCGCATCAGCCGGAAGGCCGGCTGGCTGACGTAGAAGGCACCCTTGAGGTGTACGTCGATCACGGCGTCGACCATCGTCGGGTCCATCTTGTGGAACGCCTTGTCACGCAGGATGCCGGCGTTGTTGACCACGACGTCGACGCGGCCGAAGGCCTCGAGCGCCGAGTCGATGATGGCCTGCCCGCCCTCTGCGGTGGCCACGCTGTCGTAGTTGGCGGCGGCCTGCCCGCCCGCGGCGATGATCTCGTCGACCACCCGCTGCGCCGCCCGCGGCGAGGAGCCCGTCCCGTCCAGTGATCCGCCGAGGTCGTTGACCAGGACCTTCGCTCCGCGACGAGCGAGCTCGAGCGCGTGCGAGCGTCCCAGTCCGCCTCCGGCACCGGTGACGACACACACTCGGTCGTCGAAACGCAATTCAGGCATGGTCCTGGACCTCTCTCTCCTTCGGTGACGCCTTCGGCTGCTGCCGACGGCGTGGTGCGTGGATGGCGGTGGGTGTTGCGCCGTCGTCCTCGTCAGGGGGCTCGCCGGTCCTCGACGCCTCGAGGAAGGTCGCGAGGACCGTGAGCAGTGCGTGCCGCTGGGCGTCGTCGAGGCGGCGATCCTGCAGGATCGCCCGCTCGGTGGCTGACTGGCCGACCCGCTGCCCGGTCGCCTGTCCGCCGCCTGCGGCCACTGTCCGGCTGACTGTCCGGCTGACTGTCCGGCTGACTGTCCGGGCGACTCCTCGGGCGGGTCGGCACGGGACATGCCGGCGGCCAGCTGCAGCAGTGTCTCGGCGGAGACGTGCAGCGCGTCGGCGAGGCCTCGGATCACGGTCACCGACGGAAGCGCCAGACCATGCTCGATCTGGCTCAGGTACGGGTTGGAGATCCGGGCCATCGCGGCCGCCTGCCGCAGGCTGAGCCGGGCGAGCTGGCGCTGGCTGCGGACATAGGCGCCGAACGCCTCGTTGGTCCGCTCTCGTGGCCTCCTGGTCACCGCGACCCTGCCTCTCTGCTCCTGGCGGGGCCCGGGTGGGCCCCGTGGTGCTAGATGCAGTCTAGCAAGCGCTAGACGAGATGTGGTGCCCATCACGGCGATTTCTACTCGCGAGTACGTCGATCTCCACTCCCGAGTGCGCCGGGCGGCCTCAGCCGGCGACCGGCGCCGGTTCCGCGCCGACGCGCTCGTCCAGGAACGGGTCGGCCACCGCGACCAGCGCCCCGGCCGGGGCGGGTCGCTGCAGGTCGTGACCCGCGGCGAGCGTGACGAGCCGGGAGTCCGGGATCCGGCGCGCCAGGAGTGCACTGTTGACCGGCGGGACGATGCGGTCATAGGCCCCGCAGACGACCAGGGTGGGCGCCGAGATCCCGCCCAGGAACGGGATGCTGCTCCACGTCGAGATGGCGAGGGAGTTCCACATCACCCCCCGCAGGCCCGGTCGGGGCCACGGGCCTCCGTCCCACGTGCCGGGATGCCAGGCGGACCGTCCGCTCACGGTGGCCCCCACGCCGCAGGACGTGGACACCAGGACCAGGCGGCGCACCCGGCCGGGATGGGCCACGGCCAGCTGCTGGGCCACGGCGCCACCGTGGGAGAAGCCGAGCAGGTCGACCGTGTCGACCTCGCACCGGTCCAGCACGGATGCTGCGACGCCGGCCAGCAGGGACACCGTGACCGGCCAGACCGGTGCCGCGCTGCCGCCGACCCCGGGAGCGTCGTAGGTGATGATCGTGCGGTGCGGCATCAGGTCGACGACCCGGCTCCAGCTCTCCTGCGGCCGGGTCAGCCCGTTCAGCAGCAGCAAGGGGGACCCGGACCCCTCGTGCACGCGCACCCGGACCCGGAGGCCGCGCACCACCCTCAGCTGAGCGTCGTACGTCGACCGTCCGGGTGTGGTCAAGCCCGGGTGCGGACGTAGCTGCCCGGGGCGGCCTCGATCGGTGGGTGCACCTTGCTGCCGAGCTGCGTGGGCGCGGCGACCTTGGGGCCGCCCTGACCCTGGATCCAGGTGGCCCAGTCCTCCCACCAGGTGCCGTCGCGCAGCTCGGCACCGTCCTTCCACTCCAGCGGGTCGGTCGGCAGGCTCTTCTCGTTGACCCAGTGCTTCGCCTTGGGGCTGGGCGGGTTGACGATGCCGGCGATGTGGCCGGACGTGCTGAGCACGAAGCGGTTGCGGCCGCCCAGCAGCTGGGTCGTCTTGTAGCCCGACACCCAGGGGACGATGTGGTCGTCGACCGCGGACAGCACGTAGGTGTCGACCTCGACCTTGCCGGGGTCCACCTTCTGGCCGTCCACCTCGAACTCGCCCCTGGCGAACTCGTTGTTCAAGAAGCACGAGCGGAGGTACTCCGAGTGCATCTTGGCGGGCATCCGGGTGCTGTCCTTGTTCCACACCAGCAGGTCGAAGGCCGGCGGCTTCTTGCCCATCAGCCAGTTGTTGGCGACGTAGGAGAACACCAGGTCGTTGGCGCGCAGCGCGTCGAACGTGTGGGCCATCTGCTCGGAGTCGAGGAATCCGCGCTTGGCCATCTTGCGCTCGAGGCCCCTGATGGTCGCCTCGTCGGTGAACACGCCGAGCGTGCCCTGGGTGGTGAAGTCGGTGTGGGTGTTGAGGAAGGTGGCCGACTTGATGGAGCTGTCACCGATCGCGGCGTTGTGGGCCAGGGCGATGGCACCCATCGTGCCGCCCAGGCACACCGAGACGGTGTTCACCTCCTCGGAGCCGGTGATCTCCCGCACCACGCGGACCGCGTCGAGCGGGCCCTGCTTGAGGTAGTCCACGAACCCCAGGTCGCGCATCGAGGCGTCCGGGTTGCGGTAGCTGATCGCGAAGCAGGTGTGGCCGTGCTTGACGGCCCACTCGATGAGGCTCTTGTCGGGCGCGAGATCCATGATGTAGTACTTGTTGATCCACGGCGGGCAGAACAGCAGCGGCACCGAGTGCACGCGCTTGACCTGGGGTTCGTACTGGATCAGCTCGATCAGGTCGCTGCGGTAGACCACCGCCCCCGGCGTGGCCGCCATGTTGACCCCGACCTCGAACCCGGTGGTGTCCACCTGGGAGGGCCAGCCGCCGTTGTGCCGGATGTCGTCGACCATGTTCCGCAGGCCTCGCACCACGCTCTTGCCGCCGGTGTCGAACGCCTGACGGATCGCGGCCGGGTTGCCGGCGAGCGTGTTGGTGGGGCTGAGCATGTCCAGCATGAACTTCGCGGCGAACCGCGCCTTCACGTCCTTGCCGGCCTCCAGCCGTGCCGCGTCCAGAAGCTCCTCGACCAGCTGGTTGGTCAGGAGGTACTGCTGCTGCAGGAGGAAGTACAGCGGGTTCTCGGCGTAGGCCAGGTCGTTGAACCGCTTGTCGCCCTTCACCGGGGACACCGGGCCCTCGCTGTCCCGTCCGACCGTGCGTCCCGCGGCGGCCCGCACGGCGGCCAGCAGGCCGATCAGCAGCCGGACGTTGGCCGCGGCCGTCCCGGTGGGGTTCTTGGCCAGGCCCCCGGCCGCCGAGACCAGGGCGCGCAGGAACGATACCGGGTCGGCGCTGATCAGCGGGTCCTCGGCCACGCCGAGGCGCTCCAGGATCGCGGGACGAGAGGAGCGGGTGCTGTCTTCTTCTGGCTTCATCGACTTCTCCTATGCGGCAGGGGTGGTGCGGTTCGCCGCGGCGCTGCCGCCGTCGGGTCGTGCTCAGGACTGGTGATCGGTGAACTCATCGACATAGCTGCGGTAGACCGTGAGCAGGGCTCGTTGCTGCGAGCTCGTGAGCCGCCGGTCCGACCGGATCGCGGACTCGGTGGGCTGGTCCAGTCTATCCGTGCCGGCGACCAGACCCGCCTGCTCGAACAGCGTCTCGGCGGACAGGTCCAGTGCTCGGGCGATCGAGGTGAGCACCCGCACGGAGGGCGCGTGCAGCCCGCGCTCGATCTGGCTGAGGTAGGGGTTGGACACCTCGGCGAGTGCGGACAGCTGCCGCAGGGACAGGTTGGCCATCTGGCGCCGAGCCCTGATGAAGCCGCCCAGCACGCGTCGCGGGTCGTCCGCGACTTTTTCTGAGGCACCGGGCACCTGCTCAGTATCCGAATCAACCGCTTGGCAAGTCAAGCAACCGCGCCGATGGGTCGACGGGCGGGTCGCCCGGCGGGTCGACGGGCCTACATGTCCAGGCCGCCGTTGACCCCCCAGACCTGGCCGGTGATGTAGGCCGAGGCGTCCGCGGCCAGGAAGTGGACGACCCGGGCGATCTCCTCGGGACGGCACAGCCGGTTCAGCGGGATCTGGCCGGTGATCCGGTCGAGCACCTTCTCGGGGATCTTCTCGACCATCTCCGTCGCCACGTAGCCCGGGGTGACGGTGTTGACGGTGATCCCGAGGCTGTCCTCGTCGAGCTTGCCGTTCCTCTTCAGGATGAACGCCGCCTCCCTGGCGAGCGTCTTGGTGAGTCCGAGCATCCCGGCCTTCGAGGCGGCGTAGTTCGCCTGGCCGATGTTGCCGGTCTCGCCGATCACCGAGGAGACGAAGATGATGCGTCCGGTGCCACGCTCGACCATGTGCTCCAGCGCCGGCTGGGCCATGTAGAACGACCCGGACAGGTTCACCGCGAGCACGGTGTCCCATTCCTCGGCCGTCATCTGCATGGCCATCTTGTCCATGGTGATCCCGGCGTTGTTGACCAGGATGTCCAGCCGGCCGTGCTGCTCCAGCACCTCCTCGACCGTCCGACGGCAGTCCTCGGGCTTGGACACGTTGCCCCGGTGGATAGTCGCGTGGGCGTCACCGCCGAAGTCCGCCTCGAACTCCTTGAGGAACGCCTCGGCCTTCTCCGTGTTGCCGCTGTAGCCCGCGGCGACGGACGCGCCCTGGCTGGCGAGGCTGCGGGAGATGGCGGCCCCGATGCCGCGGGTCCCACCGGTGACCAGGGCCACCCGGCCGGAGAGCTTGCTCCCCGCCATCACTGAGGACCGTTCGTCGGGCGAGGGGTCGAGAACTGTCATGGGGGCCTCCATAGGGCTAGCCGTTGTGGGTCTCGTCAGACGCAGGGCACGTCGTCGGGCGTTGCGGGCTCCGTCATGTGTCGAAGCCCACATGAGCGTCATGCCCGATCCTAGGAGGGTTACACCGGCCCCGACACCCCGCGCCCCCCTCGACAGAGGCGGGCGAGTCGAGCATGAGCCGCGCATGGGTCGAAGGTGGGGTGCCTCACCACGAGCCAACCGGCCGACAGGGCCTGCGAGGGCGGCCTTCAGGAGCCCTCGGTGGTCCCGTCGTCCAGATAGGGCGCCAGCTCGTTGACGGCGGCACCGAAGACCCAGCTCAGCAGCAGCACGTCGTCGATGTAGCCGCCGGGCCGGAAGTCCGGGACCAGGTCGTCCGGCGTCACCAGGTAGACCAGGCCGGCCACCACCAGCCGCTGCCGCGCCGCTGAGCCCGCGGACGGAGCCTCGGCCGCTTCACCCGAGGTACCACTCGGGTCCTCGATCCGGTCTGCTGTGGCGCGCAGGAACCGGACGGCGGCGAAGACCCGGTCCGCCACAGCGGCGAGGGGCGCGTTCAGGTGGTCCAGGGCCTCGACCTGGTCCGCCAGGCCCCTGAGCTCGGCGGGGCTCTCGACCAGGTCGGCCGAGCGTTCGCGGGCGCGCAGGAACGCGGGACTCCGCAGCACCTTGGTGACGGTCGAGGTCGGCGCGCGGAACAGCGGCTTCCAGCTCTGCTCGGTCAGCTCGGCCCTCCTCCCTTCGCCCTCCGGCGCCGGGGGACCCCTGACTATGCCAGTCCAGTGAGGTACTACGACCATCGCCCGATGGTGCGCCGTACCCCTGTCACCGCAGGGTGGTGACAACGCCGGACCAGCCGGCTCATCACGAGGAGGACCACCTCATGCGACACCTCACCACCCGCCGCTCCCTCGCCACCGGCCTGGTGGCCGTGGTCCTCGTCGGGTCCGGCACCGGAGCGGCCACCGCCTCGGGCGGCGACGACCACGCGCAGCGCGTCAGCGGCAGCTGCTCGGCGACCACGGACTGGAGGCTCAAGGCCAAGCAGGACGACGGGCGGCTCGAGGTCGAGCTGGAGATCGACTCCAACCGGTCCGGCCAGAGGTGGAACGTGTCGATGTCCGACAACGGCCACCGGTTCCTCGCAGGGTCCCGGGTGACCGGAGGGCGCAGCGGATCCTTCGAGATCGAGAGGAAGATCGTGGACCGGCCCGGCGCCGACCGCATCAGGGCGGTGGCCCGCAACGTGAGGAGCGGCGAGCGCTGCACGGCATCCCTGCGCCATGTCCGCTGACCCGCACTTGCGCACGCCGTCGGCTCCCGTCGGCGACAATGACCTCGGAAGGACGAACCCTTGAAGCGCATCCACGTCTACATCGCCGCCGTCGCTCTCGCCCTCGTGCCGGCGGTGCTCGGGTTGTGGGGCAACGCGTCGTTCTCCAAGGACGTGCCCGTGCGGGTGCCGTCGTCGGCGTCGACCGGGCAACCCACGTCGAGCACCAGCCCCAGCACCAGCCCCAGTGGCAGTCCCAGTGCCAGTCCCGGCGGCACCCTCTCGCCGGTGCCCACTCACTCCACGGGCCCACGGGCTGACGACCACGGCCGACGGTCCGGGCGCGACTCGGCTGACGACTCGGGTGGGGACCACGGCAACCACGAGCCGGGCGCCGACCACGGCGGGAGGTCGAGTGGCCACGGATCCGACGACTGAGCCCACACAGCCGCTCGTCGTGATGGGTGACGCACCGACAGGCAGCACCACCGGGGAGTACGGCGTATCTGCCGGTCGTCCACCGGCCGGCGACGAGCCGCCGTGGACTCCCGTCGGGGCGCCGCACTCTGCTCTGGCACCCGAGGAGCCGTTCGGCAGCCGCCGGGTCGTCACCCGGCTCGTCGTGGGCATCGTGGTGGTGCTGGCCGCGGTGACGGTCGGAGGCGCCCTCGCCGCGCGTCGCCTCGCCGAGAGGGAGGCGGTCAACGACGCCGCCACGATCGCCGACGTGCTCGCCGAGACCGTCGTGCAGCCCGCGCTGAGCGACCGTCTGCTCGCCGGTGACCCCGGAGCCCGCCGGAGGTTCGACCGGGTGATCCGCGACCGGGTCCTCGGCGAATCGGTGGTGCGCGTCAAGCTGTGGTCTCCGCGAGGCGAGGTGCTGTACGCCGACGAGCCCGGGCTGATCGGCCGGACCTTCACCCTGGACCCACCGCAGAAGGCGGTCCTCGCCGATCCGCGGACCGAGGCGGAGATCTCGGGCCTGGACCGCGACGAGAACACCTTCGACCGTGCTGCCGGTGACAAGCTGGTCGAGGTCTACCGGCCCGTGTGGACCCCGAGTGGTCGTGAGGCCCTCTTCGAGATCTACACGCCGTACGACGCGGTCAGCCGGCGCACCGGACAGCTCTGGCGCGGGTTCGCGGGGCTGACACTGACCAGCCTGCTGCTGTTCGTGGTCCTCGTCGCACCGCTGGTGTGGCACCTGCTCTCACGGGTGCGCCGGTCCCAGCGCCAGCGCGAGCTGCTGCTGCAGCGCGCCGTCGAGGCGTCGGCCGCCGAGCGTCGCCGGATCGCCGCCAGCCTGCACGACGGTCCGGTGCAGGACCTGGCCGCCGCTTCGTTCGTGGTGGCGGGTGCTACAGCGCGCGCCGGGTCGACCGGGCGTGCTGACCTGGTCGAGGAGCTGGGAACGGTGTCCACGTCGGTGCGGACCAGCATCGGCGCCCTTCGGTCCCTGCTGGTCGAGATCTACCCGCCGAGCCTGTCCCGGGCCGGCCTGGTGGCCGCGCTGGCGGATCTCGTGCAGACCACGCGCACACCCGACCTGGACGTGCGCCTCGACGCGGACGCGGAGCCGGACCTCGAGCTCGGCCCCGACCAGCAGCGGCTGGTGTTCCGGGTCGCACAGGAGGCGCTGCGGAACTCGGCGCGTCATGCGGGGGCCGGCACCGCCGTCGTCGCCCTGCATCGTCATCCGGATGCGGTCGTGCTCGACGTGTCCGACGACGGGCGCGGCTTCGACGTCGACGCGGTGCTGGCGGACCCGGAGCCGGGTCACTTCGGTCTGCAGCTGATGGCCGACCTGGTCTCCTCCGGCGAGGGCAGTCTCCAGGTGGCGTCGGCACCGGGTCGCGGTACGCGCTGGCGCCTCACGCTCGAGCGCCGGGACGGGCGGGGTCAGCGGTGATCCGGGTGCTGCTGGTCGATGACCACCACATGGTGCGCGCCGGCCTGGCCGCGCTGCTGGGGGCGACCGCCGACCTGCTGGTGGTCGGCCAGGCCGCTGACGGCGCGGAGGCGGTCGAGGCCTCCGCCCGGCAGTCGCCTGACGTGGTGCTGATGGACCTGTCCATGCCGGTGCTCGACGGTGTCGAGGCCACCCGGCGCATCGTGGCCGCCCAGCCCGACGTCAAGGTGGTGGTGCTGACCTCGTTCTCGGACCGGGACCGGGTCAACGACGCGCTCGCCGCCGGGGCGGTGGGCTACCAGCTCAAGGACTGCGAGCCGGCGGACCTGCTGAGCGCCGTCCGAGCTGCAGCTGCCGGGCATGCGCCCCTCGACCCCCGCGTGGCCCGGGCCCTCCTGCCGGACCGGGCGTCGCGCAGGCCGGAGGACGCGATGACGCCCCGGGAGGTGGAGGTTCTCCGGCTCGTCGCCCGAGGTCTGGCCAACAAGCAGGTCGGCCGGGCGCTGGGAATCAGTGAGCGCACCGTGAAAGCGCACCTCGGCCGGGTGTTCTCGCAGCTCGGCGTGAGCGATCGCACGAGCGCCGCCCTGTGGGCGCGCGACCACCTCCACGACCCGGAGTCCTGACCGGCCGCGCCCCTCGAGGCAGGCGACGTCAGGTGAGGTCGAAGACCAGCCGCGCCGGCACCCGGCCTGCCAGGACGTCCTCGAAGCAGTCGTTCACGTCCTCGAGCCGGCGGGTCTCGGCGACCACCCGGGTGCGTCCCTGCGCGTGCATGTCGAAGCACTCGGTGAGGTCGTTGCGGGTGCCGACCAGGGAGCCGATCACGGAGATGCCTCGCAGGACGGTCTCGAACACCGGCAGCACGAGACGGTTGTCGGCGGGCAGGCCGACCAGGACGAGACGGCCGTTCGGGTTCAGGGACGCGTGTGCGGCCTGCATCGCGGCGGGGGAGGGGACGGTGACGACGGCGATGTCGACCCCACCCAGGGCGTCGGTCTCGGCCTGCTGGTCGCCACGGGCGTCGATCGCGTAGTCCGCGTAGCCGCCGTCCATGGTGTACCCCGACGACCACCGGTGACTCGGTGTGGCACAGCCCGCAGGTCTCGAGCCTGACCAGCACCGGCCGGGCGACCGGGCGGCGTCAGATGTTCGCGGCCTCCTCGGCGGCGGCCGACGAGCGCACGGGGAGTCCCTCGAACGCCTGCGGCGGCTCCCGCCAGGGGTCCGGGAGCCGGCCGGCTCGCGCCGCCTGGAGTGCTGCGACGATCCGGTCGGGCTTGAGGGGCATGTCGAGGTGCCGGACACCGAGGTGGCTCAGGGCGTCCACCACGGCGTTCTGGACGGCGGGAGTGGACCCGACCGTCGCCGACTCCCCGATCCCCTTCGCGCCGAGGGGGTTGCGAGGCGTCTCGGTGACGGTGTTGGCGAGCGTCATCGGCGGGATCTCGGTGGCCGCCGGGATCGCGTAGTCGGCGAAGGTCGAGGTGACCGGCTGGCCCTCGCTGTCGTAGCAGAACTCCTCCCACAGCGCCTGGGCGACGCCCTGGGCGACCCCGCCCATCTGCTGGCCGGCGACCAGGAGCGGGTTGAGGACCCGTCCGCAGTCGTCGACGGCGACATGGCGCAGGGGCGTCACCAGGCCGGTCTCGGTGTCCACCTCGACCACGGCCACGTGCGCACCGAAGGGGAAGGTCGAACCGGTGGCGACGAAGTCGTGCTGGGCGCGCAGCGGGCCGCCGTCGGCAGCCGCGGCGACGGCGACGTCGGCCCAGGAGACGGTCGCCCCCGGGACACCACGACGCGGAAAGCGCCGTCCGCGACCTCGAGGTCCTCGGGGCCGGCCTCCAGGAGCCCGGCCGCGAGCCGGCGGCCCCGCTCCAGGACCTCGTCGGCGGCTCCGCTGACCGCACTGCCGCCGAGCTGCAGCGACCGGGAGCCGCCGGTGCCGCTGCCGCGCGGCACGATCGCGGTGTCCGACTGCTCGAACCTGACCGACTCCATCGGGACCCCGAGTCGGTCGGCGACGATCATGCTGAAGGAGGTGGCGTGCCCCTGGCCGTGGGCGGAGGTCCCGGCGCGGACCGTCACCGTGCCGTCCGTGGCGACGACCACGTCGCCGTACTCCCCGGCGCCACCGCCGGTCACCTCGACGTAGCAGGACATCCCGATGCCGAGCAGCGTGGAGTCGCCGCGCTCCCGGCGGAGCGCCTGCTCTGCCAGCAGGCCGTCGTAGCCGGCGATCCGGAGCGCCTCGTCGAGCGCGCGCCCGTAGTCACCGGTGTCGTAGCTCGCGCCCGACCGGGTGGTGTAGGGGAACGCCTCGGGCGCGAGCAGGTTGCGCCGCCGGATCTCCGCCGGGTCCAGGCCGAGCTCGTCGGCCGCGAGGTCCACCAGCCGTTCGAGCATGGCGGCGGCCTCCGGGCGTCCCGCTCCCCTGAAGGCGCCGACCGGGCTGGTGTTGGTCAGTGCGGCGACGGCGGCGTACTCCAGGCGCGGCACCTCGTAGACCCCGGTCGACATCGTGTACGTCGGTCCGATGGCCAGCATTCCGCCGAAGCCCGCATAGGCCCCGCAGTCGCCGACCACCCGGCAGCGCAGACCGGTGATCCGGCCCTCCTCGTCGAGCCCCAGCTCGGCGTACTGCACCTGGCCCCGGCCGTGCATCGACAGCATCGCCTCGGAGCGGGTCTCCGCCCAGGACACCGGACGTCCCAGACGCAGCGCCGCCGCGGTCAGCACCAGGTGCTCGGAGGGCACCCCCGCCTTGCCGCCGAAGGCTCCGCCCACGTGCGGGGCGACGACGCGCACGCGTTCCTCCTCGAGCTCGAACGCCTTGGCCAGCATCGACCGGGCGACGTGCGGCATCTGCGTGGCCATGTGCACGGTCAGGTCGTGGTCGTCGTCGGGACCACCCGGGGTCACCAGGAGGGCATTGCCCTCCATGGGTGCGACGGCGAGGCGCTGGTTCTCCATCCGGAGGCGTACGACGTGCGCCGACCCGGCCAGGGCGTCGCCGTCGGCGCTGCGCTCGCCGTGCGCGATGTTGGCGGGCACGTCGTCGAACTGCAGTGCAGCCCCCGGCGCGAGAGCCGCCTCCGGGTCGACGACCACCTCCAGCGGGTCGTAGTCGACGTCGACCAGCTCGGTCGCGTCCACCGCCTGTGCCCGGGTCTCGGCGACGACGACCGCGACCGCCTCACCGACGAACCGGACCCTGCTGTCAGCCAGAGGCGGTCGCGCGCAGCGCGGGTTGGTCGCGAAGAAGGGGAAGCTGGGCGCCAGCCCCAGGTCGGCCGCCGAGTAGACGGCCACCACCCCGGGAGCCGCTGCGGCCTCGGAGGTGTCGACGCTGCCGAGGAGGGCATGTGCGTAGGGGGACCGGACGAACGCGGCGAACAGCACCCCCGGGGGCCGCAGGTTGTCGACGAAGACGCCCTGTCCTCGGAGCAGGTCCGGGTCCTCGACCCGGCGAACGGCGTTGCCCAGGAGAGATCCAGCCACGACCTGAGTGTAGGACCTCCCAGAAGTCGCGTCCGCTAGACCAGTCCCGGGGGGATGAGGGGAAACCAGGACGCCGACCGGGGGCCGTGATCGACTCGGCTCACGCGACTCGTCCAGAGCTGCCGCACCGGGAAGGGACTGACACGTGGTTCGACTGCTCGGCTCCGTCCGGATCCCGGCCCAGCCGGCGGCCGACTGCAAGAGCTCGTCAGCGGCCGCCGCGGCACCGCAGGTGACCGAGCACGACCACGCCTGGCGACGGGTCCCGGGGGAGCGGGGCACGCAGTTCGCTGAGTACCGCTGCGACCTCTGCGAGCTCAGCTACAGCGAGTAGGCCGCTTCCTCCGCGCCCGCGGTGGTGGCCCGTGCCGGGCAGCGGTGCCCCGTGCTAGGCAGCCGAGCCGGGCGGGCTCTGCATCGGGTGGTAGTCGGCCACCTGCTCGGACGGCATCAGGATCCACAGGATCGGGTACACCAGGATCTGGCTGCCGGGGATGACCATCAGCAGCAGCACGAAGAGCAGCCGTGCCATCCAGGGACCGATGCCGAAGCGGCGCCCGAGACCGGCGCAGACACCGCCCAGGACGCGCGTGCCCTGCGGCCGGACCAGGCCCTGCTGGGCGAAGCTCTGCTGGATGTCGTTCATGGTGGTGGCACTCCTCTGTAGGACCGGTGGAGGGCGTCTCCCTCACAGGTCCCACTCTGCAGGCTCGCAGGCTGATTTCACATCGGGCACAGCCCTGGCCCGACCCCGGGAGACCCGGGTGGACGTTCGGGGTGGACGGTGCTGGGCTGACGGTGCTGGGCTGACGGTGGGCTAGGGCTGGCACGGTGCTGGGCTGACGGTGCTGGGCGGACGGTGCGCCGCGGTGGTCTCAGTGGTAGCGGAAGCCGTCCCTGAACCGACGGAAGAGCCCACCGCGCTGGGGGAGCGGCGCCTCGGGCGGGGGTGCGGTGGCCCGTCGGGTGGCGATCGGCTTGTCGTAGTCGGTGCGGAGGATGGCGTCGATGACCTGGTCCTCGGTGTAGCTCTCCGAGCCCTCGATGACCGGGACGTAGCCGACCAGCATCCCGTTGCGCATCACCTGGGCCTCCAGGGCTGCGGTGCCATCGGAGTCCCAGGTCGCCTCGCGTCCGTCCGGGAGCCTGATGCTGACCCCGAACTGGTAGACGCCGACCCTCGCCAGGTCCGCGTTGGTGCCTCGGGCGCGCAGGGCGTCGACCACGCGCCGGGCCTTGTTCTCCTCCATCGTCAGGAGTGTAGCCAGGCGGGTCAGACGCGCGGTCGCCTCGCGGGGCGCCCGCTCGGGCGTGCGCCGACCCGGCGAGAGTGAGTGAGCGACCCGGGATGCGTCGACCCGGCGAGAGTGGCGACCCGGGATGCGTCGACCCGGCGAGAGTGGCGACCCGGGATGCGTCGACCCGGCGAGAGTGGCGTCGCTCTTGTCAACGTCCGGGATCTGCGGGAGGTTGGCGCAGGCGGTCGCAAACCGGCGGCAGGCCCTCGTCGTCTGCAGGGAGCCCGGGAGGACCATGACGTCTACGGACTCCGGTCGGCTGGCCGGCACCTGGGCGCACGTCCACGAGGAGGACGAGGCCGGGGTCCAGGTGTTCCGTTCCGGTGACCTGCCGCTCCCTCCTGCGCGAGGTCGCACCTTCATGACGCTCGACCCGGATGGTTCCGCGAGCCGGCGGGCACCCGGCGCCGACGACCGAGCGGTCCGCTCCGCGGGCCGCTGGGAGGTCATCGACGGGCGCCTGCACGTGAGACTCGGAGACCTCGACGAGCTCGTGTTCGACGTGGTGTCGGAAGAGCCTGGCAGGCTGGCGTTGCGGCCCCGGCCGAATCCCCCGGCCGATCCCGGACCGAATCCCCGGCCGATCCCCCGGCCGATCCCCCGGCCGATCCCCCGGGCGAACCCTGAGTGAGGAGCGGCCTTGTCCACCACGACCGGGCAGGAGACCCCGCAACGCCGAAGCTGCGGGACGATGGCAGTGCACCACCGGCTGCTCGACACCGTCCCCGGCTATGCGGCTGCCCGGTCCCTGAGCGAGACCTTCGCCTGGGAGCATCGGCTGGGGCGGCGAACGGCGCGTCGTACCGGCGTCACCGTCATCCCCACCGTGGTCCACGTCGTCTGGAGGCTGGAAGGCGAGAACATCTCCGACGAGCAGGTGCAGAGCCAGCTGACGGTCCTGAACGCCGACTTCCGGAAGGCGAACCAGGACGTGTCGCGGGCACCCGAGGTGTTCGCCGGACTGTGCGACGACGCTCGCGTGGAGTTCACGCTCGCCGAGGTCGTCCGGGTGCAGACGGAGAGCAACGGGTTCAGCGACGACGACGGCGTGAAGCACACGTCCTCCGGAGGCTCGGACGCCTGGCCGTCGGCGGACTATCTGAACGTCTGGGTCTGCACGCTCGGCGGCGGGCTCCTCGGCTATGCGCAGTTCCCGGGCGGGCCGGCCGAGACGGACGGGGTCGTCCTGCTCAACACCGCCGTCGGGACGACCGGCACCGCGACGGCGCCGTTCGACGGCGGCCGCAGCGCTACCCACGAGATCGGCCACTGGCTCAACCTGCACCACATCTGGGGCGACGACGGCACGGGCTGCAACGGCACCGACTTCGTCGACGACACCCCCAACCAGGCGGGACCCAACTTCGGCGCACCGGACTTCCCGCGGGTCACCTGCAACAACGCCCCGAACGGTGACCTGTTCATGAACTACATGGACTACGTCGACGACGCGGCGATGGTGATGTTCACCGCGGGCCAGGTGGTGCGGATGCAGGCGGCCCTGGACGGCGACCGGTCCTCCATCGGCGGCGCTCACGCATGAGGGATCCCGCCTGAGCGTCGGACCGGCAGCGCCCGCGCCCTCACGTCCTGCAGGAAGTCCTCCCAGCTCCCGGTCCCACAGGTGTTCTCGGGACAGAGGTTGGCACCTGCCCGGAAGGCTGCGCCGACGCGGCCGGGGACGGGGAAGCTCAGCAGGGTGCGTCGCATCGCGGTGGCCTGCAGCCAGGAACGGGCGAGGTAGCGAAGGTCGAGCACCTGCGGTCCACCGAAGTCGTCGGCCCTTCCGCACGGCCCGCCCTCGACATGGGCCACCAGCCGGGAGGCGAGGTCCGCTGGGGCGACGGGCTGGAACCGGAAGCCGCGAGGCAGTGCCATCACCCGGGTGCGCGCGAGCTGCCACAGCATCTGCGCGAGGAAGGGATGGAACTGGGTGGCCCGCTGCACGGTGTGTGGCAGCCCTGAGGCCCGCACGACCTCCTCTGCCTGCAGCTTGGCGCGGTAGTAGCTCCATGGGATGCGGTCGACCCCGACGATCGACACGTAGACCAGGTGTGCACCGATCTGCCTGGCGGCGTCGACCAGTCGTTCGGTGCCGGCAACGTCGACAGCCTTGGCACTGCGCGGGTCGGAGGCGCAGTGCACCACGACGTCCACGCCGGTGAGCGCGCCCTGGAGGCTTCCGCCGTCGCGGACGTCGCCACGGATCCAGGTCGGCTCCTGACCGGGAACCGCGGTGCCGGCAGACGCGGGTGGGGCGCCGCCGCGGGCGAGTACGCGCACGTCGTGACCGGCCGCGAGGAGCTGCTTCACGGTCGGTCGGCCGAGGACGCCGGTGCCACCGGTCACGAGCACGCGGCTCACGGTCTGCTCACCGCTCTCGCGGCGAGGGCAGGTCGGTCACGGGAGCTCCTCGGCGTTGACGCTGCGTGCACAGGAAACGTACCGGCGGGGCGCAGCGCACGGAAGCCGTCTCACGGGCTCGCGCCGTTCGCTGCCCCCGATCCGGCCCCGACATGCATGCGCTCACCAGGCCTCCCGAACAGGCTGAGCACCTCCGCAGGCCCTGCACCCGTGCTGCCGAACCAGTGCGGCACGGTGGTGTCGAACTCCGCCACCTCGCCGATGCCGAGGACCAGGTCCCGGTCGCCGAGGATGAGCCGCATCCGACCGGACAGCACGTAGAGCCACTCGTATCCTTCGTGCGCTCGCGGGTCCGGCTCCGACTGCCCGGCGGGGATGACGATCTTCCAGGCCTGCACACCGCCAGGGTCCCGGGTCAGGGGGAGCACGGTGCGACCGTGCACCCGCCGGGGCTTGAGGCGGATCCGGGGGTCGCCGACGTCGGGAGCGCCGACGAGGTCGTCCAGTGGCACGCGGTATCCCTGCGCGAGCGGGAGCAGAAGCTCGAGGCTCGGTCGACGCTGACCGGTCTCCAGACGGGAGAGGGTGCTCTTCGAGATGCCCGTCGCCGTCGACAGGGCAGTCAGGGTGATCCCGCGCTGTGAGCGGACCCGTTTGAGTCGTGCCCCGACCTGGTCGAGTGTCGCGGTGATCGGCGTCGTGCGCTCCATGCCTCATTGCAGCCGGGTTTCCCGACATTGGCAACAACGGTTGTCGCCGTGGATGAACGGGAGCAGGGTCGCCGACATGAACACATCCGAGAACGACGTCGAGGTCGTGGTGGTCGGGGGCGGAGCTGCAGGGCTGTCAGCAGCGCTGGTGCTGTCCCGGGCGCGTCGCACCGTGGCGGTCGTGGACGCAGGCGCACCACGGAACTCACCCGCAGCGCACATGCAGGGATTCCTGTCCCGCGACGGCATGCCCCCGAAGGACCTGCTGAGGCTGGGCCGCGAGGAGGTGCAGGGGTATGGCGCTCGCCTGCTCGCCGGCACCGTGGCCGGGGTGGAGCAGGGCACCGAAGGGCGGTTCGATGTGGACCTCGAGGACGGCACCCGGCTGAGCGCCCGACGGCTGGTGGTCGCCACCGGGCTGCGGGACCAGCTGCCCGACATCCCGGGTGTCCGCGAGCGCTGGGGTCGCGACCTCCTGCACTGCCCCTACTGCCACGGCTACGAGGTCCGCGACCGTCCGCTCGGGGTGCTCGGCGGAACGCCTGACGCCGTACAGCACGCGCTCCTGGTGCGTCAGTGGTCCTCGGACGTCGTGTACTTCCCGCACACCGACGACCCGACCGCGGAGGACTGTGAGCGCCTGGCCGCCCGGGGCATCGGCGTGGCAGCAGGTCGGGTCACCAGGCTCGTGATCCAGGATGACGAGCTGTGCGGCCTCGAGATCGAGGACGGGACCGTCGTTCGCCGATCTGCGGTCTTCGTGCGCCCGGTCCTGGTGCCCGACAACCAGCTGCTCGTCGGGCTGGGGTGCAGGGTCGATGACAAGGGCTGGGTCGCGGCCGACATGACCGGCCGGACCAGTGTGCCGGGGGTGTGGGTCGCCGGGAACGCGGCTGACCCACGCGCCCAGGTGATCACGGCCGCCGGGCAGGGATCCGCCGCCGCCATCGCGCTGCATGCGGACCTGGTGGACGAGGACGTCCAGCGGGCCGTCCGGACGATGCGAACCACGCAGGACAGCCACGTCGGTTGACCCGTCTTCGCGAGAGGCTGACCAGGCGCCGGAGTTCCGAGGCCCAGGTGAGGTCCGTGCCCGGGGGGGCCAGCCGACCTGTCAGGCGGCCAGGGTGGTGTCGGGGAAGTAGAGGTCGAGCCGGCCGGGCTTCTGGGTGGCCGGCAGGGGCTGGGGCTGGGCCTCGAGCACGGGCCGGGGCACGGGCTGGGGCGGGGGCTGGGGCACGGGCGGGGGCTGGGACTGAGGCTGGAGCTGGGTGCCGGGTTGGGGTGGGGGTCGGCTGAGGTAGCGGTGTCCGGTGGGGGTGCGGGTCTCCACGGTGCCGTCGGGGTGCGGGGTGGCGCTCCAGCCGTCGGCTTCCTTGGTGTAGTTGCACGCCTCGCAGAGTCCTTGGGCGTTGCTGGTGCTGGTGGAGCCACCGCGGGCCACCGGAACAGGATGGTCGATGTGCCGGATCGGTGCGTCACACCAAGGAGTTCGGCACTGCTGGTCACGCAGGATCAGCAGCCGGCGCAGGGTGCCGGTGAAGACCCGGCGGGTCGAGTCGGTGGTCACCAGCACCCCGCTGCCGGGATGGGTGTAGAGCCGCCGCACCCAGACCTCGACGTCGGCGGGCAGAGCGCGCAGGTCCTGGCGGACCAGCGGCGCGGGCACCGGGCCGTAGCCCTCCAGGTACGCCGGCTCCTCACCCCCACCCCCACCCGCATCGGCGCCCGCACCGGCTTGTCCGTCGGTGGCGGCATCGGTGTCGGTGTCGGCGTCGCGTTGTCCGTCGCGTTGTTCCGGTCGGTTTCCCGGTCGGTTTCCCGGTCGGTTTCCGAGGAGGGCGTGGTCGGTGATCACCAGGTTGATCTCGACCGGGACGCCGTCGGCGGTGGCCTGGCCGGTGACCCGTTCGACCAGGGTGTCGGCCATCACCTGGCCCCGGGTGCGGGGGTCGCCGGTGCCGCGGCGGGTGTCGGCCTCCCGGACCAGTGCCGCGTAGACCGCGATCCCCTGCCGGGCCGGCAGCAGCCCGCTGAGCACCGCCATCGTGTCCGGCGCCGGCCGGCAGGTGACCCGCCGCTCGGACTCGGCGCGACGGGCCCGGGCGGTGACCGCATACGGGTCGAGCCGGTATCCGATCCGGGCCGCCTCCGCGGCCACCGCCCGGTCCCCGCACCCGGCCAGCCCACCGGGGCGTGCCGCCAGCTCCGCGTCCACCCGGGACCGGTCCGCCCGGGACAGGCAGCCGGTCTCCCGGGCCACCAAGGTGGCCCGCCACTCACTGATCTCCCCGCGCGTCAACGCCGCCAACGTGTGCGGCATCTCCCCCACCAGCGCTCGCGCCAACCCCAGGTGCCTTCCCCCACGAAACGGGCTGTCCCGCCGCGCCAGCCCGACCTGCGCGGCCACCCCGGCCCCCTGCCGACCCACCGGCACCCCCGCCGCCGCCGCAGCGGCCCGCCGGGACCGGTCGAACCCCACCGCCACCCGGGCCTGCGCCGCCGCAGCCGCCGACTTCAGCTCCTCCAACCCCCGCAACACATCCACCCGCCGAGCATCCTCGGCATCCCGCTCGGCATCCCCCTCACCGTCCCGCATACCGGCCGACCCCGCGTCCTGGCCCCGCTGCAGGTCGGGGTGCTCGACCCGGGCCAGGTCCCTGATCCACCCGGCCAGGCACGCGGGGGTGACCTGCACCGGATCCTCGCTCATGTGTTCGAGTATAGTCACACTCGAGCCGACACGCAAGAACTGCGCCGGATCCGCGGGTGTCGCGGATCCGGGCGGCCCTCACGAGCTGTGGGCTAGATGATCGGGCCTCGTGGCTCGTCGTCGACGACCGTGCTGCTGGGGGAGTGAGCCGTGATCGCGGAGATGACCGCGGCCGGGTCCTCGGGGGTGAGGAAGGGCTTGACCGAGCCTCCGACGTCCAGGACCAGGCCTGTCTGCTTGCGCGGGCGGCCCGGGTCGAGGCTCGCCCAGTACCCCGGGTTCGCCGTACCCCACACCCGTCCGCGTCCTCGGAGCGCACCGAGCTGGACAGGGCGCACCGAACGGATGTCGGTGTAGCGGATCCGCTTGGTGCCCCAGGGGAAGTAGTAGCCGCGAACCACGAGCTCGTCGTCGGTGCACTCGATCCAGCGGTCCTTGTACGTCGTCGCCACGATCGCCTCCCGGATAGGTCCTCGACGTCGAGGGTACGGGTCAGCCGCGCTGCGAGCCACGTCCACGGTCCCCGACGGCGGGTTCGGTCCGGCCTTGCTGCTCGTGCGAAGGTGTGCCCATGACTGAGTCCAGCAACGCAACGTCGCCGATCGTGGTGGTGACCGGCGCCAACGGCTTCGTCGGGCTGCGCGCCTGCTCGGCCCTGGTGGAACGCGGTGCCCGCGTGCGGGCCGTCGTACGGCGTCCAGGGACCGCGCCGGTGCTCGCCGGTGTCGAGGAGTGGGTCGGCACGTTCTACGACCCCGACCTCGCGGCCGCGGCCGTCGAGGGCGCAGCCGCCCTGGTGACCACCGTGCACCCGATGGGAACGGACCTGGAGAACCAGCGCCGGATCGGGGTCGAGGGGACGCCGGTCATCGCCCGCGCTGCCCGCGACGCCGGGGTCGAGCGCCTGGTGCACGTGTCGACCGCGGCCGTCTACGAGCGGTCACCAGGCACGGGTGACGTCGACGAGGCGTCACCCCTGGTGGGCGACGACGCGGATGCCTACGCCGTCACGAAGCGTGACACCGATGCGGCACTCGCCGAGGTGGACGGGATCAGCCGCGTCCTGCTCCGTCCGCCGGCGATCCTGGGCCCGGGTGAGACCTCGGTCTGGAACTCGCTGCGGCCGGCCCGGATGCGCGAGGACGAGGAGTCGCGCCGCGTGGTCCCCTCGCAGACCTTCCCATGGGTGCACGTCGACGACCTGACGTCGCTGGCGGCAGACCTCGCGGCGGGGCGTGTGCAGTCCTCACCCGACGCCGCCGGCGGACCGGTCCCAGGAGCCTGCGTCGCCGTCAACGTGGCCGGAGGTCCGGCCACGGCGCGCGACTACTACGAGACGGTCGCCGGTGCTCTTGGTGTCGAGCCGGTGTGGGAGGACGGGGCTGCCTGGACCGGCCGCTACCTGACCGACCGCGCCCACCGGTGGGGCTGGACGCCGACCGTGGAGCTGACCCAGGCACTGGCCGAGATCGACCGAGGCCTGCGCCTCGGGTCGGTCCGAGAAGGCACCGGTAGTCGGAAATGACTATTGCGAGTGGTGCCTGCTCGTCGACATGCTGAGGAGGTCCTGAGTCTTGATTGCGAGGTTCTTCCCCTTGAAGCTCAACGACCGAATTGCGACCGCCACCCCGGCTGCCGGGCGGAGGAACGCCGGCCACGACATGGGTCCCCGGTCCTGCCTGCGACTTGTGCTGCGTCTCCCCGGCCGGACCCGGCGCCGGGCTGCGTACTTCGTCGCGAACTGCTGACGCGACTCCTCGACCTGCTGTGCTCGGACCGGTCTGTGTGCTCTCCGGCCGGTCCTCCGGGGGCGGGGTCCTGGCCGTGCACCCGTTTGAACGCCCGGCTGAAAGCCTCCTCGGCGTCAGGGAGCGGATGGGTGGCCTGCCGAGCACCTCACGGAAGCGCGAGTCGAGCACTGCCGGGCGACCGGCGGACGCCGCGGGACCGGCTCACGAACCGGTCAGGACGACCAGCTGCTGGGTCGCACGAGTCATCGAGACGTAACGGTCGACCGCTCCTTCGACGCCCTCGCCGAAGACCTGGGGGTCGACCAGGACGACCAGGTCGAACTCGAGCCCCTTCGTCAGCTCCGGAGCCAGCACCCGGACGCGGGAGCTCGCACAGGACGCCACGTCCTGGGACCGATGGGCGACGACGACGCAGGCAGTGCCGTCGGCATGCTCGGCGAGCCAGGCGTCGAGGACCGACCTCAGCTCCGACCTTCGTCCGTGCCGAACGGGGACGCCGCTGTGGCGGATGGAGGTCGGCACGTTGGCGCTCGGGAGGACGGAACGGATGACGGGCTCCGCCTCGTCCATCACCTCGGCAGGTGTCCGATAGTTGATGCTCAGCGACGCCAGCTCGACCCGGTCGAGCCCGACCCGCTGGAGCCGCTCCTGCCACGACTCGGCGAAACCGTGCCTGGCCTGGGCGCGGTCGCCGACGATGGTGAGACTTCGCGACGGACAGCGCTGAAGCAGCATCTGCCACTCGGCATCGGTCAGCTCCTGCGCCTCGTCGACGACGATGTGCGCGAACGGGCCGGCCAGCAGGTCCGGGTCGGGGGTCGGCAGAGCGGACTCGTCGACCAGAGCACTGCGGAGGTCCTCGCCACGCAGCATCGTCACCACGCCGACACCGTCGAGGTCGGCCTCGCGACCGCTGAACAGGTCGAGTGCACCCGCCACCAGGTCGTCGACGACCTTTCCCATCTCCTCGCGCTCCGCGGCGACCGCAGCCTCGTGCCGACGCCTGCGCCGTGACGTCTCCGGGTCGCCCAGCCTTCGTCGTGCTGCGTCCAGCAGAGGCAGGTCGGAGACCGTCCATGCCTGGCCCTCCGGGCGTCGCAGCCTCCGCACCTGTTCGGGCTGGAGCCACGGAGCGCACAGCCGCAGGTAGGCAGGCACTGCCCACAGGTCGGCGACGAGGTCGGTGTGCTCGACAAGCGGCCACGCACGGGTGAACGCATCCACCAGCTGCTCGTCCTGTGCCAACGCCCTGCGGAGCACGTCGTCCGGGACGTCGTCGAGCGCGGCCTTGTCCACCAGGATCCGCAGCAGCTCCTCCCAGACCTCGTCGCGCGCCTCGTTGTGCGGGGTCCCGGCGGCAGGGGAGCCGAACGCCTCGGCCCACTCGTCGGCGCTGAGCCAGAGGTCGGCGTACGGCGTCTGCACCTGCATCCCGCGGGTGGGCGGCTCCTCGTAGAACCTGACCGCCGGCTCGATCGCCTCGACCATCTCGGCACGCGACTTCAGCCACGCCACCTCCGGGTCGGTCTCGGTCGTGGCCGCCTGGCCCTCGGGGACCAGGTCGCGGAGGGTGCAGGTCTGCACGCCCTCCTCCCCGAGACTCGGCAGGACGTCGGAGACATAGGCGAGATAGGGCTGGTGGGGGCCCACGAAGAGCACGCCGCCCCGGTGGTGGCCCAGACGCGGGTCGGAGTAGAGCAGGTAGGCGGTGCGGTGCAGGGCGACGACGGTCTTCCCCGTGCCCGGACCACCGTCGACGACCAGAGCGCCGCGGGACCCGGCGCGGATGATCGCGTCCTGGTCGGCAGCGATGGTGCCCAGCACGTCCTGCATCCGAGATGACCGGCTGCTGCCGAGGCTGGCGATGAACGCGGACTGGTCGTCGAGCGCAGCGTGGCCCTCCAGGCCGTCCGGTGTGAACACCTCGTCCCAGTAGTCACTGACCCGACCGTGGGCCCAGCGGTACCTACGGCGGCTGCTCAGGCCCATCGGGTCGGCGTGGGTCGCTGCGAAGAACGGCGCGGCAGCGGGGGAGCGCCAGTCGATGAGCAGACGACGCCCCGCCTTGTCCCTCAGGCCCAGTCGTCCGACGTACACGGGCTCCGGGTCGCTCGTTCCGACCATGTGTCCGAGGCACAGGTCGAGACCGAAGCGGCGCAGCGTGCGCAGCCGAGAGGTGACACGGTGGATCTCCAGGTCCCGGTCCATCGCCTGCTGGCCGGATCCGCCCGGTGCCCTGCGTGTCGCGTCCAACCGCTCGGACAGCTCCGCGACCGACTGCTCGAGGCTGTCTGCGATGGCGGCGAAGTGCTGCTCGTCCGCGGCGATCAACGCCGGGTCCGCCTTCCGGGCCAGGCGGTCGGGCAGGGCGAACGCACTGGTGCTGAGGTCATGCACGTGACCACGCTCCGATCGGGTCGTGCCGGCTCTTCGGGCGGGCCGATTCTCGGGCACGAGCGGGGTCTTGCCGCAAGCCCCCGGCTGCGCTATATGTTGGAAGTGGAAGGGGCGTCCCCCGGTCGTGTGCACGGCGTGCCCGAGCTTCCTCAGGGCACCAGCACGACCCGCTGCCCCGCAGCACCGGAGGCGACGCGGCTCCAGGCGCCGTGCACGTCGTCGAGGCGCTCGGTGGTGTGCGCGACGCTCAGCAACCCGTCCGCCGCACGCTCGAGCACCATCATGAGAGCGTCGCGCCGCTGGTCGGCGGTCAGGGCGTTGTTCGTGTAGCCGAGGACGTCCACCGACCGGCCGCGCAGCAGCGCCGAGGAGAAGCAGGCCTGGTCCCCGGACGCCCCACCCAGGTTGACCAGTCGGCCCCCCGGCGCCAGGACCCGGCTGGCCGCGGTGGCGGCGATGCCGAAGACCGGGTCGACGACCACGTCGACGCCGTCTCCGGTTGCCGCCTGCAGGGCCTCCGTCAGCTCGTCGACGTCCTCGCGCATCCCGACGACGGCGTGCGCGCCTGCCGCCCGGGCGCGCTCCTGGGCCTGCGTCGAACGGCAGACGGCGGTGACGTGGCCCGCCCCGAGGGTCCGGGCCGCGCCCACGGCGACCTGGCCGACGGCCCCGCCGGCCCCGAGCACCAGCACCCGCTCACCCGGCTGGAGACGGGCGCGCCAGGTCAGTGCCATCCACGCGGCGACCGCCGAGAGGCCCAGGGCGGCGACCAGCGGGTCGGGCACGGGGGCCGCGACGGCCACCAGCTCGCCGTCCGGTACGGCGCAGTAGTCCGCGAGGCTGCCGTCCCCGGGGGCCATTCCCGCCGAGGTGGCGAACCACACGCGGGCACCGGGGGGCAGGATGGCCGATCGCTCGACGACGCCGACGCCCTGGACGCCGGGCACGTAGGGCAGCGCCGGTCGACCGAAGTAGGAGGACCCGGAGGCGCACAGGAGGTCCAGCGGGACGACCGGCGCCGCGGTCACCCGCACCAGGCTGTGCCCGGGCGCGGGGACGGGATCGGCGACCTCCTCGTAGGCCGGGGCCGCACCGAGCTCGTGCAACACGGCTGCGCGCACGGGCGACCTCCTCGCTCAGGTCGAGATGTCGGGATAGGGCAGGGTGATGTCCGCCATCGCAGCGGCGTAGGCCCTTTGGTACTCCAGAGGTCCGTGGTCACGCTCGAACATGGCGATGAAGAGGGTCAGGGTCAGGAAGGGGTGAGCGCCCAGCCGGAAGAGCGCGACGTGGTCGTGCTCGCGCAGCGACTGTCGCTCGTCCTCGGTGAACGCCAGCCAGGTGCTCTGCTCGTCGAGGGTGCAGTTGAGCAGCCTGTTCGCCATCTCGTTCTCCCACCACATCACCAGGGCCTCCGGCTCCTCGCGGTAGCGCTCGACGAGGTCGGGGTCACGGTCGACGGTGTAGAGGAACTTGTCGAGGAGGTACCTGCTCATCCGGGGACTCCTTCGGGGTACCACGTGAAGTAGGCCTCCATCGTGTGGAACAGGTCGAGGGAGTCCACGTGGTCCGGGCGGACGCCGTCGCCCGCGGCTCCCATCATCAGCATGAAGTCCATGAACCCGTGGGTGGCGTTCCCAGGCAGGTGGAGGCTGTCGAGGGTCACCTCCTTGAGGCATCCGTCGACGTCGCCCGCGGCGATCCACTCGACCGCCCTCCGGTCGAAGTCGGGGTCGGGTCCGTGCTCCCCGAACTGCCGGGGGCCGCCCAGCTCGAGCGAGAGGTGGCCGGTGCCGATGATCGCGACCCGCTTGTCGACCGGCCAGGACTCCACCAGCTGCCGGATGGTCCGTCCCAGCTGGACGAAGCGCTGGGGGCGAGGCAGCGGCGGGGCGAAGATGTTCGTGTAGATCGGCACGATCGGGAGGTCGGCCTGGGGTCGCAGCGTGATGATCGGGCAGGTGATGCTGTGGTCGATACGCAGCTCGTTGCTGAAGGCCAGGTCGAAGTCCGCGTCCAGGCCCTCGCGCAGGATGTGCGCCGCCAGGTCCTCCTGGCCGCGAAGCGTCATCCGGGGCAGGCCGAACTCGCGTTCCTCGTTGTGGAAGTTGGCGTCGAAGAACGGCGCCTTGCCGACCAGGAACTGGGGCATGTTGTCGAGCCAGAGCTGGTGGAAGTGGTCGCTGCCGACCATCACCAGCACGTCGGGCTCGGCCTTGGTGAGAGTGTCGCGGAACGCCTCGATCTTGGCGACCCACTCGTCCGCGAACGGAGGCCGGTCCGCGCCGGTGGCCGTGCTCGCCCGGTAGTAGAACGGGTGGTGGGTCGAGGCGATGACCGCTGCGACGGTGGCCATGGGCAGCTCCTGGTGGGTGGACGGGGTCAGGTGGTGGGGACGCGGGTCAGGGGACGGGGTCGGTGGAGGGGTCGACGTAGACGGCGTTGCGGTCGACGGCGAGGTAGGCGTCCATGCCGATGGGACGTCGGTGCTCCTCGGCGATCTGCCCGAGAAGGCCAGCCGCGCGGGCCAGGAGCGCGAAGCCGCGGAGCAGCTCGACCGGGAGCCCGAGGTCGGCCAGGGCGGCGCCGCACACGCCCGCGCCGTTGAGCGGCAGCCGGCGGCCGAGCACCTGCGCGTGGACCCGGCCGACGGCCTCGAAGAGCCGCAGGTGCGGGCCACGGAGCCCCTCCTCGTCGGCGATCCGGAGAAGGACGGGGGTGCGGGGGTCCTGCTCCTTGTGGACCGGGTGCCCGAGCCCCGGCACGAGCTGCTTCGCCTCCCGGGTGGCGGTGACTGCGGCGAGGGCGAGCCGGTCCCAGCCCTCGTCGTCGTCGGGCAGCTCACCGTGCTGTTCCTCCAGCACCCGGTGCAGGTAGGCACCGCAGTCCTCGGTCACCCCGAGGAAGCGGGAGCCGCCTCCGAGCAGCCCGGCCGCGAGCGCGCCCTGCAGCGAGTCGGGGGCCGACAGGTAGGTCAGCCGCGCCGCGATCGCGGTGGGGGTGAAACCGTGGTCGGCGAGCGCCACCAGCACCGCCTCGAACACGCGGGTCTCCGACGGTGTGGGACGACGCAGGGTCACCAGCCAGAAGGCCAGCTCGCCGAACCCGACCTTGCCCATCAGGTCCTGGGTGAGGTCCTGGCCGAGCAGCCGGATCTCGTCCGCGGTGGAGGTGCCCAGCGAGGTCGGGAACCTCAGGCCGTCCGAGGCTTCGGTCATCAGATGCTCTCCTGGTCACTGCTCGGGTCACCGCTCGGGTCACCGCTCGGGTCACCGCTCGGGTCACCGCTCGCGTCACCGCTCGGGTCACCGCTCGTGTCCACCGGCCGGGTCAGCCAGCGTCGGACCTCGGCGCCGTGCTCGTCCAGCGTCGGCGGCGGCAGCCGGTAGCCCGGCGGGGTCTCGGAGAAGCTGATGGGGTTGCGCACCGAGGGCAGGGCGGCGCTCTCCACGCCCACGTTGACGACGGGGTCCAGGCCCACCTCACGCGCGAACGCCACTCCGCCGTCGACGGTGTTGATCGGCCCGCACGGCACCCCGACCGCGATGATGTCGCGGAACCACTCCATCGTCGTACGCTCACGCAGCCTGTCCACCAGCAGTGGGCGGAGCTCGTCGCGATGCGCGGTGCGCCCCTCGTTGCGGCTGAACCGCGGGTCGTCGGCGAGCTCCGGCGCTCCCAGGACCTCCACCAGCCTGCGGAACTGGCTGTCGTTGCCGGCGGTGATGATCAGCTCGCCGTCGGAGCAGGGCAGCGGCTCGTAGGGGAACAGGCTGGGATGGCTGTTGCCCATCCGGAAGGGCACCACGCCACCGGCCACGAAGGCGCTGGACTGGTTGACCATGCCCGAGAGGGCAGAGGAGAGCAGGTTGACCTCGATGTGCTGCCCGCGGCCGGTGTCGTGGCGGGCGTGCAGCGCGGAGAGCACGCCGATCGTCGCGTGCAGCCCGGCCATCACGTCGAACACGGAGATCCCGGCCCGGAACGGCTCGCCGTCGGGAGGACCGGTCAGGCTCATCAGGCCCGAGATCGCCTGGACGATCAGGTCGTAGCCGGGCAGGGACGCTCCTCCGGGACCGCTGCCGAAGCCGCTGATGGAGGCGTAGACCAGCCGTGGGTTGCTGACCGCGACCGTGTCGTAGTCCAGCCCGAAGCGGGCCAGCCCGCCGGGCTTGAAGTTCTCGACCAGCACGTCGGCGCGGCGGGCCAGCTCCTGGGCCACCAGCAGGTCGTCCGGGTCCTTGAGGTCCAGCGCGATCGAGCGCTTGTTGCGGTTGACGCCCAGGTAGTACGTCGAGACGCCGTCACGCACCGGAGGCGTCCAGGTCCGGGTGTCGTCACCGGCCGGCCCCTCGACCTTGACCACCTCGGCCCCGAGATCGGCGAGCAGCATGGTCGCGTAGGGCCCGGCCAGGATCCGGGAGAAGTCGGCGACCAGCAGGCCGGCCAGCGGGCCCGATCCCGCGGAGGCCTCGGCCCCGAACAGGTCAGCAGTCACCGGCACCCCACTTCTCGCCGTACACGTCCACTCAACGGACAGGCGTCCGCGTGCGGTGCCAGTGTTGTCACGGGGACGAAGACGTGTCAAGGCATGACCTTGCCTCACCCGCCTGCATTCGGCAGCCCTTGACAGGCCACCGCCGTCGGACGAAGGTGAGCGGAACGACCGGCATCCGGACACATGTCCGATGCGGACAGTGGAGGCGACGACGATGGCCGAGATCGACATGCAGGCGCCCGAGCCGGGACGACCGGTGCTGCTGCGGGGCGGGACGGTGCTGACCATGGACAGTGCCCACACCGTGCTGACGGGTGCGGACGTGCTGGTCGTCGAGGACCGGATAGCGGCGGTCGGCAGCGACCTCGAGGCGCCCGAGGGCACCGCGGTCATCGACGCCTCCGGCGGCATCGTGATGCCCGGGATGATCGACACCCACCGGCACATGTGGCAGACCGCGATGCGGGGGTACGGCGCCGACTGGACGCTGACCCAGTACTTCGTGTGGTACTACCTCGAGCACGGGAAGGAGTTCCGGCCCGAGGACGTGCACGCCGGGAACCTGCTGTCGGCCTGGGACGCCCTCGAGGCCGGCGTCACCACCACCGTGGACTGGTCCCACGGGCTGCGGACCGTCGACCACGCGGAGGCGGCCCTCGACGCGCTGCAGGCGGTCCCGGGCAGGTTCGTCCTGGCCTACGGCAACATTGCGGCGGCCCCCTGGGAGTGGACGGCCGACCCCGCGGTCAGGGCCTTCCTGGAAAGGCGACGCACCGGCGCCGGTGACCTGCTGGGGTTCCAGCTCGCCTTCGACGTCACCGGCGACCCGTCCTTCCCGGAGAGGGCTGCCTTCGAGGTGGCCCGCGACCTGGGGCTGCCGGTGACCACCCACGCCGGAGTGTGGGGAGCGACCAACGACGACGGCCTCCGCCTCATGCACGAGAACGGGTTCATGACCCCGGAGTCCGTCTACGTGCACGCGGCGACGCTGAGCACCGACTCCTACCACCGGATCGCCGCCACCGGTGGCGCCGTCTCGGTGTCCACCGAGTCCGAGCAGAGCGCCGGCCAGGGCTACCCGCCCACCTGGCAGCTCCGGCGGCACGACATCCCCGTGTCCCTGTCGATGGACACCAGCGTCTGGTGGAGCAGCGACCTCTTCTCGGCGATGCGCTCCACGCTGGGCGCCGACCGGTCCCGCGAGCACCTCGAGGCGCACGCGAAGGGCGAGACGGTCACCCATGTGCACCTGCGGGCCGAGCAGGTCGTCGACTGGGCCACCCGCGGAGGGGCCCGGGCGCTGGGACGCGACGACGTCGGCAGCCTCGAGCCCGGCAAGAAGGCCGACGTGGTCCTGATCAGGAACGAGTCGTCGCCGGTCTCCTTCCCGCTCCTGAACCCCTACGGCCACGTCGCGTTCCAGGCGCAGCGAGGAGACGTGCACACCGTGCTGGTCGACGGTCGCGTCGTGAAGCACGCGCACCGGCTGGTGGGTGCCGACCTGCCGGCGCTGCGGGCAGCGGTCGACGCCACCGTCGAGCACCTGCGGTCGTCGATGGGGGAGGAGGCCTGGCTGCAGGGCATGAACCCCGACCTGCCGGACGACGAGCTGCTGGACAACCCCTACCAGTACACCGACTACAAGTCGGACTCCACCCACGACGCCCGGCAGCCCGATGGCGGGTAGGGGCGCGGGGCCCGAGTTCGTCGAGTCCCTGGCCCGCGGGCTCGACGTGCTCTCCTGCTTCGACGCCGACCACCGGACCATGAGCCTCACCGAGGTGGCCACGGCCGCCGGGCTCGCCCGCCCCACCGCGCGGCGGCTGCTGCTGACGCTCGAGGAGCTCGGCTTCGTCCGCTCGACCGGCGGGGGGTTCGGGCTGACCCCGCGGGTGCTCGACCTGGGGATGGCCTACGTCGGTTCGCTGGGGCTGTGGGACATCGCCCGGCCGCACCTGGAGGCCCTCGTCGCCCGGACGGGGGAGTCCTCGTCGATGGCCCAGCTCGACGGCTCCGACATCGTCTACGTCGCACGCGTCTCGGTGCCGAAGATCATCGCCCTCCGGGTGGAGATCGGCACCAGGTTCCCTGCCGTGCAGACCTCCCAGGGCAAGGTGCTGCTGGCGGCGCTGGCGCCCGACGAGCTGTCGGCCGTCCTGGACGAGCCCAGCCGGGCTGGACTTCCGCACTACATCGGACGCTCGGCCCGGCAGCTCGCCGAGGAGCTCACGGAGGTGCGGGCCCGCGGCTGGGCCCTCGCCGACGAGGAGCTCGCACCCGGCGTACGCTCGGTGGCTGCGCCGGTGCGGGACGGCACCGGCACGGTCAGGGCGGCCATGAACGTGACCGTGCACGCCGCCGAGACACCGACGGAGCGGCTGCTCGAGCAGCACCTGCCGCTCCTGCTGCGGACGGCCGGGGACGTCAGCGCCGAGTGGGCCCTGTGGCAGTCACGTCCCCACGTCGAGATCCGCCCCGCACAGCAGCACCTCCCCGCCAGCAGCGCCTGAGCGGACGCTGGCTCCTCTACGGTGGTGCCGTGCGTGTGCTCGTCGTCGACGGTGCCAACGTGGTCGGCAGCCGGCCGGACGGCTGGTGGCGCGACCGGGCGGGCGCTGCCAGTCGTCTCCACGCGGCCATCGCGGCGGCCGACCTGGGCTACGACCTCGTCGTCCTGGTCCTGGAGGGAGACGCCACCGCGGGCCATCCGGTCGACGAGGAGGGTGTCGTCCACACCGTGCACGCCGAAGGCTCCGGCGACGACACGGTCGTGAGGCAGGTCCAGGACCGCACGTCGTACGGCGACGAGGTCGTGGTCGTCACCGCCGACCGGGAGCTGCGTCGACGGGTCGCAGAGGCCGGCGGCTCCTGTGTCGGCCCCTCGTGGCTCCGCGCCCAAACGTCCTGACCGGGTCAGCCGGCCGGCTCGCCGGGGAACCCGGCGTCGACGGTTCCTTGGTCCAGCACAACGGCTCCTGTGCGGAGTTGCCGCGGCGATCCGACCCGCGCCGGCTCGGCAATCACGCCTGTGCGGAGTTGGCGCGACGTACCGACTCATCCGCGCGCGGCAACGGCTCCTGTGCGGAGTTGGCGCTGGTCTAGGCCGAGGCTGCGGCGGGACGAATGCTGCTGGCCGAGGTCCGCCGCGGCGAGCTCCTCGAGGATCACCTGCAGGCACTGGCTGCTGTTCGGCAGCGTCAGGTGGCCGCCCCACGAGAGGACCACGTTGCGGACGTTGTCGTGCTCGGGCAGCAGGGCGTACCTCGGCGGGACGATCCAGTCCTTGCGGGTGGCGACCGCCACCCACCGCACCCCACTGGCGGGCGCGGTCGCGAGCGGCCCGCTGTGGGTGGCGCCGCCCCGACCCGGCCGCAGCTCCCTGATCACCTGGCCCCATCCCGGCAGGGCCGGAGCGATGCGAGCAAGCGGCGCGCCGTGGTGCGGACTTCCCAGGGTGACGGCCAGCCGGACCCAGCCGGCCATGGCGGTGTGGGCGACGGCCCACCGCAGGACGACGCCGCCCAGGCTGTGGGCCACCACATGGACCTGCGCGGAGCCGGTCTGCTCCCGCAGCCACGCCGCCTCCCGCGCGAGGTGGTGCCCGCAGGCCGCGATGTCGGAGCCGAGGCTGGGGTAGTCCACCGCGTACACGGTGTGGCCGAGGCGGTGCAGGAAGCGCTCCATGTCCCGGAAGCAGGCCTTGTTGGCACCCAGTCCGTGCACCAGCATCACCGGAGGCCCGGACGACGTGCCTCGGCGCAGGGCCCCCGGGTCGGGCGCCGTGACCCGGCTGGTCGCGGAGGCCCGCATGATCCGGGACGCGGCGGACAGGCTCCCCGACACCTCCGCCCACCACACGGCCGCGGCACGCAGCCGGACACCGGCCGAAGCGGTCGTCGAGCTGGACACGAGATCCTCCGATGTCGTGGGAGGGTCCCACGGACACCTCAGAGGAGGCGGTGACCAGACCCGGAGATACGGGCCGAATGCCCCGCGGCCGGGCCCGCTCACGGTGTCAGTGACCTGTCAGGGCGGCGTCACCTGAGCCTCCTAGCGTCCTCGCAACGGCCCAGGAGCCGGTGAGGCGTGAGCAGGAGGAGAACAGGATGACGTCGATCGTGGAGGTTGCGACCTACGTGCCGGGGGAGGTGGCTCTGGGCGACCACGCCGCGGCGGTGGGCATGTCGTCGGTGGAGCTGCGCCGCTACGAGCGCGCCTTCGGCTACTCGTGCGTCGCCTTCTCCGCCGAGCAGACCGAGACCGACATCCTGCTGGCCGCGGCCGGGAAGCTCCAGTCGCTCACCGGCTGCGAGGACCGGGTGCGCTATCTGCTGCGGCCGCGCACCGTCCGCTGGCCCTCGCCGTACCCCTCCAGCGCGCTGCACGAGGTGCGTGAGGAGCTCGGCCTGCGGCACGCCCAGGCGTTCGCCCTGACCGAGCAGGCGTGTGCGGGGGGCCTGCTGGCGGTCGACACCGCGGGCGCCCTGCTCCGCGAGGACGGTGACCGCGATGCGCTCGCCCTGGTGCTGGTCGGGGAGAAGACACACGCGAACGTGGCGGAGCTCATCCCCGGGATGTCGGTG
Organism: uncultured Actinomycetota bacterium; assembly: GCA_963837995.1. GTDB lineage: Bacteria > Actinomycetota > Actinomycetes > Propionibacteriales > Nocardioidaceae > Nocardioides_B. Next base: position 71,487 of record CAWIPS010000011.1, read on the forward strand.
CTCGGCGAGGCCACGGCCGCCGTGCTCGTCGCCGTCGACGGGACCCGGGACCGGGTGCTCGGCTACGCCGCGTCCGTCCTCCCGGTCGCCGGAAGCGGCCTGATGATGAACCCCGAGGCGGTGCAGCAGTTCGGCGCGGTCTACGGCGACGGCCTGAGCTCGGTGATCGGCGGTGCGCTCGCCGCGGCCGGTCTCGCTCCCCGGGACCTGGCGCTGTACCTGCCGCACAACGTCGGTCGCCGGCTGTGCGTGAGCACCGGCGCGGCGCTGGGGCTGGCCGAGGAGCAGGTCGTCACCGACACCATCGGCAAGGTCGCCCACTGCTGGGGCGCCGACCCGTTCATCAACTACCGGGTCGCTGCGGACCTGGGCCGGCTCGGCCCCGGGGACCGCTACCTGATGACCTCCGTCGGGCTGGGCGCCACCTTCGCGGCGATGGTCCTGGAGCACTGACATGGGTGCACAGGCGCTGAGGACCCGCGCGGTCGCCGACCCCCTCCTCCGCTTGCGGACGGCCGTCGCCGGTGACACGAGCACGCCACTGGTGCTCGCCGGCAACTTCGAGGTCGAGCACGCCTGGGCCACCGGCCAGGCGCGGCTGCCGACCCTCAGCTCCTCGTCCGGCATGGCGATCGTGAACCGGATGGACGAGTTCGCGCTCCTGCTGGGGTCGGGAGGGGACACCGTGCTGCTCAAGTCGGAGCCGGACCCGGACCACCTCACGCACTTGGAGGAGCTCGGGTTCGACCTGCCGCACGTCCACGTCGTCGACGGGTCGAGCAGCGACCGGTCGGTCACCATGGACGCGTGCGCCGACCCGGCGTCGCTGGATGCGCTGAGGCAGCTCGGCCGCGGCGGCGCGATGCTGTACCCGCACGGCACCTCCCCGGTCGAGCAGGCGCTCGGCAGCACCGGGCACATCCCGCTCGCGACCCCGTCCCCCGAGGTCTGCCGCTCGGTGAACAGCAAGGTGCTCAGCCGCCGGCTCGCGGACCGGCTCGGGCTGCGCCAGCCGGACGGTCTGGCCTGCTCCAGCATCGAGCAGCTCGAGGAGGCGGTCGAGCAGGCCGTGCGCTGGCTGGACGACGGACCGGTCGCGGTCAAGGAGGCCTACGGCGTCAGCGGGAAGGGGATCGCGGTCGTGGAGACCCCTCAGCGGCTCCGCAGGCTGCTCCGGATCCTCCGGGTCCAGGCGGAGCGCGGACTCCAGGTCGACTTCACCGTCGAGCGGTGGGTCGACAAGGCCGTGGACCTGAACTACCAGGTGACGGTGGACCGCACCGGCGGCGTCAGCCTGGACGTGGTCAAGGAGGCCCTGACCGACGGTGGGGTGCACCGCGGGCACCGGATGCCCGTGCGGCTGGACCGGTCCCACGAGGAGGACATCAGCACCACCGCCCAGCTGGTCGGCAGCGCCCTGTTCGAGCTGGGGTACACCGGCGTCGTCGGTGTGGACGCCCTCATCGAGCGGGACGGCACCCTGCACCCGGTGATCGAGATCAACGCCAGGAACAACATGGCCACCTACCAGCTCCGGGTCCAGCAGCACCTGGTCCCCGACGGGCACCAGGCGCTCGCCAGGCACTACACCCTCGACCTCGCCGCACCGACCGGCTACCGGCAGGTCAGGCGCCGTCTCGGGGACCTGATGATCACGACGCCGGGGCAGGCCGGCCTGGTGGTCAACAACTTCGCGACCGTGAACGCGGCCTTCGCCACCCCTGGCGTCTCCCGGCTGCGACCGGGTCGGCTGTACGCCGTGCTCGTGGCGGGGTCCGAGCGGGAGCTGCGCGCCCTCGACAGCGCGGTCGCCGAGCGGCTCGAGGACCTGTCCGAGGTGGCCGCATGAACGCCGCATGGTCCCCGCAGGGCCTCGGCATCGACGCGATCGCGGAGGCCTTCGGCACGCCGCTCTACGTCTACGACGGCGCCGTCCTCGACGAGACCCTGCGGGGGCTCCGCGCCGCTCTGCACCCGCGCCTGGACATCTTCTACTCGATGAAGGCGAACCCCAACATCTCGATCGTCGCCGCACTGGTCAGAGGCGGCACCGGCGCCGAGGTGTCCTCCCTCGCGGAGCTGACGACCGCCCTGCGTGCCGGAGCCGACCCCGACGACGTGATCTTCCTCGGACCCGGGAAGAGCCTGGTCGAGCTGGCAGCCTGCCTGGACAACGGGATCCACGCGATCGTGTGCGAGTCCCTGCCCGAGCTCGCCCTCATCGACCGGCTCGCCGCGGAGCGCGGAGTCACCGCCCCGGTGGTGCTGCGGGTCAACCCGAGCTTCACCGTCAAGGGGTCGGGCCTCACCATGGGCGGCAAACCCCGCCAGTTCGGGATGGACGAGCGGGTGGTGCGCGACAACATCGCCCTCGTCCACAGCCACCGGCACGTGCGCATCACCGGCATCCACGTCTACCTGGGCACCCGGGTGCTCACCGAGCAGGCCGTCATCGACAACACCCGGCAGATCCTCGAGCTGGCGGAGTCGCTCTCGGCCGCATTGCGCATCACCCCCGAGCTCGTCGACATCGGCGGCGGCCTCGGGGTCGCCTACTTCGACAACGAGCGCGACCTCGACCTGTCGGTGCTCGCCTCGGGCGTCAACCCGCTGGTCGACGCCTTCGCCGAACGCCACCCGGGCACCCGGCTGGTCATGGAGCTGGGCCGCTACCTCGTCGCCAGGGCGGGGACCTACGTCACCCGGGTGTCCTACACCAAGGAGTCCTTCGGCGAGCGCTTCGCCGTCACCGACGGCGGCACCAACCACCACATGGCCGCCGTCGGCATCGGCTCGTTCGTCAAGCGCAACTTCCCGGTGGTGCTGCTCTCGCGGCCTGCGGCCGGGGAGCCCACCGAGCCCTGGACCGTCACCGGACCCCTGTGCACCCCCAACGACGTCGTCGGCCGGGCCGTGGACCTCCCCCCGCTGAGCGCGGGAGACCTCGTCGGCGTCACCAGGTCCGGTGCCTACGGGCCCACCGCCTCCCCGGTCTACTTCCTCAGCCACGGCTATCCCGCGGAGGTGCTGGTCAGCGACGGGACGGCCCACCTGGTCCGGGAACGGGACACCGTCGCGGACGTCCTGCGCGGCCAGGTCCTCTTCCCGCCCCACGCACCCGAGCCGACCCAGCCCACCACACCACCACTTCGGAGGACGACATGACCGACACGACCACCACCGCTCCACCACTCTCCACCACCAGTCTCCACCACCGGCGTCTCCACCACCGGCACGTCAGCCCGCGCCCACGTCGTCGAGGCGATCATCGACGGGCTCGGCGAGGTGCTGCACCGGGACCTCGGCGCGATCCCCGTCGAGACGTCGCTGATCGCCGAGCTGGGGCTGGACTCGACCAGCGTCCTGGACCTGCTGATGACGCTCGAGGAGCGGCTCGACTTCGAGTTCGACACCGAGGACCTCCACATGGCCCACTTCGCCTCCGTCGCGACGCTCGCCGAGTTCGTCGACGCCGAGCTGGGGTCCTGACGTGTACCAGCTGGCACCCGAGGTCCGACCCTCCACCCGGTCGGCCACGCAGACCTACGGGGTCAGCGTGCTCGCCGCCCGCAGGTTCCCGCCCGGCGACCAGCCGCTCGACGACCCCAGCCGGATGTTCCTCGAGGGGCTGCTGCCGAAGTTCGGGTTGGGCACAGAGAGGCTCGCGGCCGCGCGGGGTCGCGACTACCTGTCCATGATGACCGAGCTGGTCCAGGACCACACCGACGACCAGCCGGTCGACCTGACCGTCGTGGCGCATGCCGTGCCGGACTTCTCCGCAGCCCAGCTGGCGGGGATCGGCGCGGCCGGTGCGACGCCCGGTGCCACGACGATGTTCGGGGTCAGCGACGGCGGCCGCGTGACCTCCTTCATGGCCCTGCGGCTCGCGGCCCGGTTCGCCGCCCGCCAGCACATCGACAGGGTGGCCGTGCTGGTCGCCGACCAGGCCTGCCTGCCCTACGACACCGGGTCCGACACGTCGACCAGGGTCGACGCTGACGCTGCCGCCCTCCTGCTGCTGTCCCGGGGGGCCGGTCCTCGGCCCCTGCGGCTGGCGCGCCGCTCCACCCGGGGGCTGACCTCCGAGCGGGCCGTCGAGCTGGTCCACGACGAGCTGGTCGGCGCTGGCCCGGCACCGTCGGTGACGATCCTCGGAGCGGGGTGTCCCGACTGGGCTCCTGGCGACGGCTCGCCGGTGACCCGCGCACCCGAGGGCCTGCCGGCCGTGGGCGTGTGGGAGACGGCTGCCGCGCTGCGCCCGTCCTCGACCAGCCCGCTGCTGGCCCTCGAGGTCGACCACGCCCTCGGCGAGGTGGCCGGGGCATGGCTGTAGCCACCGCCCTGCCCCCCGGCCGCACCCGAAGGCCCGCCGACCGGACGGTCCGCGCCGTGACCGCCGCCGACGGTCTCGAGGCCGGGTTGCGTTGCCTCGGGATCGGGTCCGGCGAGCTGGGCACCCCCACGGTCCGGGTCGGCCTCGACCCGCTCGGTCTGCGTCCGGAACCCGAGCGCGACTCGACCGGGCGGCGCCCCGGCTTCGACGGCCTGCCACCGCGGACCCTGCTCTGGCTGCGCCTCGGCGCCAGCGAGCACCTGTTGGGCACCACGGTGGAGCACCTGCGCGGACGACAGGTCGGCGACGGCCTGCTCCTGCACAACCCGGTCGTCAGGACCCAGCTGGCCCTCGCGGTCACCGAGCAGCTCGTCGTCGAGGCGGAGCTGCTCGAGCAGGTCGGGCAGGCCGGGCAGGTCGGGCAGCCGGGCCCCGCGACCGGGGCGCGGCTGCACCGCACCCTCACCGACACCGACCGGCTGCTGCTGAGGCTGCTCGGGGCCCGGAGCTTCCTCGACGACGGCCCGGGGACCGCAGCCCTCGTCTCGGAGTGCCTTCCCGGGCTGGCCCTCGAGGCTCGTGATGGCTGAGCAGGACCCTGGGCAGGACCCTGGGCAGGACCCTGGGCAGGATCCTGGGCCGTCCTGCTGCTGCGACACCGTCGACCACCTCGCGGCACTCCGGGGAGTCGCCCGCGAGTGGGCCCAGGACCTGCGCGACACCAGCCGCCTGATCGAGGAGCACCCGCACGACGTCACACGCCTGCTGGCGCACGAGGGTCCCCGCTGGGCTGCGACGGCCGGCATCCCGGAGAGGTACGGCGTCCCGCCACTGAGCGTCGGGCCACACCGCTTCACCGGCGCCACCGCAGCCGAGCGGGTGGTCGTCATGGAGGAGCTGGCCAGGGTCGACCCCTCGACGGTCATCGCCGCACCGGGACCTTCTATGTCGGGCGTGCTCGTCGCAGAGATCGCCGACCGCGCCCAGCAGGACCGGTTCTACACGCGGCTGCTCGACACGCCCACCTGGACGTTCTTCGCGCTCACCGAGCCGGCACACGGCTCGGACGCCGGGGCCCTGGAGACCGCGGTGACGCGCTGCGACGACGGCGGCACGGCCCTGGTGGGCCAGAAGCGCTACGTCGGCAACGCCGCGCGGGCGGGGACCGGGGTGGTGTTCGCGCGGTCCGGGCCCGGACCCCTCGGCGTCGGCGCCTACCTGCTCGACGTGCCCGCGCCCGGCCTCACCGCGACGCCGATCCCGACGCTCGGGCTGCGTCCCGTGCAGCTGTGCCACCTGTCCCTCCAGCACGTCCCGGTCGGTCCCGAGGACCTCCTCGGAAGCCACCTGCGGCGCAGCCGTCGTGGTCTGCACGCCAGCGTGTCCGTCTTCAACCGCCTGCGGCCCGGCGTCGCCGCTCTCGCGCTCGGGGTCGCCGCCGGAGCCCTGGACCTCCTGAGGAGTGAGCTGCCACGACCGGGTCCGCTCGCGGCACCCGGGCTGGCCGACGCCCGCGAGCGGCTGGCCGCCGTACGGCGCCTCACGGTGCGCGCTGCGATCGAGGCGGACCGCACCGGGGACGGTGCCCTGGCGTCGGCCGCGAAGGCGCGGGCCTGCCGGCTCGCCGAGGAGGTGACGCTCGACGTCAGCGAGGCACTCGGCCCGTCAGCGCGGTTCGAGGTGCCGGGACTGGACCGGCTGCTGCGCGACGCGCGCGGCATCGAGTTCATGGAGGGCACCGGCAACATCCAGCTGCTCGGGGCCGCCCACGGCCTGACCACCGGGCGGCTCACCTCCGAGGGTGCCTCCCTCCTTCCCCGTCAGCCGGCAGTCAGCGTCGGGTAAGGCCGCCCCCACATGCTCGAGGGGACGCGCCCCTCCTCCGACCCGGGCCGCGACGACAGGAGCATCCATGCGTGCCACGCCATCCGCACCGTCGTTCACGGTGGTCAGCGGCCGACAGGTCCTCGACGTGCTCGACGGGAACGAGACCCGTGTCATCGACCTGGTCCGCGAGACCTACCTGCAGCACGCCGCCGGTGACACGGTCAACCCGCCGTCGTACTTCCTGCGGTTCCCGGACCGGCCCTCGGCCAGGATCATCGCCCTGCCCGCCTCGATCGGCTCGGCCCGCGGCGTCGACGGCATCAAGTGGATCTCCAGCGTGCCGGAGAACCTGGGCCGGGGGATGCCGCGGGCGTCCGCTGTGGTCATCCTCAACAACCCGGTGACCGGCTTCCCCTACGCCTGCCTCGAGTCGAGCTGGATCTCGGCCGCCAGGACGGCCGCGTCCGCGGCGCTCGCGGCCGACGTCCTCACCCGCGAGGGCGAACGACCCCGGTCCGTCGGGTACGTCGGCGCCGGGCTGATCGCCCGGTCGGTGCACCGCTACCTGGTCAGGTCGGGATGGGCGTTCGACCGGGTCGGCGTCCACGACGTCACCCCCGGCCAGGCGCACCGGTTCGCCGGATCCGTGTCAGGGACGGGCGGGACGGGGAGCGTGCAGATCCACGCCAGCGCGGCCGAGGCCGTCGAGGCCCATGACCTGGTCGTCTTCGCGACGGTCGCTGCCACGCCGCACGTGCTCGACCCTGGGCTGTTCGCGCACCACCCCCTGGTGCTGCACGTCTCCCTGCGCGACCTCGGCGCCGACGTCATCCTCGGTGCGGCCAACATCGTCGACGACGTCGACCACTGCCTGCGGGCCGAGACGTCGGTGCACCTCGCCGAGCAGCGGGTCGGGGACCGGAGCTTCCTGACCGGCACGCTCGCCGACGTGATGTCCGGCGCCGTCGAGCCGCCACGGGACCGGACGGTCGTGTTCTCCCCGTTCGGACTGGGGGTGCTGGACCTCGCCGTGGCCAAGGCCGTCCACGACGACCTGGCCGCGCGCTCCGCCCTGGCCCCCGTCCCGGGCTTCTTCACCGACAGCGACGACCGCGCGACCGTCGCGTGAGAGACCGAGGCTGACATGACCGTCATCGACCGAGCCGACTCCTTCAACGTCGGGAACCTCTTCGTGGACCTCGCACCGGTCCTCGGCGAGCCGCTGCTGCTCAAGTGCGAGGGCCTCAACTTCGCCGGGTCCGTCAAGCTCAAGACGGCGGTGGGCCTGCTGGACCGTGCGGAGGCGAACGGCCTGGTCACGCCCGGCCGGACGACCCTGGTGGAGAGCTCCTCGGGCAACCTGGGCATCAGCATCGGCATCGTGGCCGCGAGCCGCGGCTACCGCTTCATCTGCGTCACGGACTCCCGCTGCAACCAGGGAGCGATCAAGATGATGCGGGCGCTCGGGGTGACGGTGGAGGTGGTGACCCGGCCACATCCGCGGCTCGGGCTGCTCGGCGCGCGTCTGGACCGGGTCCGCGACCTGGTCACCTCGCGCGCCGACCACGTGTGGCTGAACCAGTACGAGAACACCGCCAGCTGGCAGGCGCACCGGGACTCGACCGGTCCGGAGATCCTCAGCGAGCTCGGCCGGGTGGACACCGTGTTCGTCGGGGTGGGCACCTCGGGAACCGCGATGGGGGTCGCGCGCTACCTGCGCGAGGCGAGCCCGAGCACCCGGGTGGTCGGGGTCGACGTCGAGGGCTCGGTCTCCTTCGGCGGACCGGCCGGGACGCGGTACGTCGCCGGCATCGGATCCAGCATCCGGCCACCGCTGCTGGACCTCTCGCTCCTGGACGGTGTCGTCCACGTCAGCGAGCAGGACAGCGTCCGGGTCTGCCGGTCACTGGTCCGGCACGGCTACCTGTTCGGCGGCTCGACCGGATCGGTGGTCGCCGGCGCCAGCAGCTGGCTGAGTGGCGAGGGGCCGGCCGCGGGCACGGTCAACGTCGCGATCGCACCGGACCTCGGCGAGCGCTACCTCGACACGGTCTACCGCGACGACTGGGTTCGTGACGTCCTGGGGATGGCCGTCCCGGACCGGCTGGAGGACCGGCTTGCTGACGAGCTGGAGGACCAGCTGGAGGGCCGGCTTGCTGACGAGCTGGAGGACCAGCTGGGGGACGGGCTGGGTCACGTGAGTGTGCCCGCACGCGTCTGAGCCCCGCCCGAACCGCCCGACCCGCGGCCAGCCAGGAGAGAGATGAACGAGACGACACTTGCCCCGACGGCCGCACAGCGGACCATCTACCTCGACGAGATGCTCAACCCGGACGCCGTCCTGCACACCATGGGCGACTGTCTGCAGGTGGACGGCCCCCTCGACACGGAGGCGCTGCTGGACGCTCTGCGCGCCCTGGTCGCCGAGGCCGACGCGCTCCGGGTCCGTCTCGCCGAGCGCGACGGAGACCTCGTCCAGGTCGTCGAGGAGGTCGCCGACCTGCCCTTCGACGTCGTGGACCTCCGCTCCGCCGGCGCCGAGGCCGAGCGGGTCGCGACCGAGGCGATCCAGGAGGACCTGCAGCGTCCCTTCGACGTCGACGGCGGGTGCCTGATGCGCGGCACCCTCTTCCGGCTCGGTCCCCGCACCCACTGGTGCTACCTGGCCATGCACCACATGGTGTGCGACGGCTTCAGCAGGGTGCCGATGTATGCGCGTCTCGCCGAGCTCTACCGCGAGCGGGTGTGCGGGCAGGAACCGGGTCCGCGGCTCCCGCCGCTGCGGGTGCTCGTCGAGGCCGAGCGGGCCTACCTCGGCTCCCGTGCCCGGACCAGGGACGAGCGCTACTGGGCCGAGGTGGCACGCGGGCTGCCGGACCCGCTGACCCTCTCCGCCCGCCCGGCCGTCCCCGCCCGACGGCACCTGCGCAGCACCGGCACCGTCGGCGGGACCCACGCCGGGATCCTGCGGGCGGCCGCGGCCGAGGCCGGGGTCACCTGGGCGGTCTTCGCCATCGCCGCGGTGTCGGCGTTCGTCGCCAAGGCAGCCGGCAGGACCTCGTCCGTGGTGACCCTGCCGGTCACCGCGCGGGCCGGCGTCGAGGCGCGCAGGGTCCCCGGCATGGTCGCCAACTACCTGCCGGTGGCTGCCGACACCGGTCCGTGGGTCACCCGCGGAGCCCTGCTGGAGGCGGTCTCCGGCCAGGTGCTCGGGGCGCTCCGGCACCAGGGCTACCGCGGGGAGCAGGTCCGGCGGATGGCCGGGCTCGACGTCGGGGACCGACGCGCGTTCGGACCCTTCGTCAACGTCCTGCCCCAGACCCCGGTGCTCGACCTCGGGGACGCGCGGGCCAGGCTCGTCAACCTGGCCACGGGCATCGTGGACGACCTCATGGTGACGCTCCTCGACGGGCCGGACGGGTCGCTGGAGGTGCACCTGAACGGCAACCCGGCGCGATACGACGCCGAGGAGCTGGACGGCCGTCTCGAGGAGCTGCTGGCGTTCCTGGACGAGTTCGCCCACGCCGGTGCGGGCACGAGGCTGGGCAGCCTGGCATGCCGGACGGCGACCGGTGAGGCGTCCGTGCCCGTCCGGGGGCCGGTCGTGGCGGAGCCCCACCGCGGGGTGGTCGAGCGCTTCCTGGCCCAGGCCGCCCGCCGTGCGGACGCGACCGCGGTGCGCGACGGCGACGGTGCCCTGTCCTACGCGGAGCTGTCCGCGCACGCGGCTGCTGTGCGGACCCAGGTCGCGGGTGCCGCCGTGGCGGGGATCCTGGCCCGGCCCGGCCGCTGGTTCGTCGCCGGGGTGCTCGGGACCCTGGCGGACGGGGCCGCGTTCGTGCCCCTGGACTGCCGGGCTCCCGCCGGTCACACCGCCGGGCTGTTGGGCGACTGCGCCGCCGAGGTGCTGCTCGTCGACGACGACACGTGGTCCACCGCGCAGGACGTCATCGCCGCGCTGCCCCCCGGCACCGCCCGGCCGCGATGCGTCCGGGTGGACTCCCTGGCCACCGGGGCATCCCTGTCGGCGGACCACCGGGACGGTGTGCCCCGCGACGCGGCCGGCGACCCGGCGTACGTCCTGTTCACCTCGGGAACCACCGGCCGTCCCAAGGGCGCGATGGTGCGTCGAGCCGGCCTGGTCAACCACCTGCTGGCCAAGGTGGACCTGCTCGACCTCGGGCCGCAGGACACCGTGGTGCAGAACGCGCCGGTCACCTTCGACGTGTCGATCTGGCAGATGCTCGCGCCCCTGGTCGTCGGCGGGCAGGTGCGCGTGGTGGCCACCGAGGAGGCCGGCGACCCGGAGGCACTCGCCCGGGTCGTGGAGCAGGACCGGGTGACGGTCCTGGAGGTGGTGCCCTCGCTGCTCGGCGCGGCGCTCGAGCTGTGGACCGGGGAGGACCACCGGCGTCTGGACGGGTTGCGCTTCCTGATGGTCACCGGCGAGACCGTGGCCGGGTCGCTGTGCGAGGCCTGGCTGGCCCGGCACCCCGCCGTGCCCGTGGTGAACGCCTACGGGCCCACCGAGTGCTCCGACGACGTCACCCACGCGGTGGTGACCGAGGCGCCTGCGCCGGGTGCGCCGGTGCCGGTCGGTCATCCGATCCGCAACACCGGCCTCCGGGTCCTGGGTCCCGACCTGGGCGCGGTGCCGGTCGGGTCCGTCGGTGAGCTCTACGTGTCCGGGGACGGGGTGGGCATCGGCTACCTCGGGGATCCCGCCAAGACCGCAGCCATCTTCGTCGCCGACCCGAGCGGACCCCCGGGCTCCCGGATGTATCGCACCGGTGACCAGGTGCGGTGGCGGCCGGACGGGCAGCTGGAGTTCGTCGGCCGCGCCGACCACCAGGTGAAGATCCGGGGCCAGCGGGTCGAGCTCGGCGGGATCGAGGCCGACGTCAGGGCGCTCCCCGGTGTCGACGACGCCGCGGTGGTGGCCGGGTCCGACCCCCAGGGCACCCACCTGGTCGCCTACGTCCGCGGCCGGGGGCTCGGCGAGGACGACCTCCCCGCGCTGCGGGACCGGCTGACGGCCCGGAGGCCGCCGCACATGGTGCCGGCCCGGTGGGCGGTCGTGGACGGCTTCCCCCTCACCGCACACGGCAAGGTGGACCGTACGGCGCTCCTGAGCCGACCGAGCCGGGTGCTGGGACCTGCCACCGTGCGGGCCGCCACCGTCCACGCGGACGCCGAGGGCGTCGCCCTCGCGGAGCCGTCGGTGGCCGTCCTGCGGGAGGCGTTCGCCGACGTGCTCCGGCTCCCGGACGTGCAGCCCGGAGACGACTTCTTCGCGCTCGGCGGCGACTCCATCGGCGCCATCTCGGTGAGCGCCCGGGCCCGCGCAGCGGGTCTCACGCTCACCCCTCAGCTGCTGTTCGAGCTCCGCACCCCGGCCGCACTGGGGGCGCGGCTGTCCCGGGCGTCACAGGATCCGGCACCCGTGCGCCCCGAGCCACCCGCGGACGGCGAGGTCGAGCTCACCCCGATCACCCACCAGCTCGCCGCCGACTGCCCGGAGCTGAGCGGCCCGGTGGCGAGCTACGCCCAGGTGGCCCGGCTGCGGACCCCACGGAGGCTGACCCGGGAGGCCGCCCTGGCTGCGCTGGTCGCGCTCGACGCGGCGCACCCGGCGCTGCGCACCCGGTTCGAGCAGCTCGCCCCCGGGGTGTGGCGTGCTGACGTGACGGACGTCGGGACGCAGGACGCGCTGGCGGACCGGCTGGCGGACCGGCTGGTGGTCCTCGAGGGCCTTTCTGACCTCCCCGCCGCGGTGGTCGCCGCCTCCGCCCGCCTGGACGTCCGGAACGGGGTGACCTGGCAGGCCCTCCTCGAGCCGGGGGAGCCCGGCCGGCTCACCCTGGTCATCCATCACCTGTGCGTGGACGGCGTCTCCTGGCGGATCATCTGCGAGGACCTGGACGTCCTCACGCGTCGGGCCCCCGGGGCCGGAGGACCGACGTTGCCACCCGAGGGCACGACGTTCTCGGTCTGGTCACGCGAGCAGGGACGGCTCGCACGCAGCGCCGACTTCCTCTCCGGCGAGCTCCCCGTCTGGGCACCTGCGGCAGCAGGCCGGCCCCAGCGGGTCCTCGCTCCGCTGGACCCGGACCGGCACACCCACGGGTCCGCCCAGCAGCTGCGCCTGGAGCTGCCCACCGAGATCACCGCCGCCCTGCTCGCCGTACCAAGTGCCTACCGGGCAGACCTCAACGACGTCCTGCTCGGCGCGCTGGCGCTCGCGCTCGGCGAGCGGCAGCCGGCCTCGCCGGACGGCGGCGGATGCGTCGCCGTCGAGCTGGAGGGGCACGGTCGCGAGCAGCTGGACGGCGACCACGACCTCGACGTCTCCCGCACGGTCGGCTGGTTCACCTCGACCTTCCCCGTCCTGCTCGACTGCCCCGCTCCGGCGGCGGACCGCGACGGACACCGGGACGCGGTCGCCGCCGTCAAGGCGGTGCACCGGCAGCTGCGGTCCCTGCCCCGGCACGGGACCGGGTTCGGGATGCTGAGGTGGCTGCACCCGCGAGGGGAGCGGCTGCTGGGCTCGGTGGACACGCCGCAGATCGGCTTCAACTACCTCGGTCGGTTCGGGGCCCCGTCCCCGTCGGGGTGGGGCTTCGACCAGCTCCCCGCGGTGCCCGCCGGTGATGCGGACCCCGGCACCCTCGCCGTCCACGGCGCCATCGCCACGGTGACCGACGCACGGATGCCCCTGCGGCACGCGGTCGAGCTGACCGCCACCACGCAGGACCGGGCGTCCGGACCGGTGCTCGTGGCGCACTGGACCTGGGCCCCAGAGCTCCTCGACCGGTCGTCCGTCGAGGAGCTGGCGAGAAGGTGGTTCGCGGCCCTCGAGCGCCTGGTGCAGGGTGCCGACCAGGAGGCGAACCTCGCCCCCACGGTCGCGGACCTCCCCCTGGTCGCGCTCGACGACGACCAGGTCGCCCTGCTGCGCGACCGGAGCCGGGACCCGCTCCTCGACGTCCTGCCGCTGACCCCCGTGCAGCGCGGCATGCTGGTGCAGTCCCGGTTCGACGACGGCCCGGACCCCTACGTCCTGCAGGTGAGCACCCCGGTCAGCGGGCCCTTGGACGTGGACCGGCTGAGGACGGCGTTCGCCGTGCTGCTGCGCGAGCACCCCGTGCTCGGCGCCGAGTTCCACCTGCCGCCGGACGCCGAGCCGCTGCTCGTCGTACGACGTCGCACCGGTGTGCCGCTCACGTCCGACGACCTGGGCGACCTGGCCGACGACGATGTCGCGCAGGTCGCCGGAGAGCTGGCGCGCCGCGACCGGGAGACGCCCTTCGACCTCGGCACCGGACCCTCCATCCGCTGCCGGGTGCTGAGGCTGGGGCACGAGCGGCACCGGATCGTGCTGACCCTGCACCACATCCTCGTCGACGGCTGGTCGATGCCGCTGCTCGTGGGTGCGCTGCTCGACGCCTACCGCGACCGCACCGAGCCGGTCGGTCCACCGGCGCTCCGGACGTCGTACGTCGACCACCTGCACCGGCTGTCCCGGCTGGACCGCGGACCTGCCCGCGCCGCCTGGACGAGCTATCTGGACGGCGTCCGCGGGCCGACGCTGGTCCGCGACGCCGGTCCGCACACCGTGGCGACCGCCCGTGGCTCGCGCCCCCTCGCGTGCGAGGCCGACCTGTCCCTGCGGTTGCGGGAGCTGGCCCGGCGCCACGGGGCGACGGTGAGCTCACTGGTGCTGGTGGCCTGGTCGGCGGTGCTGGCCCGGCTCACCGGAGACCCCGACGTCCTCTTCGGGCTGACCGTCTCCACCCGGACACCGGAGCTGCCCGGCTCCGAGCGGGCGGTCGGGCTGCTGCTGAACACCGTCCCGGTGCGCACCCGGGCGCGGTCCGGTGAGACGGTGGGGGCGCTGCTGCGGCGCACCCAGGAGGAGCAGCTCTCCCTGGCTCCGCACGTCCACGCCGGCCTGACCGAGATCCTCTCGGGGCACCCGGCGCTGCGCGAGCACGGTGAGCCTTTCGACAGCGTCGTGGTGGTGGAGAACTTCCCGTTCGAGTCCCTGGACGGCGCTCGGGTGGCTGGCCTGACCTTCGGCACCGCCGAGGTCTCCGACACGCGGCACTATCCGGTCAGCCTGGTGGTGGACGCGCGGTCCGAGCGGCTGTCCCTGCGGGTCGACGTGGCACCCGGCGCCCTGTCCGAGGAGCGCGTGTCGGCTGTCGTCGCGCACCTGCGGGACGCCCTCGAGGACCTCTCGGTCGGCGTGCTGCCCGCGTCCCTCACTGCTTCCTCCGGTCCTGAGGACCTGGCCCCCGTCGACCGGACGTCTGAGGCCGCGGTCCCGGGTGAGGCCCCCGGTCCCCGGCCTCCCGCCACCCCGGAGGAGCTCGCCGTCGCCGACGCCTTCGCTGCCGTGCTCGGGCTGGCGTCCGTGGGCGCGCTCGACAGCTTCTTCTCCCTGGGCGGCGACTCGATCGGCGCGATCCACCTGGCCGGTGCGCTGCGGGCCGGCGGTCTGGTGCTCAGCCCTCGTGACGTGTTCGAGGGCCGCACCGTCGCCGGGATCGCTGCGCGGGTCCGCCCTGCCGAGGCCGCAGCGGCCTGCCTGGAGGAGGACCCCCTGGCTCTCTCAGCCGACGAGCTCGCCGAGCTCGACGCGGAGCTCGGCTTCGGGGACGCGCTGCTCTGAGAGCAGCGTCGTCAGCTTCTGCGACCTGCGCCACCAGCTCCCTCCGCCCAGGCCCCCGGCTGCAGTGACCCAAGGCCCGCGTGCATCCGGTGGCGAGATCGGCGCTCTGGTTGCCACTGCACCCGCTAGGACCTCGGCGATGCGAGTGCGGAAGTCGGCGTCCCGGCACCGGACGTCTCGGACCGGCGCTGGCCGGGCAGGCCGGGCAGGACGGACAGGACGGGCGTCGGGCCTCCCCGCCAGAGCCATCTGCGGCACACCATCAGCATCGCTGGAAGCGCGATCACCCGGATGACGGTGGCGTCGAGCAGGATGCCCACGGCCAGGCCGACCCCGATCTGCTTCAGCTCCACGAAGGTGAGTGCGCCGAAGGTCGCGAAGACGCCGACCATCACGGCGGCGGCGCTGGTCACGACGCCCGCGGTCCGGACCACACCGTCGAAGACCGCCCGGTCGGTGGTCATGCCGTTGGCGAGGTTCTCCCGGACCCGGCTCACCACGAAGACGTGGTAGTCCAGCGACAGCCCGGTCAGGATCACGAACAGCAGGATCGGCACCCATGACACCACGTGCCCGGTCGAGGTGAAGCCGAGCAGGCCCTCGGCCCAGGTGTGCTGGAACACCAGGACCAGGACGCCGAACGAGGCCGCCATGGACAGCAGGTTCAACGCGACGGTGATGAGCGCGACCGCGAGGGAGCGGTAGGCGAGAAGCATCACCACGAAGGTCATCACGAGGACGCCACCGAGCACGAGCGGCATCTTCTCCTGCAGGTTGTGGGTGTAGTCGTGGTCGGAGGCGATGTCGCCCGAGACGCCGTACGTCGCGTCAGGCAGCGACCCGAACGCGGCGGGGACCAGGTGCTCCCGCAGGACCGACACGGACGCCCGCGCCGGTGCGGAGTCGAGCGGGTGCGGCACCGCGACGCTCACCCGTGCGGTCAGCCCGTCCTTCGACGTCCAGACGTCGGTGATCCCGCCGAAGATGTCGGGGCGGGAGGAGACCTCTGCGCGAAGCCGGTTGAGCGACGGTGTGAGCTGGTCGCGCTCGGGGACCTGCACGACGACGGTGTCGCTGCTGGTGTTGTCCGGGAAGGCTGCGACCAGCCGGTCGTAGGTCCGCATCGTGGTCAGGTCGCGTGGGTAGTCCCCGACCTGGGTGGCCTTGAGGCTCATGGCATGCAGCGGGAAGGCCAGCGCGCCGAGGACGACGAGCGCGAGCAGCGTGGCGGCCAGCGGACGGCGTACGACCGCACCGACCACCGCGGGCACGAAGCGCGCCCGCCGACCGGCACTGAGCCGCCACAGCACGGGCACCCGCGGCCGGTCGACGAAGCGACCGAGCGTGACGAGCAGCGCGGGCAGCACCGTCAGGGACGAAACCAGCGCGACGAGCACCACCAGGACGGCTCCGGCCGCCATCGAGGAGAAGACGGCGTCGTGGGCCAGGAACAGGCCCGTCATCGCGAGGATGACAGCGGTGCCGGACACGACCACCGAGTGCCCGGCCGTCGCGGCGGCGACCCGCGACACTGTCGACGTTGCCGCGGCCCTGGTGGCGCTCCTCGCGGTAGCGACGCATGTAGAACAGCGAGTAGTCGACCCCCACCGCGAGCCCGATCAGCAGGATGATGTGCAGCACCATGCCGGGGTCCGGGAACAGCTGCGAGACCAGGCCCCACAGGCCGAGCGCGGAGCCGACGGAGGCGATGCCGAGCAGCACCGGGATCCCCGCCATCACCAGCGCGCCGAACGCGACGAGCAGGATGACCAGGGTGATCGGGAGGCTCAGGTCGGTGGCCTTGGCCAGGTCCTTGTTCAGCCAGCTGGTGAAGTCGTGCTGGATGGAGGCCGAGCCGACCTCCTCGACCCGAAGACCGGGGTGGTCGGCCTGCGCGGCGGACACGACCCGCTGGATCGGCGCCAGCCGGTCGGCCGCCTTGTCGGTCGTCGTGTCGAGCCGGGCCGGGACGAGCACGGCCGTGCCGTCGGCGGAGCGGGTCACCGGGCCGACCGAGTCGACGATCGGCAGCCTCCGCAGCCTTCCGGCGATCTGCCGGGCGGTCGAGGTGGCGGCTGCCTGGTCGAAGGTCCGGCCCGGTCGTGCCGTCAGCAGGACGTTCTCCGTGGCGGCGTCCACGTAGCCGGCCGAGGCTGCCAGCGAGTCCGCCTGACCCGACTGGCCGACGCCCAGCTCCAGCTGGGTGGCCTGCCGAGGAGCGACGACCGCCCCGATGGCCAGGGTGGCGACGACGACGAGCAGCCAGGTGCCGATCGCCGACCACGGGTGGGTGGCGCTCCAGGTGGCGAGCCGGGTCGTGAGCCGCTGGTGTCGACGATGCCGACCCGGCAGGGTGGGGATGCCCACCGTCGCCCCGCTCTCCGAGGGGCGGGTCGCCACCCACGACTCGGCCACGGCCACGGTCGCGGCCACGGTGTCGGCCTCGGTGTCGGGCTGGGTGTCGGCCTCGGCCTCGGTGTCGGCCTGGGTCTGGGTCTGCGTGCTCATGGTCTTCTCCTGGTCCCCGGTCCGGAGGAGTGCCCGACGGGCGATCGACGCGTCGGGACCTGCCTGTCCAGCGGTCTGCTGTGCCTCCATCGTCCGGGCCGGGCGAGTCCGGCGCAGTAGTGCGCGCACCACAGTTGACGCAGTGCGAGGGTGAACAGGGTGGCGGACACGGCGGCGGACACCGTCGCGGAGACGGCTGCGGGACGGAAGCCGCGGACCGCGACGAGCATCTGCAGCAGCACCAGGGTCAGCAGACCACCCACCAGCAGCACGGCGGGAAGCTCGGCGGAGTAGTGCGGCGAGACCGGGACCCCCCACCACCGGCGGCACTGGTCGACGACCAGCGACACCGGGTTCCACTGGCTGACCGGCCGGATCCAGGCGGGCAGTCGCGCCGGGTCGAGGATCAGCGAGGACAGGAACGTGCAGACGACGAGGACGAGCGCGCCGACGGAGTCGATCGACTCGGCTCGCCGCATGCTGAGACCGAGCAGCATGCCGAGGGAGACCATCGCCATCACGAAGAGCACCAGCAGGCCGGTGCCTGCCAGCAGGGCGCCGGCGCCGGCGTGCAGGCGCCAGCCCAGGAGGGTCCCGGTGAGCGCCACGACGGCGAGGGCGCCGAGGCCGACGAGCGTGTCCGCGAGGAGGTGCGCCCCGAGCACGGCCGAGCGGGACAGCGGCATGGATCGGAACCGGTCCATCAACCCGCTCCTCACGTCCGCGCTGACCGTGATCGCGGTGGGCCCGACGCCTGCCAGCCCGACCTGCAGGAGCACGCCGGGCATCAGGAAGCCGAGGTAGTCGGTGGACCCGGGGGGCAGCTTGATGGCGTCCTTGAAGAGATACCCGACCGCGATCAGCATGACCAGGGGGTTCATCACCACGCCGACCAGTCGTCCGGGGGCGGACAGCACGTGGCGCAGGCGTCGCCCGGTCAGGGCGGCCCACTGGGTGCCGGCGCGCCGCATCCGGGCCGGCACGGAGGCGCCTGTGGCCGGGTTCGCGGGCGGCAGCGAGATCACGCCGTCCGGTGCGGGGCCGGCCAGCGACCGGGAGAGCATCTCGCCGATCGCCCGGGCCGGCTCCGGGTCGAGGAGGCGCTCGTGGTCGTCGTCCAGCGCCAGCACCCGGACCTCCCCGTCGACGTGGGGTGACCAGCGGTCAGCACGGGCAGCAGCGAAGCCGGGCTCCGGGTGCCCGGAGGTCGACACCACGAGGTCCAGGCTCCCCGAGAACCGTCGTGGGACGAACCGCGAGACCAGTGTCCCGTGCCGGGCCATCAGGCTGCACAGTCGCCGCACGACCTCCGGGTCGAGGTCCTGGGCGGCATGCCCGGCCTCGCGCAGGTGCTGCAGCACCGTCCCCATCAGCTGGTCCTCGGTCTCGGGCGGGCCGTCGACATCGGCGTCGTAGGGGTAGGCGTCCAGGACGCACAGGGTGGCCACCTCGGCGCCGCGTGCCTGGAGGCGCACGGCGACCTCGTGGGCGACGAGGCCGCCGTAGGACCAGCCCACCAGGTGGTAGGGCCCCGCCGGCTGCCTCGCGGTGATGGTGTCGGCGTAGGACTCGGCGACCTCCTCCAGCGACTCCGGGAGCGGAGCCGAGAGGTCGACGGCGGGGGACTGCAGCCCGATCACGGGTCGTCCGGGAGGCAGGTGCGCCGCGAGCCCGGCGAAGCGTACGGCGAGCCCGAACCCGCCGTGAACGCAGAACACCGGGTCGCCCGTGCCCGATCGGAGGGTGAGCACGGGTGCGAGTCCGTGCACGCCGACCTCGGTGCGTCGCGGAGCGGTCGCCGGGTCGACGGTCACCGGGTCGACGGTCATCGGGTCGACGGTCATCGGGTCGACGGTCGCTGCGATGGCGGCCGGGGTCCTCAGCCGCAGCACCGTCGAGACGTCGCAGGGAAGGCCGCCCTCGGTGAGCGCGATCCCGAGCTGGACCGCGCGCATGCTGGTGCCGCCGAGCTCGAAGAAGTCCGCGTCGACGTCGAGTACGTCGCGGCCCAGGACCTCCCCGAAGACCCGGCAGGCCAGCCGCTCCCGGTCGTCGCTAGGAGCCCTGCCGACGACCCGCTCGCGCTCCGGTGCCGGGAGCCGGGTCCGGTCGACCTTGCCGTTCACCGTCACCGGCACGTGGTCGAGCACCACGACCGTCGCGGGCACCGCCGCGGCCGGGAGCCGCTCCCGCAGCCGGGAACGCAGCGCGGACGCCGTGAGACCGGCGCCCGGCTCGGGGACCGCGTAGGCGACCAGCACCCGCACTCCTGGCTGGTCCTCGCGCACCACCGCGACCGCCTGCGCGACCCCAGGCTGCTCGCCGAGCGTGGACTCGACCTCGCCCAGCTCGACGCGATGACCGTTCAGCTTGACCTGGTCGTCGGAGCGGCCGAGGAACTCCAGCTGCCCGTCGCTCTGCCAGCGCACCAGGTCACCGGTGCGGTACATCCGCCCGCCCCCGGTCACGAAGGGGTCCGCGACGAAGCGGCCGGCTGTGAGAGCGGCCCGGCCGTGGTAGCCGAGGGCCAGGCCCGGCCCGCCGACGTACAGCTCGCCGGCGACGCCGGTCGGGACCAGCTCGAGCCGCTCGTCGAGGACGTAGAGCCGGTGTCCCGCCACCGGACGCCCGATCGGCGGCCGCCGCCCGGGCACGAGCCGGTCGCTGACACTGGCGCACACGGTGGTCTCGGTGGGCCCGTAGGCGTTCAGCATCGGGAGCACGCCGCCGAACCGGTCCACCAGCGCAGGTGGGCACGCCTCACCGGCGACCAGCAGGGTCAGGTCGCGCGGCAGCGACTCCGTCGGCGGCACCGAGCCGAGCGCCACCGGCGGCAGCACCGCCAGGTTGACCGCGTGCCGCCGCATGGTCTCGGCGAGACCGGCCCCGATCCGGGCCTGCTCCGGGGCGAGCACCGCGGTCGCTCCGCTGAGCACCGAGACGGCCAGCTCCCAGAAGGCGGCGTCGAAGCCGAGCGAGGCGAACTGGAGCACCCGCGTCCCCGGCCCCGCCCCGAACCGCGCGGCGTGGTGCTCGACCAGCGCCAGCGCGCTGCGCTGGGACACCACGACTCCCTTGGGCCGTCCGGTGGAGCCGGAGGTGTAGACGACGTACGCCGCGTCGTCCGGGCGCAGCGGGCGGCGCAGCTCGGTCGCGGCGAGGGGGGTGGCAGGCTGGTCACCGATGCGGGCGCGGCTGCCCGGGTCGTCCAGGAGCAGGACGAGGGCGCCGGCGGTGTCCGACAGTGCGTTCGCGGACCGCGGTCGTGGTGACCACCACCCGGGGTCCGACGTCGGCCAGCGTCTCGCGCACGCGGGCCGCCGGATACGCCGGGTCGACAGGGACATAGGCGGCGCCGCTGCCGAGGACCCCCAGGACGGTCACGACCGCCTCCGCGGAGCGCGGCACCAGCACCGCGACGGTGTCGCCCGGGCCGCAGCCCAGATCGACCAGCTCGCGGGCCAGCCGGTGCGAGCGCGCGCCGAGGTCGGCGTAGGTCAGCTGCTCCGGCCCGTCGGGCCCGTCCCAGGCCAGGGCCGGACGCTCCCCGACCTGCGCCACGCAGGCCGCGAACCGCTCCGGGAGGCTGGTCGCAGCGGCCCGCACGGGGACCGGGGGAGCCGACGAGGTCCCGGTCACGACCAGGTCGGCCCGCTCGGCGTCCGAGAGCACCGGCAGCCGGCTCACGGTCGTCAGCGGTGCGGTCACCGCCCGCTCGAGCAGCCGGACGAAGCGTTCCGCGAGCTGCTCGGCGGTGCCCGGGTCGGCGAGGTCGGCGTTGTACTCCAGCACCCCGGTCATCCCTGCCGGGGAGCCGGTGGCCGTCCAGGTCTCGGTGAGCTCGAGGGTCAGGTCGAGCTTGGCGGTCGACGAGGGTACGACGCAGGGCCGCGCCTCGAGTCCCGGCAGGGCGAGCACGGCGGCCGGGGTGTTCTGCAGGACCAGCAGCACCTGGAACAGCGGCGACCGCGAGGCGGAGCGCGGCGGGTCGAGCAGCTCGACCACCTCGTCGAACGGCAGGTTCTGGTGCTCGACGGCGCGGAGGTTGGTCTCCTTGGCCCGCTCCACGAGCGCCGAGAAGGTCGGGTCGCCCGACACGTCCGTGCGCAGTGTCAGGCTGTTGACGAGCGGCCCCACGACCTCGAGCAGGGAGTCGTCGACCCGGCCGGCGACGGCCGTCCCGATCGGGATGTCCTCGCCGGCTCCCATCCGGGCCAGCAGCGCCGCCATCGTGGCCTGCAGGACGATGAAGGGCGTCACCGAGTGGGCCCGTGCGCAGTCGGTGACGGTCCGGTGCAGGTCGGCGTCGATGCGCACCTCGACACGTCCTCCGCGTCCGCTGGCGACCGGAGGCCGTGGCCGGTCCCAGGGCAGCTCCAGCTCCACCGGGAGGTCGGCGAGCTCGGTGGCCCAGAACTCCCGCTCGCGGGAGACCACGCTCGTGGCGTCGGTCGGGTCGCCGAGGAGCTCGCGCTGCCACATCGTGTAGTCGAGGTAGGTGGGGCCGGGCGCGGGCCACCGCGGCTCGCCTCCTGCGAGGCGGGCGGCGTAGGCCTGGGACAGGTCGCGCGCCAGCAGACCGGCCGACCAGCCGTCCATGGCGATGTGGTGGATCATCACCAGCAGGACGTGGTCGTCCTCGCTGACCCGGAACAGCACGGCGCGCGCCGGGGTGTCACGCTCGAGGTCGACGTCACGTGCGGTGCGGGCGGCGACGAGGTCCTCGAGAGAGGACGCGTCGGTGACCTCGACCAGCTCCAGCGGCCAGTGCGGGCCCCCTTCCCGGAGCACCCTCTGGAGCGGTTCGCGGCCGGCGACCGGGAACACGGTGCGCAGGACCTGGTGACGCTGCGCCACGTCCTCCAGCGCCGCCCGCAGGGCCCCGACGTCGACCGGGCCGACGAGACGGGTCGCGAGCGGCTCGTTGTAGACGCCGCCCCGGGTCATCCGGTTGAGCAGCCACATCCGTTGCTGGACAGGGGAGAGGGGTCCCTCGAGCAGGTCGCGTGCCCGGACCGCGGGTCGGGTCACGGACCGGTCGAGGCTCTCCAGGACGCCTGCCAGGTCGGCGACTGTCGGCGCGTCGAACAACGTGCGCACGCCCAGCTCCACCCCGAGGCTGCGCCTCAGCCTGCCGACCAGGATCGAGGCGAGCAGCGAGTGGCCGCCGAGGGCGAAGAAGTCGTCGTCGACCGACTCCACCGGCCGGCCCAGGACGTCGGCGAAGCTCGCCGCGACGAGCTCCTCGGTCTGCGTGCGGGGCGCGACCCGCCTCCGCTGGATGCGGGGCAGCGAGCCACGGTCGACCTTCCCGCTGGAGGTCATCGGCATCCGGTCGAGGAGCTCGATGGTGCCCGGGACCATGTGCCGGGGCAGGCGTCGGGCGAGGTGCTCCACGACCGCGTCGCTCCCGGTGACCGTGGCGTCGCACTCCACGAACGCGACCAGGGTCGCGTCGGTGTCGGGAGTGGGTCGTTCGGCGACGACCGCCGAGTGGACGACGCCGGGGCACTCGTCCAGCACGGACTCGATCTCACCGACCTCGATCCGCAGCCCGTGGATCTTCACCTGGTGGTCCACGCGACCGAGGAAGTCCACGGAGCCGTCAGCACCCCACCTCGCGAGGTCGCCGGTGCGGTACATGCGGCTGCCCGGCGGCCCGAACGGGTCGGCCACGAACCGGGTCGCGGTCAGCGCCGGCCGGGCGAGGTAGCCCCGACCCACGCCGCGCCCGGCCAGGTAGATCTCTCCCGGCACGCCGGGCGGCACCGGTCGCAGTGCGTTGTCGAGGATGAGCAGTCGGGTCCCCGTGATCGGGGTGCCGATCGACGGAGCGCCCTCCTGGCCGGGGCGCACCAGGGCCGCGGTGGAGTAGACCGTCGTCTCGGTGGGCCCGTAGATGTTGTGCAGCGCGCGGACCCCCCGGGCATGGAGACGCTCGGCGAGGGTCCGGGTCAGCGCTTCGCCACCGGTGACGACGCACAGGCCGGAGAGGCAGTCGCCGGCGGCCACCTCCAGCGCCCGCCAGTGCGCCGGCGTGGCCTGCGCGTGCGTGACGCCGCTTTCACGGACCAGAGCGCCGAGCTGCTCCGGGTCCTTGGCGGTGCGCTCGTCGGCCATCACGATGGCGGCGCCGCAGGTGAGGGGGGTCAGCAGCTCGGGGACGGCGATGTCGAAGCCGAACGTGCTGACGGCCAGCATCCGGCTTCCAGGCGTCAGACCGACGCGGTCGACGTACTCCTGGGAGAGGTTCGTCAGGCCGCCGTGGGTCACCACCACGGCTTTGGGACGACCGGTGGAGCCGCTGGTGAAGATGAGGTACGCCGGGTGGTCGGCGTGCAGGGCGACGGTCCGCTCGTGCGGGAGCACCGGGTCGGTGCGCTGTGCCGCGAGCCGCGCGACCACGTCCGGGTCGTCCAGGGCGATGGTGGGCACGTCCAGTCCCGGAACAGCTCGACGGACCAGGTCCAGCTCGGTCCGCATCCCCAGCAGGACCTGCGGCGTGGCGTCCTCGAGCATGTCGGCGATCCTGCGCGCGGGCAGCTGGGTGTCGAGCGGCAGGTAGGCGGCCCCGGCGGTCAGGACGGCGACCGTCGACTCGACCAGCGCGGGCACGCGGGGGCAGGCGATGGCGACCACCGACTCCGGGCCGACCCCCTCGCCGATCAGCAGCCGGGCGAGAGCGTTGACCCGAGCGGCGAGCAGGCCCGCGCGGACCGCCTCGCCCCCCGCGGCGACCGCCACCTGCTCGGGCCGCGCGCGAAGAGCCGCCTGGACCAGGTCCGCGATCGGTTCCCCGGTCCCGGGTCCTTCCGGCCCGCGCCCCAGGTCGAGCACCTCCGCACGCTGTTCCGACGACGTCATCGGGAGCCGTGAGACGAGCTCGTCCTCCCGGTCCGGGCAGCTGCGGACCACGCCGGCGACCTGGTCGAGGGCGAAGGCGGCGACCCGGTCCGGGAGCCTGCGGCGGTCGTACTGGAGACGCAGGGTCAGCGAGGTTCCGGGGATGACGGTGAGGGTGGCGTGCAGGTCCGACCCCGTGTGCACCTCCACCGACCGCAGGCCCAGCTCTGCCGCGTCGACCGTCGTCTCGGTGCTCTCGAAGTAGCCCAGTGAGGTGACCACGGTGTCGAAGATGCGGCCGGCTCCGGTGGCGGAGGAGATGTCGACCAGCCCGGCGTGCCGGTGGTCGAGCAGCCGGACCTGCGTGTCGTGGATGCTGCGGATGTGGTCGACGAGGCGGGCACGGGGATCGACCCGCACCCGCACGGGGATGGTGTTGGCCAACATGCCCACCGCGGTCTCGACCTCGGGCACGGGCGCCCAACGGCCCGAGTCGACGGTGCCGAAGACGAGGTCGTCGCGGCCGGTGAGCTCGGCGAGCACCAGTGCCCACGCCGCGTGCACCGCATCCGTCAGGGTGACCCCGTGCGCGCGCAGCCAGGCCTGGGTGCGCGCCAGGTCGTGCGGGTCGACCCTCACCTCGCACTGGCCGGTGGTCGCCGGCGCGGCAGCGGCCGCACCGGCATCCGGCCCGGTCGCGTCGACGGGGTTGAGCACGGTGGGCTCGCCGAGGTCGGCCAGCTCCTGTGCCCAGGCGGCCCGGGCACCCGCCCGGTCGGCTCGGCCGAGCCAGGCGAGGTAGCGCCGGAAGGTGCGGTCCTCCTCGGTCGTCGCACCGGGGTCGAGATAGCCGGTGACCAGGTCCTGCATCAGCAGCCGCACCGACCAGCCGTCGATCACGCTGTGGTGCATCGTGAGCGCGAAGCGGTGCGTCCCGTCCGGCCGGGTGACCAGGGTGCCGCGCAGCAGGGGTCCGCTCCCGAGGTCGAAGGGCCGCAACCGCTCGCTCTCGGTGAGCGCAGTGAGCGCCTCGAGCGGCTCGTCGCCGAGTCGCAGCTCGCGCCAGGGCACGGTGGCCTGCGGCGGCACGACCTGGACCCAGTCACCGTTGGCGCGCTGCCGGAAGCAGGCCCGCAGGTTGGGGAACCTCAGCAGCAGCCGGTCACAGGCGTGATGCAGCCGCTCGATGTCGAGCTGCGGCCCGAAGTCGGCCACCAGCTGGAGGGCGTAGGAGCCCTGCTGGTCGCCGCCCCGGAGCTCGGCGAGCACGATTCCCTGCTGCAGCGGGGTGAGGGGCAGGTAGTCGTTGCGGGCGGGAAGGGTCATCGCGAAGCTCCTCCGGGACCGAGCTGCTTCGGCGAGCTCGTCGATGGTGGGGACGGGTCGTCATGGCCGGCCCGGCCGCCACGCTAGGAGCCGGTGGTGACGGGCCGCTGACTGCGCGCTGACGTCTCAGCGGACCCGGCAGTCGGGCCGGCACAGCCGCTGGCCGACGGCGTCGAGGAAGACCTTGCGGAGGCGCCGCGGGTCCGCGGCGACGTAGGTGGCGCCGCCCGTGGCGTCGCTGACCGCACGCAACGCGGCGGCGTCGCTGTCCGGGCCGTAGGCGATCGAGACGACCGGGACCGGTCGGCGTGGGTCGTCCTCGGACCGCAGCCGGTCCAGCAGCGTGGCGAGGCCGATGCCGTGGTCGTCCTCGTTCGCGCCGTCCGAGAGCAGCACGACGGCGTTGGTGCGGGTCGGGTCGTAGCCGGCGCGCACGTGCCGGACCGCCGCGAGGACGGTGTCGTAGAGTCCGGTCGACCCGTGCGGGAGCGGCTGCAGCCTGCGGAGCTGTGCCTGCAGCGCCTTCGCCCCGGTGCCTGCCGGGCCACCGGAGAGCGGGCCGATGGGGACCAGCTGGCGGTAGTCGGTGTGAGCGGTCAGGTGCGTCGAGAACTCCCACAGGCCGACGCGGGTGTCGTGCGGGAACAGCGCGAGCCCGTCGCTGGCGGCGGCGCGCGTCAGGTCCCACCGGGTGCGGCCGCCGGTGCCGGGCACCGGGAGCGTCATCGACCCGGAGACGTCCAGGACCGCCAGCACCCGGGAGCCGCGGTTGAGGGTGCCGAGGATGCCTCGCGCTGCGACCAGCTGGTCCTGGGTGGCCGGGCGTACGGCGCGGGCCGCGGTCACGTCGATGCCGGGGACCGAGCCGAGCAGCGGTCCGGGCCCCCCGTCGGCGTCCCGGAAGCCGCGCGCGCGCAGGAACGTGCGACCCCGGTCGTCCTGGAGCCGGGTGAGCAGGTGCGCGGCCTGCACGGTCGTCGCGCTGTCCTGGTCGAGGATCACGAACGGGTAGTCGAGGGCGGCGCCCGTGGTGCTCGGGTAGGCCGCGACCAGCTGCCGGTCGGAGGTGGCGTTGTGCGACCACAGCGCCTGCTCGGCGACCGGGAGCACCGTGGAGCCGGCGCCCAGCCGAGTCGCGACGTCGGGCCGCAGACCGGTCCTCGAGGCTCGCAGCAGGCCGGCGAGCGACCGGCGGCCCGTGCGCGACTCCCCGGCCGCCCGCTGCAGCCCGAGCAGCGCGCTCACGGCCGGCGCCGAGCGGTCGGGGTCGGGCCAGCCGAGGGTGAGGGCGCGTGGTCCGGCACCGGTGGCGAGGACGTCGTCGAACCGCAGGTGGCGGTGGGGCCAGCCGAGTCGGCCGGCAGTCCGCTCCGGCAGTGCCAGCACCACCGGCGTGCTGGCGACCGACCGCGACTCCATCGTCAGCGGGAGGCCGGCGCGCAGGGCGAGCTCCACCCACAGGCTCGAGTCCGGCAGCCACACGTCGGGGTGCGCGGCACCGGGGTGCCTCAGCTGTGCCAGGGTGCGGTCGGCCGGCTGCGCGGTGACCGTGACCCGCTGACAGGCCGGGCCGTCCGCGGTCTGCCGCCGCGCGGCGTCGCGCACCGTGGAGGCGAGCTCGGGGCTGACCACGACGCGCAGTGTCTGCCGGGAGCACCCCGACCCGGAGTGGGGGACCCGGAACCATCCGACGCCCAGGGCGACGACCAGCAGGGGGACCAGGACGAGCATCCCTCCGCGCCGGTGGCTGCCGAGCCTGGTCCGCAGGGCCCGCCTCGACGGGCGTGCGTGCTGGGCCATGTCGTTCCCCTCGCCTCGTGCAGGTGACATCTGGTGGGAATGAGGCGCGGGGCGGCCCGTTGATACGTGGCCGACCGCCCCGGGAGGTCAGTCCCCGGTCAGCGCCCGGTCAGACCCCTCGGCCACGGTGGGACCACCACCACCGGACGCCGCACTCAGGAGCAGCCATGTCCAACCCCTTCGACGCCCCCGAGGGCACCTTCCACGTCCTGGTCAACCACGAGGGCCAGTACAGCCTGTGGCCGGACTTCGCCGAGGTGCCCAGCGGCTGGACGACCGTGCTGGAGTCGGTTCCCCGGGCGACGGCCCTCTCGCACATCGAGGAGGCCTGGACGACGCTGCAGCCGGCCAGCCTGCGCCTCGAGGTCGCCACCACCCTGGTGCGGGACCGGCGTTGAGCACCCGCCTCGCGTCCGGTCGTGCGGGCGGGGCGGGGGGGCCGGCGGTCGACGTACGGGGCCTCACCAAGAGGTACGACGACCGGTGCGTGCTCGACGGCGTCGACCTCGTCGTCGAGGCCGGGTCGGTGCTCGCGCTGCTCGGGCACAACGGTGCGGGCAAGACCACGCTGGTGCGGGTGCTCAGCACCCTGGAACGCCCCGACGGGGGATCCGCGCGGGTCAACGGGCACGACGTGGTGACCTCCGCGGCCCGGGTCCGGCGACAGATCGCGCTCGCCGGCCAGTACGCCGCGGTGGACGAGCTGCTCACCGGGCGCGGCAACCTGGTGATGCTCGGGCGGCTGATGGGACTCGGGCGTGCAGCCGCCAGGGACCGTGCGCAGCAGCTGGTGCGTGAGCTGGACCTGGAGGACGCCGCTGACCGGAAGGTCGAGACGTACTCCGGTGGGATGCGTCGTCGCCTCGACCTCGCGGCGTGCATCGTGACCCGCCCGGCGGTGCTGTTCCTCGACGAGCCGACCACCGGGGTCGACCCGCTCACCCGGGCGGACCTCTGGTCGGCGGTCGCGGCTCTGGCCGCCCACGGGGTCGCGGTCCTGCTCACGACGCAGTACCTCGAGGAGGCCGAGCAGATCGCCGACGCGGTGGTGGTCCTCGACCACGGGCGGGTGGTGGCTCAGGGGTCACCGAGCCAGGTGACCGCGTCGGCGGGCAGCGAGCGCATCGTCGTGACCGTCGCCGACCCCGGTGACCTGGCGGCTGTGGCCCGGCTCCTGGACCCGCTGGCCTCGTCCGGACCGGTGGTCGACGACAGGCGGAGCAGTGTCACGCTCGGAGTGGCCGACCCGCTGAGGGGGCTCGGCGACGTGCGCGGAGGTGATGTCGGCGGCCGGGGTGCCGCTGCGGGGCATCGCGCTGAGGGCGCCGTCCCTGGAGGAGGCGTTCATCCACCTCACCGGTGGCGGCAGGTCGTCGTGACCGTCGTGGCCCCTCCCGACCCACTGCGGTGCCTGGTGTGGGTGCAGGGCCCGGACCGATCGGCCTCGGACCGGCTGACCGGCCCCGAGCGTGCCCGGTGGCAGGCCTTCCACCAGCAGGAGGACCGGGACCGTTTCGCCACGGGTGCGGTCCTGCTCCGACGGGCCGTGCGGGAAGCCACCGGGGACCCGCAGGCCGTGCCCGAGCGGTGCTGCGAGGACTGTGGAGGACGCGACCACGGACCGGTCACGGTCGCGGGCAGGCACGCCGGCACGGTCGGCGTCTCCCTGTCCCACAGCGGCCGGCGGGTGGTGGTGGCCGTGGCGCTCGGCGCGCCCAGGATCGGTGTGGACGTCGAACGCCTGCGGGCCCGGCTGGCGGGCCTGACCCGGTTGATGTGCACCGAGCGTGAGGCCGCGGCCGACCTGGGGGCCGCGCGTCCCGACGTCGCGCTGACGACCCGCTGGGTGCGCAAGGAGGCGGTGCTGAAGGCCGCGCACACGGGCCTGCGGGTCCCGATGCGGGACCTGGAGGTCGCTGACCACGACGAGCCGGCGGCGCTCCACCACTGGGACCCGCGCAGCCGCCCCGCGGCTGCCGAGGGCGGGGTCCGGTGCGCCGACCTGGCCCCGTCGGCGCTCGGCCCGCACTACGTCGGCGCGCTCGCGGTGATGACGTCGCGGCCGGTGCGGTGGAGTCTCGTGCCGTGAGTGGACCCGGGCGCCTCGTCGCGCGCTCGCGCCGACCCTCAGGAGCGCAGGTAGGTGAGCACCGCCAGCACCCGCCGCGACGCGTCGGTCGACGGCGGCAGGTCGAGCTTGGTGAGGATGCTGTTGATGTGCTTGGCGACCGCCTTCTCGGTGACCGTGAGCTTGCGGGAGATGAGCGGGTTCGCGTCGCCCTCGGCCATCAGCCCGAGCACCTCGGTCTCCCGTGGCGTCAACCGGTCCAGCAGGCCCCTGCTCCGCTGCCGGTGCATCAGGCGCTCGACGACCTGCGGGTCGATGACCGTCCCTCCACCGGCCACCGTGTGCAGGGCCCCGATGAACTGCTCCTCGTCGAAGACCCGGTCCTTGAGCAGGTAGCCGACCGCTCCGTGGTCGTCGGCGAGCAGCTCCTCGACGTACAGCTGCTCGACGTGCTGGGACAGCAGCACGACGGGATGCCCGGCCAGCCGCCGCCTCACCTCGATGGCCGCCCGCAGGCCCTCGTCGCTGAAGCCGGGCGGCAGCCTGATGTCGAGCAGCGAGAGGTCGGGGCGGTGCCGGGTGACGGTCTCGACGACCTCCTCGCCCCGGGTGAGGGCCGCGACCACCTCGACGCCGTGGCTGCCGAGCAGCCGCACCAGACCCTCCCGCAGCAGGAACTGGTCCTCGGCCAGGACGATGCGCACCTCAGCCTCCGTGGGTCTCGGTGTGCACCCTACCGATCCAGGTGCTCTTGGGGTGCAGGCACCACTGCGCGAGGCGCCGACCGGTGCCACTCTGGACACAGCAGGAAGAACGTACAGACTGGGAGACGACCATGACGATGCAGACGACGCAGTCGACGCTGCTGGACGGCGTGCAGGACGCACGGGTCTCGCTCGCCAGGGCGGTCGTGCTGGCCGGTCTGGCGGTGTGGGAGGCGCTGCTGCTGCTGTGGGTGGCTCTGTGCAGCGTGCTCGTGCTGGTGGGCGTCGGCGCCCCGATGCTCGTGGACGCCCTGGCCGCCGTCCGGGCCGAGTCGGTGCGACAGCGACGGCTGGCCCTGGAGTACTCAGGGGTCCTCGCCGAGCGGGAGGACCCACCGTGGCCTCCTCGCCGATCCGGCTTCCGGGGCTGGGCGAGCAGCCTGCGCGAGCTGCTCACCGACGGGCGGACGTGGTACGACCTGCTGTGGCACCTGGTGAACCCGGTGGTCGGCGGAGCCATCGCCTGCGCACCGCTGGCCCTGGTGCTGTTCGGCCTGTGGGGCGTGTCCCTGCCGTTGCTGTGGGAGCCGGTCGTGCGCCACTGGGACAACAGCTGGTATGCCCTCGTCCCGCTGAACGGCTTCGGGAGCACCCTGGTCTCCGCGGTCGTGGGCGTGCTGGTGGTCGTCGCCGGGGTGCGCCTGTGTGAGCCGTTCCTGCGCCTGCACGGACGCTGGGTCCGCGCCTCGCTGACCCGTGTCCCGGCCGGAGCGCTCCAGGACCGTGTCGACCGGCTCACCGACTCCCGCGCAGATGTCGTGGAGATGCAGGCCTCCGAGCTGCGCCGGATCGAGCGGGACCTGCACGACGGTGCCCAGGCACGGCTGGTGGCCATGGGGATGAACCTCTCGGCCGCCGAACGGCTGATCGGCCAGGACCCGGAGGCCGCCCGGGACCTGCTCCGGGGGATGAGGTCCTCCTCGTCGGAGGCGCTCGCCGAGCTCAGGAACCTGGTGCGCGGGATCCACCCACCCATCCTGGCCGACCGGGGACTCACCGAGGCGGTCCGGGCACTCGCCCTGGACTGCCCGATCGACGTGACGGTCTCCTCCACCACGACGAGGAGGCTCCCGCTGCCGTTGGAGTCGGCGTTGTATTTCGCCGTGTCCGAGCTCCTCCTTAACGCCGTCAAGCATGCAGGCGCATCGCACGTCTCGGTGGTCATCACCGACGACGACGCGATGATCCGGATCCAGGTGCAGGACGACGGACGCGGAGGCGCCGACCCGACCCGGGGAAGCGGACTGCGCGGCATCGAACGGCGACTCGCCGCGTTCGACGGGTCGCTGGAGATGGGTGACCCGGCCGGACCAACCACGTCGGCCACCGTCTCCGCACCTGTGACCTGACCTGACGGCGGTGCGCCTGCATCACTCGTCACCGGGGGTTGCACCGCATGGAGATCAACGTTCTGGGTCCGCTCACCGTGCACAGTGGAGGACGCTCGCACCACAGCTGCTCACGACAGGTCGGCTCACTGCTCGCCCTGCTGGCCCTCTCGGCAGGCGAGTCCCTCTCGAGCGACTACCTGCTCGACGAGCTGTGGCCGGACCAGGACCTGAAGAACGCCCGCAACGCGCTGCACGCCAACATGTCCCGGCTGCGTCGCTTCCTCGCCGACGTCGGCGGCGGGGACGACGACGTCCGGCTGGAGTCGGCGTCGGGCAGGTACCGCCTCGTCGTACCACGCTCGAACGTGGACGCCCTGCGGTTCCGCCAGCTGGTCGCGGAGGCCGACCGGCTGCTGGAGAAGGAGCCCACCGAGGCGCTGGAGCGCTACGAGGAGGCTCTGGCTCTCTGGTTCGGCGCCGCCCTCGCGGACCTGGGCGACCTGACCGCGGTGCGGGCCGAGCGGGCGCGCCTGGAGGAGCTGCGGGTCGGGGCGCTGGAGTCGGTCGCCGAGGCGCGGCTGCGGCTCGGGAGCGCCCACCACGTGGTCACCGACCTGCGGTTCCTCGTCGAGGTGCATCCCGACCGTGAGCGGCTGAGCCAGCTGCTGATGGTCGCGCTCTACCGGACGGGTCAGCAGACCGAGGCGCTCCAGGTGTTCGACCGGGTCCGGTCGCGCCTCAAGCGTGAGTTCGGGGTGGACCCGTCCCGCCCGCTGCGGCACACCCAGCACGCGATCCTCGTGCACGACCCCCGCCTGGCGCTCGCCTTCCCCGCATGGGGCTGAGTGCCGGGGCGAGGTCAGGTCGCCGTCAGCGCCTCGTCACCAGCGGCTCCTAGCCTCGGCACACACACAGACCCGTGGGAGGGCACCATGACACAGGAGATCACCGCCGCCGTCGGCCAGGCCGACGTCCCGGTCCTCGGCCCGGCTGACGCCCGGCCGCCGGTGGGAGGGCTCGTGGACTACGACCGGATCCCGATCGGCGACCAGGACGACCCGCTCGGGGTGCACGCGGCCCACGAGCTCTACGAGCGGTTGATCGGCCTGTGGGCGCCGTCCATCATCGAGGCCGCACACGACCTCCAGGTGTTCACCGAGCTGGCGCAGGGCCCGGCGGCGGCCTCCGGGGTGAGTGCTGCGCTCGGCACGGACCTGCAGGCGACCAGGGTGCTGCTGGACGCCCTGCACGCCTACGGGATCCTGGACCGCAGCGGCACCGAGCGGGACGGCCACGTCTACCACCTCCCCGCGCACATGGCGGAGTGCACCACCCCCGTCGGCCGGCTCAGCCTGGTCGGCAAGTTCCTCCACGACCGGCACGTGGCCTGGTCCGCCTGGAGCCGGCTCGCGGACACCGTGCGCCACGGCGCCCACCGCGCCGGTGGCGGGTGGTCGGAGAACCAGATCAGCACCGATGACTACCGGTCGCTGGCCCGCGGGATCAGCTTCTGGGCACCGCCCGTGGTGGAGCTGCTCGCCGCCGAGCTGGAGCGGCTGGAGTGGTCCGCGCCGCCCCGGTCGGTGCTGGACGTCGGCTGCGGTGCAGGGGCCTACGTGACCCTGCTGCTGCGCCGCTTCCCGCAGTGGACCGGCACCGGCCTGGACGTCGCGCCGATCGTGGAGATCGCCGAGCGGTCCGCGGCCGAGATGGGAGTCGGCGACCGCTTCACCCCCGCTGCCGGGGACTTCTGGGCCGACTCCTGGCCTCCCGACCAGGAGCTCATCGTGTTCGGCAACATCTTCCACCTGCAGACGCGGGCCGCGGCCCAGGAGCTGGTACGGCGGGCAGCGGACTCCCTGGCCCGGGACGGCCTCGTCTGCATCGTCGACCAGATCCGGGTCGACGAGGGGGAGCGGTCCACGCCGCAGGACAGGTTCGCGCTGCTGTTCGCCGCCTCGATGCTGGCTACCGGCGGCGGTGACACCTACCGACTGGAGGCCTACGACCGGTGGCTGGCCAACGCCGGTCTCGAGCGGGTGGCTCTGGTCGACGCCCCCATGCACCGGATCCTGCTGGCCCGTCACGCGACGGCCTGAGCGCCACGCTCACCCTCCCTGGCCGCTGTCCGGACCGCCGTGAGCGGCCGCCGCCGCGACCGCGAGCTCGGCCACCTGCCGCTTCTTGATGTCGGAGTGTGCTCCGGAGAAGGGCTGACCGGTGGTGGTGTTGATGACGCGGGACGCGTCGACACGGTAGAAGCTTCCCGGCTCGAGGCTGTAGTCGGTGCCGCCGTCGGCCGGCATCGTCCGGGGCTGTGCCGGGGCGACCGCCTGGAAGCCGTCGGCGCCCATCCCGCTCCAGCGGCCTGCGACGCCGGCGGACGTGTCCTGCCGGGCCAGGAAGGACGCCCGCGGGTACCAGATGCCCACGGCCCAGTCGAAGGGGGTGAACGTCGCCACCAGCGGGCCGTGCACCCGGTCGGCCACCGCGTTCAGTGCTCCGGCCCGGCCGAACGGGTTGTCCTGGGCATGCGCGAAGGACCAGTGCGAGAACGCCCCCTGCAGCAGCAGGAGTGAGGTGACCGGGCTGTCGGCAGGTGCGCCGACGCCGGCGAGAGCGAAGGACACCAGTCGCGCGCCGAAGCTGTGCCCGATGAGGTGCACCCGCACGTCCGGGGCGCGGCGGTGCAGCGCGTTCAGCAGGGGCCCCAGACCGTCACGTCCGATGACGCCGGCGCGGGCCTTCATGGTCGTGTAGGAGAGAACCCGCAGCGCCTCCTTGGCGCCGTTGACGGCACCCCCGAACCAGTCACCGATCCCCTGCGTGGAGGATGCCGGCGCCGCGCTCCCGAACACGTCGGCGGCCGCCTGGTAGGCCGCCTCGGGGTCCGAGGCGCTGAGGAGGGCGCTCTCGCCGGAGTCCTCGAAGGTGCCCCCCGGCTCGACCGTGGGCGCCAGGCCGCGGATCAGGCCGTGGATCTGCTGGATGCGCTGCCTCTTGGCGTCCTCGGGCTGGTTGGCGGAGCCCTCGTCGATCAGCCGCCCGATCTCGGTGAGCGTGTCGCGCTGGGCGGGGTCGGCGAAGCCGGACGCCAGCGACTGCGCGATCTCGGCTCCCGACAGGACTGCCGTGCCGGCACTGACGTCGACGACGGCCGCATCGCCGGCCTGCACCGAGCCGGCCGACTGCGGGCCGACGGCCTTCGGCGAGTCCGGGAACCACAGCGACGGCCAGAAGAGGCCGGCGAACCCGACCGGCCCGACGGCGGCGACACCGGCGGCCGCCTCGGCGACCATCGGGAACAGCGCGTCGTACAGCGCCCGGGCGCCGGCCTCGGCGGTGCCCCAGCCGTGGCTCATCACGAACAGGTCCGCGACCTTCTCCGAGGCGATCTCCTCCAGCAGCGCCTGCTGGTCCGGCGAGGTGAGCCGGCCCTTCTCGTCGAACGTCAGGTCCCACACGGGCTGCCCGGTCGGCTGTCGCCGCATCGCGCCCCCACCTCTCTCTCGCTCGGCTCACACGTTGGACAGCATCCGCATCAGGTCCACCAGCCCGGACCCCTGCGCGTAGCGCTCGCGTCCCAGGTCGGTGGCGCTGCCGGTGAGCAGGGCCTTGACCTGCCTCGGCCGACCGATGAACTCCGGCCGTGCGGACAGGAACGCCGCGACCACCCCGGACACGTGCGGCGCGGCCATCGACGTTCCGGACAGCTCGGCGTAGGTGGACAGCTGGTCGCGGCGTGCTGCGTCGTCCAGGGACTCCCACCCCGGATCGGGATCGAGGTTGGCGCCGGAGCGGACCTCGCCGGTGGCGGCCGAGGCGATCCACTCCCCGGGAGCCACCACGTCCGGCTTCGTGCGCCCGTCCAGGGTCGGGCCCTTGCCGGAGGTCCAGGTGACCCCGAAGGCGTGCGGGGCGTCCCGGTGCGTGGAGCCGACCGCGATGCAGTCCTCGGCGTGGGCCGGCTCGGTGATCGACCCCATGATCGCCGAGGTGCTCCCGGTGTCCCCGGCCGCCGTGCGGGCGCCGTAGTTGCCTGCGGAGACCACGACGACCACCCCGGAGGAGACCAGCTGGTTCACCGCCTGGCACAGCGGTGACTGTCCCGCGGCGTACTCGTCGGGTCGCCACGCACACCCCAGGCTCATGTTCACCCCGTGCACGCGGAGCACCCCCGGGTCGACGTTGACCTCCGTGCGGAGATAGGTCAGGGCGCGGATCACTGCGCTGCTCGAGGTGACCCAGGTGCCCTGGCTGCTCTGCCGCATCACCTTGAGGCTGACCAGCTCGCACAACGGGGCCATCCCGGAGAGGACGGTGGTGTGCGCCCGCGGCACGAACCCGCTGTCGGTGGGCATCGTGGAGTCCGCGACCCGGGGCTGGGCGGGGGAGGGGCAGCAGCCGGCGATGATGCCGGCGACATGGGTGCCGTGGCCGGACTCGTCATGCAGCGGCTGCCCCGGCTCACGTCGGGCCTTCCCGTCCGCGGGAGGGTCCACCAGGAAGCTGAAGTCGCGGTGCAGGTGGCTGGTCAGGCCCTGGGACCCGCCGGGACTGCTTCCCTCGGCCGCCAGCTCCAGTGCCGAGAAGTGTGGGTGGGTGGCGTCGATCCCGCTGTCGACCACCGCCCACACGATGGTGCGTCCTCGGGCGTCGTAGGAGCGCCACGCCGCGTCCGCCTTGACCGTCGGCGCGGACCGGTCGATCTGCGGGTGGATCTCGTAGTCGGGCCACACCCGGAACACGACGGGCGGCCGGCTCTCCCGGGAGGCGTCGAGGCGGTCCTGCTCGACCAGGCGGCGCACGACCGACCGGGACAGCACGCACTGGTACAGCTTGGGGGCGACCAGGGCCAGGCCGGCCGGAACGGGCGGCTGGACGGGGGTGGTGGACGTCATCTCCTCCGGCCACCAGCCTCCGGCCTCGGCCGCGAAGCCCTCCCACAGGGCGTAGAAGGCCTCCCGGACCGCACCGAGCCCCCCGGGGAACGCGACGTTGAGCTCGACCAGCATCGGGACACGCTGGTCCGGGTCGACCTCGGAGACCTCACCCGAGCCGGACGGGGGAAGACGCAGGTCACCTACGATCGGTGACCGGTCACCACGCTCGTGCGCATTCGCCATTGGTTCCTCGCTGTGCCTGCCTCGACGCCTGCCTCGATGTCTCCCTCGGCCCCGATCACCCGGTGTGCACGGTCTTGAACGCGGAGTCGTTGAGCCGGACCGGTCTCGCCAGGGTGGTGCCGTTGCGGTCCACCAGGGTGACCGCCTGGCCGCCGGTCAGCGAGCGGGGGCCGTCGGTGGTGTAGGCCGAGATCTCGTCGAAATACACGACACCGAACTGTGCGAGCGGGTTGAACGGGTTGTTCAGGGCGCCGCGGCTGATGCCGGCCTCGACGGTGACCGCCGGCGGGAACCCCGTGTCGAAGCTGAAGTTCACCGTCTGTGACCTGGTCTCGTTCGCCAGCACGTAGGTGGCGCGTCCCGGCGGCTTGGTGTCCAGGCACATCGACGCGCTGAGCACGTCGCCGGGCTGGACCGGCAGCCCCACCGAGCTGACTCCCAGAGCGGTGACCGTCGCGGTGACCGCCTGCGCCGGGTCGACGGTCATCTCGACGTGCACGTCGAGGAACCCCAGGCTCACGAAGGTGTGGAATCGGTCGGGTCCCTGGCTGGAGGGCGCGTAGCGGAGGTTCGGCACCGTCCAGGTGACGAACAGCGCGGTGAACGGGGACCCCACGCTGGTCAGCGTGTAGCCGCAGTTCTCGGTCGGCTCCAGGCCCAGGGCCGCAGGCGCTCCGTCCTGCCGGCTCGGTGCGGGACCGTCGATGTGCGCCGGAAGGTGCTCGAAGGTGCGGTAGCGGCGCGCCTGCCGCTCCCACAGCGCCGACAGGCCGGGCTGGGCATGCGGGTCGGGGCGTTGGGGCAGCCGATGCCTGACCAGGTCCTTGACACCCGCGGCCAGCGGGTCGAAGTCCTGCGGGGGCGGCGGGGTGCCCTCGCTCGCGCGATCCACGCGTTCCTCGTCGGTCACTGTGTCTCCCGTTCGCAGTCCACTGCGCCCCAGGTGCGTGCTCCCCACGCTAGTGGCCCTGCCGGGTCTCCGCCAGATCCCGGCTACTTCGGTGATCATGCGCTCAGCACCACCGGAGAACGAGCCGCCCTCCTCGCCGCCGGTGATGACCACGTGCCGGTCGGGGTGGCGGCGCGGCGCAGCCGGGACAGTCGGGGGTTGCCGGCGACCTCGATGCCCGCCATGTGCCACGCGCCCCGGACAGCGTCGGCGACGTGGCCGAGCCCCGGGCACCTAACCGGTGACGGCCGCCCGCACCCGGTCCAGCATGGCCTCCTCGGGGGCACTGACCTGTCGTCCCCCGAACCCGAGGAAGCCGCGCTCCTTGGCGGCCTCGGCCGCGGCCTGCGCGGACGCGAGCACCCACCGCCCGAAGGCCGATGCCTCGTCCGGGGCCGCCTTGTCGGAGACCAGTGCGCACACGTCCCGCAGCTCCTCGAGGACCTGCTCGTCCCAGTGCGCGCCCTCGGCTGTGGGTCTGTACCCGCCGAGGGGGCTCGTGTGCTGCTCGGTCAGGACCTGGATGTCCGCGGCGATCTCGGACAGCAGCTGCTCGCGGGTCGAAGGGTTGATGGCGCTCCTCAGGATCGCCATGGTCTCCTTCGTGGCCTCGGCCGCCCCGCCGGGATCGGCGAGCGAGATCGCCATCCCGGCGACGAACGGTGCGCGGACGACCCGCGCCCACTCGTCCTCGGTGAAGTCACTCTTCGTCGTCATGGACGTCAGCCTAGGCCCGCCTGGCGCCAGCCGAGGTCGGGCGCGAGGTGTCGGAGCACGGCGTCGAGCACGTGTGCGTTGTAGTCCACACCGAGCTGGTTGGGGATGGTCAGCAGGAGCGTGTCGGCCGCTGCGACCGCCTCGTCGACAGCGAGCTCCTTGACCAGCTGCTCCGGCTCGCCGGCGTAGGTCTTCCCGAACCGCGCAGGTCCTCCCTCGAGGAACCCCACCTGGTCCTGGCCGGCCGAGCCGTTGCCGAAGTACGCACGGTCCTGGTCAGTCACGAGCGGGAAGATGCTGCGGCTCACCGACACCCGGGGCTCCCGCGGGTGGCCCGCCGCCTTCCACGCCGTGCGGAACCGCGCGATCTGCTCGGCCTGCAGCTGGTGGAAGGGCACGCCGGTGTCCTCGGTGAGGAGGGTGGAGCTCATCAGGTTCATGCCCTGCTCGGCAGCCCACTCGGCCGTCCTTCGGGTTCCGGCGCCCCACCAGATGCGGTCGCGCAGTCCCGGCGAGTGCGGCTCGACGCGCAGCAGGCCCGGTGGGTTCGGGAACATCGGCCGCGGGTTCGGCTGCGCGAAACCCTCGCCCCGGAGCACGTCGAGGAGCACCGCGGTGTGCTCGCGAGCCATGTCCGCGTGGTCGGACCCCTCGGCCGGGACGTGACCGAAGTAGCGGTAGCCCTCGACCACCTGCTCAGGTGAGCCACGACTGATCCCGAGCTGCAGACGGCCGGCCGAGATGAGGTCGGCGGCACCGGCGTCCTCGGCCATGTACAGCGGGTTCTCGTAGCGCATGTCGATCACGCCGGTGCCGATCTCGATCCGGCTGGTCCGCGCGCCGATGGCCGCGAGCAGCGGGAAGGGGGACGCGAGCTGACGCGCGAAGTGGTGCACCCGGAAGTAGGCGCCGTCGACCCCGAGCTCCTCCGCGGCGACCGCGAGGTCGACCGACTGGAGGAGGGCGTCCGCCGCCGACCGGGTCTGCGAGTGCGGCGAGGGGGTCCAGTGACCGAAGGACAGGAATCCGATGTTCTTCACGTCCACTGCCAACAACGCCATGCGATGATGCGTTCCCAACGCCTCGTCCCGTGGCTCCGGACCCGCGCCGGCCGCTGCGCTCTCCAGCTCGGTCGGGCTACCCTGCCGGCCATGGCGAGCTTCGAGTCGCGGGACCTCCGGGGCTCGACG
Organism: uncultured Actinomycetota bacterium; assembly: GCA_963837995.1. Taxonomy (GTDB): domain Bacteria; phylum Actinomycetota; class Actinomycetes; order Propionibacteriales; family Nocardioidaceae; genus Nocardioides_B. Next base: position 110,943 of record CAWIPS010000011.1, read on the forward strand.
TTCCGTGAGGTCGACCTCCGCGACTCCCGCTTCCGCGAGGTGTGGTTCGGCAACGTGGTGATGCGCGGCGTCGCGCTCGTCGACGTGGACATCGACGGCGAGATCGACAACCTCCGGATCAACGGTGTCGACGTCGTGCCGCTGGTCGAGGCGGAGCTGGACCGTCGCATGCCGGACCGGGTGAAGATGCGCCCGACGGATGCGGACGGGTTCCGCGAGGCCTGGGACGTCCTCGAGCGGCTGTGGGCCGGCACCGTCGAGCGGGCCCGGAGCTTCACGCCTGAGCAGCTCAACGAGTCGGTGGACGGGGAGTGGTCGTTCCTGCAGACCCTGCGACACCTGGTCCACGCGACCGACTGCTGGGTCAACCGGGTGCTGCTCGGCGACCCGCTCCCCTTCCACCGGCTCGGCCAGCCCTTCGACGGCGCGGAGCCGCACCCCGACGTACCGCTGGACCTGGACGCCAGGCCCAGCCTGGAGGAGGTGCTCGAGGTGCGCGCCGACCGGATGGCGACCGTACGACGGGTGCTCGACGAGCTCACCGAGGACCGTCTCGCCGAGCACACCCTGCCGGTGGATGGCCCGGGCTGGCCGCCTGCCGAGGCCTATCCCGTCAGGCGGGCGTTGCTCACCGTCCTCAGCGAGGAGTGGCTCCACCGTCTCTTCGCCGAGCGGGACCTCGACGTGATCTCGGCACGTGAGGGCGACTGAACGGCGCTCACCACCGTGGCCCGCCGAGACCTGTGGGGCTGTGACCGGGGTCCTACAGCCCGGCCTGTTCGAGCAGGTAGGTGGTGAGCGGGTCGTACAGCGGGGGAGCGACACCGTCGTCGAGCGGGACGCACACCAGCACCCGACCTTCGGCCTCACCGACGAAGAGGGCCGGGTCGTTGCTGTCGGCGAAGCCCACGGAGTCGATCCCGTGCTGTGCGGCTGCGCCGGCCCAGCCGTGGTCGGCGACCACGAGGTCCGGCGGGTCCTCGCCGTGTCGACGCAGGTGCGTGAGGACGGCCTGCATCGGAAGCGGGGAGTGGGTGTGGCGCGGGGTGCCACCGTCGTCGACCAGGACTGCGACGTCCTCGAGGAACCTGACCGAGCCGGCCGTCCGGCCGTAGGACGGGTCGGCCGGATGGCGCCAGTCCGGGACCGGGGTCAGCACCCGGCACCCCGCCCGGCGCAGCGCAGCGGCCACCGCGGTGTGGGTGGGACGCAGGCCCACCGGGTGGCCGGTGGCGACCACGACCCGCTCCCGTCCCGTGGCCGCACGCGACAGCCGGGCCGCCATCGCGTCCAGCCGGTCCAGCGTCAGCTCCGGGTCGATGGTGTCCTGCCCCCGCCTGTGCGAGGGGTCGGCCGACACCCCGCACCGCTCGGCCATCAGGGCGAGCACCTTCTCCGGTGTCCACTGCTCACGAGGACGCAGCCCGAACAGGTAGAGCGGCTCACCCCGGCTCATCCGCTGGTAGTTCGCCAGGTTGTTCTCCCGAGGGGTCGCCACCTCGCCGGCGATCCGGCTCCGGACCAGGTGCTCGCGAAGGTCCTCCCGTGTGACCGGTCCGCTCGTAGAGGGCGCCGGGGTGCCAGTCATGGCCCCGAGTCTGCCGGACGGCACCTCCCGCGTGCTCGCGGGTGGCGGATCCGCTGCCCGGAGGTGAGGATGCGGGGATGGCTCTGCACCGCGGCTCGCCCGCCACCGTCTCCTCGTCCCGTCCGGTCAACCCCGTGCTCACCGAGGCGAACCCGGCTCTCGGGCTGCGTCTGTCGATGCCCAAGGACCGGCTGGCCGATGACCCGGTCCCCGCGGACGTGGCGGCCGAGCTGGTCCGGGAGGAGCTGTTGCTCGACGGGAACGCACGGCTCAACCTGGCGACGTTCGTGACCACCTGGATGGAGCCGCAGGCCGGTGCGCTGATGGCCGCGTGCGCGGACAAGAACATGATCGACAAGGACGAGTACCCCCAGACCGCCGAGCTCGAGCGTCGCTGCGTGGCGATGCTCGCCGACCTCTGGCACGCGCCCGAACCCGGCGCCGCGACCGGATGCTCGACGACCGGATCCAGCGAGGCGTGCATGCTGGCGGGTCTGGCGCTGCTCAAGCGCTGGTCCGCCCGAGTGGGGGACCGCAGCCGCCGACCCAACCTGGTGATGGGTGTCAACGTGCAGGTGTGCTGGGAGAAGTTCTGTCGCTACTGGGACGTCGAGCCCCGCATGGTCCCGATGGAAGGCGACCGGTTCCACCTCGACGCGGGAAGCGCTGTCGAGCAATGCGACGAGGACACCATCGGGGTGGTCGCCATCCTCGGCTCGACGTTCGACGGCAGCTACGAGCCGGTGCAGCAGATCTGCGAGGCTCTGGACGACCTGGCCGACACCGGCGGTCCGGACGTGCCGGTGCACGTCGACGGCGCCTCCGGGGCCATGATCGCGCCGTTCCTGGACACCGAGCTCGTGTGGGACTTCCGCATGCCGCGGGTCGCGTCGATCAACACCTCGGGACACAAGTACGGCCTGGTCTACCCCGGCGTCGGATGGGTGCTGTGGCGCGACAGCTCCGCGCTGCCGCAGGAGCTCGTGTTCGACGTGGACTATCTCGGCGGCCACATGCCCACCTTCGCGCTGAACTTCTCACGGCCAGGTGCCGAGGTGGTGGCCCAGTACTACACGTTCTTCCGGCTCGGGCGTCGCGGCTTCACCGCCGTGCAGCAGGCCTGCCGCGACGTGGCGACCTATGTGGCCGAGGCGGTCGACCAGTCGGCGCAGCTGCGACTGGTCTCCCGCGGCGACCAGCTCCCGGTGTTCACGTTCACCACGTCCGGGGAGGTGGGCTGGGACGTGTTCGCCCTGTCCCGGGCTCTGCGGGAGCGCGGCTGGCTGGTGCCGGCGTACACCTTCCCGGCGAACCGTGAGGACCTGTCCGTCCTGCGGGTCGTGTGCCGCAACGGCTTCAGCCTCGACCTCGCAGAGCTCTTCGTGCGCGACCTCGGGTCGGCCGTCGAGCAGCTGGGACGCTCGTCCGGCACCCCGACCGACACCGGCCCCAGCGCCTTCCACCACTAGGTCACGGCGTGCGTCGTACGGCGAGGACCAGCACGACGACGGAGCCGACGAGCAGCAGGCCACCGACGGCGAACAGGCCGGCGAGCAGCGCAGCAGCGCCTGGCACCGTCGCGCCCACCGCGGCGTCGGCGGCGACCCCGCGGCTGCCGTCGGCGTTCATCAGCACCAGGGTCCACTGGCCCTCCTTGGCGGGCCACGTCACGGTCTGCCGACCGGTGCCGCTGGCCGAGGTCACCCAGATGCCCGCGGCTGAGGGCCTGGTGGTCGGGAGCCCACCGGCGTGCTCGGCATAGGTGGGACCTCCGTCGGAGGTGGTCGGGTTCAGGACCGTCGAGTGCTCGACGTCGGCCAGGTAGGCCGCGGCGTCCGCGGCGCGGGCCACCCCGACGAAGACCGGCTGGTCGGTCCCGGTGTCGACCCGGATCCGCAGATCGCCCAGCAGCCGCTCCGGGAGAGCCGCCGAGGTGCCGCTGCGCAGCTCCATCGTCTGGGACACCACCGCCGAGCCGGACGACCTCACGGACACCGACGGCGACATCAGGAAGCCGTCGTCGTCACGCAGCGAGTGCGAGGCGATCGCGCCGGTGGTGGCGACGCTGAGCAGCCCGCCGGCGAGCAGGAAGAGCACGGCGCCCAGCACGACGGCCAGCACCCGTCCCGAGCCCCAGTCCCGCGGGCCCGAGTCACCCGTCGCCGGGCTCGCCGGCTGCGTCGAGGTCGGGGGAGCGGGCGCCGGTGCGGGAGGAGCCGAGTTCGGCGGCTGGCTCGACGAGGTGGCAGCGCTGCCGGTGGGCGGAGCCGACGGCACGGAGAGAGTGGTGCCCGACGGGTCCCTGCCGCCGAGGTCCAGCCGGAACGGTGGGTACTCGTCGGTCATCAGCGCGACGTAGGCCGCCACCCGGAGGACCCAGCGGTTCATGCCCAGCACCAGGTCGAAGACCGAGGTGGGGTAGCTGCCTGTGAAGAGCAGCACCACAGCGCCGATCAGCACCATCAGCCCGATCAGGCCGCCGGCGACCATCGGCGGGTGGACGTTCTCGGAACCGACGTACCAGCCGGCGCCGAGGAAGACCGCGAGGACCAGGTAGTGCGGGATCGCGAGCAGCCACCACTTCACCAGCGCCAGTCCTCGCGAGAGACGCTCGGGGTAGGCGACCGCGAGGTGGGCGGGGTAGTCCGGCACCTCGCTGAGGGTGAACGGCGGGTAGTGGTCGGTGCCCAGGCCGCCGTACGCGTAGAAGGCGACCCGCCAGCTCCACCGGAGCACGCCCACGTTGAAGTCGAAGATGCCGCGCGGGTAGCGACCGGTGACCACGATGGCCACCAGCGCGACGACGCTGAGCACCGCGAAGGCGACCCAGAGGAAGAACAGCACGATGTAGTGCGGGATGACCAGCAGCCACTTGACCAGCCACAGCCAGCGACTGAGCCCGGTCTCGAGGGTGGCGTCGACCTGGACGGGATAGGTGGACGTGGTCATCGCGAACCTCCATCGACTGCATGGGTCTGGCGGTTCCACCCTGCTGCCCCCACAGCTGCCGGACCAGGTGCGTTGGTCCCGATCCAGGAGGACCTTCGGCCGGCCGGGACCGACCGGCACACTGGTGGGGTGGCACATGCGGTCGACTGCGTCGTCGAGGACATGGGACGCCGGCTGCACCGGCTGTCCCCGGACCAGCAGCACCTGCGTGGGTTCCTCGGCACCTACCAGCGGACCACGCTCGCCGTCGGGAAGGCCGTCGACGCCGGGCACTTCGAGGACCCCGTCTGGGTGGAGCAGTGGGACGTCGCCTTCGCCCGGCTCTACCTGGACGCCCTGGACGTGCACCTCACGGGTGGCGAGCCGTCGCGCCCGTGGCGGCTCGCGTTCGGGGCACCGTCCGACCTCGCACCGCTGCGCCACGTGCTCCTCGGCATCAACGCGCACGTGAACCACGACCTGCCACAGGCGCTGCTCGCGGTGATCTCCGACGCCGACTTCGCCGACACGGTGCTGATGGAGAGCCGTCGCCGCGACCACGAGCGCATCGACGCGGTGCTGGCCGGCAGGGTCGCCGCCGAGGACGCCGAGCTGGGGATGCAGGGCCGGTCGCTGACGGACCGGGTCCTGCAGCCACTGAACCGCCTGGCGTCCAAGCGGTTCCTGCGCGAGTCACGGGCGAAGGTGTGGCACAACACCCTGGAGCTCCAGGCCGCTCGGCTCGCCGGCCGGACGGCGTACGACGCGCGGCTGGCCGAGCTGGAGCTGCTCAGCGCGGCTCGCGTCGCCGACCTGCTCGCGCCGGGTCAGGTGCTGCTGCGGCTGGCCGTGGCCGGGTTCGGCGTCACGCTGCCCCCACCGGCCTGACCCGCCGGAGCGAGGCCGTCACGCTGTGTGGCTCCGGCCGCAGGGTCGCTACTCCCGCTCGACCTTGCGCAGCCCGCCGGTGGGGGTCCACCACTCGACGACGAGCCTCGTCGCGTCCTCGTTGAGGTGCGTGTGGACGACCTCGGTGACCTCGGCATGGAAGCGGTCTCCCTCAGGTCCTCGGGTCGTCGGCCCGGCGTGCACCGCTCGTCCGGAGATCTTCGCCTCACCGGGCCACTCCTCCTCCGAGCCCTCGACCGGGTCCACGGTGGCACCGTGCAGGGCGAACCGGGGGTCACGGCGCAGATCCGCGCCCTTGCGGGCCTCCGGCATCGAGCCGAACGTCAGCTCACCGTCCTGGAACGTCGCCTCGATCCCGGAGATGCGTGGTGCCCCGTCGGCTCGCAGGGTGGCGATCGTCTTGTGCCGGTGCGCGTCCAGCAGCCCTCGGACGGTTCGCGCGAACTCCGGCTCCGCCAGCTCGACCTCGTGCCACCTCGCCATCGGTCCACTATGGCACCGCCCGCTCGGCGACGGCAGGGCCCGATCTGCCAGCCCCGGTCAGGAGAGGAACTCCCGCAGCGCAACCAGGGTGGCGTCCGGTGCCTCTTCGGCGAGGAAGTGGCCGCAGGCAACGGCGTGCCCACGCACGTCGCTGGCATACCGACTCCACACGTCCAGGACGTCGTAGGCCCTGCCGACGAAGCCCTCGGCGCCCCACAGCACCAGCGCGGGGCAGTCCACGCGCCGTCCCGCCGCCGCCTCGACGTCGTCGTGCTCGAGGTCGATCGTTGCGCCGGCGCGATAGTCCTCGCAGCTCGCCCGGACCACCTCGGGATCGCTGAAGCAGCGGACGTACTCCTCGACCGCTTCGCTCGCGAAGGCGTCGAGGCCGGCGCCGCCCGACCACTGGGCGAGCTTGCGTCGCAGGTAGTACGCCGGGTCGGCACCGATCAGCCGCTCGGGCAGGTCCGGGTCCTGCGAGAGGAAGAACCAGTGGTAGTAGGCCTGCGCCAGCGCACGGTCGACGTGGGTGAACACGTGCCGCGTCGGCACGATGTCGAGGAGCGCCACCCGGGAGACCACGTCGGGCCGGTCCAGGCCCAGACGGTGGGCGACGCGGGCGCCGCGGTCGTGACCGACGACCGCGAAGGTCCCGAAGCCCAGCTCGCGCATCAGCCCGACCTGGTCCGCGGCCATCGCCCGCTTGGAGTACGACGCGTGGCCGGGCTCCGACGGCGGCCGGGACGAGTCTCCGTACCCACGCAGGTCCGCGGCGACGACCAGGTGCTCCTCGGCCAGCCCCGGCGCCACCCGGTGCCACATCACGTGCGTCTGCGGGTAGCCGTGCAGCAGCAGCACCGGTGGTCCCTCGCCGCCCACGGCGGCGTGGATGCGGGTCCCGTCGACCTCGACGTCGACCTGTCGGAAGCTCTCGAGCACAGGTCCTGCCTAGCACTGCCGGGTGAGCCGGACCACACCTGCCCGGCCGGTGGGACTGACCCCGGCCGTGGCGGGTACGACGGGACATGCGAATCTTCTTCACCGGTGGCAGCGGCAAGGCCGGCAGGCACGTCGCGCCGTACCTCGCCGAGCAGGGTCACCAGGTCACCAACGCCGACCTGGTCCCGCTGGGACACCCGGCGGTCGCCGACCTGCGAGTCGACCTCACCGATGCGGGTGAGACCTACTCGGCCCTGGCCGGGCTGGCGACGATGGACGAGCTGGACCTGCCCGAGACACCCCGGTACGACGCCGTGGTGCACTTCGCCGCGGTGCCGCGGATCCTGCTCAGGGCGGACGCGGCGACGTACGCGGCGAACGTCCTCAGCACCTATCACGTGCTGGAGGCCGCGACCCGGCTCGGGGTCCGCAAGATCGTGTTCGCCTCGTCGGAGACGACGTACGGGATCTGCTTCGCCCAGGGGGAGCGGCGCCCGCTGTACGTGCCTGTCGACGAGGAGCATCCGACCGTGCCTGAGGATGCCTACGCGATGTCGAAGGTCGCCGGCGAGGTGACGGCGCGCTCGTTCCACGCGCGCACCGGGGCGGACGTGTACGGCCTGCGGATCAACAACGTGATCGAGCCGCACGAGTACGCCGAGCTGTTCCCGGCCTTCCTCGACGACCCGTCGCTGCGGCGCCGCAACCTGTTCGCCTACATCGACGCCCGCGACCTGGGCCAGATGGTGCAGTGCTGCCTGGAGACCGACGGGCTCGGCTACGAGGTCTTCAACGTCGCCAACGCGGACATGTCGGTCGCCGCGACCACGCAGCAGGTCCTGGACCGGTTCTACGACGGTGTGGAGGTGCGCCGGGAGATGGGCCGCGACGAGACCTTCTATGCCATCGACAAGGCACGCGACCTCCTCGGCTTCGCCCCACGTCACTCCTGGCGCGACGTCCTGGCCGACCCCGGGTAGTCGCGCTGGTCGCTCAGTCCTCGATCTGCGCTGCGCCCCGGCGCTTCAGCGCGTCGAGCCCGTCCCACATGGCCCGCAGCCTCTCCGGCGGGTGGCCGACCCAGTCGACGATCTCGCCGACGACGCGCAGCGGCTCACGGCTGCGGTAGGAGCGCGTCGGGTTCCCCGGGAACCTCTTGTCCGTGACGTTGGGGTCGTCCTCGAGCTCACCGGTCGGCTCGACGACGTAGATGCGCCCCCGACCCTCACCGGCGGCGAGCTCGGCGCCCCACGTCGCGGCGTCGAGGGTCGCGGTGAAGTAGACATAGCTCATCACCCGGCCCTGCTCGAAGTTGGACTCGCGGCCGGGCACGAGCAGCTCGCCGACCGCGAGATCGGCCTTCGTGCCGTGCAGGTAGACACCGTCCTCGTAGACCTCGAAGGGCACGGGCTCCGTCGGGAGCGACCATGCGCCGACAGTAGCCGTCGCCCGACCTCCGGGTAGTGACCTTCGACTCTGTCGGGCGTGCGCGGTGCGGTGGTGCGCTCTCGTGGAGAGCTACCTCGCCATCGACCCGACAGGAGCGTCCTGATGAACACGGTGTCCTTGACCCTGCTCGTGCTGGGGATCCTCGTCGTGGTCGGCCTGGTGTTGGCCATCAGGATCGTCAAGCAGTACGAGAAGGGCGTGCTCTTCCGGCTCGGTCAGCTCCGGGGCACGCGGGAGCCGGGCCTGCGGGTCATCATCCCGCTGGTCGACGTGCTGCATCGCATCTCGTTGCGGATCGTGACCATGCCGATCCAGTCCCAGGGGATCATCACCAAGGACAACGTCAGCGTGGACGTGGCGGCGGTCGCCTACTACCGGGTGGTGGACGCAGTGAAGTCCGTGGTTGCGATCGAGAACGTCGGCACCGCCATCAACCAGATCGCGCAGACCACGCTCCGCAACGTGGTCGGCCAGCACGCTCTGGACGAGATCCTCGCCGAGACGGACCGGATCAACGAGGACATCCGCCTGATCCTGGACCGCACCACCACCGGGTGGGGAGTCGAGGTCACGCTGGTCGAGCTCAAGGACATCCAGCTGCCGGAGAGCATGCAGCGGGCGATGGCACGCCAGGCCGAGGCCGAGCGGGAGAAGCGCGCCAAGATCATCAACGCCGAAGGTGAGCACCTGGCGGCGTCCAGGCTGGGCGAGGCGTCCGACATCATGATGGCGCACCCGTTGGCGCTGCAGCTGCGCAACGTGCAGACCCTGGTCGAGCTCGGGGTCGACAAGAACACCAAGGTGGTCTTCCCGGCCCCGTTGATGAGCACCATCGGTGAGCTCGGCACCTTCCTGGCTCGGGAGCAGGCGGCCGCGGGCACGCGGACACCGGCTCCCGGTGAGAGCGCCGCGCCGGCCGGGACCCCGGCGGCGGCACCTGTGCTGAACGGTTCCGCGGTGCCCGTGGAGACGACGCTGAGCTGAGGCTCGAGCGCCCGTACGCGACGCGTGACAAGGGGATGATCGCCATGGTGAGCCGATCCCGCAGTGCTGTGCGGGCCGGCCCGTCGGACGGCGCAACACCGGCACATCGGCCCGAGCGGACAGGGCGAGCCGCCCGCGGCCGGGGTGTGTGGACCGCGCTGGCCGCTGTCGAGGTCGCGTTCGCCACCGTGGCGGTCCTCGCGGACTGGCTCATCCCGTCCCTGGTCCTGGGGGGCATGGCCGGGCTCTCACTCCTGGTCCGCCGGCGACGGCCCGGCACCCTCGGCTTCCACCGACCGGAAAGGCCGTGGCGGCTGGTCGCCCAGATGCTCGTGTTCGCCGCCGCCTGGTCGCTGCTCAACATCGCCGTCCTCATCCCGGTGACCAACCATCTGAGCGGACAGCGACAAGACGTCAGCGCCTTCACCGACCTGCGGGGCAACCTCGGGCTGCTCGCCTTGTACGTCGTCCTGGCGTGGGTGGTCGGCGCGTTCCTCGAGGAGACCGCGTTCCGCGGCTACCTGCTGACCCGGCTCACCGAGGTGCTGGGCAGGAGCCGCGCGGGCCTGATCGCCTCGGTGACGGTGTCCTCCATCCTCTTCGGGCTGCTGCACACCGAGCAAGGGGTCGTCGGGGTGGCGGTCAGTGGACTCGCCGGGGCGGTCTTCAGTGCTCTGCGCTACAGGTTCCGCACCTTGTGGGCTCCGATACTCGCCCACGGGTTCGACGACACGATCGGCTTCACCTGGTTCTACCTCTTCGGGCCCGTGTACGGGCTCTGGTGAGTCTGGAGGACATGATGACAACCCCGACGACAACCCCGACCCAGGACAAGGCGCGGCCCTGGTCGAGATAGACGCGCTGGCCGACATGCTCGGTGAGCGGCACCGGATCATCGCCAACGACTGGCAGGCCGCCAGCATGAACAACGTGCAGAGCCACCTGATGGACCGGGCCGCCGACATCCTTGAGCGCGTCGACTTCACCCCAGCCGCACTTCGGGCGGACCTTGCCGACGGCCACGTCTCCGCCGCCCTGCTCTACTCGGCGGCCGAGATGATCTCCCACGCCGCCGACCTGTGCAGCGACTCCGCCGGTCTCGTGCACGACAACGAACGACGGTGGCGGACGTTCCGCCGCCGCGTCGGCCGGGTCCTCGCCGACATGCACGGCGACCAGGCCCCGCAGAGCTGAACCGGTCCCCGGCTGAGCACGCTGGAACCACTCGGACAACACTCGTGGAGGCGATGACCATGTCGACCAACTCCCCCCGCACCCAGACCCCGACCCCGCGCAGGGCCCGGCTCAGGCCCCCCGCGAGCGTCGCAGAGGCGGGGTGCTGGCGCTGGTCCTCGGGTGCCTGCTGCTCCTGGCGTCCCTCGTGCTCGCGGTCAGCGGCTCGGTCGTCGCGATCGCCGACAGCGCCCACCGGGACGCCGGTGGCTACCTGATGAGCAGTCCGGTGGGTCTCGGAGCCGGTGGCTACGCGATCACCTCCCCGAACCTGGAGATACAGGGCGCAGCCCGGCTGCCGCACCGCATCCTCGGAGACGCCAAGGTCACGGCCACCTCCAACTCCGACATCCCTGTGTTCGTCGGGGTCGCGAGGACCTCCGACGTGCGCGGCTACCTCGGCGGGGTCAGCCGGGCGCAGGTGTCGGTCTTCGCAGCACACCCGGTCTACACGAACCTCGAGGGCGGAGCGCCGGCCACGCCCCCGACCACGAGCGGCATCTGGGTCGCCCAGGCGACGGGGACCGGTTCCCGGACGATCACCTGGCCGGTCGAGAACGGCAACTGGACGATCGTCGTGATGAACGCCGACGGCAGCCGTGGAGTGAGCGCCGACGTCGCCACGGGGGCCACGGTGCCCGGGATCGCGTGGGTGTACGGCGGCCTGTACCTGGGCGCGGTCGTGACCCTGCTCCTCGGCGCTGTCCTGCTGCTGGCGGCGCGCCGTACCCGGTCAGCCGCGTAGGGGACCCGGCGTCAGGGCCGGGCCTGCTGCCTGGGCGCCGTCGTCGAGGGCCGAGCGCTCAGCGGCCGGGAACCCACAGTCTCGAGGACGGCGACGGTTCAGATGGCGACGCGGAGGACGGGCGGCTCGCGGGTGCTTCGGTCCGCGCACCGGTCGCCGGGGGCCTGGGCATCTCACTCAGGTCGTTCGGCGAGGCGTCACCCTTCTCGGACAAGTGGCTCTCGGCGCTGACCTGGCCCAGCCGCAGCTGCCCCAGCATGCTCTCGACCTGCTTGCGGAGCTCCTCGGACAGGTAGCGACCGGCATGGTCCAGCGAGATGGCACACACATCGATCAGCAGCCGCGCATCCCGTCGGCCCAGCTTGACCTCGGCCGCGGTGAGGAGTGTCGAGAACACATCGGCCATGACCTGTTCCGCCGGAGCGGAACGGAGCTGCTCGACGAACCTGCGGGCATCCTCCTTCGAGGTCCGTTCCTGGTCCTGAGAGCTGGTCGGGCTGGTCGAGCTGGTGTCGGGACTCGGTTCCATGGCCTCTCCTTCGAACCTGCCAGAAAGTGCGCCTCGCGCTGGTCCGAGGCTGTTGCGGGCTGCACCGCGTCTCCAAGGATGGCTCGGAGGCGGAGAACTGTACATTGGCGCCGATGACCCAGCTCGTCATAGTCGCCGACGTCGAAGCCGGCCGCCTGACGTGTCGGTTGGCCGGAGCGTACGCCGACGGGCTCGACGTCGTGACGAAGGCCGGCGGGTTCGGCGACCGCGATGCGCTGCTGCGCTGCCTGCGTGATACTGCGGCTCGAGCCGGGATCACCGAAGAGGGAGCCACACCATGAACCGTCCTGTCGTCGCGATCACGACGGGCGACGCTGCCGGCGTCGGGCCCGAGGTCGTCGTCGAGGCGCTGGCCCGCGAGGAGGAGCAGAAGGCCGCCCCCAGCATCGCGGGCACCGGCCGTGCCGACGAGGCGAGCATGGTGGAGGCGCTGCGTCAGGCCGCCGACCTCGCCCAGGACGCGCCGGGCTCGGCTCCGTGACCGAGCGACGCGCGGTGCCGACCGCTCTCGCCGAGCGGGTCGCCGGGCACCTGCTCCACGACATCGCCGAGGGAGTGCACGCCGCCACCCTGGCGGCGCGGCGCCGCACCGCCGAGGACCTGCGCCGGATGGAGGAGGCGCTGACGCTGGCCGGTGCCGCCTTCGAGGCCGACGACGTCGACGCCTTCTCCGAGGCCGACCTCGCCTTCCACCAGGCGGTGCTCGACGCGGTCGAGAACCACTTCGTGCCGGCCCTGCTGGTCCCCGTGGATGGCAGCGTTGCGGGAGATACGCCACCAGACCAGCCGTGACCGGCGCGGTGCGAGGAGGGCTCTGGTCATGCACACGCGGATCTACGAGGCGATCCGCCGTCGTTCCTCCACCGCAGCCGGCGACGCCATGCGCGCGCACCTCGACGAGACCCTCCGCCAGGTGAAGGCGAGGACCCGCTAGTCGTTTGACGGGCCACCACCCCCGACATACGTTCGCGACACGAAGACATCAGACGAATCCACGGACGAGCGGAGGAGAGTGCATGGACGACCGGGGAGGGCGCTCGGAGCGCCGGCTGCGGAGCCAGGAGTGGTTCTCGAACCCCGACAACATCGGCATGACGGCGCTCTACATCGAGCGGTACATGAACTGGGGGCTGACCCGCGACGAGCTGCAGTCCGGACGTCCCGTGATCGGCATCGCCCAGACCGGCTCGGACCTCTCGCCCTGCAACCGCCACCACCTGCAGCTCGCCGACCGCGTCCGCGAGGGCATCCGGGAGGCCGGGGGGCTCGCGTTCGAGTTCCCGGTGCACCCCATCCAGGAGACGGGGAAGCGACCGACCGCTGCCCTCGACCGCAACCTGGCCTACCTGGGACTGGTGGAGGTGCTCTACGGCTACCCCCTCGACGGGGTCGTGCTGACCACCGGCTGCGACAAGACGACGCCCGCCTGCCTGATGGCGTCCGCCACCGTCGACCTGCCGGCGATCGTGCTGTCCGGCGGGCCGATGCTCAACGGCTGGTTCGGCGGCCGCCGGACCGGGTCGGGCACCATCGTGTGGAAGGCGCGCGAGATGCTCGCGACGGGGGAGATCGACGAGGCGGAGTTCGTCGAGGTGGTCGCCTCCTCGGCCCCGTCCCCGGGGCACTGCAACACGATGGGCACCGCGACCACCATGAACAGCCTCGCGGAGACACTCGGGATGAGCCTGCCGGGCTGCGCCGCGATCCCCGCACCCCACCGCGACCGCGGCCGGATCGCCTACGAGACCGGGCGCCGCATCGTCGAGATGGTGCACGAGGACCTCAAGCCCTCCGACGTGATGACCCGGCAGGCGTTCGAGAACGCCATCGTGGTCAACTCCGCCATCGGGGGGTCCACGAACGCCCCCATCCACGTCAACGCGGTCGCCCGTCACGTCGGCGTCGACCTGACCGTGTTCGACTGGGAGACCGTCGGACGCGACGTGCCACTGCTCGTGGACCTGCAGCCGGCCGGCCGGTTCCTCGGAGAGGAGTACTACCGCGCAGGCGGTGTGCCGGCGGTGGTGGCCGAGCTGATGGGTCAGGGACTGATCCACGAGGACGCGATGACCGTCAACGGGCGGACCCTCGGGGACAACTGCCGAGAGGCCGCCAGCGCGGACCGTGAGGTGATCCGTCGGTTCACCGAGCCCCTGGTCGACCAGGCCGGATTCCTGGTGCTGCACGGCAACCTGTTCGACAGCGCGGTGATGAAGACCAGTGTGATCTCCGACCACTTCCGCAAGCGCTACCTCTCCGACCCGGACCGGCCGGATGTCTTCGAGTGCCGGGCAGTGGTCTTCGAGGGCCCCGAGGACTACCACGACCGGATCGACGACCCGGCGCTGGACATCGACGACGAGTGTGGGCTGTTCATCCGCGGCAACGGGCCGGTGGGCTACCCCGGGTCCGCGGAGGTGGTGAACATGCAGCCACCCGCGGCACTCATGAAGGAGGGGGTGCGCGAGCTGCCCTGCATCGGCGACGGCCGGCAGTCGGGCACCTCTGGGTCCCCCTCGATCCTCAACGCCTCTCCCGAGGCCGCCGTCGGTGGCGGGCTCGCGCTGCTGCGCACCGGCGACCGGGTGCGCTTCGACCTCCGCGCCGGCACCGCCGACGTGCTGCTGTCCGACGAGGAGCTCGCGGAGCGCCGGAAGGCGCTCGAGGAGAACCCGTTCCCGTCTCCGCCCTCGCAGACCCCGTGGCAGGAGATCCAACGGTCGATGGTCTCCCAGCTCTCCGACGGGATGGTCCTGGAGCCCGCCGTCGCCTACCAGCGGATCGCGGAACGCCGCGGCCTGCCCCGCCACAGCCACTGAACGCCGGGTCGGGTCAGCGGGTGGGGACGCTGACCCCGAGGCGGGCCAGGGCGGCCTGGACGTCGTACGACGGGGGCGGCGGCAGCAGCGGTGGTCGCACCGTGCCCATCGGGATCCCGCTCTGCGCCTCGGCCAGCACCTTGAGCACACCGGGGGAGTCGTGCACCTTGGTCAGGTCGGACACCGCCCGCAGGTGGGCCGAGAGCGCGGCAGCGCCTTCGGTGTCGCCCCCGAGCGCCCGCCGGTGCATCTCGACCATCTGGTCCGGGACGATGTTGGCCAACGCCAGATCGCACCGTGCCCGTCCGGCAGGTCCCGGGCCAGGTCCTCCTCGGTGCCGACCACCACCTGCTTGCCGGCGGCCCGCAGGGTGGCGGACCAGGCGGGGTCTCCTGCGGAGTTCTTCGCGCCCCACACCGGCAGCGACGCGACGAGGTCGGCCGGGACCGGCACGGAGTACGTCGGGATGTGGTAGACGAGGACCGGTGGGAGGTGGCCTCCAGCACCCGCTCGTAGAACGCGCGGAGCCCGGCTTCCGCGACCGGCTCTGCGGAGCACGCCGCGCTCGGATGGGCCACGCGCCACGCGACGGCCCGGCGCAGGCCGCTCGTCATCCTCAGCGCCGTGCCCGATCCCTCCTTCTACGCGTCGTATCTGGCACCGGAGGAGGTACGTCGGATGGACCGGACGGCTGCCGGTCGAGCCGCCGATGACGCGGCGGAGACCGTCCGGGCGTCCGCGCCTGAGCTCGACGTCGTGGTGACCACGCCGGAGAGCGACGCTCGCGACGCGCTGATCGAGAGCCGTTCCGCGCGTCGACCGTTGTCGTCGGCACCCGCGGTCGCGGACCGGTGCGTGCGCTGCTGCTGGGCTCGGTCAGCACGGCGGTCGCCGAGCATGCCTCGTGCCCGGTCGCCGTGGTCCGACCCGCGGTCCGGGACGCGGCCGCTGAGGCACCGGTCGTCGTCGGCACGGACGGTGGTCCGGCCTCGACCGACGTCCTGGACTTCGCCTTCGAGCTGGCCTCGACGGAGGGCCGCAGGCTGGATGTCGTGCTCAGCTGGCTGGCCCACGACACCATGGTGTACACGACGAGCGACTCCCGACGCCGTGAGCTCGTGGAGGAGGAGGCGCAGATGCTGAGCGAGTCGCTCGCCCACTACGGCGAGAAGTACCCGGACGTGGTCGTGACCCGGCACCTCTCCGAGGGGAGCCCGGTCCAGACCCTGCTCGACATGTCGCTCGACGCCACCGCCGTCGTGGTCGGCTGGGGCGGTCGCACCAAGCCCCATGTGCTGACCGGCTCCCTGAGCCGGATCGTCGCCGAGCGGGCCCGGAGCACGGTGGTCGTGGTCCGGCCGAGCTCCGAGAGCACGACCCCGCCCGGCCAGGCCACGTAGTCGGCCGCTACGACGGTGGCACGGGTCACGACGTCTGCCCCTCGACCTGCCGGCTGACGTCGCGCATGTAGTCGGCGAAGCGGCCCGGTTCGTCGTACGGCGGGGTGTGTCCGGAGCGGTCGAAGACGACGTACTGCTTGCTGGGTGCGGACAGGAGGCGGAACCACTCGCGTGCCAGTGACGACCGGCCGGACGCCTCGTGGGCGCCCTGCACGATGAACACGGGCACCCCGAGACGCGGGACCTGCGTGCGGAAGTCGGTGGCCTGCAGCTGCGGGTAGAGCACGTGGAACGTCTCGGCGATCGCCCCCATGCCACGAAGCTGCTCGATGAGCGAGTACTCGCCCACGAAGAGGCTCGCGGGGTACTCCGCGGCGGTCGTGTAGTCGTCACCGTGGCGGAAGTCCATCCACTTCGGGTTCGACGACACCGCCAGGGGATAGGCGAGGGTGTCGTCGTAGGGCGGTGGGCCGAGCTCCCGCAGCGTCTCCGCGGCCTTGTGGTCGCCGCGGGCGTCGGCATCGGTGATGCTCTCGGCATACATCAGCCTGTCGGTGGCGAGCTGGTCGACCATCTGGCCGGTTCCGACGTAGGCGTGGAACTTCTCGGGTGCGCGCTGGGCGGCCAGCACTCCGAGTGTCGCTCCCCAGGAGCTGCCGACCAGGTAGATCTTCGACTGGTGGAACCGCTTCCGCAGGTAGTCGGTGACCTGGAGGGTGTCCTCGACCATCTGCTGGACCGTGAGGGTGGAGGTCGGCTCCAGCTGGTCATAGGACTTCCCGGTTCCGCGCTGGTCCCAGACCGCGACCACGAAGTCCTGCTCGAGGGCCGTGCCGGAGTTGCGGATCCGGCCGATCCCGGTGCCACCGGGTCCGCCCTCGAGGAACAGCAGCACCGGTGACTCGACGGACCTACCGCGGATCAGGAGGGACTGCTGGTGCCCCCCGATCGGGACGTCCGCCAGCTCGGCCACGCTTCCGGCCGTGCCGATGCCTTCGGTCGAGGCCGGTCGCAGGAGGGCGGCGAGCAGGCCGATGACGACCACCCCGCCGACCGTCACCAGGATGCGCCCCGGCCATGGGTGGCGCGGCACGGACCCGGCATCGCGACGGGCGGCCACCAGGCCGAAGCCGGCTCCGACCGCCATCGGAAGCAGGATCAGGAGGGCGTCGACGCCTCGTCCCGCGATCAGCATCAGCACCCCGTAGATGCCGTCCAGCCTGATCCCGTCCACCGTCGGACCGTCCACCCGCGCTCGGACCAGCTCGAAGACCAGGGCGAAGGAGACCGGCGCCAGGAGCAGCGCCCACCGTGACCCCGTCAGCCGCCCGGCAGCGAACCCGACGCCGAGGGCGGCGAGCACGGAGACGACCGCCTCGCCGGTGGTGACGGGGCCCCGCGGCATCCACCATCCGGCCAGGACGCCCGCCGCTCCGGCCGTCGCGGCCGCGATCCCTGTGCTCCTCCACCACGGCCCACGACTCCTCGGGTCGCGGCGCGCGGGCGTCGTCCTGACACGCATGTCGCCTCCTGATGGGCTGGAGAGTGACTTCCCGTCCACTCTGTGCTGCCCGGCCGCCAGAGGACAGTGCCGAAGGCTCCCGCCCTGAAGGACCTTGTGCTCTCTCGCGGACGGCGTCCAGCAGCGAGACTGAACGGCATCCCACCGATCGAGGAGTGCCATGAAACTTGACGAGCTGATGAGCACGGCCCGGGACTCCATCACCGTGAGGCGGTTCTTCGGTGACGCGGTCGAGCAGGAGGGTCTCACTCTGATCCCGACGGCCTCGATCGCGGGCGGCCTCGGCGGCGGCAAGGGATCCGACCCGCGAGGCCAGGAAGGGGAGGGCGGCGGGTTCGGGATGAGCGGCCGGCCCGTCGGCGTCTACGTAGTCCGGAACGGTGAGGTCACGTGGCGTCCGGCCGTGGACGTGAACCGGGTGGTGACCATGGCCGGGCTGGTGCTGGTGACCTACCTCCTCATGCGACCACGGATGGCGCGTGCACGAGCCCGCAGATGAGGGCGCACCAGGGGACGTGGCGGTGACCTACGTCCGACCCGCCGACGTCTGTCAGCCGTATGACGCTGCGGGAGCACCGAAGATCGTGTCGTCGGGGACCACGCCGAGCCCTGGACCCTGGGGCAGTTGAAGATGACCGTCGACGACGCTGATCCCACCTGCCGGGTCGTAGTGGTCCTCGATGTATGGCTGGGCGATCCACACGCCCTCGTTCAGCCGAGGGTGGACCGTCGCGCCCATGTGGGTGCACGCTGCCGCGATGACGTCACCTCCCCAGGCGTCGTCACAGCTGTGAGGCAGTGAACGTGCCTCGCAGATGTCTCGGAACGCGACCATGGGTCGTAGGCCGCCGAGCCTGGTGACTTTCATGCTGAATCCGTCGCACAGACCCTGGCCGGCCGCCGATATCACCGTCGCCAGATCCACGGCGGCCTCGTCGAGGTAGACGGCGTGATGGAGCTGGGGCCGGACACAGCGGATCTCATCGATCGTGTTGCACGGTTGCTCGAGGATGAACGGCACATCGTGACACTCGCGACTCAGACGGAGGGTGTCCCTGGTGGTGAGCGCGCGGTTGCCGTCCACGGCGAGTCGCATGCGGGTGCCCACCCGCTCCCAGACCTTTCGCACGACCTCGATGTCGACCTCGATCGGGCGGTTGCCGATCTTGACCTGCAGGCGAGGGTAGCCCTCTGCGGCACGCTCGGCGGCACAGTCCGCGATCTCATCGGGTTCGCCGATCCCTGCGGCGTAGTAGGAGGGGACTCGCTCGGTGACGGCACCACCCAACAGGTCTGCCACTCGAAGGCCCAGCTTCTTCCCGGTGACGTCGTAGGCAGCGATGTCGATCGCTGCTTTGGCGTAGCCGTGGCCCGCGAGCAGGCTGTCCATCCTGCGATGGAGCAGCAGGATCTGCGCAGGGTCGCACCCGATGATGCCGGGAGCGATCTCCGTCAGGGCGGCGCGTGCCCCGTTGGCGTGATGAGGTTGGTACGTGGTGCCGATCGGGCAGGTCTCACCCCAGCCGACATGGCCCTCGTCAGTGGTGATCCGCACCAGTGTCGAGTCGAGCTCGGAGACCTCGCTGCTTGCGATCCGGTACGGGCCGCCGACGACCGGGAGTCGGTGGGCGTAGACGTCGATCCCGACGATCTTCACTCGCGCTCCTTCTCCGCCGAGCCTGGGCTCCGCAGTGTGTCGGCCAGCATGCTCCCGGGTGAGGGAGCTAGGCGTCGAGGACCAGGTCCTCGCGCGGCTTCGAGCAGCACAGCAGGATCTTGTCCTGGGCGATCTCACGGGGGCGGATGCCGCCGGCGTGCTCCATCTCGACGCGGCCGGCGAGCAGGGCGGTCTTGCAGGTGCCGCAGACACCCTCCTGGCAGGACGAGGGCAGGCTGAGCCCCGCCCGCCCGGCGGCGGCCAGCACGGTGGTCTCCTCGTCGCACCCGAAGGTGCGCCCGCTGCGCCGCAGCTCGACCGTGTACGTCGCACCGGTGGACGCCGACCTTGGTGCGACCGGGGCGGCACGGTGGAAGGACTCCTCGTGGCACCGCCGCGGCTCGGCGCCGGCCACGGCGAGAAGCCCCCGCACGGCGTCCATGTACGGCGCCGGACCGCAGGTGAACACCTCGCGGTCCACGAGGTCGGGAGCGGCCTCGAGAAGCATCGGGAGGGTCACCCGTCCGCGCGGACCGGTCCACCGCTCGTCGTCGGCGTCGCCCTCGCACACGACGACCACCCGGACCCCCGGGTGCTCCGCCTCGATCATCTGCAGCTCGTCACGGAAGATGATGTCGGCGGGTGTGCGGGCGTGGTGCACGAAGACGACGTCGACCGGCTCGGCCGCCCGGTGGATCGTGCGCAGCATCGACATCAGCGGGGTGATGCCGCTCCCGGCGGAGAGGAAGAGGTATCTCTCGGCCGGGTGGTAGGCCGTGCTGAAACGGCCGGAGGGACCCTCGGCGACCACCGTGTCGCCCGGCCGCAGATGCTCGTGCAGCCAGGTGGACACCGGACCGCCCGGCACCCGCTTGACGGTGATCGTGAGCTCGTCGGGGAAGAAGGGGGAGGACGCGATGGTGTAGCAGCGGCTGACCGCCCGGCCGTCCATGTCGACGGTGAGGGTGAGGTGCTGACCGGGATCGAACCGGCGCGCCACCGGGGTCGCGGGCCGAAGCACGAAGCTCCGGACGTCGTGCGTGACGTCCTGGACCGCTACGCAGACCAGGTCGTCCTGGCCGCCGTGCTCGGGACCCGTCGTCTCGACCGGTGCCGGACGGAACTGGGTGGTCGTCATCGCGCGAGGTGCTCCTTGATCCGGTCGACGTACCAGGTGGTGAAGGCGTCGACCTGAGACTCGCTCGGGGCGTAGGGCCCCGGCTCGTAGCCGGGGCTGCTGACGCCGAGCTGGGCGCGTGCGCACAGGACCGCGTCCTGCTGGTTGGTCTCCCGCCACACGTGGGTGAGGTTGTCCAGGTCGTAGTCGGTCCCCTCCACCGCGTCCTCGTGCACCAGCCAGGTGGTGCGCACCAGGGTCCGGTCGACCGACAGCGGTAGCACGCTGAAGGTGACCGCATGGTCGGCGAGGAAGTGGAACCACGCATTGGGCTGGGTGTGCAGCGACAGCCGGCCGAGTCCGGGGGTGTCCAGGTCGCCGAGCAGCCGTCCGGAGGCGGCCCGACCGTCGAGTGTGTAGGACTCACCGGCACCGTCCAGCGCCTCGCGCTGGACCCGGAACCCCGACACGCGTCCGACGAGGTCCTCGACGGGCAGGTAGGGCAGCCGTCGCTCCTCGCACAGCCGCTCCAGCGCCGCCTCGGCACGCAGGTAGCGGTCGTGCGCCGGGCGCAGCCGGTCGGGGATCTGGTCCTCGGCGTAGCCGTAGGTGGGGAAGAACGTGCAGATCAGCTCGGGATGGCCGCCCTCACAGTGGTAGCACTCCCGGTTGTTCTCCATCACCAGCTTCCAGTTGGCCTCCTCGACCAGGTCGACCTGAGCCGCGACCTTCGTGCGGTGCAGCTGGTGGGGAACGAGGTACGGCGACACCGTGGCGACCACCTGGTCGAAGTCGGCGGGCGGCTCGTCGGCGAGGCAGACGAAGACGAGTCCCGCGACCACCCTGACGTGCACCGGCTTGAGGCCGAAGCAGCTCTTGTCGAAGCCGGTGGGCTGGTCGCCGGCGTGCAGGAGCGAGCCGTCGGTGGCGTAGGTCCAGCGGTGGTAGCCGCAGACGATGTTGCCGACCGAGCCCGCCCGCTCCTCCAGGATGCGCGCACCTCGGTGCCGGCACACGTTGTGGAGGGCCCGGACCACCTCGTCGTCGTCACGCAGCACGATGACGGAGAAGGACCCGACCTCGACGGTGACGAAGTCTCCCGGCTCGCGCAGCTCCGCCTCGGTGGCGACGAACAGCCAGGTGCGTGCGAGCACAGCCGTCAGGTCGACGTCGAAAACCGCAGGGCTGGTGTAGAAGGGGCCCTCCAGCGAGAAGCCCGGGTCGCGCCGTTCGACGAGTGCGGCCAGGTCGGGTCCGGCGGCCGCCGGAAGGGTCGTCGAGGTCATCGGGTCTCCTGGGTGTGGTGAGCAGAAAGGGGTCAGATCGCCGAGCACAGACGCAGCGCGTCGTACACAGCGGCGTGGATGTTGCGGCTCGCGACGGCGTCGCCGATCCGGAAGAGCCGGAACCGTCCGTCGGGGTTGGTCAGGACGGTCTGTGGACGCACGTCGAGCAGCGCGGCCTGGTCGACCGCGCCGGCGTTGGTGGACTGCGGCACCAGGTCGAAGTACAGCTCGTCGTTGGGCAGCGTCCCGTGCTCCACCACCACATGGTCGACGTGCCGCTCGACCAGCACGTCGCTGTAGTCGCTGCTCAGCTTCGCGACCAGACCACCGCCATCGGCGCGGCGGACGCCGGTGAGCCGCCGGGCAAGCGTGATGGTGACGTCGTGCTCGGCGAACGCCCGCAGGTACGCCGGGGAGCTCATGCTGCCGACGTCGGGGGCGAGCATCCGCTCGGGGGTGACCAGCTCGACCACGGCACCCCTGCCGGCCAGCATCTCGGCTGCGTCCAGGGCCGGCTCGGCACCGTTGTCGTCGTAGACCAGGACGCGGCCCTGCGGGTGGGCCGCACCGGACATCACGTCCCAGGTGTCGATGACCAGGTCCGCACCCTCGTCCAGGCTCGAGGTGCCGGGGAGGCCACCGGTGGCGACCACCACCACGTCGGGTCTCTCGGCGAGGACCGTCGCCACGTCGGCGTAGGTGCCGTAGCGGAACTCGACGCCGGAGTGCTTCGCCTCGGAGACCCGCCACTCGACGATGCCGACCAGGTCACGCCGGCGCGCCGCCGCGGCGGCGAGTCGGACCTGGCCTCCGGGCAGGTCTGCCGCCTCCAGCACCACCACGTGATGGCCCCGCTCGCCGAGCACCCGGGCGGCCTCGAGGCCCGCGGGGCCGGCGCCGACCACGACGGCCCGGTGCGGCACGGCCGCGGCCGCGACCACGTGGCTCATCGTCTGCTCCCGCCCGGTGGCCGCGTTGTGGATGCAGGTGGCGTCCCCGGACCGGTAGATCGCGTCGAGGCAGTAGTTGGCGCCGACACAGGGACGGATCCGGTCCTCGTCACCGGCGGCGATCTTCGCGACCAGGTGAGGGTCGGCCATCTGCGCCCGCGTCATCCCCACGAGGTCGAGCAGGCCGTCGCGGATCGCGTGCCGCGCCGTGGCCACGTCGGAGATCCGGGAGGCGTGCATGACCGGGATCCCGGCCGCACGCCTGATCTCGCCGGCGAAGTCGAGGAACGGTGCCGAGGGCGTCCCCATCGAGGGGATCACCCGGGCCAGGGTCGCGTCGCTCTCGATGGTCCCCTTGATGACGCTGAGGAAGTCGATGCCGTCCTCGACGTAGCGGCCCAGCGCCTGCAGCGCCTCGTCGCGACCGAGCCCCTCAGTGGTGCCCTCGTCCATCGACATCCTGATCCCGACCACGAAGGCGGGTCCGACGGCGGCTCGCACCGCGCGGATCACCCGCCGCGGGAACGCCATGCGGGCCTCGAGGCTGCCGCCGAGGCCGTCGTCGCGGTGGTTGGTGGCGGGGGAGAGGAACGCGTCGAGGAGGTGACCGTAGGACTGCAGCTCGATGCCGTCCAGCCCGGCCGCGACGCAGCGCTCCGCGGCTGAGACGTAGGCGTCGACGATGCGGTCGAGGTCCCAGGACTCCGCCACCTTGGGGAAGCTGCGGTGGGCTGGCTCGCGCAGCGGCGAGGGATAGACCAACGGCAGCCAGTCGCCCGTGAAGTTGCTGGTCCTTCGGCCGAGGTGGGTGACCTGGCACATCACGGCCGCACCAGCCTCGTGCACGTCGTCGGTCAACCGCCGCAGCCACGGGACGACCTCGTCCCGGTAGAGGAGCAGGTTGCCGAAGGCTGGCGGACTGTCCGGGGCCACCACCGCGGATCCGCCGATCATGGTCAGGCCGACGCCTCCGACGGCCTTCTCCCGGTGGTAGAGCCGGTAGCGGTCCTTCGGCATCCCGTCCTCGGCGTACGCCGGCTCGTGCGACGTGCTCACGACCCGGTTGCGCAACGTCAGGTGCTTGAGCGAGAACGGTTCGAGGAGGGGGTCGAGGGAGCGCACGATCTCAGTGTGGGAGGGCACCGCTCTTGCGACCAGGCCGGGAATCTGCACATCGTCGTGCACAATCCCTGCATGATCGATCGCCGGCTCGTGGTGTTGAGGATGGTCGCGTCGTGCGGCACCGTCACCGGGGCCGCGGAGGCGTTGCACTACACGCCGTCGGCGGTCTCCCAGCAGCTGCGCACGCTCGGCAGGGAGCTCGGCGTCGACCTGGTCGTGCACGAGGGACGCGGGGTCCGCCTCACGCCCGCGGCCCGGGTGCTGCTCGACCGCGCCGACGAGCTGTTCAGCACCTGGGAGCAGATCCGCGGGGAGGTGCTCGCCGCCGCCGCGGAGGGGGGCGGAACGTTGCGCCTGTGCGGCTTCTCCACCGCTGCGGCGGCTCTGCTGCCCAGTGTCGCGGCCAGCGTGCGCGCGGCCCATCCCCGCTGCCGGGTGCGTATCTTCGAGGCCGACCCCGAGGAGTGCTTCGCCCTCCTCCTCGCCGACGAGGCCGACGTCGCGGTCGTCGTGGCCACCGGGACCCTCCCCTCGACGACCGATCCACGCTTCGAGCAGAGCTACCTGCTCGAGGACCCGCTCGACCTGCTGGTGCCGGTGGGCCACCGGCTGGCAGCCGAGCACTCGGGGCAGTCGGGGCACTCGGGGCACGGGCAGTCCGTGCGCCTGGGTGACCTCGCCGACGAGTCCTGGATCATGGACCGTCCCGGAAGGCCCTACCACCTGCTGTTGCAGTCGGCGTGCGCTGCTGCCGGGTTCTCCCCGGCCGTGGCCCACCACGCCACCGAGTGGGACACCGGGGCCGCCCTGGTCGCCGCCGGTCTCGGGATCGCGTTGATCCCGCGACTCGCGCACCTGCCGAGCGACTACCCGGTCGTCCGCGTGGCGCTGCGGGGCGACCCGACGCCGTCGCGCCACATCCTCACCGGGATCCGCCGAGGCAGCGCCGACCAGCCGCTCATCGCCGAGACGCTCACGGCCCTGCAGAACAGCGCACGGGGATGGGACTCGACAGCACGGTGACGCCCGGTCCCACGCGTCTGCTGGAATCACAGAAACCACACATGCGGGGCTGCCATGGTGGGGCCCGTGACTTCCGCGACCGAGAAGCCTGGCCGTGCCCTCCACCGTGCCCTTCACCCTGCCCTTCAACGGGCGCTCGCAGGGACGCTGGCCGAGGCGAGCGGGCGCGAGGCACGCGTCAACCCCGTCCTGCGTGGCCACGGGGGTCCCGCCGGCAACACGCTGCTGACCGCCTGGACGGCCCTGGTGCTGCTGGTCGTCTCGGTGGCCGAGCTGCTGACGCTGTTCGACGTGCGCGGGCTCATCGGCTGGCACGTCGCGCTCGGGGCACTGCTGGTGCCGCCCGCGGTGATGAAGACGGCGAGCACCGGTTGGCGGATGGCGTCCTACTACCTCGGCAGGGCGCCGTACCGGCAGGCCGGGCCACCGCCGCTGCTGATGCGGCTGCTGGGCCCGCTGGTGGTGGTCTCGACCCTGGGCCTGCTGGGGACGGGGATGCTGCTGGTGCTGCTGGGTCAGGACCGGTCCCGCCGGAGCCTGGTCACCGTGCTGGGGTTCCGGGTGGACTGGGTGACCTTCCACCAGGGGTTGTTCGTGGCGTGGGCCGCGCCGTCGGGCTGCACCTTCTCGGGAGGATCGTGCCGGCCCTGCGAGCGACCGTGGTGACGGGCCCCGGGACGGCGGTGCCCGGACGGTGGGCGCGCGCCCTGTGGTTCGTGGGGATGGTGGTCTCGGCGGCTGCACTGGCGGTGTGGCTGGTGCACGCCGACGGCAGCTGGACGGCGTTCCACGGGTTCCGGTGAGCGCCTGTCACCTGCTCACGGTGAGGGTGGTGTGCATCCCCTGGTGACCGGGCCCGGTGACCGGGCATCGTGCACCACAGGCGCAGCACCCGGTCCACTCCGTCAGCCCCACCCGCAGATGGTGGACTGCCCCAGGACCCTGACGACGACCCACCACGACCTCGGAACGGTGCGAGTCCCAGGCGGACCCTCCGCGTGCCCATGTCCGCGAGACGTCGCCACCATCAGCTCACAGGCGACGTGCCCACGAGGTGCCCGCCGCCGCGGCGCCTGCCAGCGCACCGGTGGCGAGGAGCGCTCGGCGGTGCAACGACATCCACAGCACCGGGTCCCGGTGGTGGGACCTGTCGTCGAAGGAACCGTGTGCTCCGCGGTCCTGGTCCTCGTCGCGAGGCTCGTGGACGTTGGAGCCCCACCGAGGCAGGTCCTGCTTCGACTGCTGACCTTTGACACCGGTCAGTGCGAGGTACCAGTCCACGACGCGCGGAGCCACCCGCTCCCCGAGGATCGTGTAGGCGGTGGGGATCCCCACCCACATGTTCCGGCGGGGATGCGCCGCCAGGTGCGCGATGGCCCTGGCGGGGAGCTCCGGCTGGTAGATGGGGGCCACCGGCTGCGGATGGCGGGGCATGAGGTTCTCGTTCCAGTCGAACTGCGGAGTGTTGAGTCCCGGCAGCTGCACCATGCACACCTTGACGTGGCTGCCCTCGTGGAGCAGCTCGGTGAGCAACGACTCCGTGAACCCTTTGACCGCGTGCTTGGCGCCGCAGTAGGCGGACTGCAACGGGATGGAGCGGTAGGCCATCGCGGAACCGACGTTCACGATGACTCCCCGGTCCCTGGGTCGCATGTGCTCCAGGGCGGCCAGCGAACCGTGGACCTGGCCGAAGTAGGTCACGTCGGTGATCCGACGGAACTCCTCGATCCCGAGGTCCCAGCTGAACGCCAGCGAGCCGGCGAACGCGACGTTGACCCACAGCCCGATCTCGCCCAGGGTGCTCTCCACCTGGTCCGCGGCGGCGCGCACGGCGTCGTAGTCGGCCACGTCGACCCGGCACGTCAGTGCTCGGCGTCCTCGCTCCTCGACCTCGCGAGCTGCGCCCTCCAGCCCTGCCCGCCCACGCGCGAGGATGGCGACGTCGTACCCCGCTGACGCGAGCTCGCGGACAGTGGCCCGCCCGACACCGGCCGTTCCTCCGGTCACCACGGCGACCTTGTTGTGGGGCTGGGTCATGTCTCTCCTTCGATCGGCGATCTCGTGCTGCTCGGACCGCTCAGGGCGCAGGCAGGAGAAGGGGGCTACCCATGGCCGTGATGCGCCAAACGGTGGTGACCACGGGTCAGCGGCTGTGGCTGCGCACGTAGCGGACCGCCTGCACGACGTCGCCCGCGGTCCAGGAGCTGGCGCCGCCCGCGTTCGGGTGAGCGTAGTTCTGGTCGCCTTCGTCGTTGAGGAAGGTCTGGAGTGTCGTGGGCAGGCGGGTGCCGCGGGCGTCCGGGCGACCCATGGTGACCCACCGCAGGCGTCCGGACGCCCCGATCACCATCACGATGTCCTGGTGGTGCACGTCGTAGGAGTGGTGGACCAGCCTGCCGGTCAGCCAGTCCCGCACGGTGTCCTCGGGCTTGGTGCTGTCCGTCGAGACGCCGAGCGCCTTCCACAGTGCCAGCACCTGGGCGGGCTTGCCGGTGGCCAGCTTCCAGTCGCTCAGGCCGCCGTACAGCTTCGCATAGGCGTGCATCCGCCGCACCGTGTCGCGCTGTGGGTCGACGGTCAGCTCCAGGAAGACGACGTGACTGGAACTGCCGTCCTGCTGCACCGTCCGGGCGGCCTGGTGCATGTCTGCCGTGGTCATCGGGCACGTCTCCTGGCAGAACGTCAGGAACGGGGCCAGGACCACGATGCTGCCCCGCAGGGAGCGGAGCGTGAAGGGCTGTCCTTCCTCGTCGACCAGGCGCGTGGTCGCTGCCGTCGCCGGGACCGGCTGGTCGATCGTGTTCCCGGTGGCCACCATCTGCTCGCTCTGGCCGGTGGCAGCCACCCCTCCCCGATCGGAGCTTCCGCCGGCCGCACAGCCGGCCGTCAGGGTGAGGGCGGCCAGGACTGCAGTGAGCGCACCACCGGCGCGACGCCAGGACAGCGCCATACGAGCCACGGTGCGGCACCTTTCACGTCGATCGCTTCTTCGACCGCATGCTACCGCCGCGGCGTTTGCAGCTAGCGACCACCGGCCTCGAGGAGCTTGCGGCGGAGCTTGTTCCTGCCCTTCTCCAGCTTGGCGTTCCGTTCCTCCAGCTGCGCGTTCCGCGTTCGGCACCGCTGCAGCTCGAGCAGCAGCTCGGCCGTCGACCCGGCGGCCACCTCGACCTGGACATCGCGGTCGACGTCGTCCGGGTGCCGGGTCGGCGACCGTGGTGGCTCCGGGACGAGCTCGGCAAGGTCTCCGTGCACGGTGTAGCCGGCGTTCGCGATGTCCTTCACCCAGCGCTCGCTGACCACCCGCAGCTCGTCGTACATGTCCATCGGGACGACCGGTCGATCAGCGGACCCCCGCGCGGACAGCAGCCGCTGCGCGTACAGCTGCTTGACGATCTCGCCGTAGCCGGGCTGTGGAAGTCGTTTGGCCAGGGCGATGTTGACCCGGCGGAGCAGGTCCGTCTCGGCGCTGCCCAGCGACGCGTTCGCGTGCTCGGGCCCCGCCGACGGCAGGCGAGCGACGTCAAGGTCGATGACGTCTGCGAAACGACGCCAGAGCAGGTCCGGATCGGAGTCGGGTCGGGGGCCGCAGACCAGGTGGACCCGGGCCCGGGGGATGTCGACGGACCACCGGGCCAGCAGCCCGGGCAGTTCCTGGGACGCGCGGAACCGCCGCGCGTAGTCGGTCTCGGAGTCGACAGCGACCACCCCACGGCGGAACTCCTCGAAGGTGAGTCGGCGGCCGTGCTTGATGCCCTCCTGCCATTCCGCGGCGCACTGACGGGCCAGGTCCCGAGTGGTCACGATGACGTGCACCTCCAGGCCGTGCAGCCTGGTCAGCGCGGCTTCGATCTGAGGCTGGGTCGCCGCTCCGAGAAGCTCCTGGCTGATCACGCTGCCACCCCGGTGACGCCGGGCCCGGCGACACACCACCTCCCAGGCACCTTCCGTCTCCTTGCGTCCACGGCCCCAGGCCTTGTGGCTGCGGCGGACGTCGAGGGCGGCCAGGAACATCTCCTCACGGCTGCCGCAGTAGAGCACGCCCGCCTTCTGCATCGCCTTGCTGTTCTGGGACAGTGACGCCTGGAGGAAGGTGGTGCCGCTCTTCGGCGCCCCGACGTGCAGGAACACCCGGTCCCCGCGTCGCTTGCCGGCCATGGTCCGATGGTCGTCGGCCATCGTGAACACCGTGTGACGTCGAGATGGAGCGGACAGGAAAGCTCAGCTCTCGCACCGGTCGACCAAGGCCAGCCACTCCTCGAGGATCACGTCCTGGCTGTAGGCCCGGGCGTCCTCGTGACCCCGATGGCCGCAGCGACGCCTGAGGTCAGCGTCCTCGACCAGGGTGGTCAGGGCGCAGGTGAACCCTGCCAGGTCGCCGTCAGGGACCAGGAAGCCGTTCTTCCCGTGGTCGAGGATCTCCCGGGGGCCTCGCGGGCAGTCGAAGCTGACCAGTGGCAGATCCGGCGCTCATCGCCTCGATCAGCACCATCGAGAAGCCCTCGCTGCGCGAGCTCAACGCGAACACCGAGGCGCTGCGAAGCACCGACCGGAAGTCGCTGGTGTACCCCTTGAGAAGCACCTGCGACTGCAGGTGCCGGGACCTGATCATCGCTTCGAGCGCGGCCCGCTCCGGCCCCGTGCCGTAGATGTGCAGCTGCCAGTCCGGGTGCGCACGGGCCACCGGAGCGAACGCCTTGACCAGCCGTCCGAAGCCCTTCCTCCTGGTCAGCCGGCCAGCGGCCACGACGACCTTCGACTCCAGCGACGCGGGCGCGAGCGGCATCGGCCACGGCAGCGCGTTCGGGATGTGCTCGACCCTCGTCCGCACGCCGTGCAGCCGGCGGCGGTAGTCCTCTGCGTCGGCCCGGGTGAGCACGACGAAGGCATCCAGCCGGGGGACCACGTGGTCCAGAAGGGCCATCTGGCGAGGACTGGCCGTCCGGGTCGCGAACGTGCCGTGCTCCTGCCCGATCAGGCGTACGCCGGGTGCCGCCCACCGGGTCGCCGCCAGGTGCAGCGACGGCCTGGTGGACACCAGGACACCACCCTCGACGCGGCGGAGCCGCCTGGCCAGCACGTGGTCGGTGTGAGCGGAGAAGCGGGCCTCACCGGGGTCCGGCCGGAGCCGCGTCGGCATCCGAGCCAGCACCCTCTGCAGGTGGCCGGGTGGGTTGCGCAGGTCGACCAGGAACTCCATCGACACGCGCGGGTCGACCCGGAACCCGGTCTGCTCCCCGCGTCGCCGCAACAGGCTCACCACCCGGACCTCCCGGTGCGGCACGAGCAGGTTGGCCAGGTTGACGACGGTGCGTGCGACGCCACCGCTGCCCCACGCGTCGAACATCAAGAACGTGACCGGTGCCGGCTGCATCCCGCCATCCTCGCGGTGGACCCCACCGGACACGCCAGCCGAAACGGCACCCGACGCCCTTCCGTCGTCGAGCGTTCAGCCGCCGGTCACCTGGCCGTGGTCAGCCGAGCGCTGCGTCGACGGCAGCGGCCGTGTGCAGCGCGGTCGTCCCCAGCACCGTGACCGGGCTGTCCTGCTGCCGGATGAGCAGCTCGATCTCCGTGCAGCCGAGGATGATGGCCTCGGCTCCGTCCCCGACGAGGTCGGCGATGATCGCGCGGACCTGTCGACGCGACGCGTCGGAGACGACGCCGCGGCAGAGCTCGTCGAAGATGACCCGATGCACAACGGTCCGGGCCTCGGCATCGGGTGCGGTCACGTGCAGGCCGTGGGAGGTGAGCCGGTCGCGGTAGAACGGCTGCTCCATGGTGAAGCTGGTGCCCAGCAGCCCTACGCGAGCCAGGCCGGCGCTCCGGGCGGCCGCCGCGGTCATGTCGACGATGTGCAACAGCTGGATGTCGACCGCTGCCTCGATCGCGTCCGCGACCTTGTGCATCGTGTTGGTGCACAGGACCAGGATCTCGGCACCGGCCGCCTCGAGGGAGCGCGCCGTCCCGGCGAGCAGCTCGCCGGCCTCGTCCCAGCGGTTCTCGGCCTGGAGCTGCGCGAGAGGCGCGAAGTCGACAGAGGCGAGCAGACAGTCTGCGGAGTGCAGTCCACCGAGCCGCTCGGCGATCCCCTCGTTGAGCAGCTGGTAGTACAGCGCGGTGCTCTGCCAGCTCATCCCGCCGATCAGCCCGATGCGTCTCATCGGCCCATCGTCTCAGGGTCGGCTCGGCTCGAGCGACATGGCGGCCAGCTCGGTGCGGGACGTGATGGCGAGCTTGGCGTAGATGTTGCGCAGGTGGAAGTCGACCGTGCGCGGGCTGACGAAGAGCCGACCGGCGACGTCCTTGTTCGACAGGCCATGTCGCACGAGCGCTGCGATCTGCGCCTCGGACGGTGTCAGCTCTGTGGCCACCAGGCCGGCGCCTCGTCGCGCCGTCTCCCCGGAGGCGCGCAGCTCCTGACGGGCGCGCTCCGCCCAGAACCCCGCGCCGAGGGATCTCGAAGGTGTCGAGCGCCTCGCGCAGCGGCTCTCGGGCGTCGGTGCGTCGGCGGTTGCGCCGCAGGTGCTCTCCCAGTGCCAGCTGGGTGCGCCCCCGGGCCGGGATCCGTGGCGAGCTGGCGTGCCACTCCAGGGCCCGGCGGAAGCTCGTGCTCGGCGTCCGGGCCGCCGAGCACTGCCTGGCAGTGGTGGACCGCTGCCCATGCCCACGGCATGCCGGTGCCCTCGGCGAACGCGTGGAGGTCGCCGAGCCAGTCGTCGGCGAGGTCGCGTCGGCCGGCACGGGCAGCCGTCTCGATCCGGTCGAGTGCGGCCAGGCCGTGCACCACCGGCAGCTCGATGCGCTGGAGGTGGTGCAGCGCACGTGCCGGGGTCAGGCCCGGCTGTCGCGCTGCAGCCCAGTGCGCGAGCCCGGTGACCAGCCCCGCGACCACCCCGTGCGGCCGGTGCCCGGCCAGGGCGCGTTCCAGCTGTTCCAGCCGTGCCGGTGCCTGGGGGTCGCCGCGGAGCGCAGCGATGACGGCGAGCTCGGCGAGCGGGAAGGCGGTCAACTCGTCCAGGCCGAGGTTCCGGTCCAGCAACAATGCCTCCTCGGCGGCGGAGGCCGCGTCGTTCCATGCGCCGGTCGCGATGCGGAAGACGACCCCCCGTGTCAACGCGTGCTCGATCATCTGGATCGAGCCCGCATCGCGAGCGTCCTGCAGCTGAAGATCGTGCAGCTCGATGGCGAGGGTGTCGTCGCCCAGGTGCATCGTGGCGATGGCCAGGTTGCGGTGCAGCAGCGGGTGGGCCGCCCGACCGAGTGGGGTGTTCCAGGCGCGGCGGAACGCGGTCGTTGCCGTCAGCCAGTCGCCGTGGGCCACCGCGGAGAAGCCTTCGAGGAGCCATCCGGCGACGCGGTCCTCGACGGCTGCGTCCGCGGCGGGTGGGGGGACGACAGTGGCAGGATCGGGAGCGTCGACGGATCGGGCTCCGAAGGA
>CAWIPS010000012.1:0-50906 GCA_963837995.1 uncultured Actinomycetota bacterium
CTGGTTTGAACAAGCAGTGATCGCGGAGCTCACAGTCAGGGACGAGGCGGCTCGGGCTGCGTGACAGAGGCTTGTTCCGGCTGCCGATCCCGCACCGGATCGCTCCGCGAGCTCATCGGCTTGTGGTCACACTCCGCGTGACGATCCAGTGATTCGGCCTGAACTCGCGAGAACCGGGGCAGGTCGCGACGGGGTGCTCGCGGGGTCTACCGCGATCGACGGTTTTCGGTCGCCGCGGGGTGACTCTCAAGTGCGTGCCCGTCGAGTCTTCCTTCGGGCAAGACATGCTCATGCCCGCGGGTGCGAGCGCGGCGGGCACGACCTTCGCGAACGCATGCAATCGTCCCGCCCGATCATCGCAAGCGGATCCCCAGGTGGGGCCTGCTGCGGACTGGCCGCTTGGCAGCAGTGAAGGAGTCGTCAGGCTGGTCGATCGTTCTCGAGGAGCGTTCCGGTCCGGGCGAGGTCGACGATTGTCTCGAGGTCGGTGGGAAATGGTGTTTGCGGCCTGGCGAACGGGATCTGCTCGCGGATTCGCCCGTGTGTGGCTGCGGTGCCTTCGCCAAGTCGAGTGGGGTTGCGCAGGTCGACGGCTTGTGCCGCAATGACCAACTCGATGGAGAGGATGCGCCAACCGAGGTCGATCTGTGTGGCAAGTTTGCGGGCGGCCAGCGGCGCCAGCGTGATGCGATCGGCGATTCCCTCTTCAGCGGTGGTGGTCGCAATCTCGAACGAGACTGGCTGAGCCAGCTGCCGCGCTTCGGCGGTCAGTGCGTGCATCGACCACAGGAATTCAGCGAGGCCGCTGTCAGCCAGTCCTGGCCCCGACGACAGACCGCTGGGCAGGCCGGACAACGGTGCCTGCAAGAGCTTGGCGCTCCGCTCAAGACAGCAGGTCAGGGTCGGAGCAAGTGCGACACGCAGGAAGTCCAAGGCGGTGGCCACCGATAGTGAGTCGTAGCAGCCGACTGAGATCACGCGATCCTCGCCAGGCACGACCAGCGGGTTGCTGTCATGCGCGTTGAGCTCGATGCCGATCTGGGTCTCGGCGAAACGCAGTGCATCTCGAGTCACGCCGTGAACCTGCGCGATCGAGCGATAGCTCAGCGGGTCCTGCAGATTGCGGGCGGCGTCGTCGCGCCACAGGTAGCTGTTGAGCAACGCGGCCCGCAGCGCTTCGGTTTCGGCCGCGAGACCCGGATAGGCGCGTACGGACGCGACGGCGGGATCCAAGATGCTCAGATTCGCTGCGAACGCCTCCAGGTCGAGGGCACCGGCGATCGTCACGGTCTCGACAAGACGGCGGGCGTCCACCAAGGTGGTCGCGGCGAGCCCGGTGGAGAAGGCGTTATTGTTCACCAGCGCAAGTCCTTCGTTGGCCTCCAGGGTGGTATCGGCGAAGACATCCGCGGCCAGATCGGCTAAGGGCGCGAGGTCTGCTACTCCGACCGAACCCAGCATGCGCACCTTGGCTTCGTGCCCCTGATTGAGGACATCGACGAGCCGCTCGGCCAGCAGGGCCCTCACCCCCCGCGTGCCCATTGCGAACCCGTTCAACAGGCACAGCATCGTCGCTCGGACGACAACGTCGGAGACCCGAGCGCCGGTACCAACACGATGAGACTCGATCAGGCGCTGGTTGAAGGTGTTCATATCGGCGGGATCGACCCGGACGCGCTTTCGCTCACCCAGACCGGTGGACAATCCATAGACGGATTCGCCTCCGTGAAGAACCCGATTCACGCGATTGCGGCTCTCCGTCATGCGACCAACCACATTGGCGCCCAGCATCACCGCCTCGCCGCGCCGGGCGACACGGTCGACCTGGTCAATCGTCAGACTCGCGCCGTCAAGGGTGACAGCCATCGTGAACCCCCAGGGGCTTCCCCCGGTGTTGATGACACTCGGGGTTGATGGAATTCAGGCCGCGTCTACAGCCGCTTAGATCATCTCAAACTAGACCGGGATGAGCTGCCTCAATCTGCCGGCGGCCGAGGAGACATACCCGTTCGGAGACGAAGTTGCGGTGACCAAGGTCGGCGGCAAGATGTTCGCGCTGGTGCCACTCCTCGAAGAGCCCGGGTCCGTCAACCTCAAGTGCGACCCTGCACAGCGCTCGAACGCGCGAGATGTACCCCGGAATCCGCCCGGCTACCACCAGAACAAGCGACACTGGAACACCGTGGACCTCGACGGCTCGGTCGAGGGCGACGTCGTGCACGGCCTTCTCGCGGACTCCCGACGACCTGGTCGTCGCCGGCCTTCCGCGTTCGATTCGCGCAGAGCTGGCGACGGACTGACCTGGACGCTACGCGGCGGTAAGACCGCCTTCAAGGCTAGGTGGGTCCGGACCAGATCCCTGGCCGAAGCTTGATGCGGTGACTCCCCACAACCGTCCTGGATCAGAGAGCCTCTTGGCAAATGATGGGAATAGTGATATCTCTTTGCTATCACTATTCCTAGGAGCTCTCATGAGCGACACCGAGCAGCCGTTCCCCGGACCGACGCGCCCGCAGATCCCGTCGGCCACCAAGGGGCCCGGGTCGACATCACGCAGCGACCTGCCCTCGCGATCACCGGCTGGGCCGGCATCGTCGTGCTCATCACGGTGGGATGGTGGTTCTACTCCGCTGTGAACGCCTCGTCCGGCTGGACCTGGCTGCCGATCCTGCTCTTCGTACTGGTCGCCACCTCCCTCGTGGTGGTACCGCCCGGACAGAGCTACGTGATCCAGTTCTTCGGCACCTACGTCGGCACCGTCCGCAAGCCTGGCTTCTGGTGGGTGCAGCCGCTGTCCATTCGACGCCGCGTCAGCATCCGGGTCCGCAACTTCGAGACCAACAGGCTGAAGGTCAACGACTCAGACGGAAATCCCGTCGACATCGCCGCGATCGTGGTCTGGCAGGTCGCCGACACCGCGCGGTCGACCTACGCCGTCGACAACTACGAGAACTTCGTCTCGGTGCAGGCCGAGTCGGCACTGCGCCACGTCGCCAACATCCATCCCTACGACAACGCGGAGGAAGTCGGCACCTCGCTTCGCGGCTCGACCGACATAGTCGCCGCCGAGCTCGCCCACGAGGTTGCCGAGCGGGTCTCGATCGCCGGAGTCGAGATCGTCGAGGTCCGGATCTCCCACCTGGCCTACGCCCAAGAGATCGCCCAGGCCATGCTGCGACGCCAGCAAGCCAACGCCGTCGTCGCGGCACGCAGCCGGATCGTCGAGGGTGCCGTCGGCATGGTGGAGATGGCCCTCAACCGGCTCAGCGAGGGCCACGTCGTCGAGCTCGACGAGGAACGCAAGGCCAGCATGGTCAGCAACCTGATGGTCGTGCTGTGCGGCGACCAGCCGCCATCGCCGGTCGTCAACACAGGCTCGCTCTACTGACGGGTGAGCCCTTGACCGAGCGACGCCAGGTGCTGCTGAGGGTCGATCCGGCGGTCCACGACGCCCTCGTACGCTGGGCCGACGACGAGTTCCGCAGCCTCAACGCCCATGTCGAGATGTTGCTCCGACGCGCCCTCACCGACGCCGGCCGGATGCCGAGCAAAGCCGGCCCCGTCCGAAAGCGTGGCCGCCCACGCGCCCGCGACACCTGAACGGACACCGCCGCAAACGGGCACGAACCATCCCGGAGTTATCCCCGCACCGCGTACCGCGTCACCGGCCTTCATCGCCATCGTGGGCCTCAGGCCCGCGCCTAACCCACCGTCATGACCAGCCGCTGTCAAGGCGGAAGGAAACCTCGGAGCCGCTCCAGGAGACTCGCCCACTGACCCTTAGACGCCTTGGTGCGTCGTCCGGCTGCGATGTCAGGCGGGTGGGGGGAGCCTCGGTCACGTTCGTCGCGGCGACTGCCTGCAAGCCGTCGGGGCCGCGACGGGCGACGAAGACAAGGACCGAGGCGCCGTCCGGGAGGCCCCCGACGGGCGAGTCGGGAAGGCGCCTGCGGAACGCAATGGGCGTGCAACAAAAGCCGACATCGTCGGTGACATTCAGCTCGTCGACAGCGTCGAAGTCGATGACGCGCCCCTGCAGAGGTCCAGCGAAAGCCCAGGCATGCCCGGCAACGATGCCTTCACGCTCATGCATTCGCATGCCAAGGATGTTGACGAACTGGCGTCGCTCGCTGAAGAGCTCGCCGAGCGCTTGAGCATCCTTGGCGTTCAACGCAGCAGCAAAGCGTCGACGATGTCACGCGCCTCACCGAATGTCGTCATTCAACAACCCCCTGATTAGGACAAACCCTTACGCCGAACAATAGACGGCGCCACCCTTTCTGAGCGGCCCGGAATCACACTGCTGGGCCGGAGCTCGCTTGACGGTTGGCGTCATCGACCCGTCCTGAAGCCTGTGAGGATGCACGTTGGTCGATGTCTTCGCTGAGCTCACCGGCGGAGCCCAGCCCATGTCGGCCAAGGCGACGGCGGCTATCAGCTTCCCTCCAGAGCTCGTGGCCTGGGTGGGGTAACGGGCGCGGTCTTGAGTGCAGTCCATCAGGCCGCGCACGCCTGCGTCGCGTCATACTGGGTGGAGTGGGACAGTTCCTGATTGGCCCCGTTCACCTCAGTGCGGATCGGACGGGCGACGCCCGTTCGTCGACCAGCCCTTGTCGGCGACGATCTTCGCGGTGCGCTCCGGGAGGTCGACGGGCCCGAGGTCGTCATCGCTTCGGTTGATCACGTCGTCGGCGAGGTGGCGCTTGGCGAGCTCTCCGTGACCTTCGGCGGAGGCGACGTCGATGAGGTCGAGGCGTGCGATCTCGTCGTGCGGTGCGGCCCTGTAGGCAGTCTCGGCTGCGAAGCGAGCCAGCTTCAGGTCGTGTTCGGCGAGGGCGCGGGTGACGACGATGTGGGCGACGTCGACGATGGCGCAGGCGGCGATGTGGTCGAACGGGTCGCCCTCCCGAAGCCAGCTCCAGCCGCCGTTGCGGTGGCCGCTGAATGGCTCACCGGTCACGAGTCGGAGCGCCAGGATCAGGTCGTCGATGCCGTCGGCGCCTCGGGACTGCCCGCGCTTGCGGAGCCGGCGGAACAGGTCGAAGTCGGCGAGCACGTCCTCTACCCAGTAGGCGGGGGTGCCGCGTTGTGCGGCAGCAGGGTTGTACCTCGCCTCGGGCAGGTGGAGGTTGCCGGTCCTTGGGTTCTCACCCAGCCAGGCGCGAACGGCGGTGAGGTCGGCCGAGACTCGCCTCGTCTTCAGCGAGAACGCGGTGGCGACCTCTTGGGTGGTGACGCCGTGGGGATGTAGCACGAGGAACGACAGGAGCTCCACGTAGAAGGGTTTGCGTGAGGCTGAGGCCAGGGGGTTGCCGCAGGTGCGGGCCGTAGGCCGCCCGAGCAGGGTGAGCCGGGGCAAGTACGCCTTCGGGGCGAACCATGCCTTCAGGTCTTCGTCGAGTTGCGGGTCGGAAGCGTCGGCAACAGTCTGCCCCTCGGGGAGCACGATGGGCGCGAGAGTCTTGACGTCCTCGGCTGTGGTCGCCGCGGCGGTCACGTAGGCGTCGGTGGACGCAGGCAAGAGAGATGACTCCCCCGCTGGCCCTACTGGGCGTGGCTCGGTGAGCTCCGGGCGGAGTGCGCCGCCAACGTCGGTGATTGCACGCCAGTCGCCCTGAGCCTCCTCGTCGAGGGGCACGGGGACGTTCTCGGCATCGCGGGTCAGGTCGACGATCGCCGTACAGGCCGTAGCCTCCCCGGGAGTCAAGCCGACCGGTTCCAGGTCCAGGCCGAGGGACGGGATCAGGAGCCGGCCAGCGTGAGTGAGGTCGAACTCGACGGCCTTGATCTCGTTCGGACCGCCGACGACGAGCACGGCGACTCCTGGGCGGCCATGGTGGACGCGCAGGAGATCGTTGACTCTGGCCGTGGCCTCACTGCTTCCCGACGAGTCCATGACGATGAGGGCGCGATAGGAGTCGGGCTCCAGGTCCGGCCCGTCGGTAACCGTGAGATCACGCACGAGTAGGTCGATGAGGCTGGTGTCGCCGTCGGCGTGGTGGCGGTGCCGCAGGGTGTCGATCTCTGCGAGCTCGGAGGCGAGGCCGAGAGTGTCGGTGGTAACCAGGGAAGCCCACGGCGCGAGCGCGAGCGCGAGCTCGGCGGCGCGGTGCCGGGCGAAGGCTAGGACGCGGTCCCGGTCGCCGGTCATGCGGACGCTCCTCAGCTCCTCCAGGTTCACCAGCCATATGTGGCCGGAGGCATCGCTCCCGACGGTGGCCTGGCGCGGGCGACCGCTGACCAGCCACGACGTCATCGTGGAGTCCATCGCGGCGACCACCACCCGCACCGGGCTCAGCGTCCACGCCGAACTCGACACCGACATCTATCCGGTCGGCGTCAAGATCCCCGACACCGCGATGAAAGCACTCCACGACACCGGCGCCCTGCGCCGCCACGACTGGCGCCCGGCAACCTCCGGCTCTGAATCGGAGCGATCTGGAAGGTCTCGTCGCCGACCCGGGCCCTCGACCCACAACGCACGGACTTGCCCAGGCGCAGGCGCGACGGGACCTCCCATGCGACGAACCATGCGACCAAAGGGCAGCAATCCCAATGGATCAGGATCAGGCTGATTGTCCGTCACGAGCCGCGGCAGGTGCCCTGACCTGCGATAACGTGTACTTCAACGCATCCGGATGATGGCGAATGCAATGCGCGAGCCGTCCATGTCCCAGAGCACCGCGGCGACCCCGGGCAGTCCCGGCACCCTCAGTCCTCGGGGTCGTAGGCGAGGTTCGGGGACAGCCACCGCTCGGCCTCGGCCAGCGTCATCTTCGTGCGGGCCGCGTAGTCCTCGACCTGGTCCTTCGCGATCCGACCGACGACGAAGTACTGCGACCGGGGGTGGGAGAAGTACCATCCGCTGACCGCAGCGCCGGGCCACATGGCCATGCTCTCGGTGAGCCGGATGCCGGTGTTCTCCTCGACGTCGAGCAGCTCCCAGAGCTTGGTCTTCTCGGTGTGCTCGGGGCAGGCGGGGTAGCCCGGAGCGGGCCGGATGCCGTCGTACCTCTCCTTGAGGAGCTCCTGGCTGTCCAGGTGCTCCCCCTCGGCGTACCCCCAGAACTCGGTGCGCACCCGCTCGTGGAGCCGTTCCGCGAACGCCTCGGCCAGCCGGTCGGCGAGCGACTCGAGCAGGATGGCGGAGTAGTCGTCGAGCTCCGCCTTGAACTGGGCGACCTTCTCCTGGCTGCCGATCCCGGCGGTCACCGCGAACGCGCCGACGTGGTCGGGCAGGCCGGTCGCGCGGGGGGCCACGAAGTCGCTGAGGGCCCGGTGGGGCACGCCGTCGCGGTGCTCGCCCTGCTGGCGCAGGTGGCACAGGGTGGTGAGCACCTCGGTCCGGGCGTCGTCGGTGTAGACCTCGATGTCGTCGCCCACGGCGTTGGCGGGGAACAGCCCGAGGACGGCGTTCGCGCGGAGCCATCCCTCGCCGATGATGCGGTCGAGCATCTGCTGGGCGTCGTCGTACAGCCGGCGGGCGGTCTCGCCGCTGGCCGGGTTGTTGAGGATGTCGGGGAACCGGCCCTTCATCTCCCAGGCGTTGAAGAACGGCTGCCAGTCGATGTAGTCGCGCAGCTCACCGAGCGGGTAGTCGCGCAGCACCGTGACCCGCTCGGCCGTCTTCGGCGCGGGCGGCGCGTAGCCGTCCCAGTCGATCGGCGTGCGGTTCGCGCGAGCGTCGGCGATCGGCAGGATCACCCGGTCGTTGTGCTTGGCCGAGTGCCGCTCACGGATCGAGTCGTAGTCCTCGTTGACCTCCTCGATCAGCCTCCCGCGTCGGTCCGCCGACAGCAGCGCTGCCACCACGGGCACCGAACGGGAGGCGTCCTTGACCCAGACGACCGGCCCGTCGTACTTGGGGTCGACCTTGACCGCGGTGTGCGCGCGGGAGGTGGTGGCCCCGCCGACCAGCAGCGGGATCTCGAAGCCCTGGCGCTTCATCTCGCTCGCGAAGCTCACCATCTCGTCCAGGGACGGGGTGATGAGGCCCGAGAGCCCGATGATGTCGGCGTCGACCTCGCGTGCGGTGTCGATGATCTTCTGGCCCGGCACCATCACCCCGAGGTCGATCACCTCGTAGTTGTTGCACTGCAGGACGACACCCACGATGTTCTTGCCGATGTCGTGCACGTCGCCCTTGACCGTGGCCATCACGATGGTGCCCTTCTTCTCCGGGGCGGAGGAGGCTCCTTCGCTGAGCTTCTGGGCCTCCATGAAGGGGATCAGGTAGGCGACCGCCTTCTTCATCACCCGGGCGGACTTGACCACCTGCGGCAGGAACATCTTGCCGTCCCCGAACAGGTCACCGACGACGTTCATCCCCGCCATCAGCGGGCCCTCGATGACCTCGATGGGCCGGCCGCCGCGCGCGGAGATCTCGGCGCGGAGCTCCTCGGTGTCGGACTCGGCGTAGGTGTCGATGCCCTTCACCAGGGCGTGGGTGATCCGCTCCCCCACGGGCAGCTGCGCGCCACTCCTCGTTGGCGACCTCCTGCTTCATGCCGTCTCCGGCGAACCTGGGCGCGATCTCCAGCATCCGCTCGGTGTTGTCGCCACGCCGGTTGAGCACGACGTCCTCGATGCGCTCGCGCAGCTCAGGGTCGATCTCGTCGTAGATCACCAGGGCGCCGGCGTTCACGATGCCCATGTCCATCCCGGCGCGGATCGCGTGGTAGAGGAACACCGAGTGGATGGCCTCGCGGACCGGGTTGTTGCCGCGGAAGGAGAACGACACGTTGGACACGCCACCGGAGACGAGCGCTCCGGGCAGGTTCGCCTTGATCCATCGGGTGGCCTCGATGAAGTCGACGCCGTAGTTGGAGTGCTCCTCGATGCCCGTCGCGATGGCGAAGATGTTCGGGTCGAAGATGATGTCCTCCGCCGGGAAGCCGACCTCGTCGACGAGCAGGTCGTAGGCCCGCTGGCAGATCGCCTTGCGGCGGTCGAGGTTGTCGGCCTGGCCGTCCTCGTCGAAGGCCATCACGACCACGGCGGCGCCGTACTTGCGGCACAGTGCGGGCCTGCTGCGAGGAACTTCTCCTCGCCCTCCTTCATCGAGATCGAGTTGACGATCGGCTTGCCCTGCACGCACTTGAGCCCGGCCTCGATCACCTCGAACTTCGAGGAGTCGACCATCACCGGGACCCGGGAGATGTCCGGCTCGCTGGCGACCAGCTTGACGAAGCGGTCCATCGCCGCGACCCCGTCGATCATGCCCTCGTCCATGTTGATGTCGATGACCTGGGCGCCGGCCTCGACCTGCTGGCGGGCGACCGACAGGGCGGTGCCGTAGTCGCCCTCCTTGATCAGCTTGCGGAACCGGGCGGACCCGGTGATGTTGGTGCGCTCCCCGACGTTGACGAACAGCGACTCGCGGGGTGACGGTGAGCGCCTCGAGGCCGGAGAGCCGAAGGGCGGGGGCGATCTCCGGCACCTGGCGGGGCGTCTTGTCCGGCGCTGGCGCGGGCGATCGCGCCGATGTGCTCGGGGGTGGTGCCGCAGCAGCCGCCCAGCAGGTTGACCAGGCCGCTGGCCGCGAACTCCTCGAGCACTGCCGCGGTCTGGTCGGGCGCCTCGTCGTACTCCCCGAACGCGTTGGGCAGCCCGGCGTTGGGGTAGCAGGAGACGAACGTGTCGGCCACCCGGGAGAGCTCCGCGACGTAGGGCCGCATCTCCGCGGCCCCCAGGGCGCAGTTCAGGCCGATGGCGAGGGGCCGGGCGTGCCGCACGGAGTTCCAGAACGCCTCGGTCACCTGTCCGGACAGGGTCCGCCCGGACGCGTCGGTGATGGTGCCGGAGATGATCACCGGCCACCGTCGCTCACGCTGCTCGAAGAGCGTCTCGAGGGCGAAGATCGCCGCCTTCGCGTTCAGGGTGTCGAAGATCGTCTCGACCAGCAGCAGGTCCGCGCCGCCGTCGACCAGCCCGCGCGCCTGCTCCAGATAGGCCTCCACGAGCCGGTCGTAGGTGATGTTGCGCTTGCCGGGGTCGTTGACGTCCGGGGAGATCGACGCGGTCGTGTTGGTCGGGCCCAGGGCCCCGATCACCCAGCGGGGACGGTCCGGCGTGGCGACCTCGTCGCACGCCTCCCGGGCCAGCCGTGCCGACGCGAGGTTCATCTCGTAGGCAAGGTCCTGCATGCCGTAGTCGGCCTGGGAGATGCGCTGGGCGCTGAAGGTGTTCGTCTCGACGAGGTCGGCACCCGCCGCGAGGTACTCCCGGTGGATGGTCCTGATGAGCTCCGGCTGGGTGAGGCTGAGCACGTCCGAGTTGCCGCGCACGTCCTGGTCCCAGTCGGCGAAGCGGGTCCCCCGGAAGTCGGCCTCGCCCAGTCCGTGGCGCTGGACCATGGTCCCCATGGCGCCGTCCATGACGAGGATCCGCTCACGCAGGGCGGCGGTCAGGGCCTCGGTGGCGTCCGGGCGGGTCAGCGAGTCGGTCACGGGGTCCTCAGGTCGGTCGGGTCGGTCGGGCGGGTCGGGCGCATCCCAGTGTGTCAGCCTCCGGCGCTTCCGCGTGTGAGCGCCCAGGATCCGCGCCCAGGATCCGCACCGTGGGCCGGACGCGGTCTAGGCTGGAGCGGTGATCGAGATCGAGGACGTGCCCGGGCTGAGGTCTCCTGTGCTGATCGCGGCCTTCGAGGGCTGGAACGACGCCGCGGACGCCGCCTCGTCCGTGGTGGACCACCTGGCCCGAGTGTGGCACGCCCGGG
The DNA here is from genome assembly GCA_963837995.1 of uncultured Actinomycetota bacterium. Taxonomy (GTDB): domain Bacteria; phylum Actinomycetota; class Actinomycetes; order Propionibacteriales; family Nocardioidaceae; genus Nocardioides_B. The sequence goes on from CAWIPS010000012.1 coordinate 10,718, forward strand.
TGGTGGCGGCCATGGATCCCGAGGACTTCTACGACTTCCAGGTCAACCGGCCGACCGTGGGCAGCGGCGAGGACGGCATCCGCCGCCTCACCTGGCCCTCGACCCAGCTGCTGGTGTGCTCCCCACCCGGTGCGCTGCGCGACGTCATCCTGCTGCGGGGGATCGAGCCGAACATGCGCTGGCGGCAGTTCTGCGCGGAGCTGCTGGCCGCCTCGGAGGAGCTGGGCGCGGAGCTGGTGGTGACCCTCGGCGCGCTGCTCGCCGACACCCCGCACACCCGGCCGATCCCGGTGTCGGGGACCGCCACAGAGCCCGAGATCGCGGACCGGCTGAAGCTCGAGCAGTCCAACTACGAGGGCCCGACCGGCATCGTCGGGGTCTTCCAGGACGCCTGCACCCAGACCGACATGCCGGCCGTCTCGTTCTGGGCGGCGGTGCCGCACTACGTGGCGCAGCCGCCCTGCCCGAAGGCGACGCTGGCCCTGATCGGGCAGGTGGAGGAGCTGCTCGAGGTGAGCATCCCGCTCGCGGACCTCCCCGAGGAGGCGCGGGCCTGGGAGCGCGGGGTCGATGAGCTCTCCGAGGAGGACGAGGAGATCGGCGACTACGTCCGCGCCCTGGAGCAGACCCGGGACACCGCCGACGACCCGCAGGCCACCGGGGAGGCGATCGCGCGCGAGTTCGAGCGCTACCTCAAGCGTCGCGAGACCGGCCAGGACTGACGCGCGGTCAGAGCAGGACGCCGAGGCGGGCGTCCAGGAGGTCACGCACCAGCTCGGTGCCGGACCCGTCACCCGGAGTGCCTCCCGCGACGCTGCTCCCGGCTGCCCAGGCGTCCACGGCAGCCAGCGCGGCAGGGGCGTCCAGGTCCTCGGCCAGGGCCTCGCGGACCGCCCGGACCAGCTCCTCCGCCTCGTCGTACGACGCCCCGCTGACCGCCTGCCGCCACGACTCGAGGCGCCCCTGCGCGTCGGACAGCACCTGGTCGGTCCACTCCCAGTCGGAGCGGTAGTGGTGCGCCAGGATCGCCAGCCGGATCGCCATCGGGTCCACGCCGGCCTCGCGCAGTCCGGACACGAGGACCAGGTTGCCCTTGGACTTCGACATCTTCTCCCCGCCGAACCCGACCATCCCCGCGTGCACGTAGGCCCGGGCGAAGGACAGCCCGTCGAACGCCGCCTGCGCGTGCGCTGCGCTCATCTCGTGGTGCGGGAACGCCAGGTCGCTGCCGCCGCCCTGCACGTCGAAGTCGCGGCCCAGGTAGCACAGGGCGATCGAGGAGCACTCGATGTGCCAGCCCGGCCGGCCCCGCCCCAGGGAGGAGTCCCAGGCCGGCTCGCCGGGACGCTCGGCCTGCCACACGACGCAGTCGAGGGGGTGCTTCTTGCCCGACCTCCCGGGGTCGCCGCCACGCTCACCGAAGACCTCGAGCATCTCCGCCTCGTCGAGCCCCGAGACCGCACCGAACCGGTCGTCGGAGTGCACGTCGAAGTAGACGTCGCCGTCCAGCTCGTAGACGTGCCCACGGTCCGCGAGCCGTTCGATCAGATCGACGTCGAGCGGGATGGACTCCACGGCCCCGATGTAGTCGTCGGGCGCGAGCACCCGCAGGGCCGTCATGTCCTCGCGGAACAGCTCGGTCTCCTGCTCGGCGAGGTCGGTCCAGTCGACCCCGGTCGCGGCCGCCCGCTCCAGCAGCGGGTCGTCCACGTCGGTGACGTTCTGCACATAGCGCACCTCGAGCCCGGCGTCGCGCCAGGCGCGGTTGAGCAGGTCGAAGGCGACGTAGGTGGCCGCGTGGCCGATGTGGGTGGCGTCGTACGGCGTGATCCCGCACACGTACATCCGGGCCGTGCCCGACGGGGCCGTGGCCCGCAGCGAGGACGTCGCGGTGTCATGGACCCGCACCTGTCCGGCCGCGCCGACCCCGAGCCGAGGCACCCGAGGGCTCGTCCACGCACGCATGCGGGCAGCCTAACGGTCGGGTGCTAGAAGGCCGGCCACGGGATCGAGGGGCGGCGGCCGGACGGGACCGGCATCCGGTTGCGGCTCAGCAGCCGCTCGCACCGGGCCAGCGTGGCAGCCACCTCGTGGTCGAGGATCAGCTCGTCGACCACCTGCCTGAGCTCGCTGTGCGCGGTGCACAGGAGCTCCACGAGCACGGTCAGCCCGGCGGCGTCCTCGGCGTCCAGGGGCTCGCCGGCCCAGCCCCAGAGCACCGTGCGGAGCTTGTGGTCGACGTGGAAGGAGAGGCCGTGGTCGACGCCGTAGCGGTGTCCCTCCGCCATCGCGAGCACGTGACCGCCCTTGCGGTCGGCGTTGTTGACCACGACGTCGAAGACGGCCATCCGGCGCAGCGCGTCGCTGTCCTCGTGCACCAGCGCCACCGGCCGGTCCGCTCCGTCGTAGGCGTCGACCACGTGCAGGTAGCCCGGCGGCACCGACCCCGCGGGGACCAGGTCCACCGGGTCCTGCCCCGGGTCGGGCTCCCGCCAGGCCTGCACCATCCCGGGTCCCGCAGGTCCGTCGCCGCGCAGCACCGTCGGGGGTACGACGCCCCAGCCGATGGCCTGCGACACGGCGTAGGCCGCGACCTCCCGCCCGGCCAGCGTGCCGTCGGGGAAGTCCCACAGCGGACGCTCGCCGGCGACCGGCTTGTAGACGCACTCGATGCTGGCGCCCTCCAGCGTCGCGGTCGCGAAGAAGGTGGCGTTCGAGGCGGGCATGATCCGGCCCCGGATCTCGATCTCGCCGCGGGTCAGCAGCTCCTGCTCGTCCACCTCGTCCTCCGGGTCGAGGCTGCCCGCCGACGCGGTCACGCCTCGGGGGCGGCCGCGGTGCGGCGGAAGCCGTTCGCGCGCGGACACAGGTGACCTGCCGGGTCCAGCGGGCCGCCGCAGAACGGGCACGGCTCACGGCCGGCGGAGACCACCACCTGCGCCCGCTTGCTGAAGGCGCGGGCCAGGCCCGCGGGCAGCCGGACGACCAGGACCTCCTCCGGCTCGGGCTCCTCGACCTCCGCCTCGGGCGTCGCCGGGTCCACCACGGCATCCTCGGTGAACGGGAACACCTCGACCACCACCCGCTCGTCCGCGGAGTCCCAGGACAGGGTCATCGTGCCGGCCCGGAACTCCTCGACGATGGGCTGCTCGAGCGGGTCGTTGTCCTCCAGCGCCACCGGAGGGATGGCGGGGATGGGGGTCTCCACGTCCTGTGCGCTCAGCAGCTCGTCGAGCAGCTCGTCGATGCGCTCGGCGAGCACCAGCACCTGCTGCTTCTCCAGCGCGACGCTGGTGACCCGCGAGCCGGTGCGGGCCTGCAGGAAGAAGGTGCGCTGCCCGGGCGGCCCGACGGTCCCCGCCACGAACCGCTCGGGCGGGTCGAACCTGTGGATGACCGATGCCATGACGACGAGCCTAGGCGGTGGGCCCAGCACCCGCCCCGGCGCCGCCCCCGACGGCGGCGTCGCTGCTGGCCTTGCGGCTGCGCCGCCTCCTCGCCGGCGGCCTCAGGTGGGACAGGTCGCCCGCAGTGCTGTTCATGGTGACCACGAACGGCCGGCCCGGGGTGTAGCGGACCACCGACAGCGAGGCCGGGTCGACCATGATGCGCTGGAAGGCGTCGAGGTGGATCCCCAGGGCGTCGGCGAGGATCGCCTTGATGACGTCACCGTGGCTCACCGCCACCCAGACAGCGTCCGGACCGTGCTCCTCCTCGACGCGCGCGTCCCAGCGCCGGACAGCGGCGACGGCGCGCGAGGACATCTCCGTCATCGCCTCGCCGTCGGGGAACCGCACGGCCGAGGGGTGGCCCTGCACCGTCCGCCACAGCTGCTCCTTGGCCAGGGTCTTGAGCTCACGACCCGTCCAGGAGCCGTAGTCGCACTCCAGGAGCCCGCGCTCGGCGACCACCTTGGCGGCCCCGGCCTGCTGACGGACGATCTCGCGGGCCGTCTCCCGGCACCGCTCGAGGGGGCTGGAGACGACCGCGGCGAGGGGGAGCCCGGACAGGCGGGCCGCGGCGGCCTTCGCCTGCTCCCGACCGGTGTCGTCGAGGTGCACGCCCTTGCTCCGTCCGGCGAGCACGCCGGTCACGTTCGCCGTGGTGCGGCCGTGCCGGGCCAGGATCAGGGTCGCCATGGCCCCGACCCTACGACCGGCCCGGGCGGGAACCGTGACCCGATCGACCCGGGGCGTCGTACGCTGTGAGAATCATGATCGTCGACAGCGCCCTGTACCGCGACGGGGTCCGGGTCCGGGTGCACTGCGACAAGGAGGACCTGACCACGGTCCGGGACGCGGCCACCACCGAGAGCGACTTCGTCTGGGTCGGGCTGCACAAGCCGTCCGAGGACGAGCTCAACCGGGTGGCGAAGGTGTTCGACCTGCACCCGCTCGCCGTCGAGGACGCCCTGAAGGCCCACCAGCGTCCCAAGCTGGAGCGCTACGACGACGGGCTCTTCCTGGTGCTCAAGACCCTCTGGTACGTCGACGAGTTCGACGCCGTGGAGACCGGCGAGATCAACCTGTTCGTGGGCCGCAAGTACATCGTCAGCGTCCGGCACGGGGAGGGCGCCGAGCTGCACCAGGCCCGGATCAACCTCGAGCAGGAGACCGCCGTGCTCGGTCACGGACCGTCCGCCGTCGTCTACGCCATCTGCGACCGCGTGGTGGACGAGTACGAAGTGGTCGCGACCTCGCTGACCGAGGACGTCGACGAGGTGGAGACCTCGGTGTTCTCCCCGAACCGCACCGAGGACTCGCAGCGGATCTACGTCCTCAAGCGGGAGCTCGCCGAGGTGCGCCGCGCGGTGAACCCGCTCCGCGAGCCGATGAAGCGGTTCGCCGCCGGGTCCGTCGCCTTCGTCACCCAGGAGTCGGCGCCCTTCTTCCGCGACGTGACCGACCACCTGCTGCGCATCTCGGAGAGCGTGGAGACGCTGGACGGGCTGCTCTCGGCGGCGTTCGACGCGCACCTGGCCCGGGTCACGGTCCAGCAGAACGAGGACATGCGGAAGATCTCGGCGTGGGTGGCGATCGCGGCGGTCGGCACCCTGGTCGCCGGCATCTACGGGATGAACTTCGACAACATGCCCGAGCTCCATTGGCACTTCGGCTACTTCTACGCCCTCGGGCTGATGCTCACGGCATCGTTCGTGCTCTACCGGGCGTTCAAGAAGTCCGGCTGGCTGTGACGCCCGCTCAGGTCGGCGCCATCACCCCGGTGCCGAGCAGGACGAGCAGCACCAGCCCCAACCCGACCCGGTAGGGCACGAACCTGCCGATCGAGTGGCCGGCCACGAACCTCAGCAGCCAGGCCACCGTCGCGTAGGCCACCACGAAGCTGACCACCGTGCCCACCACGGTCTGACCGATGCTGATCTGCCCGCCGAGGGCGTCCTTGAGCTCGAACAGCCCGGCGGCCAGCAGCGCCGGGATGGACAGGAAGAAGGACAGCCGGGTGGCCGTGACCCGGTCCAGCCCGACCAGCAGGCCCGTGGAGATCGTGGCCCCCGAGCGGGAGACCCCGGGGACCAGCGCAGCGCACTGGACCACCCCCACGATCAGCGCGTCCCTCAGCGTCAGGTCCTTCTCGGACCGTTGCTGACGCCCCCGGCGCTCGGCGTACAGCATCACCGCGCTCCACAGGATCAGGGCGGCCGCGACCACCCACAGGGAGCGCAGCGGACCGGTGACCACGTGCCTGCCCAGCAGGCCGACGATGCCGATCGGCACCGAGCCGAGGATGACGTACCAGCCCATCCGGTGGTCGAGCCGGCCCCGCAGCTCGGGCTTGACGAGCCCCGTCACCCAGGCCTTCGCGATCCTCCAGATGTCGGTCCAGAAGTAGACGACGACCGCGACGATGGCGCCCATCTGGATGACGGCGGTGTAGGCCGTGACGCTCTTGTCCGCCACGTCGAGGCCGAGCAGCTTCTCCGCGATGGTGAGGTGCCCGGTGCTGGAGACGGGGAGGAACTCGGTGAGCCCTTCCACGACGCCGAGCACGACTGCCTGGATGTAGTCCATCGGTTCTTCCTGCTCGTGGGAACGGCCTTGAACAGCCTAAGGGTGCGCACATGAACGCAACCTGACTTCGACCTGACTTCGACACACGTGTCTCGCTACCGTGAGCGCATGCAGCAGCGCTACCTCGGTCGGACCGGGCTCAAGGTGTCCCGGTTGGGACTCGGCACGCTCACCTGGGGGCGGGACACCGACGAGCACGAGGCCCGCGAGCAGCTGACCGCGTTCGTCGAGGCCGGCGGGACGCTGCTGGACACGGCCGCGGGGTACGGCGACGGGGCGTCCGAGGAGCTGGTCGGGTCGCTGCTCGACGGGGTGGTGCGCCGCGAGGACGTGGTGATCGCCACCAAGGCGGGCATCGGCCGCAGCCGTGGAGCCCGGGAGACGAACACGTCCCGGGGTCACCTGGTGGCCACTCTCGACGCGTCCCTGAAGCGGCTCGGAGTCGACGGCGTTGATCTGTGGCAGGTGCACACCTGGGCCGACGACGTGCCGCTCGAGGAGACGCTCAGCGCACTGGACTATGCGGTCGCCACGGGCCGGGCGGCCTACGTCGGGGTCTCCAACTACAGCGGCTGGCAGAGCGCCCAGGCCGCCACGTGGCAGCGGGCCGTGCCCGGCCGGGCGGTGCTGTCCTCGAACCAGGTGGAGTACTCCCTGGTCAACCGCGCGGCCGAGGCCGAGGTGCTGCCCGCGGCCGTCTCGCTCGGGCTGGGGGTGCTGCCCTGGTCACCGCTGGGCCGCGGCGTGCTCACCGGGAAGTACCGTCACGGGACCCCTGCGGACTCGCGGGGAGCCTCGCCGCACTTCGCCAGCTTCGTCGGCAGCTATCTCAACGAGCGCGCCGGCCGGGTCGTGGAGGCCGTGGCCCGGGCTGCGGAGGGCCTCGACTGCTCCCCGCTCGAGGTGGCGCTCGCCTGGGTGCGGGACCGACCCGGGGTGACGGCGCCCATCGTCGGGGCCCGCACCGCCGCCCAGCTGAGGGGGGCGCTGACCGTCGAGGACGTGGCGCTGCCGGGCCAGATCGTCGCCGCGCTGGACGACGTGTCCGGCGGGGCGCGACCAGCATGAGACCAGCATGAGGAGCGGCTCGATCGGCGCTGGTCCGGCATGTCACCATGGTCGGCATGTCTCGCGCTCCACTGGACACGATCTCGCGACGCCGTGCGCTGAGCCCCGGCGTCGAGTACGAGTTCGAGCGCCTCACCCTGTCCCGCGAGCTCTCGCGGAGCGCGGTGACCCGGATGCTCGTCGACAGGGCCGAGCACGGCGGCTGGGAGCTGGACCGGCTGCGGCTCTCCCCCGACGGCACCCGCCGCGTGGTGCTCCGCCGCAAGATCATCCGGCAGCGGTCCACCTATTACACCTGAGCTACACCTGAGCCGGCGCCTGCCCGGAGAGGACACCGCATGGAGAAGGTGAGCACGACGCTCGACGCGTCCGGGGCGGTGCTGGTCGGCCACGACGGGTCGGACCCGTCCGGCGCGGCGGTCCGCTGGGCGGCGCGGCTCGCCGGTCGGCTCGGGGTCCCGCTCCTCGTGGTCCGCGCCTGGTCGCTCTCCTCGGCTCCCCGGCCCTCCACGTGGTCCGCCGGCTACGTGCCGCCGTTGACCGACTTCGAGAAGGCCGTGCTGGAGGGCCTGCGGCACGACATCGAGGCGCTGGGGCTCGAAGGCCTCGAGGTGAGCTGCCACGTGCTGCACGGGTCCGCGGGCCGGCGGCTGGTCGAGGTCTCCCCAGGTGCCGAGATGCTGGTGGTGGGCTCGCGGGGCATCGGCGGCTTCCGCGGGCTGCTGCTGGGATCCACGGCGTCGCAGCTGGTCGGGCAGGCGCAGTGCCCGGTCGTCGTCGTACCGGTCGCCGCGGCCGACGACCCGGCCGAGCTCGACTCGGGGCTCCCCTAGCAGCGATCCGCCCTGAGTCGTCCCTGAGTCGTCCCGGGTCGTCTCGGGTCGTATCGGGGTCGTCTCGGGGGTCGGGTTCAGACCTGGTGGAGGAACCGGTCGAACACCCGGGCGCCGAACTCGAGCGCGTCGGTCGGGACCCGCTCGTCCACGCCGTGGAAGAGGGCGGTGAAGTCCAGGTCCGCGGGCAGCCGGAGCGGCGCGAACCCGAAGGAGCGGATGCCGAGCTTCTTCCAGTGCTTGGCGTCGGTGCCGCCGGACATGAGGTACGGCGCCACGATCGCCTCGGGGTCCTCCGCCAGCAGCGAGGCGGTCATCGCCTCCACCAGCCGACCGTCGAACGTGGTCTCGAGAGCGTGCTGCCTGCTGACGTAGTCGACCCGGACCCGGTCACCGACGAGCTCGGCCAGGGTGGCGAAGAACTCGTCCTCGTAGCCGGGCAGGAACCGCCCGTCCACGTGCGCCGTGGCCTCGCCGGGCACCACGTTGACCTTGTAGCCCGCGCTCAGCATCGTCGGGTTCGTCGTGTGCCTGATCACCGCACCCAGCATCCGGGCGCCCGCCCCGAACTCCTCGACCAGCTCCTCGGCGTTCTCGGGCGTCGCCTCGACCCCCGCGAGCTCCCCCACCGCCGACAGCAGCACCTTCATGGACGGGGTCAGTCGCACCGGCCAGGTGTGGGCGCCGATCCGCGCGACCGCGCTCGCCAGCGCCGTGACGGCGTTGTCCGGGTGCCGCATCGACCCGTGCCCGGCGTTGCCGGTCGCGGTCAGCCGCATCCAGGCCATGCCCTTCTCGGCGGCCTCGATCAGGTAGAGACGGCGGCCACGCACGGTGGCGCTGAACCCCCCGACCTCCCCGACCGCCTCGGTGCAGCCCTCGAGCAGGTCCGGACGCTTGAGCACGATCTGCTCGGCCCCCTGGTGACCTCCGGCCTCCTCGTCGGCGGTGAAGCAGAGCACCACCGGTCGCTGCGGCACGGCGCCGGCCCGGGCGCGTGCTCGTACGACGGACAGCAGCATGGCGTCGAAGTCCTTCATGTCGACCGCCCCGCGACCCCACAGGTAGCCGTCCTGCACCTCCCCGGAGAACGGATGGACCTGCCAGTCGTCGGCCTCGGCGGGGACCACGTCGAGGTGCCCGTGCAGCAGTAGCGGGTCGCCGTCCCCGGCGCCCCACCGGGCGACCACGTTGGTGCGGCCCTCGACGCCCTCGAACAGCTCCGAGGCGATCCCGACCTCGTCGAGCAGGGCGGCGACGTGCTCGGCCGCCTTCCGCTCCCCCGGTCCGGAGCCGTCGCCGTAGTTGGTCGTGTCCATCCGGATCAGGTCGCGACAGATGTCGACCACCTCGGCTGCGGGGTCGTAGTCCTGGTTCTCCGGGCGCGCAGTCATGGACCCATCCTGACAGGCGCCGCGCCCACCGTGCCGATGCGTCGGCGGGGGCCGCTCTTTGCTACAGTGGCGCCGCTGTCACGGCTGCTCCAGCCCGTGGTCCAGCACCCTGTCCGGGTGGCGGAATAGGTAGACGCGCTAGCTTGAGGTGCTAGTGCCCTTTATCGGGCGTGGGGGTTCAAGTCCCCCCTCGGACACCGCGGCTGACCTGGGGTTCCACGCGGGTTCCTGTGTCCCCTTCTCTGTCCGGCGCCGCGCTCCCTTGGGCGACGTACCGACCGATCCGCGCGCGGCAACGGCTCCTGTGCGGAGTTGGCGCGACGTACCGACCGATCCGCGCGCGGCAACGGCTCCTGTGCGGAGTTGGCGCTGGACTCATCGATGGGCTGGCTCGGGCCAGCTCAGGATCCCGACCAGGACTTCAACGACGCCGTCCCGGCCGAGGACGTGCTCGCCGACGCGTCGGACACCTGACGTGGCGATGTCGCCCATGCCCGGGCTGGCCACCGTGACCTGCTGCGGGAGTGCATCGACGGCCGCACGGGTGAGTAGTGGATCGGGAAGACAGGCAACACGTCGGCTCAACGTCAGCGTCGCTACGGCTTCGCGACTCCCGCTTTCATCCACTGGCGTCGCGAGCACCCAGGACTGGTTCTCCTTGGCGTCGGAGACAGGCGGCGGGGGTCACTGCCGTGCGCCGCGTGGGAGACTCATGAGGTGGTCGATGACGAGGTCGCAGCGGTCATAGAACACGAACTCGCCCTGCTCGCACCCGGGGTACGAGCCTCCGCAGGCCAGCTCGAGGAGCTGCTGGACCCTGACTTCAACGAGATCGGCGCGTCGGGCCGTCTGTGGACGCGCGACGAGATGATCGCCGCTCTGGTGGCTGACCCCGGTCCGCAGCACACCATCGATCTGAGCGGCATGAGCGGCAAGACGGTGGGCCCGGGCTTCGTGCTCCTGACCTACGTCACAGAGGTCGGAGGACGGCGAGCGCGCCGCAGCTCCCTCTGGCGCCGGTCGATGAAGGGGTGGCGGGTGCTGCACCACCAGGGCACTCCGATTCCCTTGACGGATCCTCGGGCAGGAGGCCATCCCGCCCGGATACGTAGCAGGCGGACGATGGGCTGATGGAGGCTACGCTCGTTCTTGTTCAGTAGGGCAGTTCTCGAGGCCGTCCTCGTTCTCGGTCACGATGAGCCCCGTCCGAGTGCGACTGATCCGCTGGCGGTCTGCTTCGCGGGCCGGCGATGGTGAGAGTCTCGTCGGTGGTCGATGTCGAGGACGTGGGGGGTCGGGCCATGGTTCGGCCATCGAGACGTCGTCAGTGGACGGAGCCGGATGAGGAGTGCGATGAGGGGTCGTGCCCGGCCTCCGCGCAGACGGCGCTGACGAAGTCCGCGACGTACCCGCGCGTGTCCTCGGCTCGCCTGGCGCCGGCGAGGGTGGCCGGGGCCAGGTCGGAGACCGCGACGAAGCGGACTCCGTCCGGGGTGTAGACCCGCTCCAGCGAGGCGTAGGTGAGCACGACGGCCTGTCCCCCGGCGACGGAGTCGAAGAGAGCCTCCTGGGTCATCGGCCGCACCCGGGCGACGTCGGCGCCGCCCGCGGCCTCGCGCTCGGGAGCGGCACTCCAGAAGTCCCGCCATACGGGGTCGGTGTCGGGTGGGATGCCCCACGGGGTTCTGGTGTCGAGTATGTCGGCCACCGTGGTGGTGGCGCGTCCGGCCAAGATGTGGTCCTCGGCGACCATGAGCACGCGCGGCTCGGTGGACAGCTCCTGCCAGCGAAGCCCGTCCGGGGTGAGGGGGAGGTGCACCAGCGCGGCGTCGCTGGTCCCGGCGCGCAGCCCGGCGCTGGTGTCGCTGAAGTCGTGCTGGGTGAGCTCGACGGTGACGTCGGGTCGGACGTCGCGGTATGCGCGCAGCACGCGGGGCAGGAATCGCTCGGGCCAGCGCACGTGGAAGCCGACCACGAGCTGGCTGCGACCCAGCCGCGCCTCCCGGCGCGCGGCCCGAGTGAAGGCGTCCCCGGCGGCGATCGCCACCCGGGCGTGGGGCAGCAGCTCGGCGCCTGCCGTGGTCAGCCGGACCGTACGGCGGTCACGCACGAACAGCACCACGCCGACTCTGTGTTGCCGCCTACCGGCCCGAGGCGGAGCAGTCCCTCATGGACTTCGGTGGCGATGGGCCGCCTCCGGAGTGGCCGAGAATCCACGACTCCCAGCACCGCGCCGATGGCTGCGAGGGCCGACCGCATCGAGCACCTCCCCTCCGCTCATCTGCCGATGCTGGCGGTCCCGGACGCGGTTGCCGGGATTCTGCTGTCGCCGTACGGCGGCCCCGGTCGGTAGACGCTCGCAGCTGAGATACGCAGGGGAGCCGAACGCTCGACGTGACCGCCGTCCTCCTCGGATGGGACCGTCCGTCGGCTCCCCCTCTCAGAACGCGCGCTCGAACTCCTGGTGTTCCTCGGCTGTGCAGCGACCGCAGGTGCGCACCTGGCGCAGCTTGAGCAGGACGTGGTCCCTACCGACGTACCGCCAAGGCCCCCACGCATGCAGGGTCCGCGTCTCGACCGCTCCACACCTGTTGCACCGGCGCTACCTGATCGCACCGGTCGGTCGCGACGTACTCGAACGCCGTCCACGTGTGCGTCTGCTCACTGCAGTCCTGGCCGCAGCGAGGGCAGTGACGCACACGCACGCACCGTGTGTCGGGATGCGACCACTCGCCGGCATGCCCGAAGACCCGGCAGTACGCCTTCTCGAGCCGGCTCATGGCCCAAGGTGGGGGATGTGCCGGCTCCCGGATCGCCCGGCCGCGTGCTCGGCGTCGGTGTAGGTCAGGGACCACCAGTGCCGGCCGGTCTGGGGAGTCCGGTGCCACCCGGCCGCCAGCAGCTGCTCATCCAGCTCACGAAGTCGGTCTCGGGCGAGGTCGAGCCACGCGTTCGGCTCTGCCTGGTCGTCGAGGTCCCGCAACCGCATCGCGGGGAACGTGGCGCCCACGAACAGGTCCTCAGAGGCGTGTCGGTGCTCACCGGGTCTCCGTGCCACGAACCTGAACTGTGCGCTGCCGTAGTTGCTGGACAGCGTGTTGAGCAGGGCCTTCCCCCAGGAGTGCTCTCCCAGCCCTTCCAGGTGCACCTGGAGCTCGTGCGCGTTCATCGTCTTCCTTCTTCCTCGAGGGGCCACGGGGAGGCTGCTGCCCGGTCGTCGTGGGAACCGATTCACCGTGCTTCCGGTGACGGCACCACCTCCACTGCCCACCCTGCACGCCGCGGCCTCGCGACGGCAGGGACGGACGACCCCCATGTCGGGGACGTCGGACCCCCGGCTGGCGAGGCCCCCAGCCAAGGCGTTGAGCTGCTGGGGCCTCGCGAGACTCCACTGGACGTGGGCTTCACCGTGAGGTCAGTGAACGCCAGCCATCTTCTTGGTGATCCACCGGTTGAGGACCGCCATGACAACACCGACGGCGATCGAGGCGACACCGAGGAACAGGAAGTAGGGCCGTTCGTTGCTCGTGTCGTAGAAGCCGGCCAGCGAGCCGGCCCCGGCCGAGCCGACCGCGATCGAGAGGAAGAACAGCGCGATCATCTGCGTGTGGAAAGCCTCTGGCGCCAGCTTGGTCGACAGTGACTGACCGACCGGTGACATCAACAGCTCGGCCATGGTGAACCAGAACAGGATGAAGACCAGCCACAGCAGCGGCGTGCTGTTCGCGCCGCCTCCGGCATAGGGCAGGAACAACAGGAACGCGACGCCCATGAAGGACGTGCCCAGCGCGAACTTGATCGGTGTGGTGGGCTGGCGGGAGCCGAGCCTGGTCCACATGGCCGCGAACACCCCGGCGAAGATGATGATGAAGATGGGGTTGATCGACTGCACCCAGCTCGGCGGCATCTGCCAGCCGAACAGCGAGAGGTTGAGCCGCTCGTCTGCATACAGCGCGACGACGGTGAACTGCTGCTGGAACAGCGACCAGAAGACGGCACTGGCGATGAACATCGGTATGAAGGACACGACCCGGCTGCGCTCGGTGGCCGTGATTCGCTTGCTGGACAGCATCACCGCGAACAGTGCGACCGCCGCCACCAGCGTCACGCCGACGACGATGTCGGACAGCCGCCGGATCGTGATGACGCCCACCAGCGAGAGGATCACGATCAGCACCACGACGCCGGCGACGATCGCGCCGTACCGGACCTTGCCGCGGTGGTCGAGGGGGTTGGTCACCTCCCGACCCGCGTCGCCGATCGTCGATCGGCGCAGGAGCAGGTACTGCGTCAGGCCGACGGCCATGCCGACCGCGGCGAGGCCGAAGCCCCAGTGGAAGCCCTTGAGGTCCCACAGCAGCCCTGTGAGCAGGGGCCCACACAGAGCCCCGAGGTTGACGCCCATGTAGTAGATCGAGAAGGCCGCGTCGCGCCTGTCGTCCGTGCGGTGGTACATGTCGCCGAGAACGGAGCTGGTGGTGGCCTTCATGCTGCCCGAGCCGGTCGCGATGCAGGCCAACCCGATGCCCACGCCCAGGAGGTCCGGGACGACGGCCAGGGAGATGTGCCCCAGCATGATCACGACGGCGGCCACCGTGAGGGTGCGTTCCGCGCCGAGCAACCGGTCCGCGACCCACGCACCGAGCACCGCCGACAGGTAGACCAGGCCGCTGTAGGCGCCCACGATCGAGGTCGCGCCGGCCTTCGACAACCCCAGTCCGCCGTCCGCGGCGGCGTAGTAGAGATAGAAGACGAGGATGCCCTGCATCCCGTAGAAGCTGAACCGCTCCCACATCTCCACCCCGGCCAGGTTGGCCAGTCCCAGGGGGTGACCGAAGAAGCGCCGGTCCCCCTGCTGTGACGGTCGTTCCTCCACTGCCGCACCGAGATCCGCATTCATGGCGGTATCCTGGCATCGCCTGCGGCGGTGGGCCATTCACGACTCGCGAACGCCTCGGGTGGTCACCCCGGGTTCGGACGGCGCGTCAGGTTCGCTTCGGCCCGACGGCGCAGGACTGCACGCTCGCTCTCGTTCCTGGTGCGCGCAGCCGCCTCGGTGAACGCCTCGCTCGCCTGCGCATGCAGGCCGGCCCGCTCGAGCAGGTCTCCGCGCACACTCGGCACGAGCGGCGAGTCGCCGAGGGCCGCCGCGTCGAGCTGCTCCAGCACGGCGAGCCCAGCGTCCGGGCCGAACGCCCGGCCGTACGCGACCGCCCGGTTCACCTCGACCACCGGCCCCGGCGCGGCATCGGCCAGGACGTCGTACAGGCTCGCGATCCGGCGCCAGCTCGTTTCCTCGGCCCGCTCTGCTCGGGCATGCTGGGCGGCGATCGAGGCCTGCAGGAAGTACTTCCCTACCGGCCTCCCCCGCGCGGCGAGCTGCTCGGCCTGCCGCAACGCGGCCAGCCCGCGCCTGATCAGCAACCGGTCCCACCGCGTCCGGTCCTGCGCCTCCAGCAGGACCGGCGCGCCGTGCTCGTCGAGCCGGGCGGCCGTCCGCGAGCCCTGGATCTCCAGCAAAGCCTGCAGTCCGAGCACCTCGGGCTCGTCGGGAGCGACCGCGGCCAGCATCCGCGCGAGCCTCGTCGCCTCACGTGTCAGGTCGGGACGCATCCAGTCCTCGCCCGAGGTGGCGCTGTAGCCCTCGTTGAAGATCAGGTAGATCACGGCCATCACGTCGTCGAGACGCCTGGTCCGTTCCGGCCCGGTGGGCAGCTCGAACTCGGCGTGCGCTGTGGCCAGGGTCTTCTTGGCTCGTGAGATGCGCTGGCCCATGGTGGCTTCGGTGGCCAGGAACCCACGGGCGATCTCGGCGGTCGTCAGTCCTCCGACCAGACGCAGCGTCAGCGCGGCCCGGGACTCGGCCGTCAGGGACGGGTGGCAGGACAAGAAGACCAGGCGCAGCACGTCATCCTCGATGTGGTCGACCTGGCCGTCGAGGTCGGGCACCTCCTCCTCCTCTCCCCCGCGGGCGTGCTCGAGCTCCGCGATCTTGCGGCGGAGGCTGTCGGCACGCCGGAAGTGGTCGATGCCGCGCCGCTTCGCGATCGTCATCAGCCACGCGGTCGGGTTCTCCGGGACCCCGGTGGTGGGCCACCGCTCGAGCGCTGCCACGAGCGCGTCCTGGGCCAGGTCCTCCGCGAGCCCCACGTCGCGGGTCATCCGGGTCAACGCGCCGACGAGGCGGGCCGACTCGGCCCGCCACGCGGCGACGATGACCTCGGTCGGGTCATCCGCACTGGTCCCTGCCGGCACGAGGCCAGCGTAGAGAGTCCCGTTCAGTCGCCGGGCGCCTCGGGGCCCGTGGAGATCTGGCGCAGGGTCGAGATCACCGTGACCTCGGGCCAGTACTTCGCGTGCAGCTCGGCGAACTCCCGCTGATCTGCCACGGCGTCCTCGAGGGTGTCGTAGGCCATGATGGCCCAGCCGCCGACGACCTCCTTGGCCTCGGCGTACGGTCCGTCGACCCGGCTCACCTCGCCCTTGCGGACCACGAAGTTCACGGCGTCCTCGGTGCCGTAGAGACCGCCGCCGTCGAGGAACACACCCTTGGCGGCCTGCTCACCGATGTAGGCGTCCATCGCGTCGAACAGCGCCTGCGGCGGCGTCCCGACGCCCTCTTCCATCCTCACGAATCCCATGAAACGCGGCATCTTCACTCCTCCTGGTTGGCGGGGACCTGCTTCTCGCACATACGTCGAACGACTGCCGGGCCCTTCGACATCGACCGCGGAAGTTTCTCCCACCACCAGCCGTCTTGGGCCTCGGGCCCCCACACGGCGGTCGACACGAGGCGGTCGACCCGGCGTTTGTCCGGGAGCCGGTGGGGTATGCCGCGCCATGGAGAATTCGTGGAAGGTAGTCGGTCGAGGTCTCCGCACAGGAGTCCTCGCGGGGCTCGTCGGAACGACGGCGCCACTGGCCCAGCGCAGCGGGGGTCACGGGCCCTCCGGTTCCTTCTAGCTGCCTGAGGACTGAGCCTGCACCAACCCGCCCAACAGCCCGGGGCCGACCGCATGTCTGCGCAGTGACATGCTCAGGACGTGACCGAGCAAGCGCCTTCGCCCCTGCAGCCGCTCCGTGAGGACTGGGAGCGCGCGCTGTGCGTGGTGGCCCACCCGGACGACCTCGAGTTCGGTGCCGCCGCGGCGGTGGCGCGCTGGACCGGGCAGGGCAAGCACGTCGTCTACTGCATGGTGACCAGCGGCGAGGCCGGTATCGACGGTCTCCCACCCGACGAGTGCCGCGGTGTGCGCGAGGCGGAGCAGGTCGAGTCAGCCCGCATCGTCGGCGTCGACCGCGTCGACTTCCTGGGGCTGCCCGACGGCATCCTTGAGTACGGCGTCCCGCTCCGCCGAGCCATCGCCGCAGAGGTCCGCCTGCACCGCCCGGACGTCGTCGTCACCGGGAACTTCCGGGACACGTGGGGCGGGGTGAGCCTCAACCAGTCCGACCACATCGCCACCGGCAAGGCCACCGTGGACGCCGTACGCGACGCCGGCAACCGCTGGGTCTTCGCCGACCAGCTCACCGGCGACCTGGAGCCCTGGGGCGGCGTGCGGGAGGTCTGGGCGTTCGGGTCGCCGCAGTCGAGGCATGCGGTGGACATCACCGACACGTTCGACGCGGGCGTGGCGTCGCTGCGCGCCCATCGGGCGTACATCGAAGGTCTCGGCTGGGAGAACTTCGACGCGGCCGAGTTCCTGGAGGGGATGTCGCGGCAGACCGGCCCGCGACTCGGGGTGGCCCATGCGGCGCCGTTCGAGGTGTTCCCCATGGGCTGGGGCGAGTAGCAGCAGCGGACGGATGCGTCAGCCCGGGTCGCCGGTGTGCCCTGGCCGAGTCGCTGGTGCAGGGGGCGGCTGCCACTCCTGCAGGGCGAGAAGGGGTCGCGAGAGCAGCCGAGAGGGCAGCAGCCGGAGGGCGACGTCTCGAGCCGTCGCACCGACCGGCGAACCGGCCTGGGCGACCGCGCCGACCCGGCGCGCCTGGGCGGCGACCCGCTGGCTGCGCGGTCGACGCAGCCGGTCGTAGTCCCGCAGCGCTGCTGGTACGGCGTCCACGCCGACGGTGCCGCCATCAGGTGAGCGGAGCAGCGCCACCAGGGTGGCGGCGTCCTCGAGGGCCTGGTTCGCGCCCTGGCCCAGGTCCGGAGTCATCGCATGCGCTGCGTCACCGAGGAGGGCGACCCGGTCACGGACGAAGCTGGACACCGGGCTGGCCAGGTCGTGCACCGGCGAGCGGTGGACCGCCTCTGCCGGAGTGGCGGTGATGACCTCGGCGACGGGCGCGTGCCAGGAGCCGAAGATCCGTTGCAGCCGCTCGCGGTCGTGGCCCCGATGCCCCGTCATCGGCCCCGTCATCGGCCCCGTCTTCGGCAATGGGCGCGCCCTCGGGAAGGGAGATGACAGCGAACCAGTACACCCTCCCGTCACGCAGGGGGACCAGTCCGAACCGCAGCCCACGTCCCCACGTCTCACCGGCCTCTCCGTGCAGGTCCACCGGCACCGCAGTGACACCCCGCCAGGCCGTGTAGCCCGCATAGCGGGTCCCCGGGCCCTGCCAGCTCGCGCGGACCCGGCTGCGCAGGCCGTCGGCGGCGACCACCAGGTCGGCGGCGAACGTGAGCCCTCGACGGCCGGCGTCCGCGTCGCCGTCGGCCCGGACCTCACCGCCCGGGACGACGGCCGTGACCGGCGTACCGGTCCTGACGGTGTCGGGTCGCAGCGCGTCCAGAAGAACCTGGTGCAGGTCGGCGCGGTGCACCACCCGCAGCTGCCGGACCGCCTGCGGTGAGATGGTGCTCAGCCAGCGCCCACTCGGTGTGCGCTGCCCGCCACGGAGGTCGCGGGCCTGGCTGCCCGCGATCATGCGCACCGTGTCGCCGAGCTCGAGGGAGTCGAGCGCGGTGAAGCCGTTGCCGAACAGGGACAGGCCGGAACCGACCTGGGTCAGCCGGGCGGCCTGTTCCAGCACCGTCACCTCGGCGCCCGCACGCTGGAGGCCGGCTGCGGCGGCCAGCCCGCCGATGCCGGCACCGACCACCACGACGCGCAGCGGCACGGTCGGAGGTTCGTTCACAGGTGGTTGCACCTCAGGCCTCCAGGAACGTGCTGCGGGCTGCTGCCAGCTCGGACCTGGACCGGATGCCGAGCTTGGCGTAGACGCGGGTGAGATGGAACTGGACGGTCTTGATGGACAGGAACAGCTCGGCGGCAGCCTCCCGGTTCGTCATCCCACCGGCGATCAGGTCGGCGACTGCCTGCTCCTGCGGGGTGAGTGTGTGGGCCGTGCGGTCGCCGAGCACGGCATGGACCCCACCGGCCTTGAGCTCCCGGTCGCACCGCCGCACATAGGTCTCGGCGCCCAGCGACAGGTAGGCCTCCCGTGCGGCGGTGATGACTGCGTCCGCCTCCCGCCGCTTCCCGGCACGACGCAGGGTCTGGCCGTAGGAGAAGTTGATCCGGGCCCGGTCGTGGACCAGCGGCAGTGGCTCGAGGAGCTCGAGCGCGCCCTGGAAGGAGGCCCGGGCCGCGTCGATGTCGCCGAGGGCGCCGTGCAACCGTCCTCGGGCGTAGCCGAGGCGGGCCCGGGCCGAGCGGTGGTGGCAGGCGAGCGCGCGCTCCTCGTGGTGGGTCAGGAACGCGTCCGCCTCGGCGTGCCGGCCCGTGATCACCAGCGCGTTCGCATAGACGTCGGGCCAGGGCCAGAAGCCCGGCTCCTGGACATCAGCCGCCGCCCACGGCTGGGTCAAGGGTGCCAGCGCCCGGAGCACCCCGTCGTAGTCGGCTCGCGCCTCGACCACCGCGGCGCGAGCCAGGCAGGCCGGCACCCGCATCACCGGGTAGCTGGTGGCGGGTGCGTCGCCGTCGGTCATGCTGGTCTCGGCGGCCTGCCAGTCACCGCGCAGGGCGTGGACCTGCGTGAGGGTCCAGCCCAGCAGCGGCACCAGCAGCGTCGTCCCGGTCCGGGCCGCCAGGTCGAGGCCGGTCCGGGCGGTGCGCAGCGCGGCGTCCCACTCCCCGGTGACGAAGTAGGTGCGCGCCAGCCATGCGTGCGCCCACAGCGAGATGCGTGTGGAGCCACCGAGGAAGTCTGTGGGGAGCGCGGTCTCCAGCTCGGCGAGGGCGAGGTCCACCTCGTCGGTGGCCAGGTGCAGCCAGCCACGGGCCATCTGCACCCGTTGTGCCACGGCCCCGTGGCTCATCCGGTCCCCCACGACCCGATAGCTCTCCAGGGCCTCAGCCATGCGTCCGGTGCTTCCCAGTCCGAGCCCGCGGATGGCCGCGGACTCCATCGCGGCCGGGTTGCCAGGACCGGCCAGCTCGACCGCCCGGTCCGCCCAGTGGACCAGGCTGTCCCCGTCGCAGCGGGCCAGGTGGTGCAGGACGTGCCGCTGGCAGACCAAGGCCGCCACGTCAGGGTCGCGACCGGGGTTGACCAGCTGCCAGGCCCGGCCCAGCCGGGTCTCGGCCTCGAGCGGGCGCCCCCTGAGGATCGCGAGGTAGCCGAGGACGGCGTTGCGCATCGGAGTCTCCCGCAGGCTCTCCACCTCGGCGATGCGACTCTCCGCGGCCGGGACGTCGCCCGCACCCACCAGGGCGTCGACCGCACGGACCAGCCGCTCCTCACGCAGTGCCGGATCGCTGGTCACCCGGCTGGCCAGCGTGAGCAGCTCGGCCGCGGCCGCCCACTCACCCCCCGCGGACCGGCTGGTGGCGAGGTGGTCCAGCCGCTGGGCCACCTCCGCGTCCGGCAGTGGGGACGCGGCCACGGAGTGGACGAGAGCCGCCACCTCGTCGCCGAGCGTCATCGACGCGCGGACATGCATCTGTGCGCGGCGGACCGGTCCCATCTGCGCGAGCACGGCGGCGCGCACCATGGCGTTCGGCGGCTCCAGCACCGGAGAGCCCCACCGCTCGACCAGGCTCACGAGGCCGCGTCCCTCGGCTTCGTCGAGTGCCGCCACTGCGGCGGCTGCGGCGGCTGCGTCGGGTACGTCGGGTGCATGGTCGAGCTCCGCCACGGCCGCGGCATCAGCGAAGGCCACCGGGGCCTGGAGGATGCACACCGCCTCGACCAGGGCACGCGCCGGCAGCGATGACGCGTCCAGCAGCTCCTCGGTGAGCCTCGCTGTCGCGGCCGGCGCCGGCAGCGCCGGGGCGTCCTCCGCCCAGGTCTCGCGCGGGAGATGGTCCAGCAGGTCGACGATGTGACGGGGCACTCCCCCGGTATGACGGCACAGGTGCTCGGCCAGCCCCGGATGCAGCAGTGTCCCCCGCGAGGCGGCGAGCGCACCCACCTCGGCCGGGCACAGTGGCGAGAGCTCCAGGACCAGGTCAGCGGCGGACTCGACCTCACCTCGGTCGCATCGAAGGTCTCGTCGTCCCCAGGCCGGGCTGCACCGGTCCAGAACGACCACAAACCGACCTTCGCGGTGGTGCCTGGTCGCGGTGGCCAGGACCCGCAGAGACGCGGGATCGGCGTGCTCCGCGTCATCCACCAGCACCAGCGCCGGGTCCCCGGCCGCCGTCAGCGCTCGCGCCACCGCGGCGGCCGCCTCGAAGACACCCACGCCCGGTCCCAGGTCAGGCGCCAGCTCCGGGACCAGCAGCCGCGCCAGCGCGTAGGGCTCGCCCGCCTCCCAGGACACCGCCCGGGCACGGAGCACCGGCCCCGGCGCCTCCTCCGCCAGCCGGTCCAGCACCGCCGTCCGGCCGATCCCCCGCACTCCCGAAACGACGACCAGCGACGGCCCCAGCGAGACCGCTCCTTCGAGTCGGCGGCGGAGGTCCGCCACCACCTCGTCGCGAGCGACGATCGTCGGTTCTGACTCGGTCACGACGTCACACTATGCGGGCCCGCGGCGCTCTGGTGTGATCGGAAGCCGAGGCGTCAGCCGAGGTCGCCTCCGGCGACGGGCAGGACCGTCCCGGTGATGTAGGACGCCTCGTCCGAGGCCAGGAAGCAGATCGCTGCTGCCTGCTCGTCCAGGGTGCCGTAGCGCTTCATCAGCGAGGACTCGACCGTCTGGTCCACGATCGTGCGATACCACGCCTGCTCCTGCTCGGACTCCGGAGCGGGACCGCGAGGCACGCGTCTCGGCGGCGCGTCGGTGCCACCTGGGGCGGTGGCGACGACCCGGATGCCGTGCGGCGCCGCCTCCAGCGCCAGCGCCGTCGTGATCGCGTTCACCCCACCCTTCGCGGCCGCGTAGGGCACCCGGTTGAGGCCCCGGGTGGCGACCGAGGACACGTTGACGATGGTGCCGTGGCCCTGCTCGATCAGGTGCGGGAGCACGGCCCGACACGACCACAGGGTCGGGAAGAGCGACCGCGAGATCTCCGCCTGCACCTGCTCCGGGGGATAGTCGGCGAACGGCTTGGCCCAGATGGTGCCGCCCACCGTGTGCACCGACACGTCGATGCGACCATGCTGCGCGATCGCCTCCTCGACGACCGCCGACGCGCCCTCCCAGGTCTCGAGGTCGGCGACCACCGGATGCGCCGGCGCTCCGCCGGTGGAAAGCTCCCCCGCCAGCTCCTCGACGAGGTCGGAGCGGTCGGCGAGCACGAGGATGCCTCCCTCGGCGGCGATCCGTCGCGCCGCGCACTCGCCGATCCCTTGGGCTGCCCCGGTCACGACGACGACCTTGCCGGCGAAGCGTCCCGGCGTGACGAACGCCGGCCGCTTGCGGCCCATCGTCTCGTCCATCGCGCGGCGCATCGTGAGCTTCGACCGCTCGGCGTGCTCGCTGATCAAGGTCCGGGCCCGCACCCGGTCTCCTGCCTCGAACGCGTCCACGATGTCGAGGTGGTCCTGGGCGCACAGCGGATGGCACCAGCTGGCGTGCCGCAGCGCCTCCTCCATCGCACTCTTGACGCCGAGCGCGTGGTAGGCCTGCAGGAGGTGCTCGTTGCCGGTCTGGGTGAACAGGTAGTCGTGGAACGCCGCGTTGGTCTCGGTGTACGCCGCCGCGTCGACGAACCGGTCCCCGTCGACGTACGGCACGGTGGACTCGGCGAGCAGGCGGTAGCCGGCCAGCTGCCGCGACGACAGCCGCCCGATCACCAGCTCGAGGGCGCCGAGCTCCAGCGCCTGGCGGGCCTCGAAGACCGCGTCGGACTCGTGGACCGACGGGTGCTCCTCGCCGATCTCGTAGCCGTCGGCGAGGACCGTGGCCCCGCCCAGTGGTGGAGCGGACGCCGCCTGAGGGACCCGCTCGACGAGCGGGCCGATGCTGAGCCGGGGATGCAGCAGCTGTCCGGCGACGCTCCTCGCATCCGGTGCCTGGACGAGGCTGGCGTCGTCATCGAGCGCCCTGACCGCCTCCTCGGACCCGACGCGGGCGACCCGCTGACCCATGAGCGAGCGTGCCGTGGCCGCCCGGTCGCGGTCCGCACCGGTCGGCACGGCCGCGTGCAGCGGCTCGACGTCCGCCGCCGGCAGCACCACCTGCCCGGCGATGCGCCGGGCCTCTTCGGCACCGTCGACCGTCACCGCGATGCGCTCGGACCGGGCGACGGTGGGCGGTGCGATCTGGGGCCGGGCCACCGTCTCCACGACCTCGGGCTCAGCGTCCGCCTCCGCCTCGACCCCCTCGGCCTCCTCGACGACTCCGGGTGCCTCGACCGCCGATGCTGCCGTGTGCACGGCGGGCGTGAACTTCTCGTAGTAGAAGCCGGTCGGCTCGACCCCGCGGCCGGCGAAGTCGGATCGCACCGCCTCGACCATCGGAGGCGGCCCGCACAGGTAGACCGCGACGTCGCCGTCGTTGAGGTGGTCGGCCTCGATGAGGCTGGTGACGTAGCCGATGTGGGCCGCCCGGCTCGCCTTGTCCGAGACGCAGTGGTCCCAGGTGAACGAGGTGAGCTGCGAGGCGAGCTCGTCGAGGGTGTCGAGCTCGACGAGGTCGTCGTCGGTGGAGACCCCGTAGACGAGGTGCAGCCGGCGGTCGGACCGGTCCCCGGCGAGCTTGCGCAGGATGGACAGGATCGGGGCCAGGCCGGTGCCGCCGGCGAGCAGGAGGGCGGGACGCTCGGCCTCGCGCAGGAAGAAGCTGCCGTGCGGACCGGTGAACGTGATGTCATCGCCGACGACGGCGCGACCGGTGAGGTACTCCGACATCAGCCCGCCGGGGGTGACCTTGACCAGGAAGCTCAGCTCGCCGGCGTCCGGGGCGCTGCTGAAGGAGTAGGACCGCGACTCCTGCGAGCCGGGCACCGTGATGTTGACGTACTGCCCGGGCAGGAAGGCCAGCTGGTGGTCCGGCGGCGCCTGGACCGAGAAGGACACGGTGGTCGGCGAGAGCCGCTCGAGCGCGGTGACCGTCGTCGTGTACGTCGCCGCGCTGGTCTTGGCGACCGCCGAGGTGCTGGCGATCTGCAGCACCAGGTCGGAGCGCGGTCTCATGCTGCAGGGCAGGCAGTAGCCCTCCGCGGCCTCCTTCTCGGTGAGCGCGTCCTCGATGTAGGAGCCACCGTCGTACGCCCCGGACTCGCACACCGCCTTGCAGGTGCCGCAGGCGCCGTCACGGCAGTCGAGCGGGATGTTGATCCGGGCCCGGTACGACGCGTCGGCGACCGTCTGGTCGTCCTGGCAGGTGATGAACCGGGTGACGCCGTCCTCGAAGGACAGGGCTACCTGATGACTCATGGAGGCCTCCTCTCTCGTGCGCTCGACCGGGGTCAGAAGTGGTAGACGTCGACGACGTGATGGATGTAGTCGTTCTTGAGGACGACTGTCTTGCGCCGGATCAGCGGCGACTCCCCGGAGAAGTCGATCGTGTAGAACGACGTCCCGTAGTAGGGGTCGATCGTCTTGTAGCGGAAGTACATCGTGTGCCAGTTGAACCGCACGTCGACCACGTCACCGCGGCGCTCGATCACCTCCACGTTGGTGATGTTGTGGCTGGTGCGGGGCTCGGGGAGCGAGGTGGCGCTGGACCGCTCGGTGCGGATCCGGAACACCCGGTCCTCGAGGCCGCCCTTGTTGTCGTAGTAGATCAGCGAGATGTCGGTCTGCGGATCCTCGGTGAGCAGGTCGTCGTCTCCCCAGGACGGCATCCAGTACTCGACGTCGTCGGCGTAGCAGGACAGCCACTTCTCGAACTCGCGGTCGTCGAGGTAGCGGGCCTCGCGATAGAGGAACTGCTCGATCGTGGTCTGGTCGACGGAGCGTCCGGCCCCCTCGCTGGTGGGCACGGACCGCTCGGTGGTGGGTGCGCTCATCGTCAGTTCCCTTCGGTGCTGGATTGCGGGTCGGCGGTCGCCTCGCGCTCGACGGCGGCGCGCATGGTCTGCAGCCAGTAGCCGTGCTGGACGGGGTAGAGGCCCTCGTCCTCGTTCTTGACGCCGGCGGAGATGACGCCCTTCATGCCCAGTGCCTCGGCGACCGGGTCAGGGCCGGTGAGCCAGTGCTCGGCGCCGCGGCTCATGTCGTTCCAGGGCGCGTTGGTGGCCCGGAACGTCAGCTGGCAGGAGCGGAACTCCTCGAGGTCGTCGGGGGTGGCCATCCCCGAGGCGTTGAAGAAGTCCTCGTACTGCCGGATCCGGTGGCTCCGGGCCTCCTTGCTCTCGCCCTTCGGCGCGATGCAGTAGATGGTCACCTCGGTCTGGTCCGGTGCGATCGGCCGGAAGTGCCGGATCTGGGTGCTGAACTGGTCCATCAGGTAGACGTTCGGGTAGAGGCAGAGGTTGCGGGAGCCGCGGACCATGAAGTCGCCCTTGGCGTCACCGAACTTCTCCTTGAGCGTGTCCAGCTGGTCGAACAAGGGTCGGTCCTCGGGGTTGGCGGCCCACGTCCACAGGCAGAGGTGTCCGTTGGGGTAGGACCAGTAGCCGCCACCGGACTTGCCCCAGCCGCCGGCGTCCAGCGCCTTGGTGGTGTTCTTCGACTCCCCGCTGCCGCGGCGGGAGGTGGTGGCCGCGTAGTTCCAGTGCGTCGCGGTGACGTGGTAGCCGTCGGCGCCGTTCTCGGCCTGCACCTTCCAGTTGCCGTCGTAGGTGTACGTCGAGGCGCCGCGGACCACCTCGAGGCCCTCGGGTGACTGGTCGACCAGCATGTCGATGATCTTGGTGGTGTCGCCGAGGTGCTCCTCGAGGCTGGACACGTCGTCGGACAGGCTGCCGAACAGGAATCCGCGGTAGCTCTCGAAGCGGGGAACCTTCGTCATGTTGTGCGAGCCGTCCCGGTCGAAGGTCGCCGGGTAGCCGGCGCCCTCAGGGTCCTTGACCTTCAACAATGTGCCGTCGTTGCGGAACGTCCAGCCGTGGAACGGGCAGGTGAGGGTGGTGCGGTTGTCGGTCTTGCGGCGGCAGATCATCGCCCCGCGATGCGCGCAGGCGTTGATCAGGCAGTGCAGCCCACCGTCCCGGTCGCGGGTGATCACCACGGGCTGCCGACCCATGTGGACGGTGAAGTAGTCGCCCGGGTTCGGCACCTGGCTCTCGTGCGCGAGGTAGATCCAGTTGCCCTCGAAGATGTGCTTCATCTCGAGCTCGAAGATCTCCTCGTCGGTGAAGATCCGGCGGTTGGCCCGGTAGACGCCGGCCGCGGCGTCGTCGATGACGGCGTTCGCCAGCGTGGCTCGCACGTGGTCCAGGGTGTCGGTCACCATTCCTCCAAAGGGTTGCGGTTCCCTCACCTTGGCAGTGCGTGGCCGTCGTCACACCAGGCAATCACCTAGGCCTGACCCAGGGGGGCATTGATCGCTGTCATCAATGAATGGCCCCCTGTCTAGTCTTTGTCATGGATGGGTTTGTCTCCTACGGTGTGTCGGAGACCGACGTCGTGTGGTCACCGTCACCGACAGCCCGAGGACCGGAGGAGGTAGCGATGGAGCTGCGGCACCTGCGCTACTTCGTCGCCGTCGCCGAGTCCCGCCACTTCGGCCGGGCCGCCGAGCAGCTGCACCTGGCCCAGCCCGCGCTGTCGCAGTCGGTCCGCCAGCTCGAGGCCGAGCTCGGGGTCACGCTGCTGGCCCGAACCACGCGCCAGGTGGCGCTGACCCCGGCCGGCGAGTTCTTCCACGCCGAGGCCTGCCGGCTCCTGGAGCGGCTCGAGGACAGCGTCCGGGGCGCCCGGCGGATCGCCGAGGGACGGGCGGGCCTGGTCCGGATCGGCTTCACCGGGACAGCCGCCTTCGCCGAGCTCCCGCGGATCGCGCGGATCGCCAAGCAGGAGCTGCCCGAGGTCGCGCTGGAGATCCACGCCGACATGCTGACCCCCGCCCAGGTCGAGGGACTGCGCTCCTCGCACCTCGACCTCGGCGTGCTGCGCCCACCGGTGGCCGGTGAGGACTTCGCGGAGCGCAGGATCGGACGTGAGCCGCTGGTGCTGGCGCTGCCGGCCGACCACCGCCTGGCCGTGGAGCCGGTCATCGAGGTGGCGGACCTGAGCACCGAGGGCTTCGTGAGGTACGCCGACTCGCACTCGGCCGTCAACGAGGCGGTGCTGCGGACCTGTCACGCGGCGGGCTTCACGCCTCGGGGCGAGCACGAGGCACCCGGTACGTCGGTGCTGCTGGCGCTGGTCGCCGCGGGCCTCGGCGTGGCCCTGGTGCCCGCGTCGGCACGGGCTCTGCCGTTGCAGGACGTCGTGTTCCGCGAGGTGGGCGGCGCCGCGACCATCGACCTCGCCCTGGTCTGGCTCCGCGAGGCCCCCTCACCCCAGACCACGGCCCTGGTGGCGGCACTCGAGGCGCACGGCTTGTTCGACCTCGACCTCGGACTCGAGGACGTCTCATGAAGATCACCGCCGTCGAGGCGATCCCCTACGCCATCGACTACCGCAAGCCGCTGCGGTTCGCCAGTGGCGAGGTGCACGCTGCCGAGCACGTCCTGGTGCGCGTGCACACCGACGACGGGGTCGTCGGGGTCGCGGAGGCCCCGCCCCGACCGTTCACCTACGGCGAGACCCAGGCCGGCATGGTCGCCGTGCTCGAGACGGTGTTCGCACCCCAGGTGGTCGGCCTGTCGCTGACCGAGCGCGAGGTCGTGCACGCGCGACTCTCCCGCACCGTCGGCAACCCGGTGGCCAAGGCCGCGGTCGACATGGCGATCTGGGACGCGCTGGGCCGCACCCTGGACCTGTCGGTCACCGAGATGCTCGGCGGCTACACCGACCGGATGAGGGTCTCCCACATGCTCGGGTTCGACAGCCCGGAGGCGATGGTCGACGAGGCGACCCGGATGCGCGAGGTGCACGGCATCGACGTCTTCAAGGTCAAGGTAGGACGGCGTCCCGTCTCGCTCGACACCGCCGTCGTCCGCGCGCTCCGCGAAGGGCTCGGCGACGACGTCGAGCTGTACGTCGACGGCAACCGCGGGTGGACGGCGTCCGAGTCCGCCCGTGCGATGCGCGAGATGGCCGACCTCGGGCTCAGCCTGGCCGAGGAGCTGTGCCCGGCCGACGACGTGCTCGGCCGACGCTGGCTGGTGCAGCAGATCGACGTACCCTTCGTCGCCGACGAGTCGGTGGTCACCCCGGCCGACGTCACCCGCGAGGTGCTCGGCGGCTCGGCGACCGCGATCAGCATCAAGACCGCCCGCTCGGGCTTCACCGGCTCACAGCGCACCCATCACCTGTGTGAGGGCCTCGGCCTCGAGGTCGTGATGGGCAACCAGATCGACGGCCAGCTCGGGTCGGCGTGCACCGTCGCCTTCGGGGCGGCCTACCGGCTCACCAGCCGGCGGGCCGGTGAGCTGTCGAACTTCCTCGACATGACCGACGACCTGCTCACCGAGCCGCTGGCGATCAGCGACGGTGAGCTCACGGTCCGCCCCGGCGCCGGGCACGGCGTCGAGATCGACCCCGAGAAGCTCGCCCACTACCGCCAGGACACCTGACCCACCGGGCAACCAACCATCCCATCACGACGCAAGGAGAACTGACATGACCACCGAGACCACCGCCACCGCCGCAGCATCGGGCGCCAAGGCCACCGAGCGCTTCGCCACCGACAAGCAGGCCCACGTCGCCGACACCCCGCCTGAGCGGGTCAGCATGCTCGCCCGCGAGGTCCTGGAAGGGATCCACGCCACCATCCGCAAGCACGGCGTCACCTACGAGGAGTACAACGCCCTCAAGTCCTGGCTGATCAACGTCGGGCAGGACGGCGAGTGGCCGCTGTTCCTCGACGTCTGGGTCGAGCACGTCGTCGAGGAGGTGGCCAACGAGTCCCGGGAGGGCAGCAAGGGCACCATCGAAGGGCCCTACTACGTGCCGGACGCACCCGAGCTCGGGTCCGAGGCGACCCTGCCGACCCGGGAGGGCGAGAAGGGCACGCCACTGCTGTTCCAGGGCCACGTCACCGGCACCGACGGCGCGCCGCTGGCCGGGGCGAAGGTGGAGATCTGGCACGCCGACGACGAGGGCTTCTACTCCCAGTTCGCGCCCGGGATCCCGGACTGGAACCTGCGCGGCACGGTCACCTGCGACGACCAGGGCCGGTTCTGGATCCACACCCTCCGCCCGGCGCCGTACCAGATCCCCACCGACGGCGCCTGCGGCAAGCTGATCGCCGCCGCCGGCTGGCACGCCTGGCGCCCCGCGCACATCCACCTCAAGGTCTCCGCCGACGGCCACCAGCTGGTCACCACCCAGCTGTACTTCCCCGGCGACCCGCACAACGAGGACGACATCGCCTCGGCCGTCAAGCCCGAGCTGATGCTCGACCCGCAGGAGGTCGACGGCGGCCAGCAGGTCACCTACGACTTCGTCCTCGACGCGGCCTGAGGACGCCGATGCTGTTCGCCGTGAAGATGGACGTCGCCCTACCTCCCGGGATGGACGCGGACGTCCGCACCGACACCCTGGTCCGCGAGAAGGCGTACTCCCACGACCTTCAGCGGGCCGGGGAGTGGGTGAGCATCTGGCGCTGCGTCGGCCAGTACTCCAACCTGAGCATCTTCGACGTGGCGGACAACGAGCGGCTGCACGAGATCCTCTGGAACCTGCCGCTCTTCGCCTACATGACGATCGAGGTCACCCCCCTCGCACGGCACCCCTCCGACCTCGCCGCTGTTGACGGAGGTCGATCGTGACAGGTGCGGGGTCGTGACCGACATCCTCGAGACGGCGGAGGCCGCCGACCTGGCGGTCGCCGACATCCCTGACGGGGCAACGGTGCTGATCGGCGGCTTCGGCACCGCGGGCCAGCCGATGGAGCTGATCGACGCGCTACGCCGCCAGGGCGCGGGCAACCTGACCGTGGTGAACAACAACGCCGGCAACGGCGACCACGGCCTGGCCGCCCTGCTCAAGACAGGCAACGTCGCGAAGATCATCTGCTCGTTCCCGCGGCAGAGCGACTCGTGGGTCTTCGACGACCTGTACAGACGCGGGCGCATCCAGCTCGAGGTGGTCCCCCAGGGCAACCTCGCCGAGAGGATGCGCGCGGCGGGGGCCGGCATCGGTGCGTTCTTCAGTCCCACGGGGGTGGGCACACCGCTGGCCGAGGGGAAGGAGGAGCGCCGCATCGAGGGCCGCGACTACGTCCTGGAGCACCCGATCCGTGGCGACTACGCCTTGGTCAAGGCGCACGTCGCCGACCGGATGGGCAACCTCGTCTACCGGAAGACGGCGCGGAACTTCGGGCCGGTGATGGCCACAGCCGCCACCACCACGATCGTCCAGGTCACCGACGTCGTCGCCACCGGCGAGATCGACCCCGAGAACGTGGTGACACCCAGCATCTACGTCGACCGCGTCGTGATGGTCGCCGCCGCCCAGGAGTCACCACAGCAGGAGGGACCGGTCGCGTGAGCACCCGAACCCTGACCAAGGACGAGATCGCCCAGCTGATCGCCGACGACATCCCCCGTGGCGCCTTCGTCAACCTCGGGATCGGCCAGCCCACGCTGGTCGCCGACCACCTCGACGTGGAGCGGGGCGTCGTCCTGCACACCGAGAACGGGATGCTGGGCATGGGTCGAGCAGCCGTGGGCGACGAGGTCGACCTCGACCTCATCAACGCGGGCAAGGTCCCGGTCGTGGAGACTCCCGGGGCGTCGTACTTCCACCACGCTGACTCGTTCGCCATGATGCGCGGCGGCCACCTCGACGTGTGCGTGCTCGGCGCCTTCCAGGTCTCCGTGCGGGGCGACCTGGCGAACTGGCACACCGGGGCGAAGGACGCGATCCCGGCCGTGGGTGGGGCGATGGACCTCGCGATCGGCGCCAAGGACGTCTACGTGATGATGTCGCTGTTCGCCAAGGACGGGTCCAGCAAGCTGGTGCCTGAGTGCACCTATCCCCTCACCGGGCGGGCGTGCGTGAGCCGGGTCTACACCGACCACGGTGTCCTCGACATCACCGACGGCCGCGTACGCGTGCGCAAGGCGTACGGCGCGACCATCACCGAGCTTCGTGAGCTGACCGGCCTGGACCTCGCCGAATAGCCCGGACGCCGTACCGGGAGGCTATTGCGCGAGCATGACCCCGACCAACAGGGCAGCCAGCGCAGTGAGGCCGGTGAGCGCGCCGAAGACGGCCAGTGCCGTGCGCGACACCGCTCGAGCGTGCAGAAGGGCGGTGACGCCGGAGCCGACCACCAGCGTGTACTTCAACACCAGAGTGTGCTGGTAGGCCGGTCCCTTGTCACCTTCGGCCACCACGTTCCAGACACCGGTCACGACCAGGACCGCGAACGCCGGCCAGGCGATGCGGTTGAAGGCTCGCGCGGCCGCCTTCGGCACGCCTGTGCCGGCCGCACGAAGCGCCGGCACCAGGGCGGCGAGGGTGATCTGGCCCCCCACCCAGACCGTGGCGGCCAGCACGTGCAGGAACAGGCGCAGTGTCTCCGCGTTGACAGGGCTCACCCCGTCAAGCCTGCCAGGCCGGAAGAGGCCGAGGAGCCCGGCCGCACCAGGCAGGTCCTGGCCAGCCATGCGGCGTCCTCGTGGACGAAGCCGAGGAGCGCGGAACCGCGGGTGTGCTGCCAGGGGAGCCCGATGAACGTCAGCCCGGGGATGGCGCTGACGCCGCGCTCGTGGACGACCCCGGTGTCGTTGGCGACGCCCTCCATGTCGATCCACGAGTAGTCGGGCCGGAAGCCGGTGGCCCAGATGATCGTCGTCGGCCGGGCGTCACTGTGGTCGGCGAACACGACGGTGTCTGCGTCGGCCGCGACGACCCGTGGCCGGAGGTCGACGCCCGCGGCGCGCAGCTGCTTCAACGGACTGCCGATGACCAGGTCCCCTCGAGCGCGCATCCGCCGCGCGAGGCGTGAGTCTGCGGTCCTGCCGAGCAGGCCCACCTTCGTCAGCCACCAGAACAGATCGCGCCCCAGGATCCGTTGAGGGAGCCGGAGCGCTTCGCTGCCCGTCGCGAGCATCACCTGGTGGGTGGCGGCCAGCTCGAGCGCGATCTGCCTTCCGGAGTTGCCGGAGCCGACGACCAGGACCTGGCCGGGGGCGATCTGCGCCGGGCTCCGGTAGTCCGCGCTGTGCAGCTGCCTGACGACGCCGCCCAGCCTCACGCTGAGGGCCGGCACGCTGGGCGTCTGGAAGGGTCCGGTGGCGACCACGACCTGACGCGCGCGCAGCAGGCCTCGGCTGGTGTGGGCCACGAACCCGTCGCCATCGCGCTCGAGGCGGGTGACGGCGCTGTCGAGCAGGACAGGCAGCTCGAACCGGGCGGCGTACGCCCGCAGGTAGTCGGCGACGTCGCTGCCGGACGGGTAGGTGTCGGCCGGCGCGGGGAACGCCATGCCGGGGAGTGCGTCGTACTGGGCGGGGGTGAACAGGGTCAGCGAGTCCCACCGTGCGCGCCAGGAGGAGCCGACCTCGTCCCCGGACTCGACGAGCAGGAACCGGAGCCCGGCCTGGCGCAGGTAGTAGGCGACGGCGAGACCAGCCTGCCCGGCTCCGACCACGAGCACGTCGAGGACGCCGTCGCGCAAGGATGCCGGTGCCGGCAGGTCGGTCGGGTCACGGTCGGTGAGGCTGGGCATGTCGGCGTTCCTTCGGTCCGGTGAGTCGGTGCAGCGAGGCTACGGACCGGCCGCGGGTGCTCACACCGGCGAAACCGCCGGGTCTTCGACCCCGCAGCACCGGACCGTCGACGGGGGCACGATCCCGGCGATTCCGCCAGCGCGAACGGACCGCGTGCCCGGCGACGCTTGTGGACATCACCGGCACCCCTCCGCCGGCTCACCGACCAGAGGAGACGACGATGTCCACCCATCTTCACCAGCCGGCGGCCACTCCGCCCGAGCCTCACCCGGCACGCCACCACCGCGCTGCCGCGGAGCACGGCACTGCGGGCCGCGCCGACGCCCCCGGTCCGCGTCGCCCGTGGACCGTGCTCGCCCTGATGCTCGCCGCGCAGGTCATGGTGGTCCTCGACGTCAGTGTCGTGAACGTCGCCCTGCCCAGCATCGCCTCAGACCTGCATCTGACGTCGGCGGACTACCAGTGGGCGGTCAGCGCCTACGTGCTGCTCAGCGGCGGTCTCCTGCTGCTCGGCGGCCGGATGGCCGACCTGTTCGACCGCCGCCGGATGTTCCTGACCGGGCTCGCGGTCTTCACCCTGGGCTCGCTGGTCTCCGGGCTCGCGGCCTCACCCCTGATGCTGGTCCTGGCCCGCGGCGCCCAGGGCGCCGGTGCCGCGATGCTCACCCCGGCGGCGATGTCCATCGTCATGACGACGTACGCCGGCCGGCAGCGTGCCACCGCGCTCGGCCTCTGGGGCACCGTCGCCAGCATGGGCATCGCCGCCGGCGTGCTGTTCGGCGGCATCCTGACCACCGTCTTCGACTGGCGTGCTGTGTTCTTCATCAACGTCCCGGTGGGCGCAGCCGTGCTGGCCGGGGTACTGCGCAAGGTCCCGGCCATGCCCGGCACCGGCGGCAGCCGCCGCCTCGACGTCTCCGGCGCGCTGATGCTCGTGACCGGGCTGCTGGCTCTGGTCTACGCGGTCGAGTCGACCACCGCCCACGGCTGGACCGCACCCCGCACGCTGGTCGCCGCCGCGGTGGCTGTCGTGCTGCTGGCCGGCTTCGCCGTGAACGAGCGCCGGGTCGCCGACCCGATCGTGCCGCCGGCCACCTGGCGGATCCGTTCGCTGGTCTCGGCGTCCGCGGTCATGGCCGGCGTCACCGGCGCAGTGGTCGGCGTGATCTTCCTCAGCTCGCTCTACCTCCAGCAGGTCCTCGGCTCCTCTGCGCTCGTCGCCGGGCTGCAGTTCCTCCCGCTGGCCGCCTTCATCACCGCCAGCGCCGCCGTCGCCTCCAAGGCCCTGCCCCACGTCGGCGCGAAGAGGCTCATCGCCGCCGGTCTGGTCATCTCCGCGGCCGGCGCGCTGGTGCTCGCCTCCATCGACACCGACCCCAGCTACCTCACCGACGTGCTTCCGGGCTTCGCGCTCCTCGGCCTCGGCGTCGGTCCCCTGTTCGTCGCCATCTCGGTCGCCGCGATGAGCGACGTCCCCCAGGAGCAGTCCGGCATGGCGTCGGGCCTGATGATGACCGGTCACGAGATCGGTGCCGCCCTCGGTGTCGCCGCTCTGACCGCGGTCGCCGGCGACCTCACCACCCGGGCCGGGATCATCACCGGCACCCACGACGCCTTCTGGGCCGTCGCCATCGGCCTCGTGGCGCTGCTCCTGCCGACCGCCCTGCTGCCCGCCCACGACCCGGCCGCGGCCGCCAGCCACGGGCACGGGCACGGGCACGGGCACTGATCCTGGCGATTCTCCCGGTGCCGGGCGCACCACCCGGCACCGATGCTGGGACCACCCACCAGCAGCCCGTCCCCAACCACAACCCCACCGTGAAGGAGAAGCAGATGACCACCACCAGCAACCCCACCAGCACCCCAGCCAGCCGGACCTACCGGGTCGTCGGCATGACCTGCGGCCACTGCGTCGCCGCCGTCGAGCGCGAGGTCGACGCCATCGCGGGTGTCACCGACGTCGCCGTCGACCTGCCGACCGGGGAGGTCGTCGTGACCAGCACCCGCCCGATCGACCACGACGAGATGACCGCCGCGATCGATGAGGCCGGCTACGAGCTCGCCTCCTGACCAACCCCTGCACCACCTGCACACCCCACACCGAGGAGACCGAGATGTCCGTGACCACCACCTCGACCGGGACCCCCGCCCCCACGGCGACCGGCGCCAGCAGCGCCGAGCTCGAGACCAGCCTGACCATCGAGGGCATGACCTGCGCCTCGTGCGTCGGGCGGGTCACCAAGGCGCTGACTCGTGTCGAGGGGGTGGCCGCTGCCTCGGTCAACCTCGCCACCGAGACGGCCACCGTCATCCACGACCCGTCTCTCGCCCCGGTCACCGACCTGACCGCAGCCGTCGTCCGGGTCGGCTACACCGCCACCCCGAAGCCGACCCGGAGCCGGGAAGCCTCAGAGGCTCCTGCGCCGGAAGCGCCCTCCGGGGACGACCTCGACGCCCGCCGGGACCACGAGATCGCCCGGCTGGCGCGCCGCTGGCGGGTGGCGCTGGTGGCCGGCCTGGGCCTGATGGGCGTGATGTACCTGCCGCTCCACCTCGACACCATGGACTGGCTGATGCCGCTGCTCATGGTGGTCGCCACAGCCGTGCAGGTCTGGGCCGGTGGCGACATCTACCGCCACGCGTGGACCGCCGCACGCAACCGCGCCACCACCATGGACACCCTGGTCGCGCTCGGCACCGGCGTCGCCTACGGCTACAGCGCGTTCGTCACCCTCTGGCCCGGCCAGGCCCAGGCGTGGGGCCTCCCGCTGCACCTGTACTTCGAGACCGCGCTGGTCGTCATCGCGCTCGTTCTCATGGGGCGCTGGCTGGAGCTGAAGGCCAAGAAGCGCACCGCCGGCTCCATCAAGGCGCTCGTCGGGCTCGCGCCCACCACCGCCCGTGTGATCCGCGGCGAGGTCGAGGTCGACGTACCGGTCGAGCAGGTCGCCACCGGCGACACCGTCCGGGTCCGCCCCGGTGAGAAGCTGCCCGTGGACGGCGTGGTCACCGACGGCTCATCGGCCGTGGACGAGTCGATGCTGACCGGAGAGAGCGCCCCGGTCACCAAGGGCGCCGGCGACGAGGTCATCGGCGCAACCCTCAACCGGACCGGCACCCTGCTGGTGCAGGTCACCGCGGTCGGCGACGACACCACGCTGGCGCAGATCATCCGCCTCGTCGAGGAGGCCCAAGGCGCCCAGGCCCCGATGCAGCGGCTCGCCGACCGGGTCTCGGCCTGGTTCGTCCCCGCCGTGCTCGTCGCCGCGGCCCTCACCTTCGGCACCTGGCTGCTGCTGGGCCCCGACCAGCAGGCCCTGGTCGACGCGGTCGGCACCGCCATCGCGGTCCTCATCATCGCCTGCCCGTGCGCGCTCGGGCTGGCCACGCCGACCGCCGTCATGGTCGGCACCGGCAAGGCTGCCGAGCTCGGGATCCTCATCGGCGACGGCCAGGCCCTCGAGGCGGCCCGCCGGATCACCGCCGTCGCCCTGGACAAGACCGGCACCCTCACCGCCGGACGCCCCGAGGTCGTCGGCGTCACCACCCGGGCCGGCTTCTCCGAGGACGAGCTGCTCGGCCTCGTCGCCGCCGCCGAGGTCGGCAGCGAGCACCCGGTCGGAGCAGCAATCGTCACCGCCGCCCGCGACCGAGGCCTGACTCTCGCGCCCGCGACCGGGTTCGACGCGGTGCCCGGCCACGGGATCACCGCCCACGTCGACGGGCGCCACGTCCTGGTCGGCAACCACGCGCTGATGGCGCGCCACGGTGTCGACGTCACCCCTCTGACCGCGGCCGCCGACCGGTCCGCGGCTCGGGCCCGCACCCCGATGTACGCCGCGATCGACGGCACCCCGGCCGGCCTGATCGAGGTCGCCGACCCGGTCAAGCCGACCTCCGCCGAGGCCGTCGCCGCCCTCAAGGCGCTCGGCCTGGAGGTGTGGATGCTGACCGGCGACAACGCCGCGACCGCCCGCGCCGTGGCCGCCGAGGTCGGCATCGACCACGTCCTCGCCGAGGTGCTCCCCGGTGAGAAGGCGGACCGGGTCGCCGAGCTGCAGGCCGCCGGACACGCCGTCGCGGTCGCCGGTGACGGCATCAACGACGCCCCCGCGCTGGCGCGCGCCGACCTCGGCGTCGCGATCGGCACCGGCACCGACGTCGCCATCGCCGCCTCCGACATCACCCTCGTCGGCGGCGACCTCAACGGCCTGGTCAACGCGATCGCGCTCTCCCGCGAGACCGTCACCACCATCAAGCAGGGCCTGGCGTGGGCGTTCGCCTACAACGTCCTGCTCATCCCCGTCGCCGCCGGCGCCCTGTACTGGTGGCACGGCCTGCTGCTGGACCCGGTCCTTGCCAGCGCCGCGATGGCGATGAGCTCGGTCAGCGTCGTCACCAACGCCCTGCGGCTGCGCCGGTTCCGCCCTGGAGCCGACACCCAGGCCCTCACCGCCCGGCTCGGCCGCTGGTCCTACCTCACCGCGATCGCCGTCGTCGCCCTGACCCTCGGCGTCGGGTTCACCTGGCTGTCCCGCACCGACCAGGCCGAACGCGGCATGAACGGCACCCTCGCGTGGTCAGAAGGCATGGGCATGCCGATGCGACCGGTGATGAGCACCATGGAGGAGACCGACGTCCCCCCGATCAGCACCCACGACGCCGGCCTCGACGTGGTGATCAACGCCGGAGACAGGGTGCAGCCCGGCCGGCCGACCACACTGACCCTCACCGTCCGGGACGCTGCGACCGGCGGCCCCGTCGACGACCTCGTGCGCACCCACCAGGTGTGGATGCACATGATCGTCACGCGCAGCGACCTCGGGACGTTCGCCCACATCCATCCCGAGCCCACCGGCACCACCGGCGCCTACTCGGTGCGAGCGACCTTCCCCACCGCCGGCGCCTACACCCTGCACACCGAGTTCCGCCGCCAGGGCCAGATGGCAGACGTGCTCGACACCCACCAGGTCACCATCGCCGGACCAGCGCCGACCGCGGCCACCGTTCCGGACGGCGACGTCCGCAGCTCCACCACCCACGGAGTCCGGGTCAGGCTCGACGGGCAGGCCCGGGTCGGTGACACCAGTGACCTCACCCTGCGCCTCACCCGCCAGCGCAGCGGCGACCCGGTCAGCGACCTCCAGCCCTACCTCGGCGCGGCCGGCCACGTGGCCGTGATGCGCGCCGACGGGTCCGCCTTCGCCCACCGGCACGCCGAGACCTTCGACCACCAGGGGCGCCCCGTCTTCGCCCTGCCCGGCACCACCTTCGGCCCCGCCCTGAAGCTGCACGTCGACTTCGACCGGCCCGGCGCCTACCGCCTGTGGGCCCAGTTCCGGCTCGGCGACGGCACCGTCATCACCGCCCCCTTCGTCGTCCACGTCACCGGGCACGACCACTCGGACCTCCCCGAGGTCCTCCGCTCCGCCGACGGCTGACACACCGCACCGGAGCAGCCACCCCGGCCAACGACGCGGAACCCAGCGCGCACACCCCGACGAACCCCGCCCAACCATCAACCGAGGAGAGTGCATGACCTTGAACACCGACACCACCGCCCCCCGGCCCGGGATCCCCGCAACCGCGGCCCGGCTCCAGATCCGGCGCGCCGGCGTCGAGGACGCCGTCCTCGTGTCCGCGATGCTGCTCGAGCTCGCCCACCACGAGAACAGCGCGCACGCCGTCCGAGCCACCAGCGAGGACTGGGCGCGGATGCTCGCCAGCCCCGCGGTCGTGGTGCTGGTCGCCTGGCTCGACGGGGAGCCTGTCGGCTACGTCAGCGGGACCCGTCAGCTCAACCTGTGGATCGGCGCCGAGATCCTCGCCATGGACGACCTCTACGTCCGCGCCGCAGCGCGTGACCGCGGCGTCGGCGGCCAGCTGATGGCGGCCCTGGCCAGGCACGTCGCGCCGGAGCGGCTGCTCATCACCTGGGGCGTCCGGGAGGACAACGAGCCCGGTCACCGCTTCTACCAGCGTCTTGGCGCCACCCTTCGCACCAAGGTGGTCGCCGCGTGGCAGCCGCCGGACTACCGCGCCTATCTCGACGCACTCTCCTGAGGGCCACGTGACCGCCGCCGGGATGGACCCTGCCGAGCAGGTGCGACGATGATGCAGGGGACGCCACGCACGTTCGTCGGCCCGACAGTGTTCCTCCTGCGAGGCAGGATCTGCCGGCACGTCGCCGACGCCGTACGGACCCGTGTCGCAGCCATCCCCGGCATCGGCACATGTGAGCTCGACGTCCATGCCCGGGTCCTGGTCGTGACCGCTCGGGATCCCGTCGACCGGGCCGACGTGCTCGCCGTCCTGCATGCGGCCGGATGCCCCGTCCATGCATGACCGCGCGGTCCGGGAGTCGTGCCCTCTGCGGCCTGCGTCGTCTCGCCCACTGCAGCGCCCGGCTTCTCACTAGGGTGTCAAGCGTGTCGAGGGAGCTGCGAGGTCGGGAGCCCGAGCAAGCCAGGCTGAAGCACGTGCTGGAACGAGCCCGGTCCGGCAAGGGCGCTGCCCTGCTGCTGCAGGGAGCGCCGGGCGTCGGGAAGTCGGCGCTGCTCGAGGAGGCCACCGCGACCGCCGCCGCGGAACGCATGACCGTGTTGCGGACCCGTGGGGTGGAGTCCGAGGCTCCGCTGCCGTTCGCGGCGCTGCACCGTCTGCTGCGCCCGGCCTTGACCCACCTCGGGCGCATCCCGGCCCGGCAGGCAGAGGCCCTGCGGGCAGCGTTCGGGGAGATCGGCGAGGAGGTGGGCGACCGGCACCTGGTCTTCTTCGCGACCTTGAACCTGCTCTCGGTCGCCGCCGAGGGCGACCCCGTCCTCGCGGTGGTGGACGACGCCCACTGGCTCGACGACGCCTCCGCGGCAGCGTTGCAGTTCGCTGCAAGGCGTCTGGATGGGGAGGCCGTCGCGATCGTCTTCGTGGTCCGCGCCAACGAGACCGGGCGGTTCGACCCTCGTGACCTGACCGTCCTCAGCGTCGCCGGGCTCGACGGGACCGCCGCCGAGGCGCTCATCGCGGACCAGGTGGGCACCCAGGTCTCCGCGCAGGTGCGTGCCCAGCTGCTCGAGGCCACCGGCGGGAACCCGCTGGGGCTGGTGGAGCTGACCCGGGCACTGACGCCGGGCCAGCTCTCCGGTGCCGAGGGGCTCCCCCGGCGGCTGCCGCTCACGCAAGGGGTCGAGCGCGCCTTCTTGGACCGGTACCGCCGACTGCCGGCCCCGGCACAGACGCTGCTGCTCGTTGCGGCCGCCGACGACTCCGGGCACACCGCCACCATCAGCCGCGCCGCCGCCCGGCTCGGGGCCGGGCCGGACGCGCTGGATGCGGCCGAGGAGTCGGCACTGATCGATGTCGGCGACGCCGTCCTCACCATGCGGCATCCGCTCGTCCGATCCGCGATCTACGGTGCCGCCACCAGCAGCCGACGCAGGCAGGCGCACCGCGCCCTGGCCGACGCGCTGTCCGACGCCTGCGACCAGGACCGCCGAGCCTGGCACCTCGCAGCCTCCGTCGACGGCCCGGACGAGGAGGTCGTCAACGCGCTCGACGACGCTGCCGAACGGGCCCGTCGGCGTGGTGGACACGAGGCCGCCGCGTCGGCATGGACGCGTGCCGCCGAGCTGAGCATCGACTCCCGCGCCCGCGCACAGCGGCTGTTCGCCGCAGCCGGGTCCACCTTGGCCGCAGGCCGCCCCCACGAGACCGAGCAGCTGGTCCGTGCGGCTCTGGTCGATGTCGTCGACCCGCTGATGCGCGCCGACCTGCTGCAGCTGCGGGGCCAGGTCGAGTGGAACACCCGCTCACTCGACGACGGCTACCGCACCGTCTGCGAGGCCGCCGTCACCGCAGCACCTCACGACCCCGGACGGGCCCGGATCCTCGCGATGCTCGCCGCGGCGCTCGGC
>CAWIPS010000013.1:0-58358 GCA_963837995.1 uncultured Actinomycetota bacterium
GAGGCCTTCCCAGGTCGTGTCCGCGACGGGTAAACCGACCACGGGCCTCGCGCGTGCAACTAGCGTGACCCTGACGACGTTCGCCCGAGGAGGTGCCATGACGCTGCGCCGACCGTCCCGCGCGGCCCCCGGCGGCTCCCGAGGCGTCCCCGAGCCCGGCACCCCCGAGCCCGGCACGCCCGACCCGGGCGCGTCCCGGCCACGGTCCGCGGCACCGGCGTGGGACGCCGACTCCGCGGTGGAGGAGCTGTACGCAGCGCACTTCCGACGGCTGGTCCGGCTCTCGGTCCTGCTGGTCCGCGACCTCGAGACCGCTGAGGAGGTCGTGCAGGACTCCTTCGTGGCGATGCACGGCCGGTGGAGGTCCCTGCGGGAGCCGGACCAGGGACTCGCGTACCTGCGGCAGACGGTCGTGAACAGGTCCCGCTCCGTGATGCGGCACCGGGGCGTGGAGGCGTCGTACAGCCCCCCGGTGGTCGCGGACCGCCCGGGTGCCGACGAGGACGCGCTCGTCTCCGAGCGCCGGGAACGCGTCCTCGACGCACTGCGCGCCCTGCCCGACCGGCAGCGCGAGGTGCTCGCGCTGCGCTACTACCTCGACCTCTCCGAGGCCGACATCGCGCGGACCCTGGGCATCAGCCGCGGTGCGGTCAAGAGCCACGCCTCGCGGGGTGTGAGAGCCATGCGGATCCTGACGGAGGACGTGAGATGACACCCGAGGACCAGATGCGCGAGCTGCTCGAGGACGCCGTCGCGGACGTCGAGCCGCGCACGTCGCTCGAGACCATCCGGGCCCAGGCCGCGGCCCGCCGGCGCCGGAGCCGGACCCGAGCCGTCGCCGGTGCGGTCGTCGCGACAGCGGCGACGGTCGCTGCGGTCGTGACCCTGGCGCAGGGGCTCGGCTCACCCGCTGGCGGTCCCCCGACAGTCACCGAGGACCGCTCGACGGCGGCGTCGGGGCCGGACGTGCTGGTGTACTTCGTCGGCGCGACACCCTCGGGACCCCGGCTGTTCGCCGAGCGGCACCCGGCTCCGTCGCGGGCGTTGGCCCTGGACGCGGCGGTGACCGAGGCGGTCGTCGGCAGCGCGGCGGACGTGGACTACCACTCACCGTGGCCCTCAGGCACCACCATGGAGCGTGCACAGCTCTCGGACGGCGTGCTGTCGGTCGACCTCTCGGGGCCGGTGGCCGGCCGTCCGTCGGGCACCACCCCTGACGAGGCCGCGATGGCGCTCCAGCAGCTGGTCTTCACGGCCCAGGCGGCCGTCGGCGAGCAGCTGCCGGTCACCTTCCTGCTGGACGGGCGACCGACGGCGACGCTGCTCGGTGAGCCGACCAGCCGGCCGGTGCCGGCCGCGCCTGCAGACGACACCCTGTCCTCGGTCAGCGTGACGGTCCCCGGGGAGGGCGCGACCGTCGCCCGCCGGTTCACCGTGTCGGGCCGGGCCGCGGCCTTCGAGGCCAACGTGCAGTGGGAGCTGGTGCGGGACGGGGTCGTCGTGAAGCGCGGCTTCGCCACCGCCGCGGAGTGCTGCACCCTGTCGCCGTACTCGTTCACCGTGCAGGCCCCGCCGGGCTCGTACCTCCTGCGCGTGCACGACGAGGACCCGTCCGGCGGCGAGGGCATCGCGCCGACGCAGGACACCAAGCACATAACGGTGCAGTGAACCGGAACAACCTCCACCCTGAGCGAGTTGGACTGTCATGACGACGATCGGGTTCATCGGTGCAGGCAACATCGGGCAGGCAGTGGCACGGCTGGCCCTCGACCACGGGTACGACGTGGTGCTCAGCAACTCACGTGGGCCCGACACGCTCGCGGACGTGGTCGCCGACCTCGGGGAGCACGCGGAGGCTGACACGGCAGAGGGCGCGGCGACGCGAGGCGACCTGGTGGTGGTCACCATCCCGCTCAAGGCCTACGACCAGGTTCCGGTCGAGCCGCTCGCGGGCAAGGTGGTCATCGACACCAACAACTACTACCCGCAGCGCGACGGCCAGATGGCCGCGCTCGACGACGGCTCCACCACTTCCGCGGCGCTCCTGCAGGCGCACCTGCCGCAGTCGCACGTCGTCAAGGCGTTCAACCACGTCATGTCCTCGCACCTCACCGAGCACGCGGTCCCCTCCGGGAGTGAGGGGAGGCGTGCGCTGGCGATCGCCGGCGACGACGCGGACGCCAAGGCGACGGTCGCGGGGCTGATCGACGAGCTCGGCTTCGACACCGTGGATGTCGGGACGCTGGCCGAGAGCTGGCGCATCCAGCCCGGCACCCCGGGCTACGGCCCGCGGCTCGACGTGGACGAGATGCGCAAGGCACTGGCTGCGGCCGAGCGCTGACCCCCTGCCGACCCGGCCCGTCCGCAGGCCCGAACCCCGCCGACCCGGCCCGTCTGCAGGCCCGAACCCTGCCGACCCGGCCCGTCTGCAGGCCCGAACCCTGCCGACCCGGCCCGTCTGCAGGCCTGACCCTCAACGGCGGCGTCGGCAGCCCCCCTCTCACCCACGGGTTCAGGTGGCTCCATGCCCAGGTGAAGTCGCTTGGGAGCCGAGGGTCTCGCCCGCCACACCCGCCGGGTCGACAAGGTCCCGCCCGCCACACCCGCCGGGTCGACAGGGTCTCGCCCGTCACACCCGCCGGGTCGACGGGGTCTGGACCGCCACACCCGCCGGGTCAGCGCCAGCGGGTGCGGGCCAGCAGCGCGGCGGTGGCGGCGACCCCGGCGGTCGAGGTGCGCAGCACCGACGTACCCATCCGCACCGGCTCGGCGCCGACCGTCGCGAACGCGGCGAGCTCCCCGTCGCTGATCCCGCCCTCGGGCCCCACCACGATCACGATCTCGCCGCGACCCGGGACGGGCAGGTCGGCCAGTGGCCCGGACGCAGCCTCATGGAGTACGACGGGCACGGACGCGTCACGCAGCAGCCCGACCACCTCCTCGGTCGAGACCAGGTCGCTGACCTCGGGGAACCACGGCCGCCGGGCCTGCTTGGCCGCCTCCCGGGCCGTGGAGCGCCATCTGGCCAGCGCCTTGGCCCGCCGGTCGCCGCGCCACACCGGCACCGAGCGGCCCGCCGCCCAGGGCACGATGACGTCCACCCCGACCTCGGTGAGCATCTCGACCGCCAGCTCCCCGCGGTCGCCCTTGGGGATGGCCTGGACGACGACCACCCGGGGCATCTCGGGGTCGCTGGTGGCGACCGCGTCGACCACCAGGGCGACCGTCGAACCACGCGCGTCCGTGACCGTGCAGGTGGCGACCGTCCCGGCGCCGTCGGTCAACGCGACCTGCTCACCTGCCCGGACCCGCTTGACGGCGGCGTGCCGGGCCTCGTCCCCCGTCAGCTCGACCTGGTCACCGGCGGTGAGACCGTCGAGGCCGGGATGGCAGAAGAACGGCAGGCTCACCGGGGACCGAAGGCCCCGCGGAGCCGTTCGAAGACCGACTTGGTGCCCGAGCGCATCCGGCCGTCCGGTGACTGCTCACCACGCAGCGCTGAGAGCTCGCGGATCAGCTCCTCCTGGCGGTCGTCGAGGCGGGTGGGCGTCTCGACCACCACCCGGACGACGAGGTCGCCACGTCCGGTGCCACGCAGCGAGGGGATGCCGCGTCCGGCGAGCACCGTCTCCGTGCCCGACTGGGTCCCGGGCCGGATCTCCAGCGGCACGCTGGTCTCGACGTCGGAGTCCTCGTCCGCCACGTCCGCCTCCAGCGTCGGGAGCTCGATCGTGGTGCCGAGGGCCGCGGCCGTCATCGGCACGGTGACGTTCGCCAGCAGGTCCAGGCCGTGCCGGGTGAACAGCGGGTGGTCGTTGACCTGCATCTCGACGTACAGGTCGCCGGGCGGGCCGCCGCCGGGACCGACCTCACCTTCGCCGGCCAGCTGGACCCGGGTCCCGGTGTCGACGCCCGCGGGGATCTTGACCGTCAGGGTCCGCCTCGAGCGGACCCGGCCGTCCCCGGAGCACTCACGGCACGGCTCGGGGATGATCGAGCCGAAGCCGCGGCAGGCCGCACAGGGCCGCATCGTGCGGATCTCGCCGAGGAAGGACCGCTGCAGGTGCACGGTCTCCCCACGACCGCCGCAGGTCTCGCAGGTCTTCGGACGCGACCCGGGGGCCGCGCCGCTGCCGCTGCACACCGAGCACAGCACCGCGGTGTCCACCTTGAGCTCGTGGGTGGCGCCGAAGGCCGCGTCCGCCAGCTCGACCTCGAGCCGGACGAGGGCGTCCTGTCCCCGGCGGGACCGGGGGCGGGGGCCCCGGCCGCCCTGTCCTCCGCCGGGCCCCTGACCGCCGAAGAACGCGTCCATGATGTCGGTGAACGAGAAGCCCGCGCCCGCGCCGGCGCCGCCGAAGCCCGCACCGCCGAAGGGGTCGCCGCCGAGGTCGTACATCCGGCGCTTCTC
This sequence comes from uncultured Actinomycetota bacterium, assembly GCA_963837995.1. Lineage (GTDB taxonomy): Bacteria > Actinomycetota > Actinomycetes > Propionibacteriales > Nocardioidaceae > Nocardioides_B. Next base: position 4,412 of record CAWIPS010000013.1, read on the forward strand.
GGCGTCGGAGAGCACCTCGTAGGCGTGCGAGACCTCCTTGAAGCGCTCGGCGCTGCCCGGGTCGGGGTTCACGTCGGGGTGCAGCTGCCGGGCGAGCCTGCGGTAGGCCTTCTTGATGGTGTCGCCGTCCGCGTCGCGGGCCACCCCGAGGGTGTCGTACAGGTCCTGGCTCACTGCAGCCTCATCGTCCTTCGTCGAGGATCCGGGAGACGTAGCGCGCGACCGCGCGCACCGCCGCCATCGTTCCTGGGTAGTCCATGCGGGTCGGCCCCACGATGCCCAGGGTCGCCAACGCCTCGTCGCCCGGGCCGTAGCCGGTGGCGACGACCGAGGTGGAGGCGAGCTCCTGGTAGGGGCCCTCGTGCCCGATCCGCACCGTCACCGTGGCGGGTGAGGATGTCTCGCCGAGCAGCTTGAGCAGCACCACGTGCTCCTCGAGCGCCTCGAGGATCGGTCGGATGGCGAGGTCGAAGCCGTCGCCGAAGTGCGCCAGGTTGGCGGTGCCGCCGACCGCGACCCGCTCGTCGGACCGGTGGTCGGACATCGCCTCGACGAGCGCCGCCACGAGCACCGCGACGGGCCCGCGCTCGGCGGGGTCGAACTGCTCGGGCAGCGTCACCAGCTCCGCGGACGCGACGGCCAGCCGCTCGCCGACGACGGCCCGGTTCAGCCCGGCGCGCACCTCGGCGGTCCGCTCCTCGTCGAGCTCCTGGGGCAGCTCGACGACCCGCTGCTCGACCCGGCCGGTGGACAGGATCAGGACCACGAGCATCCGGGCGTTGCCGAGCGGCACCACCTCCACGTGCCGGACCGTGGATCGCGACAGGGTGGGGTACTGCACGATCGCCACCTGGCGGGTCAGCTGGGCGAGCAGCCGCACGCTGCGCTGCACGACGTCGTCGAGGTCGATGGCGCCCTCGAGCAGGGTCGCGATGGCGCGGCGCTCCGCGGCCGTCAGAGGCTTCACCTGGCTGAGCCGGTCCACGAAGAGCCGGTAGCCCTTGTCGGTGGGGATCCTGCCGGCGCTGGTGTGCGGCTGGGTGATGAAGCCCTCCTCCTCGAGCGCCGCCATGTCGTTGCGGACAGTGGCCGGTGAGACACCGAGCTGGTGCCGCTCCACGAGGGACTTCGACCCCACCGGCTCCTGGGTGGAGACGTAGTCCTCGACGATCGCCCGGAGCACGGCCAGCTTGCGGTCCTCGACCATCGACCCTCCTCCACACCATCGTCCAGTCATCATCGTCCGGTCACCTTCGCCGGGTCACCTTCGCCGGGTCATCATCGCCGGGCCATCGCTCGCCACCGAGAGCCCCGCCGAGGGCCCGTGGGGGCCGGCTTGGCACTCAGTCACCCCGAGTGCCAAGCGTACTAGCCTGGTCCCATGGCCGACATTCCGCACGACACCGGCTTCGTGGAGGTCGCCGACCGCTGCTGGGTCGCGCGCTTCGACTTCCTCGACGTGAACGTCGGTCTGGTCGGCGGTGACCGCGGGCTCCTGATGGTCGACACGCACGCCTCCGAGGTCGAGGCCCGCCGGGTGGTCGGCTTCGTCGAGGCCCTCGGCGTCGGGCGGGTGGTGGAGGTCCTCAACACCCACGAGCACTTCGACCACACGTTCGGCAACGTGGTCATCTCCGAGACGTACGGCGGTCCGCCCGTCCACGCCCACGAGGACGCGGCGGCGGGCCTGCTGGTGAGCGGCCCGGCCCTGCAGCAGGAGGCGGCCGGCGACGAGAGCGACCCCCGCCACCCGGACATCGCCTCGACCCGGATCCTGGCCCCGACCGAGACCTTCTCCTCCGCCCGGGCCATCGACCTCGGGGACCGGCTCGTCGAGATGATCCACCCCGGCCGCGGCCACACCGCCGGGGACGCCGTCCTGCGGGTCGGTGACGCCGACGTGGTCTTCGCCGGTGACCTGGTCGAGGAGTCCGTCGTGCGCCAGGGGGTGCCGGGCTTCGGCCCGGACTGCTTCCCGATGGACTGGCCGGGGACCCTGGACCTGCTGATCGGGCTGCTCACCCCGGCCAGCCTGGTCGTGCCCGGTCACGGCCGGCCGGTCGGCAAGGAGTTCGTGGAGGAGCAGCGCGGTGCGATCGGGGTCGTCGCCGAGACCATCCGTGACCTCGCCTCCCGCGGCGTCGCGGCGCGGGACGCGCTCGGGCAGGCCCAGTGGCCCTACCCCGCGGACCTGCTCGCGGACGCCGTACGCCGGGGGTATGAGCACCTGCCCCGCACGTCGAGGACGCTGCCGCTCATCTGAGCTCCTCACCCCGGCGAGGCGTGGCTACCAGCGCTCACGCCCGCAGCGTCCTCCGGCTGACCCGTGTCTCCCGGGGCGCCGGTGTCCCCACAGGCCGTTCGTCCTGGCCCAGAGCAGCCAGACCACCAGCAGCAGGAAGACCACCGGGTGACCCACGAGCGCCAGCACGAGCACGACCACCAGGAGCGGCAGCAGCGGTACGCCGGCCCGGCGGCCGTGACGCCGGCCATCCCCCCACGGGGGCCGAGGCGTGCCGGACGGCACCGGCGGGCCGACCGGGCGTCTGGCCGCCGGGTGCGGCAGGTCGGCGAACAGCGGCCACAGCGCGGAGCGGGTCCGGGCCGCCCAGGCCGCGTCGGCACGCTCGTCGAACTCCTCCTTGGAGAGCCGACCCGCGGCGTAGTGCTCACCGAGGGCGGTAACGGCAGCCTCACGCTCCACGTCCCCGATCCGCAGCTCGGGCCCGTCGGCACCCGGGCGGGACGGGCTCATGACCCCTCGCCCTCATCCCCCTCGGCCAGGATGCCGTAGAGCCTGCGCCGGGTGTCGGCGAGGATCTCGGCTGCCTCGGCCTTCTGCTGCTTGGTGCCCGAGACGACGACCTGCCACACGGCGCCCATCACCTGGCCGATGACCGGCTTCAAGTCCCCGGGGCCCTCCTCGGCCTCGGGCTGCTCGAACGGCGCCCAGGTGGCGGCGAGCTCGTCGGGATGCGCCTCGACGTAGGCGCGGCCCTCCTCGGAGAGCTGCAGGAGCCGGCGACCGACTCCCTCGGTGCCCTCGACGAGCCCTTCGTCCTCGAGCTGCTGGACGGTCGGGTAGACCGAGCCGGGGCTCGGCTTCCAGGCCCCACCGCTGCGCTCGGCGATCTGCTGGATGATCTGGTAGCCGTTCATCGGCTCGACGGCGAGCACGTCGAGGATCGCGGCGCGCACGTCACCGCGCCGGACCTTCGGTCCTCGGTGCCCGAAGCTGCCCGGCCCGAATTCGGGCCTGCCGCTGCTCTGGGCCATCTCGATCAGGCCCTGCACCCACGGGGGCGGTCCTGAGGTCCACGAACCGCGCGGGCCACCGTGGCGGGGTCCGTGCCGACGGCTGCTCCAGGGCTGGTCCCAGGGGCTGTTCTCGCTCATTGCTGTACCTCCGGTGTGGAATGGTGGGCCGCCTACCTCAGGTGCGGCGGCGACTGTTCTGCGATAGTCCGACGATATATCGCTCCGCTCCGCCAGCCAAGAGGTCCACGGCATCTCGTTGATCCCTGCCGCGAGGTCGTCCGGCGAGCCGACGGCCGTCGTACGGCGGTCCGGGCCTAGGGTTCACCGGTGAGCGCCACGTCCCGACCGCCGCACGACCGATACGGACCCGACGTCCTGAGCACCGACTGGCGCGCTCCGCGACGGGGACGGGCCGTGGAGGTCGTGGCGGACCGCGGCCTGGTCGTCGAGGAGGTCACGACCGACTGGTGCGGCGAGATCGTCGCCACCGAGCGCGACCTGGGCACCGTGACGCTCGAGGACCGGCGCGGCCGACGCCGCACGTTCCCGCTCGGACCCGGCTTCCTGCTCGAGGGGGTGCCGGTCGTGCTGGCCGCGCCGGCACGCAGCGGCCCCCGCGCGGCGACCCGCACCGCGTCGGGGTCGGTGGCCGTGCCCGGCACCACGGCGCGCGTGGCGCGAGCCAGCCGGATCTTCGTCGAGGGCCGCCACGACGCGGAGCTGGTGGAGAAGGTGTGGGGCGACGACCTCCGGGTCGAGGGCGTGGTGGTGGAGTACCTCGAGGGCGTCGACGACCTGCCCGAGCACCTGCGGGACTTCCGGCCGGGGCCCGAGCGGCGGGTCGGGGTGCTCGTCGACCACCTCGTGGCCGGGTCCAAGGAGAGCCGGATCGCTGCCTCGGTCGCCCGGTCACCGCACGGACGGCACGTGCTGGTCGTCGGCCATCCGTTCATCGACATCTGGCAGGCGGTCAAGCCCGGCCGCCTCGGGATGACGGCCTGGCCGAGCGTCCCGCGAGGCATCGAGTGGAAGAAGGGCGTGTGCCAGTCGCTCGGCTGGCCGCACCGCGACCAGGCCGACATCGCCCGGGCCTGGCGGCACATCCTGGGCGGGGTCCGGTCCTACGCGGACCTCGAGCCCAGCCTGCTCGGCAGGGTCGAGGAGCTGATCGACTTCGTCACCGGCCTGGACCCCTCCGTCGGCGACGGCTGAGCTCCTCCCTCGACGAGGCGGGTCTCGACGCGCCCCCGACGGCGCCGGACTCTGCTTCAATCAGACGATGACCACGGGTCCCGAGTCACCACAGCCGCCGGGTGAGAGCCAGCCGGACGCCGTCCCACCGCCGCCGGTCTACGGCCCGCCGGGCACACCGCCGCCGGTCCACGGCCCGCCCGGCACACCGCCGCCGGTCTACGGCCCGCCGACCGGTCGGCCGCTGCGCCCCGACGAGGAGAGGATGTGGGCGATCGGCGCCCACCTCGGTCCGCTGGTCCTGGGGCTGTTCGCCCCGCTCGTGGTCTGGCTGGTGTTCAAGGACCGCAGCGCCTTCCTGGACCGCACCGGGAAGGAGGCGCTGAACATGCAGATCTCCTACCTGGTCTACGGGGTGGTGGCCGGCTTCAGCATCATCCTGCTGATCGGCCTCGTGCTGCTCCCCGTGGTGATGCTCGCGTGGCTCGTGCTGATGATCGTGGCGACTGTCAAGGTCTCGAACCTCGAGGACTACCGCTACCCGCTGATCTTCCGGCTGGTCACCTGACCGGGGCCGTCCCGGCCCAGCTCGCCGGGACGGCAGCCTCAGCCCAGCAGGTCGCGCACCACGGCGTCCGCGAGCAGCCGTCCCCGGCGGGTGAGGACGACCCGCTCCCTGCGGAGGGCGGCGGGCTCGACGAGACCTCGCTCCGCCTGCTCGGGCAGCGCCGCCCGGCCCGCGGCGTCCAGCACGTCGGTCCTCAGGCCGTCGAGCAGCCGGGTCTCGAGCAGCACGCGCTCCACCCGTCGGGTCTCCTCCCCCAGCACCTCCCGCCCGTGGGCCGGGCTGAGCCCCTGGTGGATGCGGTCGGCGTACGCCGTCGGGTGCTTGACGTTCCACCAGCGCACCCCGCCGACGTGCGAGTGGGCGCCGGGCCCGACGCCCCACCAGTCGGCCCCGGTCCAGTAGCCCAGGTTGTGCCGGCAGGCCGCCTCGGGTGAGCGCGCCCAGTTCGACACCTCGTACCACCCCAGGCCGGCCGCCTCGAGCGCCTCGTCGGCGGCGAGGTACTTGTCGGCCAGGTCGTCGTCGTCGGTCATCCCCACCTCCCCGCGCCGGATCCGGCGGGCCAGCGCGGTGCCCTCCTCGACGATCAGGGCGTACGCCGACAGGTGGTCCGGCTCGCAGGCCAGGGCCGAGCGAAGGGAGGCGGCCCAGTCCCCGAGCGACTCCCCCGGCGTGCCGTAGATCAGGTCCAGGCTCACCTGGGCGAACCCCGCCTCCCGCGCCCACCGCACGACCTGCGGCACCCGGTCCGGGTCGTGGGTGCGGTCCAGCACCGCCAGCACGTGCGGGACGGCCGACTGCATGCCGAAGGAGATCCGGTCGAACCCCCCGGCGCGCAGCCCGGCCAGCGCCTCGGCGTCCACGCTGTCCGGGTTCGACTCGGTGGTCACCTCCGCCTCGTCGACCAGCCCGAACTCGTCGTCGATGGCGGTGAGGATCCTGGTCAGGTCCGTGGGCTCCAGCAGGGTCGGCGTACCGCCGCCGAAGAACACCGTGTGCACCGGGACGTCGACATCGCCGAGGACCCGCCGGGCCTGCCGCACCTCGGCGACCGCCACGTCGGCGTACGTCGACCGCGACGCACCGGGGACGGTGCCGCCGAGGTCGCTGGCGGTGTAGGTGTTGAAGTCGCAGTAGCCGCAGCGCACGGTGCAGAACGGCACGTGCACGTAGAACCCGAACGGCCGCCTGCCAACCCCGTCGGTGGCCGCCGCCGGCAGTGCCCCGTCGGCGGGCGCGGGCTCACCGTCGGGCAGGGTGCTCGGCATCAGGGGTGCATCAGGTGTAGAGGTCCGCGATCTCGGCGCGGTAGTTGGTCTCCACGACCTTGCGCTTGACCTTCATCGACGGCGTCAGCTCACCGGACTCGACCGTCAGGTCGTGGTCGAGGAGGATCCACTTCTTGATGGTCTCCCACCGGTTCAGCCGCTGGTTGAGCGTCTCGACGTAGCCCGCGACCAGGTCCTTGACCTCCTGGGAGCCGACCACCTCGGCGTAGGACCGGTCGCCCATGCCGTTCTCGTCCGCCCAGGAGGCCATCGCCTCCTCGTCGAGGGTGATCACCGCGACCACGAAGTTGCGCTCACTGCCGTGCACCAGGAACTGGCTCGCGTAGGGGCAGATCGCCTTGAACTGCGACTCGATCGCGGAGGGGGCGATGTACTTGCCGCCGGAGGTCTTGAACAGGTCCTTCTTGCGGTCGGTGATCCGCACGAACCCCTTCGCGTCGATCTCGGCGATGTCCCCGGTGTGCAGCCAGCCGTCCTCGGTCAGCGTCTCGGCGGTCTGCTCGGGCTGGTTGTGGTAGCCCTCCATCACCCCCGGCCCGTGGATCATCAGCTCGCCGTCCTCCGCGACCCGCATCTCGGTGCCCGGGAGGGGCATCCCCACCCAGCCGAACCGGTAGTCGTCGGGGTGGTTGACCGCCGACCCCGCCGAGGACTCGGTCATCCCGTAGCCCTCGAGGATCAGGATGCCCGCGGCGTGGAACCACTCCCCGATCTCCTGGTTGAGCGCCGCGGCGCCGGAGATGAAGAACCGCACGCGGCCACCGAAGCGGTCCCGCACCTTGGCGAACACGAGCCGGTCGAACAGCTGGTGCTGGCGGGCCAGCAGGAAGGGCACCCGCCTGCCCTCGAGCCGCAGCCGGTCGACCCGCAGGCCGACCTTGAACGCCCGGTCGAACAGCCGCTCCTTCAGGCCGCCCTCGGCAGCCTGCATGGTGAGGATCCGCGAGTACGCCTTCTCGAAGATCCGTGGGGCGGCGCCCATGAACGTCGGGCGTACGACGGCCAGGTTGTCGATGATCCTGTCCACCCGGCCGTCCACCGCCGTCGGGAAGCCGCATGCCAGCTGGGCGCTCAACAGCACCTTGCCGAAGGAGTGGGCCATCGGCAGCCACAGGAACTGCAGGTCGTTCTCGTCCAGGATGTCCAGCGCCTGGATGGCCGCGCCCTCGTAGGTCCACGAGGAGTGCCGCAGCCGCACGCCCTTGGGGCGGCCGGTGGTGCCCGAGGTGTAGATCAACGTGGCCAGGGAGTCCGGCCCCGTCGCGTCCACCCGCCGCTGCACCAGGTCGGGATCTGCCGCCAGCAGCTCCTCACCGAGCTTCTCCAGGTCCTCCAACCCGATCACCCAGTCACCGTCGGGCGTGCCGTCGAAGGTGACCACCTTGACCAGGTGCGGCAGCTCGGTGCGGTGCTCGGTGAGCTTGGCGACCTGTCCGTCGTCCTCCGCGAAGACCAGCCGGCACTCGGAGTCGGCCAGGATGTAGCCCACGTCGGAGGGGTTCGTCGAGGGGTAGATCGTGGTCGTCGCCCCTCCGGCGGACATGATGGCGAGGTCCGCCACGATCCACTGGAGCCGGGTCGTCGAGGCGATCGCGACCCGCTGCTCGGGCTCGATGCCCAGGGCCACCAGTCCGGCAGCGACGCGGGTGACCATGACACCGGTCTGCTCCCAGGTCCGGGACTCCCAGCGGTCCCCCACCGGGTAGCGGTAGGCCTCCCGGTCGGGACTGCTGCGGACCCGGTCGAAGAACTGGCGCCCCACGCTCGGCGGGCGGTCGTCGATGACGCTCGCGCGCGGGGCGCCCGTGTCGCTGGCGCTGGGTGCAGACATGGCTCTCCTGGTCCTCCACCTCGTCCCGGTCGGCCGGGTCCCGCGGCTCCGCGTCGGTCGCGCAGCCGCGTGCGGCCCAGGCTATCGGGCCCCGGCCACCAGGCCCCCCTTTCGGGCCGGGCTACCCCGGTACGACGGGCCGGGAGCTGGCGTCGGCGTACCGTCGCGCGGCGGCGTAGGCGTGGTCGGGCAGGCCGTCGACGTCCAGCAGCTGCGGGAGCAGGGAGTGGTCGCTCATGAACGCGCGGAACATGGTCTCCACGGTGACCCCGTGGTCGGGCCGGTGCACGACCCGGATCTCGTCCCCCGCCTGCAGGACGCCCTCCTCGAGGACGCTGAGGTAGGTGCCGGCACGGGCCTCGGCGGCGAACCGCCGGATCCAGCCCGACGCGTCGTAGCCCTGACGGCCCATCCAGGTGCGGAAGGTGTTGCAGGGCGTGCGCACCTCGGCTGGTGAGAGCAGCACCGAGCCGACCCGCCAGTGCTCCCCGAGCACGGCCGCGCGAAGGTCGAGGCCGCTCGTGGTGAGGTTCTCGGCGAACATGCCGACCGGGACCGGCCGCCCGAGGCGCTCTCCCCAGAAGGCGTAGTCCTCCTCCGCATAGGCGTAGACCGCCTTGTGCGGCCCGCCGTGGAAGCGCGGGTCCCCGACCTCGTCCCCGTCGAGCCCGAGCCGGTGCACGGCGACCGGGCCGGAGACCGGGGCCTTCGCGATCGCGGTCTGCTGGGGCCTTCCCGCCCACGACGCGGGCACGATCCGACCCACGTTGACGGAGACGACGTGGGCAGCGGTGGGCATGGGCGCCATTGTGCCGCACCGGACGGGGCCGATGTCCCCGTCGCGTGCTCAGCCCTGCACGGCCTTCGCGATCGTCACCGCAGTCGTCACCCACTCACGGTCCTCGACGCTCAACGCCCGGTCCTCCCGCGCCGCGTCCTCGAGTGCCCAGAGCACGTTGTGCATCATGCGGACGAGCACCCAGTCCCGCGCACGGTCCTCGTCCAGCATCGCGGCATCCACCAGGGTGTGGAAGCGGCGCCGCACAGCGTCCCGGACGCCGCCCGAGGCGACCATCTCCTCCCACCGGTTCCACAGCATCGGCGCGACCTCGTAGTGCGGGTCCCCGGCCACCGGCTTGGGGTCGATCACCAGCCAGGGCTCCCGGTCCGCGGCCAGCACGTTCTCGTAGTGCAGGTCCCCGTGGATGGTCCGGGTGTCCGTGCCCTCGTCGCCCACGAAGGCCCGGCCCAGCCCGACCGCCTGCTCCACCAGCCGGCGCGGCACCGGTGCGTCCGGTGGGAGGCCCGCGAGGCGCTCGGTCCATCGGGCGACGGAGGAGGAGAGCCGTTGCAGCTGCGGCAGCGCCGGGACGTGCAGCCGCGCGTAGAAGCCGGCGACGAGCTCGCACGCCTCCACGTCCGCCATCGACGTCAGGTCCTCGGCCGGGTGCAGGCGCTCCAGCAGCAGCGCCCAGCGGTGCGGGTCCGCACGCAGCAGCTGGACGGCGCCGTTGCCGTGCCAGGCCCGCAGCGCGAGGTGCTCGTGCCGCGCCTCGTCGTGCGGCAGCACCAGCTTGAGCGCCGCGGGCCGGCCGGCGGCCGTGCGGACGGGTACGACGAGCGCGTTCCGGCCGTGCCGAGGGGTCCCGTCGTAGGTGAGCCGCCAGTCCTCGACGACCTCGCGCAGCAGCCCCGGTAGGCGTCCGAGGAAGGCAACCATCGGGTTCCCCGGCGCGGCCCCGGCCCCGAACGTCGGTGGCAGGTCGAACGGCAGGGTCACCGGGTCACCCGGTCCCCCTCCGGCCGGCCGTACGACGCTCGCCGCGACGCCCTGCGGAGGGTCGCGAGGATGGACGGCCCGAGGACGACGATGGCGATCGAGTTGGTGATCGCCCGCCCGGTGTCCCAGCCACCCGTAGAGGTGAGCAGCGTGTAGACGGCGAAGCGGTGCAGGTTCTCGGTGAGCGGCGCACCGGCCACGTAGGACAGCGACCCGGCGTGCCCCTGGACCGCGATCCCCAGCAGGTAGGGCCAGGAGGACAGGTTCATCAGCAGCCCGAACAGGTAGGCGCACAGCACGCCGTAGACCACCAGCATCGCGATCTCGCGCCGTCCGCGGACCTTCGAGGGCAGCAGCCCGGCCCCCAGACCGATCCAGGACGCGCAGAGCATCTGGTAGGGCAGCCACGGTCCGACGCCCGAGGTGAGCAGCGCCGAGGCGAACAGTGACGTGCAGCCGAGCACGAAGCCGAGCCCCGGCCCGAACACGCGCCCGGCGAGCACCAGCAGGAAGAACACCAGCTCCACCCCGGCCAGGCCCGCGCCGAGGCTGCGGAGCACGGCGTTCACCGCGGTGAGCACCCCGAGCATGGCCAGCGACTTGGAGTCCATGCCGCCCTCGGTCAGCTCCACGACCACGACCAGGACCACGACCGGCAGCAGCGCCAGGAAGACGAACGGCGGGCTGACCCGCGACGCGTCCGGGTCCGGCACCAGCAGGAGCGGCCAGCAGAACATCATCAGTCCCGCGACGGTGGCCAGGGTGAGGACCACCGCGGAGCGCAGGCCGACCGGCACCGCCGCGCTCACAGCAGCGCCTCGCGGACCTGGTCGACGGTCAGCCAGTCGGCGCCGAGGACCTTGGAGACCTGGGGTGCGAAGGCCGGCGACTCGCTGAGCACCCGGGCGGTGGGCCCGCAGGACACCACCTCCCCGCCGGCCAGCACCACCACCTCGTCGGCGACCTGGGCGACGAACTCGACGTCGTGGGTCGCCAGCAGCACGCCGCAGCCCTGGGCGGCGAGGTCGCGCACGATCGCCGCGAGCGCCGCCTTCGCGGCGTAGTCCAGACCGCGGGTCGGCTCGTCGAGGGCGACCAGTCGGGGGCGGGCGGTGAGCACCACGGCCAGCACCAGGGAGAGCCGCTGGCCCTCGGAGAGGTCACGCGGATGTGTGTCGTCCTCGATGCCCGGCGCCATCCGGTCCAGGAGCCCCCGGCAGCCGGGCCCCGCAGCCGCGCACTCCTCGGCGACGCTCTCCAGGTAGAGCAGGTCCGCCGCGGTCTGCGGGACCAGGCCGACGAGCTCCCGGGCCCGGGCGGGGGGTACGTCGGCGGGGTCGGTGCCGTCCACGTCGACGCGCCCGGTGTCGCGCCGGCCACTGCCCTGCAGCGTCCACAGCAGCGAGGTCTTGCCCGAGCCGTTGCGTCCCATCAGGGCGACGACCCGGCCCGCCGGGACCGACAGGTCGACGTCGCGCAGCGCGACCGTGCGCCCGTAGCGGACACCGAGCCCGGTCGCGGCCAGCAGCGGACCGCCCGGACCCGTCGGGCCCGGCCGGCGACAGCCGGCGGGGGGCCTGGGCGGTGGCGAGCAGCCCGGGGGCGTGCCGGCGACCCTCCCGCACCGAGAGGGGCAGCGGCCGCCAGCCCGCCAGCCGGCCGAGCTCCACGAGGGGCGGCGCGACGGGCGAGTCCAGGAGCAGGTCGACGGGTGCACCGGCGCGGACGCTCCCCTCCTCCACGACGACCAGCCGGTCGACGAAGGGGACGACGCGCTCCATCCGGTGCTCGGCGAGGACGACGGTGGTGCCCAGGTCGTCGACCAGCCGGGCAAGCACCCCCAACACGTCCTCGGCGGCGGTCGGGTCCAGTGCCGACGTCGGCTCGTCGAGGACCAGCACCCGCGGGTGCATCGTCAGCACGGCGCCGATCGCGACGCGCTGCTGCTGGCCACCGGACAGCGTCCGCAGGGCCCGGGACCGGAGGTCGGCGATGCCGAGCACGTCGAGCGTCTCCTCGACCCGCCGGCGCATCGTCTGCCGGGCCAGGCCGAGCTGCTCCATCCCGTAGGCCAGCTCGTCCTCGACGACCTCGGTCACGAAGCTGGCCAGCGGGTCCTGTCCGACGTACCCCACCAGGTGGGCGAGCTCGCGCGGCGCCCGGCCGCGGATGCTCTCGCCGCACAGCAGGACGTCACCGGCCAGGTGACCGCCGGTGAAGTGCGGCACGAGACCGTTGATGGTGGACAGGAGCGTCGACTTGCCCGACCCGGTGCGGCCGGCGACCAGCACCAGCTCGGACTCGGTGACCTCGAGGTGCTCGACCCGGAGCGCGGGACGGTGCTGGTCGGCATAGGTGAAGCTGACGTTGCGCCACTCGATCACGACGCCGCCCCCTGCTCGGACAGCGGACCGGGGGACGCCGTCATCAGCGGCTGCGGGGTGCCGACCAACGGCAGCAGGGCCACCAGCACCGCCACCAGGCTCAGCACGGACAGGCCCGGGGCCGCGGACACGTCGGGCACCAGGACCCCCGGGCTGCTGCGGGCGACGGCCGCCATCAGCACCGCTGCCGCGATGCCGGAGCCCGCGGTCAGCATCTCCGGCAGCCGCCAGGGGTCCGGCCGGTACGTCGTGCGCTGCACCCGGCGACCGGCGGCGACGAACCCACCGGCCGCCAGCAGCACCCCGAGCCCCAGCATGGGCCCGGCCAGCAGCCGCGGTGCCGCCGCGTCCAGGAAGGCGTAGGTCCCCACGCACAGCCCCACCAGGCCGGCGACCAGCAGGGACCCGGTGACCCGCCGCTCGACCCGGGTCGCCGTCCCCGAGCGCCCGTAGCCGCGCACGTCCATGCTGGCCGCCAGACTCACCGAGCGCTCGAGAGCATCCTCGAGCACCGGCACCAGCAGGCTGCGCAGGCCCCGGGTGCCCTTCGCCGGGTCGCCGCGCAGCCGCCGGGCCCGTCGTACCCGCTCGAGGCTCTCGGCCAGCTGCGGGAAGACCGCCAGCGCCACCACCAGGGCCGTCCCCACCTCGTAGAGGGCCGCGGGCAGCGCCGCCAGCAGCCGACGGGGGTTGGCGAGCGCGTTGGCGGCGCCCACGCAGATCAGGATCGTCGCCAGCCGCATGCCGTCGTAGAGACCGGCCAGCAGCGACTCCCGGGTGACGGGTCCGAGCAGGGTGATGCCGGCGGCCCAGGACGGCAGGGCGATCCCGGGCAGGTCCACGAGCACGGTGGTGCCGAGGCCCCCGCCGAGCAGGACCCGGAAGAACACCCGCAGCACGACGACCAGCAGGCCGAGGTAGAGGTACCACCGGAACGACAGCGCCCACGGGGCGTCGGTACGCCGGGCCAGCACCATGACCGAGGCGGACGCCGTGGTCAGTGCGAGCAGCCAGGGGTTGGTGGTCTGGGACGCGGCGGCCGCCAGGCCGAGCGCCCACGTCCACCAGGCCGCCGGATGCACGTCACGAGGAAGCACGGCGTCGCCCGGTCAGGACTTCCGTCGGCGCGCCAGCACACCCGCCGCCGCGAGAAGCAGCACCAGCAGCCCGGCGGCCACCAGGGGCAGCACCGGGCCGGAGCCGCTCGAGCCGTCGCCGGAGGCCAGACGCGCTTCCGAGACGCCGGTCGGGGTGGCCGAGGGCGTCGAGCCGGCGGGTCCGGCTGCCGCGGCGGACGGGCTGGTGGCCGGAGAGGTGGCCGGTGAGGTGCTCGGTGAGACGTCCGGCTGCCCGGGAGCGGCCGTCGGGCTCACGGCCGCGGAGCTCCTGCTCGCCCGTGCGCCCGGCTTCGCCGCCACGGACGGTGTGCCCGGAGCCGCGGGCCGGCTGGTCCCGTGGGTCGCGGGAGCCGGCTGCGAGCTCGAGGGTCGGCTCGGCGTCGCAGCCGGCCGGTGACTCGGCGTCGGCTTCGGCTTCGGACTGGGCTTCGCGCTCGGCTTCGGGGTCGGCCTCGGGCGTCGGCCTCGGAGTCGGCTTCGCGCTCGGCCTCGGGGTCGGCTTCTTGGTGGGCTTCGGGGTCGGCTTCGGGCTGGGCTTCGGGGACACCGGTGCCACGCCCGGGTCCACGCGGCTGCCGCCGCCCTGGAACCGCCAGCCGATGAACCCGCCGGCGGGCACCCTGAGCGAGCCGATGCCCACGTTGGCGTAGCTCCACCCTCCGGACCTGCCGTCGGACCAGAACAGTCCCCAGTAGGCGTCCGAGGGCGGGGTGTTGCCACAGCTCTCGTGCGACGTGTCCGGGCGCCCGTCGATGCGGCACACGAACCCGGGCTGCCGGGCCACGTAGGCTCAGCGAGAACCCGGCCCGGGGCACGACCGTCGAGCCCGGGGTGTTCGCACCGGCCGGGTCGCAGCCCACCGACGTGCCCCCGCCGACCGGGCCGCCGTCCACCACCACCGTCACCCCGGTGCCGGCGGGACAGAAGCCCGACGCGGCCGTCGCGGCACCGGGTGCACCCTGGCTCGCCGCGGCACCTACCAGCACCGCGGCGAGCACTGCTCCCCGATGTCGCAGGGTCACCGGACGACGCGCACGGTGGTGGTCACCGAGCGGTCACGGAACGCACCGGCGACGCGAAGCGTCCGCGGGCCGAGCGCGCGTCCGACGTGGAAGGAGCGCACGAGCCGGCCCGTCGCCGAGGCGCGGCCGGACCAGATCCGGGAGCCGCGGTAGTACAGCCGCACGGGCTCGTGCGAGGACATCCGCGTCACCGTGACCCGGTTGACGCCGCCCCGGTGGGTGTGCCGGCTGGCCAGCACGGCCCTGAACCGTCGCGGTCCCAGCACGTGCAGGATGCCCGTGCCCGTGCGTGCCGAGGCGGACCCGGTCACCCGCACCCGGAACGGGCTGGTGACCCGCGGCGGCGAGACCCGGACCCACGCGCCGCCGGTGCGCGACGCGGTGCCCTGCACGACCTGGACGGTGCCCAGCCGCAGGGTGTACCTCTCCCTGGACCGCAGACCAGCCAGATGTACGGCGACCCGGCTGCCGCCGTGCACGTAGTGCGCCGGCGTGCCGACCCGCACGATCCGCACCGCGTTCACGCCGATCGCGGCCTGCGCCGTGGCGCGCCGCCACTGGTCCTGCTGGTCGACCGGGATGCCCGCCTTCCTCGCGGTGGCGAGGGCCGCCCGGTCGTAGGCGATGGCCCCGACGGCGTGGCGCAGCCGGGGGCTGCGCCTGGCCAGCGACCGGGTGACCTGCAACCGGGAGACATACGCCGCGGCACGCTCGGCGGCCGCGGTCCTGCCCGCGGCCGCGAGCGCGGCCGCCGCGAGACCGGTCGTGTTCGTGTTCGGGCTGCCGTTGCCCACGAAGGAGCCGTTCTTGTGCTGGTGTGCCACCAGCCAGCGGGCGGCGCGGGTCACGTTGTCGTCGAGGCCGCCGACCCCGTGGAACCGGGCGCTGAGCAGGGCCTGCAGGGCGAGCGCGGTCGAGTCCACGCTGGGAGTCGCGGCGGGCACCGCCGCGTCGCAGGTGAAGGAGGAGCTGGCCGTCGTCTTCTCGAAGGTCTCCCGGAAGAAGCCTCGGCCGCACTGCTGCTTGACCAGGAATCCGGTGGCCTCGTCGGTCAGCGCGCTCCCCTCACCGCCGAGCGCCCGCACCACCCAGCCCTGGCCGATGGTGTTGGCGAAGTCGCCGTAGCGGCTGACGTCCGAGGCGCGACCCAGCTGCGCCCCGGGCTTGGTGTTCACGAGCCCCTCGAGGCGGGCGCGCAGGTCGACTCCTCCGAAGGAGCTCAGGTCCCTCCCGGCGAGCTCCACCGCCGTGGCCAGCTTGCCGGTGGCGCCGGCGTAGCGCTCGGCACCGGCGCCGACGTAGGCAGCGGGGTTGTTGTCGACGGCACGGAGGATCGAGGCGGCCGTGCGCGGCCGGCCGAGCGCCTCCAGCGCGAAGTAGGCGTCCAGGCTCAGGCCGTAGTCGTCGGTGTCGTACTGCCTGTTGTGGACCAGGCCATGGGTGAG
Organism: uncultured Actinomycetota bacterium; assembly: GCA_963837995.1. Classification (GTDB taxonomy): domain Bacteria; phylum Actinomycetota; class Actinomycetes; order Propionibacteriales; family Nocardioidaceae; genus Nocardioides_B. Next base: position 20,298 of record CAWIPS010000013.1, read on the forward strand.
CTGGCTGGTCAGCCAGGTCGCGGCAGAGGCGGCGTAGGAGTTGGGTGCCGCCTGGGCCGGTGCCCCGGCCAACGTGGATGCTCCCGCGACGGCGCTGCTGATGACGACCGCCGCCAGCCGACGTACGAATGTATGCATGTGTAGTCCTTCCCGCTGCGGCAGGTAGGACTGCGAGAGCCCCAGCTGCGTGTCCTCGACAGCGTGGATGCCTGCTGCCTCGCTCAGGTGCTCCGGCTTGCCGCCTGTGCAGGCGGCCCACGGTTGCGGGTCAGCGCCGGACTCGGACCGGCTTCCCCTGGTGTCTGCGAGGCGCGAGAGGACCGTCCTCTCGCGGCGCTCAGGAATGTAACACCCGGCGGCCGCCCGCACGCAAGCCAGGGCCGGGAGGGTCCTACCTGCGGGACTTCTCGCCCGGTCCGGCGTCGGAGGACAGGGCAGCGATGAAGGCCTCCTGCGGGACCTCGACCCGGCCCACCATCTTCATCCGCTTCTTGCCCTCCTTCTGCTTCTCGAGCAGCTTGCGCTTGCGGGTGATGTCCCCGCCGTAGCACTTGGCGAGCACGTCCTTGCGGATCGCCCTGATGGTCTCCCGGGCGATGACCCGGGCGCCGATGGCCGCCTGGATGGGCACCTCGAACTGCTGACGGGGGATCAGCTCCCGGAGCTTGCCGGCCAGCGAGACGCCGTAGGAGTAGGCGTGGTCACGGTGCACGATGGCGCTGAACGCGTCCACCGTCTCCCCCTGCAGCAGGATGTCCACCTTGACCAGGTCGGAGGCCTGCAGCCCGGTCGGCTCGTAGTCGAGGGAGGCGTAGCCCTTGGTCCGGGACTTCAGCTGGTCGAAGAAGTCGAAGACGATCTCGGCGAGCGGGAGTGTGTAGCGCATCTCCACGCGGTCCGCCGACAGGTAGTCCATGCCGTCGAGCTGACCGCGCTTGGACTGGCAGAGCTCCATGATCACGCCGATGTGGTCGCTGGGGCTCAGGATCGTCGCCTTCACCACCGGCTCACGGACCTCCGCGATCTTGCCGGCGTTGGGATACTCGCTCGGGTTGGTCACGACCACCTCGCTGCCGTCCTCCATCAGCACCGTGTAGACCACGTTGGGAGCCGTCGAGATCAGGTCGAGGCCGAACTCGCGCTCCAGCCGCTCCCGCACGATCTCCATGTGCAGGAGGCCGAGGAAGCCGCAGCGGAACCCGAACCCCAGCGCGCCCGAGGTCTCCGGCTCGTAGGCGAGCGCGGCGTCGTTGAGCTGCAGTCGCTCCAGGGCGTCCCGCAGGGTCGGGTAGTCGTCACCGTCGATCGGGTAGAGCCCCGAGTAGACCATCGGGTTGGGGTGCTTGTAGCCGCTCAGCGCCTCGCTCGCCCCGTGGTGCTGGGAGGTGACGGTGTCCCCGACCCGGGACTGCCGCACGTCCTTGACGCCGGTGATCAGGTAGCCGACCTCGCCGACGCCGAGGTCCGCCGCCTTCACGGGCTCCGGCGAGATCACCCCGACCTCGAGCATCTCGTGGGTGGCCCCGGTGCTCATCATCTTGATCTTGTCGCGGTGCGTCAGCATGCCGTCGATCACCCGGACGTAGGTCACCACGCCGCGGTAGGTGTCGTAGACGGAGTCGAAGATCAGCGCGCGGGGCGGGGCGTCGGCGTTCCCGGTCGGGGCGGGGGTCTGCGCGACGATCTCGTTGAGCAGGTTCTCCACGCCCAGTCCGGTCTTCGCCGACACCTGGAGCACCTCGGAGACGTCGCAGCCGATGATGTGCGCCAGCTCGGCGGCGTACTTCTCCGGCTGCGCGGACGGCAGGTCGATCTTGTTCAGCACCGGTATGACGTGCAGGTCGGCGCCCAGCGCGAGGTAGAGGTTCGCGAGGGTCTGGGCCTCGATGCCCTGGGCGGCGTCCACCAGCAGCACGGCCGCCTCGCACGCCTCGAGGGAGCGCGACACCTCGTAGGTGAAGTCCACGTGGCCAGGGGTGTCGATCATGTTCAGCACGTAGCTGCCCGGCTCCGCGGCGGCGTCGTTGTCGTCCGCGACCGTCCAGGGCATCCGCACCGCCTGGCTCTTGATGGTGATGCCGCGCTCGCGCTCGATGTCCATCCGGTCGAGGTACTGCGCCCGAGCGTTGCGCTCGGAGACCACCCCGGTCAGCTGCAGCATCCGGTCGGCGAGAGTCGACTTGCCGTGGTCGATGTGGGCGATGATGCAGAAGTTCCGGATGATCGCCGGGTCGGTCCTGCCCGGAGCGGGCGCGGTGGCGGAGATGGGCACGGGTGACTCTCAGTAGCTTGCGGGGGTCGGGCCCCATCCTCCCACAGGCGCCCCACCCGCCGAGGTCTCGTCGGTCGGCCCGCGGGCGGTGGCCGGGCTACGGCGCCGACTCGCCGGGCGGGACGGCCGACCGGACCGCTTCCCGCACCAGCTCCGGGTCGCCGGACGACGGGTCACCAGGCTCGCGGACGATGGTGAGCTGACCCTTCGCCTCGTAGAGCACGTAGCGGAGCTCAGCGAGTGAACCGATGTTCTTCTCGCGCAGCTGCGCAGTCAGGTCCTCGACGGTCACGCCGCACATCCACATCTGGGAGCGCCGCATCCTGCCGTGCTCGACCAGCAGCCGGACCCGGTGGTCGGTGACCATGGCGACACCGGGGGCGAACCGCGCGACGGTGAGCAGCGTGTGCGCGGCCAGGATCGTGAGCAGGGCCGTCACGCCGACGAGGAGGGACTCGTTCCTGGCGACCGCCGTACGCCCGATGATCGCGCCGGTCGCCACCGCGGCCGCGAAGTCGATGGCACCCCACTGCGACAGCGTGCGTCGATGGGTCAGACGCAGGGCGAACAAGGCCACCAGGTACATCAGCAGTGCCTTGCCGACGACGCTGACCAGCAGCTGGGACTGACCCGTGACCCACTCCGGCACCGTGCTCGCCTCCGTCCACCCGGGTGCTCGGCGCCATCCCGGGTCGTGTGTGCACCGGAGGCGGGTGCTACCCGCCCGGGGCGCATCCATGCGGGGGACCGCGGGTCGGTGACCTCGCAGCTGCGGGAGAAGCACGGGTGAAGAGCGGGTGAACTCTGCCGGGAAGGGTGGCTGTGGTCGGCCTGCTGGGCGAGGGTGGGTGGCCGAGACCGTTGAGAGGACGTTCCATGTCGGAGGAGACGCATCGCGACTCGGTGGTGGACGAGGTCACCGACAAGGTCGTGCAACGCGGCGGGACCAGCGCGCCGGAGGCAGAGGTTCGGCCGATGGCCGAGAAGGCCGTGGACGAGCTGGTCGACCAGCCGGTCCAGACCTTCACTCCCCTGCTGGCCGAGAACTCGGTGCTCACCGAGCTCCACGCCGAAGCCGATGCCGAAACCGCCGATGCCGATGCCGATGCCGATGGCGCCGCAGCCGACCGGGGCGACCGGGGCGACGGGGGCGACGGGGGCGACCGCTGAGCATCGGACCGGCCGCGCGGCCCGGTGGCCGAGCCGGGCGGATGCGACGATTTGGGAGCGCCACCGGCCCGCTGGTAGCCTGGGTCCGCTGCCGCGCCTGAGCGCGCCCGCTCCACACCGAGGGCGGCCCCACAGGCCCGCGCACCCCATCGAACACCAGCTCAGCACCGACCACCGAGACGAACAAGCAAACGAGGCCTGCCCCGTGGCGAACATCAAGTCCCAGATCAAGCGCAACCGACAGAGCGCTGCTGCCCATGAGCGGAACAAGTCGGTGAAGTCCGCGCTGAAGTCTGCCGTCCGCCGCTTCCGTGAGGCGGCCGAGGCCGGCGACGCCGCCGAGGCCCGGACCCTCGCCGCGGTCGCCGCCCGCAAGCTCGACAAGGCGGCGTCGGCCGGCGTGATCCACAAGAACCAGGCCGCCAACAAGAAGTCCGCGATCAGCAAGCGCGCCGCGTCCTTGTGAGCTGAGCCCCCACGCCTGCGTCGAGGCGTCGTCCCTGAGGGGTCGGCGCCTCGTTCGCGTCCTGGCGCGCCGGCTCGGTGGGGTGTCGGGTCTGGGTGGCCGCGCGGTCCCGTGGCAGCGCCGGTCTCAGTGGCCGCGCGCCGACGTCACGGCCAGCACCATCCGCTCCAGGGAGTAGGCCGCGTCGCCCGCGGCTCCCTTGACGTCCGCATCGGCCCGGGCGACGGCGGTGATCGCCGTGGCGAGTCCTCGGTCGTCCCAGCCTCGGGCCTGCTCCCGCAGGGTCCGCACCTTCCAGGGTGGGACGCCGGCATCCCGTGCCAGATCGGCCTCGCGCAGCCCTCGTGGCGCCGAGGCCACCTTCGCCAGGCCCCGGAGCCCGTTGGCGAAGGCACTGGTCACCAGGACGGCGGCCGTCCCGCTGTCCAGGGCCCACCGCAGCTCCTCGAGGGCCGTGGACGTGCGTCCGGACAGGGCCGCGTCGGCGATCGCGAACGACTTCACCTCGGCCCGCCCCCCGAAGTACCGACGCACGACCGAGGTGGTGAGCGGCTCGCCCGGGAAGTCGCTGGTCAGCTGGTGCGCCGCACCGCTCAGCGCACGGAGGTCCTGCCCGACGGCCTGGACCAGCAGCCCCGCGGCATCCTCCGCGATCCGGCCACCGTGGCTGCGGACCTCGGCCGCGACGAACCGGGAGAGCTCCGAGGGCCGTGGCGAGGCTGACTTCAGCTCGGTCACACCCGGCAGCCTCCGCAGCCTGGTCAGCAGTCCGCTGCCCTTCGCGCCACCGGAGTGCACCAGCACCAGCCCGATCTCCTCGACCGGCTCGGCCGCGTAGCCGACCAGCCCGTCGAAAGCGTCCTCGGGGAGGTCCTCCAGCCGGGTCACGACCACGCAGCGGATCGAGGAGAAGAGCGACGGCGCCGACAGCTCACCGAGCGCCGCCATGCTCACCTGGTCCGCGGTCGTGCCGCTGACCTCGCACTCGGGGTCGTGGGCGCGCACCGCGGCCACGACCGCGTCGACGTTGCGCTGGTTGAGGAACTCCTCGGGCCCGGTCACGAGCGTGACGTGGCCCAGTACGTCGGAGGCGGTGGGTGTCACCATGATGGGCCTCAGCCTGCCACAGCGCACCCCCACCGAGGGACGGCCGGTACAGGCCCCGGCCTGAGCTGTGCGGCGCGTGGTCGGCACCGGGCTGGGTACGTCCTCGAACGCCCCGTCGCGCGAGAGGAGCGCAGATGCAGCCCCGTCTCATCGGTGATCGCTACCGCGTGAGGGAAGCGGTCGGACGCGGCGGCATGGGCACCGTGTGGCTCTGCCGTGACGAGAGGCTTCGGCGTGACGTCGCCGTCAAGCAGGTGGGCCTGCTGCCCGGCGAGTCGGTCACCGACTCGGCTCGGGCGCTGCGGGAGGCCCGCTCCTCCGCGGCATTGAGCCATCCCCACGTCGTGACCGTCTTCGACGTCGTCGAGGAGGGCGGTGCCATCTGGCTGGTGATGGAGTACGTCCCCTCCCGGTCCCTCTCGGACCTCGTCGCTGCGGAGGGGCCGCTGGAGCCGGCTCTCGTCGCCGACATCGGTGCACAGGTCGCCGAGGGACTGGCCGCCGCGCACCGGGCCGGCGTCATGCACCGCGATGTCAAACCCGGCAACGTGTTGGTCCGCGAGGACGGGTGGGCCAAGATCAGCGACTTCGGAATCGCCCGGGCGACGGGGGACCCTGCGCTGACCCAGTCGGGGCTGGTGACCGGCACTCCTGCGTACTTCTCCCCCGAGCTCGCCCAGGGAGCGGCGCCGACGCCGGCCTCGGACGTCTGGGCCCTGGGAGCCACGCTCTACGCGGCTGTCGAGGGACACGCACCCTACGCTCCCCAGAGGAACCCGATCGCGGTGCTGCACGACATCGCCAGCCACCAGCCCGCCCCGCCTCGTCGGGCCGGCGTCCTCGAGCCGGCGCTGCTGCGGATGCTTGACCGGGAAGCAGGCTCACGGTGGGGGATGGACGACGCCGCGCACGCCCTGCGCCGGCTCGTGGACAGTCACCGGTCCGAGCGGACTCTCGCGCAGACGCGGGCCTGGGCCCGGGAGACGCAGGTCCCTGCGAAGCCGCCGCATCCGCAGCCCGCGACGCGCCCGCAGGCTGCGCCGCTCGCCACAGGGCACGGTGGGAGCCGCGGTGGCGGGAGCCGCGGTGGCGGGAGCCGCGGTGGCGGGAGCCAGTCGAGCGGCCCGTCCCGGGACTCGTCCGGAGCCACCCGCGGACGCGGCCTCCAGGTCCTCCTCGGGGCATTGGCCGCCCTCCTGGTCCTCGCCGCCGTCGGCTACGTGCTGACGCGCGATGGCGCCGACAACGACCGGCGGGCGTCCGGGGACCCGACCGGTAGCCCTCGCTCCTCCCCGAGCGGCACCCGGTCCTCGGGGGCCTCGAGCCCGGCGGCCGGGAGGAGTGCCTCGAGCTCGCCGACCGGCCGAGAGCCCCGCGCCGTCCTCCGCTGGGCGCCCCACCGGCGGCGTGGCCGCTGAGGCGGGGTTCCTGCGCGACTACTTCGCCGTGGCCGGGACCGACGCAGGGTGGGCGATGCTCGGCCCCGGGGAGAAGGCCGGAGGTCGAGGGTCCTACGACAGCTTCTGGGGCCCCATCGACTCCGCGACCGTCAGCAACGTCACCGATGCGGGTCGCTCCAGCAGCTCTGCCGCGGTGGATGCCACGATCCGCTACCACTGGTCCGACGGTCGGGTGGTCGAGGAGAGACAACGCCTGCACCTGGTGAGGTCCGGGGACCGGTACCTGATCGACGATGACGAGGTGCTCAGCTCGCGCACGCTCACCCGGTGAGTCATGGACCACCGTGTTCGCGGACCGAGAGGGTCCCGTCGCGGACGACGACGGCGACGTCCCCGTCCCGGTCGGTCCGCTCCACGCGCATCCCTGAGCGCCTCAGGAGCGCCAGCGTCGAAGCGGCCGGGTGTCCGTAGTCGTTGTCGGCACCGACCGACACCACCGCCAGCCTGGCCCCGAGCCCGGCCAGCAGCTGGGCGTCCTGGTGGCGACTGCCGTGGTGCGGCACCTTGAGCACGTCGACCCGCAGGCCTGGCAGCGACCTGCCGAGGTCCTGCTGGGCCTCGGGCTCCATGTCGCCGGAGAGCAGCAGCCGGATCCCCCTCACCTCGACCAGCATCACCAGGCTCGCGTTGTTGGCCAGCGACCCCTCCTCCCCCTCGTTCCTCGAGGCCGGCGCGGCGCGCACCGGACCGATCACCTGCCAGGTCAGGTCGCCGATGCGGCGTACCTCGCCGTACGCCGGCACCCGCACCGGCACTCGCGCCGCCCCCGCCCACCGGCTCACCTGACGGGCACCGGACGCGGGGTCCCGGGTGGCGGTGACGTCGATCTCGGCGGCCCGCCGGCCACGCAGCACCGCGGGCAGGCCGTCGATGTGGTCGGCGTGGAAGTGGGTGAGCACGACCGCCGGCAGGATGCGCACGCCGAGCCGGCGCAGGCACCGATCCATCGCGTCAGGGTCCGGCCCGGTGTCGACGACCACCGCGCTGTGCGCACCGGCGTTGAGGACGAGCCCGTCGCCCTGGCCCACGTCACAGGCCACCAGCACCCAGCTCTTCGGCGGCCAGCCCGGCGCCGGCAGCGGACGCACCATCACCACGACCAGGACGGCGGCGAGGGCGGCCGACCAGCGCGGACGGCGCAGGACGGCCACCGCTCCCAGACCCACCGCGGCGCACAGGGTCGCCAGCACCCCCAGGGAGAGCGCGCCCGCCGACCAGTGCACGGCGGCCGTGGGGAGACGGCCCAGATGCGTGGCCACGGTGATGATCCAGGACGCGCACAGACCGGCGAGCCAGCCGCTGGCACGGCCCATCACCGGGGTGACCAGCATCAGGACCCCGCCGAGCAGCCCGAAGACGGTCGCCGGTCCGACCGCGGCGGCCACGGCCAGGTTGGCGGCTACCGCCACCAGGCTGACCTGCCCGGAGATCGCCGCCACCGCCGGCGTGCACGCCAGCTGGGCCGCGAACGGCACCGCGAGCGCCTCGGCCGCCCATCGGGGCAGCCAGCCCTGCAACGCGTCCCGGAACGGCGGCCCGAGCAGCAGGATGCCGGCGGTGGCGAGGGAGGACAGGACGAACCCCCAGGACACCACCAGCCACGGGTCGAGGAGCAGCAGCACGAACACCGCGATCCCCAGGGCCCGCACTCCCCGGTCACGTCCCTGGGAGCCCATCGCGAGCAGCGCCACCGACCCCATGGCCGCGGCTCGCAGCACACTCGGCTCCGGGCGGGCCAGCACCACGAAGCCCACGACGCCCAGCATCCCCACGACCACCAGTCCTCGGGCCCGCACGCCCAGCCAGCGCGCCACGATGAGCAGGAAGCCGACCACCAGGGTGAGGTTCGTCCCGGACACGGCCGCCAGGTGGGTGAGCCCGCAGGTCGCGAAGTCGTCGACGACCTGCGGCGACATCAGCTGGTCGTCACCGACCACCAGGGCCGGGACCAGCGCACGAGCGTCCGGAGACGCCCCCGCGACCGACGACCTGATGCCGGCACGGACCCGGGCCGCGCCGTCGAACAGCCGACCGGGCTGCTCGAGCACCTGGGGGCCGCGTCCCGTCGTGAGAACCCCGGCCAGGTCGGGACCGTCGGGTGAGCCCAGTCGGCCGGCGGCCGTGACGCGCGCGCCCAGCTGCACCCGGACCCAGCTCTCGTCCCCGATGACCAGCACCGGGACGCCGGTGTGGTGCACCCGCCCCCGGCCGACGACCTCGCCGACGTCGAGCCGGGTGAGGGTGTAGCCGCCGAACCGGCCGGCCCGCAGCACCGGGTCCGAGGTCACCCGCCCGGTGACCGTGACGGCGGCGCCCTCCCGGGCCAGGACTCCCACCGCACTGGCCCGGTTCGCCTCCGCCCTCGCCGACAGCGCCCCGCCGACCGCCGCCGCCGCGACGAGACAGAGGATGCCGGTGACCACCGGACGTCCGCGCCGGAGCCTCACCAGCAGCACCAGGGCTGCTCCGACGAGCAGCGCCGGACCCGGCCAGCCGGGCATCCCGACCGCCACCAGCCCACCGGCCCATCCGGAGGCACCGAGCACGAGCGCCCGCAGGTCGGTACGTCGACGCGGGCCGGTGTCCCGCTCGGGCAGCGACCGGCCCCTCACAAGGTGACGTAAGGCGCCATCTTGGCCAGCGTCACATCTCCTATCCCGGACACCTCGAGCAGCTCCTCGACTGCGGTGAAGGTGCCGTTCTCGGCACGGAAGTCGAGGATGGACTGTGCTGTCACCGGGCCCACCCCGGGCAGCTCCTCGAGCTCGGCCTCGGTGGCGGAGTTGATGTTCACCATCGGGGTGCCGCCCGCGGAGGTGGGCGCAGCCGCTGCGGTCGCCGCCACTCCTGCCGGAGCAGGGACTCCCACGACGATCTGCTCGCCGTCGGCCAGCACCCGCGCCAGGTTGAGCTGCCCCAGCCGGACCCCGTGACGTGGTCCACCGGCCGACTTGAGCGCGTCGACGACCCTCGAGCCCATCGGCAGGGTGGCGATCCCGGGCCGGCGGACCTTGCCTGCCACGTCCACGACGATCGTGGCGTTCGCGGAGGGTGAGGACCCCTGGCCCGACCCTGCCGCACCTCCGCTCGGCCCCGGTGCGGGGGTCACCAACGTGGACGGCACAGCCGAGGCAGGACCGGCGGGGCTGCGGAGGCCCGGGGCGGTGGTCGAGCTGGTCGGGCTGGTCGAGGTCGTCGAGCCGGTGGAGGTGCCGACAGCGAGCGGCGGCACGACGCTCTCCCCGCCGTCCGCGCGCGAGACCCACCAGGCGGTGAGCGCCAGGCCTCCGAGCACCAGGACGGCCACGACACCGAGGTGGGCCGCCGACATCCGGACCCGCCCCTGCAGCGTCGCCGGCAGACGGTCCTGGACCCAGCCGGCGGCGACGGCTCCCGGGCCGAGCGAGCGGTGCGCGTGACGTCCGGCCGGTGGGAGCGGGAGGCCGTCCCGCTGGAGGTGGCTCGCCGGATCCGTCGGGCTCGACCGGTGGTGGGGGGTCCCCCGGCTCGGGACGGATCGCGGCGAGCTCGGCGCTCAGCTGCTCCAGCCGTCGACGGGCCACCTCGGCGACCTCCTCGTGGGCGGACCTGCGTGTGCGCATGAGGAGAAACTAGGCAGGACCCGACACGACGTACCAGCCCGATCCACGCGCCTGTGGACGAACGGCCCTCACCCGTGTCCTGGGACGGTTCCTGGCCCGAGACGACTCAGCGGGGAGAGACGACGATGGCCACCATGCCCGGTCCCACGTGCGCACCGATCACGGCTCCGACCTCGCCCACGCAGACCTCGCGGTCGGACAGGTTGGCCGCCAGTCGCCTCCGCAGGTCCGCGGCCAGGGTGTCGGCGCGCTCCGGGTTGGCGAGGTGCGCGACGGCGAGGTCCACCTGCCGGTCCCCAGCGGCTGCGACCGCGAGCTCCTCGAGCCGGCTCAGCGCCCGTCCCGTGGTCCGGACCTTCTCGCGGGTGGCGATGCGGCCGTCCACGATCTCCAGCAGCGGCTTGACGGCGAGCGCGGAGCCCAGCAGGGCGGCCGCCGGACCGATCCTCCCACCCCGCCGGAGGTGGTCCAGGGTGTCGACATAGAAGAGCGACGTCGTGGCGGCGGCCCTCGCGGACGCGGCCCGGGCCGCCTCCTCAGCGGTGCCGCCGGCCTCGAGCACGTCGGCGGCACTGAGCACGGCGAAGCCCGAGGCCATCCCCAGCTGCCGGGTGTCGATGGCACGCACCGGGAGGGGCGCGTCGCGGGCCGCCAGTCGCGCCGACTCGAACGTGCCGCTCATCTCGCTCGACAGGTGGATCGACAGCACCTCGCAGGCGCCGGCGCGATGGGCCTGCTCGTAGACCGCCGAGAACATCGCCGGGGTAGGACGGGAGGTGCTGACCGGCACCTTCGCCCCCAGGGCCTGCGCGATGGTGCTCGGCGTCGCCTCGGCGTCGACCCCTTCGTCGTACGCCCTGGCGCCCACCACCACCTGCAGGGGTACGACGACGATGCCGCGCCGCTCGGCGACCTCGGGCGGCAGCATCGCCGTCGAGTCGGTGACGAGCGCCACGGTGCCGGACATGACGTCAGGCTATCGGGGCGGATCGGGGAATCTTCCGACGCCGGCTCGCGGTTGGCACCCGTACGACCCTCTACCACCCACCACGACAGCTCACCCGAGCACCGACCCAGAAGGAGCCTCATGCGCGTCGTCATCGCAGGCGGACACGGCCAGATCGCCCTGCTGCTCGAGAGGGTGCTCGCCGACCGCGGGCACCGTCCCGTCGGCATCGTGCGCAACCCCGACCACGTGGCCGAGGTCGAGCAGACCGGCGCGGAGAGCGTGGTCCTCGACCTCGAGGACACCGACGCGGAGGCCCTCGCCACGGTCCTGGCCGGCGCCGACGCCGTCGTCTTCGCCGCCGGCGGTGGGCCGAACAGCGGCGCCGCTCGCAAGGAGACCGTCGACAGGGACGCCGCAGTGCTGCTCGCCGACGCTGCCGAGCTGGCGGGCGTACGTCGCTACGTGATGGTCTCCGCGATGGGCACCGACCAGGTCGATCCCGACAGCGACGACGTCTTCGCGGTCTACCTGCGCGCGAAGAAGGCGGCCGACGACGACCTCCGCGGACGCGACCTGGACTGGACCGTGGTCCGCCCCGGGAGGCTCACCGACGACCCGGGGACCGGGCGGGTGCGGGTCGGGTCCCTTCCGCGCGGCGAGGTGTCCCGGGCCGACGTCGCTGCGGTGCTCGCCGAGGTGCTGACCACCGACGGCACGATCGGGAAGACGTTCGACCTGCTCGGCGGTCACCAGACGACCGAGGCGGCGCTCGCCGGGCTCTGAGGCCGGGCCGGCGTAAGGCCGCGGGAGTGACCACTTCGTGCGCCGGGACGTGCCGGGCCTCGGACGCCTCGGGCGGCGCCTGAACGCGACGAGGTCATCACTGGCCACGGCCCCCACCGGCCCTGGAACCGGGCGGTAGTGGTGGCGCGAGGCCGACCGCTCGGACAGGCACTCGACCGGCATCCGTGGACCGGCTGAGCGTGGACCGCCGGTGGACCGGGCGCATGTGCCCGTCCGAGCGGCTGCTGCCCGGCCGGTCCGGTGCCGCCGTCGACCCAACCGGATGCTCAGCCGGCGACGATGTTGACCAGCTTGGGCGCCCGCACGATGACCTTGCGAATCGTCTTGCCCTCCAGCGACCGCTGCACGTGGTCGTCGGCCAGGGCGGCTGCCTCCAGGTCCTCCTCGGAGATCTCCGGGCTGACCTCCAGCTTGGCCCGCAGCTTGCCCTGCACCTGAACGATCGCGGTGATCGAGTCCTCCACCAGCAGCGCGGGGTCCACCGACGGCCAGCCCGCGCGGGCGACGGTCGGGCGGTGGCCCAGGCGCTCCCACATCTCCTCCGCGGTGTACGGCGCGACCAGGCTCAACATCACCGCCACCGCCTCGGTGGCCTCCCGGACGGCCGGGTCCTGCGGGCCGCAGCCCGAGTCGACGGCCTTGCGGGTGTGGTTGACCAGCTCCATGACCCGAGCCACCAGCACGTTGAAGCGCTGGGAACCGATCAGCTGGGTCGCCTCGTGCACCGTCTTGTGGGTGACCCGGCGCAGCGCCAGGTCTCCGCGCTCCGCCGGGGCCCCCGGGGGCGAGGCCACGTCACCGCTCAGCCGCCAGGCCCGCTGCAGGAACTTCAGCGATCCGCCCGGGGAGAGGTCGGCCCAGTCGACGTTGTCCTCGGGGGGTCCGGCGAAGACCAGGGTCAGCCGGACCGCGTCCACGCCGAACCGGTCGATCACCTCACCCAGGTTGACCCCGTTGCCCCGCGACTTGCTCATCTTCCGGCCCTGGTTGATCACCTGCCCCTGGTTCATCAGCGCGGTGAACGGCTCCTCGAAGTCCAGCAGGCCCATGTCGTGCAGCACCTTGGTGAAGAACCGGCTGTACAGCAGGTGCAGGATCGCATGCTCGACCCCGCCGACGTACTGCTCCGCGGGCATCCACCGGCGCACCGCCTCGACGTCGAAGGGGCCGTCGGTGAAGTGCGGGGAGCAGTAGCGCAGGAAGTACCACGACGAGTCCACGAACGTGTCCATGGTGTCGCTGTCCCGCTTGGCGGGACCGCCGCAGGACGGGCACTCCACGTTGACCCAGTCCTCGGCCGCGGCCAGCGGCGAGGTGCCCTTGGGCTTCAGGTCGGCGCCGCGCAGGTCCGGGAGCACCACGGGCAGCTGGTCGTCGGGCACCGCGACCTCACCGCAGGCAGGGCAGTGGATCACCGGGATCGGGCAGCCCCAGTACCGCTGCCGCGACAGCAGCCAGTCGCGCAGCCGGAAGTTGACCGCCCCGGTGCCGTGGCCCCGGGCCTCCAGCAGCTCGATGGTCCTCGCGATGCCGGTGGCCTTGTCGCTCAGCCCGTCCAGCTCCCCGGAGTTCACGTAGGTCCCGTCGCCGGTGGTCGCGACGAAGGTCTCCTCGGGGTTCGGCTCGCCGGTGTCCACGACCCGCCGCACCGGCAGGTCGAACCTCTTCGCGAAGTCCAGGTCGCGCTGGTCGTGGGCAGGCACCGCCATGATCGCGCCGGTGCCGTAGTCGGCCAGCACGTAGTCCGCGGCCCAGACCGGGACCTCCTCCCCGGTGGCCGGGTTCACCGCACGGATGCCCAGGTCCACGCCGGTCTTGGGCCGGTCGGTGGCCAGCCGGTCGATGTCGGAGGCCTTGCGGACCTGCTCCAGGTAGGCCTCGTAGGCCGCCCGCTGCTGCGGGGCGACGACCTCCGCGGCCAGCTGGGCGTCCGCGGCCACCACCATGAACGTCGCGCCGTAGACGGTGTCGGGTCGCGTGGTGTACACCGTCAGCGGGCGGGTCCGCCCGTCGTGCAGCCGCAGCTCGAACTCGACGTGCGCCCCCACCGACCGGCCGATCCAGTTGCGCTGCAGGGTCAGCACCCGCTCCGGCCAGCGCCCCTCCAGGCCCTCCATGTCGTCGAGCAGCCGCTGGGCGTAGTCGGTGACCTTGAAGTACCACTGGGACAGCTCACGCTTGGTGACCTCCGCGCCGCAGCGCTCGCAGAAGCCGTCGACGACCTGCTCGTTCGCCAGCACGGTCTGGTCGTGGGGACACCAGTTGACCGGCGAGAACTTGCGGTAGGCCAGCCCCCGCTCCCGGAACCGCAGGAACAGCCACTGGGTCCAGCGGTAGTACTCCGGGTCGCTCGTGTGCAGCCGCCGCGACCAGTCGAAGGAGACCCCGTAGCGGCGCAGGGACTCCGCCTGGGTCTCGATGTTGGCATAGGTGTACGTCGCGGGGTTCTCGTCGCGCAGGATCGCGGCGTTCTCGGCGGGCAGCCCGAAGGAGTCCCAGCCGATCGGGTTCAGGACGTCGTACCCCTGCTGCCACCAGTAGCGGGCGATGACGTCGTGCAGCGCCATCACCTCGGCGTGGCCCATGTGCAGGTCACCGCTGGGGTAGGGGAACATCGTCAACGCGTAGCGGCGCTCCCGGACCCCGTCGTCGGCAGCCCGGAAGGGGTCCAGCTCCTCCCAGACCGCCCGCCACTTCTGCTGGGCGCCGGCCACGTCGTAGGTCGCCGCCTCCCGGTGGTCGTCCCGGTGGTCGCCCCGGTGGTCGTCCCGGTGCGGGACCTGCTCCTGCTGGGTCATCTCCGTCTTCCTCCTCGCGCGCTGCGGGCAGAAAAAAACCCCTCGGCGAGGAGGGGTAGCCGCGTCGAGCCCTGCCCGGTGGGGCGTCGGGTCAACGCGGCCGGCGAAGCAGAAGGCACGCACGCATGCAGCGATCCTAGCGCACCCCCGTGGCGCCGATCCGTCCGACCCCGAGGCACCGGAGGCGCCCGGGCAGGCTCAGCGCCGCGCCGACCCCTTCGCCTCGAGGACCTCCTGCAGCTGCTCGAGGGCCTGGGCCAGACCGTCGTACACGTCCGGACCGAGCGCCTCCTGCCACTCCCGCTCCAGACGCGCCATCGTGTCCCGGATCACCGCCATCGCGCCCCAGCCCCGCTCGGTCAGCCGCACCACCCGGGTGCGTCGGTCGTCCGGGTGCGACTCACGGGTGAGGTAGCCGCCCGCCTCCAGCTGGTGCAGGAGGTGGTTCATCGCCTGCTTGGAGGCGTGCGTGCGCAACGCCAGCACCCCCGGGCGCTGACCGTCCGGACCTGGGTACTGGAACACCCCCAGGTGCGCAGGCAGTACGTCGTCGAAGCCGGCGTCGTGCAGACTGGCCATCACCTCGTGACGCACCAGCACCGCCGGCCGTCTCAGCAGTGCGCCGACCGGCCGCAGGGCCGATTCATCTGATTCAAGCATCTCTTGTCCCCCCGGACACGTACGTGTATTTGCCGAGGCCCCCCGGCCTCAGACTCCAGTGTGCCCCCATACAACCAATTAGTCACATTTTTTACTACATGGCTGGGCAAAGGTTTACTGAAGAAGGGACAAGAATACGGATTCAGTTGTGTGGCACGACCGAGCCGGTCAGCCGGGGATGCGGCTCGGGAGGCGCTCAGTGACCCCCCGGAGCCTCGTCAGCATCCTCGATGTGGGTCGGGACGACCACGGGGCGCAGCCGCGCCCAGGTGATGAAGAAGGCGGCCACCACCAGCATGCCGATGCCGGCCCACAGGTTGATGTTGACGTCTCCGGTCTTCCTCAGGTCGGCGGCGCTGCTGCCGATGATGCCGTAGATCACCAGCACGACCCCGTAGATGCCGATCAGCGAGGCGATGAACACCCGGATGTCGAACGCTCCCGCCTTGTGCGGGGCCTCCTCCCTCGCTGCGGTGCCCGTGGAGTCGTCGTTGGAGCCGGACTGCGCTGAAGCCATGATGGTGGCTCTCCCTTACCAGAAGATGATGTTCAGGACGACGACGATGACGAGCCCGACGGAGGCCAGCTTGGTCGGCTGCTGGTACCACGACAGCTGGCCCTCGTCCTCGTCGTGGAAGTCCTGCTTGGGCGTCAGCGAGTAGACCAGCCCTCGCAGCTCGGACTCGGGCTTCGACCGGGTCACCATGGTGACCGCCGCGCTGACCCCGATGTCGACGAAGAAGGCGGCGCCGGCAGCCGCGAAGCTGGCACCCTGACCGGACAGCCCGATCGCGCCGATGGACATCGGGCCCAGGGCGTCCTTGCTGAGCACACCCACCACGACCGCCGCCAGGGTGCCGCTGACCAGACCGGTCCAACCGGCCGTCGGCGTCATCTTCTTCCAGAACATGCCGAGGATGAAGGTCGCGAACAGCGGCGCGTTGAAGAACCCGAACAAGGTCTGCAGGTAGGTCATGATGTTCGAGTAGTTCGAGGCGAAGATCGCCGTGCCGATGGCGATCAGGGTGGCCGCGACGGTGGCGATGCGGCCGACGCGCGTGTAGTAGTCGTCGGGCTCGTCCTTCTTGACGTAGGTCTGCCACAGGTCGTAGGAGAACACCGTGTTGAAGGCGGAGATGTTGGCCGCCATCCCGGCCATGAAGGAGGCCAGCAGACCGGCGATCGCGACGCCCAGCATGCCGTTGGGCAGCAGGTCGCGCATCATGTAGAGGATCGCGTTGTTGTAGTCCGGGTTCTTCGCGCTGGGAGCGACCTCGCTGACCAGGACGCTGGCGATCATGCCGGGGAAGATCACGATGAACGGGATGAACATCTTCGGGAACGACCCGATGATGGGGGCCCGCTGAGCGGAGCTGATCGAGCTGGAGGCCATGGCCCGCTGGACCTCGACGAAGTTCGTCGTCCAGTAGCCGAAGGACAGCACGAACCCGAGCCCGAAGACCAGCCCGACCACCGACCAGAACGGGCTGTCGATGCCGGTCAGGTTGGTGCCGGGCCAGGAGTTCAGCCGGGCACCGCCGTCGGCGAAGGCGCCGATCTTGTCCTTGAGGCCCCCGTAGCCACCGACCTTGTGCAGGCCGACGATGGTCAGTGGCAGCAGGGCGGCCACGATCACGAAGAACTGCAGGACCTCGTTGTAGATCGCCGCGGACAGGCCGCCCAGCGCGGTGTAGGTGAGCACGACGGCGGCAGCGACGAGCAGCGAGATCCACAGCGGCCAGCCGAGCAGCACCTCGACGATCTTCGCGAGCAGGTAGAGGTTGATGCCGGCGATCAGCAGCTGGGCGAGCGCGAAGCTGATCGCGTTGACCAGGTGGGCGGTGGGCCCGAACCGCCGGTTCATGAACTCCGGCACCGAGCGGACCTTCGAGCCGTAGTAGAACGGCATCATGACGACGCCGAGGAACAGCATCGCCGGCACCGCGCCGATCCAGAAGTAGTGCACCGTCGGGATGCCGAACGCCGCTCCGTTGGCGGACATGCCGATGATCTCGACGGCGCCCAGGTTCGCGGAGATGAAGGCCAGGCCGGTCACCCAGGCGGGAAGGGACCGCCCGGACAGGAAGAAGTCGATGCTGCTGGACACGGCACGCTTGGCGAGGATCCCGATGCCCAGCACGAACACGAAATAGGTGGCTATCAGGACGTAGTCGACCCAGTTGGCATCGAGTCGAAGCGTTGAGCTCGCGGCGAGAACCATCATGCCTCCTGGCAGACCCGGGGTCGAAGCGCCCCGCACGTTACTCCCCCGGGCTCGGGAACTCATGCATCGACGAGACGACGCGCGACAGGAGTCGTCGGTGCCGGTCGCTAGGGTCGAGGCTCACCACCCCGACAGGAGGAGCGCCGTGACGACCTGGATGGTGACCGGAGGCGCCGGCTACATCGGTGCGCACATCGTGCGGGCGTTCCGCGACCAGGGCCTGTCGGCGGTGGTGGTCGACGACCTGTCCAGCGGACACCGGGGCTTCGTGCCCGACGACGTGCCGTTCGTCGAGACCAGCATCCTGGACACCGAGCGGCTGCGGGCGACCCTCCGCGAGCACGACGTCGGCGGCGTGGTGCACGTGGCCGGCTTCAAGTACGCCGGGGTCTCGGTCGAGCGGCCGCTGCACACCTACGACCAGAACGTCACCGGGACGGTGAGCGTGCTGCGCGCGATGGCCGACGTCGGCGTGGACAAGGTGGTGTTCTCCTCCAGCGCCGCCACCTACGGCACCCCTGAGGAGGACACGGTCACCGAGGAGACACCGGTCCGTCCGGAGTCGCCGTACGGCGAGTCGAAGCTCATCGGCGAGTGGCTGCTGCGCGACCAGGCGACGGCCGTCGGGCTCGCGCACACCTCGCTGCGCTACTTCAACGTGGTCGGCTCGGGCACGCCGGAGGTCTACGACTCCAGCCCGCACAACCTGTTCCCCCTGGTGATCGAGGCCCTCCTGGAGGGACGCACCCCCCACATCAACGGCGACGACTACCCGACCGAGGACGGCACCTGCGTCCGTGACTACGTCCACGTCGCCGACCTCGCTGTCTCGCACGTCGCGGCGGCGCGCGCGCTCGCGGACGGCGCGCCCCTGGAGCCGGTCTACAACCTCGGCAGTGGCGACGGTGTGTCGGTGCGCCAGATCATGGACGCGATGGCCGCCGTCACGGGCATCGACTTCTCCCCGGAGGTCCGGCCACGCCGGCCCGGCGACCCGGCGCGCATCGTCGCCTCGGGGGAGCGTGCGGCACGGGACCTGGACTGGCGGATGCGCCATGGGCTCGAGGAGATGGTCTCCAGCGCCTGGGAGGCCCGGCGCGCGGCACAGGAGGAGGCCCGATGACCGTTCTGGACATGTTCCGCCTGGACGGCAAGGTGGCCATCGTGACCGGGGCGTCCTCGGGCCTCGGGATCGCGTTCGCCCGGGCGCTGGCCGAGGCCGGAGCCGACGTCGCCCTCGGCGCGAGACGGGTGGACCGGCTGGAGGAGACCAGGCGGCTCGTGGAGTCCACCGGGCGCCGGGCCATCGCCGTGCAGACCGACGTCGCGGACCCGGAGTCCTGCACCTCGCTCGTCGACACCGCCGTGCGCGAGCTGGGCCGGGTGGACGTGCTGGTCAACAACGCCGGCGTCGGCACGGCGGTCCCGGCCACCCGCGAGACCCCGGAGCAGTTCCGCGCGGTCATCGACGTCAACCTCAACGGCTGCTACTGGATGGCCCAGGCATGCGGACGGGTGATGGCGCCGGGCAGCAGCATCGTGAACATCAGCAGCGTCCTCGGGCTGACCACCGCCGGGTTGCCGCAGTCGGCCTACTCCGCGTCCAAGGCCGGGCTGATCGGGCTCACCCGGGACCTGGCCCAGCAGTGGACCGGTCGCAAGGGCATCCGCGTCAACGCCCTGGCCCCCGGCTTCTTCGAGTCCGAGATGACCGACACCTACCCCGAGGGCTACCTGGACGCCATGTCGCCGCGGATCCTTGCCGGTCGCAAGGGCGACAGCGCCGAGCTCGCGGCCGCGCTGGTCTTCCTGGCCAGCGACGCCGGCGGCTACGTCACCGGCCAGACGCTGGCGGTCGACGGTGGCATGACGGTCACCTGAGCCACACAAGAGCAGGCTGAGAACTGCTCAGGCCCTGCTTGGAAATCGGTGGGACAATGGCTCCATGAGCAGCCAGCAGAACCTTCGTGCCCTCAAGTCCGGTCTCACACTGGAGTTCCCGCAGTCGCTGGGGGTCTACGAGAAGTACGAGCAGGCGCAGAAGTCGGTCGACTTCCTCTCCGACCACGAGTTCCCGGTCGAGAACTGCATGATCGTGGGCACCGACCTCAAGCAGGTGGAGCGTGTCACGGGCCGCCTCACCACCGGCCGGGTCGCCCTCGGCGGCCTGCTGTCCGGTGTCTGGATGGGACTGTTCATCGGCTTGATCTTCTCGTTCTTCGGCACCGGCAACGGGCTCGCCATCATCGTGTCCACCGTCGCGGTCGGGGCCCTGTTCGGGGTGATCTGGGCCCTCGTCGGCTACGCCGCCACGCGCGGCCAGCGGGACTTCAGCTCCGTCAGCCGGATCGTCGCGACCCGCTACGAGGTGCTGGTCGAGCACAAGCTGGCCGCCCGCGGCCGCGAGCTCCTGACCCAGCTGCCCGGTCACACGGCGTCCCAGCAGACCTTCTGACGCGGGTCGTCGGTGAGGCTCGCGTAGGCCTGCTCAGTAGAACGACTGCAGGTCGACCACGTTCCGCAGCGGCCGGCCGGCGACGTACCGGTGCAGGTTGTCGATGAACAGCCGCACCACCAGCTCGTTCTCCCGGCGGGACAGGGCGGCGGTGTGCGGGCTGAGGAGCACGTTGTCGAGGGTCCACAGCGGGCTGTCGGCCGGAAGAGGCTCCTCGGCGACCACGTCGAGGGCGGCCCCGAGCAGCTGCCCGGACCGCAGTGCCTCCACCAGCGCCGGCTCGTCGAGGGTGGTGCCTCGCCCGACGTTCACCACGATGCTCCCGGTCGGGATCCTGTGGATCAGCGCGGCGTCGAGGAGCCCCTCGGTCTGAGGTGTCCCGGGCAGCGAGAGCACCACGGCGTCGGTCCGGGCGAGTAGCTCGCCCAGCTCCTCGAGCGTCCCGGTCGCGTCCACGTGCTCGAGGTCGGCGCTGTCCGGACGACGCCGTACCCCGGTCACGTGCATCCCGAGGCAGCGCGCCAGCCGGGCCACCTCCCGGCCGATGTGGCCGAGCCCGACGACCAGGACCCGCTTCCCGGCCAGCTCGTCGACGGCGTAGTGCGGCCACCGGCGGGCACGCGCGTCCTGGTGCAGCCGGGGCACGCCCTTGGTGAAGTAGAGCAGGCCGAGCATCGCCCACTCCGCGAGCTGGGTGGCATGGACTCCGACGCTGCTGGTGAACACGATGCGTCGCAGGTCCGGCTCGTCGAGCCCGGCGGTGCGGATCTGCTCGCCGAACCCGGCAGACGTCCCCTGGATCCACCTCAGTCCCGGGCTCGCTGCCACCGTGCTCCGCAGCGACTGCGCGGTGCCTCCGGGGACGCCGAGCAGCACCTCGGCCCGACCGAGCAGCACCTCGAACCGCTCCTGCTGTCGCGGGTTCCGGGCGAAGGCCGGGTCGCCGGCGTGGTCGCTCGGGTAGCGCGGCTCAGGAAGAAGGTCGGGCTCGAACAGCACGGTGCTCTCCGGCACCTGCTCAACGATGCGCTCGGCCAGGTCAGCCTCGAGCGGGGTGGCGAGCAGGACCGTGGCCCCGGTCACGACGCCGCCTGCCGCTGTGAGCTCCTCGGTGACTCGGCGAGGTCGACGCCCTTGCGGCCACGGGTGTTCACGGCGAACATCAGGCCGGCCGCCAGGAACAGTGCCACCGCCATGAAGGTGTAGGCCGCACCGTTGCCGATGCCGCCCTGCAGCCAGCCCACGACGTAGGCCCCGACGAAGCCACCCACCGCACCCGCGCTGTTGACCATCAGCCTGCTGACGCTCTTGTTCTCGGCATAGTGCGCGGCGGGGATCTGGAACAGGAAGTAGCCGGCGAGGAACAGCGCACCCAGCAGTGCCGAGGCCTGCGGCCCGATTCCCAGGTCGTCCTTCGGGCCACCGGCCACCCCGATCGAGTAGTTCGACCGGTCCAGGTAGGCGAAGCTGTAGGTGATGAAGGCCAGCGGGATCAGACGCCGCCACCGCTGGCTGGCCAGCGCGCCGCCGCCGGAGGGACGGGTCGAGGCCGAGGCCGAGGCCATAGGACCACCTCCGAGGGCGTCCGGTCGCCGCGGGCGCCCGAGAAGCCGTTCCGCTGGCGACGCCGTGGCGGCTACCCGTTTCCGGGCCGCTCAAACGGTCGCTGGGCGAGCGCTCCGGCGGGGTCGGCGGGGCTGTCGGTGGGGCATGCAACCCCGTCTTCGTCGAGTCGGCCCGTCTGCATGCCCGAACCCTGCCGAGTCGGCCCGTCTGCACGCGTCAACGGGTGGGAAGCGGTGGGTGGTCGTCGTCTCGGGTCGGCACCTCGGTCCACGTCGCCCTGCAAACGGGCCGGGTCGGCAGCGTCTGGCCGTGCAAACGGGCCGGGTGGGCAGCCCCGCTGGGCGCCTGTTTCTGGTGGAGCTGAGGGGACTCGAACCCCTGACCCCCTCCATGCCATGGAGGTGCGCTACCAGCTGCGCCACAGCCCCGCCGCCCGCCGTACGGCGTCGGGCAACTCGGGAATCCTAGCCAACCCCCGTGTCCGAACACCAATCGGCCCCCGGAGCCCGAACAGTCCGCTCAGAGGTCGACCATCCCCCCGCCGGCCGGACCGACGCTCTCGTTGTAGCCCACCAGGCGGAGCTGTCCGTCGGCCGTGGGACCGGCGAGCGTGACCCAGCAGCAGTTGTCGATGCCGCGCAGGTCGGCGACCTGCCCCAGCGGCCAGCCCAGCAGCGCGACCAGACCCACCTTGAGGCTCGCGCCGTGCGTCACCACGATCCCGGTCTCCTCCGGCGCCAGCGCCCCGAGGCTCTCGGTCAGGGCCGAGGCCATCCGGGCAGCCACCTCGGTGGCGACCTCGGAGCCCGGCACCCGGGCCATACCCTCACCGGCCTGACCGTCCGGACCGGCCCCACCGGCCCGCCAGGCGGCGTACGCCGCCGGGAACGCTGCCTGGAACTGCTCACCGGTCATTCCCTGCCGGGCCCCGACGTCGAACTCGCGCAGCCGCTCGTCCACCTTCGCCGAGAGCCCGGTGGCGCGCTCGAGATAGGCGCAGGTCTGCCGCGCCCGGGCCAGGTCCGAGGTCCACAGGGCGGCCGGTCGCAGGGAGGCCAGGTGCGAGGCGACGGCGGCCGCCTGGGCATGCCCGACCTCGTCGAGCCCCACATCCGCATGCCCCTGGGCGCGCCCGAGACTGTTCCACGCCGTGCGGCCGTGCCGGAGGAGCAGCAGACGCCGACCGGTCATCGGCTCCGGCCGGAGGTGACGGTGTCGGGCAGCGCGATCAGCGGGCAGTCCCGCCACAGCCTCTCGAGGGCGTAGAACGAACGCTCCTCCTCGTGCTGGACGTGCACCACCACCTCGGCGTAGTCCAGCAGCACCCAGCGTCCGTCGCGCTCACCCTCGCGTCGTACCGGCTTGGCACCGATGGCCCGCAGCTCCTCCTCGATCGCATCCACGATCGCCTTGACCTGCCGGTCGTTCGGTGCGGAGCAGAGCAGGAACGCGTCGGTGATCACCAGCTGCTCGGAGACGTCGAAGGCCACGATGTTCTCGGCCAGCTTGTCCGAGGCAGCCTGGGCGGCGGTGCGGACGAGCTCGAGGGCCCGGTCGGTTGCGCTCATCAGGTCGGTCCTAGCTTCTTGGTCGGCTGGGTGCTCGGGGCGTAGAGGGAGTACTTGCTGATGTACTGCACGACCCCGTCGGGCACGAGGTACCACACCGGCTCCCCGCGGACGTGGCGCTTGCGGCAGTCGGTGGAGGAGATGGCCAGTGCGGGGATCTCGACGATCGTCACCCGCTCCTCGGGGATGCCCTTCAGGGTGGACCGGTCCATCGTGAAGCCGGGCCGCGTGCAGCCCACGAAGTGCGCAAGGTCGAACAGCTCGTCGGCGTCGCGCCAGGTGAAGATGTCCGAGAGCGCGTCGGCGCCGGTGATGAAGTAGAGGTCCGCGTCGGGCAGCTCCGCGCTCAGGTCGCGCAGCGTGTCGATGGTGTACGTCGGACCCTCCCGGACGATGTCCACGCGGGACACCCAGAAGCGCGGGTTCGACGCGGTCGCGATCACCGTCATCAGGTAGCGGTCCTCCGCCGCCGACACCTGCCGGGTCTGCTTCTGCCAGGGCTGCCCGGTCGGGACGAAGACGACCTCGTCGAGGTCGAACCAGGACTGCACCTCGCTGGCGGCGACCAGGTGGCCGTGGTGGATGGGGTCGAAGGTGCCGCCCATCACACCGATCCGACGCCGGGCCCGCGCCCGCGCGTCGACCGCGACGGTGTCCGGACCCGGATCGGTCACGCGCTCGTCACAGTGCAGCCGGTGCTCAGGAGTGGTCCCGCCCGGCGCCGAAGGCCAGCAGGGCGAACATCGCCAACGCCAGCAGGATCAGCACGCCGGCGCCCACGAACCAGTGGTTGACACCGGAGAGAGCGCCCTCTGCGGCGAGGGTCAGGAGCGGGGCAGCTGGCATGGCGAGGATCCTACCGTGTCGGGACCGGGAGGCCGATCCGTCCCAGGCGCACCAGGGACAGGCTCTTCATGACGAGCAGCGCGGTCGCGATCGTGGCCGCCGGCCACACCCAGCCGGTGGCCAGCAGCAGCACCGCGAACATCGAGGAGTTGACCGCCTTGGCGGGCTTGGACCAGTTCCACAGCCAGAGCGTCCGGTCGATGACGTAGAAGTAGTTGGGGCTCCGCACCGGCCAGGCGAGGAACGCCAGGGACAGGAAGCAGTCGATGACCATGAACTCGCCGAGGTAGATGAACACCGGGACGGTGTACTCGGGGTGGAGCCAGACCAGGCCGAGGTAGAACGCGGCGGCGCAGAAGCGGTCGCTGAGGATGTCCAGCACGGCGCCCATCCGGGTCTCGCACCCGCGGATCCGGGCGACGAACCCGTCCAGGCTGTCGCCGGCCCAGTAGACGACCAGGGCGACGACCAGCAGCGTGATGCTCTGGTCGCGCGCCGCGAGCCCGGCCAGCACCACCGACACCACCGTGCGCACGAAGGTGATCACGGTCGCCGAGGTGCCGACGCGCTCCCGCTCGGGATGGGTCCACACGTCGAGGGCGTCGAGGTCCTCCACGGTGGCAGCCGGCATGCACGCCAGCCTAGACGCTCAGGCCCGCAGCGCGGTGGACACCGGGCTGGGGAACCGCACGGTGAACCTGGTCGGCCCGATCATCTCCGTGAGGTCGCCGACCCGCCGCGCCACCTCGGCCTGCTGCGCATCGGTCAGCGGGGTGAACAGGTGCGTGCGGATCTCCCCGTCCGGCCGCTGGTCCCACACGCCCACGACGCGGCCGTCGGCCCAGATGGTCGGTCCCGCGTTGCCCATCCGGTCGAAGGCGTCCGTGGCCGCCGCGGGGAGGTACCACTCGCGCTCCTTCCAGCCCATCGTCGTGGGGTCGAGCCCCGGCAGCAGTGCCACCCAGGGATCCACCGGCTCGGGCGGCTCCTCGTCGCCCGGCGCGAGCCAGCCGGGGCCACCGTCCAGACGCACCTGAACCGCTTCGCAGTCGGCCAGCGCCGTCCTCGTGGTCGCCACCGTCCAGCCCATCCACCACTGCAGGTCCTTGGTGGTCGCGGGCCCGAAGGCGCGCAGCCATCGCAGCGCCAGGTCGCGGGCCGCCTCCCGCTCGGTCAGCGCATCCAGGGTCCGGGACCCGGGCTCGGCGCCGAGCCAGGAGTCCATGTCGGCGTAGGTGTAGGCGCCGTTGACCCAGCTCCCGGTCGGCCGGGTCCGGACGAGGTGACCCTCGAAGGCGAGGTTCAGCAGCACCCGGGTGTGCGCGGAGACGGTCGCGGAGTAGGCCTTGCCGGGCGCCATCACGATCTCCTGGCGCAGCGCCGGCACCTTCCTGCCCAGGTCCCGCGCCGTCATCGGCCCGTGCTCCTCCAGTGCTGCCAGCACCCGGCGGCGGGCGTCGGCCAGCCAGCCGTCCGGGTCGTCGACTCCGTTGTCGGCCAGCAGCTTCGCCGTCCGCCGGTGCTCGGGCCCCACCAGCCTGCGGGTGGCCGCGGCATGCATGAGGCGTACGACGTCCGGCGTGGCCACCCACAGCGTCCGGCGCATCGCGTGGTGGCGGACGACCGCCCGGTCGACGTACAGCGCCCGCTCGACGGCCTCCACCGAGGGGTGCCGCATCCGGACCATCGCCGAGAGGTACACCGTCACCGGGTCGGAGGAGTGCAGCGCGACGACCGAGTCGGCGATCGCGGCGACGTCGTCGGTGCGCTCCTCGCCGACCAGCCGGTGCCGGCGGGCCAGCCGCGTGCGGCGCTCCTCGACACCGACGGTGCGCGTCATCCCGGTCGCCGACGGCAGCGGGCTAGCGGACCTGGCCGTCGCCGATGACGACGTACTTCGTCGAGGTCATCTCCGGCAGCCCCATCGGCCCCCGGGCGTGCAGCTTCTGGGTGGAGATGCCGATCTCGGCACCGAAGCCGAACTCCGCGCCGTCGGTGAACCGCGTCGAGGCGTTCACCATGACAGCGGCGGAGTCCACCGCGGCCGCGAACCGGCGGGCGGCGCTCTGGGAGTCGGTGACGATCGCCTCGGTGTGTCCCGAGGAGTAGGCGCGGATGTGCCGGACCGCCGCGTCCAGGTCGGGGACGACGCAGGCGGAGATGTCGAGCGAGAGGTACTCCGCGGCGTGGTCGTCCTCGGTCGCCGGCACCACGCCGTCGTGGGTCGCGAACACCTCGTCGCCGTGCACGGTGACCCCGGCGTCCTGCAGCGCTGCCACGACCCGCGGGACGAACGCGTCCGCGACGTCGGCGTGCACGAGCAGGGACTCGGCGGCGTTGCACACCGACGGGCGCTGGGTCTTGGCGTTCAGCACGATGTCCAGCGCACGGTCGAGGTCGGCGGCGGCGTCGACGTAGACGTGGCAGTTGCCGGTGCCGGTCTCGATGACCGGCACCGTCGACTCCTCGACCACGGAGCGGATCAGCCCGGCCCCACCGCGCGGGATCAGCACGTCGACGAGCCCCCGGGCCCGCATCAGCGCCTTGGCGCCCTCGTGCCCCTCACCCGGCACGAGCTGGACGACGTCGGCGGGAAGCCCGGTGGAGGCGGCGGCGTCCCGCAGCACGGACACGACGGCGCGGTTGGACGCCGGGCGCTGGAGGAGCCGCGCAGCAGCACGGCGTTGCCGGACTTGAGACAGATGCCGGCTGCGTCCGCGGTGACGTTCGGCCGGGCCTCGTAGATGATGCCCACCACGCCGAAGGGCACCCGCACCTGACGCAGCTCGAGGCCGTTCGCCAGGGTCGAGCCGCGCACCACCTCGCCGACCGGGTCGGGCAGGTCCGCCACGTCGCGCAGGCCCCGGGCCATCGAGGCGACCCGGCCCTCGTCGAGCCGCAGCCGGTCGACCAGCCCGTCGGCGGTGCCCTGGGCGCGGGCGGCTGCCACGTCCTGGCCGTTGGCGGACAGCACGTCGTCGGTCGCGGCGACCAGGGCGTCGGCCATCGCGTGCAGGGCGGCGTCCTTGGCGGCCCGGGTGGCGAGGGCGAGCTCGTGGGCCGCCTCGCGGGCCCGGCGGGCGACGGTCTCGAAAGTGACGTCCTGGCTGGCGACGTCCTGGCTGGTCCCGGTCATGACGCCAGCGTAGGCGGCGTACGCCTCAGAACGGCAGGGGTGTCACGTGGCGGAGCTGGAGGTCCACCGTCCGGTCGAGACCGCGGGAGAGGAAGATGGTCCGCTCCAGCACCTCGAGCCCGACCACCTCCCAGTGCGGCAGGCTCTCGGACTCGCGGTGCTCGTTCCAGACCCGCAGGGCGAGCGACGAGGCGTCGAGCAGGGTCGACGCCTCCTCCCAGTACTGGAACTCGGCACACCCGGCGGCGTACCTCAGCGAGTGCAGGAAGGGCCGTTGGTCGTTGAGGCGGCGCAGCGCGTTGTTCACGATGCGCGGCTCGACCTTGTCGCCGGCGACCGTCACGGTCACGTGCCACAGCCGTCCCGGCTCCGTCACCGACACCACCCCTCGGACGCCCCGAAGCTGCCCGTCAGCGGGGACCGGAGCCGACCCTGAGTCGGGTTGCTGCTCACCGGGGCGACCTCCCTAGTCTGCTCTCCGAGGTCGTGGTCGGTGGCATATTAGCCAATGCCCTCACGGGGCAGGCAGCAGCACCAGGTCGTCGCGGTGCACGACCTCCCGCTCGTAGGACGCGCCGAGCTCGCGAGCCAGGTCACGCGTCGAGCGCCCCAGCAGGCCCGGCAGCTCCTCGGAGTCGTAGTTGACCAGTCCCCGGGCCACCGGAACCCCTTGCGGGTCGACGAGGTCCACCGGGTCCCCGCCCACGAACACGCCCGTGACTCCGGTGATCCCGGCCGGCAGCAACGAGGCCCGACGCTCGGTGAGGGCCCGCACGGCGCCCGCGTCCAGGGCGATCCGGCCCTTGGGCTCGGTGGCGTGCGCGAGCCACAGCAGTCGCGTGGGCCGCCGACGGCCGGTCGGGTGGAAGACGGTGCCGACCGGCCGGCCGGCCAGCGCAGCGGCCGCATGGGCCGCCGCGGTGAGGACCACCGGGATGCCGGCTCCGGTGGCGATCCGGGCGGCCTCGACCTTGGTGGCCATCCCGCCGGTGCCCACGCCGGCCGCACCGGCCCGCCCGACCTGTACGTCGAGCAGGTCGGCCTCCGAGCGGACCTCGCGGAGCAGGGTGGCCTCCCCGCGTGCCGGGTTGCCGTCGTAGAGCCCGTCGACGTCGCTGAGCAGCAGCAGCAGGTCGGCGTGCACGAGGTGCGCCACCAGGGCGGCCAGCCGGTCGTTGTCGCCGAACCGGATCTCCGAGGTGGCCACCGTGTCGTTCTCGTTGACGACCGGCAGCACCCCCATCTCGAGAAGCTTCGCGAAGGTCCGGTAGGCGTTGCGGTAGTGGCTGCGGCGGGTCACGTCGTCGGCGGTGAGCAGCACCTGACCCGCGACGATCCCGTGCCGGGCGAACTGCTCGTGGTAGCCGTGGACCAGCAGGCCCTGGCCCACCGACGCGGCCGCCTGCTGGGTGGCCAGGTCGCGCGGACGGCGCGGCAGTCCCAGCGGGGCGAGACCGGCGGCGATCGCGCCCGAGGACACCAGCACCACCTCGGCGCCCCGGCTGCGGGCGTCGGCCAGGGCGTCGACCAGCGCCCGGACCCGTCCCGGGTCGATCCCCCCGGCGGTCGTGGTCAGGGACGAGGACCCCACCTTCACCACGATGCGGGAGGCGGTCGCGACCTGCTGGCGGGTGCTCATCCGGCAGGCGGCGGACCGTCGTCCTGCCCGGTCCGCGGCTCCTCGGGTGCGCCGGAGAGACGGCGGGCCACGTCGGCGCGGGTCTCGCCCTCGGCCCGGGCGGCCATCGCGGCATCGATGTCGCGACGGCGCTGGGCGGCCGGCCGGGACTCCTCCAGCCGGGCGTCCTCACCTCGGCGGCCGAGCAGCTCGGCCCCGGTCTCGACCAGGGGCCGGAAGTCGAAGACGACGGCGTTGTCGGCCTCGCCGATCAGCACCGCGTCGCCCTCGCGGGCACCGAGCTCCAGGAGCCGGTCCTCGACCCCCAGCCGGTTGAGCCGGTCGGCGAGGAAGCCGACCGCCTCGTCGTTGCTGAAGTCGGTCTGGCGCACCCACCGCTCCGGCTTGGTGCCCTGCACGCGCCAGC
The DNA here is from genome assembly GCA_963837995.1 of uncultured Actinomycetota bacterium. GTDB lineage: Bacteria > Actinomycetota > Actinomycetes > Propionibacteriales > Nocardioidaceae > Nocardioides_B. The sequence goes on from CAWIPS010000013.1 coordinate 49,426, forward strand.
CCTCACCGGTCTCCTTGATGCTGAACTCGGGACCGCCGTCGCTCTGGCGCGGCCGCAGCACGATGCGGGTGGGCTGGGCCGGCCGGCGCTCGGCGCGGGCGCGGGACACGATCTGCGCCATCGCGAAGGACAGCTCCCGCAGGCCCTCGTGGCTGGACGCCGAGACCGACAGCACCTGCAGGCCCCGGGCGCGGAGGTCCTCGGTGACCATCTCGGCGAGGTCGCGCCCGTCCGGGACGTCGACCTTGTTCAGCGCCACCAGGCGGGGTCGGTCCTCGAGGCCGCCGTACGACGCCAGCTCCCGCTCGATCACGTCGAGGTCGGACAGGGGGTCGCGGTCGGGCTCGAAGGTGACGGTGTCGATGACGTGCACGAGGGCGGCGCACCGCTCCACGTGGCGCAGGAAGTCGTGTCCGAGACCGCGGCCCTGGCTGGCGCCCTCGATCAGGCCGGGCACGTCGGCGACGGTGAAGGTGGTGTCTCCGGCGGTGACCACGCCGAGGTTCGGGACCAGGGTGGTGAACGGGTAGTCGGCGATCTTGGGCCTGGCCCGGGACAGCGCAGCGACCAGGCTCGACTTGCCTGCGCTGGGGAAGCCGACCAGACCGATGTCGGCGACCACCTTGAGCTCGAGACCCACGGTCAGGTCGTCCCCGGGCTCGCCGAGCAGCGCGAAGCCGGGGGCCTTGCGCTTGGACGAGGCCAGGGCGGCGTTGCCGAGGCCGCCGTGACCGCCGGCGGCGACGACCATCTCGGTGCCGGCTCCGACCAGGTCCGCGACCACGGCACCGTGGTCGTCGGTGACGACGGTGCCGTCGGGCACGGGCAGCACCAGGTCCGCCCCGTGGGCCCCGTTGCGGTGGCCGCCGGCGCCTTGACCGCCGTGCTCGGCGCGGCGGTGCGGGCTGTGGTGGTAGTCCACCAGCGTCGTCACGTCGGGGTCCACGCGCAGGATGATGCTGCCGCCCGGCCCGCCGTTGCCGCCGTCGGGTCCGCCCAGGGGCTTGAACTTCTCCCGGTGCACCGAGGCCACCCCGTTGCCGCCGCGGCCCGCGGTGACCTGCAGGGACACCCGGTCGACGAAGGTGGGGACGGCCATCGGGTTCCTTCCCGGTCTGGTCTGCGGACGAGTGTGGGGTGCTGACGAACGACGAAGGGGCGCCCTGCGGCTGTTCGCAGGACGCCCCTTCGAGGGGATCAGGTGTGGCTGCGGATCAGCTCCGGCGAGGTCAGCTCGAGGAGGAGGCCGGGACGGGGGACGGGACGATGTTCACGACCCGGCGACCACGCCTGCTGCCGAACTCCACGTTCCCGCCGACCAGTGCGAACAGGGTGTCGTCCCCGCCGCGCCCGACGCCGGTGCCGGGGTGGAAGTGGGTGCCGCGCTGACGGACGATGATCTCCCCGGCGTTGACGAGCTGCCCGCCGTAGCGCTTGACACCGAGCCGCTGGGAGTTGGAGTCCCGACCGTTCTTGGTCGAGGCTGCGCCCTTCTTGTGTGCCATGGGTTCGTTCCTTCGGGTGCTGGGCCGGTGCTGGTCGGCGGTGCTGGTCGGCGGGGGGTCGGGGTGGTCAGGCGCTGATGTCGGTGACGCGCACCTGGGTGTACTTCTGCCGGTGCCCCTGGCGCTTGCGGTAGCCGGTCTTGTTCTTGAACTTCATGATCGTGATCTTCGGGCCCTTGGTCGCACCGAGGACCTCGACGGTCACCGAGGCCTGGCCGAGCGCCTCGGAGCCGGTGGTGACCTTCTCGCCGTCCACCAGCATGACCACGGGCAGGCTCACGGAGTCGCCCACCTGCTGGGCGACCTTGTCGATCTCGATGACGTCGCCGACAGACACCTTCTGCTGCTGGCCGCCACTGCGCACGATCGCGTACACCGCGGTCTCACTCTCTTCGTCGATTCACGAGCTCTTGTCGCGCGTCGCGGCACGCTCACCACGCCTTCGCATCTGGGACGGGGGCGTTGCGCCGTACGCGCACGACGGTGCATCCAGCACCGACTGAGAAGTCTACTCAACCGCGCCCCGACGGGTCAAAACGGCGCCGAGCCGGCCCCGGTCAGTGCCGTCCCCTCTTCTTCACCGGCACATGGGCCTGCTCGGCCCGGCCGGCCTCCACCAGGGTGCCCTGCTCGTCGTCGACCGCACCGTCGGACCCCGGCTGCGGGTCTGAGGCGGGGCAGTCGGGATGGGTGCCGTCGGAGTGGGTGCCGTCGGGGTCGGCTGTGATGACGACCGCCGTCCCTCCCGCAGGCGGACCGGCCGGTCGCCGGGCCACCCGTCGGCGGGTGGAGGTGACCAGGCGAGGCCCGGCGGGCACGGGCGGCGTGGGGGCCGCCTCCAGGCCGGCGCCGGCATCGCCGGACGAATCGCCGGACGAGTGGTCCGCGGCAGCGTCCGAGGTGGCGGCCGGCTCGCTGGGGGCCACCGGGACGGGAGCAGGCGCGGAGTCGTCGTCCGGCGCCGGCGGGGCGGGTTCGGACACGCGCTGCCGATCGTCCTGCCGGTCGTCCTTCCGATCGTCCGGGCTCTCGGTGGGCACCAGGGCGTCCGGGACGGCGCCGAGGGGTACGTCGACCGACGGGAGCTGTGCGCCGTCCTCCGCGGTGACCGGCCGGGGGTCGTGCTTGGCGATGGCGGCGATGTCCTTCGGGGACGGCGCAGCCTTGACGACCGGGGCGGGTGTCCGGCCGTTCCCACGACTGCCGCCGCCGGAGGCCTCGTCGCCGTCACCGCCTCGCCCGCGGCCCCGGCGACCGCGGCGCGGCTCGTCGTCAGGGGTCCTGCGCGGCTCGACCGGCTCGTGGTGGATGACCACGCCGCGGCCCTGGCAGTGCTCGCAGGTCTCGCTGAACGACTCGACCAGGCCGGTGCCGATCCGCTTGCGGGTCATCTGCACCAGGCCGAGCGAGGTGACCTCGGCGACCTGGTGACGGGTGCGGTCGCGGCCCAGGCACTCGACCAGGCGGCGAAGCACCAGGTCACGGTTGCTCTCGAGCACCATGTCGATGAAGTCGACGACGATGATGCCCCCGATGTCGCGCAGCCTGAGCTGGCGGACCATCTCCTCCGCGGCCTCGAGGTTGTTCTTGGTGACCGTCTCCTCGAGGTTGCCGCCGGAGCCGGTGAACTTGCCGGTGTTGACGTCCACGACCGTCATCGCCTCGGTGCGGTCGATCACCAGCGATCCGCCCGAGGGCAGCCAGACCTTGCGGTCCAGGCCCTTCGCGATCTGCTCGTCGACCCGGAACGCCGCGAACACGTCCTCGTCACCGGTGTACCGCTCGAGACGCTCCTCGAGGTCCGGTGCGACCTCCTTGACGTAGCCGTCGACCAGGTCCCACGCCTCGTCACCGGAGATCACCAGCTTGGCGAAGTCCTCGGTGAACAGGTCGCGCACGACCTTCAGGGTCAGGTCCGGCTCGCCGTACAGCAGCTGTGGAGCGTTGCCCTTCGCGATCTTGCTCTCGATGTCGGCCCACCGGGCGGTCAGCCGCTCCACGTCGAGGGTCAGCTCCTCCTCGGAGGCGCCTTCAGCGGCGGTCCGCACGATGACCCCGGCGCTGCCCGGGACGATCTCCTTGAGCAGCGCCTTGAGGCGGCTGCGCTCGGTGTCGGGCAGCTTGCGGGAGATGCCGCTGGTGGTGCCGTCGGGCACGTAGACCAGGAACCGGCCGGGCAGGCTGATCTGGCTGGTCAGCCGGGCGCCCTTGTGGCCGATCGGGTCCTTGCTCACCTGCACCAGGATCGGCTGGCCGGACTTCAGGACCTGCTCGATCTTGCGCGGGCCGTTGCCGGCGCCGAGCGAGTCCCAGTTGACCTCACCGGCGTACAGCACCGCGTTGCGGCCCTTGCCGATGTCGATGAACGCTGCCTCCATCGAGGGCAGCACGTTCTGGACCCGGCCGAGGTAGACGTTGCCGATCAGCGACGTCTGCGACTCGCGGGCGACGTAGTGCTCGACGAGCACCTTGTCCTCGAGTACGGCGATCTGGGTGAGGTCCTCGCGCTGCCGGATCACCATCACCCGTTCCACGGCCTCGCGCCGGGCCAGGAACTCGGCCTCGCTGACGATCGGAGCCCGACGGCGACCGGCCTCGCGGCCCTCGCGACGACGCTGCTTCTTCGCCTCGAGGCGGGTGGAGCCGTGCAGGCTGGTGATCTCGTCCTCGGCGGTGCGGGGCTTGCGCACCCGCACCACGGTGTTGGGCTCGTCGGAGGCCGTGTCACCCTCCTCGCCGGTGCGCCGGCGTCGCCTGCGACGCCTGGTCCCGGTGCTCTCGTCCTGGCTGTCCGCGTCGTCGCCCTCGTCGGGTCCGGAGCCGCGTCGACCCCCTGCCTTGCTCCCCGCCTTGCCGTCGGACTTGTTGTCGGACTTGCCGTCGGACTTGTCGTCGGACTGGTCCTCGGCCTGGCCCTGCTCCTTGGCAGCGGACGTCTTGGCGTTGCGTCCGCCCCCCTTCTGGCCTCCGCGCTGACCGGACCGGCCGCCCTGGCGTCCTCCCGACGACTCGTCCCCGTCGGACTCGCCGCTGGCCGGCGAGTCGGACTCGGCGTCATCGCCGTCCTCCTCGCTGTTCGCCCCCTCGGCATCGCCGTCGGACCCGCCGCCGCGGCGGCGACGGCGGCCGCCCCGACGTCGACGTCGACGGTTGCCGCCCTGCTCGTCGCCGGAGTCCTTGTCGGTGTCCGCGTCGCCGGAGTCCTTGTCGGTGTCCTTGTCGGCTGTGTCCTTGTCGGCTGTGTCCTTGTTGGTGTCCTTGTCGCCGGTGTCCGGGGTGCCGGCTTGCGTGGTCTCGAGCTCGTGGTCGGGCTGCGTGGCGTCGGTGCCCGCTCTGTCGTGCGTGTCAGCACCGGTGCCCGTGTCCCTCGGGGCGCCGTCCTCCTGGTCCGCCGTCGTCGGTCGGTCCGGTTCGACCGCGGGAGCCGACGAGGACCCGACCCTCCTCCTGGTCCGCTTCGGGGGCGCCACCGGGTCAGGGGCCTGGAACAACAGGGAAGGGGGAGCCACCCGGGGTGCCGCGGGCGCCGAGGACGCGGCTGCATGGTCCGTGCTGTCGGGCACTGCGCCTGGCGACTGGAGATCGCCGGCTGCCGCGTCGGTGGTCAGGTCGTCTGTGGTCACCTCGTCGATAGCCGCCATATCGATGGCCGCGTCGTCGCTGGTCACCTCGTCGGTGGCCGCTCTCGCCGTGGAGGTCCCGGTCGGCGGTCGGGTCCTGGGTGGCCGGTTCCCCGGCCGGGGGCGTGTCGAGGTCCGCAGTGGCTGGGACGGACTTCCCTGTGGCGGCCTTCTTGCTGGCGGCCTTCTTGGTGGTGGCCTTCTTCGCGGCCGTCTTCTTGGTGGTGGCCTTCTTCGCGGCGGCCTTCTTGGCCGTCTTTCTCGGCGCCTTCACGGTGGCGGCCTCGAGAGGATCACCTGACTCGTCGTTCCCGGGAGCCGGGGCGGCGTCCTCGGACAGCTGGGCCGCCGACAGCTCGGCGCCCTGCTCGGCAGCTCGGTGGGCCGGCTCCTCGGGGGTGGTGGCCGCCTTGCTGGTGGCGCGCGCGCCCACCTTCCGGGTCGCCTTCCGGGCAGTTCTGCGGACCGCCGGGGCGTCCTCGCCCTGGTCCGCCTGGTTGTGAGCTGCCGAGTCCTGGGCCATGGAGTCAGCGGCCACGGAGCCCTCCGCCGCCGGGTCCGGCACCTGGGAGTCCGGTGCCGTGGGGTCGGGTGCCGTGGAGTCGACCGGCTGGTCGTCGGCAAGCGGAGGAGCGGGGGTCTCGTCCCGATCGGCTGCCTGGTCCGATGAGGTGGGTGTGGTTGTGCTGTCGTTCTCGTCGAGCATTGCTCTCCTAGGCCCCCGGGACACCGGATGACCGGCGTCCGCACGGGAGTGTGTCAGTCGCCTGACCAGGGGAAACTGGTCCGACGCAAGCTTGCGGGAGTCCCCTCGCACCAGCGTGTGGTGCGGAGCGGCGGCGACGTTCTCCGGCTAAGCGTCACATGGAGGACCTGTCGGACCGTCCGCGGTCAGCGGGCACGTCCGCTGCTGTCACCAACGGTCATGCCGTGTCGCGGTCAAGTGCCAACGGGTCACCCACCGTGCCGGTCACCATGTCCAGCGGGCCCTGGGCGAGTCGCTCGTGCAAAGGAGCGGCCACTGCCTCGAGTCCGGAGAGGCTACGGAGTCCGGCGAGGACGTCGTCGGGTCTCACGGTCGGGGTTCCGTGCCGCAAGACCATCTCGAGTATCGCACACTCCGTGTCGCCGCCCTCGGCAATCGGCTCGTCGGTCTGTCGGTCGGTCGGCTGCTCGGTGGGCCACTCGGTCGGCTGCGCCACTGTCAGAGCGACGACCGCCTCACGGCAGTTGAAGGTACGCATCCCCTTCTTGGTCATCCGCTCGACCAGCACCTCGTCCCGAGCGAGAAACGCCGAGACCGCCTTCACGGCGTGGTCCGACGACATGTCCGGCACCTGCGTGCGCCATACGCTGGCCTCCAGCAGGTCGGACAAGGACCCTCTCCGCGACACGACGACCTCCAGGACGTCGAGGCCGTCCGGCAACGCCTCGTCGAGAGCGGCGAGCACCAGTCCGGGATCTGTCTGCTGAGCGAGCCCGATCTCGAGGTACTCCGCCTCGCTGGCCGCGCCAGTCGGTGAGGCCCCGGCGTAGGAGATCCTGGGATGCGGGTTGAAGCCGGAGGAGTAGGCCATCGGGACCCTGGCCCGCACGATGGCTCGCTCGAAGGCCCGAGAGAAGTCCCGATGACTGGTGAAGCGCAGCCTGCCCCTCTTGGCGTAGCGCACCCGAAGCCGCTGGACCGGCGGCGCCTGTTGTTCGGGCTGGTCGCGCACAGGCGCACCCTATCCGTACGTCGCGGCGATTCGTGTCCCGACGGACGTCGCCTTGTCACGCCGGGGCGCTCGCCGGTTCTGCTTCCTCGCGTGTCCGGACGCGGCCAAGGTAAAACCTCAAGAAGTTGTTCCGGGTGCGGGCCGTGGGGTCGTTTTGGGGGCGGTTCTGTCGGTGGTCGCTGGGAGAGTTGTCTCCATGACCGAGACCACGCTCGCCGCGCCGCCGCCGCCGTCGCCGTCGCGTCGTCGTCGTCGCCGTCCCGTCGCCGTCGCGTCGCGTGTCGCCGGAGCTGCGGGGTGTGGATGCGGTGGGGGTGCTGGACCTGCTGGTCGGGCAGCGGCGGACCGCGGATGCGGCCGAGGCGGGCCTGTTGGCCTCGGTGGTGCACCTGGTGGACCTGCACCCGGTGCTCGACCCGGACACCGCGGCCCACGACCCGGGCCACGACCGGCCCCTGCAAGGGGTGCCCACCGGGACAGGAGGGTCGTCGTCGCGGGTGCCGATCGCTGGGGTCGGCTGCCCGGAGGTCACCGAGGACGGGGTGCTGGCCCTGGCCGCCGCGTTGGGGATCTCCTACCGGGCCGGGCTGGGACTGGTCGGGGAGACCCTCGAGCTGCGCTACCGGCTGCCCCGACTGTGGGCGCTGGTCCAGACCGGACGACTGCAGGCCTGGAAGGCCCGCCGGGTCGCCCGGGAGACCAGCTTCCTCTCGATCGCGGCGGTCGGGTTCGTGGACCGGCACCTCGCGGTGGCCGGGGCCCGCGGCCACCTGCCCACCTTCCTGGGTCCGGTCCTGACCCTGGCGATCAACCGGTGCGACCCCGACCAGGCCGAAGGCCGCGAGGAGGCCGCCCTCGAAGCCCGCCACGTCACCTTCGCCTACTCCACCAGCACCGACACCGGCGCCACCGCCGACCTCACCGCCACCCTGGACCTCCTCGACGCCCTCGACCTGGACACCCAGATCAGCACGATCGCCACCCAGCTCGGCCGCCTCGGCGACCCGCACAGCCTGCACATCCGCCGCTCCCGGGCCCTCGGCATGCTCGCCCACCCCCAACACACCCTCACCCTCTTCGGCGACCCCGACACCCCCCACCCCAACAGCGACCACGCCGACGGCGGCGTCCCGGCCGACGGCGGCAACGACCCGGCCGGCGGCGGCGTCCCGGCCGACGGCGGGGCCGGTGCGGCCGGCGACCCCGGCTCAGCGGCAGGATCGGCGGGACCGGCGGGCGTCCAGGGAAGGTCCGGGACCGGGGTGACCGTGTATGTGCACGTCACCGCCGCCGACCTCGCCACCCACACCCCAGCCGGTGCCGGTGCTGGTGGGGGTGGTGGGGTGCGGGTGGAGAAGCTGAACGGGGTCACCCTGGGCCTGCTGGGCGACTGGCTGCACCGCGCCCACCAGGTCACCATCCGCCCGGTCCTGGACCCCTCCCGCACCGACGCCGTCGACGCCCACGACCCACCCGAGTGGATGCGACACGCCACCCTGCTACGCGACCAGCAGTGCGTGTTCCCCGGCTGCACCATCGATGCCCGCTCCTGCGACCTGGACCACCTGATCCCCTACCAGCCCCTCGACGAGGGCGGACCACCAGGCCAGACCAGCCTGGCCAACCTCGCCTGCCTCTGCCGCCGCCACCACCGCGCCAAAACCAGAGGCACCTGGGCCTACCAACGACTCCCCGACGGCGACTACCGGTGGACCAGCCCCCACCAACACCTCTACACCACCCGCCCCGGCACCCCACCCGGCACCCCACCGGACCCGCCCTGACCGCAGGCCCCGGAGCACGCCGACCACCCGATCCCAGAGCCGTCCCGCCGACCCGTCCACACCGCCGACCGCCGACCGCCGACCACAGAGCGCGTCCCGCTGACAGCCGACCGCTGACCCCGACACCCACCAGGGTGCTCGGGGCACCGGCACGCCCGCACCCGAGACCGCGAACCGCCCACCACCAAGCCGACCACCTCGACGCCGGAGCCGACTGTTGACCGCCACGCTGCCTGACGACGACCTCGACGCCGGAGCTGCGGAACAGAATCGGCCCCCACACCGCCCGGACACGCCCCAGACGTT